>NZ_CP051006.1:4800000-6535000 GCF_014673495.1 Streptomyces griseofuscus
CGCCCCGCGCCTCCGTGGAGGACGGCGGCCGCCCGCTGCCCGATCCCGCCGGCCGGGGCGAGGACGTGTCCGTGCCGCTCGTTCTGCCGCACGACGTGCTGAAGTCGCTGCTCGGCGCGTGGGCGCTGGCCGCGTGCTCGGCGGCGGAGACGGACGCGGTGGAGCACCACCTGGGCGACTGCGGTGCCTGTGCCGACGAGGCCCGTCGGCTGCGCGAGGCGGTCGGCCTGCTGCACCAGCCCGAGACCCTCGACCTGGACCCGGCGCTGCGCACCCGCGTCCTGGACGCCTGCCTCGACCGCCGGCCACCGCGCATCCCGGTACCGGAGTGGGCCGCGCCGTACGACGCGGAGACCGCCCGCCTGGACGCGCTGCTCCAGGACTTCGGCGACGCGGAATGGCATGCGCCGGTGCGGCTGCGGTGGTTCGAGGACGACGCCCAGACGACCCGCCGTACGACCGTCGCGGGTGTGATCGCGCACCTCCTGGCGGTCGACGGGGTGATCGCGACGGCACTCGGCCTGGACGACCCGCTCGGCCACGCGCCCGGGGCGGCGGGCCCGTCGGTCCGCACCGAGGCGTACTGGCGGTCCACACCCTTCCCGCAGACCCGCGCGGTCCACGCGCCCTGGCGCGAGCAGACCCACGCCCTGGTGCGGACGGTCTCCTTCACCGGAGGCAGCGCACGCGGACTCACCGTCCCCTACGGCGGCTTCGAACTCCCCCTGCACGACGCGATGCTGGACCGCGCGTTCGGCTGCTGGGTGCACGCGGAGGACATCGCGGACGCGGTCGACTATCCGTACCGCCCGCCGGCTCCGCGCCACCTGAACAAGATGATCGACCTCGCCGTGCGCCTCCTCCCGGGCGCCCTGGCCGCCCGCCGCCGCTCCGGCCTCTCCACCCCGCCCCGCACCATCCGCCACTTGACCCCCGCCGGCCACCCCGGCCGCACCCTCCGCCTGGAGATCGAGGGCCCCGCCGGCGGCAACTGGCTGATCCCCCTCGACTCCCCGTCCGCCACCCCCTCCACCGACTGGGAGGTCGCCCACGTCGCCCTGGACTCCGTCGAGTTCTGCCACCTGGCCGCGGGCCACCTCCTCCCGGAGGAAGCGGCGGCGGGCCAACTCGGCGACAAGGAGGCGATCAGGGATGTGCTGTATGCGACGGCGTCGTTGAGCAGGATGTGACACAGGAAAGGGCGCCCGGCGGAGTACGTGCCGCCGGGCGCCCTTCGCTGTTCTGCGCGTCCTACGAGAACTGGTGGAGGAAGTCCATCCAGGTCTCGTGGGAGAAGGTGAGGAGGGGGCCGTCGTCCTGCTTGCTGTCACGGACGGCCCGGCCGGCGGGGGCTGCGGAGATCCTCGGGGAGAAGGGCTGAGCCCTGCGCCACCGAGGCTCCGACGCCCGCTGGTGCCCCTGGGCCAAACGCAACCGCGCGGCCAACCACCGGCTGCCGATCCTGTGCGACGAGGCGTGCTGGCAGAGCACCACGCATCCCTACCGACCACATTGGGAAACCGCCGACAACGTGGTACGGCCGTACGTGCTCAAGCATTGAGGACGTACGACCGGCACCGGCGTCAGCCCAGCGCGTCGATCGCCTTCACGATCAGGGCACGTGCCTCGGCGCCGTAGACGGCCATGCTCCGGAGCTGCTCGAACGCCTTTACATAGAGCGCGATCTCGGAGGGCTGGGTGATGTTCACCTCGGCGGAGACCAGCTCTACAGAGGCGAGGGTGTCATCGTGCACGTGGAACGTTTCCTTCGGCCACATCGAGCGCTCACGGGTGGCTGTCGGAACGATGCCGAACGACACCTGCGGGAGCGCGCCGGCGGTGAGGAGATAGCCGAGCTGGGCGGCCATCGCCTCGGCGTTGCCGAGTTGGTAGTAGAGAACCGCTTCCTCAATGAGGAACACGTACCGGTGGCCGGGCTCATGGATCACCTGTGACCGGCGCACACGTGCCGCGGCAGCCTCCATGGCGTCGTTGGGCACTTCGCGGAAGCGGGCGTCGATGCTCAGCAGAGCCTGTGCGTACCCCTCGGTCTGGAGAAGCCCCGGGACGAGGGTCGGGGAGTACACGCGCAGCAACTCGGTTGACCGGTAGAGCTCGACGTAGCTGTCCTGGAGCCTGGCCAGTCCCGCCCGCACCCGCTGCTGCCACTCGCGGTACAGGGACTCCGCGTGCTGTGAGGCGGCGATCAGATCGGCCGCCTGGTCCGTGGCGCCGCTCGCACGACACCACAGGCGGATATCGGTCGGAGAGGGAGGTGTGCGGGCGTTTTCGATGCGCGACGTCTTGGCGTGGTGCCAACCGCACTCGTTGGCCAGCTCGGTGACCGTCAGGCCTGCACTCCTCCTCAGATCACGCAGTCGCCGGGCCACGTTCTGGCGGGCGGCTTGCGCGGAGGAGGATGGAGACGTGGTCATGAACTGGCCAACGACACTTCTGTCAGTGGATCTCGTAGATCTCGTGGGGGACGGCGCGTTCCCAGACTGCCTCGAAGGCGTCCGAACACTGCTTGACGATACCCGGCTCGGAACGCAACTCCAATGGCGGGTCGGCCCATTCGCCCACGCCGGTGAAGTGATTGAAGAGAACCTGCGTCCCGTCGAAGATCCACAGATCCGCGCCCGGCAGCATCAGATCGACCGCGCGCGGGCGCGCCAACCACCGCACCTGCTCGCCGGCCACAATGTTGACCACCGTGCCCGCATGCTCATAACGGATGTAGTCGGTGACCGGCTCGGAGACGACGCGTGCACGTCGTACGACCACGCCCCGGGCGACTGCACGGGAGATCAGGTCCACCCAGGGCGACCAGTACTCCGAGGCGGGGTCAAGGTCCCTGTGGCCCGTGTCGAGCCACGCGTTGAAGTCGTCGGCCTCGTCGCCGACCGCGTACTGGTCACGCATTTCGAGGTGGACCGCCGAGTGCTGGACGGCCTCCATCAGTTCGTCAAAGCTGGGCACGTTCTGCGGCATCGCAGGCCCCCCTCAGCATCGGCACCAGGCGGGCCGGAATCCGGATCACGCTCTCATGGTCGGGAATGCCTTTCGCGTGCCCAGGCGCGGTGTTCTGCACGCACTGCCCTCGCGTCGCTTCGTCGGCCGTGTAGCTCTGGATCACGATGTCCGCGTTGGCCTCGTCCACCCACACGGTAGGTGATCCGCTCTGCCCGGTGTTCGGGTCGACACCGATGAACTCTAAGCGCATGACCATCTCCAATACTGCTCCTCGTGCGCCGATGTGCATCAACTTCCCTGTCTCGCAGGAAGGTTGTCAAGGTCAAGAATCGGCTACATCACTCGTTGGGTGGGTTGTATGCACATTGGCGCACATCGCTGGCCGCATCGCTCACCGTCTCTCTAACGTGAGCGTCATGAGACGGGCTGCCGACCGCGGCTTCAACCACCGCCAGGCGCTGACCGAGGAGTGGCTCCGAACCCGGGTTCTCACCCGTGTGTCCGGCGTACGATTCCTCCCCTACCAGGTGCGGCAGATGAGCCGCGAGCACCTCCCCGTGATGCTTCGCCGGGAGGGCAGAAAGGGCACGGCCCGCATCGCCGTGGATCTGGTGAAGGTCTCCGCGCGGTGGCGCTGCCTGCCCTTCCACTACTTCCGCTACGGCGCATACGGACGTGGGATGTCCGCGGAGGCGGTGCGCGCGTTCCTGCCGGAGACCGTCCTGTTCCATCGGCTTCTGCCCCATGTGAACCGGGACACCGTCGCCCTGGACGACAAGACGTCCTGCAAGAGGATCCTGGCCTCGGCGGGCATCCCGCAGCCGGAGTTGATCGCGAGTGGCGACCGCCGCATCGGAACCACCGCTGACGGCGAGGCGGTATCACTGACGGACGTCCTCAACCTCGCTCGTGGCTCCGGGCGCGTGGTGGTCAAACCCGCCCGCTATTCCAGCGGGGGATCGGGCGTCGTCATCGTGCGGCCCGGCGAGGACGGCTTCGACCTCTCGACCTACGCGCATCAGTGGGGCACATGGCTGGTGGAGCGGCATGTCCCGCAACACCGCGATCTGGTCATGCTGAACCCCTGTGCGGCGGAGGCGAGCTGTTCTTCGAAAACCCTGCCCAGGACTTCAAGCCCCCTTCCGGCACCCTGGTCGCCTTCCCCGCCACCCGCGACCACATCCACGGCGTTCGCCCGATCACGAGGGGCGAGCGCGTCACCCTTGTCGTACGCACGGATGCTGAAGTGGCTGGAGCGCGCTAAGACAACGGTCTCGAAAGACGTGAGGGTGCGGAGCTGTCGCAGATCGGCACCCTGAATTACGACGGTTCGAACCGCTCGCGCAATTTGTGCTTGAGTACCTTCCGCAGCGTCTCGTTCCGCGGCAGCTCCGCCACCACCTCCAGCCGCTCGGGAAGCTTGTGCGTGGCCAAGCCGTGCGTGCGGAGGTATGACACGACCTCCGGCAAGGTCAACTCTGATGCGCCCGGACGGCGTTCCAGTACCGCGCACACCAACTCACCCCGCTCCGCGTCCGGCAGACCTATCACCGCCACGTCCCCCACCCCTGGATGTCCGTGCAGCAGGTCCTCGATCTCCTTCGCGGAGATGTTCTCGCCCTTGCGGATGATCACGTCCTTGGCGCGGCCGGTGAGGACGAGGTGGCCGGTGGGGGTGAGGTGGCCGAGGTCGCCGGTGGGGAGGTAGCCGTCGGGGGTGAAGGGGGAGTCGGAGGCGCCGAGGTAGCCGTGGCAGACGGCCTCGCCGCGCAGGTGGATCTCGCCGTCCACGATGCGGATGTCCATGCCCGCGGGTGGGCGGCCCTCCGTCGTGGCCAGGTTGGCGGGGGTGTCCGCGGGGTCGCCCATGGTGATCATCGGGGCCTCGGTCATGCCGTAGCCGTGGGTGAGCTGGACGCCCAGTTCGCGGACCACCTGGTGGTAGAGCTCGGGCGGCTTGGGGGCGCCGCCGCCCGCGAGGAGGCGGAGGGTGGGGATCAGACGGGTGCCGGGCCGCTTGCGCTGTTCCGTGAGGAAGAGGGAGTAGAAGGCGGTGGAGCCGCCGGCCACCGTCACCCCGTGGCGGCGGTACTCCGGCAGGGAGTCCGGGAGCGCGAAGTGTTCCAGGAGCAGCGCCGGGACGCCGTACAGCAGCAGCATCACCAGGTAGTCCGCGCCGCCCACGTGCGCGTAGGGGAAGGCGATCGAGCCGACGTCGTCCGGGCGCAGCCGCAGCGCGTGGGCCAGGCAGGAGCCCGCCGCGATCAGGGAGCGGTCGGAGTGCAGGACGCCCTTGGGGGCGGAGGTGGTGCCCGAGGTCCAGTAGATCCAGCGGACCTGGGTGCCGGAGGGGGGTGGGGAGGGGAGGGTGGAAGGGTCGCCGGTGGGGAGGGTGTCGTAGGCCGGGAAGACGCCGGGGGCGCCCAGGCGGTGGGCCATCGCCGTGTGGTCGTGGCCGCGCCACACCCCCGGGACCGCGAAGAACGAAGCCCCCGAGCGCCGTAGCGCGAAGGCCACCTCGCGGTCCCGGTAGAAGGGGATCAGCGGGGACTGGACGGCGCCGAGGCGGGCCAGTGCCAGGGACAGTACGGCCGTTTCGATACGGGTCGGCAGCTGCCAGACCACCACCGTGCCGGGGCACACCCCCATGGCGTACAGGCCCGCCGCCACCCGCTCCGCCCGCGCGCACAGTTCGCCGAAGGTCAGCGAGCGGGACGACTGGAGGAAGACCGGGCGGTCGGGGGTGAGGGCGGCTCGGCGGGCGGCCAGCTCCCACAGGGTGCGGGCACAACTCAGGGATAGTGCGGTCTCGTTCACGGATGCCAGAGGGGACGGGGCTTCCATGGTCGTCGCCTGCCTTGCCGCCCGGGACAGTTTACTGACGGGGTGTCAGGTATGTGGCATGCTAGCTGACGTAGCGTCAGACAGGACCGGTCCGGCGGAGGGGAACCATGGCGAGCGAACTGCCCCGCATCATCAGCGTCGACGACCACGTGATCGAGCCCGCCCACCTCTTCGAGACCTGGCTGCCGGCGAGGTACCGGGAGCGGGGGCCGCAGCCGCTCACCGCCGGGATCGGTGAACTCGCCTATGTGGGCGGGAAGTACCAGATCTCCATGGATCCCGAGGGGCCCGCGACGGACTGGTGGATCTATGAGGACCTGAAGTTCCCGTACAAGCGCAACATCGCCGCCGTCGGCTTCGACCGCGACGAGATGACCCTGGAGGGGATCACCCGGGAGCAGATGCGACAGGGGTGCTGGGATCCCACGGCGCGGCTGGCGGACATGGATCTCAACCATGTGGAGGGGAGCCTGTGCTTCCCCACCTTCCCCCGCTTCTGCGGGCAGACCTTCGCCGAGGCGCACGACAAGGAGGTCGCCCTCGCCTGTGTGCGCGCCTACAACGACTGGATGGTGGAGGAGTGGTGCGGCGACAGCGGGGGGCGGCTCATCCCGCTGTGCCTGATCCCCTTGTGGGACGTGGAGTTGGCGGTCGGGGAGATACGGCGGAACGCCGCGCGCGGGGTGCGGGCCGTCACCTTCTCCGAGATCCCGACGCACCTCGGGCTGCCGTCCATCCACACCGGCTACTGGGATCCGTTCTTCGCCGTCTGCCAGGACACCGGCACGGTCGTCAACATGCACATCGGCAGCAGCTCCCAGATGCCCGCCGCCTCCCCTGACGCCCCGCCCGCCGTCCAGGCCTCCCTCAGCTTCAACAACGCGATGGCCTCGATGATGGACTACCTCTTCAGCGGGGTCCTGGTGCGCTTCCCGAAGCTCAAACTCGCGTACTCCGAAGGGCAGATGGGGTGGGTGCCGTACGCCCTGGAGCGCGCCGACGACGTGTGGGCCGAGCACCGGGCCTGGGGCGGGGTGCGCGATCTGGTGCCCGAGCCCCCGTCGACGTACTACTACCGCCAGATCTACTGCTGCTTCTTCCGCGACAAGCACGGCGTGGCCTCGATCGACGTCGTCGGCCGTGACAACGCCACCTTCGAGACCGACTATCCGCACGTCGACTCGACCTTCCCGCACACCGAGGAGGTCGCCCTCGACCATGTGCGCGGCCTGGACGAGGAGACCGTGTACAAGCTGATGCGCGGCAACGCCATCCGCATGCTCGGCCTCGACCTGGACCGGTGATGGACCTCTCCGACACCCCGCAGGAGGCGCGGTTCCGGGCGCGGCTGCGGGAGTGGCTCGCCGAGGTGCTGCCCGCCCTGCCGCCGAAGCCGGACCCCGCCGACTGGCCGGGGCGGCGCGCCTACGACCTCGGGTGGCAGCGGAGGCTGTACGACGCCGGGTACGCCGACGTCCACTGGGACGCCTCCCCGGCGCTGCGGATGATCTTCCTGGAGGAGTCGGAGAAGGCGGGCGCGCCCTATGTCGGGGCGAACTTCGTCGGGCTGCTGCACGCCGGTCCGACCGTCGCCGCCGAGGGCACCGAGGCCCAGCGGGCCCGCTGGCTACCGCCGATCCTGCGCGGCGAGGAGGTGTGGTGCCAGGGGTTCAGCGAACCGGACGCCGGCTCCGACCTCGCGGCGCTGCGCACCCGCGCCCGCCGGGACGGCGACGACTACGTGGTCACCGGCAGCAAGATCTGGACCTCGCACGCGGAGGTCGCCGACTGGTGCGAACTCCTCGTCCGCACCGACCCGGACGCGCCCCGCCATCGGGGCATCACCTGGCTCGCGATGCCGATGGACGCCGAGGGGATCACCGTACGGCCGCTGCGCACGCTCGCCGGGTCCGCCGAGTTCGCCGAGGTGTTCCTGGACGAGGTGCGGGTACCGGCCGCCAACCGGGTCGGCGCGGAGAACGACGGCTGGCGCGTCACCATGGTCACCCTCTCCTTCGAGCGCGGCACCGCCTTCGTGGGGGAGGTCGTCGCCTGCCGCCGCGTCCTTCGCCAACTGGCGCGTACGGCAGGGGAGAACGGCCGCTGGGACGACCCCGCGCTGCGCCGCAGGCTCGGCCGGCTCGACGGCGAGTTCCGCGCGCTGTGGCGGCTGACCCAGTGGAACGTCAGCGAGGCGGCGGCCGGCGGGGGAGTGCCGGGGGTCGGCGGTTCCGTCTTCAAGCTGCGGTACTCGGGGGCACGGCAGGAGCTGTACGACACCGCCGCGGCCGTCCTCGGTCCGGACGCCCTCGACCTGGACCGGCCGTGGGTGCTCGACCGGCTGTCCTCGCTGTCGTACACGATCGCGGCCGGCACCTCGCAGATCCAGCGCAACATCGTGGCCGAGCGGATGCTGGGGCTGCCGAAGGGGAGATGAGGGTGCGGTTCCAACTGAGCGCAGATCAGATTGAGTTGAAGAAGGGAGTACGGGGGCTGCTGGAGCGGCGGTTTCCCCGGGAGGCGCTGCGTGCGGCCGTCGACGCCCCCGGACGGCTCGACCGGGAGCTGTTTCGGGCGCTCGGGGCGGCCGGGTTCTTCGCGCTCACGCTGCCGGAGGCGGCGGGCGGGGTGGGGCTCGGGCGCCCCGAGGCCGTGCTCGCCTTCGAGGAGGCCGGGCGGGCGCTGCTGCCGGGCCCGTTGGTGGCCACGCACCTCGCGGCCGGCGCCGTGGCGGGCGCGGCGGACGGGGAGACGGTCGTGGCCGCCGTCGACGGGCGGCTGGTGGAGTGGCTGGACGCGGCCGATGTCGTACGGGGGGACGTCACCGGAGCCGTACCGCTGCGGTCGGTCGATCCGCTGACCCCTCTGCACCGGGTCCCGCACGCGGCCGCCGCCGATCCACTCGCCGCCGACTCTCCCGCCGCCGATCCCCTCGCCGTCCTCCTCACCGCGGCCGAACAACTGGGCAGTGCCGTACGGCTGAGCGAACTGGCGGTGCAACACGCCCGGACCCGCGAGCAGTTCGGGCGGCCGATCGGGGCGTTCCAGGCCGTCCAGCATCTGTGCGCGGACCTCCTGGTGCGCGCCGAGACCGCGCGGGCCGCCGTCTACGCGGCCGCCGTCACCGGGGACCCGGGCGACATCGCGGCCGCCCGGCTGCTCGCCGACGAGGCCGCCGTGCGCGGTGCCCGGGACTGCCTCCAGGTGCACGGCGGTATGGGCTTCACCTGGGAGGCGGACGTGCATCTGCATCTGAAACGGGCGTGGGTGCGTGCGCAGCGCAAGGGAGATATCACGGAGAGTGAGGAGTTGCTTGCCGCGAGATTGCTCGCCTGAGCGTTGCTGCCCTGCGCCGGAAGCGAAGCCATGGCCCAAGATGTCGCGGATCGTGGCCTCTCGGAATCACAGAGCGTTGATACCGGGTTGTGTCCTTCGTGAGGGCTCGTCACGGCCCGGAGTCGATGGGTGCTCCGGTACCTTGTGTGGGATGCGAGTGGCTGCGAACGCGGGCGATGCCGGCGGTGCCCTTGGGGCGGCGCCGGGACATCCGATGCGCGCCGCTGCTCGCGGGGTGGACCGGGGCAAGGCCCCCGGCTGTTCGACTCCCCGCCGCAAGCGTCGCACAGTATGCCCTACGCGTACTCCTTCGCGAGGGAATATGCCCGAAGCGCTTGTTGGGGTGACTGTACGTCAACCATGCTGTGAGGCAAGGAGATCACGTTCCGTGACCCTTGCTCTGGCTGTTGTCCAGGCCATGCAGGAAATGGCTACGATCGTGGCCCTCGTGATCGTCGTCACGGCTCGCGCCGGGGCGGTTCGGTGGCGCGGGGTCGCGGTCTCGCCGGTTCGGATGGTGTGAGCGGTGCAGGTGCTTCAAGTGCAGCTGGAGATCCGGCCCGACCCCGCAGAGGTGGGGCGTGCCAGGAAGTGGGCCCGCTCGCGGCTCGACGGGCTGGGCATAGCGGCCGACGAGCCGGTGGCCGAGACGCTGGTCCTGCTCGTCTCGGAGCTGGTGACCAATGCCGTGGTGCACACCGGCCGTCCGGCGGTCCTCAGGCTCTCCCTGCCGGGCGCCCACGCCCCCGCCGCGCCCTCGCCCACGGTGCGCGTGGAGGTCACCGACACCTGCTCGCGCGCCCCTGTGCCGCGCTGCGTCGGCGGTGACGCCACCGGCGGCCGGGGCCTCGCCCTCGTGGACTGCCTCGCCGACCGCTGGGGCTGGAGCCGCGAGGGTGGCGGCAAGAGCATCTGGTGCGAGGTGGACGGCGGCGCGCGCCGCGAGGAGAGCGCGGCGGTGGCGTACGGGGGCGGTCCCACCGCGTACGAGGATTTCGCCTTCGAAGCGGTGTGACCCCGGGGCGTCGCGGTGCGCCGGGGGATGCCTCCGTGCGCGGGCGTCGTGAACCGGCCGCATGTCCTGAATTGCCACCCCGGCATTGACGATCCGTGCTCGGCTGAACACGCTGGTGTGCGTCGATTCGCCGTGAGGGGACGGCGAGGGCCGGGCGGCGGCCAGGGGTCCTCGCCGAGAGCGGGTCGCACCGGACGGCGGCGCGGGCGTGCGGCGCAGGGGGGCGACCGCGCCGCCAACCGGCCCGCCGCCACCGTGCGTTGACTATCACGCGTCGACCATCACGCGCCGATCGTCACGCGTTGACCCTCAGAGGAGCGCCACCGGGGCCACCGGCGATCCCGTCGCGCCGACGAACGGTTCGGGCATCGCCGACAGCAGGAACGCGTACCGCCCACTTTCTCCACAGGCTGTGGACAACTCTTCCAGGTTCCAGTTCTGGCCCTGGAGCATCCCCATCTCCACCAGATGCAGTGCGTGCACCGGCAGCCATAGATTGTCGATCTCGGGCGGAAAGATCTCAAATGTGAGCGTGTCGTTGGCGACGGCGGCGACATCGCGGGCGTGGAACCACTCCGGCGTACGGATCGAAAGGCCGGGGGACGGATAGCCGTACCCGTGCCGGTCGCCGCCGAGATACACCCGCACCTGGCCGGTGCGCACCAGCACGATGTCACCGGCGCGCACCCGCACCCCGCCGAACTCCTCCGCCCGCGCCAACTCCTCCGGCGTGACCGCGTGCCCCCCGGCCAGCCGCGCCACGCCCAGTGCCGCCGCCACGTCCAGCAGCACACCGCGCGAGACGACCGGCCGTACCTTGTCGATCCCGGCGAACTCGGCGCCGCCGTGCGCGGTCACGGTGGCCGCGGGGCGGCCGTTGTAGAGCCGGCCGCCGTGCGAGACATGGGGCAGCGCGTCCCAGTGCGTGCCCGCCTGGAGGCCCAGGGTCGCGGCGTCGTCGCTGCACGCCACCGTGCCGGGCCCGAACAGCTCCTGGTTGAGCTGTGTCATCGCGTGCAGCGGATTCACCCGGCCGGGGATCACCCCCGTCTGCACGCCGTCATGGATGAGGGGCAGCGCGAGCGGGATACGACGGCCCGCGCGCACCTCGGCGACGGCGCCGCGCACCACCTCGTCGGTGATCAGGTTGAGCGTGCCGATCTCGTCCTCGGCGCCCCAGCGCCCCCAGTTGTTCACGCGCTCGGCGATCTCGTGGAACTCCTGCGGCAGTGCCATCCGGTGCCTCCCCGGGGCTTGTGTCCGCGCGTGAGCCGCGCCATAGAATCTAACGGACCGTCAGAAACCGCGGGAAGGGGCCGGGCGTGGGGAACTTCTTGGCAGGCAAGGTCGTCGCCGTCACGGGTGCGGGGCGGGGGATCGGCCGGGCGGTCGCGCTCGCGGCGGCGAGGGAGGGGGCGCGGGTCGTCGTCAACGACTACGGCGTCGCCACGGACGGCACCGCGCCCAGCAGCGAGGTCGCCGAGGCCGTGGTGAAGGAGATCGAGGCGGCGGGCGGGGAGGCGGTCGCGGTCGCCGACGACATCTCCACGATGGCGGGCGGACAGCGGGTCGTGGACACGGCGGTGGGCGCGTTCGGGCGGCTCGACGGGGTGGTGTGCGTCGCCGGGATCCTGCGCGAGCGGATGCTGTTCAACATGACCGAGGAGGAGTGGGACCCGGTCATCGCGACCCATCTCAAGGGCACGTTCACCGTCTTCCGGGCGGCCGCCGCGGTGATGCGGCGGCAGCGGTCCGGGACGCTGATCGGATTCACCAGCGGGAACCACCAGGGCTCCGTGTCCCAGGCCAACTACAGCGCGGCCAAGGGCGGGATCATCTCGCTGGTCCGCAGCGCGGCGCTGGGGCTGCACAAGTACGGGGTGACGGCGAACGCGGTGGCGCCGGTGGCGCGGACGCGGATGTCGGCGAACGTGCCCATGGAGCTGGCCGGGATGGGGTCGGCGGAGGATGTGGCGGCGCTGGTGGTGTATCTGCTCTCGGACCGGGCGGCGCAGGAGGGGATCACCGGGCAGGTGTACTCGGTGGCGGGGGCGAAGATCGCGGTGTGGGCCCAGCCGTGTGAGCTGCGCTCGGCTTATGCCGAGGGTGGGTCCTGGACGCCGGAGCGGATAGCGGAGTTCTTGCCGGGGGCGGTGGGGGTGGATCCGATGCCGATGCTGTCCCAGCTTTCGGGGATGGAGGAGGCGGCGAGGTCCCGGTCTCGGCCGAACGCCTAGTGGCTCGGGGGTGGTGGAGCATCGGCGGGTGCGGGTGCTTGGTGGTTGAGCGCGCAGTTCCCCGCGCCCCTTCAGGGCGCCTCAAGCAGCCGGATCGTCAGCGGAGGCGGGTCGTATGGATTTCGGGTTCAGTGAAGAGGACGAAGCCTTTCGAGGTGAGGCACGGGAGTGGCTCGCGGGCCATGTCGATCCGGTGGTCGGCCGCAGGGACTGGGAACGGACCCTCGGTAAAGACGGCTGGATCGGGCTCGGTTGGGGGGAGGGTGGGTTCGGCAACCGGACCGGGTCGCTCACCGAGCAGGTCGTCTGGGCCGAGGAGTACGCGCGGTCCGGTGCGCCGGCCAGGGCGGGGCACATCGGGGAGAATCTGTTCGCGCCGACGCTGATCAGGTACGGGACCGAGGAGCAGAAGCGGCGCTTCCTGCCGCCCGTCGCGGCCGGGGAAGAGCTCTGGTGCCAGGGGTACAGCGAGCCCGGCGCCGGTTCCGATCTCGCGGCGGTGCGGACGAAGGCCGTACGCGAAGGGGACCACCACCGGGTCACCGGGCAGAAGATCTGGACCTCCCTCGCCCGGGAGGCCGACTGGTGCTTCGTGCTGGCGCGCACCGAGGAGGGGTCGCGGCGGCATCACGGGCTGAGTTTCCTGCTCGTGCCGATGGACCAGCCGGGCCGCATCGAGGTGCGGCCGATCCGGCAGCTGACCGGGACCAGTGACTTCAACGAGGTCTTCTTCGACGGCGCCAGGGCGGAGCATGTCGTCGGCGCGGAGGGCGACGGATGGCGCGTGGCGATGAGCCTGCTCGGCCTCGAGCGGGGGGTGTCCACGCTGGCCCAACAGATCGGCTTCGCGGAGGAGTTGCGGGGGGTCGTGGAGACGGCCGTACGCTGCGGTGCCGTGTGCGACCCCCTGATCCGGGACCGGCTCGTGCGGCAGTGGGCCGAGCTGCGCACCATGCGCTGGCACGCCCTGCGCACCCTGGGCGGGGCGAACGAGCCCGCCGCGCCCAGCGTCGCTAAGCTGCTGTGGGCCAACTGGCACCAACGGCTGGGAGAGTTGGCCGTACAGGTGCGGGGCGCGCAGGCGGCCGCGGGGCCCAGCGAGTGGTCGGCCGAGGAGCCGTACCGGATCGACGCGGACCAGCATCTGTTCCTCTTCTCCCGGGCCGACACCATCTACGGCGGCTCGGACCAGATCCAGCGCACGATCATCGCCGAGCGCGTGCTCGGTCTGCCCAGGGAGTCGAAGGGGGTCGGGTGATGCGGGGTGTGGTGTTCGACGGCCGGCGGGTGCGGGTCGTGGACGATCTGGCGGTACGGGAGCCGGGGCCGGGCGAGGTGCTGGTCGCGATCGCGGCGGCGGGGCTGTGCCACAGCGATCTGTCGGTGGTGGACGGCACCATCCCGTTCCCGGTGCCGGTGGTGCTCGGGCACGAGGGCGCCGGTGTGGTGGAGGCGGTCGGCGCGGGGGTCACCCATGTCAGGCCGGGCGACCATGTGGCCCTGTCCACGCTCGCCAACTGCGGCACCTGCCCGGAGTGCGACCGGGGCCGCCCGACGATGTGCCGGCAGGCGCTCGGGCGCCCTGAGCGGCCCTTCACCCTGGCGGGGGCGGAGCCCGTCCATCAGTTCGCCGCCAACTCCGCCTTCGCGGAGCGCACCGTGGTCCGGGCCGTCCAGGCGGTCCGCATCCCCGGCGACATCCCCCTGGAGTCGGCCGCGCTGATCGGCTGCGGGGTGCTCACCGGGGTGGGCGCCGTACTGAACCGGGCCCGGGTGCGGTGCGGGGACAGCGTCGTCGTCATCGGCACCGGCGGCATCGGCCTGAATGTGCTCCAGGGGGCGCGGCTCGCGGGCGCCCTGCGGATCGTGGCCGTGGACGCCAACCCGGCGAAGGCGGCGATGGCCCGGGAGTTCGGCGCGACCGACTTCCTGACCTCGGTGGACGCGGTGCGGGAGCTGCTGCCGACGGGGGCCGACCATGTCTTCGAGTGCGTCGGCCGGGTGGAGCTGATCCGGCAGGCCGTCGACCTCCTCGACCGGCACGGCCAGGCGATCCTCCTCGGTGTGCCCCCGGCCGCCGCCGAGGCGTCCTTCCGCGTCTCCACCCTCTACCTGGACAAGTCGATCCTGGGCTGCCGCTACGGCTCCGCCCGCCCCCAGCACGACATCGCCCTGTACGCCGACCTGTACCGCCAAGGCCGTCTGCTGCTCGACGAGTTGGTGACCGCGGTCTACCCGGTGGAGGACTTCGAGAAGGCCCGGACGGACGCCAAGGCGGGACGGGTGGCACGGGCGGTGCTCACGTTCTGAGCCGGCGGGTGCCGGTCGGCCTGATCACGGTACGCGGCGGCGCGCGCCGCGACGCGAGGCCGGCCGGTTGGCGGACTTGCTTCCGCTCGCCGGATCGGAGAGCTCGCAGTTCGTCCGCCCACTGCGCAGGTGCGAGGCGATGGCGCTCTCCTTCGGCTGCGGCCGAGGACCTTCCGCCGCAGGGCACTCACTCGGACACGGCGAGCGCCCTGAACGTCCGCCGATAAGCCGTCGGGGTCACGCCCAGCGCCTGCTGCATGTGCTGGCGCATCGACTGTGCCGTGCCGAAGCCCGAGGTGCGGGCCACCTGGTCCATGGAGAGGTCGGTGGACTCCAGCAACTGGCGCGCCCGTTCGACCCGTTGGCGGCTGAGCCACTGGCCGGGGCTGACGCCGACCTCCTCGCGGAAGCGGCGGGTGAAGGTGCGTACCGACATGGCCTCCTGCTCGGCCAGGTCGCGCAGCTGGATCGGTTCGTGCAGCCGGGCCAGTGCCCAGGCGCGGGCGCCGGTGGTGGTGGCGAGCTGGGGGTCGGGCACCGGGCGCTCTATGTACTGGGCCTGGCCGCCGTCGCGATGCGGCGGGACGACCATCCGCCGGGCCACGTCATTGGCGACGGCCGTGCCGAAGTCGCGGCGGACCATGTGCAGGCACAGATCGATCCCGGCGGCCACCCCGGCCGAGGTCAGCACGTCCCCGTCGTCGATGAACAGCACGTCCGCGTCCACCTCGATCCTCGGGAACAGCCGCTGGAAATGCTCCGCCTCGGCCCAGTGGGTGGTCGCCGGGCGGCCGTCGAGATATCCGGCGGCGGCGAGGACGTACACCCCGGTGCAGATGGAGGCGAGCCGGGTGCCGGGCCGGATCAGGGCGAGCGCGGCGGCCAGTTCCTCGGTCAGCCGGCCCTCCTCGAAGACCGGGCCCAGCTCGTACGACGCCGGGACGATCACCGTGTCGGCGCGGGCCAGCGCCTCGGGGCCGTGCGGCACCTGGACGGCGAAGTCGGCGTCCGTCTCCACCGGGCCCGGGGGCCGTACCGAGCAGGTGAACACCTCGTACAGCGGCCGGCCCCGGGCGTCCCTGGGGCGGCCGAAGACGCGGTGCGGGATGCCCAGCTCGAAGGGGAGCAGGCCGTCCAGGGCGAGGACGGCGACCCGGTGCGGGCGGTATTCCTCGGTGGCGTGCGCGGCCCGATCGATACTCATGGCCCGATCCTAGCGAATGCTGTCCTTCGGGCCACTCGATGCACGGGAAGGAAATGCGGACGCTGTATGACGTGATTCAGACAAACCCCGCCGCCGTCCCCACCCAGGCCGCCCCGCCCGATCCGCGCCCGGCGCGCACCCGACTGCACCGCGCCTGGTTCGTCGCGGCCGTCACCTTCGTCACGATCACCGGCGCGGCCGCCTTCCGCTCCCTGCCCAGTCTGCTGATCGACCCGCTGCACCAGGAGTTCGGCTGGTCGCACGGCACGATCGGCGCGGCCGTCTCCCTCAATCTCGCGCTCTACGGCGTGACCGCGCCGTTCGCCGCCGCGCTGATGGACCGCTTCGGCATCCGGCGGGTGGTCGCGGTGGCGCTGACCGTGATCGCGATCGGCTCCGGGCTGACCGTGTGGATGACGGCGGCCTGGCAGCTGTGGCTGTGCTGGGGGCTGCTCGTCGGGCTCGGCACCGGCTCGATGGCCCTGGCCTTCGCGGCGACGGTCACCAACCGCTGGTTCACGGCGCGCCGGGGCCTGGTCACCGGCATCCTGACCGCCGCGTCCGCCTCCGGTCAGCTGGTCTTCCTGCCGCTGCTGTCCTGGATGGTCGAGCACCACGGCTGGCGGCCCGCCGCCGTGACCGTCTCCCTCGCCGCCCTGGCCGTGGTGCCCTTCGTCTGGCTGCTGCTGCACGACCACCCGGCGGACGTCGGGCAGAACCCCTACGGGTCCGCGGAGTTCCTGCCGAAGCCGCCCCCGGCGACGGGCGCGGCCCGGCGCACCCTCAAGGTCCTGTCGACCTCCGTGCGCACCGGCACCTTCTGGCTCCTCGCCGGTACCTTCGCGATCTGCGGCGCCTCCACCAACGGCCTGATCCAGACCCACTTCGTGCCCGCCGAGCACGACCACGGCATGCCGGTGACGACCGCGGCCTCGCTGCTCGCGGTGATCGGGGTGTTCGACGTCGTCGGCACCATCGCCTCCGGCTGGTTCACCGACCGCTTCGAACCCCGCCGCCTGCTGGCCGTCTACTACGCCCTGCGCGGACTGTCCCTGGTCTTCCTGCCGATGCTGCTGGCCCCCTCGGTCCATCCGCCGATGCTGTTCTTCATCGTCTTCTACGGCCTCGACTGGGTGGCCACCGTCCCGCCCACGCTCGCCCTGTGCCGTGAGCAGTTCGGCGAGGACAGCGCGATCGTCTTCGGCTGGGTGCTGGCCTCCCACCAGATCGGCGCCGCGCTCGTGGCCTACCTCGGCGGTCTCGCCCGTGATGTCTTCGGCTCCTACGATCTCGTCTGGTACGCCTCGGGCACGCTGTGCGCGGCGGCGGCGCTGATGTCCCTGGTGATCCGCAGGGTCCGCCCGCCCGAGCCGGCCCTCGCCACCGGCTGACCCTAGGGGGCGAGCCGTCCGAACTCGCCCCGGTGGAAGAGGAGCGGGGCCGGCGGGTTGTCCGTGGTGCCGAGGGCGTCGACCCGGCCGGTCACGATCAGATGGTCGCCGCCGGGGTGGACCGCGTGGACGGCGCAGTCGATCCAGGCGGTGGCGCCCAGGAGTGTGGGGGAGCCCGTACGGGGCGCGGGGGTGTGCGGGACGCCCGCGAACTTGTCGGCGCCGCGCACCGCGAAGGCCCGGCACACATCGGCCTGGTCGGCGCCGAGGATGTTGACGCAGAAGACGCCGGCGCGGGCGATGCGGGGCCAGGTGGTGGACGTACGGGCCACCATGAAGCAGACCAGGGGCGGGTCGAGGGAGAGTGAGGAGAAGGACTGGCAGGCGAAACCTGCCGGGCCGCTCTCGCCCTCGGCGGCCGGTGCCGTGATGACCGTGACCCCGCTCGCGAAGGTGCCGAGGACGCGGCGGAACTCGCCCCGGTCCACCGGCGCCCGCTCGTCCGCCCGCACACAGCGCAGCTTCGGGCGCGGCAGCGGATCCACCGGGTGCAGGCCCAGATAGCGGACGGCTGCGGCTGCGGCTCCTGCGTGTCCCATCACCCCTCCATTGAAGCTGACAGAGCGTCAGACAGGAAGGGGCGCGAAGGGTCAGGACGGGTGGACGAGGACCGCGTAGGTGCGCGCGTACGAGCCGCCCGGGGGCGGGCGCGGCCGGTCCGCGGTCAGCAGCGCCGCCGAAGCCGCCTCGCTGGTAGCGCCGTTGATGCGGACCTCGGCCGTGTCCTTGCCGTGGAAGGTGCCGAAGAAGAGCTTGACGCCGATCGGCCCCTGGCGGGGCAGGCCGTCCGCGGTCAGGGCCGGGGCGATCAGCGGCAGGAGCGCCCGGTCGGCAGCCCATCGCTGGACAGAGCTGTGCTCGGGCCCGGCTCCCCAGCCGACGATGCCGCCCTGGAACGCGTGCCGGCCGGGAAAGCCGTCCGGATCCTCGGCAGGGAAGTGGGCGCCGTGCCGCCCGCGTTGCCCCAGCGTCTCCAGTACGGCCGCGCCGGTGGTCGTGGCCCACATCTGCACGGCCCGTTCGAGCTTCGCCTCGGGCGTGGGCCCGAATCCGGAGACGCGGTACGGCAGTGAGGTCTGCTCCGGGCGGTCGGTGTCCAGCACGAAGGTGAGGTCCATATGCCCCTCGGACCCCTCGTGGTCATGACCGAGTACGACGGCCACCCGGCCCGACCTCCGCACCCGGTTCCCGGCGACCTCCCAGGCCGCCCCGCCGAGTCCGCCGAGCCGCTCCGCCACCAGCCTCAGCGCCAGCGACTCCTTCGGGCCGATCGGCTCCTTCGCGACCGGCCCGTCCTTCTTGCGCCAAGGTCCCCATCCCATGGCGCGACGCCTAGGGCAGGGGGCGGTGAGGTCGTCGGGGGCCTCAGCGCCCGAGGAACTCGGGCCCTCTTCGCTCCGCGAACGCGCGCAGCCCCTCCCCGGCGTCCTGCGTCGTCAGGTTGATCTCCTGGGCCCATGCCTCCGCGGCGAAGGCGGCCGGGCGGTCGCTGTCGAGGGAGGAGTTGAGGAGGTGCTTGGTGAGGGCGAGGGCGCGGGTCGGGCCGGTGGCCAGGCGGGTGGCCCAGTCGCGGGCCGTCTTCGCCAACTCCCTTTCCGGGAGGGCGCGGTTGACGAGGCCGAGCCGCTCCGCCTCCGGTGCGGACAGCGCGTCCCCGAAGAACATCAGCTCCTTCGCGCGCTGGAGACCGGTCAGCCGGGGCAGGAGGTAGGCCCCGCCCGCGTCCGGTACGAGTCCGCGCCGTACGAAGACCTCGACGAAACGGGCCGACTCGGCGGCCAGGACCAGATCGCAGGCGAGGGCGAGATGCGCGCCGAGGCCCGCCGCCGTGCCGTTGACCGCCGCGATCACGGGCTTCTCGCAGTCGAGGACGGCGGCGATCAGGCGCTGGGCGCCGGTGCGCAGCGTGCGGGCGACGTCGCCGGGGATCCGGGGGGAGGGGGAGTCCGCCCCGGAGCGCAGGTCGGCGCCCGCGCAGAAGCCCCGGCCGGTGCCGGTGAGGAGCACCGCGCGCACGGACGGGTCGGCGGACGCCTCGGCCAGCAGGTCGACGACGCGGTCGCGCAGCGCGGGGGTGAGGGCGTTCAGGGTCTCGGGGCGGTTCAGGGTGAGGTACGAGACATGGTCGCGGACCTCGTGCTCCACCCCGGTCATCGGCACACCACCAGCGCGTCCAGCGCCACCGCGCCCTGGCCCCGGGGCAGCACCATCAGCGGGTTGATGTCCAACTCGGCGATTTGATCGCCCAGTTCGAGGGCCATGCGCTGGACGCGCAGGATCACCTCCACCAGGGCGTCCACATCGGCGGGCGGCCGCCCCCGGACGCCGTCCAGGAGGGCCCGGCCGCGCAGATCCCCGAGCAGGGCGTGGGCCTGGTCCTCGCCGAACGGGGGCACGCGTACGGCGGTGTCGCGCAGCACCTCGACCAGGACGCCCCCGAGCCCGGCGGTCACGGTCGGCCCGAACAGCTCGTCATGGGTGACCCCGACGACCATCTCCACGCCCCGCTCGACCATCTGGCAGACCAGGATGCCGTCCAGCGGGACGCCCTCGTAGCGCGCGATGTCGTTGAACTCGCGGTAGGCGTCGCGCACTTGGCTGGCGGAGGTGAGGCCGATGCGCACCAGGCCCAGCTCGGTCTTGTGGGCGAGCCGGTCGCCGGAGGCCTTCATCACCACCGGGTAGCCGATCTGGGCCGCCGCGCGCACGGCCGCCGCGGCGCTGGTCACCAGCTGTTCGCGGGGTACCCGGATGCCGTAGGCGCGCAGCAGCTGCTTGGCCGCGTGCTCGCTGAGCTGCCGCCCGGGGCTCATCAGGGCGGCCGCCTTGCGGAACGAGGGGGAGGGGGTGCGCGGGGCCTCGTCGAAGGGGGAGCGGTAGGAGGCGGTGAAGCGGTGGTGGTCGAGCCAGGCCCGCACCGCCCGCAGACAGTTGCCGACGGTACGGAAGGTGGCGACCCGGGAGGAGCCGAGCAGGACGTCCCGGTACGCCGGCTCGGTGCCGACCGGCGATCCCCAGACGACGCAGACCAGCTTGTCCGTCTCCTCCGCCGCGTCCACCAGATCGCGCACCAGCCTGTCGCTGAGCGGTGGGAAGGGGCCGGTGACCGGGCAGATCAGGGTGCCGATCGAGGGGTCGGCGAGCAGCGCGTCGATGATCTTACGGCCGCGTGCGTCGCCGACCGGATGGCCGCCGTTGTCCACGGGGTTGGCGACGCCGAGGTACTCCGGTATCCACTGGTGCAGCTCGGCCTGCTTCGCCGCGCAGAGGGCCGGCAGGGTCAGCCCGGCGGCCGTGGCGAGGTCGGCCACATGGGCGCCGGTGCCGCCGGAGATGGAGTAGACGGCGACGCCCTCGGCGAGCGGGGGCCTGGCCCGCGCCAACAGGGCCGCGGTGTCCTGGAGTTCGTCCAGGGCGTCCACGCGGATCACGCCGTACTGGCGCATGGCCGCGTCCACCACGTCGTCGGCGCCGGTGAGCTTGCCGGTGTGCGAGGCGGCCGTACGGGCACCGGTCTCGGTGCGGCCCACCTTCACCGCGACCACCGGCACGCCCCGGCGGGCGGCGCGGTCGGCGGCCAGCAGGAAGGCGCGGCCGTCCTTGAGGCCCTCCAGGTACGCGGCGATGGCGCCGACCTCGGGCTGCTCGGCGAACCAGGAGATGAAGTCGGCGCTCTCCAGATCGGCCTCATTGCCGGTCGGGGCCCAGTGGGTCAGGCGGATGCCCAGCTCCTGGAGGGCGAAGACGGGGCGGCCCTGGTGGCCGGACTGGGTGATCAGCGCGATCGCCGGCCCGGTCAGGTCGTCCCGGAAGCGCTCGAAGGCGTTCAGATTGGTGTTCGGGCCGAGCAGCCGCAGCCCGGAGCGACGCGCGGCCTCCGCGAGCCGTCGCTGGGCCGCGGCGCCCGCCTCACCGGTCTCCGCGAAGCCGGACGCGAAGGCGACGGCGAACTTCACCTTCGCCTCGGCGAGTTCACCGATCACCGGGAGCGGGTCGGCGATCAACAGGACGGCCAGGTCGACCTGTTCGGGCAGCGCGGCGACGGACGGGGCGCAGGGGATGCCGAAGACGTCCGGGCGGGCCGGATGCACGGGGTGCACCCGGGCGCCGACGCGCTCGGCCCAGTCCAGCAGCTGCCGGGTCATGCCGGTGTTGGGGCGGCCCGCCGCGTCGGAGGCGCCGATCACGGCGACGGACTGCGGACGGAAGAAGCGGCTCAGGTCCGGTACGTCCGCGCGCAGCGGGCGCCCGCCGACGTCCAGGTCGTCCACCCGGCCGTGCACGGCGGGCCCGGGCCGCCGCTCCCCGCAGGCGATGACCCGGGCGCGGCGGGAGTCGGTGGTGAGTGTCCCGTGGGTTGATCCAAGCATCGGTCCGCCCCGCTCCTGTGAGACAGCATGAGACAGCACGTGTGAACTGACGCTGTGTCAGATTAACGAACCGGGCGGATGTCAGGAATGGGGCGGGGAAGGAAAGTTACCGGCGGGTGGGGTGAGCGCGCGCCCCGAGACCCGCCACCCCCTTCGCGATCCGCTCCGCGTCCCGTGCCAGTTCGCGCAGCATCCCGCTGATCGGGTTGGTGTATCCGGTGAAGTACAGGCCCGGGGCGGACTTCGGTGTCCGGCCGCCCCGTACCACCGGCTTTCCGTCCGCGCCGAGGACCTCCAGGTGGCCGACCAGGCCGTCGAGGCCACGCACGTACCCGGTCGCCGCGATCACCGCCTCCGGCTCTATCCGGGAGCCGTCCGCGAGGACCACCTTCCCGGACTCGAAGGACTCCACGGCCGCGACGATCTCCACCTTGCCGCGCCGCACCGCGTCCAGCAGGCCCACGTCCTGCACCGGTATCGCGCCCTGCTTCACCCTGCTGTACAGGCCGGTGTCCGGGCGGGGCAGCCCCTGTGCGGACAGGTCGGGCAGGGTCAGCCTGGCCTGCTGCCGGGACAGCCGGTCCACCAGGCGCACCGGCAGCCGCCGTACCAGCACGCCCGTGTACTGCGCGGGCCAGCCGAGGGTGGAGCGGCGCACGATGTGCGGGACGGTGCGCACCGCGAGCCGCACCCGCGCGGCCCCGCCCTCCACCAGGTCCACGGCTATCTCGGCGCCGGTGTTGCCGGCCCCGACCACCAGCACGTCCCGCCCTGCGTACGGCTCCGCGTTGCGGTAGGCGCCGGCGTGCAGCAGCTCGCCGCCGTACGACTGACGGCCCGGCCAGTCGGGGATGCGCGGGGTGTGGTTGTAGCCGGTGGCGACGACCACCGCGCTGCCGGTCAGCTCCCGGCCGCCGGACGCGTGCAGCAGCCAGCCGGTGCCGCCCTCGGCCCGCTCGACGCGATGCACCTCGACGCCGGTGACGATCTCCAGCTCATGGTGCTCGGCGTACTTCTCCAGATAGCGCACCAGGTCGTCGCGGGACACCCAGCGGCCGAAGCGGCGCGGGATCTTCAGGCCCGGCAGCGCGGACAGCCGGCGGGTGGTGTGCAGATGGAGCCGGTCGTAGTGGCGCCGCCAGGACGCGCCGACCGCGTCGGACTTCTCCAGGACCACCGTCCGTATGCCGCGCGCCCGCAGCGCGTACGCGGCGGCGAGACCGCCGGGACCTGCGCCGATGACGTACACCGGGTGCTCGGCGGGGGTCGGTGAAGGGCGTGTGGGGGTGGGGCGGGAGACAGCCATGAGCGGGAGCGTAATCATCCACCCGCTTGATGGGTCTCGGTCAAGACCGGAATTGGTTCCGGATTGATCACGGATGTGCGGAGTGTGTACGCGGATGGTGGGCGAAGGGGTCGGCAGGGCGGTAGTTCTGACGTAGCGTCAGGTGCATGGATCCGAGCAGCGATGGTCCGCGTCCCGACCTCCCCGAGGCCGATGCCTTCACCCGTCCCTACTGGGCGGCCGCCGCCGACGGCCGTCTCCTGATCCGCCGTTGTGCCGCCTGCGGCCGCGCCCACCACTATCCGCGCGAGTTCTGCCCGCACTGCTGGAGCGAGGACGTCGCCTGGGAGCAGGCAACCGGCCGCGCCACCCTCTACACCTGGTCCACGGTCCACCGCAATGACCTGCCCCCCTTCTCCGACCGCACCCCGTACATCGCCGCCGTGGTCGACCTCGCGGAGGGGCCGCGGATGATGACACAGGTGGTGGACGCCGGGGAGGCGGAGCTGTCGGCGGGGATGCCGCTGCGGGTGGCGTTCACGGACGGTAAACCGGTTTTCCGGCCCGGGAGTTGACCCGATCATGAGCCCATGCATCCCGAGTCCTGGCAGCTGACCGACGACCTCGACGACTTCCTCGCCCGCGCGGGCGGCTTCCTGCGCTCCCGCCCGGCGCCGCACACCGTGCCCCTGACGGTGACCGACACGCTCCGCAGACACGGACTCCACTACTACGGCAGCGGCACACCCCTCTTCGGCACCCTCGCGGCGCCGGACGGCACGGTGCTGGCGGCACTGACCCGGACGCCTCCGCACGGACTCTGCCTCACCGCCGTCACCCCGGAGCAGGCCGAGGCGCTGGCCGAGCGGCTGGCCGGACTCGGTCACCGGTTCCCCGAGGTGAGCGCCGAGCGGGACTCGGCGGCGGCCTTCGCGGCGGCCTGGCGGCGGCGGACCGGCCGGGAGGCGACCGTGCACCGCCGCCGACGCCTCTACCGGCTCGGCGAGTTGACGCCACCGGAGCCGGCCCCCGAAGGCCGCCCGAGGGTCGCGGGACCGGCCGACCGGGCGCTGCTGCTGCGCTGGTTCGGGGAGTTCGCGCAGGCCGTGGGCGAAGGCCCGGGACGGGACGCGGGGCCGTGGGCGGACGCCCGTCTCTCCTACGGCGGCATCACCCTGTGGGAGGCCGCCGACGGCACGCCGCTGGCCATGGCCGGGGCGACCAGGGAGATCGCGGGACAGGTGCGCGTCGCCCCCGTGTACACCCCGGCCGCGCTGCGCGGCCGCGGATACGCCGGCGCGGTCACCGCCGAGGTGAGCCGGGCCGCGCGCGCCGCCGGAGCGGCCGAGATCCTGCTCTTCACCGACCTGGCCAACCCCACCAGCAACGCCCTCTACCAGCGGCTCGGCTACCGGGAGGTCGCGGACTTCGCGGTGTGGGCCTTCGGGGACTGAGCCCCCTCACGGCCACAGCAGCCCCCTGCTCCACCCGAACCCCGTGCTGCGGTACTCCAGCCGGACATGAGCCCGGTCGGCTGCGCCCTGGAAGAACTCGACCGTGTCCGGGCGCAGCCGGTAGAGCGTCCAGGTGGGGGCGGGCAGCGCGGGGTTCTCCCGGGCCCTGTCCCAGGCGGCCGCCGAGGCCCGGCGCAACTCGTCCGCGGAGGCAAGCTCCTCGCTCTGGTGCCCGGTCAGCGCCGCCGCGAGGGCACCCGTGGAGCGGGCGTGCAGATCCGCCTGGCTCTCCTCCTCCGGTGCCGCCGCGACCGGCCCGCGCACCCGCACCTGGCGGCCCAGCACCGGCCAGTAGAAGGTCAGGGCGGCGTACGGGTGGGCGTCGAGGGCGCGGCCCTTGCGGCTCGTGATGTGGGTGGCGAAGGACCAGCCGTCGGGGTCGGCGCCGTGCAGCATCACGATCCGGGCGTCCGGCCTCCCCTCCGCGTCCACCGTGGCCAGCGTCATCGTGTGCGGCTCCGGCTGCCCGGCGTCCACCGCCTCCGCGAACCAGCTCGTGAACAGCGGCAACGGGGTCGGCGGGGCCGTCTCCGGATCGAACGGCGGCAGCCGGGTCACCTCGGGCGACCAGACGCGCTGGGTCAGGAGCAGGGCGTGGAGATCGTTCTGTGCCATGGGCCCGAGTATCCAAGCCCGCCGGAACATGCCCGCCCCCGGCCACCGCCCGCGCTCACCCGTTCGGTCCGCCCGGCGGCGCACAGGAGGGCATCCGGGTGCGCGGGCGCCGGGGTCCGCCCAGGCTGGGAGCGGGGCCGGACGGG
Source organism: Streptomyces griseofuscus (assembly GCF_014673495.1). Classification (GTDB taxonomy): domain Bacteria; phylum Actinomycetota; class Actinomycetes; order Streptomycetales; family Streptomycetaceae; genus Streptomyces; species Streptomyces murinus. The sequence continues at coordinate 4,825,301 of NZ_CP051006.1, forward strand.
ACCGAGAGTGAGGACGATGATCGTAACGGTGGTGGCGATGCCGCAGGGCACCATCGCGCGCACCGACCTGGCGGAGGCCCGGCGCAGGCTCGCCGCCACCCGCTATCTCCTGGTGGACGTGGAGCTGCCGGAGACCGGCCCGGAGGAGGGCGAGCAGCTGGCCCGGCGGCTCGGGCTCGGCGACACGGACCTGGACTGGTTCGGGCGCCCCGGCGAACCCGCCCGCGCCGACTTCCTCGGCGACACCGTCGGCCTGGTGGTCCCCGTCGTCCAGGACGAGCGCGTGACCTACGCCCATGCCGTGGCCGGAGACCGCTACCTCGTCACCGCGCACCGGGGCCCCGCGTTCCTCGCCCCGGAGATCACCGCGCACGTACGGCGGGAGCGGCCCCGGGACGCCGTCGCCCTGCTCTTCCTGGTGCTCCAGTCCGCCCTGGCCACCTTCCGGCGAGCCGCGGTGGCCGCGCTGCTGGAGGTGGAGGAGCTGGAGGACGACATGTTCCAGCAGCGGCGCCCCGAACAGGTCTACCGGCTGTCCCGGCTGCGCCGCCGCTCCGCCCTGCTGCACCACTCGCTGCTGCCCTACCTCCAGGTGGTGGACGAGGTCATCACCCGCCGGATGATGAGCCCCGACTTCCCGCTCGAACGGCAGCGGCTCGCCCGCGAGTTCCAGCATGTGGCCCGCATGGTGCTCACCGACATCGAGACCCTCCAGGAGGCGACCCGCCGGGCGTTCGGCAGCTACTCCTCGCTCGTCGCGGGCGAGCAGAACAACGTGATCAACCGGCTGGCCATCGTGTCCGTGATCTTCCTGCCGCTGTCCTTCCTGACCGGCTTCTTCGGCATGAACTTCGCCTTCCTGACGGACGAGCTGGAGAGCCGCGCGGTCTTCTGGCTGCTCGCGATCGGCCTCCAGATCTGTGTGCTGGGCGGCGCGTTCTACGTCCTGCACCGCACCCGTATCTGGCGGCGGCTGCGGGACGAGGACTGAGCGGGCGCGGCGGGCTCAGCGGCCGAGCACCACCGTGCCGGAGGAGCAGAACCAGCCCCCGGTACCGGACGCGACCGCGAGGGCGGGCAACCGTCCGTCGGCGCGGCGCACCTGGCGCTCCCCGGCCTCGCCGCGCAGCTGCCGTACCGCCTCCACCAGCAGGAACAGGCCGCGCATCCCCGGGTGTTGGGCGGACAGACCGCCGCCGTCCGTGTTCACCGGCAGCTCGCCGCCGCGCACCAGCAGCCGGCCCTTCTCCACGAACGCCCCGCCCTCGCCCTTGGCGCAGAAGCCCAGGTCCTCCAGTGTCACCAGGGTCATATAGGTGAAGGCGTCGTAGATCTCGGCGAGTTCGATCTCGGCGGGGCGCACCCCGGCCCGCTCGAAGGCGAGCCGCCCGCTGACCGCCGCCGGGGACACGGTGAAGTCGGGCCACTCGGACATCGCCGCGTGCGAGACGTGCTCACCGGTGCCGAGCACCCAGACCGGGGCCGTACGGCAGTCCCGTACGACCTCCTCGGCGGCCAGCAGCACCGCCGCGCCGCCGTCCGAGCGCAGACAGCAGTGCAGCTTGGTGAAGGGATCGGCGATCAGCGGGCCCGCCAGCACCTCGTCGACGGTGACCGGTGCCCGGAACATCGCCTCCGGGTTCAGGGCCGCGTTCGCCCGCGCCTGCACCGCGACCTCGGCCAGTTGCTCGATCGTCGTGCCGTACTCGATCATGTGCCGGCGGGCCGCCATCGCGTACTTGGCGATCAGCGTGTGCCCGTACGGCGCCTCGAACTGGAGCGGGCCGCGCGTCCCGAAGGACAACTCCCCGGTGCGGCGGCCCGCCTTGACGTCCGACCGCGCGGTCGAGCCGTAGACCAGCAGCACCGCCCGCGCACGGCCCGCGGCGATCGCGTCCGCCGCGTGCGCCGCCATCACCTCCCAGGTGGAGCCGCCCACCGAGGTGGAGTCCACCCAGGTGGGGCGCAGCCCCAGGTACTCGGCGACCTCCACCGGGGCCAGGGTGCCAAGGCCCGCGGAGGCGAAGCCGTCCACCAGGGACCGGTCCAGACCGGCGTCCGCGAGCGCGCGCCGGGCCGCTTGGGCGTGCAGGGCGTACGGCGTCGCGTCCGGGACCCGGCCGCAGTCGGAGAGCGCCACACCGGCCACGGCGACGTTCCGGCGCGCACGGGTCATGGGAGGCCTCCTGCCCCTGGGCATATCGCTTCGGCCCTCCTAATATGACGGTCCGTCAGATCCTGAGGGAAGAGCCGGACCCGGAAGGGTTGCCCATGGACACCCGTCTCACCGCCGAGCAGGACGAGATCCGCCGGTCCCTGCGCGAACTGCTGCACGTCCGGTGCGGGTCGGCCGAGGTGCGGGCCGCGGTCGACACCCCGGCCGGGTACGACCCGCTGTTGTGGGCCGAGTTGGCCGAGCGGCTCGGGCTGCCGGGCCTCGCGCTGCCCGAGCGGTACGGCGGGGTCGGCTGCTCGGTCACCGAACTGGCCCTCGCCTGCGAGGAGACGGGCCGCGCCCTCGCCCCCTCCCCGCTGTTCGCCACCTGCGTCCTCGCCGCCCCGCTGATCCTCGCCCTCGGCACCGAGGCCCAGCGCGCGCGGCTGCTGTCCCGGATCGCCGCGGGCACCCTCACCGCGGCGCTCGCCGTACCGGGCCCCGACCTCGCCGGCGCGCTGGCCCTGACCGGCGGGAACGGCGGGTACACCGCGGGGGGCGGCCGGGCGGGCGGGGTGCAGGCCGGGCGCGGCCCCGACGGCTGGCGGCTGTACGGGCAGGTGGACCAGGTCCTCGACGGGCACAGCGCCGGGCTGCTGCTGGTCGCCGCGCACACCGGCGGGTACGCCCGCGCGCGGACCCGGCTGTTCCTGGTCGGGGGGGATGCCTCGGGGGTCGTGCGGACCCGGCGGACGGCACTGGACGCGACACGGCCACAGGGGCGGGTGCAACTGCGGCAGGTGCGGGCGGAGTTGCTGGGGCCGGAAGAAGAGGAGGCCGTGGACGTACGGGAGGCGTTCGCGGGGCTCGGGGACCCGGTCGCCGCCGTCCTCGCCGCCGAGGCCGTGGGGGCGGCGGACCGGGTGCTGGAGCGGACGGTGGAGTACGTCGGGCAGCGCGAGCAGTTCGGCCGGCCGGTGGGGTCCTTCCAGGCGGTCAAGCACCGGCTGGCGGAGGTCTATGTGGGGGTGCAGGCGGCACGGTCGGCCGCGTACTACGCCGCCTGGGTGACGGCGGGGGGAGCGGGTGAGGGGTTCGGGGGACCGGCGCTCGCCCAGGCGCTGGAGGCGCTGCGGGCGGCGGCGGCCGAGGGGATCCAGCTGCACGGGGGAATCGGGTTCACCTGGGAGCACGACGCTCACCTGTACTTCAAGCGGGCGGCCGGGGACGAGCTGCTGTTCGGGCCGGGACATCGGCTGCGGGGGCGGGCGGCGGAGCGGGCGGGGTTGTTCGGCGCGGCCGGGAAGGTGGGGGCATGAGGGGCGGGAGGCGCATGAAGGGCGGGAGGGGCGCGCGGGGCGTGGGGCGTGGCGCCGGGTCCGGGGTGGCGGCGGGGGCCGGGGGAGGGGCGCGTGCCGGGGTCGGGGTGCGGGTGGTGCGGAGGGTGTCGGCCAGTCGGGGGTTCGCCCGGGTCGCCCCCTATGTGATCCCGGCGCTCGACCGGGGCGTGCACCGGCTCACCCGGGGGCGCAGGCTGCTCAGTACGGCGATGCTGCCCGGCCTGGTCCTCACCTCCACGGGTGCCCGGAGCGGGCTGCCGCGCAGGACACCGCTGGCGTGCATGCCGGAGGACGGGGCCGGGGGAGGTGCCGGTGCCGCGCGGAGCTGGATCCTCGTCGGGTCCAACTTCGGGCGGCCCGGACATCCCGCCTGGACCCACAATCTGCTCGCCCAGCCGCGGGTGACGATCAGCTGGCGGGGCACGGACGTGACCGTCACCGCCGTACTTCTGGACGGGGAGGAACGGGCGGCGGTGTGGGCGGCGGCCCTCGCGTTCTGGCCTCCGTACGCCGCCTACCAGAGGCGGATCAGCCGGGAGATCAGGCTCTTCCGGCTGACCGAGTGGCCGTCCGGCCGCTGAGCCCCCCTGCGGCTACAGCGTCGCCAGCCGCTCCACCAGCAGGAACGCGCCGATGCCGAGCATGGCCGCGCCCGAGGTGCGGGTCACCGCGCGGGCGGCGGCGGGGCGGGCGCGGAGCAGGGCGCGGGCGAGGACGCCGACCGTGAGGTAGACGGCCGCGCAGCACGCCATGTGGAGCAGGCCGAGGGCCGCGGTCTGTGCGGGTACCGGCAGATGGGCGCCGCGCAGGGTGAGGAACTGGGGGAGCACGGAGAGGTAGAGCAGCAGGCCCTTGGGGTTCAGACCGCTGATGGTGGCCCCGCGCAGGAAGGGGCGCCCCTCGGTGGTCCCGGTCGTACCCGCCTCCGGGGTGGCCGGGCGGCGCAGGACGCCCCAGCCCAGCCACAGCAGATACCCGGCGCCCACCACGGTCAGCGCCGTCAGCAGCCGGGGCGAGCCCGCGACCAGGACCGCGAGACCGGCCGTCGCCAGGGCCGTGTGCAGGGCGTATCCGCAGACCAGGCCCGCCACCGCGCGCGGGACCCGGGCGCCGCGCAGGGCGGTCGCGATGACGTACGCCCAGTCGGCGCCCGGCACGCACACCAGCAGCAGGTCCACGACGAGGAAGGAGAAGAGCAGTCCCGAGTCCATGAAGGGGACATTAGGCGCGATCGCCCCGAAAGTGTTCCTGAAGTTTGCCCATGATCCGTGCTTCTGCGCAAATATCTACTTCATGGACGACGTGGACCGGAAAATCCTTGCCGAGCTCCAGCAGGACGGGCGGCTGACCGTGACCGAGCTGGCCGCGCGGGTGCGGCTCAGCGTCTCGCCGTGCCACCGCCGGCTGCGTGAGCTGGAGCGTTCCGGCGCGATCCAGGGCTACCGCGCGGTGGTGGACGCGACGGCGCTCGGGCTGAACTTCGAGGCGCTGGTCTTCGTGTCCATGCGGCAGGAGGACCGGGACACGGTGGCCGAGTTCGAGCGGGCGGTCGGCGAGCTCGATCATGTGCTGGACGCACAGCGGCTGTTCGGGGAGCCGGACTATCTGCTGCGGGTGGCCACGGCCGACCTCGCGGCGTTCCAGCGGCTGTACGACGAGCGGCTCGCGACGCTGCCCGGGGTGCAGCGGCTGACGTCGACCCTGGTGATGAAGCACGTCGTACGGGACCGGCCGCTCCCGGCGTGAGCCGCCGGCCGCCCCTGCCGTCCCCTGTCACCCCCGACAGCACGGCAGGCGGCGGCTCACGTCGGTGAACCACCGCCTGCAAGACAGGACTTGGCTGTTAACGGGACGCGCTGATCCCTATCAGCGCTATTTCGACGGTTTGCGCCCCGTGACGCCCAGATGGATCAACAGGGCCAGATTGGGCTTCAGTTCGGCCTGCTTGACGCCCCAGGAGGAGAAACCCTTCTGGTGGGCGGCGACCGCGGCGAGCATGGCGACCAGGGAACCGGCCACCGCGGCGGGGTTCACATCCTTGTCCACGCGGCCCTTGGACTGGAGTTCCGCGATCGCGTCGGCGAGCGAGTTGTTCACCGAGTTCAGGATCTTCATACGGATCTTGTAGAACCGTTTGTCCCCTTCGGCGGCACCGAGATCGACCACGCGCAGGATCGCGTCGTGCTTCTTCCAGAAGTCCAGGAAGCCGTCCACGAGTTCCTGCGAGGTCTGCCAGCCGGACTTGCCGGCCCAGGAGCGTCCCTCCAGCAACTCGGTCAATCCGGCGCCCTCGGCGGCCATTTGGTCGGCGATCTCCAGGACGGCACCCTCGACGTCCGGGAAGTACTGGTAGAAGGTCGCGGGCGAAGTGCCCGCCTTCCGGGCGACATCGATGACCTTGACGTCCCGGTACGGGGAGGAGCTGAGCATCTCGCTGAGGCAGTCGAGCAGCTTCTGCCGGGTCGCCTGCCCACGCCTACCGGCCACGCGGCCGTCGACGGTACGCACTTGTCCTGTCATGCCGTCAGCTTACCGAGGGGTGATGGGAGCGCGATTCGGCCGACTGCAAATGGGGTGCGCGGGCCCATCGAGCCTGGTGTGCCTGGTCTGCGCGCTGCGCGACACCCGGTTACTTTGACGACATGGCCGAAAACAGGGCATCCACGAACGAAGAGCCACACGAGGGTGGCAAACCGGCCTCGGCCCCGCCCCCAGCCCCCACCGAGAACCCGTCCCGCACCGAATCTCCCACGGGATCCGCCGCCGGATCCCCGGGCGGACCCCCTGCCGAGGCTCCCCCCGAATCCGCCGCCGAAGCCCGGGCCGAACCCCCCGCCGAGGAGCCGGGCCCCTACCCCGAGGGCACCCCCTGCTGGCTCGACGCGCAGTTGTCCGACGTCGAAGGCGGCAAGCGGTTCTACGGGGAGCTCTTCGGCTGGACCTTCCAGGAGGGGGAGGGCGGCTCCGTGTGGGCCAGGCTGGAGGGGCGGCCGGTGGCGCAGCTGGGGCGGAAGGCGGACGGGCGGATGCCCACCGTCTGGACGGTGTACTTCGCCACGCCGGACATCCAGACGCTCAGCCGGCGGATCACCGCGGCCGGCGGACAGCTGGTCGTGGCGCCGTACCCGGTCGCCGAACTCGGCCGGGCCGCCCTCGTCGCCGACCCCGAGGGCGCGGTGTTCGGGCTGTGGCAGGCGCGCAGGCACCCCGGATTCGGGTTGCGCCACGCACCCGGCACCTTCGTCTGGGCCGAGCTGTACACCCGCGACACCACCGGCGCGAACACCTTCTACGGCGGTCTGTTCCACCATGCCCTGTTCGCCCCCGGCGCCGACCCCGACTTCGGCCGCGCCGACGTCACCGATGTCTTCCCCGCCGAGATGCCCCCGCACATCCTCGCCCACTTCCGCGTCACCGGCCTCGACGAGGCGCTCGGCACCGTCCGGCGGCTCGGTGGACGGGTGCAGGCGCCCCCGTTCGAGGCGTCGTACGGACGGGTGGCCGTCGTCACCGACAATCAAGGGGCGTCGTTCGCCCTGCTGGAGCGGTAGGACATTCCGATTTGTCCCCGGGTTCGCAACCGGCCGCCCGGCCAGGAAGAATCGGGGTCCGTGCCGTCATGGCGGTGCGGTGGTGAGACGCTGCACTTTGGTCGCGTAAAAGGGGCCGGCGCGGCCGGTACGGGGAGGTGGCAGGCAAGTGGATCAGCTGACGCAGCACGATCCGCGGCGGATCGGGCCGTTCGAGGTGCTGGGCCGGCTGGGTGCCGGCGGCATGGGGCTGGTCTATCTCGCGCGCTCGGCGTCCGGTCGACGGGTCGCGATCAAGACGGTGCGCACGGAACTGGCCGAGGACCAGCTGTTCCGCGTCCGCTTCACCCGTGAGGTGGAGGCGGCCCGCGCGGTCTCGGGCTTCTACACGGCCGCCGTGGTCGACGCCGACCCGCGCGCCGCCGTGCCGTGGCTGGCCACCGCCTATGTGCCCGCGCCCTCCCTCGAGGAGATAGTGAACGAGTGCGGGCCGCTGCCCGCGCAGGCCGTGCGCTGGCTCGCCGCGGGTGTCGCCGAGGCCCTCCAGTCCATCCACGGCGCCGGCCTGGTCCACCGCGACCTCAAGCCGTCCAATGTGCTCGTGGTCGAGGACGGCCCCCGGGTGATCGACTTCGGCATCGCGTCCGGCGTCTCGAACACCCGTCTGACGATGACGAACGTCGCCGTCGGCACCCCCGCCTACATGTCCCCGGAGCAGGCCAAGGACTCCCGCAGCGTCACCGGCGCCAGCGATGTCTTCTCGCTCGGCTCCATGCTGGTCTTCGCGGCCACCGGGCACCCGCCCTTCCACGGCGCGAACCCGGTCGAGACCGTGTTCATGCTGCTGCGCGAGGGCCCCGACCTCACCGGTCTGCCGGACGAGCTGCGCCCGCTCATCGAGCTCTGCATGCAGATGGAGGCCCCCGGCCGCCCGTCGCCCGCCGATCTCCAGGCCCAGCTCGCGCCGCATCTCTTCGGTTCCGGCTCGGACGACAGCGGCACCGCCTCCGCCTGGCTGCCCGATCACGCGGTGGCCCTGATCGAGTCCCGCCGCGGCGGCCGCCCGGCCCCCAAGCCCGCCCCGGCGACGACCGCCCACGGACCGCGCCCGACCGGACCCGGGCCGCGCCCCACCGCGGGTCCGGTCGTCCCGCCGCCGCCCGCGTACGACCCGCCGGTCCCGTCGGCCTCCTTCGCGGCCCCGGCCGCCGCCCCCGACACCGGCCCGGTCCGGCTACCCGGCGCCCCGGTCCCGATCGGCCCGGGACCGCGGGTGGCCGATGCCCGCGCCGCCGCCGTCAAGGCGCCCCCGCCGGAGGCCGGACTGGTCGCCAACTGGTCCCGTCCGCGCCCCGGAGTGGCCGGCGCCGACCCCGCCGTACCCGCCGCCCCGGCCGGCCCACCGGAGCAGACGAGCGGCTGGCGCCCCTGGCGTTTCCGCATGTCGAACGATGTCTGGGGCACCCCCTCCGTCGACGGCGACCTCGTCTACGTCACCTCCTTCGAGGTGCACGCCCTCGATGTGGGCACCGGGCGGCGCCGGTTCAAGACGCGGGACGTGGCCTGGTCCATGGCGGTCGCGGACGGGCGGGTGCACGCCTCCGACGGCCCCACCCTGTTCGCCCTGGACGCCCGCGAGGGCACCGATCTGTGGCGGCTGTCCACGGACGCCTGGGTGTACTCCCTCAAGGCCGACCACGGCACCGTCGTCACCGGCACCCGGGGCGGCGGCGTCCAGGCCTGGGAGGCGTCGAACGGGCAGCGGCTGTGGGAGATCAGCGGCTGCCAGACCGACTTCGAGACCGCCGAGGCGGGCCCGCTCGTCCATGACGGCACGGTCTACGTCTGGCAGGACGCCCGGCTGCGCGCGCTGGACGCCCGCACCGGCGACGAGCGCTGGGCGTACCCGATCGGCGACGCGGCCTCCTGCGGCGGTGTCCCGGTCCGGATCACCCCGGCGCCCGACGGCTATGTGTACCTCTCCGCAGGCAGCCGGGTGCTTGCCGTCGATGCGGTCAGCGGCATGGTGCGCTGGCACTTCGAGGCGCCCGCGGTCTTCCTGAGCCCGCCCGCCTTCGCGCCGGGTCCCGCCGTCACCGGCGGCGGTGTCTACCTCGCCGACTACCTCGGCACGGTCTACGCCCTCGACGCCACCGACGGCCGCGACCGCTGGCGCATCGCCACCGAGGCCCGCTCCTCCGTCGAGCCGGTCCTGGTCGCCGCCGGACACGTCCATGTCGGCAGCGGCAAGGGGCTGTACACCCTGGACGCGGTCACCGGCACCCCCAAGTGGCGCTTCCAGGCGGGCGGGGACGTGGTGGGCGCCCCGGCGGTCGCGGAGGGCCGGATCCACTTCGGCTCCACCGACCATCTGCTCTACACCCTCAAGGCCGACGACGGCCGGCTCCGCTGGAAGCTGGCCACCGGCGGCGAGATCACCGGCTCCCCGGTGGTCAGGGACGGCGTGGTGTACGCGTGCAGCAAGGACCGCTGTGTGTACGCGCTGGACGCGGAGAAGGGCACGGGGACGGCTCGTACGGCCTGACACGCGTGACGCGTGACGTGACGGCCGTCGTACCGGTTCACGGAAAGGGCTCCGGACGGCGGCCGTCCCAGGCCCGACGCTACCCGGCGTGCCGGAACCCCGCCAGGTGGTGAACGCCGCTGGGCAGGGCGGTCGTCATGCCCATGCCTACACGGACACGTACGGCGAGGGGGCCGCACAGGTTCGGCCGGCCACTGCGACGCCGACCCGGAGGCGGACCCGGCCGACTGACCCCCCTCACCGCACCCGGAACCCCCGCCGCCGCGCCGCGAACAGCTCCGCCTGCCGGTCGGGCGGGAGGTTGCCGAGGGCGATGAGGTGCGGGGCCTGTGCGAAGGCCGGTGCGCGGGCGGCCTCGCGCGCCGCCCACAGGGCCCGTACGGTCCCCTGCACCCCCGCCGGCGGATACCCGGCGAGCACCTCGGCACAGCGCACGGCGGCCGCCAACGGATCGCCGTCCGCCGCGAGTTCGGACACCAGCCCGATCGCATGCGCCCGCTCGGCGGAGACCCGCTCGGCCGTCCCCATGAGCATCATCCGGGCCGCCTCCCCGTACGGCATCCGCTCGGCCATGAGCATGGACTCGTACGCGCTGACCATGCCGTACGTCGTGTGCGGATCGAAGAACTCCGCCGTGCGGTCCGCGACCACGAACTCGCACTCGCCCAGCAGATAGAAGGCCCCGCCGCACACCATCCCGCGCACCGCCGCGACGACCGGCTTCCACAGCCCGTTCGCCTTCGGTCCGACGCCCAGCAGCGGATCGTCCTGCGCGTACGGCGACGACGGCTGCGGTACGACGCTGTCCCGGTCGATCCCCGTACAGAACGCCCGCTCCCCGGCCCCGGTGAGCACGACGGCTCGCACGGAGTCGTCGAACCTCAACCGACGCCAGGTGTCGCCAAGTTGCCGGACCATCTCCAGATCGATGGCGTTGAGCCGCTCGGGCCGGTCCAGGGTGACGACGGCGACCCCGGTGTCCTCGTCGGTCGCCAGGCGCACGGTGTTCACACGAGCACCCACTGCGGCAGCCCCTCGTGGAACACCGCCCGCACCCGGGCGCCGATCCGAATGCGCCCCGGATCGAGGGAGCCGAGCGGCGCACCGGCCCCGGTGACCAGATTGCCGACCAGCCGGATCCGCGGGGCCTCCGCCAGCTCCACCACGACCACGTTGTACGGCGCCTGTTCCGCGTACGCGGGCAGCAGCGGCGGGTGCGGGACGACGTACGACCACACGCGCCCGCGCCCCGACATGAGCCGCCACTCGCTCGCGAACGACCGGCAGTGCGGGCAGCAGGGGCGGGGCGGGAAGCGGGGCTCGCCGCACTCCCCGCAGGTCTGCACGCGCAGTTCGCCGCGGGCCGCGTACTCCCAGAAGGGCGCGCCGTCGGCGTCGGTGGCCGGCTTCAGCATCATGGCTCAACTCCTCAGCAGCAGCGCGGAGGTGGGGACGCTCTCGCCCGCGGTGACCAGGCAGGTGGCGGCGCCGGGGACCTGCGCGGTGCTGGTGCCGCGCAGTTGCTTCACCCCTTCGGTGATGAGGTTGAAGCCATGCACATAGCCCTCGGAGAGCCCGCCGCCCCCGGTGTTGAGGGGCAGCCGGCCGCCGATCTCCAGGGCGCCCTGCTCGGTGAAGGCGCCGCCCTCTCCTCGCCCGCAGAAGCCATAGCCCTCCAGGGAGAGCGGGACGAGGATGCTGAACCCGTCGTAGATCTGGGCCACGTCCACGTCGTCCGGGGTGAGATCGGCGTGCTTCCACAGATGGCGGGCGGTGGTCCAGGAGGGGCCGGTGAGCGGATCGTCGTTCCAGTAGTTGACCATGCCGTGGTGCTGGGCGGGCAGGCCCTGGGCGGCGGCGTGGACGTACACGGGCCTGCGGCGGCAGTCCCGGGCCCGCTCCCGCCCGACGACGACACACGCCAACGCGCCGTCCGTCTCAAGGCAGTTGTCGAAGAGGCAGAGGGGCTCGCTGATCCACCGGGAGGTCATGTACAGCTCGCGGGTGAGCGGGCGGTCGTACATCACGGCGGCCGGGTTCTGGTTGGCTCGGTTCCGGCAGGCGAGGGCGACGTTGAAGAGGTGGTCGCGGGTGGCGCCGTACTCGTGCATGTACCGGCGCGCCAGCATGGCCGTCTCGTCCGCGGGCCGCAGCAGCCCGAAGGGCCGGGTCCACTGGGCGGGGGTGGGGAGTTGGCCGGTGGCTCCGGTCCACGGCCGGGGCCCGCTGCCGCGTTTGCGGGAGCGCCAGGCGACACCCACGGTGGCCTGTCCGGCGGCGATGGCGGTGGCGAGGTGGGCGACGGTGGCGCAGGAGCCGCCGCCTCCGTAACCCACTTTGCCGAAGTAGGTGAGATCCCCGAACCCCACCGCCTTCGCCAGCTCCACCTCGTCCGTCTCCTCCATCGTGTACGAGGCCAGGGCGTCGACCTCGCCGGGCGCGATCCCGGCGTCGTCCAGCGCGGCGAGCACGGCCCGGCAGGCGAGCGTTCTCTCGTCCTCCGGAAGGTGCTTGGCGAACGCGGTCTGTCCGATCCCGACGATGGCCGTGGCGTCCTTGAGTCCCGTCCCCGCCATGGCGTGGGCCCCCCTTCCCTTAGCTGACAGCCCGTCAGATTACAGCTAATCTGACGCCAAGTCAGCTACCGGGGTCTCGGCAGCTACGGGGATCGCGCGGTCGGGGAGGCCGATCATGGGCGAGTGGCATACCATCCCGGCCCTGGTGCGGTGGTCGGCCGCGCGGTACGCCTCCCAGGAGGCGGTGGTGGAGGGCCGTACCCGCATCACCTACGCCGAGTTGGGCGCCCGGATCGAACGCGCGGCGGCCGCCTGTCTGGCGAGCGGGGTGGCGCCGGGCGACCGGGTGGCCGTGTGGGCCCCCAACTCCCTCGACTGGATCGTCGCGGCGCTGGGCGCGGTGTCGGCGGGCGGGGTCCTGGTGCCGCTGAACACCCGCTTCAAGGGCGGCGAGGCGGTGGACGTGCTGCGCGGGAGCCGGGCGCGGCTGCTGTTCGTGACGGGCCCCTTCCTCGGCACGTCGTACGTCGCGGCGCTGCGCCGCGCGGCGGGCTCCGGCACCGGCTCCGGCCCGCTGCCGGGGGTGCCCTCGCTGCGGGAGGTGGTGGTGCTGTCGGGGGAGGCGCCGCCGGAGTTCCGCACCTGGCGGCAGTTCCTGGCGGCGGGGGAGGGCATCGGCTCGGCCGAAGTCGCTTCTCGTTCCGCTTCGTTGTCCGGCGACTCGGTGTCGGACATCGTCTTCACCTCGGGTACGACGGGCCGTCCCAAGGGCGCGGTGATCACGCACGGCCAGACGCTGCGGGCGTACGAGACCTGGACGGATCTGGCGGGGCTGCGGTCGGCGGACCGCTATCTGATCATCAACCCCTTCTTCCACACGTTCGGTTACAAGGCCGGGGTGCTCGCCTGTCTGATGCGCGGGGCGACGATGATCCCGCAGCCGGTGTTCGACGTGGACACGACGCTGGCCCATATGACGGCGGAACGCGTCTCCGTCCTCCCCGGCCCGCCGACCCTGCACCAGACCCTCCTGGACCACCCCGCCCGCGCCGCGCACGACCTGTCCGCGCTGCGGCTGGTGGTGACCGGCGCGGCGATGATCCCGCTGCGCCTGGTGGAACGCCTGCGCACGGAGCTGGGCGTCGGTACGGTCCTCACCGCGTACGGCCTCTCGGAGGCGACCGGGATGGTCACGATGTGCCGGCGCGGCGACGAGCCCTCGGTGATCGCGGCGACGTCGGGGCGGGCGATCCCCGGGGTGGAGGTGCGCGTGGTGTCACCGGCCGGTGCGGCGGTCCCCGCCGGGTCGCCGGGCGAGATCTGGGTGCGGGGCTTCAACGTGATGCGCGGCTACGACGCGGACGGGCCGGCCACGGCGGAGGCCATCACGCCGGAGGGGTGGCTGCGCACGGGTGACATCGGGGTGCTGGACGAGGCGGGCAATCTGCGGGTGACGGACCGCCTGAAGGACATGTTCACCGTCGGCGGCTTCAACGCCTACCCCGCCGAGATAGAACGCCTGCTCTCCACCCACCCCGAGGTCGCCGACGCCGCCGTGGTCGGCATCCCCCACCCCCGCCTCGGCGAGGTCCCCAAGGCCTACGTCGTCCGCCACCCCACCTCCCACCTCACCGCCACCGACCTGATCACCTGGTCCCGCGGCACCATGGCGAACTACAAGGTGCCGAGAGAGATCGAGTTCCTCCCGGAACTACCGAGGAACGCGAGCGGGAAGGTGGTGAAGGGGGTGCTGCGGGGACGGGGGAGTGCCTACTCGTTCGGGTGAGACACCAGCGCTCGCCCTCCGCGCCCGGCCGACCGCTCGTTGACCACATCGCCGAGCTGGACACGAGAGAGTACGAATGAGCACCGTCCGCTGGGCGGACAGTTGCGTGTGGTCGCGGACTTCGGGGACACGCAGTACACGGTGGCCTGAACCCCGCCCCGCGCGCGGCGACCTGCCCCCGGACACGCGTCGGCCGCGACGGCTCCCCCTCCGCGCCGCCGCGGCCGATCCCCCGTTTGTGGCTCCCTCGGACCGCTCCCCGGATCCGGCCCCCGTCGGGCCGTTCCCCCCCGTTGCGGTCCCCTTGAACCATTCCCCCGATGCGGCCCCCCGGGACCACCCCGTTGCGGTCCCCCCCCGGGACCACCCCCGTTGTGATCCCCCCCGGGACCCATCCCCGTTGTGATCCCCCCGGGACCCATCCCCCGTCGCGGCTCCCCCGAGCCGCCCCCGGCGGGGGAGAGTGCTTACGCCTTCTCGGAACCGGCGTGGTTCTCCGCCGGCTTCACGATGTCCTCGGCCACGAGACCCGCGTGGTTCTCGAGCGGCTTGATGGTTTCGTTGCCCGCCACGGCGCCGGCGTGGTTCTCCAGCGGCTTGACGGTGGCGCCGGAGTCCGGGCTGCCGGCGTGGTTCTCCATGGTGCTGATCTTCTTCTTCGCGGTCTCGCTCATCGTCGGCAACTTCCTGTCGGCGTCCTGAAAGGGCGATTGAACCGTCCGGCGACTCCCCCGGGTGCCGCCGGACGGATTTGGAGGCCGTCACCCTAACGGTGAGACCAGGCGCCGGTTCGTCTGGCCCCCCGCCGCGACGAACCGGCACTCATGAGAATGGGGTGCGGCGATAAACAAACAATGAACGCCGGACCGGTGCGGCCCGTCAGGCCGCCGCTGCGGGACTGAGGAAGGCCCGCACCTGCTCGGCCTCGGCCGCGCCCGACCGCTCGTGCTCGGCGAGCGCCTCCTGCCAGCACGCGCGGGCCCGGTCCGTCTGCCCGAGGCGGCTGAGTGCCTGCCCCAGCGTCGTCAGCACGTTGGCCCGCATCCAATCACCTCCGATGACGCGAAGCGCAAGAGCCTGCTCGGCGTGGCGCGCCGCCAGCGCGTACTGGCCGCAGGCGAAGTGGGCTTCTGCGATACGGAAGTTGGCCGTACCCTCCCACAGGCGCTGCCTGTTCTCCTGGAACAGCCGCAGCGCCTCGTGCAGTTGGTCCAGTGCCTCGCCGCCCCGGTCCGCCGCGTTCAACGCGATGCCCAGGGCGAGCCGTGCGTTGGCCACCCGCAGCGTCATGCCGAGCTGGTCGTAGACGGCCAGGCCCTGCCGTGCCAGCTCGACCGCGCTCTCCAGCCGACCGAGTTTGACGTGGATCCGGGAGAGGTTGCACAGGGCGCTCGCCTCACCCGGGAGGTTGCCGTCGGCCCGGTAGTTGGTGATCGCCTCCCGCAGATGCCGGGCGCCGTCGTCGTTGCGGCCCTGGTAGAGGGCGATGATGCCGCGGTCGTTGGGAACCCAGCAGCACGGCGCGAGATCGTTCGCCGCCTGCGCCAGCTGGATGGCCAGCCGGGCCTCCTCATCGGCCTGGTTGAACCGGTCGGACACCAGCAGCGCGTTGGTCAGGGCGGTGCGCGCACGGCCCTCGGCCCGCTGGTCGCCCGCGTCCCGCGCCATGTCCCGCACGGCGACGGCGGTCGTCTCGTACTGGTAGGCATTGGCACCCGACTCGGCCAGGTCCTTGGCCACCCACAGCAGATCGACGGACCGTCTGAGCATGCCCTGGCCGGCGCTCTGCCGGACACACGCCAGCAGGCAGTCCCCCTCGGCGTGCAGCCAGTCGACGGCGCCCTTGGAGTCGCCGAAGGACAGACCTGGATGCCGCGTCGGCTCCAGATGGTCCACCAACCGGTCGCCCGGTCTCTCGATCGCGTACACCCCCGCCGCCGTCGCCAGATAGAAGTCCAGCAACCGCGACATCGCCGCCCCCCGCTCGCTCGGCGGCTGTTCGTCGCGTTCCGCGCAGGCGCGGGCGTAGAGGCGGACCAGGTCGTGGAAGCGGTAGCGGCCGGGGGCCGCGGACTCCAGGAGGGAGGTGTCGACCAGGGATTCGAGGAGGTCTTCCGTGGACTCCAGCGGGAGGTCGAGGACCGCGGCCGCGGCGGCCAGGGAGATGTCCGGGCCGTCGGCGAGGCCGAGGAGGCGGAAAGCGCGGGCCTGGACGCGGTCGAGCTGGCCGTAGCCGAGCTCGAAGGTCGCCTTCACCGCGAGATCCCCGGCCTGGAGTTCGTCCAGGCGGCGCCGCTCGTCGGCCAGCT
Source organism: Streptomyces griseofuscus (assembly GCF_014673495.1). Classification (GTDB taxonomy): domain Bacteria; phylum Actinomycetota; class Actinomycetes; order Streptomycetales; family Streptomycetaceae; genus Streptomyces; species Streptomyces murinus. The sequence goes on from NZ_CP051006.1 coordinate 4,841,482, forward strand.
TCGCGGCGAGCACCGAGACCGTCCAGGTGCGCCGCGCCGCGAGCCGGGAGGCGGCGATGCGGATGGCCAGGGGCAGGAATCCGCACGCGGCGACGACATCGAGCGCGGCGTCCCGCTCCGGGGTCACCCGCTCCGCGCCGACGATCCGGGTGAACAGCGCCAGCGCCTCGTCGGGGGACATGACATCGAGGTCCACCAGATGCGCCCCGGCCAGCCCCACCATCCGCACCCGGGAGGTGACCAGCGCCGCGCACCCCTCCGTGCCCGGCAGCAGCGGTCGTACCTGCGCCGCGTCCTTCGCGTTGTCCAGCAGGACGAGGACCCGGCGGCCGTCGAGGACGGAGCGGTACAGCGCCGCCCGCTCCTCCAGGGAGTCCGGGATCGCCGAGTCCGCGGTGCCGAGGGCACGCAGGAAGGAGCCGAGGACCGTCTCCGGTTCGGCGGGGCGGGGTCCCGCGCCCTGGAGGTCGACGTAGAGCTGGCCGTCCGGGAAGGAGGTCCGGGCCCGGTGCGCCACATGCACCGCGAGCGTCGTCTTGCCGACACCCCCGATCCCCGCCATCGCGGAGACCGCCATGACGCTGCCCTCCGTCTCCCCGGCCGACGCCAGCACCGCGCTGAGCTCGTCCACGAAGGAGGCGCGGCCCGTGAAGTCCGGTACGGACGCGGGCAGCTGGGCCGGCCGCACCGGCGCCGCGGGCGGTTCCGCGACCGGTGCGGAGGGCTCCGCGAGGGCTGGGTCGGCCTGGAGGATGCGCTGCTGGAGCTCGCGCAGCCCGGGGCGCGGATCGACGCCCAGTTCCTCGGCGAGCAGCCGGCGCGTGTCGGCGTACACCGCGAGGGCCTCCGCCTGCCGGCCGCTGCGGTACAGCGCCAGCATCAGCAGTTCGCGCAGCCGCTCGCGCAGCGGGTGCGCGGCGGTGAGCGCCGTCAGCTCCGACACCGCCTCCGCGTGGCAGCCCTGTTCCAGGTCCATGTCCAGACGGGACTCCAGCAGACCGAGCCGCCATTCCTCCAGGCGCACCCGCTGCGTCTCCGCGTAAGGTCCGGGCACTCCGGCCAGGGGCTCGCCGTCCCACAGGTCCAGCGCCTCGTTGAGCAGCGCGCGGGCCCGGGTCAGATCCCCGGTGCCGCGTGCCTTCTCCGCCTCCGCGCCGAGGTCCTGGGCCTGTACGAGGTCCAGCGCGCCCTCGCCGAGCCCGCGTATCGCGTACCCGCCGGACTCGCTCACCAGCACCCCGGGGTCCAGGACCTTGCGCAGCCGGGACGCGTAGGTGCGGACGGCCGCCAGCGCCTGGGACGGCGGTTCGGGCCCCCACAGCGCGTCGATCAGCTCCGCCGCCGTGGCCGTACGGCCCTCGCGCAGCAGCAGGGCGGCCAGCAGGGCCCGCTGCTGCGGGGAGCCCGTGGCCAGGGCTTCCTCGCCGCGCCAGGCCCGCACCGGACCGAGCACGCCGAACCGCAGCGCCTCCGGTTCCGCGCTTCTCGCGGAGCCGGAACGCCGCTGCTCAGGCACTCGCGGCCGACCGTCCATGCGTTCGCCCCCTAGGCATCACAGACAACCCCGTCAGTTTGCCTTGTTCCGGCTGGTTGCGTCAGCCGTGCGAGACGCCGATCACAGACCGCCGAGCGGCAGTCCACAAACCCCACACATGCTCTTCGCACATACCGGGCCCTCCGCGACAGCTGACGGTCCGTCAGATCGGCGCTACCGTGGGCGTCATGGACACCCACGCGAGCACGTTTCCGCTGATCATCTCCGTGGACGACCACACCGTGGAGCCCGCGGGCGTCTGGCAGGACCGGCTGCCGGCGCGCTACCAGGACACCGCGCCCCGTGTCGTGCGGGCCCCGCTCAAGGAGATGACCTTCCTCGGCGGCCGCTTCCGGCCGGTCATGGGTGAGCCCGGCGACGAGGGCCCGCTCGGCGACTGGTGGGTCTACGGCGACCTGCGCCGCCCCCTCACCCGCCTCGACACCGCCGTCGGCGTCGACCGCGACGAGGTGCGGCTGGAGGTCATCACCTACGAGCAGATGCGCCCCGGTTCGTACGACGTCCCCGCGCGCCTGGCCGACATGGACGTCAACCATGTGCAGTCCGCGCTGTGTTTCCCCACCTTCCCCCGCTTCTGCGGCCAGACCTTCACCGAGGCCCGCGACCGTGAGCTGGCCCTGCTCTGTGTGCGCGCCTACAACGACTGGATGGTGGAGGAGTGGTGCGGGCCGCGGGCGCGGGGCCGACTGATACCGCTCACCCTCATCCCTTTGTGGGACCCGGAGTTGGCCGCTGCCGAGGTGCGGCGGAACGCGGCGCGCGGGGTGCGGGCCGTCGCCTTCTCCGAGATCCCCCCGCATCTCGGCCTGCCCTCCGTGCACACCGACGCCTGGGACCCCTTCCTGGCCGCCTGCGACGAGACCGGCACGGTCGTGGCCATGCACATCGGCTCCAGCAGCCGGATGCCCTCCACCTCCGCCGACGCCCCACCCGCAGTCGGCTCCGTCATCACCTTCGCCAACTGCTGCTTCTCCATGGTCGACTGGCTGATGAGCGGCAAGTTCGAACGCTTCCCGAACCTCAGAGTGATGTACGCCGAGGGGCAGATCGGCTGGATCCCGTACATCCTGGAACGCGCCGACGTGGTGTGGGAGGAGAACCGCGGCTGGGGCGGGGTCGCCGACAAGGTCACCCGGCCGCCGTCCGAGCTGTTCGCCGAGCACGTCTACGGCTGCTTCTTCGACGACGCCTTCGGCCTGCGCAACCTCGACTCCATCGGCCTCGGCAACGTCCTGTACGAGACCGACTACCCGCACTCCGACTCCACCTGGCCCAAGTCCCGCGAGGTCGGCGAGGCCCAGATGGGGCACCTCCCGGCGGACGTGGTGGAGCGGATCGTACGGGGCAACGCGATCGAACTGCTGGAGCTGACCTCGGACGGCCTGTGGCAGGGGCCCGCGTGAGTCTCACCCACGGCATCCAGCTGCCCGTGCAGTCGCAGAGCACCCTGTACGCCGAGGCGTGGGAGGCCGGGGCCGGGCCCGCGGATCTGGTGGCGGTCGCCCAAGCCGCCGACCGGGCCGGCTTCGGCTATCTGGCCTGCTGCGACCATGTGGCCGTGCCGCGCCGGCTCGCCCCGGCCATGGGCACGGTCTGGTACGACCCCGTCGCCACCCTCGCCCACCTCGCCGCCGTCACCGAACGCGTCCGGCTGCTCAGCCATGTCGCCGTGGTGGGCCTGCGCCACCCCCTGCTCACCGCCAAGCAGTACGCCACCCTCGACCGGCTCTCCGGCGGCCGGCTGATCCTCGGCGTGGGCGCCGGACACGTACGGGAGGAATTCGAGGCCGTCGGCGCCGAGTTCGAGCGGCGGGGCGCGGTCCTGGACGAGACGATCGACGCGCTGCGCTCCGCGCTCGGGCCCGCGGAGTACCCCGAACACCACGGCAAGCACTACGACTTCGCCGACCTCGGCCAGCTGCCCCGCCCGGCGCAGCGGCACGTCCCCCTCTGGGTCGGCGGTTCGTCCCCCGCCGCCGTACGCCGGGCCGCGCTGAAGGCGGACGGCTGGCTGCCGCAGGGGGACCCGCGCGGACGGCTGCCCGGACAGCTCGCCCGGATCCGCAGGCTGCGTGAAGGGGCGTCCTTGGACGGGGAGTTCACCGTCGGCGCGATCACGGAGGCGCTGTACGTGGGGGAGCCGGGCTGGGACGTCGGGCCGTGCACCCTCACCGGGGCGCCCGAGGAGATCGCCGGGTCGCTGCGGGCGTACCCGGCGATGGGCGTGGACCAGATCCAGGTGCGGTTCCGCAGCCGGAGCCGGACCGAACTCATCGACCAGATCGGCGCGTTCGGGGCCACCGTCGCGCCGTTGCTCACCGACTGACGAGGAGCGTCATGGGTGAACTGGACGGGCGGGTCGTCGTCATCACCGGCGCGGCGCGCGGGCAGGGTGAGCAGGAGGCGCGGCTCTTCCGGGCGGAGGGCGCGCGGGTCGTCGTCACGGATGTGCTGGACGAACAGGGGCAGGCGCTGGCCAAGGAGATCGGGGCGCTCTACGTCCACCTGGACGTCGGCTCCGAGGACGGCTGGCGGGCGGCCGTCACGGCGGCCAAGGAGGCGTACGGGCGGATCGACGGGCTGGTCAACAACGCGGGCATCCTGCGCTTCAACGCCCTCGTGGACACCCCGCTGGACGAGTTCATGCAGGTGGTCCAGGTCAACCAGGTCGGCTGCTTCCTGGGCATCAGGACGGTGGCGCCGGAGCTGGCGGAGGGCGGCACGATCGTCAACACCGCCTCCTACACGGCGCTGACCGGCATGCCGGCCGTGGGCACGTACGCGGCGACCAAGCACGCCATTCTGGGGCTGACCCGGGTGGCCGCGCTGGAGCTGGCCCCCCGGCGGATACGGGTCAACGCGATCTGCCCGGGCGCCATCGACACCCCCATGTCCAACCCGGCCCGCCTGGACCCGGATGCCGACCCGGAGGAGCTGAACCGGGCGCTGGACGAGCTGTACCGCAAGCTGGTGCCGCTCGGCCGGGTGGGCCGGCCCGAGGAGGTGGCCCGCCTCGCGCTCTTCCTCACCTCGGACGACTCCTCGTACATCACCGGGCAGCCCTTCGTGATCGACGGGGGCTGGCTGGCGGGCGTCGGCTATTGACGGTCGCGGTGGCCGGTGCGACAGTCGGCCTCTATCTGACGGTGTGTCAGATCTGCTCACTCAACCTCTGGGACGGTGAACCGCCGTGGAATTCGGGCTCTTTGTACAGGGATACGTCGGCAAGCGCGCCGAGACCGACCCGCTCGCCGAGCACAAGGCGCTGATGGAGGAGACCGAGTACGTCATCCAGGCGGACCGGTCCGGCTTCAAGTACGCGTGGGCCTCCGAGCACCACTTCCTGGAGGAGTACTCCCATCTCTCCGCCAACGACGTGTTCCTGGGCTACCTGGCACACGCCACCGACCGCATCCACCTCGGCTCCGGGATCTTCAACCCGCTCGCCCCCGTCAACCACCCGGTGAAGGTCGCCGAGAAGGTCGCCATGCTCGACCATCTCACCGAGGGCCGCTTCGAGTTCGGCAGCGGGCGGGGCGCGGGCAGCCACGAGATCCTCGGCTTCCTGCCCGGCATCACCGACATGAACCACACCAAGGAGATCTGGGAGGAGACGATCGCCGAGTTCCCGAAGATGTGGCTCCAGGACGAGTACGAGGGCTTCCAGGGCAAGCACTGGCAGCTCCCGCCGCGCAAGGTCCTGCCGAAGCCGTACGGGAGGTCGCACCCGGCGATGTGGTACGCGGCCGGGTCCCCGGCGTCGTACGCCATGGCCGCGAGGAAGGGGCTCGGCGTGCTCGGCTTCAGCATCCAGAAGGTCGCCGACATGGAGTGGGTGCTGGAGCAGTACAAGACGGCGGTCGTGGACGCCGAGCCGGTGGGGGAGTTCGTCAACGACAACGTGATGGTGACGACGACGGCGATCTGCGCGCCGACCCACGCGGAGGCGATCGAGATCGCGGTGAACGGCGGGCTGCACTATCTGCCCTCGCTGGTCTTCCGCTACCACGACACGTTCCCGCGGCCCGAGGGCTTCCCGGAGTGGCCGGAGACGCTGCCGCCCTACACCCCGGAGTTCGTCGAGCTGCTGATCGAGGAGGAGCTGCTGATCTGCGGCGACCCCGCGGAGGTGCGGCGGCAGTGCGGGCGCTGGGAGGAGGCGGGCGCGGACCAGCTCAGCTTCGGGCTGCCGGTGGGGGTGCCGAAGGAGGAGACGCTCCAGACGATCAGACTGATCGGGGAGCATGTGATCCCAAAGATCGACACGGACCCGGTGCACCGGACGTCGCGGTTCCGGCAGGCGGTCTGAGGGGGTTCGGAGAACATGCTCGATCACCTCATCAAGGACGCCACCGTCGTCGACGGCACCGGCAACCCCGCCTATGTCGCCGACGTCGGCCTGCGCGACGGACGGATCGCCGCCCTCGGCCGGATCGACGCCGAGGCGCGCACCAGCGAGGACGCCCGGGGACTCGTACTCACCCCCGGCTTCGTCGATCCGCACACCCACTACGACGCCCAGCTGTTCTGGGACCCGTACGCCACCCCTTCCCTCAATCACGGGGTGACGACCGTGGCCGCCGGGAACTGCGGGTTCACGCTCGCGCCGCTGCACCCCGGCCGCCCCGAGGACGCCGACTACACCCGGCGGATGATGTCCAAGGTGGAGGGCATGTCCCTGGTCGCGCTGGAGCAGGGCGCGCCCTGGAACTGGCACACCTTCGGGGACTACCTCGACGCCCTGGAGGGGCGGACGGCGGTCAACGTCGGCTTCATGGTGGGGCATTGCGCGCTGCGCCGGTACGTCATGGGCCCGGACGCCGTCGGCGGGCAGCCGGACGAGCAGCAACTGAACGCGATGGTACGGCTGTTGCGCGAGGCCATGGACGCCGGCGCCTGGGGTCTTTCGACCACCCAGTCCCGCACCCACTCCGACGGGGACGGCCGCCCCGTCGCCTCCCGGCACGCCGGACCCGCGGAGCTGATCGCGCTGTCCCGGGCCGTCGGGGAACACGAGGGCACCCAGATCGAGGCGATCGTGGCCGGCTGCCTCGACCAGTTCAGCGACGCCGAGATCGATCTGCTGACCGAGATGAGCGCGGCCGCCGGACGCCCCCTGAACTGGAACGTCCTCACCGTCGACGCCGCCGTGCCCGAACGCGTGCCCCGGCAGCTCGGCGCGAGCGAACGGGCCCGGAAGGCGGGCGGCCGGATCGTCGCCCTCACCATGCCGATCCTCACCCCGATGAACATGTCCCTCGGCACCTTCTGCGCCCTCAACCTCATTCCCGGCTGGGGCGAGATCCTCGGACTCCCGGTCCCCGAACGCATCGCGCGGCTGCGGGACCCCGACGTCCGTGCCGAGCTGCTGCGCCGGGCCCGCTCCAAGGAGGCGGGCGTCTTCCGGCGGCTGGCGAACTTCGGGCGCTACGTCATCGGCGACACCTACAGCGAGGCCAACCGGGGGCTCGGTGGCCGGGTCGTCCGGGACATCGCGGAGGAACGCGGGCAGGACCCCTTCCACTGCCTGGTGGAGATCTGTGCCGCCGACCGGCTGCGTACGGTCCTGTGGCCGATGCCCACCGACAACGACCCCGCCTCCTGGGCCCTGCGCGCCGAGACCTGGCGGCACGAGGACGTGCTGCTCGGCGGCTCCGACGCGGGCGCCCATCTGGACCGGATGTGCGGGGCGCCGTACACCACCCGCTTCCTCGGGGACTGTCTGCGCGGCCGGAAACTCGTCGCTCTGGAGCAGGCCGTGAAGATGCTGACCGACGACCCCGCGCGGCTGTTCGGGCTGCGTGAGCGCGGGCAGATCCAGCGGGGCTGGCACGCGGACCTGGTCCTCCTCGACCCGGAGCGGATCGACGCGGCCCAGGCCCGGCTGGTGCACGATCTGCCGGGGGACAGCCCCCGGCTGGACTCGCGGGCGCTCGGGGTGCGGGCCGTATGGGTCGGCGGGGTGGAGGCGATCCGGGACGACGTGGTGAGCGGGGCCGTACCGGGCAAGGTGCTGCGCTCGGGGCGGGACACCCGGACGGTGAGCACCCGGTGAGCGGCCGGCCCCTCGCGGACCATGGGCTTCTCGCCGGCCAGCGGCTCTTCATCGCGGGGGAGTGGGCCGATCCTGACCTCGGCCACTACCCGGTCACCGACCCCGCCACCGAGGAGACCGTCGGTCACGCCCCCGAGGCCTCGCCTCAGCAGGTCCGGGCGGCCTGCGCGGCGGCCCGCGACGCGTTCGGGCCCTGGTCGCGGACCCGCCCCGAGGAACGGGCCGCGCTGCTCGGCCGCGCGGCCGAGATCATCCGGTCCCGCCTGGTGCCCTACGCCGACCTCGCCACCGCCGAGACGGGCGCCACGACCGGCACGGCCCGCGCCCTCCAGGTCGGCGTCGCCGCCGCCCGCTTCCGCCGCTACGCCCGGGTGGAACCCGCCGAGTGGCCCGTTGTGCCGCAGCTCAACGAGGCCGGGCCGATGGGCGGGGCGGCCGTCATGAGCGCGCTGGCGATCCGGCAGCCCGTGGGCGTCGTCGCCTGCGTCACCTCCTACAACAACCCCTGGGCCAACCCCGCGGGCAAGATCGCCCCCGCGCTCGCCATGGGCAACACGGTCGTGGTCAAACCCGCCCCGCAGGACCCGCTGTCCGTCTACCGGATGGCCGAGGCGCTGGCGGAGGCCGGGGTGCCGCGCGGTGTGGTGAACGTCGTCTCCGGCCGGGCCACCGCGGTCGGCGAGGCGGCGGTGGCCTCGCCCGACGTCGACATGGTCAGCTTCACCGGTTCCACCGCCGTCGGCCGGCGCATCGCGGAGGTGTGCGGCCGGGGCATGAAGCGGCAGCTGATGGAACTGGGCGGCAAGGGCGCCGCGTTGGTGTTCGCCGACGCCGACCTCTCCGCCGCCGTCGCGGGCATCGGCACCACCTTCTCCTTCTACAGCGGCCAGATCTGCACGGCCCCCACCCGGGTCCTGGCCCAACGCCCGGTGTACGACCGCCTGGTCGAGCAACTGGCCGCCTACGCCCGCCGCCTGCCGATCGGCGACCCCCGTGACCCGGCCACGGTCGTCGGGCCGCTCATCTCCGCCGAGCACCGGGCGCGCGTGGAGTCGTACGTCGAACTGGGCCGCAAGGAGGGCGCGGCGGTGGTGACGGGCGGCGAACGCCCACCCCTGGACCGGGGTTTCTACCTCCGCCCCACCCTCCTCGCGGACTGCGCCAACGACATGCGGGTCGCGCGCGAGGAGATCTTCGGGCCCGTGGTCTCCGTGATCCCCTTCGAGGACGAGGACGAGGGCGTGGCCCTCGCCAACGACTCCGACTACGGCCTGATCGACTACGTCTGGTCCGCCGACATCTCCCGCGCCTTCCGCGTCGCCCGCCTCCTGCGCGCCGGCGGCGTGGGCGTCAACACCGTCGCCCGCAACATGGAGGCCCCCTTCGGCGGCTTCAAACAGAGCGGAGTGGGCCGCGACGTGGGCGTGCACGCCCTGCACGCCTACAGCGAGGTGCAGTCGATCGTCTGGCCGGGGTGAGACACCCCCAGCCCACCAGGTCCGCCCGGCGGGCCCGCCCTCAGTCCGCCAAGTCCACCCGGATGGTCAGCAGATCCGTGCCGAGGGCCCGTACCGCTGTGCTGTTGAGCCGGGGCAGGCCCCGCAGCCGGGCTCGTGGATCGTCGTCCGGCAGCAGATGGGCGGTGCCGTGGTGCCACCGTCCCGCGATCCGCACCCGCACCCTGGGGTCGGCCTCGATGTTGCGTACGTACTGCGACCTGTGCCCGAACTCCGACACCAGCCAGAACGCCCCACCGACCCGCCGCCCGCCCACCGGCGTCCGCCGCGGCACCCCGGAGACACGGCCGGTGGTCTCCAGCACGGTCTGCAAGGGGAGCCGTCGGATCAGCGGATTGAGCCGGCGCTGGAAACTGGTCACGATGTGGTGCTTGCGGTCTGCTCGGCCGGTCATGGCTCCGGAACCTCCTGCGGAATCCTGCGGGACGGCGGTTGCTCGGCCCAGGATGCCGCAACCGGCAGCCCCACCGGCACAGGAAGCGCCGTGTCAGGAAGCCCCGAGGAAGACCGGGTTGGTGAACGCCGCCAGCGCCCCCGGCAGCGGGCCCGCCGCCGTCTCGTGGCGGACCTCCGCGCGGACGTACGCCGCGTACGAGGGGGTCGTACGCCATTCGACCGTGCCCGCGCCCGACACCGACAGGGGGTCGCTCGTGTACAGGGTGCCCTCGTCGGTGACGAGGTGGAGGGTGCAGCGGGGCGCGCCGGTGACGGCGAGGCGGACGGTCACCGGGGCGTCGGCCGGCAGCGGCAGCCGCTCCCCGATGCCCGCCCGCTGCCCCCGCCCGCCCGTCGCGGTGAGGGAGACGGTGATGTGCTGGGACTCGGCGACATAGGAGCGGCCCGCGCGGATGCCCTCCTGGACGGCCTCCCGGGTCAGATCGTCGGCGAGGACGACGGTCTGCGGAAGCCCGACCGCGTCCGGATCGCGGTGGGCGTCGCTGTTGCCCATCGCCGGGAGCCAGGGGCGGCCCTGCCGTACCGCGGCGACCAGGAGGTTGTCCCACTCGGCGAGGGTGACCTCGTCGTCGGGCGTGTAGGGGCCGTTCCACACCTCCACCGCGTCCGCCTCGGCGAAGCCGAACTTCCAGCCGCAGCCGACGCAGGTGGCGTGCGGATGGGCCGGTACGACCAGGCCCCCGGCGCGCCGGATGTCGCGGGCGAAGCGGGCCCAGCGGTTGTCGCGGGCACGGTAGCGCCAGTCCACGAAGGTGCCGGGCTCGGTGCCGAGCGCCACCACATGCCCGTTGCGGGTGGTGATCTCCTCGCCGAGCATGATCAGAAGGTCGTCACCGGCCTCGTTAGCCCAATGGGGGTGGGACGTATGGGTGTTGTGGTCCGAGGAGTTGACGAAGTCCAGGCCCGCCGCCCGGGCGAGGGCCGCGATCTCGGCGGGGGTGCGGCGGCCGTCGGAGTACCAGGAGTGCAGATGGCAGTCGCCCCGGTACCAGGCCCGGCCCCGCCCCTTGGCCCGGGACGGCGGGTACACCGGGCGGGGGGTCTCGCCGCTCTCGCCATAGGTCAGGGTGATCGTCAGCTCGTACGACAGCCCCTGTGGCGCCACCGTGTAGGGGCCCAGCGCGATGTGCCAGGTGCCCGCGCGCACCGGTCCCGGCACATAGCCCGGGGTCGCGTCGTCGGTCCGTACGAAGAACTCCGTGCGGGCGCCGCCCGACCAGCCCCGGAAGCCCTTGCCGCCCAGCTCGGTGCCGTGCTGGTCGAAGAGGCCGATGTCGAGCGCGTTGCCCTGGGTGCCGGCCGGGACCGAGGGCCTGTCGTAGGTGTAGGAGACCTTGAACTCCCACACCCCGGAAGGCACTTCGACCGGTACGTACACGAAGTCGGGGGCGCCGGGCGGCAGAGTGCCCCGCACCGTCCGCGTCTCCTGGCCCTGGCTCTGACCTCGGCCCTGACCTTGGCCCTGACCGTCCGCCGCCGCGAAGTTCACGGATCCCAACGTAAGGGCAGCGGCGGCGCCGGTCACGAACAGCGCGCGCCTGGCGATTCCCCCGGCGTGATCGTGCGTGTCGTCACACATGGCCCTCATTGTGGGGGCCGTACGTGAACTCCCCCAGAAGAAAAGGAGACGGGGTCCACGCCATCGCGGGACCGCCCCCTCGCCCCTCATCCGTCCTGATCATCCCCCTACGTATCGTGGAGTCATGACGACTCCCGCGCCCCCAGGACCCGGCCGTCCCACCGAGAACTCCATGCGTCGCGCCCTCAAACGCGCCCGTGACGGCGTCGCCCTCGACGCCTCCGAGGCCGCGGTGCTGCTCCAGGCCCGGGGCGAGGACCTGACCGACCTCGCCGCCTCCGCCGCCCGGGTGCGCGACGCGGGCCTCGACCAGGCGGGCCGTCCCGGCGTCATCACCTACTCGAAGAGCGTCTTCATCCCGCTGACCCGGCTGTGCCGGGACAAGTGCCATTACTGCACCTTCGTCACCGTCCCCGGCAAGCTCCGCCGCGCCGGCCACGGCATGTTCATGTCCCCGGACGAGGTCCTCGACATCGCCCGCAAGGGCGCCGCGCTCGGCTGCAAGGAAGCCCTGATCACCCTCGGCGACAAGCCCGAGGACCGCTGGCCCGAGGCCCGCGAGTGGCTCGACGCGCACGGCTACGACGACACCATCGCCTATGTCCGCGCCATCTCCGTCCGCATCCTGGAGGAGACCGGCCTGCTGCCCCACCTCAACCCGGGCGTCATGAGCTGGACCGACTTCCAGCGCCTGAAGCCGGTCGCGCCGAGCATGGGCATGATGCTGGAGACCACGGCCACCCGCCTGTGGTCCGAGCCCGGCGGCCCGCACCACGGCTCCCCGGACAAGGAACCGGCCGTACGGCTGCGGGTCCTGGAGGACGCGGGCCGCTCCTCCGTCCCCTTCACCTCGGGCCTGCTGATCGGCATCGGCGAGACGTACGAGGAGCGCGCCGAGTCCCTCTTCGCGCTGCGCAAGGTCTCCCGCGCCTACCACGGCGTCCAGGAACTGATCATCCAGAACTTCCGCGCCAAGCCGGACACCGCGATGCGCGGCATGCCGGACGCCGAACTGGACGAACTGGTCGCCACCATCGCCGTCGCCCGGCACATCATGGGCCCCGCCGCCTGCCTCCAGGCCCCGCCGAACCTGGTCGAGGGCGAGTACGAGCGGCTGATCGGCGCCGGCATCGACGACTGGGGCGGGGTGTCGCCCCTGACCATCGACCATGTCAACCCCGAACGCCCCTGGCCGCAGATCGAGGAACTGGCGGAGCGGTCCCGCGCGGCCGGCTTCGAGCTGCGCGAACGCCTCTGCGTCTACCCGGAGTTCGTCCGGCGCGGCGAGCCCTGGCTGGACCCCCGGCTGCGCCCGCACGTCGCCGCCCTCGCCGACCCGGAGACCGGCCTGGCCCGCCCCGGCGTGCTCCCCACCGGCCTGCCCTGGCAGGAGCCCGAGGACAGCTTCACCCCCACCGGCCGCACCGATCTGCACCGCACCATCGACACTGAGGGCCGTACGAGCGACCGCCGTGACGACTACGACGAGGTGTACGGCGACTGGGACGCCCTGCGCGAGGCGGCCGCCCCCGGGATGGCGCCGCAGCGCATCGACACCGACGTCCGCGAGGCCCTGCGCACCGCGGGCGACGACCCCACCCGGCTGACCGACGCCGAGGCCCTCGCCCTCTTCCACGCGGACGGCCCGGCGCTGGACGCGCTGTGCCGGATCGCCGACGATGTGCGCAGGTCGGTGGTGGGCGACGACGTGACGTACATCGTCACCCGCAACATCAACTTCACCAATGTCTGCTACACCGGCTGCCGCTTCTGCGCCTTCGCCCAGCGCCGTACCGACGCCGACGCGTACACCCTCTCCCTGAGCCAGGTCGCCGACCGCGCCCAGCAGGCGTGGGACGTCGGCGCGGTCGAGGTGTGCATGCAGGGCGGCATCCACCCCGACCTGCCCGGCACCGCCTACTTCGACATCGCGAAGGCGGTCAAGGAGCGCGTCCCCGGCATGCATGTGCACGCCTTCTCCCCGATGGAGGTCGTGAACGGCGCCACCCGCACCGGCATGTCCATCCGGGAGTGGCTGACGGCCGCGAAGGAAGCGGGCCTCGACACCATCCCCGGCACGGCGGCGGAGATCCTGGACGACGAGGTCCGCTGGATCCTCACCAAGGGCAAGCTGCCCACGGCCACCTGGATCGAGGTCGTGAAGACCGCCCACGAGCTGGGCATCCGCTCCTCCTCCACGATGATGTACGGCCATGTCGACCAGCCCCGCCACTGGCTCGGCCATCTGCGCACCCTGGCCGGGATCCAGCGGGAGACCGGCGGCTTCACCGAGTTCGTCACGCTCCCCTTCATCCACACCAACGCGCCGGTCTACCTCGCCGGCATCGCCCGCCCCGGCCCGACCACCCGCGACAACCGCGCGGTGACGGCCATGGCCCGCCTCCTGCTGCACCCCTGGATCCCCAATATCCAGACAAGCTGGGTCAAACTCGGCACCGAGGGTGCGGCGGAAATGCTCCGCTCCGGCGCGAACGACCTGGGCGGCACCCTGATGGAGGAGACGATCTCCCGGATGGCGGGCTCGTCGTACGGCTCGTACAAGTCCGTCCGCGACCTGGTGGCCGTCGCGGAGGCGGCCGGCCGTCCGGCGAAACCGCGCACGACGCTCTACGGCGCGGTGCCGGACGAGCGGCGGCGGGCGGCGGCGGCCTCCGACGGCCACCTCCCCGAGCTGCTGCCCGTGCTCGACTGAGCCGCCGGTACGCGGTGCGGGGGCGACGGGTACGCGGTGCGGGGGCGACCGGTACGTGGTGCGGGGGCGACTGAGTACGATGATCCGACCCCCGGACCGTGTGGGGGACCCATAGCGGAGGAGATGCGTACCCGTGGCTGCCCGACTGCCCTCCTGGGCCTGGGTCTCCGGTCTGACGGTGGGGGCGACCGTGGCCGTCGTCGCCCTCGCCGTGCAGGCGGAGCACGGGCCGCATCCCACGGCCGCGAGCGTGAAGCCGAGCACCTCGGTGTCGGCGGGCACCCATGGCTCGGCGAAGCCGAAGCCGCCGGCGGGGCCGCCCGCGCTCCCGGCGGACTCGGGGGACGGCCGCCGGATCGTGTACGCGCTCGCGGCGAAGCGGCTGTGGCTGGTCGACGCGACCGGCAAGGAGATCAGGTCATTCGAGGTGTGGCCGGGGACGGTACCACCCGCCCCCGGCCGCTACTCGATCACGCTGCGCACCCAGTCCCTCAAGGGCTCGGACGGCGTGGAGATCGAGCACGTCATGTACTTCACGAAGGTGGACGGCGTGAACGTGGCCTTCTCCAACGCTCTGGACGGCGCCTCGCCGCCCCCCGCGGAGGGCAAGAAACTGGGCGGCATCCGCATGCGCAAGCAGGACGGCGCCGCCCTGTGGGCCTTCGGTGCTCAGGGCACGAACGTGACGGTGGTCAAGTAGGAGCCGGTGGTCAGCTGGTAGGGGGTTCCTCGACGGCTGCCCTGCCGCCGCCCGGCAGGTGATTGACGATCAACGCCACCCCGCTGAGCAGGAAGACGCGGGTGGCGGAGTCCTCGCCGTTCCACGCCTTCGCCTGCCACATCGCGAACCACTCACCGCCGATCGCGATGAACCCGGCGCCGAAAAGCAGCAGGAGCATCAGCAGTCCATAGGTGGAAACGCGCCGCGCGAACGCCTCGTCCCGGCGCGCCGCCCACAGGTACGTGCCCCAGATCAGGACCAGCGCGGCCACCGTCTCCCACGCGATGATCAGAACATAGGCGGTGTCCTGGAGCGCGGTGCTGGTGATCGCCCGCCACATCAGATCGTGGTCCTTGAAGGTGCTGTCCATCGCCAGCACATGCCGTACGAACTGCTGGTTCGTGCCGAAGTCCGTGATGTTGCCGAACGCGACGAGGGCGATGTACAGCGCGAGTATCCCGGTGAGTACACCGGCGGCCAGTGCCTGACCGGAGTGTCTGGAGTGCCGTGTGGGGTCGGTGGTGGTCATGGCTGGATTCTCCCCTGTGGACGACCGGTTGGCGCGTGGCCATTGCGCCATCATGGAAAGGGGGCCTCCGGGGGAAGGGCAGGTGTTCGGATGGTGCGGGCACGACCGTCGATGCAGGAGCTGATCGGACGGCGCAGACGAGCGGGCTTCATCGGCCGTGGCGGGGAACGGGCCGCGTTCCGCGAGAACTTGGACCTGCCGCCCGAGGACGAGCGTCATCGCTTCCTCTTCCACATCCACGGCCAGGCCGGCGTCGGCAAGACCTTCTTGGTGCGGGAGTTGGAGCAGACGGCGCGTGAACGCGGCGCGCTGACCGCGTACGTGGACGAGGGCGTGGGCAGCGTCCCCGAGGCGCTGTCCGCCCTGAGCCGCGAATTCGCCCGCCAGGAGGTGGAGTTCAAGAAACTCGACCGCGCGCTGACGTCGTACCGGGAACGCCGCCACGAGGCGGAGGCGGTGGCCGCCGGCCTGGACTCCACGCCCCCCGACGGCCCCTCCCCGGGGACGGCCACGGCGGTGCGGGCCGGACTGGCGGGCCTGGGCCTGATACCCGGCGCGGGACCGTTCGTGGGGGCGGTCGACCCCGCCCAAGTGGCCCAGGCGGCGGATCGGTTGAAGCGGGGCCTCAGCGCGAAGTTCGGCAGCCAGGACGACGTTCAACTGGTGTTGTCGCCTGAACGCGCCTTGACGCCGAAACTGTTGGACGAACTGGAGTCGGCCGCGTCCACGGTCCCCTGGATCGTCCTCTTCTTCGACACGTACGAGCGCACGGGCCCGTTCCTCGACCACTGGCTGCACGACCTGATGACCACCGACCGGTACGGTGCCCTGCCGGCCGATGTCATCGTGGTCACGGCGGGCCAGCAGCCGTTCGACCGCGCCCGCTGGGGCGGCTTCGCGGACTTCATGACGGAGATCCCGCTGGGCCCCTTCACCGAGGCGGAGACACGGGGCCTGCTGGCGGACCGCGGCGTGGTGGCCGAGCCGGTGGTGACGGAGGTGCTGCGGTTGACCGGCGGACTCCCGCTGCTGGTCTCGACGTTGGCGGAGCAACGTCCGGCGGATCTGGAAGACGTCGGGGACCCGAGCGCCACGGCGGTGGAACGGTTCCTGAAGTGGGAGCAGGACCCGGCCCGCAGGGCGGTGGCACTGGCGTGCGCGCTGCCGAGAAGCCTGGACCTGGACGTATTCCGCGCGGTCGTGGACGCCCCGGAGTCCGACGCCCTCTTCGGCTGGCTGAGCGGCCTGCCCTTCGTGGACGATCGCCGCGACCGGCTGCGGTACCACGACCTGGTGCGGGAGACGATGCTGCGACTGCTGCGCCGACGGTCTCCGCAGCAGTGGCGGGAGCGCCATGAAGTGCTGGCGGCGGCCTACGGCGGGTGGTGCGAGGAGGCGGCAGAGGGAGTTCGCCCGGATGCGCTGTGGGAGGAGAAGCGGTGGCGCGCGCTGCGGCTGGAACAGACGTATCACCTGCTGTGTGCCCGGCGGGGCACGGAGCTGGCGATGGCGCTGGCGCGCGTGGTCCAGGCCTGCACCTGGGAGCAGGCGGAGGGCCGTCGCTGGGCCCGCATGCTGGAGGAGGCGGGGACGGCGGCGGACGACACCGCCGTGCGGGACTGGGGACGGCGGCTGCGGGAGGCGCTCGCGGATGATCAGCAGGGGCTGGGCACCGTCGCCGACCTGCTGTCCTCCCGGCCCGGACCGGACCTCACCGTGCGCGCGCTGGCGTACGGGCTGCTCGGAAAGCACTTGGTCAGACGCGGCGAGGACGCACCGGGCCTGGCCGCGTTCGACCAGGGCCTCGGGCTCGGTGAACGGGCCGGCCTGCCCCAGCTCGAACTGGCCCGGCTGCACTACGGGCGCGCCATCGCCCACCAGACACTGGAGAACTTCACGGCCGCGATGACCGACCTGGACCGGGCGGACGCCTTGTGGCCCGACACCGTGGAGATCCTCTGGGAGCGCGGGGAGACCCAGCGGCTCGCCGGGCGCCCGGAGGAGGCCGTCACGGAGTTCGAGCGTGCCCTCGCCTTGGATCCGGCGCACGCGGACTCCCTCGCCTGCCGGGCGGTCTGCCGGCACGCCCTCGGGCAACTGGACGAGGCGCTCGCCGACTTCGACCGCGCGCTGGACATCGCGGAGAACGACCTGTGGACCCTTGTGCGCAGGTCGCATCTGTGTCGCGACACGGGGGAGTGGGAGGAGGCCTTCGCGGACCTGGACCGTGCCTTCGCCCTCGCGCCGGACGTGGCCTGGATCGCGAGTGAGCGAGGGGACGCCTATCGGCTGGCGCACCGCTACGAGGAGGCGGTCGCCGAGCTGGGCCGTGCCGTCGAGCTGAAGCCGGACTATGCCTCGGCCCTGGCGAGCCGGGGTGCCGTCCACTTCGAGCTGCGCCGGGCCGAGGAGGCGTTCGCCGATCTGGACCGGGCCATCGCCCTGGTTCCCGATTACGGCTGGGCCCTGGGCCGGCGCGCTCGCGCCGCCCTGGTGGTCGGCCGCACGGAGCGAGCCCTGGCCGACCTGGACCGGTGCGTCGCCCTGGACGCGGCGGCGAACTGGGCTCGTGGACGGGCCGTGGACCTGCTGATGCGCTGCGGTCGCTGGACGGAGGCCCTGGACCGCCTGGCGGAGGCGGACCGCCTGGCCGTTCCCGACCTGGAGGAGGAGCGCGCGGAAGCCCACCGCCACGCGCGCCAGTGGGCGGCGGCCATGAGGGAGGCCGAGCGGCTGGTACTTCGGGAGCCGCTCGACGGCACCATATGCCTCGCGCTGGCCGTCGGCGGATGCGAGGGCCAGGAAGCGGCACGGCCACTGTGGCGGGCGGCCGAGCAGCTGCTGCCGCGGGCCGACCTGGACAGTTCGGCCCGCGCCTACACCCGCTGCTTCCTGGCCTGTGCCCTCGGCGACTGGCCCACGGCCGACGCGGTGCTGACGCACATCCTGGCCGAGAAGCACGACTGGGACGACCTGGCACTGCTGGCCGCCCTCCTCACCGAACTCCTCACCACCCCCGGAACCGACCGCCTCCGCCTGGCCCCCCGCCTGGCGGCCGTGGAGTCGGCCCGGGACGCGATCCAGGCGCGTTACGCGGAGTGAGCCGCGAACTCCACGAACTCCGTCCAGCCGGCCTCGTCGACGGTGAGCCGGGCGCGGTCCTTGTCCCTGGAGTCGCGGATGTGGACGGTGGCGGGGGCGAGGGCCACCTCGACGCAGTCGGGCCCCTGGTCGTTGCTGTCGCTGCCTTCTCGATGAACGCGCATCAACAGACGGAAGGACCCGCCCGGCGATCTCCAGGCGGCGTTCCGGCTGCCGCCGCAGGGTCACCTCTTCTTGTACGAAGGTGATCGACGGCTTCGGCGCCCGCTCGAAGGTGGCGTTAGGGCGGGGACGGAATCGGCGACGCGTGCCGCGTCACCGCCGTACTGCCTCTTACACCGTGCCGTGTTCGTCGCCGTCGAACGTCACCCTCACCGGGCTGCTTGCCTGCGGGAGTTGGAAGCCGACGTGGGCGCCCGCGGCTGCGGACTCAACCACCCACCCCCACCCCCGTCACCACCGGCCTCACCCTCCCCACCAGCAGCTCCAGGAACACATCCGGACGCCGGAAGGCGGCGAAGTGGGAGGCGTCGGGAATGAGGGCGAAGTCCTTGAGGGGAGCCGTCAGGTGGTCGTGGAAGCGGCGGGCCGGTTCCGGTGGGGTGAGGACGTCGGAGGCGCCCTGGAAGAGGAAGACGGGGAGGTGGAAGGTGGTGCCCTCCGCGTATTCGTCCAAGGACATGGCCTGTGGGCCCAGTTGTTCGGAGAAGGTCATGCCCTTCAGGTAGGCGCGCAGGTCGCGCAGGGTGTGGAGGGGGGAGAACCAGAGGGAGCGGATGACGACCGTCTTCATGGTGTCGTAGGTCAGGGGGTCGGTCGTGGTGACCGTCTTGGCGTAGCAGGACCACTCCTCGGCGGACCAGGACGTGGGGTCCGGGCCCATCGCGGTCAGCCGGGACAGCTGCCGCCGCTTACCGGCGCCGCGCAGACGGGCGAGCAGATCGTCGTAGGCGGAGCTGTCCGTGCCGCCCGCGATGATGTTCTGGTCCGTGCCGACGTACGCCGAGTAGCGCTCGGGGTGGTCGCGGGCCAGGCGCAGGCCGGTGACGGTGCCGAAGCTGTTGGCGAGCAGGACGACCTTCGGCATGCCGAGGCGGGCGCGGATGTGGTCGGTGACCTCCAGCGCGTCGGCGTAGAGGCGGTCGAGGGTCAGCTCGCCCTGGCCGGCCGGGCCGTGCGCCGCGAAGGTCCGGCCCGCGCCGCGCATGTCCCAGCGGACGATCGTGAAGTGCCGCTCCCAGGCGCGGGTGCGCGGCGTGAAGATCGAGTTGGAGGCGCCGGGACCGCCGTGGAGCTCCAGGAGCACGGGGTTCGACCGGTCCTCGCCCCGGACGGAGATCCACTGGTCGACGCCGCCGATACGGACGTACGACGACTCGTCGACGCCGTTCGGGGTGGTGATCCGGAGGGACTTGGCGAGGGCGCGGCGTTTCAGGGCGCGATAGGTCAGCAGCATGGTGTTCCCCCTAAACTGTTTATGTCGTCAGCAGTAGGCTGTGGTTTACGGTATATACAGTTGATGGGGTGCCGGTCAAGGGGCGGGTACCGCAGGGGAGTCGGGAGCGGATCGTGGTCGAACGGGACGGCGTACGGAGCAAGGGGCAGCAGGACGAGACGCGCGACCCCCGTGCCGTCCTCGCCCTTCTCTGGGGCGAGCAGGAGCAGCCCACCCGGGGGCCCAAGCCGAAGCTGACCCCCCGGCGCATCGCCGCGGCCGCCGCCGAACTGGCCGACCGGGAAGGGCTCGACGCCGTCTCCATGAGCAAGGTCGCCGGCGGGTTCGGGGTGTCGGCGATGGCCCTGTACCGGTACGTCCCCGGCAAGACCGAGCTGGTCGAGCTGATGGTGGAGGAGGTGATGGGGGAGGGGCCCGAGATGCCGGAGAGCGGCGAGGACGGGCGCTGGCGCGAGGCCGTACGCGCGTGGACCCGGCAGTGCGCGGATGTGTACGCCGCCCACCCCTGGCTGCTCACCGCCACCGCCCTGCGCCGCCGTGCCCTCGGCCCCCGGCAGCTGCGCTGGCTGGACGCGGCGCTCGCCGCCCTCGAACCCACCGGCCTCGACGGCGCCCAGCGGCACCGCGTCTTCCTGCTGCTGATCGGGCTCGTGCGCAACGTCGCCCAGCAGCAGGCCGACCACGAGGAGGAGCAGTCGGCCGAATGGGACCGGCTCGCCGCCGACCTCCTCGCACGGCACGCCGAACGCTTCCCCGCACTCACCAAGGCCATCGCGGACGGCGCATTTCAACCGGACGGCATCGATCCGCTCGAATTCGGGCTGGATCGCATTCTGGATGGTGTCGAAGCGGTCATCGGCGGACGTGAATGACCCGTGAGGGTCGCCCCGGCCCACCGAGGGCCGTCTTCGCGGTCGATTAGAGTGCGGACCGTCGTGCGGGCGGACGGTGCCTGAGGAGGGTCTGGGTGGCGACGACGACCGGTGCCGTCTGGGGCCGTGCCGAGCAGCAGGACTTTCGCAGCAGGGTGCGCGGCACCCTGCTCGGGGCCGCCGTGGGCGACGCGCTCGGCGGGCCCGTCGACGCGCTCACCCTGGAGGAGATCCGCGCGGCCCACGGCCCCGAGGGGCTGCTCGACCTCACCGCGGGGCACGGGCGGCGCGGCACCATCACCCACCACACCCAGCTGACCCTGTTCAGCGTGGACGGGCTGATCCGCGCGCAGGTGCGCCGCGACACCGGCGCCTGGC
The DNA here is from genome assembly GCF_014673495.1 of Streptomyces griseofuscus. GTDB lineage: Bacteria > Actinomycetota > Actinomycetes > Streptomycetales > Streptomycetaceae > Streptomyces > Streptomyces murinus. The sequence continues at coordinate 4,862,415 of NZ_CP051006.1, forward strand.
ATCCGCCGACCGATCTGCACCGCGCGTATCTGCGCTGGGCCGCCACCCAGCGGGACTGGGGGCCGGACGAGCGCCGCGCGGAGGACGGCTGGCTGGCCCGCGAGGAGTGGCTGTACGCGCGCCGGGGGCCGAGCAGGTCGCTGCTCATCGGGTTCGGCGACGACAAGATGGGCACGCTGGACAAGCCCAAGAACCCCGCCGAGCGGGGGCCGGAGGCGGTCGCCCGCTCCGCGCCCTTCGGGCTGCTGGTCGGCTGGGAGCCCCAGCTCGTCGTGCAGCTCGCGGTGGAGTGCGCGGCGCAGACCCACGGCCACCCGGTCGGCTGCCTGTCGGCGGGCGCGTACGCCGTGATCGTGCACGGCCTCGCCCGCGGGGAGAGCCTGGACGGCGCCGTGCAGCAGGCCCTCGCCCTGCTCGCCGTCCGCCCCGGCCACCAGCCGGTCTCCGACGCCCTCCAGCACGCGCTCGGCGCGGTACGGCAGGGCATGCCGAGCCCCGCGCGGGTGGAGGAACTGACCGGCGACGGCACGGCCGACGGGCTGCTCGCGGCCGCCGTCTACTGCGCCCTGGTCGGCGAGGACGTACGGCACGGCCTGTGCCTCGCCGTCAACCAGAGCGGTCCCTCGGCCGCCGCCGGCGCCCTCACCGGCGCCCTGCTGGGCGCCCTCCACGGCGAGACCGCCCTGCCCCCGGCCTGGCTCGCCGAGCTGGAGGGCCGCCCCACCATCCTCGAACTCGCCGACGACTTCGCCATGGAGATGACCCAGGGCCCCGCCCTGCACGGCCCGGCGGGCTCGGCACCGGGGTGGCTGGCCCGGTATCCGCGCTAGGGCCTCTCCTCCGGACCCCAGGCGCCTACTTCAGGGCGTCGGGACACGGCGTGCCCCGCGGCAACTGGTACGGGGCGGCCAGCCGGTACGTGCCCGCGCGCGGCGCGATCAGCATCGTCCATTTGTCGCCGTTCGCGTCCTCGGGGGTCTCCATGAGGCACCCGTTGACATTGCGGTACTTCTTCTCAGTGCCCGGCGGCGAGGGGATCACCTGCGGGCCCTTCAGGCTCTTGCCGTGGGCGTCGACCACGCTGAGCCAGGGGGAGTAGGGGATCCGGATCAGGATGCGGCCGGCCTTGCGCACATCCAGGGTCATCTCGCCCTGCTCGGCACGGTCCACCCGCGCGTTCGGCTCGGCCAGCGGGGTCGGGTCGGTCACCTTGAACAGCTGCCAGTTGGCATCGCCCCAGATCTGCGTCAGGTACGGCATCCCGCGCCGCAGCAGCTGCTGCTCGCGCTCACCGCCGTCCCCGTCCGGGTTGTCCTTGGGCAGCACCACGAAGTGCACGGCCCACCGCTGGAGCCACTCGTGGTAGTTCGCCGAGTTGAGCGTGTCGTCGTAGAAGAGCGGGTTGCGCTCCATGTCGGCCTGCCGGTTCCAGCCCCGCGCCAGGTTGACGTACGGCGCGAGCGCGGACGCCTCGCGGTGCGAACGCGCCGGTACGACCTCCACCCGCCCCCGTTCCGCGCCGACCTTCTGCAACTGGTTGACCAGCGGCGCCAGCTCGTGCGCCCAGGACGCGGTCGGGGTCGTGTGCATGATGTCGTCGACCGACTTGTAGCCGATCCATCCGACGAACCCCAGGAACGCCACCACCGTCGCGTACCACTTCCGCGACTTCGGCACGGTGAACGGCAGCGCCGCGATCAGCGTCGCGCCCGCGAACAGCATCGGCAGCCGCGAGATGTTCGAACCGATCTGCGAGCTGACCACCCACACGGCCACCACCATGGCGCTGTAGACGGCCGCCGTCAGCCGGACCGTGATCCATTCCTTCGGCACCAGGAACAGGCAGAGCAGGCCGTAGATCAGCGGCAGGCTGACCGAGCCGATCGTCATCGGCTGGGTGCCGGAGAAGGGGAAGAGGAAGTACGACGCGGCCACCACCGCCGCGGGGGCCAGTCCGAGCGCCCATGCACCCGGCCGTCGCTTCTGCAAAAACAGTGCGACCGCGACAAGGCCGACGAACAGTCCGGAGACCGGCGAGGCCATGGTGGAGAGCCCGGCCAGCGGGGCCGCCACCGCCGCCTTCGCCCAGCGTTTGTGCCGCCAGCGGTACGGCCAGCAGAACACCGCCGCCACCGCGCCGAGCGCGATCATCGTGCCGAGCCCGAAGGTCACCCGGCCCGACATCGCGTTGCATAGCAGCGCGAAGACTCCGGCCATCGAGGCCCATAGGGGGTTCCGCACGGCCCGGCTGCGGATGAGGATCAGCGTCAGCAGGCCCGCCGAGGCGGTGCCGGCGATCATCATCGTCGTACGGACGCCGAGGACCGCCATCAGATACGGCGACACCACGCTGTACGACACCGGGTGCATGCCCCCGTACCAGGCGAGGTTGTACGCCGAGTCCGGGTGCCGGCCGACGAACTCCGCCCAGGCGTCCTGCGCCGCGAGATCGCCGCCGCTGTTCGCGAACGTGAAGAACCAGATGATGTGCAGCACGCCGGCGAGCACGGTGACCCACAGCACCGGGTGGCGCAGCATACGGGCGCGAAGGGGTTCGAGGGGCGCGAGGAGGCGGGTGAGGCGGGTGCCGGGCACGTCGTCCGTACGATCGCTCGCACCGGCGGTCGTACGACCGCTCGTACGGCTGCTCGTACGGCCGCTTGTACGACCCTTCGCGCCGGTGTCCGCGTCAGGCGTGGACAGGCGTATTCGTGGGCCGTTTTCCGGGCCCGGTCCGGCGTCGTCGGCGCGTGTCGGCTCCGCAGTGGCCACCTGAAGGCACTCCCCGTGTCCCGTCTTCTGTTCTCGGCCGTTTTCTTCGGTTTCCCGGCCGCTTCTCGTCCAGTTCGCGGCCGTGTCCCGGGAACCGGCGACCTGCCCCGATTCGTGACGCTAGCACGCACCCCGCCACGGGGCGCCCGGGTGGGGCGCTGTGACGGGGTGCGCGGGGGGTGTGCGGGACGTGCGCTCAGCCGATGCGGGTGAGCTTCGCGCCGAAGCCGGGCTCGGCCAGATCCTGCTGGAGGGCCACCGGGACCTTGACGCCGGCCGTGCTGCCGTCGCCCACCGTGAGGGCGCCGACCTGGGTGCCGGCCTTCGCGGTGTGCGGGACGGTGCCGGCGGCGAAGGACAGCTTGACCTTCAGACCGGACCAGCCGACCGCGGTGACGTCCTGGGTGACCACGATCGGGGTCTGCCCGCCGAGCTGGTCGTCCACGTAGCCGACGACATCGCCCTTCTTCAGGATCTTCGCCGAGGTCAGCGCGTGCTCGGCGCCGAGCAGCGCGGTCTTGCTGACCTCGTTGACGGTGTCCAGGATCGACGGCTTGTGCTGGCCGAGGATCGCGCCGACGACGGTCACCGTCTGGCCGCCGACCTTCTTGCGGGCGGCGAACAGGAGGTTGCCGCCGGCCGCGGTGGTGGTGCCGGTCTTGATGCCGATGGCGCCGATCCAGTAGGGGAGCGAGTTGTAGTTCGGCCAGTTCTGGCCGGTGGGGTCGGTCCAGCTGGCGGCGCTGGTGATGGTGACCAGGGCGGGGATCTTCACGACCGCGCGGCCGAGCTTCACCTGGTCCTGGGCGGTGGAGACGGTGGTCTCCTTCAGGCCCGAGGGGTCGGTGTACGTCGTACCGGTCATCCCCAGCTGCTTGGCGGTGGCGTTCATCTTCTGCACGAACGCCGCCTCCGAGCCCGCGTCCCAGCGGGCCAGCAGCCGGGCGATGTTGTTGGCGGAGGGGATCATGACGGCCGACAGGGCCTGCTTCTCCGTGAGGGAGTCGCCGGCGTGGACGGTGTTGAGGGTTGACTCACCGCTCTTGTTGTAGCCGCCCTCCTTCTCCGCCGTGGCGTCCACCTTGATCTTCGGGCCCTCCTGGCCCGGCTTCAGCGGGTGGTCGCGCAGGATGATGTACGCGGTCATCGTCTTGGCGACCGAGCCGATGGCGACGGGGGTCTGCTTGCCGAAGTTCCCCATCGTGCCGATGCCGTCGCCGTCCATCCAGCCCTGGCCCTCGCTCGGCCACGGCAGGTTCACCCGGCCGCCGTCGAAGGTGTAGCTGTCCTTCGCGGTCAGCGCGAGGGTGGGGGACGGGAGGGGGCGCAGGGTCTGTACGACCGCGAAGATGATCACCAGCAGGAGGACCAGCGGGGTCCAGATCTTGACCCGTCGCAGCGCCGTGCGGACCGGGGTCTCCGGGGGCGGCGGGGTGTTGGTCAGCTCCGCGAGGAGGTCGAGCGGGGGCTTGGGGGGCAGGGGCTGCTGGGTGGTGCGCTCGGGGCCGATCTGGGGGACGGCGGTGGTCTCGTCGGCCGGCGTGGCGGCGGGCTTGTGCCGGACGTCGTCCTTGAGCGCGACGAACTTGCTGGTGCGCTCGGACTCGGGCTCGTCCTGCTTGGCCCCCTTGCCGACCTTGAGCATGGTCGTGGGCTGGTCGACCTGGTCCTTGGGGCGTACGGCCTTGAAGATGGCGGTCGGCTGGTCGACGGCATCCGCTCCGCCGGTCTTGCCCTTGCCCTCGGCTTCGCCTCCGGCCGTCTTCGTACCCGCACCACCCGTGCGGCTCTCGTCGTCAGCCGCGGGCGGCCCCTGAGGGTCCTCCGCGCCATCGGCGTCCGCGGGCCCGTCGCCGGTCTTCCGGGCCTCGCCCCCGCCCTCGGCGCCCTTCTCCTCGGCCCCGGCCCCGGCCTCGGCGTCACTCTTCGGGTCGGCGTCAGCCTTCGCGTCGGCGTCACCTTCCGCCTCGGCGTCGGTCGTCGCGCCCGCGGTGTCGGCGTCCGCCGGAGTCTTCGGCTGAGCGCCGGTCTCCGTACGGGAAGCGGTCTTCGCCCCGGCGTCGGTCTTCGCCTCGGCGTCGGCCGTCGCGCCCGCGGTGTCGGCGCCCGCCGGAGTCTTCGGCCGAGCGCCGGTCTCCGTACCGGAAGCGGCCTTCGCACCGGTGCCCGCCTTCGCGGCCGCGTCGTCCGCCAGGGCCTCCGCCTCCGCGCCGGCCGTCTCGGCGGCGGTCTTGGCGCGGGCGGCCGCGGCAGCGGCGGCATCGCCGGCGGAAGCCTTCTCCTCGGCACCGGCCTTCGTGTCGGAGCCGTCCTCCGCGTCGGCGCCCGGCTCCGAGCCCTCGGCCGCGTCGGCGCCCGCCGGGGCCTTCTCGTCCTCGGCACCGGCCTCCTGGGCCTTCAGCTCGCCCTTGGCGTCGGCCTTCGCGCTGCCGTCGCCGTCATCGGGCCCCGCCTTCACGCTCCCGGCCCCGGCCTTCGCGCCGTCACCCTTCGCACCGGAACCGGCGTCCGCCTCCGCGCCGTTGCCCTCGGCGGTGGCCTTCGCGTCCGCACCGGAGCCGGCGTCAGCCGCACCCGTGTCCGCAGCCTCCGAGCCCGCGCCGTCGCTTATCGCGCCCGTCGCTTCCTTCGCGTCCGTGCCGCCCTCGGTGTCCTCAGCGTCCTTCGCGGGAGCGTCCGTTGACGCCTCCGGGTCGTCCGCGTCCCGGACCCAGGACGAGACCGCGTTGCGCAGGGCGGTGTCCTCCTCGACCGCGGGGGTGCGGAACACCTTCGTCGCGGTGTCCGCGCCGCCGTTCGAGGAATCCTTTTGCCCGCCACCGGCCCCGGCCCCGGTGCTCCCACCGGACCCGCTCCGGGCCACCGCGAGGCGGGGATCGCGGGCCTCGGGAACCGAATCCGCGTTCCCCGACGTCGCTCCTGCCGACGACTCGCGCTGCTTCGACCTGTCGGGGGACTCGCCCGCCACCGATGCCTCCTCATGCGCCGCACGCCTACGCGCGCGCCCTGTCCGAACCATGTACCAGTGTCCTGTGTGAGGGCTTGGCCCCTGCGATAGACGAGAACGACATACCTACCGGTTCCCTCACGAACCGGTCACGCGCCCTCGACAGACCAATGTGAGAGGGGTCACCCTGTCATTCATCCACGCGGGGAGGCATGGATGGGCAGGAGCCGCAGAACACTTCCGGAGGAGCTTCTGCTGCTGGCACTGGACCCGGCCACGGGTACCACTGCACAGCCGCAGTCGCTCGACCTCGGTCTGGCCGGTGCACAGCTAGTGGAGCTGGCGCTGGCCGGACGGATAGCCCCAGACGGGGATCGTATCGCCGTGGTGGTGCCACGGCCGACAGGAGATCCAACTCTGGACTGCGCGTTGGAGTTGCTGCGAAGGCGCGGCGCTCCGGTGCGAGCCGTCCACTGGATCGGCGGGCCCCGGCTGGGGCTGCGCCAGACGTACCTTTCGCATCTGGAGCGGTGCGGCATGGTCGCCGCGGTGCCGGGCCAGATGTGCGGAGTGCTGCCGACGACGCGCTACCAGGCGACGGAGACAGCCATCAGCCGGGAGATCCGAGGCCGGCTGGACTCCGCGATCCGCACCGGCGTACCGCCGGACCCGCGGACCGCGGCGCTCGCCGCCCTGGCGCACGCCGTCGGGCTGGGCAAGCATCTGTATCCGGGCAACGAGGGCCGATCGTCCCGTTCCCGGCTGCGGGATCTGATCCGGCACGACCCGATGGGCGGGCTCGTCGCGCACGCCGTGATGGACGTGCAGAACGGCGCGGCCGCACCGCCGCGCCGCGCTCCGGTCGTCACGGGCCGGCCGCCCGGGCCGGGACCCCGGTCCGCGGCCGAACCCGCGCACGGGGTGCCGATGCAGCCGCGCCACGGGTCCATGGCCCGCGCCGTGGCCCACTGATCCACCGCGCCGCAACGACCGTCCCCACAGGCCCGGTTCGGGAGCCGCAGGGCGAGCGGGGTGGCGGGACCTCCGGGTCCCGTCACCCCGCTCGGCCGTATCCGGAACCGTGCCCGTCCCGGGCGGCCCGCGCGAACCGGCGCCCGAACAGACACGCATGCGTGCCGCATATCGAGCATTTCCCAGCGCCGGTGCGCGCCTTGGTGGCAATCTGCTCAGCAGCAGATACGGAAAGTGTCAGTACAGGCAGCAGCCGGAGGTGCGCGTCCCGTGGCGTCCAATGTCAATCCCACCGTTAGGCGGCGCCGGCTGGGCCAGGAGCTTCGAAAACTCCGCGAGCAGAAGAACATGACGGCCGAAGAGGTCGCCGAGCGTCTGCTCGTGTCCCAGTCGAAGATCAGCCGTCTGGAGAACGGCCGCCGCAGCATCAGCCAGCGCGATGTGCGCGATCTGTGCGGCGTCTACGAGGTCGAGGACCAGCGGGTCGTGGACTCGCTGATGGAGATGGCCCGGGACTCCAGACAGCAGGGCTGGTGGCACACCTTCGGGGACATCCCCTACAGCGTGTACATCGGTCTGGAGACCGACGCCGAGTCGCTGCGGGTCTACGAACCCCAGATCGTCACCGGTCTGCTCCAGACCCCGGCGTACGCCGAGGCACTGGTGCGCGGCGCGCTGCCGGAGACCTCGGCCGCGGAGATCGAGAAGCGCGTGGGCGTGCGCATGCGCCGCCAGGAGCGGATCACCACCGAGAACGACCCGCTGCGGCTCTGGATCGTCCTGGACGAGGCCGCGCTGCACCGAGTCGTCGGCGGCAAGCGCGTGATGCGCGAGCAGTTGGAGCACCCCCTGAAGCTGTCCGAGCTGCCCCATGTCACCGTGCAGGTGATGCCGTTCGAGGTGGGCGCGCATCCGGGGCTCAACGGCCAGTACGCGATCCTGGAGTTCGCCGACGCGGCCGACTCCAGCGTGGTCTACCTGGAGGGCGTCACCAGCGACCTGTACCTGGAGAAGGCCCAGGACGTGCAGAAGTACGCCGTGATGTACGAGCATCTGCGGGCCCAGTCCCTCAGCGTGGAGGCGTCCCGGCAGCTGATCGACGAGACGGCGCAGCGGTACACGGAATAGGGCCCGGCCGCGCAGGGCGCGTGATCCTACAGGGTGGGCGCGCTCCCGTGGAAGGTACGTTGGAATATGCCATCCGGTCGAGTGAACGCCCCCTCCGGCCAAGGCAGTTGCCCGGTAGCGTCGATCACGCCAATCGGACATCGGGTTGGCGTGAACCCGCACTATCGCAACTCGCACACAGGAGTGGACATGGCACTGATTCAGGGCGCTTCGGAGACGTGGCTGAAGTCCTCCTACTCCGCGGGCAACGGCGCCTGCGTGGAGGTCAAGTCGCCCGTCACCGCCGAACTGGCCGTCCGTGACTCCAAGGTCGCCGAGGGCCCGATCCTGGCCTTCCCCGCCGACGCGTGGAACGCCTTCGTGGCCTCGGTCAAGGCGTAAGGGGCTCGCGGGCCTCGTCCCTGATCGCCGTTCCGGCGATCACAACTGCACACGCACCACCCAAGAGCCCTCTCGACCAGACGCCGTCCTTGCCGAGAGGGCTCGGTCGTGCCCGGCCCCGCGGGCCGGGCCGACTCAGCGGGCGCGCACCGGGAACGCCACGTCGCACACCGGGTCCTCGGGCCCCGCCGCGGCCCAGTCGGCGAAGTAGATCTCCCGGCAGGGCCCGGCCGGCTCCAGCCCCTCCCGGCCCAGCCACTCCTCCACCGCCTCGAACGCGGCGAGGATCTGCGGATGCGCCACCTGCGCCTTGGTGATCCGGACGTACGCCAGCCGGGCCGCCGGCTCCACCCGCACCCCGGTCTCCCGGCCCCGCCCCTGCCGCCCGGCCCAGGCCCGCGCCGCCGCCTCGTCGGCCACCGGCACACAGGCCTGCGCGGGGCCGTCGCTCTCCATCGACACCTCGGCGTGATAGACGACGAACGGCGCCGCCACCACACCCCCGCACTCCTGGGCGGCCGCCTCGAGCCGGCCCAGCGCGGCGCCGATCCAGGCCGGCAGCTCGTCCGCCAGCGTGTGCCGCGACTCGGTGATCACCACCCGCGCCGGCACGTCCACCGTCTCGACCGCGAACTTCCCGTACATCTCGTCACTCCTCCCGGACAGCCGTCCACGGAGGTACTCGGCGAGGGTCCGCTGCCCGGCCACCCGGGCCTCCACGTCCGCCCAGTAGGCGCCCAGCAGCCGGGCCGCCTCGGTGCCCTCGGCCCCGGCCACCTCGGCGATCCGGGCCAGCGGCATGTCCAGCTGCCGCAGCAGGGCGACCAGCCGGGCGCGCTCCACCTGGGCGGCGCGGTAGTAGCGGTAGCCGCTCGCCCCGTCGACGTACGCCGGGGCGAGCAGGCCGAGGCGGTCGTACAGCCGCAGGGCCTTGGCGGACAGCCGGGCCCGCGCGGCGAACGCCCCGATGGTGAGCAGATCCTCGTGCACCGATGTCATCCTCCGTCGCCGGGCGGTTCCTCCCCGCCCGGCGACAGCGACGCTCCGCCCTGCCCCAGGGGCAAGGTCAAGCGTGGTCAGCCGAGCTGGGCCTCGATCGCCGCGACGACCTCCGCCGACTCCGGCTCGGCCTGCGGCGAGAACCGGGCGACGACGGTGCCGTCCCGGCCGATCAGGAACTTCTCGAAGTTCCAGCGGATGTCGCCGCTGTGGCCCGCCTCGTCCGCGAAGCCCACCAGGCGCTCATAGAGGGGGTGCCGGCCCTCGCCGTTCACCTCCACCTTCTCGGTCAGCGGGAAGGTCACGCCGTACGTCGCCGAGCAGAACTCGGCGATCTCCTCGGCGCTGCCCGGCTCCTGCCCGAGGAACTGGTTGCAGGGCACGCCCAGCACGGTGAAGCCGCGCTCGGCGTAGCGCTCCTGGAGCTTCTCCAGGCCCGCGTACTGCGGGGTCAGGCCGCACTTGGAGGCCACGTTCACGATGAGGACGGCCTTGCCCGCGTACTGCGGCAGGTTCGCGGCGCCGCCGGTGAGGGCGCCGATCTCGGTGTTCAGCACAGTGGTCATGGGCGCGATGGTATGCGGCCGAGGTGTCCTGCGGGCGGCGGCGGTCACCCCGGCTCGGCGGGCGCGGCCGCCGCCACCACCGTGTCCCCGGCCGCCGTCCTGCCGTACAGCACCGACCGCCCGGTCCTGCGCCCCACCACCAGCCCCGCCTCCCGCAGCACCTTCAGATGCCGCCCGACCGAACCGAGCCCCTGGCCCGTCACCGCCGTGAGCTGGCTGGTGGTCATGGGGGAGTCGAGGAGGACCAGGACGCCCGCGCGGGCCGGGCCGAGCAGGGTGGCGAGGGCGGCCGGGACCGCGCGGGCCCCGGCGTCGGCGAGGACGCCCGCGCAGGGGTAGACCAGGGCGTACCGCTCCCCGTCGTCCCAGGACACCCAGCCGTGCCGCTGCGGGGTGACCGGCACGAAGAGCATCTCGGCGCCGGAGATCTCACGCGGCGGGTACTCGTGCAGATTGACCTGGAGCCGGTTCCGGCCCAGCCACCGGGTGCGGCCGGGCCGCAGCGAGTCCAGCACGCTCACCCAGCCGCCCTGCCCGGCCCGCGCGGTCCGCGCGACCACATCCGCCTCCAGCACCCGCCGCTGCCGCCCCCAGTACGGCCGTACGGCCTCCCGCCACACCCATTCCAGGAGCGCGGCCGCCCGCTCGGGCAGGTCCTCCCGGTCCAGCACGGCGGGCAGCGGCCCGGCCAGGGCGGTGCGCAGATGCCCGCGGGCGAGGTCCGGCGCGACCGAGCGCACCCGGGCGACCTCCGCGGCGAACTCCTCCCCGTCGCGGGGCGTGGGGGTGAGGAAGTCGGCGATCCAGTCCCGCCCGAGGCCCGCCCGCACCAGCCGGTCCGTCACCGGATCGGCGGCCAACAGGGCCTGGTACGAGGGCAGATGGGCCCGCAGCCAGTCCCGCTCACCGGGATGCGCCGCCTCGCCCGCGTGCAGCAGCTTCAGCCGCGCGAACGTCTCCGCGAGCGGCGAGATCACGAACCGGCTGCGCGCGAGCGTGTCCGCGTTGACCTCCCACCAGCCCACCGCAACCCCCGAACCGATGTCCCCCGTACGACCTTTCGCGCTGCCGCGAAACAATAACGGCCCGGCCCGGCCCGGCCGAGACTCCCCGGTGTGACCAGCTACAGATCCCTGTTCCGCACCCCCGAGTTCACCCCGCTCTTCCTCGGCTCGGCCGCCCAGACGGCGGCCGGCACCGTCGGCGGCCTCGCCCTCGGCACCCTCGTCTACCGGGCCACCGGCTCCCCACTGCTGTCCGCGGTGAGCATGTTCGGCCCCTCCCTGGCCCAAGTCCTCGGCGCCACCGTTCTGTTGTCCGGCGCCGACCGGCTGCCACCCCGTACGGCCCTGACGGCGATCGCGCTCGTCTTCACGGCCGGCACCGCGCTCCAGGCGCTGCCCGGACTGCCGGTCGGCGCGGTCTTCGCCGTGCTGCTCGCGATGGGCCTGGTGGCCTCGCTCGGCGGCGGGGTCCGCTGGGGCCTGCTGAACGAGATCCTGGCCAAGGACGGCTATCTGCCCGGGCGTTCGGTGTTCAACATGATGAGCGGCCTGACCCAGATCGCCGGATTCGCCACCGGCGGCGCCCTGCTGGCCGCGCTGTCGCCCCGCGTCTGCCTGCTGCTGTCGGCGGCCCTGTACCTGACGGCCGGGCTCGCGCTGCGCCTCGGCCTGTCCGCCCGCCCGCCGCGCAGCGCGGGCCGCCCCTCCGCCTCGGCCACGTGGCGCGCCAACTCCACGCTGTGGTCGGACCGTTCGCGCCGTCTCACCTATCTGGGCCTGTGGCTCCCGAACGGCATGGTCGTCGGCTGCGAGTCCCTGTACGTGTCGTACGCCCCGCACGCGGCCGGCACCCTGTTCGCCTGCGGGGCGCTCGGGATGTTCGCCGGGGACGTCACGGTGGGCCGGCTGCTGCCGCCCGGGGTGCGCCGGCGGCTGGCGACACCGCTGCTGCTTCTGCTCGCCGTGCCCTATCTGGCGTTCGCCGCGCATCCGCCGCTGCCGCTCGCCGCGCTCTGTGTCACCCTCGCCTCCGTCGGCTTCGGTGCGAGCCTTGTGCAGCAGGAGCGGCTGATGGACCTCACCCCCGGCGAACTAGCGGGCCAGGCACTCGGGTTGCACTCCTCCGGCATGCTGACCATGCAGGGCGCGAGCGCGGCAGCCGCGGGCGCGGTGGCCCAACTGTCCACCCCGGCCGCGGGGATGGCGCTGATGGCGGCGGGCTCGGTCGCCGTGACCCTCGTACTGGCCGCGGCGGGCCGCCGTACCCCCCGCCCGCTGATCACCCCTGCGTCGGCGGCGGTGGAAGGGTCTGCTCGGTCCAGATGACCTTGCCGGTGGGGGTGTAGCGGGTGCCCCAGCGGTGGGTCATCTGGGCGATGATGAACAGCCCCCGGCCGCCCTCGTCGTCGCTCGCCGCGTGCCGCAGATTCGGGGTGGTGTGCCCGGTGTCGGAGACCTCGCAGGTCAGGGTGCGGTCCCGGATCAGACGCACCTGGATGGGGCCGCCGACATAGCGGATGGCGTTGGTGACGAGCTCGCTGACGATGACCTCGGTGGTGAAAGCCAGCTCGTCAAGACCCCAGTCGTCCAGCTGCTTGCTGACGCTGCTGCGCAGGGCGGCGACCGCGGCCGGATCGGCGGCCGGCTCCCACTGGGCGAGCCGGGTCCGGTCGAGCAGCCGGGTGCGGGCCAGCAGCAGCGTCGCGTCCTCGTCCACCGCGCCGGTCAGCATCGCGCTCACCGTCTGCTCGCACAGCTCGGTCAGGGACCCCCGAGGGCCGGTGAGGGAGTCGGCGAGCCGGCGCAGCCCCTCGTCCTGCTGATCGGCCGCCTGGAGCAGCCCGGCGGTGAACAGCGCGAGGACACTGCCGGGGGCGAGCCGCAGCTCGGTGTTCTGATACGGCAGACCGCCGACCCCCAGCGGCGGCCCCGGCGGCACGTCGAGACTCCGGGCGACGCCCGTGTCCCCGGCCACCAGCACCGGCGGCGGGCCGCCCGCGCGCGCCATGCTGCACCATCCGGAGACCGGGTCGTACACCGCGTACAGACAGGTCACCAACGCCTCGTCGGCGGGGGGCGGGGCATGGCCGGGCACCGGGGCGGTGCTGCTCGGGGCGGGCGCGCGCTCCTGGGCGGTCTGCTCGGCGAGGTCGTCGAGCCGGGTGAGGACCTCGTCCGGGGACAGGTCGAGGCGGGCGAGGACCCGCAGCCCGGTGCGCAGCCGGCCCATGGTCGCGGCGGCGGGCAGCCCGTGCCCGAGCACGTCCCCGACGACCAGGCCCACCCGGGCGCCGGACAGCCCGATCACGTCGTACCAGTCGCCGCCCACCCCGGACCCGTTGTCGGCGGGCAGATAGCGGCTCGCCGTCTCGCACGCGGTCTGCGGGGGCAGCCGGCCCGGCAGCAGGCTGCGCTGGAGCTTGAGCGCCGTGCTGTGCCCCCGGGTGACGACCGGCAGCAGCAGGAAGCCGATCGCGAGAGCGCCGAGCCCGAGGACGGTCACCCCGCCGACCCGCCCGACCACGGGGAGGTCGACGGTGCTCGCGCCGTACCCCGGTTCGGCGTAGACGACGAAGGCGGCGTACCCGAACAGCAGCACCATGAGCAGCCCGCCGAGCCCCGGCATCAGGCCCTTGCAGATCAGGTCGTGGGGGCTGCGGGTGAGGACCTTGCGGTGGTACCAGAGGCAGGCGAAGCCGGTCAGGCCGTACTGGAAGGCGATCGCGAGACCGACGGAGTCGACCGAGTCGGCGAGAACGTTGCGGCTGAAGGACGACAGCAGGACGAGCAGCGCGACGGAGGCCACGCCCATGCCGAGCGTGGCCCAGGTCGGGGTGAGGAACCTGCGGTGCACCCGGGCGAACCGGGCGGGCACCGCCTTGTGCACGGCCATCGAGAAGACGGTCCTGGCCAGCGGCAGGATGGTGGTCTGCGCGGAGGCCAGCGCCGAGGTCAGCACCATCAGGATCAGCAGCCGGGACAGGAACAGCCCGGTGCCGCCACCGCCGAAGACCGCTTCCCCGAGTCCCGAGAACACATCGTCGTGGTGATCGGCGTTGCCCAGCCCGATACCGGTGGTGCCGACGCCCGCGAAGGACTGCGCGGCGGTGGCGACCAGCCCGTACATGACCAGCAGCAGCACGGGGGACAGTACGGCGGCCCGGCCGGGGATCCGGGTGCTGTCGACGGTCTCCTCGTTGACGGACACCGCGGTGTCCCAGCCCCAGTAGATGAAGACGCCCGCGAGGACGCCCGAGGTCAGGGCCCGTACGGAGGACACCTCGAAGGGGTTGAACCAGGACGTGGAGACATGGATCGCGGTCGACGGCGGATCGGTGTAGACGCGGACCAGCGCGGCGACGGCGAACAGCAGCAGGACGGCGACCTCCAGACACAGCAGCCAGCGCTGTACGGCCGCGGAGACCGTGATGCCGACGTAGCAGATCGCGGTGAGCAGCCCGATCCAGACGACCCCGGCGACCGTGACCCACAGCCGGCTCTGGCTCAGCGAGTCGAGACCCACCAGCCGGAACCCGTAGGCACCGGCGACGGTGGCGAGGTTCGCCATGACGATGATGTTGGCGACGATCAGCCCCCAGCCGCCCATCCACCCGGTGCGCGGCCCGAACGCCCGGGTCGCCCAGGTGAAGGTCGTCCCGCAGTCCGCGTCGCTCGCGTTCAGCTCCCGGTAGGCGTACGCGATCAGCAGCATCGGCACGAACGCCAGCATGGTCACGATCGGCGCCTGGAGCCCCACCCCCGCCACGATGATCCCCAGCGTGGCGGCGAGGCTGTACGCCGGTCCGGTCGACGCCAGCGCCATGACGACCGAGGAGAACATCCCCAGCGTGTCCCCGCGAAGCCCCTTCCGCCCCACCCCGGAACCCGGAGCGGGCCGCCCCCCGGACACGCCGCTGCTCCCGAAAAGCCTCACATTCGATTCCAACGCGGGGGTGGCCGGCGTGCAAATACAGGGACGGCCGATGGGTGGCCCCCCTCTTCCCTCACTCCTCCTCTCCCTCCCGTCCCCCACCCCGCACGCCCCGGTCGCGTGCGCGTTCCCCGTGGGGCAGCATGAGGCCGTAACCGGGCGATCACGGATCAACCGGACATCGACGGGTCGGCCGGAAGGGAACGGATGCCATGGGTAGCGGCGTGTCGAGGGGCGGACGACGGCTGCGGGTCCGGCGTCTGCGGAGTGCGGGCGTGGCCGTCGCGGTACTGGCCACCGCGGGCACCCTGACCCTCACGGCCTGCGGCGGCGGCAACAACAACGGCGGCGGTACGACCGTCAGACCCAGCCCCACGCCCCCCGCCACGGAGTCCTTCACGGGCACCCCGCCCTCCCCCCTCTCCTCGGCCGCCTCCTCCGCCGTCGCCTCGGCCCGCGCCTCCGCCTCCGCCGCGGCCTCCTCCGCCTCCGCGCGGGCCGACGAGTTCGAGGCCTCGGTCTCGGCGGCGGCCGAACGGGCGAACCAGGAAGCCCACAAGCGGCTGGCGAGCGTCCAGGGCCGGGGCAACGCCGCCTCCGACGTCTCACTGAGCGGCATCCCCCGCGCCCAGGTGAACGACCTCCAGGCCGCCCACGTCAACATCCACAACTCCACGGACAAGACCGCCGACTTCGCCGTCCAGGTCGACTTCCGCGACCCGAACGGCAAGGTCGTGGAGACCCGTTACGTCGGCGCGCAGAACGTCCGCCCCGGACAGACGGTCCACCCCTACGCCATCAGCCACCAGCCGCCGCAGCCGGTCCTGAAGCCGGAGGTGGCGAAGGCGGAGCGGTACTGAATGGACCTTCCGCAAGTTCCGGAAAGAGTTTGCACGACACCTTGACGGGCGGTCGGCCCGGCGCGATCGTCGTCGCCCGGGGCAACCGTGTCACCGGTCAGGGCACGGCGCCTCCGGCAGGGCCATGTCCGCCCTGCCGTGTCCACCGTGCGCGAGGCACCGGTGCCGGGGCCGCACGCGGCCGGCCGCGCCGGCGCCGTGACCTGCCCTGGAGGCAGTCGTCCCATGAGCCGCAGACTCTCCCGGCGCATACCGTCCCCGTGCAGGCGAATACCCTCCTCATGCAGAGGCGCCAACTCCCTCCGTATCGCCGCCTCCCTCCGTACCGCCGCCCGCCGGGCGGCCACCCTCGCCGCCTCCATCGCCCTCCTGGGCGGCGGCAGTGTCGGCCTGTCCACCCCCGTCGTCGCCGCTCCCGCCGCTCCAGCCGCCGCGCCGACCTCGGTCGTCCTGGCGGGCACCTTCGACACCGAGCTGGGCTGCTCCGCCGACTGGCAACCCGACTGCGCCCAGGCGAAGATGACGCTCCGGGCCGACGGCCGCTGGAAGGCGTCGCTGAACCTGCCCGCGGGCAGCTACACCTACAAGGCAGCCGTCGACAACAGCTGGACCGAGAACTACGGCTCAGGCGGCGTCCCGGGCGGCGCGAACATCTCCCTGACCGTCCCCTCCGGCGGCGAGAAGGTCGGCTTCGTCTACGACCCCGACACCCATGTCGTCACCGACGACTCGGCGATGCCGGTCGTCACCGCGGCCGGCGACTACCAGTCCGGCCTCGGCTGCGCCGCGAACTGGTCCGCCACCTGTACGACGACCACCATGACGGACCCCGAGGGCACCGGCGTCTACACCTACACCACCACCGCCATCCCGGCCGGCGCCTGGAACACCAAGGTCATCCTCGGCCACTCCTGGGACACCAACTACGGCGCGGCGGGCGCCGCAGGCGGTGCGAACATCCCCTTCACGGTGCCGGCCGACGGGGCCCGTACGACGTTCTCCTTCAACTCCGCGACCCACCTGATGACCGTGGTGAGCAACCAGGGGGCCACCGCCCCGCTCGACACCCTGGGCGCGCTGTACACCTCGGCCGCCACCACGTTCCGCATCTGGTCGCCGGAAAGCTCGAACGTCTCCGTGACCGTCGGCGGCGCGAGCCACGCCATGACGGCGACCACCCTCAGCGGCTACACGAACGTCTACCAGGCCGTCGTACCGGGGGACTTGAAGGACCAGCCGTACCAGTTCTCCGTGGGCGGCGTCGCCGTACCCGACCCGTACGCGCAGATGGTCAAGCCCGGCACCACGCAGGGCGTCGTCGTGGACACCGCCGCCGTGACCCCCTCCGCCGGCGGCTGGGGGTCCCGCCCGGCCCTGGTCAACCGCGAGGACGCGGTCGTCTACGAGCTGAGCGCCCACGACTTCACCGTCGACCCCAGCTCCGGCGTCGACGCGGCCAAGCGCGGCAAGTTCCTCGGCCTGGTGCAGACGGGGACGACGTACGGCGGGGTGCGGACCGGCATCGACCACCTCAAGCAACTCGGAGTGACCGCCGTCCAGTTGATGCCATCGTTCGACTTCGGCAGCACGGTCCCGAACTGGGGCTACGACCCGGTGGACTACAACACCCCGGAGGAGCAGTACTCGCAGTTCACCGCCCCCGAGGACCGGATCCGCGAATACAAGGACATGGTCGACCAGTTCCACCGGAACGGGATCCGCGTGATCATGGACGTGGTCTACAACCACACGTACACGAAGAGCGTGTTCGGGAACATCACCGGCAAGTACTACACCGGGACCGATCTGTCCGGCACCGGCAACTCGATCGACGACGGCGACCCGATGGTCAGCCGGATGATCCAGGACTCACTGGAACACTGGGTCCGCGACTACGGCGTCGACGGTTTCCGCTTCGACCTCGCGGGCGTCCACTACTACAAGGACGCCTACAACTGGGCGAATTACCTGGAGACCACCTACCCCGACCGCGACCTGATGTTCTACGGCGAGCCCTGGAACGGCGGCGCCGGCGACCCGAACGAGGCGCAGAAGGTCCGCTACGGCACCCTGCCCGCACTCGCCCCCGTTCACTTCGGTGCCTTCAACGGCGTCTACCGGGACGCCATCCGGGGCGGCACCAACGACAACGTCATGGGATTCATGGGCGGTTCGGGCAATCCGTCGGCCATCGCCTTCGGCCTGACCGGCTCACCCACCGACGCCGACAGCACCGCGACCCTCTCCGACCTGTGGACACCGGCCTTCGCCGACCGCCCGGACCAGACGATGAACTACGTCTCGATCCACGACAACCTCAACCTCTACGACAAGATCACCTACTCCGGCGCGACCGGCGGCGCCACCGGCACGGCCGGCCGCATCGACCGCCTCGCCGTCGGCACCGTCCTGACCTCCCAGGGCGTCCCCGTCATCGCCGAGGGCGACGAGTTCCTGCGCTCCAAGGTGGTGAACGGCGACTACGACACCGCCAAGAACTCCTACAACGCCCCCGACAGCGTCAACGCGATCCACTGGGGCGACAAGATCACCAACGCGAGCGCCTTCACCTACTACCGCGACGCCATCGCCCTGCGCAGAGCCACCGCCGCCCTGCGGCTGACGACCTGGTCCGCGATCCACAACCAGCTGACCACCCAGGTCGACGGCTCCACGGTGATCGCCCGGATCAGCTCCGACCCCGGCGCCCCGACCACCCCCGACACGATCGTCGTCGCCAACCCGACGACCACGGCCTACACCGCCACCCTTCCCTCCGGCACCTGGACCAAGGCCCTGAACTCCTCCGGCGCGACCTCCGCCACGGACACGTCCTGCGACCCTCAGTCGGTGACCGTCTTCACCCGGACCTGACCACCTCACCGGAGTGCCACGAACTATCGGGCGTCCTGTTTAGGTTCGCGGTTCGCCCTGGCCCTGTCCCTGGCACTACCGGGCCTGCTCGCCGGCCTCACCACCCTCACCGCCGCGTCCGCCGACACGGCACACAGGGCGGCGGTGACCGGGGGCGCCAAGTCCGGTGGTGGCGACGGCGATTACGGCGGCGGCCGGGCCGGCGGCGCGACCGGTCCGTCGGGTCCGAGGGTCCGGCCGGGTCCGGAAGGTCCCTCGGGTCCGACGGGTCTAACGGGTCCGGCGGGTCCGGCACGGGGAGCGCCCCGCCCGTTTCCGTCACCCGCAGTCGACGTCCGTCAATCCCCCGTGTACGACGGGATCGGTACTCGTACCTCTGACCTGCAAAAGCCCCCCGCCCGGCCCCCAGTCCAACGTGTACGTCCCGCCGGCGACGGGCCGATAACCGTCATCGACCGTCCAGGACCCCGCCGCACCCAGCGCCAGCCCCGTACGCCCCACGGCGTACGCCTCGCCGTTCCCGATCACAAGGAACGACGTCTCCCGCACCACAGCCGTACACCCTCCCGGCCCCACGGGTCGCAGCACGACGTACCTCGCATCCGAGACCAGATCGTCCACCGCCCCCCACACCGTGCCGAACACGGCGACGCCGATCAGCACCCGACTTCCGACCCGCACCCACCTGCTCCGCGCGGCGCCCCCCACCCGGTGAAGCCCCCACCGAAGAACAACCGCCAGCCCGAGCAGAACCGCACTGACCCCCCACCCGGGAACCACCTGCCCCCGCACCACCAGCAACGTGCTGCTCCAACTCGCCACCGTGGCAAGGCAGATCCCCCCAGCACCCACCGCCGTGCGGACGGCCGGCGCCCCTCTCTCCCTGCGCATCGCGCGCGGTTCGTCCATGGCGGGTACGACTCCCCTCAGGCGCCGACGGTTGCGGTCGGGGCCCGTCCTCGCACCCCGCCGGAAGCCCTCCCGAGGGCAGAGCCATCGAAACGCCCGCGCACCCGGCAGGATCAGCGTCATGGATTACCGACATGCCGTCGCGACCGATGCCCCCGCCATGGCGGAACTCTTCGCGGCCAACCACTACGACGCCCTCACGGAACGGGAACGCGCGGAACAGGGCTTCGTACAGGGCGCTTTCGACACGGAGGCACTGCGCTCGATGGCTGAGCACGGAACCTTGCTCGTCGCCGACGACGACGGCCACCTGGCCGGCCTCCTGGGCCTCGCCACCCCGGAGAACCTCACCAGCCCACCTCCCCCGATCCGGGCACTTCTGGCCGCCCAGGACTCCCTGCACTGGCAGGGCCACCCCCTCCGCTCCACCCCCTTCCTCCTCTACGGCCCCGTGGTGGTCGCCGCCGCCTACCGCGGCAGGGGAGTGGCCCGAGGCCTGTTCACCGCAGCCCTCCGGTCCGCCGCGGGCCGGGCCGACCTGCTGATCGCCTTCATCGAACTCTCCAACCAGACCTCCTGGCGAGTCCACGTGGACGGCTTCGGCATGACCCCCCTGGGCGACTTCACCATCGGCTCCCGCACCTACGGCGTCGTCGGCGTATCCACCCACCCGGAGGGCAGTCCCGGCACCTGACCCGATCGCGCATCCACAGGACGGGCGGAGCCGAAGTCCCTCTTTCCCGCGCTTCCCGGACTCCTTGATCACCGGAATGTCATGCTCCGCGTCATGAGCCCTAGACTGCCCCACCCGCTGTCGTGGGCGGGCCGGAAACGAAGGGACCGCGGGTGAGGCTGGGCCTCGGTTTGAAGGACGACGACACGGCGGAGAGCGAGCTGCGGTCGCTGCACGCCTGGCTGCTCGCGGAGCCCCTGGCGCGCCGCCACGCACGTCCCGTACTCGACACGGCACGGTCGCCCGGAGCGGGGGCCCAGGGCGATGTGATCGATCTGATCTCGCTGGTGGTGGGCAGTGGCTTCAGCGCCGCCTCGCTCGCCCTGTCCTTGGTCTCCTGGCGCGCGACACGGACAGGGCAGCCGGTCATCACCGTGGAACGCCCTGATGGCGCCCGGATCACCATCTCCGACTTCTCGCCGGAGGAGACGCGGTGCCTGCTGGAGTCTCTGACTGACGTCGGGAGCGATGACGGAGACGCCCGGACCGGCAGTCAGGACGGCCGGACCGAAGAACAAGACGACCGCACCGAAGAGCAAAGGGACGGACGTGGCGATTCCGCCTGACCCCGCGACCTCGCGCGCGGTACTCATAGGAGTCGGCGCGTTCGACATGTTGCCCGGTCTGCCCGCTGTCGAGAAGGGAGTGAGGACGCTCGCGGATCTCTTTGCCCAGCCGGGGATCTGGGGACTTACTCCAGAGAACTGCCATGTGGTTCTCGACCCACGGACACCGCGTCAGCTCTCCAAGGCCGTGGCGGACGCGGCGGAAGCCGCCAAGGACACCCTGCTGGTGTACTACGCGGGGCACGGGCTGATCGAATCAAGGACGGGCCAACTGCACTTGGCCGTCGGGGACAGCGACCGGATGTCCGTGCATGACACGGCCGTCCCCTACGAATGGATCCGCCGGTCGATCGAGCACAGCACCGCCGCCCGACGGATCCTCATCGCGGACTGCTGCTACAGCGCGCGTACCTTCGGTATCCAGTCCGCCGGAGCCGAACTGGAGGTCGAGGGCACCTTCCTGCTCGCCGCGGCCGCCGAGAACGCGGTCGCCCTGTCCCCGCCCGGCGAGCCGTTCACCGCGTTCACGGGCGAACTGATCAGACTGATCAAGGACGGTGTCCTGGAAGGCGGCGAATTCCTCGATCTGGACACCATCTACCAGCGATTACGGGTCGAACTCGGCCTGAAGGCCCTACCCGAGCCGCACCGGCTCTGCCGCGACAGCCTGGGCAAGGCACCGTTCCTTCGCAACACGGCTTTCCGCGCTGTGGACGCGAATCCGCAGCGAGGCTGGGACAACTGGACCGCGACGCAGACGTCCGACGGGTATGACGCGGAATCGACCACCACCGAGACGGAACCGTATGTCCGACTCGCCAGCCTCCGGAGCCTGCTCGACCAGCTCATCACCCAGGTGTCGCCCGCGCAGAGCCTCGCCGACACCCTTCAGTCCGTTGCCGACGGCGTCGTCGCAGGACTCGGCTACGAACTCGCCGCCGTCAATCTGGTGCGTCCGGACGGTGACCTGGTCGTCGCCGCCACCTCAGGCAGTCCTGCCACCGGTGCCCTGATCACCGGCCGAGTGGGCTCGCGTGCCTCCTGGGAACGACGCCTCACCATGGGGGAGGGGTGGGGCTCGCTCCGCTTCATTCCGTACACCGAAGGCTGGGTTCTCGACAACGACGACGTACCGCAGTTGTTCACCGATGGGCCCTTACCCCAGTTTGACGACGCATGGCACCCCGCCGACCGGCTGTTCGCACCGATGTATCTGCCGCGGGAGCGTGAGGGGGAACTCCTCGGCGTCATCTCGGTCGACCGGCCGCGCAACGGACGGCACCCCGGGGCGTGGGGCCAAGAGGCGCTTCAGGTCTACGCCGCCCACGCGGCAGTCGCGATAAGCAACGCCCAGCTGCGCGGGAACATGCAGCGGGCCCTCGTACGCCTGGAGCGGGAGCAGCAGGCGCTGCGGGCCAGCGAGGAGTCGTTCCGGCAGGCGTTCGAGTACGCGCCCAGCGGTATGGCCATCTCCGAGATGGGGGGCGAGCAGCACGGTCGCTTCCTGCGGACCAACGACGCGCTGTGCCGACTGCTCGGCCGGCCGGCGTCCACGATGCGCCGGTACTCCTTCTCCGATCTCGTGCATCCCGAGGACATCGGAACCCTGCTACGCGCCTCGGCCGAAGGAGGCCGCGCCGAGCTGCGCCTCGGGCGCCGTGACGGCTCGTTCGTCTGGGTCTCCATGCGCAACTCCGTCGTCGCAGACACAGCGGACGGTCCCCGCTACCTCCTGACACACGTCGAGGACATCGAGGGCCATAGGCCCCCGGGCACCCTTGAGACTGCCCCATAAACAGACCACTTGCCACACAGGCGCCTCGACCACGCCTGCACCGACCCCAGAACCAGACGCCAAAGGCCCCGGACCAAGATCGGTCCGGGGCCTCCGCACTGGTGCCCCCGGCAGGATTCGAACCTGCGACACCCGCTTTAGGAGAGAGGCTGGGGCGTAGGGCCGGCGACCAGCGGCTTCGATGCCTGGCGAGATGTCCCGCAACTCGACTGCCAGACACCCTCGTTGACCGTGGCTGACCGCTGCATCTGGCACGGCAGTGGCACGAACCTCAGCCGACGACAGCCAGCCAAGACGGCGGGTGCGCCGACCGACTGCGCACGCGTATGCCTCGCTGCACCCCCACCGGCCTCAGCCACGCTAATGGCTTGCGCCGTCGACCAGAGCAACCCACGACGGCCGACCGGTGACTACGGTGCGGGGAGCCCTCTGCCGGGGTGAGCGGAGACGTAGCGGTTGGGGGCAACGTAGCGACGCGAGCAGGTGTGACCTGCCAGCCCACTCCTTGCACAAACTCAGACACAGTACGCCCGGACGTGCCAAGCTGTGTGTACTGCACACCGCACACGCGAGGGAGCGGACCTTGTCGTCTGAAGTCCACGTTTCCATTACCCCCCGAGGCATGAGCGTTCAGGAAGCGTATCGGCTTTTCAGGGACGACTCACTCCTGGTGAATCGACGGTACCAGCGAAAGCTCGTATGGTCTGTAGCCGAAAAGCAGCTCCTAATTGACAGCATCCTGGACGGCTACCCCATCCCCCTGATCCTTCTTGCTGAAAGACCGGAGATTCACGGGAGCGGAAAGTACGAGATCATCGATGGCATGCAGCGCCTAGATGCCATCTTTGCCTTCATCGAGCAGAAGTTCGAGTATAACGGCATGCACTTTGACCTAGGGCAAAGCGCTCGGGCGCGTCAGGCTGCTGAGGCGAATTCCTTCAAGCCGGTCGAAACGGAGAACCTGCTGCCTGCTGCCAAGTGTGCGAATCTACTTGATTACCAACTAGCCGTCACGATCTTTCCGACCCAGACTGAAGGGCAGATTACAGACGTATTCAGTCGGATTAACTCGAATGGTCGCCAGTTGAGCGCTCAGGAAAAACGGCAGGCCGGAATGCTCAACTCCTTTTCGGAATTGGTGCGGACTGTCGCAAGCTCCCTGCGAGGGGATGTTTCCGATGATGTTCTACTTCTCCATGACATGCCCAGTATCTCCATTGAGTCATCTCGCGAAAAACAGCAGTACGGAGTTCGTGCAGAAGACACGGTATGGATCCGGCACGGCATTCTCAATGTAAAGCAACTGCGGGAAGGTGACGACGAACAGATGGTGGCAGATGTTGCGGCCTCCATTTTGCTTGGTAGCCCTTTCCCTGCCAGTAAAGAAGAATTCGACGAGATCTATGATTCGCAAAGCGAAAAACATAAGCGTATCGAGCGAACTCTTGCGGCCCACGGTATTCGGCGGCTGCAAGAGGAGATCCAGTCCACATTCTCCGTACTGACGGAGGTGATCGACTCTCAGCTCCCCGGTCCGAATGGTCTCAGGAATCTGGTTCGCCCTGGGAGTGGAAACCCCATCCGGACACCTTTCTATGCCATTTTTATGGCTTTCTTTGAACTCATTGTTCGCCAGCAGAAGTCGCCCGCCGACAATGCGGCCATTGTTGCTGCACTCAGGAATGTTGGGCCTCGCCTTAAGAGTGCGCGACACTACACTTCAGCCGAGGAGCGCACTTCTAATATTGATACAATCACGGGGCTTATTCAGAGGCATTTTGTGAACAAGGTGCCCCCTGTTTTCGGGCATGGGCCAGGGTTGGCTCTGGACTTCGAGAACTCGTTGCGTCGATCCAGGATTGAAACCAGCCGGTACGAGTTTAAGCAGGGGGTTCTCAGGCTAGATAACCGCAGAAAGTGGGATGACGCACTTTTCCAGCGACTGGCCGAAACTATTTGCGGAATTGCTAATGTGCAGCGAGGTCACGAGGGTTACCTGTTTGTTGGGGTAGCCGACAAGGAACCCGATGTGCAGAGAATCGAAACGCTTGATTCTGTGACATCGATGAAAGTCGGACAGCACCACGTCGTGGGCGTAGACAGGGAAGCGAAGATTCTTAAAATCTCACTGGATGCTTATGTGCAACGCTTCGTGGCGAAACTTGCCCAACAATCGATCAGTGAACCTTTGGCGACCCAAATCATGAGTGGCGTGGACACGATCGAGTATAAAGGCCTCTCCGTCATTAGAGTCCTGATCCCCGGTCAGAATGATCTTTCCTATTGCGGAGATCGGGTATTCGTTAGGCAGGGATCTTCCACGGAAGAAATCACCGACTTTAGAAAAGTGGCAGCTCTAGTGAAGGGGTTCAGCTGACGATCGGGCAACCCACAAGCAGGCCGCTGTAGCGATTTGTGATGGCGTCCCTTTGTCGCGAGTGATCATGGCCCCGTAAGGCGGACCGCTTCAGCCACGACGTACCCTTCTCCGGCGTCAGGCCGCCAGATGGCCTGAGCGCGGCACGGGCGCCGGCCGGGCTGGAGCGGGGCGGAGACAGGAGCGCAGGCCCCGGCCGGGGGCCGGGCCGCGCGCGGGGAGCGGAGCGAGCCGCCTTGAACCAGTGAAGAAAGTTGTAACTCACGGGCTTGGGCTGGAGGTTCCCTCAAATCCCGAGCGCCGGGCTTTTCCGCCCTGGCGGCACTGGGTGGCAGCTCGTAGCAGTGACTTGGCCACTCGTTCGGCGTCGTCGAGGTGGAGGTAGATCTCCTGAGTCCAGAGCAGGGACAGTCGCACGGTGCCGTTCAGCAGGTTCGTTGCCACGTCCACTTCGACGCCGTTGCCTGTGGCGTCTGTGACGTTCAGGTCCAGGTCGCCGCTGTAGGCGTTCATGTGTGGAGCATGCCTGAGGCCGGGCCTCAGACGCGGTCGGGCCCTGATCGTCGAATGATAGGAGACTGCGGTGGGCCTGAAGTCGTAGCCGCAAGGGAGGAGTTCGGCATCTTGTCGGTGTATGAGTGGCAGGTAGAGCACCGGGCGGAGCGCCCAAGTGGTCCGTGTAGCGCCATGGTTCACTGACCCCGAGCACGGCTCGGCACGCAGGAGAGCTCGTCGGCCTGGCCCGGCGTTTGGAGTTGTCCGTGGATAGGCAGGTGCCGATCCGGTCAAGCGGGGCCATCGAACGATGTGCTCACGCCTGGCTACGACAGTGATCTCCGGACGGCGTCGACCAGTGCAGCCGCACGCACATCGTCGTCGCCAGCGATGATCTTGTTCATCGCGTATCCGAAGGCAACACCATGCTCCGGATCAGCGAAGGCGAGCGACCCGCCTCGACCAGTGTGGCCGAAAGAGCGCGGCCCGATCATCGGGTTGCTCTCCGTGGCCAGCATGTACCCGGCGCTGAAGCGGCTCGGGATGAGCATGACCTGGTCCTTGCCGCTGGCCTGCTCCTCGGTCGCAGATGCCAGGGTGGCGGGGGCGAGCAGGCGCACGCCGTCCACCTCTCCGATCAGCGCGGCGTACATACGCGCAAGGGCGCGTGCGGTGCCGATGCCGTTGGAGGCCGGGAGCTCGGCAGCCTGTACTTCCGGTGAGTCGAAGTCGATCTCGGCTGGGTCGGTGACCGCGTAGGCCCGGTTGCTGAATGAGTTCGGGTCCCGCCAGGAGGCGACCTGTTCGCGGAGTTCCTCAGGGACCGACTCGGTGGGCAGGGTGGTGAGGTCGACGTCCGGTCGCTGGTACACCAGGCGGCTGACTCGGCCGCGTTCGTCGGGGGGCAAGCCGATGAAGAAGTCCAGGCCGAGTGGCACAGCGATCTCGTCGGCGAAGAGGCGGCCCGGCGAGCGGCCGGACACTCGGCGGATCACTTCGCCGACCAGCCAACCCCAGGTCCGGCCGTGATATCCGTGCGCTGTGCCCGGAGCCCAGAGGGGACGTTGAGCGGCCAGCGCTGTCACCATCGGATGCCACGCCAGCGCATCCTTCAACGGCACCGGCCGATCCAGCGCGACCAGGCCGGCCTGGTGGGCCAGGAGCCAGCGCACCGGGATGTCCGCCTTGCCGTTCGCGGCGAACTCCGGCCAGTACTTCGCGACAGGCGCGTCCAGGTCGAGCTCTCCGCGCTCGGCCAGCATGTGTACCGCGGTCGCGGTCGCGCCTTTGGTGGCTGAGTAGACCAGTTGCAGCGTGTCCCGCGTCCAGGGACGACCGGTGTCGGCGTCGGCCACGCCACCCCACAGGTCCACGACCGGTCGGCCGTTCCGGTACACGCACACCGCCGCACCGAGGTCTCCGTGCCGGGTGAAGTTGTCCATGAACGCCGCGCGCACCGACTCGAACCCGGATGCCACCTGACCGTAGATCGTCGTCATGTCGGACATCCTGGCAGTCGTGCGGCCCTCTTCACCGAGACGGGCTCGTCCCCAGTGCTCAGGCGGTCGACATCAAACGGCGACGGTCAGTTCCTGTAGACGTTCACGGAAATCGAGGACGGAGGGAACGGACCTGTGCGGCTCAAGCCGTGTGGAGAACTCCTTGAGGCGGTTCAGGGCCCGGATGGAGCTGACGTTGTCCTCCAAGAGTTCGGCGCCGTAGTTCGCGGCGTCCAACGCACCCTCCAGGTCGCCGCCGGCGAGCCGTGCCTCAGCGAGACGGCTTGACCGTACCGCCTTGTCCCGGGGGGCAGCTCTCGTCACGGAGGCCTCCAGGGAACTGGTTGCGCGTTCCACCTGACCCGAGCGCAACAGGACCTTTCCCTCGGTCGACCGCAGTTGTGCCTCGCCGAACCAGTCGAGCCAGTCAGGGTTGTCGTCCGTCATCTGGTGTTCCCACAGGAGGGTGGCACGGTTGAGGGCCGTGCCGGCCTCACGGTGGTCGCCGTCGCGTGAGAGGGCCTCTGCCTTGTGCAAGTAGAGGAACGACTGCGTGCGGGGCGAAAGAGAGCGTGGCGCGTTGTCGATGGCGGTCGAGATGAGGTCGACACGCTCAGCGGTACGCCCCGCTTCGGAGACGTGCACGCCCATTTCCGCGAGGACGAAGGCGCCGAAGGCGTCGTCGCCGGTGGTGCGGGCGCTGCGCAGGGCGCCGATGTAATAGCGCTGGCCTGCGGATCGTAGTCCGGCGTCGTAGGCCATCCATCCGGTCAGGTGCGACACGCGGGCCGCCAGCGCGTACAGCCGGAGCCTGACACTGTCCGTGTAACGGCCACCGCCGAGGAGGCCGGTGACCAGAGCCAGGTCGCCTCGTGCCTGTTCCAGCAGTCGAGCGCCTCCCAGTTGGTCGTCGAGCGTGCGGAGGGTGCTGATGCGCTGCTCGATCGTCGAGACCATCGTGTCCGTGACCCGGTCACCGTTGAGCGCCGAGGCCATGGCGGAGGGCGCGTCCACCCAGCACGCCGCGAGACCGGTCAGGGCGGCTCCCGTGATGGTGAGGAAGCCTCTGCGATCCATCCGCCCACTCCCCACCAGATCGGATAATGCCTCGACCGTACCGGCCTCTGTCCACGGAGCGGTGAGGCCGGTCACCTCCCAGACGGGGAGCCAGCGTGGCCACCCCTCCGCACGCGCCTGCTCGTACGGGACGCCCAGCAGGTCGGCGAGGACGCGTTGGGCGTCCGCGTCCGGTTCTTGGCCCTGTGCCCACTTCCAGACAGTCGTCCGGTTGGTCGCGAGCGGGATCCCGAGTTTCCTCCCGTGTTCCTGCATGAGCCGGGCGAATTGGGCCTTGCCCCATCCATGTGTCTGGAGGAGGAAGGCCAGCGGGTGGACTGCTAACGGCTCGATAGGCACTTCATCGCTCCTGTCGTCCCCTCAAGGCGTGGTGGGAAGGCTACTTCCCGTGTCCGAGCGTTGAGGGAGAGCGTCGCCAGGAGAAACCCCATGGAAACGTTCCGGTGGGCGGGGCGGCGCCGTTGACTGAGTATCAGCCGCCGACGAGCGAACTCAATTGGAGTGCTCGCGGATCGGTTCCTCAGATCGGCAGCTCCATTCCCGCGCCCCCGGCGGTGATGGAGCCGCTCTCCAGCTCTTCGGAGGCGTCCGCCATGCCCACGCAAATCCACCGGTTCATGCTCGCGGGTATCGAATCCGAGGTGCCCCTGGCTCGGCATGAGATCGTCGACAAGGTACGTGCATGGGGTGTGCCGCTGGACGAGGAGACTGCCGACGCCATCCGGCTCGTTGCCTCGGAGCTCATCACCAACGCGGTGGTCCACGGGTCGGGGCCGATCACCGTCACGCTGTCCAGTCGGTCCGACCGCTTGGTGATCGATGTCCTGGACGGCGACCCGTCGGTTCCGCGGACCGGGTATGCCCAGGCGGACGACGAGAACGGGCGTGGCTTGGCCCTGGTCCGACTGCTTTTGACGCGCTGCGCCTGGAAGCCCGCCGACCCCGGTAAGCGTGTATGGGCTGAGATGACGCTCCCCATGGGGGTGGAGGCGATCCCTGCCGCTGCCGTTTCGCGTGGCCTGTCCGCGATCTGGGCCAAGCACACGGATGGAGCCGAGCCCGATTCGCTGACGTTGGCCGTCGGGTGATGGGGAGGCACGCGGTACGGGCGGCTCTGGACCGCGACACGGTCTTCCGTCCCACCCGCCGCGACATCGACCCCGTCACCGGGGAGCCGACGGGCAATGCGCTGTGGGACCGGCATGAATGGCAGGCGCATGGCGCGTGTTGGTTGTGGTGCGGCCGTGACGACGTCGAGGTGACGTGGATCGGGCCCGTCCGATCGAGCGGCATGCACGCAGCAATCTTCGCGTGCCGTGCCTGCCTGTACGAACTGGACCAGCGCGTCCTGGAGGCGAACCTGCGCCAGGATGCGGCCGTCCCGCCGACGAGTGGCCGGTCCGCTCGGTCGTAGGCGCAGAGCTGTGGCTCACCATGCCGCTCAGAGACCGCCGCCTCACAGAAAACCATCTCTCCCACGGCCGTGAGGCGGCCATGACCTTCCGCCGGAACCCCGGTGGGAGACCCGAAGAGGAAGGAGCACGAGGTGGAAGAGCGCACGACACCGCCTCCGGCCCGTAGCGGCCTGCTGATGGCGGTCGAGGAGCTGACCGCCGTCCACGACCGGTACGACAGCCTCCGGTCCGACAACGCCGGAAGCTCCGGCGACGCGCCGTGGCCGGGCGGCGACGGCAACCTGCACGACAGCGAGTAGGCCCGCACCAAGCGGCTGGGGTCGGTACGACTGGCTGTGCCGGCCCCGCCGTGTCCGCATCAGGTGACCACCCCACGGAGGGACAGCGATGGAACACCGGTTGATCAGCGCGATCGAGGCAGCACTCGGGTGGAACGGGGCAGAGGAGCTGGGCAAGGGCTTCGCGCGGGGCAGTACGAACGACCCCGCACTCCTCTCCCGCATCCTGACCCCCACCCGGCTGCTGGACATCGCCATGCGCAGGAGCCTGAGTCGTCCGCAGTTCCGGTGTTTCCAGAACGGTGTGG
Source organism: Streptomyces griseofuscus (assembly GCF_014673495.1). Classification (GTDB taxonomy): domain Bacteria; phylum Actinomycetota; class Actinomycetes; order Streptomycetales; family Streptomycetaceae; genus Streptomyces; species Streptomyces murinus. The sequence goes on from NZ_CP051006.1 coordinate 4,892,301, forward strand.
AGGTGCACCCGGCCGTCTACTGCACCGACAGCGTCAGCCCTCGCGGCCAGAGCATCCCCATGGTCAACATGCGCAGCCTCGGGAACCTCCTGCGGGAAGGCGCGACGCTCATCCTCGACCAGGCCAACACCTTCGACCCGACGATGGAGGTCGCGTGCCGGGCGCTGCAGTGGTGGTCTCATGAGCGTGTGCAGGTCAATGCGTACCTGACGACGAACGACGCCGCCGGCTTCCCTCTGCACTGGGACGACCACGACGTCGTGATCGTGCAGCTCGCGGGGGAGAAGGAATGGGAGGTGCGTGCGGCTTCCCGTAAAGCTCCCATGTACCGGGACTCCGACCCCAACAACACCCCGAGTGACGAGATCATCTGGTCCGGCGTGATGAAGAGTGGCGACGTCTTGCACATCCCCCGAGGCCACTGGCACCAGGCGACCAGGACCGGCAGCGGTTCGGGCAAGAGCCTCCACGTCACCTTCGGCATCACCAAACGCACCGGCGCCGCCTGGCTCGCCTGGCTCGCCGATTGGTGCCGTGAGCGCGAGATCTTCAGGCACGATCTGGATCGCCGGCACGGTCCTGACAGCGCGGCTCTGATCGAAGCCGCCGAGGCACTGCTCGGCGAGCGCTCCCCGGCCGACTACCTGGCCGCGTACGAGCAGGAGACGACCCTGCCTCGGCATGTGCCGTTCCTCGACGTCCTCGGGCCGCTCGACGCTGTGGTGTGCACCACCCACTTCCCTCCCCGCATCCAGGAGAGGGGGGAGGCCGCCGACGTCTTGGTCTCCGGGAAGAGGCTGGCCCTCGCGGCCAAGGCCCTGCCGGCGCTGCGTCTGCTGCTGAGCGGCAGGCCGGTCGTGCTGGAGCAGGCCGCGGCCGTCGTAGGTGCCGACGTGGTGGAGGTCGCCGAGATCCTGGTGGAGGAGGAGTTGTGCGCGGTCCTGACCCCCGAGTTGTCCTCGGGCTACACCGGTCTCGTCACGAACGCCGGCTCCTGACCGGGGCGCTGGACCTGGGCGTCACCGCGCTCGACACCAGCACCAACTACCTCGGCTTCCGCTCGCATCAGGTCCTGGCCCGGACAGCCGGTGACCTGCTGCCGAAGTTCACGGTCTCCACGAAGGTCGGCTACTTCCCGGCGCCCGGCGGGACGGAGCACTCCCTGGATCCCATGCGGCTGACTTCGGCCTTGGAAGAGGCGGCCAAGGACCTCCGACGGGAGCCGGACCTGGTCTTCCTGCACAACCCGGAGCAATTGCTGCGGGAGGCGGTTCCACCCAGCAAGGATCTGCTCGCAGGGGCGTGTGCCGCCCTGAACGACGCCACAGAGAAAGGGCTGTGCGCCGCCTGGGGCGTGGCGTCGTGGGACCCGTCACCGTTGCTGAGTCTGGTCGACGGGACCTTGCCGAGGCCGTCGGTTCTCATGATGCGCGCCGGCTTGCTGGTCGGCGCCAGGACGCTGGACGCGGCGGACACCCTCATCGATGCGTGGGATCTGGGCAATGGCGAGGTCTGGGGGATGAGCCCCTTCGGAGGCAGCACCGGGGCCTCGGTGTGGGACAGGATCGACCCGCGCCTCTTCCTTCACGACTGTGGTCGGCTCTCTCGCGTCCAGGCAGCGTTCAGAACCGCCTTCCATCTCCCGCGGGTCGACTCCATCGCCGTGGGCACCGACGAACCGACCCACCTGGAGGAACTCGTCGGAGCCCTGGCAGGCCAGGTGGAGGAGCGGGCTGTCCAGGAGTACCGCAGGCTCCTCCGTGACCGCTCGCGTGATCAGTCCGCCTGAAGTTCCTCGATGACCTGCTCGGCCATGCGCCGCGCGGGCTCCAACCGAGGATCCGCCGGGTGCGCGTACGGCCCGAGCATCTTCGAGCAGACGAACAGCGTCATCAGCTTGCCGTCCCGACTCTCGAAGTCCCGCCGACGCTCATGCCGTACACGATCGGCCAAAGACGGGACGGCAAGCGAACTCCCCCACAGTGAGGCGGAGTCCAGCCCCTGCGGCGCGTTCCCCCAGTCCTCCCAGTCGAAGAGGCTGAACACCGGGGCCGTGATGTTGGCCCAGTTTAGGTCGGCATGGGCTGGCACCCAACGCTGGACGGTCGTATCGAAGTCGCCGGAGAAGACGGCTCGGATGGACTCGGTGACCGACGCCTGGGTGATGGACTCGGTGTCGGGTGTGGCGAGCCGCCCCGTCCGATGCGCGGTCAGCGCGTCCAGTGAGGCGTTCAACCCGTCCCACCACTCGTCCGGGAGTTCCGGGGCCTCACTCAGAATGGCGCTTCCGACGGGAGGCGCCGGCAGGAGATCGGTCTCGTCGGCCCGCCACATCACCGGTTCGGTCGTGTCCCGCCAGACAACGCATCCCTGCCATGCCGGCTGGGCGACGCCATCCAGGCGGGCGGCGCACTCCGCGCCGTTCCATCCTTGATCGGTGATCTTGTCGAGCAGGCGTCGTTCGATGCGGACCCAGGTCTCGCGGTCCGTCCGGGCGCCCACGGACCGGCGCTTGCGCACCACCGTGTCCAAGAGCAATCGCACGTGCAGAGAGCGCGCGACGCGGTCCAGAACCTCATCAACTGGCTTTACGCGTAGGTCAACAGCCTGACTCGTGGAGGCCGAGAGCGTCATACACGCGACCGTAGCAGCGAGGCAGCGAGAGCCGTGCGCCAGATGGATCGGGCTCTTGAGGGGATGCCAGGACCAGACGCCAAAGGCCCCGGACCAAGATCGGTCCGGGGCCTCTGCACCGGTGCCCCCGGCAGGATTCGAACCTGCGACACCCGCTTTAGGAGTTTTCCCTGGGCGGGGCTGTGACCTGCGGAAACGTCGGTCGGAGTGCGTCTGGCCTGGGAAAACACCACTCCCTAGTTCTTCAGTGTTCACGGGGCTTCCCGTCCTCGTGTGTGCTGGATCCGTTCCGTCGGGGGCGGGGCGAGAGGGCGGGCGGTCTGCGGACGTCGGTGCGTGTGGCGCCAGGATTAGCGTGGGAGCTGCGGGGCGGAGTCCCGCCGTCGCACCCGCGCTACAGACGGGTGGTCATCATGACCAGCTCGGAAACACCACCTGTTCCCCGGCGTCTGCCCAGTGGCGTCCACGAGGCCGTGCGGCCGGGATCTGCGCTTCTCCGGCTGGAGACGACCGAATCACGCAAAGGCGTCCTCGACGGCGCGTGGTGGCCGCGCTCGCACGACTTCGGCGCCGAGCTGCCCGCCCTGTTGAGTGCCCTCGTCGCCCACCTCGGCCCCGTGTCCCGTGTGGGGCTGGATGCCGCCGCCTGGGAGGGTCTCCCGACGCGTATCGTCGTGGACGACCGCGTGGTGCACATCGACTCCTTCCCGGTGGGTGACGACACGGTCCTGATCACCCGGGGTGACCGGGACATCTTCTCGCTGCTGGTCGTCCCGCCCGACACGGCACCGGATGCCGCCCGTGCCGCGATGGCCCAGGCGGTCCAGGCGGACAACGTCAGCGACGCGGAACAGATCCTCATCGACACGGGGAGCGGGCGTGGTCCTGTGGGCTGACGGGGCGGCGCGGGGCGCGACCGGCGTACGGCTCGGCCGGCGCACCGGCGCCCTCCGTCCGGCGGGCCGTTCCCTGGGGCGCTTCTGCCGACGTCAAGCCCGCTGAGGGCGCGCCCCTCCCGGCCTCATCGGATAGAGCAGACCATCGCAGCCCGTGTCCATGAGCCGTCGTTCGGTCTGCGGGGAGGGGTGGTGCAGCAGGAGGAACGCCTGGGCCTCGGCGGCATGCTCGGACACGTCGAGGAAGACGCGCAGGCCGCTGTCGTCACAGCGGTCGACGGTGGTCAGATCGACGTCGATGAGGGTGATGCCGTCCCGCAGACACTGCTCAAGAGCGGCGCGCACCCGGGGCGCGGTGACGGGGTTTATCACACCGGCCAGGGTGACCAGGGCCCGCGTCCCCCGGTCGTGCCGGTAGATGTTCAGCCGTGGAAGAGTCATGACACCTCCGTTCAGATGCTCGGATCCTCGGGTATTCCAGAGCCTGCGTCAGGCCCCGGGCTCGCGTCGCCGCGGGCCGGGTGGGTGGTGGGCTGGGCGGTCGGACGCCCGGACCCATGGTGCGGGGTGCGGCTGGGGCGCGCCATGGCCGCGGCGACCGGGCCGGGAGGTGCTGTACCGTACGCCGCGATCCTGTCGGCGTGCTGGAGCCCGAGCCGGTGGATCACGTATGCCGCCACTGCGGCGAGGACCAGGAAGGCGGTGGCCGTCAGGAAGGTGCTCATGGCAGCCTCCTCACATACCGATGATCAACCGGCTTGCCGGCCCTGGCGTACCGGTCCGTCCGGTGACGGTCGCGGACACCGGCGAGGCGCCGCCCTCGTACTCCCATGCCTCGTCCGGGTCCAGTGCCTGGTCGACGGGGGAGACGGCGTGCCGGGCCTCCTCTGTTGCGATCAGCTCTGCTGCGATCAGCGCGCTGGCGGTCAGGGGTGGACCGTCGTGGTCGGACGCGGCTGCCAGCAGCCGGGCCGCCGACTCCGCCCCGGTCCCGGGCGGGACGACCAGCAGGTCCCAGCGGCCGGTGCCGTAGGAGAGCAGCAGCAGCTTGTGCGGGTCGATCTCTGAAGTGAACCAGCCGACCTTGACGGTGTGCCCGCGCACGGGGATCTCGCGGGGGATGACCGGCCAGTGCTCCGGGCTGACGGCGATACGGGTGATGCGGCCCCACAGGGGGTCCAACACGCCAGTGAGCGCCGGCAGTTCGCTGAGCAGGTCCCGGGACCGTGGCCACCAGGCTCCGTCCAACAGCCCGCGGGAGGTGCCGTCGGTCTTCAGTGCGAGGCGCGCGGCTGGGGCTGCGACGGGCTCCGAGTGCGGCAGGGGGGGAACAAAGGCCGCCGGCATGGTGCGGACCCGTCTCCGGGCTGCCTCCGCGGCGGCCTGGGTTTCATCTTTCGCCGGGGACGACCCGGCGTGGAAGCCGGTGTGCGAGATGCCCTCGGTACTGCCCACACTACTCCGCGTTCCGTTGCGGTGCGGAGCAGCGGCCGCATGGAGTGGAGTACCGGCCGGGTGGCCTCCCGGCCGTGCCCCAGTGCACAAGGCAGTCCCTCGGACTGTGTTCCGGGACCTGGCGCTGCCACCCGGTGCGCGGGAGACGTGAGGAGTGCTCACGAGTTGGGCGGTTGCTTCGTGATCACGAGTCCGCGCGGCTTCTACTGTGCCACCGTCGGGCCGGACGGTGGCGGACCGGCGTGACCGCTCGCCGGGCGTGACACCGGCCTGTACTCCTCCCGGCCGTCCGGGTGGGCGCACTGCTGGGGGACGGACCCGAGCGCTGCTCCCTGCCCCGGTGTCGGCACGTTGCATCGACTGGCGCTGCGCCGAAGGAGGTGAGGCAGGAACGTGTAGAAGCGGTCGGGAAGGAACACGGCGTCCGCGACGATCATCGTGGCCGAGAAGAGCGGCAGTCCGAGAACCACGGCGATGGCGACGTGCATGCCCAGCAGGACGCCCAGGACGGGGTACTTGAGCCGGCCGAACAGCACGAACGGAAAGGCGACCTGGGTGAGAACGGTCAGGTAACCGACGACCGCCATCGCGAGCGGGTACCGGTCCATGGCGTGGGAGAGCGCGGGCCACGGCTGGAAGAGATCCAGGTTCAGCACGTAGTGGAGCGCGGTGCCATCGTCCCAGAACGAGCCCTGGACCTTGTACAGACCGGCCGATCCGTACAGGAAGCAGACCTGCGCCGCGATCACGAAGACGCCGCAGTTGTGGACCACGGTGGCCAACGTCGTGCGGGCCGCCCGCAGGTCCTGCGGGACATGGCTCCGCGCTCGCGTCGTCGGCGTGCCGTCCGCACGTGCCGACTTGATCCGCGCCCTGCGCGCGTCCAGCGACCAGCGCCGGCCGCACGCGGTGAGCGCGAGGTAGAAGGCCATCAGCAGGAGGAGATTGTCGCCCCCGTCCGTCATGAAGATCGCCCTGGCGTGGAAGGAGGCCACCACAGTGGCGAAGACCACGGACGTGACCCGGGTTCGCCAGCCCAGCATGAACAGCGTGGACGTCACGAGGGCCAGCGCATAGCAGAGCTCGAAGTAGGCACGGCTGTCCGAAAGGATCAGGAAGCTGTACCAGCCCGTCTGGTCGAAGAGCTGTGCCGCCAGTGAGGGTGTCCACGGGGAGCCGGGGCCCCAGATCTCGTCCCGGTGCGGGAACTCCCGCAGGAGGAAGCTTAGGTAGAGCAGCCCGTAACCGATACGCAGAACGGACGTGGCGTACAAGGACACCGGCCGGCCGGTGAGAAAGTCCCAGAAGGCATCGGTCCGTGCGAGGAGCAGGCGGTGGACCGCCCCGGGGGCCCATGCCCCGCCCCCGCCCCCGGACCCGCCCGGTGCCGTCGGCGCGGCCGGGAGTTCGCGGATCTGCTCATTTCCCACGGGGTGTCACCTTCCACCAGGGCAGGAGCCGGTTCTCCACCGGTGTCGGCGGCCGGTGCCCGGCCGCCGTGCCGGGCGCGACGACGGGCGCCGTGACGACCCGGAGCTGGACGAACTCGAACGTGCCTCCGCGGAGACCGGCGACGCGTTCCGCGGCGATGTTGCCCAGATACTTCTGCATCATCACGGCTCGCGCCGAGCGTGCCGTGTCGTCCGCGCCGTGTGTGTCGACGTAGGAAGACCAGGCACGGCGCAGGAGGTTCTGAGCCGAGTGGCTCGGGAACGGGTCGTGTTCGACGGCGGCACGGTCCAGGGCGGTCAGGTCCGTCCAGGGGCTGACCCGCGCCGAGCCGTCGGGCTGGGTGTGCGCGGTCCTCGCCCACACCCTCCGGTTCACGGAGTCTGGATTGGGGGCGAAGAGCCGCCAGTTCTGTTCGAAGAAGGGGTACACCCACGCGTCGACCTGCCGGCTGTACCGCTGTGAGACCGGGTTGGGAGGCGCCACATGGAGAAAGACGGCACCGAGGTGGACCAGGGTCGTCACGACACACATGAGGACGGCAGCGCGCAGCCCCGCTCTCAGAGCCCTGACACCCCTCGGCCGCTTGGGGGGCAGGGCCGCGCCGTCACACCGCTCCCCCGGCGGCGGGCCGGCATCGGACCGTCGGCCTTCCCTCACGTGCGCTGAATCAGTTCCGCTCGGCACCGCCCACCTTGCTTTCTCGCTTCCACTGCCCGACGACCGAGGTTTCGTGGACCGACACCGGCGGCGTGCGGCGGAATCGAGGGATCCCGCCGCACGCAGTCATCCGGTGTACGGATCTCTCGCAACCCGCCAACTAGCCTTCCTGGCTGTCGACCTTGGGCGCGTTGCCGTAGCCGTAGTTGCCGCTGTTGTCGCCGTAGCCATAACCGTTGTCCTCAGGCTGACCACCCTGGCCGTACTCCGGCTTTCCGGGCGCACCCTGCTGTTCACCGCCCGGCTTGCCGTTGTGGCCAGGCCCGCCCCCGTGGCCCGGTCCCCCGTGCTCCCCCGGCTTGCCGCCGTGCTGGCCCGCGGTGTTTCCGACCGTGTTGCCCGCCGTGTTCCCGGAGGTGACGTTGTTCCCCGCGGTGTTGCCCACGGTGTTCCCGGAGGTGGCGCCGGCCGTGACGTTGACGATGGGGCCGCCGAGGAGACCACCGCTGACCAGGCCGCCGCTGAGCAGACCGCCGCTGACCAGTCCTCCACCGACCACACCGGAGGTGCTGCCGGCCGTGGTGCCGGTCGTCGTCCCGGCCGTTGTCCCGGTCGTCGTCCCGCTGGTGGTACCAGTCGTCGTGGTGCCACTGGTCGTGCCGGTCGAGCAGGAGTTGAGGAAGATCCGGTTGGTGTCGAGCGTCACGGCACCGTTGCGGGCCAGCGCCCGGCCCTCGATGTTCGTCCCCGTGGTCACGTGGATGTCCGTCAGCGCCATGATGGTGCCCACGAAAGTGGAGTTCGTCCCGAGGGTGGCAGAACTCCCGACCTGCCAGTACACATTGCACGGCGAAGCGCCGTTCGTCAGGAGCACCCGGCTGGAGGTCGCGGTCGTCAGAGCCTCCGGAATCTGGAACACCCAGACGGAATTCGGATTGCCCCCGGCGTCGAGGATCAGGTCGCCGGTGAGCCCGACACCGGAGGAAGCGGTGTAGACGCCCGGAAGCAGCGTCGTGCCACCGCCGATTCCCGCCGCGAGCGCGAAGTCCGTGGCCTGGCCGGCCGCATTGTTGTACGCCGTGACCAGGTCGGACTTGGCCTGAAGCGCCACGGCGTCGGCGGCGTGCACGGCACCGAGCACCTGGCCGGGCGGGAAGCCGGTGATGGACGGGTTCGGGTGCGTTCCGAGATCGTGACTGATCACCGTGGCACCGGTGTTGGTGACGCCCGCGCCCGCGAGAACGGAGAAGCTCGCCGCTGTGGCCAGCGGTACGGGCGTGGCGATGGCGACTGCCTGGGCGGGCGACAGGACGACCATCGCGGCGGCGACGGTCGCGGCGAGGGCCGAGGCCATCAAACCGGGCAAAGTTCGACGGCGGGCCATTTCAGGGATCTTCAGCTTCATCAAGAGGCCATTTTCTGTGGGGGGCCATGGCGTGCCGGGCCCTAATCAAATGCCCGGGGAGCCCTGATCTCGCCGTGCATATTACGGAAGAATTTCACAGGTGCCGCATAAAACGTGCGAAAGCCGCGATTCCCGGGCATTGAGCCGCCGAATGCAGGGCAATTATTGGGGTGTTCATATATCCGATAATCGTCCCGGTCGGCCGAGGGGAATGCCAACGTCACAGTCAGTTTTTCCTGCCCTGCGCACATGGAGCGTGGCACGTGATCGACGGGCGTCTTCCTGTGACAGCCTTCGGACCGGGCATTGATGTGACGTCGGAGGTACACACCGTTCATGGCGGCGAAGACCACTCCCACGGTGAGGAGACGACGGCTGGGGGCCGAACTGCGCCGGCTCCGTCAGGAAAGCGGGCTGACCAGCGTGGAAGTGGCCAAGCGGCTCATGGTTTCACAGCCTAAGATCAGCCACATCGAGAACGGCCGCCGTGCCATCAAGCCCCGCGATGTGCGCGACCTCTGCGCCCTCTACGGGGTGACGGCCCAGCAGGCGCTCGACTCTCTGCTGCGCATGGCCCGGGAGTCTGGACAGCGGGGCTGGTGGACGTCTACGGTGACCATCCCCGGAGCGTCTACATGGGGCTGGAGACGGACGCCGCCTCGATCCACATCTTCGAGCCCATGGCGATCCCCGGTCTGCTGCAAACCCCCGCCTACGCCCAGGCCGTCATCGAAGAATCGTTCCCCCGGATTGCCGTCGAACAGGCCGCCCGGCGCCTCAACGTACGGCTGCGCCGCCAGCACCGGATCTACGACCCGGTCTCCCCGCTGCGCCTGTGGGTGGTCCTGGAGGAAGCGGCACTGCGTCGTCTCGTCGGCAGCCCCCAGATCATGCGCGAGCAACTGAAGCACCTGAACGCACTGGGGACCGAGCCCCACATCACCCTGCAGGTACTCCCGCACGTGGTGGGAGCCACCCCGGCCTGTGCGGACCGTTCTCCGTCCTGCACTTCGCCGACAGTCCCCAGGCGGGGGTTGTGTATCTGGAACGCTTCACCAGCGACCTCTACCTGGAGAAACAGCCGGACGTGCAGCACTACGGCATGTTGTACGACAACCTCCAGGCCCAGGCCCTCAACCCCGACGACACGCGTGACCTCATCCGCGGCGTCGTCGAGTCCTGCGTGGCGACCCGACACCACTGCTGATCGCCGGGGACCCGGTGAGACGGAAGCCCGGACAGGCAAACGCCCGATGGCCGGGCCGCTTCCGCGGTCGGGCCCTTGCCCGTCGCACGACTGCGCGGTGGCCGTGGTATCGCCGCGGCTCAGGAACCGGTGTCCACGGTGGTGGCCGGGCGCCCGTGCACGGCTGCTGTAAGCCCGGCCCGACCGGCGGCGAACACCCGGCGGACCAAACGCCGCTGCCACGGCACCTCCACGGCACGCGGGTGGTGGTTCCGCCGCACCCACGCGAACTGGAGGGCTGGCGCGCGTGGGGTTGTCCCTGCCGGGCGGGCGCCCCGCCTTCAAGGCAGTCCGGGCGGTGCCGCCCGCCGGGTGCGTCTCCGGCAGTGGTGTCCGCCGATGTTCCGCTGGTGCCGTTAGGGTGCGCGATATGGCCCATACCCGGCTGTACCGCGACGGTTCCCTGGTTGAGGAGGACTTCCCGGTCCGGGACATCTCCCGGCATCTGGCGGACTCTTCTGCGACCGTGTGGTTGGATCTGTACCGCCCGGACCGCGCCGAGTTCACGGCGGTCGGCGAGGAACTCGGTCTCCATGAGCTGGCTCTTGAGGGCGCGCTGCACGAGGGGCAGCGGGCGAAACTCGACAACTACCGGACCCATCACTTCCTCAGCGTCTACGCGGTCGCCGTCGACCCGGACAGTGCGGAACTGACGATGAGCGAGCTCGCGGTCATCCTCACGTCGCAGGCGCTGATCACGGTCCGCAAGGACGCCGCGTTCGCTCTCGACGAGCTGGTCGCCCGCTGGGACCGCACCCCGGCTCTGGCAGCGCACGGGGTGGCCTTTCTGCTCTACGGTCTGCTCGACCATGTCGTCGACGGGCACTTCGCCGCGGTACGGCAACTCGACGAACGTATCGAGGAACTGGACGCCCTGATCTTCGCCGAAGGCGGCCGGCAGATCCAGACCGTACAGCGCCAGTCCTACGCCCTGCGGAAATCACTGGTCCGGCTCCGTCGCGTGGTCCTGCCCATGCGGGAGGTCGTCAACGCTCTCATGCGCCCCGACCTCGACATCGTTGATGATCCCTTGCTGCCGTACTACCGAGATGTGTACGACCACGTGCTGCGTGCCGGCGAGTGGACGGAGTCGCTGCGCGACCTAGTGGCTTCGGTGATGGAGACCAACTTGTCCGTGCAGGCGAACCGGATGAATCTGATCATGAAGAAGGTGACGAGCTGGGCCGCGATCATCGCCGTGCCCACGGCGATCACTGGCTTCTACGGACAGAACCTTCCCTACCCCGGCTTCGCACACCAATCGGGTTTCATCGTTTCCAGCGCCGTCATCGTCGTTGTCTCTCTGACGCTGTACTTCGTTTTCAAGCGCTGGGAGTGGCTCTGACCGCGCACTCTGCTGCGTGCCAGTCGACAGATTGGCGTTGGGTTCGTTTCCGAAAGACCTGCTGTAGCGGTGAATCAACCGCTGAACCCGTCCGGACGGCCAGCGCGAACCCGACGACAGGGCGCCCGAAGGATCATGTCTTGAGGCGGCTGACTGTGAGGCGCTGGCCCTTCAGCAGCGGAAGGTGCGCACGTGGAAGGCGTGGACGCCCGTGACGTCGCTCATCTCGTCCGGGATGTGCGGTATGGCTGCGAGGTAGGCGGCCGTCGAGTTCACGATGTACAGCATGTCGTCCGCGTCGGGTTGACGATGACCGAGTCAGTGGAGGCCGGCCTCTGTGAGCGCGTCGCGGGGGCTTCTCCCAGTGCCTTGGTAAAACCCGGCCCCTCGTCCAGTTCCCTATACGAAGGCGAGTGCGCGGAATGTGTTGCGGACGTCGGTCAGTGGTGCGCGGTCGCGGGTGTAGTAGAGCTTGTTGGTCAGGAGTACTGCCCACCGGCCCCGAGCAGGCGAGACCCACATTCCTGTGCCGGTGAAGCCGTAGTGGACCCACACATCCTCTTCGACCAACGTACCAGGGGCGGGGTGCCAGAACAGCCCACGGGCCGGCTGGAGCCCGCCGGTCTGAATGGTCAGGGAGCATGCGGTCCACGCGGTCGTGAAGCCTGCGCTGGTGCGGGACTTGGAGCCGTCAAGCATGTAGCGGAGGAAGGCCGCGAGGTCGTCCAGGATGGTGAAGACGCCTGCGATGCCGCAGGCACCGCCCAGGAGGCGTGCGGAGAAGTCGTGGGCCGTTCCCTTCAGGTGCGTATCGGTGTCCTGGTCGAGTTCGGTGGGTGCGCAGCGGTCGGCGATTTCGGCAGGCAGGGGGCCGAAGCGGGTGGAGGTCATGCCCAGGGGGCACCAGGTGCGGGCGGTGGCCAGTTGGTCCAACGGGTGGCCGGAGAGGTATTCGGCGAGGTAGCCGAGGATGAGGGCGGACCGGTCGATGTACTCGACGGCTTCGCCGGGCGAGCGGTGGAGAGGCTCGTGCAGCACGCCGCGGCGGATGTCGTCCGGGTTGGTGCCGTAGAGGTTCTTCAGCTGGGCTCGCAGTGGGACGCCGGCGGTGTGCGTCAGCAGCTGCCTGGCGGTGACGGCTCCGAGTGGGTGCCCGGCGACCTCCTGCCAGAAGCTGCCGAGCGGCTGGTCGAGGTCGAGGATGCCCTCCTCCCACAGGGCGCCGATGGAGGACCAGACGGCCAGAATCTTGGTGAGGCTGGCATTCGCCGAGATCCTGGTGCCCGAGATCGCCGACTTCATCGCTGTCGACTTGATCGGGGCCGTTCTGGGCGGCCGTGAACCCGATGCCCGTTCCGTCGCCCGGACGGGCGACACGCGCCGGGCCGTCCACCGATCCGTCCGCGAGGACCTGCCCGAAGTCGTCGTCCCACCTGGCGGCACGGTGGGGTATGCGGACGGGTCCCCGCAGTGGCAGTGTCTTGCAAGCGGGCGCCCCGTCCTGAACGCGGTGTTGGCGCCTTCGAGTCCTTGGCTGGTGGAGGACAGCGCGCGCAGCACCGTCAGACGAGAGCTGGGCATCCACTCCCGCATGGTGGTTCCGCTCCGGGCCCGGGACGTGACCATGGGAGTGGCGACCCTTATGCGGTGGCGCAGCCCTGAACCCTTCACACCGGAAGACCTGCTCCTCGTCGAGGAACTCGCTGCCCGGGCTGCTGTCTGCATCGACAACGCACGCCGGTTCACCCGAGAGCGGCACTCCGCGCTGATGCTCCAGCGCAGTCTGCTGCCGCACGAAATGCCCGCCCGCGCGGCCGTGGAAGCTGCTTACCGCTATCTGCCGGCCGACTCTGAGGCAGGGGTGGGCGGAGACTGGTTCGATGTCCTGCCCCTGGCGTGTGCCCGGGTGGGGCTGGTGGTCGGCGACGTCGTCGGACACGGCCTGCGTGCCGCTGCCACCATGGGCCGGCTGCGCACAGCCGTGCACACGCTCGCCGATCTGGATCTGCCCCCCGACGAACTGCTGGCACACCTCGACGACCTGGTCCAGCGCCTGGCCGAGGAGGCCGAGATCGCGCATCCCGAGGGAGCCGAGGGCGTGGTCGGTGCCACGTGCCTGTACGGCGTCTACGACTCGGTCACGCGGCGTGCGACGTTCGCCAGCGCCGGGCATCCGCCACCTGCCATCGCACACAGGAACAAGCCGGTGGAGTTCTGCGACATCCCGATCGGCCCCCTGCTCGGTGTGGGCGGTATGCCCTTCGAAGCGGTGGAGGTCGACATCCCGGACGACTGGGTCGTGGCTCTGTACACCGACGGTCTGATCACGGCCTCCGAGTCCGATACGGACATCGGTCTGGCGCGACTGAGCTTCGCGCTCGCCCATCCGGACCGCCCACTGGAAGAGATCACCGGCACCCTGGAGCGCATCCTGCTGCCCGATCGTCCTCCGGACGACGTCGCCTTCCTGGTTGCCCGGCCTCGCCCCCTGCCTGCCGACTGCGTCGCCTCATGAGGGCTGGCCTTCGAACTGGAAACGGCCGGACGGGCCCGCCCGCTGACCGGCGAGCGCCTCGCTCATTGGCGGCTTGAGGAACTGACCTTCGCGGCCGAGTTGATCGTCAGCGAACTGGTCACCAACGCGGTCCGGCATGCGTGTGGCCCCGTTTCCCTGCGGCTCATCCGGACGGAGAACCGTCTCATCTGCGCGGTCTCGGACGGCAGCAGCACCGCACCCCACATGCGAAGGGCGAAAGCCGGCGATGAAGGAGGCCGCGGCCTCTTCCTGGTGGCACAGTTCGCCGCGCGCTGGGGCACCCGCCACACCTCGGACGGCAAAATCATCTGGGCGGAACTGCTCGCCCCTGCGGCAGAAACGGGCACTCTTCCCCTGACATCGACCGCCGCCCACAGCACCCATGGCCATGTCGCAACTCAGTGGGCCACTGGCAGGACGGCACGGACGGACTTGCCCTGACTGTGGACCTCGACGGTGATGTCGGTGGCCAGCTCCTGGACGAGGTACCAGCCGAACCCACCTGGCTGGAAGGCGTTGGTGCGACTGAGTCGTGGAGGGTCGGTGCTGGCGTCGGAGACGGTGACCACGACGCTGCCGGGCCCGGCAGCCAGCCGGAACCCTTTGACGCCGCCGGCGTGCCGCTCGGCGTTCGTCACCAGCTCGGATACCACGAGGAGCAACCGCTTCGGCTTCCGCGCCGTTCGACGGCCCCACCGATTCCAAGAAGCTGCGGGTGATGTCACGCGCCTGGGCTGCCGTGTGTATGTACGCCTCGTAGGTTCCGCGGTCATTGTCCTCCGCGGATGAGTGCACCATCACTTTCTCCAGTGTCTGACTGTCTCGGTCCAGTCTTGTGCCCAGAATGTGGTTGATCATCCGCATTCCGGATCGCCGCAGCCAGCTCAGGGTCGGGCGGGGTGAGGCACCTTCCTTTCTGCGGACAGCCTCCCGGTGGCGAGGCCGTCAGCGCCGGGCCTACCGGTACCGAGCAGGTGCCGCAGTACCAGGTTCCGACGGGTTCGGCGGGGTCTGGCCAGGCTGTGCCGGTCGTGCTGTCGCGCTTGTGTGGGCTTGTGCGGCTCGTGCTCGATCGCTGGGCGACTGCCGGGCAGCGAGCCGTTGGATGTGCCAGGTGAGGGTTCTGGCGGTGGAGCGGGCGTCGTCGAGGGTGCGCCGCTGTGCGGCGTGCCGGAGGAGCCGCTCGGGGTCGTGGCCAATGTTCTCGGCTTCGGTCAAAGCGGCGGCCAGTGCCGGCCAGGCGGGGTCGTCGAATACCTGTTGGGCGTGCTCGGGCAGGATCGCGATGATGCGCTGGGTGTGACGTTCCACGATGTCGGCGGGTGGCTGGCGCTGGGCCAGGGCGGCCAGCGGCTCGGCAGCAGCCTGTCGGTAGGCGGCCTGGAGATGGACCAGGGTCTGGTGGGCGGCGGTGACCTGCTGGTCGTGCCCGCGGGCTTGGTGCCAGCGGGCTGTGGCTATGACGACGAGGACGGCTATGTCGAGGAACATGGCCAGCCCGGAGCCGTCGCCGGTGACCGGTGCGATACGCAGGGCGCGCACTGCGCTCCGCAGAGCGCGGGCCTGGTCCTGCTGGGCGCGGATGCGGGAGCGGGTGGCGCGTTCGAAGACGATGGCGGCCTGCTGCAGGTGTGGCCGCAGGTGGCTGGGGGCGAGCAGCGGCAGCACGTCTATGGCTTCGCCGAAGGCCGCGATGTGGGCCTGGGCGGCTGAGTCGTCGCCGTGGTCGAGGTGGTGGCGGATGCGCTCGCTTGCTGCGGCGGCCTGGTGCCAGGGGTTGGGCCTGCGCCGGCTGCCCGCCTGCGAGACGGACGGGGCCTCGACCGCGGTGAGGCGTTCCGCGATCTTGGGGAAGGACAGGTCGGGGGCGAGTTTGGCGCCGGAGAACCAGATCGGCTCGCCGGCGGTGTTGGTGTCGCCTTCCACGGCGACCTTGTAGCCGCGCACGTCGCCGGAGGGGAAGCGCTGGAAGTCGACGAGGACGCCGTCGACGCCGTCGAGCAGGTGGAGGAAGTCTTCGGGGCTGGTGGCGATGGAGACCAGTTGGCGGACGGTGGTGCGCAGGCGTTCGCGGGAGGTCTTGGTCTTGCCGGTGCGGCGGGCCTTCTCCGTCTCGGCGCGGGTGGGGCGCTGGGCGGCGGTGCGGTCGCCGCGCACCACCCGCTTCAGGCCGTATTCCTTCTCGATGGCCGCGAGTTCCTTATCCGCGGTCAGGTAGTCGTTCCAGTGGCGGGCGGTGCGCAGGTCGCCTCGGACCTTGGTGGCGGCGATGTGGATGTGGTCGTCCGCGTGGCGTACGGCGACCCACCGGCACCCATCGGGATCGCCTTGTGGCGCGATGCCGGTGGCCGCCACAATCCGGTGGGCGATGTCGGCCCACTCGGCGTCGGTGAGGTGCCGGTCGCCGGGCGCGGCACGTACCGAGCAGTGCCACACGTGCCGCTCGGGCGCCCGGCCCAGTCGGCGGGCTTGCTTGACCCGCAGGTCGAGGTCGGCCACGAGGCGCTTCTTTGTGGCGTCGGAGTCGTTGGCGCGGCCGGGGTCGGGGGCGAAACCGTCCCAGGACGCGACCAGGTGCGGGTCGGTGTGGTCCTTCGCCTTCTTCGTGTCGAACAGGTACCGGATCAGGCCGGCGGTGCTCTTGCCGCTGCCGATCTTGGCGATCACCGGGCCGCCTTCGCGGAGACGGCCCGGTTCATCGTCTGCGCGATGTCGCCGATCGCGGCGCGGACGGCGTCCAGGGTGCGCTCGGTCTGGGCGAGGACGGAGGTGTCCCCAGGGTGTGGATCGCCTCCAGCGTTGAGACGGTGGGCGATCTGGTTGACGTTGTTGCCGATGCGGGCGACTCCGGCCCGCAGGGCGTCGAGCTTGTCGAGGCAGTCGTCGAGCTGGGTGCGCTGCCCGGCCAGGCCCATGGTGAGGTCACCGTCGAGGTAGGCCATGATCACGGCGCCGACGAGGTGGGCGGCGGCGATGCCCAGCTTGCGGGCGCGGGTGAGGATCCGGGTCTTCTCGTCGATGCTGTAGCGGACGTCGACACGCTCTTTGCGCTGGACGCTCTCGCGGGTACGACGGCGGGCGATACGACGCAGGGTGACTTCGTCGGCAGACGCGGCGGGGGACTGCTCGGCTGCGCCGACGGGCGTTTCCTCCTCGGGCACCCCCTGGTGCCCGAGGTCCTCCGCCACCTCCGGGGCGGACGTGTCCGCGTTGGACCGGCCCTTGGACGGTCCAACGTCATACCTTGCTGCGCTGGTGGCGGTAGTGGTCATCTGCTGCGGCAGGCTTGGCACTTCGTGGTGCGGGTCGTGCATCGGGCGGTTCTCCGTGCGTTGTGGGAAAGAGGTCATGGTTCCAAGACCGCTCGTCCCGCGGCGGGCTGTGCGGGGACGAGCGGGAGGAGTCGAGCGCGAGGGGGACGGACGTGCCTGCGGACTCAGTGGGCGCCGACGGGTTCCTTGTCGGGCTCGTGCTGCCGCCGGCGGGCGGCCTGGTCGAGTTCGGCCTGCACGTGGTCCTTGATCTGGGTCAGGCGGTCCTTGCCGATGCGGTACCCAGCGGCGCGGATGGCCGCCTCGATGTTGCGGCGTGAGGCGCGGTCCCCGCGTCCCAGTGGTGCGGTGCGGGCGATAGCGAGCAGCTCGTCGAAGGTGGCGTCGCGTTCGTGGCCGCCTTCTTTGGCGAGCGGCCTCGGGGCCTGGGGCACCTTGACTGCTGCCTCCGCTACGTTCGCGCGCTCGGCCACATCGGGCGAGCACCGCACCTTCTTCGGCAGGGAGGTCTCATCGGCCGAACGGACAGGCGGCTCGGCACTGTGTCTGCCGTTGTGGCTGTCGCGGACCGTTTGGCTCGTTGTGGCGGCAGCCTCATGCGCGCGGGGTGTGGGGTGGCGGCGGATGACGAGGTCGAGGTGGACCGCGCCGGCGAGCGCGAGAGGGGCGATGGCGGACAGGGCGCCGACGGTGATGTCGTCCAGGTGCAGTCCGGCGGTGCGTGCCTGCTGGTTGAGGCGGATGGCGTGCAGGGCGTTGGCCCATATGCTCGTGACCGTGGCGAGCCCGACGAGTGCCCAGACGTACAGGCGTGAGCGCCAGGGTGCGGTGCGCAGGATGAGCAGGGCGGCGACGCCGATGGCGATGAACCCGTCGATCACCAGCGGGAAGGCGTATGTGAGGACTCCGCGGACGTGGATGGCGACGGCCATCTGCCGCAGGGCGTCGTAGGAGAGGGCGAAGCCGATCGTGCCGACCAGGGCGACCCCGAGGCGGATCGCTACGGTCACTGGCGGCACGGGAGTTTGGGTGGTGCGTGAAGGCAAGCGTGGTACTCCAGGGAGAGACGGCTGCCATAGCCACAGGGCAGGGCTGCCGGTGGGGAGGGGGCGGACTCGTCGCACCCGTCGCATGCCTGGTCAGGGCAGGTACGGGAGCCTTGCGTGATACGGGAGGACCCGTCACAGTTACCGGACCCGTCACGGGGTTGACCTGCAATGCGACGTGTGCGACGTGTGTTTACGGGAGTACAGCCGACTCGTGACGGGTGGTCTCACCGCTGCCGTCGGGAGGCTGCTCCTCAGGGCAGTAGCGGGCCCAGGCGTCGGTGAACTGCGTGCGGGTGAATCCCCGGGCCTGCCGTCCGCCCTCGAAGCGGAGGACGGTCGCCTGGATACCGAAGTCCTTCAACAGGATCCCCAGGTGGCGCGGGGTCAGACCGGTGTTGCGGTACTCCGCCCACGGTGCCTCGTGGTCCTTGAGCAGTTCCTCCAGCAGGTCCCGCGTGCGTACGCTGTCGGGATCGCCGTAGCACGCGAAGACGCGGCGGATGTCCTTCAGCAGGCGCGTCTTGACGTTGGACTCGTCGTCCTGGCCGACCTCGGCCGCACACATCGCCGCACAGGCTGTCCGTGCTTTCTTGGGCCAGGTGCCGCCTGCCAGTTCGGCGACGACGACCAGCGGTTCCCAGGTGTCGGCTGCCCGGTCCTGCACTGGCATGGGCGGCACCAGGTCGGCTGCGGTGTCCATCAGCGGGCGCAGCCAGGCGGTGAGCCGATCGCGCAGGGCGTGCAGGGCGGGGATGTCGCGGCGGGAGCGGAACTGCTCCACCCGCTCACCTGCCTTGCGCCGCTGCATGCGGATCACCACAGCCCGGTCCATGACCGTGTCCGGCAGGTCCCCGATGCCGGCGAGCGCGGCCATCGCGAAGGTGGGGAACGCCTGCGGCTTGTGCTCCGGCCCGGAGATGCGCAGAGCGGGCCGGTTGCGCTGGTGGCCGGCGTTGAGCAGGCCGCGCAGCTCCTCGTTCTTCTCGGCGGCCTTGATGCTGCCGAAGATGGTGTCGGCCTCGTCCACCAGCAGGGTGGGCGGGTCGTCACCGATGGCGCGGAAGACAACCGCCGGGCTCGTGTTCACAGTGATCAGCGGCTCCCGCACCGTCTCCGTGATCACATCCAGCAGGCGGGACTTGCCACACCGTTTCGCCGGCCCGACCACCGCCAGACGCGGTGCGTGCTGCAGCGCGGGCTGGATGTGCGTGGCCGCCACCCACAGCGTCACGGCGGTCAGCGCCTCACTGCTGGGCAGGATCACGTACCGCGCGATGGCTTCACGCAGCTCGTCCAGCAGTTGCGCGCCTTCGCCGACCTGCGTGGGCTCGTCGTCCTCGGCGGCGGAGGCACCCAGGGCGGGAGCCTGGCGGGGGGTGGCGACGGCCGGCCAAGCGGGTATGGAGGATGCGGCGGGGGTGGTCGGAGACGTAGATTCGTCCACAGGCGTTCCTTCCCGGTGGGCCGGACGGGCAAGGCCCGGCCCACCGATTCGATTGTTCAAGGGCGATGGGGCAGGGACTCTGCGGCTCTCGGCGGTGGCTCGCCGAGAGCCGTTTCGCTCTCCTGGTGGGGCGGCTTCAGGCCGTCAGGTCGTACGCGGACTGGGCGTTCACCCAGGCGTCCACCTCGGTCCAGCGGTAGCGCAGGTGGCGGCCGACCTTGTGCACGTTGGGGCCGATGCCGCGGTACTTCCACTGGTAGAGGGTCTTCACCGGCACTCCGAGATGTGCGGCAACCTCCGCGGGGGTGGCAAGCGGGCCACGGGCAGCTGCAGCGGTTGCAGGGGCATTGGTGTTACGGGGAGAAGAGGTCGGCACGAGGCTCCTTTTCGGTCTTGGACAACGGCCTGGACAACACAGCCACACCTCATGGAGAGAAGTCCAGAGTTGGTTCTGAAACTCTGTACTACTTCTCTCTGCGTGGCCGGGTGGATGGAAACACTAAGGGTGGATGCGCGGTTGCCGAAATCGCTCCCGAGGAACTCGAAATTTTTTGACGTGAAGCCTTCCGTAGAGGTGTCGGAATCCGATACCCCTAGTTCGGGGGTGTCCCGGGCGTGGGCGGGTGCTATCCGGTGAACACGGTTGACTGTTCGGCTTATACCTGCTCGAATCGCCCATCAGCAGAGCGTGAAGGGAAAGTAACACGGCATTCCCGGAGGAACGGCTCGTGATGTGCCGGAATTCGATGAGAGGAACGCCACTCGGCCCTGAGGTGACTTCTGTAGGGTTTAAGAATCAACTCTTGCCATGGCGGCCGGACGCAAGTTACAGCTAACTGTCATGGCAACCCGACCTGTCGAAATAGGCCCCGCCGGCCTCCACACCGCCCGCGCCATCGAGCGCCTACGCCTCGTGCGCGGCCTGACCCAGCACCAGCTCGCGGCCCGCTGCACCGCACTGGGCCGCCCGATGACCAACACGGCCCTGAGTCGCACCGAACGCGCGCGCCGTCGCTGCGACATCGACGACCTCGTCACCATCGCCGGCGCTCTTGGCATCCCTGCCACGACACTGCTCCTGCCATTCCCGTCGGTGCCCAGCGGCGACCGGGAGGGGTGCTAGTTGGCGCGGGTCTGGATTGAGGACCGCATAGGGCACACGGCGTACGTACGGGCCACGGCGGAAGCCAAGCGGGCGGGCCGTACGCCGCCGGGGCGGTACCGCGTGCGCTGGTACGACCCCGACGGCAGGCCGAAGATGAAGACCTTCGCCCGCAAGGTCGACGCCGAGGCGGAGCGGACAAGGATGGAGTCGCGTCTCAACGACGGCTCCTATCGCGATCCCGCAGCCGCGCGGGTGAAGTTCGCAGAGGTGGCGGAGTCCTGGCTGGCGGCGCAGCTCCACCTCAAGCGCTCAACCCGGGCTCGCTACCGCGGTGTTCTCGACGTCCACGTGATCCCCAAGTGGGGCACCACCCCGCTGGACCGCATCCACTTCGAGGACATCGCCGAGTGGCTCGCGGATCTGCTGTCCGGCGAGGCGACCGGCGGCAGGAAGCTCAGCCCCCGGTCGGTCCGCAAGGCGTATGTCGTCCTCAGCCGCGTTCTCGGCTACGCGGTCAAGGCCCGTCGTCTGGCAGCCAACCCGGCTGTCGGCGTGCCCCTGCCGAAGGCGATGCCCGCTGATCACGTGTACCTCGACGACATGCAGGTCGACGCGCTGGCTAACGCGTCAGGGGCCTACCGGGTGTTCATCCTGCTGCTGGCCTACACCGGACTGCGCTGGGGTGAGGCATCCGCGCTCAAGGTGGGCCGCGTCGACCTGGACGCCTGTCGGGCCCACATCGTGGAGGCGTACGCCGAGGACAACGGCAAGCTCTACCTCGACACCCCCAAGAACCACGAGCGCCGGTCCGTACCGATCCCGCGGTTCCTGGCCGAGGAGCTGAAGCCTCATGTCCAGGGGCGGGGAGATGACGACTTGCTCTTCACCGCCCCGCAGGGCGGGCCGCTGCGGGCCCGCAACTTCCGTCAGCGGTTCTTCGCGCCGGCGGTCGTGAAGGCCGGACTGGGGCACCTCAAGGTCACCCCGCACAAGCTGAGGCACACGGCAGCCTCGCTCGCCATCGCCAGCGGCGCGGACGTCAACGTCGTCCAGACGATGCTGGGCCACAAGTCCGCGACGCTGACCCTGGACACGTACGGGCATCTCTTCCCGGACCGCCTGGACGAGGTCTCGAAGAAGATGCACAAGCGCCGCTCCAAGCAATTGGCCAAGGCGAAGGCCAAGCTGGAGAAGGCGGAGCGGAAGGCCCGTGAGGCCGCCGAGACAGTGGTCGCCTTGGAGGAAGACGCCGCGTGATGTGGGCCTAACCCGTGCCGGGGCGCCGTAACCGAAGGGGGTACCCCACCGCGCTGATGCGGTGGGGTGCCCCCTTCGTCTTCCTCGGATCAGGTCAGTCGCGGCCGGCGGCTTTCCTCCCAGAACCGGTCCATAGCAGCAGCGGCCGCATCCCCAGCCAACCGCTCGATCCTCTCGGGCACCTCGCGCTCGTCGAGGACGAAGAGCCTCCCGCCGACAAGGCGGGTGGTCGTCTTCCAGCCGAGACGCCGTCCCGCCTCCCTGGCGGCACGCCGGACGTCCTTGAGCTCGCCCATCTCCGCAAGATCGTCAGAGCCGAGGATCAGCTGCCCGTAGTACCCCTCGTACTCCGGCCTCAGCGCGGCCAGCATCATCGACTCAAGTCGGTCGATCAGCCTCTCGTGCCGGCGGCGGGCCAGCTCGTCCTTCGCGGGCATATCGCACAGCTCCCCACCTCTGCCCGCAGCACCCATGTGTGCCATATGTGTGCTGCGAGTACGAAGGCCCTCCCGTCCGACGGACGGAAGGGTCTCTGACCAGGTGTTTCTTTGTGCCCCCGGCAGGATTCGAACCTGCGACACCCGCTTTAGGAGAGCGGTGCTCTATCCCCTGAGCTACGAAGGCGGGGCTCGACCCACAGGGTACCGGATCGGGGATCGGGCGGACGTCGGGTTCGGTCGCTGGGGGAGGGGTGGGGGCAGGGGCGGGTCACGATGCCGTTCAGCAGGAGCTCCGATGCCTGCATCAGTTCCTGTTCCAGGCGGCCCTCGGGCTCGTTCTCCGCCTCGCGGAACCAGCGGTAGAGAGTGCCCAGGTATATGTCCCGGAGGACGTTGCCCACCTGTTGGGGGATGACGTCCTCGCGCAGTTCGCCGGTTCTGCGGCCGTCCTCGACGATCTCGGCGAAGAGTTCGGCGACGTAGGGCTCCTCCCTCAGGGGGCGGCCGGCCTTGACCCAGGCGACCAGCATCGCGGCCATACGGTCGTGTTCTTCCTCGTTGATGTGGCCCAGGACGGTCATGCAGCGGCGCAGCCGGTCCGCGGCGCCCGTCCGGTCGGGGAAGGCGTCCGCCATGATGCTGACCAGGCGTTCCCGGCGGCGTTCGCCCCAGGTGCCGATCAGGTCTTCCTTGCGCGGGAAGTGGTTGAAGAAGGTGCCGCGGGCCACGTCGGCGCGTTCGGCGATCTCGTCGACGGAGGTCCGGTTCTAGCCCTGCTCGGCGAAGAGTTCCAGCGCCGCCGTGTACAGGCGCTCCTTCATCTTGATCTTGTTTCGCCCGCGGCGCCCCAGGGGCTGGCCCTCGCCCTCGGCCGGGGACGTGTTCATCTCTTCCTTCTGTACTTCATCTCTTCCTCCTGTACGCGCGATGCCGGTACCAGGACAGAGACACGCGCCGCAGCTGAGTGCGAGCACCGCCATCTCCGGTCTGCTCTTCTTCGTCCAGGCCCTGGGCGCGGTCTCCCGGGTGTGGAGCGGGCGCTGGACGGACAGCAGGGGCGGCCGGCACCGCCGTACCCTCGTCATCGCCGAGATCGCGATCATGGCGCGCAAGGAGCGCTCCGGGACCGCCCTCGGGCTGGAGAACACCGTGGTGTTCGCGGGTGCCTTCCTCACTCCGCTGGGATCCCCGGGATCCTCTCGGCCACCGACTGGCCCGTGGTCATGCTGCTCATCGGGGCCGTGCCCGCCGTGCTGTCGGCGGTGGTCATGCCCCGTGAGGGGAAGTGGCCGCCCGCCCGGTTCGCCGGACGTCCGCCCCGCCGCGCACCTCGTGCGGCGGGGCGGTGGCGTGTACGGCCCGCGTGTACGGCCTGCGGGCAGAGGTTCAGCGGAGGTGGCGCAGGGCGCCCGGGGTGAGGTCGGCCAGGGTGGGGTAGCCGTCGACGGCCATCAGCAGATCGGCCTCGGCGAGCAGGGTGCGCAGGACGTGCACGATGCCGTCGGCGCCGTCCAGGGCGAGGCCGTAGGCGTAGGGGCGGCCGATGCCGACGGCCCGGGCGCCCAGGGCGAGCGCCTTGACGACGTCGGAGCCGGAGCGGACCCCGGAGTCGAAGAGGACGGGCAGCTCACCGGCGGCCTCGACCACACCGGGCAGGCAGTGCAGGGCGGGCAGCCCGCCGTTGGCCTGGCGGCCGCCGTGGTTGGAGCAGTAGATGCCGTCGACGCCCGCGTCCCCGGCGCGGCGGGCGTCGTCCGGGTGGCAGATGCCCTTGAGGATCAGCGGCAGATCGGTGAGCGAGCGCAGCCAGGGCAGATCGTCCCAGGTGAGCGGGTTGCCGAAGGTCAGCGCCCAGTGCAGGACGGCGGCCGAGGGGTCGTCCTCGGGGGACTTGGCGAGGCGGGAGCGGAACACGGGGTCGCTGGTGTAGTTGGCCAGGCAGTGCCCGCGCAGCTGGGGGAAGTTGCTCGCGGCCAGATCGCGGGGGCGCCAGCCGGTGATCCAGGTGTCCAGGGTGACCACGATGCCCCGGAACCCGGCCGCCTCGGCCCGGTGGACCAGGCTCTCCGCCAACTCCCGGTCGGTGGGCGTGTAGAGCTGGAAGAAGCCCGGGGTGTCGCCGAACTCAGCGGCCACCTCCTCCATCGGATCCACCGTCAGGGTGGAGGCGATCATCGGCACCCCGGTACGGGCGGCGGCGCGGGCGGTGGCCAGATCGCCGTGCCCGTCCTGCGCGCACAGGCCGATCACCCCGACCGGGGCCATGAACAGCGGGGAGGGCAGCCGCATCCCGAACAGGTCGACGGACAGATCGCGGTCCTTCGCCCCCACCAGCATGCGCGGGATCAGCCCCCACTCCTCGAAGGCGGAGACGTTGGCCCGCTGGGTGTGCTCGTCCCCGGCGCCGCCCGCGACGTACGACCGCACCGAGGGCGGCAGCGCGGCCAGCGCGGGCGGCTCCAGCTCGGCGAAGGTCATCGGCAGCCGCGGTGTCACTCCGCGCAGGCCGTCGAGGTAGATCTCGTTCTGGTAGTCGGCGAACGCCATGGGGTCCTCCTGCTCCGGCCCGCCGCGTGCGAGCCGCTGGACCCTACAGCGCGGGCCCGGCCCCGGGGAACGGCAGGCACGGACCGGGGGAACGGTTCAGGTCCGTGTCACCCGCACCCGGTACGTCCCGTCGTCCTCCCCCGCCACCCGCACCACGATCCCGTGCCGCGGGTCCTTGAAGGTCTGGCCCGGGGTGAAGGGGGCGTCGGAGAGCTCGGCCTGGACATTGGGGCTGCGGGTGCAGCCGCCGCTGCCGCGGTGGGCGTCGTAGACGGTGATGGGGCCCCGGCCGGTGTCGACGGTCGCGTCCACCTTGTAGATGAGGACGCCGGGGCAGCAGATCGCCTCGTCGTTGCCGCCCTGCGCGCGGACCTCCAGGGCGTACGCCGAGTGGCCGTTCACCGGGATGATCACCAGCTTGCCGCCGCCCGACTTGTACAGCGGGGTCAGGGAGTACTCGACGCTGCCGCCCTTCGCCGCGCAGCCCACCTGGGAGCCGTCCAGCCAGCCCAGTTTCCACTTGTCCCAGGCGAGCATGTCGTTGTTGGCGCCCCAGTCCTCGCTCATGATGTCCCAGTGCCCGACCGCGCCCCCGCCGTCCTGGGTGTACAGGTCGGGCAGGCCGAAGGTGTGGCCGTTCTCGTGCGGCAGCACCCGGTAGCCGGTGTGCGGGAAGGAACCGGAGCCGTCGTCCTGGCGGGAGTAGATGAAGGAGGCGTTGGCGACCGGCACCCCGTCGGCCACCGGCGCGTCCGCGTTTCCCGCGAAGGTCACCGACAGCACCGTGTCCAGCGCGGACGGACCCGCGTTCGGCGTGACCAATATGTTCAGCAGGTCGTACGAGCGGAAGTCGACCCTGGGATCGGCCGCGGTCACGATGTCCTGCACCAGCTGCCGGTATCCGGGGTCGAAGGGCGCGCCGCGTTCTATGCCGTACGCCTTGAACGGCTTCGGCATCCGCAGCCAGTCGCTCACCGGTGTCTCGGGCCGGTAGTCCAGGCGGCCGTACGACGAGGTGCGGAACCAGTCCTGGGTGCGCGGGAAGAACTCGTGGAAGCGGTCCATCGCGCTGCCCTCGCCGGGCGCGTCGGAGAAGTCGACCATCAGGGTCAGGGCGTGCACGGTGCCGGTGGAGCGGGCGTAGCCGTGGGGGGTGGGCACGCCCTCGGCCATCTGGACGTCGGAGCCGCCGTGGATCATGCAGGGGGAGAGGGCCGCGGTGCGGGCGAGTCCGGTCGGCCCGGCGGTGGAGGGCGCCGAGAGACGGGCGGTCCCCGCGGAGGTGGTGATCGCGAGGGTCAGCGCGGTCACCGCGGCGAGCGCCATCCGGCGCGAGGGTATGCGGCGCGTGGATATACCGCTGGGGTCCTGGTCGGGGGATATGCGGCGGGGCGACTGCGGCTGCGGCTGCATGCACGGACCCTTCGCTCCACGGCAGCCGCCGGACTCCTGGCTGCGCCCTTGCGATCACCCTGTGCCGGGGTCCCGGCGGGCGCGCGCTGGGCGAGACCGATCGTGGGAAGGGCGGCCCCGAACGTGGGAAGTGCGGGGGCGGGAGGGTGAATTCGGGTCCCCGGCGCATGTGGCTCAGCTCACAGGTTCTTCTTCCGCGGGCGGGAAATAAGTGGGGACCCTCTCCCCGTTTGGAACTGTGTCCGCCCGAAACGGGGACCCGGTCCCCGGATCATCAGGGCCCACCGACTACGCATCGACATCGCATCGACCGAACCGACCGAGGAGCACGCAGTGACGACCGCCACCCATCCCGCGCCGCGCAAGGTGACCCGGCCCCGCGCCGACGCCCTGCGCAACCGGGAGCGGATCGTCACCGCCGCCCGGGAGATGTTCACCGAGCACGGCCCTGACGTGCCGCTGGACGAGATCGCCCGCCGGGCCGGCGTCGGCAATGCCACGCTGTACCGCAACTTCCCCGACCGCGACGCCCTCGTCCGCGAGGTCGTCTGCTCCGTGATGGACCGTACGGCCGAGGCGGCCGAAGGGGCCCTCGCGGAGACCGGGGACGCCTTCGCCGCGCTGGAGCACTTCGTGCACGCCTGCGCCGACGAGCGGATCAGCGCGCTGTGCCCGATGGTCTCCAGCACCTTCGACCGGCACCACCCCGACCTGGAAGCCTCCCGCGAGCGCGTCGAGAGCCTCGTGGAGGAGGTCATGGGCCGGGCCGTGACGGCCGGTCAGCTGCGGTCCGACGTCGGGGTGGGCGACCTGATGATCGCGGTGGCCCAGCTGAGCCGGCCCCCGGCCGGCACCGGTTGCCCGCAGGGCGACCGGTTCGTCCACCGCCACCTCCAGCTTCTCCTCGACGGCCTGCGGGCCCCCGCGCGCTCCGTGCTGCCGGGCACCGCCGTCACCGTCGGGGAACTCCGCCAGTGCGGTACGGCCGCATAGTCCGAACCGCTCCCGCCCGCCGCACCAGCCGCTTCCGTCGTTCTCGCTCTTGTCGTCCGTTTTCCTGACGCGTTCCGTTCACTGTCGTTTTCTCGTCATTTTTCCGTCACCTGGTCACGAAGCTCCGCACTCGTGAACTCCCGAAGTCCCGAAGTGGGTACCCCCATGTCCGAAGCCCTCAAGGCTCCCCGCATCGCCGCGCCATCCGGCGATGCCAACCGCTGGAAAGCGCTCGTCTTCATCGCGCTCGCCCAGCTGATGGTCGTCCTCGACTCGACCATCGTGAACATCGCCCTGCCCTCGGCCCAGAAGGACCTCGGCATATCCGACGGCAACCGGCAGTGGGTCGTCACGGCCTACGCCCTCGCCTTCGGCGGTCTGCTGCTGTTCGGTGGCCGGATCGCCGACAAGTGGGGCCGCAGGCGCGCCTTCCTCACCGGTCTGATCGGCTTCGCGCTGGCCTCCGCGCTCGGCGGCCTCGCCGTCTCGGGCCCGATGATGTTCGGCGCCCGCGCCCTCCAGGGCGTCTTCGGCGCCCTGCTCGCGCCCGCCGCGCTGTCCCTGCTGGCCGTGATGTTCACGGACGCCAAGGAGCGCGCCAAGGCGTTCGGCATCTACGGCGCCATCGCGGGCGGTGGCGGCGCGGTCGGCCTGATCCTCGGCGGCTTCCTCACCGAGTACCTGGACTGGCGCTGGACGTTCTTCGTGAACGTGCCGTTCGCCATCGTCGCCGCGCTCGGCGCCACCCTGGTCATCCGCGAGCCGGAGGGCGGCCGCAACCGCGCCCCGCTCGACATCCCCGGCGTCCTGCTGTCCACCCTCGGCCTGGTCGCGCTGGTGTACGGCTTCACGCGCGCCGAGTCCAACGGCTGGGGCGACGCCCTGACCATCTCGATGTTCGTGGCGTCCGCGGTGCTGCTGCTGTCGTTCGTGCTGGTCGAGTCCCGGGTCAAGGCCCCGCTGCTGCCGCTGCGCGTGGTCCGCGACCGCAACCGCGGTGGCATCTACCTCTCGCTCGGCCTCGCCATCATCGGCATGTTCGGCCTGTTCCTCTTCCTGACGTACTACCTCCAGATCGTCCAGGGCTACTCCCCGGTCAAGACCGGCTTCGCCTTCCTGCCGATGGTGGCCGGCATGATCACCGGCTCCACCCAGATCGGCGCCCGGCTGATGACCCGGGTGCGGGCCCGGTTCCTGATGGGCCCCGGCTTCCTGGTCGCGGGTCTCGGCATGCTGCTGCTGACCCAGCTGGAGATCGGTTCGTCGTACACCACCCTGCTGCTGCCCGCGATGGTGCTGCTGGGCCTCGGCATGGGTACCGCGTTCATGCCCGCCATGTCCCTGGCCACCACGGGCGTCGAGCCCCGGGACGCCGGTGTGGCCTCCGCGATGGTCAACACCTCGCAGCAGGTGGGCGGCGCGATCGGCACGGCGCTGCTGAACACCATCGCCGCGTCCGCGAAGTCGTCGTACCTCAAGGACCACATCGCCGGTGCCACCACCAAGCCGCAGCAGCAGCTCGTGGGGCTCCAGAGCATGGTGCACGGCTACAGCACGGCGATCGCCTTCGCCGTCGGCATCCTGGCCGTCGCCGCGCTGATCGCCTTCACCTTCGTCAACGCCGGCCGTCCGGGCACCACGCAGGTGGCCTCCGGCGCGGGCGCCGAGGACGAGGTGCCGGTGCCGGTGGTGGCCCACTGAGCCTCGGGTACTCGGTGAGCCAGGTGACTTAGCGGAGCCAGGGGAGGTCCGCACCCTCCTCGTCCGGCTGTAGGCCCTCGGCGACGATCTCCATGATCTCGCCGAGGGCCTTCTGCTGTTCCGGGCTGAGCCGGTCGAACAGGGCCTGGCGTACGGCGGTCACATGGCCCGGGGCGGTACGGCCGAGCACGGCCGCGCCCTCCTCGGTGAGCACCGCGAACTGACCGCGCTTGTCGGAGGGGCAGTTCTCGCGGCGCACCCAGCCGTTCTTCTCCAGCCGGGCGATCGCGTGCGAGAGCCGGGAGCGGGTGATCTTCGCCGTCATCGCCAGTTCGGTCATCCGCAGCCGGCGCTTGGGTGCCTCGGCGAGCGTGACGAGCAGGCCGTAGTAGATGTGCGGCATGCCCGCGTCGCGTTGCAGCTGCCGGTCGAGGTGGTCCTCCAGCAGGGTGGTGGCGTGCAGGTACGCGCGCCACACGCGCTGCTCCTCGGGGGTGAGCCAGCGGTGTGGTGCGGCGGAGTCCGGTGCCGTGTTCATGGGTCCACTTTACGAAAGGCCTCTTTGAAACTTGAACTAGTTGGGCGTACGGTGTTTCCAGTAAAGCTTGAGAGTTAAAGTATCTGGTCTCGCCGGGACGAAAGGGAGTCGCCGCCATGTCCGTCGCCGCCGCCAAGGAGCGCATGCCCGCCCTCTACCTCAGTCACGGCGCCCCGCCGCTCGCCGACGACCCGGTGTGGCCCGGCCAGCTCGCCGCCTGGGCCGCGACGCTGCCCCGTCCCAAGGCCGTCCTCATCGTCTCCGCCCACTGGGAGGAGGCCCCGCTCGCCCTCGCCGCCACCGAGACCGTCCCGCTGGTCTACGACTTCTGGGGCTTCCCCGAGCACTACTACCAGGTCCGGTACCCCGCCCCCGGCGCCCCGGAGCTGGCCGAGTCGGTCCGCAAGCTGCTGCGCGCCCCCGGTACGCCCGTCCAGGACATCCCCGACCGCGGCCTGGACCACGGTGCCTACGTCCCGCTCGTCGAGATGTACCCGGACGCCGACATCCCCGTCCTCCAGGTCTCCATGCCCACCCTCGACCCGGTGCGGCTCATGGAGATCGGCCGCAGGCTCGCCCCGCTGCGCGACGAGGGCGTGCTGATCATCGGCTCCGGCTTCTTCACCCACAACCTCGCCGCCCTGCGCAACCCGGGCGGGGGCGTGCCGAGCTGGTCCGCCGAGTTCGACGACTGGGGCCGGCGCGCGCTCGCGGACCGCGACTGGGACGCCCTCCTCGACTTCCTGGGCAAGGCCCCGGCGGGCCGCTACGCCCATCCGCGCACCGAGCACTTCGCCCCGCTCTTCGTCACCATGGGCGCGGCGGAGGCGGCCGGCGAGCTGGACGCGCAGAAGTCGGTGATCGACGGGTTCTGGGCGGGGCTGGCGAAGCGGTCGGTGCAGTTCGGGTAGTCCCGAGGGGCCGGTTTTCGGGGGCTAGAGCTCCTTCGCGTACCAGGCCACGTCCCAGTAGCGGCCGAACTTGCGGCCCACCTCACCGAACGTGCCCAAGTGCCGGAAGCCGAAGCGCGTGTGCAGCCGTACCGACGCCTCGTTCGGCTGGGTGATCCCGGCGTAGGCGCGGTGCAGGTCCTCGCCGGACAGGGACTGGAAGAGGGCGTCGTAGAGCAGCGTGCCGAGGCCGCGCCGGCCGGCGTCGTGGGCGACGTACACCGAGGTCTCCACGGAGGTCGCGTACGCGGGCTTCGGCCGGTGCGGGCCGGAGGTGGCGTACCCGAGGATCCGCTCGGCGCCGGTGCCCGGCTCGCTCCGTGCGGCAACCATCAGGCGGTGCGGGCCGTCTTCCGGGTGGGAGAGCAGCCAGGGCAGGCGCTCACGCGGGGTGAGAGGGACGGTGTCGAACGTGATGGCCGTCTCGCGCACATAGTGGTTGTAGATCTCCGTGAGCGCATCGAGATCTCCCTCGACTCCTGGTCTGACCTGCACCTCTGTGGGCTCGGACACCATCTCGCCTCCCATGCGGCGGAACAGGGTACTGCATGATCAGAAAAATTGAGGGGCGGGTTGGGAATTCTGTCCTGATTCCAGTCGTTGTTTCCATCGGATGCAGGGCACTCAGAGGAGAGTCCGCAAGGACACCCCGGAGAGCCGAGCGTTCAGCAGGACCACCCGCCAGCCCACCATCGCAAGGGAGCACGCATGGCAACCCGTGCCGTCGCCCGTCGTAAGTCCGCCGTCTCCGGCGAGACGGCCGACTCGGCAAGCAGTGTTCGCGCTCATGGCGGCGAGATCGCGGACCGCGACCTGGTCGGCATGTACCTCGACGAGATAGCGCGCACACCGCTGCTCGACGCCGCCAAGGAGGTCGAGCTGTCCCAGACCATCGAGGCGGGTGTGTTCGCGCGACAGGTTCTCGACGGGTTCGAGGACACCACCTCGGACGCCACCCGTGAGGAGCTGGAGTCCCTGGTCGCCGCGGGCGAGCGGGCCAAGGACGTCTTCATCCGTTCCAACCTCCGCCTCGTCGTCGCGGTCGCCCGGCGCTACCCGCGCAGCGGTCTGCCCCTGCTCGACCTGATCCAGGAGGGCAACGCGGGCCTGGTGCGCGCCGTCGAGAAGTTCGACTACCGCAAGGGCTTCAAGTTCTCCACGTACGCCACCTGGTGGATCCGCCAGGCCATCACCCGCTCCATCGCCGACCAGTCGCGCACCATCCGCCTCCCCGTCCACCTGGTGGAGGAGCTGGGCCGCATCCGCCGGGTGCAGCGCGAGTTCAACCGCGAGCACGGCCGTGAGCCGGAGCCCGCGGAGATCGCGGCGGAGCTGGGCTCCACGCCGGAGCGCGTCACCGACGTCCTCGACTGGGCCCGCGACCCGGTCTCGCTGAACATGCCGGTGGACGACCAGGGCGAGACCCAGTTCGGCGACCTGCTGGAGGACACCTCCGCGGTCAGCCCCGAGCAGTCCGTGATGACCCTGCTGCGCAGCGAGGAACTGGACGACCTGATCGGCCGCCTGGACCAGCGCACGGCCTCCATCATCAAGATGCGGTACGGCATCGAGGACGGCCGCGAGCGCACCCTGACCGAGGTCGGCAAGGAGCACGGTCTGACCCGTGAGCGCATCCGGCAGATCGAGAAGCACGCCCTGCTGGAGCTGAAGAAGCTGGCGCGGGACACCGGGTTCGACGCGGCGGCGTAAGGGATCCGGGGAGCTGGGGGGCCGCGTACGCCGGGTGGCGAAAGACGGCGCAAACATGGCGCTCCGGGGCCGCTTCAACCGCCGGGCCCGAGGGAACAACCTCTCCGGGCCCGCCAGCGGGGCCCCGCGAACACCGCACTCCCCACATCGCGTCACCCGCAGACCAGCCGAACCAGCTCTCCCAGCCGACACACCGACCCGCAACCGGCCGCCCCACGCACCTTCGGCCGATCCCACGCGAGCCATGTCCCTGCGCACATCCCCCCCCCCGGCGCCGGGACTTCCGAGAGCCGGGCTTCGGCGCCCACCCCCCCCCGGGCGCCGGAGCCCGGCTTCTTCTCGCCCCGGACGGGACGGCGGCACCGGCCTCCCCTGCGTGCGGGCGGCCGTCGAGGGGACACTCCAACGGCTTCTCGGGTCCCACGCCCACGGGTTCGAAACGGCGTTTCCGCGCCATGCGGCCCGAACCCCTCGACCTTGCGGGGCCCTTGAGGCCGGAACGGCCCACCGCCCGTTCCCCGCGAGGCGGTTGGCGGCCCGGCGCGGACCGGTGTGCGGTCCTCGCTGCGGACGCGGCCCGGCCGTGCGACGCTGGGAAGCGGTGCGGCGGCGAAGCCGGAAGGGGACCGCGGCGAAGACGGCAAAGGGCGGCCCACCCCGTACCTGAACCCCGGGGTGAACCGCCGGATGGCAGATTCTGCCACACGGGCATAGCCTGCCGAGATGAGCACCACCCCCCGTCCTACCCCCCGCTCCACCTCCGGCACCACCCCGCAGTCACCTTCCGGCGCCGCGCCGACCCCCTCCCTCACCGAGCGCCGCAAGGCCGAGACCCGGATGGAGATCGCCCGGGCCGCGGCCGCGCTGTTCGTCCGCCAGGGACTGCGGGCCACCCGCGCCGAGGACATCGCCCAGCGGGCGGGCATCGCACCGCGCACCTTCTACCGCTATTTCGCCACCAAGGAGGAGGCGGTCGCGCCCCTGTACGCCGCAGGCGCCCAGCGCTGGGCCGAGGCCGTCCGCACCGCCCCGGCCCGCCTCACCGTCCCGCAGGCCCTGGAACACGCCGTCGAGCACACCCTCACCCCCGGCGTCGGGGTCTCGGCGGCCTCCTGGGAATGGGTGCGCACCCTGATCCGCCTGACCGACACCAGCCCCGCCCTGCGCAAGGTCTGGGCCGAGGTGGGCCAGACCTCGGAGGAGGCACTGGCGGAGATCCTGGCGCGACGGCTGGCGACCCCGGGATGGGGAGTGGCGTGCGCGGAGGCAGCGGGCGCGGGCGGGGAAGGGGTGGCTGCGGGAGAGACGGGTGGGGGAGAGACGCCTGCGGGGGAGCCGTACGAGGGCGATCCGCCCGCGGGGGAGCCGTACGTGAGTGGGTCGCCCAGCGGTGGGCCGACCAGGGGTGGGTCGATCGGGGGTGGGGCGCACGCGAGTTCGCCGTCGTTGGATGAGCCGTTCGTAGGTGAGCCGTTCACAGAGGAGCCGTTCACAGACGAGTCGGTCGCTGGTGAGCGGTTCGCCGGTGATCCGCTCGCCGGGGAGTCGCTCGCGGGCGGGCCGGGAGCCGTCGGCGCCGGGGAGGCGGAGTCGGCCGAGCCCCCGCTCGCCGTCCCGGTGATCACCCCCGACCTGCGCTTCGCCGCCGCCGTCGCCGGGAGTGCCGTACGCGTCGCCGTGCAGTCCTGGGCCGCCACCGCCTCCCCGCCCGCCGGCCCGGACGGCCCCGCCGCGCTGGCCCTGCGCAACCTCAAGGCCCTGGGCGACTTCGACTGGGACGGTGCCCGCTAGGGCCCTAGGCGTTCCCGAGAGGCCCCCGGGCATCCCCGGCCCGGCTCAGCCGTCCCCCCAACTCCCTTACACACGACAGCAGTTCATCCGGCCCCCGCACGGCGAACTCGTACCCCGTCAGCGCCAGCCGGACCGTCAGCCACTCCACGGGGTCGCCGGTGGCGCCCGCCAGGACGCAGCCGCCCTCACCGTCGTCCGTGAGCGTCCCGAGCGTTGCCGGTAGTCGCTCGGCGACATCCGCCGCCGACGCGGCGAACCGCACCTCGAAGGTGTACGCCTCCTGCCACTGCTGGATCGACTGCCGCAGATACTCCGCCGCGCTGCCCCTCGGCAACTCCCGCTGCTCGAACCGGACTCCGGTGGCGAACGGCTCGCTCACCCGGTCCACCCGGAACGTGCGCCAGTCCGCGCGATCGAGGTCGTACGCGACCAGATACCAGCGCCGCCCCGTCGACACCAGCCGATGCGGCTCGGTCAGCCGGCGGGACGCGCCGCCCTCCTTGTCGCGATAGGCGAACCGCAGCCGCTCCCGGCCCGCCACGGCCCCGGCCAGCAGGGTCAGCGTCTCCGCCGGGATGCTCGCGCCGTCCCCGACGGTCAGCGGGGTGGTCGCCGCCTGCAAGGTGGACACCCGGTGCCGCAGCCGGGCCGGCAGGACCTGCTCCAGCTTGGCGAGGGCCCGTACCGACGCCTCGTCCACGCCCGCCACCGCGTGCCCCGCACCGGCCCGCAGCCCGACCGCGATGGCGACGGCCTCCTCGTCGTCCAGCACCAGCGGCGGCATCGCCTTGCCCGCGACCAGCCGGTACCCGCCGTCCGAACCCTTCGTCGCCTCCACCGGATAACCCAGCTCGCGCAGCCGCTCGATGTCCCGCCGCACGGTACGACGCGACACCGCGAGCCGCTCGGCCAGCTCACCGCCGGGCCACTCGCGGGGCGTCTGGAGGAGGGAGAGCAACTGGAGCAGCCGTGCCGGGGTGGCGGTCGTCATACGCACGAGGATGCCGCACCAATAGGACGGCGCCTGACCTAGTCGGAGCGGACGTCCGCCGCACCTCTTCCACTTGCCCCATCAGCCCTATTGATCCGGTTGATTCCGTGTGTGTTGTTCACGGCACCTGCGAGATACGTCACGGTCCGGGTCCGAAGCGCCCCGCCGTGGTGTGTACTGGTGGGTATGCCCGAGCATCTGTCGACTCTCCAGCTGGTCGCCGCGGTCTTCTTCACCCTGGCCGGCGTGGTCTGGGCGATCGGTGTGCTGCGGCTGCTGCGGCGGTTCCGCGCACAGGCGCTCCGCGAACTCGCGGCCGCCCGGCTGCCGTTCCTCCCCGCCCAGCGGACCGGCCCGCCGCGGGAATCTGTGGAGCTGACCCCGGCCGAACAGGACGCCTTCGCCGGGCTGATACGACAGCTCGGCCACCGCTGACCGACCCGGCAGGGCCGCTCGCCCCGCCGCCCGCTTCGCCGTCGGTCCGCCCGTCAGCCCTGTCGTGCCGCGCGCCGCTCCATCGCGGAACGGGCCGCGTCCTCCGACAGGTACACCTCGCACATATGGCGGCCGTCCGGCGTCGCCGTGTGCTCGACCTCCCACAGGGAGATCTCGCTGTCGTCCGGCAGCAGGAACGCGTGCTCGTACAGCACATAGCTCAGCCCCGAGCGGCCCGCCCGGCCCGGACGGCCGAAGGCCTGGGTGATCTCGTGCGCCGTCGCCGTGGCCAGCAGGGTGGCTGTGCGGTCATCGGGATGGTCCGCGTTCTCCGCGCGGCGCAGCAGCCGGCGGGCGTGGTCGGCGGAGTCGCCGCAGGCGAACACATGCCGGGGAGCGGGGACCGCCCACAGCCAGATCGGCGCGGGCAGCTCCAGCTCGGGTGTGTCCGGGGGTAATCCGAGCCGCGAGGTGGCCGTCTGGAGCTCCTCCTCGTCGGTGTACACCTCATGATCAGGGGCGCCGCCCGGGGTGGCGTTGTGCGCCAGCTCCCAGAGCGTGACCGCCGAGCCGTCGGCGAGCAGCCAGGTGTGCCGGTACGTCTCCCGGTGCAGCCCGGCGCTGTGGTGCGCGGAGTGCAGCGAACTGTCGTACGCCAGCGCGCAGTCGAGCCGTCGGATCACCTCGTCGGGCAGTTCGAAGGAGTTCAGGGCGCGGCCGAGGAGTCGCGCGAGGTGCTCCTCGGGCGACTCCGGCGACTCGGCTGGTTCGGGCGCTGCCGTCTCATACGGAACGCTCAAGGCATCTCCCGGCGTTGCTGCATGTCACCTTGTGGGTGCATACCGTAGCCCCTCGATCGGACATCATGTCCGGGAATGGGGAAAACGAACACCGGAAAAACGCGCGGGCCGCGCGAGATGTTCCCGCGCGGCCCCAAAACCCGTCAAAACCCGTCGGTCAGGCGGCACTTCCGGCGGTCCAGGCGCTCCAGGACATGTTCCAGCCATTGAGGCCGTTGTCCGGGGACACGGTGGTGTCGGGGGAGTTCTTCACGATCACCACATCGCCGATGAGCGAGTTGTCGAAGAACCACTTCGCCGAGGTGTCGCCCTGCGCGCCCTGCACATCCGCGAGGCCGACGCAGCCGTGGCTGGTGCCCTGCCGGCCGAAGGGCGGATTGCCCTTGTTGTACCAGTAGTTGCCGTGGATGAAGGTGCCCGAGGACGTCAGGCGCATCGCGTGCGGCACATCCGGGATGTCGTACTCCCCGCCGAAGCCGACCGTCGAGCCGTTCATCCGGGTCTGGGTGAACTTCTCGGAGATCACCATCTGCCCGTTGTACGTGGTGTGCTCCGGGCTGCCCGCGGAGATCGGCACCGACTTGAGCGTCTGGCCGTCGCGCACCACGGTCATCGTCTGCGTGTTCACGTCGACGGTGGAGACCTGCGAGCGCCCGACGGTGAAGGAGACCGTCTTCTTCTGCACGCCGTAGAGGCCCTGGGCGCCCTGCACATGGTCCAGGTCGATCTTCATCGTGACCTTGGAGCCGGCCTTCCAGTACTCCTGCGGCCGGAAGTCCAGGCGCCGGTCGCCGAACCAGTGCCCGACCACCTGCTGGCCGCTGCTGGAGTTGACCGTGATGTGCGACTGCACGGCCTTCTTGTCGCTGATCGACTTGTTGAAGGTGAACGACACCGGCATGCCCACGCCGACCGTGCTGCCGTTGTCCGGCGTGTAGGTGCCGATGAAGCTGTTGGCCGAACTGACGGTGCTGAAGATGGCGTTGGCCGCCGCCGGGCGACCCTCGGCGTCCTTCGCCCGCGCGGCTATCTGGTACTTCGTGCCGAGCTCGAGGCGCTGCTTCGGCTTCCAGCTGTGGCCGTCCGCCGATATCGCGCCCGGCACGGCCTGCTCGGACCCCGACACGGTCATCTTCACATCGGTGAGCGTGCCGTCGCTGACCTTCACGCCGGTCGCGTTGACGGACGCGTCCGTCGCGCCGTCCTTCGCCGAGATGGCTATCTTCGCCGTCGAGGTCTTCGGGGAGTCCTTGCCGCCGCCCTTGTTCGAGGCGTTGGCGTCGCCGCCGCAGGCGGTCAGGGTGAGGGCGCCGACCATCAGGGCGGCACAGGCCCCCAGTGCGCGCCGCGCTGCAATGTCCGGCCTTGTCACGGGCTGCTCCAGGTTCGTGTGATGTGCGTGGTCCGTTCCCATGCGCCAAGAAAGAGTGCGCAAACAGTCCCTGAGGTTCCCCCCAAGACCTCGTAAGGCCACGACGTGACAGAACCGCGACAATCCGCGTCCGACGGCGACGCGCTCCCCCTACGACCGCCCGTACAACTCCCCGTACGACGGCCACACTCCGCCCGGTCCGTCGACCGGCTCGGCCGCGCGCACCGCCTTGACGATCGCCCGGGTCACCAGGTCCGCGCCCGCGGCCAGCAGCTCATTGAGGGCGAGCGGATGCGCGGCGAGCGGCCGGGTGCCGGTGGCCAGGGTGAAGACCGTGTCGCCGTCGTGCAGCAGATGGACCGGGCGGACGGCGCGGGCGATGCCGTCGTGCGCGGTGCCGGCCAGCTTCTGGGCCTGTGCCTTGGTCAGTTCGGCGTCGGTGGCGACGACCGCCAGCGTCGTGTTCAGCGGCGGCGTACGGCCCGCGCCGGACTCCTCCAGCCGCCGCAGCGCGGCCTCGTGCACCTCCTTCTCCGGGTACGCGACCCGGCCGTCGTACAACTCCCCGTACAGCACCCCCGTCCGCGGATCCAGCACCGATCCCGCCGCGTTCGCGACCACCAGGGCGGCGACCGTGATCCCCGATTCGAGGACCGTGCTCGCCGTGCCGATGCCGCCCTTGAGCCAGCCGGCCGCCGCGCCGGTGCCGGCCCCCACACAGCCCTGCGGCACCGGGGCGCCCGGCGCGCTCGCGGCCGCCGCCTCCACCGCCGCGCGGCCCGTCGCGGCGTCCGGCCGGGCCCGGAAGTCACCGCCGCGCCCCAGGTCGAAGACGCAGGCCGCGGGCACCACCGGCACGACATGCGCCGGGTCGGGTCCCACCCGCACGCCCCGCCCCCGCTCCTCCAGCCAGGCCATCACCCCGGACGCCGCGTCGAGCCCGTAGGCGCTGCCCCCGGTGAGCACGATCGCGTCGACCCGCTGGACCACATTGCGCGGATCGAGCGCGTCGGTCTCCTTGGTGCCGGGTCCGCCCCCGCGCACATCCACGGCGGCCACGGCCCCGCCCTCCGGCGCCAGTACGACGGTGGTCCCGGTGAGCCTGCCGTCCCCGGTCCGGGTGGCGTGTCCGACCCGTACCCCGGCGACATCTGTCAGTGCGTCAACTGTCATGGCCGCCAGTCTGCCCGAGCCCCGCCCGCCACCGAAGGGCTCGGTCGCCGTCGAATGGCTCGGTCTGTCACCGCGGGGCCCGGCCGGCCGGCCTTCCGCAGGGCTCAGCCGGCCGGTGTTTCAGCGCTCGCCGCACGCTCCCTTCGGACCATGCGGGCCGTCAGGGTCACCCCGGTCGCCACCGCCGCCGCGCAGACCAGGCCCGCCGCGAGCACCGACCGGCCGCCCAGGAAGGTGCAGCAGAGCACCAGCAGCGCGGTGACCGGCAGCACCAGCTGCTGCGCGATGCCCACCTTGAAGTGCCGTGCGTGCAGGGCCCAGACGGTCAGCAGATACAGCGCCGTCGGCAGGGTCACCGCCGCCGACGCGGCCGCCGTGGAGATGTGCGCCGAGCCGACGGTCTCCTCCACGGCCACCTCCAGGCCCGCGCCGATCGCCGCCGCCGAGGAGAAGATCAGATAGTGGCCGTACCCCCACAGGAACGCCCGTCCGCTGGAGCGCAGATGGCCGTGGATGGGCACCACGAAGTAGATCCACCAGGCGGAGAAGACGATCAGGAGCCCGCCCGCCGCGATCGGCAGCAGCTCGCCCAGCGCCGAGTGCTCGTCCACGGCGGACTTCACGGCGACCGTGGCGGAGGCGATCGTCTCGCCGAGCACGATGATCGTGAACAGTCCGTACCGCTCGGCGATGTGGTGCGGATGCCAGGAGGTCTCGTAGCGCCGCTCGGCGAACAGCGGTACGCACATCTCCGCGATCGCCATCACCAGGAACACCCAGGGCCGCGCCGGCTGCGGCAGCACCACCAGACCGGCCCAGCCGACCTGGCACAGCAGCACTCCGCCCGCGTAGCGCAGCGCGGCTCTGCGTTCGGCGCCCTCGGCGGTCCGCGCGGCTCTCAGCCACTGGGTGGCCATCGCGAGGCGCATGATCACATAGCCGAGCCAGACCGTCATGTAGTCGTGCTGCTCGAAGGCCCGGGAGACACCGGCGGCCAGCACCAGCACGCCGGCGATCTGCACCAGGGTGACGACCCGGTAGAGCACGTCGTCGTTGTCGTACGCCGAGGCGAACCAGGAGAAGTTCATCCAGGCCCACCAGATGGCGAAGAACACCATCGCGTAGTTCAGGACCCCGGTGCCTGCGTGGCCCGCGGAGACGGCGTGCACCAGTTGCGCACCCGCCTGGGAGACCGCCACGACGAAGCACAGGTCGAAGAGCAGCTCCAGCGGGGAGGAGACCCGGTGGGCCTCCTGGCGCCCGCGCGCGGTGAGCCGTCGCACGGGGCCGGAGGGATGGGATGCGGGGTGGGATGCGCCCGGAGCAGCGGGCGCCGGGGTGGAACTCGGCGTCATGCCTCTCAGCACAGCAGAAAACCGGGCGGAAGGCTTGCTCGGGCGCTCACCGGCGGCCGGCGGCCCACCGGGACGGGGGCCGTACCCTGGACGCATGAGCGATGCCCCCGCACCCGGACCGCGTGACCCGAAGCCCGCGCTGGTCTTCGACGATCCGCTGGACCAGCAGTCCTCGGACGACACCGACCGCGGCTGGGGCGAGCGGCCGGCCGGCGACAGCGCCGCCGACCTCAAGCGCTTCCTCGACGAGAAGCCGCCCCACCACATCTGAACCGTCAGTGGTCGTCGCGGCCGGTGCCGCGCTGGGCGACCAGGGCGTCGCGGATCTCCTTGAGCACCTCCAGCTCGGACACCTCGATGACCTCCTTGGTGCCCTCCCGCGCCTCCCTGCGGGCCGCCTGCCGGGCCAGGTACTTCGACATCGGCAGGACCATCAGGAAGTACACCACCGTGGCGGTGATCAGGAAGGACAGCGCGGCGCCGAGGACGGAGCCCCACATCAGCTGGATGCCGTGCGTGCCGTGGCACGAGTCGCTCAGACACGTGCTGTAGTTGTCCAGGTTCTGGGTGCCGATCGCGCCGACCAGCGGGTTGATGATCCCCTTCACCAGCGCGTTGACGATGTTGGTGAAGGCGGCGCCGATGACGACCGCCACTGCCAGGTCGATGACATTGCCGCGCATCAGGAAGGCCTTGAAGCCTTGCAGGACGCTCGGTTCCTTCTTCGCGCTCACCTCGGAGACGCTCCTCGCATGCACAGGTGGTGGAACAAAACGCTCCGCAACCTACGGCACGGTACGGCCATACTGTCCAATCCTGTCCCCCGAAGGAGCGACTTGACAGCGCGCCGCCGGGAAAAAGTCCGACGCGGTTCAGCACAGCGTCACCGCCAGCCGCGCCGTGGCACTCGCACCGACGAGCCCGGCCGCCAGGGCGCGCGGCACCGCCAGCACCACCAGCGCGCCGCTCTCGGCGGCGCCGTCGAGCGGCTCCGGCACCCGTGTCACCCGCACTTCGCGCGCGAGCACCCGGGCGCCGCCCCCGCCCCCGGCCGCCGGATCCTGCGCGGCGATCACATCGACCCGGTCGCCGGGGCGCAGCAGCCGGACCGTGGCCGCGTCGGCGATCCGCACCGGCGCCGCGACCAGGCCCTCCGGGCGCGGCGGCGGGCGTAGGGGAGTCGCGGGCGGGTGTCCGCGCGCGGACCGGGCGGGCCGCGGTGCCGTGTGGGCGCGGTGTGCCTGTGCCGAGGTCCCCGGGCCCGCGGCCACCAGCGCGGCCGCGGTCACCGCGAGGCCGGCCGCCACCGCCCGCCCCCGGTGCCGTACCAGCCGCTGCACCCGGTACCGCCCGCCGCGCACCCGCACCGGCGGGAACGGCGGCACCTCGCAGGTCGCGGGCGCGTCCGTGCCGAGGGGAGGGGGGAACGCGCTGCGCGAGGCGGCCGCGGTGGGGGAGGAGGGCGCGGGTGAGGGAGCGGAGGAGAAGGGGTGGGGCATCGGGATCACCGCCTGTGACGAGGGACGTCGGCTTGCGATGCCCACGATGACGCCTCGCACCGGATCCCGCCGGAGCCGGTGGACCACCGCCCGGTTGTGGACAACTCGCCCACTCGAACGGGTGGTTCCGCTCCCGCTACGGCGACTTGTCCACAGCTCCGGTCACCCCGTCCGCCCCGCTACGGCAGCTCGAACCCCGGGTCCATCCCGCCGAGCGCGTGTACGCACAGGCAGTCCCGCTCCCCGGTCGCCGGCAGCGCGGCGACCGCGTCGAAGAGCACCCCGCGCAGCCGTTCCACATTGGCCGCGAACACCTGGAGGACCTCCTCGTGGGAGACGCCCTCGCCGGTCTCGGCGCCCGCGTCGAGGTCGGTGACCAGGGTCATGGACGTGTAGCACAGCTCCAGTTCGCGGGCGAGCGCCGCCTCGGGGTGGCCGGTCATGCCCACCACCGACCAGCCCTGCGCCTGGTGCCACAGCGACTCGGCGCGGGTGGAGAAGCGGGGCCCCTCGACCACGACCAGCGTGCCGCCGTCCACCGGCTCCCAGTCCCGGCCGCGGGCGGCCTTCAGCGCGACGGCCCGTCCGGTGGGGCAGTAGGGGTCGGCCAGGGACACATGCACGACGTTCGGCACCGTGCCGTCCGGCAGCGGCAGCCCGTCGAAGTAGGACTGGGCCCGGGACTTCGTACGGTCCACGAACTGGTCCGGCACCAGCAGCGTGCCGGGGCCGTACTCGGTGCGCAGACCGCCCACCGCGGAGGGGCCGAGGACCTGCCGGACGCCGACGGAACGCAACGCCCACAGGTTGGCGCGGTAGTTGATGCGGTGCGGTGGCAGATGGTGGCCGCGGCCGTGCCGGGGCAGGAAGGCGACCCGCCGGCCGGCGATCTCGCCGAGGAACAGGGAGTCGCTGGGCGGCCCGTAGGGGGTGTCCACTTGTACCTCGGTGACGTCCTCGAGGAACGAGTAGAAGCCCGAGCCGCCGATTACGCCGATCTCTGCGTTCGCCATGGCCAAGACATTAGCTGGCCGTGACGCCGCGCAGGAGACCTTGCCGGGGAACGCCGAATGCCCTGCCGTCCAGGGACGGCAGGGCGGACGTCAAAAAAGACGGGGCGTGCGGCCTCAGGCGGCGGACGTGCCGGCCGAGCTCGACGTGGACGTCGAGGACGTCGACGACGGCTTCGAGTCGGACGACGCCGAGGTCGAGCCGGACGACGAGGAGCCGGACGGCTTCGTCGCCGGGCTGCTGCTCGACGTGGAGCCGCGCGAATCGTTGCGGTAGAAGCCGGAGCCCTTGAAGACAATGCCGACCGCGGAGAACACCTTCTTCAGGCGCCCGTTGCAGTGGGGGCACTCGGTCAGGGCATCGTCGGTGAACTTCTGCACCGCCTCGAGGCCCTCGCCGCACTCGGTGCACTGGTACTGGTAGGTCGGCACTGTCTTCCTCCTGGCACTCTCACTCATTGAGTGCTAACGACGCTCCATAGTGACGTATTCCCGGGGATCAGTCCACCGTCACCGGCGAGCGGTGACCGACGCCACGTGCCACGGTCTGCGTCTCCTGGCGCGTGATCAGCGCGGATCGCAGCGCCACCAGGGTCAGCAGAGCGAGCACCGTACCGCCCATCGGGACCAGGAATCCCGAGCCGTCCCACAGCCGGTCCTCCAGCTGTCCGGCGACGGTGACCGCGGCCGCCTGGCCGAGCGCGACCGCGCCGGTCAGCCAGGTGAACGCCTCGGTGCGGGCCCGGGCCGGGACCAGGGCCTCGACCAGCGTGTAGCCGGTGATCAGCGACGGCGCGATGCACATGCCGACCAGCAGGCCGAGCGCGGCGAGCAGCAGCACCGAGTGCGCCGTCCACAGCGCGGACGCGGTCAGCGCGAGCGCGGCGTAGCCGACGAGCAGGCGCCGCTGGGGCGCCGTCTTCCAGGCGATCGCGCCGCAGACGATGCCGGACAGCATGTTTCCCGCGGCGAAGACGCCGTACAGGACGCCGTTCAGACCGGGCTCGCCGATCGACTGGGTGAAGGCGGCCAGGGATACCTGCATGCCGCCGAAGACCGAGCCGATGCCGAGGAAGGTCACGATCAGCACGCGCACACCGGGGATCCGGAGCGCGGAGCCGTGCTCCACGTGCGCGGCCCCGCCCGTGGCCGTCACCGCGGGCTGCGTGCTCTTCTGCGCGGCGAACAGCAAACCGCCCACGAGGGTGAGCGCCGCTTCCGTGAGCAGACCGGCCGCGGGGGTGACGGCGGTGCACAGGGCGGTCGCCAGCAGGGGCCCGAAGACGAAGGTCAGCTCGTCCGTGACCGACTCGAACGCGGCCGCGGTGCCCATCAGGGGCGAGCCCTGGAGCTTCACGCCCCAGCGCGCCCGCACCATGGGCCCGACCTGCGGCACCGAGGCACCGGTCGGCACGGCCGCCAGGAACAGCGCCCACAGCGGGGCGTGCGCGAGGGCGAGCGCCGTCAGGGACAGACCCGACACGGTGTGCACCAGGACGCCGGGGAGCAGCACGGCGCGCTGGCCGTAGCGGTCGGCCAGGCGCCCGCTGTAGGGCGCGAACAACGCCATGGAGACGCCGGTGACGGCCGCGGCGGCGCCGGCCGCGCCGTACGAGCCGGTGGTGTGCTGCACCAGCAGCACGATGGAGAGGGTGAGCATCGCGAACGGCTGGCGTGCCGCGAAGCCGGGGAGCAGGAAGGTCCAGGCGCCGCGGGTGCGCAGCAGTGCTCCGTATCCGGGGCGGGAGGAGGCCGGCGAGGTCTTCGCCGAGTCGTCGGTGACCGTGGATCCCACGGCCCGTGCCTTTCTGCCGCCTGGTAGCGCGCGTCCCCGTGCGGGGGTCCGGGCGCCGAGAGCTGTCCTCTTGCGCGGACTGCGGTAGATACCGGCGCCCACGGCAAGGTGGGGGGCGTCACGGCCGCCATACGGTCGCGCCAGCTCTGCGTCAGGCAGAGTTGGTTCGATCAGGGTGCCCCTTCATCGTACAGGGGCCACCCCCGCGTGGGCTGTGAAAGCGAGCACCAGCGGATCGGTCGCCTGGGATTCCGCGGCGCGTACGCCAGGTGTGAACCGTAG
Source organism: Streptomyces griseofuscus (assembly GCF_014673495.1). Lineage (GTDB taxonomy): Bacteria > Actinomycetota > Actinomycetes > Streptomycetales > Streptomycetaceae > Streptomyces > Streptomyces murinus. The sequence continues at coordinate 4,936,849 of NZ_CP051006.1, forward strand.
GAAACCCGTTCTTAACGCGAGCCCCCGGAGCGCGAACCCCCGGACCGCGCGCTCCCCGGCTTCGGGCCCCCGGCCTGTGCGCCCCCGGAGTCCTCCGCCCCGTCCGTGCCCAGCCAGCTCGCCAGCTTGCCGCCGTGGGCGACCGCGCGCAGCCGCGCCTCCGCCGAGTCGCGGACCGGGTCGGTGGCGACCACCAGGAGTTCGTCGCCGCGCCGCAGCACCGTGCTGGGCAGCGGTACGAAGGACTTCCCCTCGCGCACGACGAGCGTCACGGCGGACCCGGACGGCAGCCGCAGCTCGGCGATCTCGACGCCGTGCATCCGCGACTCCTCGGGGATGGTCACGGACAGCAGATGCCCGCGCAGCCGCTCCAGGGGCGCCGACTCGATGCCGAGGTCGGCCGCCTCGCCCTTCTCGCCGAGGCGCAGCTTGCGCGCCAGCCAGGGCAGCGTCGGCCCCTGGACCAGGGTGTAGACGACGACCAGGACGAAGACGAGGTTGAAGATCCGCCGACTGCCGTCGACGCCGTTCACCATGGGGATCGTCGCCAGGATGATGGGCACGGCGCCGCGCAGTCCCGCCCAGGACATCAGGGTCTGCTCCTGCCAGGGCACCCGGAACGGGGTCAGGCTGAGCACCACGCTGAGCGGGCGGGCCACCATGGTCAGGATCAGGCCGATGACCAGGGCGGGCACGATGTCGTCGCCCAGTTCGTGCGGGGTGACCAGAAGGCCGAGCAGGACGAACATGCCGATCTGGGCGATCCAGCCGAGCCCCTCGGCGAAGCCGCGGGTGGCCGGCCAGTGCGGCAGCTTGGCGTTGCCGAGCACCATGGAGGCCAGATAGACCGCGAGGAAGCCGCTGCCGTGCCCCAGGGCGCCGGCCGCGTACGCCGAGATGGCGATCGCGAGGACGGCGATCGGGTAGAGGCCGGAGGCGGGCAGCGCCACGTGCTTGAGTCCCCAGGAGCCGACCAGGCCCACCGCGAGTCCCACGGCGGCGCCGATGGCCAGCTCCAGGGCTATCTCGCCGATCAGCATGTACCAGTGCTCGACCGGTCCCGCCGTGGAGAAGGCGACGACCAGGATGACGACCGGGGCGTCATTGAACCCCGATTCCGCCTCCAGGGTGCCCGTCACCCGTGCGGGCAGGGGGATTCTGCGCAGTACGGAGAAGACCGCCGCCGCGTCCGTCGAGGACACCACCGCGCCGATGATGAGCGACTGCCGCCAGTCCAGCCCGACCAGATAGTGCGCGCCCGCCGCGGTGACCCCGACGCTGACCGCGACGCCCGCGGTCGCGAGCACGGCGGCGGAGGACAGGACCGGCCGGACCTCCTTCCACTTGGTGCCGAGGCCGCCCTCGGCGAGGATCACGACCAGGGCCGCATAGCCCATGACCTGCGTCACGGCGGCACTGTCGAAGTGGATGTGGCCCAGGCCGTCCTGGCCCATGACGATGCCGATCCCCAGGTAGACGAGCAGGCTGGGGAGCCCGCTGCGCGAGGAGATCCGCACGGCCGCGACGGCGACCAGCAGGACCAGGGAGCAGACGAGCAGAAGCTGGTTGAGGTGGTGAACAGTCAGCGGCGGTTCCCTTCCTTGGCCCGAGCGCGGGGCGCGCGGACGCGCGAACACAAGATCCGAGGCTGCGGCGCACCGCATCCAGGTACTTCGTTACCTTACCTAATTCTTGACGCTTTCTTGACGCTAGGGGGAGAAGATCGAACGCTCGTGCGCGCTGGTTCCCGACTCCGCGTCAAGGCGCACAGGGTCCTGCGCCTATGGTTGCTCCAGCGCTCATTCAAAGTCATGGCCCGACCTGCCGCTCGCGTTAGGACAGCAAGGACAGCGATGCCCCCGAACACCACCGCCACAACGGGTGACACCGCCACCACCGGTGCCGCGCCCGCCAAGTCAGGCAGGAAGAAGGGGCGCAAAGCCCGACTGCTCGTCCTGCTGCTGGTCCTGGCCGTCATCGCGGGCATCGCCTACGGCGGCTACTGGTCGGTCAGTGCCGTCCGTGCCTCCCTCCCGCAGACCACGGGCACGATCACGCTCGACGGGCTGTCCGGCCCGGTCGACGTCAAGCGGGACGGCAACGGCATCCCGCAGATCTACGCGTCCTCCGACGCGGACCTGTTCATGGCGCAGGGCTACGTCCAGGCGCAGGACCGGTTCTACGAGATGGACGTGCGCCGGCACATGACGGCGGGGCGCCTGTCGGAGATGTTCGGCAAGAGCCAGGTCAAGAACGACGAGCTTCTGCGCACCCTCGGCTGGGAGCGGGTCGCCAAGCAGGAGTACGACACCAAGCTGTCGGCCTCCGCCAAGAGCTATCTGGACGCCTACTCCAAGGGCGTCAACGCGTATCTGAAGGGCAAGAGCGGCAAGGACATCTCCCTGGAGTACGCCGCCCTCAACCTGACCAACGACTACAAGCCGCAGCAGTGGACCCCGGTCGACTCGATCTCCTGGCTGAAGGCGATGGCCTGGGACCTGCGCGGCAACATGCGGGACGAGATCGACCGCGCCCTGATGACGAGCCGCCTCGGTCCGCAGCAGATCCAGGACCTGTACCCGGAGTACCCGTACAGCCGGAACAAGCCGATCGTGCAGGAGGGCCAGTACGACGCGCTGACCAAGAGCTTCGAGCAGAGCGCCGCCGCCGGCACGCCCGTGGGCACGGGCACGAGCACCGGCACGACCGGGGCCACGGGTGCGACGGGCACCACCGGCGCCACGGGCTCGTCTGCGGGCACGACGGGCGCCACCGGCTCCGGACCCTCGGGTACCTCCGGTTCGGGCCTCACGAGTCAACTGGGGGGCCTCTACAGCTCCCTGGACGACCTCCCGACCGCCGTCGGCGTGAACGGCCAGGGCATCGGCTCCAACTCCTGGGTCGTCGGCGGCCAGCACACCATCACCGGCAAGCCGCTCCTCGCCAACGACCCGCACCTGGAGGCGTCCCTGCCGGGCGTCTGGTACCAGATGGGCCTGCACTGCCGGACCGTCTCGGCCAAGTGCCAGTACGACGTCACGGGTTACACGTTTGCCGGGATGCCCGGTGTGATCATCGGCCACAACGCCGACATCGCCTGGGGCATGACCAACTCCGGGGTCGACGTCAGCGACCTCTACCTGGAGAAGGTCACCGCCGGCGGCTACCTGTACGACGGCAAGGTGCGGCCCTTCAAGACCCGCGAGGAGACCATCAAGGTCGCAGGCGGCGCCTCCAAGACGATCGTCGTGCGCGAGACCCAGGACGGGATGCCGCTCCTGTCGGACCGCGACGACGAGCTGGTCCAGGTCGGCAAGAAGGCCGGCGTCGCCGCCGCCGCCCCCGACCGCGGCGACGGCTACGGCGTCGCCCTGAAGTGGACCGCGCTCGACCCGGGCGCCTCCATGGACGCCATCTTCGCGCTCGACAAGGCCGGCGGCTGGAAGGACTTCCGCGCGGCGGCCGCCAAGTTCGACGTCCCCTCGCAGAACCTGATCTACGCCGACACCCGCGACAACATCGGCTACACCCTGCCGGGCAAGATCCCGACGCGCTCCGCCGCGGACGACGGCTCCGTGCCGGCGCCCGGCTGGGACCCCAAGTACCGCTGGACCGGCTACATCCAGCAGGACGAGCTGCCCTACGAGTACAACCCCAAGCGCGGCTACATCGTCACCGCCAACCAGGCCGTGGTCGACAAGGACAAGTACCCGTACACCCTGACCACCGACTGGGGCTACGGCACCCGCAGCCAGCGGATCACCGACCTGATCGAGTCCAAGATCAAGGGCGGCGGCAAGATCTCCACCGACGACATGCGGCAGATGCAGCTGGACGACAGCAGCGAGATCGCCAAGCTCATGGTGCCGAAGCTGCTGAAGATCAACCTGTCCGACAAGAACGTGCGGGACGCGCAGAAGCTGCTGGAGGGCTGGGACTACACCCAGGACTCCGACTCCGCGGCCGCCGCGTACTTCAACGCCGTCTGGCGCAACGTCCTCAAGCTTGCCTTCGGCAACAAGCTCCCCAAGGAGCTGCGGGTCAAGGGCCAGTGCCTGTGGGTCGACAAGGTCGACAGCACCGGTCCGGTGGACGACGACAACACCAAGGTGCGCGAGTGCGGCATGCGCGCCGCGGACCAGGCGCAGCCGGACGGCGGCGACCGCTGGTTCGAGGTCGTGCGCAATCTGATGAACAAGCCGGACAGCGACTGGTGGAAGACGCCCAAGCAGGGCACCCGCCCGGCGGCGAAGAACATGGACCAGCTCTTCGCGCGGGCCATGATCGACGCCCGCTGGGAGCTGACCGCCAAGCTCGGCAAGGACATCGACACCTGGAACTGGGGCCGGCTGCACCGCCTGTTCCTGAAGAACCAGACGCTCGGCACCGACGGCCCCCAGGCGCTCCAGTACCTGCTCAACCGCGGCCCCTGGAAGCTCAACGGCGGTGAGGCGGCCGTGGACGCGACCGGCTGGAACGCCGCGGGCGGCTACAACGTGGTCTGGGTGCCCTCGATGCGGATGGTCGTCAACCTCGCCGACCTCGACAAGTCCAAGTGGATCAACCTGACCGGGGCCTCCGGGCACGCGTTCAGCGCGCACTACACGGACCAGACGGACAAGTGGGCCAAGGGCGAGCTGCTGCCCTGGTCGTACTCCTCGAAGGCGGTCGACAAGAGCACGAGCGACACCCTCGTCCTCCAGCCGTAACCGCCGCACCCGGTACACGGAACGGCCCTCCACACGCGCGTGGAGGGCCGTTCCGCGTCTCCGCGGGCCTCAGGTGAAGCGGCGTGCCCCGGAGGGCGTCACCACCGCGTGCACCGGCCGGTCGTGCTCCTCCACGGGGACCCGTGCGACGACCTCCGTGTCGTAGAGCAGCACCACCAGGCGGGGACGCGCGCCCGCGCGCTCCAGCCGGGCCAGGACACGGTCGTACGAGCCGCCGCCGCGCCCCAGCCGCATCCCGCGCGTGTCCACCGCGAGTCCGGGCAGCAGGACCACGTCCGCGCCCGTCACGGCGTCCGGGCCGAGCCGGGTGCCGGAGGGTTCGAGGAGGGCCATCTTCGAGCCGTGCCGCACCTCGGTCAGCGAACCGGGCCCGGTGTACTCCCCCCAGTCCAGGTCGTTGTCCGCCAGCAGCGCGGGGAGCAGGACCCGGGCGCCCCGCGCGCGCAACGCGTCGAGGAGTGTGCCGGTGCCGGGCTCCGCGCCGACGGAGACGTACGCGGCGACCGTGCGCGCCCCCGCCAGTTCGGGCAGCTCCAGGGCGTGCGCGGCCAGCGCGCGGGCCGACTCCCGTACGTCATCGTCCGGCAGCCCGTTCCTCATCGCGAGGAGGCCCCGCCGCAATGTCCTCTTGTCAGGCTCGTCCACGCGTCCGTCGTGTTCCACGGGTCGTTCCCGCACCCTTTCCGTCCGCCGTTCACGGCGTCCATGTCGTCCCGGTCGTCGTCAAAGGGTGGGCCAAGCGCAGCCCCAGGTCGCGCCAAGGATCGCCGGTTAAGGTGGCGGGCATGACTCAGGCGCACCCCAGGATCAGCAAGGCTGTCATTCCGGCGGCGGGACTTGGTACCCGGTTCCTGCCGGCGACCAAGGCGACTCCCAAGGAGATGCTGCCGGTCGTCGACAAGCCCGCGATCCAGTACGTGGTCGAGGAGGCCGTGTCCGCGGGGCTCGACGACGTCCTGATGATCACCGGTCGTAACAAGCGTCCCCTGGAGGACCACTTCGACCGCAACTACGAGCTGGAGTCGGCCCTTCAGAAGAAGGGCGACGCGAGCCGGCTCGCCAAGGTGCAGGAATCCAGCGACCTGGCGACCATGCACTACGTCCGCCAGGGCGACCCCAGGGGCCTCGGCCACGCCGTGCTGTGCGCGGCCCCGCACGTCGGCCACGAGCCCTTCGCGGTCCTGCTCGGCGACGACCTGATCGACCCCCGCGACCCCCTGCTCCAGCGCATGATCGAGATCCAGGAGCAGCACGGCGGCAGCGTGATCGCCCTCATGGAGGTCGCGCCCGAGCAGATCCACCTCTACGGCTGCGCCGCCGTCGAGGCCACCGCCGAGGGCGACGTCGTCAGGATCAGCGGACTGGTCGAGAAGCCCGACCCGGCCGACGCCCCCTCCAACTACGCGATCATCGGCCGCTATGTCCTCGACCCGCATGTCTTCGACATACTGCGCAAGACGGAACCGGGCCGCGGCGGCGAGATCCAGCTGACCGACGCGCTCCAGCAACTCGCCGACGACGAGCGGGCCGGCGGCCCGGTGCACGGCGTCGTCTTCCAGGGCCGCCGCTACGACACCGGCGACCGCGGCGACTATCTGCGTGCCATTGTCCGGCTCGCATGCGAACGTGAAGACCTGGGCCCGGACTTCCGGACCTGGCTCCGCAGTTACGTAGCCGAGGAGATGCAGCAGAGTTGAGCAGCGCCGCGACCCGCCCGACCGGCGAAGACGACCTGTGGTCGGTGGACCAGCACCTGGCGGACATCCTCGCCACGGTCCAGCCCTTGGAGCCCATCGAACTCCAACTGCTCGACGCCCAGGGCTGTGTCCTGGTCGAGGACGTCACGGTGCCGGTGTCACTGCCGCCGTTCGACAACAGCTCGATGGACGGGTACGCGGTACGGGTCGCCGATGTCGCGGGCGCCAGCGAGGAGTTCCCGGCCGCCCTGGAGGTCATCGGGGATGTCGCGGCCGGCGCCGACGACCCGGTGCGTGTCGGACCGGGCCAGGCCGCCCGCATCATGACCGGCGCCCCGCTGCCGCCCGGCGCCGAGGCCGTCGTCCCCGTCGAATGGACCGACGGCGGGCTCGGCGAGGGCCCGGCCGGCGGTATGCGGGCCCGCAGCCTGGCCCCGGAGGACGCGGAGGGCCAGGTGCGGGTGCACCGGCCCGTCGAGGCACGCGCGCATGTACGGGCCGAGGGCAGCGATGTGAAGGCGGGCGACCGCGCCTTGGCGGCCGGCGCGATCCTCGGGCCGCCGCAGATCGCGCTGCTCGCCGCGATCGGCCGGGGCACGGTGAAGGTGCGCCCCCGCCCGCGCGTGGTCGTCGTCTCCACCGGCAGCGAACTCGTCCAGCCCGGTGAGCAGCTGGGCCACGGCCGGATCTACGACTCCAACAGCTTCGCCCTCACCGCCGCCGCGCGGGACGCGGGCGCCATCGCCTACCGGGTGGGCGCCGTCGCCGACGACGCCGACACCCTGCGCTCGACCATCGAGGACCAGCTGATCCGCGCCGACCTGCTGGTCACCACGGGCGGCGTGAGCGTCGGGGCGTACGACGTGGTCAAGGAGGCGCTGGCGGACATCGGCGACGAGGACGTGCCGGGCAGCGGCATCGAGTTCCGCAAGCTGGCCATGCAGCCCGGCAAGCCCCAGGGCTTCGGCTCCATCGGCCCCGACCACACACCGCTGCTCGCGCTGCCGGGCAACCCCGTGTCGTCGTACGTCTCCTTCGAGCTGTTCGTCCGCCCCGCGATCCGCGCCCTGATGGGCCTCACCGATCTGCACCGGCCGGTGGTGCGGGCCACGCTCACCGCCGACAAGGCGCTGCGCTCCCCGAAGGGCCGCCGGCAGTTCCTGCGGGGCCGGTACGCCGACGGGGAGGTCACCCCGGTCGGCGGCGCGGGCTCCCACCTGGTGGCGGCGCTGGCGCACGCGGACGCGCTGATCGTCGTACCCGAGGACATGGAGTCCGTCGAGCCCGGCACCGAGGTGGAGGTCGTACCGCTCGGCTGAGGCACGTCCTGGGCGGCTGCGCGGCGCTACTTGGCGGTACCGTGTCGCGCACAGCAGGCCCGCGCCCCGCACGGCGCGGGCCCGGACCGGGAGCGCCGCACAGCATGACCGAACCGTCCCGGGGGCAGACCCCCGGATCCCCCGCCCAGGACCACCTCACGCACCTCGACGCGGCCGGCGCGGCCCGCATGGTCGACGTCTCCGGCAAGGACGTCACCGCGCGCACCGCACGCGCCGGCGGCCGTGTCCTGGTCTCGCCCCGCGTGGTCGAACTGCTGCGCGGCGAGGGGGTGCCCAAGGGAGACGCGCTGGCCACCGCGCGGATCGCGGGCATCATGGGTGCCAAGCGCACCCCGGACCTGATCCCGCTCTGCCACCCGTTGTCGGTGTCGGGTGTGAAACTGGATCTGTCGGTCGCGGACGACGCCGTGGAGATCACGGCCACCGTGAAGACCACGGACCGCACGGGCGTCGAGATGGAGGCCCTCACCGCGGTGACGGTCGCCGCGCTCACCGTGATCGACATGGTCAAGGCGGTCGACAAGGGAGCGGTCATCACGGACGTACGCGTGCTGGAGAAGACGGGCGGCAAGTCGGGCGAGTGGAGCCGGGCATGAGCTACCGCGCCCTGGTGATCACCGCCTCCAACCGGGCCGCCGCGGGCGTCTACGAGGACCGGGGCGGCCCGCTGATCGCCGACGGCCTCACGCGCCTCGGCTTCGCCGTGGACGGCCCCCGGGTGGTGCCCGACGGGGAGCCGGTCGAGGCCGCCCTGCGCGAGGGCGTCGCCGCCGGGTACGACGCGATCGTCACCACCGGCGGCACCGGCCTCACCCCGACCGACCGCACCCCCGAGGCGACCCGCGCCGTCATCGACCACGAGGTGCCGGGCATCGCCGAGGCGATCCGGGCGTTCGGCAGGGAGAAGGTGCCGACCGCCGCGCTGTCCCGGGGGGTGGCCGGGGTCGCCGGCCGGACCCTGATCGTCAACCTGCCGGGGTCCACGGGCGGGGTGAAGGACGGACTGGCCGTCCTGGAGCCCCTGCTGGCCCACGCCGTCGACCAGCTCCGCGGCGGCGACCACGCCAGACCCAGCTCGGGAGGTGCGAACTGAACGGGTCGACCTGGCCGGTCGTGCTGGTGGACGGCGACGTCGTCCTGCGGCCGATAAAGCTGCGCGACCAGCGCGAGTGGCGCGAGGTGAACCGCCGCAACCGGGACTGGCTGCGCCCCTGGGAGGCCACGATCCCGCCGCCCACCCCGAGCGGCCCGGTCGCACACCGGCCGACGTACCGGCAGATGGTCCGGCATCTGCGCCGTGAGGCGCACGCGGGCCGGATGCTGCCGTTCGTCATCGAGTACCAGGGGCGCCTGGTCGGGCAGTTGACGGTCGCCGGGATCACCTGGGGATCGATGTGCTCCGGGCACATCGGCTACTGGGTGGACGAGTCGGTGGCCGGGCGCGGGGTGATGCCGACGGCCGTCGCGCTGGTGGTGGACCACTGCTTCCGCACCGTCGGACTGCACCGCATCGAGGTGTGCATCCGCCCCGAGAACCGGCCCAGCCGCCGGGTGGTGGAGAAGCTCGGATTCCGCGAGGAGGGGCCCCGGCCGCGCTATCTGCACATCGACGGCGCCTGGCGCGACCATCTGGTCTTCGCGCTGACCGCCGAGGAGGTGCCGGACGGGCTGCTCGGACGGTGGCGGCGGGCGCGGTCGGCGGCACAAGGACCGAGAAATTGAATATGCGTTCGAAATACTGATCCTAAGGGTCGCAAAAAATGCTGGAAATATCAGCCAGATCGTGCGACACACCGGCTCAATTGGCGGATCCCTTCGGCCAAACCCCTCTACCGTGTGAGGCGTGAGCAGCAGCGGCCTCATCTACGCAGTCATTGTCGGGGCCTGGGCCGCCTACTTGGTGCCGATGTGGCTCCGTAGGCAGGACGAGCTGAATGAGGCCCGTCCGACGGAACGCTTCAGCACCGCCATCCGGCTGCTTTCCGGACGGGCGGGGATGGAGCGCCGATACGCCAAGGACCTGCGGGCGCGCTCCACCGACGAGGGGGAGCAGGGCGCCGTCGATCCGGACGCCGTCACCGATTCGGTGGACGTCCGGGCCTTCGCCATGCCCCCGACCCGCCGTCAGATCCCGGTGGAGGGCGAGCCCGAGGTGTCCCGGAGCCCCGAATCCGACCGGGGCCACGCCCCCGCGGTCCCGGCGCAGCAGCACGCACCGGCACCCCGACGCGCCCCCTCGGCACCTTCGGCACAGGCGGCCGCAGCGCGCGCCCGGCGCACGAAGGTGCTCGCGCGCCGTCGGCGCACCACCGTGCTGCTCTTCCTCGCCTTCACCGTCGGCGCGATCGTCGCCGCCGTCGGCGGCCTCGCCTTCCTGTGGGCGCCCGCCGCGCCCGCGCTGCTCCTGAGCGCGTACATCGGCTATCTGCGCACCCAGGAACGCCGCCGCTTCGCCTACCAGATGGACCGCCGCCGCGCCGAGGCCGCCGCCCAGCGACTGCGTGAGCGCCAGCCGCGCCGGCGCGCGACCCCGGAGGCCGCCCGCGCCGCCGACGAACCGGAGGAGGCCACAGGGACCGACACGGACCCCGGCCTCTCCACGCTCGCCGCCGACCGGCGCGCCCTGGTCGAGCAGACCGACCACGCCGAGTGGGTCGACCAGCAGCGCGAGCGGCAGCGGCGGCCCGGCCACGGCGACAGCTGGGACCCGGTGCCGGTACCCCTGCCCACGTACGTGACCGCGCCGGTCGCGCCGCGGGCCACCTCCGGCGTCGATCTCGGCGGGCCGGACACCTGGAGCTCGGCGCGGTCCAGCTCGGTCGCCCCGGAGCAGGAGACGGGCCAGGCGCCCGCGGCCGAGGAGAGTGAGCCCGCGTCCGCCGCGGCGGACCGGCCGGCCGACGGCCGCGGTGGCGCGCGCCGCGCCGCCTCCGCCCGCCGCTCCCGTGAGCGCGGGCGCACGCCGCTCTTCGACCAGTACGAGGACGGCGACCGTCCGCGCGCCGCCAACGAGTGACGGCCGTCGCATCCGGAAGCCGCCCCTGACCAGTTCGGGAACGGATTTCCAAGCACCCCGATCAGGGTGCTAGAGTTTCACTCGTTGCAAGGGCCTGTGGCGCAGTCCGGTAGCGCACCTCGTTCGCATCGAGGGGGCCAGGGGTTCGAATCCCCTCAGGTCCACGCAGCTCAAAGCCCCGGTCGGGAAACCGACCGGGGCTTTGACATGTTGTACGACCATTTCACCGGGCGCGCGTCCCGCAAGCCGTGGCGGGGCTTTCGTGTCCGTCGCTCCGGCCCCGCCCGGGCCTCCCCTCGGCCTACAGGTCCTTCGCGAAGCAGCGGCTCTCCTCGTGGAAGCGGTAGTAACCGAACTTGGGGCAGCGCGTGTAGCCGCTGGAGGTGTACAGGGCGATGGCCTCCGGCTGCTTGGTTCCCGTCTCCAGGACCATCCGCAGGCGCCCGGCCGCGCGGGCGTCCTCCTCCAGGGCGGCCAGCATCCGGCGGGCCAGGCCCCGGCCGCGCACCTCCTCGACCACATACATGCGCTTCAGCTCGGCGTCACCGTCCGAGTAGCCCTCGTCGTTGCGTTCCTGGCTGCGCCAGCCGCCGGTGGCCACCGGGCGGTCGGACTCGTCGTACGCGATCAGGTACACGCCCCGGGGCGGGAGGAAGTCCTGCGGGGTGAGGAAGGTTTCATCGCCGTCGTCGCCGTAACGGAGGGCGTATTCGGCCTGCACCGCGTCGTTGAGCTTTATGGCGTCGGGGTGGTCGAAACCTACGCGGCGAATGTTCATCTGGGCATCGCGCTTCCATGCGGGAGGGATCCCTCGCTCGTGAGGGCTTCGTCCAGTGTGCCGGTATCGTGCTGTGGTGCTGACTGTGACCTCGGTGAACGTGAATGGGCTGCGGGCCGCCGCCAAGAAGGGCTTCGTGCCGTGGCTGGCCGGGACGGAGGCGGACGTCGTCTGCCTCCAGGAGGTGCGCGCCGAACCGCATCAGCTGCCCGAGGAGGTGCGCGAGCCCGAGGGCTGGCATGTGGTGCACGCCCCGGCGGCCGCCAAGGGGCGCGCGGGTGTCTCCCTGTACACCCGGCGCGAGCCCGACCGGGTGCGGATCGGCTTCGGGTCCGACGAGTTCGACGGCAGCGGGCGCTATGTCGAGGCCGACCTGCCCGGTGTGACCGTCGCCTCTCTCTACCTCCCCTCCGGCGAGGTCGGCACCGAGCGGCAGGACGAGAAGATCCGCTTCATGGCGGAGTTCCTCGACCACCTCGGGGCACTGCGCGAACGCGCCGCCGCCGAGGGGCGCGAGGTGGTCGTCTGCGGCGACTGGAACATCGCCCACCGCGAGGCCGACCTCAAGAACTGGCGCGGCAACACCAAGAACTCCGGCTTCCTCCCCGAGGAGCGTTCCTGGCTCGGCCGGGTCCTCGCCCCTGAGGAGGGCGGCTACGTCGATGTCGTACGGGCCCTGCATCCGGACGTCGACGGCCCGTACACCTGGTGGTCGTACCGGGGGCGGGCGTTCGACAACGACTCCGGATGGCGCATCGACTACCAGATGGCCACGCCGGGCCTCGCCGCGCGGGCCCTCAAGGCGCGGGTCGAGAGGGCGGCCTCGCACGCCGAGCGCTGGTCCGACCACGCGCCGGTGACCGTGACCTACGGCGCTTAGCCCCCTCCGACCGTTTACTCCCCTTAATTCCCCCTCCCCCTACTCTCCTTTGCTGAGCTGCCGGTCCATCGCCAGGGACAGCTCCGCCTCCACCACGCTGCGCGCCAGGGGGCGCAGCCGGTGCAGGTCCTCCTCGGGGGCGTGGCGCAGGATCAGGTCGGAGAAGAGGGTGGCCAGGGCCTCGGCGTGCTCGCGGACGCGGGCGCCGGCCGTCAGGACCTCCGCGAGCGGGATGCCCTCGCGGACCAGGGCGGAGGAGACGTCCAGCAGGCGCCGGCTGATGTGCACGATCTTGTCGCCGTCGGTGCCCAGATAGCCCAGCTCCATGGCCGCGGCCAGGTTCTCCGGGGTGACCTCGCCCTCGAAGCGGGCGGCCAGCTCCTCCGGGGTGAGGCGGATCGGCTCCTCCTCGGTGGGGGCGCCGACGCCGAGCAGGTCGGCGACGTCCCGGCCCTGGTCCAGGGCCTCGGCCAGCTCCGCGATGCCGGTCAGGGTGTGGCCGCGCTCCAGCAGGGCGCCGATGGTGCGCAGCCGGGCCAGGTGATGGTCGTCGTACCAGGCGATACGGCCCTCGCGGCGGGGCGGCGGCAGCAGCTTGCGTTCGCGGTAGAAGCGCAGGGTGCGCACGGTGATGCCGGCCCGTCGCGCCAGCTCCTCCGTGCGGTACTCGCGCGGGCCCCGACGGGCTGCCTCCGGGTGTTCGGTCTCTGCTGCCACGCCCGAAGCCTATGGCGTACCGCCGGTAACTTTCCTTCCCGCGCCCCCTACCGCTCGGTACGGAGCTGCTCTACAGTCCCATCGTGCCAGTGTTCACTGGCAGCATTGACGGGCGGCATTTCAAGGCGAGGCGTGGAGGCTCCGGGATGGCCGAGCACGAGCATGTGAGGGTGGCGGTGATCGGGTCCGGCTTCGGCGGGCTGGGTGCCGCCGTGCGGCTGCGCCGCGAGGGGATCACCGACTTCGTCGTACTGGAACGGGCCGAGGACGTCGGCGGCACCTGGCGGGACAACAGCTACCCCGGGTGCGCCTGCGACGTGCCCTCCCATCTGTACTCCTTCTCCTTCGCGCCCAACCCCGAGTGGCCGCGCACCTTCTCCGGGCAGCGGCACATCCGCGCCTACCTGGAGCACGTCACCGATGTCTTCGGACTGCGCCCGCAGATCCGGTTCGGCGCAGAGGTCAAGCTGCTCAGCTGGGACCGGGAGAATCTGCGCTGGCACATCGAGACCACGCGCGGAGCGCTGACCGCCGATGTCGTCGTCTCCGCCACCGGACCGCTGTCCGACCCCAAGGTGCCCGACATCCCGGGCCTGGACTCCTTCCCCGGCAAGGTGTTCCACTCCGCCCGCTGGGACCACGACTACGATCTGCGCGGCAAGCGCGTGGCCATGGTCGGCACCGGCGCCTCCGCCATCCAGATCGTGCCCGCCATCCAGTCGCAGGTCGGCAGGCTCACCCTCTTCCAGCGCACCCCGCCCTGGGTGATGCCCCGGGTGGACCGCGCGATCAGCCCCGCGGAGCGCTGGCTGCACCGCGCCCTGCCGCTGACCACCCAGCTGCGCCGCGGCCTGCTGTGGGGCATCCGGGAGCTCCAGGTGCAGGCGTTCACCAAGCGCCCCGACGAACTCGGCCTGGTCGAGCAGCTCGCCAAGCGCAATATCGCCCGCGCGGTCAAGGACCCGGCCCTGCGCGCCCGGCTCACCCCCGACTACCGCATCGGCTGCAAGCGGATCCTGCTGTCCAACACCTACTACCCGGCGCTGGCCCGGCCCAATGTGGACGTCGTCGCGAGCGGGCTCAGCGAGGTGCGGGGCTCGACCCTGGTCGCCGCCGACGGCACCGAGGCCGAGGTCGACGCGATCGTCTTCGGTACGGGCTTCCATGTCACGGACATGCCGATCGCCGAGCGCGTGGTCGGCGCGGAGGGCATCACCCTCGCCGAGTCGTGGAAGGGCGGCATGCAGGCGCTGCGCGGTGCCACCGCCGCCGGGTTCCCCAACTTCATGACGGTCATCGGGCCCAACACCGGCCTCGGCAACTCCTCCATGATCCTGATGATCGAGTCCCAGCTGAACTACATGGCCGACTATCTGCGCCAGCTCGACGTCCTCGGCGGCCGGACCGCCCTCGACGCCCGGCCCGGCGCCGTCGCGGCCTGGAACCACAAGGTCCAGGAGCGCATGAAGCGGACCGTGTGGAACACCGGCGGCTGCACCAGCTGGTACCTCGACGCCAGCGGGCGCAACACCACCGTGTGGCCCGGCACGACGACCGAGTTCCGGCGCGCCACCCGGCAGGTGGACCTCGGGGAGTACGAGGTGATCCGCGGCGCCGGGACCCGCCAGGCCCCCAAGTCCCCTGACGACGCTGAGGCTTCCCGCACCGACGAGGTCGCCGCATGAGCGGCCCCCGTGTCACCCACATGACCTCCGGCGCCTACGCCCCGCCCGCCCCGGCCCGGGAACTCACCGTCCCCTCCACCGACGACGCGCGGCTGTACGTCGAGGTGCACGGGCCGCAGGACGCGCCCGCCGTCGTCCTCTCCCACGGCTGGACCTGCTCGACCGCCTTCTGGGCGGCGCAGATCCGCGAACTGGCCGGGGACCACCGGGTGATCGTGTACGACCAGCGGGGGCACGGACGCAGCCCCGCGAGCCCCGTGTGCACCACCCGCGCACTCGCGGACGACCTGGAGGCGGTGCTCGCCGCGACGCTCACAGACGGCGAACAGGCCTTGATCGCCGGGCACTCCATGGGCGGCATGACGATCATGGCGGCCGCCGAACGGCCCCGCTTCCGCGCCCACGCGGCCGCCGTCCTGCTGGCCAGCACCGGCAGTTCACGCCTGGTCGCCGAGGCCCGGGTGCTGCCACTGCGCGAGGGGCCGCTGCGCACCCGGCTCAGCGCCGGCGTCCTCGGCTCGCGCGCCCCGCTCGGACCGGTCACACCGCTCGCCAAGCGGATCCTCAAGTACGGCACGATGGGCGCCCGTTCGACGCCGGAGATGGTGGAGGCGTGCGCGCGGATCGTGCACGGCTGCCCGACCGGCGCCCGGCACGCCTGGTCCCAGGTGCTCGCCTCGCTCGATCTCGACCACGGGGTACGGCGGCTGGACATGCCCACCGCGGTCCTGCACGGCACGGCCGACCGCCTCGTGCCCCCGGTGCACGCGCACGCCCTGGTCGCCGAACTGCCGCGGTGCGCCGGACTCACCGAGCTGCCCGGCGCCGGCCATATGACCCCGGTCGAGGAGCCCGAGCGGGTCACGGGCCGGATCCGGGACCTCGTCAGCATGTATGTCACGGGGGCCGGCGAGCCCGCTCCCCAGCCGATCAAGGAGGGCGCATGAGCAGGGTCGATCTGGAGGGACAGGTCGCGGTCGTCACCGGAGCGGCGCGCGGCGTCGGCGAGTTGCTCGCCCGCAAGCTCTCCGCGCGCGGGGCGAAGGTGGCACTGGTCGGCCTGGAGGAGGAGGCCCTCAAGGAGGTCTCCGGGCGGCTGCACAGCGAGAGCGCCCACTGGTACGCCGATGTCACCGACCACGAGGTGATGGCCCGGGTGGCGCGGGAGGTGAAGGAGCGGTTCGGGAAGGTCGACATCGTGGTCGCCAACGCCGGTGTGGCGACGGGCGGTCCGTTCATCGACTCCGACCCGGACGCCTGGCGGCGGGTGATCGAGGTCAACCTCATCGGCTCGGCGGTGACCGCCCGCGCGTTCCTGCCGGTGCTGGTCGAGAGCCGGGGCTATCTGCTCCAGATCGCCTCCCTGGCGGCGATCACCCCGGCGCCGATGATGACCGCGTACTGCGCCTCCAAGTCCGGGGTGGAGGCGTTCGCGCACAGTCTGCGGGCCGAGGTCGGCTACCAGGGGGTGCGGGTCGGCGTCGGGTATCTGTCGTGGACCGACACCGACATGGTGCGCGGGGCCGATCAGGACGACGTCATGCGGGAGTTGCGGCAGCGGCTGCCGTGGCCGTCGAACAAGACGTATCCGCTGGGCCCCGCGGTGGACCGGATCGTCGCGGGCATCGAGCGGCGGTCCTCGCATGTGTACGCGCAGTGGTGGCTGCGGGGCATGCAGAGCGTGCGCGGGTATCTGCCGGGGCTCATCGGGTCGGTGGGGCAGCGGGAGATGAAGCGGTTCGGGCCGCGCCTCGAAGGGATGCGGTCCGGGCTGGTCGGCGCGGGCGGGGCGGCGGACGAGGCGGCGCGGGTCACGGAACGTAACTGATCCACATGCGCAGCGTGGTGGGCCGTGTGAATCTGGTCGTGGCCCCGCTGAGGGGCCGACCTCCCCACTCTCACTCACCACAGGAGTGAACCCACATGGGTACGAAGGACCAGCAGCACCAGGACCAGGGCCAGTGGCAGCAGAAGGGCAAGGGCAAGATGGACCAGGCGCGTGAGCGCGCCGGTCAGCCCGGCCAGCCGGGCCAGCCCCAGCGCGGCCAGCGTGGTCAGCAGGGCTCGCAGGGGCAGCCCAGCCGTGGTCGTCAGGACATCGACGACACGGAGATGCAGGACCGGATGGACCACGACTACGACGCGTAGTTGATACGTGGGGCGCCCTTCTTGACGGAGGGCGCCCTGCGTTGTTTCAGGAGGCCGGCCTCGGCGGCAGCTTCGGGCGGGAGCGGTTCGGGACGTCCGAGTAGTCCGGGGGAGTCGCGGCCGGGTTGGATTCGAGGAGTTTCAGGGCGAGTTGGATCGCGTCGTCCATCTGGGCGTGGCGGCCCTCGGCCCAGTCCAGGGGGGTGCGCAGGATCTCCAGGTCCGGGGTGACGCCGCGGTTCTCGATGGACCAGCCGTAGGCGTCGAACCAGGCGGCGTTCATGGGCACGGTGATGACGGTGCCGTCGCCGAGGCGGTGGCGGCCGGTCATGCCGACGACTCCGCCCCAGGTGCGCTGCCCCACCACCGGTCCCAGCCCGAGGAGTTTGAAAGCGGCCGTGATCATGTCGCCGTCGGAGGAGGTCGCCTCGTCGGCCAGCGCCACCACCGGGCCCCGGGGCGCGTTCGAGGTGTACGACACCGGCTGGGCGTCCCGCGTCAGGTCCCAGCCCAGGATGGTCCGGGTCAGCTTCTCGATGACCAGCTCGCTGATGTGGCCGCCCGCGTTGCCGCGCACATCCACGATCAGCGCGGGCCGGGACACCTCCATGCGCAGATCGCGGTTGAACTGGGCCCAGCCCGAGCCGCCCATGTCGGGGATGTGCAGATAGCCGCACTTGCCGCCGCTCAACTCCCGTACCACGTCCCGGCGTTTGGCCACCCAGTGCTGGTAGCGCAGCGGCCGGTCGTCGACCAGCGGGACGACGGCGACCCGGCGGGGTGGTCCGGTGCCCTCGGCGGGCGTGAAGGTCAGCTCCACGGTCGTACCGCCCGCGCCGGCCAGCAGCGGGAAGGGGCCGGTGACGGGGTCGACCGGGCGGCCGTCGACATGGGTGAGGACCGCGCCCTCGCGGATGCCCGTACCGGCCAGCGGTGAGCGGGCCTTGGAGTCCGAGGAGTCGCCGGGCAGGATCCGCCGCAGGGTCCAGCCGCCTTCCCGGTGCACCAGATCGGCGCCGAGCAGGCCCTGCCAGCGCTGGTAGTGGGGCGGGCCCTCGTTGCGGCGGGCGGCGGTGACATAGGCATGGGAGGTGCCGAGTTCGCCGAGGACCTCGCGCAGCAGATCCGCGAACTCGTCGGGGGAGGCGACCCGTTCGACGAGGGGGCGGTACTGGTCGAGGACCGCGTCCCAGTCGATGCCGCTCATGCCCGGGTCCCAGAAGTAGGCGCGGGTGATCCGGCCCGCCTCGTCGTACGCCTGGCGCCACTCGGCGGGCGGGTCCACCTCGTGCAGGATGCGGCGCAGATCGATCCAGACGGTGCTGTCGGCGTCACCGACCTCGGTGGAGGGCACCGCGCGCAGCTCGCCCTCGTCCACCACGACCAGGCGGGTGCCGTCGCCGCTCATCGCGAACCAGTCGAGATGGCCGACGAGTTCGGACTTTTTCGCCTTGGTGATGTTGAAGTACTCAAGCGTGGGGCGGCCGCTGGTGTCGGCCGGGTTGACGAAGGTCTCGCCGAGCGCGCCGGAGATCGGCCAGCGCAGCCAGACCAGCCCGCCGCCCGCGACCGGGCACAGCGAGGAGTACTTGGAGGCGATCACCGGGAACGGGGTGACCCGGCTCGCCAGGCCCTCCACCTCGACCATCACCGTGCCCGCCTCCCCGGTCTCCTCGTCCTCCAGCGGGTCGAGCCCGCCCGCCGCCGGGCGCCCCTCGGGGTTCAGGGCGAACGGCGAGGGGGTCGCCGAGGACAGCGGGACCAGGTAGGGGCGGCTGCCGAGCGGGAAGGACAGATCGCCGGTGTGCACGTCGTACACCGGGTCGAAGCCGCGCCAGGACAGGAAGGCGAGGTAGCGGCCGTCGCGGGTGAAGACGGGGGTCTCGTCCTCGAAGCGGCCGTCGGTGACGTCCACGATCAGCCGGTCCTTGATGCGGGCCAGCTTGATCTGGCGCAGGGAGCGGCCGATGCCGGGATGGGACCAGGTGAGCCAGCTGCCGTCGGGGGAGAAGGCGAGGTCGCGCACGGGGCCGTTGACGGAGCGGATCAGCTCGGTGACGGCGCCCTCCTCGGACTCCGCGCCGACCCCGGTGCCGGGCGACTCGGGGACCCCGGCGCCGGGCTCCTCGGGCACGTCGATCAGCAGCAGCCGGCCGTCGTGGGAGGCGACGGCCAGGCGTTCGCCGTCCGGGTCGGAGATCATCTCCAGGACCCGGCCGAGGGCGCCGCGGGCGAGCCTGCGGGGCGGGCGGTCGCCGGTGGCGCGGGGCAGCTGGGCGATCTCCACCGCGTCCTCGCCCTCGGCGTCGGTCACATAGGCCACCTGCCCCATGGAGCCCAGCATCTCCGGCAGCCGGACCCGGACCCCGGGGGTGTCCGCGATGGTGCGGGCGGGGCCGTCGCGGTGGGTGAGCCAGTACAGGCTGCCGCGCACCACGACCGCACTGGCCCGGCCGGTCTCGTCCACGGAGATGCCGTCGATGTTCTGCGCGGCCGGCACCTGGTAGCGGCGCCGGCCCGCGGCGGGCCCGGCGAGGCGGACGTCGAGCCTGCGCGGGGTGCCCCGCGGCGAGAAGTCGTCCACGAGCCACAGGTCGCCCGCGCACTGGTAGACCACCCGGGTGCCGTCGCTGGACGCGTGCCGGGCGTAGAAGGCGTCGTGGTCGGTGTGGCGGCGCAGGTCGGTGCCGTCGTAGGCGCAGGAGTAGAGGTTGCCGACGCCCTCGTGGTCGGAGAGGAAGGCGATCCGCCCGGCGACGTACATGGGATTGGCCAGATGGCCGTCGATGTCGGACAGCAGGCGCTCGCCGTGCAGCCACAGCCGGCCCGTGGCGCCGCCCCGGTAGCGCTTCCAGGAGGCGGGTTCGTGCGGCGGGGTGCCGGTGAGCAGCAGTGTCTTGCGTTCGCCGTCGAGGTCGGCGACCTGGAGCTCGCTGACCGGGCCCCAGGGCAGCCGGCCGCCCGGGTCGCCGTCGGGGGTCACCTTGTAGGCCCAGGTGAAGTAGGAGAACGGCTGCCCGTGCGAGGCCACCGCCAGGATGTCGTCGTCCGGGGACCAGCCGCACACCTGCGTGTCGGTGCTGCCCCAGTAGGTCAGCTGGCGCGCGGGTCCGCCGGTGACGTCCACCAGATGGATCTCGGGGACCAGACTGCGCCAGCTCGTGTACGCGATCCGGCTCCCGTCGGGGGAGAGGCGCGGGTGCCCGGTCTTGGTGCGGTCCGCCGTCAGCCGCCAGGCGCGGCCGGGGGCGTCGAGGGGGGACAGCCACAGGTCGTCCTCGGACACGAAGCACAGCAGATCGCCACTGAGGTGGGGGAAGCGCAGATAGCTCACCCTCCCCATGCTTTTCCGCCTGCTGGGGGCGGGCAACTTATGTGCCGTTCTTATCCGTTCCTCACGTTCGTGATGGAGCACACGTACGAAACGGTTTCGTTTCGTATGCGGGGAGGGTATCTTCATGGACGTACGAAGATGGACGTACGCCAGGAAGTTCCGGAAAGAAGTCCGAAGAAAGTCCCGGTGCGAAAGGGTGGGCGACATGACCGAGGCCGTCGCGGCTGCACGTCGCAGTCGGATCACCCCCGAGCGCGAGGCCGAGCTGTACGGCGCCGTGCTCGACCTGCTCCGGGAGGTCGGCTACGACGCCCTGACCATGGACGCCGTCGCCGCTCGCACCCGCTCCAGCAAGGCCACGCTCTACCGCCAGTGGGGCGGCAAGGCCGATCTGGTGGTCAAGGCGCTGCGGCACAGCAAGCGCGGCCATCTCGGGGACATCGACACCGGCACCCTCCGCGGAGACCTGCACGCGCTCGTGGCGATGGAGGACGACTGCGTCATGGCGCAGAATTCCGCCCTGCTGCGGGGCATCGCCATGGCGATGCACCACAACGAGGATCTGCGTGAGGCCTTCAAGGAGCAGATCGTCGACGCCGAGATCGTCAACGGCCGGCGGATGCTCCAACGGGCCGTCGACCGGGGCGAGGTCCGCCCGGACTGCCCGGCGATCGACTTCATGGTGCACATGATGGTCGGCGGCTTCGCCACCAGGACCCTCCTGGAGGACCAGCCGCCCACCCAGGCATTCCTCATCTCGTACATCGACGCCGTGGTCCTCCCCGCCCTCGGCGTCTGACCCTCCTCGCACACCCCCCATCAAGCCCATCATCTGACGTCACCGCTCACGTCGTCGGGCTGATCACCCCTGCCCTGATGAACCCCACGACCTGACCGGGAGTACGCCTCCGTGGCCACATTCCTGTACCGAATCGGCCGGCTCGCCTTCCGGCGACGGCACTTCGTCGCCCTGATATGGGTCGCGCTGCTCACCCTCGCCGGGGTGGGCGCCGCCTCCGCGCCGCCCGCCGGCAACTCCTCCTTCTCGATCCCCGGCACCGAGGCCCAGAAGGCCTTCGACCTGCTGGAGCAGCGCTTCCCCGGGATGAGCGCCGACGGCGCCACCGCGCGGGTCGTCTTCAAGGCGCCGGCCGGCGAGAAGATGACCGACAAGCTCAACAAGGCCGCCGTCGACAAGACGGTGCGCGAGCTGGGCCACGGCTCCGAGGTCGCCTCGGTCGCCGACCCGTACACCGGGCACACCGTCAGCCGGGACGGCTCCATCGCCTACGCCTCGGTGAAGTACAAGGTCTCCGGCATGGAGCTGAAGGACTCCTCGCGCGACGCGCTGAAGGACGCCGCGCAGCAGGCGCGGGCCTCCGGGCTGACCGTCGAGATCGGCGGTGACGCGCTCACCGCGATGCCCGAGGAGGGCGCGGGTGAGCTGATCGGCATCGGCATCGCCGCCGTCGTCCTCGTCATCACCTTCGGCTCGCTGCTCGCGGCCGGGCTGCCGCTGCTGACCGCGCTCATCGGCGTGGGCATCGGCGTCTCCTCCATCACCGCGCTGGCCTCCGCCCTCGACCTGGGCTCCACCACCTCCACCCTGGCGATGATGATCGGCCTCGCGGTCGGCATCGACTACGCCCTGTTCATCGTCTCCCGCTACCGCGCCGAACTCGCCGAGGGCCGCGAGCGCGAGGAGGCGGCGGGCCGCGCCGTCGGCACGGCGGGCTCCGCGGTGGTCTTCGCCGGTCTGACCGTCGTCATCGCGCTGGTCGGCCTGTCCGTCGTCAACATCCCGATGCTGACCAAGATGGGCATCGCGGCGGCGGGCACGGTCGTCATCGCCGTACTGATCGCGCTCACGCTGATCCCCGCGCTGCTCGGATACACCGGCCGCAAGGTCAAGCCGGCCGGGGAGAAGAGCAAGCTGCTCGGCGGCGGGCGCCGGGTGAAGAAGCCGGGGCGCCCCAACATGGGCACCCGCTGGGCGAGTTTTGTCGTACGACGCCCCGTCGCGGTCCTCCTCCTCGGCGTGATCGGCCTCGGCGCCGCGGCCGTCCCGGTCTCCTCCCTCGAACTGGGTCTGCCCGACGACGGCTCCCAGCCCACCTCCACCACCCAGCGCCGCGCCTACGACCTGCTGTCCGAGGGCTTCGGCGCGGGCTTCAACGGCCCCCTGATGGTCGTCGTCGACGCCAAGGGCAGCGCCCACCCCAAGACGGCCTTCAGCGAGGTCGGCAAGGAGATCAAGGGCCTCAAGGACGTCGTCGCGGTCACCCCGGCCACGCCCAACAAGGCGGGCGACACGGCGATCATCACGGTCGTCCCCAAGTCCAAGCCGTCCTCCAGGTCCACCGAGGACCTGGTGCACGCGATCCGCGACAAGGGCGCGGACATCACCGCGAAGACGGACGCCAAGCTTTTGGTGACCGGCTCGACGGCGATGAACATCGACGTCTCCCAGCGCCTGAACGACGCGCTCCTGCCCTACCTCGCGCTGGTCGTGGGCCTGGCCTTCCTCCTGCTGATCGTGGTCTTCCGCTCGGTCCTCGTCCCGCTGAAGGCGGCCCTCGGCTTCCTGCTCAGTGTGCTCGCGGCGCTCGGCGCGGTCGTCGCGGTCTTCCAGTGGGGCTGGCTGTCCGGCCTGATGAACGTCCAGCAGACCGGCCCGGTCATGTCGATGATGCCGATCTTCATGGTGGGCGTGGTGTTCGGGCTCGCGATGGACTACGAGGTCTTCCTCGTCACCCGGATGCGGGAGGCGTACGTTCACGGCGAGAAGCCGACCCAGGCCGTGGTGACCGGCTTCCGGCACGGCGCCCGGGTCGTGACCGCCGCCGCCGTCATCATGATCGCCGTCTTCTCCGGCTTCATCGGCTCCAGCGAGTCCATGGTCAAGATGATCGGCTTCGGCCTCGCCATCGCCGTCTTCTTCGACGCGTTCATCGTCCGCATGGCGATCGTCCCGGCCGTCCTCGCCCTGCTGGGCAAGCGGGCCTGGTGGCTGCCGAAGTGGCTGGACCGGATCCTGCCCAACGTGGACGTCGAGGGCGAGGGTCTGCGCACCCGGGCCGCCGACGGCAAGGAGGACGAGCGGGAGCTGGTACGCGCCTGACGTACGGCTGCCGCCTGTGAACGGCCGGTGGGGGTGCCCGTGGGGACGGGGCTGCACCCTCACCGGCTTTTTCCTTGTCCGGGGGTTGTCCCGTGCGGTCCTGGCTGCCGTGTGCGTTGTACGGGTACGGCGACGACGGGAGGTGGCACGTGAACGACGGTGTGGACGAGGCGGGTTGGGACGTCGAGCCCGGTGATGAGATCGAACCGGTGGTGCAGGCGGTGGGACGGCTGCTGAGGGTGTGCCGGGAGGCGGCGGGGCTGCGCCCCGGTGAGCTGGCGGAAGTGCTCGGGTACGGCGAGGACCTGATCCGGAAGATCGAGCGGGGCCAGCGCATTCCACGCCCGGAGTTCCTGGACAAGGCCGACCATGTCCTGCACGCGAACGGCCATCTCCGGGCCTTCATGGAGGACATGAGACGGGCCCGGTACCCGAAGAAGGTGCGCCGGCTGAAGGAGCTGGAGGACCGGGCCGTGGAGATGCTGCTGTACAGCAACCACAACATCCATGGGTTGTTGCAGACGGAGGAGTACGCACGCACGCTGTTCGGGATGACCCAGCCCGCACTGCCGGACGACGTCATCGAGCGGGAGACCGCAGGTCGCGTGGCCCGGCAGTCGGTCTTCGAAAAGGATCCCGCGCCGACGCTCGGCTTCGTACAGGAGCAGGTGACGTTGGAGCGCCCTTACGGCTCGGAGGCAGTGCTGCGTCGTCAACTGGAACATTTGCTGGAACTCACCCGGTTGCGACATGTCACGCTCCAGGTGATGCCGACCAAGCGTCACGATCATGCGGGTACCCAGGGTCTCATCGAGATACTGAAGTTCGCGGACGGCTCAGCGATCGGGCGTTCCGACGGAGCGTTTAACGGTCGCCCGGTCCAAAACCCCAGGGAACTGCGGATCTTGGAGTTGCGCTATGGCATGATCCGGGCGCAGGCTCTCCCCCCAAGGGAGTCGCAAGCCTTCATCGAGCACGCGCTGGGGAGACTATGAGCACGCCGGAACTCCACTGGTTCAAGAGCAGCTACAGCAGCAGTGGCGAGCCCGGCGACTGCGTCGAGGTGGCCACCACCCCCGCCACGATCCACGTCCGCGACTCCAAGAGCCCTCACACCGCGCAGCTGACTGTGGCCTCTTCTGCCTGGACGAGTTTCCTTGTTCTGGTCGACGAGCATCTTTAGGGTTATGAGCACGCCGGAACTGCACTGGTTCAAGAGCAGCTACAGCAGCAGCAACGAGCCCGGCGACTGCGTCGAGGTAGCCGTCGCCTCCGCCGCGGTCCACATCCGCGACTCCAAGACGCCGCACTCCGCGCGGCTGGCGGTCGCACCGTCCGCCTGGGTAAATTTCCTCGCTGTGGTCGGGGAGCGTCGTTAATGTGCCGCTATGACGACACCAGCCACTGACACCGACGGATCCGGCGCGCACCCCCGTTTCGCCGAGGCACTGAAGGAACTCGGCCTGGAGGAGGTGCTCGGGCGGGCCCGGAGGTTTCCCGAGGGGACCCGGACTGCCGTGGAGGCCGCCGCGGCCGTGGGATGTGAACTCAGCCAGATCTGCAAGTCGTTGGTGTTCGCCGCCGACGGGGTGCCGGTGCTCGTGCTCATGGACGGGGCGTCCCGGGTGGACGTGGAGCGGGTCCGGGAGGAGCTGGGGGTCACCAAGGTGGGGCGGGCCGACGCGCAGGCGGTGCGGGAGGTCACCGGCTACGCCATCGGAGGCGTGCCGCCCTTCGGGCACCGCACCAGCACCCGGGTGCTCGCCGACCGCTCACTGCTCGCGCACGACGTGGTGTGGGCCGCAGCCGGGACGCCGTACGCCGTCTTCCCGATCGGACCGAAGGAACTCGTCACCCACGCACAGGCCACCCTCGTGGACGTGCGCGAGCGGCCCGCCGACGGGGTGTGATCGCGCCGCGAGCGAGTCGTTTCCGTCAGGGACGGTTGTAGCGGTCCCATCAGAGGTGCTTCCCTGCCACCCTGGTGCGATGGCAAGCGAACTCCCGCCGGGGCGCCCACCGCGAGTCCTCAACCCGCTGTGGATCATCGCGCTGTTCCTGGGGCTCTCGGAGACCACGGTGGGTATCGCCGCCGCTGAGTCGAGCGGCTGGGTGCAAGGGCTGCTCGCGGTGTTCGCCGTCTCGTTTCCCCTCCTGGTGTCCACCGTGTTCTTCCTCATCCTGTGGCAGCGGCCGGAGGTGCTCTACGCACCCGGGGACTTCCCCGAGCACGTCCCGATCAACACCTACGTGGACGGCATGCGCCGGCGGGCCGCGCATGATCCCGACATCATCCAGGCGGTCGTCAACGACACGCTGCGGGTGGTGCTGCCCGCGGCTCTGGAGAGTCCCTCGGACGCCTCCGATGTCCTGGAGGAGGCGATGGCCTCGGCCGAACAGGCCCTCGCCGAGCGCGTTCTGACCGTCGACATCAGCCCCATCACGAAGGCCCCCGGAGACACGTACCGCTGCACGGTCTTCAGCACGCAGACGGTGAGCGGCTTCCTCGACGCACTATGGGCGGACGCCCTCGACGGCTTCGTCCGACCGTTCAGATACGGCCGGGACTGGGTGCTGGTCGACCGGCGGAGCAAGCGGCAGCTCAGGGATCTGGGCTCCGACTGGGCCTGGAAGAACGCCATGGAAAGCGACGAGAGGCTCCTCAGCGCAGTGGGCATCACCCCCGGGTCCCACCTGGTCGCCGTGCGCCTGGACACCCCCCGCCACCACCTCCCCCACCCCACCGAACCCCGCGCGACCGCGCGCAACTAGGTCTTGTTGATCCGCCAGGCGATCATGCCCGCAGCGCCGGGTTTCCCCCGCACATCGACCTTGAGCGCGCTTTCGGCCGTCAAACGCTCGAAGACCACGGACCCGTCGCAGGGAACCGCCTTCTTCCCGGCCGCGCCGGCCGACGTCACGACGAGCTCCGCGGCCCCCTTCCCGACGCACACCACGGTGAGCTTGCAGGCCGCGCCGTGAGTCAGACCGGGCTGCGTGTGCACCCCGCCCGAGACGCGTTCGACGCCCGACTCGACCATGGAACTGCCGCCGTCACTCGCCGCGTCGAGCGCGGACTGCGCCTGCGCCGTGAGCTTTCTGTCGGCCTGGGCGCCGCCCCTGTGGTGCGTAGCCGCAGGCGCGGGGTCGCCCTTCGCTGAGCAGGCGGTGAGCAGGAGCGCCGGTATCACGGCGCTGACCGAGAGCCGCACCGGTCCGTGCCGTCGCATTCGTTCTCCGGTTCCTGCGGGGCTTCCCGTGGTACGGGAAGCTGGAGACGACACACTATGACTTCAGGGAGCGCCAATGAGTGACAAGCCGATCGTCAGCGTCCTGGGTACCGGCATCATGGGCGCCGCCATGGCGCGCAATCTGTGCCGGGCGGGGCTGGAGGTGCGGGCCTGGAACCGTACCCGGGACAAGGCCGAGCCGCTGGCCGCCGACGGAGCCCGGATCGCCGACACCCCCGCCGAGGCCGTCGAGGGCGCCGATGTCGTCCTGACGATGCTCTACGACGGCAACACCGTCCTGGAGGTCATGCGGGAGGCCGCCCCCGCACTGCGCCGCGGGGCCGCCTGGGTGCAGTCCACCACCGCCGGGTCCGAGCTGATCGGCGACCTGGCGGCCTTCGCCGACGCGCACGGACTGCTCTTCTACGACGCCCCCGTGCTCGGCACCAAGGAGCCCGCCGAGGCCGGGAAGCTCACCGTGCTGGCGGCCGGGCCCGAGGAGGGGCGCGCGGCGGTCACGCCGGTGTTCGACGCGGTCGGCGCCAAGACCCTGTGGACCGGCGAGGACGGGGCCGAGGGCAGCGCCAGCCGGCTGAAGCTGGTCGCCAACAGCTGGGTGCTCGCCGTCACCGCGGCCACCGGCGAGACACTGGCCCTCGCCAAGGGCCTCGACGTCGACCCGCAGAAGTTCTTCGAGCTGATCGGCGGCGGCCCGCTCGACATGGGGTACCTGCGGGCCAAGTCCCAGGTGCTGCTGGAGGGGAAGCTGACCCCGGCGTCGTTCGCGGTCACCACCGCCGAGAAGGACGCCCGGCTCATCGTGGCCGCGGGCCAGGGGAACGGCGTACGCCTCGACGTGGCCGAGGCCACCGCAGAGCGGTTCGCCCGCGCGGCCGCGCAGGGGCACGGCCAGGAGGACATGGCCGCCGCGTACTTCGCCAGCTTCGAGGAGAAGGACGGGAACTGAGCCCGGCCGCCGAGATGACGTGCGCCGCGCCCGGGAGCACCCTGGAGACAGCCGGAATGTGCGTTGCCCGGAGGTGGCCGACATGACGCAGACCATGCAGCAGACGCAGACCATGATGCACACCGCTGTCGGGTGGCATGTCGAGCTGGAGTTCGAGGAGGACGGTCAGCACACGCGCGCGGCGGCCCTGGTCCGGTTGCCCGACGGCAGCGAGGTGAGGGGGCACGGACACGCCAGCCGCCATCACATCGACCATGACCAGCCCAGGGTCGGCGAGGAGATCGCCGGGGCCCGCGCCCTCAACCAGATCGCCATGGAACTGCTGAACAAGGCGCACACGGAGATCGACGCGGATTCGGGGCGTACCTCGCACCCGATCCACGTCTGAGCCCCCAGGCCCAGCCCAGCCCGCAGCCCCCAGCCCCGAGCCGCGACCCGGGTCCTGAGCGCGGCCGGGTCACGCCTCCAGCGCCACCTTCAGCGCCCGTACCAGCGCCTGCGCCCTCGGGTCCGCCGTCACGCTCTTGCGGAAGCCGTTGGTGACATAGCCGAACGCGACGCCCGACTCCGGGTCGGCGAAGGCGAGCGCGCCGCCGCGGCCCGGGTGCCCGAAGGAGCCGGGGGACAGGAGCGGGGACGCGCTGCCGTGCAGCATGTGGCCGAGGCCGAAGCGGGTGGCGACCACGAGCACCCGGTCCGGTCCCGCCGACTGCTCCGC
Source organism: Streptomyces griseofuscus (assembly GCF_014673495.1). Taxonomy (GTDB): domain Bacteria; phylum Actinomycetota; class Actinomycetes; order Streptomycetales; family Streptomycetaceae; genus Streptomyces; species Streptomyces murinus. The sequence goes on from NZ_CP051006.1 coordinate 4,965,210, forward strand.
GCGGGCCAGCTCCACCGTCTCGGGCGTGAACAGCCGTACCCCGCCGTCCACTTCGCCGATCAGCGACGCGTAGACGCGGGCCAGTCCGTCGGCCGTCGCGATGCCGTTGGAGGCGGGCAGGGCGGCGGCGCGGTACGCGGGGTCGTTCTCGTCCGGGAGCGGGGTGATCGCGGCGAAGGCGCGGCGGGTGAGCGAGTCCGGGTCGGCGTAGGCCGCGGACACCGAGCGCTTGGGCCGCAGCTTCAGCCCGCCCGCCGACTGCGGCGCCTCGATGTCCCCGACCCGTCCGACGCGCCCCCGCTCGGCCTCGGGCAGCCCGAGCCACAGGTCCGCGCCGACCGGCCCGGCGATCTCGTCGGCCAGCCACTCGCCCACCGGGCGCCCGGTGACCCGCCGGACCAGTTCCCCGATGAGCCAGCTGTACGTCTGCGCGTGGTACCCGTGGTCCGTGCCCGGCTCCCACACCGGGGCCTGCGCGGCGACGGCCGCCGCGCCGAGGTCCGGGTCCGCCGCCTCGGCCGGGGTCAGCGGACGGTCCAGGACGGGCACGCCCGCGCGGTGCGCGAGCAGATGGCGTACGAGGGTCCGCTCCTTGCCCGCCGCCTTGTACTCGGGCCAGTACGTGCCGACCGGCGCGTCCAGGTCCAGCTCCCCGCGCTGGTGCAGCAGCAGAAGCCCGGCGGCGACGACGCCCTTGGTGGCGGAGCGCACGATCTGGGCGGTACCGGACTCCCAGGGGGCCGTACCGTCCACGTCCCGGGTGCCCGCCCACAGGTCGACCACCCGCCGTCCGTCGCGGTACACGGCGACCGCCGCGCCGTGCTCCCCGAGCAGGGCGAAGTTCGCCGCGAACGCCTCCCTGACCGGCTCGAAGCCCTCGGCCACCGTGCCGTTCACGACCACGTCCCCGCCCTCCATGTCCCGCATTCCCTTCCGCTCGCCTGCGACAGTGGGTGCAACAGCGGGTGTGGGCCTGCGATTCCTCGGCGAGTTCAGGCGTCCGTTTTCGTTGCCTTTGTCACTCGGGGTCCGTCACCCGAGTCTCTGCCACCCGCGGGTCGAAGCCGAACGGCAGCTCCAGGCGGTGCGCCCGCATCAGCTCCTCGTCGGACAGCAGGCCCGCCGTCGGTCCGTCGGCCACGATCACGCCGTCGCTGAGGATCAGCGAGCGCGGGCACAGCTCCAGGGCGTACGGCAGGTCGTGTGTGACCATCAGGACCGTGACGTCCAGCGAGCGCAGGATGTCGGCCAGCTCGCGGCGGGAGGCCGGATCGAGGTTGGAGGACGGCTCGTCCAGGACCAGGATCTCCGGCTCCATCGCCAGCACGGTCGCCACCGCGACGCGCCGCCGCTGCCCGAAGGAGAGATGGTGCGGCGGCCGGTCCGCGAAGTCCCCCATGCCGACCCGGTCCAGGGCGCCTCGTACGCGCTCCGCCAGGGCGGCCCCCCTGATCCCGGCCGCCGCCGGGCCGAACGCCACGTCCTCGCGCACCGTCGGCATGAACAACTGGTCGTCCGGGTCCTGGAAGACGATGCCGACCTTCTGCCGGATCGTCGCCATGTGCCGTTTGCCGACGGGCAGTCCGGCCACGGTGACCGCACCGGCGCCGCCGCCGAGGATGCCGTTGAGGTGCAGCACCAGGGTGGTCTTGCCGGCGCCGTTGGGGCCGAGCAGCGCGACCCGCTCGCCGCGCCCGATGGTGAAGTCGACGCCGAACAGGGCCTGATGGCCGTCGGGGTAGGCGAAGGCGAGACCGGAGACCTCCAGCGAGGCGGTGGTCGCACCGGCCGTACCGGTCGTACTGGTCGTACTCACAGAGTCCATCCCGGATTCACAGGGTCCATCCCAACAGGCAGACGACGAGGGCCGAGCAGGGGAGCGCGAGGGCGCGGCGCCACTGCGCGGGGGAGGCGGTGGCCTCCTCGATGACCGGCATCGACCCGGCGTACCCCCGGCTCACCATGGCCAGATGCACGCGCTCCCCGCGCTCGTAGGAGCGGATGAACAGCGCGCCGGCGGACTTGGCGAGCACCCCCCAGTGCCGTACGCCCCGTGCCTCGAAGCCGCGGGAGGCGCGGGCGATCCGCATCCGGCGCATCTCGTCGGTGATCACATCGCCGTAGCGGATCATGAAGGAGGCGATCTGCACCAGCAGCGGCGGCAGCTTCAACCGCTCAAGACCCAGCAGGAGTTGGCGCAGCTCGGTGGTGGTCGCGAGGAGCACGGAGGCGGCGACGCCGAGGGTGCCCTTGGCGAGCACGTTCCAGGCGCCCCACAGCCCGTTGACGCTCAGCGAGAGTCCGAGCACCTGCACCCGCTCGCCCTCCGCGACGAACGGCATCAGCACCGCGAACGCCACGAAGGGCACCTCGATCAGCAGCCGCCGCAGCAGGAACCCGGCGGGCACCCGGGCGCCGCGCGCCACGGCCGCGAGCAGTACGGCGTAGACCCCGAACGCCCATATCGCCTCGCGCGGGGTCGAGACCACGACCAGCACGAAGAGGAGGGCGGCCGCGAGCTTGGTGTGCGGCGGGAGCGCGTGCACGGGCGAGTCCGCGTGCCGGTAGAGGCGATGGGCGTGGCCCGCACCCATGTCAGAGACCGTGGCTCACGGGCGGGACATCGGTGTCGCGGCGCCTGCGCACCGCCCAGAACACCGCGCTGCCCGCGACCACCGTGACCCCGACCCCGATCACGCCCGCGAGCCCACCGGACAGGCGTGCGTCGGAGACGTCCTTGACGCCGTAGTCGGCGAGCGGGGAACCGGCCGAGGCGTGCTCCCTCGCCCGGGTGTCGATCCCCTTGTCGTGCGCGACCTTCTCCAGGCCGTCGGGGCTCGCGGAGGCGTAGAAGCTGACGAATCCGGCGAGCACGAGGGAGGCGACGAGACCGGTCACCCACACCTTGCGCCGCGAGGTGGGCGCCGCCGCGGGGGAGACGGGGGAGGCGGGCGCGTCGACCAGTTCGCCGTCCACCCGCAGCCGGAGCCGCTGCCGCAGCCCGCGCGCGCCGTGCACCAGGTCCGGGCGTACGGCGATCACGGCGCCGACCGTCAGCGCGGTGATCACCGCCTCGCCGACGCCGATCAGCACGTGGACGCCGATCATGGCGGTCGCGACCTTGCCGATCGAGACGTCGGTGGTGCCGCCGACCGCGTAGATCAGGGTGAAGGCGCAGGCCGCGGCCGGCACGGAGACGAGGGCTGCGACGAAGGAGGCCACGGTCACCGAGCGGCGCCCCCGGGGCAGCACGGCTAGCAGGCCGCGGAAGACGGCGTACGACACCACGGTGGTGACCAGCGCCATGTCCGTGATGTTGACGCCCAGCGCGGTCAGCCCGCCGTCCGCGAACAGCACGCCCTGCATCAGCAGCACCACGGACACACAGAGCACACCGGTGTACGGGCCGACGAGTATCGCGGCCAGCGCCCCGCCCAGCAGATGGCCGCTGGTGCCGGCCGCCACGGGGAAGTTCAGCATCTGCACGGCGAAGATGAAGGCGGCCACGAGACCGGCCAACGGTGCGGTCTTCTCTCCCCCACGCTCGGCTTCGCTCGCGCGGGAGGTGCCCCCAAGTTCCCGTCGGGCACCGCGCAGGCTCACCGCGAGGGCGCCGGCGGCGATCACTCCGGTGACGGCGGAGGTGGGGGCGTCGATGAATCCGTCAGGTACATGCACCGTTTGATTTTAGACGCTTGTTGCGAACCCTTTGCAAGTACTGGGTACTCGCCTCCTGCTCGGGGGGCGGCTCGGGCGAAATGTGCGACATTGGAGAGGAAACGGTTGAAAGTGGATGAAGTGGCTTTCGTAGGCGTCACTCAGGGTGAAAGGGCGTTCCCATGTCTGTGATCGAGCAGTACGCGCGCGCCCATGTCGTCACGGACGACGAGGACCCGGGAGCCGTCCCGGTACGGCTGCGGTACGACCCCGAGGACGATCCGCGCTCGGTACGGATCGATCTCCCGGGCGCCCATGAGTGGACCTTCTCCCGCTCCCTGCTGGAGCGCGGGCTGCGGGCACCGGCCGAGAGCGGCTCCGTACGGGTGTGGCCGTGCGGCCGGGTCCAGGCGGTCGTGGAGTTCCACTCCGACCAGGGGGTCGATGTGCTCCAGTTCGACTCCAAGGCACTGATCCGCTTTCTGCGCCGGACCTACACGGCCGTGCCCGTACACAACTGACCGGTCCGGTCAGCCGCCCTTCTTGAGCAGGTCCGCCACGATCGGGCCGGCCGTGTCACCGCCGTGCCCACCGGCCTGCACCACGCCCGCGGCCACCAGGTCGCCCCGGTAGGCGGTGAACCAGCCGTTCGGCTTCTTCTGCCCGTCGACCTCGGCCGAGCCGGTCTTCGCGCCGTAGTCCGGGCCGAGGCCGGCCATCGCCTTGGCGGCCGTGCCGTAGTCGGCCGTGAACTTCATGACCTCCTTGAGCTGGGACTGCGTCTTCGCGGACATGGTGCGCGCGGCCGTCGCCAGGGTGCGGTGGTCCACGTCCGGGGAGACCAGGTACGGCTGGCGGAAGCGGCCCGACTGCACGGTGGCCGCGACGGAGGCCATGTTCAGCGGGTTCATGCGCACCCCGCCCTGCCCGATCAGCGAGGCACCCATCTGCGCGCCGCTCTGAACCGGGACGGAGCCGTCGAAGGTGGGCACGCCGATGGCCCAGTTGTCCATGCCGAGGCCGTAGACCTGCTGGGCCTCCTCGGTCAGATCGCTGTTGGAGAGCTTGGGCGCGAAGTTGATGAAGGCGTTGTTGCAGGAGGCGCCGAAGGCGGTCTTGAAGGTGCCCTTCTTGATCTCGGAGTCGTCGTCGTTGTGGAACGTCCAGCCCGCGAGCTTGTATGTCTTGGGGCAGGGGTGCGAGGCGTCCGGGGTGATGAGCTTCTTCTCGAACAGCATGGTCGAGGTCACGATCTTCATCGTGGAGCCCGGCGCCAGCGAGCCCTGGAAGCCGACGTTGAAGCCGTGCTCGCTGTTGGCGACCGCGAGGATCTCGCCGGTGGAGGGCCGCAGGACGACCACGGAGGCGTGTGTCCGCTTGCCGACCTGTGCCTCGGCCTCCGCCTGGAGGGCCGGGCTCAGGGTCGTCTTCACGGTGCCCGGGGTGCCCTGGCTCAGCGTCACCAGCGTCTTGTCGGACAGCTTCGCCTTCTGCGACGCCTTGCCGCGCACCACGCGCAGCTCCACGCCCGCCGTGCCGCCCGCCTTCTTGCCGTACTTCTCGCGCAGCCCGTCCAACACGGTGCCGAGCGAGGGGTACTTGGCGGCCGTCAGCTCGCCGCCGTCGCGGTCCAGGGCCTTGACCGGCGGGGTGCCGGCGTGGCCGGTGACCAGTGTGTCGCCGTCCCGCAGATCGGGCTGGACGACGGAGGAGTGCCAGTCGACCAGCGGCTTGCCGTCGCTCGCCCGCCGTACGACGGTGAGCGAACTGCCGTACGCCAGCGGCCTGGAGACGCCCTTGTACGCCAGCGTCGCCTTGACGGAGAAGGGCACCTCGGCGCCCTTGGCGGTGCCCGGGGTGAGTGTGACGCCCGTGAGGTGGGCGTCCTTGCCGTAGCCGGTGAGCAGGGCGGTGGCGGCCGAGGCGTTGTCGGTGGCGGCCGCCGCGTCGGCGACCCGGCCCTGCTGCCAGGAGGTGAGGAAGGCGGTGGCGGCGGTGTGCACCTCGGCCGCGCTGAGGGGGCCTGTCTTGACCTGCTTGTGGTGCGCGGTGGCGCTTGTCTCACCGGCCGCCGAACCGCCGTCGTACAGCGCGTAGGCGGTGAGTCCGGCGCCGCAGACGACCAGGGCGATGACTCCGCCTATCACGCCGGGCGGCGCGATGCGCCGTTCGGCGGCCCGTCTCCTCTTCCCCACAGCCTCTGCTCCTCCGCGCTTCCCAGGGTCCCCCGCCCCTCGACTCCCCAACGACGGCACTCACCCTAAAGTCCTGAGCGGGGTGGGTGATGTCTTCGGTCATTCCGTAGCACGGTTGCGACAATCGGACCGGAAACTCAGCCCAGGAGAGCGCGGAATTGCTCGATGTTTCGGCGGCGCATGGTGAGGAAGGCGAGCCAGGAACCATCGGCGTAGTGCACCCGGAAACGCGCCATCAGCTGAAGCCGGGGCCGCCGTTCGACCCGCGCCACCCACGCCCTGGGCACCTCCCACACCGGCGTGCCGTCCAACGGCTTCACCAGCCCGACCCGCTGGTCGGTGACGCGCAGCAGCAGCGCCCCGGACGTGGCCGGCATCTGCGACGCGATGCCGCCCGCCATCCCGCCCTGCGCGCCGACCTGGCTCATCAGATCGTTCGCGAGCACACCACCGAGGTTCACACTGACACCCTTGGCCCCGGCCGCGGGCACGACGGAGGCGTACGCCAGGAGCTGTTCCCCGGCCGCCAGCTGATTGCGCACGGCACGCTCACGCAGTTCGGACATGCTCATGATCATAGGCGGCGTTCTTCGCTCGGGGGTCAGGTCGTCCCTGGCGAGAAGTTTCTTCAGGACGCGCGCCGAGCGCCACACCTTGAAATTCACGCCCCACCTCGCGCCCTGCTCCTTCATCATCGGCAGCAAGGCGCCCGAAAGCGCGGCGAAACTCAGGACAGGACCAGGTCAGGATCGCCGGCCAGATGGTGTTCTGGGGGACGCCTTCCTCGGCGCCGTCTGCGTGTCGGTCTTTTGTCGAGGGCCTCGCTCCTCAAGAGGTGCTCATCGCCTGTTTTGGGTCTGCCCAGCTAGTGTCCTGAGTCCTTGATCCATCGTTGGTCAGGACATGGGACGTCCTGGGCCGAGACTGGCCGAGTTGGTGTTGTCGGATCACGAGCGGCGGGTGCTCGGTGGGTTGGTGCGGGGGCAATCGACGCCGCAGGCTCTGGCGTTGAGGGCCCGAATCGTGCTGGCGTGCGCCGAAATGGAGCCTGATGGACTGCCCCGGTCGGCCAGTTCGGTGGCCGCTGCCGCCGGGGTGACCACGGAGACGGTATCCAAGTGGCGGGGCCGTTTCCTCAGAGACCGGCTGGACGGCCTGGGTGACGCGCCCCGCCCGGGCCGGGAGCGGACGGTCACCGATGAGCAAGTCGCCGAGCTGGTCCGGATGACGCTGGAGACGAAGCCGAAGAACGCCACGCACTGGTCGACACGCTCGATGGCCGAGCGGGTCGGCCTGTCCCAGTCCACCGTCTCCCGGGTCTGGCGGGCCTTCGGCCTTCAGCCCCACCGGGCCGAGTCATTCAAGCTGTCCACCGATCCATTCTTCGTCGACAAGGTCCACGACGTGGTCGGGCTCTACCTCGACCCGCCCGAAAGGGCACTGGTGCTCTGCGTCGACGAGAAGTCCCAGATCCAGGCACTGGACCGCTCTCAGCCTGTGCTGCCGATGATGCCCGGTGTCCCGCAACGGGCCAGCCACGATTACGTGCGCGCGGGCACCACGACGCTGTTCGCCGCTCTGAACACGGCCACCGGCAAAGTCATCGGCTCACTGCATCGCCGCCACCGCACTGCCGAGTTCAAGAAGTTCCTGGCCAAGCTGGAGCGCGAGATCCCGACCGGCCTGGAGGTGCACCTCGTCCTGGACAACTACGCCACTCACAAGACCGAGACGATCAAGAAATGGCTGCTGGCCCATCCCCGTTTCCAGCTGCATTTCACACCCACCGGCTCGTCCTGGCTGAACCTGGTCGAGCGGTGGTTCGCCGAGCTGACCAGCAAGAAGCTCCGCCGCGGCGTCCACCGCTCCGTCCAGGCCCTCGAACGAGACATCCGGGCCTGGGTCGCCGACTGGAACGACAACCCTCGCCCATACGTCTGGACCAAGACCGCCGATCAAATCCTCGAATCCCTCGCCAGCTACTGCCGACGGATCAAAGACTCAGGACACTAGGGCGTGTTGTGAAAGTGCTGGTCAAAGCCACTCGTTGATGGCTGCGACCAGCACTGTCGCTTCGTAGCGGACGGCGAGTTTGTCGTACCGAGTGGCGACGGCCCGGTGGCGTTTGAGCCGGTTGATCCCGCACTCGACCGCGTGCCGCTGCCTGTAGTCGTCCTTGTCGAACGCCGGTGGACGCCCGCCGCGCGAGCCGCGCTTGAGGCGGTTGCGGACGCGGTCCGCAGGGACTGGGATGGTGGCTTTGATGCCGCGTCTGCGCAGGTAGGAGCGGTTGCTGCGGGAGTCGTACGCCTTGTCGGCCCGCACCCGGTCCGGCCTCTTGCGCGGCCTGCCGAGTCCCAGCCTCGGAACCCGGATGGCTTCCAGGACCGCTTCGAACTGCGGGGAATCGCCCCGCTGTCCAGCCGTGATCACGACGGACAAGGGCTTCTGCCCCTGCTCGACCGCGAGGTGGATTTTGCTGGTCAGCCCGCCGCGGGATCGTCCGAGACCGTGGTCGGCCGGCTCGACGAAGATCCCGCCGGGCGGTTCCTTCTGGAGATCCCCCTTTTCACCGCGCCGGCAGCGTGCTGGTGAGCCCGGCAGACGGTGGAGTCGACGTTCACGTCCCAGGTGACCAGGCCCTCCGCATCGGCCTCGGCCTGGAGCTGGGTGAGGATCCTCGCCCAGGTGCCGTCCCGCTGCCAGCGCCGGAACAGGTCATAAACCCGGTCCCACGGCCCGTAGCGTTCGGGCACGTCACGCCATGGGGCACCGGTCCGGGTCCGCCACCGTATGCCGTCTATCAGCTGCCGCCGCGTCCACACCTGCGGACGACCCGGCTTGATGCCTTGCGGCAGCAACGGCTCAAGCCGGGCCCACTGGCCGTTCGTCAGATCCCCACGTCCCACGAAAGGTGATCATCAACGAACAAGATCCACTTTCGCAACAGACCCTAGACCCAGGTGTCCAGCCACATCCTCGCCCGCCAGCTGTCGATCGGGATCGCCGTGCCGGTGAACAGGGGCCAGAAGTAGATGAAGTTCCAGGCGATCAGCAGGACCAGGACGCCCGCAGAGGTGGCGCCGACCACGCGGCGGGTGTCGCTGGAGCCCGGTGGGCCGAGGATCGCGCCGATCATCATGGCCACGGCCAGGCACAGGAACGGCACGAAGACGACCGCGTAGAAGAAGAAGATCGTCCGCTCCTGGTACAGGAACCAGGGCAGATAGCCGGCCGCGATCGCGCAGGCGATGGCACCGGCCCGCCAGTCGCGGCGGAACGCCCAGCGCCACAGGATGTACACGATCGCGAAGCAGGCCGCCCACCACAGCAGCGGTGTGCCGAGGGCCAGCACCTCGCGGGCGCACTTCTGGCCCGCGTCCGCCGGGCAGCCGTCGGTGCCGGGGGAGGGGGACTCGTAGAAGTACGAGACCGGGCGGCCCAGCACCAGCCAGCTCCACGGGTTGGACTGGTAGGTGTGCGGGGAGTCCAGGTGCAGATGGAACTCGTACACCTCGTGCTCGTAGTGCCACAGGCTGCGCAGCCAGTCCGGCAGGAAGGACCAGGCGCCGCCCCGGCCGTCGGTGATCGCCCAGTTGCGGAAGTAACCGCCCGTGCCGTTGGTGGGGGAGAGGATCCAGCCCAGCCAGGACAGCAGGTAGACGGCGACGGACACCGGGACCGTCGCCAGGAAGGTGATGCCGAGGTCGTGCTTCAGGACCGCCAGACGCGGGTAGCGGGCGCCGGCCACCCTGCGCGCGCCGACGTCCCACAGCACCGCCATCACACAGAACGCGACCAGGATGTACAGGCCGTTCCACTTGGTGCCGATGGCCAGGCCCAGCATCAGCCCGGCCGCCCAGCGCCAGGGGCGCCAGCCGAGCCGCACGGAGTCCGCGACCTGCGCGTTCGGGCGGACCAGGCCGTCCGGTCCGACGGGCAGCGCGGCGGCCAGTCTCGCCCGTGACCGGTCCCGGTCGATGAGCAGACAGCCGAACGCGGCCACCACGAAGAACATCAGCACACCGTCGAGCAGCGAGGTACGGCTCATCACGAAGTGCAGCCCGTCCACCGCGAGCAGGGCGCCCGCCAGACAGCCCAGGAACGTCGAGCGGAACATCCGGCGCCCGATCCGGCAGATCATCAGCACGCTCAGCGTGCCCAGCAGCGCGGTCATGAACCGCCAGCCGAACGGGTTGAACCCGAACATCAGCTCGCCGAGCCCGATCACGTACTTCCCGACCGGCGGATGCACCACGTACGCCGCGTCCGCCGGGATCGCGAGATGCCCGTGCGTCTGGAGGACCAGGTCGTTGGCGTTCTTGTCCCAGTTGACCTCGAAGCCGCGGTGGACCAGCGCCCACGCGTCCTTGGCGTAGTACGTCTCGTCGAATATCACCGCCCGCGGGCTGCCCAGGTTCCAGAACCGCAGCAGGCCCGCGACCAGCGTCACCAGCAGCGGCCCCACCCAGCCCGACCAGCGGTTGATCCGGTCGGCCAGCACGGGCGGGGCGCCGAGCGCCCGCCACAGCCGGGGACCGGGCTGCGGGTACGGCGGCACCAGCCGGTCCCGGACGTCGCCCTCGGGCGTGTCCTTCGCCGGCGCGTACCCGAACCGGCGCAGCCGCTGCTGCCACGGCGGCCGCCGGTCGTGCGGCGCCTGGCCCTGCCTCAGATCCATGGAGGACGCGGTACTGGTCACCGCGCCATCGTAGGGAACGGTGCTGTGCGAGTCCCGTGCATGCGCGGCGCGGGCCGCGAAGCGGTCGTTTTCCTCCGGCTCGCGGACCCCTGCGAGGATGGGGGCGTGACTGGAACCCTTGTCCTCGCAGGTACCCCCATCGGCGACATCGCGGACGCGCCGCCCCGGCTGGTGAAGGAGCTGGAGACCGCGGACGTCATCGCCGCCGAGGACACCCGGCGGCTGCGCCGGCTCACCCAGGCGCTCGGTGTCACACCGGGCGGCCGGGTGCTGTCGTACTTCGAGGGCAACGAGTCGGCGCGCACCCCCGAACTGGTCGAGGAGCTGGTCGGCGGGGCGCGGGTGCTGCTCGTCACGGACGCGGGCATGCCGTCGGTGTCCGACCCCGGGTACCGGCTGGTCGCGGCGGCCGTCGAGAAGGACATCCGGGTCACCGCCGTACCCGGGCCGTCCGCCGTGCTCACCGCGCTCGCCCTGTCCGGGCTGCCCGTGGACCGGTTCTGCTTCGAGGGCTTCCTGCCGCGCAAGGCGGGCGAACGGCTCTCCCGGCTGCGCGAGGTCGAGGGCGAGCGGCGCACGCTGGTCTACTTCGAGGCCCCGCACCGCCTCGACGACACCCTCGCCGCGATGGCCGAGGTCTTCGGCGCCGAGCGGCGGGCCGCGGTCTGCCGGGAGCTGACCAAGACGTACGAGGAGGTGCGCCGGGGTCCGCTGGCCGAGCTGGCGAGCTGGGCCGCGGAGGGGGTGCGCGGCGAGATCACGGTCGTGGTCGAGGGCGCGCCCGAGACCGGCCCGGAGGAGCTCGACGCGGCGGAACTGGTGCGCCGGGTGCGGGTGCGCGAGGAGGCCGGGGAGCGGCGCAAGGAGGCGATCGCTGCGGTGGCGGTGGAGGCCGGGTTGCCGAAGAGGGTCGTGTTCGACGCCGTTGTGGCAGCGAAGCGAGCCGATCAGTGAGGGGTCTGCCCGGACGCGGGGCTTGAGTAAAAACTGCCCTCTGAGCAGGGATCTTCTCGGATGAGCGAATCGGCCAATGGGCGGCAAAAGGCTGTCGCCATTGGCAAAGCGCACAGGCGGTCCGCGGGGGCGTTTCGGCAAGGAAGACTCAAATCGACTCCAACACTCGACAGCCCCGGTGCATTCGCGTCGGCGAAGGCGTCCACTGGTCGAAGGGACCCCGCTCAGGGGTGCTCGTCCAGCGGAAACGAGGAGCTGGCATGAGTGAGATCGCAGGGCAGACCGGCCTCCGCGGTACGGCCACAGCCGTTGTTCACGAGTCGTATTCATTCGCCTGCATGCGCTGCGGGCACGGCTGGGAGCAGTCGTACGAGATAGAGCACCACACGGACGCCGACGGGCAGCAGTACGTGCGGTACGTGGCCGACGGGCACGTCGTGCCGTCGCCGCTGCGCAGCCCCAGCTGCCAGAACTGCGATGGCCATGTGCTGCGGATCATGCGCGCCGGACAGGTGTCGTCGGTACGGGGCACGGACGCCCGGCGCGGCTCGCCGCTCGCCGGGCCGGTGGAGGTGCCGCAGGTGCCGGGCGCCGGTGAGGGCGCGGGGGCCGCGGCCGGGACGCCGCACCACTGGCATCTGTCGGACCTGCTGCACCCATTCCAGCGCAAGGCGGGCTGAGCCCCCCGGCCTCGGGCGCCGGAGCCCGGGGCCGCGTCCCTTTCGTAGGATCGGGACATGCCTTCGAACGCCGGCCAGAACGGCTCCCCGGGCGACAAGAACGCGGCACCGCCGCCGCCCGCACCCCTGCGGGTGCCCGTCGCCGACTCCCACACCCACCTCGACATGCAGTCCGGCACCGTCGAGGAGGGCCTGGCGAAGGCCGCGTCGGTCGGGGTCACCACGGTCGTCCAGGTCGGCTGCGACATCGACGGCTCCCGATGGGCCGCCGAGACCGCGCGGACGTACGAGAACGTGCACGCCGCCGTCGCCCTGCACCCGAACGAGGCCCCGCGCATCGTCCACGGCGACCCCGACGGATGGTCCCGCAAGGGGGCCAGGGAGCCGGGCGGGCAGGCCGCGCTGGACGAGGCGCTCGCCGAGATCGACCGGCTCGCCGCGCTGCCCCACGTCAGGGGCGTCGGCGAGACCGGCCTCGACTACTTCCGGACGGGCCCCGAGGGCAAGGAGGCCCAGGAGCGGTCCTTCCGCGCGCACATCGAGATCGCCAAGCGGCGCGGCAAGGCGCTCGTCATCCACGACCGCGAGGCCCACGCCGACGTGCTGCGCGTACTCAAGGAGGAGGGTGCCCCCGAGCGCACCGTCTTCCACTGCTACTCCGGCGACGCCGAGATGGCGGAGATCTGCGCCCGCGAGGGCTACTTCATGTCCTTCGCGGGCAACGTCACCTTCAAGAACGCCCAGAATCTGCGCGACGCCCTCGCCGTCGCCCCGCTGGAACTGGTCCTCGTGGAGACCGACGCGCCCTTCCTCACCCCGGCGCCGTACCGCGGACGGCCCAACGCGCCGTACCTCGTTCCGGTCACCGTGCGCGCCATGGCCGCCGTACGCGGCATCGACGAAGACGCGCTGGCGACGGCCCTGAACGCGAACACGGCCCGCGCCTTCGACTACCCGGCATAGCCCCCCTTTCGTAGCGTTCCGTAGTCGCGTCGCTTTGGAGAGTGGCCGAGGCTCCGCTAGGTTCTGCCCCCGATCCGGACCTTTCGGCCCCTGTGGAGCGTGTCGGCGTGAGCGGTAAACGGCGGTTGGAGACCTGCGCGTCGCCGGAGCGGCGCGGTGGCCGGCGTGCGCGCCGGCGCGGGGCGCGGGCGGCCGAACGGCCGGACTCCCTGGTGCGCCGGCTGCTGCCGCAGGCGCTGGTGGTGGCCTTCCTGGCCGGCGGCACCACCGCGTTCGTCGCACAGGACCGGGCGATCCGGCTCGATGTCGACGGCCGGCCGCGGGCGCTGCACACCTTCGCCGACGATGTGCACGCGCTGCTCGCCGAGGAGGGCGTCCAGGTGGGCGAGCACGATCTGGTCGCGCCCGCCCCCGACACCCCGCTCGCCGGCGGCGACGCGATCGCGGTGCGCCACGGCCGCCCCGTGCGGCTCACCCTGGACGGCCGACCGCACCAGGTGTGGACGACGGCGCGGACCGTGGACGGGGCGCTGCGGGAGCTGGGGGTGCGCGCGGAGGGCGCGTATCTGTCGGCCTCGCGCTCCCAGAGCATCGGCCGCGCCGGGCTCGCGCTCGATGTGCGCACCGAGCGGACGGTCACGGTCATGGCCGACGGGCGCGCCCGCACCATCCGCACCAACGCGGCGACGGTCGGGGAGGCCGTCGAGGCGGCCGGGGTCACCCTGGGCGCCGACGACATGCTCTCCGTCCCCGCCGACAGCTTCCCGCGCGACGGCCAGACCGTCACGGTGCTGCGGGTGACCGGAGGGCGGGAGGTCCGCGAGGAGGAGATCCCGTTCCGCACCGAGCGGACGTACGACCCCACGCTGCTCAAGGGCACCGAGGTCGTCGCCAGCCCCGGGCGCCCCGGGCTGCGGCGGATCACGTATCTGCTGCGCACGGTCAACGGGGTGCGCCAGGAACCGCGCCGGGAGGGGACGGAAGTGGTGCGCAGGCCGCGGCGGCAGGTGGTGAAGGTCGGCACCAAGGCGGCGCCCCGCTCGGCCGCGGGGGTCGACGCGCTGAACTGGCACGGGCTCGCGGTGTGCGAGTCCGGCGGCGATCCGCATGCGGTGGACGCCTCCGGGACGTACGGGGGTTTGTACCAGTTCGACGCGCATACCTGGCACACGCTGGGGGGCACGGGGCTGCCCCAGGACGCGTCGGAGTCGGAGCAGACGTACCGGGCGAAGAAGCTGTACGCGCGGCGGGGGGAGAGCCCCTGGCCGCACTGCGGGGAGCGGCTGCACGGGTAGGTCCGGGGGCGCTTGTCAGGGGCGCCCACCGGCGCCCCGTACCCTTGTCCCGTGAGTAGCCCCGCCCCCGACGCCCTCCTCGGCCCCGCCGACATCCGCGAGCTCGCGAGCGCGCTCGGTGTCCGGCCCACCAAGCAGCGCGGCCAGAACTTCGTGATCGACGCGAACACGGTCCGCCGTATCGTCCGCACCGCCGAGGTCCGCCCCGACGACACCGTCGTGGAGGTCGGCCCCGGGCTCGGCTCGCTCACGCTCGCGCTGCTGGAGGTCGCCGACCGCGTCACCGCCGTGGAGATCGACGACGTCCTCGCCGCCGCTCTCCCCGCCACCGTCGCCGCCCGGATGCCCGCCCGCGCCGACCGCTTCGCGCTGGTCCACTCCGACGCGATGGACGTCACCGAGCTGCCGGGCCCCGCCCCGACCGCGCTGGTCGCGAACCTGCCGTACAACGTCGCCGTCCCCGTGCTGCTGCACATGCTCGCCACCTTCCCGAGCATCGAGCGCACCCTGGTGATGGTGCAGGCCGAGGTCGCCGACCGCCTCGCCGCCGCACCCGGCTCGAAGGTGTACGGCGTCCCGTCCGTGAAGGCCAACTGGTACGCCGAGGTCAAGCGGGCCGGCGCCATCGGCCGCAATGTCTTCTGGCCCGCGCCGAACGTCGACAGCGGGCTCGTCTCCCTGGTGCGGCGCACCGAGCCGATCGCGACGACGGCCACGAAGCGGCAGGTCTTCGCGGTGGTGGACGCGGCCTTCGCGCAGCGCCGCAAGACCCTGCGGGCCGCGCTCGCCGGGTGGGCCGGTTCCGCGGCCGCCGCCGAGGCCGCCCTGGTCGCCGCCGGGATCTCCCCGCAGGCCCGCGGCGAGTCGCTGACGGTCGAGGAGTTCGCCCGTATCGCCGAGCACGCCCAGACCGGCGCCTGACGCCGGCCGCCCGCACAGTCCAAGGAGCCCAGTGAGCGTCACGGTCCGCGTCCCCGCCAAGGTCAACGTCCAGCTCGCGGTGGGCGCCGCCCGCCCCGACGGGTTCCACGACCTCGCCAACGTCTTCCTCGCCGTCGGCCTGTACGACGAGGTCACGGTCACCCCCGCCGACGAACTGCGCGTCACGTGCGCGGGCCCGGACGCCGCCCAGGTCCCCCTGGACCGCACCAACCTCGCCGCCCGCGCCGCCCTCGCGCTCGCCGCGCGCCGGGGCATCGAGCCGAACGTGCACCTCCACATCGACAAGGACATCCCCGTCGCCGGCGGCATGGCGGGCGGCAGCGCGGACGGCGCGGGCGCGCTGCTCGCCTGCGACAGGCTGTGGGGCACGGGCGCATCGCGGGCCGAACTGCTCGCGATCTGCGCCGAGTTGGGCAGCGATGTGCCGTTCAGCCTGGTCGGCGGTGCCGCGCTGGGCGTCGGCCGCGGGGAGCTGCTGACCGGCCTCGACGTCGGCGGCACGTTCCACTGGGTGTTCGCGATGGCCGAGCGCGGGCTGTCCACGCCGGCGGTCTTCCGCGAGTTCGACCGGCTGGCCGAGGGCCGGCGGATCCCGGAGCCGGTGGCCTCGCAGGACCTGCTGGACGCCCTGGCCAAGGGGGACGCCGACGCGCTGGCGGCCGCCGTCACCAACGATCTCCAGCCGCCCGCCCTGTCCCTCTTCCCGGAACTGGCGGCCACCCTGGCGGCGGGCCGCGCCGCGGGCGCCCTCGCCTGCCTGGTCTCCGGCTCGGGCCCGACGACCGCGTTCCTCACCCGGGACGCCGCCACGGCCGAGAAGGTCGCGGGGGCCCTCTCTGCCTCCGGCACCTGCCGCACCGTACGGACGGCGGCGGGGCCGGTGGCGGGGGCGACGGTCCTCTAGGACCTCAGAGGGTGTAGCCGTCGTGCGGCGGCACCGGCCAGTGGACCCGGTGCTCTGCGGACTCGGCGGTCATGGTTCCTCCCATGGACGGGATCCTGCTGCCTCCCCTCTACGGTCGTGGCCCGTTCCCGACCACGTCATCACAAAGAGTGACCATCCCCTCGCGCGTCACCCCCCACCCCCGAGGCCCTACGCTAGAAGGCTGACCGACGCGGCGGAGCCGCATGTCGATACCGCCCCGCGCACAGGAGTGAAATGGCCGTCAACCTGGTCAATGTCGAGAACGTCAGCAAGGTGTACGGCACCCGTGCCCTGCTCGACGGCGTCTCGCTCGGTGTGTCGGAAGGGGACAGGATCGGGGTCGTGGGCCGCAACGGTGACGGGAAGACCACCCTGATCCGGATGCTGGCCAAGCTGGAGGACGCCGATACCGGCCGCGTCACCCACTCCGGCGGGCTGCGCCTCGGCGTGCTCACCCAGCACGACTCGCTCGACCCCGCCGCCACCGTCCGCCATGAGGTGATCGGTGACATGGCGGACCACGAGTGGGCGGGCAACGCCAAGGTCAGGGACGTACTGACCGGACTGTTCGGCGGCCTGGACCTGCCGGGCTTCCCCAAGGGGCTCGACACGGTCATCGGCCCGCTGTCCGGTGGCGAGCGGCGCCGGATCGCGCTGGCCAAGCTGCTGATCGAGGAGCAGGACCTGCTCGTCCTGGACGAGCCCACCAACCACCTCGACGTCGAGGGCATCTCCTGGCTCGCCCGGCACCTCCAGAACCGCCGCTCGGCGCTCGTCTGCGTCACCCACGACCGCTGGTTCCTCGACCAGGTCTGCACCCGCATGTGGGACGTGCAGCGCGGTGATGTGTACGAGTACGAGGGCGGCTACTCCGACTACGTCTTCGCCCGTGCCGAACGCGAGCGCATCGCCGCCACCGAAGAGGCCAAGCGGCAGAACCTGATCCGCAAGGAGCTGGCCTGGCTGCGCCGCGGCGCGCCCGCCCGTACCTCCAAGCCCCGCTTCCGGGTGGAGGCCGCCAACGAGCTGATCGCGGACGTGCCGCCGCCCCGCGACAGCAGCGAGCTGATGAAGTTCGCCTCCTCCCGGCTCGGCAAGACCGTCTTCGACCTGGAGGACGTCACCGTCCAGGCCGGCCCCAAGGTGCTGCTCAAGCACATCACCTGGCAGCTCGGCCCCGGCGACCGGATCGGCCTGGTCGGCGTGAACGGCGCGGGCAAGACCTCGCTGCTGCGCGCCATGGCCGAGGCCGCCCGCACCGAGGGCGAGACGCAGCCGGCCGGCGGGCGGGTCGCCGTCGGCCGGACGGTCAAGCTCGCCTACCTCTCCCAGGAGGTCGCCGAACTCGACCCCGCCTGCCGGGTCCTGGAGGCCGTGCAGCAGGTGCGCGAGCGCGTCGACCTCGGCAAGGGGCGCGAGATGACCGCGGGTCAGCTCTGCGAGACCTTCGGGTTCACCAAGGAGAAGCAGTGGACGCCGGTCGGCGACCTCTCCGGCGGTGAGCGCCGCCGCCTCCAGCTGCTGCGGCTGCTGATGGACGAGCCCAACGTCCTCTTCCTGGACGAGCCCACCAACGACCTCGACATCGAGACCCTCACCCAGCTGGAGGACGTCCTCGACGGCTGGCCCGGCTCGATGATCGTCATCTCCCACGACCGGTTCTTCGTGGAGCGCACCACGGACCGGGTGTTCGCCCTGCTCGGCGACGGCGCGCTGCGGATGCTGCCGCGCGGCATCGACGAGTACCTGGAGCGGCGGCTGCGCATGGAGGAGGCCGTCGCCGAGCGCAACGCCGCCGCGGCCCCCAAGCCGGCCACGCAGGAGAAGAGCGCCGCCGACCAGCGCGCCGCCAAGAAGGAACTCCAGAAGATCGAGCGGCAGTTGGACAAGGTCGCCGAGAAGGAGACCAAGCTGCACGCGCGGATCGCCGACAACGCGACGGACTTCGCGAAGGTGGCCGAACTGGACGCCCAGCTGCGGGAACTCGCCGGTGAGCGCGAGGAGCTGGAGCTGCGCTGGCTGGAACTGGCCGAGGACGCGTAGCACTTCGCCGCCGCGAATCAGCCAGTGCGGCGAACGGCCGCTCCCCGGCGCACGACGGCTCGCGCGTGCGCCGCGTGAAGGGGGCGTGAAGGCGCGTAACGGAGGCATCACGGGCCGGTTCTCCCTTGGGAACAGGGCGGATCCGGCCCGCTGTGCTGTCCGTAGCGGGTGATAGAAAGAGCCGTCTGAAACCTGTCTCCACAACGACCTTGGGTCCGTCAAGAACCTCAGGGCGTGGCTAAAAATCAGTGAACGAGGGGGAAGAGCGCTGATGACTCAGCCGCCCGACCAGTCGCCCAGCGGCGGCTTCGGAGCACCGCAGGACCCGAGAGATCCCAGGGACCCCCGGGACCCGAGAGAACCGGGGAACCCGGGGGATCCGGGGAATCGGCCGCCGGTCCCGGCCCAGCCGCCGACGGCTCCCGCCGCCCCGGCCCAGCCGCCCGCCGCGACCCCGGCCGCCCCGCCGCCGACGGTCCTCTCCAAGCCGGCCGCGACCCCGGTCCCGCCCGCGCCCCAGGCCCAGCCCGGCCCGCCGCCGCAGCCGGGGCAGCCGCCCCAGCCCCCGCAGCAGCCGGCGCCCGGCTACGGCTACCCGCAGCAGCCCGGCCCCTACGGCGCCCCTACGGGACCCGGCGCCCCCGGCCCCTACGGATCCCCCGCGGCTCCCGGGACCCCCGCCCCCTACGGCGCCCCCGGGGCCCCCGGCCCCTACGGGTACCCGCAGCATTCCCAGCAGCCGGGCCCCTACGGGCAGCAGCCCCAGCCCGGTTACGGCTTCCCGCCGCAGCCGCCGTACCCCGGCGCGCCCGGCACCGCCCCCGGCGACCCCTTCCCGCCCCAGGGCGGCGGCAGCAAGAAGAAGACGGCGCTGATCGTGGGCGCCGCGGCGGCCGCGCTGCTCGTCATAGCCGGCACCGTCTACGCCGTCACCAGCGGCGACGACGGCAAGAAGAAGCCCGTGGCCGAGCAGAGCGGCAGCAGCGCCCCGGCCTCGTCCGGCGCCCCCTCCGCCTCCTCGTCCGCCACCGGCGGCGACGACCCCGAGGACCTCAACAAGGGCCGCGCGTCCGGCGAGGCGAAGGTGCTCTGGTACAAGTCGGCGCCGGACGCCCCCGGCTCGGGCGCCGACGCCCCCGGCATGTGGGTCGCCGGGAACACCGTGGTGAAGGCGGCGTACAAGCAGGTCTTCGCCTACGACACCGGCAACGGCTCCTCCCCCTGGGGGCCTGTCGACTTCCCGCAGAAGATCTGCGCGGTCACCCCGCAGAAGTCGGACGACGACAAGGTCGTCGTGGCGTACATGAACGGCGCGGGCGACAACGCCAAGTGCAACCAGCTCACCCAGCTCGACCTCGCCACCGGCAAGAAGGGCTGGAACGCCCAGGTCGCCGACGGCGGGCTGTTCGACAGCGCGCTCAACGTCGAACTCAGCGTGGCCGGCGGCACATTGATGGTGGGCCGCTCCGAGTCGGGCACCGCCTACGACATCGACAGCGGCAAGAAGCTGTACGACAAGAAGCGCTACGGCAACGCCTGCTTCCCCGCCGGGTACGCGGGCGGCGCAGGCCGGCTCGTCCAGGTGGCGTCCTGCGCGGCCTCGACCAGCACCGAGCACGACGAGCTCCAGGAACTCGACCCGGCCACCGGCAAGGTGAAGTGGACCCAGCCCCTCAAGAAGGGCTGGCAGGTCAGCCGGGTGTACTCGATGAACCCGCTGGTGGTCTATCTGACCAACGAGGACAAGAAGACGTGGAACATCTCCACCTTCACCTCGGACGGCAGGTTCCGCTCGCAGGTCAAGGTCGACGAGAAGTTCTCCCCGAGCTGCGGCTGGGCGATCCTGGAGCGCGACCTCCAGGGCTGCCAGGGCGTGGCGGCCGACGCCGACACGCTCTACCTGCCCACGTCCGCGACCTCCAGCGCCAACGAGATCGTCGCGATCAGCCTCTCCACCGGTACCGCGAAGTGGCGGGTCAAGTCCCCGGCGGACGAGCCGATGGCCCCGATGAAGACCGAGGGCGGCAAGCTCATCGCGTATGTGCAGCCGTCGTACGACGCGGGCGGCCAGGTGGTCTCGATCCCGACCGCCGGAGCCACCCACACCCCGGTGAAGCTGCTCCAGAACCCGCAGGGCACCGCGCAGATCGAGGACACCTTCTACAACGGCGTCATCGACTGGGCCGACGGGCGCTTCATCATCTCGGCCGGCCGGCTGAACGGGAACGACCAGTCGAAGGAGAAGCTGATCATGGCCTTCGGCAACTGAGCCCGGCCCGCTTCCCGGCCTTCTCCCGTTCCGTCCGCCGTCCGGCCTTCCGAGTGTCACCGAGGTACCCGAGCCATGACCCAGCCGCCCCCGCCCCCGCCGAACCAGCCCCCGCAGCAGGGGGGTTTCGGTCCGCCGACCCCGCCGCAGCAGACCCCGCCCACCGGGCCGCACTCGCTGGACAAGCAGCCCCCCGCGGACCCGCCGGCCCCGCAGGGCGCCCCGCCCCCGCCGCCCGGACCCCCGCAGCAGCCGGCGCCCGGCTACGGCTACCCGCAGCAGCCGGGCCCCGGTTACGGCTACCCGCAGCCGACGCCCCCGGCCCCGCCGGCCGGCTACGGCTACCCCGCCGCGCCCCCGAACCCGTACGGCCAGCAGCCCCCCGCCCCCTACGGGGCGCCGCAGCAGAACCCGTACGCCATGCCCACCCAGCCCATGCAGCAGTCCGGGCAGCCGGGCTACGGCTATCCGGGCCAGCCCCCGACCATGCCGATGCAGCAGGGCGGGGGCGCCGGGGGCGGGCGGAACAACACCGCGCTGTACATCGTCATCGCGGCGGTCGTCGTGATCGCGCTGATCGTCGGCGGCGGCATCTTGTACGCGGGCTCCGGTGACGGCGGCACCAAGCAGGACACCGCGTCCTCCGGCGGCGGCAACGGCGGCGGCCAGGACAAGGGTTCCGGCGGTTCGACCGGCGGCCAGGAGAAGGCGCCGGCGAACCCGGCGGCCAAGGTCCTCTTCCAGGTCCCCTCGCCCTCCGTCACGGACACGGTGAGCACCGCCGGCTCCTGGCTGACCGACAAGGTGTACGCCAAGACCGGCGTGAACGAGATCGTCGGCTACGACCCGGTCAAGGGCACCGAGCTGTGGACGGTCAAGCTGCCCGGCCCGGTCTGCGCGGCCAGCCGGCACATCACCGCCGACGACAAGACCGCGATCACGTACCAGCCGACGACCAAGAAGTACCAGGGCTGCTCCGACATCGCGGCGATCGACCTCGACGCGGGCAAGAAGCTATGGACGAAGACCGTCAACGTCGGTGACTACCCGGTCAATTACCAGAACGTGACCGTCTCCCAGCACACCGTCGCGCTCGGCGACAGCAACGGCGGCGCGGCCTTCGACATCGACTCCGGCAAGCCGCTGTGGCAGCCGAAGCCGGGCGAGGACTGCTACGACTCGGGCTACGGCGGCGGCGCCAAGCTGGTCGCGGTGCGCAGCTGCGGCGACTCGGACAACACCCAGCTGTCCATCCAGACCATCGACCCGACGTCGGGCAAGGTCCTCTCCGAGTACAAGATGGACCCGGGCATCGAGTACGCCTCGGTCGTCTCCACCGATCCGCTGGTGGTCGCCGCCGACGTCGGCGACAGCGCGGGCGACGGCAGTGGCATCTCGGACTACTTCTCCATCGACAACAAGACCGGCAAGCTGCTCGCCCGGATCTCCGCGCCCGGCAAGACCTACGGCGGCCGCTGCGACGGCATCACCCGGATCGAGGACTGCCACGAGGTCGTCGTCGGCGGCGGCAAGCTGTTCGTGCCGACCGAGGAGCACGACGGCAGCGGCACCTCCTACAGCACCACCAACGAGGTCGTCGCCTTCGACCTGGCCACCGGCAAGCCCACCGGCCAGCGCGCCGAGGCCGGGGACGGCTATCTGCTGTCGCCGCTGCGCATGGACGGCGCCAACCTGATCGCCTACAAGAAGCCGCCGTACGACAAGGGCGGCCAGATCGTGAGCATCGACGGCTCCACCTTCAAGGAGACCAAGCTCCTGGAGAACCCCTCCACGGAGAGCGTCCGGCGCGCCGAGGGCAGCATGCTGCCGGACTACGCGGAGATCCTCTTCGCGAACGGCCGGCTCTACATGTCCGACGTCTTCGTCGACAAGGCGGACCCGAACGACGACAAGTCGTATCTGGTGCTGGCCTTCGGCACGGACGGCTGACCGCCGCCACACAATCACCCGAACAGGTGACTTAGTCAGCAGTGCCCCGGATGTCATCGGTCCGGGGCACTTCTGCTGTCCAGGGGCAGCGCGGCGTCGAACAAGCGTGTAGCTTCCGGGGGCATGCAAAGGGGCGGGGTGCCGGGGGGCCCTCTGTCCTTCGGGCCGGTGGACGTCCATAGTGGGGCATCCAGGGGCGGGACTGGGGGGTTTCTCAATGGGAGTACGGCTCATGGTCGTGGACGACCATCGCCTGCTCGCGGAGGCACTGGCATCGGCGCTGAAACTGCGCGGACACCGGGTGCTCGCCTCGGCCGCGCCCGCCGCGGGCGCGGCCGACCTGGTGATCGCGCGGGCACCCGAGGTGTGCCTGCTGGGTACGGCCGCCCCGGCCGAGCCGGGCGCCTTCGACCCGGTGGCCAAGATCAAGCGGGAGCGGCCGCAGGTGGCGGTCGTGGTGCTGGGCCCGGTGCCCTCGCCGCGGGGGATCGCCGCGGCGTTCGCCGCCGGGGCGGCGGGGTACGTACGGCACGACGAGCGCATCGAGGGCGTGGAGCGGGCGATCCTGAAGGCTCGGGCGGGCGAGTCGGCGGTGGCCCCCGGCCTTCTCCAGGAGGCGTTCGAGGAGCTGCTGAACCCCACGGCCCAGCCCGATGACGAGGCCCAGCGGCTGCTCGGCGTGCTGACCCCGCGCGAGGTCGAGGTGCTGGTCCGCGTCGCCGACGGGGAGGACACCCGGGTCATCGCCTCCGGTATGCACATAGCCCCGAGCACGGCCCGCACCCATGTGCAGCGGGTGCTGATGAAGCTGGGTGTGGGGTCACGTCTGGAGGCGGCGGCGCTGGCCGCGCGCACGGGCCTGCTGGACCGCGCGGCGGGGCCGGGAGCCTAGCTCCCGGCCCCGCCGCAGCGCCCCGTCAGGGGCGCGGGGAACTGCGCGATCAGCCACGACGCGGCCGCCCGGCGGACGGGCCGCCCCCCGACGGCGCTAGGGTCTTTCGTTTGGCTCAGGCCGGCATGATCCAAACGAGAGGCCCTAGTCCTCCCGCTGAGGTGCCACCGGCCGGAGTTTCAGCCAGACCAGGAAGAAGACGCCCAGCGCCAGCATTCCGACCCCGGTCCACAGGTTGATGTTGACCCCCTGCGCCTTGTCGATCGCGGACTGCGAGTCCGTGATGCCGGTGATGGTGACGATCACGCCGTAGACCACGAAGAGCCCGCCGATGATGCGCCGCAGATCGAAGATGCGGGACGCCGTCGCCGACTTGGTCTCCAGCTCGGTGACCTCGCGCGCGATCTCGCCCTCGGTGTAATGGTGTTCGGAGTTCTCGGACATGTTCCCTCGATCCTCCCGCGTCAGAACGAGAACGGGATGTAGCAGAGTGCGGCCAGCACGACCGCGCCCCAGCCCAGCAGTGCCGGCTTGCGGTACCACGCGTCGTCACCGGGGGCCGGCGGCTCGGACATCCCCGGCGACCGGGTGCCGTAGACCAGCCCCTGGAGCTCCCGCGCGGGCTTCGGCTCGGTGAACAGCGTCACCAGGACCATCACGACCGCGCCGGCGAGGAACCCGGCGATCGCCGAGACGAAGTTGGCGCCCTGGTCGGAGGGGATGGAGATGATCCCCCTCTTGTAGAGCACGAAGTAGTTGACCATCGCGGTGACGGTGCCCGCGAGCAGGCCCCAGAAGCCGGACTTGACCGACGCCCGCTTCCAGAACATGCCGATGATGAAGACGACGAACATCGGCACGTTGAAGAAGGAGAACAGCGTCTGGAGGTAGGACATGATGTTCGAGAACGACGACGCGAGGAACGCCGTGCCGACCGAGGCGCAGACGCCGATCACGGTGATCCAGCGGCCGAACCGGACGTAGTACGCGTCCTCCCGCCCGCGCACCACGTACTTCGCCCAGATGTCCGTGGTGAACACGGTGTTGAAGGACGACACGTTGGCCGCCATGCCGGCCATGAACGCGGCGAGCAGACCGGTGACCGCGATGCCGAGCACACCGTTGGGCAGCAGCTCCTGCATCAGGTACGGGATGGCGTCGTTGTACTGGAGGCCGGAGGCGCTGGTGCCGATATTGGGCACGAGCGCGGCCGCGACCAGGCCCGGGATCATCACCAGGAAGACGATGAAGATCTTCGGGTACGCGGCGATCAGCGGTGTGCGCTGCCCCGCCGAGAGGTTCTTCGCGGACAGGGCGCGCTGGACCTCGGCGAAGTTGGTGGTCCAGTAGCCGAAGGAGAGCACGAAACCGAGGCCGAGCACGATCGTCAGCCAGTTCGCGCCGAGCGGGTTGGTGCTGCCGATCCCGGTGCCGCCCCACGCGGTGGTGAAGTTGTGCCCGTGGGTCTCGGCGAGCTTGTGGGTCAGTCCGCCCCAGCCGCCGACCTTGCGCAGCCCGAGGATGGTGATCGGGATGAGCGCGGCCAGGATCACGAAGAACTGGAGCACCTCGTTGTAGATCGCCGAGGACAGGCCGCCCAGGGTGATGTACGCGAGGACGAAGGCGCCGGCGACCACGATGGCCACCCACTGGGGCCAGCCCAGCAGGGCCTCGACCACGATCGCGAGGGCGTACAGGTTGACGCCGGCGATCAGGATCGCGGCGAAGGCGAACAGGATCGAACTGAGCAGATGGGCTGCCTTGTCGAAGCGCAGCAGCAGGAACTCGGGGACCGAGCGGACCTTGCTGCCGTAGTAGAAGGGCATCATCACCAGGCCGAGGAAGACCATGGCGGGGATGGCGCCGATCCAGTACCAGTGCACGGTGTAGGCGCCGTACTGGGCGCTGTTGGCGGCCATGCCGAGGATCTCGGTGGCCGCCAGGTTCGCCGAGATGAAGGCGAGGCCGGTGATCCAGGCGGGCAGCGAGCGTCCGGACAGGAAGAAGTCGAGGCTGGTCTTGACCGAGCGGCGGGCGGCGAATCCGATCCCGAGCACGACGACGAAGTAGATCGCCAGGATCGTGTAGTCCAGCCAGTTGGTCGGGAGCCGTAGCCCGGCCGCCGCCAGATACGTATGCGCGTATGTGGGGGTTTGCATGAGAACTCGCTTCGTTGCGCGAACTGATCAGAGCGGCAACCTACGCCTGTGTATTT
Source organism: Streptomyces griseofuscus (assembly GCF_014673495.1). Classification (GTDB taxonomy): domain Bacteria; phylum Actinomycetota; class Actinomycetes; order Streptomycetales; family Streptomycetaceae; genus Streptomyces; species Streptomyces murinus. The sequence continues at coordinate 4,990,892 of NZ_CP051006.1, forward strand.
AGAAAATGAACAGTTGTGATGGTGATCTTTGTTCGATTGTGATGATCTGATTCTGTGTCGGGTTGTGGTCTGTTATGTTTGATTCTGTTGAGAGGAGTCCGGCGTGAAGAAGACCCCGACCCTGCTGGCCGACGGTCGCGAGCTGATCTACTACGACCTGCGGGACGACACCGTGCGCGACGCCGTCGACCGCCGTCCGCTGGACCGCACGGCCACCACCTCCGAGATCCGCCGCGATCCGCTGCTCGGGGACCGGGTCGCCGTCGCCTCCCACCGGCAGGGCCGCACCTACCACCCGCCGGCCGACCAGTGCCCGCTGTGCCCGACCGAGGGCGAGCGGCTCAGCGAGATCCCGGACTCCTCGTACGACGTCGTCGTCTTCGAGAACCGCTTCCCCTCGCTCGCCGGTGACTCCGGCCGCTGCGAGGTCGTCTGCTTCACCTCCGACCACGACGCCTCCTTCGCCGATCTGACCCCCGAGCAGGGGCGCCTGGTGCTGGACGCGTGGACCGACCGCACGGCGGAGCTGTCGCAGCTGCCCTGTGTCGAGCAGGTGTTCTGCTTCGAGAACCGCGGCGCCGAGATCGGTGTGACCCTCGGTCACCCGCACGGACAGATCTACGCCTACCCCTTCACCACCCCGCGCACCGCGCTGATGCTCCGCTCGCTCGCCGACCACAAGGCGGCCCACGCGGGGGAGAACCTCTTCGACGCCGTCCTGGAGCGTGAACTCGCCGCCGAGCGGGTCGTCCTGGCGGGTGAACACTGGGTGGCCTTCGTGCCGTACGCGGCGCACTGGCCGTACGAGGTCCACCTGTACCCCAGGCGCCGCGTCCCCGATCTGCTCGCCCTGGACGAGGCGGCGCGCACAGAGTTCCCCCAGGTGTATCTGGAACTCTTGAGGCGCTTCGACCGGATCTTCGGGACCGGTGAGCCGCCGACGCCGTACATCTCCGCCTGGCACCAGGCGCCGTTCGGGGCGCTCACCGGCTTCGACGGGGTGACGCGGGAGGACTTCGCGCTCCATCTGGAGCTTTTCACCATCCGCCGCACTCCCGGCAAGCTGAAGTTTCTCGCGGGTTCCGAGTCCGGCATGAACGTGTTCATCAACGACGTGCCGCCGGAACGCGCGGCCGAGCGACTGCGAGAGGTAGCGACTTCATGAAGTACCTGGTGACGGGTGGCGCGGGATACGTCGGCAGCGTGGTGGCACAGCATCTGCTGGAGGCCGGACACGAGGTCACCGTCCTCGACAACCTCTCCACCGGCTTCCGTACGGGTGTCCCGGCCGGCGCCGCCTTCATCGAGGGCGACATCCGCGACGCCGCCAAGTGGCTCGACGCCTCGTACCACGGCGTACTGCACTTCGCCGCGTTCTCCCAGGTCGGCGAGTCCGTGGTGAAGCCCGAGAAGTACTGGGACAACAATGTCGCCGGGACCCTCGCCCTGCTCGGCGCGATGCGCGAGGCGGGCGTGCGCACCCTCGTCTTCTCCTCCACGGCCGCCACCTACGGCGAGCCCGAGCAGGTCCCGATCACCGAGAGCGCCCCGACCCGCCCGACCAACCCCTACGGGGCGTCCAAGCTCGCCGTCGACCATATGATCACCAGCGAGGCGAACGCCCACGGCCTCGCCGCGGTCTCGCTGCGCTACTTCAACGTGGCGGGCGCGTACGGCGCGTACGGCGAGCGCCATGACCCCGAGTCGCACCTCATCCCGCTGGTCCTCCAGGTCGCCCAGGGCCGCCGCGACGCCATCTCCGTCTACGGCGACGACTACCCGACGCCCGACGGCACCTGTGTACGCGACTACATCCATGTGGCCGACCTCGCCGACGCGCACCTGCTGGCGCTGACGGCCGCACGCCCCGGCGAGCACCTGATCTGCAACCTCGGCAACGGCAACGGGTTCTCCGTCCGCGAGGTGATCGAGACCGTCCGCGAGGTCACCGGGCACCCGATCCCCGAGGTCGTCGCACCGCGCCGGGGCGGCGACCCGGCCGTCCTGGTCGCCGCCGCGGACACCGCCCGCGAGAAGCTGGGCTGGAACCCGACCCGCGCGGAGCTCGCGGGCATCGTCGCGGACGCCTGGGAGTTCGCGCAGCAGCTGTCCAAGGAGGACTAGTGGGGGCACAGCAGGTCGCCGAGCGCTTCGCCGAGTTGTACGGAGCGCGTCCGCAGGGAGTGTGGGCGGCGCCGGGACGGGTCAACCTGATCGGCGAGCACACCGACTACAACGACGGCTTCGTCATGCCGTTCGCCCTGCCCCACCAGGCCCTCGCGGCGGTCTCCCGCCGGGACGACGGCCTGCTGCGCCTGCATTCGGCGGACATGGCGGGCGGCGTCGTGGAACTGCGCCTCGACGCCCTCGCGCCGGGCGGCGACCCCGCCTGGACGGCGTACCCGGCGGGCGTCGTCTGGGCCCTGCGCGAGGCGGGCCACCCGGTCACCGGAGCGGACATCCACCTCTCCTCGACCGTGCCCACCGGCGCCGGCCTGTCCTCCTCCGCCGCCCTCGAGGTCGTGATCGCCCTCGCGCTGCGCGACCTGTACGGCCTCGACCTCGCCCGGTGGCAGCTCGCCCGGCTGTGCCAGCGCGCCGAGAACGTCTACGTCGGCGCGCCGACCGGGATCATGGACCAGACCGCGGCCGCGTGCTGCGAGCCGGGCCACGCGCTCTTCCTCGACACCCGCGACCTGTCCCAGCGGCAGATCCCCTTCGACCTCGCGGCCGAGGGCCTGCGCCTCCTCGTGGTCGACACCCAGGTCAAGCACGCGCACAGCGGCGGCGAGTACGGCAAGCGCCGGGCCGGCTGCGAGAAGGGCGCGGCCCTGCTCGGCGTCACCGCCCTGCGCGACATCGCCTACGCCGACCTGGACGCGGCGCTGGCCCGGCTGGGCGAGGAGGAGGAGATCCGCCGTCTGGTCCGCCATGTCGTCACGGAGGACGAGCGCGTCGAACGCACGGTCGCCCTGCTGCGCGCCGGCACCCCCCGCGCCATCGGCCCGATCCTCACCGAGGGCCACGCCTCGCTGCGCGACGACTTCCGCATCTCCTGCCCGGAACTGGACCTGGTCGTGGAGACGGCCCTCGCCCACGGCGCCCTGGGCGCCCGTATGACCGGCGGCGGCTTCGGCGGCTCGGCCATCGTCCTCACCGACACGGCCGCCGTCCCCTCCCTGACCGAGTCCCTGGAAACGGCCTTCACCGCGGCGCAGTTCAAGGCTCCCCGGGTGTTCGAGGCGGTGCCGTCGGCGGGGGCGCGGCGCCTGGTCTGACGTCAGCGCAGCCGCTTCACCAGCGTGTACTCCGTGATCCCCGGCGGATAGTCGGGGATCTCGCACACCACCTCGTAACCCTGTCCGCGGTAGAAGGCCGGGGCCTGGAAGTCCCAGGTCTCCAGGCGGGCGGCGGTGCAGGCGCGCTCGGTGCCGGCGAGGTGCTCGGCGCGGGCCAGGAGATGGGAGCCGAGGCCCGTGCCACGGTGGGCGGCGTCCACCCAGAGGTAGGTGACGTGCAGCCAGGCGGTCCAGGTGTGGCCCACCAGACCGCCCGCGAGATCTCCGGCGGGATCGAGGGCCCAGACGTGCAGGGGGACTTCGCGCTCGGCGGGGGTGCCGCGCAGAGCCGCGAGGACCGGGGAGGCCGCCGTGTTGGTGTCCAGCAGCCGGCTGCGGAGCAGTTCCTGTCGTGCCTTGTCGACTTCCGCCTCGATACGAAACATGCGGCACACCATAAACGCGCCGGACGGCCAGTTCTGTAAATCTCCTTCCGCTGCGTGCCGGTATCCGTACGCTGAGATACCAGCGACCGGTCGGGGGCCGGTGTCGTTCAGGGGGTTCTGTGGTTCGTATCCGAGTCCTGGTCGTGGACGACCACCGCATCTTCGCCGAGTCGCTCGCCGCCGCCCTGGCCGCCGAGCCCGATGTCGAGGTCGCCGCCGCCGGCAGCGGCCCGGCCGCGCTGCGCTGTCTGGAGCGGGCCGTCGCCGAGGGCCGCCGCTACGACGTCCTGCTCGTGGACGCCGACCTGGGCGGCAGGCCGACCGGTGGCCGCTCGCCGGTACCCGTGCGGGACACGGACGAAGAGGGGCTGGTCGACGGGCTCTCGCTGGTCGCGGGGGTGCGCACCGCCCAGCCCGCCGTACGCACCGTGGTCCTCGCCGGGAAGGACGACCCGCGCCGCGCCGCCCTCGCGCTCGGCGCCGGTGCCTGCGGCTGGGTCGCCAAGGACTGCTCGCTGTCGCGGCTGCTCGCGGTGATCCGGGGTGTGCTGCGCGACGAGACGCATCTACCGCCCGCCCTGCTGACCGGCGTGCTCAAGGAGCTGACCGCCGCCCGCAGACACCGCAGCGAGAGCGAACGCCTGGTGGAGTCCCTCACGCCGAGGGAGCGGGAGGTGCTGCGCTGCATGGTCGCGGGCCTGGGCCGCAAGGCCGTCGCCGAGCGGCTGTACCTCTCCCCGCACACCGTCCGCACCCATATGCAGAACGTGCTCGGCAAACTCGGCGTCCACTCCACCCTGGCCGCCGTCGCCCTCGCCCGCCGGGCCGGGGTGGGCCCGGTGGACCTAACCGGGAATGTTGTCGAACGGGGCGGTCAACTGGCGTAGCAGGCCCGCCAGTTCCGCCCGCTGCGCCTGGGACAGCTCACCGAGGATGGCCCGCTCCTGTGTCAGCAGCCCCGCGAGGGACTGGTCGGCGCGGTCCCGGCCGGTGTCGGTCAGCCGCACCAGCACACCACGCCGGTCGCTCGGGTCGGGGAGCCGTTCGACCAGGCCCTTCTTCGCCAGGCGGTCGATCCGGTTGGTCATGGTGCCCGAGGTGACCAGGGTCTGGGTCAGCAGCTGCCCGGGGGAGAGCTGGTACGGCGTGCCCGCGCGCCGCAGCGCGGTCAGCACGTCGAACTCCCAGGGCTCCAGCTGGTGTTCCGCGAACGCGAGCCGACGGGCGCGGTCCAGGTGCCGGGCGAGCCGGCTCACCCGGCTGAGTACTTCCAGCGGCTCCACGTCGAGGTCCGGGCGCTCCCGGCGCCATGCTGCGACCAGCCGATCGACCTCGTCCTCCATGAGATCAGTGTAGTGGTTGTGTCGACGTGAAGTCTCTTGGAATCGAGTATCTCTTTCTCAAGTATCTTGACGTCGAGATATGCGAGGCGGGAAGGTGGAAGGCATGACGACACCGACCTGGGACCCCGGCCAGTACCTCCGGCACGCCGGCCACCGCGCCCGCCCCTTCGCCGACCTCCTCACCCGCGTCCCCGACCTGCCCGGCACCCCGCCCCGCATCGCCGACCTCGGCTGCGGCCCCGGCAATGTCACCGCGAGCCTCGCCGGACGCTGGCCCACCGCGCACATCACCGGGTACGACAACTCGCCCGAGATGCTGGACGCGGCCCACACCGGGCACGAGGGCCCCACCCCCGGCGGCGGCCGGCTGGACTTCGCCCGCGCCGACGCCCGCACCTGGGCGCCCGAGGAGCCGTACGACCTGATCGTCTGCAACGCCACCCTCCAGTGGGTGCCGGGGCATCTCGACCGGTTCGCCGACTGGACCGGGGCCCTCGCGCCCGGCGGGACCTTCGCCTTCCAGGTGCCGGACAACGTCGACGCCCCGCAGCACGTCCTCATGCGCGAACTGGCCGCCGCCCCGCGCTGGCGGGACCGGCTCGCCGGGGTCCTGCGTCGCACCGACTCCGTGCACACCCCCGGCACCTATCTGGACCGCCTCGCCCGCCTCGGCTGCGCCACCGACGTCTGGCGGACGACGTATCTGCACGTCCTGGAGGGCGAGGACCCGGTCCTGGACTGGGTGAAGGGCACCGGGCTGCGGCCCGTCCTGACCGTGCTCGCCGACGACCCCGAGGCCCGGGACGCGTTCCTCGCCGAATACCGCGATCTGCTGCGCGCGGCCTACCCGCGGGCGCCCTACGGCACCGTCCTGCCCTTCCGCCGCCTGTTCGCCGTCGCCGTGAAGGGGGCCTGACCATGCTGGTGGCCCTCGATCACGTACAGCTCGCGGCGCCGCCCGGATCGGAGGACGCGCTGCGCTCGTACTACGTCGATGTCCTCGGCATGACCGAGGTCGCCAAACCGCCGGTGCTCGCGGCCCGCGGCGGCTGCTGGTTCGAGGCCGGCCCCGTCCGCATCCACCTCGGCATCGACCCCGCCTTCCACCCCGCGAAGAAGGCCCACCCGGGCCTCCAGGTCCACGACATCGCGTCCTACGCCACCCGGCTCACCACCCACGGCGCCTCCGTGACCTGGGACGACAACCTCCCCGGCCATCTCCGCTTCTACTCCGAGGACCCGGTCGGCAACCGGCTGGAATTCCTGGAACCGGTCAGACGGTCCGGCCGAGGTGGGTGACCAGGATGTGGATCACCGCGTCGTCGATGACGTAGAGGACGCGGTAGGCGTCGACGCGAAGGCGACGGATACCCGGGCCGTATGCCGCCGATGTCACCGGCCGTGGATTGTGCGCCAGTTCGTCGATCGCGTCCAGCACCTTCGCGAGCCCCGCGGGGTCGTCCTTCAGGAACCGTGTCGCGGCATTGAGGGCGTGCGGTTCGAAGATGATCTCGTATGTCACGGCTTTTCGAGCCCCAGTCGCCTGCGCACCTCTGCCATCGGGATGCCCTCGCCCAACGTCCCCTCCGCCTTGCGTCGCTGGTAGTCGGCGACCGCCAAGGCGTCCTCGAGATCCTCTATCACCTGTGGCGATACGAGGAGCGCGGCCACATGCCCGTGATCGGTCAGGGCGATGGTCTCGCGACTGTGCGCAGCGCGACGAACGAGGTCGCCGAGCTGGGAACGGGCGGCGCTGATCGCGATCTGAGTCATGCGGCCATCATTCCACAAGGTGCACTCAAGTGACCACTAGTGTCACCTTTCCGGTGAACCTCAGCTCTTCCGGTGACCTATCAGCCGCGGTCGCTGCTCCAGGCCGTCCAGGCCGTGCCAGGCCAGGTTCACCAGATGTGCCGCCACCTCCGCCTTCTTCGGGCGGCGCACGTCCAGCCACCACTGGCCGGTCAGGGCGACCATGCCGACCAGGGCCTGGGCGTAGAGGGGGGCGAGTTTGGGGTCGAAGCCGCGGGACTTGAACTCGCGGCCCAGGATGTCCTCCACCTGCGTGGCGATGTCGGAGATCAGCGACGCGAAGGACCCCGTCGACTGCGGGATCGGCGAATCGCGCACGAGGATACGGAAACCGTCCGTGTACTCCTCGATGTAGTCGAGCAGCGCGAACGCCGCCTGCTCGCACAGCTCACGCGGATGGCCGGCCGTCAGCGATCCGGTCACCATGTCGAGCAGGCACCGCATCTCACGGTCGACCACCACCGCGTACAGCCCCTCTTTGCCGCCGAAGTGCTCGTACACCACCGGTTTGGAGACCCCGGCCTTCGCCGCGATCTCCTCCACCGAGGTGCCCTCGAACCCCTTCGCCGCGAAGAGCGTGCGACCGATCTCCAGCAACTGCTGGCGGCGCTCGGCACCGGTCATACGGGTCCGGCGGGTCCGCCGCTGCTTGTCTTTGTCAGTTCCTGGATTGCTGCTGGAATCGGTCGCCACGGCGTCAATCATGCCGCCTCAGCGGCCTCCTTCCGGCGCCGGGAGCCGCCATCCGCGTCGTTGCGGCGCGAATCGATACGCGAGCGTGACGGCCAGCGCACGTCGTACGCCCAGCCCAGCCGCTCGAAGATCCGGATGAACCGGGCCGAGGAGTCGAGCTGCCCGCGCATCACCCCGTGCCGCGCCGACGTCGGATCGGCATGGTGCAGGTTGTGCCAGGACTCGCCGCAGGACAGCACCGCCAGCCACCACACATTGCCCGAACGGTCCCGGGACTTGAACGGCCGCTTGCCGACCGCGTGACAGATCGAGTTGATCGACCACGTCACATGATGCAGCAGCGCCACCCGCACGAGTGAACCCCAGAAGAACCCGGTGAACGCGCCCCACCAGGACATCGTCACCAGGCCACCGATCAGCGCCGGCAGCGTCAGGGACAGCGCCGTCCACAGCACGAACTGCCGGGAGATCGCCCGCAGCGCCGGGTCCTTGACCAGATCCGGCGCGTACTTCTCCTGCGAGGTCTGCTCCTCGTCGAACATCCAGGCGATATGTGCCCACCACAGTCCCTTGAGCAGCGCCGGAACCGTCTCGCCGTACTTCCACGGGGAGTGCGGATCGCCTTCCGCGTCGGAGAACTTGTGGTGCTTGCGGTGATCGGCCACCCAGCGCACCAGCGGCCCCTCCACCGCCAGCGATCCCATGATCGCCAGCGCGATCCGCAACGGCCGCTTCGCCTTGAACGAACCGTGGGTGAAATAGCGGTGGAAACCGATGGTGATGCCGTGGCACCCCAGGTAATAGAAGAACACCAGCAGGCCCACATCGAGCCAGCTCACCCCCCAGCCCCAGGCCAGCGGCACCGCGGCCACCAGCGCCAGGAACGGAACGGTGATGAACAGCAGCAGCGTGATCTGCTCGATCGACCGCTTCTTCTCACCGCCCAGCGTGGCCGGCGGAGGGGAAGTGTCGGTGGCCTTACGGGCTTCGTCGATCACATCGGAATGTGAGGTCATGCGCGTCCCCTGTGGGGTCGAGGGTCGGGGGTGGGTGTGCCGGGCCGGCGAAACCGGACGCGGGGAGTCCACACGTCCCTACGGTTCCGTAACCTACGGCAACGTAAGTATGGCAGTGAGTCGAGCGGCGGCAAGAGCCCTGCTAGCCTGCGCGTCCCCATCGACACCTATCCTTGGAATCGGTCGGACAGCGCGGTCCGCTGAAGTTTCCTTCCCGGACGCTCCGGCCCGTATGCGGCACAGACCGCGCGGCAGACGGCCGGGTACCTCCCCGAGACGCTTCAACACTGCAAGGAGCCGCACCTGTGAGCAGTGCCGACGACCAGACCACCACGACGAGCACCGAGCTGCGCGCCGACATCCGCCGCCTGGGTGATCTCCTCGGCGAGACCCTCGTACGGCAGGAGGGCCCCGAACTCCTCGAACTGGTCGAGAAGGTCCGCCGCCTCACCCGCGAGGACGGAGAGGCCGCCGCCGAGCTGCTGCGCGGCACCGAACTGGAGACCGCCGCCAAGCTCGTCCGCGCCTTCTCCACCTACTTCCATCTCGCCAACATCGCCGAACAGGTGCACCGAGGCCGCGAACTGCGCGCCAGGCGCGCCGCCGAGGGCGGCCTCATCGCCCGTACGGCCGACCGCCTCAAGGACGCCGATCCCGAACACCTGCGGTCCACCGTCCACCACCTCAACGTCCGGCCCGTCTTCACGGCGCACCCCACCGAGGCCGCCCGCCGGTCCGTCCTCAACAAGCTCCGGCGCGTCGCGGCCCTCCTGGACACCCCCGTCCTGGACTCCGACCGCCGCCGCCACGACATCCGCCTCGCCGAGAACATCGACCTGGTGTGGCAGACCGACGAACTGCGCGTCGTCCGCCCCGAACCCGCCGACGAGGCCCGCAACGCCATCTACTACCTGGACGAACTGCACGCCGACGCCGTCGGCGACGTCCTGGAGGACCTCACCGCCGAACTGGAGCGCGTCGGCGTCCACCTGCCCGACGACACCCGCCCCCTCACCTTCGGCACCTGGATCGGCGGCGACCGCGACGGCAACCCCAACGTCACCCCCCAGGTCACCTGGGACGTCCTCATCCTCCAGCACGAACACGGCATCAACGACGCCCTGGAGATGATCGACGAACTGCGCGGACTCCTCTCCAACTCCATCCGCTACACCGGAGCCACCGAGGAACTCCTCGACTCCCTGCGCACCGACCTCGACCGGCTGCCCGAGATCAGCCCCCGCTACAAGCGCCTCAATGCCGAGGAGCCCTACCGCCTCAAGGCCACCTGCATCCGGCAGAAGCTGGAGAACACCAAGCAGCGCCTCGCCAAGGGCACCACCCACGAGGACGGCCGCGACTACCTCGGCACCGCCGAACTCCTCGCCGACCTGCGCCTCATCCAGGAATCCCTGCGCCGCCACCGCGGCGCCCTGTTCGCCGACGGCCGGCTCGCCCGCACCATCCGCACCCTCGCCGCCTTCGGCCTCCAGCTCGCCACCATGGACGTCCGCGAACACGCCGACGCCCACCACCACGCCCTCGGCCAGCTCTTCGACCGGCTCGGCGAGGAATCCTGGCGCTACGCCGACATGCCCCGCGAGTACCGCAGCAAGCTCCTCGCCAAGGAACTGCGCTCCCGCCGGCCGCTCGCCCCCGTCCCGGCCCCCGTCGACGCCGCGGGCGCCAAGACCCTCGGCGTCTTCAGCACCGTCAAGAAGGCCCTCGACGTCTTCGGACCCGAGGTCATCGAGTCCTACATCATCTCCATGTGCCAGGGCGCCGACGACGTCTTCGCCGCCGCCGTCCTCGCCCGCGAGGCCGGACTCCTCGACCTGCACGCCGGCTGGGCCAAGATCGGCATCGTCCCCCTCCTGGAGACCACCGACGAACTGCGCGCCGCCGACACCATCCTGGAGGACATGCTCTCCGACCCGTCCTACCGGCGCCTGGTCGCGCTGCGCGGCGACGTCCAGGAGGTCATGCTCGGCTACTCCGACTCCTCCAAGTTCGGCGGCATCACCACCAGCCAGTGGGAGATCCACCGCGCCCAGCGCCGGCTGCGCGACGTCGCCCACCGCTACGGCGTGCGCCTGCGCCTCTTCCACGGCCGCGGCGGCACCGTCGGCCGCGGCGGCGGCCCCTCCCACGACGCCATCCTCGCCCAGCCCTGGGGCACCCTCGAAGGCGAGATCAAGGTCACCGAACAGGGCGAGGTCATCTCCGACAAGTACCTGATCCCGTCCCTGGCCCGGGAGAACCTGGAACTGACGGTCGCCGCCACCCTCCAGGCCTCCGCCCTGCACACCGCGCCCCGCCAGTCCGACGAGGCCCTCGCCCGCTGGGACGCGGCCATGGACGTCGTCTCCGACGCCGCCCACGCCGCCTACCGCGAGCTCGTCGAGGACCCCGACCTGCCGACGTACTTCCTCGCCTCCACACCGGTCGACCAGCTCGCCGACCTGCACCTGGGCTCACGGCCCTCCCGGCGCCCCGGCTCCGGCGTCTCCCTCGACGGACTGCGCGCCATCCCCTGGGTGTTCGGCTGGACCCAGTCCCGGCAGATCGTCCCCGGCTGGTTCGGCGTCGGCTCCGGCCTCAAGGCCCTGCGCGAGGCGGGCCTGGACGGCGTCCTCGACGAGATGCACGAACAGTGGCACTTCTTCCGCAACTTCATCTCCAACGTCGAGATGACCCTCGCCAAGACCGACCTGCGGATCGCCCAGCACTACGTCGACACCCTCGTCCCCGACGAACTCAAGCACGTGTTCGACACCATCAAGGCCGAACACGAACTCACCGTCCGCGAGGTTCTGCGCATCACCGGCGGCGACGAACTCCTCGACGCCCAGCCCGTCCTCAAGCAGACCTTCACCATCCGCGACGCCTACCTGGACCCCATCTCCTACCTCCAGGTCGCCCTGCTCAAGCGCCAGCGCGACGAGGCAGCCGCCGGCGGCGAACCCGACCCGCTGCTCTCCCGCGCCCTGCTCCTCACCGTCAACGGCGTGGCGGCGGGCCTGCGCAACACCGGCTGACCGACAGCCGCGAACAAGGGTGCCCCCGGGGTCGTACGACCCCGGGGGCACCCCCATGTCACAGCCTCACTGCACCGCGATGAACGCCGCCGTCAGCAGCCCTGCGCCCGCGAGCCCCAGCCCCCACGCCAGCCGCCGCAGCCGCATCCCGCCCGCGACCACCACCGAGGCCAGCAACAGCGCGCCGCCCAGCGGCACCCAGGCGTACAGGATCCCCGCCGGACCCGAACGCAGCGCGTCCGAACCACCCGGCTTCAGCACCACGTCGTACGTCCGCCCCCTGCGCACCGCGACCGCCTCCGCGATCTCCACCCGCGCACGGGCCCGCGCCCCCGCCGACGTCGGCGAGAACGGCCCACTGCACGTACCGTCCGCACACGCGGTCACCTTCACCGTGCCCTGCTCGCGGCCCTTGGTCAGCAGCACATGCTGGGCGTTCCCCCAGGAACCCCACACCCCCGCGAACACGATCAACGCGGCGATCGCGCCCATCGTCGCGACCCGCCCGAACCGCAACGCGGACAAGGACGCCTGACGGGCGGAACGGCTGGCGGTGGGGGGCATGGCCGGGATCATTGGCCATACCCCTGCGACCGGTCAACTCGGCCCCGCGGCAAAGCCGTACAAGTCAGGAGTTGTACGTGCCCTGCGCCCGCTCCAGGCCCTCGATCACCAGAGCCTCCACCGCGTCCGCCGCACGGTCCACGAAGTAGTCCAGCTCCTTGCGCTCCGCGGACGAGAAGTCCTTCAGCACGAAGTCCGCCACCTGCATACGACCCGGCGGACGACCGATCCCGAACCGGACCCGGTGATACTCCGCGCCCATCGCCTTCGTCATCGACTTCAGACCGTTGTGCCCGTTGTCACCGCCGCCCAGCTTCAGCCGCAGCGTGCCGTAGTCGATGTCCAGCTCGTCGTGCACGGCCACGATGTTCGCCACCGGCACCTTGTAGAAGTCCTTCAGCGCGTTCACCGGGCCACCGGACAGATTCATGTACGACATCGGCTTCGTCAGGATCACCCGGCGATTGCCCGGACCCGCGGGACCGATCCGGCCCTCCAGGACCTGCGCCTGCGCCTTCCCCGCCCGCTTGAACTTCCCCCCGATCCGCTGCGCGAGCAGGTCCACCACCATGAAACCGACGTTGTGCCGGTTCATCGCGTACTCCGGCCCGGGATTCCCGAGCCCGACAACCAGCCAGGGGTCATTGGCGGGGGTGGTCACGTCCATGTCTCCTCGATACGCGCCAGCCGCCGCTCCCCCTCAGGAGAGCGGCGGCTGAACAGATGATGACGGGGCGAGGATCAGGCCTCGGCGGCCTCGTCGCCCTCGGCCGCGGCCGCTTCGCCCTCGGTCTCCTCGGCCTGGGCCTGGAGAACCTGGAGAACGACGGCGTCTTCCTCGACGGCCAGCGAGACACCACTGGGGAGCTTGATGTCCTTGGCGTGGATGGAGGCACCGGCCTCCAGGCCCTCCACGGAGACGGTGACCGACTCCGGGATGTGCGTGGCCTCGGCCTCGACCGGCAGCGCGGACAGGACGTGCTCCAGCAGGTTGCCACCCGGGGCCAGCTCGCCCTCGGTGTGCACCGGGATCTCGACGTTGACCTTCTCGCCGCGCTTGACCAGCAGCAGGTCGACGTGCTCCAGGAAGCCCTTCAGCGGGTCGCGCACGACCGACTTCGGGATCGCCAGCTCGTTGGTCTTGCCGTCGATGTCCAGGGAGATCAGGACGTTCGGCGTGCGCAGCGCCAGCAGCAGCTCGTGGCCCGGCAGGGTCAGGTGCACCGGGTCGGAACCGTGGCCGTACAGGACACCCGGAACCTTGTTCTCACGGCGGATGCGGCGGGCCGCACCCTTGCCGAACTCGGTGCGGGACTCGGCGGCGATCTTCACCTCGGACATGTGAATCACTCCTCGTAGTACTAGGAACGGACGTGGTCACCCGGCCACGAACGGCCTGCTACGAAGAGCGCGTCGATAACGGACCGCCGTACGCACACGTACGGCCTCCCTCGCCGAGCAACTCCAGAAGCTTACCCGGACCCGGAGGCCGTACCAAAAGGATCTTCAGCTAGCCGGGACGGCCGACCTGAAGAAACCTCACTGCTCGTCGAAGAGGCTGGTCACCGAACCATCCTCGAACACCTCACGCACCGCACGCGCGATCGTCGGAGCGATCGACAGCACCGTGATCTTGTCCTGCTCACGACCCAGCTCCGCCGGCGTCGGCAGCGTGTTCGTGAACACGAACTCGCTCACCCGGGAGTTCTTCAGCCGGTCCGCCGCCGGACCCGACAGCACACCGTGCGTCGCCGTCACGATGACATCCTCCGCACCATGCGCGAACAACGCGTCCGCGGCCGCGCAGATCGTGCCACCGGTGTCGATCATGTCGTCCACCAGCACACAGACCCGGCCCTTGACCTCACCCACGACCTCGTGGACGGTCACCTGGTTCGCCACGTCCTTGTCACGCCGCTTGTGCACGATCGCCAGCGGCGCGCCCAGCCGGTCGCACCAACGGTCCGCCACCCGCACCCGGCCCGCGTCCGGCGACACCACCGTCAGCTTGTTCCGGTCCACCTGCTCGCCCACGTAGTCCGCCAGCAGCGGCAGCGCGAAGAGATGATCCACCGGACCGTCGAAGAAGCCCTGGATCTGATCCGTGTGCAGATCCACGGTCAGAATCCGGTCGGCACCCGCCGTCTTCATCAGATCCGCGATCAGACGCGCCGAGATCGGTTCACGACCACGGTGCTTCTTGTCCTGACGGGCGTAACCGTAGAACGGCACGATCACCGTGATGGAGCGGGCGGACGCACGCTTCAACGCGTCGATCATGATCAACTGCTCCATGATCCACTTGTTGATCGGAGCCGTGTGGCTCTGGATCAGGAAGCAGTCCGCACCACGGGCCGACTCCTGATAGCGAACGTAGATCTCACCGTTGGCGAAATCGAAGGCCTTCGTCGGGACGACCCCGACACCCAGCTGCTGGGCGACCTCCTCGGCAAGCTCGGGGTGGGCGCGGCCGGAGAAGAACATCATCTTCTTCTCGCCGGTCGTCTTGATCCCGGTCACAGCACTGTCTCCTCAGAGGTTGTCTCAACCCAGCCGAAGTCTCGACCGGCCTCCCGTCCGAGCGTGAGAGGCCGAATCAGCTGGTAGGGGTGCGGGTGCACACGTGCGGATGTGCACTTATCACGGTACGCCGACTTTGACGCACCCGTTTCCGGTCAGTCCTCGCCACCGACCTGCCGGGAGGCGTCCTCAGCAGCCTTCGCCGCCGCACTCCCCGGCCGCTTCCGAGCCACCCAGCCCTCGATATTCCGCTGCTGACCACGGGCCACGGCCAGCGAACCGGGCGGCACATCCTTCGTGATCACGGACCCGGCGGCGGTGTACGCACCGTCCCCGACCGTGACAGGCGCCACAAACATGTTGTCCGAACCCGTACGGCAATGCGACCCGATCGTCGTGTGGTGCTTGTCCTGCCCGTCATAGTTGACGAACACACTCGCCGCACCGATGTTCGTGTGCTCACCGATCGTCGCATCGCCCACGTACGACAGATGCGGCACCTTCGTGCCCTCACCGATCCGCGCGTTCTTCGTCTCGACGTACGTCCCGATCTTGCCCTTCGCGCCGAGCCGCGTCCCCGGACGCAGATACGCGTAGGGCCCCACGCTCGCCCCCGCACCCACCACGGCCCCGTCCGACACGGTGTTGTCCACCCGCGCCCCCGCGCCCACCTTGGTGTCCTTCAGCCGGCTGTTCGGGCCGACCTCCGCGCCCTCCGCGAGATGCGTGGCGCCGGTCAGCTGCGTACCCGGGTGCACCACCGCGTCCCGCTCGAACGTCACGGTCACATCCACCCACGTGGTCGCCGGGTCCACCACGGTGACACCGTCCAGCATCGCCAGCGTCAGCAACCGGTCGTTCAGGATCCGGCGTGCCTCCGCCAGCTGCACCCGGTTGTTGATCCCCGCGATCTCCCGGTGATCACCCGCCACCGACGCCCCGACCCGGTGCCCGGCCTCGCGCAGGATCCCCAGTACGTCGGTCAGGTACTCCTCGCCCTGGCTGTTGTTCTTGCGCACCTTCGTCAGCGCGTCCGCCAGCAGCCGGCCGTCGAACGCGAACACCCCGCTGTTGATCTCCCGGATCGCCCGCTGCTCCGCGCTCGCGTCCTTGTGCTCCACGATCGCGGTCACCGCGCCCGACGCCTCGTCCCGCACGATCCGGCCGTACCCGGTGGCGTCCGGGACCTCGGCGGTCAGCACGGTCACGGCGTTGCCGTCGGCCTGATGGGTCTCGGCGAGGCCGCGCAGCGTCTCGGCGGTCAGCAGCGGGGTGTCGCCGCAGACCACGACGACGGTGCCGGTCACGGTCCCGCCCAGCTCTTCCAGGCCCATCCGTACGGCGTGTCCGGTGCCGTTCTGCTGCTCCTGCACGGCGGTGCGGGCGGCCGGGTCGGTCTCCGTCAGATGCGCGGTGACCTGCTCACGGGCGTGGCCGACGACGACGACCAGGTTCTCGGGCTTCAACTCGCGGGCGGCGGCGAGCACATGGCCCACGAGGGAGCGGCCGCAGATCTGGTGCAGCACCTTGGGTGTGGCCGACTTCATACGGGTGCCCTCACCCGCTGCGAGAACGACGACGGCTGCCGGGCGAATGGCACTCACGGTTTGCCCTTCGGCTCTGAGGGTGGGGAACAGCCGCAGGATACCGGGGCGGGGTTTGGGGGATATGGGGGCGGGGCCTGAGGGGGCGTCGGCCGGTCAGGACCCGAACTTGGCAATTGCTCCCCCGCCAGGACTCGAACCCGGACAGATGGCACCAAAAGCCACAGTGCTGCCAATTACACCACGGGGGAACGACTAAACCGGACATTTATTCCGGCTGCCGAACGGCGCCTCCTACTATGCCGTACCAAGCGCCTTCCATGCGACGGTACAAGGCGGCGCTCTGCCTGACATGGATCGTGAGGCAACCGCGGTAGCTGTCACCCGTGTTCTTCCGGACGGTTCGCGGGTTGTGCTTCTTCAGCGTGGCCCTGCTGAATGCGGACACGTCGATGCCGGCGATGTCTGCCCAGTACTTCTCGGCGGCTTCGACGTCCGCGGTTTCGTGGATGCGGACGCGAAGGGTGAGACGGTCCCGCGTCACCCTCCGCTTGCCTCGTCGCCGCCCTCTCTCCTTCCTGGGACGCCCGCAGTCTCGCCAGCCCCGCGTTCATCCGGGCCCGCTGTTCTTCCGGCGTGCACCTCGGCTCGCCCGCCCGTCGCAGTGCCACCGCCTGTTTCCGTAGGTCCTCGAAGTCGGTGTGTTTGCCGTGGGTGTGTGCCATGGGCATACCGTCCAGGCGGAACGCGTACTTCCGGGGTCGAACGGAACGAGTTCAGTAGTTCGAGTGATACCGGGAGGTTTCGATGTCGGTTGGTTACGGAGTGTGGTGTGTGGAGGTAGGCGAAAGTCACCGGAAAAGCCGCACGCGTCGCCCGTAGGCTGGACGCATGACCATGACGGGGGAAGAGCACACCAGGGGGCTGACCGGCCCTTGGTGGTGGCCACGCCGGCGCAGCGCGGTGTTCGACGGCGCGCTGGCGCTGGCGTCCGCGCTGGAGTGCGGCGCGGAGGGGATCGGTTTCGCCCGGGACGCGGGGATCCCGGTCTGGGCGGGTGTCCTGTTCGGCGCGGTGGCCGGTGTCGTGCTGCTGGTACGGCGCAAGTGGCCGGTCGCCGTGGTGCTGGTGGCGATCGCGGTGACCCCGGCGCAGATGGGTTTCCTGCTGGGCATCGTCGGCCTGTACACGCTGGCCGCGGCCGAGGTGCCGCGCCGGGTGATCGGGGCGCTGGCGGGGATGTCGCTGGTGGGCACGGCGGTGGTGACGTTCGTACGGGTCCGGCAGGACATGGCGCGCGGCGATCTGACGCTCGGTGACTGGTTCGTGCCGTTCGCCGCGGTGGCGACGGCGTTGGGGCTGACGGCTCCGCCGGTGCTGCTGGGGCTGTACGTGGGGGCGCGGCGGCGGTTGATGGAGAGTCTGCGGGAGCGGGCGGACAGTCTGGAGCGGGAGCTTCAGCTGCTGGCGGAGCGTGCCGAGGAGCGGGCCGAGTGGGCGCGTAACGAGGAGCGGACGCGGATCGCGCGGGAGATGCACGACGTGGTGGCGCACCGGGTGAGTCTGATGGTGGTGCACGCGGCGGCGTTGCAGGCGGTGGCCCGTAAGGATCCGGAGAAGGCGGTGCGCAATGCCGCGCTGGTGGGGGACATGGGGCGGCAGGCGTTGACGGAGTTGCGGGAGATGCTCGGGGTGCTGCGGGCGGGGGATGCGGACGCGGGCGGCGGCCGGCGTCCGGTGGGGGTGCCGTTGGCGGCGGTGGGTGAGGCTGCCGCGGCGGCCGCCGCCGCTGCTTCGCGGGTGGTCGAGGAGGCCGGTGAGGGGCCGTGGCTGTCGGAGCTGGAGGAGTTGGTGGGGCAGTCGGCGGCTGCGGGGATGGTCGTGGAGCTGTCGGTGCAGGGGGAGGCGCGGTCGTACGCGGCGGAGGTGGAGCAGACGGCGTACCGGGTGGTGCAGGAGGCGCTCACGAACGTGCACAAGCATGCGGCGGGGGCGAAGACGCATGTGCGGTTGGCGCATCGGGTGTCGGAGATCGCGATGCAGGTGGAGAACGAGCCGCCGTCGGAGCCGGGCTCGGCGTCGGCGGCGGGTCTGCCGTCGGGTGGCAATGGGCTGCTGGGGATGCGGGAGCGGGTCCTGGGGCTGGGCGGGGTGTTCGTGTCGGGTCCGACGGATGCGGGGGGTTTCCGGGTGTCGGCGGTGATTCCGGCGGTGTAGGGCGGGGGTTTTCGGGCCCCGGTGCTCAGCCCGCGGTGAGTCGTACGGGTTCTATGCCTGTGATGAGGGCGGCCAGGGCGTGGTCGATGTCGGGGCCGAGGTACCAGTCGCCGGTGTGGTCGAGGCCGTAGACGCGGCCCTCGGTGTCGATGGCGAGGGCGGCGGCTGTGTCGGTCTCGGTGCCGAGGGGGCAGAGCTCGGTGCCGAGGGCGCGGCCGAGGTCGCCGAGGGTGCGGGCGAGGTGGCGGCCGTGCAGGGGGTCGAGGTGGAGGGTGGCGGGGGCGATCTGGCGTCCGCTGCCGCCGGGGGCGATGTGCAGGCCGCCGAATTCGGCCCAGGCTTCGACGGCGGCGGGGAAGACGGTGTGCCGGTGTCCGGCGGGTGAGGTGTGTTCGCGCAGGGTGTCGGCCCAGATCTCGGCCTGCTTTATGTCCCAGCGTCCGGGTTGCCAGCCGGCGGCGCGCAGTGCGGCGTCGACGGGGACGGGGAAGCGCGTGGTGGAGGTGCGGTCGGCGTGCATCTGCCCTTCGTTCGTCGTGCTCGTCCGTCGTGCTGACGGGGTGGTGCGGGGTGTCCGCGTGGTCAGTCGTTGGCGGTGGGGTCGACGACGCGGACGCCGAAGTGGGAGGTGAGGGCGCTGCATGCGCGGCAGGGGGTGGCGAAGCTGCCGTGCAGGGGGTCGCCGTCCTCGCGTATGCGGCGGGCGGTGAGTTTGGCGTGTTTGAGGGCTTTGCGGGCCTCGCCGTTGGTCATGGGTCTGCGGGAGGCGCGTTTGCTGCGGGTGGCGTCGGCGGCCGCGAGGTGCCGGGAGATGAGGATGGTTTCGGCGCAGCGGCCGGTGAAGCGGTCGCGTTGGGCGCTGGGGAGGGTGTCCAGGAAGTCCTGGACGAGGGGGTGCAGGGTGGGGGGTTCCTCGCCGCGGGCGGCGGTGCCGGTGAGGGTGGTGCCGTGGACGGAGAGGGCGGCGGCGACGGTGGGCAGGATGCCGTCGCGGCGTTGCCGCAGGGTGGGTGCGGTGGGTGCCTCGGTGCCGCTCCAGTCGATGCGCGGGTCGCCGGCGCGCACGTCGGTACCTCCGGTCTGCAAGGTATTCATGTTGGCTTTCCCTCCCCGGGCTGTCCCCCGAAGGACACAGGGTGCCAAATGCCGTGGGTCGCGCGGAAGCTGGGGCGGTGCGACACGCCCGTGATGGGTGGGGTCGGTCACGGTGGGGTGACGGTTGGTCACGGAGGTGGGGTGGGGGTGGTGGGTGGCGGTTGTGGTGTGTGTCGCGGGGACGCGGTGGGCCGGTGACCGGGGTTCGGGTACCGCTTAGGCTGTCGGCATCCGCGATGGACACCGCCGTTCAGGCCTAAGAGAACGCCTCAGGGGGCAACCGCCATGACGACAGGTCGGCTCGGGCTGGGGACACCTCCCGGCCGCCAGGGGGGACAGGCCGTGCCGCCGAACGCGGCGTACTCGGGGCAGGTCGTGCATTTCCCGGATCCGGTGCGGGCGGCGCGGCATCCTGGTGGGGTGCGGGTCGACGAGCGGGGTTTTCCGGACTTCTCGCCGTACGCGCGGGTGGCGGTGGAGATCGCGGAGCCGCCGGAGGGTTTTGGCGTCGACGAGTTGCGGCTGACGGACTATGTGTCGGCGAACGCGGCGCTGGCCGCGGCGGGGCACGAGTGGTGGGACACGGTGCCGGATGTGGCGACGCCGCATGGCTGGACGTGGCATCACGTGGCGGGCACGCGGCGGCTGGAGCTGGTTCCGGTCGATGTGAAGGCGTTGCTGCGGCATCACGGTGGGGTGGCGACGGCTCCGGTGGACCACGGCAAGCGGGGTACGCGGCCGTTGCAGGAGACGCGGCCCGCGCATTTCGGTCTGCCGAAGTCGGGTGTGGCGGTGACCGAGGCGCAGGTGCAGGGTGTCGAGGAGGATCTGGGGTACCGGTTGCCGGGTGCCTATCGTGACTTCCTGAAGGCGGCGGGCGGTTGTGCTCCGGTGGGTACGGCGCTGCTCGCCGAGCTGGGGTTGCTGCTGGACCAGCCGTTCTTCACGGTGCGGGACGAGGCCGCGGTCAATGACCTGGTCTATGTGAACAAGTGTCTGCGCGACCACCTGACGAAGGACTATCTCGGGGTGTCGTTCGTGCAGGGCGGGTTGCTCGCGGTGAAGGTGAAGGGCGAGCGGCTCGGTTCGGTGTGGTTCTGCGCGTACGACGATGTGCGGGATGTGGATCCGTCGTGGCCGCCGGCGGAGCGGGTGGAGCGTCTGCTGCTGCCGTGCGGTGATGACTTCGACGCGTTCCTGTCCCGGCTGGCGGGTAATCCGCCGGAGTTGGAGACGGTGGCGAATCTGATGGTGGACGGCGGTTTCGCGCGTGTCGTCCCGGTGTCTTCCGGCCCGGTGGGGGAGTGAGCTGGCGATGGTGACGTACGCGCAGGCGCAGGAGCGCGCCGAGGAGTGGATCAACGGCGATGTGCCCGCGTATCAGCACCGTGAGGTGCGGGTGCGGGAGTTCGAGCTGGGGTTCGTGGTGTGGGGTGAGGACCGGGCGGAGGGGCCGCGGTCGGATGCGGGTGCGCAGCGGCTGGTGATCGCCCGGGACAGCGGTGAGGCCACGTTGTGGCCGGCGTTGCCGGTGGGTGAGGTGATCCGCCGGTACGAGGAGGAGTACGGCCGTCCTGACGGGCCGGAGGAGCCGGCGCCGGCGCCGGCGGCGCGGTTGGATCTGAATCAGACGTCGTTCCTGCTGACTCCTCCGGAGTGGTTGCAGGAGGCGGCGGACAAGATGGGGATAGGGGAGCGGCGGCAGCCGGCCGCGGATTTTGGTGCCTCGCAGGGGGCCGGGGCCGCGGGTTCGGGTGCTTCGGAGGGCGCCGGGGTCTCGGCCGGGGGCGATCCGGCGCGGACGCCGGCCGGGCCTCCGTCGACTCCCGCGGCTCCTGCGGCTCCCGCACCTGCGGTTCCCGCGCCTTCTCCCGCTCCCGCCGAGGTGCCCGTAGGGGCGACCCCGTGGGCCGGTACGGACACGAACGGGGGCGCGGGTGAGGACGACGACCGTTCGGTGCCGTTGCCCGCGACGGTGTTCGCGCCGCCGCTGAGCGGTGCCGACGATGACGCGCCGCGGCCGCCGGTCTCGGTGCCGGACGCGAAGACGGCGCTGATGTCGGGCGGCAGCCAGTTGCCGCGTACGGCGATCGCTCCGGCGCTGGATCTGCCGAACGCGCCGGGCGTGCCGGGTGGTTCGCCTGTTCCGGGTGGTGCGCCGGGCGCGCCGCTGGGGAGTACGCCGCCCCCGCCGCCGGTTCCGGACGCTTCGGCCTACGGCTATCCGCAGGGTCCCGGTGCGCCGGTGCCGCCGGGCAGCACGCCGCCGCCGGCCGTTCCGCCGCAGGTTCCGGGCGGTCCGGGTGTTCCGGTCGCCGGTCCCGGTGCGGGCGAGCGGCCGCTCGCGCCGAACGCCGGGGACATCGCGGACGCCGCGACGAGCAAGGCCGCGCCGCCGCCGAAGAAGGCGCGCGGCGGGGTGGGGGTGCCGCCTCCGCCGCCGGGCGCCCCGGGTGCGCCGGGCGCGCGTCCGGGGAGTGTGCCACCGCCGCCCGCGCCGGGTGCGTCCTCGGGCGGTTATGTGCCGACGCGTCTTGTGTCCGCGATCGACCCGGAGGGCCTGGCGGGACAGGACGGTACGGCGGGCGGTCGCGGCGGCGCGCCGGCCGCCCCGGAGCCGTCCATGACGCCCCCGGGCGATGTGCACCACGCGGCCACGATGCTGGCCGGCCCCGCTCAGATGGGTCCCGGTGTCCCGCAGCCTCCGGCGCCCCCGGGGATGCCGGGCGCGCCCGGTGCGCAGGGTGCTCCCGGGATGCCTCCCGTCCCCGGCGCGCCCCAGCCCCCCGCGGCTCCCGGTGCCCCGCAGCCCCCTGGCGCTCCCGGTGCGCCCGGTGCCCCCGCGGCGCCGGGTGCGCGCGGTGCCGTACACCAGGCGGAGACCATGCTGGCGGCGCCTCCCGTGGGCGGCCCCGGTGTGCCGCCGCCCCCGCCGCCGGCCATGCCCGGAGCGCCCGGTGTGCCTCCGGGTGCGCCCGGTGCGCCGCCGATGCCTCCCGCGCAGATGGCCGCCCCCATGCCGGGGCAGCCCGCGGGGTACGGGTATCCGCAGGCCGGGCAGCCGACGGTGGGCCCGGGGTATCAGGCCGTGCTGCGGTACCGGGCGCAGGACGGTTCGGAGCAGCAGCTGATCCGGCGTTCGGCGCCGGGTACGCCGCATCCGGAGTGGCAGATCTTCCATGAGCTGCGGTCGATGAACGTGCCGCCGGACCAGGTGCTGGAGCTGCACACGGAGCTGGAGTCGTGCGAGCTGCCGGGTGCCTACTGTGCGCGGATGATCCGGGAGCAGTGGCCGCAGGCGCGGATCACGAGCATCGCGCCGTACGGCACGGACCATGCGAGCCGGCAGCAGGGGATGGGTCAACTGCTGGCTCATCAGGGTGAGTTGCATCAGGTGGCGGACGGTCCCGCGCGGCCCGCGCCGGTGCGTGCGCCGTTGCCGCCGGTGCAGGCCGCGCCGCCGGTGCCGCCGGAGGCCGCCGGGCAGGAGCTGGCGGCGGCGTTCGGGCCGGGGGTCTTCCGGTTCGAGCAGCAGGCGGTGTCCCGGCAGGGGGTGCCGCCGGTCGTGGCGCACACCTTGGTGGTGGCCGGACTGCCGGTGGACATGGGCCCGTTCTTCTGGGCGCAGGCGCAGCCGGGCCGTCCGGTGCCGACGCTGGCGGAGCTGGCGGCCGAGCGCGGGGTGGCGCCCGCGGCGGACGCGGGGTCGTACCTGGTGATGGGCACGGACTTCGGCAAGGCGCTGTGTGTGCAGTACGGGACGGCGCACATCGTGGCCGTGCCGGTGGAGGCCGGTCCGGGTGGTGCGCCGGTGCCGCCGCAGTTCGTGAACACCGGGCTGCCGGAGTTCGTGCGCTGCCTGGCGCTGCTGGGCCGGATGTGGCGGCTGCGGTACGGGCTGAACCAGGAGCAGGCGGGCCGTTGGACCGTCGACTTCCAGGCGCAGCTGGCCGCGTTGGACCCGGCGGCGCTGGGATCGCCGGAGAGCTGGTGGTCGGTGCTGCTGGAACAGATGTGGGACGGGCTGCTGTAGCCCGGCCCGCGGGAACGCCCCGGGGGCCGGGAACACCCCGGGGACGGTGAACCGCGGCACTCCGCCCGTGACACGGCCGCGGAGTGTCGCGTTATGAACAGTTAAGCCCTATCCGTCACGATGTGCGCGAACTCTTGCTGTCGTGCCTGTCCGTCGGAGAGGGGTTCCCGAGTGAGCTGCGCATGGATGCCGCCGGACGGCTTCGCGACCGGCCGGGGGCGCGGGTACCGCCCCGCGCAGGTCGACGCGTACCTGGAGGCGCTGTCCGCGGACCGGGACGCCGCGTGGGAGCGTGCCGCGCGGCTGACCGTGCTGGCCAAGGAAATGGCGGCGGAGGCCGCGCGGCTGCGCGAGGTGGTCTCCCGGCTCCGGCCGCAGGAGTACGACACGCTCGACGACGGCGCCCGCCGGCTGTTCCAGCTCGCGCTGGAGGAGGCGCGGCAACTGCGGGAGCGTGCGCGGTGCGAGGCGCGTGAGCGGGTCGCACGGGCGGTGGCGGAGGCGGAGGGCGTGCGCCTGGCCGCGCAGGAGGACGCGGACGCACTGCGCGCGGAGGCCCATGAACGTGCCCGCCAACTGCTGCTCGCCGCCCGGGCGGAGGCCGACGCGCTGCGTGTCGGCGCGCGGCGCGCGGTGAAGGAGGGCCGCAAGGAATCCCTGGAGGCGCTGCGCGAGGTACGGCGGCGCACCGCCGATCTGCTCGCCGAGCGGTCCCGGGAACAGGCCGAGCACTGGGCCAGTGCCGAGCGCGCGGAGAGCGGGGAGGCGGCGGCCCTGGAGGCGCGCGAGGCCGAGCTGGTGGCCCGCGCGGAGGAGGAAGTGGCCGCGGCGGGGCGCGCCTTGGCGGAGGCGGAGGAGTACGGCCGCCGGTGCGAGGAGGAGGCGCACGCCCGCGCGGCCACGATTGTCGCCGAGGCTCATGCCCGCGCCGACCGTATCGCCCAGGAGACGGAGCGGGTCCTGCGCGAACACAGCGCGACCTGGGACGATGTGCAGGCCCATATGGACCTTGTGCGCAGCAAGTTGACGGCGCTGACCGGCCAGGCGGTCCTGGAGTAGCGACCGGGGCGGAGAAGGACCCACCCCGAGGGTGGAGGCGAACCCTGAGAAGGGGTCCACCCGGGGGTGGGGGACCCCTAGGGGTATCTCCGTACAAGGGGTCGGGGAGGGCTCGTCCCGGCGGAGGACGAGCGGGGGCGGGGGCGTTCCTTAAGCTGGCTTTACGCCGCTGGGGGGTGGCGGCCCGACCGCAGGGGTGGGGTTTTCCCCCTGCTGAAGAGGGGGCTCCGCACCAGCGCGCCGCACCCTCGCCGGACGCGAGACTCATCGATGAAGCCGGGACCACGCCCGACGCGGACAGCACCGCGCACGGACGTGGCCGGAACCCGCATGCACCGGACCACCGGGGCATCGCACACGCATCTGCCGACCGATATAGGAGACATACCGTGACATCGGCTGTGACCATTCCCAGGCACGGGGGCACTGGAGGGCTGACGGCCGTTGCCGCGCGGGCGCGGCAGGTCGTGAAGGCGTACGGCTCCGGGGAGACCCGTGTCGTCGCCCTGGACCATGTCGACGTGGACATCGCCAGGGGCCAGTTCACCGCGATCATGGGCCCCTCGGGGTCCGGCAAGTCCACACTGATGCACTGCCTCGCGGGCCTGGACACCGTGACGAGCGGTCAGATCCATCTGGACGAGACCGAGATCACCGGCCTGAAGGACAAGAAGCTCACCCAGTTGCGCCGGGACCGTATCGGCTTCATCTTCCAGGCGTTCAACCTGCTGCCGACGCTGAACGCGCTGGAGAACATCACGCTGCCGATGGACATAGCCGGCCGCAAACCCGACCGCGTCTGGCTGGACCGGGTCGTGGAGACCGTCGGCCTCGCCGGGCGGCTCAAGCACCGGCCGACCCAGCTGTCCGGCGGCCAGCAGCAGCGCGTCGCCGTGGCCCGCGCGCTCGCCGCCCGCCCGGAGATCATCTTCGGTGACGAACCGACCGGAAACCTGGACTCGCGGGCGGGCGCCGAGGTGCTGGGCTTCCTGCGCCGCTCGGTGGACGAACTCGGCCAGACCATCGTCATGGTGACCCATGACCCGGTCGCCGCCTCGTACGCGGACCGGGTGCTGTATCTGGCCGACGGCCGGATCGTGGACGAGATGTACCAGCCGACGGCCGATCAGGTCCTGGACCGCATGAAGGACTTCGACGCCCGGGGACGTACGTCATGACCGTGCTCAGAACCTCCCTGCGCAACTTCTTCGCGCACAAGGGCCGCATGGCGCTCTCGGCGGTCGCGGTCCTGCTGTCGGTCGCCTTCGTCTGCGGCACCCTGGTGTTCACGGACACCATGAACACCACCTTCGACAAGCTGTTCCAGGCGACCGCCTCGGATGTCACGGTCAGCGCCCAGGGCTCCTCCGACACCGGCCAGACCACCTCCCGCACCGGCAAGCCGCCGGTGATGCCGGCCTCCGTCGTCTCCACCGTCCGCGGGACACAGGGCGTGCGGTCGGCCGAGGGCACGGTGTTCTCCACCTCGGTGACCGTGATCGACGCCAAGCAGGACAAGCTGTCGCCGACCAGCGGCGCCCCGACCATCGTGGGCAGCTGGAACGGCAATGACGCCCGCACCATGGAGATCACCACCGGTACGGCCCCCAAGGGCCCGGACCAGGTGATGGTCGACAAGGACACCGCCGCCAAGCACCATCTGAAGCTGGGCGACGACATCGGCATGATCTCGGTCGTCGGCACGCACCACGCCCGTGTGTCCGGCATCGCCGCCTTCAAGGTGACCAACCCCGGCGCGGCCATCTTCTACCTGGACACCAGGACCGCCCAGCAGACCCTGATCGGGCGCACCGGTGTCTTCACGGACGTCGATGTCACCGCCGCCAAGGGCGTCACGGACGACCAGCTGAAGAAGAACGTGACGGCCGCCCTCGGCCACGGCTACAAGGTGCGCACCGCCAAGGAGGTCGCCGACGCCAACCAGAAGAGCGTCGAGAGCTTCCTGAATGTCATGAAGTACGCGATGCTCGGCTTCGCCGGGATCGCCTTCCTGGTCGGCATCTTCCTGATCATCAACACCTTCTCCATGCTGGTCGCCCAGCGCACCCGCGAGATCGGCCTGATGCGTGCCATCGGCTCCTCCCGCAGGCAGGTCAACCGCTCCGTGCTGATCGAGGCGCTGCTGCTCGGTGTGCTCGGCTCCGTGCTCGGTGTCGGCGTGGGCGTCGGTATCGCGGTCGGCCTGATGAAGCTCATGAGCGGCATGGGCATGGAGCTGTCCACGGACGACCTGACGATCGCCTGGACCACGCCCGCGCTCGGTCTGCTGCTGGGTGTCGTGGTCACCGTCCTCGCGGCCTATCTGCCCGCCCGCCGGGCCGGCAAGGTCTCCCCGATGGCCGCCCTGCGCGACGCAGGCGCCCCGAGCGACGGCAGGGCCGGTGCGGTGCGCGCCGTGCTCGGACTGGTGCTCACCGGCGCCGGCGGCTGGAGCCTGTACGCCGCCGCGACCGCCGACAAGGCCACGTCCGGATCGAGCCTGCTGGGCATCGGCGTGCTGCTCACCCTGGTCGGCTTCGTGGTGATCGGCCCGCTGCTCGCCGGCGGTGTGGTCCGTGTCCTCGGCGCGATCATCCTGCGGGTCTTCGGCCCGGTCGGCCGGATGGCGGAGCGCAACGCGCTGCGCAACCCGCGCCGCACCGGTGCCACCGGCGCCGCCCTGATGATCGGCCTCGCTCTGGTGGCCTGCCTGTCGGTGGTCGGCTCCTCGATGGTGGCCTCGGCCACCGATCAGCTGGACAAGACCGTCGGCGCGGACTTCATCATCCAGGGCGACCAGGAGTTCACCTTCATCAAGCCGCAGATGGTCCAGCAGATCAAGGCCACGCCCGGCCTCGAACGGGTCACCGAGTACAAGCTGCTCGACGCCACCCTGAGCACGCCCGACGGCAAGGTCTCCAAGAACGAGACGATCAACGCCGCCGACGCGACCTACGCGAAGGATCTGCGCACCAAGACGGTCGCCGGTGACCTCGCCGACGCCTACCGGCCCGACTCGATGTCCGTCTTCGAGGGCTTCGCCAAGGAGCACGGCATCAAGCTCGGCTCCACGGTCACGGTCGGCTTCAAGGACGGCCGGGCCGCCAAGCTGACGGTCCGCGCCATCACCAGCGACGACGTCGTGATCGACAAGGGCGCGATGTACGCGTCCATCGCGACCGCCGCGAAGTATGTGCCGGCGAGCAGGATGCCGCTGGACCAGCTGGTCTTCGCCACCGCCAAGGACGGGCAGCAGGCCGCCGCCTACACCTCGCTGAAGCGGACGCTGCACGCCGACCCGGCGCTGACCGTGCGCGACCAGACCGACTACAAGAAGGTGCTCAAGGACCAGATAGGCCAGCTGCTCAACATGATCTACGGCCTGCTGGCCCTGGCGATCATCGTCGCGGTCCTCGGTGTGGTGAACACCCTGGCCCTCTCGGTGGTGGAGCGGACCCGGGAGATCGGCCTGATGCGGGCCATCGGTCTCTCCCGCCGCCAGCTGCGGCGCATGATCCGCCTGGAGTCCGTGGTGATCGCCGTCTTCGGCGCGCTGCTCGGCCTGGGCCTGGGCATGGGCTGGGGCGCGACCGCCCAGCGGCTCCTCGCCCTCCAGGGGCTGAACGTCCTGGACATCCCCTGGCCGACGATCATCGGCGTCTTCATCGGCTCCGCCTTCGTGGGCCTCTTCGCCGCCCTCGTCCCGGCCTTCCGCGCGGGCCGCATGAACATCCTGAACGCCATCGCCACGGACTAGCCGCCGCGGGTTCGGCCGACGACCACCGCATACGGGGGTTGCGGGGGGAGCACCCGGTACCGAGGAGTCTTGGGGGACTTCTCGGTACCGGGTTCTGCTGTTTTGTTCTTTTTGGGCAAGTTCCCGGGTGGCGGTTTCGGGTGGGTGAGTGGGGAACGCGGTGCGGCGACGGCAGCGCAGGGCCACTTGTCCACAGGCTCCGACGGCCGAGCCGACGGCGTCGTACGCTGGACACCCCCGGTCGCGCCCCGCGCCGGGCTGCTTGCGTTGCCCACCCTGGACGGAAAGCCCCATGAGCCTGCACGGTCTGCTCGACGCCATCGTCAAGGACCCCGCCCTCGCGGAAGCGATCACGGCGGCCGCGGACGGCAACCGTATGCACGTCGACCTCGTCGGCCCCCCGGCCGCCCGCCCCCTCGCGATCGCCGGCCTCGCCCGCGAGTCCGGCCGTACGGTCCTCGCGGTCACGGCGACCGGCCGCGAGGCGGAGGACCTGGCCGCGGCGCTGCGCTCGCTGCTGCCCGCCGAGGGCGTCGTGGAGTACCCCTCCTGGGAGACGCTGCCGCACGAACGCCTCAGCCCCCGCAGCGACACCGTCGGCCGGCGCCTGGCCGTGCTGCGCCGCCTCGCCCACCCCCGCGCGGACGACCCCGAGACCGGCCCGGTCTCCGTCGTCGTCGCCCCCGTGCGCTCCGTGCTCCAGCCGCAGGTCAAGGGCCTCGGCGACCTGGAGCCCGTGGCCCTGCGCACCGGTCAGAACGCCGATCTGAACGAGGTCGTCCAGGCCCTCGCGGCGGCGGCGTACGCCCGCGTGGAGCTGGTGGAGAAGCGCGGCGAGTTCGCGGTGCGCGGCGGCATCCTGGATGTGTTCCCGCCCACCGAGGAACACCCCCTGCGCATCGAGTTCTGGGGCGACGACGCCGAGGAGATCCGCTACTTCAAGGTCGCCGACCAGCGCTCCCTGGAGGTCGCCGAGCACGGACTGTGGGCGCCGCCCTGCCGTGAGCTGCTGCTCACCGACCAGGTGCGCGAGCGCGCGCGGCTGCTCGCCGAGGAGCATCCGGAGCTGGGCGAACTCCTGAACAAGATCGCCGAGGGCATCGCGGTCGAGGGCATGGAGTCCCTCGCCCCGGTCCTGGTCGACGACATGGAGCTGCTCCTCGACGTGCTGCCCCAGGGGTCGATGGCCGTGGTCTGCGACCCGGAGCGGGTCCGTACCCGCGCCGCCGACCTGGTGGCCACCAGCCAGGAGTTCCTCCAGGCATCCTGGGCGGCCACCGCGGGCGGCGGCGAGGCACCGATCGACGTCGACGCGGCCTCCCTGTGGTCCATCGCCGATGTCCGCGACCGGGCGCGCGAGCTGGACATGATGTGGTGGTCCGTCTCGCCCTTCGCCGCCGACGAGGAACTGGACGCGGGCACCCTGAAGCTGGGCATGCACGCGCCCGACACCTACCGCGGCGACACCGCCAGGGCGCTCGCCGACACCAAGGGCTGGCTCGCCGACGGCTGGCGCACGGTGTACGTCACCGAGGGCCACGGTCCGGCCTCCCGTACCGTCGAGGTGCTCGGCGGCGAGGGCATCGCCGCCCGGCTGGACACCGACCTCGGCGAGCTGAGCCCCTCCGTCGTGCACGTCTCCTGCGGCTCGATCGAGTACGGCCTCGTGGACCCCGGGCTCAAGCTCGCCGTGCTCACCGAGACCGACCTGTCCGGGCAGCGCACCGCGAGCCGCGAGGGCGCCCGGATGCCGGCCCGCCGCCGCAAGACCATCGACCCGCTCACCCTGGAGCCGGGCGACTACATCGTCCATGAACAGCACGGCGTGGGCCGCTACATCGAGATGGTGCAGCGCACCGTGCAGGGCGCCACCCGCGAGTACCTGGTCGTGGAGTACGCCCCCGCCAAGCGCGGCCAGCCCGGCGACCGCCTCTACATCCCCACCGACCAGCTGGAGCAGATCACCAAGTACGTCGGTGGCGAGGCACCCACCCTGCACCGCCTGGGCGGCGCCGACTGGACGAAGACCAAGGCGCGCGCCAAGAAGGCCGTCAAGGAGATCGCCGCCGACCTGATCAAGCTCTACAGCGCCCGGATGGCCGCCCCCGGCCATGCCTTCGGCTCCGACACGCCCTGGCAGCGCGAGCTGGAGGACGCCTTCCCCTACGCCGAGACCCCGGACCAGCTCACCACCATCGCCGAGGTCAAGGACGACATGGAGAAGTCGGTCCCCATGGACCGGCTGGTCTGCGGCGACGTCGGCTACGGAAAGACCGAGATCGCGGTGCGGGCCGCCTTCAAGGCCGTACAGGACGGCAAGCAGGTCGCGGTCCTGGTGCCGACGACACTGCTGGTGCAGCAGCACTTCGGGACGTTCTCCGAGCGGTACGGACAGTTCCCGGTGAGTGTGAAGGCGCTCTCCCGGTTCCAGACCGACACCGAGTCCAAGGCCGTCCTGGAGGGGCTGCGCGAGGGCGCGGTGGACGTCGTCATCGGCACCCACCGGCTGTTCTCCTCGGAGACCAAGTTCAAGGACCTGGGCCTGGTCATCGTGGACGAGGAGCAGCGCTTCGGCGTCGAGCACAAGGAGCAGCTGAAGAAGCTGCGCGCCAACGTCGACGTGCTCACCATGTCCGCCACCCCCATCCCGCGCACCCTGGAGATGGCGGTCACCGGCATCCGCGAGATGTCGACCATCACCACCCCGCCCGAGGAGCGCCACCCGGTGCTCACCTTCGTGGGGCCGTACGAGGAGAAGCAGATCGGCGCCGCCATCCGGCGTGAACTGCTGCGCGAGGGCCAGGTCTTCTACATCCACAACCGGGTCGAGTCCATCGACCGCGCGGCGGCCCGGCTGCGCGACATCGTGCCCGAGGCCCGTATCGCCACCGCGCACGGACAGATGTCGGAGGCGGCCCTGGAGCAGGTCGTGGTCGACTTCTGGGAGAAGAAGTTCGACGTGCTGGTCTCCACCACCATCGTGGAGTCCGGGATCGACATCTCCAACGCGAACACCCTGATCGTGGAGCGCGGTGACACCTTCGGCCTCTCCCAGCTGCACCAGCTGCGCGGCCGGGTCGGGCGTGGCCGCGAGCGCGGGTACGCGTACTTCCTGTACCCGCCGGAGAAGCCGCTCACCGAGACCGCCCATGAGCGGCTCGCGACCATCGCCCAGCACACCGAGATGGGCGCGGGCATGTACGTGGCCATGAAGGACCTGGAGATCCGCGGCGCCGGCAATCTGCTCGGCGGCGAGCAGTCCGGGCACATCGCGGGCGTCGGCTTCGACCTGTACATGCGCATGGTGGGGGAGGCGGTCGCGGACTACCGGCGGCAGTTGGAGACGGGGGAGGTCGAGGAGGAGGCGCCGCTGGAGGTCAAGATCGAGCTGCCCGTCGACGCGCATGTCCCGCACGAGTACGCGCCCGGCGAGCGGCTGCGCCTCCAGGCCTACCGCGCCATCGCCTCCGCCAACTCGGAGGAGGACATCAAGGCCGTCCGCGAGGAACTCACCGACCGCTACGGCAAGCTGCCCGAGCCGGTGGAGAACCTGCTGCTGGTGGCCGGGCTGCGGATGCTCGCGCGGGCCTGCGGGGTCGGCGAGATCGTCCTTCAGGGCCCCAACATCCGCTTCGCGCCCGTCGAGCTGCGCGAGTCGCAGGAGCTGCGCCTCAAGCGGCTGTACCCCGGTACGGTCATCAAGCCGGCCGTGCACCAGGTGCTGGTGCCCCGCCCGAAGACCGCGAAGGTGGGCGGCAAGCCGCTGGTCGGACGCGAACTGCTCGCCTGGGTCGGGGAGTTCCTGGCCTCGGTGCTGGGGTCCTGACCTCGATCCCACCCCGGGAGTGAGCCGGCGCACGGACGAACGGTCCGTGCGCCGTTCCATGGCCGCCGTGTGCCCCACCTCACGCCCCGCTTGCCCCTGAATCCTCCCTTTGGGACCCATCTGCCGCTCCGTAGTGGGCAGTTACCGTAAGGGGCGGAACGATCCGCCCCGCTTCCGAGGGCGGACCCACAGGGCGAGCAAGGGGGGCGTGGCATGACGCGTCTGAAGAGTGCGACGGTCTGTGCGGTGGTCGTACTGGCCGCCGCGACCGGCTGCAAGTCGGGCCAGGACAAGGGGGCTTCGGGCCCCGAACCGAAGAGCGGCGGCGGCGTCGTGCTGACCGCCGTGAAGGCGCTGCCCGTCAAAGGCCGTGCCCCGAAGACCGGTTACTCCCGGGAGCGGTTCGGCAGCGCGTGGGCGGACACGGACTCCAACTCCTGCGACACCCGGGACGACATCCTCAAGCGCGATCTGAAGGACGTGAAGTTCACCGGCGGCACCTGCAAGGTCACCTACGGGCTGCTGGACCCGGACCCGTACTCGGGCAAGGACATCACCTACCGGCGCGGCGCCAGCAAGGTCGACATCGACCATGTCGTCGCCCTCTCGGACGCCTGGCAGAAGGGCGCCAAGTACTGGGACGCCAACAAGCGGATCGCGCTGGCCAACGATCCGCTCAACCTCATCGCGGTCGACGCGAGCGCCAACCGCGGCAAGGGCGACGGCGACGCGGCCACCTGGCTGCCGCCGGACAAGGACTACCGCTGCTCGTACGTGGCGACGCAGGTGGCGGTGAAGAAGAAGTACGGCCTGTGGGTCACCTCCGGTGAGAAGGCGGCGATGGAGAAGGTCCTCACCGCCTGCCCGAACCAGAAGCTGCCCTCCGGCGGCAACCCGACCGAGGCCCCCGCGCGCTTCAAGGCCCGCTAGGGCCTGTCTGGCCATTCCCGTCGTCAGTGCGCGCGCGGCGGCGGGGCCGGGCGGCCCGCCTTCTCCCAGCCGACGAAGGTGTTGGTACGGGCGTGCACGAACGCCTTCACCGGGTCGCCGGAGTACGTCCACGGCACACTGCCGACGTACCCGCCGACCGCCCGGAACTGCTCCACCGCCTCCGCGTACCGCTTCCTCTCGAACAGCATCTTGGCCAGCAGATGCCGTACCAGCGGCAGCCGGTGATGCCCGGCCGGGATCCGGGCCACGGCGTCCAGGGTGGCGTCGATGGCCGGGTCCACGAACGGCTGGTCGTACACGGGCCCCTTGGCCTCCCGGCAGGCGTGCTCGAACAACGCGTACAGGCGCAGCACGGGCAGCGGGCTGCCGGGCGGGGCGGCGGCTGCCGCCTGCTCGGCGAACGCGTACATCAGTTCGTGGGAGCCGCGCCATTTGGCGCACCAGTACTGGAGCGCGCTGACATGGGCGCCGAAGTGGTGCGGGTCGCGCGCGGTGATCTCGGCCCACAGGGCGCGGAAGTCGTCGTGCGCCCAGCCGAGTCCGAGGGCGATGGTGATCTGCGCGATCCAGGGGCAGGGGTCCTCGGGCGCCATCCGGGCGGCCTCACGGCAGGCGGGCAGCGCCTCGGCCAGCAGCCGGTGGAAGCCCTCGAACTGCTCGGAGGTGGTGTGCTTCGCCAGCTGCGCGCCGCGGACCTCGCCCGCGAGCGAGACGAGCGCGTCCGCGTGCACGAGCGCGGCGGACGGGTCGCCGGGGTACTCGGTGCGCCAGGCCTTCACCCAGGAGTCGTCCTCGACGGCGGCGTTGACCAGGATGCCGAGCCGGTACCAGCGCAGATCCCAGTCGCGGCCCGCGTTCGCGAGATAGCCGGCGGCCCGCCGCCAGTCACCGGCGAGGGCGGCCGCGGCCACGGCGTCGGCCTCGGGGTCGGGGCCCGCGTGCCGCTTGTCGAGCCGCGCGGCGGGCACCAGGCCGTAGGCGGCCGCGTCGATGGTGACCGGCGCCTTGGCCTTCTCCTCGGCCTTCTGGGCGCGCGCCTTGCGGATGTTGCGCGGGATGGTGACGGCCGCGTAGGCGAGGACGCCGACGCCGGCTATGTCGATCAGGACGTTCATGAACGGGTCTCTCGGGTGATCGGGGCCGCCTGGGGGAGGTGACCGGGGAGGGCGGGCGAGCGGCCGTCAGGCCAGGGTGTGGGGTGCCGGTCCGGTGCCGTCGAGCGGTCCATGGGCGCCGCCGCGCAGCAGCAGAGTACGCAAGGGCGCGGTCACGGCCGGTTCGGCCACCGCCCGGTCCAGCGCCGCCGGCAGGTCCTCGGTGAACCACGCGGGCGCCGTCCGCCGCACCGGGGGCCCCGCCCAGCACAGCTCCCACCGGCACAGACCCGTCTCCAGCGCGGCGCCCAGCGCCAGTTGGCGCAGGGCCGAGCGGAAGGCCGTACGGGCGAACTCGCGCGCCGCGCGCCCACTGCTGCGGGCGGCCCGCTCGGACCGCGGCAGCCGGGCGGCCAACTCGTCAAGCAGGCCCCGGTCGAGCAGGTCGAGGAGGTGGCCCAGGGCGATGACGCCGGGGGCGGCCGGGGCACCGGTCAGCTCGGCCATGGCCGCGAGCAGCGGTTCCGTCTCCCGCGCGGCAATATCCCGGCGTGCCTGCCACGGAAGTTCGGCCCAGGGGACCCGGTGTTTGGACAGCGCTTCCGTGCTCAGGGTGGCCTGTTCCAGGCCGGCCAGGAGCCGGTCCGGCGCGCGGAGCAGGGCGGTGGCCGGACGGCGTACGAGGGTGAGGGTACGGCCGTCGTCGGGGAGTGACTCCAGTGCCCTGATCCGGTCGGCCGTGGGCGGGTGGGAGGCGTACGGGGACCGGTCCTCGCCGGGCTCCTCCGGCAGTGGTTCGCGCGCCAGTGCCGCCAGCTGCTCACGGCGGGTGTCGTCCACGAGCAGCAGGGCGAACCCGCCGTAGAACTGCCCTTCCGGGGGCAGCAGTCCGGCGTCCCAGCCCATCAGGGCGTACTGGTTCAGATAGAGCTCGTCGGCCGCTTCCAGCGCGGGGACGCGGCGCAGGGCGGCGGCCGTGGTGGCGGGGCCGGCGATCCGGGCGGCGACCAGGTCGGCCGCGTACTCCTGGCGGCGGCTGACCGCCTCGGTCAGGCGCAGGCACAGCTTCGCGTACGCGGTGAAGACGAGCGCCAGGTAGTGGTCGGGCCCTCGCGTACCGCCCCGCCTCAGGGGCGGCGGCCTGCCCTCCGCACGGCGCCGGGCGGTCTTCGCGGCGAACTCCGCCCGCTCCTCCGCCTCCTCGCGCGCGGCCCGCTCCCGCAGCGCGCCGACGGTGTGCGCCAGCCGGCCGCGCAGCGCCGCCACCACATGGCCCAACCGGGTGTCATGGTGGGCGTAATGGCCCAGCTCGTGCCCGAGCACGGCGTCCAGCTCGGCCCCGGGCAGACCCAGCAGCAGGGCCACGCCGAGGAAGAGCCGCCGCTCGCCCGGGACCAGCCCGAGCCACCGGGCGTCCTCCCGCACCATGGCGACGGCACCCGGGACGATCCGTATCTCCGCGGGCGGCCGGGTGCCCACCCGCTCGGCCAGCCGCCGTACGTGCTCCCACAGTTCGGGCTGCTCCCGGGGTGTCAGCGAGAGACCCGGCGGTCCCTCCCGCCCCTCCTCGCGCCGCCGGCCGAGCGCGACGACCCGCAGCACGCACCAGGCGACGGCCAGCGAGCCGAGCCAGCCCTCGACGGTGACGACGGTGAACGTGCCCCGGGCCAGTACGACGTCCAGGGCCGCCACTGCGACGAGGAGCGCCAGGGCCAGCAGATAGAACCCGAGCAGCAGCCCGAGGGCGAGCGCGGCGCGCAGGGAGGCTCCCGGCGCGCCGCGCCCCGCGGCCGGTCCGGAGGCTGCCGGACCGGCGGGACGGAGAGGCATCGGCACCTCTTCCATCGGCACCCTTCGCATCGGCGCCCTTTCGGGGGGACGGGACGGAGGACGGCGGGCGGGCTACTTCTTCAGACCGGCGAGGATCGTCGTCGTCAGCTTCTTCGCGGAGGCGGCGCCGTTGTCGCTGCCCGCCGTGGACAGCACGGTGACCACGGAGGAGCCGGAGCGGGCCGCCACGAGGGTGGTGCCGTTCTGCCACTTCCCGCTCGTCAGCGTCATCGTGTACGCCTCGTCGCCGAGCCCGGCGGTGGCCTTGCCGGCGACCTTCACCTTGGCGTGCGCGTCGGTGTCCGTGAACGTGGCGCACCGGGTGGCGACGGCCTCGATCTGCTTCATCGCGTCCTTCGCCTGGGCGGCCGGGAACTCGTCGATCTCCTGGGCGACCTCCTCGGTCTTCTGCGCGTTCACATAGTCGTTCTGCGCGAACGAGGAGCTGTTCTTGTAGCCGGTCACCTGTATCCAGGACGTGCTCTCCAGGCTGACGCAGTCCGGCTTCGTGGTCTTCCGGGCGGACGTGGAGAGCAGCTCGGCGCCGCTGTCGGCGGTGTTGTCGTCCTCGACGGTGTAACCGGCCGGGAAGGCGGAGGCGGGGGCCAGCAGCTTCTTCAGCTGCGTACCCGTGAGCAGACCGGCGTTCGGGTCCTTCGCCTTGGTCTGCTTCGCGCTCGGGGCGGAGGCGTCCGTGGAGCCGGTGGAGCAGGCGGTGAGGGCCAGGGGCAGGACCGCGGCGACGGCGAGCAGCGTGGCGGCACGGGACGAGAGACGCATGACAGTCCTTCAGGGCTGGTGGAATACGAACGGATGAGCGTTCGCTGGGTCAATAACAGCAGAGCCTGTGAACCGAGTCAACATGGTTCACGGTGTTCCGCAGCGAACACGCTGTGAATGAAGGGATCTTGTGTACGCCGGTATGCTCGGTACAAACGGGACGAGGGGAGCGGGGCCGGTGCAGGATCAGGCGACAGAGGTGACCGCGGCCGGTATCGCGCGGCTCGCCGGAGTGGGCCGGGCCGCCGTCAGCAACTGGCGCCGTCGGCACGCTGATTTCCCCAAGCCGGTCGGGGGCACCGAGACCAGCCCCTCCTTCGCGCTCGCGGAGGTCGAGGGATGGCTGCGCAAGCAGGGGAAACTCGCCGAAGTCCCGTTGCGCGAAAGGGTCTGGCAGCAGCTCGCGGGGCATCCCGAGGGCCCGCTCACCGCGCTGGTGCACGCCGGGTGCACGCTGCTGCTGATCCATGAGCGCTCCACCGTCTGGCTGGCGGCGAGCGCTGGTTCCGACGAGCGCCTGGCCCGGCTGCTGCCGGGCGCCCTGGCGCAGGTGCTGACCCCGCGGCTCGGGGCGCTGGCGGGGGTGCTGATGTCCGGGGTCGGGGCGCCGGATGATGTGAACACGCCGGACGGCTCTCAGGCGACGGACAGGAGATCGACAGCCCCGGGTGTGAACACCGCGCCGACGACCCCCGATGTGAACATCCCCGACTCCTCCGGCGCCTCCGGCTCCCCGAGCACCCCGCCCCCGCTCCTCCCCTCCGTCCCCCTCCTGCGCGGCGCCGCCGAACTCGCCGTCGAGGTGGGGGCGCGGCAGGCGTTCGAGTTCCTGCTGGGCCGGCATCTGGACGCCAACCCCCGCCAGTACACGCTCACCCCGGCCGAACTCGCCGCCCTCATGGCCGACCTGGCCGGTCCGGCCCGTACCGCCCTGGACCCGGCCTGCGGCACCGGCGCCCTGCTGCGGGCCGTGGACACCCGCCCCGAGCAGTGGCTGCACGCCCAGGACAGCGCCCCCGACCTCGCCGCGCTCACCGCACTACGGCTCGCGCTGCACTCGCGCGCCGGCGTGCGCGCCGCCGCCGGGGACGCCCTGCGCGCCGACGCCTTCCCGGAGCTGCGCGCCGACGTGGTGCTGTGCCACCCGCCGTTCAACGAACGCAACTGGGGCCACGACGAACTCGCCTACGACCCCCGCTGGGAGTACGGCTTCCCGGCCCGCACCGAGTCCGAGCTGGCCTGGGTGCAGCACGCCCTGGCCCGGCTCACCGACGGCGGCACGGCCGTCCTGCTGATGCCCCCGGCCGCCGCCTCCCGCCGCTCCGGGCGCCGGATCCGCGCCGACCTGCTGCGCCGGGGCGCGCTGCGGGCGGTGCTCGCGCTCCCGGTCGGGGCGGCGCCGCCGTACAACATCCCGCTGCACGTCTGGGTGTTGTGCCGGCCCGAGCGGAACCCGGCCGCGCCCGAGGTGCTGCTCATGGACACCGGGCGGTTCGCCGGGGAGGCGCGCGGCGGCCCGGACTGGGCGGCGGTGCGCGAGGCCGTCCTGGACGCCTGGCGTGCCTTCACCCGCGCGGGACGGCTGGCGGAGCGGCCGGGCCTCGCCCGTTCGGTGCCGGTCATCGAGCTCCTCGACGACGACGTGGACCTGGCGCCCGCCCGCCATCTGCCGCCGCCCGCCGTGGCCGACGGCGCCGAGCAGCTCGCCGCGGTGCGCGAACGCCTCGGCGAGACCCTGCGTCTGACCACCGACCTCACCCCGCCGGCCGCCGACCCGGCCCCGCCCGTGCGCTGGCCGCTCACCACCATCGGCGAACTGGCGCGCGCCGGCGCACTGGTGATGCGCACCGGGGGCAGCGGCGGCCACGCGCGGCTGCCCGCGCTCACCGACACCGACGTCCTCGCCGCGACCGCGCCCTCGGGCACGCTGCCCGAGAGCGACGAGGAGGCCGTGCTGACCGAGCCGGGCGACGTCGTCGTACCGGTGCTCGGCGGCGGCTCCGTGGCGCGGGTGATCGAAGAGGCGACGGCGGGCGCCGCCCTGGGGCGCAACCTCGTCCTCCTGCGCCCCGATCCCACGGCGCTCGACCCCTGGTTCCTCGCCGGATTCCTGCGCGGCACCGCCAACAACCGGCAGGCCAGCAGCTACGCCTCCACCGCCACCCGCCTCGATGTGCGCCGCCTCCAGCTGCCCCGGCTGCCGCTGGCGGAACAGCGGCGCTACGGCGCCCGGTTCCACGCCCTGGACGAGTTCGAGCGGGCGCTGCGGCACGCGAGCCGGCTCGGGGACCATCTGGTGCGCGGAATGTACGACGGCCTCACGGACGGCACCGTCGCCCCCGACTGATCCCTGACAACGGTTTGATACATCCCGGATGTGTTGTCGGCGCCGGGCCATATGCTCGATCCGCACGCCAGTACCAGGGACTTCGGGCAACAGGAGCAGCCATGCAGGGCCACGGCTACGGACAGCCGGCCAAGAAGCCGCCGCATCTCGCGGTGCTGGTCCTGCTGCGCGTGCTGTTCGTGGCGGCCGGATTCCTCAGCATCGGGTTCCTGGCCTGGGCGATGCTGCTGCGGCTGGCCGCCGTCACCCGCAGGCCCCTGGACTGGGGACTGTTCGTGACCACGCTGTTCGCCGACATCGCGGCCATCGTCCTGGTGGCGAACGATCCGTCCGACGACGCCTCGGGCGTCGGCGGCACCCTCGGCATGTGGCTGGTGCTCATCACCCTGGTCTCCGCGACCACGTACTACCTCATCGCGGAGATACGCCATTACGGGCGCCGCGAGCGGGAGTTCGCGGCCCGTTCGGCACCGGCGTACGGCTACCCGGGCCCGGCGGCCCGGCCGTACGCCACACCCGTCATACCCACCATGCCGGCCGCCCCCACCATGCCGGCCGCCCCCGCCATGTCCGGCATGCCCACCCCGCCCCCGGCGGCCCCGCACACCCCCGTGCCCGGCCCGCCGCCGGTCGTGCCGCCTTCGCACCGCCCCGCCCCCGCGCGCATCGACCAGGTGCGGGCCGAGCTGGACGAACTCAGCGACTATCTGCGCAAGCACGACGGACAGCACGACGGCCGGCGTGAGGACGGAATCGAAAGGTGACCGTGGCGACAGGACGTCTCGTCGCCGGCCGCTACGAACTCTCCACCCTCATCGGCCAGGGCGGTATGGGCCAGGTGTGGACGGCGTACGACCAGCGGCTCGACCGGCGGGTGGCCGTGAAGCTGCTGCGCCCCGACAAGGTCGCGGGCCAGGAGGCCGACGAGCTGCGCCGCCGCTTCGAGCGCGAGTGCCGGGTGACCGCCCAGGTCGACCACCCCGGCCTGGTCACCGTGCACGACGCGGGCAGCGAGGGCGAGGAACTGTTCCTCGTCATGCAGTACGTGGACGGCGCCGACCTCGCCGACCACCTCGCCGAGCACGACCCCTACCCCTGGCCGTGGGCGGTCGCGGTGGCCGCGCAGCTGTGCGCCGTGCTCAGCGCCGTACACGCCGTGCCGATCGTCCACCGCGACCTCAAGCCGCGCAATGTCATGGTCAAGCAGGACGGCCTGGTCACCGTGCTCGACCTGGGCGTGGCCTCCGTCATGGACACCGACACCACCCGGCTCACCCACACCGGCTCCCCGATCGGCTCGCCCGCCTACATGGCGCCCGAGCAGGCCATGGGCGGCGCGGTCGGCCCGTACACCGACCTGTACGCGCTCGGGGTGCTGCTGCACGAACTGCTCAGCGGCGACGTGCCGTTCACCGGCGCCACCGCGCTCGGCGTGCTGCACCGGCACCTGTACGAGCCGCCGCTGCCCGTGCGCCGGATCCGCCCCGAGGTCCCGGAGGCGCTGGAGAGCCTGGTGCTGCGCCTGCTCGCCAAGGACCCGCAGCGCCGGCCGGACTCCGCACAGGAGGTGTACGAGCATCTGGCGCCGCTGCTGCCCGCGCGCGGCATGCCCAGCGGAGCGCCCCTGGACCCCACGCGCCCCTTCCTGCGCCCGCACGCCCCCTGGCCCGATCGCGCCCGCACCCCCGCGCACCGGCCGGCCCCCGCCGCACCCGCGGCCCCGGCCACCGGCAAGCCCGATGTCGCCGCCGCCGTCGACGAGGTCAAGCGCCTGCTGGGGGAGGGCCGGATCACCCAGGCCGTCGACATCCTGGGCTCGATCCTGCCCGCCGCGGCCGAACAGCACGGCGAGCACTCCCCGGTGGTGCGCACCCTGCGCAAGCAGTACGCGGCGACCCTCATGGACGACGGCCAGTACCGGCGGGCCCTGCCCGAACTGCGCCGCCTCGCCGACGAACGCGCCGCCGAGGCCGGCCAGGCCGACCCGGCGTCCCTGCGCTTCCGCTACGACGCCGCGCACTGCCTCGAACAACTGGGCGAACCCGCGGCGGCGCTCGCCGAGTACCGCGCCCTGCTGCCGTACTACG
This sequence comes from Streptomyces griseofuscus, assembly GCF_014673495.1. GTDB lineage: Bacteria > Actinomycetota > Actinomycetes > Streptomycetales > Streptomycetaceae > Streptomyces > Streptomyces murinus. Next base: position 5,032,222 of record NZ_CP051006.1, read on the forward strand.
AGAACCAGTACGTCTCCGGCGATCCGCAGCAGGCCCACGAGGTCCGCCGGCGCATCGGCCATCTGCTGCTCGCCCTCGGCGACCGGCCCGCCGCGCACGACACCCTCGCCCGCCTGGTGCTGGACGTGGAACGCCTCGGCGGCCCCGGCCACCCGATGGCCGTCGAGATCCGCCGCACCCTGCACTGGCTGGGCCAGGTACGCGGCTAAAGTCATCCGGGCGCATTCGGCCCCGCGTACGAACGTCGCACAGGCATCGCGCAGGCATCGCACAGAGAACCATCAGGGGTGGGCACCATGGCCGGACACCGGCAGTCCAAGAAGCGCAGACACATCACCTGGGCGGTGGCGGGCGCCGCCGTCGTCGCGGGAGCAGGGCTCGCCGCGCAGACCTCCATGGCCGCCACCACCTGGCCGGCCCAGAAGACCTTCACCGGGCGGGCGTTCGACACCTGCACCGCGCCCTCGCTGTCCACCATGAAGGCATGGCACACCGGCTTCTACGGCGCCGCCGCCGTCTACGTGGGCGGCAAGAACCGCGGCTGCGCCCAGCCCAACCTCACCGCCTCCTGGGTGAAGTCCGTCAGCTCCCTGGGCTGGAAGCTCGTCCCGATCTACGTCGGCGCCCAGCCGCCCTGCCGGTCCGGCTCCGACCCGGAGAAGATGACCGCCTCCAACGCCGCGGCCCTCGGCACGCAGGACGCCAACGACGCCGTCGCCAAGGCCGCCGCCCTCGGCATGAGGGCGGGCAGCCCCGTCTACCTCGACATGGAGGGGTACGACACCGCGAACACGTCGTGCAACACCGCCGTGCTGACATACGTGCGCGCCTTCGACAAGCAGCTGCACGCCAAGACGTACCGGGCCGGGTTCTACGGCTTCACCAGCTCCAGCGCCAAGGCGATCGCCACCGCCTCCGACAAGACGGATCTGCCGGGCAACCTCTGGTACGCGCTGTACGACAAGCAGAACACCACGACCACGGACTGGCCCTGGGGCGCCAAGCAGTACACCGGGCACAGCCGCGGCCACCAGTACATGGTCAACAGCAAGGAGGCGCACGGCGGGGTGACCCTCACCGTGGACCGGGACGCGTGGGACGGCCCGGTGGCGATCACGGGCTGACCGGCGAACTCGCGGGCGGGCGCCGGTGCCCGAAGTCGCGGTGAATCGTTGGTCGAATGGGTTGGCCGGAGCAGCGCCACTGCCTACCATCGATCACCGCAAGACTTTGTGCGCCCGCCCGTCGCCCGGCCACCACCCCTGGCGGAGGCGCTGGCGCGCCGCACCTGTCCTTGCAATCTCCCTTGGAGGCCCCCTTGCACCGCCGCCGTCGCACCGCGCTCGTCCTCACCGCCGCGATCGCCGCCGCGGCCCCCCTGCTGACCGCCTGCGGAAGCGACGTGCACCCGGGCGCGGCCGCCGTCGTCGGCGGACAGCGGATCACCGTCGCGCAGCTGGAGAACCGGGTCGGCGAGGTCCGGGACGCCCAGCGGGCCGCGCTGCCCGACCAGGGCCAGTACCAGCAGGTGCTCACCCAGACCAGCGGTCTCACCCGCGACACCCTGCACAACATGGTCCTGGACCAGGTGATCCACCGGGCCGCGCAGGACGAGGGCGTCTCGGTCACCCGCAAGGAGGTCCAGCAGCTGCGCGCGAGCCTGGAGCAGCAGGCGGGCGGCTCCAAGGGCCTCCAGACCACCTGGCTCCAGAAGTACGGCATCGCCCCCGCGCACCTGGACGAGAACCTCCGCCTCCAGCTGGAGGCGCAGAAGCTCGCGGCCCGGCTCGGCACCGACACCACCCAGCCCGCCTTCTGGAAGGCCCTGTCCAAGGCGTCCGGGGAACTGCACATCGACGTCAACCCGCGCTACGGCACCTGGGACGTGCAGAAGAGCAGCCGGGTGGACGCGAAGACGCCGTGGGTGCGGGAGGTCACCTCGGTGTCGGGCGGCGGACCGGTCACGGCGTAGGTCGTACGATCACACGACTCGGGTGCCCCTGTGGATAACCGAATCCACTCGTCACGGCGGTGGGTTACTTTCGGATCGTGAACGCATCCAGCCCCGCCGCCGACCCCGGCCGCATCGTCCTCCTCACCACCAGCCACCGTGTCGCCCCCGGCCTGCTGTCCTGGCCCGCGTGGGAGGCGCTGCGCGCCGCGGACACCGTGCTGTGCGCGGACGGCGCCCATCCGCAGCTGCCGTATCTGCGGGAGGCCGGTATCGAGGTGTCCGAGGCGGCGCCCACGGCGCAGGAGCTGATCGACGCCTGCGCCGGCGGACGCACGGTGGTGGTCGTGGCCACGGGCGAGGGAGAGCCCGCCCTCACCGACGGCCTGGCCCGGCTGGCCGGCTCCGGCCGGGTCCGCATGCCCGATCTGGAGCTGCTGCCCGCCTCGTACGATCTGCCCGGCGCCCGGCTGCTCGACCTCGTCCAGGTCATGGACCGCATCCGCGTCGAATGCCCCTGGTCCTCCCGGCAGACCCACGAGGGCCTGGCCAAGTACGGCATCGAGGAGTCGTACGAACTGGTCGAGGCGATCGAGGCCGGCGACCGCGAGGAGCTGCGGGAGGAGCTGGGCGACGTCCTGCTCCAGGTCGTCTTCCACTCCCGGATCGCCGAGGAGCACCCCGAGACACCGTTCTCCATCGACGACGTGGCGGGCGGCATCGTCGCCAAGCTCATCCACCGCCACCCCCATGTCTTCGGCGACGCGGTGGCCGAGACCCCCGAGGACGTCAAGGCGCACTGGCTGCGCACCAAGGCCGAGGAGAAGCGCCGCACCTCGGTCACCGAGGGCATCCCGCTCGGCCAGCCCGGCCTCGCCCTCGCCGCCAAACTCGCCTCCCGCGCCCGCCTCGCCGGTCTCGACGTCCCGCTCCCCGAGGGCGACGACATCGGGTACGCCCTCCTCGCCCTCGCCGCCCGGGCCGAAGCCGCAGGCACCGACCCCGAGACCGCCCTGCGCGCCGCGGCCCGCACGTACCGGGACGCGATACGGAAGGCGGAGGGGTTGCCGGATACCGTCGAGGAGTGACCGACCAGCTTCCCCCCGATGACACCGTTCCCGCCGCTCCCGAGCTGTTCACCTGGGAGTTCGCCGCCGATCCCTACCCGGCGTACGCGTGGCTGCGTGAGCACGCGCCCGTGCGGCGGACCCGGTTGCCCAGCGGGGTGGAGGCATGGCTGGTCACGCGGTACGCGGACGCCCGGCAGGCGCTCGCGGACCAGCGGCTCAGCAAGAACCCGGCGCATCACGACGAGCCCGAGCACGCCAAGGGCAAGACCGGCATCCCCGGCGAGCGCAAGGCCGAGCTGATGACGCATCTGCTGAACATCGACCCGCCGGACCACACCCGGCTGCGCCGACTGGTCAGCAAGGCGTTCACGCCCCGCCGGGTCGCCGAGTTCGCCGACCGGGTGCAGGAGCTGACCGACGACCTCATCGACCGGTTCGCCGAGCGCGGCTCGGCCGACCTCATCCATGAGTTCGCCTTCCCGCTCCCCATCTACGCCATCTGCGACCTGCTCGGCGTACCGCGCGAGGACCAGGACGACTTCCGGGACTGGGCGGCCATGATGATCCGGCACGGAGGAGGACCCCGGGGCGGTGTCGCCCGGTCGGTGAAGAAGATGCGCGGCTACCTCGCCGAGCTGATCCACAAGAAGCGCGAGGCGCTGCCCACCGAGCCCGCGCCCGGCGAGGACCTGATCTCCGGCCTCATCCGCGCCTCCGACCACGGCGAACACCTCACCGAGAACGAGGCCGCGGCGATGGCCTTCATCCTGCTGTTCGCCGGCTTCGAGACCACCGTCAATCTGATCGGCAACGGCACCTACGCCCTGCTCACCCACCCCGAGCAGCGCCGCCGCCTCCAGGAGGCCCTCGCCCGCGGCGACGAGGAGCTGCTGGCGACCGGGGTGGAGGAGCTGCTGCGCTACGACGGCCCGGTGGAGCTGGCCACCTGGCGGTTCGCCACCGAACCGCTCACCGTCGGCGGGCAGGAGATCGCGCCCGGCGACCCGGTGCTCGTCGTCCTGGCCGCCGCCGACCGGGACCCGGAGCGGTTCGAGGACCCGGACACCCTGGACCTCGGCCGACGGGACAACCAGCACCTCGGGTACGGACACGGCATCCACTACTGCCTGGGCGCCCCGCTCGCCCGCCTGGAGGGACAGACCGCGCTGGCCACCCTGCTGACCCGGCTGCCCGATCTGCGGCTCGCCGCCGACCCGGACGAGCTGCGCTGGCGCGGCGGACTCATCATGCGGGGCCTGCGCACCCTGCCGGTGGAGTTCACCCCGCCCGCTCAGTAGTCCAGGCCCGCGAACCAGTCGCCCCGGCCGCCCGGGGTCAGATCGAGCAGATGCCACACGGGGCTGAGGAGATCGAGACCGCGCTGGTCGATGTCCTCGGCCATCCGGGGGTGCGCGGAGTAGTGGTGCCGGACCGAGCCGTCCGCGTCCCGGGTGAAGACCGAGACGGTCGAGTCCTGGACGCCGTCCTCGTCCTCGCTGCCCAGGTCGTACTTGAAGGTGCTGTCCCCGGCGCTGAGCAACCGCAGCCGGGACCAGCCGCGGGCGCGGGCGTGCCTTCGCAGCGTGGGCAGGTCGGCGGCGGCCACCACCACCAGGTCGGCGTTCCGCGCGACATGGCGGGCGACACCGTCGAAGCCGTCGATCCACAGGGTGCACATCGGGCAGGGGTCGGTCTGCCGTTTGCCGTACATGAAGTGATAGACGAGCAGGGGCCGCTCCGGGCCGCCGGTGAACAGCTCGCTCAGCCGGACCTCGCGCGCCGGCGCGTCGCCCGCGTCCAGGTCGGCCGGGCCCTCCAGGAAGACATAGTCGTCGACCTCGGCACCCGGCGGCAGCGACCTGCGCAGGGCCGCGACCCGTTCGCGCTCGCGCATCAGCTCGATCTCGGCGCGGCGCAGTTCCTCGCGGGCGGCGAGGTACTCCGCGGACTCGCCGTGCAACCGGGTGTGCCGCATCGTGTGTCCTCCTGGGTGAACAGCCCCCCGGAATCAGGTCGGTTCCATGGTTCCGGGAGCCCCGCGCCCCGAGGCCGAGGCGCCGCCGTGCCCGACGGGTGAAACAGGACGTGACGGAGCGGAGGGGCAGACGTTCAATCCTGTGATCTTCGCGTTATCCGCGCGGCATGAACTTGTGACAAGTGATCGTGTGCGGCTACCTTCACCCCTCAGCGCGGCGACCCGGCACCATCCGCCGCGCCGGTCCCCGCCGTCGTACGAAAGGCTTCCGCATGATCTCCGGGAACGGTCGTCACCGCCGCCCCCGTCAGGCTCCGGCCCTCCTCGTCGCGGCCGGCGTGACCGGCTCCGCCATCGCCATCCCGCTGCTCGGCGCCGCGAGCGCCCACGCGGCCGACGGCACCACCTGGGACAAGGTCGCCAACTGCGAGAGCGGCGGCGCCTGGAGCGCCGACCCGGGCAACGGGTACTACGGCGGCCTCCAGATATCCCAGGACGACTGGGTCGCCTACGGCGGCACGCAGTACGCCTCCTCCGCCGACCAGGCCAGCCGCTCGCAGCAGATCGCCGTGGCCGAGAAGATCCTCAAGGACAAGGGCACCTCGCCCTGGGCCACCTGCGCCCTGCTGTCCGGACTGACCTCGAACTCCGGTTCCGTGAACGTCGATCCGGGCACCGGCGACCACAGCGGCGACCAGGGCGGCGCCACGACCGACCCGTCCGGACTGCCCGACCCCTCCACCCCGGCGGGCACACAGGGCGGCGACCAGGACGGCACCGGCACCGGCTCCGACGCGGGCACCGGCACCGGCTCGGGCACCGGCTCGGGGAAGGACTCCACCGGCCCCTCCTCCTCGCCGACCCACGGCTCCGGCAAGCAGACCGGCAAGCACGCGAGCCCGAACCCGGGCAAGCACACCGGCAAGCCCGGGAACGGCAGTTCCGGCTCGGACCCGTCCGGCCCGTCCTCGTCCGACCCGTCTTCCTCGGACCCCTCCGCCCCGGCCACGCCGTCCGCGCCCGCCGACGGCTCCGCGACCCCCGCGCCGTCCACCGGCACCCCGGACAACCCCCAGCAGACCGTCGGCTCTTGGAACCTGGTCGACACCGGGGCCCTCACCGGCCGCCACCGTGGTGGCAACGCGGACGAAAGCACGGCAAACGGGCAGAACGACTCGAACTCCGGGCGGCACGCCTCCCGTGAGCCGGGCAGCTACACCGTGCGCCAGGGCGACTCGCTGAGCGCCATCGCCGACTCCCTTGGCGTCGACGGCGGATGGCACGCGCTCTACGCCGCGAACATGAAGGTCGTGGGCGCCGACCCGAACCACATCACCGCCGGTCAGACCCTGAAAGTCAGTGACGAAACGGGCGCGGACCAGGGCTAGTTGACGCCCCACTTGATCGCTAAATGTCCGATTTGGCGAAAGTGTGGGATGAGTCTCAGAAGCCCTGATCGTCTTTGACAATCCCGCGGATCACCTGGCTACGGTCAAGGCCGCTCGTCACCACGAGCCCCGGCGGCCGCAACGCCGAATCCTGCCAGCGGCTGCCCGGGAACAGTCGTCGCGTCAAGCGCCGCAGGCAGGAGCGGGGGACCCAAGGTAAGTGCCGGGCCCGGCAGTTGATGCCGGACCGGCTTGGGGTGAAGCCACGCCTCCATGAGGAGGGGTGGCCGGGCAACTCAACCGGCCCGAACCCGACAGCTCACCTCGCAGGCGTCGGTGAGGGGATCGTTCCATGCTGTTTTCCGGCAAGGGCAAGCACCGTCGTCCGTCCAAGGCCGTCCGCGTCGTCACGCTGGCCGGTGTCACCGGTGCCGCCGTGGCCGCGCCGCTGATGGCCACCGGCACCGCCTCCGCCGCCACCGCCTCCCAGTGGGACGCGGTCGCCCAGTGCGAGTCCGGCGGCAACTGGTCCATCAACACCGGCAACGGTTACTACGGCGGCCTCCAGTTCTCCGCCTCGACCTGGGCCGCGTACGGCGGCACCGCCTACGCGTCGAGCGCCGACCAGGCCACCAAGTCGCAGCAGATAACCGTCGCCGAGAAGGTCCTCGCCGCGCAGGGCAAGGGCGCCTGGCCGGTCTGCGGTACGGGCCTGAGCAGCACCCCGTACAGCGGCTCCGCCTCGTCGACCCCCTCGTCGTCGGGCAGCACCGCCACCCGCTCCACGGACGAGCAGGCCGCCACGCGCTCCACGCAGCGCACCACCCCGGCGCCGACCAAGTCCACGAGCACCTCCACCGGCTCGTCCACCGGCAAGAGCAAGACCGTCACCACCCCGACCGGCAAGAAGGTCAAGAAGGGTGACGGCGAGTACAAGGTGGTCAAGGGCGACACCCTCAGCTCCATCGCGGCCGGGCACCACGTGGCCGGCGGCTGGAAGAAGCTGTTCGACCTGAACAAGGACATCGTGGACAACGCCGACCTGATCTACCCGGGCCAGCAGCTCCACCTGAAGTAGCCCGACCCGGCCACGGCCGCCGGGGACCCCGCTGTACGGGGCTCGTCCGGCGGCCCGGCCGTACGGACCCGCCGGGTGGCCGCTCCCCGGCGTCTGGTCCGCCGGGCCCCTCGGGAGCGGCGGCCCCTGACGCCGTACCCCCTAAGGGCCCGCCCCCGTCCCCCCCCAAACCCCCCACCCCGGCGCGTTTCCCCCGTTCGCGCCGGGGTGGGGTCTTGTGTTTTCCGGGACTTCAGTCAGCTCTCATCCGCGAACCCCTTTGTTCCGGTGGTGAACAATGGATACCGTCTGCATGTCCCCGTCGCCCACCAGACGGTCGGTCGGTGGCCGGCGACCCCGGGACGGTTAGGCTCTAGTCGCAAGGCGCAGCCGTACGGCCGCCGCCCCGCACTTCCAGCGTCACATCCAAGAAGGAGATGCTCGTGCCGTCCATCGACGTCGTCGTAGCCCGGGAAATCCTGGACTCCCGAGGCAACCCCACGGTCGAGGTCGAGGTCGGCCTCGACGACGGCAGCACCGGTCGTGCCGCCGTCCCGTCCGGCGCCTCCACCGGCGCCTTCGAGGCCATCGAGCTGCGCGACGGTGACCCCAACCGCTACCTGGGCAAGGGTGTCGAGAAGGCCGTCCTCGCCGTCATCGAGCAGATCGGCCCGGAGCTGGTCGGCTACGACGCCACCGAGCAGCGCCTGATCGACCAGGCCATGTTCGACCTGGACGCCACCGACAACAAGGGCTCGCTGGGCGCCAACGCCATCCTCGGCGTCTCCCTGGCCGTCGCGCACGCCGCCTCCGAGGCGTCCGACCTGCCGCTCTTCCGCTACCTGGGCGGCCCCAACGCGCACCTGCTGCCGGTGCCGATGATGAACATCCTGAACGGCGGCTCGCACGCCGACTCCAACGTGGACATCCAGGAGTTCATGATCGCCCCGATCGGCGCGGAGTCCTTCTCCGAGGCGCTGCGCTGGGGTGCCGAGGTCTACCACACCCTCAAGAAGGTCCTGAAGAGCAAGGGCCTGGCCACCGGTCTCGGCGACGAGGGCGGCTTCGCCCCGAACCTCGGCTCCAACCGCGAGGCCCTCGACCTGATCCTCGAGGCCATCAAGGAAGCCGGTTACGCGCCCGGCGAGCAGATCGCCCTCGCCCTGGACGTCGCCGCCTCCGAGTTCTACAAGGACGGCAAGTACCTCTTCGAGGGCAAGGAGCGCTCCGCCGCCGAGATGACGGAGTACTACGAGGAGCTGGTGGCGGCCTACCCGCTGGTCTCCCTGGAGGACCCGCTGTTCGAGGACGACTGGAGCGGCTGGAAGGTCCTCACCGACCGCCTCGGCGACAAGGTCCAGATCGTCGGCGACGACCTGTTCGTGACCAACCCCGAGCGCCTGGCCCGCGGCATCGAGGAGGGCTCCGCCAACGCCCTGCTGGTCAAGGTCAACCAGATCGGCTCGCTGACCGAGACCCTGGACGCCGTCGAGCTGGCCCAGCGCAACGGCTTCAAGTGCATGATGTCCCACCGCTCCGGTGAGACCGAGGACGTCACCATCGCCGACCTGGCCGTCGCCACCAACTGCGGCCAGATCAAGACCGGCGCCCCGGCCCGCTCCGAGCGCGTCGCCAAGTACAACCAGCTGCTGCGCATCGAGGAGATCCTCGACGACGCCGCGGTGTACGCCGGCCGCAGCGCCTTCCCGCGGTTTCGCTCCGCGAACCAGTAAGTACCGCAAGGGCTGAGGCGCCGGCCCACCCCGGGCCACCTCTTGGCCAGTCGTACGTACGTCCCCGTACCCGGTCCCGTACCGTGTCCGGGGACGTACGCACGTGTGCGACCGCCCGAGCAGGGCGTGAAAGGGGAGGCGGAGAGCCGACATGGCCGCAAGGGACCGGGACCGTTTCTCCACCGCGACCAGGCTCCGGCTGCTCGGCGAGCAGACGGCCGCCCGGGTCTACCGCTCGCAGACCAAGCGGCAGGCGCGCCGCTCCCGGCTGACCGGCCGCGCCGCGCTGCTCGCGCTGGTGCTGTGCTCGCTGGTCGTCGCGCTCGCCTACCCGATGCGGCAGTACGTCTCGCAGCGCGCCCAGATCTCCGACCTCCAGCGGCAGCAGACCGATGCCCGCAAGCGAGTCGAACAGCTGCGCGACCTCAAGGCGCGCTGGCAGGACGACGCCTATGCCGAGCAGCAGATCCGCAAACGTCTGCACTATGTGATGCCCGGCGAGACCGGGTACGTGGTGGTCGACCCGGGCGCGGCCCGGCAGTCCCGCACCGACCTCAAGGCCGCCCACCGGCCCTGGTACACGAACATCTGGGACGGCGTCGACAAGTCCGACGCCTCCGACCAGTGATCCGGCCCCGACCAGTGATCCGGCTCTCCGGCCGGTGACCCACAGAAAGCCACTCTGAAAGCAGTCATGGAAACCCCTCCGCCGCCCACCCCGCGCACCGAGCCCACCGACGCGGACGTCGAGGCCTTCAAGCAGCAGCTCGGCCGCCCCCCGCGGGGTCTGCGCGCCATCGCGCACCGCTGCCCGTGCGGTCAGCCGGACGTCGTGGAGACGGCGCCGCGCCTGCCCGACGGCACCCCCTTCCCGACGCTGTACTACCTGACGTGCCCCAAGGCCGCCTCGGCCATCGGCACGCTGGAGGCCAACGGCGTCATGAAGGAGATGACCGAGCGCCTCCAGAGCGACCCGGAGCTGGCCGCCGCCTACCGGGCCGCGCACGAGGACTACATCCGGCGCCGGGACGAGATCGAGGTCCTGGCGGGCTTCCCGAGCGCGGGCGGCATGCCGGACCGGGTGAAGTGCCTGCACGTCCTGGTCGGCCACTCGCTGGCCGCGGGACCCGGCGTCAACCCGCTCGGCGACGAGGCGATCGCGATGCTGCCCGAGTGGTGGCGCAAGGGCGCGTGCGTGACGCTCGCGCAGGAGCCCGAAGGGGAGGCGCAGTGACCCGGGTCGCCGCGATCGACTGCGGTACGAACTCCATCCGGCTGCTGGTCGCGGACGCCGACCCGGCGACGGGCGAACTGGTCGACCTGGACCGTCGGATGACGATCGTGCGGCTCGGCCAGGGCGTCGACCGCACCGGCCGGCTCGCCCCCGAGGCGCTGGAGCGCACCTTCGCCGCGTGCCGCGAGTACGCCGCGATCATCAAGGAGCACGGCGCCGAGCGGCTGCGCTTCGTCGCCACCTCCGCCTCCCGGGACGCCGAGAACCGCGAGGACTTCGTGCGCGGTGTGCTGGACATCCTCGGGGTGGAGCCGGAGGTCATCACCGGCGACCAGGAGGCCGAGTTCTCCTTCACCGGCGCGACCCGGGAGCTCACCGGCCGTACGGATCTCGCCAGGCCCTATCTGGTGGTGGACATCGGCGGCGGCTCCACCGAGTTCGTCGTCGGCGACGAGAAGGTGCGCGCCGCGCGCTCGGTGGACATCGGCTGCGTACGGATGACCGAACGGCACCTGGTGCACGGCGGCGAGGTCTCCGATCCGCCCACCGAGGAGCAGATCGCCGCGATCCGCGCCGACATCGAGGCCGCGCTGGACCTGGCCGAGCAGACCGTCCCGCTGCGCGAGGCACGCACCCTGGTCGGCCTCGCCGGCTCGGTCACCACGGTCTCCGCGATCGCCCAGGACCTGCCGGACTACGACTCCGCGCGCATCCACCACTCCCGGGTCTCGCGCGCCCGCGTCCGCGAGATCACCGAGCACCTGCTGCACTCCACCCACGCCGAACGCGCCACCATTCCCTCCATGCACCCGGGCCGGGTCGATGTCATCGGAGCCGGCTCCCTGGTGCTCCTCGCGATCATGGAGCGCACGGGCGCCGAGGAGGTCGTCGTCAGCGAGCACGACATCCTCGACGGCATCGCCTGGTCGGTGGCGTAGCTCTCTTTTGTTACCCGCCAGTAGCATCCGGCTGAGCAGGTCGGATAACGTTTGAGCGCCTTCGAGGGGCCCCCAGGGGCCCCTCGTTCGCACCCCGGCGGAAACCTTCGTGAAGTTCTTCACAAGGAAATGGGTCCTGACCGCTTCCCGAAGGGGGCCGCTTGGCCCTTCCGGGGGGTCAAAACCCGTTTGAACATGTTCAGATGAGGCGCGCAAAGATGGCCGGAAGGAGGGGTTCCACGGGGCGCACCGGAGTCTCTACGATCACCTCGAAGACCCGGACCAGCAGCTCACACGGCCTTGACAACGGTACGAACCGCCTCGCGGTTCCTCCTCGGCGACATGATCTGCGTCACGCGGGCCGCGGAGTTTAGCACAGCCCCTCCAGAACCTTGTGAAGGGGCGCACGAGCCACCCCCCTTGAGCGGGTGGATACTCGATGCCATGAGCACCACGGAGCGTCCCAGGATCCTCGTAGTAGGCGGTGGGTACGTAGGCCTGTACGCAGCTCGGCGCATTCTCAAGAAGATGCGCTACGGCGAGGCGACCGTCACGGTCGTCGACCCCCGGTCGTACATGACCTACCAGCCCTTCCTCCCCGAAGCCGCCGCCGGCAGCATCTCCCCTCGCCACGTCGTCGTCCCGCTGCGACGCGTGCTGCCGAAGGCGGAGATCCTCACCGGTCGGGTCACCACCATCGACCAGGACCGCAAGGTCGCCACGATCGCCCCCCTCGTGGGCGAGGCGTACGAGCTGCCGTTCGACTACCTGGTCATCGCCATGGGCGCGGTCTCCCGCACCTTCCCGATCCCCGGCCTCGCCGAGCAGGGCATCGGTATGAAGGGCATCGAGGAGTCCATCGGCCTGCGCAACCACGTCCTGGAGCAGCTGGACAAGGCTGACTCCACGACCGACGAGGAGATCCGCCGCAAGGCGCTCACCTTCGTCTTCATCGGCGGTGGCTTCGCGGGTGCGGAGACCATCGGCGAGGTCGAGGACATGGCCCGCGACGCCGCCAAGTACTACAAGAACGTCTCCCGCGAGGACATGCGGTTCGTCCTCGTGGACGCCGCGGACAAGATCCTTCCCGAGGTCGGCCCGAAGCTCGGCCAGTACGGCAAGGAGCACCTGGAGAGCCGGGGCGTGGAGATCTACCTCTCCACCTCCATGGACTCCTGCGTCGACGGCCACGTGGTCCTCAAGAACGGCCTCGAGGTCGACTCCAACACGATCGTGTGGACCGCCGGCGTCAAGCCGAACCCGGCCCTGTCCCGCTTCGGTCTGCCCCTCGGCCCGCGCGGCCACGTCGACTGCGAGCCCACGCTCCAGGTCAAGGGCACCGACTACATCTGGGCCGCGGGCGACAACGCCCAGGTGCCGGACCTCGTCGGCCGCAAGGCGGGCAACGAGAACGCCTGGTGCCCGCCGAACGCCCAGCACGCGCTGCGCCAGGCCAAGGTCCTCGGCGACAACGTGGTCTCCGGTATGCGGGGCTTCCCGCAGAAGGAGTACGAGCACGCCAACAAGGGCGCGGTCGCCGGTCTCGGCCTGCACAAGGGCGTGGCGATGATCGTCCTGGGCAAGACCAAGATCAAGCTCAAGGGCCGTCTCGCCTGGTACATGCACCGCGGCTACCACGGTCTGGCGATGCCGACCTGGAACCGCAAGATCCGCATCTTCGCCGACTGGACGCTGGGCATGTTCCTCAAGCGCGAGGTCGTGTCCCTGGGCGCCATGGAGAACCCCCGCGAGGAGTTCTACGAGGCCGCCAAGCCGGCGCCGGTCGCCGCCGCGAAGACCGAGGCCAAGGCTTCCTGACCCCAGGTCAGCCGCTGTTCGACGCACGACCCGAAGGACCTCCCGCCATCCGTGGTGCGGGAGGTCCTTCGGCGTTCTGGGCCGCTCCTTCGCCCCTCCCGGCCCACCCAGGTGGCTACTGCAACTATTTTGCCCAGTCGTAACTCCTTCGCGGGACTGTGCGGACGGCCCCACGGTGTTTACGTGGTATCCGGCATCCGGGATCTCGTCTTGGAGGTGTGCGTCATGGCAGACGCCGCGTCGCGGCTGAGCAGTCTTGCCGAGCAGGTACTGGGGGTTCCGCTCCCGGTACGGCTGCGGGCCTGGGACGGATCACAGGCCGGACCCCCGGGCGCCCCCACGCTCGTCGTGCGCAACCGGCGCGCTCTGCGCCGCATTCTGTTCAAACCGGGGGAGCTGGGCCTGGCGCGCGCCTGGGTCTCCGGCGACCTGGCCATCGAGGGCGACCTGTACACCGCGCTGGATGCCATGTCGGGACTGATCTGGGAGCGCGACGGCGACGACCGCACGCTCCTCCAGGCGCTGCGCGATCCGGCCGTCCGGGCCGCGGGCCGCGAGCTGCTGAAGCTCGCCGGGCCGCCGCTGCCGCCCGCGCCGCCGCAGGAGGAGGTCCGCAGGCCCCGCCATCTGCACACCCGGCACAGCGACAGACGGGCCATCAGCCACCACTACGACGTCGGCAACGACTTCTACGAGCTCGTCCTCGGCCCCTCCATGGTGTACTCCTGCGCCTACTGGGAGACCTTCGACGAGGACACCACCCTGGAGGCCGCCCAGCGCGACAAGCTCGAACTGGTCTGCCGCAAGCTCGGTCTCCGGGAGGGCCAGCGGCTGCTGGACGTCGGCTGCGGATGGGGCTCCATGGCCCTGCACGCGGCCCGTGAGCACGGCGTGAGCGTCGTCGGCGTCACCCTCTCCCAGGAACAGGCCGGCTACGCCCGCAAGCGCATCGCGGACGAGGGCCTGACCGACAAGGTGGAGATCAGGGTCCAGGACTACCGGGACGTCTCCGACGGCCCCTTCGACGCCATCTCCTCCATCGGCATGGCCGAGCATGTGGGCGCCGAACGCTACCTGGAGTACGCGCGACAGCTGTACGGCCTGCTGAAGCCCGGCGGGCGGCTGCTCAACCACCAGATCGCCCGCCGTCCGCAGACCGACGAAACGGCCTACAGCGTCGACGAGTTCATCGACGCCTATGTCTTCCCGGACGGCGAACTCGCCCCCATCGGCACCACCGTCACCCAGCTGGAGCTCGCCGGGTTCGAGGTGCGCGACGTGGAGGCGCTGCGCGAGCACTACGGCCGCACCCTGCGCGAGTGGGTGACCAACCTGGAGGCCGACTGGGACCGCGCGGTCCGTCTGACCAGCCCCGGCCGGGCGCGCGTGTGGCAGCTGTACATGGCCGCCTCCGCGCTCGCCTTCGAGCACAACCGCATCGGCGTCAACCAGGTCCTCGCGGTCCGCACCCCGCCCTCGGGCGCCTCCGTACTGCCGCCGCGCACCCGCACCTGGCAGGTTTGATCCCCGCGGTACGACGAAGGGGCCCCGCTCCGGTTGACGGAACGGGGCCCCTTGCCGATGCCGGGCGCTACTCGGCCTTGATGGCCGTCAGCATGTTCAGCCTGGCCGCGCGACGGGCCGGCCACAGGGCGGCCAGGATGCCGACCACGCCCGCCAGCGCCAGGAAGAGCACCAGCCGGCCCCAGGGCAGGACCAGTTCGTACGTGGGCATCTTGGTGCCGAGCAGCTCACCGGCCGCCCAGCCGAAGAACACGCCGAGTCCGATGCCGAGCACACCGCCGAAGAGCGAGATCACCAGGGACTCCAGGCGGACCATCCGCTTGACCGACCGGCGGTCCAGGCCGATCGCACGGAGCATGCCGATCTCCTGGGAGCGCTCGAACACCGACATCGCCAGGGTGTTGATGACACCGAGGACCGCGACGATCACCGCCATGCCGAGCAGGCCGTAGACCATGTTCAGCATCATGGTGAACATCTGCGCGATGTCGTTGGAGATGTCCTTCTTGTCCTGGATCTTGATCGCCGGGTTGGTGCCCAGGGCGCTCGTCAGCCGGTCCTTGGTCGCGGTCGAGGCGCCGTTCGCCGTCTTGACCATGACCTGCATGTCGGTGGGCCTGCTCAGATGCGGGGTGAGCACCTTGTTGTCGAGCATGATGCCGCGGATCATGTCGTTGCCGTCGTAGATCCCGGCGACCGTCAGGGTCTGCGCCTTGCCGTCCTCGAAGTGGGCGGTGAAGCGCGAGCCGGTCTTCCAGCCGTACTCCTCGGCCCGGACCTTGTCCACGACGACACGGTCGCCGCCGATCGTGAAGCTGCCCCGGTCGACCTTCAGGTCCGTCAGCTCGGCGATGGACGCGCCGTCGACACCGGTCACGTACTCGGTGGTGCCGTCGATGCGGGTCTCGGCGTTGCGCAGCGGGCTGCTGGCGCTCACGCCGTCGGTGGCCGCGATCTTCTTCGCCACGTCCGGGGAGAGCGGCGAGCCGTTCGCCATGGAGACCACGTAGTCGGCGCGGATCGCGGAGGCGGCCATCTTGTCGATGGACGACTGGAGGCTGCCCGCCATCACCGTCATACCGGTGATCAGGGTCAGTCCGATCATCAGCGCGGAGGCGGTGGCGGCCGTACGGCGCGGGTTGCGCACCGAGTTCTGGCGGGCCAGCTTGCCCGAGACACCGAACGCGCGCAGCAGCGGGGCGGCGGCCGCGATCAGCGGGCGGGACAGCAGCGGGGTCAGCACGAACACGCCGATGATCAGCAGGACGGCGCCGAGACCCATCGGGGCCTCGCCGGAGGAGGCGTCCATCGAGGTGGCGGCGACGATCACCGCGGCACCGGCCGCCGTGAACAGCGCGCCGATCGTGTTGCGCAGCACCAGCGACTTGGTGGTCGCCGTGGCGTGCACGCTGTTCATCGCCGCCACCGGCGGGATCTTGGCGGCCCGGCGGCCGGGCAGCCAGGCGGCGAGCATGGTGATGAGGATGCCGACCGCGAGGGCGGCCACCACGGTCCCCGGGCTGATCACGAGCGGCCCGTCCGGCATGCTCGCGCCGAAGGAGCCCACCAGGGCGCGCAGGCCCGCGCCGATGCCGATACCGGCCACCAGACCGGCCACACCGGCGATCGCGCCGACCACGAACGCCTCGATCAGCACCGAGCGGGTGACCTGGCGGCGGGAGGCGCCGACCGCCCGCATCAGGGCCAGTTCCTTGGTGCGCTGGGCGACCAGCATGGTGAAGGTGTTGGCGATGATGAACGTGCCGACGAACAGGGCGATCCCGGCGAACACCAGCAGGCCCTGCTTCAGGCCGCTCATCGAGTCGGCGATCGTCTTCGCCTGGTCGTCGGCGAGCTGCCGGCCGGTGGTGGTCTTCACCTGGTGCGCGGGCAGCGCCGCGTCGAGCGCCTCCTTGAGCGCGGCCTGGCCGGTGCCCGGCTTCGCCTTGACGTCGATCTCGTCGTAGGTGCCGTGCTTGCCGAACAGCTTCTGTGCGGTCGGCGTGTCGAACAGGGCGAGGCTGCCGCCCGCTGTCACGTTGCCGTCGTCGGTGGTGAAGATGCCGGCGACGGTCGGGGTGAGCACGGGGCCGTCGACCGAGAGCCGCACGGTGTCGCCGACCTTGTAGCCGGCCCGCTGGGCGGTCTTGGCGTCGAGCAGCACCTCGTTCGCGCCGTGCGGCGCGTGGCCGCTGGTCAGCGGGTACCGGGCGTCCTTGGTGCCCCAGTAATTGCCGCCGGCCGACTGCCAGTTGCCGCCTGCGAGCTTGCCGTGCTTGTCCGCGACGGCGGTGAAGCCGCTGACCACCCCGGTGGCGGAGGCGGCGCCGGGCACCTTGGCGGCCTTGTCGAGCGTGGCCTGGGTGAGGTCCGCCGGCTTGCCGACCTTGTCGCCCTCGGAGTCCTGGTACTTCGGTACGACGGCGACGTCGACGTGATCGAAGCCCTTGGCGGAGCTGTTCTGGTAGGCGTCGGAGATGGTGTTGGTGAAGACGAGCGTCCCGGAGACGAAGGCCACGCCGAGCATGACGGCGAGCACCGTCATCAGCAGCCGGGCCTTGTGCGCGAGGACGTTGCGCAGGGCGGTGCGGAACATCAGCTGGTCCGGCCCTTCGCGTCGAACTGCTTCATGGTGTCGAGGACCGAGTCGGCGGTCGGGCCGTACAGCTCGTCCACGATCCGGCCGTCGGCCAGGAAGATCACGCGGTCCGCGTAGGCGGCGGCCACCGGGTCGTGGGTCACCATGACCACCGTCTGGCCCAGCTCGCGCACGGAGTTGCGCAGGAAGCCGAGGACCTCGGCGCCGGAGCGCGAGTCGAGGTTTCCGGTCGGCTCGTCACCGAAGATGATCTCCGGCTTGGAGGCCAGGGCGCGGGCGACGGCGACGCGCTGCTGCTGGCCGCCGGACAGCTGGGACGGCCGGTGGCTCAGCCGTCCGGACAGACCCACCATCGAGATGACCTGGTCCAGCCAGGCCTTGTCGGGCTTGCGCCCGGCTATGTCCATCGGGAGGGTGATGTTCTCCAGCGCGGTCAGGGTCGGCAGCAGGTTGAAGGCCTGGAAGATGAAGCCGATCTTGTCCCGGCGCAACTTGGTGAGCTGCTTGTCCTTCAGCGAGCCCAGCTCGGTGTCGCCGATGCGCACGGAGCCGGAGGAGAAGGTGTCGAGGCCGGCCACGCAGTGCATCAGGGTGGACTTGCCGGAACCCGAGGGGCCCATGATCGCGGTGAACTCGGCCTGCCGGAAGTCGACGGAGACCCGGTCCAGGGCGACCACCCGGGTCTCACCCTGCCCGTAGATCTTCGACAGCTCCGTGGCGCGAGCGGCCACGGCGGTGGCCGTGCCTGCGGTGGGTGTGGTGGTCACGGGACGGTGCTCCTCGGGACGATAGGTCGTGGGGACTTCTCTATCGTCCCGGTGCCCGGGGCCCGGGAAGTCAGCCGCTGTTCCGGTTCCCGGGGGCGACTCGGGTCGGACCGGGCGGGTGCCGTGTCATACCTGGGGAGGACCCCGGACCCTGAGGCGAAGAGAGGGCCCCGGCACCGATAACAGGGAGAGCGCCCTTCTTCAGACGGTGAAATTCCGTCATTTCACATACAGGCGCACATGCGTCACGTCACGCTACTGGCAAGTGCGGATGGCGAGTTCCATGGTCTGATGCACCCTCAGGCGTCAATAAAATAAGACAACATCGGTCCGACGTTCCGCTGTTCGGGGGATGCGTCCCGATAGGCTCGGACCCTCGAAGCGGAGCCCATGGCCTGCCCGGATGGTGGAATGCAGACACGGCGAGCTTAAACCTCGCTGCCCCTTCGCGGGCGTGCCGGTTCAAGTCCGGCTCCGGGCACCACTCTCCTCACCGCTTGTGACCAGTGCAAACGCCGTGTTCCCGCATCCGGCTTGTCTGGAAGCGGGAACACGGCGGGAACGCAGCGCGTACCCTCCCGTCATGGCGAGCGTGATTTCCCGCACAAACAAGATCGGCGAGGTCGTCAGCCACCAGGTGAAGTGGCGCCTCGGAGGCGGCAGGACCGCCCCGTGGCAGACCGAGCGCTTCGACGGCGGCGAGGATGGCCGAAAGGCCGCCGAAATCTTCTGCCAGGCCGTCAACGACTGCGGGCAGCAGTGGCCGCCCGGGTGGGTGAAGGGCGTCGGCTACGTCGACCCGAACGCCGGCGAGACCGACGAGCGGCGCTACCGCTTCCGCGAGTACGCCCTCACCTTCGTGGAGAACAAGACCGGCGTCGAGGACCACTACCGCGAGGCATGCAAGGGCGACCTGGCCCGGTGGATCTTCCCGACGTTCGAGCACTGCGACGTCCGCTCGGTCGAGCACTTCTCGCACGACACCATCCAGGCATGGGTGCGGAAGCTGGAGCAGACGAAGGTCCACAAGGGGCAGAAGCCGAAGAACGGTGAGCCGAAGTGGCGGACGATGTCGCCCAAGACGATCCGCAACCTGCACGGCCTGCTGTTCTCGGTGTTGCAGCGCGCGGTCGAAGCGGAGCCGCCTCTGCGGGCCCGCAACCCCTGCGAGCTGACCCGGCTGCCTCGCACTGACGACGACAGCGCAGACGGCGAGGACATCGAGTTCCTGACACCTGACGAGGTGGAAGGCATCCTCGAATGCCTGGAGCGCCGCAGCGACCGGGAGTTGTGCATCATCAAGTACGGCACCGGCATGCGCTGGGGCGAGATCAGCGCGCTGTGTCCCGCGCAGCTGATCGACTGGAACACCGGCAAGCCGAAAATCCGCGTCATGCGGGCCTGGAAGAAGGACGGCAGCGGCGGGTACAAGATCGGGGCGCCGAAGTCCAAGAAGTCCCGCCGCACCATCCGGGTGTCCCTGTCCGTGGTGGATTCGGTGCAGAGGCTCGGTGGCGAGAACCTCCAGAACGGCGAGCGCCTGTTCTTCACAGGCGAGGCTGGCCAGAGGCTGCACTACTCGACGTTCTACGACCGGTGGATGCGCGCGGTGGTCCGGGCGAAGGCTCGTGGCCTGCTGCCGCAGTACAAGAACCCGACCCCGCACGACTTGCGGCACTCGCATGCCGCCGTCCTCATCTCCGAGGGCCGCGGCCTGACGTACGTGCAGCGGCGCCTCGGCCACGAGTCGATCAAGACGACGTCCGACACCTACGGCCACCTGCTGCCGGAGGCCGATGACGAGGCCATGGTGGTCATCGATAGGTCGCTCGGGCGCAGGCCGCCGGAAGTCGGCCTGATGGAGGCCGAGGATCGCAACGATCGCAGCCGCGTACACGTCGTGCACATGGACGGTGAGTCCAAGAGCTACGTCCAGGCATTCTGGTCCCACAGCGATGCGTCGGCGGTTGCCGATCAATGGCAGCTCGATCACCCCGAGGACTTCGTCCGCGTCGAGACGATGGCGGCAGACTGGTGGCGGCGACAGCAGACCAACGGTCTCAAGGACGTGCGCTCCGAGATGCCGCAGCGTCTGCGCATCTGGATCGGTTCCGCGCTCTACATGCTCGACGGCTCTCCCTTCAGTACCGGCGTGGACATCGAGTCGGTCGCCGACCGCTGGACGTGGGAATGGGAAGACCGGTTCACGGGCCGCGATGTCCTGACGAGCGTGACGCACGAGCCTGGCATGCTGGCGCTGACCCGGGCCACGGCGTGGGGCTGCACCCGAGAGAAGGTGACGGCCGCTTTCGCCAGGGTCCGCGAAGAGGCGCTGAGTGCGGTCAGCGCGCATCCGGCGCGCGGCGGCTCGGGCGAGCCGGTCGCCTGACCTGAGGCAAACCGAAGGGGCCCCCGTGGGGGCTCCGGTGTTGCTCGCGTTAGCCTTCGGCGGGCCGGCTGTGGTGCTGCGGCTCGTCCTGCGGCTGCCGTTGGATCCGGCGCGAGCGTGGGATCTTCGGCACGGTGCCTTCCGCCCGAGCCCGCTGCCGCTCGGGCAGTGCCGGGCGGCGCGACGAAGTGCGCTGACGCCGGGAGAAGTTGTCAGCGCGCTCCTGCATGTGGCCCATCACCAGGCCGGTGAAGTCGCTGCACAGCTCCTCGTTCTCCTCCTCCAGGAGTTTGTAGGCGTGCTGCAGCTCGGCGATCTCGGTGTATGCCTGATCAAGGCGAATGACGAGACGCCGGTATGAGTCCTGGTCAGACTCGGAGAGACGATTTAGCCGGTCCTCGCGCTCGTCCAGTTCTCTGGAGCGGCGGTTGAAGTCCCACCGAAGCAGTCGGCGTTGTTCGGTGAGGTTCTCGACGTCCCGTCTGCGACGCGCGTCTTCGGCTGCGAGCCACCGGCGTAGCGCCGTCATGGCGACCGCGGTGACGATGCTGGCTGGGAGAAACAGGAGTCCGACCAGCAGCAGTTTTCCTGAGATGTCGTCGGTCGAGATGCCGTCAATGTCGGCTACTGCGAGTAGCAGACCGGCGGCGAATCCCCCCACGGCGCTTGCTGCGGTCTTTCCCGGCATCCCCGTTACCCCCTTGCTGCGGCGCCTCCCTCGCTGGAGTCGCCGTCCTCTCCGGCCTGCCTCGCTTGCAGCTGTCGTGCGGTGTGGATCTGCGACAGCAGCATGCTGCGGATCATCGCGTCTCGGATACCCCAGGCGTCCATCGCCGCCTCTGGAGTGAGCGGTTGTGACTGTGGAGTAACCGAGAGTACATCCGGAGTGGCGCCTTCAGGCCATGCATTGGCGGAGATGACTCCCGCTTCAACCAAAAGGTTGCGCACATCAATGCTGAGGATTTGTGCGATAGATGCAAATTTCTGGGGATGAGGCAGGCTTTTTCCGTCCAGGAACCGGCCGACGGCCGACTGGCTCATGCCGAGGTCGCGCGCCAAGGCGGCGCGGCCTCCTCCGCCAGGTCTCACGTCGTACCCGGCCCGCTGTGCGTATTCGGTAACCAGGGCGCCGAAGCGCCTTGCTACCTGATCCGTTTGATCTTCCATGCTCCGCATGGCCCCCGAGGTTAACGTGCGCGCGAGCCAGGGTCTACGGCTTGCGCGCACGCAAGCCCGCAGGTCAAGACGGGGGAATCGGATACATGCAGGCCAGTGGGGTAGTGCGCGGGGGTGTTCGCGCCGGAACGACACACCCGGAATCCATTTTTTGATCTGTCTTGCGTGCGCGCAAGACAGGCTCTAGGTTGTCTCTCACGCAAGGCTTGCGTCCGCGCAAGCCTCAACGTGAGAGGAGTGAACGTGTCCAGGCCCCGCCTTCACACGCAAGCTCTGGAGAAGAAGACGGAAAAGGTCGGTGACGACACCGCTCGCAAGATCGCGCAGCGGATCGGTGTCGCCGAGTCGACCATCTCCCGGCTGCTCGCCGGCGCGACGCCGACGGTCGAGACGCTGATCGCCCTGTCCGACGCCTACGGGCTGCGCATCGAGGACCTGGTCATCCGCTCGGACGGAACCCCGCTGCGAGTGCCCGGCCAGGCCGCCCCCGAGGCGGTACCGGCATGACGACGGCGATCCGACCTCTGGCCGGCGTCCGGCGCCCGCACTGCACGTGCGTGGCGGTCCAATGCTTCGACTACGACCAGGCGGCCGAGAAGCTCGGCTGCAAGAAGTCGTACCTCGAGCGCCACATCAGCACGCTGCCGCACATCAAGATCGGCGAATCGACGGTCTTCTGCGACTGCGACCTGCGGCTGATTCTCCAGATGTTCACCGTCATCCCGGAGTCCGTGCGGGCCGCCTTGCAGCCCAACGACTCCGAGAAGACCGAGCCCGTTCCGACGCTGCGATCCATCAAGCCGTCCGGGCGCAGAACTGCCGCGAAGTGATGCGGCTGCGGGGCCGCCAGACCGTGCCGGGTCCGACAGCCCCGCGAACCAGGCCACCTCAATCCGCTGAATCGAGGTTTCCGTGAACCCGCATGTTAGCCCCGAGCAGGCGCCAGCCGTGGCGCTCGCTCACCTCCTCGTCCAACACCCGCAGTTGACCGGGCTCGTGTGGACCGTCGGCGAGACGCCGGGCGTGCTGAGCGCCCGCCAGGTCGCCGAGTCCGGCCAGGGCGAGATCATCGACGTCTGCGCTGCGGCGATGGGCGGCACGGTCATCCGCTCTGTCCTGAACCGGGGTGACGACCGTCAGGGCGTCGCCCAGCTCGTCACCTCCTTCGACGGCGTGAACGTCGAGGCGTGGGCGAGCTACCCGCTGCCCGACGACCACGGCCTGACCTCCGCCGACCTGCGCGAGCTGTTCGCCTCCCGCTCGCTCGGCGAGCTGGTCTGCCTCCCAGGCGGAGGTGGCCGGTGAGGGACGAGCTGATCCTCGGCCTGATGGCTGCGTGCTTCCTCCTTCTGGTGGTCTCCATCGTCGTCGGCCGGGCGCGCACCGACCGATCCGCGCACGGCGCGCGGGTCCCTCACCCCCGCAGGGGCGGTGATCTGTCGTGAGCCACAAGTCGAACCTCTGCCCCCTGTGTGCCCCGCTGCGGCATCCCTCGTCGCGGGCGGCCCGCAAGGCACTGGCCGCACATCCGCTGCCCGGTCCGCGCGTCAGCTCGGAGAACGGAGACGTGAAGTGACCAGGAGTAGGGCCCCACGGCCCCGCAAGGACGCGCCGCGCAAGCCGAACGGCCTTGACCACCTGGCCGTTGCCGCCGACGCCCAGACGCACCCCGGTCAATGGCTGCACTGCAACGACTACCGCACCGGCCAGGCCGCAGAGCACGTTGTCCGCATGATCCGCGACGGGCGGATCCGCTCGTACCAGCCCCAGGCGGCCTACGAGACATACGCAGCTCACCTCGCCGGCGGAAACGCTGCCGTCTGGGTGCGCTACATCATCGGCGTCGAGACGAAGCCGATGCCCGAGTCCCTGTGGGTGCGGGTGCCGGACTACGGCAGCCAGCCTGGCTACTCGGGCGTGCGCATCCGGGCGGTGGAGATCTACCCGTACTGCCCGGCGTGCGGGGGTCCGCGGGGCGAGCTACGCAACGACCGGTTCGTCCGCGACGGCGTCCACCTGGTCCGTGACGCCTGGGACAACGCGTGCGGGCACCGGGACACCTACCCCGGCGTGATCGCTGAGGCCCATCGGCTTTCCACCCGCAGGGCGGCCGGCGACGGCAGGAAGTCGCTGCGTGGCGTGCCGGGTGGTCGTTACGAAGCCGCCGTCAACCTGCTTGCCCGCGCAGTCGAGGAGAACGTCCGGGTCAGCGCGCATACGGCAGTGGAGCTGCTGGAGGAGGCCGGGCACAAAGCGGCGGCCGTCGAGGTGGCCGCGTTCCACCGGGTCCTCATGGGCCGGTCCAACGTGTCTGCGCGGTCGGCCCTGCTCTACCTCAACAGCCAGGACGAGGAGGCGCTGAAGACCGGCAGGGCCGGCGCGTGGGTCGACGGTCCGATCCGCCCCGGTAACCACGAGAGGGGGCGGCGCAGGTGACTACAGCAACCCTCACGCGCGAGGACGCCACCGCGGGTCTGCCGGACGCCCCGGCCGCGCGGCTGATCCTGCCGTCCGGTTCGCTGGACGACCCCGAGTACTACCGGAGGTGGCTGGCCACCCGCCGCGACGGCATCGGCGGCTCTGACGTCGCCGCCCTGTTCGGCCTCGCCGGGAAGTACAACTCCCCGCGCCGCGTGTACGAGGAGAAGCACGGGCGGACGGTCGATCAGGACACCGAGTACGCCGAGGTCGGCCGCGAGATCGAGGGCTTCATCGCCCACCTGTTCTCGAAGCGGTCCGGGGTGCCGATCGCGATGCCGCCCGGCACGCTGCAGAACCTGGAGCGGCCGTGGATGCAGGTCAACGTCGACAGGTACGCCCTGGACGACACCGGCGCCGTGGTGGCTCCGGTGGAGTGTAAGAACCGCAGCGAGTACCAGATCAAGGACTGGGACGGCGAGACCCCGCCCGACGCCCCCGCGATCCAGTGCTACTGGGCGATGGCGGTCGGCGGCTGGAAGCACGGCTACGTCGCCGGTCTGGTCGGCGGCAACAAGCTCCGCTGGTTCCGGCTGGAGCGGGACGAGGAGATCATCGGCGAGCTGGTCGAGCACTGCGAGCAGTGGTACCAGCGGCACATCGTGGAGGGCTTCCCGCCGGTCGCTGACGGCCTGGAGGACACCGCGAACCTCCTCGCCCAACTGTGGGAGGTCAAGCCCGAGTCGATCGCCACGGTGGACGACGACCAGGCGAAGGCGATCCTGGAGCGCTTCGAGGCGGCAGACGCGGCGGTCAAGGCAGCCGAGGAGGCCCGCCGCACGATTCAGAACGAGATGCGGCTGCTCGCCGGTGCGAACGAGATCGTCCGCAACGCCAGCGGCGAGGTCGTCTGGACGAACAAGCAGAACGGCACCCTCGCGCCCAAGCGGCTCGAGAAGGCCCGTCCCGACATCGCTGCGAAGTACCGCAAGACGGTCGATGTCCTCGACGTCGACGCCCTCAAGTCCGGTCCTGACAAGGCCGTTTACACCGAGTTCCGGGCCCGGCAGCTGCGGCCCTCCGTGAAGGGATCAGCATGAGCACCGCACTGAAGGACCGTCTGCGCGCCGCCCGTCAGGCGAGCATCCCGGCCTCGGCGGGGCCGGGTGAGGAGCACGGCCAGGCGCCGGACTCCCCGGCCGAGCTCGTGGACATCAAGGGCCACGAGCAGGTTGAGCCCGCCATGTCCGCCACGGTGATGGAGTGGCTGAACGTCTACCGCAGCCACTTCGAGGGGGCCCTGCCCGCCTGCGTGGACAGTGCCGCGTTCTTCGCGGCCGTCCGCTCGGTGCTGCCGACGCTGGCGAAGTGCAAGCCGGCGAGTGTGCTGCAGACGCTGTTGACCTGCGCGCGGTTCGGGCTGATCCCGGACGGTCACCAGGCCGCCATCACCCGGCAGGGCACCACTGCGGCTTTCGTGCCGATGTACCAGGGCTACATCGAGTTGATGTACCGCTCGGGCCTGGTGGAGTCGGTGCACGTCGGCGTGATCCGCGAGCAAGACGAGTTCGACTACGTGCCGACCGCGAAGGCGCCCGAGGATTTCGTGCACCGGCCGAACCTGCGGCTGTCGCAGAAAGAGCGCGGCGAGGTCGTCATCGCGTACGCGTACGCGTGGCTCAAGAACGGCGCGCGCTCCCAGGTGATCCTGCTGACGCGGGAGGACGCCGAGGAGATCCGCGACGAGTACAGCGAGTCGTACCGGCGGGCCGAGGAGACCGAGGCTCGTGACTCGTACTGGCACCGCTTCTTCCAGCGGATGTGGGAGAAGAGTGCGATCCGCCGCCTGATCCGGGTCGTGCCGAAGTCCGCCGAGCTGCGGGCGCTGGCCGACGCCGACGACGCCGGCGACCGGGGCCAGGTGCAGATCCTGCACGCCCCCGACACCGAGGCCGCCCGGCTCCTCGTCGAGGCGGAGCGGGCCCACACCGCCGCGGAGGCGTCCCAGGACATTCCCCCGGCCCCCGCGAAGGCGCGGCCTCTCAAGAAGCGCAGGCAGCCCCGTCGTTCGACGCGGGCGGCCCGCAAGGGACGGAAGTGACCGATATGCGAAAGACCTGGCTGGACTTCCCGCTGATCGGCTTCGATCTGGAGACCACGGGCGTCGACGTCGCCCGGGACCGGATCGTGTCGGCCGCCGTGGTCCGCTACGGCGGCGGGCAGACGACCGAGACGCGGACGTGGCTGTCGAACCTCGACGGGGTGGAGATCCCCGCGGAGGCGACCCGTATCCACGGCATCACCACGGCGCAGGCCCAGGCCGAGGGCCGCCCGGCCGCCGATGTGATCCAGGAGATCACCTCGGCCCTGGCCGCCTACTGCGACGTCGGCCTGCCGCTGGTGGTGATGAACGCGCCGTTCGACCTGACGCTGCTGGAGCGCGAGTGCGAGCGGCACGGCGTCAAGAGCCTGTGGAACTCGACGCCGGTCGTTCTGGACCCGCGCGTGCTGGACAAGAAGGTCCAGAAGTACCGCAAGGGCAAGCGGCGTCTGCAGGACCTCTGCTCTTTCTGGTGCGTGAAGCTCGACGGCGCGCACAACGCGGCGGTGGACGCCAAGGCCGCGTGCGGCGTCGTCACGAAGATCGCTCGCCGGTATTCGTGGCTGACCCGCGAGGAGCTGGGGGAGCTGCACGAGCTGCAGGCCCGGTGGGCGCGGGAGCAGAACGCGGAGTTCCGCGAGTACCTGGCCAGCATCGGCGGCGAGGTCGATGACTCGCCGTTCGACTGGCCGCTCCTCCCGGCCTCGGCCTCCACGGCCTGACAGGCCCCCGGCCGCCGCCCGGGCGTCCTGGGCGGCGGCCGCCACCACTCTCCCCATCGCCAGGCAGGACATCCCATGACCTACGAAGAGGGCACCTTCCACGAGCCGTTCGGTCCCGAGTACGTGCGGCCGAAGCAGGCCGACTGCCCCAACTGCCCGTGCTGCTCGGCAGCCCTGTGCGAGCGCGGCCGTGCGGACGTGAGCCGCTGCGAGGGCCACACCAGCGACGAGACCCGCCCGACGGTCGCCGACTGCCCGTGCTCGGCGGAGACGACGCCCGGCACGATGGCCTGGCACATGGCGCGGATCCGCGCGGTCACCGCGGCGAAGATGAAGCCGCTCGACGCGGCGGCCGAGAACCTGCTGCGGACGGTCGCCACCGACCAGCCGGTCACCGATGAGGCCGAGTTGCTGCCTCAACTGACGCTGCGCCGCTACGTCGAGCTGATCGGCGGCCAGCCACGGCTGACCCAGTTCGGCCGCCTGTACCTCGACGCCCGGGTCCAGCAGTGGGCGGCGACCGCGGTGACCGTCGTGGACGTCGACAAGAAGACGCGGATGGCGCGGGTCGTCCTCGGTCGTCGCAGCGGCGAGTCGACGGTCGACGTGCCGATGTACCAGCTGGCCAACTCCAGCACCGGCCTGGGCGCCGACGAGCTGCCGGGCGTGACGCTCCACGCGTACGCGAACACCGCGGCGGTGCACGACGCGGACGTGGTCCTGCTCGGGGTCAGCAACCCGCGTGTCCCGGCACCGCTGTACAAGCCGGGCGGCATCGTCACCGTCCCGGCCGCCCCGGTGGGGCCCGAGCCGGCCGGGGGCGAGGGATGACCGTTTCGGCAACGGCGCGGCCGGGGGACCGCGAGCGGGCTGAGCACATCGGGGGCTTCCTGGCCCCCGGCCGTACGGACGAGCTGTGGGGCACGGTCTACCCCGGCGAGCCTCACAGCAAGGCGCGGCCGCGTTTCGACAAGGAGGGCCGCGCGTACAAGGACCCGGCGGACAAGCAGGCCGAAGAGACGACGAAGTGGTGGCTGCGGCAGCGGTGGCGGAGGGCCCCGCTGACCGGCAATGTCTCCCTCGGCTGTGTCTTCTTCCGGTCGTCCATGCAACTCATCGACGGCGACAACATGCTCAAACACGTGGCCGATGCCGGTAACGGCATCTTGTGGGTGGACGACTCGCAGGTCACCGCGAAGTACGTCGAGGTCCAGCTCGACCCCGAGCACCCCCGCACAGTGCTCGTGGTCGGCCCGCACGTCTCCACGATGCGTCGGGGCACCGACAACACCCGTACCTGTCCCGGCTGCACGGAGGAGTTCGTGCCGTCGCGGGGTGCGCAGGTGTACTGCGATGCGGACTGCTACAGGGTCAACCGCCGGAAGGCGGTGCGGTCATGAGCGGGTGCCGCGGGGCGAGCTGGGAGAGCATCGCCCGCACCCTGAAGACGGACAACGCCCCGGACGCCGAGATCGCGGACCGGCTGCACTGCGCGCCCGCGTTCGTGAGGCGGGTCCGTAAGGACCTTGGGATGCGGCCGTGGCCGGTGCGCGTGGAGCTGCAGCGGCGGTCCGTGAAGCCGGGTGACTGCGAGGTGGCCGCCGAGGTGGAGCGCCGCTACTTCGAGCTGGCCGTGGTCATCGAGGACGGCCACCGCCGCTGGCGGGGCCGGTTCTCCAAGGACAACGTGCCGATGTACAGCCACAAGGACAGCGCCTACCGGGTCGCCTTCCGTATCCAGCACCGCCGCGAGCCGGTCGGCCAGGTCCGGGTGGAGTGCGAGCGCGCGCGCTGCGTGGAGGGCCTGCACCTGTCCGACCAGTTGATGCGCGAGCGGGCCAAGGAGCTGCGCCAGGAGATGGAGGCGCTCGATGGCCGGCTGTGAGTCCCGCGCCGAGCGGTGGGAGCGGGCGGCACGCCTGCTGAAGGCGGAGCACAACATCTCGAACTGCGAGGCCGCGCGCAGGCTCGGGCTGTACAAGGACTTCGTCCGTCAGGTCCGGGCCGACCTCGGGATGCCGGTGTACCGGCAGAACACCTGGACGCAGGCGAAGTTCGACGCCACGACGATGCCGGTTGCCGGAGGGCACCGGCTGTGGCTCGGCCGGTGGGAAGACGGCCGAAAGCCGATGGCGGGGAAGGTCGCGGCCAGGAGGCTGTCCTACCGGCTGCAGCACGGCCGTGAGCCGGTGGGCCGCGTCGAGGGCACCTGTACGCGGGGCCGGTGCGTGGCCGGCGAGCACCTGGAGGACGACGTCCTTCGGGCCGCCCAGCCCGGCCGGCTCACCTTGCACGGCATGGACCTGGTGGCGATCAGGACCGCGCTGCGCGACGAGCCGCCGTATCCCTCGTTGGGGCGGCACGAGCAGCGGATGGCGTTCCGGCTCGCCGACCCCGTGCTCGGCGTCGTCCGCGAGGAGATCCCTGTGGTCGAGCTGGCGCGGCGTCTGGGCTGCGTCGACAAGACGGTCCGTCGGTGGCGCGACGAGGGGGTCCCGGTGTGACCGTGCGCCTGTTCATCGCCTTGCTCGACGTGGGGATGGCCGTGGACGCGTTCCTGTCGGCCGCCCAGGTGTGGGGCCCGTCCGCCGTGGCCTCGATCATCCTGCTCGCCCTCGCCTGGATCGTCCTGCCGGACAGTGCCCGGACACGCGTCCGGACTCCGTCCGCGCCCCTCCTGCTTCTGACTCGCTGCAAGCCGCTGACCTGCCGGGACACGTGTCCGGACACGTCGGCGGACACCGGCCCGGACCCGTCCGGACACGACTCCCGAGGAGGCCGCTGATGCGCACCAGCTACGACGCCCCGACCACGCACAGCCGGTCCGAATGGTGGGGTGACGACGCCCTGTGCCGCAAGGGCGGCGAGTACCAGCAGCCCGACCAGTGGTTCCCCGAGGACTGGCGGCGCGGCCCCGGCAAGCTCGACGCGCTCATTGCCAAGCGGGTCTGTGCCCGCTGCCCGGCCATCACCCCGTGCCTGGAAGGTGCCCTCGCGCGCCGCGAGCCGGTCGGTATCTGGGGCGGCCTCGACCCCGACGAGCGCACCCAGCTGAGCAACGACCGTGGCCGCGCGCAAGCCCCGGCGGCCTAAGCGGCCCGAGCCGCCACCGACCGGCGTCCTCGACTGGACGCGCGGCCACTGGGCCGGCGTCGAGAAGAGGTGCCGCTACTGCCCCGGCCTCACCCCGCTGCGAGACAGCGACGGGAAGCCCGCACACAAGGTGTGCGCGGAGGAGGCCATCGCCCGCCAGGTCGAGGAGTACGCCGAGGCCTGGGAGAACGAAAGGCTCCGCGAACAGTGACGCACGCGAAGATCCCCGCCGACGGCCGGGAACGGCTCGCCCTGGACATGCAGGCCCGCTACTACGCCGGGTCGTCCATCCGCAACCTGCGCGACCACTACGGCTACTCGTACGGCACCGTCCACAGCCTGCTGCTTTCGGTCGGCACCACGCTGCGCGGCCGCGGCGGAGTGAAGGGCGCCAAGCACAAGCGGAAGCAGTCCTGACCCCACCGACCGGCCCGGGGCGCGGCCACTCCTCACCGCGCCCCGGGCCTCCACCCCACGGAGCACCCGATGATGGACACCGAAGCCGCAGCGCGGCACGTCTACGCGGCCCTCGCCGCGGCCATGAACGGCGACGCCGACACCGCCGCCGAGCACATCGAAGCCG
The DNA here is from genome assembly GCF_014673495.1 of Streptomyces griseofuscus. Taxonomy (GTDB): domain Bacteria; phylum Actinomycetota; class Actinomycetes; order Streptomycetales; family Streptomycetaceae; genus Streptomyces; species Streptomyces murinus. Next base: position 5,062,758 of record NZ_CP051006.1, read on the forward strand.
TCGCCACCGACGGCGACATAAACCGCGTGTACGGGATCTGCTGCGCGCTCGGGCACGCCGCCCACCGCTCCTTGCAGGTCCTCTTCGGCGACCAGGCCCCGCATCCCGAACGCGGCGACATGTGGGTCCTGCGCCAGCTGGAGCCCGAACTCCGCCCCGACCGCGCCCGATCCGGCGAGGACAACCCGGCGCAGGTCTTCTCGCTACGGTTCATCACGGCGTACGCCAACGGCGACACCGCCACCGACGAAGCCCTCTTCGAGGCCGCCGCGTACATCGGCGGCGAGCACCTGGTCCGCTGCGTCGTCCAGCTCGTCGCCGACACCGCTGGCCTGTGCAACGCCGGACACGCCGCCCTCGGCACCACCCCCGGAGCAGCCGCGTGACCACCCCGCCGCCCGGCCTCCGCCTGTTCCACGGCGGCGGCGCAGGCCTCCGCCCCGGCGCCCTCGTCCTCCCGCCGATCGTCACCGGCGTCGAGCACACGCTGACCGGCACCGCACAGGCCCTCGGCGCCAGCCACGAACACGCCCGAGACGACCGCGTGTACGTCACGACCGGCCGCGACGTCGCCCGCGTCTACGCCGCGTTCAAGCCCGACGGGTCGCTGTACGAGGTCCGCGCCGAAGGCGTCCTCGAGGCAGACCCGGACTGCACGGTGCCCGGCGTCTCGTTCGCGTGCACAGCCGCCGTCGTCGTCCGCGTGGTCGACCCGGTCGTCCTGTTCCGCGACCGGTCGTTCGACGCCTGGGTGCGCATGCTCAACCGGGCCACCGAGACAGCCGGAGCACTCGCCGGCGGGCGGCAGGCCGGATGAACGGAAGAACAGCGCACACGCGCGAGGCGGGGACAGCCCGGATGGGCTGCCCCCGCCTCGGCGTGCCTACGCACCGGTCAGTCTCCCCGCGGCAGCGTGTACCTCTTGAACTCGACGAGCAGGGTGTCGCCATTCGGCAGCGTCAGCGTGAGGTCGGCGCCGTCGTCCGCATGGGCCCCCGCCGAGTGCTCGGAGGCCTCGGTGAGAAGCCTCTCGATGGTCCGGCCCGTCTCGTAGAAGTCCATGGAGACAAGGGCGGCCACCCGCTTACCGCGGCTCGTCAAAACCGTTGGTTCGTTGCTGTATCGAGCACGCCCGATGGCGTCGGCGAAGGAGTTCCGGACGTCCGCGATCCGCTCGACGTGCTCGGTCTTAGCAGCGCTCATGGCGTCAGTGTACGGGACCGCACTCATGTACATCACAGACTTCATGTACTTCGTGTACATGAACGCTATGATGGGTACGTGATCAAGAAGACGTCGAGGTCACGCGGCATTCCTGTGCTCACTGCGCAGGACCTGCCTGTGCACCTGCCTGCTCAGAAGCTGGATCGGAGCGACCCGTATCGCTCGCTGAAACTGCCCGATTGGACGTGCACGGTGTCGGCGGTCTACCGCTTCTACGACGCAGAACGGCGGCCCCTCTACATCGGACAGAGCGCATGCCTCGGGCTCCGGCTTGACGACCACCGCCGCTACGCGCGGTGGTGGCCCATGACTGAGTTCATCGCCGTGTCGCTGTACGAGGGGCAGCGCGGCGCTGTGGTCCCCGAGCGGACGGCCATCCGCTGGGAGCGCCCCCGGTTCAACCAGCCGCCCGCGCTGTGCCGCAAATCGCTGCTGGTGCTGCTCGATGAGCCCGCCGAGGACGCTGCCGCCGCCCTGCTGAAACACGCAGAGCCTGAGTTCCTTCGAGAACTGGCCGAGTTGCTTCGGACGCCGGATCGCTTCCCGGGCATAGCAGCGCCACCTCGGCCGTGTTTCGGCCCGGCCTGACCCCGACTACCTGTCCAGCACTATCCAGAGAGAAGCCTGTGAGCGCAGAAGAGCCTGAGGGGCGGACCGGTGGGGGACCGGCGCACTCGTTCGGCAACGCGCTGGCCTGGAAGTGGTCACGCGAGATGCCGCGATCTCTCAAGGGCGGCTTTCTGACCTTGCTGTACGCCCTGCGCGCTATGGCGTCGGCGAACGGCTATCTCCGCTTCAGGGACGGCAAGGTCATCCGCATTCAGGACATCGCCAAGGCTGCCGGATGCCGCGAGCAGGACGCTCGCCGCTATCTGGAGGCTGCCATCCGTGCTGGCGTGGTTGTCGTGGAGGGCGAGCGTCGGCGGGGCACCGCGACGCTGTACGTCATTGCCAACACGAACTGGCCGGACTGGAAGGCCGCCGAGGCGTACCTGAAGGGCACTGCTCGCCGCCGCAAGGAGGACGAGGAGGTCAACGACGGTTCGGGCCACAGTGGCACGAACCTCGAAGGCGAAGGTTCGGGCCACGGAGGCACGAACCAGTTCGGTCCACAGAGGTCCGAACTCGGCTCGGACGACGCGGAGTCGGTTCGGTCCACTGTGGACCGACCGGGTTCGGTCCACAGTGGCACGACCGGTTCGGGCCACAGCGGCACGAATATCCCAGGGGGAACCCAAGGGGTTCCCCACGACATGGCTGATGTAGTTCCTCAACCTCAGGTGGATGCGGGCGCGGACGAGGAAACCGACCAGCCTTCGCCCCAGCACGAGGAGCACCTGCCGTACGGCCGGTGCGAGGTCTGCACGACGCCGCTGACACGTCCCGGCAAGCCCCGGTGCTCGGTGCACAGCGAGCCGCTGCCCGGCCAGCGCCGCAGGGGCTCCTCGTCCCGCCAGCGGGCCATCCAGCCCCCGCTGCTGGCCTCGGTGCCCCCGGCGAGTGACAGGCCCGCCGGACCTGCGCGGCCGCCGTTCCAGTGGAAGCCCGAGGATCCGCTAGCCCCAGCCCGGATCTGCGGCTGTGGGCGTGAGTTCAAGGCGCGGACGGACCAGACCTGCCAGGACTGCCAGTTCGCCGCCCACCAGGAGGCAGAGACCGCATGAGCGAGAAAGTGACCGAGCTGGGCGAGGCGCTGCGCGCCCTGGGCGAGCGAGGTGAGCACCTGATCGCCCTGCAACCCGCTCCCGAGGACCTGGACGAGATCCGGGAGGAGATGGACGCAGCCCGGAGGCTCCTCGTCGTGGCGCGGGCGTCGCTGGCCCGCCGGTGCCCGCAGCACCCGAACGCGCCAGCCGACCCGACCGCCGACGGTGAGTGCCTGTTTTGCGCGACGAACCGGCGCCGCGGGGAGACCGCCAACGTCACCGAGGCGGTGCCGCTGCAGACGGTGGCCCGCGCGGTCGCCGAGCTGGGCCAGGACGAGGCCGTACGCCGGTACGGGGCGCAGACAGTGACCCGGGCGGTGCTGGTCTGCCGCAACGACCTCGCGCTGCTGCAGGAGTCGGCGTGAAGCGTAGCGTGGCGGCCGAGTTGTTCGACCAGGCGGCGCACGACCCGGCCCGCCGACAGGACGCGATGAGCGCCCTGTTCACCGGCCTGGCGACTGCCGCGCAGGCGGCGGCCGACGAGCGGCGGGCTCGGCGGGTGGCGGCCCGCGCGGAGCGCCGGAACCGGCCCGAGGCAGTCGCCGCCCGATCGGCGGCCGCGACGAAGGGCTGGGGGACCCGCCGGCGCCGCGCGGCCGAAAACGCGGCCCGCGACGGCTGGGACGACCAGCCGAGGCGCACCGGCCCGGTGTGCGACGAGATGAACCACAACTCGGTCGGCTGCGAGGTGTTCTGCGAGCTCGACCCGGACCACGAAGAAGACCACGACGACGGCTATGGCACGACGTGGCCGCGAGAGGACTGACGTGACAACGACTGCACAGGGTGAGGGGCCCCGGATCGTCGGCGACGCGCTCGCCAAGGGAGTGGCCGGCGACTTGGAGGGCGGCGTCGACCTGCTCGTGCTGCTGATCGCGGGCGGCTGGAGCAGCGCGTACGCGCTGGCGGCGATGCTCGCCGAGACCGCCTCGCACATCGCCCGCCGCGACCAGCAGCCCGGCACGGTGTTCGGGATGCCGGTCCAGAACACCGAGACCGGCGAGTGGGCGTCGGCGGAGGTTCTGCCGCCGCACGTACGGTTCGCCGCACAGTTCACAACCGCGTGGGCGAACCGCGACCGGGCACACGCCGAGGCCCTGTTCACCGCCCTGTACGAGCGGTCGGCGCCGGACGGTAGCGAGATGGTCGACGGGCTGCTGATGCTGTTCCAGATGGCCGTGTGCACCTCCGAGGAGGTCATCGCGGAGGAGCGGGCCAAGCGCGAGCAGGGGAGCGGCTCGTGAGCCTGGTGACCCGCGACCCGAAGACCGGACTGCGGCGGGGCCCGGTCCGCTTCCCTGACGGGCAGCCGCCGGTGCCGTCCGGCTGCCGCTGGTGCGGCATCCCCGAGGGCACCCACGGCCGCAGCTACATCGCGTCGGCCGGGACGCACACGTGGGAGCAGCCGACCCGCGCGCAGGTCCTCGCCCGCATGAAGGCCCGCCGCACGGCCCGCCGTTACGCCCGTCGCATGGCGCCGATCCTCGCTGCGTTCGAGCGGGGCGCCGAACTGGTCGGCCCCCGGGAACGCCGCCGCCGCGACCGCACCGAACCCACCCGCCCGACCAGCGAGAGGACCGCATGAGCACCCAGGCACCGCCTCGGATCGTCGGCCACGCCGACCCCACGCCAGTGGAGTTGGCCGTCGTCGTCGGCGTCACCGCCGACCGAGACCCTGAGTCGTACGTCGCGTTCACGTTCTTCCGGCCCGGCGGCGGCGCCCGGCTCTGGTACGCGTGGACCGAAGGCGGCCACGCCCTCGGCGACCGGCTCGACGAGCTGGCGCTCGCGGGCGGGCTGGACGCGGCGGACTGGCTGCACATCGGGGACCGGCACCACCGCATCGAGTACCGCGGCCGGATCCGCATCGAGACGATCCCGCTGCGCGCCGCCCTCGCCGACGTCCAGGCCGGTGAGCGCTGCCTCGAAGACCGCCGGCACGGTCTGCAACGAGTCCTCGACTTCGCTGCCGTCCGGACCGGACGCACCGGCCCCGTCAGCCTGCCCCGCTGGGTCGGCTACGGGCCCACCCTCGTCAACCGGACGACCGCCATCCACCCCGCCCCGGAGATCCGATGACCGATCCCACCACGCCAGCGGACCGCCGTCCGGACAACGTCCGGACAACTGCGGGCAACCGCACAGCCCCCCTGGATGACGCCCTCGGCGCCCTCCTCGGCATCCCGCTGCGCGACCGCATCGACCGGCACCTCCTCGAAGGGCAGCGCGCCGAGGCCACCGTGCAGCGCGTCCGCCAGGTGCCCCGCCGACCCGAATCCCAGATGGACGCCGGGGCGTACGCGCGCGGTTGGGAAGCCTGCCGCAACGCCGTGGACCAGGCGCTCGCCGACCCGGACACCGCCGCGGCCGACGCCGACAGCCGGCCGTTCTCCGACCTGTCCCGCTCGGGCCTGCTGTGGCTGATCAACCACAGCCTGCTCCACCCCAGCGGGCTCGCCCTCACCCTGCACACCGACGACTTCGGCCACGCCATCGGTTGGAGCCTGGTCCGAAGCCCCGACGGCGGACCGTGGACGTTCAGCGACGCCATCGACGCCGACGGCGAACGACGTGCCCGCGCCACCCTCGACACCGCCCTGCGCTCCGGCCCGGACAGCGTCCGGACAGACCAGGACGACCGTCCGGGCGTGGGCGGGATCGTGACCGGGACGGCGCTCGTCGGCGGGACGGGGTGCGAGCTCACCAGCGCGGACACTGTCCGGACAGTGTCCGGGGGCACGCGTCCGGACAGTCCGGACACCGGCTCGTCCGGGTTCCGGTTCGAGTACCGCGCTCGGGTGTCCCGCGACCTCGCCGGCGCCGCGTTCGCCGAAGGATTCGCCGCCCTGCGCCAGGAGATCGACGCCGCCCAGATGCAACCCGGCGAGGACGCCGCGCCCGCCGTCCTGCCCGACACCGGCCCCTCGCATGCTGGGTGAAGGACCCCGGCCCCCTCCACGCCGTCACCTGAACGTAACAAGCCAAACGACAGCCCCCTTCGGGTCACCCCGGCGGGGGCTTCGCCGCATTGCAAGCCCCAACCAGCCACACATAGAGGAGACGTCTGCCGTGACGGACACCCGAGCGACTCAGGTCCAGATGCACGTTGATGACCTGCTGCTCCTGATGAACACGAGCCGGATCAAGAAGGACACGTTCGAGTACGGCGGCCGGGAGATCCGACTGCGCGCCTTCGACAAGGCCGAAGCGTTCAGCCTGGTCGACGCCACTCACGCCGACGTCGAAGAGAACGTCGACATCTTCACCGACGCGACGCTCGCCGACCTGAACCACCGTGTGGACTGCACGGTTCTTGGCGCGATCACCGAGGGCCGCTTCCAGGTCGGAGTCCGCCGGTACGTCACCGTCCGCCGCCCCCACTTGCCCCTGCCGAAGCTGACCCGGCACATCGTCGCCTCACAGCGGCTCATGCTCGACCGCAAGGAACAGGTCGGCTACACCTCAATCGTCTACTACGGCACCCACGGCGGAGGCCCTGAAAGCTGGGTCGACCTCGGTTCCGGGCGCCCGCTCGCCGAGGCCCATCCGGGGGAGTGGCGGGCGCTGCAGATCGCGCTCGGCATCCAGTTCAACCGTGACTACCTGTGGTACGTCCACCTCAAGCGGCCACAGGGCGAAGCCGGAGTGATGATCCCCACCACCCCGGCCGGCGCACACCAGCTGTTCCGGCTCCGCGACGTCGAGCCCGGAGAGACCCGTCGCCGCGCCCTGATCCACTGGGTGGCCGAGCACTCCCGCCGCATCCGCAAGGACACCGCGGACGAGACCCGCACCTGGGTGAAGGAGCACGTCCGCGGCGAGGTGAACTTCAACTGGGGCGACATCGCGGGCACGATCTTCCCGGCCCCCGCTGATCTGCGCAGGCTCCAGCACGGCTGATGCGGCGCCGGCCCCGGACAGCCACGAGGCCCTTCCCTGGACGGGGAAGGGCCTCGCCGCGTTGCGGTCGAGCGGGCGGGACACCCGAGCGGTCAGGCCGCCAGAGCACCGGTGCGGGCCGCGAACTCGCGGACGCCCTCGATGCGGGTCGGCCCGTACAGCAGTCCGGCCGTCAGCGCCCGCAGCGAGGGCCGCCGCACCTCCTGCGGAGCCTCCTGCTCCACCCGGCGCAGCGCGGTGAACGTCTGCTTGCCGTCACCGAGCGCGTTCCACATGCGGGCCACGTCGGTCCACGCCCGCGCCCGCCGCTCCGCCGTCGGCATCCGGTCCACGTTCAGCCGGGCCGCCACGCTCACCGCCTCGTCCGGCGTGCCCAGCGCGTTCAGCACACCGATCCGGTACACGTCGACCTGCGTCCGCGACGCCTCCACCGTGAAGAAGCCTTGTACCGCCGGTCGCCGCCCAGCCTCACGCTCGGCCTCCTCCAGCAGCGACAGAGCCATGGACCGGTCCCGGCCGGTGGCCGCCGAGTACGCCCCGGTCAGCAGCAGCGTCGTCCGCACAGCACCGGTGTGGTCGCGGGAGGCATCCAGGTCCTCGGCCTCCTTCGTGAGCAGGTGCACCGCGGCAGTGGAGCGGCCCGAGCGGCGCATGGCGATCGCCAGCTGCCGCGAGGCCTCGCCGACGGCCACCGGCATGCCGCTGCAGCGCGCGGCCGCCAACGCCCGGTCGGCCGCCACCCACGCCGCATCGGAGTGCCGCTTCGTCGCCAGCTCGGCCGCGAGCACGTAGGAGCGGGCCAGCGCCAGGTCGGCCTCCTCGCGCCTGCGGCCCGAGGCGGCGTCGCGCGTGGCGGTCGCCGTTGCGATCAGGCTGGGCAAGGTCTGCCCGAGCCGCGCGTACTGGGTGGCGCAGAAGTCGCGCCGCGCGGCGGCGACCTGTCCGACCAGATGGGGGAGCGCTACAGGCTCCGCCTCGGGCAGCCGGAACAGCGCCACTTCCAGATCGGCATCGACCGGTGTGGCAGCGGCGGAGGCCGGGCCGGCGCCGACGACAACTGTCGCCCCCGCTGCCACCACTCCCGTCAGCAGCTCCCTACGACGCACCTCGTCCTCCTCGTCCGACCGGCAACCTCCGGCCACCGTAGCGACATTGGTCATGCCGGGTACGGCAGACGCACGCAGCTGCTCCGGTGCGATACCGAGGAACGCCGCGAACTTCAGCAGGGTCGGATAGTCGACGCTCATCCGCCCGCCCTCGATGCGGGAGACCGCCGACGCCGAATAGCCACAGGCATCACCGACCTGTGTCTGTGTCAGGCGCGCGGCACAGCGCGCCCCGCGTAACAGAGCGCCGATCCGAGCATCCGCGCCCATGGGCACCTCCTTGGACCCGGTTGGGTGGGGGAGAACCTAGCGCCACTCGGAAGGTGTCGGCAGGGGCGTGCGGATGCACACCGTGTGCCGGATCCGCACACCGGTTGCCGATGCGCGCCCGCCGGCTCCGCACCGGTCTTGCAGCCGCCAAGGTGAGGACCGCACCCGGCAGCAGCCGGGCGTCTCCTCGACCGGCCCCCAACCTGCGGCACACCCATGCCGCCAGCCGGTCATCCTCATCGGAGGCACGACATGCAGCTGTTGGTTACCGGCGGCGCCGGTTTCATCGGCTCCCACTTCGTCCGGCGCATGCTGCGCGCCGACGACGTCGAGCGGGTCACCGTCCTCGACGCGCTCACGTACGCAGGCAGCAGGGGCAACCTCGGACAGGCCTTCCTCAACCCGAAGCTGGACTTCGTCGTCGGCAACATCTGCGACGCTGCCCTGGTCGAAGACCTCATGGCCCAGCACACCGCGGTCGTCCACTTCGCCGCCGAGTCCCACGTCGACCGCTCGTTCACGACCGCCGGGACGTTCGTGACGACGAACGTCATCGGCACGCAGACCCTCGCCGACGCCGCCATGCGGCACGGCATCACCAAGTTCGTGCACGTCTCCACGGACGAGGTGTACGGGCCGCTCCTGGAAGGCGCGGCCACCGAGGACTACCCGCTGCGCCCGACCGTCCCCTACGCCGCCTCCAAGGCCGCCAGCGACCTGGTCGCCCTCAGCTACTGGCACACGTACGGAGCGCCGGTCTGCGTCACCCGCTCCTCGAACAACTACGGGCCCTGCCAGCACCCCGAGAAGATCATCCCGTTGTTCGTGACCCGCCTGCTGCGCGGCGAGCAGGTCACCCTCCACGGCGAGGGCCAGCACATCCGTAACTGGCTGCACGTCGAGGACAACTGCGCCGGCGTCGAACTCGTTCTGCGCCTGGGCGCGCCGGGCGAGGTCTTCAACATCGGCGGCGGCACCGACCTGTCCAGCAAGGAGCTGGCAGGCGAACTGCTGCGGATCTGCGGCGCCGACTGGGACCGCGTCACCTACATCCCCGACCGGCTGTCCAACGACCTCCGCTACGCCATGAACTGGGGCAAGCTCGCCGCCCTCGGCTACAAGCCGGTCCACGACTTCGAGGCCGGACTGGAGGAGACCGCCGACTGGTACCGCTGCAATCCGGACCGGTGGGCGCCGCTCTCGCGCAGCCACCTCCCGGCCATGCCCTCCCCGCGCGTCGCCCCCGACACGACCCTGGAGCCGCAGCATGTCTGAGCAGTGGCCGCAGGACGCGCTGATCGTGCTCGGCGCGTCGGAGGAGCAGATCGCGCTGTACCAGGAGGCGCGGCGCCGGGGTATCCCGACCATCGCGGTGGACATGCGGTCGGACGCCCCCGCGCTTCCGTTCGCCGACACGGCTCTGCAGATCTCCACCCGGGACACCGACGCCATCGCCGATGCGCTGGGCGACGTCCACCCCGCCGGGCTCGTCTGCGGTGCGAGCGACGCCGCGCTGGCCAGCTGGCACGCCCTGGGCATGCGGTACGGCACCGCCTACGTGTACCCCAAGAGCGCACTCGCCGCCTGCGACAAAGCTGCCTTCCACGCGCTCGCCGCGTCCTGCGGCGTCGCCGGATACGGATGGGTCGCGTCGGACGACCCGGAGCAGGCCGTCGCCGAGGCCGCGGGGCTGCGCTTCCCCCTCGTGGTCAAACCGGCGGACGGATCAGGCAGCAAGGGCGTCACCCGCGTCACCCGCCCCGACGAGCTGCCCGCCGCCGTCGCCAACGCCCGCTCCCACTCCGCATCCCGGACGGTGATCGCGGAAGAGTTCGTCCAGGGCCGCCCGCTGACCATCGAGGTCTTCATGCAGGACGGCAGGGCGCTGATGACCTCCGTCAAGGACGAGGAGTTCGTCGACGGAACTCTCGTGCTCGGGCGGCTGCGCACTGCTCAGCTGCCCCCTGCGACGCGCGCCCGACTCGAAGCCACCGCCGAACGGCTGTGCCGTGCACTCGGCATCGTCAACGGGCCGGCGAACTTCGACGTCGTCCTCGACGAGGACGGCAAGGAACGCTTCATCGAGGCCAACGCACGCCTCGGCGGCGCCGGCATCCCCCGACTGCTCGCCGCCGCCTACGGCGTGGACGTCGTGCGTGCGCTCATCGCGCTCGTACTCGGTGAGCCGTTCGGCGGCCACCTGACGCCAACGCGCGCCGAGCATGCGGCGCTGGAGCTGATCGGCTCACCGCTCGCCGCTGAAGGCGAACTGGTCGCCTGGGAGGGCATCGCCGAAGCCCGCAGCGTCCCTGGAGTCACCGATGTCGAGCTGTATGCCAAGCCAGGCGACCACGTACGGCCTCATGACCAGGGCTCCCACAAGATCGGCCTGCTCGTCGCCGCCGGACCGTCGGCTGCGGACGCCGCTTTGGCCCTGGAGAAGGCCAGCGCGCTGATCCGACCGATCGTCCAGCCGATCACGGAGGCGAAGTGACCACGCACACCAGCTCGCCCAGCCCGGACGCCGGACGCAACGCCAGCCCGTACCTGTACGGGGAAGAGGCCGCCGCGGTCGCCGAGGTACTCCAGCGCGGACAGTACGGGCACACGGACGTCACCGAGCGGTTCGAGCAGAAGGTCGCCGAATTCCTCGGCGTCCGCGACGCCATCGCCGTCATGTCCGGCACCGCCGCCCTGCACACCGCGCTGCTCGCCGCCGGGGTCGGTCCCGGCCACGAGGTGGTCGTGCCGTCCATGACGTTCTGCGCGAGTGTCCAGGCGATCCTGGCCACCGGCGCCACTCCGGTCTTCACGGACGTCGACCCGGCCACCCTGTGCGTCACCGATCAGCTCGTCATGGAGGCCGTCACTGACCGCACTCGCGCCGTGATGCCGGTCCTGTTCGGCGGCCGGGCCGTCAACCTCTCCGGCGTCCGCAAGGAACTGGCCGGCCGGGACATCGCCATCGTGGAGGACGCCGCGCACGCCTTCGGCTCCCACAACGGCGCCCGCCGCGTCGGCGCCACCGGAGACCTGACCTGCTTCAGCTTCGGCCCGATCAAGAACCTCACCTGCGGTCAAGGCGGCGTCGTCATCCCGCGCAGCCTCCCCGAGGCCGCCACGCTCCGCCGCCTGCGCATGCTCGGCGTCGACCAGTCGCAGGCCGAACGCGGCCAGACCACCAGCTACGGCGTGGAGGGCTTCGGACTGCGCTACCAGATGTCCGGCATCAACGCCACGATCGGCCTCGTCCAGCTCGACCACTTCGACAAGGCCGAGACGACCCGCCGGATCCTGTGGCGCGCCTACCGGCGGGCCCTCGCCGCCCTGGACGGCGTGCGCCTGGTCGACGTCGATGTCGACCACTCCGTGCCGCACCTGTGCCAGATCCTCATCCCGAACAGGGACGAGGTACACAAGCAGATGAAGGCCCGCGGTGTCGGCGTGGGCGTCCACTACCCGCCGAACCACCTGCAACCCGCGTTCGCCCAGTGGCGCCGCGACTTGCCCGCCACCGAGCAAGTCGGGCGCGAGGTCCTGACGCTGCCGTTCCACCAGCACCTCTCCGAGAACGACATCGACCAGGTCGTCACCGCCCTCGGGCAGGCCCTCAAGACCGCGGGAGCCGCATCATGCGCCAGGCCCTGATCGGGAGGCGGCAAGGGAAACCGACGAGTCGGTGACCGCCGCCCGCCGGCACTGCGCGACCCTCATCGCGGCAGAGACGGCTCACCACGTCGGCCGACCCCAGCCGTGACCGGCCGGCCCGCCGCGGCGGCCAGGACCTCGTCCACGAGCCTGTCTGCCGCGTCCGGGCGGCCGTACGCACGGGCCCGCTCCGCCATGCGCCGCCGCACGTCGGCATCGGCCAGGAGCGGGCCCACCGCTGTCTGCAGCTGGGCCGCCGTCACCTCGCCGGTCAGCGCGACCGCCGCCCCGGCCTCCTCCAAGTGCCGGGCGTTGTGCACCTGCTCGTTCCCGGCCGAGGACGCCAGCGGCACGAACACGGCCGGCTTGCCCAGCGCGGTCAGCTCCGCCAGCGTCCCCGCCCCACTCCGTGACACCACGACGTCCGCGAGGGCCAGGACGTCGGGCAGCTCGCCGCTGACGAACCCGGCCAGGTGGTAGCGGGCCGCCAGTTCGGCCGGGAGCCCGGCCGCCCGCGCCCGCAGCCCCGCCTCGTTCGCCGGGCCGCACTGGTGGATCACGTTCGCCCGCTGCAACAGCCACGGCAGCGATTCGCCGACCAGCTCGTTGATCTGCTGCGAGCCCTGCGCCCCACCGGTCACATACACGGTCGGCAGTCGCTGGTCGAAGCCCCACAGGCCCAGCGCCTGGACGGCTTTGTCCGCCTGTCCGGACAGCACCTCGGGCCGCACCGGGTTCCCGGTCACCACCGCGATCGCGCGCGCCGACTCCGACAGCAGCCCGAGCGTCGACTCCGACGACACGCAGATCCGCGCCGCCGCCGACGCGAGCTTCCGGTTCGCCAGCCCCAGCCGCACCGTCTGCTCGTGCAACACGAGCGGCCGGTGGCACATCCGCGCCGCCAGCCCGGCCGGAACCGCCACGTACCCGCCTGTCGCGAGGACGACATCCGGCCGGAAACTGTCGATGGCCCGCCGCGCCTGCAACACGCCGAGCGGCACCCGGGCCATGTCCCGCACGTTCGCCGGCGAAGCCAGCTTGAGCGGGTTCTTCGAGCGGCGGATCTTGCCGGTCGCCACGGTGGTGAAGGCGATGCCCTCGGCCGGGGCGACGCGCGCCTCCAGACCGTCGGCCGTTCCGATCCACAGAGTCTCGAGCGCCCGCCCCTCGGCGGCGAGCCGAGCCTCCAGCGCGCGCACCGCGGTCAGCGCGGGATACGTGTGTCCACCGGTCCCACCGCCCGTGACGACGAGACGGAAAGGGGCGCTGTGCATCGGGACCGCTCCTCGGCGAAAGGGAGATCAGACGACGCCACGATAGCGGCTACGCGTGCCCCGCCCGCCCGGCTCGCACAAATCTACGCCACGCGGTCACCGCACCCGGGTCACTGTGCACACCGCGTGCCGCGTCGTCCCCGCCAGCACCTCCACCACGATGCCTGTCGCCGCCGCGGTGTAGGCGTCTCCCGCCGACGTCCTCGCCCGCCCCACCCCCGGGCCGCGACCCCGACCGATCACAGACTGGTGACGAGCGCCCCGTTCCCGCAGAAGGTTGGTCTCCTCGCCCCGCCAACCCGGCACCGCACGCTCTGAGCGAAAGCATTCAGCCAAAGTCCGCCAGACCGTCAGCGGCCTTTTCAACCTGCGGTTTTGATAGATCGTCAGTTTCTATAGGGTAGGTTCTAGGCCCTCTGACCTGCGGTTATCCCGGCACCGATCCGCGCCGATGGACGCCCGGGGTTGATCTCGCCCCTCGAAGATGGCCGACGGAAAACGCTAACGACGTCAAGGCCAGATCCCGTCGCATACCGTCGTACGACATCAAGCCACCGCGCCCTCTGCGCGACAAACGCTTGAGCCCCACCACGCAGGAGCGGGGACCGCCTCGCCCGGCGGCCCCCGCGGTGTCCTGCATCGAAAAACCTGGAAGTGATCCGGAAGGACATGTCTATGCAATCACAGGCCTGGCGGCCCCTGGGAGTCGTGTGGCGGCCCCCCGCCCCCGCCATCGTCTTCCTCGCCGCCGCAGTCTCCGCCCTGCTGCTCCATTCCTACGGACTCCGCATCGCGGCCGGCGCCTTCACCACCGCCGTTGCCCTCGACTGCATCCGTATCCCCAGAAAGAGGACGACCATCCCGCAGCAGCCCGTACCGGAAATTAACGGGACGATCCTCACGAAGCGCCTCCAGCGCGAGCGCCACAACTACTGACGCTGCTACGGTCCCCCGACCCCCCGGCGGCCGGGCGTCTACCTCCCCCCGTAGAGCCCGGACGCCCCCACCGCCACAGCGCCCCCGCATCCAAGAGCGGGGAGGCGGGGGCGCTGCACGGCGGACGCACACAGGGTGACCGCACTGCTACCGTAGGTGCTGGCAGCCTTCGGGAAAGCGCCGCAGCCGGTGACCGAGCAACCATCGGCGTCCACGCAGAAGCCCCCCGCCTGCACCGACGGGGGGCTTCCTGCTGCTTGGGCCGGCTCCTCCTTGCAGGTCACCGTCCGGCCGGCGGGCTCACTCGGTGGGCGGTTCGGGCGTCCCCTGCTTCTTCCGTGGGTTCTTCGCCTCGGGTCGCTTCGTGCCGCGCAGCCCCTTGCTGATCTGCTGGGCACGCTCCGGCGTCACCTCGCCGATGATGGCCGCAATCTCCGGCCAGGTCTTCCGTTGCTTCTGGCGGAGCGCATTCACGCGATCCTCCCGCAGCTGGCGAAGCTCCGAGTGCAGATCGGGCCACTCTCGCAGGGCCTCGGAGACGGCGGCCGTGCAGGCGGCGTCGTCCTCGATCAGGGCGAACGCCGCGATGGCCTCACGCAGTCTGGTCACCTCCTCGGGCACCTCCTTCGACTCTTCGGCCAACGCCCCGCTCCTTCCTCCCGCGCAGGCGCGACCGCGCGACACAAACCCTAGGGCTTGCTTTGGTGAAAGCCAAGCCCTAGGGTTTGTGTCTGCGAGGCCGCCTCCCGCTGTCTCGTACGTACAAGTCGGCCCCCGGTCGGGGCCTAGGAAACGCCGACCGGGGGCCACGTCAGATGGAGCTGACGCATGGCACAGATTACTGATCGACGCCTGGGTTCTCCCCAGGGTGTCGCCAGTGAACACGAGTCCAAGGCCGCCGAGGTCTTGGCGACGGTCGCGGGTGTGCTCGCGACGGAGGACCCGAAGGACGCCGTCGACTCGATCGAGTTTGCCGTCCTGGTCGGCGCGAAGGCGTACGCGCAGGCCGGCCGGTCCTGCTACGGCGGCGGGGTGAACGTCTCGCGCCTGGCGCTGCAGACGGTCGGTAGGGTCCCCGCGGGCGTGTCCCGTGAGGAGTTCTCGGTGGCCGTCGCGCAGGCCGCGCGGGCGCTGGGTTACGACTGGGCGGCCGACGACAACCGCAGGGTCATCCCGACGATCCCGGCTCCGCGTCCGGGGCAGGGGAGGGCCGCCCGGTGAGCGCGCAGAGCGAGCAGGCGCGGGCCCGGCAGGCGTACGCCGGGGGCCGGGAGCAGCGTGACAGCGGGAACGTGCAGCGGGCCCAGGACAACGCGCGCATCAACGGCGGTGCCACCGCAGGAAGCCAGAGCGGGGGTGCCCGGTGAGCGCGCGGTCGGGTAGTGCGGAGGAGATCCGCGCGAAGGTGATCGAGCTCGCGGACCGGCTTGAGCGGGACCAGCCGTCCGTGCCGCTGCTGGAGAGCCGGTTGCAGGAGCTGGTGGCGGAGCCGACGGGTGAGCCGGGCGTTGAGGCGCGGCTGCTGGGCGTCATGCCGAAGATCGCGGCCGGTGAGCTGCGCGAGGCCTTCGGCAAGCGTGTGCGGGAGGTGTGGGCCCGATGACGCGCCGCATCGACACGCATACGCCGAACAGCGTGGCGGCGGAGCCCGCGACGGTGGCGGCCTGCCAACGCGACCTGGGCAGCCCGCAGGACCGGGCCAACCGGGCGGACGCCGCAGCCCGGCAGTCCGAGGCCACGAGCAAGGCCATTGCGGAGCGCTCCGACGTCTGGGGTGGTCGCCAATGACCTGCTGTGGAAAGCCGATGCGCCGCGAGGGCCAGCGGTTCGTGTGTACGAAGTGCGGGAGCTACTTCGACCAGGGCGGCGTCGCGCCGACGCGGCGCCTGGTCGCCGCCGGGATCATCGCCCGCCGCACCGGCGGCCGGTCCCTGCGCCTGACCTGCACCCCGGCCGGGGTCACCGGCCACCTGCGCAGCGTGGCCCCGGCCGCCACCGGGAGGTGCTGCTGATGGACGCCGACGCTGTGGGGCGGTTCGTCCGCTCCCTCATGCCGGGTGACGACCAGGCGCTGGCCGACCGGGACTACCCCGGCCAGAAGTCCGCGAGCCAGGCGGGCCACGAGGCCCGCGTCGCGCGGCACCGCGCGGGGGTCGCCAAGCAGGCGGCCAAGACGCGGCAGGAAGCCACCCGCAGAAGGTAGTTGCCGCTCTGGACCGGCCCGGCCTCCCCGTCATCCCCCTTCGGGGGCGCCGGGCCTCTCTCCTGAACGATCACGAGCCCGAAGGGCACAGCCATGTCCCAGACACCCGAGACGCCGCAGCCCCGGCAGCCCGGCGTGCGCTACAGGAAGGTCACGCGGTACCGGGAGGAGACGACCGTCATCGACGGCCGCCCGTCCACCCGGCGCGTGCCCTATCTCGCGTACGTCCCGGTCCCGCCGCGCGACTGGGACGAGATCATTCGGCGCGGGGTCACGGGCGTAGCGATCGTCGTCACGGTCCTGGCCGCCGCGGGTACGACCGCCAGCATCGGCGGGCTGCTGTCCCGGATGCTGCACCCGGCCGTCGCGTACGCGGTCGGCGTCGTCTTCACGTCCTCGTGGCTGGCCTGCCTCGGGGTCGAGCACATCGAGCGAGTCGACGCCAAGCGAGCGCAGCGGGCCCGGGCCGGCGGCTGGGTGGCCTTGCTCATCAGCATGGGGTCGGTCATCACGTACGGCGACCAGCTGCACCAGCTGCCCGCCGGCGTCGTCGGCTCGTGCCTCGACCTGCTCGCCAAGGGCCTGTGGTTCCTGGTGATGGGCCTGGACCGCGTGAACCTCGACCCGGGCGTCGCGCACTGGGTCACCCAGGAGGAGCAGGCGCTTGCCGGGCGGTTCCTGCTCGGCACGCGCCTGGCCCGCCTGAACCGGCGGGCCGCCGCGATGCGGGCCGTGGAGACACCGGAGTTCCGAGCGGCCGAGGCGATCCTCAACGAGGCCGGGCAGGCGCGGCAGATCGCCGCGCCGGACACGTCCGGACAGGCGGCCGAGGTGTCCGGGCAGGCTGTCCAGACGCCGCCCGAGCCGCCGGTGCCGCCGCCGTCCGGACAGGGGCCGTCGCTGTCCAAGACGGTGACCGGACAGCCGCCCGCGCCGCCGGCGCCGGTGCCCCCGGCCGCACCGGTCCCGCCCGCCGCGCCGGTGGGCGCGGGCGCGCCGACCGGCCAGGCCACGCCGCCGCCCGCGCCACAGGCCGGGGGAGCGCACCCCATCGGCCAGTCGATCGCCGCGACCGTCCGCGACCTGCTCGACAAGAACCCGGCCTGGGCCGTCGACGCGCCGCTGGAAGAGGCCGAGCTGGAGGCGATGACGGACGCGGTGCGCCAGGCGCACGGCGACCGGAAGGGCCTGCAGGAGACGACCCGCCGCACCCGCGACCGCGAGCTGAAGAAGCGAAGGAAGACAGCCTGATGACGTGCCTGCTCGTGGCCGAAGGCGTTGTCGGCCTGGTCCTGGCTCTGCTGGCCCGTAACGGCCTCGTGCGCGCATACGGGCTGCTGATGCTGCTCATCGCGCTCGTCGCAGAGATGTCGGGAGTGGGGCCGTCGTGAAACCCCTGCTGCTGCTCGGGGCCGCGGCCGCCGCCTACTGGTGGTGGCGTTACCGCGGCCCCGGCCGCCAGATCACTGGCGCCGGTGCGTCGGCCGCCGCCCGGGCGCGGCAGTTACGCACCCCGCTGGTCCGCCTCGCGACCGCACTCGACATCCGCACCCAGGCGGAAGCCGACGCCAAGAACTGGGAGCACGGCGCCCAGGGGGAGCGGCTCGTCTTCAAACTCCTGCAAGATCTCGTCCGCGAAGGCTGGGTGTTCCTGCCGGACCGCGGCATCCCCGGCAAGCGCACGAACATCGACCTGCTCGCCGTCAGCCCGCGCGGCTGGCTGTACGTCCTCGACTCCAAGAGCTGGGACGCCAGCCGACGGCTGTCCATCCGGGCAGGCCGGCTCTACCGCGGCCGCCCCGGAGGCCAGCTGCAGGACGTGACCGACTGGCTGGGCGGCCTGCACCGCGGCGCCCGCGCCGTGGAAACCCTCCTCGGCGTCCGCCCCGAGGCCATCGCCGTCATGGACGGCCCCATGCGCAGCGGCGAGCGGCTGCAGTTCCAGGGCCTGCGCCTGGTCCCGGCCGCCGACATCTGCGCCGTCCTGCGCGCGACCGACCGCAAGAAGCTCCGCACGAACCGTGCCGCCCGGCTCGCCGACACCGCAGCCCGCGTGCTGCCCCCCTACCTCGGAGACTGACCGTGCTCACCAACCTCGACGTGCTGATCCTGACCATCCTCGGCGGCCTGTTCATCAACCCCCGCCGGTACCGCAGTTGCTGGACCGCCGTACTGGCCGCCCTGGCGACGGGAATCGCCACCGGCGCCGTCTACATGCTGGTCACCCGAGTCCTGCTGCCCTGGCTCGGAGTGACGCCGTGACGCCGCGCGAGCGCTGGCTTCAGCGCATGCTGCACGCGCGCGGTGTCCGCCCCGTCGGCCACGCCGACCCCGCCGATGAGGACCAGGACGACACGACCGTCCAGGCCGCCCCGGTTGTCCCCGTTCAGCCGAAGGCGCCCGCCCCGGGCTGGCCCCCGGCCGGCGCGCGCCGCGTCGTGAGTGCAGGAGGCGGCCGTCTGCCCGCCCCGGGACAGACGATCACCCTTGGCGACGAGGACGACGAGCAGGGCCCCGAGGTGCCCGTCGACGGCGAGGACCAGGTCGACGCGGACCCCGTCGAGGACGTCGCCGAAGAAGAGGCACCGGCCACTTCCCCGGCCCCGACCGAGCCTGTCGCGAAGGTCCCGGCCAACGCCAAGCCCGTCCGCAGCACACTCCAACGACGGGCCGGGGCGACGAAATCCGGGAAGTCCGGCAAGGACCTGACGGACGATCCCAGCCTGCGCATCGCTGTGTTCAACCTGAGCGCCGCGGCGGTCGGCTACATGCTGTCGCTCGCAGAGATCGTGAACACCTACCTTCGCGGCGCCGAGCATGCAGCGCGCGGCGTGTTCGCGTTCGTCCTCGCGGCCGCCGCGGCCCTCGGGGCCTGGTGGATCACCCGGCACCCGGCCGTGCGGCTCGTCCTGCCGTACGCGCTCGTCACCCGCCCCCTGGTCATCGCCGGGTGCGCCGAAGTGGGCCGCCGTATTGCGCCGGTCCCGGTCGCCTGGCTCAACCAGAACGGCGCGCGGTGGGGGCTCGGCCCGGACGCGGTCTCACTGCTGATCACCACGGGAGGGATCTCCTTCGCCCTGTGGTGGGGCATCGACCGCCGCCTCCGCCGCTTCCACTGGCTCGTGCGCTGGTTCTTCCGCATCCCCCTGGCGACCACCGTCGTCTGCACCCTCCGCTACGGCAACCCCATCCACTGAAAGGCACCGCAGTGCACGCGCACGCCCTGACGCTCGCGGCCGGACTCGGCGGGGGTCAGTTCCTCGGCTCGATCACCGTCGTCGGCATCGCCGGCGGTCTCACCCTCATGTTCATCGCTGGCCTCCGAGGCAGCGACACCATCAAGATCAACGACAAGAAGAAAGCGCTGATCTGGGGCTGCCTCATCGGTCAGCTCTGGGCGGCCGCAGGCGGCACCCTCGCTGAGATGGGCCAGGGAGTCCACCAGGTCAGCAACAGCGTGTTCGGCGGCTCCGGGCTGCTGGGTTCCTCTCCCGGGCAGGGAGGCGTGTGCTTCATCCTGTTCGCCATCGCCTACGCCTTCCGGTGGAAGCGCCTCGTCTGGCCCGCCCTGTGCGGCCTGGCGATCGGTATCGGCGCCGCCGAGGCCGGAGGCATCTGGTCCCTCGCCGCCAACGTGTTCCACATGCTCCTGGCCACCGTCGTCGGAAAGGTGGTGTGAAGTGGACGTCGTAGACGAGTTGCGCGAGGAGTTCCGCGAGGGATGGCGCGCGGGCGTCGAACGCGGCGGACTCCGCGACGAGCTTCACCGGCTCACCGCCTGGACCCGCCGCCAGCCGGGCAGCCTCGCCCGGTTCGCCCTCAAGCAGATGCACGCCCTGTGGCACGTCACCGTCTCCCTGATCCGTGACGCATTCCGAGGGACCCCGGTCCTCGCCGGGATCCTCGTCCGCGCCCTGGCCCGAGGGGTCCGGGCCGCGGTCCGCGCCAGCACGGGCGGGGGAGCGGCTGCCTCAGCGAAGCCGGCGGACCCGGCCGCCGCCGAAGAATGCCAGGAGCCCGCTCCCACCGAGGAGGCGCAGTTCACCGCCGACGCTCCGGCAGGACCGCCCTGGAAGCGCCGCAAGGGCGCGGCGCAGTCCCCCGGCAAGCAGGCACCGCCGACCGCGTCCTCGGCGCCTGCCAAGGTCGGCCCGGCGGACGCCCTCGAACGGGTCGCGATCGGCTTCCTCGTCCTCACCGTCGGCGCGACCTTCGGCGGGATGGCCCTCGGGGCCCTCGGCGGCCTCCTCGCTCCGTACGAGTCCGGGATCATCCTCGGTCTGGCCGTCGTCTGGTGCCTGGTCGCCGCGATGGTCGCCCCCCGCGACGAGGAGCCCACCGCCGACGTCGAAGAAGACGCTGACGACGAGGACCCCACCGAAAACGATCACGAGATGTCGGCGGGGGAGCAGGCCCACGAAGTAGACGCGTGGCCCACCCTGCGCGCGGCCATCCGGAATTGCGTCGAGCAGGAGGCCGCGGCCGGCGCCGGGGGATTCAAAGAGGCCAAGGGGAGGGGCGTCATCGTTGATGACCTCGTAGCCCCATTGCAGCGCAGGGGAGTTACACAAGCCACTGACCGGAAGGCCGTCATCGGCCTCCTCGAAAGCGCCGAGATCCGTTGGCGCGAGCAGATGAAATTCCGGATCGGCGGAAAGCAGAAAAACCGTCCCGGCGTCCACGTCGCCGACCTTGCGGAAGACCTCGGGAGGCGGCCCCGTCTCCCCGCCGAATTGGTGCCCGATCTCACCCCTCAGCCGGGCCCCTCCCGAGAGCTGAAATCCACCCTCTGACCGGCCCCGTTCGGCCCGGATTCCGGCCCCCGCCCAGGCCCCGCACACGGGCCCGTACGGGGGGCCCGTCATGGGTGCCGTTCGGCCGGCTGTAGGGGAGTGGTGCGGCCCCCTCCCCTCCCCCGCCCCGGAAGAGGCCCCGTACCCCTACTTACTACCGCCTACCTACCTCCCTACCGGGGTGAGGGGAGGGGTTGGCGGCCGCCCGAGTCCGTTCGATAACGCCTCGAAAATAAGCGGAGTTGATGCGTCGGCCAGGTCGCTGCCGCTACCGTGAAAACGTCCTAACCGTCCAAGTCCACCAGGAGAAGGCCGTGCTCGGCCCGTACCGCTACTTCTGCCCGGCGTGCAACCTGGAATCCGACCCGTACTTCTTGAAGCGCACGGCGGACGACGTCGGGGAAGATCACCGCCACAAAAGGCACGGCGGTCTGCACCCGGTGGGGGAATGCATTCTGACGTCCGGTGAACTCCGTGCCCCTCAGGGTGGCGAGCGTTCAGCCGTCGTCGCATTCGCCGTGATCATGCTCCTCGCATTCGGCGCGAAGATTCTCGGACTCGTCTGACGGCGCGAACGCCGAAGGGGCCGCACGCATTTCGCGTGCGGCCCCTTCGGCGTTCGCAGGTGTCCGTTACCGCTTCACGATGCTCGGGTCCGCGCCCGGCTGCTGGACGTACCAGTCGTACGGGACAACGACCGACTTCGGGCGCCCCTTGTCCTCGATCAGCTTGTGCTCCGAGCCCCGCTTACGGCGGCGCGGCACGTTGTGCGCGCGAGCGATGAGCCGCACCTGCTCCTCAGCCCACGGGACATGGTCCGCCATCTCCGCGTTGGTCAGGGTCGGGTTCGCCTTCAAGTCGTCGGCAATGGCCTCGTCCACCGCCGCGCGGGCCTTCTTCTCGCCGTCCAGGACCTGGTGCCAGTCGGCGAGCAGGTCGCGGAGCTGCTCGCTGGGCGTGTAGACCGGCGGGTCGCCCTCCTCCTTGCGGTGCCGCTCGCGCGGCGGCACGCCCCGGCCGGCCATCAGGAGGCGAATGTTCTCGTCTGACCACGGCAGGTGCTCGGCGAGCGTCGGCAGGTTCAGCCGCACGTTCTCCGTCAGCTCCCGCGCGATGCCCGCAAGCAGCGCCTCGCGGGCCTGCGGCTCCGTCTCGTCCACGATGGTCCGCCAGGCGGCGAGGCGTTCCCTGAGCCGGTCGCTGGGCTGGTAGCCGCTCGGGGGCGGGCTGTCGGTGGTGGCCATACCGCGAGTCTTGCACAAGGCCTCCGGGGTAAACACGGATGACCGACCAAAGGCAAGGTCAAACCCGGTTTGACGTGGCATTTTCTCGCCCAAATGAGGGTGGACAACGGTGGGTGGGGGAGGAATGAAGTACGACAAACAGCACGACACCCCAGGGAGGGACCGATGAGCGCCCCCATCATTGCGGCCACCACCGTCAGCATTCCGGCCATCCGGATCACCCAGCCGCTGCCGGAACTGCCCGACCTCGGCATGTGCGACTGCGGGCGCGAACTGGTCTGCCTCATCGACGGCAGCGGCATCGTCTTCTGCGAGCGCTGCGACCTGGGCGCCTGAACGGCCGTCAACCCACCACTTTTCGACCAACTTATTTGGGATAACGTCCACAATCCTGGTCCACATGGTCCAAGATGGGCAAGGAACACCCACCCACGAAGGAGCAGCCCATGTTCGAAGTCACCATCGAGCACCCCGGCATCGAGGACCGCACCTACTTCGCCGACCGCCAGGGCGAGCTGCGGAACATCGTCTGGGGCGTCGCCCGCGCTCAGGGCAAGCCCACCACCAACGACCGCGAGATGATCGCCATCGTCGGCGGCATCGCCTCGGACTGGGCCATCCGTGGCGAGGCCACGCTCAAGGTCCACGACGTCACCGTGATCGTCCGAGACCCCGCGGGCTGCGACGGTCACGCCGGCGAGGACGGCGTGCTCCTCGGTGGCCCCGAGACCTGCGACGGCTCGTGCAAACCCCGCCCCCGCTTCAGTCTGGCCGCAGCCGCCGACCTGACCTGTGCGCTCGACGACGCCGAGCTGGACGCGACCGGCGGCTGCGGCCCTTGCGGGTTGGAGGCCGGGCAGATGTGCGCGGGCTGCGGGAAGTGCAACTGCCACACCCACGAGACCTGCGTCCGCCCCGCCGGCGAGCGCGCCTGACCGAGCCGACGGCGCCGCGCGGCCACCCGGCCGCGCGGCGCCCCCTCACCCCTCACTGAACGGAGAACGATCCATGCGCAGTTACGCGACCGCCCAGAACACCGGCGGCAGGGGCCTCCAGTGCGACGCGGCAGCCGTCCGTACCGCCCCCGACGGCACCCGCGCCTACGTGGTCCTCGACGGCATCGGCACCTCCGAGGCGATCCGCGACTGGACCCGCCGGACGGCCGCCCGCCTCGCCATCCGGGCCGCCCGCCGCGGCGACGCCGAGAGCGCCCTGCGCTCCCTCTACGAGGAGATCGCGGCCGACCCCGACCGTCAGGACCCGTACACCCGGCGGTACATGCCCAGCGCGGCCGCCGTCGTCGCGGTCGCCGCCCCCGGCCGTTCCCTCGGCCTGGCCTGGGCCGGGGACTCCCGCGCCTACCTGCTCCGGCGCGGCATCGCCTACCGGCTGACCGACGACCACAACGAGCGCCGGGTCCTCCCGCCCGCCGCCACCAACCCCGAGGGCGGCAGCCGCAACGTCATCACCTCCTACCTGGGGGCCGTCTACACCGACCAGGAAGCCCTGGACATCTACGGCCACCCGGCGATCGAGGCCGCCGCCCGCCCGCTGGTCGACGGCGACCGCCTTGTCCTGGCCAGCGACGGCGCGTACGAGCCGCACGACGAGGCCGGGCATGACCTGTACGTGGAGCTGGACGACGGTGACCTGCGGGGCATCGCGCAGGGCTTCGTGGACCTGGCCGTGGAGACGTCCCGCAAGAGCCGGCCGGAGGGCGAGTGGAAGTACGTGGACAACGCCACGGTGCTGATCGCCGAGCTGACCGACTGAGGTGGGCGCCCCGCCGCTGACCTGCGGCGGAGTACTCATCCCTTGAAGATTCTTTGACCAAATAAACCAGGATAACACGGTAATCCCGGATTATTCGGTCAATGATGAATGCACGACACACCACCCACCCCAAGGGAGCCGCCATGGACAACAAGCCGGAGACCCGGTGCACGCGATGCCACACGCGGCTCCGCAACACCTCGCCCGACGGTCTCGGGCCCAAGTGCAGGCGGATGGTGCGCAAGGCCGGACGCTCCGAGCAGATCACCCGCCGCTACAAGACCCACCTGGTCGAGCGGGCGGTCGAGTTGCTGGAACAGGGCGGGATCATCCACCTCCGCGACACCGGCAAGAACCGCGTGTTCCTCGCGGTCAGCAGCGACGGCAGCACCGCCTACCGCACCACCCACTCCGCCTGCACCTGCCCGGCCGGACTCCGGTCGAAGTGCGACTGCAAGCACCGAATCGCCGCGCACATGATCGCGCTGGCCAGCTGAGAGGGCTCCCCATGCCGGATCAGACCAAGCCCCCCGAGATCCGAAACGCCATCGAGCAGCCCGAGCCGTCCCGCTGGCGCACCACCCGCTGCGACGGCTGCGGCGACCAGATCGAGGTCGACCAGTTCGGCTGGAAGACCGTCTGCTCCTGCCTCGCCTCCTACTGACCGACCACGGAAGGACCCCCGTGAACAAGCTGCCCCACCTCCACACCGTCCGGCGGGACTGGCCCGACCTGGCCGCCCCCGGTGACTTCCTGCCCGACGACCAGCCGGTGCCCGTCGACCAATGGCCGCCGCTGAACCTGCGCTGGTACGAGATCCGCCCCCAGCTCCTTCACTTCGACCAGCGCAACGGCGCTCTCACCGAGAGCCTGCTGGAGGCCGTGGGCGCCCCGGCCCCCGTCGCGCTCGTCTCCTACCGGCAGGAGCCCGGCAGCCGGCGCGGCCGGTGGATCTGGCGCTGCGAGGTCCACGTCATCACCGGCGAGACCGTCGCCGCCGACGGCTACAACTTCGACTGCCCGACCATCGGCCGCTC
This sequence comes from Streptomyces griseofuscus, assembly GCF_014673495.1. Taxonomy (GTDB): domain Bacteria; phylum Actinomycetota; class Actinomycetes; order Streptomycetales; family Streptomycetaceae; genus Streptomyces; species Streptomyces murinus. The sequence continues at coordinate 5,087,872 of NZ_CP051006.1, forward strand.
CTCCACCACCCGCGACGGAGCCCGCCAGGCGGCCTTCGACCACATCACCCGCCAGCACCCCGATGCCGCGGTGCCCTACCGCGGCCGCCGCCAGTCCGCCCTGCGCCGCTGGGCTTGACCACACCACCGGAAGGAGCACCGTGACCACCGCCACCGCCACCGCCACCGAGACCGTCGCCCGACGGCTGCGCATCCTCGCCGGGATCGTCCAGGACCGCGCCCACCACCCCGACCGCGCCTACATCGGCCGCCTCGTCGCCCACCTCCGCTTCGCCTCACTGACCGCACCGACCTACCCGATCGAGGACGGCCGCCGGCTGCCCGTCGAGACGCTGGAGGTTCTGCAGGAGGCCCGCGACCTCATGGAGGCGCATGACTTCCACCTCTCCCCGGCCGGTCTGGACTACGCGGTCGCCCCCGCCCTCGGCCAGGTCGGCGACCTCAAACCGCTCGGCGCGGTCAGCGAGAAGCTCGCCCGGGACGACTTCGAGCTCCTGAAGCGCCGCAACACCGTCATCCACAGCGGCGGGCTCGACTCGGACGACGACGAGGCCGTGGCCTGGGCGCTGCGCGCCCTGACCGCCATCCACTACAAGCGCGAGCAACTCGCGAAGGTGGTCGCCGTCGACAACGCCCGCCCGTGCAACCAGAGCGTGATCCCGTACCACCTGGCCGCGCAGCGCAGTTACGCCGAGAAGGCCGCCGCACGGGCCCGCACCCACGAGGGCGGGAAGCTCGTGGTCGCCCTCAACGAGTTCGGCATCCCGGCCTTCCTGCACGAGGACCGCGGCGTCTCCTGCGCCCTGGTGGCCGTCGACCGCAGCGCCGACGAGGGCGAGGCCCACACCGGGCCGCGCGTGCTGATCTCTTCCGGCGAGCACGCCATGCGGGCCGCCGGCGAGCACGACGAGCCATGGGCGGGCCACCTGTACGACAGCGACGGCGGCCACGTCGCCGAGGTCTTCGAGTCCCCGTCCGGGCTCAGCCTGGCCGCCGAGTGCGCGGAGGCCGCGCTGCGCCTGGCCATCTGGCTGGACGCCCACGCCGACCGCCACCTCCGCACCTGACCCCACCACCCCACCACCCCACCCGAAGGGACCGCCATGAACATCAACTGGATCCGCACCTACGAGCACCGCATCAGCACCCCGATGCAGTGCGTCCGCCACCTGCTGGGCGGTGAGAGCGTCGAGGCGTACCTGCTGGTGTACGCCAGCAGCGGCTACGGGCTCGCCACCTGCGACGAACACAGCGAGGCCACCGGCAAGGTCGTGCGCGAGCTGCTGGAGGACGACGACAAGCTGAAGGCCCTGTTCGCCCGCCACGGCGCGCCGGTCGAGGAGGCCGGGCCCGAGCAGGCGGAGCGGCAGCCCGAGCCGGACGACGAGCGCGGCCCCGGCGAGGGAGCGCTGTACGGGAAGCTGCCCGGCTCGGGCAGGCCGGGCCCGTCCGTGGCCGACGTCATGTTCGGCAAGCTGGACCGCTGACCAGCAGCTTCCTTGTCGATCCCTTGACCAAATCGGCCGGTGTAGGGAGGTTAACCGGTTGGGCTTGGTCAAGGATGAATGTACGACACACCACCCAGGGCTCGGCCACGGACCCGGCCGGGCCCACCCCGACAGCAAGGAGCGGCCACTATGTTCACCGAGACCGTCGACAGCGGCAGCAGCATCACCACCGGCAGCGTCAGTGAGCCCCACGCCCTGCTCCTCCTGCGCCGGGCCTGTAACCGCGGCTACGCCATCGAGCCCCAGCGCACCGGCGGCGCCGTCATCCGCTGGCGTCGGATCGACCCCGCCACCCGTGCCCGGGTCGTGCGCTCCATCACCCTCACCCCGCGGGTCCCCGCCGACCCCAGCGACTACGACTTGGCCAACCTGCGGGTCATCGCCTCCGTCCCCGCCGTCCGGCTCGTCGACTCCGAGCGGTACACGATGCCCGTCATCGCGGCCGGCTCGTACGAAATTCCGCCCAGCCAGGCCGACCGGCTCCTCGCGCAGGGCTTCCTCCTCAACGGCGACAACGAGCACCTGCGGCTCACCCTGTCTGCTCGCCTCAGCCTGGTGGCCGCCAAGCATCAGCGCATGGAATCCAGCGACCGCACGACCGCCTGGTGCTCGTGCGGCCTGGCCGCCCACGCCAAGAATGCCGAGCAGGCCGATGCTCGCCAGGCCGCCCACCTCGCGGCCGTCGGCGCGGACTTCGTCCAGTCCCTGGACGCCGCCTTCACCGCCGCCGCCACCTCGGTCTGACCGGCGGCTTCCTTGTCGACTTCTTGACCAAATCCATCGGGGTAATGAGGTTACCCCGATGGGTGGGGTCAGTGAAGAAGGTGTCACCACCCACCACCCCAGATCGGAGCAGCAGCCATGACCGCCACCCACTTCGAGCAGTTCCTCACCGACGGCACCAACGACGTCCACTACAACCTCCGCCTCGCCGACGGCCAGGTCATCAGCATCAAGGCCGCCTCCTGTGCGGCCACCGTGGACGTCTACCTGCCGAACGAGATCGGCACCCCCGACGGCGAGAGCTGGGAGCTGGAAGACCCGTGGGAGGCGTGGCTGACCGCCGGCGACGAGCCGGTCGACGGCCGCTACTTCTACGAGGTGGCCGTGGCCAAAGTCCGCACGCTCATCGAGGAGCACGGCGGCGAGCACGCCGACCAGAGCGCCCCCGTCACCGACCGCTTCGACCAGGCCGTCACCGACGGCACCGGCACCGGCCGCCGCCCGATGCTCCGCATCCGCCTGGCCGACGGCGAGGTCATCGCCATCAAGGCCGACGCCGGCGGCGGCTACGTGGACGTCTACCTGCCCGAGGCGATCGAACCGCCCGCCGATGACGCCTGGGAGCAGGAGGAGCGCGAACTCCAGCTGACCCGCCTCAACGGCCAGCCGCTCCCCGGCCGCCTCTTCTACGAGGTCCCCGCGGCCCACGTCCGCGCGCTCATCTGGAAGCGCGGCGGCGAGCACACCGACCAGACCAACTTCGCCTGACCCACTGTCCGGACGGCGTCCGGACAGTGTCCGCCCAGCTCAGCGGCCGCCGTCCGGACCCTCCTCCGCCCCCACGAAAGGCCGCCATGCAGGTCACCGAAACCACCATCCGGGGCGTCTACGCCGCCGCCGCCACCTACCTCCCCGACACCGACACCCAGGCCGCCCCCCGGCACCTCTTCCGCGCGCTGGACGACGCGATCCACCGCCGCTACGAGGACGAGCCGCTCACCCCGCTGGAACTGCGCCAGCTCCGCGAGGCCAGCGCCGAACGGCTCGGCTGGACGTCCACCTGGACCCTCCGCTCGCTCGCCGAGGAGCTGCGGGACCTCTCCCTCGAAGGGCTCGACCTCTCCGAGCTGGTCGGCATGCGCTACACCAACGTGGCCGGCCGGATCTGGTTCCACGGCGCATGGAGCGGGCGCAGGGTCCTCCCCGGCCGCCCGGTCCCACCGATGAACGGGCGCTCGATCTCCGGGCGGCCCTGGGTGCATCTGTGGGTGGACGACAGTTGGCGGCGCAACCCGATCGTTCTGCACGCGGACACCCGGCCGGACAGCGTCCGGACGGGATGTCCGGACAGTGTCCGCGCAGGTCACGCCGCCCTCATCTGGTAGCGGCCCCGCAGTGTCCGGACAGCACCCGGACTCCGTCCGGACAGCACCCGGACTCCGTCCGGACAGCATCCGGACACCCCTACACCGGCGAAGGAAGGACCCCGATGACCGGGAAGTACCTGGAGACGCCCGAGCGCTACGGCGGCGAGCCCCTGTACGGCAATCTGCCCGACGACTACCGGCAGGCGGAGCGGCCGTTCACCGTGACCGTCCGAGGCCCCGAGCGGCACGACTGCAGCGGCCGCAGCGGCAGCGCCACCCGGTACGTGCTCGACGCCTGCTCGACGGAGAAGGCGTGGGCGGCAGCGCTCGCCTGGCACATGGCAGGCGAGGAGACGCCCGACTGCTACGTGGTCGCCGACGAGTCGTACGAGGGTCTGCCTCAGGGGCAGCACGAGCTCGGGCACGTCGATCTGCGTCCCGAGCATGAACGGCGGCGCGGCCTCGATGAACTCGCTGACGACGCCACCGAGCTGTTGGGCCGGTACGACGGCCTCACCGGCACGTACACCCGAGGTGACGGCCGGGTCCCGCCCGAGTGGCAGGAGGCGTACGACAACACCCGCCGTTCCTTCTGGCGCGACGGCTGGGGGCTAGTCCGCCAGCTGGCGAGTCTCGACGGCCGCTGACCTGCCTATACTTGCCGACCTTTTGACCAAATCCATCGGGCTAACGAGGTTAACCCGATGGATGGGGTCAATGAAGAAGGTGTCACCACTCACCACCCCCAGGGAGCCGGACATGGACACCACCACCACCGACATGGTCTTCACCCTGGCCATCGGCGCCACCAGCTGGAAGCGCACCAACCTCGGCCTGACCACCACCGTCAGCCACGCCGGTTACACCTGGACCGTCCGCCTCCCCAAGGGCCACGGCAAGGCGTACATCGACGGCCGCGAGGGCTACGGCGGCTCCGAGTTCGCCCAGGCCGAGGCCAGCTGGGCCCAGACCGGCCTCATCGTGGACGCCGCGATGGCCGCCACCCGCGTCCACTGACCGCCCGGCCCGGCCCCCGCGGGGGCCGGGCCGCCCGCATCTCCGAAGGAGGAATCATGGCCACCACCCCACCCGCCAAGACGCCCAGCATCGCCATCGCCCGCGCCCTGCGGCGCCTCGGCCTCACCCAGGGCAAGGGCAAGGACTTCCGCATCGACGGCGACTACAACGGCGCCGGCGAGCGCATCCGGACCTACGTCCTCACCCTCACCGGGCACGCGGACGAGACGGTCGCGGCCCGCGCAGACGACATCGAGCGCTGGGCGCTCGAAGACGGCGGCTGGTCGTTCACCGTGTGCGTCCGGTACAGCGACAAGGGCCGCCCGCACTGCACGATCAGCAACGGGGCCGTCGAGAAGGTCCGCGAGGAACCGCCCGCCCAGCCCGCCACCGCCCCCGAGCCGGAGGAGCCCGCCGGTGAGACGGCGGTCCTCGAGGACCCGGCGCAGCCGGAAGAGGGCGAGCAGCCCCCGGCCGACGAGCCCCCGGCTGAGGAGCCCCCGACTGAGGAGCCGTCCTTCAAAGGCTCGCTCACCATCACCCACACCCGCGCGGACGGCACGCTCTTGGAGGGCTCCCGCAAGCACGACGGCGTCTGGGAGATCGTCCGCCCGATCGGCTTCCGCTCCTCCCGCAACCTCGGCGCGCTCTACATCCGCAACTCCCGCGACCGGGAAGCCGACCGCTTGCGCATCAACCGGGCGGTCAAGGCCCTGCGCGAGGCCGGGTGGGAGGTGACCGTCGACATCGACGAGACCCAGCGGCGCAGCTTCAAGGAGGCCGAGGCTGAGCGGCTGGAGCGGGCCGAGAATCGGGCCGAGCGGCACAGCGACTACGCCGGCCGCGCGGCCGCCCGCTCCGACGCCCGCCACAAGGCGGCCCTCGGGGCGCTCGACGGCATCGAGCCCGGCCAGCCGATCCTCGTCGGCCACCACAGCGAGCGCCGCCATCGCCGCGCCATCGAGCGCAGCGACAACAACATGCGGGCCTCGATCGAGGAACACGGCAAGGCCCAGTACCACAGCGACCGCGCGGAGGCCGCCGCGAAGTACGAGGCCCGCCGCTACGACCCGAACCGCACCCGCCGGCGGCTGGAGAAGCTGAACGCGGAGCTGCGCCAGCAGGAGCGCTGGAGGGACGAGCAGCTGGCCGCGGGCCGGGACGCGGGCCGGTACGAGCGGCGGATCGAGGACCTGACCGAGGAGATCGCCGGTTGGGAAAAGGTGGTCGAGGAGGCCCGCCAGAACGGCGTGAAGCTGTGGGAGGCCGACGACTTCGCCCCCGGCGACTTCGCGCTCTACAGCGGCACCTGGTACCAGATCAAGCGGGCCAACCCCAAGACGCTGTCCATCGCGTGGAATTTGAGGCTGGCGCCGAAAGCGGTGATGACGCTGGAGGACGCCACCGAAGGCGGCAGCACCTGGACCTTCGGCATGGACTACACGAAGATCCGGGCCCGCTGTCCGGAGGCCGCGATGATGGCCTTCCTCGCGGACGGCAAGGTGCCCGGCACGAAGTCGGCGGAGAAGGCCCACCTAGCGCAGCCGGCGAGCGAGGTCCGCGCCGCGCAGGCCGCGAAGCCGAAGACGAAGAAGCGCAGCGACCCGAAGATCCCGAAGAAGGTCAAGGTCGAGTGCGGGTGGGACGCCACCGAGGCGACGCTGACGTTCCTCGACGGCAAGGGCCAGCCGCACAAGCTGAGGCAGCCGGTCACCATCACGGCGCCCGAGGGCACGAAGTTCACGGACGCGGTCTACTCGGCGGCACTGAAGCGGGAGGTCTGGCGGCTCCTGGTGGCGGAGGGCTTCCGGTACCGGGGCAGCAACTGGAGCGGCAGCGTGGGAAGCGGCATCGTCCACGGCATCGAGCCCACCGAACCCACCGAGGCCGCGCCCGAGCAGCCCTCGGCCGACCAGGCCGCGCCGGTCGACCCCCCGGCCGAGGAACCCCCGGCCCCCGAGCCGCCCGCCGAGGTGGCCGCACCAGTCGACGAGCCCGAGCAGCCGGTCGACGAGCCCCCGGCCCCCGAGCCCGAGCAGCCGATCGACGAGCCCGCCCCGCCCACCGAGGACCCGAAGGAGCTGCGTCTGCAGCGCGAGCAGGCCGCCGCGCTCGGCTGGTCGACCGGCCAGGCCGAATTCGTCATCGCCGCGGCTGCCGGACGGCTCTACCTCCATCAGTTCGGCTCGCTGTACTGCCGGGACATCCCCGGCACCGCTGGCCGCCTGATGTCGGTCCACCGGCTGAGCGCCCTGCAGAAGGCCGGGTTCGTCACCGTCGGCGCGGCCGACGCCAACCGTGAGCGGCCGGTGCTGGTGACAGTCGACGGCCGCCGGGCGGTGGCCGTGTGGAAGCGGTGGAAGCCGCGCCCGGTGGAGAAGAACCGCGAGCAGGAATGCGAGAAGCTGCGTCCGCTCCTCCATGGGGTCCAGGCCCGCAGGCTCGCCGAACAGGCCGCCAAGGACGCGGCCGACCGGAAGGCAGCGAGCGCAGAGTTCCGGGAGGCCCACAAGCGGCTGATGGAGTGGGAGGACCGGGAAGACCGGCTCTGGGCGGCCTGGGCGAAGGTGCACGGCATCGTCTTCCGGCTCCAGCGGCGGCCGGCCGGATGGGTGCCGAGCGACGAGGAGATCGAGACGCACGATCTGGACGCCGCGGTAGTCGCCGAGCTGCGGGAGGACGCCGAGAACCCGCAGCCGCGGCCGGTGCTGCCGGACCTCAAGCAGAAGCCGATGGCGGAGCTGCCCCCGCTGGAGGCCGACGACCAGACGCCGGAACAGTTGGACCTGTTCGCAGTGGCCTGACCTGCGGTTTCCCTGACGATTTCTTGACCAAATCAATCAGGGTAGTGAGGTTACCCCGGAAGGTATCGGCAATGAAGAGGATGATGCCAACCACTACAAACCCCCAGGAGCCCGACATGGCCACCCCCGCCCACAAGCCCCTGACCGCCGACCAGATCGGCGAGGCCGTCGGCCGGATCGCCGGATTCGCAGCCCTCTCCCTCCATGAGTCGTTCCCGCACCTCAGCCTCGACGGCCTGGTGGAGACCTTCACCCGGGACAGCGCCACCGCGTTCCTCGCCAGCCGCTACCTCTCCGGACTCCACGACGGCAAGACCCCCGGCGAGGCCGCCGGCGAGGCCGGAACCGCCCTCATCCGGGCATGGGCCGACGCCCGCAACGCCGCCCACGCCGCCACCGCCTGACGGAAGGAACCGCAGCATGGCCACCCGACCCACCCCTGCCCAGACGAGGGGCCTTGCCCTCATCGCGGGCGGCCGAGTTCGCCTCACGGCGACCGGACTCGACGGCGCCCGAATCGACAGCCCCGACGGCCCTCTCGCAACCACCACCCTCGAAGTCCTGCTCCGTGAGGGCTGGGTGAAGGCCACCGGACCGCAGAGCCAGCCGCTCGGCCTCACGACCGCCGGCCAGTCACTCCTGCCCGACCGCACGCCGGAGGCCAAGGTGCCCACGAGCACCGGCGGCACCCTTGGCAACCGCGTCCTCGCGAAAGCGATGCGCAAGGCCGTCCGCAGCGGCGACATCGCCATCGACATGCACGCCAGCTGGATCGATTTCGTCGGCGGCGGCGACGACCTGCTGTACCGCCTGAGCGGCAGCTTCGGCACCGTCGCCGAACTGGCCAGATTCCTCGGCCTCGACCCCGCCGACATCACCGACGCCCGCTGAACCAGGAGGGAAACCGGCATGGCAGACATCACGATCACCCACACGCGGGCAGATGGCACCCTCGTCCACGGCTCCGAGCCCGGCGACGGCATCCTGGAACTGCTGAACCCGTGGGGCTTCCGCTACGCCCGCAGCGTCGGATTCATCTACCTGCGAGGCTCACGGGACCGGGCGGCCGACATGCGCCGGCTCCGAGGCGCACAGGCCGTCCTGGAGGCCGACGGACACGCGGTCACCCTCTCCATCGACGAATCCGTACGGCGCTCCTTCCAGGACGCTGAGTCCGAGCGGTACCGGCGGGCGGGGGAGCGGGCCGAACGGCTCGGCGCCCGAGCCGACCGCCTGCAGGAGTCCTCGGATGAGAAGTGGGCGGAGGGCCGCCGGATCGGCGCGAGCTACCAGGGCGAGCCTGTCAAGGTCGACCACTACTCGGCCGGACGGCACATCCGTGACCTGGAGCGGGCGCAGAAGCTGTTCGGCCAGTCCGTGACCGAGCAGCAGGAGGCGGACCGCTGCCGGAACCTGGCGGACGCCGCGGCCACCTTCGAGGACGGCCGCAAGCACGTGGGCACGACGCTGCGCCGGCTGGACCGGCTGCGGGCCGACCTCGGGCGCATCGAGCGGCAGATGGAATCCACTGTCCAGGCCGCCGTGCAGGTGGGCGGCACACGGCAGGCGGTGGACCCCGAGACGCTCGCCGACAACCTCGCCCGGCTGGACGCCGACCACCTCGACCTGTGTGAGCAGATCGCCGCGTGGGAGGCCCACATCGAGCGGGCCGAGGCCGATGGCGCGAAGGTCTGGCGGCCGGACGACTTCACGCCCGGTGACTACGTCGGGCTGGGCGGCCGCTGGTACCTGGTCCTCCAGGTCAACAAGAAGTCGCTGACCGTCCCGAAGTCGGTGGACTGGAGGGCCCGGGTCTACAACCGCGCCAACCAGCTCGGCAAGAAGACGAGCACCCTGCCCTACGACAAGGTCACCGGCCGGATGAGCGGCAACGAGATGGCCGCCCAACTCGCGGCGGAGGCCACCACCGCATAGCGGGCCGGGGCCCGCGCAGCGGACCACCGGCCGGGAGGTTCCGCTGGCGATTACTTGACCAAACTCAACAGGTTACGGAGGTTAACCCGGCGGGCGGGGTCAATGAAGAGGATGCGACACAACACGCCAAATCCCCCGGAAAGGGGCAGTAATGGACGCCAGTAGCAAGGTCATCCCCATCGAGATCGCCCAGCAGATCGCCAACCAGATCGACCAGGCCCACGGCACCCCCATGGTCGAGGCCCGGATCTACGGCCTCCTCGCCGACGCCGGATACACAGCCGAGGAGATCGGCCCCATGACCCGCGTCCACTGGGCCCGCGTCCTCAACCGGCTCGCGCTCCGCAAGCTCTCCGCCGGCGCCCAGGCCATGGTCGACCACGGCGCCCTCTCTGGGGACAGCGGCTATCACATCGCCCAGCTCGGCCCCGAGGGCCAGGCCGGCATGCTCGCCCGAATCCGCAACGGCGAGTTCGCCACCGACAACGACCTCCAGTGCGCGGCGCTCGACATCCAGGGCGACGAGGAAGCCGCCATCCCCGCCTGACCCGCCCCACCTCCTCAGCGCCCCGCCCTCAGTGGCGGGGCGCCCCCAGTTCTGCCCGCACGCGCGAAGGAGCACCGATGCAGATCCCGGCCGACGTCCTCACCGTCCTCACCGACTACCGCACGATCATCAGCGGCGACCGCGTAGCCGTCCCCTTCGAGCTCGACCGCGCTCTGTACGGCCGGATGAACCAGATGCTCAAGGACATTGGCGGCCGGTGGGACGGCCGCAAGGCGGTTCGAGCCCACGTCTTCCCCTTCCCGGTGGAGCAGTTCATGCGCGACTGCCTCGCGGCCGGCGAGTGGCCGTCGAAGTTCGAACAGGGCTGGTACCCGACCCCGCCCGCCGTGGTGTTTGACATGCTGGAGCACGCCTCGATCCGAGTCGGCCACACGGTGCTGGAACCGTCGGCCGGTGTCGGCTCGCTCGCCAAGCGGGCCGCCGAGGAGATGGGCATCGTGGACTGCGTCGAGATCGACCCCCGCCGAGCCCACGTCCTCCGGGAGCTCGGCATCGCCCGCCAGGTCGTCCAGGGCGACTTCCTCGACCTCGACCCGCTCGCCATCGATGAGCCGTACGACCGCATCCTGATGAACCCGCCCTTCGGCAACGCCACCGCCCACGTCATGCACGCCCTGGGCTTCCTGAAGGACGGTGGCACCCTCGTGGCCGTCATGCCCGAGTCGATCACCTGGCACCTCGACCGGCCCGCGCAGGAGTTCCGCAAGCTGATCGCCGACAACGAGGGCGAGATCGTCCCGCTGCCCGACGACGCGTTCAAGCCGTCCGGGGCGGACGTCAGGACCGTCCTCCTGTGCCTGGATGCCGACCCTGACGGCACCCTCCCCACCCACGGCTGGCACCAGCGCCAGCCGTTCCAGCTCGACCTGTTCGCGATGGCCTGAACCAGCGGCTTCATTGTCGATTCCCTGACCAAATCAACCGGGATATCGAGGTTATCCCGGCAGGTGGGGTCAATGAAGAAGGTGTCACCACCCACCATCACCCAGGGAGCCCGGCATGGCCACCATCACCGTCACCACCGAGGCCCAGGCAACGGCCGTGGCCCTGACCGGCTACGGCACGGTCGCCGGCGCCCGCGCCGACCTCCTCGGCTTCGGCTGCGAGAAGGAAGCGATGCGGGCGGCCGCCATCAAGGCCCACTCCCTGGCCCAGGCGCTGGAGCGGGGCGAGCACTTCACCCCCGAGCGGTTCGAGCTGCTCGCCCGCCAGATCGACGACGAGATGGCCTGGGCGGGCAAGGACACGCGCCTCCCGGCCCGCGCGAACGAGTGGCTGGCCCTCTTCACCGGCTGAACCACCCACGGCGCCCCGCCCGCCCGGCGGAGCCCCCACCATCCACCCCACGAGAGGTACCACCGTCATGACCAGCACGACCCCAGACGTCACCCAGACCGAACTGGCCGCAGCCCTCGTCATCGTGGCCCGGATCGCCCAGGCCCGCGCCATGCAGGCCACCGGCGACCCCAACGCCACCGTCCACCTCGACCGCAGGGTCTGCCTCCAAGCAGCCGCCGGCATGCCGCCCGCCGCCCGCTTCGACAGGCACGCCTGGATGAAGGCATGGCAGGCCGCCCGCGAGGACGGCAGCCTCCCGCACCGCAAAGCGCTCTACCGGCAGCTCTCCCGGACCCTGGCCGACGAACTCGACTTCGACGGCGACAGCTGGGAGGGGGAGCACCGGCAGGCCGAGATTTACCGGATCGCCTCCCGCCTCCGCACCGTCGACACCAAGGTCTGCATCGACGACACCCTCGGCCCCCTCGACGCCAAGGTCGACCCGCACAACCTCTGGAACGGCTTCGTCTCGCCCCGCTTCACCCTGGACGCCGCCCTCCAACTGGCCGCCCAGACCCAGCAGCTGGCCGAAGAGTTCAACGGCGACGGCGTCGACACCGTGCACGTCATCGACTGCGGCGCGAAGGACCACGACGGCAAGCCGCTGGCGTTCGTCCTGCGGGTCTCCTGGACGTACATGGAGGACGAGGGCGCCGAGCAGTCCACCCTCATCATCGAGCCCGACGACGAAGGCCGGTACAGCATCGGCGGTTGGGAGTGGTGCTGGAGCTACGCCCACTGGAACTGCGTGTGCGGCCGGTACTCCGACTGGCACGAGCGGTGCTGGTGCGGCCTCACCCGCGACCACCAGCCGACCGCACCCCTGGAGATCGCCCGCTGGACGGCCGCGGCCGCCCTGCGGCGGCTGGCCCCGTCGGCGACCTCGGCGCTGATCGACATCCACGAAGGCCGCCCCCACATCGTCCAGGTCTACGCCGGAGACACGGAGCTCGACACGGCCGACGACGGCGGCGTCTTCGACACCGAGACCCTCGGCGCCGCAGACGCCTACCTGCATCACGCCATCGACAGCAGCGAGCCGGCCGACCTGGCGGCGGCACCCGGCTGGGAGCACATCCCGGACGAGCGGTCCGCCAACGTCTACCGAATCACCTTCCCCACCCTCTGACCCCCGCCCGACGAGACAAGGACGCCACATGAGCAACCAGACCCCCCTGGAGCCCGCCCCCGAGGGCTTCGCCGCCGGAACGATGATCCTGACTCTGCGCGGCCTCACCCCCATCGAAACCGTCACCGCCGGGGATGAGGTGTTCACCCACGAGCGCCGGTGGCAGCCGGTCACCGAGACTATGAGCGCCATCGCCGACACTGTCCGCGTCCACTGCGCCACGCTCGCCACCGGCCTCGTCACGACGGCCGACCACCCGTTCCACGCGCGAACCGCGCCCGTCCTGCTGGACGGTGGCCCGGCCGGTGAGCTGTCAGCTGCGGGCTGGACCAGGGTCCGCGACCTGACCGACCGACACCGGCTGGCCTCACCCCTCCACTTCGGGGATCCGCTGGCGATCCCCGACCTGCCCGCCCCCCTCGCCGACGCCGACCCCGTGGACGTCTTCCGCACGGCCGGGGCCATGATCCGGCTCAAGGGCTCAGCCGCGGCGGCACTGCGGCCCGAGCTGGTCGACTGGCTCGCCGAGCACTTCGGCCAGTACGGGGCCGGACGCCGCTTCCCGGCCTGGGCGCTGACGATGCCCGAGACGCTGCGGATCGCGTTCCTCGTGGGCCTCGTCCACGGCGCCCCGCACCGTGAGCGGAACCAGGTGCGCATGCACTCCAAGGCGTTCATGGTCGGGCTGCGGCTGCTCGTCTGCTCGCTCGGGTTCGCCGGCGGGCTGAGCGACTCCAGCAAGCCGGGTTGGCCCGGATGGCAGCTGCACTGGCAGAACGAAGGCGGCCGACGGCCCGACTTCGACGGATACCGCTGGCACGGCGCCCTGCGCGCCGAGCGCGGCCCGAAGGCCGAGGTATTCGCCCTGCGTGTGGCTGACGGTGGCTCGTACCTGGCCGACGGCATCACGGCCTGACCAGCGACTTCCTGACGCTTCTTTGACCAAATCGGCCGGGGTAACGAGGTTACCCCGGATGGTGGGGTCAATGATCGAGGATGCAACACCCACCACACACAGAACGGACCCGGCATGGACCGCCAGCCCCCTTCTCGCCCCGCCTACGAACTGCCCGCCAGCAGCGCGCTCGGCGCAGCCGTCGACCAGGCCCTGAACGACAACCAGACCGCGCACGAGCAGCTCGGCCGCGTCATGCTCGTCGTCACCGCCGCGGCCGTCCGCGACATCCTCACCGGCCACCAGCCCGGCGCCCCCTTCGATGCCGCCCGCCTCGAACTGGTCGCAGGCGAGGACTCGCTGTTTCCCACCGGCCGCTACTGGACGACGGCCGGCGCCGAGCGCACCTTCACCGACGACGTCGGCCAGACCGAGGCCGGGAACGCCCTGCACGACCTCAGTGGCTGGACGGCATACCTGGACGACAACACCCGAGGTGTCTGGCGCCCACTGTGCGACGAACTGCCCGACCGCTACGGCCGACCCGCCTTCACCCTCGACCTCATGCGGGCCGCCTCCCTCACCCTCGACCCGCCCAGCCCGGCCGCCCCGGAAGCCGCCCCCGGCTCGATGGTCGAAGTCCTGGTGTGTGCCAACGACCGCGACCACTACCCGGCGCTCATCGACCCCGCTGACCAGCGCGACGGCTACGTGCGGCCCTGGCTCGACCTCCGCACCGTCCGCCGGATCGCCGCCGACACCCAGCGAGACGCCGCCAGGTACGGGCACGGCTCGATCGACACCGTTCACGTCCTGAGCGGCAGGGTCAACCGCACCCGGCACGCGGTCGTCATCGTCACCTGCTGGATGCACCTCGCCGGCGAGCGGCGCGAGCAGGCGGTCGAGGTCCTCCACCCCAACGCCGACGGCCGGTACGCCATCGGCGGCCACGAGTGGGGCTGGTACGCGCTCGACCGGGACCTTTTCCCCCTGATCCCGTTCCGGCCGGACGGCATCTGACCCGCGGCTTCACTGACGATTCTTTGACCAAACCCATCGGGATAACGAGGTTATCCCGAGGGGTGGGGTCAATGAAAGAGGACGACACACCCACCCACCCGGAAGGGACGGACCGAATGCCCTACATCTCCTCCACCACCCGCGCGATGGCCTCGGCCTCCAGCTCGGCCCAGACCTACGCCCTGCGCCGGCGAACCAAGGCGTACAGGCACGACGGCACCGAGCTGTCGGTCATGGACTGGTTCTGCGGGGCGGGTGGCTCCACCCAGGGCGCGGACGCCGTCCCGAACGTCAAGGTGACCCGGGCCGCGAACCACTGGCGGCGGGCGATCGAGAGTCACGAGCGGAACTTCCCCGGCGTCGCCCACTACATCGGCGACATCCGCAAGGCCCCGGTCTGGGCCTGGCCGATCACCGACATCCACTGGGGCTCGCCCGAGTGCACTCGGTGGAGCATTGCCCAGGGCAAAAAGCGGGACTTCGCCAAGGCCGTCCAGGGCGACCTGCTCGACCTGTACGCAGACCTGGAGGCGGATAAGTTCCAGACGGAGGACGAGAGGGACAGCGGCCCGACGGCGGAGGATGAGGCCAGTCGGGCGCTGATGGAAGAGATCCCGCTCTACCTGCGAGGCGTAATCGAGCGCGGCGGCCTGGTCAAGGCGGGCGTGGTCGAGAACGTGGTCGACGTCCGGCAGTGGGCCGAGTGGGACCGCTGGATCGCGGAGTTCCACAAGATGGGCTACCGGACCCGGCTGGTCGCGCTGAACTCGATGCACGCCGAGCCGCGCTCGGTGCACCGCGCCCCGCAGTCCCGCGACCGTCTCTACCTGGTCTACTGGCACCAGAGCCTCGGCCGCACCCCGAACTTCGAGAAGTGGCTCGCCCCCTCAGCGTTCTGCACCGGCTGCGACCAGATGGTCAAGGCCCGGCAGGTCTTCCGGAAGCCCGGCGTCGACATGGGCCGGTACAAGAGCCAGTACGACTACCGGTGCCCGAACACGAAGTGTGGCCACCAGATCGTGGAACCCGAGACGCTCCCCGCGGCGGCGGCCATCGACTGGTCGATCGCGGGCGGTCGGATCGGCGACCGCAAGACCCCGCTGGCCGAGAAGACGATGCGGCGCATCCAGGCCGGGCTGGACAAGTTCGCCCGCCCGCTGATGGTGCCCACCGGCGGCACCTGGCGGGACTCGGCCACCGACCTCCTCGACCCGATGCCGACCCGCACCACCCGCGAGAATGACGCGCTGGCGGTACCGCCGCTGCTCGTCCCGTGCGACGGCCGCGAAGGCAAGAACGCCCGCACGGTCTACGGGCCGATGCAGACCCAGACCGCCAGGGCCGAGGCCGGGCTCGCGTGGCTGCCGTTCATCACCGAGATCCGGGGCGGCAGCAGCGACGTCCGCGCGATCAGCGACCCGCTCGCGACGGTCTGCGCCAGCGGCAATCACCACGGCCTGGCCGCGGTCCCGATGCCGGGCATGATGATGCGGAACAACGGCTCCACCGGCGACGGCGGCGAGCACTGCACCGACCTGGCCGAGCCGATGCGGACCCTCACCACCACCGGCCACCAGTCCCTCGTCACCTGGGAACCCTTCCTGGCCCCGTACTACGGCAACGGGACCCCGCGCCCGGTCAGCGAGCCCGTCGGCGCGATCTCCACCCGTGACCGCTTCGCCCTGGTCCAGGGGGACATCAAGATCGAAGACGTCCTGTTCCGGATGCTCCAGCCGCACGAGATCCAGCGCGCGATGGCCTTCGCCGACGACTACGTGGTGCTGGGCTCGAAGCGCGACCGGGTGCGCCAGCTGGGCAACGCGGTCACCCCGAACGTCTCGGAGGTCCTGATCTGCATGCTCGCCGAGTGCATCACCGGCGAGGAGATCGACCGCTACGACCTGGCCGCCTGACCAGCGGCTTTCCTGACAATCCTTGACCAATTCAGCCGGGATAGCGAGGTTATCCCGGCTTGTTTGCGGAAAGATGAAGGCAGGACACACCACCACCCATCAGGGACGGAGCGCCAGACATGGACCAGACCCGGACCCCCCTCCTCCATCTGTACTGGGACCTGGAGGACAGCGACATCTCCGACGGGCTGTTCGAGGGCCCGTGGAACACCCGGACCCTGGCCTACGAGCTGGCTGCCACGTTCAGCCCGAACGCGGCGCACCCGAAGCGGCGCCAGTTCCTCGCCGAGTACGAGTCGGACGGCTGGGGCGGGTGGGTGCGCGGCAACATCTGCCGGGCCCTGGCCGCCGAGGGCGTCACCCTCCACACCATCAACCGCCGCAAGTCCTGACGGCCGGGCGGCCGGGCGGCTGCCTCCGGCGCAGGCGGCGCGACGGGCCCCGAGCCCGGTGCGCGCCGCCCGCCCCGGAACCGCCACCTCACCCCAGGGAGAAAGCCATGATCACCACCCGCACCCCCGAGTTCATCATCGTCGGCCGCAGGGACGCCGCCAGCTACACCCTGTGGGACATCGCCCCCGCGCCGGCCGACCTCATTCGCAGGCGCAGGGCGGTCGAGGAGCTGGACGTCGAAGCGGGCGACGCCCTCGGCCAGGTGGACATCATCCAGGGCGCCACAGGGGCCGAGGCCCTCGACAGCTTCATCGACGGCCTGCGGCGGGCATCCGGCAACCCCGACTACGCGCTCGCCCCGACCAGCAACCTCAGCAACCTGGCCGCCACCTCCGCCCACACCAACGGCGCCGCCAGCACCGGGATGGTGCTGGTCGAGGCCACGGTCTGGCCCGGCCCGGACAGCTTCCGGATCACCGGATGGCACACCTTCGACACCGCGCCGGAAGGGCGGATCCACGGCGCGATCGTCAGCAGCGGCTTCACCTTCCCCGACGGCGCGGTGACGGTCCGGATCAACGACCACCATAACGTGACCAGCACGCTCGACCTCGCGACAGCCTGCACCGTCCTCGCCGCCAGCGGCCAGCTCGACTCCCGCGTGCTCGGCCAGGTCGTGCTCCTCGGCGAGCTGCGCGGCTTCGACGGGGCGATCAACGGTCTCCCCGGCGTCACCGACGCGGCCCGCACCGCGCACATCAACGGCCACCGCACCGTCCTCGTCCCCGCCCGTCAGGCTCACGACGTC
The DNA here is from genome assembly GCF_014673495.1 of Streptomyces griseofuscus. GTDB lineage: Bacteria > Actinomycetota > Actinomycetes > Streptomycetales > Streptomycetaceae > Streptomyces > Streptomyces murinus. The sequence goes on from NZ_CP051006.1 coordinate 5,105,290, forward strand.
CGCGCCCTCGGCCTCGATCTCAACGTGATCGCCGTCCGAGACCTCGCTGCGGCGGTTACCGCCCTCCGGGCCCTGGCGGAGCTGGCGGGCCGGGCCTGACCAGCGGCTTTCCTGCCGCTTCTTTGACCAAACCCACCGGTGCAGGGAGAGTAAACCGGGAGGTTTGGTCAATGAATGAAGTGCGACACACCACCTCACCTCCAGGGAGCACACGATGGCGATCCTCCTCATCAGCAACAGCACCGGCTCGGTCACCGCGACGGTCAACGCCAGCCCCGCGCCCGTCCTCACCCCCGCAAAGCCGGTCACCACCCCCATCCCGGCAACGGGCCTCGGCGAGTGCGAGGACTGCAGGTCGGAGCTGGTGGCGCTCACCAACAACAAGGGGGAGGTGCGGACGGCGTTCTGCGAGTACTGCGAGTTCGGCTTCTGACCCGGCCGGGCGGCCAGCCGGCCGCCCCCGGAGCGGGCAGCGCGACGGGCCTCGGCCCGGTGCGCGCCGCCCGCCCCGGAGCCGCCACCCCGGCACTCCACAACCCACCGAGGGAATCGACCATGAGCTACGAGCCCCGCATGACCGACCGCCAGCCGCCGAGCTACACGCCGAGCGAGTCGATCACCGGCATCCCCGCCCGTCCACCGGTCCTGGCCACCGACCACTCGGCCCACACCACCCGGACCGACTCCACGACCGCCGCCCTCTCCCACGCCGCCAACAACGCGCTGGACAACGCCGCGCGCGCCCGCACCGTCCTCCACCGCAGGACCCTCGAATACGTCGCCCGCCTCATCCGCGAGGCCCTGCCCGACGCGACCACGATCACCGCAGACACCGAAGCATGCGAGCTGCACGAGGTCCGCGACGGCAACGGCAAGACCCTCTTCCACACCGACGACAGGTACCTCTCGACCAGCCCCCTCACCGACAGCTACGCCGACGACATCGACCACCTGCTCGCGGAGGCGTTCCCCTTCGGCGGCCTCCTCGCGGCCGGCTGGGAGGTCGCAGCCGAAGGCGAGCCGTACCGGTCGGTGACCCTGCCCACGGTCGACGTCACCGGCAGGCGCACCGCGGCCACCTCGTTCCCCACCCCCAGGGGCATGGCCTCGATCCGCGCCGAGTACCACCGGGGCGCCACCGCGGCCATCCAGATCACCGACAACCCGGCCTCCCCCTTCGTCCGCGAAACCCGCGACCAGGCCCGCGAGACCCGCGATCGCATCCGCGCGGCCATCGTCAACAGCGACCTGGGATGGGAGCCCGGCGCGATGGACATCGCAGCCGAGTGGCCGGCGCTGCGCTTCGGCTCCGCCTCCGACCTGGCGTTCGCCTGCACCGCACTCGCCGCCGCGGGCGCCTTCGACCCGGCCGCACTGAACGGGGTGGTCCTGATCGGCGAGCTGGGGCTCGACGGCCGGGTCCGCTACGTGGAGGACGTCACCGCCCTCATCCGCACCGCCCAGACCGCCGGATACCGGAAGTTCATCGTGGCCGCCGACGACTTCGACGAGGCCAGCCAGAACGAGGACGTCACCGTGGTCGGCGCGAACAACCTCGCGGCAGCGGTCGACTTCCTCGAGGAGATGCACGCCGACACCACCACCCCCGCAGACGAGGCCCGGCCGCACGGGACGCCGGGGGAGGACGCCGGCCCGTGCGCCCAGTGCGAGAAGCCGCTGATCTGGGACGGCACCGGCAACCGGCTGCACGACGAGTGGGGCGAGTACATCTGCACCGGCCCCAAGACGGCCAGCAGCAACGTCCACGTCCTGGCCAAGTAGCAGCCGCCGGCGGGCCGGGGAGCAGGCAGCGCTCCCCGGCCCGCTCTCATCCTCCACCCGACACCCAAGAAAGGGCGCACCGATGGACTGGAAGCCGCTCATCATCCGCCTCCCCGACGCCCACCTTCCCCGCGGCCTGGACGACGGGCCCACTTGCCGGTCCTGTGGCACCGCCTGGCCCTGCGCGACCGCCGCCGAGCACCTCACCGAAGGCCGCTGCCAGTGCGGCGCCCCCACCTGGTGGGAGAAACGCGGCCCCCGGAACTGGCACGTCGGCCCCAGCTGCTACACCGCCGCCGACGTTGTCATGGCCCAAGCCGCCGAACTGAGCGCAGCCCGCCCCGCCAGCTACCCGCCGAGCCACTTCTACCCGCCCAAGCCCAGTCGGCGCCGTCGGCAGGAGCCGCCCTACCAGTACACACCGGCCGGACCCGGCGACATCGCACCCGGCACGTGGGTCTGGGTGAAACCAGGTGGCCTACACCCCGGCTGGGGCGACATCCACCGCTTCGCCATGGTGACCGCCCTCGGCACCCCGAAGTGCGAGGTCTGGCTGCACTGCGACGGCACCGTGCACCAGGTGCTGGCCGATCACCTCATCCTCGAAGGAACCGCTGCCCGCCAGGCCGCCCGCGCGGCCGGGATGACGACGCTGTGCGGCCCCGCCCGGGACGGCCGCCCACTGCTCCCGGGATGGGAGTGGGTGGACTGGACGGTCGCCGAGCACCTGGTCCATGCCCGGCCCGCCGCAGCGGCGGCGCCCGAGCCGGTACAGGCCGAGCTGTTCGCCACGCTGGAGCCCGCCGATGCCTGAGACCCCGGCCGGACAGATCGCCCTCTTCGGTGCCGCGCCCGTCTCCCCGCTGGCCCCCCGGTTCGTGCCCGCGCCGGTCGGCGAGCTGGGCCGCCAGCAGACGGCGAGGCCCCGCCGCGAGCCCCGCCGCAGGACGACCGCCGCGGACCTGTCGGCCCGGCTCGGCGGCGCCACCCACCTGGCGGTCACGTTCGCCCCCGGCATCCTGTGGCCCTGGCTGGAGCAGCTGCGGCCCGAGCTGGTGCGGGCCGACGGGGACCCGTCACCCGTCCTGGAGCCCGGCACCCTCCACGTGCACGTCAACCGTCGCCCACCGGCTGACCTGCGGGTTTCCTGACGATCCTTTGACCAAATCCACCGGGACAACGAGGTTGGCCAGGTGGGCTGGCGGAAGGATGAATGCACGACATACCACCAACCCCCCCAGGGAGCGAGCGATGGACATCACGGCCCTCACCGAGGAAATCGAGCTGATCGCCGGCGCGGGCGACGCGGGTGACGCACTCGACCTCGTGAAGCGACTGCTCCGCACCGAGCAGGTGGAATGGGCGATCGAGATCCGCCGGAGCGTCCGCAAGGGCGAGCTGGACCACGAGAAGCTGATCGCCTCCGGTGAGACGCTCCGCCAGAGGGTCATCCAGCACCGCGAGCAGGCCCGCCGCGACCTGATGGCTGCCACCCGCGCCCTCCTCCGGGGTGGCGGCGACGACGTCATCACCCGCGGGGCCCTGGCGCTGGCCCCCTTCATCTAGCGAACACCCGGCCCGCGCCCTCTCGGCGTGGGCCTCCGGCAGGGCTCTGACCTGGGCACGCTTGCCAACTGTACGGCCAAATCCATTGGCACACCGAGGTTACCCCGAGAGCTTTGGTCAATGATGACTGCGCGACACACCACCCATCCACTCACCACGGAGGGCGCCATGACCGCCACCACCGCCACCATCAAGAAGGCCACCGCGAAGGCCCCCGCCAATAAGGACGCGGCGAAGAAGCCGACCACCCGCAAGGCCCCGACCAAGAAGGCGGCGGCCCCGGCCCCGGCGGCGCCGGCCGCGGTCAAGACGGCGTTCAAGACGGTCCCGCTCGACCGGATCGACCGCGACCCGAACCAGCCTCGCGAAGTCTTCGACCAGGAGAAGCTGGAGGAGCTGGCCGCCAGCATCAAGGAGATCGGCGTCCAGCAGGCGGTCAGCCTCCGCTACATCCGGGGCACCAAGCGGTACATGCTGATCGCGGGCGAGCGCCGGTGGAGGGCCTCCCAGATCGCAGGCAAGGCCGACATCCCGGCGATGGTGACCCACGGCCTGGAGGGCGGCTCGGAGACGCTGGAGGGCTTCGAGCGGTCGGTGGCGGAGAACCTCAGCCGCGAGAACATGACCCCGCTGGAGGAGGCGCGGGCCTTCAAGAAGCTGATGGACTTCGGGCTGACCCCCGAAGCGGTCGCCAAGCGGGTCGGCAAGAGCTGGAACTACGTGGACCTGCGACTCTCCCTCCTCAAGCTCGTGCCCGCCGTGCAGGAGGCGCTGCTCAAGGGCCACCTGCCGGTCGGCCTGGCCTGGTACGCCTCGCAGATCAGCCCGGCCAACCAGAACGCGTTCATCGCCCGCTGGACCCGCGGCCAGTTCAACAGCCCCCGCGAGGCCGAGATGTTCTGCACGAGGGTCCGCAACGAGGAGCAGGAAGCGGCCAGCCAGAGCGTCATGTTCGTCCTGGCCGAGGACGCCCCCGGCGCCGACAAGGTCGACGACAGCATGTTCCCCGAGCTGGCCGTGGACGTCGACAAGCGCGAGCAGATCGTGGCCGACCGCAAGAAGCTCGTCGGCAAGATCGGCAGGCTGGAGGACGCGGGCAAGATCCTCCAGGAGATCGCCGACCTGGATCCCGACACGCTGGCGCTCCTCCTCTCCGGGGCGCACGGTGGCATCCCCGGCAACAAGATGCGGATCGACCACCTGCGGCAGGTCGCCACGAAGGCCGCCCAGAACCTGGCCAAGGCCGCCACCGCGGCCACCGTCCTGGCGGGAGCGCTCCGGGTCGCCCCCGAGGCGGAGGCCACCAACACCCCCAAGACCAGCGCCTCCTGACGTAGTGGCGCAAGGGCCCCGCACCAGTCGGGGCCCCTGGGCCAAGCCAGTCGGGACACGAGGGTAAACCCGGCCGGTTGGTCAAGAATGAAAGCAGGACACACCACCACAGAAAGGCAAGACCAGTGATCGACCTCAAGAGCCTCGGCCTCGACGGGCCCGAACCGGACGTGGAACGCATCCAAGTCGCCCAGCCGCTGGAGCTGGTGACCAGCCGTTACCAGAACTGGCAGGAAGACGCCGGAATCCCTATCGGGATCACCGTGGGACGGCCCCGCTTCGTCCGCTACAACTTCATCCAGATCAAGGCCCTAGCCCCGTGGGAGCTGATGAAACCGCCCCTCAAGGGCATCGACAACATCCCCATCGAGCGCCGGGTGTACCGGCAGCGGCTCGTACGCCACGAGGCCGAAATCCTGGCCGCGCTGGACGAGGTCGCCCAGTCGTACCCGAACCTGCCCGGCGTCCTGATGTGCTTCGAGAACGTCAACGCCGGGGAAGCCTGCCATCGGCAGTGGGCGGCCGAGTGGTTCCAGCAGCGCTACGGCTGGGAGGTCCTCGAACTCCCCAACCCGGGCGGAACGCGCCGGCCGACGGCCCCGAAGCCGACGGCCACGCCACCACAGACCCTGTTCTGACCGCGGGGCACCGCACCGACCGAGGGTCGGGGGAGCATCACCTTCCCCCGGCCCTCGGTCACACCGCCGCCCAGAGGCCGCCAAGAGGGCATACCCGGCAGACCGGTTGAACTGCTACCATCCCCCCACTGTCCGCGAGCAGCTCGATTGGATGGAGCATCACCTCTCGAAGGTGAAGGTTGGAGGTTCGAGTCCTCCCTCGCGGTCCATATGGTTCGCCCCCTGTGACCCCGCTTCCGGGGCAGGGGGCGTTCGCATGCCCGGTAACGAGCCGGCCTGGATCGATGGAAGCCGGCAACCGAGACTAGAGCTTTCGATATGTAGCCAATTCTGATCGATTTTGATCCGATTATGGAACGGCTGTTGCCGCAACTTCCGGATGAGCACCGAAGATTGGGGATTCGTCCAGGCCGCGCTGTACATTGCTGCTTACTCCTTCAGGGGGATGACGGACCGCACCCGACACGTGGGGGCGCGACCGCGTCCCTTGTGGTGCCGGGGTAAACCCGGCTTCGCCGAAGGGAGCCGATCTTGAAGCTGTTTCGGTGGCTGAAAGATCGGTGGGAGAAACACGTACGTGCGCACGTCTCCTCGGAGCGTGTGAGCGCGAGCTGCGAGGTCTTCCTCGTGGTCGCGTGGCTCATCGAGCACCGTACGTGAAACGCGTGAGCCCCAGCTGAGCACTCAGCTCGGCCAGGGCTCACACCACCAAGCCAGGGCCTCGTCCTCGCGATCCGTAGGGTCGCAACCTACGGGAGGGCGGGGCCTTGGTCGTTTCACGGATTACGCATTCAGAAGACGTAATCAGGAAGTGCTTCCGAGACTACCGCAATTCTTGGAGACACGAGACAGTTGGTCGGGTGCGTAGTTTGCATCCAACTGCTGCACCGAAGACTGCGAACAGCATCGCGGATCTCATCCCGGAAACCATCACGGACTGGACCAGCCGAAACAACGACGGCTACTGGGGCACTCCGGCGAAGCTCGGGTGCAACATTGTCGCGAACCATGGCCACCAGCCCCTAGCAGGTCAGCGACTACCCTTGCCCGACGCTGCTGGTTGTGGGCCGAGCGATCCGCCACCTTCCCCCAGGGACAGGCATGCCCGCAGGATTCGCCGCACCCGGAGTGCTGTTCGCCGGCAACTCCTCAGCGCCAGACCGCGCCTTCTACCGGCAGGTCTTCAACAGGCTCCCCCGCGACCAGTACACCCGCTACGTCGAGGTCGGCGTGGGCTCGTTCGCCGCGGCGCTCGTCGCCGCCAACGCGGGCATCCCACCGTCGTGCATGGAGACGTCCGACGTCACCCTCTACACCGGCATCGTCGGCACCTGCGTGTCAGGCGGCGACCTCACGTCGCTGGGCATGACCCTGGACGGCGAGCCGGTCGAGCTGCCCGACGCCCCGATCGTGGAGCAGGCCGCGCACCTCCTGTACGTCCACTGGCTCGCGCGCATGCAGGCCAAGCCCGAGGTGGACTACTGGACGAACCTCGTCACCGACATGATCGAGCGGGAAGACGAGCACAAGGCCCGCCTGGTCGGCTCGCTCCAGCAGATCGCAGACCGTCTCCCCGGCGTCAAGTTCACCCCGAAGTGCATGTGGGACCACATCGCCGAGGCCGAGGACGACCCGCACGCGATCATCATCGCCGCCCCGCCGACGTACAAGGCCGGCTTCGAGAAGTTCTTCGACACCGGCGGCCGCGTCGAGTGGAACGAGCCCCCCTACTCGGTGTTCGACCCCGACGTCGACATGCAGCGGCTCGCCGACCACATGCGGGACAAGGCCGCCCTGCTGATGTTCCTGCAGGAGGAGCGCTCCGGCATCGCGGCCCACGAGACCCCGGTGTTCGCGCACCCGCTCGGCGACGTCGCCCGCGCCTTCGTCATCAGCAACCGGCCGGAGGAGATCTTCAAGCTCACCGGAGGGCCCAAGGTCGCCCTGGGCATGTCCCGGTCCACCGCGCCTACCTCTCTACCGATCATCCCCCCGGACCACCAGGTCACCGACCAGTCCCGCGTCGAGGTCGTCCCCGCCAAGGGCACCGAGGTGGACTACTACCGCGACCTGTGGATGCACCGGCTCGCCGCGGCGCCCGGCTCGTACAACATGCTCGTCATCGTGGACGGCTTCGTCGCCGGCGTCATCGGCTACGGCGCGGAGACGATGACCCGCCCGTACCCCGGCGCCACGAAGTACACGACGCACCTGCTGATGCGGTTCGCGTTCGGCGCCCCCCACTACGAGCTCCGCCTGACCCGCCTGGCGACGATGCTCGCGCTGCGCCGCGACAGCGCCAAGCTCGTGTTCACCGGCGCCTCGGAGATCCTGCTGGCAGCATCGAACGGCCTCGTCACCGTCGAGTACACCCGCCACCCCGAGGCCAAGGGCCTGCGCGGGCTCATGCAGCTGGAATCGCGGGCCAAGCACCCGGACGGCTACAAGCTGTCGTACCGCGCCGACTGGTCCACCACCGACATCCCCACCACCCTCACCGCGTTCATCACCAAGGAGCAGGCATGGCGCGCAAGCCGCAGCAAGGCGAAGAAGAAGTGACCACCCCGGCCCCCCAGGACCAGGAGCCGGCCCAGGCCCCGGACCCCGACCCGACCGGCATGTCCTGGAGCACCGAGAACCCGGCCCGCGACGTCATGCAGATCGGGGAGGACCTGTTCATCCGCTGGGTCGACGTCGCCTCCCTCCGTGAGCAGGACATCAACGCCCAGGTCATGCAGCCCCGCCACTTCGAGCGGCTCACCGGCAACATCCGCAAGCGCGGCATGGTCGAGTCCCTGCCCTACTGCCACCAGCCCGGCGGAACCGGCCCGATCGAGGTCATCTCCGGCCACCACCGCTCCCGCGCCGCACGCGCCGCCGGCCTCCAGCAGATCCCCGCCATCATCGACACCCGCACGATGCGCCGCTCCGAGGTCATCGCCAAGCAGATTGCCCACAACGAGCTGCACGGCGATCCCGACAAGGACGTCCTCGCACAGCTCGTCTCCATGATCGACAACGTGGACGACCTGATCGCCACCGGCCTGGACGAGAACCAGCTCCCCACCGTCGAACCCGACGACACCAAGCTGGCCATCCCACACGGCGAGTTCGACTGGCGCTCCGCCACCCTCATGTTCCTCCCGCACCAGATGGAGGACTTCAAGGACGCCATCACCGCCATCGCCAACGGCACCGACCTCGTCGGCGCCGCCCCCGTCGAGATGTTCGAGGACTTCGCCGCCGCGGTGTACGCCTTCGGCCGCTGCAAAGACGTCCGCAACTTCACCACCATGATCGCCCTCCTCACCGACATCGCCCGCCGCGAAGTCGAGCAAGCCGCCAAGGAAGCCGAGGAAGCCGCCAAGGCCGACACCACGGCCTAGCCACGCCCGACGCACCCACGCATGGCCACAGCCCGCAAAGCCCCCACCCCCACACCGGCTTTGCGGGCTCGCGCCTACCACCGGAGCACCCGCCCACCCCCCCCGGGCCGGGACAGAAGGACCGTGAGCACCCATGAGCGACCGCATCACCCTCGACCCCACCCTCGACCCGTGGGAGCGACAGCCCGGCGAGACCCCCAAGCGGCACTCCCGCTTCCTCGTCTTCCGCGACCTCGGCCTCACCAGAACCCTTGCAAAAGCGTCAGACCAGCTAGCACTTTCGTACAGCCACGTCCGAGCCCTCGCCGCCCAGTACCGCTGGCAGGACCGGGCCGCAGCCTGGGACGCCCACCAGCAGCAGCAGTACACCGCCGAGATGGAAGAGGAGCGCCGCAAGTCCGCCCGCGACGACGCGAAGATCCTGCGGATCATGACCGGCATGGTCGGCCAGGCGCTGCCCCACATCCAGCAGCAGGTCGGCTCGATGACCGTCATGGAGTTCACGCGGTTCGTGGAGACCACGATGCGGCTGCGCCGGAACCTGTTCGGCGACCCGACGGAGACGATCGCGGTCACCGGGCCCGGCGGCGACCCGCTGACGGTCCAGGTCGAGGAGTTCCAGAAGCTGCCCCCGGAGCAGCGGCGCGTACGGCTCGCCGAGCTGGCCGCGACGGTCGCCCGCCGCGCGCACGCCCTGGACGACACCGACGACGAGGATGACGGCACGTACGACCCCGGCGACGACCAGGACGACGACGAGCCAGGCGAGGCGGCCGGCGAGCGGGGCGCGGAGCCGGTGGACGAAGACAGCGGTGAGTCATGACCACGCTCGCCCCGGAGCTGGGCCACCTGAACGACGCCGCGGTGTACGCGCGGCTGCAGGCCGCGAAGCGGGCAGCCGCCCGGGACCTGCTGCGGGACCCCGCGACGCTCGCGCGCGGCCTGGACCCCAGCTACCGGATGCGCCCGCACCTGAAGGTCATCAGCGATGCGCTCGTGGACCTGGAGCGCGGCGAGTACGACCGGCTCCTCGTGATCACCCCGGCGCAGGTGGGCAAGAGCACCACGACGGCCGAGTGGTTCCCGTTCTGGTGGCTGTGTCTGCACGGCGAGGACCGGGTGGCGGTCACCTCGTACTCCGACGACCTGGCGCTGCGCCGAGGCAAGACGATCCGGCAGTACATCGGCGAGTACGGCGGCGAGTTCGGGCTGTCCCTGCTGCCCGGGTCGGAGGCCGCACAGGACTACGACACGAACCAGGGCGGCGGCGTCCGCTCGGTGTCCCTCGGCGCGGGCCTCACCGGCTTCTCCGTGAACCTGCTGGTCGTGGACGACCCGCACAAGGACCGTGCCGAGGCCGAGTCGAAGAAGATGCGCGAACGCGTCCACGACTGGTGGTCGTCGGCCGCGCTGAAGCGTCTGCAGCCGGACCGCAACGCGGTGGTGGCGATCCAGACCCGCTGGCACCCGGACGATTTCGCGGGCCGCCGGCTGGAGGAGGACGGCCGGCTGGAGGAGGGCGGCCGGTGGAAGGTCGTCCACCTCCCGGCGATCGCCAACCCATCGAAGTTCGGGCCGGATCCGCTCGGCCGGCAGGACGGCGACCCGCTGCCGCACCCGAAGATCCCCACGAGGAACCGGCGGGCGCTGCTGGCCTGGTGGAGCGACGTGAAGCGGACGTCGACGGTGCGGGACTGGCACGCCCTGTCGCAGGGCGACCCGCAGCCGTCCGAGGGCGCGCTCGTCTCCCGGGACCTGCTGCGGTCGATCCGCGACGGCATCACCGTGGTGGAGCCGCAGAAGATCGCCGTGTCGATCGACCCGTCCGGCGGTGGCCGGGACACCGCGGGCGTCATCGGCGGCTTCCTCGGCGCCGACAACCGGGTGTGGATCACGCACGACAAGACGAAGGCGATGTCGTCGGCCGAGTGGTCCCGCACCGCCTGCCTGCTCGCGCACGAGACAAACGCCGGCGTGATCTACGTCGAGTGGAACTACGGCCGAGACATGTGCACGTTGGCAATCAGCACCGCCTGGCAGGCGCTTCAGGATGAGGGCCGCATCCCCAAGGGCAAGCTGATGCCGATGATCGACGCCGTCAGCGCCAAGCAAGGCAAGTTGCTCAGGGCGGAGCCGATCGCCCAGCAGATGGTCGAGGACCGCATCCGGCTGCGCGGCGCGTTCGTGGACCTGGAGAACGAATGGGCGACGTGGCAGCCCACCGACTCCGACAGCCCTGGCCGGATCGACGCCTCCTGTGTCCTGGTGTACGGCCTGATCCCGGAGGTCAACCAGGGCGCTATCGTGCACGCCCCGCTGCCGACCGCGCCGCAGCCCGGCCAGTACGGGCGCACCGGCCGGCCGGGCGGCCCGGCCCAGGCGTACGGACGGAGGATCGGCAAGTGAGCATGACAGAACGCATCTACCGCCTGCTGCGAGACGTCCGCGACAGCTACCGCAGCGGGGCCGACTACCTGTGGTTCTGCCGCTGGATCCCGTAGAGGTACGCCGGCCCGCACGGGCCCGGGTGCCCGGTCTGCTGTACGCGGCAGGCCGGGCATCGGCACACTAACCGGTGTGAAACTGCCCCGAGTCCACTGCAGGGAGTGCCAGCGGCCGATCGCGGCCGGGCCGGTAGCCGGAAGTCTCAGCAAGGGCCGGCTGTGTCGGCACGACCCGCCCGACCGGCGCGCCCGCTACGGGGACTCCCTGGTGTCCTGCCCCGGCTCGTTGGCCATCGTGGACCTGCCGCGTCCGGCCGAGCAGCTGGAGTTCATGGAGGCCGGGGAGGGCCAGGAGCTGGACGAGATGCCGGTCGGCCCGTTGGGCACCGTGGCGCTGTTCTGACCCGGCGTACACCTGCCGGGTGATCAGCCCTTCTCAGCGTAGGGCTGGACCGCCAGTACATGCTTTTCGTGGCGGGTGAGGATGCTGTCCGCGAACTGCGAGGCGATCTTGACGTCGCCGTCGACCGTTATCTCCAGCACCTCGCCCACCTTCAGCTCGTCGCCCTCGGCGTAGTAGACCTTCTCGCCCTCGCCGAAGATGTTCTGTGCGATATCGCTGGCGGCCATGCAGGGTCCTTCCGCTGTGGTGGGTAGGTCGGAGTGCCAGTGTGAGGCAACGGTGACCGGCGGCAGTACCTGTGTGCGCTGCCACGCGACGGTCTGAGCCCGTGACACGCGCCCTGTTCAGCCTTCGTGGGTCTCGCCCATGTGGATGTCGGAGATGGCCGACAGCGGTTTGGAAAGTCCGGTGGTCAGCATCGTGGTAGCTGCCAGGACCCTCATCCACAGCTTCGTGTCCCCATCCGCGACGATCTTGGCGAGCGCGGCTTGGTCCACCCCCGTGCGTGCCCGCAACTCGTCCGCGCTCAGCAGAAAGTTCCACGTCAGTACGGGTTTCAGCTCGGTGAACTCGGCGTCCGTAGCGGGCTCGAAGGGGGAGTGGCGGAGGACCGTCAGGCGGGGGTCGTCATTGTCTGGAGCGAACAGAACCCGTGCCTCGAAGGCGCAAGCCGCCATCTTCGGGAAGCTGCCGAAGAGAGCGGTGCCATAGACAAGCCATCGGACGGTAGCCGTGCACCAGACATGATCGCCGACGCGGTACGACTCCACGTCGCTGATCGTGGTGGGCCGAGTCCTCAACGCATCGTGGAGCCAGCCGTCTGCGCTGACGTGAATGGGCTCCTGATTCTCATCAGCCACCTTGCACGGGAACGCGCTGCCGCCGATCGCCTGGAGCCAGGCAGTGCTCTTCCCGCCGCCTCCAAGGGTGTGCGCGAGACGACTGATGGCGCTGAGGGCAGCCTCGGACTCCACGGCGCGCTGGATGACGTCTTGCTCGACGGTCGTGGATTCCGTGAATCGGTCGATGACCTCGCCCAGGCCGGTCAGGTGGACGAACCGCTCCCCAAGTTCGGCGATGTCAGTGCGCATCGGATCCGCGTAGCTCGTGCCGTCCCCGAAGTCCCGGGTGTTGTCGCTGACGAAGTAGACGGTCTGATCCGCGTGTTCCTTGGCGTACTCGACGGCCGACAGCCATATGGCCGCGTCCCGTGCCCCGGTCTTTCTCCCGTCGTCCCTGCAAGGAGCCAACCCGTTCGCCTCGCGGAACGCCCCCTCCCGAAGCGCGGCTTCGCTGGTGGGGATCACATCGACAACGCTCGACCACTGCTTACGCCAGTGCTCCCGGAGTCGGTCAAGGTCCATGTCCGGCATCGGGTAGCCCAGCCCCCACGGCGTCAGCTTGCCCAGGGACTCGATCGCCTGTGCCGCCGCCTCGTACTGCTTGCGGTACTTGATCGCCTGCTGCGCGGAAAGCTCCTCCATGACCATCCACGGGACCGCGACGCCCTCGACACCAGCAGTGCGTATGGCCCGCAGGACATCCGTGCTGCTGCTGTTCAGGCCGGATCCGCGAAGAATGCACGCATCAAGAATGATCACGCTTCGGCTCCTGTCCACCTCGTGACTCAGCACGAAGGATCCCAGGAAAGCCCAGGTGACTGTACGGAAATTGACTACGCGAGCGGATGTGTGAAGAGGGCGTCGGCGGCTGGGGTTGCGCGACACCTGCCGTCCGGACGCTGTAGCGGCATAGCCGCCGACGCCCGTGAACGTCACTCCCGGCCGAGGAGGACGGAGGCCGAACCGTAGCAGAGCAGACAGACCGGCACGGGATGTATAAACCTGGCTGATGATCAAAGTATTGCGGTGGAAGATCAGTTTTAGAGCAGGATTTACGGCGTATGCCTATAGTGAGCCGCCGCATTCCGAAGGATCTTCAGCAAGGGGTTGGGAATGATCGGCGTTCCGGAGCTAGTCGTCCTCGCTGCCGCCGGGTACCGGGCAACGCAGCTGGCCGTCCACGACGCCATCCTGGAACCGGCGCGCGGCGCCGTCTTCGACTGGCAGACCCGCAAGCCCGACAGCAAGCCCCGCGAGTGGGTCGTCTCCCTCATCAGCTGCGTGTACTGCATGGGCTGGTGGATCAGCGGCGCCACCCTCGTGACCTGGCTCCTCGCCTCCGGTCAGTGGGACGACAGCCCGCTGCTCGTCCACGGCCTGGAGTGGCTGGCGGTCGCTGGCGCCTCCGTCTTCCTGAACCGCGTGGACGACACGCTCGGCGACCTCACGGCCCGCTGATGCGCGGCGAGATCGCAGCGGCAGCGTCCCGCTACATCGACAGGAAGGTCGGACGCGGCAAGGCCACCGCCACCGACCAGGGATGGCAGAACCGCGCCTGGGACCTGTACCACCTGGTACCCGAAGTCCGGTTTGCCGCCAACTACATCGGCAACGCCATGTCCGGCGCCGTCCTCTACGCTGGCCGCCGCGCCGAAGACGGCTCGATCGAACGCGCCCCCGACAACCACCGCGCCTCGGAGATCGTTGCTCAGATCGCGGGCGGCCCCGACGGACAGTCCAAGCTCCTCGGCACGTTCGGCAAGCACCTGACCGTGCCCGGCGAAGGCTGGATCGTCATCCGCCCGAACGACGAAGTCCTCTCGCCGGACTCGCCCGAGGACGGCCATGACTGGCGGGTGCTGTCCACCCGCGAGATCCGCCAGCAGTCCGGGAAGCTCACCGCCGAAGTCGACGGCGACGACATCGTGATTCCGGCCGGCGACCCCGAGAACCTCGACCCGGACGGCCCCGTAGCCCTCCGCGTGTGGGAGCCCGACCCCGAGCGGGCCATCGAAGCCGACAGCCCCGTCCGCTCCAGCCTCGACCTGCTGGAAGAACTGCTTCTGCTGAACGCTGCCGTCAAGGCGATCGCCCGCTCCCGGCTGACCGGGCGCGGCATCCTCCTCGTCCCCAAGGGCACCAGGTTCCCGACCACCCCGACGCAGAACGACGCCGAGGACGACCTGATCGAGATCCTGATGACGGTCGCCGAGACCGCCATCCGCGAACCCGAGTCGGCCGCCGCCACGGTCCCGATCGTCCTTGAGGTCCCCGCCGACTCGATCGCCGACTTCAAGCTCCTCACGTTCGAATCGAACTTCGATGAGCTGGCGCTGAAGCTCCGCGAGGAAGCCATCAAGCGGTTCGCGAACTCGCTGGAGATCCCCGCCGAGATCCTCCTCGGCCTCGGTGACGCCAACCACTGGGGCGCCTGGATGCTCACGAGTGAAGCCATCCGCATGGGCATCGAGCCCAAGCTCGCCACCGTCTCCTACGCGCTGACGCAGCAGTGGCTGCGCCCGCTCCTGCAGGCCGAGAACATCGACGACTGGCATCGCTGGCTGGTCTGGTTCGACACCGCCCCGCTGCGCGTGCGCACCAACCGCTCCGAGACGGCCCTGCAGGCCTTCGACCGGGGCGTCATCTCCGCCGACGCCCTCCGCCGGGAGACCGGCTTCACCGACGACGACGCCCCCACCCCGGAGGAGATCGCCGCGCGGCAGAAGCAGACCGCCGACCAGACACAGCAGGACCAGCAGCAGGGCCAAGAGCAGAACCCGCCGACCAGGCCGGACCTGCCGGTGGACGAGACCGCCGACGAGCCGGGCACCCTGCCCGCTTCGGCCGCAGGCCGCCCCCGCGAGGGCCTCCTCGCCGCTGCAGACGGCCTGATCTGGGCCGCCCTGTCCTCAGCGGGGGAGAAGCTGATGCGGACTCCCGTCTGCCCGCGCCCCGAGCGGGCGAGGGCCCGGGACCTCCAGCCCGCCGCCCTCCACACCGTGTGGAAGGTCGAGCCCGGCCAGGTCGAGCAGTACCGGCTCCTGGACGGCGCATGGCGGCGCGTCCCCGAGATCGCCGCACGATACGGCCTCAGCCCGGACTGCCTGACCGCCTCGCTCGACTCCTACGCCCGGGAGCTGATCGCCGCCGGTATCGAGCACTCCTACGACGTGGTGCCCGGCGTCCTCACCTCGTGCCTGGGGCTGGCCGCATGACCGCCGCGCAGGGAGACCCGCCATGCCGCAACCGGCACCGCTCACCGTCGCCATCGACCCCGGCACGCCACGCGAGGACTGGTGCCCGGCCTGCAAGGCCTACACCCGCCTCGTGGGCCACGTCGTGGTCCTCACCGCTGACGGCGTCTCCACGGTCGGCGACTGGTCGTGGTGCGAGATCTGTTCCGATCCCGACGACCGAGAGGTGAGCCGTGGCTGACCCCCAGTACCAGGCGCCGCTCGGGCACTCGGTGGCCTCCCACCGCGTGCACGGCTGGTGCTCCCACTGCCCGGGCCGCTACCCGGTTGAGGAGATGGCCGCCTGGCGCCACCACGAGAACGACCGCTACGAGGTGTCGAAGCACGTCGTCACGCCCGCCCCGGAGACAGACGTCACCGTGGCCCACGAGCAGCTGTGCCCCGAGTGCGGCCGTGAAGCCCTCATGGTCGTCACCGCGCAGGTCCGTGACGACGACGGGCCCAAGCCGGCCGGTGGCTGGGCGGTCTGCCTGCACTGCGACGCCCTGCCGCACCCGTGCTGGGAGCACGCCGGCCTGATCGCCGCCGTCGCCCGTCTGCGGGCCCTGCACACGGACGACTTCGGCGGCTGCGCGCACTGCACCCGCGAGGACTTCGTGCCGTACCCGTGCCCGACCATCACCGCCCTGGACGAGTTCAAGGAGTCCGATCGTGGCTGACCTGCATGCGCTCCTCGACCAGGCGGAGGAGGACGTCGCCCAGGAGGTGAGCGCCGTCCTGACCGAGGTGGCCGACGAGTTCGCCCAGCAGCTCGCCGACGCCACCGAGCTGGTCGCGGCCCGCTTCTCCGTCTCCCGGATCGCCCGCATGTTCACCGACCGGATGCCGCGCATCGTGCGCCGCCTCCTGCGGGTCTCCGAGACCGCCGCGCAGCAGGCCGCCGACGACACCGGCGGCGAGCTGCCCGAGGAGTGGAACGACCTGCCAGGCCGGTACGACGACGGCCGCGGCCTGCCCCCGGCCATGTCCAGCTACGTCACGACGACCGAGCACCTGATGCGCGCGGTCGGTGACCGGCTGGCCGAGGCCGCCCGCCAGGAGCTGGCCGCCGGGGTCGACGCCGGCGACAGCATCGAGCAGCTGCGGGCCCGGCTGCGGGAGCGGTTCGCCCGCGAGGGCGCGCAGCTCGGTGACGCCCGCGAGGAGCGCATCGCCCGCACCGAGGCCGGCCGGGCGTGGAACACGGCCACGCTCGGAGCAGCACGGGCCGTGACCGGCACGGACGCCCCGATCGTGAAGCAGTGGATCAGCCAGCGCGACGACCGCGTACGGCACGCCCACAAGGAAGCGAACGGGCAGATCCGCCTCCTCGACGAGCAGTTCACCGTCGGCGGTATCCCGATGGATGCTCCGCACGACCCGACCGCCCCGGCCAATCAGGTCGTCAACTGCCGGTGCGTCCTCGCCGTCCACCCGCAGGTACGCGCCTCCGCCTTGGAATCGCAGGACAGCCCGCGCGGCGAAGTCTTCGATTTGAAGGCAATGGGGCGGATTGTGCAGGATGCCGTGCGCCGCGCCATGTCCACGACCCGTGCCGACTACGAGCTGGTGCCCAGCGGGCCCGAGACGGTCACCGCGGCGGGCGGCCACACCGGCGCGATGATCGCGCTCGTCCCGTCCGACGCAGACCTGGCCCGCCTCGCCGTCGACGGCGGCGAACCCGCCGAGGAGCTGCATTGCACGCTGTACTTCCTCGGCAAGGCCGACGCCTTCCCCGCCCACCAGCAGGCCAGCCTCATCGACCTGCTCCGCCAGGAGCTGCAGGACCGCGGGCTCGGCCCGGTCCCCGGCCGGATCTTCGGCGTGAACCGGTGGAACGGCAACGGCGACGAACCGTGCTGGGTGTGGGCCGTCAGCGACGACACCGGCGACGACCGGCCCGAGGCCAGCCCGTACCTGCACGAGGTGCGCAACGTCGCCGGGTACGCCATCCGCCAGAGCGAGCTGGACGACGAGCAGGTCCCCGCCCAGCACTCCCCGTGGGTCGCCCACGTCACCGCCGCGTACGGCGACGGCGACCTGCTCGCCGAACTCGAAGACCGCCTCGGCGCAGTCACCTTCGACCGTGTGCGGGTCGCCTTCGCCGGCGAGTACACGGACATCCCTCTCGGCCCCCAGCAGGAGGAAGACACCATGCCCGCAACCGCTCAGGCCGACGTCATGGCCGAGCCGATCACGACGCGTGCGTGGTCGACGCCCGGTGATACGGCCATCGCGTTCGAGAACGAGCAGACCGGCGACGGCCGCGTGTTCACGCCCGGCTCGCTGTACTGGGACCGCGATCCCAAGCCGCTGCAGTACGCCGAGGAAATGGGCATGGGCCATGACGGCGCCGAGCTGTGCGGCGCCATCAACACGGTCATGCGCGACGGCAACCGGATCACGGCGGCCGGGGTCCTGTACCTGAACCGGCACACCGGGCAGGACGCGGTAATGCTGCTGGAGCAGGAGGCACCGCTCGGCGTGAGCGTCGACCTGGACGACGTCGACGTGGAGTTCGTGGACAAGACCCTCACCCCGGAAGACGCCGACTGGCTGTTCGCCTCCGCGCACCTCGCCGAGGCGAGCGTGCTGCGCATGGAGGACGGCTCGATCATGCTGTCCGGCGCCACCCGCCCCGAGTGGACCGCCTCGACCGGCGGCCACATCGCCCGCAACCGGTTCGACCTGCAGGTCATCACCGGCCCCGGCGGCGTCGTCAACGCGGCCACGATCCGCACCGCGTTCGCCCGCTCCGGTGCGCTCACCGCGGCGGCCGGCGACCCCGACAACCCCGACGAGGGCCTGGTCGTGCACTCGGAGAAGTCCGGCGACTTCCTGATCCGCATCACCAAGGCCAGGCTGCGCGGCGCCACCCTCGTGGCGATGCCGGCCTACAACCGGGCCCGGATCGTCCTCGACCCGGTGCAGGAGGCGGCGTCGGCGGCCCC
This sequence comes from Streptomyces griseofuscus, assembly GCF_014673495.1. Taxonomy (GTDB): domain Bacteria; phylum Actinomycetota; class Actinomycetes; order Streptomycetales; family Streptomycetaceae; genus Streptomyces; species Streptomyces murinus. The sequence goes on from NZ_CP051006.1 coordinate 5,123,867, forward strand.
GGCGGTCGTCCTCACAGCGGCCTCCGAGACGCACGAGCGGGTCGTCACCTACGTGTGCACGTCCCCGGTCGCGGTCGGCGCCCGAGAGGTCGCCAACGCCCTGGACATCAGCATGCAGTCGGCGCGCGGGCACCTCGGGCGGGCCGCGAAGAACGGGCGGATCGTCCGGCTCGCGCCCGGCCAGTACGTCGGCGCCTCCGACCTGCCCGAGGGCGAGGTCAGCGCGGCCGTCTCGGGCAGCACCGACCTGCCGGTCCACGAGGACCGCGAGGCGAAGTGGGAGGGCGACCAGGCGCGCAGCCGCGTCCTGGACTGGGCCACCGACGACCAGGGCAACGTCGATGCGGACAAGCTCGGGTCGGCGTTCCTGTACCGCGACCCGGAAGGCGACCCCGCCACCGCCGACGCGTACAAGCTGGGCTACGCCGACGTCTTCGACAACGGCGGCAGTCCGCGCCTGGAGATCGTCGCCAACGGCGTGTACGCGGCCGCCGGTGTCCTGCAGGGCAGCATGGGCGGCGCCGACATCCCCGAGGACGAGATCCCCGACCTGCGCGACCAGGCGGACAAGCTGTACGCGGCACTCGCCAAGGCGTACAAGGACGACTCGATCCGCCCGCCGTGGGCCGACGAGACCGCCTCGCTCGGCCTGCCCCCGGAGATCGAAGCCTCGGCGTGGCACGCCCTGCAGCAGATGCCGCCGATGCCCGCCGCCTGGTTCCAGGAGCCGACCGTCGAGGAGCTGCCCGACGGCTCCGGAGGCGTCCACTACAAGGACGGCCGCGTGTTCGGGTTCGTGGCCACGATGGACGAGCCGCACGCCGGCTACCCCGGCAAGAACCTGACCGTGCGCAAGCTGTCCGCGCAGGGCCTGGACCTGACGCACTTCCTGCGCGCCAAGAGGCAGCTGGACGACGGCACCACCGTGCGCGTCGGTGCGATGACCATGAACGTGGGCCATCACAGGGACGGGGCCGAATGCGAGACCGCGTCCTGCCAGTTCGATGACACGAGGACCGTCGGGGCGATCGTCACGGTCGGCCTCAGCTCGCGCGGCCTGTGGTTCTCGGGCGCAGCGGCGCCGTGGCTGTCTGAGTGGGACCGGTCGGTGTTCGCGGCCTGCCAGCCCAGCTACCACCTGAAGCAGGGCCGGGACGGCAAGTGGCAGCTCCGCGCGGTCCTGACGGTGCCGGTGCCCGGCCACTCCACGCCGCTGCTCGCCGCGATGCACGCCGTTGCCGAGCGCGCCGAACTCGCCCTCGCCGCGTCGGCCGCCGGCCTCCTGCCCGCCACGGACACCGTGCCCGGACAAGATCAGGACACCGCCCGGACAGCGTCCGAGCCCGGCCCGGACAACGGCGTTGACCTGCCGGGACAGCGTCCGGACAGCGTGTCCGGACAGCCGCCGGCCCCGACCGGTGACGAGCTGGCCGCAGCCCTGCTGACCGACTCGTTCGTGGACCGGCTCCTCGACGCGATGGCCGAGCGGGAGGCGGCCCGCCGCGCCGAGATCGAAGCCCTGCAGGCCTCCCTCGCCATCACCCCCGAAGAGATCACCGCAAGCGCCGCGACACCGAAGGAGAACGACTGATGGGATGCAACTGCGGCAAGAACCGCCAGGCCCGCCAGAACGGCGACACCAGCAGCGTGCCGAAGCCCGAGATGTTCGAGGCCGTCATCCCCGGCGGCAAGGTCGTCTTCAAGCACTCCAACGTCGAGACCGTGAAAGCCATCGCCAACCGGTACCTGGACGCGCAGGTCCGTGAGCAGTCCAGCGGTCGCATCGTGCACACCTCGACCAAGCAGTCCGCCACCACGCAGTGAGTGGGCCGGCTACGCGGTGAGGGGCTGAGGCGTGGCGTCCGAGCCCCTCACCGCGGGCGGTGCTACTTACCGAGGGCGACGCCGCCCGGACCCGAGCCGGGGCCGCGGCGCATCACGAGCGCCACGACGTACGCAGCCGAGCTGCCGACCTTGGACAAGGCGGTCGCCTCGTCCGGGGTGACGGCGTGAACGACCACGCAGAAGCCGAGGCCCAGACCGGCCGTGGAGACGGCTGCAGCAGCGAGGAGACGCCGCCGGCCCGGAGTGAGCCGCGTCTCGTGCCCTTTGCGCTCGGAGCGGTCGCTATTACGGTGGAACACGGGTTACCTGACCTTCTTGGTCTCGCGCAATGACCCGGCGGCCCCCTGTGCCATCAGGGGGCCGCAGTCATGCCAGGGGCACGACTGCGGCTAAAAGCCTGTGGGAGAACCCCGGTTGGGGCGCTGGAACAAGTGAGGCACTTCGGCCATTTGACAGGCAACAAAGGTGATCTCGGCCACAACGCCTTGAGGGCAGTACCGAACCCCGGGCGTGTCGCCGTTTCTTGACGTCCCGTCGGGCGGTGTGCGGCCTCTCCGAAGTGCATCGATGCCCGCTCGGTCAACAGGTGGCGTCTCGGTAGAGTCGGCAAGCCCTAGCACCTTGCAAGAGCGTTCCGTGTGACCGAGTACACACGCTCGTGGAATTCGGGTGGGGGCCAAGTCACATGCTCCGTCCCGGTCCGCCGGCCGGATGACCGTACGTAACGACACCGGCAGCGCGTACTGATCCATGGCTATGCTGTGCTATCAGCGCGCTGCTGGTTTTGGGCCGAGCGACTCCAAGATCGATCTTTTGGAGCCCGGCCCCATGGACGAGTTCTCCCTTCCCGAGGACATCACCGCCCTCAGCGACGAGGAACTGGACACCCTGCTCGACGGCGCCGTGAAGGCCTTCGACGCCAAGGCGGGCAGCAGCACCGTCACCACCGACGACCTCGCCAAGCTCCGCGAGCTGGCGACCGCCGTCAACGACATCCGCGCGGAGAAGGCCGAGCGCATCGAGGCCGCCGAGCAGGCCGCGGCCGAGATCGAGCAGCTGGCCGCCGCAGTGCGCGGCGACGACGGCGAGGAGGCCACCGCCGCGGCGACCGAGCCGGAGGAGCCGGCCGAGCCCGAGCCGGCCGTCGAGCCCGAGCCCGAGAAGCCGATCACCGCTTCAGGTGCGGTCGCCAAGTCCCGTGCCCTCGACCTGTCCCGCGTCCGCGTGCACCAGCCGCGTGTACTGCCCCCGGACCCGAACCCGCGCCCCGAGATCACCGCGTCCGTCGACGTGCCCGGCTACCAGCCCGGCCAGCCGCTCGACATGGAGGGCGTCACCGAGGGCATCATCCGCCGCGCGAACGCCCTCAAGACCGCAGGCGGCGGCGTCGGCCTGTGCGCCTCGTACCGGCTGCCGTTCGACAACAACCTCATCATCAACGACAGCTCGTCGGGCACCGAGGGCACCCGGGCGGTCCTGCTGGCCGCCGACCAGTCCCGCCTGCCGCAGGGCAACATCGTCGCCTCCGGCGGCTGGTGCGCCCCGTCCGAGACCGTCTACACGCTGACCGACATCGCGTGCCCCGAGATGCTGTGGGACGCGCCCGAGATCCAGCTCGCCCGTGGCGGCCTGCGGTTCTTCAAGATCCCGTCGCTGGACGTCGGCTCGATGACGTTCGTCCACACCGAGGCCGACGACATCTCCGGTGCGGTCAAGCCGTGCTTCAAGATCCCCTGCCCGGAGCCGGACGAGATCCGCTGTGACGCGGTCGGTGTCTGCCTGGAGGCCGGCATCCTGACCCAGAGGCATTTCCCCGAGCTGGTCGCCTGGTACCAGCGGAACACGATGGTCGCCCACGAGCTGCGCGTCCGTCAGGTCCTCTTCGACCAGGCCGTGGCCGCGTCCACGCCGGTCACCATCGCCAAGACGTTCGGCGCGTTCTCCGCGATCTTCGCGGCGGTCGCCCTGCAAGCCGCCGACATGGTCGAGCGGCACTCCCTGTGTGAGTCGATCTCGATCGAGGTCGTCTTCCCGTGGTGGAGCAAGGCGATGTTCCTCGCCGACATCGCCCGCCGTAACGGCGTCGCCTGCGACGAGATCGACGAGTCCTGCATCATCAACGCGTTCGCCACCCTCGGTGTCCGCGTGCAGTGGGCGCGCGGCCTGTCGCCGAACGTCCCGACCCAGATCGGCGGCCCGACCCCGGCCACCGACTGGCCGGACAGCATCCCGTTCCTGATCCACCCGGCGGGCACGTTCCAGATCGGCCGCGGCGGCGAGATCTCGCTGGGCGTGATCCACGACTCGACCAAGTTCCAGACCAACGACTACACGGCGGCCTTCTCCGAGGAGTGCGTGGCGCTCATCGCCCGCGGCCCCGAGTCCCGCGTCGTGACCGTCCCGGTCTGCCCCGACGGCCGCACCGGCGAGCAGCTCGGCATCGCCTGCCCGATCGCCTGACCCACACCCGCCCCAGCGCCGAGACCCGCCCCCGGCGGGCTCGGCGCGCACAGTATGAGGAGGTGGGCAGGTGCCACCCGCCGGCATGCGACGCCGCGTCGAGGCCATCCCAGGCACGCCGTTGCCGTACGGGATCCTCGGCGGCTGCACGAACGTCATCGACGTCACCGACGAGCACGAGCTGCTTGGTGTCGAGTGGATGGCACTGGGCTGCTCCCCAGTCCGTGACACCGACTGGTGCCCGCCCGGCGAGTCCCCCGGTGACCAGTCCCCGGGCGAGTCGCCAGGCCCTCTACCGGGCCAGAAGGAGTTCTATCCGCCGATCCACGAAGAGGCCGATCCGGTCACGATCTACGCCGGGGCGATCTGCTCGACCATCGGCTGGTCGTACCAGGAGGCCATCGACCACGTCCGGATGTCGCTGGAGCTGGGGGAGCAGCAGGCCGTCGAGTCGGCGTTCATGCGGTACACCCTCGCCCCGCGCGCGATCGACCTGACCCCCTCGCAGGGGCCGGTGTCGATCGCGCAGGGCGTGGCCGCGCTGGAAGGCTGCCTCGCCGAGATCTACGGCGGCATGGGCACTCTCCACGTCCCGACGGGCGCAGCCGCGCTGCTGGGCTGCTGCAACATCGCCTACGTCGACGGCAACCGGCTGTCCACGCTCGCCGGGAACTGCGTCGTGGTCGGCTCCGGATACTCGGCCGCGAACTCCGGGCCCGACGGAACGCCGGCCCCGCCCGGCACGGCCTGGCTGTACATCTCCGGGCCCGTCGTGGTGCGCCGCGGCCCGATCGACCTCATCCCCGACAACGCGGGCGCCTCCATCGACCGGAGGGTCAACACCCGGCGCGTACTCGCCGAGCGCACCTACGTACCCGCGACCACCTGCACCGTGTGCGCGGTGCTCGTCACCACCTGCCCGTGAGGACCGCCATGCCACCCGAGCTGATCCGTGTCCAGCCCACCGCCGCGCTGCGCCGCGAGTTCGCCCTATGGGCGGTCGCCCAGAACCCGAAGGTGCGGACCGCGTCGCACTACGACTTCGCGGTGCCAGCCGACCAGTTCATCCACATGCCCGAGCACCTGCTGATCGGCTCCGTCGTGGACGGCCACCGCTACGTCAGCCCCGACGAGGACCAGGCGCAGAAGGAGCCAGCCGACAGCGGCGGCGCCGAACTTCTCGGCGTGGGCCTGCCGGAGCGGGAGGGGATCCCCGGCGAGCCGCTGCCCGAGGTGCCCGCCGAGGCGTACCCGGCCGGCGCTGAGCCGACCCCGGCCGCCGACACCACGGCGCTCGAGGACGCCCAGCCGGGCGAGGGCAGCGACTCAAGCGACCAGGCCGACGGCAACGACGACCAGGGCGACGGCGGCGAGTTCACCTGCGACGTCTGCAGCCGCCCCTTCAAGTCCGAGCGCGGCCGGGACACCCACCGCCGCCAGGCACACCCGGAGGCGTAAGTGCCGGTCGAGCCGATCCCCTGCGCGCCCGGCGAGGGAGGCACGCCAGGCACCTGCGCCTGCGCGCCGTCGATCGCCTCCGCGCCACTGTGCCGCGACGACGGCACGACCGTTCTCCTCGTCATCCGCTCCGAATGCGCCACCTGCGGCAGCCCGGCCGCCGATCCGGCCGTCGTCGGCTGGATCGACCCGGCGACCGGCACCTACACGCCCGGCGCGGCACCGGCCGACGCCGGGCCGTGCACGCTGGGCTGCAGCTGCTCGCCGTCCATCACGACGGCGCCGCTGTGCCGGGCGGACGGGACGACGATCCTGGTCGTGGTCCGGTCGGACTGCGCGGACTGCGACACCCAGGCTCCGGACCCGGTTGTCGTCGGATGGGTCAACCCGCTTACGGGCATGTTCATGCCGGGACCGGCCCCGGCTGACGCGGGCCCCTGCACCACCGACTGCATCGACACCGTCTGCCGCCAACGCTGCGACGACACCGACGGCGACGGCGTAGCAGACGCCACCTACAGCGAGCTGTGGTGCATCAAGGCCGACGGCACCGCCACCCTCGTCCTCACCTACCAGGACGACCCGTCCGTCCCGTACACGCCGACCTCGCCGGTCGACTGCACCTACGACTGCCCCCAGTCCGAAACGGTGATGCTGTGCGACGACAGCGGCCCCTTCCTGCGCCGGTACACCTTCCTCGCCGGGACAGCCTCCTACGAGGACGTCGCAATCGACGGGCAGACCCCGCACGTCGTCACCGGCACCGTCGGCGCATGCAGCGGTAGCGGCGGCCCCGCTCGAGACGCCTGCTGCGCCCCCTCGATCACGTCCACCGCGCTGTGCCGCGCCGACGGCACCACCGTGCTCCTGGTCGTCCGCTCCGGCTGCGCCGACTGCGGCTCGACCCCCGCCAATCCGGTCATCGCCGGATGGCTCGACACCGCGGGCGTGTTCACCGCCGGCCCGCCCCCGGCCGACGCCGAGCCGTGCACCGCGGGCTGCGTCGACACCGTGTGCCGCCAGCTGTGTGACGACACCGACGGCGACGGCGTAGCGGACGCCGCCTACAGCGAGCTGTGGTGCATCAAGCCGGACGGCAGCGCCAGCCTCCTCCTCACCTACCAGGACGACCCGTCCGTCCCGTACACGCCCGTCGCCCCGGTCGCCTGCACGCTGGGGTACGCCGACACCGAGACGGTGACCCTGTGCGACGCCAGCGGCCCCTTCCTGCGCCGCTTCACCTGGGTCAACGGCGCAGTCACCTACGATGACGTCGCCCTGGACGGCCAGACCCCGCACGTCATCAACGGCACCGTCGGGGTGTGCACCGGCGACGGAGGCAGCCCCGCCACCCCGTGCGCCGAGCAGACCACCCCGGCCGCCACGCTCGGCCTGTGCCTCGCCGACGGCACACCGATCGCCGTGGTCGTCACCCGCGACTGCGACGGCACGCTCACCCAGGACGGCTGGCTCAACCTCGCGACCGGCGCCTACGCGGCCGGTGACCCGCCCGCCGGGACCACCGCATGCGGCGACAGCCGCTCCATCCAGGTGTCCGGCACTTTCTGCGATGTCGACCCGGCCACCGGCGATGTCCTCGGCCTGGTCCTGGTCGAGTACTCCTACGCCGCCGACGGCTCGATCGCTTCCGTACGCCTGGTCGACGCCACCACCGGCACCACCTACACCCCGCAAGGCGAGGTGACGACCTGCCCGGCCGGAATCGCCCAGCCCGAACGCGACCTGGTGCAGCTCTGCGACGTCGCAGCTGACGGCACCTCCACCCCGTTCGTACGGGACTTCGCCCGCGACGAGCACGGCACGATCACCGGCCACAGCGACTACCGCCTCGACGGCACCCCGTACACGCCGGCCGGCACCGTCGGAGTGTGCGCCTCCCCACCCGAGCCGTGCCGCAACTCCAGCTCGCTGCTGCTGTGCGACCTGCCCACCGACGGCGCCCCGGCCCCGACCGTCACGGACACCCCCGGCGGGCCGTACTACCCGTACACCACAGGCGTGGCCACCCCAGGGGCGCAAGCCCTGTGGGATGGCGGCACGTTGAACCTCCCGGCCGCAGCAGGCCCGCAGCCGGGCACGGGCGGCACCGTACGAACCGCCGCGGCGGTCATCCAGGCCCCGCGGCCCGCCTGTGACGCCGGCACCGCGCACGTGAAGGTGCAGGTCGACGTCACCCAGCTCGGCCCCGACGCCGGATGCCGTGCCACCGGGTTCCTCGGCCTCTACAACGGCCCCGGCGACGCCAACCGGGTGGCCCTCGCGCTGGCCCCACCCGACACCCCCGTCGGGTGGGCCGGAACGCTCACCGCCGAGGCCGACGTCCCGGCCGCCGATCTCGCCGCCGGGCACATCGTTGTCGTGGTCGCGTTCGACGCCTACGACGACAGCGGCGCGACCTGCCCGCCGCCGCGCCACACCGCATGGCAGCTGTCCGCCTTCACCGCGACGACGGTCTACGACCAGACCGGATGCGCACGCCAGTTCCTCCGCAACGTCATCACCGACTGCGAGACCGGCGCCGTCACCGCCGTCACCGACACGACCCTGGACGGCCAGCCGTACACGGTCACCGGGCAGGCCGGCCAGTGCACGGCGGTCGGGGGCGGCGCCTGCTGCCCCGAGCAGCCCTGCCCGGCGCAGAACGTCATCGAGGTCTGCCGGTGCGACGACACCGACGGCGACGGACTGCCGGAAGTCGGCTACGTCGAAATCCTCGGCGCCGACTGCACCGGCGCCCTGACCAGCCTCGGCACCTACACCGAGGATCTCGCCGCCCCGTACACGCCGGTCTCCCCGGTCGACTGCAGCACGCTGGACGACACCGCGGGCGCTCCGCCCGCGTTCGGTGTCCAGGCTCACCGCGTGGAACTGACAGGCGGTGGCACGTGGACGGCCGACTCGTGGCCGACTCTCCAGTCCGTCACCGCGGTCGCCCACAGCGGCACTGGCCGCATCACGACCGGCGACGGCTCCTCGACCTTGCACCAGGGCGAAGCCGCCACGTGGAGCATCGCGCGGGACGACGACGCCCGCCTCATCGGCCCGCTGGCCATCACGCCGGACACCGGCACCGTAACCATCACCTTCACGACAGGAGTCCAGCTGTGAGCGGATGCTGCGGGCAGGGGCCCGTGATCGTCAGCTCGGCCGCCGTACCGACCGCCCGCGTGGACGTCGAGCCGCTGCTCCTGTGCGACGTCCTGCCGGACGGTACGGTCGCCGGGGTCGCGCAGGTCGAGTCCATCTACGACGCGAACACCGGCGCCCGGCTGAGCACGCGCATCGTCAACCCGACGACGGGCGCCACCTACACGCCGACCGGCACGCTCACCGTGTGCCAGCCGCCGGCCGACTGCGCCCGGCAGGTCACGCAGGTGACCCGCTGCGACGACACGACCGGTGACGGCGTCGGTGACACCGAGTACGTCGAGGTGTGGTCGCTGGACCCGTGCGACGGAGGCGCACCCCAGCTGGTGGGCACCTACCTCGCCGGGGACTTCACCAGCTCCTACACGCCGACCTCGGCCGCCCCGTGCCCTGTCGACGCCCCGGACACCCCCGTCGTCCTCGGCACCGTCTGCTACACGGCCAGCGGGGGCGGCACCAGCACCGCGGCGGTCCTGAAGTGCCAGGCATGCGCCGACCCAGCCGTCACCTACGTCGACCTCGCCACCGGGGCCGTGCTGACCGCGCCGACGATCGTGCCCTGCCCGGTCGCCGCCGACCGCTCGGCCCAGCTGCTGTGCGACGTTCAGGCCAACGGCACCAGCACGCCGTTCCTGCGGACGTTCGCCACCGACGACACCGGCACCACCCACACCGACACCCAGCTGGACGGTACGACCGCCTACACCCCGACTGGCACCGTCGGTGCCTGCCTGCCCGTCAGCGACTGCGCCTCACCGACCACCCCGACGGCCACCATCGGCCTGTGCCTGCCGGACGGCACTCCGATCGCCGTCACCGTCGTCCGCGACTGCAACGGCACGGTGACCTCCGAGGGATGGATCAACCTCCAGACCGGCGCCTACAGTGCGGGCGCGCCGCCGGTCGGCACCGTCGCCTGCGGCAACTCCCAGTCCGTGCAGGTCTCGGGAACGTTCTGCGACGTCCTGGCGGACGGCACAGTCGCCGGCCTGGTCCTGATCGAGTACAGCTACGCCGCTGACGGCACGATCGCGTCCGTCCGCCTGGTCGATGCCACCACCGGCGCCACCTACACGCCGACCGGAACCGTCACCACCTGCCCGGTCGGCGTCGAGCAGCCGGAACAGGACGTCGTCCAGCTCTGCGACACGGCCGCAGACGGCACTGTCACCCAGATGGTGCGCGACTACCGGCGGGACGAGACAGGCGCCATCGTCGGGCACTCCGACTACCTCCTGGACGGCTCTCCCTACACGCCGACCGGCACCGTGGGCGACTGCCAGCCCGTGCCGCAGCCGGAGCGCGATCTGACGGTCCTGTGTGACGTCCAGGCGGACGGCAGCGTGACGACGTTCCTTCGGGATTACCAGCGCGACGTGGCTGGCACTGTCACCGGCCATGCCGACTACGTTCTCAACGGCTCCGCCCCGTACACCCCGACGGGCACCGTGGGCGTCTGTCAGCCCAAGCCGTGCAAGGACTGCGAAACGCTGGTGCTGTGCGACCTGCCCACCGGCGCACCCGTCACCATCAGCGGGACCGCCGCATCCGGCACCCTGTCCAACGGCGTCGGCTGGACGTCCACCGGCGCCACGAACAACACGGCGATGGCGGCCAACCTCAGCAACACAGACGGCTCCTGGTGGGGGCTGCACTCCTTCCCCCACTCCGTCACCGCGCCGACGAAGTGGACGTTCTCCCGGCCCTCGACCGTCGAATTCTCCGTGTACGTCCGCTACTTCGCGCCGGACCCGACGATCAGCCACGCGCAGCTCCCGCCAGGGCTGGACGTCGTGAGCCTGCCGGACGGCTACACCTACGACGAGACCACCGGAGTCCTCACCCGCACCTCGGACGCCGCACCGATCGACCCGTGCTCGTACGTCACGGACCCGCGGATCGCGAGCAGCGCCCGGTTCCGTACCGCCGGCCCGGTCACCACGTTCACCACCGCCCCGGCAGCAAACAGCCGCATCGCCTCGTGCGGGACGTTCTTCACCTACTGGGCCGGCGCCGTGTCCGTGGTGCCCGGAGGCCCGTTCCTGCGGCAGATCTGCCGCTCCTGTGACGGCACCGCCACCGTCACGGACACCCTCCTGGACGGCATCACCCCCTACACGGTGGCCGGGACCGCCGGGGTGTGCGACTCGTCCGAACCGCGACAGTGCGACACAACGGTCATGGGCGAGTGCGTCTACTCCCTGCCCGACACCATGACCGGCTTCGACACGGCCAACACCGGCTTCCCAGACTGCTGGCTCGGCACCGCCACGAACCCGACATACACCTTCGGCGACCGCGTCACCTCCTGGGAAGGCACCTACCAGTCGAGCACGGGCACCCCGTCCGACATGGGGTTCACCAGCCCGGACCTCGGCGGCGCTATCTCCTTCGCCGCCTTCACGCCGGCCATGCCGGCCTCCCCGACGCCGACGCCCCCGCCCTACGTCGGCACGGCCACGTTCAACGGCGTCACGGTCACGCTGCGCGTGCTTGCCGGTGACGGCGTGATCAACCAGGGCACACAGGTAGCCGTGAGCCCGGGGGACCGCTTCAGGATCGAGTTCTCCACGCCGGTCCGGCTGGCCGTCACGACGACGAACTTCGCTGACCCGCCGACCCCGCACATGGAGCGGCTGTGCGGCGTCGTCGCCGAAACGGTGCCGTGGACGGCGCTCAAGCTGGCGGACTGCGAGGGCGCCATCACCACCGTTGACGCGGACACACGGGCGCCGCTCCCGGCGAACGCGACCGTCACGTGCGATGACGACTGCTGCCAGCCGGTCCAGGTCTGCATCCAGCAGGACACCACCCAGAGCGTCGAGTTCATCTCGAATGAGGGTCACCTCAACGACAACTCGGTGGATCCGGTGTGGAAGTGGACGCCGAACCTGAGCGTGGCCAACCCGCCCTGGTACGACATGTACGAGTTCCAGTACTCGACGGCCTGGTCGGTCGTGGACTCCGACACCGCCCGCCCCGCCTGGTGGGTCTCGCCGCACCCGTCCGGCGCCTCGGCGCAGTCGAGCCCGGCCAGGCCGAATGAGGGGCCGTCGCTCCTCAACGCCCACTGGTTCCCGCGCGCGTTCTTCGACCTGCCGGACAACGCCGACCCCGCGACGATCAAGATTCAGGCCACCGTACTCAACGCCGACCAGATCGGCAGGGCGTTCCGGCTCAACGGCGGTGCCTGGCAGAGCCTCCCGGCGACGGCCACGCACAACGGGACGACGTACACCTTCGGTCCCGCCACCATCCCGGGCGCCCAGGCCGGGCGGAACTTCCTCTACCTCGACGTGGAGGAGACCGTCGGCGGCGGCTCCGGCCTGATGGTGCACCTCAAGGTCACGTACGAGGTCATTCCCGAGACCCGCTCGTGGACGCGGATGATCTGCTGCGACGGCACGATCTACTACCTGGACGAGGACGGGGCGCGTCAGGACGCCATCCCGGAGGGCTGGCACCTGGCGCCGTGCGGCGGAGAGGCAGGCAGCAGCAAGTCGTGCGCCAAGCAGGTGGTGGAACGGTGCGGCTGCGATGACACCACCGGCGACGGCGTCGGCGACGTCCAGTACACCGAGCTGTGGGCCGTCGACCCGTGCAACGGCGCCGCCCCGACCCTGCTGGGTACCTTCCTCGACGGTGACCTCACCCAGCCGTACACGCCGGCCGCGCCAGTCGACTGCACTGCGGCAGAGCTGCTGCCGAGGCCGCTGAGCACCGGCGTACGGGCGGTGACCGGAACCGCGGCGCAAAACATCGCGAGCAGCTTCCCCGGCGTCCAGAGCGTCAGCCTCACCGTGCTCGCCGGCGCGGTCAACGTCACCATGTCGGACGGCGCGGCCGTCCCGGTCCCGGCCGGGGTCACGATGACGTGGTCCGTCGCCCAGGACAGTGACACCGCCCTCGCCGCGGCCTCCTTCGCCGGGGCAACGGCCGCAGCGAGCTACCTCCTGAACTGGACGTACCGCTGATGGCCGTCCCCCTTCCCCAGACCGCCGACCAGGAGGCGCTGATGAGCGACGACAAGACCGAGGCCACGCCCGGCCCGCGCTACTTCACGAAGGAGGGCGAGGGCGTGCAGGTCGTCTACAACCTGCGTGACGACGCCCCGTACCTGGAGCTCGGCTACACGGAGGTGGACGAGGCTGCCTACCTCGCGAGCCTGCCGGACGTCTTCGCCTCGCCGCTCCCCACCGCCCCGGAAGGTGACTGATGGCGGGGAGCTGCTGCGGGTCCGCCCGGGTCGTCCCGCGCCTGGACCCGGCACCGTGCAACGCGCTCACACAGGCGGCGGCCGGGCTCCTCGTCCCACACGCCGAGGTCGCCGGAATCGCCCCCGGTGGCGCGGTCTCGGCGACCCGCTCGGTCGACGTCGACGTACAGGCGCCGGCCGCCGGCGCCTGCCCGGCGACCTGGACAGTCGGGGCGCGCCTCACCCCCGTCAGCGGTGAAGTGTTCGGAGCAGATGCGAACCTGCAAGCCGTGGCCTCCGGAACCTGGGTGGCGACCAGCGCCCAGGCCGTGCTTCCCGAGGCCGGGACGTACGCCCTGTCCGCCGACTTCTACTCCCACATCAACGCGACCACGCCGTGGGCGGTGGCGATCAACGCCCGCCTGTTCAACGTCACCGCAGGGGCACCCGTGCCCGGCACCAACCGGCGCATCCAGTTCGGCAACATCAACGATCCCGGCGGTGGCACGGTCATGTCGCTGCAGAACGCTGGCAGCCTCAGCACCTTCCTCACCGTCACCGGGCCGACGACGATCCGCGTGGAAGGCCTGCGGCAATACGTCGGCTTCAACGACTCCACCCAGGCGGTCCTCGGAAGCCCACGCCTCGGTTTCGTGAAGGTGAGCGACTGATGGCCGGTAGCTGCTGCGGTCGTACGTACCGCGTCGACGCGCCCCTGGACCCTGCGCCGTGCAACGCCCTCACCCGCACGGCAGGCGGGCTCCTCGTGCCGCACACCGTCCTTCAGGGCGTCGCCCCCGGCGGCGCGGTGTCGGTGCAACGCTCGGTCGACATCGACGTCACGCCGCCCGCCGCCGGGGCGTGCCCGGAGACATGGCAGGTCGGCGGCCGGCTCACTCCGGTGAGCGGGCAGACGTCCGGCGCTGTCGGCATTCAAGGTTCCCCGTTCGACACGTGGATTCCCGTCACCGGGGCGCAGTTGACGCTTCCGGAGGCGGGCGTCTACGAAGTGATCGCCGACTGTCAAGGCGGCGTGATCATGAACGGCAGCGTCTCCAACGCGATCATCCAGGCGCGGATCTTCGACGTCACCGCCAACGCCGTCATCCCGCTCACCACGCGGACCATCCTGCTATTCGCCGCGACACCCGCCGCCAGCGTCCACACGCTTCAAGCCACGGCCTCGGCCTCGGCGCTGTACCAGGTGGCAGGGCCGAGAACGATTCGAGTCGAGGGCCTGAAGCACGTCGACAGCGGGACCACGAGCGGAGAAGCCGTCTGGGCACAGAACTTCCGCTTCAAGAAGGTGGCCGACTGATGGCCGGGGCCTGCGGGCGTACGTACCGCATCGACCCGAAGCTGGACCCGGCAGCGTGCAACAGCCTGTCGCAGACCGCGAGCGGCCTCCTCACGCCGCGCACCGAGGTCACGGGCATCGCCCCCGGAACGGCGGTCGGCACCGAGCGGTCCGTCGACGTGGACGTGACACCCCCGGCCACCGGGGCGTGTCCGGCGAACTGGACGGTTGGGGCGCGGCTCACGCCAGTGTTCGGGACCCGGAACGCCGGCATGGCGGACCTGCGGACGTCGGCTCAGGGGCAGCAGGTGGTGTTGCCGTTCAGTCAGGTGCTGTTGCCCGAGCCGGGCGTCTACCGGCTCACCGCCCACCTGTTCGGCATCGCCACCTGGAACTTCAGCGGCAGGCACATCGCGTCCATCTCGGCCCTGTGGGTCAACACCACGACGAATGCCTTCGTACCCGGCAGCCCGCGGTGGGTGCTCCTCCACGACGAGCCCGGCACGGTGAACTCGGACACCGGCCTCAAGAGCATCGGCGGGAACGCGGTCTGCGAAGGGTTCGTCACCATCGCCGCCCCGACCACGTTCGAGATCCGAGCCCTGCGGGCCACCGGCGACGGGAGCACGCTCGCCAACGCCAACCTCCAGCACTACCTGACCGGCGGCATTCCCCAGCAGGGAATTCTCTGGCAGAAGGTGAGCGACTGATGACTGGAACGGCAGCCGGTATCGGCACCCGGCCCGATCCTGCTCCGTGCAACGCGCTGACCGCTTCGGCCAGCGGCCTCCTGGTGCCGGGCGTGCTGATCCAGGTGGACCCGGGCCTCACCGTCACGCCACCGGCCGCAGGGGCCTGCCCGCAGGTGTGGCGGATCGGCGTGGACGCGGCATGGGTGCAAAACGGCACGCTCAACTTCCTCCACACGCTCACCGGGGCACTCCGGGCGTGGGAGACCGTGCCCGAGGTGCCTTTGCTGACCATCCCGCGCGCCGGCGTATGGGAGGTCAACTTCCAGGTGCGCGGTGTCGCGTCGCTCCCAGCGCCCGGCGCGGCGGCCACCGACACAGGCGTCGTGGTCGGCATGTACAAGAACGGGGCCCTCGTGCCCGGCACAGAGGCCATGGTCATCTACCACAGCGAGGCGGCAGGCGACCAGGGCAAGCAGATCCAGGCGACGGGCTCGCGGCAGTTCATGCACACGTTCGCCGCCGGGGACACGGTGGGCCTCGGCGCCTACCGCCTCGGCACGTCCGGCAGCGCCGCGGTGGTCAGCAACGGCGACGGCCGCACATACATCTCGGCCCACTGGGTCGCCCCGGAAGGAGACAGCCCAGCATGACCGGAACCGCCGCCAGTATCGATACAGGCGGTAGCGGCTTCGCTGCCCTACCGGCAGGCGTCGACCTCACGTCGGCCGCTTCCGGCGCATGGGTTGATCTCGGGCTGTCCCTCGCGCTGCCCGCGGCTGGCACCTACCACCTCGACGCGGTCGTCCGGGGAAACATCGGCAGGATGAGCACGGGCGAGAACGCGCTCATCACCGCCCGACTGTGGGACGTCACCGCGGGCGCCATCGTCCCCGACAGCCAGGCCATCGTCGTACAGATCGCCGAGTTCGCCACGGGTGCCGCGACCGCCTTGCAGTGGAACAGCTCCGCCGCGATCAGCGTCGAGTACAAACCCACTTCACCGAGGACGATCCGGCTCGAAGCCGCCCGAACCGACATCGCGGGCACCACCGAGGTTGCCGGGATCGGCTCCGACACGCTCCAACGCACCACCCTGCGATACGCGCGCGTCGCGTAACCCCTCACCCCTCTCGGAGGTCTCCCCATGTCCGGAACCAGCGGAAGCGTCTCGGCAGCAGCCGCGGCCGATGCCGAGTACGAGATCCTGTGCGACGTCCAGGCCGACGGCACGAGCACGCCGTTCCTGCGGCACTACACCACCAGCGGCACCGGCGCCCCGTCCGTGTCGGACACTGCGCTGGACGGAACCACGCCGTACGCGCCGAACGGCAGCGTCGTACGGTGCGGCACCAACCCGAACCCGCAGATCGACAGCAAGGCGCAGAGGCAGACCGGCGCGGGCACCGTCACCATCGCCGCGGGGGCGAGGTCGGTGACGCTCCTCGTGTTCGCCGGCGCCCCCACCGTGGCCATCGGCGGGGACCCGGCCGTCGCCTTCCCGGCCGGCAGCACGGGCACCTGGTCCGTCGACCAGGGCGGCAAGAACGGCGAGAAGCTCGCCGACGCCTTCGTGGTCACCGGCGTCGCAGGGGCGGACTTCATCGTCCTGTCCACGCGCGAGATCTGATGGCCACCACCGGCGGCTACACGGCGCCTGCGCCCCGAGTGGAGCGCCAGACCGTGGTGACGGACGCCAATGGCAACGCGGTCTTCAACTGGCCCGCTGGCGCGTTCGCCGCTCCGCCGGTCGTCACCATCGGCGTCCAGGGAGGCACGGCGTTCCGCTCCCACGCGATCACCGCGAACACCGCGGCGTCGACCACGGTCAACGTTCTCGTCGCGGCCGGCGTGACCCTGCTCGGCATCGGCGTCCTCGCGGTCGGCGCGCCCGCTGCCGGGATCACCGTTCACGCGCACGCTGTCGCCCCGTAGCGGCGGCCGTAACCACCTAAACTCGCTATGTCGCCGCTGGTTGTGGGCCGGGCGTCTCCTCCCTCGCATCGAGCCAGGAGCGCCCCATGAGCAAGTGCTGCGGCGTCAGCCCCTGCAACTGCCGCGTCACCGCTGGGACGGGAACGACCGTCACCGGCAACGGCAGCGCCGCCAACCCGTACGTCGTCTCGGCGGCCGGAGGCGGCGGCGCAACCGCGATCGCCGTCACCGACAGCGAGACGATCGACTTCGACCTGACGGGCACCGGCACGGCCGGCGACCCGTACGAGATCACCGGCAGCGTCATCCTCGACCCCGCGCCGCCCGGTGGTGGCAGCAACCTCCTCCACGAGGGCCCGAACGGCGTGTACGCCGAGTGCGCTGACGTCCGGACCTGCTTCTCAGCCACCGATGGCGCGACCTACGACGCGTCTACCGGCGAGATCGGCGCCAAGGTCTCCACCGACGCCGGGAACCAGACGAGCATCGGCAGCGACGGCGGGATTTACACCCCCGCGGGCTCCCCCCTCGTCCAGGCGCAGGACTCCACGACGGTCGACGTCACGGTGTCCGGCACCGGAACCGCCGCCGACCCGTACGAGGTGGGCGCGGCCGTCATCCTCGATCCCACCCCGCCGCAGGGCGGTACGAACCTGATCGGGTCGGGGCCCGAAGGGCTGTATCTGGAATGCGCCGACGTGCGCGGCTGCATCTCGGCAGGGGAGGGCGCGAGCTACGACCCGGCGACCGGCGTTGTCGAGGCCCGCCTGTCGACAGATGCCGGGAACTCCGTCTCCTTCGGCAGCGACGGTGGCCTGTACGCGCCGCCGGCGAGCGGCGGCGGGACGACCATCGTCCAGGCGAAGGACTCGCCGACCGTGGACGTCACCGTGAACGGCACCGGCAGCGCGGCCGACCCGTACAAGGTGAGCGCGGCGGTCATCCTCGACCCCACCCCGCCGCAGGGCGGGACGAACCTGATCGGGTCGGGCCCCGAGGGCCTGTACCTCGAATGCGCGGACGTCCGGGGGTGCTTCACCGCCGGTGACGGCATCACCTACGACCAGGCCACCGGCGAGATCGCCGCGAAGATCAGCGGTGATGCGGGCAACCAGACGAAGATCGGCACGGATGGTGGGATCTTCACGCCGGCCCCGGCCGCGACGGTGGTCCAGGCCGCCGACACCACGACGCTGAACGCCACGGTGACCGGCACCGGGACCGCCTCGGACCCGTATGTCGTCTCCGGTGACGTCATCGTGGCCCCCGAGCAGAACGGCGTCGAAGCCTCCCCGTCCGGCCTCCTCGTCGCCCCGTCATCGGACACGGGCAACCGGCTGGCGTTCGGAGCCGACAACCGGCTATACGTGCCGCCGGACACGGTCGGCTGCGGCCTCCAGGGCGACGGCAGCGCGGCCAATCCGCTGCGCGCCAAGCCCGCCGCGGGGTCCGCCGCCTGGGCAGCTACCTGGTCCTGCGCCGACAGCCAGTACTCGACGCTGAAGTGCGACCCGAACACGGGCTCGCTGTGGACGCCGCCCGAGCACTACACGGCAGCCGACCACCTCTACCAGGAGCACATGAACCCGGTGGTCTCCAACATCGGGCCCACTGGCGGCTGGGCGATCCTCACGCCCGGCGGCAACCCGGCCGTGGTCGCGTTCGATGTCCCCGCGAACTTCCTCGGCAACCAGTGCCGCCAGTGGTCGTACACGTCACACGTCCACGCCTCCATCGACGTCAGCGCCAGCTCGACCGCGACGTTCGAACTCGGCTACATCTACCAGGAGGACGGCGGCGCCCTCCAGACCCGGCCCATCGAGGGCGTGCTGACGGCGTTCGGGTCTGCCCGGCGTGAGCGCTACGCCGGCAGCGTCTCGGAGGCCGGTTTCGGCAAGCCGGCCTCGTCCACCTTGGCACTGCACTACTTCGTCGCGGTCCGGGTCATCGCCGGGACCATCACGATCAACAGCTGGACGTCGGACGCGACGATCCACACCACCACGCAAGGCTGACCTGGAGGCCACCCATGACGCGCTACTTCACAGACGGCACGGGCGGGTTCCAGACCCGCAGCGACGGCCCGCTCTCGCCCCCGGAGGGCTGGGAGGAGATCACCGCCGAGGAGTACCAGACGCAGATCGCGGAGGCTCGCACGGCGGCCGACGCCCACGCGGACGAGTTCTTGGCCGCTGACGGCGAGCTGCCGCCCCCGCCCGAGGGGACGCCACCCCCCGTCATCCCGGTCGACGAGCTACCGATCGGCGGTAGCGACCAGCCCGACGGCGGCAAGTAGGCGGCGTGCACATCCTGGCCCTGCTGCCCGTCTACGGGCCCACGCCGACCGGCGCCCACGTCACCACCCGCGAGTACCTGGGCGCCCTGGTCGCCGCCGGCCACCAGGTCGACGTCGTCACCACCAGCAGCGGCCAGCCCGCCGCCGTCCGCACCGAGGACGGCGTCAGGATCTGGCCGCTCGGCTACTGGTGGCGTGCCGCGCAGACCAGCCGACCCGATCTCGTCATCTCCCATCACGGCGACCGCCGCGCACCCGCCATCCAGGCCCAGGTGCGCGGTGTGCCGCACCTGCTCCTCGTCCACGGCATGTCCGCGAACCGGCACCTCGGCCGGCCGACGCTCGCCTGGTTCCCGTCGCAGGCATGCCGCGACCACTACCTGGCCTACCGCGGGCCCTCGCTCGTCCTGCCCCCGCCGATCGACCCGGAGCGGTACCGCGCCACGCCCGGCCGGCTCGTCACCCTGAACGGCTCCACCGCGGGCAAGGGCGCCGACGTCCTCGCGGCCGTCGCCGAACAGCTGCCCGAGACACGGTTCCTGATGGTCCGGTCGGACGGGCACACGGGTGGCCCCGTCCTGCCGAACGTCGAGCTGGTCGACCGGATGGACCCGCGCGCCCTGTACGGGCGGACCCGCATCCTGCTGATGCCGTCAGCCAGGGAGTCCTACGGCCGCGTCGGCGTCGAAGCGATGCTGTCGGGCATCCCCGTCATCGCCGCCCCGCTGCCCGGCATCCACGAGGCGCTCGGCGACGCCGCGGTGTACGTCCCCCGCGACGACACCGCCCAGTGGGCCGCCGAACTCCGCCGCCTGGACGACCCGGGCGCGTACACCGCGGCGGCCACGGCCGCCCGCGCTCACGTCCGAGCCCTCGACTACGACGGCAACCTGCGCGCGTTCACCGGAGCCTGCGAGGACCTGCACGCCGCGCACCCGGTGCCCGCCCACCGAAGGCCCGCCCCGCCTCCGCTGCAGCGGCCGGACGTCGTGGCCTGGGTGCACTACACCGTCCCGTACCGGCGCGCGGGCTCCGAGACCATGCTGCAGACGATGATGCGCGCCCTGCAGACCGCCGGGCTCCGAGTCCTCGTCATCGCCTCCCAGATGCCCGAGGCGCCCGCCTCCTGGGACGTCGATGGCGTCCCGCACCGCAAGGCGGACCCGGCATCCGCGACGGCCCTGATCCGCTCCCTGCGGCCGAAGACGGTCGTCTCCCACCACGGGTTCGCCGAGCGCTCCATCACCCTGGCCCGCCGCATCCGCGCCCGGTCGGTGCTGCTGCTGCACTCCGACTTCGAGAGCAACGCCTGCGCGCTGCGCCTGCGTCCGGACCTGGTCGTCTACAACACCCGGTGGATCGTCGGCTCGCTGGCACCCGGCTACGCCGAAGTCGGCCGCATTCCGTCGCTGATCGTCCACCCGCCCGTCATCCCCGACGAGCACCGCGCGCCGGCCACCGGCGACCACGTCACCCTCGTCAACCTCAACCAGGACAAGGGCGTCGACACCTGGCACGCCGCCGCCGAACGGCTCCCGCAGCTGCCCTTCCTCGGCGTCACCGGCTCCCACGGCCCGCAGATCCTGCAGCCGCACCCGGCGAACGCCCGGATCATGGGCCAGACTTCGGACATGCGCGGCGACGTGTGGGCCAAGACCCGCACCTTGCTCGCCCCGAGCATCTACGAGTCGTACGGCATGGCCGCCGTTGAGGCCCTCGCCTCCGGCATCCCGGTCATCGCCCACCCCACGCCCGGCCTGCGCGAAGCCCTCGGCGACGCCGGCCTGTTCCTCGACCGCCAGGACGTGAACGCGTGGGCCGCCGCCATCGAGGAGCTGCACGCCGACGGCAAGCGCCGCACCCAGGCCACCGCGGCGGCGCTCGCGCGCAGCGCGTTCCTCGCCGACCAGGCCGACAGCGAGCTGAAGGCGTGGGTGGAAGCCGTGCAGGACCTGGTGACTGGCTGATGGCACCGTGCGATAGGCCGGTGTTGCGGCGCTGCCCCGTGGCTATGCTGGTGGAGTAGCGCCGCTGGTTGTGGGCCGGGCCTCTCTGCATCAGGGGAGGTTTGACGCCCAATGACATGTCCGCTGATCAGCAACCTGGACACGGTCAGGGTTACCAGGGTCGACCAGTGCGGTCGTCCCGTGTGTGGTGACGACAACGCGTTCGTCTTCGACTGCCTGGCGTCCGTCGCCCTCAAGCCGGACACGGACGACGGCGACGACATCAAGTACAAGGCCGCGAACGGCAAGGTGTGCGGCTTCAAGAAGGGTTGCCCCACCCTGAACTCGTTCGGCGTGGAGATCAACTTCTTCAGCGTCTCGCCCGAGTTCCTGGAGATCACCACCGGCAACCCGGTCGTGTACGGCTTCGACGGCAAGCCGATCGGCTACGACGACTGCAGCATCGCCTGCCGGACCGGTTTCGCGCTGGAGTTCTGGGCGGAGGTCCTCGGTGACGACGTCTGCCAGACCGACGGCACGGGCGGCGCCTGGCTGTATTTCTTGTTGCCCTGGATCACCAACGGAATCCTCGGCGACGTGGAAATCGGCTCGGAGGCGGTCACGCTGCAGATGACCGGCAACACCCGCACCGGCGGAGGCTGGGGCGTCGGTCCGTACGACGTCATGCCGATCGACGCGGCCGGCACCGCGGGCCCCATGCTCACCCCGATCGGCTCGAACTGCCACAAGCGCATGTTCCTGACGAACGTGGCGCCGCCTGAGCCGACGTGCGAGTACTCGACGGTCGCCGGCGACCTCTGCCTGGCGTCCTGACGGTGGAGGTCCCCGACCTTGTCGTGCCGGTGCGGGAGGGCGCGGTCAACCAGCAGCTCAGGTACGCCCTGCGCTCCTGGGAGGCCCACCTCCCGCACCGGCGCGTCTGGCTTATCGGCTACCGGCCGGCGTGGGTGGGCGGCGTCGGCTTCGTCCCGACCCTGCAGACGGGCGGGACGAAGTTCGCGAACACCACGCTGGCCATGCGGCATGCCTGCCAGAGCGCGGAGATCAGCGACCCGTTCCTGTGGGCGAACGACGACATGTTCGTCATGGAGCCGCTCGACCGGATGCCGATGCTGCACCGCGGGCCGGTCCGCGACGTCGAGCGGCAGTACGCCGAGCATGCCTCGGGCGTCTATCTGCGGGGGATGCGGGAGACGAGGGAGCTGCTCGCTGAGTACGGGCACGAGGACCCGCTGTCGTACGAGCTGCACGTGCCGATGGCGATCGGCAAGCAGGGGATGCTGTCCGCCTTGGAGGTCGGGCAGCGCCTGGACGTGCTGCACAAGCGGACCGCGTACGGGGTGCTGAGCCGGGTCGGTGGCGAGCAGATCCGGGACGTGAAGGTCATGCACCGCGGGCCGCGCTTCGACCGGTCGACGCCGTTCCTGTCGACCATGCCGGACTCGTTCGACAACGGCGAGGTCGGCCGGCTGATCCGTGCCCAGTTCGCGAAGCCGTCGGCGTACGAGACGACCAGGAGGCTCTGATGCCAATCCAGACAGGCCCGTGCGAGGCGTGGCCGACAGAGCTGTGCTGTGACACCTCCTCGGCCGATCCGGCGGCCGTGGAGCGCTGGACGCTCGTCGCTTCACAGATCCTGTGGGGCTTGTCAGGCCGCCGGTATGGCCCGTGCCTGGTCACCGTGCGGCCGTGTCGCCGGGCCTGTCTGGAGTCCGCCCCGTTCATCTCCTTCCAGGCCGGTGTCACGACGGGTCCGTGGATCCCATACATCGGCGCGGACGGGGCATGGCGCAACGCTTCGGTGTGCGGCTGCCAGTCGGACTGCTCCTGCGGCGAGCTGTGCGTGGTGTACCTGCCGGGCCCGGTGTACGACGTGACCGAGGTCAACGTCGACGGTCATGTCCTCCCGGCCGGCGCCTACCGGGTGGACGCGCCCGGCAAGCTCGTCCGCACCGACGGCGGGTGCTGGCCGGACTGCCAGGACATGGCGGCGGCGCCCGGGCAGCCGGGGACGTTCACCGTCACGTACCGGTGGGGACTGCCGCTCGACGAGGCGGCGATCGCCGCGGTGTCCGAGCTGACCTGCCACCTGTTGCAGGGCTGCGGCGGCGGCTCGTGCGGCTGCCGGGCGAACCGGAACATCACGCGGCTGTCCCGGCAGGGCGTCGACCTGGACTTCGGGGACCCGACGGTCATCTTCAAGGAGGGTCGGACCGGGCTGCCGCTGGCCGACCTGTGGCTGAGCGTGGTGAACCCGTACCGGCTGACGTCGCCGTCGCGAGTGTACTCGCCGGACTTCAAGAGGCCGAGGGTGCAGCAATGGCCCTGAGTCCGCTGATCGTTGACGACATCGCGCAGATGCTACTCGCCTGCGTGTGCGCCGAGCTGACCACGATGGCCGAGCGGGTCGACGGCCAACCCGGCTGCCCGTGCGTGGCGTGCGTGGTGCCCGGCAAGCCGGCCTGGGACAACTGCACAGGCGACTGCTCGGGCGCGCAGACCGTCGGCCAGCTCACGGTCAACCTGGACCGGATCTATCCGACGTCGGCGTTCCCGACGGAGACGAAGGACGTCATCGGCAGCCGGAACTGCGCGCCCGTCCGCCAGGCCGCCGACTACGTCATCACGCTGCTGCGGTGCGCGCCGACCTACACCGAGCAGGGCTGCCCGCCCTCGTGCGAGGAACAGGCGGCGGCGGCCCGCGTCCTGCACGTGGACGCTGCCAGCGTGACCAACGCGCTGCTGTGCTGTTTCCCGCAGACCAGCGACGCCCGGCGCGGCCAGCAGTTCGTGATGGGCCAGCTGCGGACCCTCGGCCCCGAGGGGCAGTGCGTCGGCATCGAGCAGCGGCTGACCGTGGCCCTGCCGTTCTGCGGCTGTGCCGCTGGAGGTGAGTCATGAGCGTGGACGTGCGAATCGACCCGGGCCGTATCGCCCGGATGCTGCGGCTGCGCGGCGGGATCGTGGAACGCCGGCTGGCGGCCCGCACTCGACGTGTGGCGGACATCGCCCGCAGTCTGGCGCCCGGGTCGATGCCCGACTACATCAACTGGCACATCGAGGAGGGGCCGCGCGGCCTCCAGGGCGTGGTCACCTGCGACCACCCGGCGACGCTGTACGTCCTCGAGGGCACTCGCCCGCACGTCATCCGGCCGCGCCGCGCGAAAGTCCTGCGGTTCGAGGTCGACGGGCGGCCGGTATTCGCGAGCGTCGTCCACCACCCGGGAACGCGCCCCAACAATTTCCTGGGGCGAGCTTTGCGTCTCGGGCGATGAGGCGGCTGTATCGCCGTGGTCTCATTCTGCTCAACCGAGCGTCCTGCGCGCGGCTTGAATAAATACACTCTTCGACAGGGTGCATTCGCGCATCTCTTCGGACGGGTTGTGCTGAAGCTTGAAGGTGCCTTGGAGCAGGTCCCGTTCTTCGCTCATGGTGAACGTATCGGCAGGTAGGCGCATGAAAGCCAGTTGCGCCTGTCCGAACGCTTCCGCCACTTCGTCGGGTAGTGGGCTGTCGAGTGACTCGATTTCGAAGGGGGCGGGCCCTTCCCAGTGGCAGGTGTAGATGGTCCCACGCAGAGTGTCGAGTGCGCTTTGCAGTGCGGATAACCCGATCCTTGCGGGGGTGTCTTCTCGAATCAGAGTCCTCAACTTCTGTTCAGCCTGCGCAATTGAGACGTATTTCCGGCGACTGGCACTGAACCGGTTAACTGCCGAAGCGAGGTTACGCGCAGCCTCGGCCACCGCATCAGGGCCTTCGAGTTCAACTACTGTGAGTTTCGCTTCCAGTTCGTCTCGCAAACGACTAAGTTCCTCGAATGCTGTGGTTAACGTAGTTGCGGTGATAGGTCTAGTCCTCATCATGCGTTCTGTCTTGATGTGGAGTTGCGTCGACGCCAGAAGGAAAGTGCTGTAACTGTCTCGTCGCACACTCCTGCGCCACTGTTTGTCCGTGTTTTGCGATGTTTCCAGAGCGGCTTTGTAGGTGGCTTCAGCCTGAGCAAGCGCGCCGCGCGTCGACCATCGGCCAGTTACTAGGGCGGCAGGCACCGCGAGAGCTGCAACAGCGGCAGCGGCTACAGCTCCGACACCTTGGAGGTCCATGCTGTGATCTTGCATAGGGTTGGGCGACTGCGGTAGTGGTTCGCCGCGCCATTTGCGCCCGTGCACGGCTACCCTTGCCCGGCACGCCGCTGGTGTTAGGCCGGGCGTAGCGCGGGAGATTGGGCACACCCGTGGCAACACGCGACTTCGCAGTCCGTACCGAGAACCACGTCGCGAACCTGGGCGAGCTGGGCAAGCTCGAATTCGTCCCGGAGGTCTTCGGGGACGAGTTCCTGGAGGGCTACAGCCAGGTTCAGGAGGCGCAGAAGGCGCTCGGGGAGGACACCGACCTGACCAAGATGGACCCGGCCGTCCTGCGCGGCGTGTACGGGGCGATGCGCCAGTTCCTGGCGAAGCTGATGATTCCGGAGTCCGCCGACCGGTTCCTGCGGTTCGAGGTCATCAAGGGCGGCAAGTCCGTGGCGCACTTCCGGACCCGGGCCGAGGCCGACAAGCACGCCGCCGAGCTGACCGGCGCGGTCCGCGTCGAGGACAGGAGCATGCGGCTCCCGGACCGGGTGCTGATGGAGCTGCTGGAGTGGACGACCGAGTTGTACGGGGGTGGCGACCGCCCTACTACGTCGTCCAGCGGATCCTCGCGAGCGTCGCGGAGGGCTGGGACGCCTGGGAAGGGCAGCTCGCGCTCCAAGGGGTCGACCTCCACCGCTGGACGCTCCGCACGTTGATCAACGCGGCGGAGCAAGCCATGTACATGAGTGCCGAGGATGAGACCGAGCGGAAGCGGCTCGAGGCGCGGCTGTACGCGGTGCCGGTGTCGCTGCGGCGGCCTCGTCGACGGACTCGCGCGGCCGCACCGCCACAGCCCCAGCAGCCGCAGCAGGTGCAGCGGGGGGTGATGACGATGGCGGACGCGCAGGCCCTGATGGCGCAGTGGGGCGCGACGGACGCCCAGCTCGGGGCGGGGTGAAGCGACTAACCTGAGATCGCCGCTGGTTTTGGGCCGGGCAACCACACGAGCTGTGAGGTTGCCCAGTGGCCGGCGAGGACGTCGATTTCGGCTCGGCGCACATCACCATCGATCTCAACGATGGGAGCACGGACGCCCAGGCCCGCCAGACGGGCGCCCAGATCCAGCGGGCGTTGCTGAATGCGACGCGCCGCATCGGCGACCAGATTCGCCGCCAGATCCAGCGCGGGCTGAACGCCCAGGCGGTCACCGTCCGCGTCGAGCCGGACCTGCGCTGGTTCGACGCGCAGCTCCTCAACGGGCTCCGCTCGGTCGACTCGCTGAACATCCCGGTGGCGCCCGACGTCACCGGGTTCGTGGAGCGGCTGCGCGCCCTCCTCGCCGACGTTGAGATCCCGATCCGGGTCGTCCCCGACCTGGACGAGCTGGACCGCCGTATCCGGGCGCACAACGCGCCGGACGTCCGGGTCAATGCGAACGTCAACGTCGACAACGACCGCCTGACCCGGTCCCTGGCCGGCCTCGGCAGTGCCGCACTGAGGGTCGGCAAGGTCCTGGGGACTGGCCTGAAGTTCGGCGCGTACGGGATCGCCGCGGCGGGCGCCGCCAGCGGCGTCGCGAAGCTGACGGCCGCACTCGCACCGGCGGCCGGGGCCATCGCCGCCGGCCCGGCCGCCATCGCCGGGTTCCAGACGGCGCTCGGCACCCTGAAGCTGGCGGTCCTGGGCGTCGATGACGCCTTGTCGGCTGCGCTGTCCGGCGACGCCGACGCGTTCAGCAAGGCGATCGAGGACCTGGCCCCGGCTGCGCAGAAGGCCGTCACGGCGATCCGGAATCTGCAGCCGCAGCTGAAGAAGGTCCAGCAGTCGGTCCAGCAGTCGTTCTTCAAGCAGTTCTCGGGCGACGTCACCGCGGCGGTCAGGAACCTGCTGCCGCTCGGCTCTGGACTCGACAAGATCGCGGCCGGGTTCGGCCGGGCCACCGACCAGGGGCTGAAGTTCGCGACGTCGAAGACGGCGTTCAACGGTCTGCAGGGCATCGTCAAGGGCACGTCGGACGCGGTCGGCGGTCTGTCCACGGCGGTTCAGCCGCTCGCGCGGGGCCTGCTGTCCGTCGCGAGCAGCGTCGCCACGGCGTTTGGTGCGCAGGTCGGCCAGGCGATCGGGGACGTCGGCACGCGGATCGGGAACTTCCTGACCCGGCTCGGCGACAGCGGTCGGGCGGTGTCCCTGGTCAGGGGCGCGCTCACGGTCTTCCAGCAGCTCGGGGCGATCGCGCAGAACGTCGGCAGCATCCTCGCCAACGTTTGGAGGGCGGCCAACGTCAACGGCGGGGGCCTCCTCAACAACCTCAAGCAGATCACCGGCGCGTTCGCCCAGTTCGCCCAGACCGCAGCCGGTCAGACCGCGATCGGCAACGTCTTCAAGACGGTCGCCCAGATCGCGGCGCAGCTCGGGCCGATCCTGTCGGCGCTGGTCACGCAGCTCGGGGCCATCGCGCCGGCCCTGGGCCCGGTGTTCGTCGCCCTGGGCCCGGCGATCACCGGGTTGATCAACGCGTTGGGGCCCGCGCTGGCGGCGATTGCCCCCGTTCTGCAGGAGGTGGCGAACGGGCTCGCTGCCGCCTTCGCGGTGATCGGCCCGGCGCTCGGACCGGTCGGTGCCGCGGTCGGCCAGGTCCTCTCGGCGCTGACGCCGCTGCTGCCACTGGTCGGGCAGGTGGTGTCCGTCCTGGCGGGCGCCCTGGCGCCCGTCCTGCAGCTGCTGACCGGGTTGTTCGAGCCGATCATCCAGGAGCTGGTCGCAGCCCTGATGCCGGTCCTGCCGCCGCTGGCTCAGGCGTTCGCGGTGCTGGTGCAGGCGCTGACGCCGCTAGCGACCGGCATCGGTCAGGCCATCGGGCAGCTGCTCGCCGCTCTGGCCCCTCTGTTCACGACGCTGGCGGGCGCCCTGGGCCAGGTCGCTGCCTCCCTGGCCCCGGTGATCACAGCGCTGGTCAACGCCCTGATGCCGACGCTTCCCGGGCTGGTCTCGGCGTTCTCGGCGATGGTCCAGGCGGTCCTGCCGCTGCTGCCGTCCCTGGCCGGGCTAGTCGCTTCGGTCGCTCCGCTGGCCGTGCTGCTCCTGCGGATCGTCGGGCCGATCGCGCAGATCGGCGCCGCGTTCGACACGTGGCTGGCGATCAACCTGGTCGTGCCGATCATCCAGGGCGTCGTCAGCGTCCTGACCGGCCTGATCTCCGGGATCACGTCGGTGATCACGTTCATCGCCCAGCTGCCCGGGATGATCGTCTCGGGGCTGTCGGCGCTGGGCTCCATGCTGGCCTCGTTCTTCACCGGCCTGTTCACGTCGATCGGCCAGTTCGTGGTATCCGGCTTCCAGACGGTCGTCGGCTTCTTCGCCCAGCTGCCAGGGATGATCCTCGCCGGGCTGCAGGCGCTGCCCGGACTCCTGCTCAACCTGTTCACCTCAGCGGTCGCCGGCATCGCGATCGCCCTGCTGACGCTGCTCGCGGGCATCGTCTTCACGTTCACCGAGCTGCCGGGCCGGATCGCGAGCGCCCTCGCCTCGCTGGGCACGTTCCTGCTGAACGCCTTCGTCTCCGGGTTCAACGCGGCGACGTCGGCGATCTCCTCGTTCCTGTCGTCGGCGGCGTCGTTCTTCTCCCAGCTACCCGGCCGGATCGGCTCCGCGCTGGCCGCGCTGCCGGGCCGCGTCTCCAGCCTGTTCCGGTCGGCCGGCTCGTCGGCGCTGAGCGCGGCCAGCTCCGCCGGGTCGGCGGTGGTGTCGTTCTTCTCCGGGCTGCCCGGCCGGATCGGTAGCGCGCTGTCGTCCGTGGGCTCCAGGATCGCCGGCGCCTTCCGGTCGGCGGCCAGCTCCGCCAAGAACGCTGTGTCGAGCCTGATCTCGGGCGTCGTCTCGCTGTTCTCCGGCCTGGGCTCGCGGATCGTCGGCGCGATCGGCAACGTCGGCGGCCAGATCATGAGCAAGATCAAGAGCGGGCTGCCGAGTTCGGTCAGGAAGTACCTGCCGTTCGCCTCCGGTGGCATCGTCTACGGGCCGACCCACGCCCTGATCGGCGAGGCCGGACCGGAGGTGGTCATTCCGCTGACCCGGCCGAAACGGGCGGCCGAACTGGCGGCCCGCTCCGGGCTGCTGGACATGCTCGGCGTCGGCCAGGCCCGCACGCTCGCCGCGACGACCGCTACGGCCGCCTCAGCGGGCGGCTCGGCCGCTAGCAGCGTGCTGTCCAGCCTGAGCGCGGCACTCTCCGGCATCGCCAGCCTGCTGAACACGGTCGGCGCCCAGGTCGTGCAGGGCATGGTCGACGGCATCCGCCAGAACCAGGGGCTGGTCGCGGCGGCCGCGCAGGACATGGCCGGCACAGCCGTCACCGCGGCGGAGACCACGCTGCAGATCGCCTCGCCGTCCAAGGTGTTCGCCAAGATCGGGCAGCTGGTCGGCGCGGGCTTCGTCAAGGGCCTGACCGGCACGGCGGCGCAGATCAAGTCCACGACGGACGCGATGGTCAAGGCCATCACCGACGCCTTCAAGGGCAAGAAGACGCGGGTCGATGACCAGCTCGTCGCCATGCTCAGCTCGGGCAACACGAAGCTGCAGAAGCTCGCCACCCAGCGCGACGCACTCGTGAAGCGGATCACCGACGCGCGAAAGTTCGCCGCCGACACGACGAACACGGCGCTACAGGCGTTCTCGTTGCAAAGCCTGACCCAGGGCGCCGACAAGGTCACCGCCTCGACCCTGACGGCCGGCCTGCAGAGCGCGGTGAACCAGGTGAAGACGTTCACCGCCGAGGTGAACCGGTTGGCCAAGCGGGGGCTGTCCAAGAGCCTGCTTCAGCAGGTCATCGGCCTCGGTCCCGAGCAGGGCGCCAGCATCGCCGCCGCGCTGTCGTCGGCGACGTCGGATCAGCTGAAGCGGCTCAACAACCTGCAGGGCCAGCTGTCGAAGGCATCCACGACGCTGGGCAACACCGGCGCGGACCTGCTGTACGACTCGGGCGCCCAGGCCGCGAAGGGCTTCTTGGCCGGGTTGAAGGGCCAGCAGAAGGCCATCGAGAAACTGATGCTCGACATCGCGAAGGGCATGCAGACCGCGATCAAGGCGGCCCTGCACATCAAGAGCCCGAGCCGCGTGTTCATGCACATCGGCGACATGACCGGCCTCGGCCTGCACATCGGGTTCCTGCGGCGGCTGGCCGGCTTGCAGGACGCCTCGCGGGTGGCGGCCCGCAACCTCGCCGACGGCGTGACCGCCCAGCTGACCGGGCTCGGCGGGCGCGGCGGGGACGGCGTGGTCATCCCGTTGACCCGGATGCAGCGCGCCCGCCAGGCCGCCGCCGACGGCACCGCGGCGGCCACCGCGCGCGGCGCCCGGGCGGCCGGGGGCGGGCTGCAGATGACGAACTACTGGACGATCAACGAGGTGGGCGACGCGCACATGACGGCACACCGGGTGCTGAACCGCCTGGTCCTCGCGGCGGGAGTGAGCTGATGGCGGTCGACTGGTACATGGAGTACGGCGGGGTGGAGCTGGTGAACCACGCCCGGCTCAACACCTACCTGGAGACGGTCGGGTCGCCGCTGACCGGCTGGAGCGGCTGCGGATGCCCCACGTTCGGCTACGAGGTCCTGGAGCAACTGCCGTACACCACGCCCGGCGATCCGGCGTCGCCGGCGCCCTGGTACGACGCGGACGTGCCCGAGTCGGCGGAGTTCACCGGGCTGATGGTGCTGGATGTCGCCGGTATGGAGGATCACCCGGTGCAGCGGTCGGTGACCGGCGGCATCGCCGGGGGCGGATCCATCGGTCCGGCCCGCGCGATCCCGCGCACGATCACCGTGACCGCGCTCGTCCTCGGCTCCACCTGCTGCGGCGTGGACTACGGACTGCACTGGCTGTCGCAGGTCTTGCAGGGCTGTGCCAGCGGCGACTGCGACGGCGACTGCCTGGTGACGTACAACTGCTGCCCCGGCGAGACGGACCTGACCCCGGCCCAGTTCAACGCCAAGCACCGGCGCACCCTGCGCAGGGTCGCCCTGACCGAGGGTCCGAAGGTGACCGCGCGGGCCGGTGACGGCTGCAGCGCGGGTCAATGCCAGTCCGGCGCCGACATCTTGACGGTTGAATTCGTGCTGACGGCCGCGGTGCCGTGGCTGTACACCGACCCGATGCCGGTGCTGGAAGTCGTGCCGCCGATGGACCTGGACGGCTCGTGTGTCGGCTGGTGCCTGCACCCGGCCGGGTCCACGGAGCAGTGCCCCGGCGGCTGCCGGTTCGCGGCCTGCGTCGACCCCGCCGCGGCGTGCGCCGACACCCGGTGCGCGCCAGCGCAGCCGCCGCTGCCGGGGGCGCCGTTGAACACCTGCTACTGCCTGCCGCTGGCCACCGAGCGGACCTGCTACACGGTGGACCTGACGAGCCGGCCGACCTGGTCGTCGGACGTGCCGGTCGTCACCGTCCGGTCCGGGTCGACGGACCTGCGGAATCTGACGATCGAGATCTACGAGCAGACCGAAGTCGGCATGACCTGCGAAGACCTCGCCGACTTCAAGCGGTGCGATCCGCACAGCTACTGGCATGTGGGCTTCGTCCCGGCCGGAGGTGCGGTCACCCTGGACGGCCAGACCGGGCGAGCCCTCGTCGAGTGCAACGGTGTCTGCGAGAGCTCGTCCGACGTCTACGGCATGGACGGCATGCCGGTGTCCTTCAACGTGCTGGACTGCGCGAGCTACTGCGTGTGCCTCAGCACGGACGTGGAGAACCCGCCGGCCATGGATGCACTGGTGACCATCAACGTGTCGGGACGGGGACGGTAATGGCCGTAGCGGGGTGCGGGACCCACACCGCCCAGGTGGTCGACAGGAGCGGCGCCATCGTTGCCGTCGCCAACGTGCTGACCCAGGTCGAATGGAACCGGGTTCTGGACGGCGTCAGCACGGCGCGGGTGGTCATCAACCCGGACGGCGACTGCTGCGGGCGCCTGGGTCGGGTCTCCAGCTGGAGGAACCGGCTGGTGCTGTTCCGGGACGACAAGTACGTGTGGGACGGCCCGATCACGAACATCTCATGGGCGCTCGACGGGATCGAGCTGAACGCCAAGGACGTCCTCGCCTGGCTGGACCGGCGCGTCATCCACGAGACGAGAACGTTCACGAACGTCGACCTGATGGATGTTGCCGAGTGGCTCATCGATGACGGGTTCCGCCCCGACGACCCGGGCCACACCGTCCAGGTCATCGGCCAGGCCGGGGTGTCGGGTTCGCGGTCGTACAGCCAGGACATCGGGCAGACCGGCGACTGGCTGCGGCAGCTCGCCGAGGCCGGCCTGGACTACACGGCGATCGGGTCGAAGATCCTGCTGCTGCCCGAGACGTACACGCAGAGCGTGGGCCGCCTGTCGGACGCGGACCTTCCCGACGGCCTGCAGGTCGCCGAGGACGGCGACTCACTGATCACACGGTGGATCGTCGCCGGGAGCGACACCAGCGGAGCGATCGGCGAGGCGGGCGGCACCGACGCCTTCTACGGGCTGCACGAGCGGTACATCGAGCAGACCGAGATCACCGACAACGCGTCGGCCGAGCAGTCCGCGCAGGCCCGGCAGCGGACCTCGGCGACAGTCCCCGTGTTCATCGACACGCAGGAGGTGACGATCTCCCCGGAGGCCGCCATCGACGTGCCCAGCCTGGTGCCGGGCTGGTCACTGGACGTGACAAGTATGGAGACGTGCCGGAAGGTCACGCAGCGGCTGAAAATCGTCGGGGTGAAGGTCTCGGAGACGGGCGGTGACGAGAACACGCCCGGCCGGGAGTCGGTGCAGGTGCAGGTGGCGGCGTCCGGGGCGGAGGCAGCCTGATGGCGATGCGTGGATCACCGGCGCGGCGGGTCGTCGGCAACCCGCTGGCCGGGGTGCTCGGCCACCTCGACCACCGTGCGCGGACGGCAGCGCGACGGCGTACGTCCGGCCAGCCGGTGGAGGAGGACCCGCCGCCGCACGAGGCGCCACCGATGGAGCCCGCCGGGCCGGTTGGGACGGTGCTGCTCACCGACGAGGACGGCCGCGCCCGCTGGACGTTCCCTACGGCGTACGGGTCGGCCCCGGCGGTCACCGCGGTGGCGGTCGACCCGACGCCGGATGAGGACGACCGCACGGTGACCGTGGCGCTCGAAGAGGTCACCGCCTGGTGCGTGACCGTACGGGCCTGGCGCACGCGCGGGCGGCGTGGCAGCGGCGTCGCCGAGCCGGCCGGGCCGGACGTGCTGGTCCACGTGATCGCCTTGGACGCGGGCCGGCCGGGCTAGTCTCGTTGTCGCGCCGCTGGTTCTGGGCCGGGCTCACTTCACACCCGAGGGGTGAGTCCGATCGCGTCTGTATGCGTTTGCTCCGACTACTTCACCGTCGGCGATGACGGCCGCTTGTGCCTGATCCCAGGTCAGCAGGGCCTGCGCCAGGTCCTCACGTTCGGTACGACTGGCTCGTACACGTTCAAGAAGGCGGATTACCCGTGGCTCGCCAGGGTCCGCGTGATGGTTCAGGCGGGCGGTGGCGGTGCCGCGGGTGCGAGGGCGAGCGCCGGCCAGTTGGTGGCGCAGCCAGGCGGGTCCGGCGGCGGCTACTCGGAGCGGCTGATCGATGTCTCCGTGCTGGGGGCGACGGAGTCCATCGTGGTCGGCGCGGGCGGCGCAGCGGGTACGGCCACCACCGACGGCGGCAACGGCGGCAACTCCTCGTTCGGTGGCTTGTGCACGGCGAACGGTGGTGCGGGCGGGCAGGCTGTGATGCCCTCCGGGAACACTCCGATGTGTCTTTCCGGTACGCCTGGCCCGGCCGCGGGCATCGGTGACATTGCCCAGGGTGGTGGCCCTGGTGGTGGGGCGTTGCGGATCAGCGGCAACGAGGGCCAGTCGGGGGAGGGCGGCGAGTCGTGGATGGGGCACGGGGGTTGGCAGCGGTCTTCGACCGGTGGCGGCGGCGCCGGCCGGGGCTGGGGTGGTGGCGGGGCGGGCGGTTTTGCGCGGGACGGTGACACGACGAACGGGACCGGGGGAGGCAGCGGCATCGTGATCGTGGAGCTGTGGGGCTGACTCCTGGTCCGGATCTTGTCCGGGCACCGTGTCCGGACAGTGTCCGCGCAGGCCGGCGCATGGGCGGGCGGGGTGTCCGGGAGCTGTCCGGACAGGCGTCCTGATCTTGTCCGGACACTGTCCGGGCGGCACGTCGATAGACTCGGGGGCGCGCCGCTGGTTCTGGGCCGGGCCCGAGCACAACCCCCGAGGACGGTGGGAGCAGTGGCGCGCTGTGGGTGCGGCGGAGGTCAGTGCAGTTGCACGGTTCAGGCCGGCACGAACACGTCGGTCAGCGGCTCAGGTTCAGCGGCCAACCCGTATGTCATCTCGGCCGAGGTGCCCTGCGCGGCGGTCCGATCCTGCTTGTCGGCCGGGCCGGGCGTGAGCTACGACCCGGCGACCGGTGCCATCGGTGCCAAGGTGTCCGGGCAGGCCGGGAACAACCTCGTCACGCGGCCGGACGGATCTCTGTACGTGCCGACCGGTGCCGCCACGGTGAGTACGGGATGCGGCCTGTCCGGCAACGGCTCGGGCAGCACCCCGCTCAAGGTGGCCACCGGCACCTGGCCCTACCCGTGCAGCGTGGACAGCGCTGGCGGTGTGGTGGCCTGTGACAGCAACGGCGTGCTGCGCAGCGAGCCGCGCGGCAAGGCGTCGCTGACCAACTACTTCGAGAACCGGTCATACAACGACGTCCCCGTGCCGACCTCGGGGCTGACGACCGTGGACACCTACTCGGTGACGGTCACGAACCCGGACACATGCCGCCCGGCCCTGGTGCTCGCTGAGCAGGAAGTGGACATCTGGCTCGTCGTGCCCGCCGGCGGAGCGGCCGCCACCGGATTCGACGGTGACGAGATGCAGTACATCCGCAACACGGGCAGCTCCACGATGAGTGGCATCCACACCCAGCACACCAAGCTCCTCGGCCGGGGGACGCTCGCCGCAGGCTCCTCGATGCCGGTCGGGTTCGGGGCGGGAGTCGGCCGCGGGGCGGCCAACGCCTACTACTACGCGATCTACTTCACCCTCCGTGTCCTGCTGATCAGCCTGTGAGGAGCGCGCCATGCTGGACTCCCTGCCCTGGCCGTGGCCGGGCGACGACGGCGGCGACCAGCCCGCGCCGCAGCCGCGCAACTTCTGGGCGGTGTACGACGACGGCGTGATTTCCCAGCTCACCGTCACCGGCGACGGCATTGATCCGGTGCTGTCCCGCCCCGGCCGGCTGATCTCCGAGGCGGAGTACCTGACCTTGCAGGCCAAGATGCTGGCCGACCAGGAGGCGCGTGTGGCGGGACTGCTGGCGGCCGAGGCGGCGCAGAAGATGCAGGACTACACCGCGCTGCTCACAGTCGGCATCCCGGAAACGGTCGCCCGCCGCCTGTCCAGTTACACCGGGCAGGCGCAGGCCGTCAGCAGCGGGGAAAGCTAGACTCCAAGAGCGATACGCCGCTGGTTCTGGGCCGGGCAAGGATCCTCACTTCTTCGGAGTGGTCCCCTTGTCCGACCCGATGACGCCCGACCAGTGGAGAACAGCCCTCAAAGCGGAGGGCGTGCGGTTCACGGAGTACAGCGGATGGACGACCCGCGGCCGTGATGCCGTCACCGGCAAGGTCTTCGGCCCCGTGCACGGGGTGTTGAACCACCACACGGCCGGGTCGAACAGCCTCGCCGCGGTCGCAGTGGACGGGGCGCCGAACTTGCCCTCGCCGCTCTGTCATGCGTTCTTGCCGAAGACGGGCGTGGCCGTACTGGTGTCCTGCCACCGCGCCAACCATGCCGGGCTGGCGGCCGTGAACTCGTACAAGGCGATCCTGAACGAGAAGCCGATCCCGAAGCCGGACAAGAGCACCGGCACCGTCGATGGCAATGACGTGTTGTACGGGATCGAGGTGGAGAACCTCGGCAACGGCAAGGACGTCTACTCGCGCGCCCAGTACGACTCGTGGGTGCGGTGGAATGCCGCGATCTGCCGCCATCACGGCTGGGGGGCCGGGAGTTGCGCCGGCCACCTGGAGACCAGCGTCGAGGGCAAAATCGACCCCCTTGGGCCCGTCGAGGGCTACGGCACGCGCGGGCGCTTCCAGTTCACGATGACCCAGCTGCGCGCGGACGTCGCCGAGCGGCTGAAGCACCCGGCGAGCTGGAGCCCCGACACCGCGAGCCCGCCGCCGCCCAGGGAGGTCAAGTTGACCGGTCCCGCGTACATCAACCTCGGCCTGGTGCGCTCCTACCCTCTGGCGCCCGGCAACTGGGAAGACATCCAGTTCACGCAGGAATGGGACGACGAAGCCGGAGACCACGCCGCCAGCGGCGAGACGTTCGCCGCCGGCGCCGCGCGGTTCACAGGCTCCCTGTCGCTCCGCTTCGAGGGTCTGCCCGTCGGCGACGTCGTCCAGGTACGCATGAGCGAGTGGGAAGGCGACGTCCTCAAGGCCGTCCACCCGATCCACGAGGTGGTCGGCACTCCCGGCGGCACGTATGGGTTCGTGCCGCTGGTCAAGCGGATCGGCGCAGGCCGCTCCATGCGGGTCCGGCTGCTCAACCAGAGCAAGTTCGACATCGAGGTGGCCAGCGCGGTGCTGACGGCGCTGGCCTGGAAGGAGTCCTGACCCATGAGCAGCAGCTTCCAGCTCCCCGACGGAGGGGCCGTTCTGCGCACCGCCGAGACGTACGCCAAGGACCTGGTGGAGCGGGCCGTCACCAGCGCCGCGTTCGGCTTCGCCGCGGCGTTCGTCCCGGCCGAGGCCACTCACGCCAGCATGTGGTACTCCGCGCTCGGCGCCGGGGTGGGCGCTGGCCTGGCGCTCATCAAGGGCATGGTCGCCCGCGCGTTCGGGGACCCGAACTCGGCCAGTCTGTCCAGGAAGGTCTAACCATGACGACGTCGGAGCCGGTGGTCGCCGTAGAACTGGAGCGGCTGCGAGGCACGGTCAGCACCGGGTTCGCTGAGGTGAAAGGGTCGCTGAGCGTTCTCATGGAACGCTCGACACGCACGGAGGCGGACTTGGCGCGGCTCCGCGACGAGACCGATAGGTCGATCGCCATGCTGTCGGCGGAGGTCGAAGCGCTGAAGCTCAGGCGCTGGCCGTTGGGCGTGGTCGGGGCCGTCGCTGGGGTCGCCGGCGCAGCAACAGGGGTGATCTCGCTGTTCGCTCGCTGACGACTCCTTCTCGAACGGACGGCCGCCCTAGCTCCGGGGGCGGCCGTTCTCGTTTGTGGCATCCTGTGCGGCCGCCGAAACAGGAGGTGTGCTGTGGCGGTTGGGCGTGGCCGCCGTGGCGTCCGGAGTCGGCCCGGCTGTCGGGGCGATACGGAATGCTGGATTCCTGTCTGCCTCCTGACCGGTTGCTGTCACACTGTCGTCAGGCCCCGCTGCCCCCCGTCGGCGGGGCCGCTTCCATGGAGGAGCACCGTGCCCGATCTGAAGGACCTCGACGGTTGGCTGGCTTCCCTGCTGAAGCCGACTCCCGCTGAGCAGTTCGCCGAGCTGGAAGCCGTCCGCCGCGCGGCGCCGGAGGCGCCGCCACCGGAGCCGAGCATCATCCCGCCGTTCGTCTCCCCGTACCCGCTGAACCACCCGAGGGCCGGGGTGCTGCGGTTCCCGTGTGCGCTGGCGTGTGGCTGGTTCCACGAGGAGTGGCCGGGTGCCGAACCGCTGGCGCTGCCGCCGATCCCGGTGAGCGCGGGCACCGTCGAGCGCTCGCGCATCTTGACCGAGCACGCGACGGCCTGTGAGGACGAGCGTAAGCAGCGGATCGAGGATGCGATCCGCGCTCACTTCAACGAGACCCACCCAGGCCAGGAGCCGCCCGCGCGGACTTGTTGGGGGGCATCGTGAGGCCGTACACGAGGGGCAACCGGCGCTCGTATCCCGACGCTGGGCGGGCGGCCCGCCAGATCCGTCGTGCCGCGCACGCCGAGCCGTTCCCCGACGAGGAACACCCCATGGGGGCGCGGGCGACCGGTACATCGTGACCGGGGCCGGAGTCGGCAAGGCGAAGTACCACAAACGCGGATGGGCGAACGACCCGTACGTGACTCTTGACGGGAGCCTCTGATGCGCTATTTCAGAACGTCGATGCAGAACACTATGGGGCTCTGCCAGTACAACGTGACGCCTTTCACCGGCCCCGAGATCGACGCCATCGAGGAGTACGACGACCAGGTCACCCTCCGCGCGCACTTCGATCTGGACACCCTGCTGGCCGACGTCGATGGCGACACCGAGGACGCCTTCCGGCGGCGGGCCGAGGAACTGACCCGCTGGCACGACGCCCTCGCCCGGCTCCTCACCGACCCCCGGCTCAAGACCCCCGGCGGCGGCGACGACCAAGAGCCCTACAGTCCCGCCGTCCGGCGGTTCCTGAAATTCGCCGCCGACGACTACCACCGTCACCGGCAGGGGTACGAATACGCGGTCACCGTGTGGGCTCTCGGGCTCCAGGCCCCGACGGGCTACCCGCCGGAGACCCGGCATCTGAAGCTGGCGAGCCGGGAACTCAGGCTCTGGGACTGACCGGGCACCTTCGCTAGTCGAGGCCGGTGTCGGAGGGCGCCGTTAGGCTGGTTCCCGATGCGCTCAGGCGTCCCGCCTGGTGAGTGCCCGTGCCCCCGCCGGATTCCGGTGGGGGCACGGGTGCGTCTCAGGCCGCCTCGGGGGCCTCGTCGCCGAGGCAGCCTGCCCACGCGAGCAGCGCGCGGTAGTAGCGGTCGGAGCGCTGCCTACTGGGTTCCTGGTCCATGAGCTGCCGGATCTCTTCGTTGAGTTGGTCCCGCGCAGGGGCGTCCTGGCCATGAGGCCGAGAGGGACGGGGCATGCCTCTACGTTACGAGGCGTCACTGACAGTCAAAGCGCCAGAGTCGTTCTATTCTGTTCGAATGGCGGTGGTGCCTTCCGCCAGGAACAGGACCAGCCCGATGAGCGATCTGAGAATGCCCCCGCCCCCGGTGATCGAGCCGGACCCTTCGGCCGCGCGAGCGCCCGGCCTGACCGGACAATGCTCCGGATGCCAGCGGATGACGCACCGGTACGGGGCCGGCGGTCGCCCGCTGTGTCAGTGGTGCATGGCCCCCGTGGCCGAGCGGTACGGCAGCAGCGTCCGCTACGTGAGCACCCGGTAGAACGTCAGCGGGTGGCGCGGATCATCACGGTGAGCAGCGGGGAAGCCGGTGAGGGCTGGCTCTGCCCGATGTCCTCGTACCCCCACGACCGGTAAAGCGCATGGACCTTCCCGTCGCCGGCGGCCCTGTTGACCATGAGCGTCACGTACGGCTCGTCGCGGGTGAAGAGCAGCGCGTCGTGGATGCGTCGTGCGGAGCCGGTACCGCGCCACTCGGTTCGGACACCGATTTCTTTCAGCGCGACGGCAGGCTGCTGGGTGTACTGGTCGGCTGGTGGCGGGGTGGTGCGCTGCCAGTACCGGTCTCCGTACTCGATCCGGTTGGCGTAGGCATAGCCGATCGGCTGGCCGTCCGCGTATGCGAGGACGGCGATGAAGCCGGGCTCGGCGCCGTGGCGGTCCAGGCGCTCCCCGAAGGCGGTGATGGCGTAGTTCGGCAGGTGGAGCAGGGGAGCGCGTACCTCGGCGTACACGTCGAGGAGGTCGCCGCGGACGGCGTCGAGGGTGGTGAACGTGCGGAGTTCGATGGCGGGGGCCGTGGTCATGCGCTGGTCCTCCAGGCGGCGGTGTGCTCAGTCCAGATCTGCAGGGTGGAGCTGCCGCGCGCGGTGGCGCGCAGGGCGGCTCCGAACTCCTGAAGCATGCGCGATACGCGGGCGTGTTGGGTAGCTGCGGAGGTCGGGACCATCATCGCGGAGGCGACCGCGGCATCGGCATCCCCTTGCGCGAGCTGGGCGTGCGCGAGGCGGGTCGTCGCGATGGCCCGGGATCGGGCCATATAGGGGCGAAGGGCGGAGAGGCACTGGTGAGCATGTGCCTCCGCTGTCGGGTATTCGCCGAGGGCCAGGTGCGCCGAGAGGGCAAGGGAGTTCAGCTCGGCCTGGTCGTAAAAGGCGGTGAGCCACAACGGGCGGGGAGCTTCAGGGTCTGCCCGGTCCAGGGCGCCCTGTGCCTGGTCGAACGCGCGGCGGGCGCTGGTGCGGTCCTGCGCCGCACCGTGGATGGCTCCCTGGCGGGCGAGTCCGAGGGAGGCGAACAGCGGATCTCGGCGGGTGAGGTGCAGGCTGCGCGCGACGTCGTTGGCGGCGAGGGCGTCACCGGGGCGGCCCAGGTGCCGGTACATGGTCCCGGCGTGGCTCCAGATGCGGAACTTGATCGCCTGGTCACCGGACATCTCCGCGAGGGCCTGAGCCTCGCGCATGTGCCGCTGGGCCTCGTCGTAGCGGCGACCGTCGATTGCCGCCCACATGGCGGAGGACCGGAAGCTGGCCGCGCACGCGTACAAGCTGCTGCGTACACGCTGGGTGGCGGTGCCGGAATTCTGGAGATTCAGTGCTTCGTCGGCGAGTGCGGCGGCGCGCTGCTCGATACCGAGCTGCCCGCCGTGGCGGTGGTCGCTTGCGATGATCTCCGCAAATCGTCCCTGGAGGCGTTCGACGTCGCTCATGCCGATGCGGCGGGGAGCCGTGCCAGGGGCGGCTGCGACGGCTGCGGCAGCAGCGATGCCGCCGACGAGGTTACGGCGCTTCATGTCGGGGTCCTCCTGCTGGGGCACGGGGGCGGACTGAGCCCGGCCGCGTGGCACGAACCCTAATTCGGCGGCGGGTAGGCCGGTGACGATCTCCAGAGCCTGGCGGGTCACCGCTTTCGGCCATCGGACGCGGCCGGACTTCCAGTCACGCACGGATGATCCGTCATGGCCGCCGGGTCGCCCGGTCAACTGCCCGATAGCCGTGTTGACCGCTTCTGCCAGGAGATTTGAGCTGTATCCGTGGTTCTTCATCCACGCCTCGATAACAGTGTTGCGCGTGGTCGTCATGCGCGCACCGTAGCGCCCGGAATCGGCACCGTCAGGTAAATGGCGGGTCAATTCCCCCTAGGGAGCCCGCCCGGATTCCAACGGCATCGCCCTAACCGGGCCGGAACGAGCAGGAGTTGTCTGGTCATCAGGCATTCACCGCATGTGCGGGAGGCCAGAGATAGCCAGGCCCCGGCCCCGAGCGCTGCGAGGGGCAGAGCGGGGTGCCCCAACTCTTCAGAGGCAAGGCGATGTCCAAAGCAACCACGCAGAACAGCGTTCCAGGGGTTGGAACCGAAGCCGGGTCCACCGATCGCCACCGCGCAGTGCGTCAGTGGCTGCTGAGGGCCGCTGCCGACGCGGGTAGGGCGGAGCAGGAGTGGCGTGATGAGGGTGTGGCGCTGCTGCGGTCCGGCAGCCTGTGGGGCGTCGTCTACATCGACGGTGCCCTCGTCTACGCCGCAGCAGGCACCGACGACCCTGTCGCAGCGGACCGATACCTGGCGGAGGTTCTGCACGGCCCGGTCTTCGCGAACCTGATGCGGCGGGCCTACTTCGTGCTCACGCCGACGAGCACGGCGCATCGCGCGGAGTGGGCGCGGCCCCGCGATGACGCCGAGTACATGGGCTCTGGTCACTACCTGAGCGTGCCGGCTCCCGGCCGGACCGATCCAGGCCAGCGCCGCTACTGGTGCGTAGAGGCGGCCCGCCCCGGTGCCCTGGCGACCGCCGACGCGGTGGCCCGACTTGTCCAGGCTGGGCGGGACCGGCTCGTCACCGAGCAGGACGACTGACGTGCGTACGCGACGCGGCGCGCGGGCGGGGTCGTATGTGGACGAGGCGGGTAGGCCCGTGGCGACGGAGACGTTCGACCGCG
This sequence comes from Streptomyces griseofuscus, assembly GCF_014673495.1. Lineage (GTDB taxonomy): Bacteria > Actinomycetota > Actinomycetes > Streptomycetales > Streptomycetaceae > Streptomyces > Streptomyces murinus. The sequence continues at coordinate 5,166,096 of NZ_CP051006.1, forward strand.
TGCGGGCCTCCGTCGCCGACGCTCGGTCCTTCGCGGTGGACGCCCTGGCGGGGTGGCGGATCGGGGACGCCGCAGACAGGGTCGAACTGGTGGTCTCCGAGCTGGCCACCAACGCGGTCTTGCACGCCAGGCGAGAGGCGTTCCGTGTCACCCTCCGGCCCCTCGGTGACCGGGTGCGGGTTGAGGTTTGTGACTTCAGCCGGGACATGCCCGTGCTGGTCTCGGCGGACGCGGACGATGTCCACGGCCGGGGGCTGGCGCTCGTTGAGGCGTTCTCGTGGTCATGGGGCGCGGATCGTCTCCCCTGGGGGAAGCGGGTCTGGGCCGAGGTGGAGCGTGAGACCGGCGACCCGTGCGGCGCCGGGCCCCAGTCGGGCGACAGACCGGTGTGGGCCACACGTAGATCGCAGACGCTCTATATGGCTGTCGTCCTGGTCCTCATGGGGACGCTCGCGTATGGGGTGATGTCCGGATGACCCCAAGGGCCGTGCTCGTGAAGTGGATCCTCGGAGACTGCTGGCGGTGCGACGGGACCGGCCTGCTCGTGACGTGGGTGGGGCCCGCGCAAATCGACGGGCAACATGCCCCGATCTACCTGTGCCATTGCTGCCTCGCTGCGATCGAGCAGCGGGCCCTCCAGTACTTCCTGGCGCACTACCCAGACGACGCGTTGCCCCCCGTCGTCGTGCACCCCTACCTGCCCCCGGCTCCCCCGGAGAGGAAACCCATGGACCAGCAGAACCGACCGGCCCAGCCCCTCCAGGTCGTGGCCATCACCCTGAGCAGCTTTGGTATCCGCGCGAGCGCCAACGGGCGCACCGGCCTGGACGCCTGGCGAATCATCCGCAAGCGGCACCCGCGAGTCACCTGGGTGGCTGGCGCATACGCGCTGCTGTTCACCGGGCTGGTCGTCTTGGCAGCGGCCCGCCTAATGACCTGACCTGACCCGCCCCGACACCCGCCACTGCCTCTGGAGAAACTGTTGACTGACCCAACCAAGCCGTTACGCGCCGTCACCTACAACACGTACTGCGGTGGCCTGGACAGCGGCGACGACGCGCGTCTGCGTCGTCAGGTGGAGATGCTCCGCAACCTGAAGCCGGACCTCTTGTGCATCCAGGAGGCCCAGGGGTGGACCAACCGGCACCTGTGCCAGGTGGCTGACGCGGTCGAGATGGTGCCCGTCACCATGGCGCCCTCGCGCGTCCGCAGGGACCCCGGCCCGCCCAACGGAACCGTCGTGCTCTACGCCCCGTCGGCCCTCCAGCTGATGGACTGGTGTGTCGTGGGTAAGGAAGCCTTCCACCACGCACTGATCCAGGCACGACTGCGACCGCGCGGAGCCAAGGACGATCAGCGTGACTTCGTCGCCTTCGGCACACACCTTGCCTGGTCGGACGGCGACCGCCGGCTGGCCGAAGTCCGGTTCATCAGCGACTACGGCGGCACCTTTCCAGGTGCGCCGGGCGGGGCGGTCCTCTTGGGGGACCTGAACACCCCGGACCGGGAGCCGCCGGACTGGTCGCTCATCCCGAGCAATCTGCACTCCAGGTACAGGCTGGTCGGGCCCGGCGGCGAGTTCGGCGGGGCCGACCGGCGCGCCGTCCAAGTCCTGCTCGAAAGCGGGTGGCAGGACCCGCAGAGGAAGTTCGGCGACCCCGCGGCCGCCACCGTGGGGTACTTCTACCGCAACGAGCCGGTGTTCTGGCGCCTGGACTATGTCCTCACCTCCGGCTACGTGAAGCCGGTCGAGTACTTCATCTGGGACACGGCCGCAGCTCGCAAGCTCTCGGATCACCTCCCCGTCGTGTGCGACGTGACGCTGGGACTGGCCGCATGACGTGCCACGGAGACAACGCGGTGAACAGTGAGCCGGAGAACACCAGCGGCCAGGACGAAGGCCAGACGCACGCAGAGGCCGAGCCACCTGCGTGCCCCTTTCATCAGCTGTTCGACGTGACGGTCTATCTCGACGCTGACGGGCAGTGCCACAGATGCGCCGCTGCCCCGACCGACGCCGACAACGAAGCCGACGACCGGTATCGCGAGATCGGCTACGACCTCCCGGACAGCCCAGGGCGGGGCGAGCGCACCGAAGGAGACCGATGGAACTCGTAAAGTGGCCCCCAGCGGAGCCGTGCCCCGGTCCGGCGGATGAGGAAGCCTGGATCAACCGGTTGCTCTCGCTCCACGAGATGCCCGTCAGCAGCACGCTGAACAGTGAGCAGTGTGCCGGTACCCAGTGCATGTGGTGCGCGGCCGGTGCGCCGGCTGTGCTGCTTCCGCTGGAAGGGATGAGCGCCAGCTGGCCCCCGCGTGCCTGCACCGGATGCATCGAGGCGCGGAAAGCGAAACTCTCGACGTACCTTGCCTGGTGGGGGCACCTCGTGGGTTGCGAGGAGTGCCAGCGCACCGGCCGGTGCGCCGCTGCCGAGCCGCTGGCGCAGGCCCATGCCGCAGCCGTTGAGGCCGCGACCGGCAGCCGACTCGTCACCTGCATCCGCTGCCAGGCGACGGAAGACGTGAGCACCCCCCACCTCACCCCTCTCGCCTGGCTCGGCGACGCGTCTTCCTACCACAGCTATGCGCACATTCCGCAATGCCGCGCCCGACGCAGAGAGAGGGGCACGCTGCGATTTATCCCGGCCCCCCTGGGTCTCGACAGTGAGGCGGAAGGCGGCAGCCGTGCCTGACGATCACATCGACTGGCCTCCGCACGGGCGGCCACTCAGGCCCGAGCAATGGGAACCCGCAGGCAGGTGGCTCAAAGGGCGGTACGAGAGTGGCGCGTCGATCCGCCAACTCGCCGCGGAGATCGGGCGCTCGTACGGCTTCGTACACCGTTACCTGACGCTGGCCGAGACGACCTTTCAGCCGCGTGGCGGTAGCAGGGCCAAGGCCGCGCCCGGCAGCGACGGGGCAGATGAGAACACCGCTCGTACCCCTGGTGGTCGAAAGCCGTCGGGCTTGGAGGAAGAAGGATGACGACCGCCACCCACCCGCCTCAGGAGTTCCGGGGGTTACCCCCGGCGCCGCCCGGGATCGTGCCGTACATCGCGGGCTACAGCCTGGAGAGGGCCGAGAAGCCCAGGCTCATCGAGCACCCGCGGGGAGGGCTCGCGTACCAGGACGAGACACCGCACGATCGGGACCCGTGGGGCACGCTGTGGGTGCGGCCGCCCATCGTCCCGCGGCGGGCCCGCGGGCGCCCGCTGCTGAAGACCGTCCACGCGTACCGGCAGCGACGGGTGATGCGGGACATGCTCTGCCAGGTCTGCACTCAGCCACCCGCCGTCCCCGAGGGCCCGTACCTCTTCATCGGTCACAGCGCTGCCGGGCCGATCCGAGAGGGGGAGCTGACGCCGAGCCCACCGGTGTGCGTGCCGTGCGCCGGGATCTCCGTGCAGCTCTGTCGTCCGCTCCAGCACGGCCGATGGACAGCGGCCTGGGTGGAGTACCCCGGCCTCTGGGGGGTGATCGGGGACACCTACGCCCCAGGGACACTCGACCTGGTCGACCAGGGGTGCAGGATCCAGGCCGACACGCGCGAGGCCCGCTGGACCGTCGCCAGCATGTCGGTGGTCCAACTCCATGGCGTCACGCCGGCAGACCTGGACGCCGAATGGGCCGCCCTCGGCCGCGAGCGCTTGGAGGCCGAGTTCGCGCGGGTGGCGGAGCTGGCCGCCTGACCCAAGACCCCCGCTCCGGGCCGGATGGTAGCCGCAAGGGCCGCTGCTGCCTCCGGGCCCGGCCCGGAGTGGGCCAAGCTCCCGGTCCGCCCGCACCCCCGAGACGAGCGGGCCGGGCCACCCTTCTGCCGGTGTCGCCTCAGGCGGGCGATCCTCACGTGGGGGGCAACGAATGTGCGGCAGAAGGCCCCGTGAAGCAGCCGTGTCGCGAGAATCAACGGCCGCGTCGGCTGCCCCGGTCCGATCCCGGGCACGGGACTCCCCCTCTTACACGATCAGGAGACAAGACGTGAAGCGAACTCCGACCGTCGAAGTGCGGCCGCCTGACCGGCGCGACGAGTGGGCGGCGTCCTGGTACCGCGAGCGGCTGGACGACCCGACACTGCTCGACGCCGCGGTCGTCCTCGTCCTGGACGGCCCCGGGTCCATGGCGGTACCGAGCGGAGGACGGCGCCTCGGCGGCTACTTGAGCGTCGATGACGACGTGACGGTGCTCCGGGCGATGCGCGACGCGCTCGACGGACGGGAGGGCTTCCCCCACGTCCGCGTGCGCCTGTCGGAGCACCCCGAGGTGTGCCATCGCGTCGAGTGGGGGCCGGCGCCGCCCGAGTGCGGCGACCACGCGCTGCGCGGCCGGTTCTACGGCTACAGCGAGCAGGCGATCGTCGCGTACGTCGATGAGGCGCGCGAAGAGTGAGCGCCCTGCCGAGCCTGATGGCCTGACGAATCTCGCCGACTGCGCCTGATCCGCACGGGGCAGGGCGCGCGGTGCTGCCCCCCGCGCCCTGCCCGCCAGACCCGCTCCGGTCGGTCGCCGACGGTTCCCCCCCGGCCGGAGCGTCAACGCCCGCCCGCTTCCTGAACGCTGCTCGTCACACAGCCCGGAAGCGGGCGGGCCCCCGGAGGGCCCAAGCTGCCCCTGTGCGGGGCCCTCTCCGTCTCACAGATTCCGGGAGGCTCCCTTGACCGCTCGCACGCTCATCACGCCAGAGCAGGCGACCTCGTGCTACTTCCGCACGTCCGTCGACCACCCGTACCGCAAGGCCCTCATCCAGATCGAGGAGAAGTGCAACGAGACCTGCAAGCATTGCTTCGTCTCCGCGACGAAGCGTGGCGACACCATGCCTCTGGACCTGGTGCGGGGGCGTCTGATCCCGCAGCTGGCCGAGGCCCGAGTCAACCGGGTCACGCTGACGGGGGGTGAGCCGTTCATGCACTCGGACGTGATCGAGGTCGCCGCCGCATTCCGCGACGCCGGTATGGGCGTCGGCGTGTGCACGAACGCCACCCTGGTGACGGACGAGCAGATCACCGCGCTCACCGAGCTGGACGCGCACATGAACGTCAGCCTGGACGGCTTCTCCGCCGACAGCCACGGCGTGTTCCGGGGCCGCCCGGAGGGGTTCGAGGAGACCGTCGAGACGGTGAAGCGGTTCGCGCGGGCGGGCATCCTGCAGGGCCTGCTGTGCACGCCGAACAACCTCGCCGAGGACAGGGAGTACGCCGAGCTGTGCGCCTTCGCCAAGGAGCAGGGCGCCAAGTACGTGCTGATGAACCCGCTCGGCGAGATGGGCCGCGGCGCGGCGAAGGGCGCGCAGAAGCTCCGCCGGCCGGACGACCATATGCGGCACATCGCCGAGCTGACGATGCCGTTCGCCGATGAGGACCTGGAGCTCGTCCACATCCGGTTCCCGAACGACGGCAAGCCGCTCGCCGGCTGCGAGGCCGGCACGATCATCTACGTCTTCACGAAGGGCGAGGTCACCGTCTGCCCGTACTTGGTGTTCGCCGCGCGCACGCGCGTCAGCCAGCACCCGGACACGGACTTCATCGTCGGCAACGTCTGGGAGCACGACGACATCGCGGCCCGGCTCGACGCCTACCGCTTCCACGAGCGGTGGACGGTCGGCGACAACCCGACCTGCGGGTCCTGCGCCCTGAACAAGGGGTGCGGCAAGGGCTGCCCGGCCGCCGTCGTCGCCTCCGGGCAGCGGATCGGCGCCGTCGACAGTGAGCTGTGCCCTGTCGTGCCCCGGCAGACCCGCATGCTGCCTGTGGTCGGTGTGTCATGAGCGGCCAGTTCGTCACCATCGACGGGCCAGGCGGGGTGGGGAAGTCCACCGTCGTCGCCGCGGTCGTCGACTTACTGCGCGCCGAGGGCCAGTCCGTGCTCGGGACGCGGGAGCCGAGCAACAGCCCGATCGGCCAGCTCGCCCGGCACGGCACGGAGGAGTACCGGGGGATGAGCATGGCGTGCCTGATCGCAGCCGACCGGTACCGGCACGTTGAGCAGGTGATCCGGCCGGCGCTCGCCCGTGGTGAGATCGTCGTCTGTGACCGCTACATCGCCTCCTCGTTGGTGCTGCAGGTGATGGACGGCGTGCCGCGGGACTCGGTGTGGGAGCTGAACAGACATGCCGACATGCCGGACCTGGCGGTCATCATCAATGCCCGGGTCGACGCGATCGAGAAGCGGCTCGGGGCGCGCGGTCCGCACAGCCGGTACGAGCGCGAACCGGGCGGTACCGAGCGGGAATGCGGCTACTACTACGAGGCCGCTAGGTTCCTGATGACCGCCGGCGTACCGGTGATGCAGCTGGACGCGTCGACGGCCGACGCGGAAGACGTCGCCCGCGCTGTCGTCGCGGGGATCAAGGAACGATGGACGAAGGGCCGCGCATGAACACCCTGGACGTGCTGACGTTCAACCTGAACAATCCGAGCCGCGAGCGCGCCGAGCGCCAGCTCGCCTACCTCGCGGACCGCCCGGAAGCCGTGCTGGTGCTCACCGAGACCGCCGACAGCGCGGGCTGTGCATTCCTTGCGACCCGCTTCGCGGCGGCCGGGTACGACGTCGAGTTCCAGCTCCCCGGCAGCCGCGGGGAGCGCGGCGTGATGATCGTGTCCAAGCTCGCGACCCGGCCCGGCCCCACCACGCTCGGCTACCTGCCGCACCGCTGCGTCTCCGTCACGGTCGACACCGACGCGGGCCCCCTCGACGTCATCGGCCTGTACGTGCCCTCGCGGGACGCGTCAGAAGAGAAGAAGCTCAGGAAGCGGTCGTTCCTGGAACAGTGCCGCCGCGGCATCCCGGAGGCCGGGAACCGGCAGCGCCTGGTGATCGGCGACTTCAACATCCTGGAGCCCGCGCACACGCCTCGGTACCGGTTCTTCCAGCCGTTCGAGTACGCCTTCTACGAGTGGCTCGGCGAGGTGGGCTACCAGGATGCCTTCCGCCGGCTCTACCCGCAGGTCCTCGAATACTCGTGGGTGGGCCGCACTGGCGACGGCTACCGCTATGACCACGCGCACGCCTCCAAGGCCCTGGCCGACAAGCTCCGCGAGTGCGCGTACGTCCACGAGGTGCGCACCGGCGAGGACCGGCTGACGGACCACTCCGCCCTCACGGTGTCACTGGCCGTCCAGCCGGCGATGCCGAACCACGTGACCAGCGTCGAGCGGGCCGCCGAGGCGGCACCCGCACTGTTCTGACAATCGAACGAGGAGAGACCCATGGGAGACCGCACCTGGGAGCAGGTTGGCCGTCTGCGGCAGTGGCTGGACGACGAGGCCGCTGAGGCGAGCCCGGCCGACGTTCGGTTGCTGCGCACGCTCAAGATCGGCGAGGAGTTCGGCGAGGTCGCCGAGGCTCTGCACGGGGTGATGGGAGCCAATCCGCGCAAGGGCCGCTCTCACGACTGGAACGACGTTCAGAAAGAGCTGGCGGACGTCATCGTGACCGCCATGGTCGCACTGGACACGATCGCCCCCGACGGCCGCCACGTCCTGGAGGAGCGTCTGGACCATCTAGTGGCGCGGGTGCTGCCCGAATCGGAGGTCTGACGCGGCCTCGCTGCGCCCGACCGGCCGCACCGGTTCACTCGTGTGGGTGAGTTCTTGCGGTACGCGGCCGGGTATCTGGAGGTAACAGCTCGAACTGAGCCGCCCCGCTGGCAAGTGCCCTCGACATGTGCATGGTGTTTTCAGATTTACCTAGGCACGGGTTGCGCCGGATGGGTTAAATGGGTCGGGCGGGGTTCGGCCAACAGCCCCTCAAGAACCGCTGCCGGCCGCGCTGTTGGCGTGGGCAGCAGCAGGGCGGCCCGCTTCCATGCTCCGCAAAGCCGGGAGTCGGGGCCGCTGCGTGGGCCCGGCGGGCTTGTCGCCGGGCCCACTGCTATCTAGTACGTGCGCCGACGACTGTTCAGATGCTCAAGGCTGAATAAATTTCGGCCGCGTTCCCGGCCGTTTTCCCACGGGAACACATCCCGCCAGCGGCTGCACCTGATTGCGCCCGGTTACGTGAGATCGGCGGCGATTCGCGCAGGTCAGAGGAAAGCCGCAGGTCAGATAGGGCGGCGGGTCGGTTTCAAGTCCGGCTCCGGGCACCACTCACTCCACGCGCTCGGTCAGGTAGCAAGTTCGTCATGGAAGGCGATCACCCATGGCCGGGACGCACTCCTCCGCGTAGCGTGTGGGTCAACACGGCACGGGAAAGATCCTCCTCAAGTACCACGATCGACCCTTTGCCAATCCATTACGCTTGAGCCAAGGCTGCGCGAGGCAGCCATGGAGGAGTGAGATGAGGAGCAGCAACCCGGTCTTCTCGCGACGGGGCTTCAGCCGCGACAACGGCTACGCCGGCTTCAACGCCGCACCACAGGCCGGGTACGCAGGCGGCAACCCGTACGCGCAGAACCCCTACGCGCAAGGTGGCCAGAACCCGTACGCGCAGCAGGGCGGTTACGGACAGCCCGGCGTCCAGTACGGCGCCCCGCCGCAGGCCCCGGCCACCACCGGCCGGATGACGATGGACGACGTCGTCGTCCGCTCGGCCCTCACGCTCGGTACGGTCGCCCTGGGCGCCGTCCTGGCCTGGGCCCTGCTCCCGGTCTCGCCCACGAGCTACGGCCTGGCCGTCGGTTCCGCGCTGATCGCGTTCGTCCTGGCGATGGTGCAGAACTTCAAGCGCACCCCGGTGCCCGCGCTGATCCTCGGTTACGCGGCCTTCGAGGGCGTCTTCCTCGGCGTCATCAGCGAGATGTACAACAGCCGCTGGCAGGGCGCCCCCTTCCAGGCGGTGCTCGGCACCATGGCCGTCACCGGCGCCACCCTCCTTGTCTACAAGGCCGGCTGGATCCGCGTCACCGCGCGCTACGCCCGTATCGGTCTCGCCATCGCGATGGCCTTCATGGCCGTCATGGTGGTCAATCTGCTGCTGGTCGTGTTCGGCGTCGCCGAGGACGGCGGCCTGCGCAGCTTCGGCCCGCTCGGCGCGGTCGTCGGCATCATCGCGATCCTGCTCGGCGCGTTCTTCCTGACCCTCGACTTCAAGCAGATCGAGGACGGCATCGCCTACGGCGCGCCGCGCAACGAGTCCTGGCTCGCCGCGTTCGGTCTCACCGTCACCCTGGTGTGGATCTACCTGGAGATGCTGCGTCTGGTGGCGATCTTCACCAACAACGACTAGCGCGCGTACGGCGCGCAGTTCGGCCAAGGGCCCCGGGCTTCCCGTCCGGGGCCCTTCGCCGTCCGGGGCGGGTGTCTCAGAGCAGCTTGCGGGCCGCCCTGCGCAGGTCGTACTCGTGCACGATGGCCTTGGCGTGGCCGTACGCCAGGTCGTACTCGTGCCTCAGCCAGGTGACCTTCTCCTCGAAGCGGAACAGGGCGGGGCCTTCTTCGACGGTGCGCAGCCAGTCGGAGACCTCACGACCGGTGCAGTGCGGGATGCGGGCGAGCATATTGCGATGGGTCTCCTCGGAGAAGACTTGGGACATCGGCACCTCCGGGCGCAAAGGGGATGTGGGCCGGTCCTTCACGTCACCGTGCCCGAGGGTTCGCCTCTTGGCAACAGTGCGGCGCGTTACGCTCGGCGCGTGGTTGATACGACACCCCTGACCCAAGCAGTGGATCACTTCGCCGACCGGCTGCGTGCCGCGCCGCAGAGCAGGCTTCAGCGCAGCGCCGCCGGGGCCGCGCTGGAACTGGCCCGGGAGTTGGCCCGCCGGGCACAGGCGGTGGAGGAGCCGGGCACCGAGCCGCGGGAGATGCCGGACGCGGGGATGTTCGCGGTGGCCGATCAGATCGTGGTGGCCGCGCACGACTTGGCGCTGGTGCTGAAGAACGACGACGAGGTCGGCGAGGCGGTACGGCTGGTCGAGGAGGCGCGGGGGCGGGCGGGGGTTTGAGCGCGCCGCCCGGGTTTCGAACGGGATCGGGGGCCAAGGCGCCGTGAGCCGGCGCCGCCGTCCCGCTACAGGGACGCGATGACGCGGTCCGCCAGGATGTAGATCATGTCCTTGCCGCAGGTGAAGGTGAGCGTGTAGGCGCCGGAGACACCCGAACCGCCCAGCAGATAGGGGGCCTCGCCCGCCTCCACGGCCCGCGCGAGGCGCTCGGCCGTCTCCCGGTGACCCGGCGTCATGCACAGCGTGGTGCCGTCGGCGAAGACATAGACGTCCAGGGTGCCGAGCGGACCGGGGCGCACATCGGCCAGCTCCACGCGCTCGTCGGCCAGATGCTCCAGCGTGGTGGCCGTGCGCTCATGGTCGCCCGCGGCCGACTGGGCCGGGACGAAGTCCGGGTGGGAGGGGTGCCGGCGGCGGGCCGCGGCCAGCTCCGGGGACTCCCCGGCGAACTCGTCGGTGTCGGCGGCGGACTCCGCCACCGGCTCCAGGCCCGCGAAGTCGGACTGCCGCGGCAGGAAGGGCTCATGGTCGGGCAGGCCGAGCACCGAGGGCGCGTCGGAGGCGTCCCGGGCCTCCTGCGCGGCCCAGAAGGCGCGTGCCTCGGCGAGTTCCCGCTCCCGCTCCTCGGCGAGCGCCTCGGCCACGGCCGCGCGTATCCGCTCGGTGTCGGCGTGGGTGCGGGCGTGCGGCAGCAGCGCTTGCGTCGCCGCGGACTGGTTCTCCGCGAGCTGTGCCTGAAGCTCCGTGAGCTGACGGCGCAGCTTCAGCACGGTGCGCAGGACGGCGACGCCCACGGCGCCCGTGGCGGCCGTGGTGAGCAGCAGGGCGATCGGCATGGCGCTCACTGACGTACTCCCAGGTTCAAAGTCGACCCCCGACTTCCTACATCAGCTTGAAGGGCGGACTACCCAGCTGTCAGTGCGTAACGTCACGAAACGGACAGTTCTTTGGTCTCGCGATCACTTGCGGCGGTCTGCCGTCCGGTGCTGACCTGCGCCGATGCCCGAGTGGGGGAGATAGGTCACATCCTGGGGGAGATTGGATCACAGAAAGGCCCAGAACCCGGTGGTTTTGCGGGTTCTGGGCCGATCCCTGACGTAAAGTGCGCGATTCGCTACGGACGGTTGGTCAGCCGGTGCGGGCGGACCGGATCAGCTGAGGCGCTCGATGACCATCGCCATGCCCTGGCCGCCGCCGACGCACATTGTCTCCAGGCCGAACTGCTTGTCGTGCCACTGGAGGGAGTTGATCAGGGTGCCGGTGATCCGGGCGCCGGTCATGCCGAAGGGGTGGCCGACGGCGATCGCGCCGCCGTTGACGTTCACCTTGTCGAGGTCGAAGCCCAGCTCGCGGTAGGAGGGGATCACCTGGGCGGCGAAGGCCTCGTTGATCTCGACCAGGTCGATGTCGTCCGAGGTCAGACCGGCCCGGCGCAGCGCCTGCTTGCTGGCCTCGACCGGGCCGAGGCCCATGATCTCGGGGGAGAGGGCGGAGACGCCGGTGGAGACGATGCGGGCGAGCGGGGTCAGGCCCAGCTCGCGGGCCTTGGTGTCGCTCATGACGACCAGGGCGGCGGCGCCGTCGTTGAGCGGGCAGCAGTTGCCGGCCGTGATCAGGCCGTCGGGGCGGAAGACCGGCTTCAGGCCGGAGACGCCCTCCAGGGTGACGCCGGCGCGCGGCCCGTCGTCCTTGCTGACGACGGTGCCGTCGGGCAGCGTGACCGGGGTGATCTCGCGCTCCCAGAAGCCCGCCGCGATGGCCTGCTCGGCGAGGTTCTGCGAGCGGACGCCGAACTCGTCCATCTCCTGGCGGGTGATGCCCTTCCAGCGGGCCAGGTTCTCGGCGGTCTGGCCCATCGCGATGTACGCGTCCGGGACAAGACCGTCCTCGCGCGGGTCGTGCCAGCTGGTGCCCTCCTGCCGCGCGACGGCCTCGGTGCGGGCCTCGGCCTCGGCGAAGAACGGGTTGTGGCTGTCCGGGAAGCTGTCGGAGCTGCCCTTGGCGAAGCGCGAGACCGTCTCGACACCGGCCGAGATGAAGACATCGCCCTCGCCGGCCTTGATGGCGTGCAGGGCCATCCGGGAGGTCTGGAGCGAGGAGGAGCAGTAGCGGGTGATGGTGCAGCCGGGCAGGTGGTCCATGCCCATCTGCACGGCGACGATCCGGCCGAGGTTGTTGCCCTGCTCGCCGCCGGGCAGGCCGCAGCCGAGCATCAGGTCGTCGATGTCCGTCGGGTCCAGCTCGGGCACCTTGGCGAGCGCGGCCTGGATGATCGTGGCGGCGAGGTCGTCGGCGCGCAGATCCTTGAGCGACCCCTTGCCGGCGCGGCCGATGGGGGAGCGGGCGGTCGAGACGATCACGGCTTCGGGCATCGGGGCTCCAGATGAACGGGGTGTTGTGCAGGGCCGGTCTGGAAGTTACCCGGCCGTAGTTGACAGGTCATCGGTGTGGGGGTGTGACTCTGACCGCAGTTTCTAAGCGCTTGCTTGGCCACGGATGCCGTGAGCGCTCCCGGCCAGGTGCCGTCAGGGGGACGGCGTCGCCGCCTCGGGCTCCGGGACCCGGCGGCGATGGCGCCGCTTGAGCAGCGCCCAGGGGCCGCGCGGCCCCGTCGGCATCGCGGCCGTGACCTCCGTACCGGCCTCCGACGCGGCCTCGGCCGCCGCCCGGGCCACCGGCATGAACCCCTCGCGCCGGGTCAGGTCCGGCCGGTCCTCCTCCGCCGGCCACAGGCCCAGCGCCGCGCACACCGTGGGCAGCACGGCCATCGCCGCCGTGGCGTAGCCCTCGGCCGAGGGGTGGTAGTTGTCCGGGCCGAACAGCTCCCGGGGATTGGCCGCGAACTCGGGGCCCAGCAGATCGCCCAGCGAGACCGTGCGCCCGCCCTGCTCAACCACCCCGATCGTCTGCGCCGCCGCCAGCTGCCGCGAGGCCCGCCGCGCCAGCCAGCGCAGCGGCTGCTGCACCGGCTCGATGGTGCCGAGGTCGGGACAGGTGCCGACCACCACCTCCGCGCCGGCCGTGCGCAGCCGCCGTACGGCCGCCGACAGATGCCGTACCGAACGCGTCGGCGGCATCCGGTGCGTCACATCGTTCGCGCCGATCATGATCACGCAGATGTCCGGGGCGGGCGGCCCGGCCGACAGCACCAGCGCGACCTGGCGGTCCAGATCGTCGGACTGCGCCCCGGTCAGCGCCACGTTCCGCAGCTCCACGGGGCGTTCCGCGACCGCCGCGAGTCCGGAGGCCAGCAGCGCGCCCGGCGTCTGCCCCGACCGGTGCACGCCCTGCCCCGCGGCCGTGGAGTCGCCGAGCATCACCAGGCGCAGCGGCGGCTCGCCGGGTACGTCGTACACCCGGCCGTACGTCCCCTCCGCGCCCGGTACCCGCTCGCCGGTGCCGTTGCCCACATGGCGGCGGGCCAGCCGCACCTCCGCGAGCAGCAGTCCGACCGCGGCCGCTCCGACCAGCCCGGCCCCGCCCCCGCCGTACGCCGCCCCGGCCGCGATCCGCCGGGCCACCCGCGCCCTCGACATGTTCGTCATGCGTCGCCGCCACCTCCTCGTAGCCGTACACCCACTCCTTGCCCCGTACAGGGCGTGCGTCAATCTCGACGGGGAGTGAACGACCGCCCGAGCCGTGCCGGTGGCCGTAGGCTGACGGCACCACTACGACCACTTTTTGCAGCGACCGGAGACAACGGTGCGATTCCACGACTCGATGATCAGCCTCGTCGGCGACACCCCGCTGGTGAAGCTCAACAACGTGACCAAGGGCATCCAGGCGACCGTCCTGGCCAAGGTGGAGTACTTCAACCCGGGCGGTTCCGTGAAGGACCGCATCGCCCTGCGCATGATCGAGGCCGCTGAGGAGAGCGGGGAGCTCAAGCCCGGCGGCACCATCGTGGAGCCCACCAGCGGCAACACCGGTGTGGGTCTGGCGATCGTGGCCCAGCAGAAGGGCTACAAGTGCATTTTCGTATGCCCTGACAAGGTGAGCACCGACAAGATCAACGTGCTGCGTGCCTACGGCGCCGAGGTCGTCGTCTGCCCGACCGCCGTGGACCCCGAGCACCCGGACTCGTACTACAACGTCTCCGACCGCCTGGTGCGCGAGACCCCCGGCGCCTGGAAGCCCGACCAGTACTCCAACCCGAACAACCCGCTGTCGCACTACCACTCCACCGGCCCGGAGCTGTGGGACCAGACCGAGGGGAAGATCACCCACTTCGTGGCGGGCGTCGGCACCGGCGGCACCATCTCCGGCACCGGCCGCTATCTGAAGGACGCCAGCGACGGCAAGGTCCAGGTCATCGGCGCCGACCCGGAGGGCTCCGTCTACTCGGGCGGCTCCGGGCGCCCGTACCTGATCGAGGGCGTCGGTGAGGACTTCTGGCCGACCGCCTACGACCGCACCGTCGCCGACGAGATCGTGGCCGTGTCCGACAAGGACGCCTTCCAGATGACCCGCCGCCTCGCCAAGGAGGAGGGCCTGCTGGTGGGCGGCTCCTGCGGCATGGCCGTGGTCGCCGCGCTGCGCGTCGCCGAGCGGCTCGGCCCGGACGACGTCGTCGTGGTGCTGCTCCCGGACAGCGGCCGCGGCTACCTCTCGAAGATCTTCAACGACGAGTGGATGGCCGACTACGGCTTCCTGGAGGACGAGGGCCCGAGCGCCCGCGTCGCCGACGTCCTGAAGGACAAGGCGGGCGCGACCATCCCCTCCCTGGTGCACATGCACCCGGAGGAGACCGTCGGCCAGGCCATCGAGGTGCTGCGCGAGTACGGCGTCTCGCAGATGCCCGTCGTCAAGCCGGGCGCGGGTCACCCGGACGTGATGGCCGCGGAGGTCGTCGGCTCGGTCGTGGAGCGCGAGCTGCTCGACGCCCTGTTCTCCCAGCGCGCCTCCCTGGAGGACCCGCTGGAGAAGCACATGTCCGCTCCGCTGCCGCAGGTCGGTTCCGGTGAGCCGGTCGGCGACCTGATGCAGGTGCTCGGCACGGCGGACGCGGCGATCGTCCTGGTCGAGGGCAAGCCCAAGGGCGTCGTCAGCCGCCAGGACCTGCTGTCCTTCCTGGCCAAGGGCGGCACCAAGTAGTCCCAACGACACGGGCCCCTTCCCGGCTGGGAGGGGGCCCGTTCTGGTGTCCGGGTGCGTTCAGGCGCTCTGGTGAGAGGCGAACTGGACGAACGTGGACCAGGAATCGGTGCCAAAAGTGAGGGTACCGGCGTCACGGTCCTTAGTGTCGCGTACGGGGACGGTGCCGGGGACGTTGGTGGCGACTTCCACGCAGTTGCCGCCGTTGTCGCTGTAGGAGGACGTGAACCAGCGGGGGAAGTCCGTCACAGGGTGTCCTCCTGGGAGGCGAACTGGACGAAGGCGGACCAGGAGTTGGTGCTGAAGGTGAGGGTGCCGGCGTCGCGGTCCTTGGTGTCGCGTACGGGCACGATGCCGGGGACGTTGGCGGCGACCTCCACGCAGGCGCCGCCGTTGTTGCTGTAGGAGGACGTGAACCAGCGGGGGAAGTCGGTCGTCACGGGGTGCCCTTTCGTACCTCATGGATCATGGCCACCGATGCCGCCTGGGGCAGAGCTTCGGCCTGCAACTGATGGTAGGCCGATAACAGGGGGAGTACGGCTGTCGTTTCGCGATCCACGTGTCCTCGCAATTGGGACTCCGCGTATGCGACCACGGACAGGTCCGGCATCGTCAGCAGGTACATAGGGAGGTCAAACGTACGACGCTCCCCTATGTCGTACGGAGCGACTTGGAGCACAGTGTTCGGTAGTTCGGCGAACTGTGCCAGCCGGTCGAGCTGAGCGCTCATGACTTTGGAGCCGCCTACCAGTCTGCGAACGCAGCTCTCGTCCATCACCACGAGGATCATGGGCGGCCGGGGTCGCTCCAGGGCGGCCTGCCGCTCCGCGAGGAACGCAACGCGCTCATCGGCCTGTTCGGGTGTGATGGCGCCTCGCCGCACCGCGCTGTTCGCCAGCACCCGCGCGTACTCCGGCGTCTGGAGCAGTCCAGGGACGATCCCGATCTCGTACAGCCGGATCTCCGCCGCCCGCCCCTCGTACTTGATGTACTCCGGGAAGCCCTCCAGCAGGTTGCCGTGCTTGATCTCGCGGTACTCGCGCTCGAACGACTCCGCCGTGTCCGCGATGCCGAACGCCCAGTCAGCACTACGCGAAAAGCGGAGGGTTGGAGGCTTCCGACCAGTTTCGATGGCCGAGATATGCACGCTGGAATATTCCGTGAGGGTGGCCAGATCCTCCTGGGTCCAGCCGCGTGTCTCGCGCTTGCTGCGCATACGCGCCCCGAAGGCCGCCTGAGGCGAGGCGTCGGGGTTCAACTCCTTGCGGTTCAAGAGTCGTTCGACGTCCTTCCGTTCCAGCCTGACCAGTTGAAGGGGTTTCCACTGTAGGTCACTCTGAAGGCGCTCGGTAGCGACTCCGCTACACAGAGGAGTGGTTGAGAAAGGCTGGGCGATGCACCCCCACACCAGCACGGCCATCGAGGTCGCGGAGATCACCAACTCTCTGGCTGCGGTTTTGAACGACGCGGCCATCAAACTCCCCCAGTTCCACGCACGGTTGGCGCCGAACGAGGGCCGGGATTTCGTCATCCGACTGGGTGACTGCAACGTACGGCAGGGACGTGCCCTGCTCTACCTGCTGCTCGACGGACTGCTCCTGCGGCAGCGCTACCCCTCCGAGTTGCCGACGTGCGCTCCGGTGAGATCCGCGGAGTGCGGGCTGCGGCCGGACGACATGACGGCCCGGCTGAAGTGCGCCTTCAGTCAGGCCGGTTGGCTGGTCGACGTGGACGTCGTCCAGACGGCCTCGGGGCCCCGCCTCGCCTTCCGCAACGGTCTGCGGCTGGACCACGTGGAGGAGCTGATTCTGACGGTGGAGGCCGGCGTCAGGGCCAGGGTGATCAAGGTTTGATGACCCTCGCCGTGTACCGGGTGGACCGCCAGGGGAACCGGCACGTGGTGCGGAAGGCGCACGAGGTGACCCCCCTCAAGCGGCCCGAGTTCTCCAGCGCCTGGCCGCCGTGCCGATGCCTGCGGCACCGCGACAGCAACCGCCCGTGAGGGCCCGGCCTTTGACACGGGGCCTCTGCCTCCTGTGCCGCCACACCAAGTACGTCTTCTGGATCGGTCCGGTCGAGCACGACGGGCAGCGCGCGCCGGCCTACGCCTGCGAGGACTGCTGCGCGTTCGTACGGACCTACATCCACCAGTGCAACCAGCGGTGGGACCAGCGTCCCGCCACCTGACCGACCTTCACCGCAACCGCGCCCGGGAGCCCACGATGTTCCGATGCAAGGCCACGACCGCCCTGGACGACGCCGTCCTCGCCCTCGCGATGCGGATTCCGTCTCCGCGAGCGGACATCGACTGGGCGGCGTCCCGCTCGCTGCGGTGCCTGCTCGAAGACGTTCCGCACGACCACCACGCGGCGTTCCTCCGCACCGGCGCGAGCGCGGCCCCGGACTCCGATGTCTTCGTGTGCTGGCGCGACGGGGCGGCCGAGCAGTGGTTCGAGGACATCGAGTGCTGCATGAACAGGCCGACCCCGCTGGCCCCGGGCTGCACCCTCTTCACGGGACACCCCGGCCGGTGCGACTGGCAGTACGCCGACCCCGAGGACACGGTCATCCAGGAGGCCGCCGAGCGCCTCACCCTGTGAGGCGGCCACAGATGCCGATGCCGATGCCGATGCCGACGCCGCCTTCATGCCCCGCCTGCCCGGACTCGCGGCCGCTGTGGAAGGACGTCACCCAGATCACTGAGCGCATGCCGGACAACTGGTTCTGGTACTGCGCGAACTGCGAGCGGCTCTGGCGCCCCAGCGCGGAGCACAAGGAGGTGTTCACCCATGGGCCACCAGGAGGATCAAGCGGTTCCGTGCGGCGCGACCCCCGGATGCCCCGGGACTAAGAGCACGGTGTACACCTACGACGACCACGGGAACTGCGTCTCCCAGCAGTCCTTCGCGTGCAGCGTCTGCGGCAAGCAGTAGCCCTCGGCCGCCTCGCCCACGAGCCCGTGACCTCGGCGAACTCGCGGTGACCAGGGGCGTTCGAATCGCCGCGCAAGTGGTACGAGGGTGTCACGTGTACGCAGCACCGTCTTAACACGCGTCCGGCAGATTAGGGGTTGTCGGCGTCACGGACCTCCGGAGCGGCTCCCGGACCTCCATGGACGCCAAGGATGCGCGGCCCGGCCCTGACCCGGCCCGCATCCCCCGCGGGGACCGCCGTCGTCCCGCCCCCCGGCAACGGGGGTGCGGCGGTCCCCGCGCAAATCTCTTCCGCGGCCCGGGATCTCAGTCGTCACCGCCGGAGCGGCGCCGCCCCGACAGCAGTTCGGGGTGCTGGCGTATCGCCTGGGTCGCGTTGACCCCGACGATCCCGATCCAGGTGGCCACCATTCCAGAGAGTCCGGCGAGGGCGCCGGCGATCGCGGACAGCGGGACGGCGAGGACCAGGGTGAGCAGGGCGAAGCCGTACCGCTCGCCCCAGGAGTCCACCGGGTTCCGTCGCCCGGCGGCGCCGCGCGCGGCGGCCATCTGCTGCTCGGCCACCTGTCGCCGCACCCGCCGGTCCACCGCGCCGTCGAGCCGCTGCTCGACCTTCTCCAGGAAGGACTCGACCAGGGCGGAGTCATAGTCGTCCCCCAGGTCCCGGCGGGCCCGGACGGTCGCGTCGAGGTCCTTCCGCAGCTCGGCGTCGCCCTTGAGTCCGACGTCCTGCGGGTCACGTGCGCTCATGCCCTCACCCTAGAAAACGCCGGGCCCCCACCGCACTGGGGAAAGCCCCCCTCTTGAGGTGGTGCGAACCCCTCAGGGCGGACTCGGAGCGGCCTCGGGCGACCTCAGGGCAGCAGCGACACCAGCCCCGGCCCGGCGTCCACCCGTGCGGCCACCACCCGGGCCGCCCCGAACGCTGGGTCGGCCCGGATCGCGTCCCGCACCCAGGTGGTCTGGGCCCGCAGGGTGTGCTCCGCCCAGTCGCCGGGCCGGTTCCGGGTGCGGCGGGCGGCGGGGGCGATCTCCTCCACCAGCAGCTCCAGATGGCCCGGCACCGGCGCCCCGGTGCGCAGCCGCTCCAGCGTGGCGGCCACCGCGGCGCACCGCTCGTGTCCGAGGACCAGCACGAGCGGCGCGCCGAGTTCCTGCACGCCGTACTGCACGGACGCCAGCACGGCCTCGTCCAGGACCAGCCCGGCGGTACGGACGCACAGCAAGTCCCCGAGCGGCTGGTCCAGGACCAGCTCCGGCGGTACGGGCGCGTCCACACAGCCGATGACCACCGCGCACGGCCGCCGCCCGGTGGGACGGACGTACGGCTGCCGGGGGAGGCCGCCGGTGGAGCGGGCGTTGCCGGCGAGGAGTTCGTCCAGGACGGCGGCGGCGGTGGGCCGTGGCTCGTCCGCGCCGGGTGGGGGGACGAGCGAGGGAAAAGGAGGACAGGGCGGACGGGGAGCGGGCGCGGTCGGCGTCCGTAAGGCCCGGTGGGGGGTGGCCATGACGCTTCCTCGGTGTTCGTGCCAGTAGTGTTCACCGTAGGCACGCGAACCATCACTCAGGGTGGCGATTTAACGACACTTGGCCGTTTCCGCGCCGGATCATCGCCGCCCGGATACCGCCCCTTGAACGGCGTCGTCCTGGACGGCGGCGTCTTGAACGGCGCCGTCGCAGGAAACCCCCGACGCGCCGCGCGCCTGGTTCACGCGGACCGCCTCGACATAGTCGGAGATGGCGTCCCGGCTGCGCAGCAGGCACTCGATGCGCTGGGTCATCCGGTCCCGCTCGCGCTCCAGCGTCGCCATCGTCTCGGGCGTGGCGTCCGTGACGTGGATCGCCCGGGGTTCCTTGAGGCAGGGCAGGATCTGCTTGATGACGCGGGTCGGCAGTCCGGAGTCGAGCAGCCCCCTGATCTGGAGGACCCGGTCCACACAGGGCTCGCCGTACTCCCGGTAGCCGTTCGCCGCGCGGTCCGAGACGAGCAGCCCCTGGTCCTCGTAGTAGCGCAGCATCCGGCGCGGTGTGCCGGTGCGTTCGGCCAGTTCCCCGATGCGCATGACGTCGTCTCCTCGGACCGGCTTGACCTTCACATAAATGTGAGGGTTGAACCCTAACAGTCATGTCAACGTCTCAGGCATCCCCGCACACCGCTGTTCTGCCGGCCCCCGCCGCCAAACTGCCCCTTTCGGCGCTGCTCGCGCTGGCCGCGGCGGCCTTCATGGCCATCCTCACCGAGGCGCTGCCCGCCGGCGTCCTGCCGGAGATGGCCCGTGACCTCTCCGTCGGCGAGGCCGCGGCGGGCCAGACCCTGACGGTCTACGCGCTCGCCACGGGCCTCTCCGCGATCCCCGTGTCCCTGGCCACCGCGACCTGGCGCCGCAAGCGGCTGCTGCTGCTCGCGGTCCTGACCATCACCGTCGCGAACGCCGTCACCGCCCTGTCCTCCAGTTACCCGCTGACCATGGCCTTCCGGCTGGCCGCCGGGGTGGCCGCGGCCGTGATCTGGGCCGAACTCGTGGGCTACGCCCGCCGGCTGGCGCCCTCGCGGCTGGTGGGCAGGTCCATCGCGATCACCATGGGCGGGGTCCCGCTGGCGCTCTCCGTGGGCATCCCCGTCGGCACCTTCCTCGGGGCGGCGATCGGCTGGCGGGCGACCTTCGGGCTGACGGCCCTGGTCTCCGTGCTGCTGCTCGGCTGGATCACCGTCTCGGTGCCGGACCACCCCGGCCGACGGCCCGGAAGGGGCGCGTCGATCCTCGGCGCGCTCCGGCTGCCCGGTGTGCTCCCGGTGCTGTTCGTGGTCGCCGCCTACGTCCTGGCGCACAACATCCTCTACACCTACATCGCCGCGTTCCTCGACCGGCACGGCATGGGCGGCTCCCGCGATCTCGTGCTGCTGGTCTTCGGCATCGCCTCCGTGGCGAGCATCCTCGTCACCGGCGCCCTGGTCGACCGCAGGCTGCGGGTCCTGACCATCGCGGGCACCGCGCTCTTCCTGGTGGCGGCCGTACTGCTGCTCACAGGGGCAGGCAACGCCATCGCGGTGTACGGCGCGACGGTGCTGTGGGGGCTCGGCTGGGGCGGCATGGGCGCCCTGCTCCAGACCGCGGTCACCGACGCCGGTGGCGACCGGGCGCAGGCGCTGCTGGTCACCACGTGGAACTCGTCCATGGCCGCCGGCGGCGCGGCCGGCGGCCTGCTGCTCGACACCCTCGGCCCCGACTCCTTCCCATGGAGCACGCTCGCCCTACTGGCCCCCGTCCTGGCCGTCGTACTCGGAGCCCGCGCGCACGGCTTCCCCGTCGAGCGCCCCGGGCGGCGGGCCTCGGCGTCCTGACGTCGGGGTTCGTTTGGCGCAGGGGCGCGGCGGACCGGGTCCACGCTGTATAACGGTATACAGCGAAACCTTGTCTGAATATCGGTCCGTGTTCGGTGCGGCCCCGGCGCTGTACTCTCCCGGGGCGGTGAGGACAAGCGAGGGGGAGTACGTGATGAGCGTGACCGACAGCCCGGCCAACCGGTTGCAGGCGCTCTTCGAGGGCCACCGGCTCACGCCGACCCAGCGCCGCATCGCGCACAGCATGGTGCGGCGCGCCGCCGACGTGCCCTTCCTGTCCAGCGTGGAGCTGGCCGAACTGGCCGGGGTCAGCCAGCCGTCGGTGACCCGGTTCGCGGTCGCCCTCGGCTTCGACGGCTACCCCGCGCTGCGCCGGCACCTGCGCGAGGTGGTGCCCGCCGAACCGGCCCCCGAGAACGGTGTGCACAACGAGTACCAGCTCGCCGTCGAGGCCGAGATCGAGAACCTGCGCCACCTCGCCGAGCTGCTCGCCGACCCGCGCCCGGTGCAGCAGGCCGGGCGGATCCTCGCCGCCTCCCGCCCGCTGCCGGTGCTCGGTCTGCGCGCCGCCGCCTCCCAGGCGTACGGCTTCGCGTACTTCGCCGCCAAGGTCCACCCGGACGTCCGGCTGCTCGACGAGGGCGGCACGATGATCCAGGACCGCATCGACGCGGCCGTCCGCGCGGGCGCCAGCGCCCTGCTCTGCTTCGCGCTGCCCCGCCATCCGCGCGAGGTGGTCGACACCCTCGCCCACGCCCAGGACGTCGGCCTGACCGTCGTCACCGTCGCCGACTCCGCGTTCGCGCCCGTCGCCAAGCACTCCGACCTGCTGCTGCCCGCCAGCGTCGGTACCGGCCTCGCCTTCGACACCGCGTGCGCGCCGATGCTGCTGGGCCGGGTGCTGCTGGAGGCGGTCTGCGACGATCTGCCGGACGCGCAGGCCCGCCTGGAGGAGTTCGACGCGAAGGCCGCCGCCCGGGGGCTCTTCGTGGAGTGAGTCCCGGTGCTCTCAGGTCTGTCTCACGTTCGCCCGCTAATGTCCGCGCCGGACAGAGGCAGTGCGGGACTCGTGACACGGGAGGGTGACGTGGCGCGCGGAGAGCGTGGCGAGGGCAGAGAGCGCGGCGGCCGGGGACTGGCCCGGGTGGCCGTCGTCGTACGGGCGGGAGCCGCCCCGCTGTGGTGGTTCGGGGTGGTCGCCGCGGGCGTCGGCGCCGCGCCCGAGGGCTGGACGGGACGCCGGATCGGGGTGTTCGCCGGGGCCGCGCTGTTCGTCGTCGCCGCCGCGGTGGTGGCGCTGACCCGGCGGCGCCGCTACGACGCCCTCGCCCGGGGCGCGAGCCGAGCGGGCAAGTACGACGTGCTCCAGGACCGCGCGGTGACCGTGCGCAACTGGCGCCGCGGACACCGCTGGTGGCTGGCGCTGGCCTGGGCGCTCGCGCTCGGGTCCGCCTTCGCGGTGCCGGTGGCCGGCGGGCTGCTGCTGGCCGGGTGCGGCACCGGGCTGCGGCTGAAGGCCGGCTGGCTCGGGCGGCGCGAACGGGCCCTGGACAGCCTGCTCTGGGTGCGGGTCGACTGGCTCGACGGACGCGGCGGCCGCCCGGCGGGCAAGGCGGTCAAGGGCCTGCGCGGTACGGGCATCGCGGCCGGCGACGCGGCCCCGGGCGGGACCCGCCGCCGTACCGCGGCCCTCGTCTGATCCGAAAGGGAGGTCCTAGACCTCCAGGCTCTCCTCGATCCGCTTCAGCTGGTGGCGGGCCATCGCCAGGTTGGCGCGGGTCGAGTCCAGGACCAGGTAGAGGAACAGGCCGTTGCCGCCGCGCCCCTGGAGCAGGCGGATCAGGTGGTACTGGTCGGAGAGCGTGATGAGGATGTCCTCGATCTCGCTCTTGAGCCCCAGCATCTCCATCGTGCGCATCTTGGCGCGGATCACATCGGTGTTGCCGGCGGCGGCCACGTTCAGGTCGAAGGTCTTGCCGCCGCCCATCGTGCCCAGCGCCATCCCGCTGGTGTAGTCGACGAGCGCGACGCCGGTGGCGCCCTCGATCGAGGTCAGCGCCTCTTTGAGGGCGGTCTCGGTGTTGGCCATGTCGGGTCCTCTCAACTGTCGGTTGTGGTGCGTGCGGTGGTCGTGCGCGGGGTCCGCGTGGCGCGGGCGCGCGGCGGCGCGGTGGCCTGGCGTGCGGGCGCGTTCCGGGCGGCCGCGGCCTCGGCGGCGTCCAGGACCTCGCCGATCCGGGCGCCGGAGCGGCGGCCCTCCAGATGCAGCCGGCCGACGTTGACCCGGTCCTGCGCGAGCAGGGTCAGTACGGCGCTGCGGCCGGCGGCGTAGGTGGCGACGTAGCCGCGCTCGCCGCGCACCAGCAGTTCCCGCAGGCCGCCGTTGCCGGTGGCGTCGGCGACCCGGACGGAGACGCCGAGCGCGGCCGCGGTGAGCGCCGCGAGCCCGTCGGGGTCGACGCCGGGCGTGTCATGGGCGACGACGAGTCCGTCGACGCCGGCCGCGAGCGCGCCGGTGAGCTGCGGCACCCGGGTGCGCAGCCGGTGCAGCTCCTCCAGGACGGTCCGCAGGTCGTCCTCGGACACCATCAGCTCTCTCCTCTCGGCGGGGCGTGGCCGTTCAAAGGGCCTCCAGCGCATCCCTGAGCCTCTTCAGCAGCGCGATGTCGGGGTCGGTGACCGGGGGCAGCGGCGGGGGAAGGTTCCGGGCCTGCTCCGGTGCGGTCGGGGGCGGCGCCGGGGGGACGGGCACGACCGGCGCCAGGGGTCTGAGGTGCCCGGCCGCCGCCAGCCTGCGCACGTCGACCAGCGTGTGGAACGCCTGCCTGCCCAGCTCCCGGGCGATGTCGGCGGCCGTACGGGTGCCGTCCACGCGGTCCAGGACGGCGCGCTGGCGGGGGGCGAGGGGGGTGCGGCGGGCGGGCCGTGCCGGTGCGGCGGGTGCGGGCCCGGTGTCCCGGAGGAGGGGGTCCGCGCGGATCAGGGGCGCGGTGTCCGCGGCCGGGTCGGGCCACAGGCGGTGCAGTTGCAGCCGGCGGCGCAGGGTCTCGCGTTCCAGCGCGACCACCGGGACCGAGGGCAGCGTGCCGGTGCGGGGCGCGCCGTCGTAGTGGAACCGGCCCGGGGTGCTGCTCGGCGCCAGGGCGAAGTACCCGGCGTCGTACAGCGCGTCCAGATGGCATAGTTCCAGCGCGCCGGCGGGTAACAGGCCGGACTCCAGCAGGAGTTCGGCCGCCCGTAACGGGCCCTCGGCCGCGGCGGCGGCCCGCTGCCAGGCGGCGGTCGCCAGGGTGCCGTGGGCCGTGAGGAGCACGTCGAGACCCGGGGCGAGGGGGCTCTCGGCGTGCACCACCCGGCCCTGCGCGAGGTGCAGGGTGCCGTGCTCGCGGACCAGGACGCCGGTGGCCCGTTCCTCGGCCAGCCGGTTCAGCATCGGGGACAGCGCGCGGGCGGCGGCCTTGTCCCGTACCGGCAGTGGCGGCGGCGTACGGACCATGGTCATCCCAGCACCAGGCGGGCGGCCATCTCGCCGAGCCGGATCCGGGCGAGCGCGAGATTGCCCTCCTCGCGCCCCAGCCACAGATGCAGGAACACGCTGCTGTCGAAGGAGGTGTCGATGAAGCGCAGCAGGTGGTAGCTGTCCGCGTTGCTGACGATCACGTCCTCCACCGGTGGCCGGTCCGCCCCCTGGGCCGTGAACGTGCCGTGCTCCGCGGCCAGTCGGGCCAGCTCGGCGGCCTCGGCCGCGGCTGTCTCATGGTCGCCGCCGGGCGCCTCCCCGACCGTGCCGAGCGCGAGGCCGCTCGTCCAGTCCACCAGCGCGGCACCCCGGGCACCGGGCAATCGCATCGCTTCCAGCAGGCACTCGTCGATTCCGGGCACCGCGTGGCTCCCCTCCCGCCTGGGACTCCGGATGAGTGACCCCGACACTACGCAACGTGTGGGGGAGGGGTGAGCCGTTTGGCATTTTCCAGTGGAACATGCGTCCGACGTACTAGAGTTGGGCAACTGACGTGTGTGTCACCGGAGTTGATTCATTTGTTCGAGTGAAGCGGGGGCGCGTCAACGGCTCCCGGGCGCACACAGGGTGGTGAGCGCCGAAGCGTGCGCGCCCCCGGACTCCGCCACCACCTCCGCGATCGTCTGCGGCTCCCGTACGGTGGCGAAGGCCACGCCTCCCGCGCCGTCCGGCGCGAAGCCGTAGATCCCGGGCCGGGCCAGGGAGTTGTAGGCGTAGTGGTGCGCGAAGTAGTACGCGCCCGTGTCCAGCGCCGCCGCGTAGTCCCCCTGCTCCAGCGGGGGCAGCGCGCGCCCCTCGGCCAGCAGGTCGCCCGAGAAGCAGGCCGGGCCCGCCACGTCCTGCACCACCTCGGGCCCCGGCTTCGGCCGCCCCTTCGCGTCGTACGCGGCGATCCGCAGCGGCCACGCCCCCGGCGCGTACACCGTCCGCGTCGCCACCTGCACGCCCGCGTGCGTCACCGCGATCCGCCGCCCGCCCGAGCGCTTGGCGTACTCCACCCGCGCCACCACCGTGCCGTGCTTGGCCAGCAGTGACCGCCCGAACTCGGTCACCAGTCCGTACCGCCCCGCGCACAGCCCCGGCACCTGCTCGGCCAGCAACCGCGCGTAGCGCGCGTACGTCGGCGCCGTCGCCTCGCCCGCGAAGTTCACCGGCAGGCCGCCGCCGATGTCGAGCGTGTCGATCTGCCGCCGCCCGACCCGCGCGTTGATCTCCTCCGCCAGCGCGTACGTCTCCGCCACGCCCCGAGCCAGCAGCTCCAGCGGAATGCCCTGCGAGCCGGTGTGCGCATGCAGCCGGGTCAGCCACGGCCGCTCCGCGTACGCCCCGACGACCCACTCGCGCGCCCCCTCGTCGCGCAGCGCCACCCCGAACTTCGAGGTCTCGGTCGCCGTCGAGGTCGCCCCGATGCTGCCGCCGCCGATCTGCGGATTGACCCGGATGCCCAGCGGGGAGCGGGTCGGCGCGGACCGGACCAGGGCGTCCAGGCGGTCCAGCTCCTGCGGATTGTCGGCGTTCACGGCGACGCCCAGCGTCAGCGCCTCGCGCAGCTCCGCCGGGGTCTTGGCGGGCGAGTCCAGCACGGTGTGCGCCGCCGGTACGCCGGCCGCGCGCGCCAGCGCCAGCTCGCCCGGGCTCGCCACCTCGGCGCCGATGCCCTCCTCGTGCAGCAGCCGCAGCACCGGCACCAGGGGGGACGCCTTCACCGCGAACGCGTGCAGTACCGGGGTGCCGGGCGCGAGGACCGCCTCGAACGCAGTCCGCAGCGCCGCCGCCGACTCCCGGATGCCGCTCGCGTCGAGCAGCCCGACCACCGCCGCGTCCGGGCCGAGCAGGCCCTGTTCCACGGCCGCGCGCACCGCCTCGTCCCGGCGCCAGGACCGCTCCCGTGCCTCGGCCTCGACCTCGTGGTCCACCGCGATTCCCTCCTGTCGGACGTCAGCTGCTTCCAGCCAAACACCCAGGACGCGCGGACGGGGCCGCCCCGATGTATTGACTAGTTCTATTCATGCAGCCAGGATGTGAATAGACGCAGCAACAGCAGGAGGCAGACGATGTCGGGACCCCGCCCCGTACGAGCACCGCGCGGCACGGAACTCAGCGCCCTGGGCTGGCAGCAGGAGGCCGCCCTGCGCATGCTCCAGAACAACCTCGACCCCGAGGTGGCCGAGCACCCCGACAAGCTCGTCGTCTACGGCGGCACCGGCAAGGCCGCCCGTGACTGGCGCTCCTTCGACGCGATGGTGCGCACCCTGCGCACCCTCAAGCAGGACGAGACCATGCTGGTCCAGTCCGGCCGCCCGGTCGGCGTGATGCAGACGCACGAGTGGGCGCCGCGCGTCCTGATCGCCAACTCCAACCTGGTCGGCGACTGGGCCAACTGGGAGGAGTTCCGCCGCCTGGAGGCCCTCGGCCTGACCATGTACGGCCAGATGACCGCCGGGTCCTGGATCTACATCGGCACCCAGGGCATCCTCCAGGGCACCTACGAGACCTTCGCCGCCGTCGCCGCGAAGAAGTTCAACGGCACCCTCGCCGGGACCATCACCCTCACCGCGGGCCTCGGCGGCATGGGCGGCGCCCAGCCGCTCGCCGTCACCATGAACGACGGCGTCGCCATCTGCATCGACTGCGACCCGCGCGCCATCGACCGCCGCATCGAGCACCGCTACCTGGACGTAAAGGCCGACAACCTCGACCACGCGCTCCAGCTCGCGACCGAGGCCCGCGACGCCCGTCGCCCGCTGTCCATCGGCGTCCTCGGCAACGCGGCCGAGCTGGTGCCGCAGCTGCTCGCGATGAACGCCCCCATCGACATCGTCACCGACCAGACCTCCGCCCACGACCCGCTGGCCTACCTGCCGGTCGGCGTCGCCTTCGAGGACATGGCCGACGCCGCCGCGAAGGACCCGGCCGGGTTCACCACACGGGCGCGCGAGTCCATGGCCACGCATGTCGAGGCCATGGTCGGCTTCATGGACGCCGGCGCCGAGGTCTTCGACTACGGCAACTCCATCCGCGGCGAGGCCCAGCTCGCCGGGTACGACCGCGCGTTCGCCTTCCCCGGCTTCGTGCCCGCCTACATCCGGCCGCTGTTCTGCGAGGGCAAGGGCCCCTTCCGCTGGGCCGCGCTCTCCGGCGACCCGGCGGACATCGCCAAGACCGACAGGGCGCTCCTCGAACTCTTCCCCGAGAACGAGTCCCTCGCGCGCTGGATCAAGATGGCCGGCGAGCGGGTGCACTTCCAGGGCCTGCCCGCGCGGATCTGCTGGCTCGGCTACGGCGAGCGGGACAAGGCCGGCGAGCGCTTCAACGACATGGTGGCCTCCGGTGAGCTGGCCGCGCCGCTCGCCATCGGCCGCGACCACCTCGACTGCGGCTCCGTCGCCTCGCCGTACCGCGAGACCGAGGCCATGCTCGACGGCTCCGACGCGATCGCCGACTGGCCGCTGCTGAACGCCATGGTCAACGTGGCCTCCGGCGCGTCCTGGGTCTCCATCCACCACGGCGGTGGCGTGGGCATGGGCCGCTCCATCCACGCCGGACAGGTCACCGTCGCCGACGGCACCAAGATCGGCGGCGAGAAGATCCGCCGGGTGCTCACCAACGACCCGGGCATGGGCGTCATCCGGCACGTGGACGCGGGCTACGACATCGCGGAGTCCGTCGCCGCGGAGCGAGGCGTCCGGGTGCCGATGCGTGAGGGTGACGAGGCGTGACACTGGGTTCTGGCGAGGACGGCAGCCCTTCGGCGGGGGTGCGGGGTTCGTCGCCGACTGCGGGTCCGGCCGCCCACACGGCCCGGAGCGGCGCCTCCTTCCATGAGATGTGGCGGGAGCTGCTGCCCGTCGGCCGGGACGCCGACTCCGGTGGATACCGGCGCTACGCCTGGACCGGGCCCGACGCCGAGTGCCGGGCCTGGTTCAAGGACCAGGCCCAGGGCCGCGGGCTCGCCTACGAGGTCGACCGCAACGGCAACCAGTGGGCCTGGCTCGGCGACCCCGCCGCCGGGGACGCCGTGGTCACCGGTTCGCACCTGGACTCGGTGCCGGACGGAGGGGCCTTCGACGGGCCCCTCGGGGTGGTGTCCTCCTTCGCCGCGCTCGACGAACTGCTGCGCAGGGGGGGCCGGTTCACCAAGCCCCTCGCCATCGTCAACTTCGGCGACGAGGAGGGCGCCCGGTTCGGCCTCGCCTGTGTCGGGTCCCGGCTGACCTCGGGCGCGCTGACCGTCGCGGACGCGCACCGGCTCACCGACGGGGACGGCGTCAGCCTGCCCCGCGCCATGGCGGCCGCCGGATACGACCCGGAGGCCATCGGGCCCGACCCCGAGCGGCTGGCCAGGATCGGCGCCTTCGTCGAGCTGCACGTCGAACAGGGCCGCGCGCTGGACCTGTCCGGCGACCGGGTGGGCATCGCCAGCGCCATCTGGCCGCACGGCCGCTGGCGGTTCGACTTCCGGGGCGAGGCCAACCACGCCGGCACCACCCGGCTGGCCGACCGCCACGACCCGATGCTGTCCTACGCCGAGACCGTGCTCGCCGCCCGCCGCGAGGCCGAACTCGCCGGTGCCGTCGCCACCTTCGGGAAGATCGCGGTGGACCCCAACGGCGTCAACGCGATCCCCTCGCGGGTGCGCGGCTGGCTCGACTCCCGCGCCGCCGACCAGGAGACCCTGGACACGGTGGTCGGCGGCATCGAGAAGGCGGCCCGGGAGTACGCGGACGCGCACGGCGTGGACCTGGACGTCGTACGGGAGTCCTTCACGCCCGTCGTGGAGTTCGACCACGCGCTGCGCGACGAACTCGGCCGCATCCTGGGCCGGGACACCGGACTCACGGTGCCCGTCCTCGGCACCGGCGCCGGACACGACGCCGGGATCCTCTCGGGGAGCATCCCCACTGCCATGCTGTTCGTGCGCAACCCCACCGGTGTCTCGCACTCCCCGGCCGAGTCCGCAGCCGAGGACGACTGCCTGGCCGGGGTGGACGCGCTCGCCGACGTACTGGAAGGGCTGGCCTGTTGACCAGGGCGACGTACTGGCTGGAGCACGCCTGGCTCGGCGACCGTGTCGAGCCGGGGGTGCTGGTCGAGACCGACGGCGGGCGGATCGGTGCCGTGCGCACCGAGGTGCCCGCCCCGCCGCCCGGCGCCGAGGCGCTGCGCGGACTGACCCTGCCCGGACTGGCGAACGCCCACAGCCACGCCTTCCACCGGGCACTGCGCGGCACCGTCCAGGTCGGCTCCGGGACCTTCTGGACCTGGCGCGAGGTGATGTACTCCGTCGCCGACCGGCTGACCCCGGACACCTACCACGCGCTCGCCCGCGCGGTGTACGCCGAGATGGCGCTGGCCGGCATCACCTGCGTCGGCGAGTTCCACTATGTGCACCACGCCCACGGCGGCACCCCCTACGCCGACCCCAACGCCATGGGCGAGGCGCTGATCGCGGCCGCCGCGGAGGCCGGCATCCGGATCACCCTCCTGGACACCTGCTATCTCGCGGCCGGTTTCGACCAGGCGCCCAACACCCACCAGCTCCGCTTCTCCGACGGCAGCGCGGAGGCCTGGGCCGAACGCTGTGCAGTTCTCAAGGAACGGGATAACGCACGGATCGGGGCGGCGATCCACTCCGTACGGGCCGTGCCCGCCGGCCAGTTGGCGACCGTGGCCCGCTTCGCCGAGGAGCGGCGGGCCCCGCTGCACGTCCACCTCTCGGAGCAGACCGCCGAGAACGACGCCTGCCTCGCCGCGCACGGCCGCACCCCCACCCGGCTGCTCGCCGACCACGGCGTCCTCGGACCACGCACCACCGGAGTGCACAGCACCCACCTGACCGACGAGGACATCGCCCTGCTCGGCGGCTCGCGCACCGGCACCTGTATGTGCCCGACCACCGAACGGGACCTCGCCGACGGCATCGGCCCCGCCGTCGCCCTCCAGCGGGCGGGCTCCCCGCTCTCCCTCGGCTCCGACAGCCACGCCGTCATCGACCTGCTCGAAGAGGCGCGGGCCATGGAGCTGAACGAGCGGCTGCGCACCCGCACCCGGGGCCACTGGACGGCCGCCGCCCTGCTGCGGGCCGCCACCGCCGACGGGCACGCCGCCCTCGGCTGGGACGAGGCCGGCCGCATCGAGCCGGGCGCGCTCGCCGACCTGACGACGATCGCCCTGGACTCGGTCAGGACCGCGGGCCCCGAGCCCCGGCTGGGCGCCGAGACGGCCGTATTCGCGGCGGGCGCGGCCGATGTACGGCATACGGTCGTGGGTGGCCGGCAGGTCGTACGCGACGGCGCGCACACGCTCGTACCGGATGTGCCCCGCGCGCTGGCCGCGGCCGTCGAAGCCCTGCGCTGACCGCGCCGGTCCCCGCGCCGACCCCCATCGCCCCCCACGAGGACGACACCATGAGCAGCAGCACCGCCATCACCAACATCGCCGCACTGGTCACCAACGATCCCTCCCTCGGCGACGGCTCCCCGCTCGGTCTGATCCAGGACGCGGCCGTCGTCATCGAGGGCGACCGCGTCACGTGGACCGGTGAATCAAGCAAAGCACCCGCCACCGACAATCGGGTCGACGCGGGCGGCCGTGCGGTGCTGCCGGGGTTCGTGGACTCCCACTCCCACCTGGTCTTCGCGGGCGACCGCACCCAGGAGTTCAACGCCCGGATGTCCGGCCGCCCCTACTCGGCGGGCGGCATCCGCACCACCGTCGCCGCCACCCGCGCCGCGAGCGACGCGGAACTGACCGCCAATCTGACCCACTACCTGGCCGAGGCCCTGCGCCAGGGCACCACCACCTTCGAGACCAAGTCGGGCTACGGCCTGACCGTCGAGGACGAGGCCCGCGCGCTGCGCATCGCGGCCGAGCACACCGACGAGGTGACGTACCTCGGCGCGCACATCGTCTCCCCGGACTACGCCGACGACCCGGCGGCCTATGTCGCCCTGGTCACCGGCGAGATGCTGGACGCCTGCGCGCCGCACGCCCGCTGGATCGACGTGTTCTGCGAGAAGGGCGCCTTCGACGGCGACCAGGCCCGCGCGATCCTCACCGCGGGCAAGGCGAAGGGCCTGCACCCGCGCATCCACGCCAACCAGCTCTCCTACGGCCCCGGCGTCCAGCTGGCCGTGGAGCTGGACGCGGCCAGCGCCGACCACTGCACCCACCTCACGGACGCGGACGTCGACGCCCTGGCGAGCGGCGACACGGTGGCCACGCTGCTGCCCGGCGCCGAGTTCTCCACCCGCGCCGAGTGGCCCGACGCCCGCCGGCTGCTGGACGCGGGGGTCACCGTCGCCCTGTCCACGGACTGCAACCCGGGCTCGTCGTTCACCTCCTCCATGCCCTTCTGCATCGCCCTGGCCGTCCGCGACATGGGCATGACCCCCGACGAGGCGGTCTGGTCCGCCACGGCGGGCGGCGCCGCGGCCCTGCGCCGCACCGACATCGGCCGCCTCGCCCCCGGCGCCCGCGCCGATCTGACCCTCCTCGACGCCCACAGCCACGTCCACCTCGCCTACCGCCCGGGCGTGCCCCTGGTCAGCGGGGTGTGGCGGAGCGGCGTACAGGTGGTGTGAGCCCCGGACGCACGACGACACGCCGAAGCGGCCCGGACGGGGAGTCCGGGCCGCTTCGGCGTATCCGATTCCGGAGAGAGGACGAGTGCCCCGGAAGTCACTCCTCCACGGTCAGACCCTTGCGCAGCCGTACCAGCGTGCGGGACAGGAGGCGGGACACGTGCATCTGGGAGATGCCCAGTTCCTCGCCGATCTCCGACTGGGTCATGTTGGCCACGAACCGCAGCGAGAGGATCTTCCGGTCGCGCTGGGGCAGCCCGGCGATCAGGGGCTTGAGCGACTCGATGTACTCGATGCCCTCGATCCCGTGGTCCTCGTACCCGATGCGGTCCGCGAGCGCGCCCTCGGTCTCGTCCTCCTCGGGCTGGGCGTCCAGCGACGAGGCGGTGTACGCGTTCGAGGCGGCCATGCCCTCGACGACCTCGTCGTTCGAGATGCCCAGGCGCTCGGCCAGCTCCGCCACGGTCGGCGCGCGGTCCAGCTGCTGGGCCAGCTCGTCCCCGGCCTTCGCCAGGTCCAGACGCAGCTCCTGGAGCCGGCGCGGTACGCGCACGGACCACGAGGTGTCACGGAAGAAGCGCTTGATCTCGCCGATGATGGTCGGCATCGCGAAAGTGGGGAACTCGACACCGCGTGAGAGCTCGAAGCGGTCGATCGCCTTGATCAGGCCGATGGTGCCGACCTGGATGATGTCCTCCATCGGCTCACTGCGGGAGCGGAAGCGGGAGGCGGCGAACTTGACGAGCGCGAGGTTCAGCTCGACGAGGGTGTTGCGGACGTACGCGTATTCGTGCGTCCCTTCCTCCAGCGCTTCCAGGCGCCCGAAGAGGGTCTTGGACAGGGCCCGTGCGTCGACGGGGCCGACCTCGTCGTACGGGGGGATCTCCGGGAGTCCCTCGAAGGGGTCATGGAGATCGATGGGATGATCCAGTTGTACCGGTGGGGGTGTCGACGTCGCGGTCGGGGCAGGCGAGGCGTCGAGCCGGGGTGACATGGGTGTCCTCCATCGTTCTCGGCATACGGCTGCCGAAGCCATCAGGTGCACTACGGAGTGCGGCGCCTCCAAAGCCGGCGTGTAGAAGTACGTGTCTTTACTAGCCCTATCGGCTTTGCCTGAGCGATCGCAAGTGCGTTCTGTTGGAGTATGTCCGATTATGCGAGGTTGTTCGGGTGCCAGACTGCGCCAGGAAGGCGTAATGTTCGAGGGCATCAGCAAGCCACGACCTCGGGAGAGAGACGGCATGGACCACGGGATGGTCGGCAGCGCACAGTCGGGCCGGCTTCTGGTGGAGGTGCGTGAAGAGGGCGCCAGCGCGGTTGTCACACCGGCGGGTGAGCTTGACCACCACACCGCCGATCTACTGCGCGAGCCCCTCGACGACCTCCTTGGCAAGGGATTCTCGCGGCTCGTGGTGGACTGCTCACGCCTGGAGTTCTGCGACTCCACGGGGCTGAACGTCCTTCTCGGGGCCCGCTTGAAGGCGGAGGCCGCCGGTGGCGGTGTCCATCTGGCGGGAATGCAGCCCGTAGTCGCTCGCGTGTTCGAGATCACCGGGGCCGAGGCGGTCTTCACCGTCCATGACTCCGTTGCGGACGCCCTGGCCGGGGAGGGTGACGGCGCCGACTGAGCCCGCGATCGTGTGCGGCCGGGTGCGGTACCCCTGTGTCCCACGGAAGACGGGGGTGTTCCGGCGCCCGGGTCGGGCAGGAGAGATGCTGACGGCCATCCACCACCAAGGCGGCGTCGCCGCGCTCCAGGTGTGACGTATCCGTGGGTGTGCGACCGGCTCGAACGGGCAGGAGCCTGCCCGGACGGGACGACCGTGAACAGGAGTGCGAGACGTCACGCGATGGGTGGACGGGGGCTGATGTGCGGATGACGGGACGTACGGCGGGGCTGCGGCGCCGACGACGGACGGACCGACCGGTGCCGGAAAGTACCGGACTTTTCCATCGTGAACTGGTGATTCGGTGAGGTGAAGCGCTGATGAGCACCACCCGGCCCTACCCGCCGGGCGACCGCGGCCACGAGCCCAGCGGCGCTTCCGGGGTGTCCGCGTCCTCGGAGGAGGACGCGCCGGCCGGCGCTGCCCTGGCATCCGCGACGGGCGCGGCCGCCTCGTCCGCGCCACCGTCCGGGACGGACGCGGGCGCAGCGGAGACGCCGCGGGGCCGGCAGGTCCGCAGACTCGGCCTCGAAGGGGCCAGCGGTGTCGTCCCGCTCGCCCGCGACTTCACCCGGCAGGCGCTGTACGACTGGGGCTGGCTGCCCGCCGAGGGCGCGGACCAGCGGGCCGCCGCGGAGGACGTGCTGCTCGTCGTCTCCGAGCTGGTCACCAACGCCTGTCTGCACGCCGAGGGCCCCGACGAGCTCGCCCTCGCCTGTGACAACAAGGTGATCCGCCTGGAGGTCACCGACCGCGGCACCGGCCAGCCGGCCCCCCGCACCCCCCATCGCGCGGGCCGCCCCGGCGGCCACGGCATGTTCATCGTCCAGCGCCTGTGCCTGGACTGGGGCGTGGTGCGCGCCGAGGGCCGCCCCGGCAAGACGGTGTGGGCGGAACTGGGCGCTCCGGCCTGACGACGCCGTTCGGCACGCCGGGCGACGGTCTGCCCGGCGAGCGACGACATACCGGGCGGCCCCGACTCCGGGGCCGCCCGCGCGCCCGCGCACAACCCCGGCCGTCCGGCCGCACCGCGTCACCCCCGCCCCCACACAACCCCCGCCGGTACGTGTCTTCCTTCCTCGGGGTCCCAGGCGTACCTTGACGGCTTACCTGATGCACCGTCAGGTATTCGCCGGGAACGAATTGGGGTGGACCGATCGTGTCGTACCCGAAACGAACCGCCGCGTTCGCGTCCGCCGCGGCGCTGGCCGGAGCGGCCGTGGTGCTGACCGCGCCGGTCGCCCAGGCCGACGTGGTCGACGTCAACTACAGGTGTGAGACGCCGATCGGCGTCAAGAGCGCCGTCTCGCCGATCGACATCAAGGGCGTCCGCAGCGGCGCCGGCTACAAGGTCACGATGTCCTGGCAGAAGGGCGTCTCCTCCAGCCCCGTCGAGCTGGGCAAGGGCGCGATGAGCCCGAGCGCCACCATCAAGCTGGGCGGCGCGGACAGCGGCACGATCCCGGTCAGCGGGCCGCCCAACACCGCCGCGATCCCCGCCAACACCCCCATCAAGATCAGCGACTTGAGCGGCACCTACACGCCCGAGAAGTCCGGCAAGGTCACCCTCACCGCGGGCACGCTCACCATCAAGGCGCTCGGTACGACGACGACCTGCACCCCCACCAACAACCCGGGCCCCTCCCTGACACTCGACGTGACCGCGCCCGGCGGCGGTTCGACCGGCGGCTCTTCCGGCTCCTCCGGTACTACCGGCTCCACCTCGGGCTCCACCGGCTCCGCGCCCGGCGGCACCCTCCCGCAGACCGGCCCCGACGACTCCGCCATCGCCCTCGGCACGCTCGGCGGCACCGTCCTCCTCACCGGCGCGGCGGGCGCCCTCTGGCTGACCCGGCGCGGCACCGCCGTACGCCGCTGAACTCCGCCGCCATAAGCCGCCGTACGCCGTCGAAACCCGGTCACCAGCGCTGGAGCCGCCCATGCCGTCCGCCGTACGCGCCCTCGGACCGCCCCTGCTGATGATGCTGACGCTGCTGGGCACCGCGTCACCCGCCGCGGCACGCCCGGCCGGCTGGTCCCTCGCGCCCGCCGGCGGTTCCCGGCCGTCCTTCTACGCCGAGGGCGCCCCCGGCACCGCCCTCCAGGACACCGTCGCCGTGGCCAACCCGGCCCGCACCCCGGTGACGGTACGGCTGCGCGGCACCGGCCTGCCGGTCGTCCTCGCCAGGGCCACGCTCACCGTCCCGGCCCGCACCCGCGCCGAGGTGCCCTTCACCGTGACCGCGCCGCCCGGCTCCGCGCCCGGCGACCGCTCCGGCGCGATCGAGGCGCGCGACGGCACGGGCCGTACGGCGAGCGTCCCGGTACGGCTGCGGATCGCCGGGCCCCGGCTCGCCGCGCTGACCGTCGAACACCTCGCCGTCCACCCCGACGGCATCACGTACCAGCTGGTCAACCGGGGTACGACCGTGCTCGTACCGACCCTCGCGGTGCGCGCCGACGGCACCTTCGGGCGGGTCCTGGACCGGGCTCCGCGCCCGCTGCCCGTCCGGCTGGCCCCGGGCACCCGCCGCACCCTCGGCGAACCGTGGCACGGCCGCCCGTTCCTGGACCGCGTCGACGTACGGCTGACGGTGACGGCGGACGGGGCGCACGCCACGGCGGCCATGTCGGCCACCTTCGTGCCCTGGGGCACGCTCGGCGTCCTCGCCGGGCTCGCGGCGACGGCGGCGGTCACGTTCCTCGTCCGGCGACGTGCCCGTCGTACCAGAGAGAGCGAAACCCCGTCCCGCGAGCCCGAGTTGACGGGAGCGGTGGCGTGAGGCGGATCGGGGTCCTGGCGGTCGCCGTACTGCTCCTGCTGCCGCTCGCCGGGGTCGCGGCGGCGGACGGTCCTGCCGTACGGCTGTCCGCGGTGCAGGCCGGCACCGGCGGCTCGGTCACCGTGCACGGCTCCGGCTGGCGTCCGCGCACCCTGCTGATGCTGCTGGTCTGCGGCCGGGCGACCCCGTCCCGGGGCGTCATCGGCGGCACCAACTCCTGCGCCAACGCCGACGGTCGCGCCGTCACCACCGACGCCCGGGGCGCCTTCGCCAAGAAGCTGCCGGTCGCCGAGCCGCCGGTGCCCTGCCCCTGTGTGGTGCACGTGGCCACGGTCACCGGCACCCCGGCGCAGGCGGACGCCGTCCTCGATGTCGCCGGGCACCCCGTCGCCCCACTGCCCGCCGAGCCCTCCGGGGGGCGCCTGGCGATCCTCTCCGACACCCGGCTGACCGGCTCCGGCTCCCCGCTGACCTGGTTCGGCGCCCCGCCGAGCCGCACCCTGGTCTTCACCGCGGGCAACCTGGGCACCACGCCCGTCAAGGACCCGGTCTTCCAAGTCGGCACGGCACACGGCGTGTTCGCCCCCCAGTGGGACGACCGGCAGTGGCACGGCACCCTCGCGCCGGGCGGGAAGGCGCAGATCGAGCTGCCGGTGGAACTGTCCGCCGGGGCGCACGGCGACTACACCGTCTCCCTGAGGTACGGCGGCAAATCGCTCGCCGAACAGCCCTGGGACGTGGGCCGGCCCTGGGGCGTGACCCTCTTCTGGATCCTGCTCTGCCTGGTCGTACCGGCAGCGTTGTTCCGCGCCGGGATGGCGGTGGTGGACCGGGTACGCCCCCGCCGCCCGGCCGCCCCCCGCCCCTCCCACCTCCGCCGCACGCGCCCCGCCCCACGCGCCCGGACCCGGCCCGCGAAGCCTCCGCCCGCCGATTCTCCCGCCGCCCTCCCGTGGTTCGCCCCCGGCGAGGCACCCGGCGGCCCGCGCTCCGCACCGGGCGACGACAGCCCGACGAGTCGTACGACCCCCACCAGGAAGGGACCCACGTGAGCATGCGAAGGAGAGGTACGGCGGTGGGCGCCGCGCTGGTGCTGAGCGGTGCGGGTGCCCTGCTGGGCCTGGCCGCGACGCCCGTGCAGGCGGCGACCGTGGCGTACGCCACGCACTGTGTGCCGCCCGCCGGCATCAGCCCCGTCGACGGCACCACGAAGGTCGAGATCACCGCGCCCGCGACGGCGAAGGTGGGCGACACGGTGGACATCGGGTGGAAGTTCGTCCAGGCCGCGTCCAAGAACCCGGACATCATCGACCTGCCCGCGAACTCGGTGCAGCCCTCGGGCGTGCTGAAGGCGGCCGGCGCCCAGAGCGCCGACATCGCGATGCAGGGGCCGCGGCAGAACCCCGCGATCCCCAAGGGCGCCCAGATGGTGCTGTCCGGCATGAAGGGCAGCGTGAAGCTGACGGCGCCGGGGGAGGTGACGCTGACGCCGGACGCGTACACGGTGAACGCGATGTCGACGGACACGAAGTGCACGCCCAAGGAGCCGGTCCAGCAGTCGGCGACGATCAAGGTCACGGCGGCGGGCGGCACATCGACGCCCACCCCGACGCCCACGCCTACCCACACCGCCACCCCGACCCCCACGCCGTCCACCTCGGGCGGCACCGGGCAGGCCGACTTCACCGGCAAGGAGGTGCAGATCCCCTACGCGTGCAAGACCCCGATCGGCGACAAGAACGCCACCTCACCGGTGCAGATCGACGCGAGGAAGAACGGCGGGGACTACGCCCTCACGGTGCGGTTCAAGAAGTCGGTGATGGACAGTCCCGCCGACATCCCCGCGGGCTCCGTGAAGCCGTCCATGGCGGTGGTCGTCGGTGGCGCGGACAAGGGCACGGTCCAGGTGGCGGGCCCCGCCAACGCGGCCCCCATCAAGTCCGGCGACCCCATCGCGATCCCGGACCTCACCGGCACCTACAAACCCGGCGCGACCGGCTCCTCGACCCTCTCCCCTGGCGTCCTGACGGTCAACGCCCTGGGCACGACGACCACCTGCACCCCGACCAGGACGCAGGTCTCCCTCACTCTGGACACCACCGGCCAGGCGGGCGGCACTTCGGGCGGCACTTCGGGAGGAACGGCCACCTCCGGCGGCTCGACGGGCGGCACGAGCGCCTCCACCTCCGGCGGCCTGGCCGACACGGGCGCGAGCGACCACGGCACCCTGAAGGCCCTGGGCCTGGTCGCGGGTACGGCGATCCTGCTGGGCGGCGCGGTGTTCACCTTCATGCCACGATCCCGCCGGCGCTAGCCGACCTGTCTTCGTCCGGGGGCGCGGGGATTCGCGCGAACAACCACGACGCGCAAAAAGGACGAGGGCCGTCCCACCCACCCGGGGTGCGACGGCCCTCGTCGGCCAGGTCCCAGCGACTAGCGCACGTCGCCCATCAGCTTGTTCACCTTGCCGCGGTACATCCACACCGCCGCACCGGCGATCACCGCGAGGACGGCCTCCAGCATCACGAAGCCCATCTTGTCGAGGTTGACCCCGCCGACGGCCGGGTTCGACAGCAGCGCCGTGATGGAGTCGCCCGCGGTGACCGCGAGGAACCACACGCCCATCATCTGCGAGGCGTACTTCTTCGGCGCCATCTTCGTCGTCACCGACAGACCCACCGGCGACAGCGTCAGCTCACCGACGGTCTGAAGGAAGTAGATGCCGACCAGCCACATCGCCGCGGCCTTGTGACCGTCCTGCGCGATGGACAGCGGGGCGAGGAACACGAAGAAGGAAGCGCCGACCAGCACCAGGCCGGAGGAGAACTTCACGATCGTGCTCGGCTCCTTGCCGCTCCGGTTCAGCCACAGCCACAGCCAGGCGAAGACCGGCGCGAGGGCCATGATCATGACCGGGTTGACCGACTGGTACCAGGAGACCGGGAAGTTCCAGCCGAAGATCGTGTTCTTGGCGTTGGCGTCCGCGAACAGCGACAGGGTCGAACCACCCTGGTCGTAGATCATCCAGAAGACCGCGGCGGCCACGAAGAACCAGACGTACGCGCGGACCTTCGAGCGCTCCTCGCCGTCGAGGTCCTTGTCGCGCAGGATCCGGCCGATGACCAGGATCGGCACGATGAGACCGATGACGGTGAGCGGGATCAGCGCCCAGTTGAGGGTGAAGTGACCGGTGAAGCCGACGATGCCGTAGAAGACCGCGGCGATGACCAGCCAGATCAGGCCCTTGCGCAGGGTGGTGGCCTTCTCCTGGGCCGTCATCGGCGTCGGGACGACCTTGCTCTGCTCGCTCAGGTGGCGGCCGCCCAGCAGGTACTGGGCCAGACCCAGCGCCATGCCGAGCGCGGCCAGCGCGAAGCCGAAGTGCCAGTTGACGTTCTCACCGATGGTGCCGATGACCAGCGGAGCGACGAACGCGCCCAGGTTGATGCCGATGTAGAAGAGCGTGAAGCCACCGTCGCGGCGCCCGTCCTTCGGGCCGTCGTACAGATGGCCGACCATCGTGGAGATGTTGGCCTTCAGCAGACCGGAGCCGATCGCGACCAGCACCAGGCCGACGAAGAAGCTCGCGGCGGCCGGCAGAGCCAGGCACAGATGGCCCAGCATGATGATCAGACCCGCGACCGCGACCGTCTTACGGGGGCCGAGGAGCCGGTCGGCGACCCAGCCGCCGGGCAGCGCGAGCAGGTACACGAGCGACAGGTAGACGGAGTAGATCGCCGTCGCCGTGCCCGCGGACAGGTGCAGGCCGCTCGGGGCCACCAGGTACAGGGGGAGCAGGGCCCGCATGCCGTAGTAGGAGAACCGCTCCCACATCTCGGTCATGAACAGAGTGGCCAGGCCGCGGGGGTGGCCGAAGAAGGTCTTCTCGGTGCCGGGGGTGCCCGGGTGGACCGAGTCCTTCGTCAGGCTGGACGCCATGGTCGTTCCTTGCTGGTCGGGACGCGCGGTGGAGCGTTGCGCGCCCGGTGGGGGTAGCGGCCGGCACCGGCGGGGTCGGTCGTCCGCCCCCCAACGCCCCGGGGGAGTCCGCTCCGGATCACGAAGCGGTGGACGGCGACCACCGGGATCCACGCTCCGTGACGCGACAATGCGTCCGGAGCCCGGCCAGAGGTCATTCCTTTCAAGGCCGGTCGGACCCGACCGGCCCGCACACAAGAAGGACCTTCAGCGTCAATGTCCGCCAAAGGTCCCCGGGTGTACTACAGGCGTTCACGTCACTGTACGTCAGGACACCGCCCGGTATGGAAGGACTTGAGACGCGGATCACAGGTGTCGAGGGAACCGCGCGACGGATTTCGAAGGCCCCTTCTACGATCGCATCCCACAGGTGATGGTTCGTACCAGTGGACACCCCGGGTAAGAATCCCGGGAACCGATCACACCCCAGCACCACATGCGGGCGGTCTACCATCACCTCATGACCCGTGTACTGCTCGCCGAGGACGACGCGTCCATCTCGGAGCCGCTGGCCCGCGCCCTGCGCCGGGAAGGTTACGAGGTCGAGGTGCGCGAGGACGGACCCACCGCGCTCGACGCCGGAATGCAGGGGGGCGTCGATCTGGTCGTACTCGACCTGGGCCTGCCCGGCATGGACGGCCTGGAGGTCGCCCGCCGGCTGCGCGCCGACGGCCACACCGTGCCGATCCTCATCCTGACCGCGCGGGCCGACGAGGTGGACACCGTCGTCGGCCTGGACGCGGGCGCCGACGACTACGTCACCAAGCCCTTCCGCCTCGCCGAACTGCTCGCCCGCGTACGGGCCCTGCTGCGCCGCGGCGCCGCCGAGCCGCAGCAGCCCCCGGCCACGCACGGCGTGCGCATCGACGTGGAGTCGCACCGCGCGTGGATGGGCGACGAGGAACTCCAGCTCACCGCCAAGGAGTTCGACCTGCTGCGGGTGCTGGTGCGCGACGCCGGCCGCGTGGTGACGCGCGACCAGCTGATGCGCGAGGTCTGGGACACCACCTGGTGGTCCTCCACCAAGACCCTCGACATGCACATCTCCTGGCTGCGCAAGAAGCTCGGTGACGACGCGGCCAACCCCCGCTACATCGCCACGGTCCGGGGTGTGGGCTTCCGCTTCGAGAAGAGCTGAGCCCCGCACCGGGGGCCGGCGGTCACCTCAGGTAACGGAACATGCGTCGACGTCTCATTCAATCCACCCTCGCCGTCGTCCTCGTGGTGATCGCCGTCTTCGGCGTCTCCCTGGTGATCGTCGAGACCCGGACCATCACCAACAGTGCCCAGGAGCGGGTGGAGTCCGAGGCGGTGCGGCTGGCCAGCATCGTGGACAGCCGCATCCTGGCCGCGGAGAACGTCAACGCCGACGCGCTGCGCAATCCGGTCAGCAAAGAGCAGTACGCGGTGATCGAGATGCCCGGCCGGACGCCGATCGAGATCGGCACCCGGCCCGTCGGCGATGTCATCCGCGCCACCCAGCACGGCGAGGAGGGCGAGACCGTCACCGTGCAGGAGCCGCGCTCCGCGGTGACCCGCGAGGTCGGCCGCACCCTGTTGATCATCGGCCTGGTCGCGCTGCTCGCGGTGGTCGCGGCCGTGCTGCTCGCGGTGCGCCAGGCCAACCGGCTCGCCTCCCCGCTGACCGACCTCGCCTCCACCGCCGAACGCCTCGGCTCGGGCGACCCGCGCCCGCGGCACAAGCGGTACGGCGTCCCCGAGCTGGACCGGGTCGCCGATGTGCTGGACTCCTCCGCCGAGAAGATCGCGCGGATGCTGACCGCCGAGCGACGCCTCGCCGCCGACGCCTCCCACCAGCTGCGCACCCCGCTCACCGCGCTGTCCATGCGGCTGGAGGAGATCACCCTCACGGACGATCCGGACATCGTGAAGGAGGAGGCGAACGTCGCGCTGACGCAGGTCGAGCGGCTCACCGACGTGGTCGAACGGCTGCTGACGAACTCCCGCGACCCGCGCACCGGCTCCGCCGTCACCTTCGACCTGGACGAGGTCATCCAGCAGCAGCTCGCCGAGTGGCGGCCCGCCTACCGCAGCATGGGCCGGGCCATCGTCAGCTCCGGCAAACGGCACCTCCAGGCGGTGGGCACCCCGGGCGCGGTCGCCCAGGTGCTGGCCGCGCTGATCGAGAACTCGCTGATGCACGGCGGCGGCACCGTCGCCCTGCGCACCCGGGTCACCGGCAACCAGGCTGTGGTCGAGGTCACGGACGAGGGGCCCGGGGTGCCGGCCGATCTCGGGGCGCGGATCTTCGAGCGGACCATCAGCGGCCGCAACTCCACGGGCATCGGCCTGGCCGTCGCCCGGGACCTCGCCGAGGCCGACGGCGGCCGGCTGGAACTGCTCCAGGCCCAGCCCCCGGTCTTCGGCCTGTTCCTCTCGCGCACGCCCCCGGCCCGCAAGACGGACGAGGAACTGCCGACCGTCCGCTGAGCGGCACGGCCGGCAGTTCCTCTCGTTGGTTACGGTCCGCTGAGCCGGGCAGCGGTCAGGGCACCCGCTGCGTCCTCGGCTCGGGCTCGCTAGGGGAGCGGCGCGACTCCGCCGCCAGGATCGACTCGGCCTCCTGCGCGGGCAGCGCGCGGAACACCCAGGTGCGGTACGACCAGAACCGGAACAGGGTCGCGATGCCGATGCCGAGGAACTTGAAGACGTTGCTCTCCAGCGGGCTGTCCCAGCCCAGGCCGTAGGTGGCCAGGAAGAGCACGCCGTTCTCGATCACCAGGCCGATCGCGCTGAAGAACAGGAACAGCGTGAGTTCCTTGGTGCGGCCGCTGCGGTCGCGGTCCCGGTACGTCCAGTAGCGGAAGCCGACGTAGTTGAAGACGATGGCGACCACGGTCGCGATGATGCTGGCGCGCACCACCGGCAGGGTGGAGACGTGCCGGACCAGGTTGAACACGCCCAGATTCACCAGGACGCCGGCGCCGCCTACGGCACCGAACTTGGCCATCTCGCCCACGAGCCGTTGCAGCCCCGAGGAACGCTGTTCCATGGCGTTGCAGCTCCCGTCGGTAGGTTTTGGTCAACCCGGCCATGCTATCGGCGCCCGGGGCCCGATGCCTGAGGACCAGGCCAGTACGGGGAAACAGGTCGGAAAGAGGCCGGAAAGCGGCGGGTAAGAGCCGGGAACCGGTGGGGGAACACCCGCCCGAGGGGTCAGCCCGGAGGGAGGCGATCCGGCCGGTGCGCGGTGGCCGATACGCTGTAGGTGTGACGTTCCCGGTAGTCGGCATGGTCGGCGGCGGTCAGCTCGCGCGTATGACGCACGAGGCAGGCATCCCGCTGGGCATCAGGTTCAAGCTCCTCAGTGACACCCCTCAGGATTCCGCGGCGCAGGTCGTGAGCGATGTCGTCATCGGCGACTACCGCGATCTGGACACGCTGCGTGAGTTCGCGCGCGGTTGTGACGTGATCACCTTTGATCACGAGCACGTGCCCACCGAGCACCTCAGGGCCCTGGAAGCGGACGGCATCCCC
Organism: Streptomyces griseofuscus; assembly: GCF_014673495.1. Classification (GTDB taxonomy): domain Bacteria; phylum Actinomycetota; class Actinomycetes; order Streptomycetales; family Streptomycetaceae; genus Streptomyces; species Streptomyces murinus. The sequence goes on from NZ_CP051006.1 coordinate 5,210,372, forward strand.
GTCCGCCCGGGCCCCGACGCGCTCGTGCACGCCCAGGACAAGGGCGTGATGCGGGCACGGCTCGACGCGATCGGCATCCCGTGCCCCCGGCACCGGATCGTCGCGGATCCGGAGGATGTCGTCCGGTTCGCGGGCGAGGGCGACGGTTTCCCCGTCGTCCTGAAGACCGTCCGCGGCGGCTACGACGGCAAGGGCGTGTGGGTCGTCGACTCCGCCGAGGAGGCCGCCGAGCCGTTCAGGGCGGGCGTGCCGGTCCTCGCGGAGGAGAAGGTCGACTACGTCCGCGAGCTCGCCGCCAACGTCGTACGCTCCCCCCACGGCCAGGCCGTCGCCTACCCGGTGGTGGAGTCCCGCCAGGTGGGCGGCGTGTGCGACACGGTCATCGCCCCGGCCCCCGACCTGGCCGAGGACCTCGCGCTGCACGCCGAGCAGCTGGCCCTCACCATCGCCAAGGAGCTGGACGTCGTCGGGCACCTCGCCGTCGAGCTGTTCCAGACCCGCGACGGCCGCGTCCTCGTCAACGAGCTGGCGATGCGCCCGCACAACTCCGGGCACTGGACCCAGGACGGCGCGATCACCTCGCAGTTCGCCAACCACATCCGCGCGGTCCTCGACCTGCCCCTCGGCGACCCGCGCCCGCGCGCCAAGTGGACCGTGATGGTCAATGTGCTGGGCGGCGACTACCCGGACATGTACTCCGCGTACTTGCACTGCATGGCCCGCGACCCCAAGCTCAAGATCCACATGTACGGCAAGGACGTGAAGCCCGGCCGCAAGGTGGGACACGTCAACACCTACGGCGACGACCTGGACGACGTGCTGGAGCGCGCCCGTCACGCAGCCGGCTATCTGAGAGGCACCATCACCGAATGAGCCCCGTTGTTGGCATCGTCATGGGGTCGGACTCCGACTGGCCCGTCATGGAAGCCGCCGCCAAGGCCCTGGACGAGTTCGAGATCGCCTACGAGGTCGACGTCGTCTCCGCGCACCGGATGCCCCGAGAGATGATCACGTACGGCGAGCAGGCCGCCGACCGCGGGCTCAAGGTGATCATCGCCGGGGCGGGCGGCGCCGCCCACCTGCCGGGCATGCTCGCCTCCGTCACCCCGCTGCCGGTCATCGGCGTGCCGGTGCCGCTGAAGTACCTCGACGGCATGGACTCCCTGCTGTCGATCGTGCAGATGCCGGCCGGCGTACCCGTGGCCACGGTCTCCGTCGCCGGTGCCCGCAATGCCGGGCTGCTCGCGGCCCGCATCCTCGCCACGCACGACGAGGACCTGCTGCACCGCATGCGCGACTTCCAGCACGACCTGAACGAGCAGGCCACCGAGAAGGGGAAGCGGCTGCGCTCCAAGGTCGAGGGCGCCGGCGGCTTCGGCTTCGGGAAGTGAGCGCCGTGACGAACCTGGACGAGGCCCGCGCCCTGCTGCGCGAGTTCCCCGTGGTCGACGGTCACAACGACCTGCCCTGGGCGCTGCGCGAGAAGGCGGGTTACGACCTGGACCGCCTGGACATCGCGGGCCACCAGCACGGACACCTGCACACCGACATCCCCCGGCTGCGCGAGGGCGGCGTCGGCGCCCAGTACTGGTCGGTGTACGTGCCGGCCGAGCAGCCGGACCCGGTCGCCGCGACGCTGGAGCAGATCGACTGCGTACGGCAGCTCCTCGACCGCTACCAGGCGGACCTGGCGCCCGCGCTGACCGCCGCCGACATGGAGGCGGCGCGCGGTGAGGGCCGTATCGCCTCCCTGATGGGCGCCGAGGGCGGCCACTCCATCGCCAACTCGCTGGGCACCCTGCGCGGTCTGTACGCGCTCGGCGTGCGCTACATGACACTCACCCACAACTCGAACGTGGACTGGGCGGACTCGGCGACCGACACCCCGAAGGCGAACGGCCTGACCGCGTTCGGCCGCGAGGTGGTCCGCGAGATGAACCGGCTCGGCATGCTGGTCGACCTCTCGCACGTGGCGCCGTCCACGATGCGCGACGCGCTGGACGCGAGCACCGCCCCGGTGGTCTTCTCGCACTCCTCGGCCCGAGCGGTCTGCGACCACCCCCGCAACATCCCGGACGACGTCCTGGAGCGGCTGCCCGCCAACGGCGGTGTCGCGATGGTGACGTTCGTGCCGAAGTTCGTGCTCCAGGCGGCCGTGGACTGGACGGCCGAGGCCGACGAGAACATGCGCGCCCACGGCCTGCACCACCTGGACACCACCGCCGAGGCGATGAAGGTGCACCGCGCCTTCGAGGAGCGCACCCCGCGCCCGATCGCCACGGTGCCGGTGATCGCCGACCACCTGGACCACATGCGCGAGGTCGCCGGCATCGACCACCTCGGCATCGGCGGCGACTACGACGGCACGGCCTTCACCCCGGACGGCCTCAGCGACGTCTCCGGCTACCCGAACCTCCTGGCGGAGCTGCTGGACCGCGGCTGGTCCAAGGCGGACCTCGCCAAGCTCACCTGGCAGAACTCGGTACGGGTGCTGGGCGCGGCGGAGGACGTGGCCCGCGACCTGCGGTCGAAGCAGGCGCCGTCCAACGCGACGATCGAGTCGCTGGACGGCTGACGCGCGGTACGGCATGCGAAGGGGCGGGTGGCCGATCGGCCACCCGCCCCTTCGCATGCCGGCGGGCGCGCCCTACCGGTGGTCGATCCGGCACAGGCAGAACGGATGCCCCGCCGGATCGGCGTACACCACGAAGTCCTTCTTCTCGCGGTCCTCCTCGTCCAGCGGGCGGGCGCCGAGCGCCAGGACCCGCTCATGGGCCGTGTCCATCTCCGCCCAGGTGCTGCCCGCGTCGAAGTCCAGATGGAGCTGCTGGCCGTTGTGGTCGGCGCGGGGCCACTCGGGCGGGGTGTGGCCCTCGGCCCGCTGGAAGGCCATCCGGGGGCCGCCGGGGACCTGGAGGACGACCCAGGTGTCGTCCTCGGCCACGGGCGTGCCCCCGCCCACCGCCGCGTAGAAGGCGGCCAGGGCGTGCGGGTCGGGGCAGTCGAGCACGACGTTGCGGAAATGGGCGACGGACGCCATGTTTTCTCCTCCTCGGGGGACGGTCTCAGCAGGCGCAGAGGCAGAACGGGTGCCCGGCAGGGTCGGCGTACACCCTCCAGGACCGGCCCGGCTCCCCGGCGTCCAGGAGCGTCGCGCCCAGCTTCAGCACGCCCTCCTGCGCCGCGTCCAGGTCCGGCACGGTCAGGTCCAGGTGGAACTGCTGGCCGTCGCTCCCGGCGCCCGGCCAGCGCGGCGCGATGTACCCCTCGGCCCGCTGGAAGGCCAGCGCCTGCCCGCCGGGCAGCGCCAGGTCCACCCAGTCGCCCGTCTCGTCGCGCTCCACGGTGCCGCCGAGCACCTCGCAGTAGAAACCGGCCAGCGCGTCGGGATCGGGACAGTCCAGGACCACCACACCGAGCTCGGCGAGAGCCATGACGACCTCCTTCTGTTACCCATAGAAGCGGGTAACCGGTAACGGCGACGGTGACCTCATACTCCTAGACAAGGGGTAACGTCGCAACCATGAATGAGAGATCGGCCGCTCCCGGGGGTCTGGCCCTGGTGGAGTCCCTGGTCAACACCGTGGACCTGGCGGACGGCGCCGACTCGCTGGACACCGAGGAGGGGCGCGCCCGCCTCGGGATCCCCGCGGGGGAGCTCGCCGAGGCGCGGGAGCTGCGGGAGTCGCTGCGGGCCGCCCTGCTCGCCCACGCCGGGCATCCGCCGCACCGGGCCGTCACCCCGCTCGGCGAACTGCTGGCCCGCGCGCCGCTGTACGTCGCGGTGGACGCGGTGGACGGCTCGGCGGCCCTCGCCCCCGCCGGTGCCACCGCCCTGCTCTCCCGGGTCGCCGCCGCCGTCGCCGAGGCGCTGCTGGCGGGCACCTGGATGCGGCTCAAGGCGTGCGAGGCCGTGACCTGCCACTGGGCGTACTACGACCGCAGCCCCGCCGGACGCGGCCGCTGGTGCTCGATGCGGGTCTGCGGGGCGCGGGAGAAGATGCGGCGCTACCGGGCCAAGGGGGCGTAAAGCGCGGGAAGCCGGGGCCCCGGGGCACAGGGGGCTGGGGCAAAATGCGGAACGGCGCCGGTTCGGCCGACTGAGCCTCGGCCGAACCAGCGCCGTTTCCGTGTGCGCCGGACCGGCGCCGAATCCGTGTCCCTCGGGCGTTCGCCCGTCAGGCGGTGGGCCGCCCCATCGCCCGGTACCGCCAGCCCGCCCGGCGCCACAGCTCCGGGTCGAGGGTGTTGCGCCCGTCGAGCAGCACCCGGGCCGCCGCGGCCGCGCCCAGCTCCGCCGGGTCCAGCTCGCGGAACTCGCGCCACTCGGTCAGATGCAGCACCACGTCCGCGCCGCGCACGGCGTCCAGGGCCGACTCCGCGTACCCCAGCGTCGGGAAGACCCGCCGGGCGTTGTCCATGCCCTTCGGGTCGTACACGGTCACCTGACCGCCCTGGAGGTGTATCTGGCCCGCCACGTTCAGCGCGGGCGAGTCGCGGACGTCGTCCGAGTCGGGCTTGAAGGTGGCGCCGAGCACCGCGACCCGCTTGCCGAGGAAGGAGCCGCCGCCCAGCGCCTCGCGGGCCATCTCCACCATCTGGCCGCGCCGGCGCATGTTGATGGAGTCGATCTCCCGCAGGAAGGTCAGCGCCTGGTCCGCGCCCAGCTCACCGGCGCGGGCCATGAACGCCCGGATGTCCTTGGGCAGGCAGCCGCCGCCGAAACCGATCCCGGCGCGCAGGAACTTGCTGCCGATCCGGTCGTCGTGCCCGATCGCCTCCGCCAGCTTGGCCACGTCGCCGCCGCCCGCCTCGCAGACCTCCGCCATCGCGTTGATGAAGGAGATCTTGGTGGCGAGGAAGGAGTTGGCGGCGGTCTTCACCAGCTCGGCGGTCGGGAAGTCGGTGACGACGAAGGGGGTGCCCTCGCCGACCGGCGTCGCGTACACCTCGCGCAGCAGCTTCTCGGCCCGCTCGCCGCGCACCCCGACCACGATCCGGTCCGGGTGCAGGGTGTCCTCGACGGCGAAGCCCTCGCGCAGGAACTCCGGGTTCCAGGCCAGCTCGGCGTCGCCGCCCGCGGGGGAGTGCTCGGCGAGGTAGGCGGCCAGCCGTTCGGCCGAGCCCACCGGCACCGTGGACTTGCCGACCACCAGGGCGGGGCCGCGCAGATGCGGGGCGAGGGAGGCGATCGCGGAGTCGACGTACGACATGTCGCAGGCGTACTCGCCGTGCTTCTGCGGGGTGTTCACACACACGAAGTGCACATCGCCGAAGGCGCCGATCTCGGCCCAGTCGGTGGTGAAGCGCAGCCGTCCGGTCGACCCCTCGAGCCCGGCCACATGCCGGCGCAGCAGCTCTTCGAGCCCCGGCTCGTACATCGGGGTCTCGCCACGCTCCAGCATGGCGATCTTCTCGGGTACGACATCCAGGCCCAGCACCTCGAATCCCAGCTCGGCCATGGCCGCGGCATGGGTGGCGCCGAGATACCCGGTGCCGATCACGGTGATCTTCAGGCTCATGGACGCGCTCCAGCTCGGGGATTCTCTCGTGCGGGCCCGAGCATAGCCGGGCAGCTCGGGGGGCAACTTTCCCGCTGTCGCCAACCTCACGTAGGCGTCCTGGGGCCGGGGCTCTAAAATTTGAGTTACTTAACGGTAGTTAGCGTTTGTAATGTCCGTGATGCGTCACCATCACTGCGTCTTTGGAGCGTGAGAGACCTTGGCCGGATCGGCTGACTTCGACCTGTACCGCCCGTCCGAGGAGCACGACATGCTCCGCGACGCCGTCCGCTCCCTGGTCGAGGCGAAGATCGCGCCGTACGCCGCCGCGGTGGACGAGGAGGCCCGCTTCCCGCAGGAGGCCCTCGACGCCCTGGTCGCCAACGACATGCACGCCGTGCACGTCCCGGAGGAGTACGGCGGCGCCGGCGCCGACGCGCTCGCCACGGTCATCGTGATCGAGGAGGTGGCCCGCGCCTGCGTGTCCTCCTCCCTGATCCCCGCGGTGAACAAGCTGGGCTCGCTCCCGGTGATCCTCTCCGGCTCCGAGGAGCTGAAGAAGAAGTACCTGGGCCCGCTGGCCAAGGGTGACGCGATGTTCTCGTACTGCCTCTCCGAGCCGGACGCCGGTTCGGACGCGGCCGGTATGAAGACCAAGGCGGTCCGCGACGGCGACCACTGGATCCTCAACGGCGTCAAGCGCTGGATCACCAACGCGGGCGTCTCCGAGTACTACACGGTCATGGCCGTCACCGACCCGGCCAAGCGCTCCAAGGGCATCTCCGCCTTCGTGGTCGAGAAGTCGGACGAGGGCGTCTCCTTCGGCGCCCCCGAGAAGAAGCTCGGCATCAAGGGCTCCCCGACCCGCGAGGTCTACTTCGACAACGTCCGCATCCCCGCCGACCGCATGATCGGCGAGGAGGGCACGGGCTTCATGACGGCGATGAAGACCCTGGACCACACCCGCATCACCATCGCCGCCCAGGCGCTCGGTGTCGCGCAGGGCGCCCTCGACTACGCCAAGGGCTACGTCCAGGAGCGCAAGCAGTTCGGCAAGGCGATCGCCGACTTCCAGGGCATCCAGTTCATGCTCGCGGACATGTCGATGAAGATCTCCGCCGCCCGCGCCCTCACCTACCAGGCCGCCGCCGCCTCCGAGCGCGGCGACGCCGACCTCACCTACCTGGGCGCCGCCGCCAAGTGCTTCGCCTCGGACGTCGCCATGGAGGTCACCACCGACGCCGTCCAGCTCCTCGGCGGCTACGGCTACACCCGCGACTACCCGGTCGAGCGCATGATGCGCGACGCCAAGATCACCCAGATCTACGAGGGCACCAACCAGGTCCAGCGCATCGTCATGGCGCGCAACCTGCCGTAGCCCGTCAGCGGTACCGGAAGGCGCCCCGCGGGGCGCCTTCCGTGCGTTCCGGGGCCTTACGACCGGTCGGTCACATGCGGGGGCGGGGCGGGCGACGTAGGACGGAAGCACACGGGACCCGCTCCCGGGTCCCCCTGCTCCGAGGAGGAGCCATGGCCCAGCCCGGAACGACGATGACCGCCATGACCAAGCAGATGCAGGACTGCATCGAGGCCTGCATGAACTGCCACAGCATCTGCGAGGAGACCATGAGCTCCTGCATGCAGCAGGGCGGGCAGGCGCAGATGCAGATCATGCGCGCGCTCATGGACTGCTCCGAGACGACCCGGATGTGCGCCGACATGATGATGCGCCGCTCGCCCATGTCGGGCGAGATGTGCGCGATGTGCGCCAAGGCGTGCGACATGGCCGCCGAGGCGTGTATGTCCATGCCGGACGACAAGCAGCTGATGCGTTGCGCGGACGCGTGTCGCAAGTGCGCCGAGATGTGCCGCGCGATGGCCGGCGCCCGGATGTGACCTGGGCACCGTGACCTCGTTCAAGGGCACCTCCGGGGTGCCCTTGAACGTGTGCCGCCGGCTGCGGCAGGGTGCTCGCATGATCACTTCCGGGGCGACCGCGGCCTTCGACGCCGCCGAGCGTGCCATGTGGGCGGGGCGGGCACGGGCGTACGAGGCGAGCTTCGGGCGGCTGTGCGCCCACCCGGTGCCGCGGCTGCTGGACGCGGCGCGGGTCGCGGCCGGCACCAAGGTGCTGGACGTTGGCACCGGCACCGGCACCGCCGCCCGCGCGGCACGGGAACGGGACGCGCGGGTACGGGCCGTGGACGCCGACCCGGACATGGTGGCGCGGGCCCGCCTGCACGGCATCGCCGCCGAGGTCGCCGTACTGCCCGAACTTCCCTTCCCGGACGGAGAGTTCGACGCCGTCGTCGGCAACTTCGTGCTCAACCACGTCGGCCGCCCGCGCGCCGCCCTCACCGAGCTGCGCCGCGTGCTGCGCCCCGGCGGCCGGATCGCGCTGACCCTGTGGGGCACCCGGCGCGGCGCGGGACAGGACCTGCTGGGCCGGGCCTGCGCCGCGGGCGGTGCCGTACCGCCCGCGTATCTGCCTCGTCTCGACCCCGCCGAGGACTTCTCCCGCACCCCCGACGGACTGGCCGCGCTGCTCGCCGAGACCGGGTTCGACGCGCCCCGGGCCGCCGAGCTGGAGTGGGACCACCGGGCCGGTGCCGAGGAGTGGTGGGGCGGGGCCGCGAGCGGGATCGCCACCATCGGGCTGGTCCTCGGCGCGCAGGACGCCGGGACCGTCGTACGGATCCGGGCGGAGTACGACCGGCTGTGCGCGGAGTTCGCCCGGGACGGCGAAGGGCGGCTGGCCCTGCCGCACGTGGCACTGCTCGCCCGTGCGACGGCCCGGCCGCCCCTGTCGCGTCGTCCTGGCTAGCTGCCGGTGACGGTGATCTTCTGGTCGTTGTTCAGCTCGTTCACCAGCGTCTTGACCTTCGCCTTGTCCCAGACGAGGTTGCCGCCGGTGGAGCCGGAGATGGGCATGTTCATGGAGGTGCCGTCACCGCCGTTGACGCCCTTCATGGCCCAGAACATCGAGGCCAGGCTCCACAGGGACATGTCCTTGTCCACGATCAGCGAGTCCAGGCCCGCGCCCATGGTCGGGTAGAACTTGAACGGGTTCAGCACGGTCGAGGGCGTCGCCACCTCATGGGCCAGGGCGGCCAGGAACTTCTGCTGGTTCTTGGTCCGCTGGAGGTCGGAGGCGGCGAAGGCGTGCCGGGTGCGCACGAAGGCGAGCGCCTGCTGGCCGTTCAGGGTCTGCTCGCCGGCCTGGAAGTCGGCGCCGGACCACTTGTCCTTGAAGCCCTTGTCGATGTTGATCTGCACCCCGCCGACCGCGTCCACGATGTTCGCGAAGCCCTGGAAGCCGATCTCCACGTAGTGGTCGATGTGCAGCCCGGTGTTGTACTCGATCGTGCGCACCAGCAGCGTCGGCCCGTCCTCGGCGTAGGCCGCGTTCAGCTTCTCCTGGCGGCCCGTGGCGGGGTAGACCTTCCCGGACGTCGAGCCCTTGTACGACGGGATCTCCACGTTCGAGTCACGCGGCAGCGAGATGAGCGTGTCGCCGTTGTCGCCGACGTGCAGGATCATCATCGAGTCCGTGCGCTTGCCCTCGGCGGCGCCGGTGTGCAGCTTCTTCTCGTCCGCCTTGGTCATACCCTCACGGCTGTCCGAACCGACGATCAGATAGTTGGTGCCGGACCCCGACTGCGGCCGGTCGATCACCTTGGAGAGATCGACCTCGCGGCGCAGCTTGGAGTCGGCCCAGAAGTAGGTCGCGACCGAGGTGACGATCAACACGGTCACCAGCGTGATCGCGGTCCACTTGATCCGCCGCCGCCAGTTCGGCGCGGGTCTCTGTCCGGGCCCCGGCGTCCCACCGGGGCCGTCGCCGCCAGGGTTCCCGTAGACCTGTCCGGTGTTGTAACCGCTGTCGTACGCGTCGTCATAGCCGCCGTTCGCGTACGACGGCTGCTGCGGAACGCCGGCCCCGTACTGCGGTGCCGCCGGGCCGCGCCGCACCTGCCGCATCGCGCGGGCGCCTTCGGGCTGCGCGCCGCCACTACCGCGTCCGTAGCGGGGGCCCCGATTGTCGTCGGACCATGCCTCGGGCCAGTCATTCATGCGGACCAGTGTGCAGGGCTCCGCCGTGTGGCTTACAAGGCCTGTCGGAAAATAGGGGCGGCGCTGTTGCGAAGCTGACACAAATTCCGCGAATGCGGCTTCGGCATAAGGTAGAGGGCATGACAGACCAGGCCACGGAGTCGGAAGCAGTGGAACCGGACATCCCGGGCAAACCCACGTCCGCCTCGCGCACCACGCTCAGCCACATCATGACCCACAACGACACCAACCTGCTGGGTACGGTGCACGGCGGGGTGATCATGAAGCTGGTGGACGACGCGGCGGGCGCCGTGGCCGGCCGGCACTCCGGCGGCCCCGCCGTCACCGCGTCCATGGACGAGATGGCCTTCCTCGAACCGGTCCGCGTCGGTGACCTGGTCCATGTGAAGGCGCAGGTCAACTGGACCGGCCGGACCTCCATGGAGGTCGGCGTACGGGTCCTCGCCGAGCGCTGGAACGAGTCCGACCCGCCCACCCAGGTCGGCTCGGCCTATCTGGTCTTCGCGGCCGTGGACGCCGACGGCAAGCCCCGCCAGGTCCCCCCGGTGATACCGGAGACCGACCGCGACCGCCGCCGCTACCAGGAGGCGCAGATCCGCCGCACCCACCGGCTGGCCCGCCGCCGCGCCATCCGCGAGCTGCGCGAGCAGCGGGTGGCGGAGGGGTTCCACGACTAGACCTGGACGGCCGGACCCGGGCGGCCGGGCCCGGGCGACTGGATCCAGGCGGCCGGGCCCGGTTGGCTGCACCCGGGCGGCGTCCGCTCAGGCGTCCCCGGAGCACACCACCTCGTTGCCGCGCACCACACTCGCGGCGCCCTGGTCCTGATGTCCCGGGTCCTCGAAGCGCACGGCTCGTACGCCCTTGAAGCCGGCGCCCGCGGTCACCTTCAGCACCGGCCCCTGGCCCGGCGCCGCACGCAGCTCGCTGCCCGGCAGGGCCGCGGCCAGGGTGTGCGCGGAGCGGTCCCAGCGGGGGTCGTACGTGATCACTGTGGTCGGCAGCTGGGCGGGCGCGGTCACCGGCTCGTGGGTGGTGGCGAAGCCGGTCGCCGCGAGCTCGGTGTCGATCCGCTTGGCGAGCCCGGCCGTGCCGGTGCCGTTCGCCACCTGGACCCGGATGCCCCGGGGGTCCGTCTCGACCGGCGTCGGGGCGGACGCGGAGCGCCGGCGGGCCGCGGTGAGCGGCTTGTCGTCGCGCAGTGCCTGGAACAGCTGGGCGGAGCGGGCCGGGTCCCATTTCAGGGTCGAGCCGATGCCCTTGACCGGGAAGTCCATCTGCCCGATGGGGACGGTCGTGAACTCGGAGGACGAGGGTGAGAAGTTCCGCATCGCCCGCCCGAGGTCCAGCAGCTCATCGGTGCCGAAGCCGATGTCGGCGCGCACCGAGCCGAGCACCGCCCGGGTCACATCGCGAAAGCGCATCGGGTTCAGCAGCACGCCCGAGGACGTCGCCCGCTCGATCAGCGCGGCCAGGAAACGCTGCTGCCGCTTCATCCGGCCCAGGTCGCTGGCGCCGTCCAGGTGCCGCGAGCGCACGTACTGGAGGGCCTGTCCGCCCAGCAGGGTGTGGGTGCCGGGGGTGAGGTCGAGCCCGCTGTAGCTGTCCTTCAGCGGCGTCGCCGTACAGATCCGGACCCCGCCGAGGACGTCCACGGTCTTCATGAAGCTGGTGAAGTCGATCTCCAGATAGTGGTCGATCTTCACCCGGGTCATGTCCTCGACCGTGCGCACGGTCAGCTGGGGCCCGCCCTCGGCATAGGCCGCGTTCAGCTTCAGCGGATGCGCGCCGAGCTGCCGGCCGGTGGTCTGGTCCCGGTGCGCGGGGATCTCGGCGAAGGAGTCGCGCGGCAGGCTCACCACCGTGGCCCGCTCCCGGTCCTCCGAGATGTGCACGATCATCATCGTGTCGGTGCAGTGGCAGGGCTGTCCGCCCAGGTGGAAGGCGCGCCGCTGACCCTCGGTGATCTTGTCCCGGCCGTCGGTGCCGACCAGCAGGATGTTCATCCCGTGGCCCGCCTGCGGCCGGTTCTTCATGTCCTTGAAGGCGTCGACCCGGGAGATCCCGGCGTCCAGGCTGGTGACCACCGCGTGGCCGATGCCCGCGGAGGCGAGCACCACCACCGACAGCGTGGTCATCGCCCGCATGGCCCAGCGCGGCCGCCGTCGTCGGCGCAGGGGCCGAACCGGCCGCTCGGGCGGGGGCGGCAGCCGGCGGGGCGGCTGCGGGCGGCGCTGGGGTCGCGCCGGGGACCGGGGCGGGCTGGCCAAGGGACACCTCCGGACGAGGCCGTACGTGGGATCCGTGAGCACAGTAGGCCGATACGATCTCCATCCCGCGTCAGAGCCCCGGCGGCGCGCACCGATGTCCCCCGTTCGCGGTAACGTGAGGCCCCTATGAACGCCAAGCCCGACGTGCGGTTCCCCGCTGTATCCGTGATCATGCCCGTCCTCAACGAGGAACGGCATCTGCGCGGGGCCGTCCAAGCGATCCTCGCGCAGGAGTACGGCGGCGACATGGAGGTCGTGATCGCCCTCGGTCCGTCCACGGACCGCACGGACGAGATCGCCGCCGAACTCGTGGCCGAAGACCCCCGCGTCCACACCGTGCCGAACCCGACCGGCCGCACCCCCGCCGCGCTGAACGCGGCGATCAAGGCCTCCCGGCATCCGATCGTGGTCCGTGTCGACGGCCACGGCATCCTCTCCCCGAACTACATCGAGACCGCCGTACGGCTCCTCGCGGAGACCGGCGCGCAGAACGTCGGCGGCCTCATGCACGCCGAGGGCGAGAACGACTGGGAGCACGCGGTCGCCGCCGCGATGACCTCCAAGATCGGTGTCGGCAACGCGGCCTTCCACACCGGCGGCGACGCGGCCCCCGCCGAGACGGTCTACCTCGGTGTCTTCCGCCGCGAGGCGCTGGAGCAGCAGGGCGGCTACAACGAGGAGTTCATCCGCGCCCAGGACTGGGAGCTGAACTTCCGCATCCGCGAGGCGGGCGGCCTGATCTGGTTCTCACCGGAGCTGAAGGTGTCGTACCGCCCCCGGCCCTCGGTGCGGGCCCTGGCCAAGCAGTACAAGGACTATGGCCGCTGGCGCCATGTCGTCGCCCGCTACCACTCCGGCTCCATCAACCTGCGCTACCTCGCCCCGCCGACCGCGGTGTGCGCGATAGCCGCGGGAATCGTGGTCGGCGTGGCTCTGACCCCCTGGGGTCTGGTGATCCCCGGCGGCTACCTCGCCGCGATCGCCGTCGGCTCCCTGCCCGCCGGCAAGGGCCTGCCCCTCAAGGCCCGCCTCCAGATCCCCGTGGCCCTCGCCACCATGCACATGTCCTGGGGCTGGGGCTTCCTGACCAGCCCGAAGTCCCTGGCGAAGCGGGTCATCGCGTCGCGCCGCCCGGCGGTGCAGAACGCCTGACGGAGCCCGATCGTCCGCACCGAACGAGGCGGGGCCCCTCCTTCCCGGAGAGGCCCCGCCTCGTTTGCCGTTACCGCGTCACCACCGGTACGGCCCGTACACCTCCATGCAGCCGCCCTTGTCCGCGCCGTTGATGGCGTCGGCGTTGGACGGGACGTCGCCCGCCTTCGGCTTGGACTGCTTCGGGAAGGTCGTACCGGTGCGCCAGTCGGCGCCGAGCAGCAGGGTGACGCCGGAGACCGACGTGGTCTGCTTCACCGCGGACGCCGGCAGACCCAGTGCCTTGGCCACGCCCTGGGCGTCGCCCTGGAGATCGGCGCTGGGGTACTCGATGACCGTCTTGTCCTGCGACGGCGGGGGCGTGGTGTCGGCCGTCGCCCTGCTGTAGCCCTCGCTCACCAGCGCCTCGGCGATGGTGCGGGCCCGGCCGGGGACCGCCGCCTGGGAGGAGGAGCCGGTGCCGTTCTGGACGAGGACCCCGAGCCTGGCCGGAGCGGTGGAGGGCGACTTCGCCGGCTGGGGCTTGTCCGCCCGCTTGGCGTCCGAGGACCCGCCGTTCTTGTCGAGCGGGATGTCGTCCCGGAGCATCTCCCAGAGCTTGCTCGCGTCCGCCGTGTTCGGGACGACGTGGTTGTCGGGGTCCCGCGGATCCGGGAGGTTGGGCATCGTCACGCTCGTGATGCGGTCCGACGGCACGGACTTCATCTCCATGCCGAGGTCGTAGAGCTTCTTGACCGTGCCGATCTCCTCGGAGACCTTGAGGGAGTTGACGGCCGAGTCGGCCAGGTCCATCAGGCGCCCGGTGTCGGTGAACACGTTCTGCGACTTGAGCGTGCGGAGCATGGAGTTGAGGTACATGTGCTGGGCACGGGCCCGCAACGGGTCGCTGCCCCAGGCGTGCCGGGTGCGCAGCCACTGGAGCGCCTGCACGCCCTTGATCTTGTGCGTACCGGCCGTCAGCTTCAGCCCGGAGCCGCCGCGCTGGGCCGCGGTCGGGCGGTCCCATACGTTCTGCTTCACACAGACGTCGACGCCGCCGATGGCGTCCGCCATCTTCACCACGCCCGCGAAGTCGATCGTCATCCAGTGGTCGATGTAGACCCCGGTGAGGTTCTCCCAGGTGGCCAGCGTGCAGCCGGCGCCGCCCTCGCCGAGGGTGGTGTTGATGATGTCGTTGGTCGCCGGATAGACCTTGCCGGTGTCCGGATCCGTGCACCTGGGGATGTCGACGCGCGTGTCGCGGGGGATGCTCACCATCGCGGCGCTCTTGCGGTCGGCGGATATGTGGATGAGCATCTGCACGTCCCCGAGCGGGGGATCGCCGACGCTGCTCTTGCTGCCGCCGAGCTTCAGGTTCTCCGCCGAGTTACGGCTGTCCGAGCCGATCAGCAGGATGTTCAGCGGGGTCTGTCCCGCCGCGTTCGGGGCGGTCTTCTGCGCCTTGGCGTCACCGCTGCTGCGCTCGCCCTTACGTATGCTGGCGTTCAGATGCTGGTAATAGAGGTAACCGGCGCCCGCCGTGCCGAGTATGACCACCGCGAGGATCGTCGCCGACCAGCGCAGCGCGCGCCGTCGGCGCCGCCGACCGGTCGTGGAACCTCCGGAACCACCCGAGCCCCTTGAGCCCGAGCCCCCCTTGCGCCGGCCGCCGCCGTGCCGTCCGGCCCCGGCTTCCGGGTCCGTCGTCCGCGGGTTGAGCGCCATCGTGTCATCCACGTCGGCAGCGTCACCCCGCACTTCGCTCTGCGCCACTCTCCCTGCCCTCCCCGCCCTTTTGCGCCATGCGACGGGCCCGTCCCGCGCCGAGTAGTTAGACGCACGACGGGCCCGCAGGGTTACCTATGAGGCGCACTTAACCTCGTTGGCCGTTGACTTGTCGACCTTCGGTGCCGTGTCCGGGGCGGCGATCGGCGTGCCCGCGCCCTTGAAGTCCTTGCCCAGGGTCAGCGTCATCGCGGGCAGCCCCTGGGAGTTGACGACGCTCGAACCCGGCTTGAGCGCCGAGCCGGGCAACCCCATCAGGGCGGCCAGCTCCCGGGCCTGCGCGGCCTGGTCGGGCGCGTACTCCAGGGTGGTCTTCTGAAGCCCGGCCGGCGCGTTGCCCGCGTTCTCCGACTTCAGCACGCCCTCGGTGTTCTGGAGCCAGTCGAGGGCCGCCTGTGCGCTGCCCGGTGCCGCCTCGCTGTTGAGGATGCGCACGCGTACGTCGCCGGGCGCGGACTTGCTGCCCTTGAGCCGGGCGGCCTGCGCGTCCTTGGCGGCCTTCTGCTTGCGCTTGACGTCGGTGAAGGACACGTCGTTCTGTATCGCCTGGAAGACCGAGGGCGCCGCCGACTGGTTGAGGACGACCGTCGCGTGGACCTTCTCGGCGGGGTTGTCCACCACCGGCACCGTGGTGAAGGTGATGTTCTTCGGCGGCACCTTCTTGAGCTCAAGCGCCATGTCCTTCAGCGTGTTGATGCTCTTTATGCCGGTGTCGACGGTCAGTGCCTTGGTGGCCGCCTCCGCGAGGTCCATCAGCTTCGAGGGGTCGCTCAGGGTGTCGCCGGAGGACATCTTGCGCATCAGCGAGCCCAGGAACTGCTGCTGCACCTTGATGCGGTCCAGGTCGCCCTGGTTGCCGAAGCTGTGCCGGGTGCGCACGAAGGCGAGGGCCTGCTCGCCCTCCACCATCGACTTGCCCGCGGGCAGCTTCAGGTGGGACTCCTTGTCGTTCACCGGGTGCGCGACACACACCTCGACCCCGCCGACCGCGCTGGTCAGCGTCTTCACCGCGTTGAAGTCGGCCATCATGAAGTGGTCGACGTGTATGCCGGTGACCGCTTCGACGGTGCGCATGGTGCAGCCCGGGTCACGGCCGTCCTGGCCGAGGCTGGTGTTGAAGCGCACATTGTCGGTGCCCTGGACGACCTTGGTCGAGCCGTCCGGCTGCTTGGTCGGGCAGTCCGGCACGTTCACGATCAGGTCGCGCGGGATGCTCAGCGCGGTCGCGTTGGTCCGGTCCTTGGAGACGTGCAGCAGGATGTTGGTGTCCGCGTGCCCGACGCTGCCGGAGTCGCCGTAGCCCTCGTTGCCCTTGCCGGTGCGCTTGTCGGTACCGATGATCAGCAGGTTGAAGGCCTCGTCCTTGCTGAAGCCCTTGGAGCCCGCGTCCCCGACATCGGTGGAACTGATGTTGCCCTCAAGGTGCTTGAGGTACAGATACCCGGCGGCGCCGACCGCGATCAGCGCGAAGGCCGTGCCGCCGGCGGTCCACGCCAGCACCTTCTTCGCCTTCGACTTCTTCTTCACCGGCCGGCGGCCCCGCCGTCCCGGCGCGCCCTCGGGCTCGGTGGTACGACGCCGGGAGGTCCGCGGCGGCGGCACGTCCCCGGCGCGCGCCTTGTCCCCGGCGCGGGAGCCGTCCCGGGTACGGCCCCCTTCCTGGGTGCGCGTGCCGCCCCCCTCGGGCCCGCCGTCCTGCGCGGGCACCTGGCTCATCTCACGGGTCTCACCGGGCGCCATGTCATTGCGCCGGCGGCGCCGGGCGCCCTCGCCGTCCTGGGCGGACGGCCTGCGCGGACCGGGAACCGATTGCGTTCCGGAAGGAGGCAGTCGCAGTTCGTATTCGCCGGTGTTCGGATTGAGCACCCACTGGTCTGCGGGATCGATGTTGTCCGCCCGCCCACGGCCTTGCGCGTCCACGGTTGTCCGAATCCTCCGTCGGGGCCACGCGGCGCCTTCCCCCTCAAAGGCGCTCGGGTCTCGGTGAAACAGTGCACGACCCCAGGTCGGACCTCGTGGCCGGGTGCACCGGAGCGCTCACACTATCCGCCCAGTTCAGCGTCTAGGGACGCCGGTGACAAATCCGTCGTCCCTACAACTGGGCAATCCGCCTCATTTTCTGAACGGAAGTCGGGCGGCCTTGGCGAACGCCTTACGCGCAACCCTGTTCGGCGGCGGTGTTCCCGGTGTAGGTGGGCGCGGGAGAAGGACCGCCGTTTGTGCCCTTTTGCGGCGCCTGCGGCTTCTCGGGCACCTGTCCTTCCACCACCACCGGCTGGTCCGCGCGCAACCGCTTGAAGAGCTTCTCGGCCTCGGGCTCCACGAGTTGGTCGCGGTTGGCGTCGTAGACGTACTGCTCTCTCGGCACCGTCAGGAATTGCATATGCCGGGTGGGAATGTCGTGCAGCGTTCGCACCAACCGGTACAGATCACCCAGATTCGCCAGTCCGGGATCGGTGGTGAGGGAGGACGTCGCCGCATCCAGTACGGCATACAGCCGCAAGGGGTTCAGCAGTACGTCATTGCCGCGCACCCTGGTGACCAGCGCGCCGAGGAATCGCTGCTGGCGCCGCATCCGCTCGGTGTCGCTGCCGTCGCCCAGCGACTCGCGGGCCCGTACGTAGCCGAGGGCCTGCTCCCCGTCGAGCGTGACCTCGCCCGCCGGCAGTCTGAGCTTCGCCGCCTTGTCGTCCACGGGCTCCTTCAGACAGACCCGCACCCCGTCGACGGCGTCCACCATGTCCTTGAACCCGCTGAAGTCCACGACCATGTGGTGGTCGACGCGGATGTCCGTCAGCTTCTCGACGGTACGGACCGTGCACGCCGAACCACCCAGCTCGAAGGCGTGGTTGAACATCGCGAACACCGGTCGGCCCCGGGTGCCGTCGCCCTGGAGGCAGCCGGGGATGTCCACCATCAGGTCCCGGGGGACGGACACGGCGGTGGCGCTGCGCCGGTCCGCCGCCAGATGCAGCAGGATCGTCGTGTCCGAGCGCTGGCTGCCCAGGTCCCGCCCGTAGCGGGCGTTGCCGCTCCCGGCCCGGCTGTCGGACCCGATCAGCAGGATGTTCCGGGCCCCGGGCGCCAGGACCGCGGGCCGCTCGCGCGCGTACCGGTCGAGCTCGGCGGCCGCCGCGTCATCGGGCCGGATATTGGCACTGAGCCGGGCGTACGCCGTCCACCCCGCCCCGACGGCCACCGCCACCAGGACCACCGCCCCGAGCCCGGCCCCCTTGGCCCACCGCCGCCGGCGCCGCCGCGCCAGCCCCGCCCCGGACGCGGACGAACCGTCGACGGAGGGAGGGGAGTCGGTCACGGTGTCAGGCCCCATGGTCGTAGAAGGTGTCCCTACGACCATGGGGCGCGGGCCGGGAGGAGGCGCCCTGTACTACTCCAAGAGGGGGGCCGGGCCTGCCGGATCAGGCGGGGTTCACCGCCGTACCGCCGTCACCTTCTCGCTCTCGATCCGCTTCGCCAGCGCCTCCTCGTCCAGGCGCTCCAGATTCCGGCAGAGCACCACCGAACCCCCGCTGGCCAGCGGCGCGAACAACCCCGCGCTGAGCCCCTCCCAGGTGTCGTACGGCAACCCGGACAGCAGCCGCGAGCCGGGCCCCGTCAGGTCCAGCTCGGCCGAGTCGGCGAGGGCCTTCTGTACGACCTCGGCCCCGCTGAACTCCGCGCCGGCCACGATCAGCGCCGACTCCCCGCCGTACGGCGAGGTGAACCGGTCGCCCTGGCCCGGGACCTCCACGGCGTAGTCGAGGAACCCCTGCGGCGACTGCGGGAACCGTCCGCCGAGCGGCCGCAGGGCCAGCGCGACCCGCTCGCCCCGGCACGCCCGCGCCGCCTCCAGCGTGTCCGGCCCGCTGACCACCACATCGGCCGCCGCCGGATCCCCGGCCACATCCGCGACCGCGCCCACCGAGGCGCAGGCCAGCAGCCACACCGCCGTCTGCCAGTGCGCGGGCAGCAGCAGCGCGACCCGGTCGCCGGGTTCCACGGAGAGGTCGCCCTGGAGGAGGTTCGCGGTCTTGGCCACCCAGTTGGCGAAGGTGGCGACCGAGAGTTCGACGCGTTCGCCCGTGGCATCGTCGTAGAAGGTCACCAGCGGGCGGCCGGGATCCGCGGCGAGGGCGGAAGTCAGCAGGTCGGCGGGGGTGCGATCGGTGGCGTTCACCCGGCACAGGGTACGCGCGCGAGGGCGCGCGACGGGGGCGCGTCTCTCACTGATCTCACACCCGTCTCACGGCAAACCGCGTGGCCGTCACGGCCTTCGTCGCTACGGTCTGCATACACTGACCGGCCGATACGAGTAGAACGAGCCAGTTCGGCCGGTCCCGGCAGGAAGCAGAGACGACAGGTGACAGAAGCGATCCTCCTGGTCGGCGGCAAAGGCACCCGGCTGCGCCCGCTCACCGTGCACACGCCCAAGCCCATGGTCAGGGCCGCGGGCGTGCCGTTCCTCACCCACCAGTTGGCGCGGGCGAGAGCGGCGGGCGTCGAGCACATCGTCCTTGCCACCAGTTATCTGGCCGAGGTCTTCGAGCCGTACTTCGGCGACGGCTCGGCTCTGGGCCTCCACCTCGAGTACGTCACCGAGGAGGAGCCCCTCGGCACGGGCGGCGCGATCCGCAATGTCGCCTCGCGGCTGCACTCCGGGCCCGACGAGCCGGTGCTGATCTTCAACGGCGACATCCTGACCGGCCTGGACATCCGGGCCCTCGTCGACACCCACGAGTCGACGGGCGCGGATGTCTCGCTGCATCTGACGAAGGTGTCCGACCCGCGGGCCTACGGCCTGGTGCCGACCGACGAGACGGGCCGGGTGCTGGCGTTCCTGGAGAAGCCGCAGACGCCCGAGGAGATCGTCACCGACCAGATCAACGCGGGGGCGTACGTCTTCCGGCGCTCGGTCATCGACACGATCCCGGCGGGCCGGCCGGTGTCGGTGGAGCGCGAGACGTTTCCCCAGCTGCTCGCGGCCGGGGCGCACCTTCAGGGCATGGTCGACTCCACGTACTGGCTGGACCTCGGCACCCCGGCGGCGTTCGTGCGGGGCTCGGCCGACCTGGTGCTCGGGCGCGCGCCGTCGCCCGCGGTGCCGGGGCGCTGCGGTGACCGGCTGGTGCTGCCGACGGCGCAGGTGGCGCCGGACGCGAAGCTGACCGGGGGCACGGTGGTGGGCGAGGGCGCGTTGGTCGCGGAAGGCGCGCGGGTCTTCGGCTCGACGATCCTGCCGGGCGCGGTCATCGAGCCCGGCGCGGTCATCACCGACTCCCTCATCGGCACCCGCGCCCGCGTCGGCACCCGCTCCGTCCTCACCGGCACGGTCATCGGCGACGGCGCGGTGATCGGCCCCGACAATGAGCTCCGCGACGGGGCGCGGGTGTGGTGCGACGCGCGTATTCCGGCGGGGGCGGTGCGGTTCTCTTCCGACCAGTAGGAGTGCGGTGCGGGGGGCCGGGGGCGAGGGGGGCTTGCCGCGGTGAGCCGAACCCGTCCCCGCCCAGCCCCAGCCTCAGCCCGGGTTCAGAGCAACCCGATGTCCACCCGAGGCATCTTCGGAACCCGCCGGGCAGGGATGAGTCCGCTCAACAGGATCAGCCGGGCGGCACGGTGCCGCTGCCCGGCGTACGGCTCCAGCAGACGCAGCATCTCGGAGTCGTCCGCGTGCCGGTCGCCCGCCAGTGCCCACCCCACGATCCCCGGCAGATGCAGATCCCCGACCGTCACCTCGTCCGCCGCCCCATGGCTGCGCTGCACCACCTCGGCCGACGTCCACACCCCCACCCCCGGCACGACCTCCAGCCGCGCCCGGGCCTCCCCGGGCGGCATCCCCACGGCCTGTTCCATCCGCGCGGCCACCCGGACCGCCCGCAGAATCGTGGACGCGCGCTTGTCGTCGACCCCGGCCCTATGCCACTCCCAGGAGGGAATCAGCGCCCAGGCCCGGGCCGCGGGCATGACGAACATCGGCCGCTCACCGAACCCCGCGGGACCCGGCGCGGGCTCCCCGAACCGCCGTACCAGCAGCCGCCACGCCCGGTACGCCTCGTCCGTGGTGACCTTCTGCTCCAGCACCGACGGGATCAACGACTCCAGGACCAGCCCGGTCCGTGTGAGCCGCAATCCCGGTCGCCGATGCCGCGCCAGCGCCACGACCCGGTGCCGGGGCACGAACGCCTCCGGATCGTCGGCCGCCCCGAGCAGCGCGGGCAGACCGTCGAGCAGCCACTCGGCCCCCGGCCCCCACGCCTCGCCCAGCACCTCGCCGCCGTACGCCCGTACGCGCAGCGTGCCGGGCCCGGCCGGGGTGCGGCACGCCCGCCACACGGACCCGTCCGCCGTGGCCCGGAACGTCGGATCGGCGGGCCCGCGCCGCAGCGGCCCGAGCACCAGACCGAGATCGAGCGGCCCCTCGGGCACCCAACGCCGCACCCGCGCGGCCGCCGCGACCTGCCGCGGTATCCCACCCCCACCTGTACCGCCCGCGGACACGCCGGCCTGCCCGCCGCGCACAGCCGTACGCGTGGGCCGCTGAACGAAACGTCCTGCCACGGATCAGATCCTCGGGTCGCCGGTGCGGCCGGATGCCGCGGTGCCGTCCTTCGAGACTAGGGCCTCTCGTTTGGATCATGCCGCGCTCGCGGGCCCTGATCCGGCCTGATCCAAACGAAAGACCCTAGGCGGGACCGGGTCCCGCTCCCGTCTCACCGCACCTCGATGAACGCCTCCGCGTCCCGCTCCGCCCGAGGCCTCGGCGCCTGGGCCGGACGCCCGATCGCCACCGCGCCCATCGGATCCCACTCCGGGGGCAGCCCGAGCGTCTCGCGCACCACGTCCCGGCAGAACATCGTGGACGACACCCAGGCCGAGCCGAGGCGCTCCCCGGCCAGCGCCACCAGGAAGTTCTGCACGCCCGCGCCCATGGCGACGACGAACATCTCCCGCTCGGCACCGTCGCGCCGCGCGTCCCCGTAGTGGTGCGAGCCGTCCATGACGAGGCACGGCACCGCGAGGTAGGGCGCGTCGCGCAGCACCTCGCCGCGCCGGACCCGCTTGGCGATGGACTCCTCGCTCTTGCCGTCCCGGCGCAGGTCGGCGATCCAGGCGTCCCGCATCGCGTCCAGCAGTTCGTTCCGCGACTCGGCGGTCTCCAGCAGCACGAACCGCCAGGGCGTGGTGTGGTGCGGGGCGGGCGCCGTCACGGCTGCCGCCACCGCCCGCCGTACCGCACCCGGGTCCACCG
This sequence comes from Streptomyces griseofuscus, assembly GCF_014673495.1. Lineage (GTDB taxonomy): Bacteria > Actinomycetota > Actinomycetes > Streptomycetales > Streptomycetaceae > Streptomyces > Streptomyces murinus. Next base: position 5,232,382 of record NZ_CP051006.1, read on the forward strand.
GATCCTCGGTGAACGCCCTTACGGTGCGCCTGAGGGTCACGGCCTCGCGGACCGCCTCGGAGGTGCCAAGGCGGAACATGTCGTCGGCCGCGGCGCGCACCAGCGCCCGCGCGCCCGCGCCCGCCTCACCGGCCTGTTCCACCACCCGGGACAGGCCCCGCACCACCGCGACCGGCCGCCCCTCGGCCTTGCCCTTGACCAGGTCACCGGCGGCGGCCAGCTCATCGGCCGTGGCCACCACGGTGGCGCTGAGCGGATTGCCGTGCGCGTCCGTGCCCCCGCGCAGATCGTCCAGCACCCGCACCCCGGCGGCGCCGATCGCCACATCCGTGAGCCCCGCGCGCCAGGGTCGCCCGAAGGTGTCACTGACGATGACCCCGACCTCGACCCCGAGGACATCCCGCAGGCCGTCGCGGATCGCCCGGGCGGACGCGTCCGGGTCCTCGGGCAGCAACAGCACGGTCCCGGCAGGGGTGTTGGAGGCGTCGACCCCGGCCGCGGCCATGACCAGGCCCTGCCGGTTCTCCACGATCCGCAGGGTGCCCCGGCGGGCCACCACACGCACCGCCTCCGCGTCGATCGCGGCCTCCCGGTCGGTGGCCCGGACGATCCGGCCCTCCGCCTTGGACACGATCTTGGAGGTGACGACCACCACGTCCCCGTCGGCCAGGCCGGGCTCGGCGACGGCGATCAGCTTGGCGAGGTCGTCGCCCCGCTGCACCTCGGGCAGCCCGGCCGGCGCCCAGACCTGGAACGCGGGAGCCTCCGCGCGGTCCGCACTCACGCGCCCCGCACCTCCTCGGCCAGCGTCAGCGCCTCCCGCGCCATCTGCGCGGTCGCGGCCACGTCGGTCATCATCAGCGGTACGGCACGGCAGCGGATGCCGTCGGCCTCCACGCGCTCGACCACCGCCGCGTCCACGGTGTCGACCAGCCAGCCGTCCAGCAGGCCGGAGCCGTAGTGCTCGGCGACCGCGGCGGCCGTGGACTCCACACCGACCGCGGCGAGCACCTTGTCGGCCATCCCGCGCACCGGTGCGTCGCCGACGATGGGGGACAGGCCGACCACGGGCACGCCCGCGTCCGCGATGGCCTCCCTGATGCCGGGGACCGCGAGGATCGTGCCGATGGACACGACCGGGTTGGACGGCGGGAAGAGGATGACGTCCGCCTCGGCGATCGCCTCCAGGACGCCGGGGGCCGGCTTGGAGTGCTCGGCGCCGACCGGGACCACGGCCTCGGCGGGCACCCCGGCCCGCATCCGCACCCAGTACTCCTGGAAGTGGACCGCCTTGCGCTCGCCGTCGACCTCGACGGCCACATGCGTCTCCACCCGGTCGTCGGTCATCGGGATCAGCTTCACGCCCGGCTTCCACCGGTCGCACAGCGCCGCGGTGACCGCGCTCAGCGGATAGCCCGCGCCGAGCATCTGCGTCCGCACGATGTGCGTGGCGAAGTCCCGGTCGCCGAGCCCGAACCACTCGGGGCCGACCCCGTAGGCCGCCAGTTCCTCCTTGAGATGGAAGGTCTCCTCGGACCGCCCCCAGCCCTGCTCCTCGTTGATGCCGCCGCCCAGCGTGTACATCACCGTGTCGAGGTCCGGGCAGACCTTCAGCCCGAAGAGGTGGATGTCGTCGCCGGTGTTGCCGATCACCGTGACGTCCGCGTCCGGCGCGGCCTGCCTGAGACCACGCAGGAACCGAGCACCACCGATACCGCCTGCCAGAACCACAATGCGCATGGGAACCAGTCTTGCAGGAGGGTCCGACAACGCGTCAGGCAGTCACCGGACGCGCCGCGCAGGAGGGGGAGGCGTGAGCCCCGGCGTGCGCCGCGGGGTACATGGGCATCTCGGTAAGACCCGGGTAGTAAATGTGCAGGCTGACCGCCGGTTCCAGCGCGTCGTTGACGACCTCGTGGACGTACCCCGGCGCGAACACGTGCTGCGCGCCGGGCGTGAGCGTCCTGGCGCCGCGACGGGTGTGCTCGGTGAGCGAGCCCTCCAGGACGGTGAGGACACCGGAGGAGCGGCCGTGATCGTGCCGCCCGGTGCCCTGCCCCGGCACCCAGGACAGCAGCCAGACCTCGTAACCGGGGCCGGTGCGCAGCCGGTGGTACCAGCGGGTCGTGGCGTCGTAGCGCACGAGGTCCGCCCACTGGGCGCGGTCGGCGGCGATGGCGCGGGCCAGGCCGGCGAACTCGGCGACGGTGGCCGGGTGCTCGCGCGGCGGCTGGAGCAGGTGCGGGACCTCAAGCAGGTCACCGGCGATCTGGAGGTCGTTGTCGCTGTTCATGGGGGTGTGCTGGTTCCTCGGCGGAGAAGAGCGGAAGCCCGGCGGAGGGGGCTGCGAAGGAAGGACGACCGAGCCGCGGAAGGACGAGGCGTCGGCGACAGCCGGAGCGGAGACCCGAAAGAAAGAGGAAGAGGCCGGCTCAACAGCTGGAACAGCGACAACAGCTACAGCGGGCCCGGGCAGCACCGTGGGACCCGGCGGTGCGGGTCGAGGTGGGTACCGAGTTCGCGAGCATGCCCCCTAGGACAACGGTTCACACCAGCGCTGTCAACTCGATGACCGCCATGTGGGACACATTTCACCCCATCCGGGTCATCTGCCGAGCAGGAGGTTTGCAGCTCGGGGGACCGGGACACATGGGGCACATCCGAGCGCGCGACGAGCGGTGCAACGCGATCGAACGTCAGGACGTCTTCCTTCATGGAGCGGATGGGTGTCGTGCTTTATGCCGATTTGAACACTTTCCGCATGGCCTTGGTTCCGCAGAGTGAATAACGGGCTCAATAGCAGATCTCGGCTTGACTCGCCCGGAGCAGCACACTTGTAATTTCACTCGTGTCGTTCAGCCGAAATCGGTAACGGCGTACGCACGGGGACGCGAAAGACAGACGAGGGGCGCACATGACCGAGCTGGTGCAGCAACTGCTGGTCGACGACGCGGACGAGGAACTCGGCTGGCAGGAGCGCGCGCTGTGCGCCCAGACCGACCCCGAGTCCTTCTTCCCCGAGAAGGGCGGCTCCACCAGAGAGGCGAAGAAGGTCTGCCTCGCCTGCGAGGTCCGCTCCGAATGCCTTGAGTACGCCCTCGCCAACGACGAGCGCTTCGGCATCTGGGGCGGTCTGTCCGAGCGGGAGCGCCGCCGTCTGAAGAAGGCCGCCGTCTGACCGCGAGCCGGCGCCGCGGGCACCCGGTACATACCCGCGCCATATCCGCGAAAACATCACGAACGGCCCGTGGCCCGTGGGTTATCCACAGGCGGCGGGCCGTGGTCGTGGGCAGCCGATAGTGTGGTCGCTCGTCCGAGACGACCCGCTGTCCCCGCGAGCCCATCGAGGCCCGGGGACCGCAGGTGTCCACCGCAGTCCAGCGAACCGGGGCCCGTACCTCGATGTCCGTGCACAGCCATACGGCAGCCCAAGACCCGGCCGCCGCAGCAGCGTTCGACCCAGCCCGCCAGGCGGCGTTCGACCCGGCCCGCCCGCCCGAGTTTCCGCGTCATGTCGTCACCGCCGTCCTCGTCTCCCACGACGGCGCGCGCTGGCTGCCCGACGCGCTCGCCGGGCTGCTCGGCCAGGAACGCCCCGTCCAGCACGCGGTGGCCGCCGACACCGGCAGCGCGGACAACTCCGCCCAGTTGCTCGGCGAAGCCCTCGGTGACGCGGGCGTGCTGCACCTCGCCCGCCGCACCGGCTTCGGCCAGGCCGTCGAGGAGGCGAGCCGCACCGTCCCCGTCCTCACCCCGGACGAGCTGCCCTACCTCAAGCGCCCCAGCGGCTGGGACCCGGCCACCCGCACCTGGCGCGACGACGCCTACGACCTCCCCGAACTGCCCTACGGCGAACCGGTCCAGTGGCTCTGGCTGCTGCACGACGACTGCGCCCCCGAACCCGACGCCCTCGCCCAGCTGCTCCGGGTCGTCGAGAACGAACTCGAACTGGGCCGCGACGACGTGGCGATCGTCGGCCCCAAACTCCGCGGCTGGTACGACCGCAGGCAGTTGCTGGAGGTCGGCGTCTCCATCGCCAACTCCGGCCGCCGCTGGACCGGTCTGGACCGCCGCGAGCAGGACCAGGGCCAGCACGACCACGTCCGCACCGTGCTGTCCGTCTCCACCGCCGGCATGCTGATCCGCCGCGACGTCTTCGAACAGCTCGGCGGCTTCGACCGCCGGCTGCCCCTGATGCGCGACGACGTGGACCTGTGCTGGCGCGCCCACCTCGCCGGCCACCGCGTCCTGATCGCCCCCGACGCGGTCGTACGACACGCCGAGGCCGCCTCCCGCGAGCGCCGCGCCGTGGACTGCGTGGGCCGCACCGCCGCCTCCCCGCACAAGGTCGACAAGGCCGGCGCCGTCCACACCCTGCTCGCCAACACCCGTACCGCCGCGCTGCCCTGGGTGCTGCTGCGGCTCGTCCTCGGCACCCTGCTGCGCACCGTCGCCTATCTGGTCGGCAAGGTCCCGGGCCAGGCCGTCGACGAGATCCGCGGCCTGCTGGGCACCCTGCTGCGGCCCGAGCGGATCATCGCCGCCCGGCGCCGCCGCGGCACCCCGCAGATCGGCAAGGACGAACTGCGCCCCCTCTTCCCCCCGCCCGGCGCCACCATCCGCGCCACCGTGGAGCAGTTCGCGGGCAACTTCACCAGCGGCTCCGACACCGACACCACCTCGGCCGGCCGGCACGGCGGCGCCGTGGAGTCCGGGCCCGGCGGCGACGACGCCGACTTCCTGGAGGTCGAGCAGTTCGTCCGCCTCAAGCGGATCGCCCGCAGGCCCGGCCCGGTGCTCTTCCTCGCCCTGCTGGTCATCTCCCTGGTCGCCTGCCGCGCCCTGCTCTCCGGCGGCGCGCTCGGCGGCGGTGCCCTGCTGCCCGCCCCGGCGAGCGCGGGCGAACTGTGGTCCCGCTTCGCGGACGTCTGGCACCCGGTCGGCACCGGCGGCACCCCCGCCGCACCGCCCTACCTCGCCCTCGTCGCCACCCTGGCCACCCTGCTGTTCGGCTCCGCCGGAGTCGCCGTCACCGTGCTGCTGGTCTGCTCGGTGCCACTCGCCGGATGCACCGCCTACTTCGCCTCCCGGCCCCTGGTCACCTCCCGGCTGCTGCGCGCCTGGGCGGCCATCGCCTACGCCTTCCTGCCCGCCACCACCGGCGCCCTGGCCGGCGGCCGCATCGGCACCGCCGTACTCGCCGTACTGCTGCCGCTGATCGCCCGCGCGGGTGTCGCCGCGAGCGGCCTCACCAGCCGCACCGGTGCCCCCGGCAGCTGGCGCGCCACCTGGGCGTACGCACTGCTGCTGACCATCACCACCGCCTTCACCCCGATCGTCTGGCCCCTCGCGCTGATCCTCGGCCTCGGCGTGCTCGTGCTGCGCCGCGCGGACCTGATCGCCCACGGCCTGCGCCTGCTCGTGCAGCTCGGCACCCCGCTGCTGCTCCTCGCCCCCTGGTCGCTGACCCTGCTGCCGACCGGCTTCTTCAAGGAAGCGGGCCTGGCCTACGGCGCCTCGTCCGCCTCCGCGCTCGACCTGCTCGGCGCCAGCCCCGGCGGCCCCGGCACCACGAGCGGTCTGCTGCTGCTCGGCATCGTGCTCGCCGCCCTCGCCGCCCTGCTGCGCTCCGAGCGGCGGTTGGGCATCCGCACCGCCTGGGTCGTCGCCCTGATCGGCCTCGTCCTCGCGGTCCTCGCCAACCGGTCCGCCTGGGCCGGACCGGCCACCCTCGTCTACGGCATCGCCCTGCTGGCCGCCGCCGCCCTCGGCGCCGACGGCGCCCGCGCGCGCGTGGCCGAGCAGAGCTTCGGCTGGCGCCAGCCGGTGGCCGCCCTGATCGCGCTCACCGCGGCCGTGGGCCCGCTGCTGCTCGCCGGCGCCTGGATGTTCCGCGGCGCCGACGGCCCCGTGCAGCGCCGCGACCCGGCCCAGGTGCCCGCGTTCGTCGCCGAGGACTCCACCACCGGCGACCGGGCCCGCACCCTCGTCCTGGACAGCGACTCCACCGCGCACGTCGGCTACACCCTGGTGCGCGGCGCCGGCGCCCGCATGGGAGACGCCGAATTCGCCGCCACCGACGGCCAGAACGCCCGCCTGGACAAGGTCGTCGCCAACCTGGTCGCCGGCTCCGGCGCCGACCAGGCCGACGAACTCGGCGGCTTCGCCGTGCGCTACGTCCTCGTCCACAAGGGCGCCCCCCGCGACATCACCCGCGTCCTCGACGCCACCCCCGGCCTCGCCCGGCTCAGCCAGCAGAACGGCAACGCCCTGTGGCGCGTCGACCAGGAGGTCTCCCGCGCGGTCATCCTGCCCGCCGGCGCCTCCGACTCCGTCGACTCCGGCAGCACCCGGCCGGTCGAGGCCGGGCCGGTGGACATCCACACCACCGTCCCGTCCGGCTCCGACGGCCGCGTGCTGCGTCTCGCCGACAGCGCCGCCCCCGGCTGGACCGCCACCCTCGACGGCAAACCGCTCACCCGCACCACCGTCGACGGCTGGGCCCAGGGCTTCCGACTCCCGTCCAGCGGCGGCCGGTTGGACGTCACCTACGACGCGCCGCTCACCCACACCGCCTGGCTGTTCGCCCAGGGCGCGCTCGCCGTCGTCCTGGTCGTCCTCGCCCTGCCGGGCCGCCGCCGTGACGTGGACGACGACCTCCCCGAGGAGGAGCCGCTGCCCGCGGAGATCCCCACGGGCGAGGGCCGCCGCGCCCGCCGCCTGCGCGCCCAGGCCGAGGAGGAGTCCGCCGCGGAGACGCCCGTAGGGGAGGCCCCGGAGGCGCCCCCGGCCGAGCCGCAGATCCCGCACCAGCAGCCGTACGACCCCTCCTACGACGAGTCGTACGCCACCCCCTACGCGAACACCCCGTACCCCGGCTACGGCAACGACCCCTACCAGGGCGGCTACGACCAGCAGGCGTACCAGGGCGACCCCTACGGCACGGCTCCGTACGACCCGTACGCCTACGGCAGCACCGAGCAGCACCAGCAGCCGTACGACCCGGCGGCGTACCAGCAGCAGGTCTACGACCCGGCGTACGACCCCGCCCAGCAGGGCTACGACCCCGCCCAGCCGCCCCATGGCACCGGCAGCGAGCGCCCCGACGGGAGCCAGCAGTGAACCGCACCACCCTGTCCTTGATCGCCGGCACCACCGCGCTGGCCGCCGTCACCGCGGTCGCCGCGCTGGCCACCCCGTCCGCGTCCGGCACGCCCGCACCGGGCGCCGCCGCCCAACTGCCCGTGCAGCGCACCGGTCTGCTGTGCCCGGCGCCCAGCGTGTCGGACATCGCGGACACGACGTACACCTCGTTCACGCCCGTCACCCAGGGCGCCCCGAGCAGCGGCAAGGCCCAACTCCAGGCCGCCCCCGAGCAGTCGGCGGACGGCACCCAGCCGAGCAAGGGGAAGGGCAAGAGCGGCAAGAAGTCGACCGCCGACCTGCCGGCGCTCACCCCGAAGGCGCCCGGCACCCCGGTCACCGGCGACACCTCCGGCGCCGACACGCCCGCGCTGATCGGCACCGCGGACGGGAAGTTCGCGCCCGGCTGGACCGTCCAGGAGACCACCGAGATCGCCGCCGGCACCGGCCGCGGCCTCCAGGGCGTCACCTGCACGCCCGCGGACACCGAGTTCTGGTTCCCGGGCGCCAGCACCGCCGCGAGCCGCACCGACTACGTGCATCTGACCAACCCGGACGACTCCGCCGCCGTCGTGGATGTCGAGCTGTACGGCAAGAACGGCGCGATCAAGTCGCCGCTGGGGGAGAACCTCACGGTCAAACCGCACAGCAGCGAGCCGATCCTGCTGTCCACGCTGACCGACGAGCGGCAGGACGACCTGACCGTGCATGTCAGCGTGCGCAGCGGGCGGGTCGGCGCGACGGTGCAGGCGCTGGACGACAAGTCGGGCGGCGACTGGCTGGCCGCGGCCGCCGACCCGGCCGGCAGCCTGGTGCTGCCCGGTATCCCCAAGGACGCCACCGACGTCCGCCTGATCGCCTTCACACCCGGCGACGCGGACGCGGACCTCAAGATCCGCCTCGCCTCGCCCGACGGTCTGATCACCCCGGCGGGCAATGAGGAACTGCACGTCAAGTCCGGCATGACCACCTCGGCCGACCTCGGCCCGCTCACCCGCGGCGAGGCCGGTTCCCTGGTCCTGACCCCCACCGACCAGTCGGTGCCGGTCGTCGCCGCGCTGCGGGTGGTCCGGGGCAAGGGCGCGAACCAGGAGACGGCGTTCATCCCGGCCACCGCCCCCGTCGGCGCGCGTGCCACCGCGGCCGACAACAGCGCCAAGAACACCACCCTCGCCCTGACGGCGCCCACCGCCACGGCCAAGGTCAAGGTCACCGCCTCGGCGGGCAGCGACGGCGGCACGGCGGTCACCAAGACCTACACGATCAAGGCCGGCACCACCCAGGACATCGACGCCCCGGTCCCCTCCGGCGCCAAGGGCACCTACGCCCTGACCATCGAACCCCTCACCGCCACCCCCCTCTACGCCTCCCGCACCCTCACCTCCTCCGACCCCTCCGGCTTCACCGTCCAGACCCTGCCGAACGACAGGGGTCTGGTCTCGGTCCCGAGGACGAGCGAGGACCTCTCGATCCTCCAGAAGTAGAGGGCGCCCGGTCAGGGCACCGCGTCCGCGACCCCTGACCCGCCCGGTCCGCCCGTCGGACGAACGTGTCGGGCCGACGCGTCAGGCCGACGTGTCAGGCGAACGGACCCTCCTGCGTGAAGCGGTGCAGCCCCCGGGCGAAGGCCTCGGCCTCCCCCGGGGGCCATGCCGACAGGCTCGCCATGATGTGGGCGGCCAGCCGCTCGCGCAGCTCGGCCACGGCCCGCAGGCCCGGCTCGGTGAGGACCAGCAACTGGGCGCGCTGATCGGCGGGATCGGGCTCGCGCCGTACGAGACCGGCGTCCTGCAACCGGGAGGCCCGGCGCGTGACCCCGGAGCGGTCCAGGCCCACCTCGGGTGCCAGCTCGGCCGCGCTACAGGGGCCGATCCGGGCGAGGGCGCTGAGGACGGGATAGGTCAGCTCGTCCACCGCCTCACCCATGCCCTCTGTCAGCTTCTGGTGCAGCCGGGTGCGGGTGGTGCGCCGCAGCAGCACCCCCAGGGCGTCCGCGATCTCCTGCCCGACTGCGTTTTCCGTGTGCGATGACTCCATGCCCGAAGAATAGCGTGCGCTGCGCACGCATCTGGTGCTACAGTCATGGCGAAGCGTGCGCGACGCACGCATCTCGGATTCCTTGAGAGGACCCTGCCGTGACCCGCACTCGCATCGAAGCCGCCCTGACCGACCTGCTCTTCAACGAGGAGCTGACCCTTCAGGAGGCCGCCGACCGCCACTTCGCCCCGGAGTACCGCCAGCGCACGGACGGGGAGTGGGCGGACCGTGGCGAGTTCCTCGACCACATCGCCCACCTGCGCACCCTCGTCGCCGACGGGCACGTCGAGGTCCACGAGGAGCTGAAGGACGGCAACCGGTACGCCGACCGGCACACCGCCCACATCACGAAGAAGGACGGCATGACCGTGCGGATGGAGGTCTATGTCTTCGCCGACCTGGCGGCCGACGGCCGGTTCAGCCGCATCGAGGAGACCACCCTGCTGCTCCAGGGCTCCAGCGCGGACCGCGACCTGGGCAGCGCCCGCTAGGACCTCTCGTCCGGATCAGGCCGGATCAGGCAGGCTCAGGCCGGATCGTCCGGATCAGGCCGGGCTCGCGGGCCGGGGGCCTTTCGACGGGCCCCGGCGCCGCCCTATTCCTCGCCGTAGCGCGGATCCACCGTCTCCGGCGTCAGTCCGAGCAGCTCCGCGACCTGCTCCACGACCACCTCATGGACGAGCGCCGCCCGCTCGTCCCGCCCCTTCGACCGGATCTCCACCGGGCGCCGGTACACGACCACCCGCGCCCGCCGCCCTTCCCGCGCCGGCATGATCCCACCGAGCGGCACCGCCTCGTCCCCCCACAGGGCGACGGACTCCTGCCCCTCCAGCCGGGGCACCTCCAGCACCAGGAACTCCACCTCGGCCAGCTGCGGCCACCGCCGCTCCAGCCGTTCCACGGAGTCCTGCACGAGATCCGCGAACACCTCCGCCCTGCTCGCCGCCAACGGCACCTGCGGCGGTGCGATCGGCCCCCGCATGCCCCGCCCGTGACGATCACGGCGACGGGGTCCGGGGCCTGCGGCTCGGGGCGGTACACGGTTGTCCATCACTGGTGAAGCGTAGTCCTCGGCCGCCGGGCCCGCCCGGCCGCACGCGCCAACCGGCCACCGGTGAATTCCTGTCGCGGGACGACCGTTCCGGCCAAGGGCCGACTCTTTTCGGCAACTTCCCACGAATCCCTCAAGTCCCGGAAACTCAAGGCAATTGACCGTTTTTGTACTGACTCATGACCGGAAACAGTCCTTCCCGGACGCCCCGCAGCTCCCCTCCGCGCAGCTCAACAGGGCCTGTTCTCACGGGTATGTGGGGCGTCTCACAGCACGACACGGGGGAGTGACCTGGTGGAGAGTCGTCGCGGCCCGCTCAAGAGTGCGGTACCGTCCAACGTCGTGAGCCCTGTACGTCGCTGTTCGCGCACCGCCTGCGGCCGACCCGCCGTCGCGACGCTGACGTACGTCTACGCCGACTCGACCGCGGTCCTCGGCCCGCTCGCCACCTACGCCGAACCCCACTGCTACGACCTGTGCGCCGAGCACTCCGAGCGCCTCACCGCCCCGCGCGGCTGGGAGGTCGTCCGTCTCCTGGACGGCTCCGCCCCCGCCCGCCCCAGCGGTGACGACCTGGAAGCACTCGCCAACGCCGTGCGCGAGGCCGCCCGCCCCCAGGAGCGCGCGGCCGAGGCCGGCGGCGGAGCCCGCACCGCGGACCCCATGGAGGTGGCCCGCCGCGGCCATCTGCGGGTCCTGCGCTCCCCCGACAACTGACGGACGCCCGTAGGGGGATGACCGCTGTCCCCCGTAGGGGTGCCCTGAGCGCCACCCCGCCCCCGCCACCCCTCCCGGTGGCGACCGCGCGCCCTGCCGGTGTCCGCACACCTCCCCCTTACCGCGGACGGGTAGTTTGTGGGGGTCCAGAGAACCTCAGGAGGGCCGGCCGTGACTGCTGATCTGTCGCAGATCGTGAAGGCGTACGACGTACGCGGAGTGGTCCCTGACCAGTGGGACGAAACACTGGCCGGGCTCTTCGGCGCCGCCTTCGCGCAGGTGACGGGCGCGTCGGCGATCGTCGTCGGCCACGACATGCGGCCCTCGTCCCCCGGCCTGTCCCGCGCCTTCGCGCGCGGCGCGGCGGCCCGCGGCGTGGACGTGACCGAGATCGGCCTGTGCTCCACGGACCAGCTCTACTACGCCTCCGGCGCGCTGGACCTGCCCGGCGCGATGTTCACCGCCTCGCACAACCCGGCCCAGTACAACGGGATCAAGATGTGCCGCGCCGGCGCCGCCCCCGTCGGTCAGGACACCGGCCTCACGCAGATCCGCGAACTGGTCGAGAAGTGGCTGGAGTCGGGCGCCCCCGAGCCGGCCGCCGAGCCGGGCACCCTCACCTCGCGCGAGACGCTGGACGACTACGCGGCGCACCTGCGCGCACTGGTCGACCTGAGCGCGATCCGCCCCCTGAAGGTCGTGGTCGACGCGGGCAACGGCATGGGCGGCCACACGGTGCCCACGGTCTTCGCCGGCCTGCCCCTGACGCTCGTGCCGATGTACTTCGAACTGGACGGCACCTTCCCGAACCACGAGGCCAACCCGCTCGACCCGGCCAACCTCGTGGACCTCCAGAAGCGGGTCCCGGCGGAGGGCGCCGACCTCGGCATCGCCTTCGACGGCGACGCCGACCGCTGCTTCGTCGTGGACGAGAACGGCGACCCGGTCTCCCCCTCCGCGATCACAGCCCTGGTCGCCGCGCGCGAACTGGCGCGCAACGGCGGCGAAGGCATGATCATCCACAACCTGATCACCTCCCGCACGGTCCCCGAGGTCGTCCGCGAGAACGGCGGCACCCCGGTGCGCACCCGGGTCGGCCACTCCTTCATCAAGGCCGAGATGGCCCGCACCGGCGCGATCTTCGGCGGCGAGCACTCCGCGCACTACTACTTCAAGGACTTCTGGAACGCCGACACCGGCATGCTGGCCGCCCTGCACGTCCTCGCCGCCCTCGGCGGCCAACAGGGCCCGCTGTCCTCGCTCGTCGCCCAGTACGACCGCTACCCGGGCTCCGGCGAGATCAACTCCACCGTCGCCGACCAGTCCGCCCGCCTCGCCGCGATCCGCGCCGCCTACGCGGGCCGCCCCGACGTCACCCTGGACGACCTCGACGGCCTCACCGTCTCCACCCCCGACTGGTGGTTCAACGTCCGCCCCTCCAACACCGAGCCCCTCCTGCGCCTGAACGCCGAGGCCAAGGACGAGCCCACCATGGCCAAGATCCGTGACGAGGCCCTGGCGATCATCCGGGCCTGACCCCGGTCGGCTCCGGCGGGGCGAGGGCGGTACCGCGACCCCCGCCCCGCCCTCCCCACAGCGGTACGCTGACCAGCGGTCCAAGAAACCTCGCCCCGAAGGGACACACCCCATGCCGCTCGAAGCCGGCCTCCTGGAGATCCTCGCCTGCCCGGCCTGCCACGCCCCCCTCAAGGAGCAGGACGCCGAGCTGATCTGCACCGGCCAGGACTGCGGTCTCGCCTACCCGGTCCGCGACGGCATCCCGGTCCTCCTCGTGGACGAGGCCCGCCGCCCCGAGTGACGCGGTCCGGCCCGTCGTACCCGCGAGGACACCGCCGTACCGTCGGAGACCGCGCACCCCGAACCCCGTAGCGTCGTAGATCGTCGTAGCCACTCCCCGGCCATCGGAGGCTGCCGCCCATGTTGGACGAATCGCTGCTCGACAGCCCGGAGGGCCTCGCCGAGGCCGACCGCCGGGGCCTGCTGCGCGGTGCCGCCGAGGCCGGCGCCCGCGTCCGTACCGCCGCCCGGCACGCCGCCGAGGCCGGTGTCGGCAACCTCAAACCCGACGGCCGCCCCCGGGCCGTACTGATCGCGGGACCCGGCGCCGCCGCCACCCACACCGCCGACCTCCTCGGCACCCTGGCGGGACCCGGCAGCCCCGTGGTCCGCCTCGCCCCCACCGGCGTCGCCCCCGCCGCGGGCGCCCTGCGCTGGGAACTCCCCGGCTGGGCCGGCTCGGTCGACCTCCTCCTGATCACCACCCCGGACGGCACCGAACCCAGCCTCGCCCTCCTCGCCGAACAGGCGTACCGCCGCGGCGTCACCGTCGTCGCCGTCGCCCCGGCCGGCACCCCCCTCGCCGAGGCCGCCGGCGTCAGCCACGCACTGTTCGTACCGATGGCGACGGCGCCGTACGACCATGAGGAACCGCTCGCCGCGTCCTCGCCCGGCGTCTTCTGGGCCCTGCTGACCCCGCTGCTCGCGCTCCTGGACCGGATCGGCCTGCTCACCGCCCCGCCCGAGGCCCTGGAGAAGGTCGCCGACCGCCTCGACCGGATCGCCGAGCGCTGCGGCCCCGCCATCGTGGCCTACAGCAACCCCGCCAAGACCGTCGCCGCCGAACTCGCCGACACGCTCCCCGTGGTGTGGACCGAGGGCGTCTCCGCGGGCCCCGCGGGCCGCCGCTTCGCCGCCGCCCTGGCCGAACTCGCCGGCCGCCCCGCCGTCGTCGCCGAACTCCCCGAGGCGCTCGCCGCGCACGGCGCCCTGCTTGCCGGCCCGCTCGCCGCCAGCGCCGACCCGGACGACTTCTTCCGCGACCGCGTCGAGGAGGCGCCCGCGCTGCACGCGCGCGTGGTGCTGCTGCGCGACCGCCCGAGCGGTGGCCTCTCCGCCGCACCCACCGCCCGTGACCTGGCCCTCAGCCACGACACGCCGATCAGCGAACTCGAACCCGAGGAGGGCGGCGAACTGGAGACCCTCGCGGAACTGATCGCCGTCACGGATTTCGCCGCCGTTTACCTGGCGCTCGCTTCCGGGGCCTGATCTGGCTACGGGCCGGTCCGCACCGGCCCCGGGCCCGCCCTTCCACGGCCCGCACCCCGCCGCCGCGCCCCGCGCGAGGCCCGCCGGCCGAGCAGCGCACGCACGGAAGACAGAGAAGAACACATGGACCGCCTCGACAACACCGTCCGCCCCTACGCCTGGGGTTCCCCCACCGCAATCCCGCACCTGCTCGGCGTCGAGCCGACCGGCGAACCCCAGGCGGAGATGTGGATGGGCGCCCACCCCGGCGCCCCCTCGCGCACCGCGCGCGGCACGCTCGCCGAGGTGATCGACGCCGACCCGGAGCGCGAACTGGGCAAGGAGACGGTGGCCAGGTTCGGCCCGCGACTGCCCTTCCTGCTGAAGCTCCTCGCCGCCGGCGCGCCCCTGTCCCTCCAGGTGCACCCCGATCTGGAGCAGGCCAGGGAGGGTTATGCCGACGAGGAGCGCAGAGGCGTCCCGATCGACGCGCCGCACCGCAACTACAAGGACGCCAACCACAAGCCCGAACTGATCTGCGCCCTCACCGAGTTCGACGGCCTGTGCGGCTTCCGCGAACCGGCCCACGCCGCCGAACTGCTCGCCGCCCTCGGCGTCGACTCCCTCAAGCCGTACGTCGACCTCCTGGGCGCCCACCCCGAGGAAGCGGCCCTGCGCGAGGTCCTCACCGCGATCCTCTGCGCGGACCGCGCCGACATGGCCCGTACGGTCGCCGAGGCCACCGCGGCCTGCGCCCGCCTGGGCGGCGACCACGCCCCGTACGCCGGCCTCGCCCATCAATTCCCCGGCGACCCGGGCGTCATCGCGGCCATGCTGCTCAACCATGTCCGCCTCCAGCCCGGCGAGGCCCTGTTCCTGGGCGCCGGTGTCCCGCACGCCTATCTCGACGGCCTGGGCGTCGAGATCATGGCCAACTCCGACAACGTCCTTCGCTGCGGTCTGACCCCCAAACACGTCGACGTGCCCGAACTCCTGCGCGTCGTCCGCTTCGAGGCGGGCGACCCCGGCGTACTGCGGCCGGAGGCCGCCCCGGACGGCGAGGAGGTCTACGAGACGCCGATCGACGAGTTCCGGCTCTCCCGGTACGCCCTGGCCGAGGGCGGCGCCGCCCACGACCTCACCCGGGACACCCCGCAGATCCTGCTGTGCACGGCCGGCTCCGTCCGCGCGGGCGAGCACGAACTGGGCCCCGGGCAGTCGGTGTTCGTCCCCGCGGGCGAGCAGGCCGTGATCTCGGGTGCGGGTACGGTCTTCCGCGCCACCGTGCGCGTCTGACGGATCGTATGACCGGGGCTGTGGATACCTGACGCATCGGGTCCTGGCCGGGCTGCAAGAATGGCCCACCGGCAAAGGCCGGGCAAAGGCGCAGAGACCGAGCAGAGACCGAAGGGACAACGCGGACACATGAGCGCGTCAGGCGGTACCAGGGCGATCGTGGCGGCACTCGGCGCCAACCTCGCGATCGCGGCATCGAAGTTCGTGGCGTTCGCCTTCAGCGGCTCGTCCTCGATGCTCGCCGAGGGCGTCCACTCGCTCGCCGACTCCGGCAACCAGTTCCTGCTGCTCGTCGGCGGCAAGAAGGCCCAGCGCGAGGCCACCCCGCAGCACCCCTTCGGCTACGGCCGCGAGCGGTACATCTACGCCTTCCTCGTCTCGATCGTCCTCTTCTCCGTCGGCGGCATGTTCGCCATCTACGAGGGCTACGAGAAGGTCTCCCACCCGCACGCCCTGGAGAACTGGTACTGGCCGGTGGGCGTCCTCATCTTCGCGATCCTCGCCGAGGGCTTCTCCTTCCGCACCGCGATCAAGGAGTCCCAGGAACTGCGCGGCTCGCTGTCCTGGTCGCAGTTCATCCGCCGCGCCAAGGCCCCCGAGCTGCCCGTCGTCCTGCTGGAGGACTTCGGCGCGCTCATCGGTCTCGTCCTCGCCCTCGGCGGCGTCGGCCTCTCCCTGCTCACCGGCGACGGCGTCTGGGACGGCGTCGGCACCATCTGCATCGGTGTCCTGCTCGTCTGCATCGCCCTGGTCCTGGCCGCCGAGACCAAGTCGCTGCTGCTGGGCGAGGCGGCCGGCCTCGACGTGATCAAGAAGATCGAGGCCGCGACGGTCGACGGCGCCTCCGTCACCCGCATCATCCACATGCGCACCCTCCACCTCGGCCCCGAGGAACTGCTGGTCGCCGCCAAGATCGCGGTACGGCACGACGACACCGCCGCCGAGGTCGCCGCCGCCATCGACGCCGCCGAGGACCGCATCCGCACCGCCGTCCCGATCGCCCGTGTGATCTACCTCGAACCCGACATCTACAGTGAGGCCGAGGCCGCCAAGGGCCCGGACCCGCTGGCGACCCCCGGCGGCCCGAACCCGCACGTCGGCGGCCACTGACCCGGCACCGCCCACCGCGTCCCGGACCGCGCGGCCGCCTCGGATACGGCTTGAACCATGCGGACGCGGACTGTGGGCGACCGGGCGGTCCGGTGTAGCTTGGGACGGAGCCAGACGTCGCTGCTGATGGCGGTCGGGCGGTCCCATCACGGATCGTCCGAGGGAGAGAGGGCCTCCGACGGACTGCGCTGCGCGCACGTGGGCATGCCCATGTCCTCTTCCCGGGCATCCGTATGTCCGCCGCCGCGCAGACCAGCCGTATCCACCCTCGCCCCGATTCCGAGGAGCAGCTCGTCATGACGACTGTCGACAACCGACAGGACTTCAAGGTCGCCGATCTCTCGCTGGCCGAGTTCGGCCGCAAGGAGATCACCCTCGCCGAGCACGAGATGCCCGGCCTGATGGCGATCCGCAAGGAGTACGCCGAGACCCAGCCGCTGGCCGGCGCCCGCGTCACCGGTTCCCTGCACATGACCGTGCAGACCGCCGTGCTGATCGAGACCCTGGTCGCCCTCGGCGCCCGGGTCCGCTGGGCCTCCTGCAACATCTTCTCCACCCAGGACCACGCGGCCGCCGCCATCGCCGTCGGCCCGAACGGCACGCCGGACAACCCTCGGGGCGTCCCGGTCTTCGCCTGGAAGGGCGAGACCCTGGAGGAGTACTGGTGGTGCACCGAGCAGGCGCTGACCTGGCCGGACAGCCCCACCGGCGGCCCGAACATGATCCTGGACGACGGCGGCGACGCCACCCTCCTCGTCCACAAGGGCGTCGAGTACGAGAAGGACGGCAAGGTCCCCGGCCTGGAGACCGCCGAGTCCGACGAGCACCGCGTCATCCTCGAACTGCTGCACCGCACCATCACGGACGGCTCGCAGAAGTGGACCCAGCTGGCCTCCGAGATCCGCGGCGTGACCGAGGAGACCACGACGGGTGTGCACCGTCTGTACGAGATGCAGCGTGACGGTGTGCTGCTGTTCCCGGCGATCAACGTCAACGACGCGGTCACCAAGTCGAAGTTCGACAACAAGTACGGCTGCCGCCACTCCCTGGTGGACGGCATCAACCGTGCCACCGACGTCCTCATCGGCGGCAAGACCGCCGTCGTCTGCGGTTACGGTGATGTGGGCAAGGGCTGCGCGGAGTCCCTGCGCGGTCAGGGCGCGCGGGTGATCGTGACGGAGATCGACCCGATCTGCGCGCTCCAGGCGGCGATGGACGGCTACCAGGTCACGACGCTGGACGAGGTCGTCGACAAGGCCGACATCTTCGTCACCACGACCGGTAACAAGGACATCATCATGGCCTCCGACATGGCCAGGATGAAGCACCAGGCGATCGTGGGGAACATCGGCCACTTCGACAACGAGATCGACATGGCCGGTCTGGCGAGGATCCCGGGCATCGTCAAGGACGAGGTCAAGCCCCAGGTCCACACGTGGACGTTCCCGGACGGCAAGGTGATCATCGTGCTGTCCGAGGGCCGCCTGCTGAACCTGGGCAACGCCACCGGTCACCCGTCGTTCGTGATGTCGAACTCGTTCGCGGACCAGACGCTGGCCCAGATCGAGCTGTTCACCAAGCCCGACGAGTACCCGACCGGTGTGTACGTGCTGCCCAAGCACCTGGACGAGAAGGTCGCCCGCCTCCACCTGGACTCCCTCGGCGTCAAGCTGACGACGCTGCGCCCGGAGCAGGCCGCGTACATCGGTGTCGAGGTCGAGGGTCCGTACAAGTCGGACCACTACCGCTACTGACCGACCCCGAGCCGCGTCACCGCGTCTCGGCCAGGTCCGCAGAGGCAGGCCCCCGCACCCCCGTGCCGGGGGCCTGCCCCTTTGCCGGCCGGTCCGGTCCGGCCCTCACGCACCCGTCCGGCGCGTCACCCACCCCGGACCGACGTACCGCGGTGACCCGAGCCCGTCACGACCCAGGACCCCCATGCCCCGCGGCCGCTATTCGCTCCACGATCCGCACGATCACACCCCCCTCGGTGAAGAGCACTTCCAGTGCGCCCCCGGCCCGTCCGGCTGGCGCTATGTCTCCCGGCTGACGACCCCCGCAGGCGACCAGCGCGGTTCGGTCGATCTCGCCCTGGACGACCTCGGCCGTCCCATCCGCCTCGAACTCCACGCGGGCGGCTGGCAGGTACGCGGTGCCGCCCTCGACGGCGTCACCTGGGTCCGCACGGACCCCACCGGAACCCATGCCACCGAAGGCAATGTGCGCGCCCACGCCTTCACCGGCACGTCCCCCGCGTTCCTCGTCGCCACCGCTCGTCTCCTGCGCCTCACCCCCTCCTCCGCGACCCGCGTACGACTCGTCGCCCTCACGGACCCGGTCCTCGCCCCCCGCACCGTGGACCAGTCCTGGGCACTGGTGAACAGCGAAGCACACGCCACTGACAACGGCCCCCTGACCGTGGAGGAATACCAGGTCAGCGCCCTGGACACGGGCGAACAGCACACCGTCCACATCGCCGGCGACGTGGTCCTGGCCGCACCCGGGATCGAGCTGGAGGACCTGGAGTCACCGCCGTCGACGTTCCGCTGAGCAGCGCGGGGGAGCCGGAGCCGGGAAGGCCGCGCTCCGCACCCGGCGCTACGCGGGCGGCGCGAACCCGGTGGCCGGCCGCTCACCCGACTGCTCCCGCGGGACGGGCGCGACCGGCGGCACAGCGGGCATCTCCGGCTGGACCGGCGCCGGAGCCGGGCCCGCCGTCCAGCCCCCGGCTCCCCCCTCCGGCTCGGCACCCGGACCCACGTCCATCCGGGTCGCGAACGGGACTTGACCCGCGACGAACCCGTCCTGACCGGACGGCCGCCCGGCCTGCCGCACCTCCCGCGACTGACGCTCATGCACCACGGCGGCCAGGAAGACGGCCGGAGGAAGATCGACGGGCAGCGGAGCCCCTGTACGCGCCGCGAGATCGCCGGCGAGCCGCTGCGCCATCTCCGACGACACCCCGGGATCCAGCTGCCGCATCCGCGTCAGGTACTGCCGTACGGCCAGCCACAGCCCGTCCGGCACGGCCGACAGATCAAGGCCGGTGAACCGCTGCGCGAGATGCGGCGGCGGAGGCGCGACAAGGCCGGTCTGCCCCACCGGGATCCGCTCCCGCACGACGAGGGTCCCCGCGAACACATCCCCGAGCCGCCGCCCCCGCGCCGAGACCAGCGACGCGATGGACGCGATCGTCCCGAACGTCATGAGGATCTCGACCACACCGATCGAACCCCGCACCAGCGCGTGCCGGAACCGGATCGGCCCGCCGTCGTCCCGTACCACCCGAAGCCCCAGCGCCAGCTTTCCGAGCGAACGGCCGTGGCTCAGCGTCTCCACCGCGATCGGCCCCCCGATGGGTACCAGCAGGAACGTCGCGATGCCCAGCGCCGTCTGCGCGGCGGTGTCCAGGGAGGACGTCGACACCACGAGCACCATGGTGACCGCGATGTACGTGACCATCGCCGCCGCCAGGTCGAGCAGTACGGCCAACGCCCTGCTCGGAAACTTCGCCGGCAGCAGTTCGAGCGCCACCGCCTCACCGGTCACCAGCTCGCTCACGCCCGCCCGTCCTTCCCCTGGTCCGCCCCTGGGCGGCAAGTCTGCCAAGCTGTGGGCGCGTCGCGCGCCAGTACGACAAGCTGACAGCAAACACGATCATCGACGACGATCAGTCGGCGACCGGCCGAGGAGCAGGCAGACCCGATGGACCTGGACGTCTTCGTCTCCGCACACCGAGCCGAATGGGACCGCCTCGACGCCCTGCTCAGCCGCCGGCGCCGCCTCGACGGCGCCGAGGCCGACGAACTCGTCACCCTCTACCAGCGCACCGCGACCCACCTCTCGCTGATCCAGTCCAGCGCGCCCGACCCGCAGCTCACCGGCCGGCTCAGCCAGCTCGTGGCCCGCGCGCGCAGTACCGTCACCGGGGCCCGCACCGCCTCCTGGCGCGATGTGACCGGCTTCCTGACCCGGGGGTTCCCGGCCGCCGTCTATCGCTCGCGCCGCTGGTGGATCCCCACGGCACTCGTCTCCACGGCCGTCGCGATCCTCCTGGGCTGGTGGATCGGCGCCCACCCGGAGGTGCAGTCCTCCATCGCCGCCCCCGCCCAGCTGCGCCAGATGACCCGCCCCGGCGGTGAGTACGAGACCTACTACTCCAGCCACCCGGCGGCCTCCTTCGCCGCCCAGGTGTGGACGAACAACGCCAAGGCGGCCGCGATGTGCCTGGTCCTGGGCGTCTTCCTGGGACTGCCGGTCCTGTGGATCCTCTTCGAGAACATGCTCAACCTCGGTGTCGGCTTCGGCCTGATGTCCTCCGCCGGCCGCCTCGACACCTTCCTCGGCCTGGTGCTGCCGCACGGCCTGCTGGAACTGACCGCGGTCTTCGTCGCCGCCGGTACGGGGCTGCGCCTGGGCTGGACTCTGATCGACCCCGGCCCCCGCACCCGGCGGGCCGCCCTCGCGGAGGAGGGGCGAGCCGCGGTCGGTATGGCGATCGGCCTCGCCCTGGTCCTGTTCGTCTCCGGCGCCATCGAAGGGTTCGTGACACCGTCCGGCCTGCCCACCTGGGCCCGTATCGGTATCGGTGTGGTGGCCGAGGTGGCGTTCCTGACGTACGTCTACGTCCTCGGGGGTCGCGCGGTACGTGAGGGCGAGACGGGTGATCTCGACGCGGCGGACCGCAGTTCCTCCGTGCCCACCGCCGCATGATGTGCGTCCGGCCTCTCTGAGCTGCTAGTCTCCTCTTCGCCCACAAGAGCCGTTGACACGGGTCGTGTGGGGAGGTAGATTCAAACAGTTGCCTAGAACTGGACACGTCCGGTGGCGACCGCTAGACTCTACTAGCTTCCAAGAAGTCGCTATCGACATTCAAAAGAAGCATCCTCCCGATTACTCAGAAATGAGCGGCCGGTTCAGACCGGCCAAGAGCTTCTGATAAAGTCGGAACCGCCGGAAAGGGAAACGCGAAAGCGGAAACCTGGAAAGCGCCGAGGAAATCGGATCGAGAAAAGATCTGATAGAGTCGGAAACACCGAAGGGAAGCCCGGAGGAAAGCCCGAGAGGGTGAGTACAAAGGAAGCGACCGTTCCTTGAGAACTCAACAGCGTGCCAAAAGTCAACGCCAGATATGTTGATACCCCGTCTCCGGTCATCACGACCGGGACGTGGTTCCTTTGAAATAAACACAGCGAGGACGCTGTGAACGGTCGGACTATTCCTCCGACCGTTCCGCTCTTCAGTTTGTGCACCGGATTACCGGTAAACATTCACGGAGAGTTTGATCCTGGCTCAGGACGAACGCTGGCGGCGTGCTTAACACATGCAAGTCGAACGATGAAGCCCTTCGGGGTGGATTAGTGGCGAACGGGTGAGTAACACGTGGGCAATCTGCCCTGCACTCTGGGACAAGCCCTGGAAACGGGGTCTAATACCGGATATGACCATCTTGGGCATCCTTGATGGTGTAAAGCTCCGGCGGTGCAGGATGAGCCCGCGGCCTATCAGCTTGTTGGTGAGGTAATGGCTCACCAAGGCGACGACGGGTAGCCGGCCTGAGAGGGCGACCGGCCACACTGGGACTGAGACACGGCCCAGACTCCTACGGGAGGCAGCAGTGGGGAATATTGCACAATGGGCGAAAGCCTGATGCAGCGACGCCGCGTGAGGGATGACGGCCTTCGGGTTGTAAACCTCTTTCAGCAGGGAAGAAGCGAAAGTGACGGTACCTGCAGAAGAAGCGCCGGCTAACTACGTGCCAGCAGCCGCGGTAATACGTAGGGCGCAAGCGTTGTCCGGAATTATTGGGCGTAAAGAGCTCGTAGGCGGCTTGTCACGTCGATTGTGAAAGCTCGGGGCTTAACCCCGAGTCTGCAGTCGATACGGGCTAGCTAGAGTGTGGTAGGGGAGATCGGAATTCCTGGTGTAGCGGTGAAATGCGCAGATATCAGGAGGAACACCGGTGGCGAAGGCGGATCTCTGGGCCATTACTGACGCTGAGGAGCGAAAGCGTGGGGAGCGAACAGGATTAGATACCCTGGTAGTCCACGCCGTAAACGGTGGGAACTAGGTGTTGGCGACATTCCACGTCGTCGGTGCCGCAGCTAACGCATTAAGTTCCCCGCCTGGGGAGTACGGCCGCAAGGCTAAAACTCAAAGGAATTGACGGGGGCCCGCACAAGCGGCGGAGCATGTGGCTTAATTCGACGCAACGCGAAGAACCTTACCAAGGCTTGACATACACCGGAAAGCATTAGAGATAGTGCCCCCCTTGTGGTCGGTGTACAGGTGGTGCATGGCTGTCGTCAGCTCGTGTCGTGAGATGTTGGGTTAAGTCCCGCAACGAGCGCAACCCTTGTCCCGTGTTGCCAGCAGGCCCTTGTGGTGCTGGGGACTCACGGGAGACCGCCGGGGTCAACTCGGAGGAAGGTGGGGACGACGTCAAGTCATCATGCCCCTTATGTCTTGGGCTGCACACGTGCTACAATGGCCGGTACAATGAGCTGCGATACCGTGAGGTGGAGCGAATCTCAAAAAGCCGGTCTCAGTTCGGATTGGGGTCTGCAACTCGACCCCATGAAGTCGGAGTCGCTAGTAATCGCAGATCAGCATTGCTGCGGTGAATACGTTCCCGGGCCTTGTACACACCGCCCGTCACGTCACGAAAGTCGGTAACACCCGAAGCCGGTGGCCCAACCCCTTGTGGGAGGGAGCTGTCGAAGGTGGGACCAGCGATTGGGACGAAGTCGTAACAAGGTAGCCGTACCGGAAGGTGCGGCTGGATCACCTCCTTTCTAAGGAGCACTTCTTACCGGGCTCTGCTCGGTCAGAGGCCAGTACATCAGCGAATGTCTGATGCTGGTTGCTCATGGGTGGAACGTTGACTACTCGGCCGGATTATTCGGGTCGGGGGCTTGCCAGTACTGCTCTTCGGAGCGTGGAACGCATGATCCTCGGACGGATTCTGGCCGGGCACGCTGTTGGGTGTCTGAGGGAATGATCTTCCTTCAGTTACCGGCCCCGGTAAAGCATCGACGTAAGTTGGTGTGTGACGGGTGGCTGGTCGTTGTTTGAGAACTGCACAGTGGACGCGAGCATCTGTGGCCAAGTTTTTAAGGGCGCACGGTGGATGCCTTGGCACCAGGAACCGATGAAGGACGTGGGAGGCCACGATAGTCCCCGGGGAGTCGTCAACCAGGCTTTGATCCGGGGGTTTCCGAATGGGGAAACCCGGCAGTCGTCATGGGCTGTCACCCGCTGCTGAACACATAGGCAGTGTGGAGGGAACGAGGGGAAGTGAAACATCTCAGTACCCTCAGGAAGAGAAAACAACCGTGATTCCGGGAGTAGTGGCGAGCGAAACCGGATGAGGCCAAACCGTATGCGTGTGAGACCCGGCAGGGGTTGCGTGTGCGGGGTTGTGGGATCTCTCTTCTACGGTCTGCCGGCCGTAGGGCGAGTTATAAACCGTTGATGTAGACGAAGGACATGCGAAAGGTCCGGCGTAGAGGGTAAGACCCCCGTAGTCGAAATGTCAGCGGCTTGCTTGAGAGACACCCAAGTAGCACGGGGCCCGAGAAATCCCGTGTGAATCTGGCGGGACCACCCGCTAAGCCTAAATATTCCCTGGTGACCGATAGCGGATAGTACCGTGAGGGAATGGTGAAAAGTACCCCGGGAGGGGAGTGAAATAGTACCTGAAACCGTGTGCCTACAAGCCGTGGGAGCGTCGGATGCAGCTTGCTGTATCTCGTGACTGCGTGCCTTTTGAAGAATGAGCCTGCGAGTTTGCGGTGTGTTGCGAGGTTAACCCGTGTGGGGAAGCCGTAGCGAAAGCGAGTCCGAACAGGGCGATTTTAGTAGCACGCTCAAGACCCGAAGCGGAGTGATCTAGCCATGGGCAGGTTGAAGCGGAGGTAAGACTTCGTGGAGGACCGAACCCACCAGGGTTGAAAACCTGGGGGATGACCTGTGGTTAGGGGTGAAAGGCCAATCAAACTCCGTGATAGCTGGTTCTCCCCGAAATGCATTTAGGTGCAGCGTCGTGTGTTTCTTGCCGGAGGTAGAGCACTGGATAGGCGATGGGCCCTACCGGGTTACTGACCTTAGCCAAACTCCGAATGCCGGTAAGTGAGAGCACGGCAGTGAGACTGTGGGGGATAAGCTCCATGGTCGAGAGGGAAACAGCCCAGAGCATCGACTAAGGCCCCTAAGCGTACGCTAAGTGGGAAAGGATGTGGAGTCGCACAGACAACCAGGAGGTTGGCTTAGAAGCAGCCACCCTTGAAAGAGTGCGTAATAGCTCACTGGTCTAGTGATTCCGCGCCGACAATGTAGCGGGGCTCAAGCGTACCGCCGAAGTCGTGTCATTGCAGCAATAGCCCCAACGGGTGCTGTGATGGGTAGGGGAGCGTCGTCTGCCGGGTGAAGCAGCACCGGAAGGTAGTTGTGGACGGTTGACGAGTGAGAATGCAGGCATGAGTAGCGATACACACGTGAGAAACGTGTGCGCCGATTGACTAAGGGTTCCTGGGTCAAGCTGATCTGCCCAGGGTAAGTCGGGACCTAAGGCGAGGCCGACAGGCGTAGTCGATGGATAACCGGTTGATATTCCGGTACCCGCTGTGAAGCGTCAAACATCGAGCATCGTGATGCTAAGGCCGTGAAGCCGCCCTGATCTCTTCGGAGTTGAGGGGAGTGGTGGAGCCGCTGAACCAAGCGGTTAGTAGGTGAGTGATGGGGTGACGCAGGAAGGTAGTCCATCCCGGGCGGTGGTTGTCCCGGGGTAAGGGTGTAGCCCGAGTGGTAGGTAAATCCGCCATTCATATAAGGGTGAGACCTGATGCCGAGCCGATTGTGGTGAAGTGGATGATCCTATGCTGTCGAGAAAAGCCTCTAGCGAGTTTCATGGCGGCCCGTACCCTAAACCGACTCAGGTGGTCAGGTAGAGAATACCGAGGCGTTCGGGTGAACTATGGTTAAGGAACTCGGCAAAATGCCCCCGTAACTTCGGGAGAAGGGGGGCCACACCTGGTGAGAACACTTGCTGTTCGAGCTGGGGGTGGCCGCAGAGACCAGCGAGAAGCGACTGTTTACTAAAAACACAGGTCCGTGCGAAGCCGTAAGGCGATGTATACGGACTGACGCCTGCCCGGTGCTGGAACGTTAAGGGGACCGGTTAGCTCCATTTCGGTGGGGCGAAGCTGAGAACTTAAGCGCCAGTAAACGGCGGTGGTAACTATAACCATCCTAAGGTAGCGAAATTCCTTGTCGGGTAAGTTCCGACCTGCACGAATGGCGTAACGACTTCTCGACTGTCTCAACCATAGGCCCGGTGAAATTGCACTACGAGTAAAGATGCTCGTTTCGCGCAGCAGGACGGAAAGACCCCGGGACCTTTACTACAGTTTGATATTGGTGTTCGGTTCGGCTTGTGTAGGATAGCTGGGAGACTTTGAAGCTCATACGCCAGTGTGGGTGGAGTCGTCGTTGAAATACCAGTCTGGTCGTGCTGGATGTCTAACCTGGGTCCGTGATCCGGATCAGGGACAGTGTCTGATGGGTAGTTTAACTGGGGCGGTTGCCTCCTAAAGGGTAACGGAGGCGCCCAAAGGTTCCCTCAGCCTGGTTGGTAATCAGGTGTTGAGTGTAAGTGCACAAGGGAGCTTGACTGTGAGACCGACGGGTCGAGCAGGGACGAAAGTCGGGACTAGTGATCCGGCGGTGGCTTGTGGAAGCGCCGTCGCTCAACGGATAAAAGGTACCCCGGGGATAACAGGCTGATCTTCCCCAAGAGTCCATATCGACGGGATGGTTTGGCACCTCGATGTCGGCTCGTCGCATCCTGGGGCTGGAGTCGGTCCCAAGGGTTGGGCTGTTCGCCCATTAAAGCGGTACGCGAGCTGGGTTTAGAACGTCGTGAGACAGTTCGGTCCCTATCCGCTGTGCGCGTAGGAGTCTTGAGAAGGGCTGTCCCTAGTACGAGAGGACCGGGACGGACGAACCTCTGGTGTGCCAGTTGTTCTGCCAAGGGCATGGCTGGTTGGCTACGTTCGGGAGGGATAACCGCTGAAAGCATCTAAGCGGGAAGCCTGCTTCGAGATGAGGACTCCCACCCACTTGATGGGGTAAGGCTCCCAGTAGACGACTGGGTTGATAGGCCGGATCTGGAAGCCAGGTAACTGGTGGAGGTGACCGGTACTAATAGGCCGAGGGCTTGTCCTCAGTTGCTCGCGTCCACTGTGTTGGTTCTGAAACCACGAACAACCATTTGCTGGTTGATAGTTTCATAGTGTTTCGGTGGTTATAGCGTTAGGGAAACGCCCGGTTACATTCCGAACCCGGAAGCTAAGCCTTTCAGCGCCGATGGTACTGCAGGGGGGACCCTGTGGGAGAGTAGGACGCCGCCGAACAATTTTTAGGGAGACCCCCGCACCTTTGGTGCGGGGGTTTTCTGCGTTCCGGGACAATTTCAGAGGCAATATCCGGCACGGGGGACGCCCCGAAGGGCAGCGAATCGGCGCCCGCTTACAGCCGACCCGCCGCCTTCAGGGCCAGATACGCGTCCGCCAGGGCCGGCGCCAGATTCTCCGGGGTCGCGTCGACCACGGTGACACCGTGTCGGCGCAACTTGTCCGCGGTGCGCTGACGTTCGTTCTGCGCCTGGGCCGCTGCCGCAGCCTCGTACACGGACTCCGCACTGCCCCGGGCCTTCGCCATGTGCGCGATATAGGGGTCGGCCACCGCGGCGACCAGGACCGTATGGCGGTGCGTGAGCTGGGGGAGCACCGGGAGCAGTCCCTGTTCCACCGGTGCCGCGTCCAGCGTGGTGAGCAGGACGATCAGGGAACGGCGGGGCGCCGTGCGCAGGGCCATGGAGGTCAGGCCCCGGCTGTCGGTCTCCACGAGCTCCGGTTCGAGCGCGGCCATCGCGTTGACGAGGGAGGGCAGCAGCTCGTTGGCGGAGCGGTTCTGGACCAGAGCGCGTGCCCGGCGGTCGTAGGCGAGCAGGTCCACGCGGTCGCCGGCCCGGGAGGCGAGCGCCGCGAGCAGCAGCGCCGCGTCCATGGCGGCATCCAGCCGAGGGGCGTCGCCCACCCGGCCGGCCGAGGTGCGACCGGTGTCCAGCACGAGAAGGATGTGGCGGTCGCGTTCGGGGCGCCAGGTGCGCAGGGCGACCGTGGTCTGCCGGGCGGTGGCCCGCCAGTCGATCGAGCGGGTGTCGTCGCCGGGGACGTACTCGCGGAGGCTGTCGAATTCCGTTCCCTCACCGCGCGTCAAAACGCTTGTACGACCGTCGAGTTCACGCAATCGAGCGAGTTTCGACGGAAGATGCTTTCGGCTCGTGAACGGGGGCAGAACCCGTACAGACCAGGGCACCCGGTGGGCGCCCTGGCGGGAGAACAGCCCGAGGGGGCCGTAGGAGCGGATCGTCACACGATCGGCCTGGCGGTCACCCCGGCGGGTGGGGCGTAGCCGGGTGGTGACCCGTCTGCGCTCACCTGAAGGCACGGTCAGCTGATGCCGGGACGACTCGACCTCCGTCCCGGGCAGCCAGCTGCTGGGCGGCCAGCCGTCCCGGAGCTTCGCCCGCAGCACCCGGCGCGACGGGTTGGCGACCGTGAGCGTCACCTCGGCGGTTTCACCGAGCCGGGCGGTGGTGTCGCCCGAGCGGTTCAGGATCAGGCGTCGTACGGGCGCGGCCAGCGCGAAGTCGCAGGCGCAGGCCAAGGCAAGCGGGCCGTTGACCGCGAGGATGCCCGTCCAGCCCGGTTCCAGGATGCCGACCGGGAGGGAGCCGAGGGCCGCGAGCAGGGCGGCGCGTCCGGTGAGCGCCATCAGCGGGGAACCGGGACATGGGCGAGGACGGCGTTGATGACCGAGTCGGCCGTCACTCCCTCCATCTCCGCCTCCGGGCGCAGTTGGACGCGATGGCGCAGGGTTGGCAGGGCGAGGGCCTTGACGTCGTCCGGGATGACGTAGTCCCGGCCGGTCAGCCAGGCCCAGGCGCGGGCGGTGGACAGTAGGGCCGTGGCCCCACGGGGGGACACGCCCATGGTGAGGGAAGGGGATTCGCGGGTGGCACGGCAGATATCGACGACATAGGCGGTGATCTCGGGGGAGACGGTCGTCGCGGCGACCGCGGCACGGGCCGCGTCGAGGTCGGCGGGGCCGGCGACGGGACGTATGCCCGCGGCGCGCAGATCACGGGGGTCGAAGCCCGAGGCGTGGCGGGTGAGGACGTCGATCTCGTTCTCACGGGAGGGCAGCGGGATCGTCAGCTTCAGCAGGAACCGGTCCAGTTGGGCCTCGGGGAGGGGGTAGGTGCCCTCGTACTCGACGGGGTTCTGCGTCGCTGCGACGAGGAACGGCTCGGGGAGCGGACGGGGGGTGCCGTCGACCGTGACCTGGCGCTCCTCCATGGCCTCCAGGAGGGCGGACTGGGTCTTGGGCGGGGTGCGGTTGATCTCGTCCGCGAGCAGGAGGTTGGTGAAGACCGGGCCGGGCTGGAAGGAGAACTCGGCGGAGCGGGTGTCGTAGACGAGGGAGCCGGTGATGTCGCTCGGCATCAGATCGGGGGTGAACTGGACGCGCTTGGTGCCGAGTTCGAGGGCGGATGCGAGGGCGCGCACGAGCAGTGTCTTGGCGACTCCGGGGACGCCTTCGAGCAGGACGTGCCCGCGGCACAGGAGGGCGACGACGAGGCCGGTCACGGCGGGGTCCTGGCCGACCACGGCTTTGGCGATCTCGGCGCGCAGGGATTCCAGGGAGGCGCGGGGGTCGCCCGCGAGCTTGGTCAGCCCGGCGTTGTCGGTGGTCGGGTCCGTCATGAACGGCGTACCTCTCTTTCGAGGGCGTCGAGTTGGTCGGTGAGTGCGATCAGGGCCGTGTCGTCGCCGGGTGGCGGCCCGAAGAGCAGGGGGCGCAGGTCCTGGCCGTCTCCGGGGAGATGGGCGGACAGCGCGGGGAGCAGGGCCTCGGGCGCGTGCGCCTGGGCGACGGGCACCCCGACGAGCGGGGCGAGGCGGGTGCGGGCGGCGGAGCGCAGCGCGGCGGCGGCGCGGTCGCGGGCGTTGGCCTTGCGGTAGAGGCGGGCGCGGCCTTCGGCGGTCTCGGAGGCGCGGATCGCGACGGGGAGCCGTTCGGGCACCAGGGGGCCGAAGCGGCGTCCCCGCCAGAAGGCGGCCAGCACGGCCGCGATGAACAGCTGGAGGGTGGCCCAGGGCCAGCCCGAGGGGATCAGGTCGAAGAAGCTCTTGTCGTCGCCGGCGGCGGCGGGGGTGTCGGAGAGCGAGGGGAGGTACCAGACCAGATGGGGGCGGGAGCCGAGGAGTTGCAGGGCGAGCGAGGCGTTGCCCCGCTTGTCGAGGCGGTCGTTGTAGAGGATGTCGGGGGCGCCGAGCACGACGGTGTCGCCCCCGGATGCGGCCGGGACGCGCAGCAGGGTGGCGAGCCGTGCGCTGGGGTAGCAGGAGTCGGCGTCGAGCCGGGTGGTGGTGTAGCGGACGCCGCCGGTGTCGGCGCTGCCCGCGCGCCGGGCCTCGGGCAGGGCGCAGGCGGGGGCCAGGGCGGAGCCGACGCTGTCTGCGGGGTCGGCGCTGACCCCGGGGGCGAGCCGGCCGACGGACCAGCCGCTCGCCCCGACCAGGACGGTGCGCCCGCCGGAGGGCGCGGTCGCCCGGTGCAGTTCGCTCTGCTGACCCTTGGTGAGCCGGTCGGGGACGGCGACCAGGAGGGTGGTGTCGGGGCCCGCGGCGGTGCGGGCGGCGCGCAGGGAGGTGACCACGCGCGTGGTGACCCCGCGGTCGGCCAGCAACTGGGCGACGGCGCGGCTGCCGTAGGGGTCGGCCGAGCGCGGGTCCAGCTGGCCGTGCCGCTCGGTGGAGCGTACGGCGGCGATGGCGACGGCCGCGGCCAGGAGCAGGACGGCGGCGAGGACGATGCCTCGCGTCCGGGTCCATACCGTGCGGGCCGTGGGCGCGGTGGAGGTGGAAGCGGTCGGCGCCGCGGCCTCGGTGGTCACTCGGCGGCCCCCTGGCTGGTGCTGTGCGCTGTGCCGGCCGCGCTGTCGGCGTGGGCGGGCCTGGCGCGTTCCAGGTCGCGGTCGAGTTCGGCGAGGCGCTGGTACGACTGCCCGCTCGCGGCGCGTCCGCCGTATGTCACATCGTCGAACTCCCGGGCGGCGGCGCGCAGTCGGCCGGTGTGCGCGGGCAGGATGCGGCCGGCCTCGGCGGCTGCCTCGTCGGCGGTGCGGCCCGGCCGGATGTCGAGCACGGCGCGCTCCTCCAGGGAGCGGACGACGGCGCGCATGCGTTCCTGGACGGCCTGGCTCCAGTGGCTCTGGGCCGCGTGTGCCTCGGCGGCCGCGCGGTGTTCGGCGGCGCTGCGTGGGCTGTCGTCGAACAGGACGGCGGCGGTGCGGGCCGGGCGGCGGCGCGGGGTGCCCAGGCGCCACCACAGGGCGGCCAGCACGGCGAGGACGAAGAGGATCACCACCAGCAGGCCGACCGCGCCGCCGGGGGTCGGTCCGGCAGCGCTGCCGAACAGATCGCCGAGCCAGTTCCAGAACGCCTTCAGGGCGCGCTCGAAGAGGCTGGGGTCGTTCTCGTGGTACATGCGCTTGGCCAGTTCGCGCCGGGCCGCCTCGCGGGCGGGGTCGCGCGGGATGGTCACCGGTGGCGTGTCACCGGGGCCGCCGGCCGCGAGGACGGATGTGCCCGAGGCGCGCAGCAGGCCGTGTACGGCTGTGGCCACGGCGCCGGGCGAACCCGGCGCCGTGAACGATCCCCCCGTCAAGAGCACCCGGTCAGCTCCCCGGGACCGGGCCGGGGGCGCCGGCGGGTGCGGGGGTGCCCTGGACACCGGCGGCGCGGGCCAGTTCGAGATCGAGGCCCTCGCGCCGGATGCGCTGGTCGATGTAGAGGAACACGGTGACGCAGGCGGACATCGGCAGGGTGATGGTGGTGCCGATCACCGCGCCGATGCCGACGATCATCAGGAAGGTCCAGCTGAGGTGTCCGCCGCCTTGGCCCAGCAGGCTGGTCAGGCCGTCGTCGCTCGTGATCAGGGCGATGACGGTGAAGGGGATCGAGATGACCACCCTGACCACAGCGACGATGAGTCCGGCGAGCAGCTGGATGCCGAGGATGCGCCACCAGGAGCCGTTCACCAGCTTGGCGGAGCGGCGCAGGGAGTGCATGATGCCCTGCTTCTCCAGCATCAGCGCGGGCGCGGCCAGCGAGAAACGCACCGTCAGCCACACGAGGACGACCATCCCGGCGCCGAAGCCGAGGACCAGGAGCGCGACTCCGGCGACCCGGCTGCCGGCGAGGAAGCCGATGACGCCGGGCCCCGAGGCGACCAGCATGACGCCGAAGCCGAGGAGACCGAGCAGGAGCATCTGGCCGAACAGCTTCAGCAGTTGCGGGCGGGCCTGCCGCCATGCCTCGCCCAGGGTGGCCGGCCTGCCCAGGACCGCGCGGCTGGTCACGCTCGTCAGCATCGCGGTGGCGACGAGGGTGCCGATCAGGGTGATCAGGCCCAGGATGATGGAGCTGAGGAAGGACTCGCCCATGACACGCAGCGCCTCGGCGGGCGGCATGGTCGGGTCGCCGAGGGACGTCCTCTCGACGGTCCTGTTCAGGAAGTAGCCCTGGACGAGGACCACGATGACCTCGGTGACCACCGCGAGCGCGAGGGATATGCCAAGGACCGTGCGCCAGTAGGTGCGCAGGGTGGAGACGGCGCCGTCGAGGATCTCGCCGACGCCGAGCGGGCGCAGCGGGATGACGCCGGGCTTGGCCGCGGGCGGGGGGCCGCCCCAGCCGCCGCCCCAGGCTCCGTAGCCGTGGGGCGCCCCGTAGCCGGGAGCGCCGTAGCCAGGGGGGCCTCCGTAGCCGCCGCCGGGTGCCCCGGGCCGGGGTCCGCCCCAGCCCGGGCCGGGCGGCGGGGCCTGGCCCGGGGCACCGGTGGGCGTGGACCACTGGCCGGGTGGCGGCTGCTGGCCGGACCACTGCGCGCCTGGGCCCTGCGGCTGCGGGCCCGGCTGCGGCGCGGGTGCGCCGGAGCCGTTTGCGGGCTGGTCGGCGGTGTCGGACGCGCCGGGTTCCCGTCCCTCGGGCGTCGGGTCGGATCCGGGCGAGGCCCAGCCCGGAGTGTCTGTCATCGAAGCTCCTTCTCGGTGCCCGTCCGCGGTCGCGGCGGCAGGTTGGTGGACATCGTGCCATGGCGCGGTCAAGTCGGGTCCGGGCGAGGTACGGGCCGGATGTCTTCAGTTGGCCGCGGTGTCCGGGGCAGACTGACGGCATGGCTGATCATCAGGCACGAAGCGGCGGGGACGAACGGCCGTCCGGAATACCGGCGATCCGATGGGAGGAACCACCCGAAGGTCCCGTACTGGTCCTTCTCGATCAGACAAGGCTTCCCGCGGAGGAGGTCGAGCTGGTGTGCACGGACGCGCCGGCGCTGGTGGAGGCGATCCGTTCGCTCGCCGTGCGCGGGGCGCCGCTGCTCGGTATCGCGGGGGCGTACGGCGTCGCGCTCGCCGCCGCGCGAGGCTTCGACGTGCCCGAGGCGGCGCGCTCCATCGAGGAGGCCCGGCCCACCGCGGTGAATCTGTCCGTCGGTGTGCGCCGGGCGCGGGCCGCGCACGAGGCGGAGCTGGCCCGCGGCGGCGACCCGGCCGCGGCGGCCGCCGCGGCGCTGGCCGCCGCGCGGGCGCTGCACCGGCAGGACGCCGAGGCCAGCGCCCGGATGG
This sequence comes from Streptomyces griseofuscus, assembly GCF_014673495.1. Lineage (GTDB taxonomy): Bacteria > Actinomycetota > Actinomycetes > Streptomycetales > Streptomycetaceae > Streptomyces > Streptomyces murinus. The sequence goes on from NZ_CP051006.1 coordinate 5,265,537, forward strand.
CGGCCCACGGTCTGGCGTTGCTGGACGAGCTGCTGCCCGGCGGCGGGCACCGGATCCTCACCCACTGCAACACCGGGGCGCTGGTCTCGGGCGGTGAGGGCACGGCCTTCGCGGTGGCGCTCGCGGCGCACCGCGTGGGGCGGCTGCGGCGGCTGTGGGTGGACGAGACCCGCCCGCTGCTCCAGGGCGCACGCCTGACGGCGTACGAGGCGGCCCGCAACGGGATGGCGTACACCCTGCTCACCGACAACGCGGCGGGCTCGCTGTTCGCGGCGGGCGAGGTGGACGCGGTGCTGATCGGGGCGGACCGGATCGCGGCGGACGGCTCGGTGGCGAACAAGGTGGGCAGCTACCCGCTCGCCGTGCTCGCGCGCCACCACGGGGTGCCGTTCATCGTGGTGGCGCCGCTGACCACCATCGATCCGGACACCCTCGACGGCGCGTCCATCGAGGTAGAGCAGCGTCCCGGCTTCGAGGTGACCGAGGTGGTGGCACCGCAGGCGCAGATCACGGGCCCCGGCGGCGGGATCCCGGTGGCACCGTTGGGGACGCAGGCGTACAACCCGGCGTTCGATGTGACACCGCCCGAGCTGGTGACGGCCATCGTCACCGAGGAGGGTGCCGTCACGCCGGTGTCGGGCGAGGCACTCGCGGGGGTCTGCAAACGGGCGCGCGAGGCGGCGGCCGGCTGACCGGACCGCGGCGCCGGACCCGGATCCGGCGCCGCGGGTCGCCCCGCGAGACGGCCGGGGGCAGACAGTGACTGCCCCGTACGACTATCGTCACAGGCCAGTGAGCCTGCTCACCTGCGCCTCTGCCGTCGTTACGAGAATGGGATGCTCCCAGCCTAATCAACGGCAACGGCCCCTCTACCAGCGACGATGCGCGGGGAGAGGGGCCGTGACATCAGCGGCTTACATCAAGCGGCGGATTCCAGGGCCGAGGAGGCTTCCAGTTCCCGCAGGCGAGCCGGCTGCCGAAGTAGGCGATCGAGCTGCCCCACGGCCTCAACGACGTCCGGGTCCAGAGCCTCAGCGTAGATGTCCATGGTCGTCGCGATCCGGCTGTGCCGAAGGATCGCCTTGACGATGCGCGGGTGAACCCGGAGGTGGACCAGCAAGGTGCCACAGGACTTGCGAAGCCCCTTCGGATTCATCTTGCCCAGCCCCTCTGCCCTGACTATCCGTTGCAGCACCAGGTAGAGGTGATCCGGCGAGAGCGGCCGACCGGTGCGCGTGACGAAGACGTGGCCGTCGGGATCCTCGAACCAGAACCTTCCCCTGCTGATTGCCCGCTCCCGCAGCATGGCCGTGCGCATCCGTGTCCAGCGCAACGGCGCAATGCACTGTGCGGGCAGGGGCAGGGGGGCCTTGGACGTGTCGGTCTTGAGGTCCGTGTCGATCGTGCCGGCGCTGGCTCGTTGCCGCTGCTGTTCCACCCAGATGGTTCGGTTGTCCAGGTCGACGTTCTCCCAGCGAAGCCCGCACACCTCGGCCCGGCGTAGGCCGAGGAGACAGAGCAGGAGGAACGTCGGGTAGTACGGGGTAGAGCGCCGGGCGGCTGCCAGGAAGCGCAGCACAGTCACGGCGTCCCAGCTCTTACCGCTGTCCGCGGAGGCGCGCACGTGGACGAGCTTCGTCACATTACGGGTCAGGCCGATGTCCTCGACCATCGCGGCCGTGAGAGCCGCTGAGAGGACCCGCAGCGTGCGCTTGGCGGTCTTGGCCCCCTGGTCCTCCGCGAGCGCCTGTATGACCCCGCGCAGTTCCTTGACGCCGAGCTTGACCATGACTTTGGAGCCCAGGCGCGGACGCAGGTGGTGACGCACGGCAGTCTCGTACGCCCGATAGCTGTTCACCGCGAGGTTCGGTTTCACGACGACTTCGAGCCAATAATCGAACCACTGACCCAAGGTCATGTCCCGCGTCGGGGTGGGGATTCCCCCGTTGGACCGGTCGATCAACTCACGGCGCTTGGCATCACATTCGTCATAGGTCTTGCCATACGCGTACTTCCGCTTCGTGGTGCCGTCCGGCTGGGGGACGTACACCGCCGCTTGGTACCGGCCGTCAGCGCGCTTCGTGACGGTTCCTGATCCGTTGGGATTCCGCTTGCGAGGAGGCACTACGAGCCCCCCTCAAGCTGTGCGCGGATGTACTCCCGAAGGGCACTCTCGGGGATACGCCTGCACCGCCCCTCGGTGAACGACGCGAGACGCTTCGAGCGGATCAGGTCGTACACCTTCGAGCGGCTGAAACGAAGTCGCGCCATGACCTCCGGCACGGTCAGCAGCTCGGGCGTGGCGGTGGTCATGCGGTGGCCCCTTCCAGGTGGAGCAGGGCCGGTAGTTCCTCGCGGGCGGTTTCGCGGTTGTGTTGGATGTCGCGGCGGATGTTGGCGGCAAGCCAGGATTCGCCGGGGGTGTGGCCGTGGCCGGCGTAGGTCCAGTGGGCGAGGGTGAGGGTGGTGGCCTCGGTGTCGTCGTCAGGGTCGTGCAGGCCGAGGGCGGCTCGTTGCTGGGCGGCGCGGTAGTCGGTGCGGACCTGGCGGAGGGCGCCCAAGGTGGTCGAGTACTGGCGGGACTTGGTGGAGAAGTGGCCGCGGAAGCCGAGCATGTGGGCCCAGTCGCGGAGTTTCCGGTCGGGGTAGAGGGCGTGGAGGTCGAGGCAGGCCGCGATGAGCCGGGCCGGGTGGTCGGGGACGCCGAGCAGGGCGAGGGCTTCCTTGTTGCCGATGCGGCGGTCGACGGTGCCGGTGGTCTCGGCGGCTTTGGTGGCGTACTTGGCGACGTAGGAGGCGACTGCCTGTTCGGTGATCTCGGAGCCGTCGCCGAAGGCGCGGATCGGGCGGACGTCGAGTTGGGTGCCCCAGGTGAGGGTGCGGGCCGGCTGGTCCCCGGCGGGGTCGACGTCGAGCGCGACGCGGGCGGCTGCGGCGTGGATGGCGTCGGTGAGCAGATCGGGGGTGGCCCAGGGCGGGGGCGGGCTGTCGGGTCCCTTGGGGCCGTCGAAGCGGATGACGGCGTGGAAGTGGACGGCACCGCGCTTCTGGTACTCGGCGACCTTGCCGAAGGACACGCGGGACTGTTCGCGGGCGGCTTTCTGGGTGAGGCCGGCGCGGCGGGCGATCTCGCGGCGCAGGTAGATCGTGAAGTAGCGCCACAGCTCGGAGGCGTGGTTGTTCCACAGCACCGCGCCCGCGTAGTCGTAGGACTCGGGGTCGAGGGGGGTGCCGAGTTCGGGTGCGTCCTCGGGGTGGCGGGTGCCGCAGCGGCAGGGCCGGTTGCCGGGCCGGTTGTGGACCGGGCCGAACGAGGGAGCGGTGAGGGTGGCGAAGACGCGGGGGTGATCCCGGATCGTGTGCGGGGTGCCTTTGTCGGGGTCGCCGGTGAGGCCGGCGCGGATGAGGTGGTATGTGTCGCCGGCGTAGGTCCAGGCGCAGGAGGGGCATCGGGAGGCGCGGCGGTTGCCGCAGGCGATCCGGAGACGTCCGTCGGGCTCGGTGTCGGTCGAGTACCGGTGCAGGACGTGGCGGGTGTGTGCGTCGCGGACGACGACGGAGCCTTGCAGGTGGATCGGGTCGGAGCAGCCGCCGGTGCGGCGGATCTGGTCCTGGATGCGGTCGAAGCCGGTGGACCCAGCCAGCCTCAGCACATCAGCGAGGGTGGCCGGGTCCAGGCCCGCCGCGGTGGCGGTGTCCGTCAACGCTCGTCCCCCTTCTCGGGGTGGGCGTCGATCCACTGCTCGGCGCACACCTTGTGGACGGGTTTGCCGTTGTCGGAGCGCAGCGGGGTGGGCTTGGTGCAGATGACGCACGGCTTGTCGCCGGAGGCGTCGAAGTGGTCGGCGGAGCGCCAGTCGAGGAGGGCCACGGCGGTCACTTCCCGGCGTGGGCGAGGCCGGCGGCGGGGGTGGTGTGGCCGGTGCCCTTGCAGCCCGAGCAGGTGACACGGAGGGTGGTGCGGGTGCCGTCGGTGTTGCGCGTGCCGGTGGTGATCGCGGCGGTGGAGAAGCCGTCACAGTCACGACAGATGGGTGTGTTCAGGGCGCGCTGGGGCATGATGAGGCTTGCCTTTCGGGTCCGTTGGATCTGGAAGGTGGGAAGGCGCCCGGAGCGGCGGAAGTTTGGCGACCGAGGCCGCTCCGGGGGCCGCTTAGCGTGTGTTGCGCCTGCCGTGGCCCTTGGCCGCGTACATCGCCGCGTCAGCGGCGGACAGGGCGTCGGTGAGGGACGGCACGGGCAGGTCCGTGCGGCGGCAGGAGCCGACCGAGGCGGAGACCGGCAGGGTGCGCCCGCCGTGTTCGACGGGCTGAGCCAGAACCTGGCGAAGGGCGTCGAGGCCGACCGTGTGGGCGGGGCTGGTGACGATGGCGGCGAACTCGTCGCCTCCGAGACGGGCGGCGATGCCGTGAGGGCCGCACCAGGTGCTCAGGCGGCGGGCGGTCGCGGTGAGGACCGTGTCGCCGACGCCGTGGCCATGGGTGTCGTTGACGGCCTTGAAGTCGTCCAGGTCGACCAGGATCACCAGGGCGCCGGGGTGCTTGGCGAGCAGGTGTTCGGCGCGGGTGGTCCAGCCGGCGCGGGTGTGGAGTCCGGTCAGGGGGTCGCGGCGGGCGGTGGCCAGGCGGCGCAGGAGCATTCCGCCGTGCACGGCCCAGCCCAGCGACGGTAAGCCTGCCGCGATCAGGTGGGTGTCCATGCGGTCACCGCTCCTTGTGGAGGTCTTTGACGAGCAGACGCAGAACGATCGCGACCAGGGCGACGGAAACCCCGGTGACAGCGACGGCGAGGAGCATGGAGACGAGGACCGTGCCGACGACGAGGACGGCGGCGCCTCCGCCGGCGACGAGGGCGAGGGTGCTGCCGGGGGTGAGCTGGATGGTCGGCCGGTTCGAGGCCGGGGCCGGCGGGGCGACCGGGACCGGGACGTGGGTCCGGGTGGGGGCCGGGGTGAGGGGCTGCGGCTGGATGACGGTCGGGGTCGGGGCGGTGTCGTGGGGCGGGTACTTCGGGGTGAACACAGCGGTTGTCCCTTCGGGTTAGTTGATGAAGGAGCCGACGATGGGGCCGAGGGTGCTGTGGGCGACGAGGTAGCCGCCGAGGAGGAGCAGGGCCACGAGCCACCACGGCGGGCGGACGTGCTTGATGCCGAGGTAGCCGATCGCGGCGATGGCGAGCCAGAGCGGAACGCTCATGACGGGATCTCCCCTTTTTCAGATCTGGCAGCGGTGGGTGCGGGCGGCGAGTTCGGCGGCGGCGCGGCTGTCGTAGTCGGCGGAGAAGCCGCAGCGCGGGGCGGTGCAGGCGGCGGTGTGCTTGTCGCGGCCATGGCCGTCGTAGGAGGTGGCGACCTGGACGGGGCCGATACGGATCACGTCGCGGAAGCGGCGGCGGGCAGTCACGGCGATCCCCTTTGCAGTCAGGTGAGTTGGAGTTGGGCGGTGATGGATCGGGTCATGTCCTCGGGCAGGCCGAGGCGTGCGGAGAGCACGTTGGCGGGCATCGGGGAACCGGTGGAGGCGCGGTGGGCTTCGGTGAGCTTGCGGGCGTGGTCCAGGAGGGCTGCTGGGACGACCGGGGCAGGGACCGCGGGCGGCACGGGTGCCGGTTCCGGCGCGGGAGCCAGCTCCGCAGGCGACGTGGGCACGGGCTCGTCGGAACGCTCGACCTCGACGTCCGGCACCACCGGTTGCTCGGCTTCCGGTTCGGCTGGAGCAGGGCCGGGGGCCGGGGTGGGTGAGTGGACGAGGAGGGTGCCGCCGAGGAAGGCCAGGGCGGGCCAGCCGGCCACGAGAATCCGGAGCCAGGCGGGCACTTGGTGCAGGTCGAGGAGTCCGGCGGTGGCGATGTTGGCGCCGAGCGAGGCGCCCAGGGCGATGACGAACCAGGTCCAGGCCGAGCGGTCACGCCGGGCGTTGCGCAGCCGGCGCCACGCGGCGACCAGCAGGAGATCGACGGAGACCGGATAGGCCCAGGCTTTCCACCCGGACTGACCGGCTGCTCCGGCCAGGTCGTGCAGGTGGGCGAAGGACAGCGCGCCGGCGATCACGGCCTGAACGAGAACGGCGTCCGGGCGGAGGGACGAGCGGGGCATGAAAGGCACCTCCCTTCACGGGGGTCGGGCCCTGAACGGGCGGGATCAGACGGGGCTTTGACCGGTGCCGAGGCAGGTGAGGCAGAGGGCTTCCTGTCGGTCGTCGCTGACTCGCTTGCGACGGCCACCGACCTGGAAGGACTCCGAGGTCTGCCCGCCCCGGCAGTCCGGACACGGCTCGGGCGTGGTCTTGCGGACGGTGGTCTTGCGGCGTGAGGCCATGGCGTCCTCCATCGGGCATGGCGGTGGTAGGGACGTGGCGCGAGAGACGGCGGCGCCGGCCGTGGAACAAGGGAGGGGAGGGTCAGTCGGTGACCGGTCGCGGTCTGACCAGCGACGGGCCGTCCGCCGGCGCCTCAGCGGGCGCCCAGGGGCGGAAGGGTTCGAGGAACGGTAGGTCAGGGACCATGTGCGCGAAGTCGCGGCAGACGGCGGTCACTTCGTCACGGGTGATGGCCGGGGTGCGGATCTTCGACCAGCCACCAGAGGTGTCCACCGCGACGGCGGTGCCGGGGCGTTCCATCGGGATCAGACTCGCGGCCGGGACCGCGTCCGGGGCGACGTCGGCGAGACCCATCTCAGCGGTCTGCTTGTCGTTGACCCGGTGCACGACACGGCCAGTGAGCTGGGCACGGAGCATGGTGGCCCCCTTGCCCAGATCGGAGCCGAACCGCTGACCGCAAATCTCCAGGTAGATCCCGACCGCACGAGCCATCTGCGCCAGACGGATCAGCGAAGTCACGATCCGCTCGCGACGCTCCTCGTCCTTCTTCGAGGAGATCAGGAACAGTTCCGCAACCTCATCCACGAGGACGATCACGGGCACCGGCCGCTGCGGAGCGGGCAGGTCCCAGATCTCGGAGGCACCTGCCGTGCTCAGCAGGTCGAAGCGGTCCTCCATCTCCGCGACCAGGAACCCGAACAGGGAAGCGGCGTCGTCCGGATTGGTGACCAGGGCCGACAGGCGCGGCGCGTAGCCGGACTGTTCGACACCGCGCTTGCAGTCCACCCCGACCAGCGCGACCGGGAGTTGGGCCAGGCCCTTGATCAGGTTGCGCTGGTACATGGACTTGCCGGACTGGTTCGCGCCCAGCGTGAGGGCCATCGGAGCCTTGCGGTAGTCCCGCTCGAAGGCAGTCCCGTCCTCCCGCAAAGCGACCGGCACGACCATGCCGTGCGGCACCGCCGTACGAGGCATCCGCACCCGGCGCAGCACGTCATAGCCGGTCATCCGCAGTTCCAGGAACCCCGGCTTCGTCTCCGCCACGGTCACCGAGTGCACACCCCACGCGTGCCGCAGCCGTTCGGACGCGGCGGCCACATCGGCGGGCTCCAGACCGGCCGGAAGCCGCAGGGTCACCCGCAGCCCGGTCGACGTGCCCCGCACCCGGCGGATCTTCGGCGGAATGGGCTGCACCTCACGCCGGGCCACGTTCCGGGCCATGAACGCCCGCAGACCCGACGGCTGCACCGTCAGCCCGCACACATCCATTGTCGACCGGTACGAGTACCCGAACCGCACCAGCGCCGACGGCAGACCCACCAGCGCCCAGTACGCACGAGGAGCACGCACCTTCGCGAACCCGACACCACCAACGGCCGCTAAGCCTGCGGTGGCCTCCAGAGCCATGGACAGATCCGTCATGGTCAGACCGCCGAGGTGATCGCGACCGCGCGAAACGAGATGCCGTGCCGCTTCTGCCCGTTGAACTCGTTCTCCCAGTCCCGCGCCTTCAGGCCCACGACCTTCACCGGCATACCCGGCGCGAGACCCTCGGGAAGACCCGTCTCCGGGATCGTCACCTGGTACAGGTTTCCCTCTCCCTCGTCCGAGACCAGCAGCCCCACCGTCGACAGGCCCGCACCGGTCTCCCGGTCCATTGCACGCTCACCCGTCTTCGCGTTGGCCAGCTTCGGCGTCGGCGCGGTCGCCACGAACACCACAGCGGTCGAAACGTCGATCTTGAACGACGGCATAGCTGTCCCCTCACCTTTGAGGCCGCTCCCTTATGAGCAACCTCTCTAGAGATGGCTCCATAGAACTGCACCTCTCTAGAGATGTCAACACGTCTCTAGAGAGGTTTCGGATGGGCTACAGAGGCGAGCCGCCGGTTGGGGCGAACGTGCGAACGCCCCTAAGGTGTCTAGAGAGGAAAGGAGGGATCACATGGCCACCCAGGGCAGCGGACGCCAGCCGAAGTACCAGCGCATCGCGGACGAACTGAGGGAAGCGATCCAGGCCGGCGAGTATGGCCCAGGTGATCGGCTACCAGGAGAGAACGACCTCATGGCCACGTACGAGGTGGCCCGCATGACCGCCCGGCAGGCGCTCGGTGTGCTCCAGAACGAGGGTCTTGCCGAGTCCCGCAAGGGCGCTGGCGTGTTCGTCCGCGCCTTCAAGCCGCTCAGACGGCGAGGCATTCAGCGGCTGTCCCGCGATCAGTGGGGTTCGGGACGGTCCATTTGGTCGGCGGACATCGAGGACCGCACCTTGGTGGTCGACCAGGTGCAGGTCTACGAGGCGGCATCACCCGAACGGATCAGTCAGGTACTTGGCGTCGAGGCCGACGCACCCGTGTGCGTACGTAGCCGCCGCTTCGTCCTGGATGACAAGCCCGTCCTGCTGTCCACGTCCTACCTGCCTGCTGATCTTGTAGCGGGTTCGGCGATCACCCAGGAGGACACCGGACCCGGCGGGACGTATGCCCGGCTGGCCGAGCTGGGCTACAAGCCCGTGCACTTCCGCGAGGAGATCCGGTCCCGGATGCCGTCTCAGGAGGAGGCGAGCCGCCTTCAGCTCTCCATGGGGACGCCTGTGATCATGATTTGCCGCACGGCGTTCGCGGACGAGGGGCGCCCGGTCGAGGTGAACGAAATGACTCTCGACTCCGCCGCCTACGTACTGGAGTATGACTTCGACGCCTGATTAGCCAGCCCAGGTCCGGGCATCTCGCGCCACGCTGTAGATACGCACAACCTGGTCAGGCGGGAGCGTCGGCGACAGTCCAGATAGGACCCGACCGAGGTGTTCGACCGCCAGGACGAGCACCGGCGGGTTAGCACCCTTGACCGTGAGCTTCGCCGCGTGCACCACGGAGATCACGGGGCGGACGGGAACGTCGACTTCACAGCGCGCGGACAAGGCCCGCGAGACACGCCGGGCCTCGGATTGGCTGGCCGCGATGTGACGGGTCGGGGAGCCGTTCACCGTGACGGCGGTATCGCCGTACCAGACGGTCTTCCCGCGGTGCCGCTTGGAGTTGATGGAGAAGACGCCGGCGGGACCGATGGCAAGGTGGTCGATGTCCGCACCGCTCGGCCATTGGATCGCGTGGAGGGTGAACCAGCCACGGCGGCGAAGCTTGCTCAACTGGCGTCCAGTGAGGCGTTCCCCGGTGAGCCCGTCCGCCCAACTACGGATGTCCGAGCCGGGGCGCCGGCGGTCGATCAGCCTCAGCACCGGGTTCGGCTGCAACTTCCGGATCTTGCGGCGCACCGCGTCGCCCGGCCGGTTCCGTGCCAAGTCATCCGATAACGGCTGCACCCTGCCCCCTCGCGCGTGCCCTCTGATCCCAGACCATCACGGAGGCGTGAGCAGCGCCAAGGACCGTATCGGCCATGAGCTGTTACAGGTTTCTCTACCTCATCAAGCCCCGCCCTCTCGGGCGGGGAAGGGGGAGGGGGCGTCCGAGGTGCCTTCCCGAGCAGTGCTCGAAGCGGATGCACGACAACGTCCTAGTGTCCTGAGTCTTTGATCCGTCGGCAGTAGCTGGCGAGGGATTCGAGGATTTGATCGGCGGTCTTGGTCCAGACGTATGGGCGAGGGTTGTCGTTCCAGTCGGCGACCCAGGCCCGGATGTCTCGTTCGAGGGCCTGGACGGAGCGGTGGACGCCGCGGCGGAGCTTCTTGCTGGTCAGCTCGGCGAACCACCGCTCGACCAGGTTCAGCCAGGACGAGCCGGTGGGTGTGAAATGCAGCTGGAAACGGGGATGGGCCAGCAGCCATTTCTTGATCGTCTCGGTCTTGTGAGTGGCGTAGTTGTCCAGGACGAGGTGCACCTCCAGGCCGGTCGGGATCTCGCGCTCCAGCTTGGCCAGGAACTTCTTGAACTCGGCAGTGCGGTGGCGGCGATGCAGTGAGCCGATGACTTTGCCGGTGGCCGTGTTCAGAGCGGCGAACAGCGTCGTGGTGCCCGCGCGCACGTAATCGTGGCTGGCCCGTTGCGGGACACCGGGCATCATCGGCAGCACAGGCTGAGAGCGGTCCAGTGCCTGGATCTGGGACTTCTCGTCGACGCAGAGCACCAGTGCCCTTTCGGGCGGGTCGAGGTAGAGCCCGACCACGTCGTGGACCTTGTCGACGAAGAATGGATCGGTGGACAGCTTGAATGACTCGGCCCGGTGGGGCTGAAGGCCGAAGGCCCGCCAGACCCGGGAGACGGTGGACTGGGACAGGCCGACCCGCTCGGCCATCGAGCGTGTCGACCAGTGCGTGGCGTTCTTCGGCTTCGTCTCCAGCGTCATCCGGACCAGCTCGGCGACTTGCTCATCGGTGACCGTCCGCTCCCGGCCCGGGCGGGGCGCGTCACCCAGGCCGTCCAGCCGGTCTCTGAGGAAACGGCCCCGCCACTTGGATACCGTCTCCGTGGTCACCCCGGCGGCAGCGGCCACCGAACTGGCCGACCGGGGCAGTCCATCAGGCTCCATTTCGGCGCACGCCAGCACGATTCGGGCCCTCAACGCCAGAGCCTGCGGCGTCGATTGCCCCCGCACCAACCCACCGAGCACCCGCCGCTCGTGATCCGACAACACCAACTCGGCCAGTCTCGGCCCAGGACGTCCCATGTCCTGACCAACGATGGATCAAGGACTCAGGACACTAGTGGCCTGCCACACCAAGGCAGCCGCGGCGGCGACAGCCCAGTTCCCACCCACACCTTCATCGCAACGGCAGGTCCACGGCCATCGGGGCTCTTGGTCCGGTAGGTGAGCGGGGTGGGGGCTCTTGCCCCCTTCGGGCATCCGGCGCGCTGGCCAATCGGCTTTCCATCCGCCGCTACGAGATCACACCCCGCAGGCCCGTCCTACGGGCCTGCGCGGGCTCGGGGCTCGGGGCTCCGCTCCTGCCTCCGGCCCGCGCCGCCCCGGCCCCGGCCCCGCGCCACCAAGTTGCCCCGAGGTGATCCCGCTTCACGCTTTGACCCGCCAGGGACGATGCGCCGGACCGAGCGCTGGCACCCACCCCTCCACCAACCGAAACCATGCCCCCAGCCGAACCACCGACCGGAAAGACGGCAGAACACGAAGACGAGCCACAAGGCACCAGAGGCGGAGGAACCGTCGTTGGCGGTGTCCGACGGGGCCAGGCGGACGACGTGATGGGTCGGGGTGCTGCGGAGGCGGGGTGCGGTCAGAACAGTGCCTCCGGCGGGGGATCGGCCGGCACCGGGATGGAGGGGGCGCCGCCGCCGACTGCGGGCCCGCTGTGGCGGAGGTGAGGGGCTCCCATCCCGCACGCCATCGACCCAGGCAGAGCCGAGCAGACGCGGCCCCTGGCGTCCAGGTCGTTCGTACAGTGGCGCGCTCCACCTGGACGCCAGGAACCACGCCCGCTCCACGGTGTGTGGGTCGACGGCGTACGGGATGGGAGCTGAGGCAGGCGGCTACGTTGCATCGGCAGCCGCTGACGCTAGTCAACAGACTGCTAGCGCCTCGGTTGAGAGTGTGCAGCGCATCAAGAACTGCTGGTGTCGGTGTGCAGCTTTTCTAGCGACTGTGCGATTAGCGACAGGATGGGGGGTTCTACTCCTAGCCTGCGCGCGAGATCGTGCACGGCTTCCCTCAGGTAGGGGTACACAACCGCTACTCCGATGCGTTGCGTGAAGCCTGCTTGCACGCCCTCGTCGGTGGGTAGCTCCCCGGTTATCACAAAAGCAGCCGCAGCATCGGCCCTGAACTGCGCTTCTGACGTGCGAAGCTCAAGCCGGCAGCGAACCTGGATCTGATCGCTGTCAGCACGGAACCACACCTTCATGGTGGTGCCGTCCGGGGGAGGCAACTTGGACACGTCATCGACGCCGAGCCTGGCCCCGTGCAACTCCAAGAAGACAACGTCCTGCAACTCGGCGTTGTCGATCAGTGTGCCAAGCTCGGGTCCTTTGATGGGCTGTTTGGCTCTCTCTTGCTTGCGTGTCACCGAGCCCCCACGGCTCCCTCTGTTGCGGTCCACGGAGCGAGTACAGGCGAGTGTGCAGCCGACCTATGGGCCAGACGCACAGGCAGCTCGGCTGCCTTGCGCCACGTCGGGGCAAGGTTCGCTCCGGACGCGTCAAGCATTGTGCAGAGCCGAGCGCCCACGGCCCTTGCGTAGCGCTGGAGTGTTGAGTACCGGGCATTGCCGCCGACTCGCTCAAAGTCGGACACTACGGACTGACTCGTCTCCATATAGGCCGCTACGTCTTGCTGGGTCAGACCCCGACGCTTGCGCAGCACCACCAGCGACTCGACAAGAGCTGCGTATGCCTCAGCGTCCTCGATCTCAGTGGCAGTCCTGGGGTCGTCCGGGTCGATGCCAAGCAGCTCATCCAGTGCAGGCGCCATCGCATCCATCTCCCCTCGGCGTGTAGCTACAGTATCGCCCAAACCCGATACTCGTGAACCCTGTATCAAGCCTCTGTGCGTCTCTTTCGCCACTCTTTGAGGCGGCGATTCGCGGTGAGTTTCTGGACGGGTGGGGTGGCTTGCGTCTTCTTCTGGAAGAAGCTGAGACCCAGGAGGACCAGCCCATCCTCGACCTCTGCGTACAGCAGTCGAAAGATCCTATGATCGCCGTCTAGGCGAACTTCCAAGAGGTCTCCTCCCAGGTTCTTGACATCACCCGAGAGGGTCTGGCGAAGGCGCACGCGCTCCATCAAGGTGCGGAGCTTGGCCTTCTCGGCCTTGTTGAGCTTGCACTTGGCGATGTCCTTCTGCACTGGACAGGCGCCACTCTCAGTGGTGTAGAAGTCCCACTTGCGTGCCAAGGCCCACCCCGTTCACACCCGCTCCCCATGCGTATCCACGAAGGCTACCGGGCTACCGAGTGGGTGCGCGATGCTCCGGTGCACGTTAGTCGCGTCTGCCAGCATCGTGGTGTCGCCGACGGTGCCGACCACGCTTCTTCAGGGCGCTCAGGTGACATCCGCCCCTGACATCAACGCCCACGGACAGGGGCAGACAGTGACGGTCCCGTACGACTATCGTCACAGGCCAGTGAGCCTGCTCACCTGCGCCTCTGCCGTCGTTACGAGAATGGGATGATGTCGTTTATGAAGGGACGAGTCCTTGTCGTCGACGACGACACCGCACTGGCCGAGATGCTCGGCATCGTGCTGCGTGGTGAAGGTTTTGAGCCGTCTTTCGTAGCCGACGGCGACAAGGCGCTGGCCGCGTTCCGTGAGAGCAAGCCCGATCTGGTGCTGCTGGACCTGATGCTGCCCGGACGGGACGGCATCGAGGTGTGCCGGCTGATCCGCGCCGAGTCCGGCGTGCCGATCGTGATGCTCACGGCCAAGAGCGACACCGTGGATGTCGTGGTCGGCCTGGAGTCGGGCGCGGACGACTACATCGTCAAGCCGTTCAAGCCGAAGGAGCTGGTGGCGCGGATCCGGGCGCGGCTGCGGCGTTCCGAGGAGCCGGCACCCGAGCAGCTGACCATCGGTGACCTGGTCATCGACGTGGCCGGGCACTCGGTGAAGCGGGACGGGCAGTCGATCGCGCTGACCCCGCTGGAGTTCGACCTGCTGGTCGCGCTCGCCCGCAAGCCCTGGCAGGTCTTCACCCGCGAGGTGCTGCTGGAACAGGTGTGGGGCTACCGCCACGCCGCCGACACCCGCCTGGTCAATGTGCATGTCCAGCGGCTGCGCTCCAAGGTCGAGAAGGACCCGGAGCGGCCGGAGATCGTGGTGACCGTCCGTGGTGTCGGTTACAAGGCGGGACCGAGCTGACATGTCCGGGGACAGTGTCGCTTCGGGGTCCGGCATGCCCGGGGACCGTCCGAAGCGGCCTGTCGGCCGGACGGCGGCGGGTACACGCTTGAGGCGCCTCTTCGAGGGCGGACTGCTTCAGGGCGGGGTGCAGGGCAGCCCGGTCCTGCGGCTCTTCCTGCGCTGGGTGCGCCGTCCGCTGCTGCCGGTGATGCGGCTGTGGCGGCGCAACATCCAGCTCAGGGTCGTCGCCACCACGCTGCTGATGTCACTGGGCGTCGTCCTGCTGCTCGGCTTCGTCGTGATCGGGCAGGTGCGCAACGGCCTGCTGGACGCGAAGGTGCGGGCCTCGCAGAGCCAGGCCACGGGCGGTTTCGCGGTGGCCAAGCAGCGCGCCGACGAGGCGGCGGGCACCAACGGCACGGGCACCGCTACCGCCGACGGCAGCACGGACGGCACCGCGGGCCCGGACGGCCGGTCCACGCAGAACGTCATCCAGTGGATGAGCGACCTCGTGGAATCGCTGTCCAGCGGCGGCGCGGGCGCCTTCGACGTGGTGACGCTGCCCGTCGACGACGACAGCGGCGGCGGCCGCAGCCCGCGCGGCTCCGGCAACGTCAACCCGACCTCCAGCATCCCCTCCGACCTGCGTGACCGGGTCAACAACGGCACGACGGCCGCCCAGAGCTACACCCGGATCATCTACTCCAACGGCAAGGACGCGCAGCCCGCGCTGGTCATCGGCAAGCAGGTCAACGACCCGAACGGGCGGCCGTACGAGCTGTACTACCTCTTCCCGCTCACACAGGAGGAGAAGTCCCTCAGCCTGGTCAAGGGCACCCTGGCGACGGCAGGGCTGTTCGTCGTCGTACTGCTGGGCGCCATCGCCTGGCTGGTGGTGCGGCAGGTCGTCACACCGGTGCGGATGGCGGCCGGGATCGCCGAGCGGCTGTCCGCCGGTCAGCTCCAGGAGCGCATGAAGGTCACCGGCGAGGACGACATCGCCCGGTTGGGCGAGGCGTTCAACAAGATGGCGCAGAACCTCCAGAGCAAGATCCAGCAGCTGGAGGACCTGTCGCGGATGCAGCGCCGGTTCGTCTCGGATGTCTCGCACGAACTGCGCACCCCGCTGACGACGGTCCGGATGGCCGCCGATGTCATCCATGAGGCCCGCGAGGACTTCGACCCGGTGACCGCGCGCTCCGCCGAGCTGCTTGCCGACCAGCTGGACCGCTTCGAGTCGCTGCTCGCGGACCTGCTGGAGATCAGTCGCTTCGACGCGGGAGCCGCGGCCCTGGAGGCCGAGCCGATCGACCTCAGGGAGGTCGTACGGCGCGTGGTGGGCGGTGCCGAGCCGCTCGCCGAGCGCAAGGGCACCCGGATACGGGTGGTCGGCGACCTCCAGCCCGTGGTCGCCGAGGCCGACGCCCGGCGGGTGGAGCGGGTGCTGCGCAATCTCGTCGTCAACGCCGTCGAGCACGGTGAGGGCAAGGACGTCATCGTCAAGCTGGCCTCGGCCGGCGGCGCGGTCGCCGTCGCGGTGCGCGACTACGGCGTCGGGCTGAAGCCGGGCGAGGCGACCCGTGTGTTCAGCCGCTTCTGGCGGGCCGACCCGGCCCGCGCCCGCACCACCGGCGGCACCGGCCTCGGGCTGTCGATCGCCCTGGAGGACGCGCGGCTGCACGGCGGCTGGCTCCAGGCATGGGGGGAGCCGGGCGGCGGTTCGCAGTTCCGGCTGACGCTTCCCAGGACCGCGGACGAGCCGCTGCGGGGCTCGCCGATACCGCTGGAGCCCAAGGACGCGCGCCGCAGGCGCCGCCCCGACGACTCGGGGACGCCCTGCACGGAGAAGCGGGCGACCGTTCCGGCGCAGCAGCGCGGCGGCCATGCGCCCGCGCTGCCCCCGCGCGCCCCCGTCGCGCCCACCGCCGACCCGACCGCGCTGCCGGGCAACGGCAATGGCACGCGCGTGGTGCCCCGGACCACGGGGCCGGTACGGCGCCCGGAGGAACGGCCCGCCGCGGATCCGGGGGCGGACAGCGGGGCCGTACGACCGGGATCCGATCGGCGGGGGACAGCGCGGCCGGAGGATTCGACCGAGGCAGGGGAGGCATTTCGTGGGCGCTGACCGCGAGGGGGGCGCCCGGCGGAAGTCGTGGCGCGCGGCGGCGTACACCGCCTTGGGGGTCGTTCTGCTGGCCGGGTGCGCCTCGATGCCCGACAGCGGTGATCTGCGGGACGTGGAGTCCACGCCCCGGCAGGACACCGGGGTACGGGTGTTCGCCATGCCGCCTTCCGAGGATGCCAAGCCGGGCGTGATCATGCAGGGCTTCCTGGAGGCGCTGACCAGCGACGACCCGGCGTACGACACCGCCCGCAAGTACCTGACGGACGACGCCGCGCGCACCTGGCGGCCGGAGGAGTCGACCACGGTGCTCGCGAACGGGCCGAGCATCGAGACCGACTGCCGCCAGGGCAGCCGGGAGACGGCCAAGAGCGTCACCTGTGTGCTGAGCGGCACCCAGGTGGCCACCGTCGACTCGGAACAGGCTTACGAGCCCGCGGCCGGCACCTACCGCAAGAAGGTGCATCTGAGCCAGGACAGCAAGACCGGGCAGTGGCGCATCGACGAGCTGCCCGACGGCGTGGTCATGGGCAAGTCGGACTTCCAGCGCAACTACACGTCCGTCGACAAGTACTACTTCGCCTCCGGTACGGCGGTCGGGTCGGCCGGGGAGCCGGTGGCGGTCGCCGATCCGGTGTTCGTGCGCAGCAAGGTCGACGCGATGACGCGGATGATCCGCTCGGTGCTGGAAGGACCGTCCGAATGGCTCGGTCCGGTGGTGCGCTCCAGTTTTCCGACCGGTACGGCCCTCCAGAAGGGCGTGTCCGGGTTGGCGCCGGACGACCAGAACCGGCTGACGGTGCCCCTGAACCTCAAGGAGTCGCGGGTCTCGGCGTCCAAGTGCACCGAGATGGCCACCCAGCTGCTGTTCACGCTGCGGAACCTGGCGCCGACCCTGGAATCCGTCGAGTTGCAGGGCACCGGCGGCCACCGGCTGTGCGATCTGACCGAGCAGCGCGCCGAGTCCGCCGCCTGGCACGGCTCGTCCAAGCGGCCCGAATACCTGTACTACGTCGACGGCAAGCACCGGCTGGTGCAGATGCCGACCGGGAGCACCGGCACCGGGGCGGTGCAGGTTCCGGGCGCGCTCGGCGAGGGCGACAAGACGCTCCAGTCGGTGGCCGTCTCGCGGGACGAGCGCAGCGTGGCCGCGGTCGACGACTACGGCGCGACGCTGCGCGTGACATCGCTGACCGCGGACGGCTCCCTCGGCAGCGCGCTGGTCACCAGCAAGGGCCCGACGCCCGCCGACCGGCTGACCACACCCAGCTGGGACGCGCGCGGCGACCTGTGGGTGGCCGACCGCGACCCGCAGGCCACGGGTCTGTACGTCGTGGAGCACGGCGTCGCCAAGGCGGAGAAGGTCACCGTCCCGTCCCTGCCCGGCCGGATCAAGGACGTCCGGGTGGCCGCCGACGGAGTGCGGATCGCGCTGGTCGTGGAGAAGGACGGCAAGCAGTCCCTGCAAATCGGCCGGATCGAGCGCGAGGACCGGCCCGGAGAGGCGCCCTCGGTGGTCGAACTCCGTCCCGCCGCGCCCGACTTGGAGCAGGTCAGCGCCATGACCTGGGCCGGGGACAGCCAGCTGCTGGTGGTCGGGCAGGAACAGGGCGGTGTGCAGCAGATGCGCTACGTCCAGGTCGACGGCGCCACGCTCGACGGTCCGGCGCCCGGCGCGCTGCCCGGAGTGAAGGCGATCGCCGCCTCCGAGGACGACCGGGTGCCCCTGGTGGCCTACTCGGACGACGGGATCGTCCGGCTGCCGACCGGGACGCAGTGGCAGAAGGTCGACAAGGACGGGACGGCACCGGTCTATCCGGGCTGACACGGCTGACAGGGCCGACGGCGCTGGTCGAAAGAGCCTGGCCGAGGACGCCGGCCCCAGCCCGGCAAACGGCCCGTGCGAGTTATCCACAGGCCGTTGTCCACAGGGGTGGTGGGCCGGCTCCGGCCTTGGCACAGTGGTGGTCATGCGGGGGTGGTGGCGGGACCTCACCGACCTGGTGCTGCCGGCCGACTGCGCGGGCTGTGGAGCACCTCGTACGACGCTCTGCGCGCGCTGCCGGACCGCGCTGGCCGGAGGCGCGCCCCGGCGGGTGCGGCCGCAGCCGGAGCCGGCGGGGCTTCCCTCGGTGTACGCGTCGGCGCCGTACGCGGAGGCGGTGCGCGCGCTGCTTCTCGCACACAAGGAGCGGGGCGCGCTGACGCTCACGGGAGCGCTGGGTGCGGCCCTGGCGGCGGCCGTGCGCGCGGGCCTCGACACGTCGGCCGGGACCGGGACTTCGGGGACCGTCGTGCTCGTGCCGGTGCCCTCCGCGCGGTGGGCCGTGCGGGCGCGGGGGCACGATCCGGTACGGCGGATGGCGCTCGCGGCGGCCGGGGAGCTGCGGCGTACCGGGACACCGGCCCGGGTGGCGGCGGTGCTGCGCCAGCGCAGGCCCGTCGCCGACCAGGCGGGGCTGGACGCGCGGCGGCGACTGGCGAACATGGCAGGCGCGCTTGCGGTGACGGCGGGCGGCGACCGGCTGCTCGCCGGGGGCCGGGTCGTGCTCGTCGACGACCTCGTCACCACCGGCGCCAGTCTGGCGGAGGCGGCACGGGCCCTGCGAATCGGAGAGTCAAGAGCTGTGTACAAGAACGCAACTCGGGAAGGAAGGGAGGAACGAAGTACCGGAGGGCCGGAGAAGGCGAACTGGGAGACAGGGAAGTGGGTGCATGGTGCAGCGAAAAAGACCGCGGCGAGCGCTCTCGGACCACCGCTGCGTGCGGCCGTGATCGCCGCTCCTGCGGATTCTTTCGAAATAAACAGGAACTGACCGCCGACCTGCATCGTTGCAGGTAGTGAGAGGGTTTATTCACCTGAACGGAGGTACGCCGCAGTAGAGGGTGACGACATCCGTCCGGGCGAGATATGTTCGGTTGTGAGGAAAGAGGCGCAGGCCACACCTCTCATATCCGAATGCCGTGCTGCGGGTTTTGCGCAATCACCCGCGCCGGTGGGGTGGAGATCACGCCCTTGGGGGAGGAGGAGGTGGACGTCACCGAGTCCGAGGTCCGGTGCTCACCGGGCCTGGTGCAAAAGGGAAATGCTCCGCCGAAGCAGCGGAGCGATCCGGGAACGGAGTTCTGCGTGGACATCGTCGTCAAAGGCCGCAAGACCGAGGTGCCCGAGCGGTTCCGCAAGCACGTGGCCGAGAAGCTGAAGCTGGAGAAGATCCAGAAGCTCGATGGCAAGGTGATCAGCCTCGACGTCGAGGTGTCCAAGGAGCCCAACCCTCGACAGGCCGACCGCTGCGACCGGGTGGAGATCACGCTCCGCTCCCGGGGCCCGGTGATCCGGGCGGAGGCAGCGGCCAGCGACCCGTACGCGGCACTCGACATGGCGGCGGAAAAGCTGGACGCGCGACTGCGCAAGCAGCACGACAAGCGGTTCTCGCGCCGCGGCGCACGGCGGATCTCGGCGGCGGAGGTCCCCGACCACGTCCCGGGCGTGGCGACGCTGAACGGAAACGGCGTCCCGGTGGCGGAGGACGAGACGGACGGAGTGCCGACCACGAGGATCGGCTCGCTGGAGGTCAAGGGTGAAGGTCCCCTCGTCGTCCGCGAGAAGACCCACGTCGCCTCCCCGATGAGCCTGGACCAGGCCCTCTACGAGATGGAACTGGTCGGCCATGACTTCTACTTGTTCGTCGACTCCGAGACGAAGGAGCCGAGCGTCGTCTACCGGCGCCACGCCTACGACTACGGCGTGATCCACCTCAGCACGGATCCGATGGTCGCCGAGGCGCAGCCCCCAGCGGCAGGGGGCACGCTGGGCGGCTGACCGCCCGGGATCGAAGCCCGACCGGTGCCCCTGGAGCGCGTGTGCGCCCCCGGGGCACCAGTGTGCGACCACTTCGCGCCGCGCACGGCGCCTCGGTGTCGTTCCGGCATGAAATCATGGCCGCAAGGGCCCAACCGGTGGGCCGCTGCCTTGGGTTGGCGATGGCACGGGACCACACAGGCCACAGCCTTCAGGGGGAGGAACGATGGCGGACACCTTCGGACCGATGCGGAGCGAGGAGGCCGACGACACCGACGACGGTGTACTCGGCAGGTGCCTCGACGGGGGCTCTTCGCGGGATGAACCGATCAGAGTCCTGGTGGTGGACGACCACGCGCTCTTCAGACGCGGACTGGAGATCGTGCTCGCGGCCGAGGAGGACATCCAGGTCGTCGGCGAGGCGGGCGACGGCGCCGAGGCCGTGGACAAGGCCGCCGATCTGCTGCCCGACATCGTGCTGATGGATGTCCGGATGCCCCGGCGCGGGGGGATCGAGGCGTGCACCTCCATCAAGGAGGTCGCCCCCAGCGCGAAGATCATCATGCTGACGATCAGCGACGAGGAGGCCGACCTCTACGACGCGATCAAGGCGGGGGCCACCGGATATCTGCTCAAGGAGATCTCCACCGACGAGGTGGCCACCGCCATTCGCGCGGTCGCCGACGGGCAGTCGCAGATCAGCCCGTCCATGGCGTCGAAACTCCTCACCGAGTTCAAGTCGATGATCCAGCGCACCGACGAGCGTCGGCTGGTGCCCGCGCCCCGGTTGACCGACCGTGAACTGGAAGTCCTCAAACTCGTCGCCACGGGGATGAACAACCGGGACATCGCCAAGGAGTTGTTCATCTCCGAGAACACCGTGAAGAACCACGTCCGCAACATCCTGGAGAAACTCCAGCTGCACTCCCGGATGGAGGCCGTGGTCTACGCGATGCGGGAGAAGATCCTGGAGATCCGCTAGCCGCCGGCACCCCCTCAGCCGAGGGCGCGGGCGAGTTCCGCGGTGAGCTGGCCGCGCAGAGCGGGGTCGTCCACGCGTTCCACCCGGACGTTCGTGCAGTTCACCCAGGTGGCGGCCTCCAGCAGCGCCTGGGCGACCGCGGGGGCCGCCCTGGGGCCGTCCAGGGTGACCTGCCGGGCCACCAGGGTGCGGCCCTCCCGAGCCGGGTCGACCCGCCCGACAAGACGGCCGCCCGCGAGCACCGGCATGGCGAAGTAGCCGTACACCCGCTTGGGCTTGGGGGTGTACGCCTCCAGACGGTGGGTGAAGCCGAAGATCCGTTCCGTGCGCGCCCGTTCCCAGATCAGCGAGTCGAACGGCGAGAGCAGGGTGGTGCGGTGGCGGCCGCGCGGCGGGGTCGCCAGGGCCGCCGGATCCGCCCAGGCCGGCTTGCCCCAGCCCGCCACCTCGACCGGCACCAGACCCGAGTCCGCGAGCACCGCGTCCACCTGCTCGCCCCTCAGCCGGTGATAGTCGGCGATGTCCGAGCGGGTGCCCACGCCCAGGGAATCGCCGGCCAGCCGGACCAGGCGGCGCAGGCACTCGGCGTCGTCCAGCTCGTCGTGCAGCAGCGCGGTGGGGACGGCGCGCTCGGCGAGGTCGTACACCCGCTTCCAGCCGCGGCGTTCGACGCACACCACCTCGCCGTACATCAGCGCCCGTTCGACCGCGACCTTGGTGCCGGACCAGTCCCACCACTCGCTGGTGCGCTTGGCGCCGCCCAGTTCGGTCGCGGTCAGCGGGCCCTCGGTGCGCAGTTGCTTGACGACCTGCTCGTAGACCCCGTCCGGGAGTTCGTGGTTCCAGTGCGGGCGGTTGCGGTAGGCGCGGCGGCGGAAGGCGAAGTGCGGCCACTCCTCGACGGGCAGCAGACAGGCGGCGTGCGACCAGTACTCGAAGGCGTGCGTGTCCTTCCAGTAGGCGTCCTCCACCGTGGTGCGGCGGACGGCGCCGAGGCGGGCGTACGGCACCAGTTCGTGCGACCGGGCGAGGACGGAGATCGTGTCGAGCTGGACCGCGCCGAGGTGGCGCAGCACCCCGCGCACCCCGGCCCGCCGGTCGGGCGCGCCCAGCAGGCCCTGGGCCCGCAGGGCGATACGGCGGGCGTCGTCCGCGGTGAGCGTGATGGTCGGGCGCGGCAGGGTCGTCATGCCCCGGACGATAGAGGGTGCCACTGACAGTCCCGTCCTGAGGTGCGGTTCACCGAGCCGGCCCCGGCAGGTAGGGGGCGGTGGACGGCAGGCCGAGGTCCGAGGGCAGCAGGGAGGCGATCCAGCAGTCCCGGCGCACCCCCTTGTTGTTGATGGCGGAGCGCAGGGTGCCCTCCAGGGTGAAGCCCGCGCGTTCGGCGACCCCGCGCGAGCCGTGGTTGCCGACCTCGGCGCGCCACTCGACCCGGTCGACGCCCAGGTCGGTGAAGATCCAGCGGCAGGCGGCGAGCACGGCCTCCGTGACATGGCCGAGGCCGCGGTGCTCCTTGGTGGCCCAGAAACCGACCTCCGCGGCCGCGGGGGCGCGCATGGTCAGGCTGAGCATGCCGGCCAGCTCCCCGCCGGCGAGGAAGATCCCCCAGGTGAACATCGAACCGTGCGCCCAGCCGCCCGGGACCATCTCCTCCGTGAAGCCGCGCGCGTGCTCGGGCAGGTACGGGGAGGGGATCGTGGTCCAGCGCTGGATGTCGGGGTCCTGGGCGGCCTCGTACACCGCCTCGGTGTCGGCCGGTCCGACGGCACGCAGACGAAGACGGCCGGTGGTGAGCGTGACGGGTTCCATCGGGCGATTCTGCTCGTACCGCCCGGCAAGGGCCATCGGTTTCCGCGATCCGTGAGCGCGCGATCACATTTCGCACAAATCCCTGCGCCGATGCGGCACTATCCGCATATCGCGTCCGTTGTTCCTGTGAAGCAGCGGCCGGGGTACCAGGCACTCCCGGCGCGGCGGGGTCCTCGCATACGATGGCCGTTGCTCAGTACGTCACATGGAAACCCGACCGTCCCAGGCCCGACCGGCAAGGAGACCAGCCCCCGTGTCCGTCCTCTCGAAGATCATGCGTGCAGGCGAAGGCAAGATCCTGCGCAAGCTGCACCGCATCGCGGACCAGGTCAACTCCATCGAAGAGGACTTCGTCGACCTCTCCGACGCCGAGCTGCGGGCCCTCACCGAGGAGTACAAGCAGCGGTACGCCGATGGTGAGAGCCTGGACGACCTGCTCCCCGAGGCGTTCGCCACCGTCCGCGAGGCCGCCAAGCGCGTCCTCGGCCAGCGTCACTACGACGTGCAGATGATGGGCGGCGCAGCCCTCCACCTCGGCTATGTGGCCGAGATGAAGACCGGCGAGGGCAAGACCCTCGTCGGCACCCTGCCCGCGTACCTGAACGCGCTGTCCGGCGACGGTGTCCACATCGTCACGGTCAATGACTACCTGGCCGAGCGCGACTCCGAGATGATGGGTCGCGTCCACAAGTTCCTGGGCCTCGACGTCGGCGTGATCCTCGCCAACATGACGCCGGCCCAGCGCCGCGAGCAGTACGCCTGCGACATCACCTACGGCACCAACAACGAGTTCGGCTTCGACTACCTGCGCGACAACATGGCGTGGTCGCAGGACGAACTGGTGCAGCGCGGCCACAACTTCGCCATCGTGGACGAGGTCGACTCCATCCTCGTGGACGAGGCCCGTACGCCGCTGATCATCTCCGGCCCGGCCGACCAGGCCACCAAGTGGTACGGCGACTTCGCCAAGCTCGTCCTGCGCCTGAAGAAGGGCGAGGCCGGAAATCCGCTCAAGGGCGTCGAGGAAACCGGCGACTATGACGTGGACGAGAAGAAGCGCACGGTCGCCATCCATGAGTCCGGTGTCAGCAAGGTCGAGGACTGGCTGGGCATCGACAACCTCTACGAGTCGGTGAACACCCCGCTCGTCGGCTATCTGAACAACGCCATCAAGGCGAAGGAACTGTTCAAGAAGGACAAGGACTACGTCGTCATCGACGGCGAGGTCATGATCGTCGACGAGCACACCGGCCGTATCCTCGCCGGCCGCCGCTACAACGAGGGCATGCACCAGGCGATCGAGGCGAAGGAGGGGGTGGACATCAAGGACGAGAACCAGACCCTCGCCACCATCACCCTCCAGAACTTCTTCCGCCTCTACAACAAGCTCTCCGGCATGACCGGTACGGCGATGACCGAGGCCGCCGAGTTCCACCAGATCTACAAGCTCGGCGTGGTCCCCATCCCGACCAACAAGCCGATGGTGCGCATGGACCAGTCGGACCTGATCTACCGCACCGAGGTGGCCAAGTTCGAGGCGGTCGTCGACGACATCGCCGAGAAGCACGAGAAGGGCCAGCCGATCCTCGTCGGCACCACCTCGGTCGAGAAGTCCGAGTACCTCTCGCAGCAGCTCAGCAAGCGCGGCATCCAGCACGAGGTGCTGAACGCCAAGCACCACGAGCGTGAGGCGTCGATCGTCGCCCAGGCCGGCCGCAAGGGCGCCGTCACCGTCGCCACCAACATGGCCGGCCGCGGTACGGACATCAAGCTCGGCGGCAACCCCGAGGACCTCGCCGAGGCGGAGCTGCGCCAGCGCGGCCTCGACCCCGAGGAGCACATCGAGGAGTGGGCCGCGGCGCTGCCCGCCGCCCTGGAGAAGGCCGAGCAGGCCGTCAAGGCGGAGAAGGACGAGGTCGAGGCGCTCGGCGGCCTGTACGTCCTCGGTACCGAGCGGCACGAGTCGCGACGTATCGACAACCAGCTGCGCGGTCGTTCCGGCCGTCAGGGCGACCCCGGCGAGTCCCGCTTCTACCTCTCCCTCGGCGACGACCTGATGCGCCTGTTCAAGGCCCAGATGGTCGAGCGCGTGATGTCCATGGCGAATGTGCCGGACGACGTGCCGATCGAGAACAAGATGGTCACCCGCGCGATCGCCTCCGCGCAGTCGCAGGTCGAGCAGCAGAACTTCGAGACGCGTAAGAACGTCCTGAAGTACGACGAGGTGCTCAACCGGCAGCGCGAGGTCATCTACGGCGAGCGCCGGCGTGTGCTGGAGGGCGAGGACCTGCACGAGCAGATCCAGCACTTCATGGACGACACCATCGACGCGTACGTCGCCGCGGAGACCGCCGAGGGCTTCCCCGAGGACTGGGACCTGGAGCGGCTGTGGGGCGCCTTCAAGCAGCTCTACCCGGTGAAGGTCACCGTCGAGGAGCTGGAGGAGGCGGCCGGTGACCGTGCCGGTCTGACCGCCGAGTTCATCTCGGAGTCCATCAAGGAGGACATCCACCAGCAGTACGAGTCCCGTGAGGGTCAGCTCGGCTCCGAGATCATGCGTGAGCTGGAGCGGCGGGTCGTGCTGTCGGTCCTCGACCGCAAGTGGCGCGAGCACCTCTACGAGATGGACTACCTCCAGGAGGGCATCGGCCTGCGCGCGATGGCGCAGAAGGACCCGCTGGTCGAGTACCAGCGCGAGGGCTTCGACATGTTCACCGCGATGATGGAGGGCATTAAGGAGGAGTCCGTCGGCTATCTGTTCAACCTGGAGGTCCAGGTCGAGCAGCAGGTCGAGGAGGTCCCGGTCGAGGAGGCCGAGCAGGTCGGCGAGGGTGTCGAGGACGCGGTGCCGGCGCAGGCCGGTGCGGGGCGCCCGGAGATCCGCGCCAAGGGGCTCGATGTCCCGCAGCGCCGGGATCTGCACTTCTCCGCGCCCACGGTGGACGGCGAGGGCGGCATCGTCGAGCGCGACCTGGAGGACGACGGGCCGGTGCGGTCCGAGTCGGACGGGCTGACGCGGGCGGAGCGGCGCAAGCAGGCGAAGGGTGGGCGTCGTCGCAAGAAGTGACGCGCACTCCGTGAGGGGGCCGGGTTCCTTTGGAGCCCGGTCCCCTTCGCGTTGCCGGTCTCTTGTGAAGCCGCCGGTCGCTAGTGAAGGGGCGCGGGGAACGGCGCGAGCGGCCACGACGGAGCCGCACCCGGCGGCGCGCGGGAGTGCCCGCCCGGCTACGGCATGGGCCGCGGGCCCGTTTCCACCGCTGTGCAGCGCCAGCGCAGGTCCGCGCCCCGTTCGAGGCGGAAGGCCAGGGCGCGGAGCCGGCTGCCCGCCCCGATGCGGGCGAAGACCTCCAGCGCGCCCTCGCCTGCGACGTAGTAGCCGATGTCGCGGACGACCGGCCGGGCGGCGCCCCGGGTGCGCAGGGGACCCTCGGCGGCGAGGCGGGCCAGGTCGTCGTAGGCGCGGCCCGCGGTGTGGCGGAGCATCCAGTGGACCGGGCGCTGACCACTGAGGACGGCCACCAGACGGTCCGCGAAGAGGTCCGTGGGGCGAGTGGGCCGGGCGGGCTCCTGAGGGGCCGTACGGGGCGGCTGGGGGCGTGCCGGGCGGGTGGTCGCGGTCGTACGGCTGTCGGCGGCCGCCCGGCGGGAGCCAGAGGAGGGGCGGCGGGTGTCGTGGCGGGTCGGCGGGCGGTGCCGGGGGCGGGGGTGAGGGGTGCGGCTCATGACCTTGTTCATGGGGGTCCCCGTTCGACGGCCCGGCGGATACCGGGCGGTAACTAGGTGGTGGGGATCTTGTACGGGGCCGGGGACCGCGCGGCAAGGACGTGGGCGGTGGTGGCGAGGGGCCGAGGGGATTCACCCTCCGGGGGGATGGACAGAGGGCTGAGCCCCGAGATCATGCGGGTGCCCCGGGTGAAGTACGACGTACGGGGCTGACACTTACGGGGTGTGGGCAGGGACTCGAAAGGGGACAGCCGCACGTATCCTGAAGCCCCCCGGAACGACCAGGAAAGAGCGGCGAGCATGCGCGTCTACGTCCCCCTGACCCTCCCCGGTCTCGCCGAGGCGCACAGGACGGGTGAGCTGGGGGCCGGCCCCTTCACCGGGTACGCCGTCACGCCCGCCCTGCGCGCCTGGTACCGCTCCGACGACGTCGAGGAACTGGAGTACGCCGCGCTCGGCCGGGCCGCGCTGGCCTCCCTGCGCCTGCTCGCGGCCGACGAGGACGCGCCGCGGCGCCGGATCGTGGTGGCCGTGGACGTGGCCGACGGCGCGGTCACGGCCGCGTCCGACGGCGGGGCCGAGCCGGGCGAGGTGAGCGTGAAGGTGACCGTGCCGCTCGCCAAAGCGGCGGCGGTCCACGCCGACGCCGACGACGCCGAGCGGGACGTGACCGCGGCGGCGCGGGCGCTGGCGGCGGCGGACGGCGGGGACGAGGCGGCGCAGACCACCGTGGACGAGGCGGAGGACCATGAGCTGCTGTGGTTCGCCACACAGGAGCTCCCCAACCTCCTCGGGCGGGCCTGACCAGGCAGGATCGGCCGACCTCCGGGATTGTCAGTGGGGGCGGGTACGGTCTTGGGCATGGGGAAGCACGCACGCGCGCACATCGTCTGGGACTGGAACGGCACGCTGTTCCATGACAACGAGGCGATCATCGAGGCGACCAACGCCGCCTTCGCGGAGCTGGGCCTGGCGCCGATCACGCTGGAGCAGTACCGCGCGCTGTACTGCGTGCCGGTGCCGAAGTTCTACGAGCGGCTGATGGGGCGGCTGCCGAGCCAGGCCGAGTGGGAGCTGATGGACGGGATATTCCATCAGCGGTACACGGAGCGGCGGGCGCGGTGCGCGCTGACCGAGGGGGCGGCTGAGCTGCTCCGCGGATGGCGGACGGCGGGGCACAGCCAGTCGCTGCTGAGCATGTACGGACACGAGGAACTGGTGCCGCTCGTGCGGGGGTTCGGGATCGAGGAGCAGTTCGTGCGCGTCGACGGGCGGACGGGGCCGTCCGGCGGGAGCAAGGCGGAGCACATGGTGCGGCATCTGTCGTGGCTCACCGGAGCGGTGGAGCCGGGGCGGACCGTGGTGATCGGGGACGCGGCGGACGACGCGGTCGCGGCGCGCCATGTGGGGGCCGGTGCGGTGCTGTACACCGGCGGGTCGCACAGCAGGGCCAGCCTGGAGGAGGTCGGCGTCCCGGTGGTGGACACGCTGGCGGAGGCGGTGGAGGTCGCACAGCGAATAGCCGTGTGAGGGGGCCTGCGCGGGTCTCAGTTCACCGGCGCCTTCGTCCGCAGCACCTTGATGAACTCCCGCATCCAGGACGGGTGGTCCGGCCAGGCCCGCGCGGAGACCAGTGTGCCGTCCGTCACCGTCTCCGTGTCCTGGAAGCTCGCGCCCGCGGCCTGCATGTCGGGTTCCAGGGCCGGGTAGGCCGTGACACGGCGGCCGCGCAGGGTGTCGATCGCGGCGGTGAGCAGCGGGCCGTGGCAGATCTGGGCGACCGGCTTGTCCGCGTCGAAGAAGGCCTTGAGGATCTTGCGCAGTTCGGGATCGTTGCGCAGATACTCGGGGGCCCGGCCGCCGGGGATGACCAGGGCGACGTACCCGCCGGGGTCCACCTCGGCGAAGGAGAGGTCGGCCGGCCAGGTGTACCCGGGCTTCTCGGTGTACGTGTCGTAACCGGGCTCGAAGTCGTGCACCACGAAGCGCAGCGTCTTGCGGGAGGGGGCCGCGATGTCGACGTCGTAGCCCTCCTCGCGCAGCCGCTGGTAGGGGTACATGACCTCCAGGGACTCCGCGGCGTCGCCGGTGACGATGAGGATCTTCGCGGGCATGTCGGCGCTCCTCGGGACGGACGGGGACGGACGGGGACGGACCCCTCGGCCGGACCCCCGGGGTCGTAGCTCTCAGGGTGCGGCGGAAGAGGCGGGGCCGCTACCCCACCCCGCCTACCACCTGGCCGAATCCGGTTACGCCACCCGGGCGGCCTCCGATGCTGTGCAGAACGTCAAACTTTGACCCCCTGTTTTGTACACATACGGCTCATGACGGTTCCGGGGTGAGGGGCGATAGCCTTGTGGCGTGATCAGCGCGATAGCTCGCGGGAGCGATCAGGCTCCCGCCCTGCGCCCGGGTTGCACGGAGGACCTCCGTGACCGGGCGGCGGTCGCTGGTCCGCGCGGGCGGGACGGGGGCGCCGCAGCCCCCAGGACGCCGAGGCCGGCCCGGAACACGACGGTGCCGAGAGCAGCGTCACATCCCGTGGTCGTGTCGGAAATGGCCGAATACCCCCCGCTCATCTCACCTGTCGGCATAGCGTCGGAACGGACCGGAAACTCCGGGCCGTGGCGTCGAGCCGCAGGGGAAGAGCCAGTACTTCCTTCTACGTCACGCAACGGCGCGCGACAGGAGCCAGAGGACAATGCAGACCAAGCTGGACGAAGCCAAGGCCGAGATGCTCGAACGGGCCGCTCGGGTAGCTGAGAACAGCCCGGTCGGGGGGAACCTACCGACCGGGTCGACGGGCGAGGGCTCCCCGGACACCCCGGACAGTGAGTCAACCCTCGCGTTCCTCCAGCGCTACTACCTGCACACCGCACCGGAAGACCTCACCGACCGCGACCCGGTGGACGCCTTCGGTGCCGCGGTCTCGCACTACCGCCTGGCCGAGAGCCGCCCCCAGGGCACCGCGAACGTCCGGGTGCACACCCCGACGGTCGAGGAGAACGGCTGGACGTGCAGCCACACGGTCGTCGAGGTCGTGACCGACGACATGCCGTTCCTGGTCGACTCCGTCACCAATGAGCTGACCCGGGGCGGGCGCGGCATCCATGTCGTGATCCACCCCCAGTTCGTGGTCCGCCGCGACATCACCGGCAAGCTGCTGGAGATCCTGCCGACCCCGGCCACCTCCGTCGACCCCGCCGAGCTGCCGCACGACGCGCACATCGAGTCGTGGATCCACGTCGAGATCGACCGCGAGACCGACCGCGCCGACCTCAAGCAGATCACCTCCGACCTGCTGCGCGTCCTGTCCGACGTCCGTGAGGCCGTCGAGGACTGGGACAAGATGCGGGAGGCGGCGGCCCGGGTCGCCGACGAGCTGGGGAGCGAGCCGGTCCCGGCCGACCTGCCGAAGGCCGAGGTCGAGGAGGCCCGCGAGCTGCTGCGCTGGCTCGCCACCGACCACTTCACCTTCCTGGGCTTCCGCGAGTACGAACTGCGCGGCGACGACACCCTGGCCGCCGTGCCCGGCACCGGCCTCGGCATCCTGCGCTCCGACCCGCAGCACGCCGAGGACGACCAGCACCCGGTCAGCCCCTCCTTCGAGCGGCTGCCGGCCGACGCCCGCGCCAAGGCCCGCGAGCACAAGCTGCTGGTGCTGACCAAGGCGAACAGCCGGGCCACCGTGCACCGGCCGTCGTACCTGGACTACATCGGCGTCAAGAAGTTCGACAAGGACGGCAATGTCGTCGGGGAGCGCCGCTTCCTCGGTCTGTTCTCCTCGGCCGCCTACACCGAGTCGGTGCGCCGGGTCCCGGTGATCCGCCGCAAGGTCGCCGAGGTCCTCGACCGCGCCGGGTTCTCGCCCAACAGCCACGACGGCCGCGATCTGCTCCAGATCCTGGAGACGTACCCGCGTGACGAGCTGTTCCAGACGCCGGCCGCCGAGCTCCAGTCGATCGTCACCAGCGTGCTCTACCTCCAGGAGCGCCGCCGGCTGCGCCTGTACCTGCGCCAGGACGAGTACGGCCGCTACTACTCGGCCCTCGTCTACCTGCCGCGCGACCGCTACACCACCGGCGTGCGCCTGCGGATCATCGACATCCTGAAGGAGGAGCTCGGCGGCACCAACGTCGACTTCACCGCCTGGAACACCGAGTCGATCCTGTCCCGGCTGCACTTCGTCGTCCGCGTCCCGCAGGGCACCGAGCTGCCCGAGCTGTCGGACGCCGACAAGGACCGTATCGAGACCCGCCTGGTCGAGGCCGCCCGCTCCTGGGTGGACGGATTCACCGAGGCGCTCAACGCCGAGCTGGGCGAGGAGCGCGCCGCAGAGCTGCTGCGCCGCTACACCAACGCCTTCCCCGAGGGCTACAAGGCCGACCACACCCCGCGCGCGGCCGTGGCCGACCTGGTGCACCTGGAGCGGCTGACCGAGGAGCCGGGCAACGACTTCGCGCTGAGCCTGTACGAGCCGGTCGGCGCCGCCCCCGACGAGCGCCGCTTCAAGATCTACCGCAAGGGTGCCTCCGTCTCCCTGTCCGCCGTGCTGCCGGTCCTCCAGCGCATCGGCGTCGAGGTCGTGGACGAGCGGCCGTACGAGCTGCGCTGCTCGGACCGCACCACCGGCTGGATCTACGACTTCGGACTGCGCATCCCCAAGTCGCCCGCCGGCGGCGACTACCTGGGCGACGACGGCCGTGAGCGCTTCCAGGAGGCGTTCGCCGCGACCTGGACCGGTCGCGCCGAGAACGACGGCTTCAACTCCCTCGTGCTCAGCGCCGGACTGAACTGGCGCGAGGCGATGGTGCTGCGCGCCTACGCCAAGTACCTGCGCCAGGCCGGTTCGACCTTCTCGCAGGACTACATGGAGGACACCCTCCGCAACAACGTCCACACCACCCGGCTGCTCGTCTCCCTGTTCGAGGCGCGGATGTCGCCGGAGCGGCAGCAGGCCGGCGTGGAGCTGACGGACGCGCTGCTGGAGGAGCTGGACGCGGCCCTGGACCAGGTGGCGAGCCTGGACGAGGACCGCATCCTGCGCTCCTTCCTGACCGTCATCAAGGCGACCCTGCGGACCAACTTCTTCCAGCGGCGCCCCGACGGCCACCCCCACGACTACGTGTCGATGAAGTTCGACCCGCAGGCCATCCCGGACCTGCCCGCGCCGCGCCCGGCCTTCGAGATCTGGGTGTACTCGCCGCGGGTCGAGGGCGTGCACCTGCGCTTCGGCAAGGTCGCGCGCGGTGGTCTGCGCTGGTCCGACCGGCGGGAGGACTTCCGTACCGAGATCCTCGGCCTGGTCAAGGCGCAGATGGTGAAGAACACCGTCATCGTGCCGGTCGGCGCCAAGGGCGGCTTCGTCGCCAAGCAGCTGCCGGACCCGGCGCAGGACCGGGACGCGTGGCTCGCGGAGGGCGTCGCCAGCTACAAGACGTTCATCTCGGCGCTGCTGGACATCACCGACAACATGGTCGGCGGCGAGGTCGTCCCGCCCAAGGACGTGGTGCGGCACGACGGCGACGACACGTACCTGGTCGTCGCTGCCGACAAGGGCACCGCCACCTTCTCCGACATCGCCAACGGGGTCGCCGAGAAGTACAACTTCTGGCTCGGCGACGCCTTCGCCTCCGGTGGTTCGGCGGGTTACGACCACAAGGGCATGGGCATCACCGCGCGCGGCGCGTGGGAGTCCGTCAAGCGGCACTTCCGCGAGCTGGGCGTGGACACCCAGTCCGAGGACTTCACGGTCGTCGGCATCGGCGACATGTCCGGTGACGTGTTCGGCAACGGCATGCTGCTGTCCGAGCACATCCGCCTGGTCGCCGCCTTCGACCACCGGCACATCTTCATCGACCCGAACCCGGACGCGGCGACCGGATACGCCGAGCGCCGCCGCCTGTTCGAGCTGCCCCGCTCCAGCTGGGCCGACTACAACACCGAGCTGCTCTCGGCCGGCGGCGGGATCTTCCCGCGCAGCGCCAAGTCGATCCAGCTCAACGCGCACATCCGCGAGGCCCTCGGCATCGAGGACAAGGTCGCCAAGATGACCCCGGCCGACCTGATGAAGACGATCCTCAAGGCGCCGGTCGACCTGCTGTGGAACGGCGGCATCGGCACCTACGTGAAGTCGTCCGCCGAGTCGAACGCGGACGTCGGCGACAAGGCCAACGACGCCATCCGCGTCGACGGCGCCGACCTGCGCGTGAAGGTCGTCGGCGAGGGCGGCAACCTGGGTCTGACCCAGCTCGGCCGTATCGAGTTCGCCCACCAGGGCGGCAAGATCAACACCGACGCGATCGACAACAGCGCCGGCGTGGACACCTCCGACCACGAGGTGAACATCAAGATCCTGCTGAACGGCCTGGTCGCGGACGGCGACATGACCGTCAAGCAGCGCAACAAGCTGCTCGCCGGGATGACCGACGAGGTCGGCGCGCTGGTGCTGCGCAACAACTACGCGCAGAACACCGCGCTCGCCAACGCGCTGTTCCAGGCCAAGGACATGCTCCACGCCCAGCAGCGCTTCCTGCGCCACCTGGTGCGCGAGGGCCACCTGGACCGGGCGCTGGAGTTCCTGCCCACCGACCGCCAGATCCGCGAGCGCCTGAACCAGGGCCAGGGCCTGACCGGCCCGGAGACGGCCGTCGTCATGGCGTACACGAAGATCACGGTCGCCGAGGAGCTGCTGGCCACCTCGCTGCCCGACGACCCGTATCTGCGCGGCCTGCTGCACGCGTACTTCCCCTCCGACCTGCGCGAGCGGTTCTCGGAGGCCGTCGACAACCACCCGCTGCGCCGCGAGATCACC
Source organism: Streptomyces griseofuscus (assembly GCF_014673495.1). Taxonomy (GTDB): domain Bacteria; phylum Actinomycetota; class Actinomycetes; order Streptomycetales; family Streptomycetaceae; genus Streptomyces; species Streptomyces murinus. The sequence continues at coordinate 5,298,853 of NZ_CP051006.1, forward strand.
ACCACGGTGCTGGTCAACGACACGGTCAACACGGGCGGTACGACGTATCTGCACCGGCTGCGCGAGGAGACCGGCGCCTCCCTGGAGGAGATCGTCCGCGCCCAGACCGCGGCCCGCGCGATCTTCTGCTCGGCCCCGGTGTGGGACGCGGTGGAGGCCCTGGACAACCAGGTCGACGCGGCCGTGCAGACCCGCATCCGGCTGCACTCGCGGCGCCTGATCGAGCGCGGCACCCGCTGGCTGCTCAACAACCGGCCGCAGCCGCTCCAGCTCGCCGAGACGGTGGAGTTCTTCGCCGAGCGCGTCGAGCAGGTCTGGCAGCAGCTGCCCAAGCTGGTGCGCGGCGCGGACCTGGAGTGGTACCAGCACGTGTACGACGAGCTGTCCGCGGCCGGTGTCCCGGACGAACTCGCCACCCGCGTGGCCGGGTTCTCCTCCGCCTTCCCGGCGCTCGACATCGTCTCGGTGGCCGACCGCATGGGCAAGGAGCCGCTGGACGTCGCCGAGGTCTACTACGACCTCGCCGACCGCCTCGGCATCAGCCAGCTGATGGACCGCATCATCGAGCTGCCGCGCAACGACCGCTGGCAGTCCATGGCCCGCGCCTCCATCCGCGAGGACCTCTACGCGGCGCACGCGGCGCTCACCGCGGACGTGCTCGCGGTGGGCAACGGCACCGCGTCGCCGGAGCAGCGGTTCGCGGACTGGGAGCAGAAGAACGCCCCGATCCTGGGCCGGGCGCGCACCACCCTGGAGGAGATCCGCAGTTCGGACGCCTTCGACCTCGCCAACCTGTCGGTGGCGATGCGGACGATGCGGACGCTGCTGCGCACGCACTCGTAGCACTACCGCGTCAGCGGAGGGAACGCCCCGGGCCGATGGAGAATCGGTCCGGGGCGTTCCTTTTCTTGCCGTCCTTTGTACAAAGGAGATAGGCGGATTTACCGTTTCCTGCTTATCGGTGCGTTTCGGATAGGGTCTGCGCTGTAATTACCTGGGCTTCCACGATTGGGTGTTCCAGCAGAATGCACGCAGCACAGTCCGACCTCGAAGAACAGCTGAGCAGCCCGGAGTCCCCGGGAGGTGGCGCGCGGGTGGCCCGAGCGGTGCCGCAGGTGGCCGCGGTGCTGGTGATGGCGCTGCTGCTGGCGGTGATCGTCCGGCTGCCGTGGATCGGCGACCTCGGCATGCACGCGGCCACGATCCAACGCCTCGGCCACAGCCTGCTGCACCCCGGCAACCCGCTGGTCGACGCGGACACACCGAGTCCTTACTACTCGCCGTGGATGCTGCTGCTGGGCGCGCTCGCCAAGGTGACCGGTCTGTCGGTGTTCGTGGTGCTGCGCATCGGGGCGCTGATCGGGCTGACCCTGCTGGTCACCGGGGTGTGGCGGTACGTCCGGACGCTCAGCGCCCAACGCGCGGCGCCGGCGCTCGCGCTGCTGAGCCTGGTGCTGCTGTGGGGGACGGCCGTCCTCAACTGGAGCGGGTTCATCGGCCTGCACTCGCTCGCCCTGACCATCTCCTACCCGAGCGTGTTCGCGCTGGGCCTGAGCTTCCATTTCTGGGCCTGGCTCACCCGGGCACTGCGCGAGCGGGCGTCCTGGGGACGGTGGCTCGCCCTCGGGCTGCTGTGGGCGCTGATCCTGCTCTGCCACCAGTTCACGGGCGTCGTCGCCACGCTCGGGGCGCTGGCCATGGTCGTCTCCGCCCGTCCGGGGCGGCAGGTGTGGCTCCGGCTCGGGGCCGGGCTGCTGCTCGGGGCGGCGCTGCTGTGGGTGTGGCCGTACTACGACTTCTTCTCGCTGTTCTCCGCCGGGGCGGATCTGGAGGCCATCCACAAGTCGCTCTACCAGCATCTGTTCGCACGGTTCGGGCTGGTACTGCTGGGCGTGGTGGCGCTGGCGCTGCGGCTGCGGCGCGACCGGTGGGACGCGCTGGCGCTGTTCTTCGCGCTGGGCGCGCTGGTCGTCGCGGCGGGCGGGCTGACCGGGCACTACTCCTGGGGTCGCGCGATGCCCGCCGCGCTGATCCCGGCGCAGCTCGCGGCCGCGCTGGAGGTGGTGTCCGCGGGGCAGCGGGCGGTACGGGCCGGGTGGGCGTGCGTGCTCGGGCTCGCGCTGGCGGTGGGTTTCTGGGGACAGGCGGGGACGATCGGGTACGCGACGGGGAAGCCCGCGCTGCCGTCGGTGCTCGCGGACAAGTACGAGACACCGTGGGTCGGTTATCACTGGATCACACCGTGGGTGCGGTACGGGGACGTGGTGATGGCGCGGACGATCGCGGCGCGGCAGATCCCGGCGTACGGGGGATACACCGTGGCGCCGGGCTATCCGGATGTGTTCCTACGGGACTCGGCGCGCCGCTCCGCCGCGGTGGACCGGTTCTTCGCCGCGGGGACATCGGCGGCGGAGCGGCGGGGGATCCTGCGGGAGTACGGGGTGCGATGGGTCGTCGCCTCGGCCGACCTGGCCGGACCCGGCCTGCGGAAGGTGACGACGGGGCCCGGGGAGCAGGTGCTGTACCGAGTGGTGGGCTGAGCTGGGCCCGTGCCCCGAAGGGGCGCGGGAAACCGCGTGGGCGGCCACGACGCAGTCGCAGCCGCCCACGCGCCCGGAGCCCAGCGGCGCTCGCTACTTCAGCAGGCTCGCCACCAGCTTCGCCGCCTTCCGCACCCGCGGCCTCGCCACCTTGTGCAGGACCGGCCGGATCACCGCCGTCATCCCCACCGGCTCCCAGCGGAGCTGAAGCCGGCCGGGGTTGCGGCCCTCCGGCTCCACCGTGACCGTGTGCGGTGTCGTACCGGAGCGGTAGTCCACGCGGGTCGTGGCCGGCGGGAAGTCCAGCGGGGCCAGCAGGACACCGGAGTTCCACAGGCCCTGCTGGTTCAGACGGACCAGCGGATGCCGGATGCCCTGGAAGCCCTGGAGGGGGATCCGCGCGGCGGAGAGATCCAGCCGCACCGTGCCCTCGAAGACTCCGGGGCTGACCGGGTCGAGCCGGAAGGGCACCGTCATCCGGCGCCCACCGGGGGAGACGATCAGACCGGCGCGCTGCGGCCCGACGGGGAGCCGCAGCCCGGGGTCGTACGTCCGGACGGCGAGCGTCAGGGTCGCCCCGCCGCCCCTGCTCAGCTCCGTGATCTCGTGCCGGAACTGCGCCGTCGGGAACGGCCGGGTCTCCAGCTCCAGGTCGGCCACGGACAGTTCACGCCGGCCGCGCTCGGTGTCCGGGATGCTCCCGCCCCAGTACGGCACGCCCGCCGCGTCCGTCGTGACCTGGCGCGGCGCCACCTCCTGGCCCAGCCCCCGCGCCGCGAGCCGCGCGTCGGCGAGGCGCCCGGAGCGCAGCAGTTCGAGGACCACCCGCTCGGGCCGGGGCAGCCGGGCGAACGCGCCCGGGGCCAGGGTGTCGAGGTAGGGGTTCATGATGTCCGCGAACGCGGCCAGCCACTCCTCGTCCCGGTAGGGCAGGTCGCCCGCGTACATCCGGAAGTCGTGCTTGAGGAACTTGAAGTCCTTGTCCTCACGCAGCCCGGCGTGCCCGCTCTCCACCAGGAAGTCGTCGATGAGCCGCTGCACATGGACCCGGTCGCGCACATTGGTGACCTTGTGCCGCTGATTGGAGATGGACGCCGACGCGGCCGCCGCGAACGGGTCGATGTACCAGACGTACACCGGGTCCGGGATGATCGTGAACGCCTTCGCCAGGCAGTACGCCTGGGCCGAGAACAGCTGGTCCTCGTAGTGGATGCCCTCGGGGAAGCGCAGTTCGTGCCGGTCCAGGAAGGAACGCGCGTACATCTTGCTGGTCGACAGGTGCTCGAACAGCAGCCGGGGGTCCGCCTCGATGCCCTCGACCGTGCGCCGCTCGGCGACCAGGTGCGGCATCCAGGTCGTACGCCGGCCGTTGTCCACCCGTACCCGGCGCACCGCGCCCATGGTGAAGTCGACCTCGCGCTCGCGGTGCGCGGCCAGCAGCAACTCCACGGCCTGCGGAGGGAGTTCGTCGTCGCTGTCCAGGAACATCAGATAGGGCGCGCGGGCGATCTCGATGGCCCGGTTGCGCGGCGCGCTGCACCCGCCGCTGTTCTCCGGCAGCCGGAGGTAGCGCACCCGCGGGTCCTCCGCCTCCAGACGGCGCGCCACCGCGGGCGTGTCGTCGGTGGAGTGGTCGTCGCTGATGACGATCTCGATATTGGCGTGCGTCTGCGCGCGCAGCGAGGCGACCGCCCGGGGCAGGCGGTCCGCGTCGTTGAACACGATGACGGTGACCGTGACGTCGGGGGTCGTGGCCGGGGTCGTCATGCCGTGGCCTCCTCGGGGGTCGGGGCGGGGGTGCGGTCCTCGATCGGCAGCACCGGTGGCAGGGCGTCCTCCGGCTCTCCCAGGAACACCCGTCGTACGACCCGTTCGGCGGCGCGGCCGTCGTCGTACTCGCAGAACCGGCGCCGGAAGGCGGTGCGGGCCTTGGCCGCGGTCTCGTCGCGCCAGGCGCCGGAGCGGAAGATCTCCGTCAGCTCCTCCTGGGTGCGGGCGACCTGGCCCGGATGGTCCGTCATCAGGTCGAAGTAGACGCCGCGGGTGGTGCGGTAGGTCTCCCAGTCATCGGCGTAGACGACGATCGGGCGGTCCAGGTTGGCGTAGTCGAACATGATCGACGAGTAGTCCGTGACCAGCGCGTCGGCGGCCAGGCACAGCTCCTCGACGGGGTCGTAGGAGGAGACGTCGATGAGCCGCCCGGAGCGGCGCAGACCGGTCAGCGGGGAGGTGGCGCCGCCGTAGAAGTAGTGGGCGCGCACCAGCAGGACCGTGTCCTCGCCGAGCCGGTCGGCGAGTTCGGCGAGGTCGAGGCGGGGGGTGAAGCCGGCCTCGTAGTCGCGGTGGGTGGGGGCGTAGAGGACCGCCGTCTTGCCGGGGGCGATGCCGAGCCGGGCGCGGGCGGCGCGAACCGCGTCGGCGCCGCTGGTGTAGAAGACGTCGTTGCGTGGATAGCCGTGGTCCAGCGAGGTGTAGCGGGCCGGGTAGGCGCGCTCCCACATCCGGGTGGAGTGGCTGTTGGCGCTGACGCTGTAGTCCCAGCGGTCGATGCGGGCCAGCAGCGCTTCGAAGTCCAGTCCCTTGGCGGCGGCCGGGTGTTCGATCTGGTCCAGGCCCATGCGCTTGAGCGGGGTGCCGTGATGGGTCTGGAGGTGGATCGCGTCCGGCCGTTTGACCACCGCGTTGGGGAAGTTGACGTTGTTGACGAGGTACTTGGCGGTGGCCAGCACCTCCCAGTAGCGGCGGGTGCCGGGCACCACATGGTCGGTGCCGGGCGGCAGCAGGGCCGTGTTGTCCTTGGAGACCACCCACACCGGGTGGATGTGCGGGGCCAGTTCGGCCAGCTTGGCGGCGATCGCGGCCGGGTTGCAGGCCACCCCGCGCTCCCAGTAGGCCGCGAACACCGCGAGGTCCGCTTCGACGGGACGGCTCAGGGCGCGCCGGTACTGCTGCTCGCGCAGCTTGGCGCCGACCTGCCGCTTACGGGTGCGTACGCCCTTGCGGGCGGCGCGGCGGGCGCGGTTGGCGGCCTGGAACGCGCGGTACTTCGTGTACGCGCCCTCCTCCAGCAGCGCATGCCGTACGCCCTCCACGCCCGGCGGGTGCTCATGGCGCTCGGGCCGCCAGCGCACCGCCGCGAGGGAGGCGCGGCGGAAGAACTCGCGGGCCACCTCGTCGGGCAGGTTCTCGCCGGCGAAGGTGCGCACCAGGTCGCGCATCATCAGGTCGTAGAGCACCACGCGCGGGGCGCGCCGGTCGCGGGCGAGCGGCATCAGCGACTCGTAGCGCTCGACCAGCTCGAAGCGGTCCTCGGCGGCGAGCGGCGGCAGGCTCTCGGGGCGCAGCTCCCGGTTCTCGTACGCCACCTGGTTGAGGCAGGCGACGCGGCCCGCGCACAGCAGGGATGCGCTGGCGGCGCGCGGCTCGTCGTCGGTGGTCAGCCGCGCCTCGTGGGCCGCCCAGAACTCCCTGCGCAGGGCGCGGTTGCCGAGCAGCGGGGTCAGCCGGAGCAGGTCGACGGCCTCGTCCAGGGGGAGGGCGGCGCGGCCGACGGCGGCGAGGAAGCGGCCGTCGCGGGAGGGCCGGGCGGCGGCCTGCCAGGTGGTGGTGAGGTGGTCGAGGAGGAGGACGTCCACGGAGTCGTCCAGCTCGGCGGCGCGTTCGGCGATCAGACGGGGCGCACCGGCCGGCAGCCCGTCCTTGGCGTGCACGAAGTGCAGCCAGCGGCCCGTGGCGCGGGCGGCGCCGGCGGCCCGGGCGGCCGCGTCGGTGGTGCCGTCGGGCAGCGGGACCACGACCGTGTCGGGGGCGTGGGCCTCGGCCGTCTCCCGGGCCCAGTCACCGACCGCGGCGACCACGACCTCGGCGTCGGACAGGGGGTGCGCTTCCAGGGAGTCGAGCAGCTCCGTCAGATGCCCCTGCGCGTTGGGTCCGTAGACGATGACGCTGAGTTGGGGCATCGCGGTGGACTCCTTCGGATCGTCGGTGGAGGATCACCCTTCATAACATACTGTCACTAAGCGGATGAAAGGGATGACCACGTTCGGGGTAAGAAGAAAGGGACCCGGGTGTTAGACAGGCGTTCCGGGTCCCTGGTTGCCCTCTTGGCCACTTTCATGTGGTGAGGGGTTTGTGAGCGCGTTACGCGGCCTTCTTCGGGGCGGGCTTCTTCGCCTTGTCGCCGGTGAAGGCCTCGTACTCCTTGAGGACCTCCTCGGTGGGGCCGTCCAGGCGCAGCTCGCCGCGCTCCAGCCACAGCGTCCGCTCGCAGGTGTCGCGGATCGAGTTGTTGTTGTGGCTGACCAGGAACACGGTGCCCGCCGTCTCGCGCAGCTCGCGGATCCGCTCCTCCGAGCGCACCTGGAACCTGCGGTCGCCGGTGGCCAGGGCCTCGTCGATGAGCAGCACGTCGTGGTCCTTGGCGGCGGCGATGGAGAAGCGCAGCCGGGCGGCCATACCGGAGGAGTACGTGCGCATCGGCAGGGTGATGAAGTCGCCCTTCTCGTTGATCCCGGAGAAGTCGACGATGCCCTGGTAGCGCTCCTTGACCTGCTCGCGGGACATGCCCATGGCGAGGCCGCCGAGGTAGACGTTGCGCTCGCCGGTGAGGTCGTTCATCAGCGCCGCGTTGACGCCGAGGAGGGAGGGCTGGCCGTGGGTGTAGATGTGCCCGCTCTCCACCGGCAGCAGGCCGGCGACGGCCTTGAGCAGGGTGGACTTGCCGGAGCCGTTGGTGCCGATGAGGCCGATCGCCTCGCCCTTGTAGGCGACGAACGACACCTTCTTCACCGCGTGCACCCGGCGCACGCCGGCGGCCTTGTCGGCCTGCTTGCGGCGCATGATGCGGTTGAGGGCGGCGGTGGCGGAGCCGCGGCCCGTGCCGGTGCCGTTGACCCGGTAGACGATGTCGACGCTGTCGGCGACGACGGTGGGGATCCGCTCGCTCTGCATGCTCTGCCCGGTCTGCTGGGTCCGATGGGTGGTCTGCTGGGGCTGCTGGGGGGTGGTCTGCGGGATCCGCTCGCTCTGCTCAGCCACGGCCGTACGTCTCCTCAGCCTTCCAGAAGTAGATGAAGCCGCCGACACCGGCGAGCAGGGCCCAGCCGACGGCGATCGGCCACACATGCGGGGGCAGCTGCTTGGCGTGGAAGCTGTCGATCAGCGCGAAGCGCATGAGGTCGATGTAGACCGCGGCCGGGTTGGTCTGGAGCAGCACCGTGACGATGTGCGGCAGGTGGTCGTTCTTGGTGAGCTTCTCGATGCTCCACATCACGCCGGACACATACATCCAGGTGCGCAGGATGAACGGCATCAGCTGGGCGATGTCGGGGGTCTTGGCACCCCAGCGCGCCATGATCATCGCCACGCCGGCGTTGAAGGTGAACTGGAGGATCAGCGCGGGGATCACCAGCAGCCAGGAGGCGCTGACCGGCACGCCGAAGCAGAGCAGGATGACGACCAGGGCGGCCATCGAGAACAGCAGCTGCTGGAGCTGCTGGATGCAGAAGGAGATCGGCAGGGCGGCGCGCGGGAAGTGCAGGGCGCGCACCAGGCCGAGGTTGCCGGAGATCGCCCGGGTGCCGACCTGGATCGAGCTCTGCGTGAACGTCCATACGAACACGCCGGTGACCAGGAAGGGGACGTAGTCCGGGACGCCCCTCTTGGTGCCGAGCAGGACGCCGAAGATGAAGTAGTAGACCGCCGCGTTCAGCAGCGGGGTCATGACCTGCCAGACCTGGCCGAGCTTCGCCTCGCTGTACTGCGCGGTGAGCTTGGCGGTGGCGAAGGCGGTGATGAAGTGGCGGCGGGCCCACAGCTGGCGGATGTACTCCGGCAGGGAGGGGCGGGCGCCGCTGACCGACAGGCCGTGCCGGGCGGCCAGCGCCTTGAGGTCGTCGGCCGGGGCCTGGATCGGGGGCGGTGTGTCGAGGACCTGGCTCACATCCGCTGCTTTCGCTCGGGGGGAGGGGGGTGCCACGGCTCCGACTGTGTCCGGAACCAGGGCCAGCCGGTCCCGTCGTCCGGCGTTTCCTTACGTTTCTCTTCACGTTCTCTTACGACGGGACGGGACCGTATCGTCGTGACGTGAGCGTAGAACGTTGTGACGTCGCAACGCAACCGTTTCGTCGTAACGCCCTATGCTGGGATCCATGACCACGAACGCCGCCGAGCCCGCCGCCGAACCGCCGCAGCGCGCACGCCGCCGTACCCCTGCCGGGGCCGCGGTGCTGCGTCCGGATGTGACCGAGGCCATCCGGGCGGCCGTCTTCGAGGAACTGGCCGCGGTCGGCTACGCGCGCATGAGCATCGAGGGAATCGCGCGGCGGGCGGGGGTCGGCAAGACGGCGGTGTACCGGCGCTGGCGCTCCAAGCTGCATCTGGTGCTCGACGTGGTCTCCGCGATGGCGGTCCTCGGCCTGCCGGCGCCGGACACGGGCTCCCTGGAGGGCGATCTGCGGCTCCTCTACGAGGTGACCTCGCGCGCGCTGCGCCACCCCGTGGCCTCCCAGATCATCCCCGACCTCCAGGCCGAGGCGGCCCGCAACCCCGAGATCGCCGAGGCGTTCCAGAAGGCTCTGCGGGACGGTCAGGAGGGCGTGGCCAGCAAGGTCATCGCGGCGGCGACGGCCCGCGGCGAACTCACCCCCGACCTCGACCCCGACCTCGCCCTGGACCTCATCTCCGGCCCGCTGTACTGGCGCTCGGTGGTCATCCGCTCCCCGAAGCCGCCGAAGGGGTACCTGGAGAAGCTGGCACGGGCTACGGCGGGGGCGCTGAAGGCGTTGTGAGGGGGGCTCAGGGGTACCCGTGAGGCTCAGGGGGGCTCGGGGTGAGGCCGGGGACGAGGCTCAGAGGGGACTCGGGGCGAGGCTCGGGGTGCGGCTCAGGGGGAAGTGAGGCGGCGGGCGAGGGCGGTCAGCTCCGGCGTCCGCAGCACCCGCCCGTCGAAGCCGGGGAGCGGCACGTGCAGGGCGCGCGTCCACCGCTCCGGTACGGCCCCGAGCCCGTACACGGCACCCGCCAGCGCACCGGTGACCGCCGCCACGGTGTCCGTGTCGCCGCCCAGGTCGACGGCCGCGCGCACGGCCTCCTCGTACGACGCCGTGGTCCGCAGCGCCCATACGGCGGACCCCAGGCAGGGCCACACCGCGCCGTTGAACTCGGTCGCCTCGTCCGGATGCCAGCCGGGCGCGAGCACCACCGCGAACCGCTCACGCTGATCGGCCCGCACCGCGGCGAGCGCCTCCGGTACGGCGGCCGACGGATCCCCGCCGGCGAGCGCGACCCGGATCAGATCGTGCAGTACGGCGGTGCCCTCGCCGGCGGCGGGATCGCCGTGGGTCAGGGCGGAGAGGCGGCGGGCGGCATCGAGGGTGGCGCTACGGCCGTGCCGCGCGAAGTACACGGCGGAGGGTGCGGCCCGCATCAACGCACCGTTCCCGGCGGCCCGTTGACTGACCCGGAAGTGCAGGTCGGCGGCGGTGTCCCAGGGATGCCCGCCGGTCAGCACCGCCTCCGTCTGCAACCCGATGTCCTTGGGCTCGGCCGCGGCCCAGCGCCGGAACCGTCGGAAGGGTATCGAGGCGGTGGCACTTGGCCAGGGTGCAGCGCCGGTCCGTGTTCGACGGGCGGTGGGCGCAGTTCCCTCAGGAGCACGGGGAACCGCGCGACGAGCCACGGCATACCCGCACCCGGCGTACGACCTGCCCCCTACGGCGCACCCCGGCATACGCTCCGCCCCCTACGGCACGCTCCAGGCATACGACCCGCACCCCCCCACGGCGCGTCCCCGCTCAGTCCCTCAGCATCTTGTCGCGGACCGGGATCCATTCCAGGGCCGAGCGGATGCCCTCTTCCAGGGAGAGGGCCGGGGTCCAGCCGAGCAGGCGGGACGCGCGGTCGCTCGTGGTGTAGCCGCCGGCCACGTCCCCCGGCCGGGGATCCGTGTCGACCGTGGCCAGGGGCGTGCTCACGACGTTGTTGAAGGCCGCGCAGAGCTCGCGGACCGTCGTACCGGAGCCCGTGCCCAGGTTGATCGCGATCGACGGCGCGGACGCGGTGAGGAGGGTGTCGAAGCGCTCGATCGCCGCGATGTGGGCCGCCGCGAGGTCCCAGACGTGCACGTAGTCACGGATGCCCGTGCCGTCGCGGGTCGGATAGTTCACGCCGGTGACCGGGAACGGCGTCCCGGCCTGGTGGGCCCGGATCAGCATCCCCAGCGCATGGCTGGGCCGCTTGAGCTGGAGACCGGTGCGCAGCAGAGGATCCGCGCCGACCGGGTTGAAGTACCGCAGGGACAGCACCCGCATCTGCCCGGCCGCGGCGATGTCCGCGAACATCTCCTCGCACACCGCCTTGGTCCGCGCGTACGGGCTCTGCGGTGCCAGCGGCGAGTCCTCGGTGACGGGCGAGCCGTCCTCGGCCCGGTAGATGGACGCCGAACTGCTGAAGACGAGGCGGTCGCACCCGTTGCGCCGCAGATGCCCGACGAAGGCCAGGCTCTTGGTGACGTTCGCCTCGTAGTAGCCGATCGGATCCGCCACCGACTCCGGCACCACGATCAGCGCCGCGCAGTGCACCACCGCGGAGATGTCCGGGTGCTCGGCGAAGATCCGGTCGACCAGGGCGCCGTCCGCGATGTCGCCCTCGTAGAAGATGCGCCCCTCGGTGAACTCGGCACGGCCGCGGACCAGGCTGTCGAGGATCACCGGGGTGATGCCGGCGTCCAGACAGGCGGACGCGACGGTGCTTCCGATGTAACCCGCTCCACCGGCGATGAGGACAGACACGTTGATTCTCTTCCCGGTCTCGTTCCAGACCCAGTAGTTCCAGACGACCCAGCAGTTCCGGACGGTTCAGCAGTTCCGGACACAGTACGAGCAGGCGGCCCGCCGTCCGTCAGCGCAGCAGCCGCCGCAGCCGGCCGCGCAGTATCCGGGCGAGCCCGCGCACGCCCGTCGCCACGCGCAGCGCCAGCGCGCCGGAGTGCGTCGCGTACGGCTGTACGAGCAGCACGCCGTGCCGGAGGTCGGGCACTGCGCGTCGGCGCAACCGTCCGGCGCCCGCCCGGGCGGCCGCCGTGACCTCGCGCTCCGCGCCGTCCGCGAAACGCACGGCCAGCCGCAGATCCCAGACACCCGCACCGAACGCGCCCACGTCCAGGGGCAGTTCGGCCGCCCAGAGGTCCGGCCCGGCGGGGGCGAGGGCAGCCGTCGTACGCCCCCGGGTGCGCGCGTCGTCCCGGGACTCCCAGCGCACCTCCACCTCGCGCGGCCCCGCCTGTGCCACCCTGCCGTACAGCTCGTGCAGCCGCAGCGTGAGCGACCCGGTGCCCGCCCGCGGGCGCACCTCCGCGTCCAGCGCGAGGGGGAGCGTCTCGACGGGATCGGTCAGGAAGGGCGCGAGGGACACCTGGGGCAGGTCCGCGGACCAGACCGGGGCGCCGTCCGGGGTACGGGCGTACGGCGGGAGCAGCCGGCCGGGACGCGCGGCCAGGTCCCGCAGCCGGGGCAGATCGCGCGGCTCGGGCGACTCCAGGAGCAGCCGGCCCAGCAGCCGGCCGGGGGAGCCCGGATCCTGCTCCCAGTCGGCGGCGTCGTAGCGCCCGAGGTACGCACGGGTGTGCGTCCACCAGGCGCGCCGGTACTCCGCGTCGCGCAGACCCAGTTCCCGCGCGTACATCCGCACGTCATGGTCGAGGAACTTCGCCCGCGCCGCCCGCGCCAGCTCCTTCTGACCGGCGGCCAGCAGAATGTCGTACGCCAGCGCGCACGCCCGCGTGCGCGCCTCCCAGTTGTCGATGTGCCCCCGGTCGAGGGAGAGCGACAGCCGTTCGGCGGCGCGGCGCACATGCCAGACGTAGACACGGTCCGGCACCAGCGCGATGCGCGGACCCGCGGCCAGGACCCGGGCGGTGAAGACGAAGTCCTCGTAGAGGAAGCGGCCTTCGGGGAAGCGGATGCCGTGCTCGCGCAGGAAGTCGGTGCGGTACAGCTTGTTGACGCACAGCGTGTCGTGGACCAGAAGCGGACGCTGGGCGGGGCGCGCGAGAACGGAGTGCGCCGTGTAGAGGGGCTCCTGCCAGGGCTGTTCACGCCCCGAGGGCAGCTCCCGGCGCACGCACAGCCCGCTCGCCACCGCGGCGCCCGCCCCCTCGGCGGCCGTCAGCAGCGCGTCCACCGCGCCCGGCGGCAACACGTCGTCGCTGTCCAGGAACATGACGTACGGCGCCGTCACCGCGTCGATCCCGGTGTTGCGCGGACTGCCGCAGCCACCGCTGTTGACCTCCCGCCGGATCACCCGCAACCGGGCGTCGCCGGCGGCCATCCGGTCGAGCGACTCGGCGCTGCCGTCGGTGGACCGGTCGTCCACCGCGAGGACCTCCGCGACCGAGGGCCCCTGCGCGAGCGCCGAACGCACGGCGTCGGCCACATGGGCACGGTCGTTGTAGCCGATCACGACGACGCCGACGGCGCCGGTGCGCGGAGTGTTCTGTGGGGTCTGTGTGTTCTCGGAGTTCTCTGACTGGGCGGGCGAGTCGGGAAGCATAGGGTCCACAGGCCGGGAGCGTAGAAATGTTCGGTAATACTCCGTTAAGAGATGCTTAGGGCTCGGTTTGGTAGACGGTCGGAATCAGGGCAAGGTTGTGTTCTTTGCCTACGATTTACCATCGGTGCGGTCGTGGCCCGCCACAACCTGACGAAGGACAGCACCGCCGCGGCCGTCAGCAGCCCGTTGCGGCCCAGCATCAGCAGACAGCCGGCCCAACTCCCTCCGATCACCTGCCCGTAGCACAGCGGGTACACCACCGTGCTCAGCGCCGACGCCGCCAGAACCAGCACCGCCACCGGACGCTGACCGGTGTGCCGCGAGACCAGGCACACCGCGGCGAGCCCGATCAGCCAGACCATGTACTGCGGGCTGATCACCCGGCTGGTCACCGTGAACAGCAGCACCGCGGACAGCGCCGCGTCGGCCGCCGTCGCCTCGGTCCAGCGCCGCGCCCGCACCCGCCACAGCACCAGCAGCCCGAAGGCGGCCGCCGTCAGCGCGAGGGACACGGCGGCGACGACGGGCACGTACGGACCTACCAACTCGATGGCGCCGTACTGGTAGTGGGGCCGGCCGGACCACCCCGCGTGCCGGGCCAGATTGAGCGCCGTACCGCCCAGCGACTCGATCTGCACCCCGCGCCCGCCCTGTTCCGCAAGGAAGGACAGCGGATGCCGGAACGCGACGGACAGCAGCCCCAGGACGACGACCCCGGCGCCCGCCGCCCAGCTCCACGCGCTCCGCGTCGTCGCACCCCGGGGCGTGCCCAGCAGCACCAGCGCGGGCCAGCCTTTCACCAGCGCGCCGAGCGCCCCGAGCACACCGCCCGCGCGCGGGGAGCGCGTCAGTGTCAGCAGGGAGAGGACGGCGAGGGCGGTGACCTGGACGTCGTACCGCGCGAGCGGCAGATGCAGCAGCAGCGGGAGCCCGCCCGTCCACAGCGCCGCGCCGAGCAGACTCCGCCCCGGCCGCCGCCCCGCGCGCACCAGCGCCACCTCGATCAGCGCGTCCGCGGCCAGCGTGAGCGCCACGAACGCCTGGACGTACGACAACCCCGGCACCAGCCCCGGCGCCAGCAGCACCGCGCCCGCGCCCGGCGGGTACTGCCACAGGGTGTCGTGCACCGGGTACGACCCCTGTTCGAGCACGCCGTACCAGTGGACGTACAACCGCCCCACCTCCCGCGCCACCGAACCCCCGCTGAGCAGCGGCGAACTGTCATGCGCGAGCAGCCACAGCATCAACGCCCGGGTGGCGAACCAGCCGAGGGTGAGCTTGAGGACGGGGCCGGGGGTGACACGGGGACCGTTCATCGCGTTGGAGCCTAAGCCGGGTGGATGGAGTATCGGCGGCGATACGCCGCAAACACCCGCAAACATCGTCTCATCGCAAAAGATCGGGCCGTGGTGAACGTCGGGCTCCCTGTGGAAGCTGTCGAAGCTGTGCCAGCGCCGTCGCGGAAGCCGCCCGGGGGGCGGGGGCGGCGCGGGGTCGTGGTGGGGGTGCCGGCGGCGGTGATGCTGGCGTTCGGGCTGTGGGGCGTGGACCGGGGTGGGATGTGGCGGGACGAGGCGGTCACGTTCCAGGTCGCGGAGCGGACGGTGCCGCAGATCTGGCGGCTCGTGCACGGGGTCGACGCGGTGCACGGGCTCTACTACCTCCTCATGCACGCCGTGCTCGCCGTGCATGCCGACGAGGTGGTGCTGCGCCTGCCGTCGGTGGCCGGGGCGGTGCTGACCACGGCTCTGGTAGCCGAGGTGGGCGCGCGGCTGGCCCGGCCGCGGGCGGGGCTCTGGGCGGGGCTGCTCTACGCCGTGAACCCGATGGCCGGCCACTACGCGCAGGAGGGCCGGTCGTACGCGCTGGTCGCCGCCGGGGTGATGGGCGCGACGCTGCTGCTTCTGCGCGGGGCGTGGTGGGGGTACGGCCTCGTCCTCGGCGTCACCTGCTGGCTGCACGAGTTCGCGGTGCTGGTGGTGCTGGCCCATGGCCTGTCCCTGGCACTGGCCCGGGTACGGGGACGGGTCTGGCGGGGATGGGGCTGCGCGGCCGGGGCGGTCCTGCTCTCCCTGCTGCCGATGGTGGTGGTGTCACGGGCACAGGCGGCACAGGTGGCATGGCTGCGCAGGCCGACGGGGGAGACGGTGGCGGGGCTGGCGCGGCAGTTCTTCGGCGCGTCGGAGGGCGTGTACTGGGTCTGCCTGGGGCTCGCGGTGGTGGGGTTGCTGGCGGGGGCGGTCGGGGGGAGGGGCACGCGGAGGGGGGAGTTCGCGCTCGCGGGGGTGGCGGCGCCGTTGGTCGTGGTGCCGCCCGGGGTGCTGATGCTGGCTTCGCAGTCCTCGCCGCCGCTGTATGTCGACCGGTATGTGCTGTACGCGCTGGCGGGGGCGCCGCTGTTGGTCGCGGCGGGGGGCGAGTGGGTGGCGGGGACCGCGGAGCGCCTTCGGCACGGCGCCCGGCGTGCTGTCGCCCCCGCCCACCTTCGTCCACGCGGAAACACCAATCCCCGCCCGCACAGCGGCGATCGGCCGGAGACGGTGGGGCCGGAGGCGCCGGTGGCGGTGCGCCTGTCGCTCCGGACTTACTCCGGCACCCTCCTCGGTCTCCTCGCCGTCGCCCTCGTCCCCCTCCAGCAGTTCTCCCTCCTCCAGCAGGACCGCGACCCCGCCCGGCGTCCCGATGACCTCGCGGCGATCGCGCGGGCGGCGGCGTACGGGGTGCGGAAGGGGGACGCGGTGCTGTATCTGCCGGCGTACACGCGCAACACCGAGCTGGCGTACCCCGGGGCGTTTCGCGGGACGCGGGATCTGGTGCTCGCGCGGACCGGAGGCGTGTCCGGGACCCTGTACGGAGTGGAGGTCCCGGCCGCGGAGGTGCGCGGCCGGGTGGCCGGGGTCCAGCGGGTGTGGGTCGTCGCCGACCGGGCCGTGCTGGCGGGGCGGTGGACGCCGCGCGACCCCGGCGAGCGGGCCAAACTCGACCTGCTTCAGCGGGAGTTCACGGTGCGCGGCGAGGCCGTGCGCGGGCGGACCGCCGTACGTCTCTATGTACGGCCCCTCAGTCCCGCGAGTCTTCGGCCTCCGTCGCTGCCGCCGCGTCCAGCGCGCTGGTGAGCCGGTCGAGGCGGGCACGCAGCTCGGCGATCTCGGCGCGGTCGAAGCCGGTGGAACGCATGATGCGGCGCGGCACCTCCAGGGCCCGCTCGCGCAGGGCGGTGCCCTCCTCGGTGAGCAGCACCCGCACCGAGCGCTCGTCCTCGACGCTGCGCTCCCGACGCACCAGGCCCGCCGCCTCCAGCCGCTTGACCAGCGGGGACAGTGTGCCGGAGTCGAGCCGCAGCTGTTCGCCGAGCTTCTTGACCGGCAGATCGCCCTGCTCCCACAGCACCAGCATCACCAGGTACTGCGGATAGGTGAGGCCGAGGTCCTTGAGGACCACGCGGTAGACGCCGTTGAAGGCGCGGGACGCGGCGTGCAGCGAGAAGCAGATCTGGTTGTCCAGGCGGAGCCAGTCCGTCTCGGTCTCGGCGGGAGTAGCGGTCATGGGTCCAGGGTAGCTCTTCGTCCGGCATTTGATTGTGCGCAACTAAATTGTGTGCTCTACTTGTGGTGGCAGAAAGCCAACGAAGCAACACGACGCAGGACACATCGAGAGGGATGGTTCGTCATGGACGCGCTCTACACCGCCGTCGCCACCGCCACCCACGGCCGTGAGGGCCGTGCCGTCTCGTCCGACGGCAAGGTCGACGTCAAGCTGGCCCCGCCGGTGGAGCTGGGCGGCAACGGCGAGGGCACCAACCCCGAGCAGCTCTTCGCCGCCGGCTACGCGGCCTGCTTCGGCGGCGCCCTCGGTGTCGTCGGCCGCAAGGCGAAGGTGGATGTCACCGACGCCGCCGTCACCGCCGAGGTCGGCATCGGCAAGGTGGGCGAGGGCTTCGGTCTGAAGGTCACCCTGCGGGTCGAGCTGCCCGAGAGCGTGGACCAGGAGACCGGCCGCAAGCTCGTCGAGGCCGCCCACCAGGTCTGCCCCTACTCCAACGCGACCCGCGGCAACATCGAGGTCGACCTCGTCGTCGAGTAAGCCGGACAGGCCGGGAAAGTCCGGTGAGCCGAGCAGGACCGAGCAGGTCCTGTAGCCGCCGTACCGGCCGTGGTCCCCGCCATCGGCCGGTACGGCTTTTCGCGTACCGGCCGTACGGCCTTCACGCCGACGTCAGCGCGCCCCGTCCCGCCGTCGTCTGCCCCGGCAGCCGTACCGTGCCCGGCATCGGCTCGTCCAGGAGCAGGGTGCGCACGACGCGTTCGGCGGCTCGGCCGTCCTCGAACTCGCAGTGGCGGGCCCGGAATCGGGAGCGCAGGCGGGCCGACTCGCCGTCCTGCCAGCGCCCGGAGGCGAAGAGGGTCGCCAACTCCCGCTGGGAACGGGTGACATGCCCCGGCGGCTCGGCCATCAGGTCGAAGTAGACACCCCGGGTCTGCCGGTAGAGATCCCAGTCGTCGGCGTGGACCACGATCGGCCGGTCCAGGTTGGCGTAGTCGAACATCACGGACGAGTAGTCGGTGATCAGGGCGTCCGCCGCGAGCAGTACGTCCGCCAGCTCGGGCTCGTCCGTCGCGTCGAGCACGATGCCGCGCCGGGCCAGCTCCGTGAGGCCCAGACCGCGCGCGGGACCGGTCGCCAGCGCGGGATGCAGCCGGACCACAAGAGTGTGGCCCTCGCCGAGGTCGGCCGCGAGCCGGGCCACGTCGATCCGGTCCACATGACCGCCCCTGCGGTAGTCCCGGCGGGTCGGCGCGTACAGCACCACCGTGTGGTCGTCCGGGATGCCGTGCCGCTCACGGAAGTCGCTCGAACCGCCGTTGACCAGCACGTCGTTGCGCGGGCTTCCGGTGCGCGCCGAGGCGAAGTGGCAGGGGTAGGCCCGCTCGTACACCAGCTCCGCGTGGCGGCCGGCGACCAGGCTGTGGTCCCAGCGGTCGGCGCGGCGCAGCAGCTGCGGTACGTCGACGCCGAGCCGGGCGCCCGGCTTGTCCAGCAGATCGGCGCCGAGGTACTTCAGCGGGGTGCCCTGATGGGTGTGGATGTGCACACTGCCGGGCCGCTTGGCCGGGACCCCGGTCCAGGGCACGTCGTTCACCAGGAACGCGGCCCGCGCCATGATCTCGGCGCAGCGCCGGGTGCCCACGATCACATGCTCCACGTCCGGCGGCAGCCCCGCCGCCGTCTCCGCGTCCCGCACCACCCACACCCCGCGCAGCTGCGGGGCGATCCGCAGGGCCGCGCGATGGACCGCGGCCGGGTCGCCGAGGAAACCCCGGTGTGCGGACGCCGAGTACACCACCAGCTCGGGGTCGAGCGGCCGGCGGGCGTGCAGCGAGGCCCAGCCGGCGCGGGCCCGCCCGGCCGCCACCCGTCGTACCGCGCCCGCCCGCCGTGCCGCCCCCTGCCTGACCCGGCCCGCCTGCCGCCGCAGCCGGTAGCCCGCCCAGCCGCCCTGCAACAGGGCGGCCTCTCCGTCCACTTGGGCGCCCTCGGGCTTCAACCGGCGGAACAGATCGGCCGTACGGCGGAAGAACTCGGCCTTGTCGGCGGGCGGCAGCCGGTCCGGCTTCGCCAGGATGTCCAGGCAGTGCTCGCCCATCTTGCGGTGCAAGTAGGGCCGCCAGGAGTCGAGTTCGGGATGCGAGTCCAGGAAGGCGAAGACCCGCTCGTACTGGTCGTGCACGTCGAAGTGCTTGCGGCTGGTGGTGGACAGGATGTTGCCCTGCCTGCGCTGGCGGTAGTTCAGGCAGATCCGGTCCAGTGCGGCGATCCGCCCGGCGCTGAGCATGACCGGGAAGGTCCAGGGGGTGTCCTCGTAGTAGCCGGGCGGGAAGGTGAAGCCCCGCGCGGCGACGAACTCCCGCCGGTAGACCTTGTTCCACACCACCATCAGCAGATCCAGGATCCGCGGATACCCGGCCGCCGTGAAGGTGTCCGGGCCGGCCTCCGCGAGCACCTCCGCGAGCGCGTTGCGCCGGGTGCCGCCCCACCAGTACGTGCGCGCGTAGTCGAACACGAGCACATCCGGGTCGCCGCTCTCCGCCAGCCGGTCGGCGATCGCCGCGAGCGCGCCCGGGGTGAGGGTGTCGTCGCTGTCCAGGAAGAAGAGGTAGTCCCCGGTGGCGTGTGGCAGCCCGGCGTTGCGGGCGCGCCCGAGGCCCATGTTCTCCGGGAGGTGCAGCACCTTCACCCGGGGGTCGCGCGCGGCGTACTCGTCGAGGATCGCGCCGCAGTCGTCCGGCGAGCGGTCGTCCACGGCGATCACCTCCAGATCCCCGTACGACTGCGCCAGCACCGAGTCCAGGCACTCGCGGAGGTACGCCTGCACCTGGTAGCAGGGCACGATCACACTGAAGCGGGGCACGGTCAGCTCCTCACGAGGGTCACGGCGGCGGGGGCGGGGACGCGTTCGGCGAGCGGCAGCACCGGTGGGAGCGCCTGCGGCGGCTCGCCCAGCAGCACCCGCCGTACGACGCGTTCGGCGGCCCGGCCGTCGTCGAACTCGCAGAACCGTGCCCGGAATCCGGCCCGCAGTGCCGTCGACTCCGCGTCCGCGTAGACGCGTTCGCGGAAGACGGCGGCCAGTTCCTCAGGGGTGCGGGCGACCGGCCCCGGCGGCTCGGCCATCAGGTCGAAGTAGACGCCCCGCGACTGCCGGTAGACCTCCCAGTCATCGGCGTAGATCACGATCGGCCGGTCCAGGTTGGCGTAGTCGAACATGATGGACGAGTAGTCGGTGATCAGCGCGTCCGCGGCCAGGCACACGTCCTCGGTGCTGCGGTGCGCGGTGACGTCGATGATCCGGTCCGAGTGCCGGGTGCGGCCCTGGTCGTAGAAGTAATGGGCGCGCAGCAGTACGACGACGTCCTCGCCCGCGGCCGCGCAGAACTCCTCCAGGTCCAGGCCGGGTTCGAAGCCGGAGTGGTGGTCGCGATGGGTGGGGGCGTAGAGCACGGCGAGCCGGTTCTCGGGGATGCCCAACTCCCGCCGGATGCGGGCCACATCGGCGGCGGTCGCCGTGTAGAAGACGTCGTTGCGCGGATAGCCGTACTCCAGGGCCTCCCAGGAGCCGGGGAAGGCGCGCTCCCACATACGGGTGGAGTGCCGGTTGGCGGAGAGGTTGAAGTCCCAGCGGTCGACCCGGCCCAGCAACCGGGTGAAGCTGCCGGAGCGCGCGGCCACCACCGGGTATGTCGACTGGTCCACGCCCATCGTCTTCAGCGGGGTGCCGTGCTGGGTCTGGAGGTGCACGCTGCCGGGCCGTTTGACCACGCCCTCCGCGAAGTTGGCGTTGTTGACCAGATATGTGGCGCGGGCCAGCAGCTCCCAGGCGCGGTGCGAGCCGAGCACTGCGTACTCCACGTCCTCCGGCAGTGTGTGCTCCTGCCCGGCCTCCACCAGGAACACCGAGCGCAGCTGCGGGGCGAGTTCACGGGCCTTGGCGTGGATCGCGGCCGGGTTGCAGGCGTAGCCGCGGCCCCAATAGGCGCAGTACACAACGAGGTTGGGGTCCAGGGGGCGGCGCAGGGCGGCACGGTAGCGCAGCCGGGTGCGGACCGCGTGCGGGCGCGGCACGGTCTCGACGGCCCGGCCCGCGAGCCGGTTCGCGTCGCGCAGGGCGCGGAAGGCGTCGTACGCGCCGACCGCGAGCAGCCGGTGCTGCACCCCGAGGCTGCCGCGCGGCATCCGGTGCCCGGCCGGCCGGAACCGCCGGTACAGGCGGGCCGCGCGGCGGAAGAACGCCCGGTGTCCGCGGGCCAGCCGCTCCGGCCGGGCCGCGGTCTTCAGGACCAGCGCGAACAACTGGTCGAAGAGGGGCCCGGTGCGTTCGGCGGGCAGCGCGTGCTCGGCGGCCCGCGCGAGGACCAGTTCCACCTGGTCGAGCAGCGCGTGCTGGCCCTCGCCGGGCAGGTTCAGCCGGCTGCCCTGCCGACGCAGCCGGTGCCGGACCACGACCCGGCGCAGTACGGCGATCCGCCGGGCGGCGACCGTGACCAGGCCGCCCCAGCCGAGGTCCGTGAAGTGTCCGTCGGGGAAGCCGAGTTCATGCTCGGTGAGGAAGGTACGGCGGTACACCGCGCTCCACGCGGGCAGCGCGGCGCCGGTCAGCCCCGGCAGCTCGGCGGGGGCGAAGGCGCCCTTGGGGGCACCGGCGAACAGCGGCCCGACCGGGTTCACCGGATCGCCCTCCCACCACGGGGTGCGCTCATGCTCCACGTACAGCACATCCACCCCGGCGGTCTCGGTCAGCCGGGCGTCCACGGCCGCGAGCCCGCCCGGCAGCAGCAGGTCGTCGCCGTCCAGGAAGAGCACATACGCGCCGCCCGCCGCCCGCAGCCCGGCGTTGCGCGCCCCGCCGAGCCCGGCGGACGGCGGTGAGTGGACCGGCTTCACCCGGGGGTCCCGTCCGGCGTACCCGGCGGCCACCTCGGCGGCCGGGGCGTCGGGCGCGTCACAGACCGGGATCAGCTCCAGGTCGCCGAAGGACTGGCCGAGGACCGAGTCCAGCGCCTGGGACAGCCGGCCGGCGACCCCATGAGTGGGGACGATAATGCTGAAGCGGGGCATTCTGCTCTTTCTGTCGTTCTTCCTGACGTCCTGCGGACGCGTCTCTACGGCCCCGCGCGCACCCGGCCCACCGTGCGTCCCCGTCCCGGTCGGCCCGCCGGGCGCCAGGTGGGCGGGCGGCTCGGGGCGGGCCGTGTCGAGCCGAGGGGCAAGGGAACTCCCGTGGGGATCAACGGTGTTCGGCGGCCTTGGTGACGGGGCGCGGGCCGGTCGGATGCGGCACGGTGACCAGCGGGGACCGCGCCGGGTACGGGGTGTCCGCCATGGCGGAGCGGACCGGGCGGCGCTCGCCGAGCGGCACCACCGGGGACGGCTCGGTGCGGCCCAGCACGATGTGCCGTACGACCCGTTCGGCGGCCCGGCCGTCGTCCCACGGGCAGAACCGCTCCCGGAACGCGGCCCGCAGCAGCGCGGCCCGCGCGCCGTTCCAGTGGCCCTCGGTGAACACGTCGATCAGTTCGTCCTCGTCGCGCCCCACCGCGCCGGGCGGAGCGCCGGGAAGGTCGACATAGGCGCCCCGGACGGCCGCGTACGCCGCCCAGTCACCGGTGTGCAGCACGATCGGCCGGTCGAGCCCGGCGTAGTCGAACATGAGCGGCGACTGGTCGGTGATCAGCGCGTCCGCGGCCAGGCACAGGCCCTCGGGACAGGGGTGCGCGGAGACGTCGATGACCCGGGGGCCCTCGACCGGCACGTCCCCGTGGGCGCGGACGAGCAGCACGAAGCGCGAGCCGAGACCGCGCGCGAGCCTCGGCAGGTCCAGCGGGAGGTGCTGGGTACGGCGGTGGTCGCGGTGGGCGGGCGCGTAGAGGATCGCGACCGCGCCCGCGGGGATGCCCAGGGTGGCGCGCAGCCGGGCCACGTCGTCCGGGGTGGCCCGCTGGAAGACATCGGTGCGCGGGCTGCCGTACTCCAGGGCGGTCCAGCGGCCGGGGTGGACCCGCTGCCAGGTCAGCGTGGAGTGCCGGTTGCCGGAGATGACGTGGTCCCACCGGTCGACGTCCCGCAGCAGGCCCACGGGGTCGGCGCCGGGGACGGCCGCCGGCCGCTCCACCAGATCAAGTCCCGTATGGCCCAGGGGCGTTCCACCAAGCATGCGCACGACGATCTGCCCGTCCCGCTTGCGCAGGTCCCGGGTGAGGTGGGCGTCGCCGAACAGGTACGTGGAGCGGGCGAGCGCCGTCCAGTGGGCGGCCGTGCCGGGGACGACGAGGCGGGGCCCTGCCGGGAGCGGGCGCGGGTGCGCCGGGTCGGCGATCCAGGAGGAGCGCACATGCGGGGCGTACCGGCGCATCGCCTCCTCCAGCGCGGCCGGGTCCCCGCCGTACCCGCCCTCGACGGCGAACACCGCGCGCTCGGGCCGCAGCGGCAGCCGCAGCTGGATCCGGTAGTGCAGCCGGAGCGCGGCGGAGCGCACCGCGCGCGCCGGACCCAGTACGAGCCCCCGCAGACGGCGGCGGGCGGCGGCGATGTGGCGCAGGGCCCGGAAGGTGCGGTGCAGCCCGAACCGGATCAGCAGATGCCGGCGCCGCAGCCGCGCCTTCGGCACCCGGTAGCGGCGGTGGTGGTCGCGGGCCCGGCGCAGGAACTCCCCGTGGCTGCCGTGCGGCAGCCGTCCGGGGCGGGTGAACACCACGCCGTAGTGGTCGATCATCCGCCGGTACAACTCGGTTTTCCAGGAGGCGAGTTCGGGGTGGTCGGCGACATAGGCGAAGACCCGCTCGTACTGGTCGAACAGATCGAAGTGCTTACGGCTGGTGGTGGACAGGATGCTGCCCTGGCGGCGCTGCCGGTAGTGCACGCACACCCGGTCCAGCGTGGCGATCGAACGGGCCGCCATCAGCACCGGGAAGGTCCAGGGGGTGTCCTCGTAGTAGCCGGGCGGGAAGGTGAAGCCCTCGGCCGCGACGAACTCCCGCCGGTACGCCTTGTTCCAGGCCACCATCAGCACCCGCAGCAGCCCCGGCCGGTCCGCGAGCCGGAAGGGCGCCCGGCCCCACTCGCTCAGCTCGGCCGCGAGATGGTTGCGCACCCGCCGGCCGTCCCAGTACGTGCGCTCGTAGTCGTACACCAGCACATCCGGCCCGCCGGTCGCATCGATCCGCTCGGCGATCGCCGCGAGGGAACCCGGGGTGAGGGTGTCGTCGCTGTCCAGGAAGATCAGGTACTCGCCGCCGGCCTGCGCGATCCCGGCGTTGCGGGCCCGGCCGAGCCCCCGGTTCTCGGCCAGGTGTAAGGGCTTCACCCGGGGGTCCCGGGCCGCGTACTCATCGATGATCTCGCCGCACGCGTCCGGCGAGGCGTCGTCCACCGCGATCACTTCGAGATCCGGGTACGACTGCGACAGCACCGAGTCCAGGCACTCGGAGAGGTACGCCTGGACCTGGTACGCGGGGACGATGACACTGAACCTGGGCACGGGACATCCATGGGTCTGACGGCGCGGGCGTTCTGCCCGGGAACGGCCGAAAGGGTGACGGGGTTACGGGCCGTACGGCATTCGGGGGATGCCCGGGGAACGGGGAGGGGCGGATCGGCCCTGGCCTACAGGTGGCCAACACGCCTTCTACGGAGCCGCGTTCACGTCTCGGTCACCACATGACGACGACTCCCTCGTGCGCTCGAAGACAACCCGGGGGACTGTCGTACCGTGGAGTGCTACTTCCACGCGCACGTTGTCGGCGGCGCTGTAACTGCTTCTGAATCAACCGGCGTTCGCGGGCCGTCCCGTGGCTGACGTCTCGTTGATCAGGGAGGCGTGTGATGCCGTCGAGCGTGCCCGGTTTCGCTGAGCTGCTTGGCCAGTGCGAGCGGTCCGCCATCCACTTGGAGCTGCGTGACTCCTACGCGTCGACGGACCGCTTCGAGGCGTGGAAGCGGGGCGAGCGGATCAGCTGGGAGGACCGTGAGTCCTGGCGGCATCCCTACGATCAGTTGATCACTGACACCGCGGCCCGGGGCGTGACGATCCGCCGAGCCCGGGTGATCTCCGAGTCGGTATCGGACTACATCCGGTGGGAGCACTACGTCACCCGCGCCAACGTCACGGCCGGTGAGGAAGTGCGGTGGCTGCCACGGAGGCAGGCGGCGGCATCCAACGGGTTCGGTCCTATGCTGACGGTCGTGCAGGTACTGGGTGTGAGCAGTGATGACGAGATGGTCGCCTGCTTCTTGAGCGGCGAGCTGTCCAGCCAGAGGTTCGGCCAGAACCTCCGGTCCCACCTGGCGGCAGCCGGACAGGCCGAGCAGCTGCTGACGCATCCGGACCTCTCCGACACTGGAGCCAACCTCGCACGTCGCGCTCTGCTCGCTGCGACGCGCGGGTACGGCGAGAGCCGCGACCTGTTCGAGAACTTCCCCGATCACGTCACGTGGACCAGGGCACGCCTGTCCGCCGACGAGGCGGCCGGCGTGCGCTACCTCGACTATTCGTACTGGGTCGAACTGTCGGGTGGCAGCCGCCGGCCGACCGACGCAGCCGCACGTATCAAGGCAGGGATACGGGCGTTCGACGTGCCCAACGATCCGTTCGTCGACGCGGCCCACGCGTTCATCAGAGGTGAGCGATTTCCTCCGCTCATCCTCGTCGGCGAGAGGCAGGACAACCTGGTCTGTCTTGAGGGCCACCTGCGCCTGACCGCCTACGCCCTCGTTGGCTTCCCGACCGACATCGAGTGCCTGATCGGCACCGCGGCGGCCATGGGACGCTGGGCGCGGTAGTCCATTTCAGTCGCTCAAGCGGCCTGCTCCTCGCGTTCGACGAGGATGCCGTTCTCGAACTGTGCACCTGCGCGGACCGGCGGTACGAGGGGTGTGCTTTGGTGATCCCGCGCCGGCGGTTCTGGGCGGACTCGACGAGCTTGAACACCATCGCCAACGCGGCCGCCGGGCTGCCAGGCCCTAGGTGCGGAGCTTGACCGTGGAGAAAGTCGACTCCCTCGATCGCCTTCACCGCGCCGGGCTGGGCGGACTTCGGCAGGCGGTTGGTGACGTTGCGGGATTTGTGAACCCAGCACCTCTGCGGCCTGGCGGCCGACGACCGTGTGATCGCCACATGCGGCGTGCACACGGTGCCGGCTGACTGGCTCGCGCAGACACGACCCGGCGGTGAGGTCCTGGTCACGGTCGGCGGATGGACGCACGCATCCGAACTCGTACGGCTCACCGTGGCCGACGACGGCACGGCCGACGGCCCGGTACTCGGCGGACAGGTCTCGTTCATGCCGGCCCGCCCTCACCTTCCGCCCCCGCTGGGCATCCTGCCGAACCTCGGAGGAGGCGACGCGGTGCCCGCCGCACTGGGCGCGGATGTGCTCGACGACTGGACCGCCCGGTTCGTCGCGCAGTTCGCCGCGCCGCGCGCGCAGCAGCTCACCCTCGAACGCGACAGCCGCGCGGTGGATGGTCCGGCAGGGCGGCACCGCGCCTCTGTGGGACCGGATCACCGGGCGCGTCACACAGTGGCAGGCGGACGGGCGCCCCTCGGCCGACCGCATGCGGCTGCGCGTCGGCACCGAGGGGCGACGCCTCACCTGGACGTAGGGAGCCCGCCGCCGTTCAGGGCCCCTCCGTGATCGTCCCGCTGGAGTCGTAGACGGCCCCGGCCCCCCCTGAACGGGCACCAGGGCCGTCGCCGTCCTCAGGCGGTGCCTACTTCACCGCCCCCGCCATCACCCCCGACACGAACTGCCGCTGGAACGCGAAGAACACGGCCAGTGGGATCACCATGGAGATGAAGGCGCCGGGGGCCAGGACGTCGATGTTGTTGCCGAACTGGCGGACCTGGGTCTGGAGGGCGACCGTGATCGGTTGGGTGCCGGACTTGGTGAAGACCAGGGCGACCAGCATGTCGTTCCAGACCCAGAGGAACTGGAAGATGCCGAGGCTCGCGATGGCCGGGCCGCCCAGGGGCATCACCACGCGGGCGAACAGGCGCAGTTCACCGGCGCCGTCCAGGCGGGCGGCCTCCAGCAGTTCGCGGGGGATCTCGGCGAAGAAGTTCCGCAGCAGGAACACCGCGAACGGCAGTCCGAAGCCGGTGTGGAACAGGACCACGCCGAGGATCGTCCCGAACAGGCCGATCTTGCCGAAGAGTTCGGCGATCGGGATCAGCGCCACCTGCACCGGCACCACCAGCAGACTGACCACGCCGAGGAACCACCAGTCCCGGCCCGGGAACTCCATCCAGGCGAACGCGTATCCGGCGAGCGAGCCGATGACCACGACCAGGACGGTCGCCGGGACCGTGATCAGGACCGTGTTCAGCAGGGAGTGGGTGATGTCGCCGTTCTCCAGCAGCTTCTGGTAGCTGTCGAAGGTCAGCTGGGAGGGCTTGGTGAACACCGTCCACCAGCCGCTCGCGCTCATGTCGTCGGGGGAGCGGAGAGAGGAGATCAGCAGGCCGATGGTCGGCACCAGCCAGAAGAGGCCGACCAGGACGAGGACGACACGGACCAGGGGGCCGCCCAGCGCGCGAGTGATCCGGGCGCCGAGTGAGGGCCGGGGCGCGGAGGCGGGTGGGGTCGTCCCGCGTGTATCGGTGGCGAGTGCCGTCATCGTCGTACCTCCCGCCGAAGCCGTCGGATGTTGAACAGCATCACCGGGATCACCAGCACCAGCAGGAACACCGCGATCGCGCTCGCCACGCCCGGCTGGCCCTCCGCGAAGCCCCTGCGGTACAGCTCCAGGGCGAGCACGTTCGCGTCGTCCTGGGAGGAGCCGGGGGCGATGATGTAGACGAGGTCGAACACCTTGAGCACGTTGATCATCAGGGTGACGGCGACGACCGCGAGGACCGGTGCGAGCAGCGGTACGGTGATCCTGCGGAACACCTGCCACTCATTGGCGCCGTCCACCCGCGCGGCCTCCAGCAACTCCCGTGGCATGCCCGCGAGTCCGGCCGCGATCAGCACCATCGCGAAGCCCGCCCACATCCAGACGTACGCGCCGATGATCGCCGGGGTGACCAGCGAGGGGCCGAGCCATTCGACGCCGTTGTACGGCTCCCGGAAGTTGGCCGCGGGAAGCCGCAGCCGCGCCCCGTCGGCCGCCGCGGGCAGGGTGAAGGTGCCGTCCGCCGCCGCCTTCGTGGAGGCCACGACCTTGCCGTCCTTCACCGCCTCGATCCGCATCCCCGGATAGCCCAGCTCGCCCGGGTCGGGCGCGCCGAGCCGGCCGACGCCCTTGCCGCGGGTGAAGTCCTGCCAGGTGGTGCCGGTGACCTTGCCCGGCTCGGCGTGCGCGGCCGCCGCCCGGTGCGCGTCGCCGGGCATCTTGTCCGGGGCGACCCCGACGAGCGGCAGGGTGACCGGCTGCCCGGCGTGCACGGCGGCCCTGGTGACGAAGCCGCCGCTCTGCGGGACGAGCGGCGACTCGCGGCCCGGGTGGGCCATCGGGAACGCCGAGGACTGCGCGAAGGTGTCGTGCACCGACACCCACGCGGCGTTGGCGACGCCCTTGCCCGGGTCCTGGTCGTACACCAGCCGGAAGATGATCCCGGCCGCGAGCATCGAGATCGCCATCGGCATGAAGA
The DNA here is from genome assembly GCF_014673495.1 of Streptomyces griseofuscus. Lineage (GTDB taxonomy): Bacteria > Actinomycetota > Actinomycetes > Streptomycetales > Streptomycetaceae > Streptomyces > Streptomyces murinus. The sequence goes on from NZ_CP051006.1 coordinate 5,327,086, forward strand.
CGACCAGCTTGAACGCCGTTCCCCAGCGCACCCGTTCGGTCAGCACCGCGAAGATCAGCCCGAGCGCGGTGGAGACGGCGGGCGCGAACACCACCCAGATGACGTTGTTCTTCAGGGCGGTGAGGATGCCGTCGTCCGTGAAGACCGTCTTGTAGTTGTCGAGTCCGGCGAACCCGTGCCCGGAGTTCGTGCCGAAGCTGCGGACGATCGAGTACCCGATCGGGTAGACCACGAGCGCGCCCAGCAGCACCAGGGCGGGCAGCAGGAACAGCACTGCCACGGCCCTGCGGGTGCCGGTCACGCTCTTGCGCGCGCGGGGCGCGGCGGGACCCGGTGGGGCCCCGGCCGCCGCTGCCGACGCCATGGCCGGCTCAGCTCCCGCTTCCGTACGCGGCCGCCGCGTCCTTCTCCAGCGCGGCCTGGGCGCCCGCGACATCGCCCGGGTTCTTCAGGAAGTCCTGGAGATCCTTCCACTCGCCCTTGCCGGGGGTACCGCCGAACGCCTGCGGGGCCTGGTCGGACATGTCGAAGCGGAAGTCGTCACCGGACGCGATCAGCGACTTGGCGATCTTCTGCTGGACGCTGTTCGGGTACGCCGAGATCGCCACGTTCTTGTTCGGCGAGAGATAGCCGCCCAGCTCGGCCTGGATGGTGGCCGCGTCCGGGGAGGCGAGGAAGGTCATCAGGGCCTGCGCGGCCTTGGAGTCCTTCAGGGCGACCGCCGCGTCACCGCCGGAGACCACGGGCGCGGTGGAGCCGACGGCCGGGAACGGGAACACCTTGGCGTCCGTGCCCACCTTCGCCTTGGTCTCACCGATGTTGACCTGCACGAAGTCGCCCTCGTAGATCATCGCGGCCTTCGGCTGGTCGCCGCCGGTGAAGGTCTGGGTGACCGAGTTCGGGAACTCGGTCTGGAGCGCGCCGTCCTGGCCGCCCGCCAGATAGTCCTTCTTGCCCCAGATCTGCGCCAGCGTCTGGAGCGCCTGCTTCACCGAGGGATCGGTCCACTTGATCTTGTGCTGGGCGAGCTGGTCGTACTTCTCGGGCCCGGCCTGGGAGAGGTAGACGTTCTCGAACCAGTCCGTCAGCGGCCAGCCGTCCGCGCCCGGCACGGAGAAGGGCGTGACCCCGGAGTCGTAGACGGCCTGCGCGGTGGTCAGCAGGTCCTTCCACGTCGTGGGTTCCTTGGCGCCCGCGTTCTCGAAGACCTTGGCGTTGTACCAGATGAGCGACTTGTTGGCGGCCTTGTAGTAGACGCCGTACTGCTTGCCGTTCACCTTCCCGATGTCCTGCCAGCCCTGCGAGTAGTTCTTCTGGACCTCCTTGAGCGCGTCCGGCCCGACCGGCTTGGCCCAGCCCTTGTCCACGGCCTGCTTGATGGCGCCCGGCTGCGGCAGCAGCGCGATGTCCGGCGGCTGCCCGCCCGCGATCTTCGATCCGAGGAAGTTGATGATCGGGTCCTGCGCGGGCACGAAGGTGACCTGCGCGCCGGTCCGCTTCTCGAACTCCGCCAGTACCTTCTTGAAGTTGGTCTGCTCCTGCCCGGTCCACACGGCCGCGATCTCCAGATGCGCGCCGTCCAGCTTGGGCAGCGACACGGAGCCGCCGGCGGACGGCGCGCTCCCCTTGTCCTTCTTGTCGTCGCCGCCCCCGCCGGAGCACGCGCCGAGCACAAGGCCCCCCGCGAGCAACGCGGCGACCGCGCCGACGGCCCTGCCGGTCCGGATGGTGCTGCTCCTGCTGTGCATCACTTCCCCGTTCGTCGTTCTCCGCCGCGCACCGCGCACGTCCGCGCACCTCCGTGCACCGTCGACGTCCGTGCACCGTGAACGCCGGAACACTGTTCGTGCGCTCCGGTGTACGCGGGCCGCGCAGGCGGGGCAAGAGCGCCTGCGGGCGCGAAGGGGTGATCGTGACCGGGTCGTGATCAGCGGTGTATGCCCCTTGATCCAGGATGAGTTGGGGCGTACCGGCGCCTACAGCAGCGAGGGCACCTGGGCGGCCGCGACCTGGCGGGCGGCGCGTTCCACGGCACTGGCCAGCAGGGCCAGGTCGGTGGGGCCGTTGCCGAGTTCGCGGACGGGGCGGCGGGTGGGGGGATCGCCCATGCGGTGCCAGTCCAGCGGGACGACCGTGGGGCGCTGGGTCGCGGTGCGCGGGATACGGCCGGTGACCCGGCCCGCCTGGAACCCCACCGCGGACGCGTCCAGATGGGCCAACTCGCCGCGCCCCGGGGCCGGTTCGTCGGATCCCTGCTGGGGGGCCGCGAGCCGGATGCGGAGGGTCGCCCGGCGGGCCGGTTCGCTGTCCGCCGTACGGCCGTCCGTGCCGGCCGCCGCCACCAGGTGCACACCGAGCCGCTCGCCCTCCCGGGCCACCGCCTCCAGGGCCCGTGTCACCGAGCCCGCGGCGGGCCGGCCCGGGGCGCCGAGCGCGGGGGAGACCAGCGCGTCCAGATCGTCGACGACCACCACCAGTCGGGGCAACGGCGGTACCGCCTCGGCGCGTTGACGTGCCGCCGCGCCCGGCCGCAGCCGCAGCGTGGAGCTGGGCGGCGTCTCGATGTCCCCCGCGCCGGGCGGGGTGCGCTGTGCGATCACCCGGCCGGGTGCCACCCGCCCCGCGTGCCACTGCGCGAAGTCGGTCCGGCCCAGCAGCTCGGCGCGCCGCTTCAGCTCCGCGCTGAGCGACTGCGCGAACTCCCGCATGCGCACAGGGTCGTTGGCGATCAGATGGGTCGTCACATGGGGTATCTCCACGCAGACCCGCAGGCCCTCGTTGCGCCCGTTGCCGGTGCCGACGCCGTCCCGGCCGTCGATGAGCACCATGCCGAGCCGGTCCGGCCGTTCGGCCGCGGCCAGCGAGGCCACCACGGCCCGCAGCAGCTCGGTACGGCCGCTGCCCGCCGGGCCCTCGATCAGCAGATGCGGCCCGTCGGCCACCAGGTCCGCGGTGACCGGGCCGTGCGGTCCGGCGCCGAGCACGGCACGGGCCCGGCCGCCCAGCGCCTCCGGATCGTCGGCCGCGTCCGCCCAGCGGGCCATCAGCGAGGCGGGGGTGGCCCGGGCCAGGCCCAGCTCGTCCAGCAGCCGCGCCGACTGCGGCAGCGGCGCGGCCACCCGCGCGTGCCCGGCGCCGGCCGGGCCGTCCGGCCGCAGCGGGGCCAGCGCCCGCGCGAACCGCTCCGCCCACGCCGGGGACACCGCGTCCACCGTGGCGAGCACCCCGGGCGTCACCGGGCCGCCGGGCGCGACCCGCATCAGCTGGAGGGTGCCGGCCACATCGCCGCTGAGCAGGGCCACGGCCCCGCAGTGCCGCAGCGTCGGGGTCACCGTGCACGCGGTGTCGTAGGTGCGGGCCACCGGGGAGGCCGCCGAGGACGCGGAGACCTCCGCCAGACACAGCACATGCACCCCGGCCCGGGGGCCCACCGCGGCGAGCCGGGCCAGGGCCTCCTGGAGACCGGTCCCGCCGGGGTCGCCGTCGACCACGACCACCGTGTAGGGGCCGGGGAAGCCGGTGCCGCCCAGGTCGGCCTCGTCCTTGGCCCAGGACGGCCGGCGCGGGCTCCGGGGCGGCGTGCCGAAGGCGGGGGAGAGGGTGCCGGAGGCCGGGGCACCGAGCGGTCCGGCGGGCGTACCGGGCGTACCGGGCGTGCCGGGTGCCTGGCTCTGGTGGGGGATCAGCGGAGTGTCGTACGACCTCGGGTACGACCGCGTCCCGGAGCCCCCGGAGCCCCCGGAGCCCCCGGAGCCCCAGCCCACGGAGCCCCCGGTGTTCTGCGCCGGGATCGAGCGGGCCCCGGCGGTCCCCGTGCCGCGCGCCGTGAGGTCGTCCACCCGGCGCAGCAGTTCCTCCGTGCGGGCGGCGGCCTGTTCGCGGTCGTAGGCCAGCAGGAGGCGGCAGTCCTGGCCGTGGTTCGGACGGACATGCGGCAGCCAGCCCAGCCAGGACCACTCGGCGGCCCGCTCCTCCACCGGGCGGGAGCCGTCCGCGCTGATCAGCACGATCTCCAGCAGATCGGGGGAGTGCAGCGCGGCGAGCTGGGCCAGCACCGCACGGGCCAGCCCGGACAGCCGGGGCCGGGGACCGGCGAGGCCCAGCGCGCCCGCCTCCCGCAGCGCGGCGGTCACCGGTACGGCGGGCAGCAGGCCCGAGCCGTCCGGCGCGCTCCGGTCGGCGGTGCCGAGCCGCAGGGTCAGCGCCTCAGGATGGCCGGGGCCGCGCTCCCACAGCCGGGGGCCGGGGCCGAGCGCGGTGAGCAGCAGGGCCGCGGGGTCCGGCCAGGTGTCGGGCCGCCGCGGGACCCCGGCGTCCGGGGCGCCACCGGCCGAGGCCGCCTCGCCGTACCCGGGCGCGCCGTCCGCCGGCTGCTCCCCGCGCCCGCCGGCCAGCCGCCGGGCCCAGGCGCCGAGCCCCCGCCGCCGTACGCTCTGCGCCCCGTCGCCGACGCCGAACCGGCCCGCGTGGGTGTCGCCGTCGCGTCCGGTGAGTCCTGCGTCCGCGGCTCCCCAGGAGGCGGAGCCGTAGGCGTGCCCGGTGCCCTCTCCTGACGGCCGCGGTGCGTCGGCGGGACTGGTCCATGTCCCGCCGGGCGCGGCAGGGGGGAACCCGGTGTCCGGCGCAGCCGCACCGGGCCCCACGCGCAGGCAGCCCTCGCCGTCCGCGACCACCGGCACCCGCGTCCGCGGGCCCCCGGGCGCGAGGCGCAGCGCCGACTCCCCGACCCGCAGCAGGCCCCCGGCGGGCACCCGCACCGCCCGCTCCCCGATCCGGGTGCCGTCCAGCGTCGTACCGTTCGTGGAACCCAGGTCCGCCACGGACACCCGGCCGTCCGCGCCCACCGTCACCGCGCAGTGCAGCCGTGAGACATCGGGATCGTCCAGCGGTACGTCCGCGTCCGCGGAGCGCCCGACCGTGATCCGGCCGCCGTGCAGCAGATGCACCCCGCCCGCGTCCGGGCCCGCCACCACATGCAGCTGCGTGGGCGCGTCGTCCAGTTCGGGATGCGGTTCGGCGGCCAGGGGCGCGCCCAGGGCCAGTACGGCGCCGTCGACCAGCGGTGGCTCCCCGAGCACGGCGCGACGCGGATCCAGCCGCTCAGCACCGGCGTAGAGCACGACCGCCGCGCCCCCGGTGTCGCGGCCCGCGCCCTCCCCGGTGACCGCTCCGGCCAGCGCGGACGCGACCGCGGCGAGGTCGGTGCCCACGGGCGCCGTGACCAGCACATCCCGGCTCGCGCCTCGCTGTGGGGGCGGGCCCGGCGGGTCTACGACGGTCAGCCGGATCTGCATCGGCGTCAGCGGTCCCTTCTGCGCGGGTCTGCGCGGGCGCGGACTACCCCCCACCCCACATGAGCACGTCGGCCAGTACGGGGAGCATCCTCGCACCTGCCGCCGACACCGTGCCCGCCACCCGGTGCGAAGTGATCTTGATTGGTCGGCTCTGACCCCAAAAGTGCCTGACATGGACCACGGCGGCGATCAGTTGAGATCGGTCACGTCCCCTCTTATGGCGGCTTCCGTACCCTCCGATGGCTGCTTCCGGCTGCTTCCGTCCGGCTTCGGGCAACCGCGGACGAAAGACGCGCGTCTTTCCATCGAGCCTGCCCGGGAACGCTTACGTGGCGTCCCACGCGGCACCACTACAGTGGTTCGGAACATCCGGAATGCAGGCAAGCAGCATCAGCAAGCAGCAGGGAGCGCGTGACGTGCGGCCAGTCGGCAGCAAGTACCTGCTTGAGGAGCCGCTCGGACGCGGCGCCACAGGCACCGTCTGGCGTGCCCGCCAGCGCGAGACCGCGGGCGCGGAGGCGGCCGTCGCCGGCCAGCCGGGCGAAACGGTCGCGATCAAGGTCCTGAAGGAAGAGCTGGCGAGCGACCCGGACATCGTGATGCGCTTCCTGCGTGAGCGCTCCGTCCTGCTCCGGCTCACCCACCCGAACATCGTCCGGGTCCGCGACCTGGTCGTGGAGGGCGAGCTGCTGGCGCTGGTCATGGACCTGGTCGACGGTCCCGACCTGCACCGCTATCTGCGCGAGAACGGCCCCCTGACGCCGGTCGCCGCCTCCCTGCTGACCGCGCAGGTCGCCGACGCGCTCGCCGCGAGCCACCGCGACGGCGTCGTCCACCGCGACCTCAAGCCCGCCAACGTGCTGCTGCGGCAGCTGGACGGCGAGATGCACCCGATGCTGACCGACTTCGGCATCGCCCGCCTCGCCGACTCCCCGGGCCTGACCCGCACCCAGGAGTTCGTCGGCACGCCCGCCTACGTCGCGCCGGAGTCCGCCGAGGGCCGCCCGCAGACCTCCGCCGTCGATGTGTACGGCGCCGGCATCCTGCTGTACGAGCTGGTCACCGGTCGTCCGCCGTTCTCCGGCGCCACCTCGCTCGAAGTGCTGCACCAGCACCTCAGCGCCGAGGCGCGCCGGCCCTCCACCGTGCCGGACCCGCTGTGGACGGTGATCGAGCGCTGTCTGCGCAAGAACCCCCTGGAGCGGCCCAGCGCCGAGAACCTCGCGCGCGGCCTGCGGGTCGTCGCCGAGGGCGTCGGGGTGCACGCGAACTCCGCCCAGATCGCGGCGGCCGAGGGCGTCGGCGCGCTGCTCGCCCCCGACCCGGCCCCGACCTCGGTGCCGGGCGAGCCGGGCATCGTCGGCGCGGCCGATCCCACCGCCGTACTGCCGACGGGCGCCCCGCAGGGCTCGTACGACCCGAACGGCGCCACCAGCGTCCTGCCGCACACCGCGGGGCCCGCCGGTGCCGCCGACCCCACCGCCGTACTGCCGCACACCGGCGCGGCCGATCCGACGGCCGTGCTGCCGAACACCGGGCCGCAGGGAGCCGGGCCGCAGGGTTCCGGACCCGAGCAGCCGCACCCCTGGCAGAACCAGCTGCGGGCCGCCCGGGACCGCAATGAGCAGACGCAGATCCAGTACCTCTCCCCGGAGGACGACCCGCTGCACCACCGGCCCCAGCGGCAGGTGGCCCGCCCGCAGCACCAGCCGCGGCAGGCGCCGCAGCCGCGCCCGCAGCAGCCGCAGCAGCGCGGCCGGCAGCAGGGGCAGGGCCAGCAGGGCTACCAGCAGGGGTACGGCTACGCGCCCCAGCAGCCTCAGCAGCACCAGCCTCAGCGCCAGCCCCAGCAGTACGCCCCGCCGCAGCAGCCGCAGCGGCCCGCGCGGGAGCCCAGGGCGCCGCGGCAGCGCAGCGCCAACCCGATGAAGATCCCCGGGCTCGGCTGTCTGAAGGGCTGCCTGTTCACGATCGTCATCCTGGTGGTGGCGAGCTGGCTGATCTGGGAGCTGACACCGCTGCACACCTGGGTCGGCCAGGGCCGCGGCTACTGGCACCAGCTGTCCCACTGGGCCGGCCAGGTGAGCGACTGGGTGAAGGGCCTGGGCGGCAACAACTGATCCGTGGGGTAGTGGATTTGTCGACATCTGACGGGTGATTTCCGCCTCCACGGTGAAGGTTGGCTCCCCGGACGCGTAGTTTTAACGACAACACGCGTCTGTAGGAGCAGTCTTGGCACGGAAGATCGGCAGCCGGTACACCGCGCACCAGATCCTGGGGCGGGGCAGCGCCGGCACGGTGTGGCTGGGCGAGGGGCCCGAGGGACCCGTCGCGATCAAGCTGCTGCGGGAGGACCTCGCCTCGGACCAGGAGCTGGTCGGGCGCTTCGTCCAGGAGCGCACCGCGCTGCTCGGGCTGGAGCACCCGCACATCGTCACCGTGCGCGACCTCGTCGTCGACGGCAATGACCTGGCCCTGGTGATGGACCTGGTGCGTGGCACCGATCTGCGCACCCGCCTGGAGCGGGAGCGCAGGCTGGCGCCCGAGGCCGCGGTGGCGATCACCGCCGATGTCGCGGACGCGCTGGCCGCGGCGCACGCGGCGGGGGTCGTGCACCGGGACGTCAAGCCGGAGAACGTACTGCTCGACATGCAGGGACCGCTCGGCCCCGGCGGGGCGCATCCGGCGCTGCTGACCGACTTCGGGGTGGCCAAGCTGATCGACGCGCCCCGGCGGACCCGCGCCACGAAGATCATCGGTACACCGGACTATCTGGCCCCGGAGATCGTCGAGGGGCTGCCCCCGCGGGCCTCCGTGGACATCTACGCGCTGGCCACGGTGCTCTACGAGCTGCTGGCGGGTTTCACGCCGTTCGGCGGCGGCCACCCGGGCGCGGTGCTGCGCCGCCATGTCACCGAGACGGTGGTCCCCCTCCCCGGCATCCCCGAGGAGCTGTGGCAGCTGATCGTGCAGTGCCTCGCCAAGGCGCCCGCGTCCCGGCTGCGGGCCTCCGAGCTGGCGGCGCGGCTGCGGGAGCAGCTGCCCACACTGGCCGGGCTGCCGCCGCTGGACGTGGACGAGCCGGACCTCTCGGAGGAGGCGGCCGAGGAGGAACCGGCGACGCCCGCGCCCCCGGCGGGCGGTGAGCCGGTACGACGACGGGGCGCGGTCTCCCTCGTCCAGGGCTCCCGGCCCGACTCCAACCGCGACACGCACACGTCGATGCGGGTGCCCGCGCCCGACGAGCTGGCCGGCGGCGCGCACGGCACGGCCCGGGCACCGCGCTCCGCGGGAGCCCCCCGGCCGGGCTCGGCGAAGCACCGCGCGGCGGTACGGCGGCGGCGGATCACCCTGGGAGTGGCGGGCGTGGCCGTGGCCGCCCTGGTGTCGGCCGGCGCGTGGTGGGCCACCTCGGACTCCCCGCAGGACACTCCGCCCCCGGCCTCGACATCCTCGACCCCCTGACCCGCCCGCCCCGTCGTCCCCGCCCCGCACGAGGCACCCGGCATGCCCGCCCTTCCCGCTCGCCCACCGAGACGGGTGGACGGGTGGGCGAGACCCGGCCAGGAGCAGCGCGGCGGAGGTCGCTTGCCACAGCCGTTACGCTTGAACCGTGGCAGTCGTCGATGTATCCGAAGAGCTGAAGTCCCTCTCCTCGACCATGGAGTCGATCGAGGCCGTCCTGGACCTCGACAAGCTGAGGGCAGATATCGCCGCGCTTGAGGAGCAGGCGGCGGTCCCGTCCCTGTGGGACAACCCGGACGAGGCGCAGAAGATCACCAGCAAGCTCTCCCACCTCCAGGCCGAGGTCAGGAAGGCGGAGGCGCTGCGCGGTCGCATCGACGACCTCTCGGTCCTCTTCGAGATGGCCGAGGAGGAGGACGACCCGGACACCCGCGCCGAGGCCGAGTCCGAGCTGGCCGCCGTACGCAAGGCGCTGGACGAGATGGAGGTCCGTACCCTCCTGTCCGGCGAGTACGACTCCCGCGAGGCCCTGGTCAACATCCGCGCCGAGGCCGGTGGCGTCGACGCCGCCGACTTCGCCGAGAAGCTCCAGCGGATGTACCTGCGCTGGGCCGAGCAGCGCGGTTACAAGACGGAGCTCATCGAGACGTCGTACGCCGAAGAGGCCGGCATCAAGTCGACCACCTTCTCCGTGCAGGCGCCGTACGCCTACGGCACCCTCTCCGTCGAGCAGGGCACCCACCGCCTGGTGCGCATCTCGCCCTTCGACAACCAGGGCCGCCGCCAGACGTCCTTCGCCGGTGTCGAGGTGCTGCCCGTGGTCGAGCAGTCCGACCACGTGGAGATCGACGAGTCCGAGCTGCGCATCGACGTCTACCGCTCCTCCGGCCCCGGCGGCCAGGGCGTCAACACGACCGACTCCGCGGTCCGCATCACCCACCTGCCCACCGGCATCGTGGTCTCCTGCCAGAACGAGCGGTCGCAGATCCAGAACCGCGCCACCGCGATGAACGTCCTCCAGGCCAAGCTGCTGGAGCGCCGCCGCCAGGAGGAGCAGGCCAAGATGGACGCCCTCAAGGGCGACGGCGGCAACTCCTGGGGCAACCAGATGCGTTCGTACGTGCTCCACCCGTACCAGATGGTCAAGGACCTGCGTACCGAGCACGAGGTCGGCAACCCCGAGGCCGTCTTCAACGGTGAGATCGACGGTTTCCTGGAGGCCGGCATTCGCTGGCGCAAGCAGCAGGAGAAGTAAGTTTGTCGACATGACAACTGCCGCCCGTGTGGCGGCAGTTGTTGTTTTGTCCGGCTTTTACGTCACAGTCACACGTTTCAAATCCCCTTGAATCCCCTCCGGTTCGGGCAAAGCGAATAGAACGCCCTTGACGTTGCTTTGAAAAATCGGAAGGGTGAGCGCGGCATGCGTGTATCTGGGGTGCATGTGAACCGGGGGTGCCGAATCGCTCGACCTTGATTCGGGCTTCGCCGGCTGCCTCCGTCGATCACTGCCAGCCCCACTGCGCGGCCTCATTGACGAACAGCTACTGGGGGTAGCAACCATATGACGAAGAAGACGCGGATCCGGGTCGCGCGGATAGCCGCGGGCGCCGTGATCGCGGCCGGTGCGTCGCTGACCGCCGCCGGTGCGGCCTCCGCCCTGGACCTCAATGTCCAGGCGGGCCCGATCAGCCTCGGTGCGAGTGTCGACGGCCAGAACGACGGTGGCGACACCGATGGCGGCTGCCCGATCGGCATCTGCACCGACGGCGGCAACGACACCACGGGTGGCGACCAGACCACCGGTGGCGACACCACCACGACCGGCGGTGACCAGACCACCGGTGGGGACACCACCACGACCGGTGGCGACCAGACCACCGGCGGGGACACCACCACCACGGGCGGCGACCAGACCACCGGTGGCGACACCACCACGACCGGCGGTGACCAGACCACCGGCGGGGACACCACCACGACCGGTGGCGACCAGACCACCGGCGGCGACACCACCACCACCACCACGGGTGGCGACCAGACCACCGGCGGCAACGGCAACACCGGTGGCAACGGCAACTCTGGTGGCAACGGCAGCACCGGCGGCAACGGCAACACCGGTGGCCAGGGCAACTCCGGTGGCAACGGCACCGGCGGCGGCAACAGCGGCGGCAACGGCGGTGGCGGTCACCACGGCGGCGGCACCGGTGGCGGTTCCGGCACCGGCGGCAACGGCACCGGTGGCGACAGCCCCCAGGGCGGCGGCAATGACAACGCCACCCAGGAGGAGGGCTCCTCGGCCCTCACCGACACCGGGTCGGACAACCCGCAGCCGCAGACCGGTGGCAAGCAGCTCGCCGAGACCGGTGCCGGGCAGACCTCGTTCCTGATCATCGGCGCCGCGACGATGATCGCCGGCGGTATCGGCTTCCGCGTCCTGCCGCGCCTGGCGGGCCGGGGCGGCGCGGCCGCCTGACGGTAGCCGCCCGCGTACCCGGCGTACGCACAAGGGCCCGGAGCTTCCGCTCCGGGCCCTGACGTGTTTCTGGGGTTTTTCTCGGCCGCCTCTTACGCGACCGTCTCTTACCTGGCCGGGCTCACGGGGTCAGGCGGTCTGGTGGGCCAGCAGCACCACCGCGGCGATCAGCACCGCCAGCAGCGCGATCAGCGCCATGGGGTTGATCCCGCCCAGGAAGCCCTCCTGCTGGAGACGCTCGCGGTTGGCACGGCACACCGGGCACCGGCCCTCGCTCACGGGCGCCGCGCAGTTCGCGCACACCAACCGGTCGTACGTCATGCGCTCGCCCTCCTCGCACCGGCCGTATCACTTCGTACAACGCTCACAGGAACGCGAACGTTCCCCTCCCACTGTGCCAGTTTCCACCGCACCGTGCGCGGGGCCCCTGCCGCGGCGGCCGGTGCAAAAGCGTACAAGTCTTGCCCAACCTCTGCCTGCGCCTGCGCTTGCGCACCCGGTTCGCGTATGGTCACGCTCATCTACCCCCGGCGACCCGTGGTGCATCCGTGATCCGATTCGACAATGTCTCCAAGGTCTACCCCAAGCAGACCCGTCCCGCACTCAGGGATGTCTCACTGGAAGTGGAAAAGGGCGAGTTCGTCTTCCTCGTGGGGTCCTCCGGCTCCGGAAAGTCCACCTTCCTGAGGCTGGTCCTCCGTGAGGAGCGGTGCAGCCACGGCCAGGTGCACGTGCTGGGCAAGGACCTCGCCCGCCTCTCCAACTGGAAGGTGCCGCAGATGCGCCGCCAGCTGGGGACCGTGTTCCAGGACTTCCGCCTGCTGCCCAACAAGACGGTCGCGGAGAACGTGGCCTTCGCGCAGGAGGTGATCGGCAAGTCCCGCGGCGAGATCCGCAAGTCCGTGCCCCAGGTGCTCGACCTCGTCGGCCTCGGCGGCAAGGAGGACCGGATGCCCGGCGAGCTGTCCGGCGGTGAGCAGCAGCGCGTGGCCATCGCGCGCGCGTTCGTCAACCGGCCCAAGCTGCTGATCGCCGACGAGCCCACCGGTAACCTCGACCCGCAGACCTCCGTCGGCATCATGAAGCTGCTCGACCGGATCAACCGGACGGGCACCACCGTCATCATGGCGACGCACGACCAGAACATCGTGGACCAGATGCGCAAGCGCGTCATCGAGCTGGAGAAGGGCCGCCTCGTCCGCGACCAGACCCGCGGCGTCTACGGCTACCAGCACTGACCTCGCGCCCCAGTTCGTCCACGGAAAGGCACAACCCGACGCCATGCGCCCCCAGTTCGTCCTGTCGGAGATCGGTGTCGGTCTCCGCCGCAATCTGACGATGACCTTCGCGGTCATCGTCTCCGTCGCCCTGTCCCTGGCCCTCTTCGGCGGCTCCCTGCTGATGAGCGACCAGGTGAGCACCATGAAGGGCTACTGGTACGACAAGGTGAACGTCTCGATCTTCCTGTGCAACAAGCACGACGCCGAGCAGGACGTGCACTGCGCCAAGGGCGCGGTCACCGAGGACCAGAAGAAGCAGATCCTCTCTGACCTGCAGAAGATGCCGATCGTCGAGAAGGTGTCGTACGAGTCGCAGGACCAGGCGTACAAGCACTACAAGGAGCAGTTCGGCAACTCCCCGCTGGCCGGCTCGCTGACGCCGGACCAGATGCAGGAGTCGTACCGGATCAAGCTCAAGGACCCGCAGAAGTACCAGGTGGTCGCGACCGCGTTCAACGGCCGGGACGGCGTGCAGTCGGTGCAGGACCAGAAGGGCATCCTGGACAACCTCTTCCAGCTGCTCAACCTGATGAACCGCGGCGCGCTCGGCGTGATGGCGCTCATGCTGTTCGTGGCGCTGCTGCTGATCGTCAACACCGTGCGTGTGTCGGCGTTCAGCCGTCGGCGTGAGACCGGGATCATGCGCCTGGTCGGCGCCTCCGGTTTCTACATCCAGGCGCCGTTCATCGCCGAGGCCGCGGTCGCCGGGCTCATCGGCGGTGGTCTGGCCTGCGTCTTCCTGGTGGTCGGCCGGTACTTCACCATTGACCACGGCATGGACCTCTCGCACAAGCTGACGCTGATCAACTTCGTCGGCTGGGACTCGGTGCTGACCAAGCTGCCGCTGATCCTCGCGACCAGTGTGCTGATGCCGGCCCTGGCGGCGTTCTTCGCGTTGCGCAAGTACCTGAAGGTGTGACGCAAACCAAGACGGCGGGCGGGGCAACGGGCCGTGACAGGAGGCCCGTTGTCCTAGACTCACCGCCATGTCCGGCCGAGACCCGCTCTGTCCGCCTCGGCGCGCCCGTCAAGGGGCCGCGCTGACCTTGGTCTTCGCCGGAGTCCTCGCCGCCGGAGCGGTCACCGGGGCCTTCCCGGACCCCGACCATCCGGCCCGCCGTACGACGACGGTGCCCGTGGGCGCCGTCCGCAAGGAGGACGTACGGGAGGCCGCCGCCCGCGCGATGGCCGACGGCACGTCCCCGATGGAGGCCGCCGAGCGGGCCGTCAGCCGCAGCGGCGACCGCTGGGGCGCCGTCTACTCCGAGGGCGACTACCAGGAGTTCCAGGACTCCCTCGACGGCCGCTACACCGGCGTCGGACTCTCCGCGGCGCGCGAACAGGACGGCCGTATCGAGGTCACCGGGGTGCGGCCGGGCTCGCCCGCCGCCGCGGCCGGCATCCGCACCGGCGACCGGCTGCGCAGCGTCGACGGCGCCAGCGCGGACGGCCTCCCGGTCACCGAGGTGGTCTCCCGGCTGCGCGGCGACGCCGACGACGCGCCCGCAGGGACGACCGTCACCCTCGGCCTCCAGCGCGGCACCCGCGCCTGGTCCGAGACCCTGCGCCGGGCGACCCTGACGACCGACTCGGTCAGCGTCCGCCGGCTGTCGGCACGGGCCACCCTGATCAGGATCGCCGCCTTCACCAAGGGCACCGGCGCCCAGGTCCGCGAGGCGCTGCGGACCGCCCCGCCCGGCGACGGGATCGTGCTGGACCTGCGCGGCAACTCCGGCGGCCTGGTCGCCGAGGCCGTGGCCACCGCCTCCGCCTTCCTCGACGGCGGCCTGGTCGCCACCTATGACGTCGACGGCGCCCCGCGCGCCCTGCACGCCACCTCCGGCGGGGACACCGCCCGCCCCCTGGTCGCCCTGGTCGACGGCGGCACCATGAGCGCGGCCGAGCTGCTCACCGGCGCCCTCCAGGACCGGGGCCGCGCGGTGGTGATCGGCTCCCGCACCTTCGGCAAGGGCTCCATCCAGATGCCGACGAGCCTCCCGGACGGCTCGGTGGCCGAGCTGACCGTGGGCCACTACCGCACCCCTTCCGGGCACGCGGTCGACGGCCGGGGCATCACGCCCGACCTGGAGGCCGGGGACGGCGTGCTGCAACGCGCCGAGACCGTGCTCACCGGCCTGGGCGACGCCGAATAAGGGCTGGCCCCGAGCCCCCCGCGTAGTGCGAAAATGGACGGCACTATGAGCAAGGGAATGTACGTACCCAAGGAGTCCCAGCCCAAGCAGGGCGGCGGGGCGGGCAAGGCCAGGGACGGCGAGAAGGGCGGCAAGCGCAAGATCGTCGCCCAGAACAAGAAGGCCCGGCACGACTACGCGATCATCGACACCTACGAGGCCGGGATCGTGCTCACCGGCACCGAGGTCAAGTCGCTGCGCGAGGGCCGGACCTCGCTGACGGACGGCTTCGTCCACATCGACCGGGGTGAGGCGTGGCTGCACAACGCCCACATCCCCGAATACCACCAGGGCAGCTGGACCAACCACTCCGCGCGCCGCAAGCGCAAGCTGCTGCTGCACCGCGAGGAGATCGACAAGCTGGAGTCCAAGGCCCAGGAGACCGGTCACACCATCGTGCCGCTCGCCCTGTACTTCCGGGACGGCCGCGCGAAGGCCGAGATCGCGCTCGCCCGGGGCAAGAAGGAGTACGACAAGCGGCAGACCCTGCGGGAGAAGCAGGACCGTCGGGAGTCGGACCGCGCCATCGCCGCGGCGAAGCGGAGGCAGCGCGGCGTGTAGGGCGGGAATACGGTGGCACGGAGCCGCGTTGTTCCCGTACGATGGCGGCAGCATCGGACGTCAGCCCGGTGCGCACCTTGAAAAAACAACATGGGGATGATCGGTTTCGACAGCGGATGTCGAAGCAGGGGAAGCGTGTCGAGGAAGCGGCCATGATCTCGTAAACCACAGGCCGAAAACAATAATCGCCAACACCAAGCGCGATTCCTTCGCCCTCGCTGCCTAAGTAGCGACTTGCGAAGTGTCAGCCCGGGGCTGTTCCCGACCCGGATCCTGGCATCAGCTAGGGGACTAAACCTTGATCCCGGTCACGGGGTGAAGAGGGAAATCAAACAGTGACTGAGCCCGTCGGCGACTTGTTCGCGTGATCGCCGGGGCTGAGAAAAGCACAGCGAACTGCACACGGAGAAGCCCTGATTCCGCACCGTTGGACGCGGGTTCGATTCCCGCCATCTCCACGAACCTCCTCCGGGAGGTAACCCCATGTGGGCAAAGGCCCCGTCGCTTCACGCGGCGGGGCCTTTGTCATGCGCCTTTATCGCCGGCACCGCCCCATGGACGGCTTCTACTGTTGCCTCCCATGAATCAGCGGCGACGCAAGAAGCTCTCCCGACGCCTGTTCACCGCGATCCTGATGGGGGACGCGGCCGGTGTGAGGGCGGCCCTGCGCTCCGGGGCCGACCCCGCGGGCGCCGACGGCGACGGCACCACCCCCCTCTACACGGCGTCCGTGAACGGCGAGGCCGAGATCGCCCGGTTCCTGCTGACGGCCGGCGCCCACCCCGACACCGAGAGTGCCGGGCCGGGGGCGGAGGGGACGCCGTTGTGCGCGGCGGCGTGCTGGGGCCATACCGAGACGGTGCGCGCCCTGCTGGCCCACGGCGCCGACCCGAACCTCCGCGAGGATCACGGCACCGGCCGTACGCCCCTTCAGTGGGCGCTGATCGGCCCGCACACCGAGACCGCGGACCGGTTGGCCGCGGCGGGAGCCGTGTGCGTCAGACCGGCCGGGCGAGCCGTGCCGAGGCCAGGTGCACCGTGAACCCGCAGGGCACGATGCCGTCCGGCGTGACCAGGTCCGCGACCTCGGCGAGAAAGTCCTGACGGAGCCGGGCGACGGCCTTCTCGGTCATCGGCGCGAGATCGTAGAGCCCGGACATGGACTCCCACACCTGCTCCAGGGTCCCGCCGATGTCGATGGGCACGGTCTCCCACTCGACATCTCCGAACCCCACCGGCCGCAGCACCTCGTCGAGCCCTTCCCGGCTGCGCACCCGCCTGTCCCCCAACGCGGGGATGCGCGCGGGGTTTTCCTCGCCCGCGCGCCGCAGCAGCCGCACGAACCGCTCGTACGCCTCCCCGCCGACCGCCCCGCCGCCCATCACGCACGCGAGCACCCCACCCGGTACGAGGACCCGGGCCGTCTCGGCCGCGACCTGCTCGATGTCGCCCATGAGCATCAGCGCGAGGTGGGAGACACAGGCGTCGAAACTCCCCTCGGCGAAGGGCAGTTCCTGCGCCCGCCCGGTGTGCAGCCGTGCCCCGCTGAGCGCCGGCCGCCGCCGGGCGAGGGCCAGCGACCGGGGCGAGAGGTCCACCCCGGCCAGCTCCCTGTCGCCGTCCCGGGCGAGCAGTTCGAGCAACAGCCCGTCCCCGCAACCGAGATCGAGCACCCGCCGATGCCCGGCCACCCGGTCGCGCAGCAGCTCGTAACTGGACCGCCCGTCCGGCCCCCGCCCCCGCCCGAACGCCTCGGCGGTCACGGCGGGCCGGACGGCGTGGAAGGACCGGAGGAACTCCTCCTGCACAGCGCTGTTCGTCATCTCCCGACCCTACGGCTCCCCGTACCCCCTCGGCCCCGGTGCGCGAAACCCGATGGCGATCTCGGGAGTTCACCCCCCGACGATGGCCGTGTGACCGACCGACCCGTGCGCTGGACCAAGTCGACCGTTCACGCCGACATGTGGGTCGACCCGGAGGACGATCCGCGCGAGAGCGTCGGTGGCTCCGTGGCGGGCGGGTCGGCCACGCTGCGGGACCACCTGGCCGGCTGCTCGGCCTGGTGCGGCATCTCGCCGAGGTGGAGCGGGACCGGCGGGGCTGGATCGGTGACGAGGAGCCGCGACCGATGCCGCGTCGGCGGCGCATCCGGACCTCGGGGAGCGGCCGGGCGAGGACGGCATCCCGGTCCGTGAGCGCCGCCCGCTCCGAGGCCGGCGCCCGGCGTGCGAAGGCCCCGTCCCGGGCGGACAATGTTTGCGGCGTTTGGCAGGGGTTTTGCTGCGCGAACCGAGGTGTTCGGCCATGAGCGTCATCGACGAGACCGCTCTGGACATTCTGCGGGGGGCTCTGCGGGGAGGCGTCGTAGGACCGGGGGATCCCGGGTACGACCGGGCCCGCGGCATCTACAACGCCATGATCGACCGGCGCCCCGCCGCGTTCGCGCGGTGCGTGGACGTGGCGGACGTACGGACCGCGCTCGCCTTCGCACGGGACAACGGCATGGCGACGGCCGTGCGCGGGGGCGGGCACAGCGGACCGGGGCTGTGCCTGGTGGACGGCGCGCTCACCCTGGATCTGACGCCCATGCGCTGGGTGCACATCGACCCGGAGGCCCGGACCGCCCGGGTCGGCGGCGGGAGCCGGCTCGGCGATCTCGATCACGCGGCGCACACCTTCGGGCTGGGGGTGCCCTCGGGGATCATGTCGACCACCGGGGTCGGCGGGCTCACCCTCGGCGGTGGCCACGGACATCTCACCCGCCGTTACGGCCTGACCATCGACAGCCTGCTCGCCGCGGACGTGGTGCTCGCCGACGGGAGCTTCGTCACCGCCTCCGCCGACCGGCACCCCGATCTGTTCTGGGCGCTGCGGGGCGGTGGCGGGAACTTCGGCGTCGTCACGTCCTTCGCCTTCCGGCTGCACCCGGTGGACACCGTCGGGGTCGCGATCACCCTCTGGCCCGTCGACCAGGTGCGTGAAGTGCTGCGCTGGTACCGGGAGTTCCTGCCGGGCGCGCCTGAGGAGCTGAGCGGGTTCTTCGCGCTGCTGACGGTCCCGCCCGGGCCGCCGTTCCCCGAGCCGCTGCACGGAAGGAAGATGTGCGGGGTGGTGTGGTGCCACACGCCGGCGCACCCCGGGACGGCCCCGGAGGAGGAGCGGGCGCGGCTGGAGAAGGCCGTCGCCGGCGTGGCCGCCGCCGGGCCGCCCGCCTTCCACTTCACCACGGTCATGCCCTACCCCGCCCTCCAGACCATGTTCGACCAGCTGCTGCCCACGGGGCTCCAGTGGTACTGGCGCGGGGACTTCTTCGACGCCATCTCCGACGACGCCATCGCCGTGCACGAGAAGTACGGCCAGAACCTCCCCACCGGCCTGTCCACCATGCACCTGTACCCCGTGGACGGAGCGGCCCATCGCCCCGGCCCCGACGAGACGGCCTGGGCCTACCGGGACGCCCTGTGGTCCGGCGTCATCGCGGGCATCGACCCGGACCCGGCCAACGCCGCCCTGCTCCGCCGCTGGTGCGTCGACTACTGGACCGAGCTGCACCCGCACTCCATGGGCGGCGGCTACCTCAACTTCCTGGGCGAGGAAGAGTCCACCGACCGGGTACGGGCCACCTACCGCGCCAACTACGACCGACTGGCCGAGGTCAAACACACCTACGACCCGGCCAACTTCTTCCGGGCCAACCAGAACATCTCGCCGGCCTGAGCACGACCGGCCCCCGTGCGGGGGGTTCCGGGGAAGCGGTCGGACGGGCACTGTGGGAGGGAGGTGGCTGTACGACTCCCCGTATGCCTAGGCGGTGACAGGCACATGGCGCTGCGGTTCGATGCCGGACGGGTTTGTCTGGATCTGTTGGCGACCGGTCATCCAGGTGAACGGCTCGACTCCGTCCGGGCGTTGTGCGGCTGGATCGAGGAGGCCGGGCTGGTGCCGGCCGGCACGGGGCTCGGGCACGCCGACGAGACCTGGGTGGTGCGGTTCAGGGAAGTGCGGGAGGACATAGGGCAGTTGGTACGGCGCGGCGGCGGGACGGTGTCGTACGCAAGGGCGCTCGGACGGGTCAACGAGGCGGCGCGGGCGACACCGCCGGTGCCCTGTGCCGTACGGCACGGCGACGGGCCGCTCGTCCGGGAGCTGGTCGCGCCGCCCGGGCCCGCCGCCCTGCTGGCGCTCCTCGCCCGGGACGCCGTGGAGCTGCTCACCGACCCCGTCGCCCGAGCCGCCCTTCGCGAGTGCGAGGGGGACAAGTGTCCGCTCCTCTACCTCGACACCTCCCGGGGCCGCCGCCGGCGCTGGTGCTCCAGCGAAGTCTGCGGCAACCGCGAACGGGTGGCCCGCCACCGCCGCCGGGCGGCCGCCCTGACCCGTGCGTGAGCGCTGGGGCCCGCGCGTGAGCCGTCGGCACCCTCACATACAAGATCGCCGTATCCGGGAAAGCGCCCGGGTCCCGTAGCCTCGCCCGCCTCCCTTCGCGTACGGTTGACGGCTGCCCAGCACGTCAGAAGGGGGCCCGGTGGCCGCTCAGGTTCAGCATTCCGCGGTCGGCTCGGAACACGACGCACAGGACTCCGTGCGCGACCGAGAGATCAGCGTCGAACAGGCACATCTGGACCGGGTGTACCGGCGGCTGGAGGAGAAGATCCACGAGGCCGAGTTCCTGATGAACGACGCGGCCCAGCGGGGCCAGGTCGGCACCCCCGGCGCGCTCGCCGAGCGGGACGCGCAGGTCTTCCGCGCCGGGGTCCACCTGAACCGGCTGAACAACGAGTTCGAGGACTTCCTGTTCGGACGCATCGACCTGCTGCTCGGCAAGGACGGCAAGAAGGGGCCCGACGGGGCCTACACGGCGGTCGAGCCGGCCGAGGGCGCCGTGCGCGAGGACGACACCGCCGACATCGCCGAGACCCTGCACATCGGGCGGATCGGCGTCCTCGACGCGGACTACGCCCCGCTCGTCATCGACTGGCGCGCCCCCGCCGCCGCGCCCTTCTACCGGGCCACCCCCGTGGAGCCCGGACGGGTGGTGCGCCGGCGGGTCATCCGGTCCAAGGGGCGCCGGGTGCTCGGCGTCGAGGACGACCTGATGCGGCCCGCGCTCACCGCCTACCTCGACGGCCGGCAACTGCCCGTCATCGGCGACGGCGCCCTGATGGCCGCTCTCGGCCAGGCCCGCGGCCACACCATGCGGGACATCGTCTCCTCCATCCAGGCCGAGCAGGACCTCGTCATCCGGGCCCCCGCCGCCTCGATCACGTACGTGGAGGGCGGCCCCGGCACCGGCAAGACCGCCGTCGCCCTGCACCGCGCCGCCTACCTGCTCTACCAGGACCGCAGGCGGTACGCGGGCGGCATCCTGATCGTCTCCCCGACCCCGCTGCTCGTCGCCTACACCGAGGGCGTGCTGCCCTCGCTCGGCGAGGAGGGCCAGGTCGCGATCCGGGCGATCGGCTCGCTGGTCGACGGCGTGACGGCGACGCTGTACGACTCCCCGTCCGTGGCCCGCGCCAAGGGCTCGTACCGGATGCTGAAGGTGCTGCGGAAGGCCGCCAGGGGAGCCCTGGAGCTGGGCGCCGCCGTCCGGGCGGGCCACGAGGAGTACGACGACGACACGCCGCGTCCCGTCGACCCCGCCCGGCTGCGTGTCGTCGCCTTCGGCCGCCGGCTCGAACTGGAGGCCGCGGAGCTGGACCGCATCCGCCATGCGGCCCTCGGCGGCACCGCCCCCGTCAACCTGCTGCGCCCGCGCGCCCGCAAGCTGCTGCTGGACGCCCTGTGGCAGAAGTCCGGCGCCGGGTCCCGGCACACCGACCCGGAGCTGGCCGCCGAGCTGCGCTCCTCCTTCGACGAGGACATCACCGGCGAGGACGCCTTCATCGGCTTCCTGGACGCCTGGTGGCCGGAGCTGACCCCGGCGCGGGTGCTCGACGCCATGGCCGACGAGAAGCGGCTCGGCCGCTGGGCGCGCCGGATCCTCAACCCGGGCGAGGTGCGCAAGGTGGCCCGTTCGCTCAAGCGCGACGGCCGCACGGTGCACGACATCGCCCTGCTGGACGAGCTCCAGGCGATCCTCGGCGCCCCCGCCCGGCCCCGCAAGAAGCGGGAGCTCGACCCGCTGGACCAGCTCACCGGTCTGGAGGAGCTGATGCCGGTGCGCGAGGAGACCCAGCGGGAGCGGGCCGAGCGGCTGGCGCAGGAGCGCACCGAGTACGCGCACGTCATCGTGGACGAGGCGCAGGACCTCACCCCGATGCAGTGGCGGATGGTCGGCCGCCGCGGCCGGCACGCCACCTGGACGGTCGTCGGGGACCCGGCCCAGTCCTCCTGGTCCGACCCGGACGAGGCGGCCGAGGCCCGGGACGAGGCCCTGGGCAGCCGCCCCAGGCGCCGCTTCCAGCTCACCGTGAACTACCGCAACCCCGCCGAGATCGCCGAGCTGGCCGCCCGGGTGCTCGCGCTCGCCATGCCCGGCTCCGAGTCGCCCCGCGCCGTACGCTCCACCGGCGTCGCGCCGCGCTTCACCGTCGTACAGGAGTCCCTCCAGGCCACCGTGCGGGCCGAGGCGGAGCGGCTGCTGGACCTGGTGGACGGCACGGTCGGCGTGGTCGTCGCGATGAACCGGCGCGAGGAGGCGAGACGCTGGCTCGCCGGGCTCGGCGACCGGGTGGTGGCGCTCGGCAGCCTGGAGGCCAAGGGACTGGAGTACGACGCGACGGTCGTCGTCTCGCCCGCGGAGATCGCCGACGAGTCCCCGGCCGGGCTGCGCGTGCTCTACGTGGCGCTCACCCGGGCGACCCAGCAGCTCACGGTGGTGTCGGGGGAGCGGGACGAGCCGGATGCGGCCGGGGTGCCGGATCTGCTGCGCGACTGAGTTTTCGACGAACTCCCCGCGCGGGGAACGGCATCCGGCATCCGTTTGTTAGCCTGGGTACGGCACCGGCTCGATCCAAGCCCCCGGGCCCAACCTTCGTCCCTTCGAGGGACCACTTGCCGCGAGGCGAGCATGGCGGGTCGGTGTCATCAACGTGGGAGGCCCACGTCACGACAGAGTGACGTGGGCCTCTTTCTTATGTCTGACGACTCTCGTATGGTGGAAGTCGTTTTCCGAAAACGCGCACCACTCGGTAGCCACCCATGAACAAAACGTCCGCAACCGAGGGCGACTACCACGTACTGATCGGTAGGTGCGACGATCGGACGGCACAACTTAGCGACACGGTGAAAGCAGAGGAAGTCGGCCATGGCAACGGCGCCCAGCGTCTCCTACTCGATGACCATCCGGCTGGAGGTGCCCGCGAGCGGAACGGCCGTCTCGCAGCTCACCAACGCCGTGGAGTCCTCCGGAGGCTCGGTGACCGGCCTCGACGTCACCGCGTCCGGGCACGAGAAGCTCCGTATCGACGTGACCATCGCGGCCACCTCCACGGCCCACGCCGAGGAGATCGTCGAGAAGCTGCGCGGCATCGAGGGCGTCACCCTCGGCAAGGTCTCCGACCGTACGTTCCTGATGCACCTCGGCGGCAAGATCGAGATGCAGTCCAAGCACCCCATCCGCAACCGTGACGACCTCTCCATGGTCTACACGCCGGGCGTGGCGCGCGTCTGCATGGCGATCGCCGAGAACCCCGAGGACGCCCGCCGCCTCACCATCAAGCGCAACTCGGTTGCGGTCGTGACGGACGGCTCCGCGGTGCTCGGTCTCGGCAACATCGGCCCCAAGGCCGCGCTGCCGGTGATGGAGGGCAAGGCGGCCCTCTTCAAGCGCTTCGCCGGCATCGACGCCTGGCCGCTGTGCCTGGACACCCAGGACACCGACGCGATCGTGGAGATCGTCAAGGCGATCGCCCCCGGCTTCGCGGGCATCAACCTGGAGGACATCTCCGCGCCCCGCTGCTTCGAGATCGAGGCCCGGCTGCGCGAGGCCCTGGACATCCCGGTCTTCCACGACGACCAGCACGGCACCGCCATCGTCGTGCTCGCCGCGCTGACCAACGCGCTGCGCGTCACCGGCAAGGCGATCGAGAACATCCGGATCGTGATGTCCGGCGCCGGCGCGGCCGGTACGGCCATCCTCAAGCTGCTGCTCGCGGCGGGCGCCAAGAACGCCGTCGTCGCCGACATCCACGGCGTGGTGCACGCGGGCCGCGAGGACCTGGTGAACGCCCCGGCCGACTCGCCGCTGCGCTGGATCGCCGACAACACCAACCCGGAGGGCCTCACCGGCACCCTGAAGGAGGCCGTGCGCGGCGCGGACGTCTTCATCGGTGTCTCGGCCCCGAACGTCCTGGACGGCGACGACGTGGCCGCCATGGCGGACGGCGCGATCGTGTTCGCGCTCGCGAACCCGGATCCCGAGGTCGACCCGGCGATCGCCCGCCAGACGGCCGCGGTGGTGGCCACCGGCCGCTCGGACTTCCCCAATCAGATCAACAATGTGCTGGTCTTCCCGGGTGTCTTCCGCGGCCTGTTGGACGCGCAGTCCCGTACCGTCAACACTGAGATGATGCTCGCCGCCGCGAAGGCACTCGCCGATGTGGTCAGCGAGGACGAGCTGAACCCCAACTACATCATTCCGAGCGTCTTCAACGACAAGGTCGCGGGCGCTGTCGCCGGCGCGGTCCGTGAGGCCGCCAAGGCGGTCGGCGCAACGGTCTGACCAGGGCGGATCGCCCGATCACGGCGTGTCGCACGGTGCTGGGGGCTGTGAGGATCACCACGGTGGCCCCCCGCACCGGCGCGTCGTGGAACCACCTGACGCCGGGTGCCCTCTAGGGTGACGCCGATCAGGCGCTTTTCGTGTGACTCCCCAGGGTGTTCTCACGACTCCTACGGGTGCCGGATTGGCTTTCCCGCCGCAGGTAGGGGCAGGATGCGTCCCTGGGCGCGAGCGCATCGGCATCGCAGTGCCACGGGCATAACCGCCGCGTGGCGCACCCCAACGGCAAGAAAACACGGGAGTAACAACATGAACCGCAGTGAGCTGGTGGCCGCGCTGGCCGACCGTGCCGAGGTGACCCGCAAGGACGCCGACGCCGTGCTGGCCGCGTTCGCCGAGACCGTCGGCGAGATCGTCGCCAAGGGCGACGAGAAGGTCACCATCCCCGGCTTCCTGACCTTCGAGCGCACCCACCGTGCCGCTCGTACCGCGCGCAACCCGCAGACCGGCGAGCCGATCAACATCCCCGCCGGGTTCAGCGTGAAGGTCACCGCGGGCTCCAAGCTCAAGGAAGCGGCCAAGGGCAAGTAAGCGCTGCGCTTGCAACGCCGTTCACCGAAGCGCCGTTGCGCGCCAGCGCCGTGGGTGGCTGCGAGACCGCTGTGGCTGGTCGCGCAGTTCCCCGCGCCCCTTTCGGGGCATGTCAGCCGAAGGCGTGAAACAGGGCGGTCCCCCTCCTCGGAGGGGGACCGCCCTGTTTGCTTGTTTGCTCGGGGTCAGCCGAGGGCTTTGCCCGGGAGTTCGACCTTGGCGCCCAGTTCCACGAGCTTCTCCATGAAGTTCTCGTAGCCGCGGTTGATCAGCTCGATGCCGTGGACCCGGGAGGTGCCCTCGGCGGCGAGGGCCGCGATCAGGTAGGAGAAGCCGCCGCGCAGGTCGGGGATGACCAGGTCGGCGCCCTGGAGCCGGGTCGGCCCCGAGACGACCGCGGAGTGCAGGAAGTTGCGCTGGCCGAAGCGGCAGTCGGAGCCGCCCAGGCACTCGCGGTAGAGCTGGATGTGCGCACCCATCTGGTTGAGCGCCGAGGTGAAGCCCAGCCGGGACTCGTAGACCGTCTCGTGGATGATCGACAGGCCCGTGGCCTGGGTGAGCGCCACCACCAGCGGCTGCTGCCAGTCGGTCTGGAAACCGGGGTGCACGTCCGTCTCCAGCGCGATCGACTTCAGCTGGCCGCCCGGGTGCCAGAAGCGGATGCCCTCGTCGTCGATCTCGAAGGCGCCGCCGACCTTGCGGTAGGTGTTCAGGAACGTCATCATCGAGCGCTGCTGGGCGCCGCGGACGTAGATGTTGCCGTTGGTCGCCAGCGCCGCCGAGGCCCAGGACGCGGCCTCCAGGCGGTCCGACAGGGCCCGGTGGGTGTAGCCGCCGAGCTGGTCCACACCGGTGATGCGGATGGTCCGGTCGGTGTCCATCGCGATGATCGCGCCCATCTTCTGCAACACGCAGATGAGGTCCTCGATCTCCGGCTCGACGGCCGCGTTGGACAGCTCCGTGACGCCCTCGGCCAGTACGGCCGTCAGCAGCACCTGCTCGGTCGCGCCCACCGACGGGTACGGCAGCGTGATCTTCGTACCGCGCAGGCCCTTCGGCGCCTCCAGGTACTGCCCGTCCGCGCGCTTCTCGATGGTCGCGCCGAACTGCCGCAGCACATCGAAGTGGAAGTCGATGGGCCGGCCGCCGATGTCGCAGCCGCCGAGGCCGGGGATGAACGCGTGCCCGAGCCGGTGCAGCAGCGGGCCGCAGAACAGGATCGGGATACGGCTGGAGCCGGCGTGGGCATCGATGTCGGCCACGTTGGCGCTCTCGACGCGCGTCGGGTCGAGCACCAGCTCGCCGGGCTCCTCACCCGGACGGACCGTCACCCCGTGCAGCTGGAGCAGCCCGCGCACGACGCGCACGTCACGGATGTCCGGAACATTGCGCAGCCGGCTCGGCGCGCTGCCGAGCAGCGCGGCGACCATGGCCTTCGGCACGAGGTTCTTCGCACCGCGGACACGGATCTCGCCCTCAAGCGGGTTTCCGCCGTGGACAAGCAGGACATCGTCGTTGACGGTCATGAATCTCGCGTTCCGATCAGATGGGCATGGGGTCCGCCGATCACGGGCGGGCCGTGGGACAGGGTAATCGCCGATCACCCCCCGTCCGTAAGTCCGCGTACCGCCCTGTCGCGTCATGGGTGTGTCACAACACGAACCGTTTGCAATCGAACACACGGGGTCACCGGCCGTAAGTGTGCGCCGTGCCTGCTTCCACGCTCCTTGAACTGCGTTCACCCAGGCACTCCGATTGGCTCCCCACTCCGGGGGAAGATGCGGGATCATGTCTGGCATGACCGAGGTGTCCTCGCTCACAGGGCGGCTGCTCGTGGCCACCCCCGTCCTGGCGGACCCGAACTTCGACCGCGCGGTGGTGCTCCTCCTCGACCACGACGAGGAGGGTTCCCTCGGCGTCGTCCTCAACCGCCCCACCCCGGTGGGCGTCGGCGACATCCTGGAGGGCTGGGCCGAGCTGGCCGGCGAGCCCGGTGTCGTCTTCCAGGGCGGGCCGGTCTCGCTGGACTCCGCGCTCGGCGTGGCGGTCATCCCGGGCGGGGCGCACGGAGAAGGGGCCCCGCTGGGCTGGCGGCGGGTGCACGGCGCGATCGGCCTGGTCGACCTGGAGGCGCCGCCCGAGCTGCTCGCCCCGGCCGTCGGCTCGCTGCGGATCTTCGCCGGATACGCGGGCTGGGGGCCCGGCCAGCTGGAGGAGGAGCTGGCCGAGGGCGCCTGGTACGTGGTGGAGTCCGAGCCCGGCGACGTGTCCTCGCCGGAGCCCGAACGGCTGTGGCGCGAGGTGCTGCGCCGCCAGCGCAGCGAACTGGCGATGGTGGCCACGTATCCGGACGACCCTTCGCTCAACTGATGCCCGGCCGCTTCAGTACCCTGGGCAATATGAGCACTCTTGAGCCCGAGCGCGGGACTGGTACGGGGACCCTCGTAGAGCCGACGCCGCAGGTGTCCCACGGCGACGGCGACCACGAGCGCTACGCCCACTACGTCCAGAAGGACAAGATCATGGCGAGCGCCCTCGACGGCACCCCCGTCGTGGCGCTGTGCGGCAAGGTCTGGGTGCCGGGCCGCGACCCGAAGAAGTACCCCGTGTGCCCCATGTGCAAGGAGATCTACGAGTCCATGGGCAGCGGCGGCGACAAGGACAAGGGCGGCGACAAGGGCAAGGGCAAGTAAGGCCCCGCCTCCCGTGGTGACCCGCGAGGGCCCCGGCGCGCTTCGGTGTGCGCCGGGGCCCTTTGCATACCCGATTGGTCGAGACCTCTTGTGGGCCGGTTCCGGGGGTCCTAGCCTTCCTGCCGATCGACTGGTTGTGCGGAGCGAAACGGCTGTTGCACAGGGTGCAACACGGGGCGTGGAGGCCACATGGGTGAAATCGGCGGCGGGGAAGCGGCATCGGCCGGGGAGGCGGCGCTGATCCCGGCGCCGGACCGGGTCTCGGTGCCGGGCGGCGCGGCGGCGGGGGCACGCTGTGTGGTCGACACGGACACCGGGATCGAGGCCGCCGAGGGCACCGAACGGGTGGCCCGCTGGCTGCGGTCGACGGTCGGCGCGGCGACCGGGCTGCCCTTCGCGCCGTACCGCGAGAGTGAAAGCCGTCTACGGGACGGCCGGGTACGGCTGCGGATCGTGCCCGCACTCGCGGACGAACTCGGCGGCCCGGAGTCGTACCGGCTGACCGCCGAAAACAGGGTGGTCACCCTGGACGGGGCGAGCGAGGCCGGGCTGTTCTGGGCCGCGGGCACCTTCCGGCAGCTGCTCGGGCCCGAGGCCTTCCGGCGGGCCCCCGTCAGCAGCCGCGACACCTGGGAATTCCCCGCGCTCACCGTGCACGACAGCCCCCGATTCGGCTGGCGCGGGCTGCTGCTCGACGTGGCCCGGCACTTCATGCCCAAGGACGGGGTGCTGCGCTATCTCGATCTGATGGCCGCGCACAAACTCAATGTGCTGCATCTGCATCTGACGGACGACCAGGGCTGGCGGATCGAGATCAGGCGCTATCCGGAACTGACCGGGACCGGCTCCTGGCGGGCGCGGACGAAATTCGGTCACCGGGCCTCACCGCTGTGGGAGGAGAAGCCGCACGGGGGTTACTACACCCAGGACGACATCCGGGAGATCGTCGCCTACGCGGCCGAGCGGCATATCACCGTCGTGCCGGAAATCGATGTGCCGGGGCATTCGCAGGCGGCCGTCGCCGCGTATCCGGAACTCGGCAACACCGATGTCATCGACACCTCCGCGCTCTCCGTCTGGGACACCTGGGGGATCAACTCCAACGTACTGGCCCCCACCGACAACACCCTCCGGTTCTACGAAGGGGTGTTCGAGGAGGTCCTGGAGATGTTCCCGTCACGGTTCATCCACATCGGTGGTGACGAATGCCCGAAGGACCAGTGGCAGAAGTCGTCGGCCGCCCAGGAGCGCATCGCCGCTCTCGGCCTCGCCGACGAGGACCAGCTCCAGTCGTGGTTCGTACGGCATTTCGACACCTGGCTCGGGGCGCGCGGGCGCCGGCTGATCGGCTGGGACGAGATCCTCCAGGGCGGGCTCGCCCCGGGCGCCGCGGTCTCCTCCTGGCGCGGCTACGAGGGCGGGGTCACCGCCGCGCGCGCCGGACACGACGTCGTCATGTGCCCCGAGCAGTACGTGTACCTGGACCACCGGCAGGCCCCCGGCGACGAGGAACCCGTGCCGATCGGCTTCGTGCGCACCCTGGAGGACGTCTACCGCTTCGAACCCGTTCCCGCCGCGCTCACCGAGGCCGAGGCGCGCCATGTGCTCGGCACCCAGGCCAATGTGTGGACCGAGGTCCTGGAGGACGCCCGGCGCGTGGACTACCAGGCGTTTCCCCGGCTCGCCGCGTTCGCGGAGGTCGCCTGGAGCCGGCTGCCCGCGCCCGCGGAACGGGACTTCGCGGACTTCGAGCGCCGGATGACCGCGCACTACCGCCGACTTGACGCCCTGGGCGTCGCCTACCGGCCGCCTACCGGACCCCGGCCGTGGCAGCGGCGACCCGGTGTGCCGGGCCGCCCGCTCGACGGACCGCCGCCCAACAGGTGATCCCGAACGGCCGGAACCCGCCAGGTGCACCCCAACAGGCGCCCCACGCACGCGGATAGAACAGATAGCGGAAAAACCTCGCCAGCTTCACCGAAGAGTGGCAATTCGCGCGCACCGGTGAAGCGGTGCGAAACCGGACCATCTCCTCGGTGAGGTGGGCGAATGCCTCCTAGCGGACCCCCGCGTTCGAGCCTTGCGAAGATGTGCCAGAGTTGCCACGTCCGCCCTGTCAGCACGTACCGTACGGCGCAACAGGCGGGACCAGGTGGGGCAGCGGGAAGGGGCAGCCGGGTTGACCACGCACGCACCGCAGGTGGGGCAGGCCGTCACGCTGCCCACGACGCTGGACGAGGCGGTGGCGGCGCTCGCCGCGATGCCCGCCGCGGTCCCGGTCGCGGGCGGCACCGACCTGATGGCCGCCGTCAACTCCGGGCAACTGCGGCCCGCCGCCCTGGTCGGCCTCGGCCGGATCAGCGAGATCCGCGGCTGGCAGTACCAGGACGGCCACGCGCTGCTCGGCGCCGGACTCACCCTCGCGCGCATGGGCCGCCCCGACTTCGCGGCCCTGATCCCGGCGCTCGCCGCCGCCGCGCGCGCCGCGGGACCGCCGCACATCCGCAACGCGGGCACCCTCGGCGGCAACATCGCCTCCGCCGCGCCCACCGGGGACGCGCTGCCGGTGCTCGCCGCGCTGGAGGCGACGCTGATCGTCGCCGGACCGGGCGGGGCGCGCCGGGAGGTCCCGGTCTCGCACCTGCTGGCGGGCGTGGAGATGCTGGGCGCCGGCGAACTCATCGGCTTCGTGCGGGTGCCGCTGCTGCACGCCCCGCAGGTCTTCCTGAAGGCGACCGGCCGCACCGGACCCGGCCGCGCGCTGGCCTCCGTGGCCCTCGTCCTCGACCCCGCCCGGCGCGGTGTGCGCTGCGCGGTCGGGGCCATCGCGCCGATGCCGCTGCGGCCGCTGGAGGCCGAGCAGTGGGTCGCGCGGCTCATCGACTGGGACAACGACCGCGCGCTCGTCCCCGAGGCGCTCAGCGCCTTCGGCGAGTACGTCGCCGCGGCCTGCATCCCCGACCCGGCGCCGGAGGCGGACGGCACGGTGCCGTCGCTGCCGCCCGCCGTACTGCACCTGCGGCGCACCGTCGCCGCGCTGGCCCGACGAGCACTGGGGAGGGCGCTGTCGTGACCGACGACCGGCACGGAGAGGGCGCGCCCGAGGGCGGCGGCCGCTGGAACCCGCTGCCCCAGGGCGACTACGACGACGGCGCCACCGCCTTCGTCAAGCTCCCCGAGGGCGGCATAGACGCCCTGCTGTCCGGCAACAGCCCGCTGGCCGCGCCGGGCCACGGCTATGTGCCGCCGAGCATCCCGGGGGCACCGGCCGAGGGCGGCTGGCCCGCGCCGGAGGGCGGTGCCGCCCGGTGGCCCGACCCGAACGGCGGCCAGGGCAGCGGCCAGTGGCCCGACCCGGACACCGGGCAGGGGGCGACGCAGGGCGGCGACCGCTTCACGTACGACCCCGCGGCCACCCAGCACTGGAACTTCGAGGGGCCCGCGCCCGCCGCGCCCGGCCACGACGTCACCGGGCAGTGGTCCATCCCGGTCGCCGATGGGGAACTTCCGGACGAATCGGGCGAGTTCACCACGTCGTCCCTGGTGGAGCAGTGGGGCGGCACTCCGCCCGCCACCCTCCCGGGCGGCGCGCCGGCCCCTTGGGCCACCAACGCGGGCCAGCCCTGGGGCGACCAGGGAGAGACCGCGCAGGGACCGGACACGTACGGCTCCGGCGAGGCGTACGGGCACGAGACGTACGGCGCCGAAACCGGAGCGGGCGTCGAGGGCGAGGCGTTCGGCCCCGAGGCCAGCGGCCACGCCGAGGCGTACGACCCCGGGAGCGGCGAATTCCGCGCCGGGCGCGCGCAGAGCACGGCGCAAGGGGTCGGCAGCGCCCGCGCGCGCCGCCAGGCCCGCGCCCAGGCCGCGTACGAGCAGTCGGGGTACGAGCAGGGCGGGTACGAGCACGCGGGTCCCGAGCAGGACGCCCAGGGCCCGGCGGGTCACGGACACGCCGTGCAGGAGCAGCCGGGCGCCGCTTACGGCCCTGCCGCCCCTGGGCAGAACGGTCCCGTCCCGGGCGCACACGAGCAGAACGGCCGCGCGCCGGAGCACAGCGTTTCGGCGCCGGGCGCGTACGGCCAGGACACGCTGGGGCACGACGCGTACGAGCAGGGCGGCGCCGGGGAGCCCGCGGTGGCGCCGGGAGCGTACGACACCGGCGGGCATGCGCAGGGCGCGGACGCGCGGGGCGGCTACGAGCAGGGCGGCGCCGAGCGGGTCGAGGCGGCGCCGGGAGCGTACGACCCGTCCGGGCACGCGCCGGGCGCGCACGAACTCGGTGGGCCTGCGCAGGGCGCTGACGCACAAGGTGTGTACGAGCAGGGCGGCGCCGAGCAGTCCGGGATGGCGCCGGGCGCGCACGACCCCGCCGGGCAGGCACAGGGCGCCGATGTACAGGGCGCGTACGGCCAGGGCGGCTACGAGCGGCCCGGGCAGGCGGACGGTGCGGCCGTACCGGGTCCGGACGGGGCCGGGGCGCAGGAGCACGCCGCGCACGGGCAGGACGGCCGGCACGGCGGGGACGGGCGCGTAGAGGGCCCGTTCGGCCGGCCCGGACACGGGCAGCCGGGGCGCCCGGACGCCGGGCGCGGTCAGGTGCCGCAGGCGGGTCACGCGCCGGGGCACGCGCCCAGTGCGCATCCTCAGGACGGCGCCGTACCGGGACCCGAGCAGGGCGCGCACGAGCAGCTGGGCCATGAGCGGTCGGTCCGTGAGCAGGGGGGCCACGAACAGGCCGGTCACCCCGGTTCGGCGCACCCGGAGCAGGGGCTGGAGCCCGGCCCGGAGCCGGACCCCGAGACGGGACACGCCCAGCCCGGCGGCCACCCCGCCGCCGCGCATCTCCCCGCGCCCTCCGGCGAGCCGTCGTACCCCTCCCCGGACGGGCACCCGGCGCACCCGAGGGGCGACGCCGCGGCCGAGCACCGTACGCCGCCCGCGGGCGTCCCCGTGGGCCCGGACGGCCACGGCCCGGCCACGCCCCCCGTCGACGGTCCCGCCGAGCACACGGGCCAGGACAGCGCGCCCGAGGCCGCCACGCGGCCGGAGACGGCGCCCGACCCGGCCGCCACGCCGGCGCACGGCACCCCGGCATCCACCGCAGACCCGGCCGTACCCGTCGCCCCCGTCGTACCCGAACAGCGGTCCGGCGCGGCCGTGCCCGGCGTTCCCGGGCAGCGGTCCGACACGCCCGTGCCCGCGCCCGCCGTACCCACGGAGCCCGCTCCGGCGCACGACGGCGACACGCCGACCCCCGCGCCGGAGGCGGTCGAACACGCCGGCACCGAGCCCGAGCAGGCCGAGGCATCCGAAGCCCCCGAGGCGACGGAAGAGCCGGAGCCCGCGCCCCTCCCGCTCCACGACGACCACCCCCTCGCCTCCTTCGTCCTGCGGGTGAACGGCGCCGACCGGCCCGTCACCGACGCCTGGATCGGGGAGTCGCTGCTCTACGTGCTGCGCGAGCGGCTCGGCCTCGCCGGGGCCAAGGACGGCTGCTCGCAGGGCGAGTGCGGGGCCTGCAACGTGCAGGTCGACGGGCGGCTCGTGGCCTCCTGCCTGGTGCCCGCGGTCACCGCGGCCGGCACCGAGGTGCGCACCGTGGAGGGGCTGGCCCAGGACGGGCACCCCTCGGACGTGCAGCGGGCGCTGGCCCGGTGCGGTGCCGTGCAGTGCGGATTCTGCGTGCCCGGCATGGCGATGACCGTGCACGACCTGCTGGAGGGCAACCCCGCGCCCACCGAACTGGAGACCCGGCAGGCCCTGTGCGGCAACCTGTGCCGCTGCTCCGGCTACCGGGGCGTCGTCCAGGCCGTCCAGGAGGTCGTCGCCGAACGCGAGAGCGCGCACGCCCCCGAGCCGGAGACGGCCGCGGACGCAGACGACGCGCGCGTACCGCACCAGGCGGGCCCCGGCTCCGGCGGCATGGGCCCGTCGGTGTTCGAGGCGCCGGGCGTCTTCGACACGCCGCCACCCACCCCGGACGGCTACGGGGACACGCCCGGCCCGTACGACCAGCACTACGGCCAGGACGGAGGCCAGGCGTGAGCGACGAAGCCGCCACCGCCACCGCGGAACCCGCCCCCGAGCCCGAGCAGGTACTGCACGGCCTCGGCGTCTCGCTGCCGCACGCGGACGCCCGCGCCAAGACCGAGGGCACCTTCCCGTACGCCGCCGACCTGTGGGCCGAGGGCCTGCTCTGGGCGGCCGTCCTGCGCTCCCCGCACGCACACGCCCGGATCGTGTCCATCGACACCTCCCACGCCCGCGAGATGCCCGGTGTGCGCGCCGTCATCACCCACGAGGACGTGCCCGGCGCCCCCCGCCACGGCCGGGGCACCCCCGACCGGCCGGTGTTCGCCGCCGAGGTCGTACGGCACCACGGCGAGGCCATCGCCGCCGTCGCCGCCGACCACCCGGACACCGCGCGGATGGCCGCCGCCGCGATCATCGTCGAGTACGAGATCCTCGACCCGGTGACCGACCCCGAGCAGGCGTTCGAGGCCGAACCCCTGCACCCCGACGGCAACTTGATCCGGCACATCCCGCTGCGCCACGGCGACGCGGACGCGGCCGGCGAGGTCGTGGTCGAGGGGCTGTACCGGATCGGCCGCCAGGACCCCGCCCCGATCGGCGCCGAGGCCGGACTCGCGGTACCGCGCCCCGACGGCGGGGTGGAGCTGTACCTGGCCTCCACCGACCCGCACCACGACCGCGACACCGCCGCGGCCTGCTTCGGGCTGTCCCCGGATCGGGTGAAGATCGTGGTCACCGGGGTGCCCGGCGCCACCGCCGACCGCGAGGACGGGAGCTTCCAACTCCCGCTCGGCCTGCTGGCGTTGCGCACCGGCCTCCCGGTGAAGCTCACCGCGAGCCGCGAGGAGTCCTTCCTCGGTCACGCCCACCGCCACCCCACCCTGCTGCGCTACCGCCATCACGCGGACGCCGAGGGCAACCTGGTGAAGGTGGAGGCGCAGATCCTCCTCGACGCGGGCGCGTACGCCGACACCTCCGCGGAGGCGCTGGCGGCCGCCGTCTCCTTCGCGTGCGGGCCGTACGTCGTGCCGAACGCCTTCATCGAGGGCTGGGCCGTCCGCACCAACAACCCGCCCTCCGGCCATGTGCGCGGCGAGGGCGCGATGCAGGTGTGCGCCGCGTACGAGGCCCAAATGGACAAGCTGGCCCGCAAGTTGGACGTGGACCCGGCCGAACTGCGGCTGCGCAACGCCCTCGCGACCGGCGATGTGCTGCCCATCGGCCAGACCGTGACCTGCCCCGCGCCGGTCGCCGAACTCCTCCAGGCCGTACGGGACTTCCCGCTCCCGGAGCTGCCCAAGGACACCCCCGAGGAGGACTGGCTGCTGCCCGGCGGACCCGAGGGCGCGGGGGAGCCGGGCGCGGTGCGCCGGGGCGTCGGCTACGGCCTCGGCATGGTGCACATGCTCGGCGGGGAGGGCGCCGACGAGGTGTCCACGGCGACGGTCAAGGTCCACGACGGCATCGCGACCGTGCTGTGCGCGGCCGTGGAGGCCGGTCAGGGATTCACCACGCTGGCCCGCCAGATCGTCCAGGAGACCCTGGGCATCGAGGAGGTCCGGGTCGCCCCGGTCGACACCGACCAGCCGCCGTCAGGACCGGGCAGCCGGGGCCGGCACACCTGGGTGTCGGGCGGCGCGGTGGAGCGGGCCGCGAAGATGGTCCGCACCCAGCTTCTCCAGCCGCTGGCCCACAAGTTCGGCATGTCGACGGAGCTGCTCCAGATCGACGACGGCAAGATCACCTCGTACGACGGGGTGCTCTCGACCACCGTCACCGAGGCGCTGGACGGCAAGGAGCTGTGGGCCACCGCGCAGTGCCGTCCGCATCCCACGGAGCCGCTGGACGCGGCCGGGCAGGGTGACGCGTTCGTGGGCCTGGCGTTCTGCGCGATCCGCGCGGTGGTGGACGTGGACATCGAGCTGGGCTCGGTGCGGGTGGTGGAGCTGGCCGTCGCCCAGGACGTGGGCCGGGTGCTCAACCCCGCCCAGCTGGCGGCCCGGATCGAGGCGGGCGTCACCCAGGGCGTGGGCATCGCGCTCACCGAGAACCTGCGCACCCCGCGCGGGCTGATCCGGCACCCCGATCTGACCGGGTACGCCCTGCCGACCGCCCTGGACGTGCCGGACATCCGGATCGTCAAGCTGGTGGAGGAGCGGGACGTGGTCGCGCCGTTCGGCGCCAAGTCGGTCAGCGCGGTGCCGGTGGTGACGTCGCCGGCGGCCATCGCCTCCGCCGTCCGCGCGGCCACCGGGCGCCCGGTCAACCGGCTCCCGATCCGCCCCCAGGCGGCCGTGGTCACCGACCGCTGACCGTCGCCGCGCAACGCCTCGGGGCCGCCCGACGTCCCTCTGTCGAGGGGGCGTTGTCAGTGGGGCGGCGTAGTGTGCTCAGCGGTGGGGGAGCCGGGGCACGGGCGCTCATGCCTTTGTCACGCACGGGCACGATCGCGGGGGAGCGATGGGTACGACGACGGATGCCGGGACAGCGGCGATCACGCTGACCGAGGCCGAGCTGGACCGCCATGTCACGCATGCCGCGACGCGCGGACTGCTCGCGGGCCCCGGGCTGCCCGCCGTCACCGATGTGCTGACCTTCTCGACCCTGCGCGCCCACGGTCTGCGCACCCTCGCGGACGCGGCGGACGGCCCCTTCCATCTGGCGGAGGAGCTGCGGGACCGCCTGGTGATAGGTGAGCTGCTCAATCCGGTCGGCATGGAGCGCGAGTCGATCCTCCTCGACGGCGACACGGGCGAGATCACGACGGCGTATCTGCGGGACCCCGCCGCATGGCGCCCCTTCGCCCCGTCCCTGGACACGCTGCTGCGGTTCGCCGCCCTCACCGAGGAACTGGCGGGCCTGCGCGGCCGGTTCGCCTCGCTGGCCGGGCAGTACGGCCCGCGGACGGTCGCCGAGGCGTCCCGCAGGCTGCTCGCCCTCTTCGAGGAGGGCACGGACGGCCGGGTGCCGCCGTACTGGAAGGCGGCGGCCCTGATCCGCCCGCTCGCGCTCGCCGCGGGCCCCGGTGCGAGGTCCGGACTCACCCTGGACATCCCCGCGCGCGTCCTCGACCAGGAGTTCGGGCACGGCAGGGTGGCCCGCTTCGAGGACGTCGACTTCCCGGTCACGCTCACCCATGAGCCGACCCGCCGCTTCCTGTGCGAGACCGGGCTGCCCGAGGAGGCGGTCCTCTTCTTCACCGACCCGGACGCCCCGCTGCCGACGCTGCGCGAGTACTTCACCCTGGAGCGCGCCGACTATCCCCTGGCCGAACTCCCGGCCCATTGCGACCACTTGATCCGCCTCGGCCACCTGGTCGAGGACCACAGCCTGGTCGTCGACGGCCGCACGGGCGCGGTACTGACCTTCTCCGCCCCCGAGGCCGCCCTCTACCCCCTCAACACCGACGTCTCCACCCTCGCGTTCACCCTCTGGCTCCTCCACCACGAACGCACCATCGACCAGCACCTCTCCCACGAACTGACGACGACCTCCTACGACCAACTGGCCGCCGCCATGCTCCACACCCTGACCACCCTCGACCCCACCGCCACCCTCCCGGGCACGACCTGGCACTTCTGGACGGACACCTTCCAGGACGAGACGGGCGGGGTGCTCTGAGAACACCCCGCCCGTCGAAAAAGGCCGTGGCGGGATTCGAACCCGCGTAACTCCCCGCGAGCGGAGCTCGCCGATGGATGCGGTGCAGGCGAGCCCCTGAACCGCTCCGGCGCGCTCGGCCAGCGCTTGGAGGCCGTGGCGGGATTCGAACCCACGTAACTCGCTTTGCAGGCGAGCCCCTGAACCACTCGGGCACACGGCCGTGTTGATGGGACGACCGTATGGCGGGGGCGAAGGGGTGCTCAAGGGATCCGGGCCGGATGCAATGTGACTGCCATACGGCGTTCATGGGAGGGCGGACTAGGTCCAAGGTCGCAGAGGGAGCTGCGACCTTTGACAGGAGTCATTCGGGGTTGTGGGCCTTACCCTGGCGGGCATGAGTGTGCTGGGGTCCCGGGTCGACGACGTCGTGGTGGAAGAAGGCTTCGAGCAGGGCGGCGGGGTGCTGGGCCGGGCCCATCGGGCGCTGAGTGTCGGCATCGTGTCCGTCGTGTTCCTGATCGCCTTCGAGGCGACCGCGGTCGGCACCGCCATGCCCGTCGCGGCCCGCGAACTGAACGGCGTGGCGAGTTACGCCTTCGCGTTCTCCGGCTTCTTCACCACCAGCCTCTTCGGCATGGTCCTGGCCGGTCAGTGGGCCGACCGCCGCGGCCCGCTCGCCGCGCTGACCACCGGCATCGGCTCCTTCGCCGCGGGCCTGGTGATAGCCGGCACCGCCCAGACCATGTGGGTGTTCATCCTCGGCCGCGCCGTACAGGGACTCGGCGGCGGCCTCGTCATCGTCGCGCTGTACGTGGTCGTCGGCCGCGCCTACCCCGAGCGGCTGCGCCCCGCGATCATGGCGGCGTTCGCGGCCGGCTGGGTCGTGCCGTCCATCGTCGGCCCCCTCGCCTCCGGCGCCGTCACCGAACAGCTCGGCTGGCGCTGGGTCTTCCTCGGCATCCCCGTCCTCGTCGTGTTCCCGCTGGCCCTCGCCCTGCCCCAGATACGCCGCCGGGCGTCGGGACCGGTCGACGCGGAGGCCGCCCCCGCCCCCCTCGACCGCCGGCGCATCCGGCTCGCCCTCGGTATCGCCCTCGGCGCCGGGCTCGTCCAGTACGCCGCCCAGGACCTGCGCCCCCTCTCCCTGGTCCCCGCCGCGGCCGGCGCCGCTCTGCTGGTCCCCGCCGTCCTCGGCCTGCTGCCGCGCGGCACCTACCGCGCCGCCCGCGGTCTGCCCTCCGTCGTCCTGCTGCGCGGGGTGTGCGCCGGATCGTTCGTCGCCGCCGAGTCCTTCGTGCCGCTGATGCTCGTCACCCAGCGCGGCCTGTCGCCGACGCTCGCCGGACTCTCCCTGGCCGCGGGCGGCGGCACCTGGGCGCTGGGCTCCTGGCTCCAGTCCCGGCCGCGCCTCGCGCCGTACCGGGAGCGGCTGATGACGGCCGGGATGGTGCTGGTAGTCGCCGCCCTGGCGACCGCGCCGAGCGTGCTGCTGCCCGCAGTACCGGCCTGGATCGTCGCCGTCGTCTGGGCCTTCGGCTGCCTCGGCATGGGCCTGGTGATCTCCTCCACCAGCGTCCTGCTGCTGCGCCTGTCCGCCCCCGAGGAGGCCGGTGCCAACTCCGCCGCCCTCCAGATCTCCGACGCCCTCTCCAACGCCCTCCTCCTCGCCGCCGCGGGCGCCGCCTTCGCGGCCCTCGGCGGCGGCACCGCCGCCCACCCCGCCGCGTTCGCCGTCGTCTTCTTCGCCATGGCGGTGGTGGCCCTGGCGGGTGTGTGGGTGGCGACCCGTTGCGGGAGCGGGGACCGGCCGGCCACCGCGAAGACGGCTCCGGCGGGCTCGTAATCCCGTGGTCCTGCCCCTGATCACGCGCTCAGGGTGGCCGTCATGCGCTCACTGACCGTGCACCTCGACCCCGCCACCCACCAGGCACTCTCCGACCTCGCCGACGCACAGGGGCGCACGCCAGAGCAGGTGGTGGTGGAGGCCGTACGCCGGTATCTGGCGACGGAGGAGACGGCCGTGCGCGAGACCGCCGAGCGGCTGGCGGGCGCCCACGCCGACTTGCTGAGGAGGCTCGGCGAATGAACACCCGGGCCACCCCCGCCACCCGTCACCTCACCATCGCCGACGTCACCGCCCTCGCCACCCTCGCCTTCGGCGGTCGGCCGCCCGAGGCGCGGGAGCCGGGGCTGCTCGCCTCGGCCGTGCACCGCCCCCGCGCCCGGATGTTCGGCACCGCCGCCTACGACGACCTGTACGAACAGGCCGCCGCCCTGCTGCGCGCCCTCGCCGCGAACCACCCCCTGGTCGACGGCAACAAGCGCACCGCCTGGCTCGCCACCGCCACCTTCCTCGCGCTCAACGGGGTCGACCTGGCCGGAGTCGACCAGGACGCGGCGTACGCGCTGGTCATCGATGTGGCGGCGGGGACACAGAGCGACGTCGGCGTGATCGCGGGGCGGCTGCGGGGGCTGTGACGTGGGTCCCACCCGGCGGTGACCCCGGGTCGTTCGGGGCGGGAGGGGAGGGTGACGCCGGTAGGGTGGCCCGGTTGTCATACGTAGCCGACTGAACCTGACCACGGAGACCGTGACTACCACCGCCGCTTCCTCGCATCACCTTTCCCCCGCCTTCCCCGGCCGCGCGCCGTGGGGCACGGCCAACAAGCTGCGTGCCTGGCAGCAGGGGGCGATGGAGAAGTACATCCAGGAGCAGCCGCGTGACTTCCTCGCCGTCGCCACACCCGGCGCCGGCAAGACCACCTTCGCGCTGACGCTGGCCTCATGGCTGCTGCACCACCACGTGGTGCAGCAGGTGACCGTGGTCGCGCCCACCGAGCACCTGAAGAAGCAGTGGGCCGAGGCGGCGGCGCGGGTCGGCATCAAGCTCGACCCGGAGTACAGCGCCGGGCCGCTCGGCCGGGAGTACGACGGCGTCGCCGTCACCTACGCGGGCGTCGGCGTGCGGCCCATGCTGCACCGCAACCGCGCCGAGCAGCGCAAGACCCTGGTGATCCTGGACGAGATCCACCACGCCGGCGACTCCAAGTCCTGGGGCGAGGCGTGCCTGGAGGCGTTCGAGCCCGCGACCCGGCGGCTCGCGCTGACCGGTACGCCGTTCCGCTCCGACACCAACCCCATCCCCTTCGTGACGTACGAGGAGGACAACGCCGGCATCCGCCGCTCGGCCGCCGACTACACCTACGGGTACGGCTCCGCGCTCTCCGACGGCGTCGTGCGCCCGGTCATCTTCCTCTCCTACAGCGGGCAGATGCGCTGGCGCACCAAGGCCGGTGACGAGATCGCCGCCCGGCTCGGCGAGCCGATGACCAAGGACGCGGTCAGCCAGGCCTGGCGCACCGCGCTGGACCCGCGTGGAGAGTGGATGCCCAGCGTGCTGCGCGCCGCCGACCAGCGGCTCACCGAGGTCAGGAAGGCCATCCCGGACGCCGGCGCCCTCGTCATCGCCTCCGACCAGGACTCCGCCCGCGCCTACGCCAAGCTGATCCGCGAGATCACCGGTACGAAGGCCACGGTCGTCCTGTCCGACGACACCGGCGCCTCCAAGCGCATCGACGACTTCAGCGCGAGCGAGGACCGCTGGATGGTCGCGGTCCGCATGGTGTCCGAGGGCGTCGACGTGCCCCGCCTCGCGGTCGGCGTGTACGCCACCACCATCTCCACCCCGCTGTTCTTCGCGCAGGCCGTCGGCCGTTTCGTGCGCTCCCGGCGGCGCGGCGAGACCGCCTCCGTCTTCCTGCCGACCGTGCCCGACCTGCTCACCTTCGCCAACGAGATGGAGAAGGAACGGGACCACGCCCTCGACAAGCCGAAGAAGGAGGGCGAGGAGGACCCGTACGCCGAATCCGAGAAGGAGATGGAGGAGGCGAACAAGGAGCAGGACGAGGACACCGGCGAGCAGGAGCAGTTCTCCTTCGAGGCGCTGGAGTCCGAGGCCGTCTTCGATCGGGTGCTCTTCGACGGCGCCGAGTTCGGCATGCAGGCCCACCCGGGCAGCGAGGAGGAGCAGGACTACCTCGGCATCCCCGGACTGCTGGAGCCCGACCAGGTGCAGATGCTGCTCCAGAAGCGGCAGGCCCGGCAGATCGCGCACAGCAAGAAGAAGCCGGACACCGAGGCCGATCTGCTCGAACTGCCCGCCGAGCGGCGCCCCGTGGTCTCCCACAAGGAGATGATGGAGCTGCGCAAGCGGCTCAACACGCTCGTGAGCGCCTACGTCCACCAGAGCGGCAAGCCGCACGGAGTGATCCACACCGAGCTGCGCCGGGTGTGCGGCGGACCGCCGAGTGCGGAGGCGACGGCGGGACAGCTGAAGCAGCGGATCACCAAGGTGCAGGAGTGGGCGACCCGGATGCGCTGACGCGCGGCTGACGGGGCTGGTTACGCTGCCGTACGTATCCGGACGTATACCGTCAGTTCGTCTTCGTCCTTGCCCGGATTCTGGACCAAGACTTCCGCTCAGCGAACCCGCTTCGCTACTGTCCCGCTACGCAACGCCCCGTGGCAGCGCCGCCGCGGAGCGCAGCCGTGAAAGCGACAGGGTCCGGAGCCGCCGGGCCGTCCTGCCGATCGGCGGCCTCTGGAGCGCGTCGCCGACGGGACTCGGTGACGCATTTCCCGCTCGGGGGTACGCCGACCTCACCGCCGAAGGAGTGGGCGTCGTGACCGCGGAGACCTCTCAGACGCTCGACCGGGGACTGCGCGTCCTCAAGCTGCTCGCCGACACCGACCACGGCCTCACCGTCACCGAGCTGTCCAACAAACTGGGCGTGAACCGGACCGTGGTGTACCGGCTGCTCGCCACGCTGGAGCAGCACGCTCTGGTACGACGTGATCTGGGCGGCCGGGCCCGCGTCGGGCTGGGGGTGCTGCGGCTCGGGCGCCAGGTGCACCCGCTGGTCCGGGAGGCCGCGCTGCCCGCGCTGCGGTCGCTGGCGGAGGAGATAGGCGCGACGGCGCATCTCACGCTGGTCGACGGCACGGAGGCGCTGGCGGTGGCGGTGGTCGAGCCGACCTGGACCGACTACCACGTGGCGTACCGCGCGGGCTTCAGGCATCCGCTGGACCGGGGTGCCGCGGGCCGCGCGATCCTGGCCGCCCGCCGGGCCCCCGCCGCGGAACCGGCCTGCACCCTGACCCAGGGCGAACTGGAGACCGGCGCGTGCGGAGCGGCCGCGCCGCTGGTGGGGGTGACCGGGGTGGAGGGCAGCGTGGGCGTCGTCATGCTCGCGGACTCCGTACCGGAACGCGTGGGCCCGAGGGTGGTGGAGGCGGCCCGGGAGGTGGCGGAGGCGTTGCGCTGAGCCGCGGGACGCGTTGAGGGCGCCGCAGCGGCCCCTTGAGGGGCGCGGGGAACCGCGCGCGAAGGCCCCACCGGGCGGCAGCCGAAAACGGTGCCGTGCGCCCCTGTCGGTCACCGCCAGGCCGCCGGACGGCACACGTCACGTAAATTGAACTCGTGCTCTCACGTCTCACGCGCCCCCAGGCCCTCACCCTGTGCGCGCTTCCCGTCGTCGCGCTCCTCGCCACCGCGGTGTTCGCGCCGCTGCCGTTCTCCGTGGCGCAGCCCGGGATGACGGCGAACGTGCTGGGTTCGAACCGGGGCGCGCAGGTGATCACGGTCAAGGGCGCCGACACCCGCCGGACGAGCGGGCAGCTGCGGATGGTCACCATCGAGGCGACCGGCCCCGACGCCCGCCTCACCCTCTCGGACCTGGCCGGCGACTGGTTCCGTACCGACCGGGCCGTGATGCCCCGCGACGCGGTGTACCCGAGCGGCAATACGCTCAAGGAGATCGAGCAGCACAACACGGCGCAGATGCGGCAGTCGCAGGACGCGGCGACCAGCGCGGCGCTGAAGTACCTCGATCTGAGCCCCGACAAGGTCAAGGTCACACTGAAGCTGGCGGACGTGGGCGGCCCGAGCGCGGGCCTGCTGTTCACGCTGGGGATCATCGACAAGCTGGACGGCGACGGCCACGGCGGCGATCTCACCGGCGGCCGCACCGTCGCCGGTACGGGCACGATCGACGAGGCCGGCAATGTGGGCGCGGTCGGCGGGGTGGGCCTCAAGACGCAGGCCGCCCGCCGGGACGGTGCCACCGTCTTCCTGGTCCCGAGGGCCGAGTGCGCCGACGCCCGCGGCGATCTTCCCAAGGGCCTGCGCCTGGTCCCGGTGACCACCCTGAAGAGCGCGGTCGACTCCCTGCGCGCCCTGGAGACCGGCAAGGGCCCGGTACCGGCCTGCTAACGCGCGAGCGCCACCGCCGGGCGGGACGTGGAGACGAGCCGCAGCCCCAGGTCGACGAGGGTCCAGCCGACGCGGGTCCGCAGTTCCGTCGCCGGCTTCACCGCGGCGGCGTGGTGGTGGGCGCTGGCCCGGGCGCGGAGGTCGGCGTGGTGAAGCCGGGCGAGCTGGGCGTTGATCTCCATGGCGGTGCCTCTCACTTCGGGTCGGGTCACTTCGTGTCGATGGGGAACAGGTGCGTGTGGACGCGGACCTGCTCCGCCTCGGGAGCGTCCGCGGCGATCTCGCGGTCGCGGTAGCCGTCGATCAACTCATGCATCTTCTCGATGAGTTCGAGCGCGAGGTCGGGCGTGAGCCGCAGCTTCATGTCGCTCATGTCGGTGGCCCGGGACCATGCGGGCGACCATGCGTCG
The DNA here is from genome assembly GCF_014673495.1 of Streptomyces griseofuscus. Taxonomy (GTDB): domain Bacteria; phylum Actinomycetota; class Actinomycetes; order Streptomycetales; family Streptomycetaceae; genus Streptomyces; species Streptomyces murinus. The sequence continues at coordinate 5,370,617 of NZ_CP051006.1, forward strand.
CGGGTGCCGAGCCAGGCGGCCAGCTCGCGGGCGTGCCGGGCGGCGCCCTCCTGGAGGAAGACCTCCGTGAGACCCCGTACCTCGGGGCTCGCGTCCTCGAAGTCCGTGCTGTCGTACGCCAGTCCCTGGGCGACCGCCTGCCACCAGCGCTCCCGGCCCCTGCCCAGTTCCGGCGCGTCCTCGACGAAGCCGTGGTCGGCGAGCTGGCGCAGGTGGTAGCTGGTCGCGCCGCTGGACTCACCGAGCCGCTCGGCCAGTTGGGACGCGGTGGCGGGGCCGTGGTCCCGCAGGGCGTCCAGCAGCTGCATCCGCAGGGGATGGGCGAGCCCGCGCAGTGAGCGGGCGTCCAGCCGGCGCTGTTTCGGTGTCTCGTGCTCCGTCATGCGTACAAAGGTAGCTATGCAAAGCCTCCTTTGCAACGCTTCTTTTGCATCAACTTCTTTGCGTCAACTCCCGCACGTCAGTCGTCCGTTGGTCCCCTCACTCCTCCGCCGCCTGCTCCACCAGCGGAATCACCCGCAACGGCACCGGGTTCTCCATCACGATCGCCGTGGAGGCCCGCACGATGCCCTCGAAGCCGACGACCCGGTCGATCACCCGTTGCAGATCGGCGTTCGAACGGGCCACCAGACGGCACAGCATGTCCCCGCTGCCGGTCGTGGTCAGCAGCTCCAGCACCTCCGGCACCGTGGTCAAGTACGCCCGCACGTCGGCCCCCTGGCCCTGCCGGATCTGGAGCGTGGCGAACGCGGTCACCGGATAGCCGAGGGCCGCGGGGTCCACCTGGGGGCCGAAGCCGCGGATCACGCCGTTGGACTGGAGCCGGTCGAGCCGGGCCTGCGCGGTGCCCCGGGCGACCCCGAGCCGCCGGGACATCTCCAGCACGCCGATCCGCGGCTCCCGCGCCAGCAGCACAATGATCTGCCCGTCCAGATGATCGATCGCCACAGCCGCTCCCGGGGTGGTCATCGTGTACAGAAAGTCCGGCCACTGGGCCGTTTCACCTAACAAAATGCCCAGTGAATACGGAAACTATTGCGCACCTTGCAGAGTCCGGTCACCCTTCCGCTATGACGCAGACCACACAGCACACTCCCGACGCGACCGCCCGGCAGGCCGACCCCTTCCCGGTCAAGGGAATGGACGCGGTCGTCTTCGCCGTGGGCAACGCCAAGCAGGCGGCGCACTACTACTCCTCCGCCTTCGGCATGAAGCTGGTCGCCTACTCCGGACCGGAGAACGGCAGCCGTGAGACCGCCAGTTACGTCCTGGAGAACGGCTCGGCCCGGTTCGTCTTCACCTCGGTGATCAAGCAGTCCAGCGAGTGGGGCCGCTTCATCGAGCAGCATGTCGCCGAGCACGGTGACGGCGTCATCGACCTGGCCATCGAGGTCCCGGACGCCCGCGCCGCGTACGAGTACGCCGTCGCGCAGGGCGCCCGCTCCATCGACGAGCCGTACGAGGTCAAGGACGAGCACGGCACCGTCGTCCTCGCGGCCATCGCCACCTACGGCGAGACCCGGCACACCCTGGTCGAGCGCACCGGCTACGAGGGCCCCTACCTTCCCGGCTTCGTGGCCGCCCAGCCGATCGTGCCGCAGCCCGAGCACCGCACCTTCCAGGCGATCGACCACTGCGTCGGCAACGTCGAGCTCGGCAAGATGGACGAGTGGGTCGGGTTCTACAACAACGTCATGGGCTTCACGAACATGAAGGAGTTCGTGGGCGACGACATCGCGACCGAGTACAGCGCGCTGATGTCGAAGGTCGTCGCGGACGGCACCCTGAAGGTGAAGTTCCCGCTCAACGAGCCCGCGATCGCCAAGAAGAAGTCCCAGATCGACGAGTACCTGGAGTTCTACGGCGGCCCCGGCGTCCAGCACATCGCGCTGAACTCCAACGACATCGTGCAGACCGTCCGCGACATGCGCGCGGCCGGCGTCGAGTTCCTCAACACCCCGGACTCGTACTACGAGACCCTCGGCGAGTGGGCCGGCGAGACCCGGGTGCCGGTGGAGACCCTGCGCGAGCTGAAGATCCTCGTCGACCGCGACGAGGACGGCTACCTGCTCCAGATCTTCACCAAGCCGGTCCAGGACCGTCCGACGGTGTTCTTCGAGATCATCGAGCGGCACGGCTCGATGGGCTTCGGCAAGGGCAACTTCAAGGCCCTGTTCGAGGCGATCGAGCGCGAGCAGGAGAAGCGCGGCAACCTCTAGGCGGCAACCTCTGGACAGAGCGACCGCCACCCCCCGCGTGACGGGGACCGCCCGGTGCCGCACCCACCGGCCGGTCCCCGTCACGGCTCAGCCCGGCACCGCCACATCCGGCGGATTCCCGAGCGCCGCCAGGGCCGACTTCGCCTCGCGGGCCCACAGCGGGGAGAACGCCGGGCTGATCTGGAGCGCCTCCTGGAGGCTGCGCCGGGCGGGCCCGTCCAGTTCCAGGGCGGATTCGATCGCGCCCCGGTGATAGGCGTACAGCGCGCTGCGCACGCCTCCGCCCTTCGTGCCGTCCGTGGCCGTCGTGGCGTACTCCAGGGCCTCGTCGTCCTCGCCGACCCGGTGCAGCGCCCAGCCGAGGGCGTCGGCCACCTCGGTGCCGGGCTGGCGGTCGTACTCGCCGCGCAGCCGCTCCACGGCCTGCTGCGCGTCCCCGTGGTCGGCCTCGTACCGGCCGAGCACCAGCTCGTCGTCCACCCCGTTCGAGGTCTCCCGCTGCGCCAGCTCCCGCACCCGGTCGTAGCTCTCGCGGGCCTGCGCGGCCATGCCCAGCGACTCGTACAGCTCGCCCAGGTCGAGCGCGTCGCGCGGGTCCGGGCGGCGGGCCAGCGCGGTGCGGTACGCGGTCACCGCCTCCGTCGAACGGCCCAGCGCCGCCAGCACCCGGGCCCGCCCCGCCGGCGCGGCCGGCTGGTCGGCGTCCTGGCGCAGGGCCGCGTCATAGTGCCGCAGCGCGTCCTGGAGATCGCCGCGCTCGAAGGCCAGCTGGCCCAACTGGGTGAGATACGTGGCCTGTTCGGCGGGGGTGCGGGCGGCGGCGGCCGCGTCGGTCAGCTGGGCCACCGCGTCCTCGCGCCAGCCCCGGTTGCGGTAGACCGCGGCAGCCCGCGCCATCACCGCGGGGCGCTCGGCCGCGCCCGGCTTGAGCGCCATCAGCTTGTCGAAGGAGTCGCCGACCGCGTCGTAGTCGCCGAGCCCGGTATCGGCGTCGATGAGCTGGGAGTACGACGACCACCGCGCCGGCGCCAGCTCCTGGGCCTGCTCGGCGTAACGTTTCGCCTCGGTGAAGTCACGGCGTGCCAGGGACAGCGCGGTCAGGCCGTCCAGCGCCTGGAGGTTCTGTTCCTCGTCCACCATCCGGAGCGAGGTCTCCAGCGCCTTCTCGGCCCGCGGGAAGTCCGCGGCCCCGGCGGTGGCGCGCCCCCGTTCGACGTACGCCGTCCCCAGCACCGCCCACGCCTTCGCGTCCTGCGGCTGGGCCCGTACCCGCTGCTCCTGCTGTCCGATCAGTGCCGTCAGGGCCGGCAGCGTCGCCGGCATCCCGGAGGTCACCGCGGTCAGCGCCTGCGCCGCCTGCGCCGGGGCGCGCAGCTGCGCCCGGTGGGCCCGCGGCCCCGGGGCCGGCGGACTCACGGCCTGGGGGCCGATCCCCGGCCAGATGGCAAGGACCGCTCCCGCGACCACCCCGCTGGTCAGCGCGGTGATCAGTACTCGCCGCAGCAACCGCCGGGAACGGCGGGGCGCGGGCGGCCCGCTCGGCAGGGGCGTTCCCGGCTCGCTCACTCGGTTGTCCATGGCGCTCACTGTGCGTCAATATGACAAGAAGATCGCGCCGGGCGTGGCGAGAGGCTGACGGGGTTCACACCGATGGCCGTGAGTGCGAACCTGTGATCATGAGCCGCATCGAAGCACGTCGCGATGAAGCCATCGAAGCCATCGCAGCAACCGGCAGCCTCACCGACCGGCTCCTGGCCGGACTGCCCCCCGAGGCCGTGCTGACCGACCCCGACGTCACGGCCGCCTACGCCCACGACATGGCCAGCTTCTGCCCCGCCGGAGCCCCCGCCGTCGTGGTCCTGCCGCGCACCGTGGAGCAGGTGCAGCACGTCATGCGCACCGCCACCGCACTGCGCGTCCCCGTCGTCCCCCAGGGCGCCCGCAGCGGACTGTCCGGCGCGGCCAACGCCTCGGACGGCTGCATCGTGCTGTCCCTCACCAAGATGGACCGCATCCTGGAGATCAGCCCCGTCGACCGGGTCGCCGTGGTCGAACCGGGCGTGATCAACGCGGACCTCTCCCGCGCCGTCGAGGAGCACGGACTGTACTACCCGCCGGACCCCTCCAGCTGGGAGATGTGCACCATCGGCGGCAACATCGGCACCGGCTCCGGCGGCCTGTGCTGTGTGAAGTACGGCGTGACCGCCGAGTACGTCCTCGGCCTGGACGTCGTCCTCGCCGACGGCCGGCTGATGTCCACCGGACGGCGCACCGCCAAGGGTGTCGCCGGCTACGACCTCACCCGGCTGTTCGTCGGCTCGGAAGGCTCCCTCGGCATCGTGGTGCGCGCGGTCCTCGGCCTCAAGCCCAAGCCGCCCCAGCAGCTCGTGCTGGCCGCCGAGTTCCCCTCCGCCGCGAGCGCCTGCGACGCCGTCTGCCGGATCATGGCCGGCGGCCACCTCCCCTCCCTCCTCGAACTGATGGACCGTACGACCGTCAAGGCGGTCAACGACCTGGCCCACATGGGCCTGCCGGAGACCACCGAGGCACTGCTGCTCGCCGCCTTCGACACCCCGGACCCGGCCGCCGACCTCGCCGCCCTCGGCGCCCTGTGCGAGGCCGCCGGCGCCACCGAGGTCGTCCCGGCCGAGGACGCGGCCGAGTCCGAGCTGCTCCTCAAGGCCCGGCGGCTCTCGCTGACCGCGCTGGAGGCGGTCAAGGGCACGACGATGATCGACGATGTGTGCGTACCCCGCTCCAAGCTCGGCGCCATGCTGGAGGGCATCGACCGGATCGCCGCGAAGTACGGCCTGACGATCGGTGTCTGCGCCCACGCGGGCGACGGCAACACCCACCCCACCGTCTGCTTCGACGCGCAGGACGAGGACGAGTCCCGCCGGGCCCGCGAGTCCTTCGACGAGATCATGGCCCTCGGCCTGGAACTGGGCGGCACCATCACCGGCGAACACGGCGTCGGGGTGCTGAAGAAGGACTGGCTGGCCCGGGAGATCGGGCCGGTCGGGGTGGAGATGCAGCGATCGGTGAAGCAGGTCTTCGATCCGCTCGGCATCCTCAACCCGGGCAAGCTCTTCTGAGGCCGCCGGGCGCGTCGCTCCGGCCGGTTTCACCGGGCGAGCAGCTGGTCGAGGGCGTCGTCGATGCCGAGCTGCCCGCCCTCCGTGCCCGGCGGGACCACCCGCAGGGTGCGCTCCAGCCAGGCGGAGACCTGCGGGGTCGGCGCCTCCAGGAGCGCGTCCCCGTCGGGCGAGGTCAGCGCCATCAGGACGACGCTGCGCCCCGCCGACTTCGTCGGCCACACCCGCACGTCCCCGTGCCCGCACGGCCGGAACACCCCCTCCACCAGCAGATCGCGGGCGAACGTCCAGTGCACCGGGAACTCGGAGTTGATGTGGAAGACGACATGGACGGCGTAGGGGTCGTCGGAGCGGTAGACGAGCCGGGCCGGGACCGGGATGCTCCGCTCGGGCGACAGGATCAGATTGAGTTCGAGCTCCCGCTCCACCACGGTGTGCTGCATGACCTGGGTTTCCTTTCGTGCCGGGGACTGCGCGGGGCCACTCGGCGCGGGCCCGTACCAGGGGAGAGGGGGCAACGGCCCGGGCATTACGCGGGTCCGGAGAAATTTTTTTCGGCCCGGTCCGTGCGGCGCGCGCGGCGTTGCCCGGATGGAGTGGGTCCTGCGGGACTGGCGGTGGCGCGTGCCCGCGTCTGATAGATGTGGGAGGCCCCATCCCACCCACGAGCAGATACGGGACGACGGACATGAGCGCCCCAACCCCGGCCCCCGGTGACGACCGGCCCCGCGAGGGCTACTACCCGGACCCGTCCATCCCCGGCTACGTCCGGTACTGGAACGGCGCCGCCTGGGTGCCCGGCACCAGCCGCCCGGCCCCGAAGGACGGCGAATCGCTCGCCCCGCCCCCGGGTGTCACCCCGGCCGTGGAGGAGACGGGCCCGCACTTCTTCGACGAGGAACCCGGCGGCCCGGCCGCCTCGGGCCCGGCGGTCACCGGCAACTCCGCCCAGCAGCCGGGGGGTTCGGGAGCGCCCGGGCCCTGGCCCGCGGCGGACGGAGCCGGTGCCCCGGGCCGGGCGGGGGTGCCCGGTCAAGGGGGCCACACGGGTGATTCCGGCCAACCTTCGGAAGCGGCGGGACAGTTGGGCCGCTCAGGTGCCGCCGCCGGCCGGCAGGGAGGCCGTCCGGGGCCGTCCGGGCAGCCCGGCGCGGGCGTGCCCGGCCAACATGCGGGCCAGGCAGGCGTGTCGGGGCCCGCGGGGGAGTGGGGCGGCAGGGCGGGGCAGGGCGGCCCCTGGGACCAGAGTGCCGCCGCCGGGCAGACCGGGCCCGCCGATCCGCGGCAGGCATCCGTGCCCGCGCAGGCCGGTGCCCCCTGGGGTGCCGACCCCCGGGTGCCCGCCGAGGGGACCGCACCGCCCGACGGGCGGGCCGAGCGCGCCGACGGCACCGCCACGATCCCGCCGGCCGATCGCGACGCCCCCGACCCCGGCACCTTCGTCTTCCGGCGCCCGGTCACCGGTCGTACGGACGACGGCACGATGACGATGCGTCCGGTACCGCCGAAGCAGGCCGATGTACCCGGCCGCCACACCCAGGGCCCGGTCGCCGCGCCGAACCCCGCGACACCCCTGACCCCCGCGACGCCCCCGGCGCCCGGCACGCCCGCGGCCCCCGCCCCGGGGCCCGGCTTCGGCGCCGTGCAGCCGCCCCAGAACCGGGGGCCCGCGCCCGCCGCCCCGCAGGTTCCGCCCCAGGGCGGGCCCGGACAAGGGTCCTGGGCGCAGCAGGTGCACCAACTGGCCGGGAGCGCGGCAGAGGAGCAGCCCGTCGCGCCGTGGAAGCCGCCGGTGGAGGACGTCTTCCAGGCGGCGGCGCGCAGACAGGCCGCCGCCCGCCCCGCCGGACTCGGCAGGCGGCTCGCGGCCCGGCTGATCGACACCGTGGTCGTGGGCGCCGTGACCGCCGTCGTGGCCGTCCCGCTCGGCACCCGGGCCCTCGACCACATCCAGCAGAAGGTGGACGCGGCCCGGCAGTCCGGGCACGAGGTCACCGTCTGGCTGCTCGACGGCGCCACCGGCACCAGCCTCGGCATCGTCATCGCCGTACTGCTCGTCCTCGGTGTCCTCTACGAAGTGCTGCCCACCGTCAAATGGGGCCGCACCCTCGGCAAGAAGCTGTGCGGCCTCGACGTCCGCGACATCGAGGGCCATGAGCCTCCGGCCTTCGCCCCGGCGCTGCGCCGCTGGCTGGTGTACAGCGTTCCGGGGCTGCTCGGCATCGGGATCGTGGGCGTGCTGTGGTGCCTGTTCGACCGGCCCTGGCACCAGTGCTGGCACGACAAGGCGGCGCACACCTTCGTCGCGGGCTGACCTAGGGCCTCTCGTTTGGATCAGCCCGGACTCGCGGGCCCTGATCCGGCCTGATCCAAACGAAAGACCCTAGGCCGTCGGCGGATCGGCCGTACCCCGTACCCCGTACGGCCGTCCGTCGGATGCGGAGCCGGGGCGTTCGCGATCCACTCGGGCCATGAGCAGCGCACCGCCCCCCGGCTCCGGAGAGCAGCCACCCGAGGACGACCCGTTCAGGAAGCCGCCCCCGCCGAACCAGGGGCAGGGCTCACCGTACGACTCCCCGCCCCCGGACGACGGCCGGCAACCGCCTCCCTACGACGGTCAGCAGCCCCCGCCCTACGGGGGTCAGCAGCCACCTCCTTACGGGGGGCAGCAACCCCCGCCCCCGGGCGGCCCTTACGGGAGCGGCCCCTACGGCGGCGGTCAGCCCCCGCCCGGTGGCGGCCCCTACGGGGGCGGCCCGCACGGCGCCGGGGGCTACCCCGCCGACCCGCTGGCCGGCATGCCCCCGCTCGCCGACAGCGCCAAGCGGACCCTCGCCCGGATCATCGACATGATCCTGGTCGGCATCGTCGTCTACCTGCTCACCTGGGCGTTCAACGTGCGCGAGTACGACGTGAACGGCGACCGGATCGACGCCGCCCGCTCCCTTGGGCAGTCCGTCATCGCCGCCGTGCTCTACATCGCCTACGACACCTTCCTCATCCACAAGACCGGCCAGACCCTCGGCAAGAAGTGGCTGCACATGCGGGTGGCCAACCTGTCCGACGGCGCCACCCCCAGCGCGCAGACCTCACTGACGCGCGCGCTGGTGCTGTGGCTGCCGTTCGCCTTCTGCTGCGCCTGCATCTGGACCGTGATCTGCGGCGGCTGGAGCTTCTTCGACAAGCCCTACAAACAGGGTCTGCACGACAAGGCCGCCAAGACGGTCGTGGTCAGCACCGAGACCGAACCGCGACGCTGAGCGGTCGGCCTCACAGGGCCGTCGGGACGCGCTCCCCCTCCGGGGCCGTTCCGGCGGCCTCCTGCTGTGCGCCGCGGGCCCCCGGCACTGGCACCGTCATCGCGACCAGCAGTCCGAGCGCGAGCGCCGCGAGGGCGATGACGGCGATCCCGACGCCCGAACTCGTCTGGGACAGCAGCAGCATGGCGAGGGTGGAGAAGATCACGGTGCTCGCGCCGTAGGCGAGCTGGGCGACGGTCGGACGAGGCATGGCAATCGTGTCCTCGGAGGTCTTCGGGTGTCGGGGTGGCCGTTCGACTCTCTCCTCGCCTGCATGCCCGAGCGGGCGTGCCGGTAAGCGTGACCTAACCCACGCCGCCGATGCACGGGGGGCGCACAGGAAGCACGCTCTGTCTAAAGCCGGTGTCAACTTCGCATAGTGCACCGAGCCTTACCGAGTCAAGATCTGTCTTTTCTTCTAAACCTCTAGTCAAATGTCGTCACTTGAACACGCGCTTGTCATGCGCGCACGGACTTCCGAACACGGGAACCCCCTGTCCGCGCGCGGGGCGCGGGGGAGGAACTCAAGTGACCAGCAGATCCTGGACGTTCAGAGCGGCGGCGATCGGTGTCACGATCGCGGCGGCCTCCGCCACGTTCGCCACCTTCGCGGTCGCGGAGGCGAGCACCCGGCAGGCACCGGCCGGCACCGTGCACCGGCACGACCCGGCCCCGGTGCAGCAGAAGTCGCACGACCTCGACGGCCCGCTGAGCAAGACCCAGAAGGCTCAGCGCGAAGAGGCGCTCAACCAGATCATCGCGGGCAAGGCGAGCGCGCAGGAGCGCGGCGGCTCCAAGGTCGTCAAGCTCAAGAGCGGCAAGGGCAAGAGCAAGTACGTCGAGCTCAGCCGCGAGAAGACCGACAAGATCTTCACGATCCTGGTGGAGTTCGGCGACAAGACCGATCCCAAGTTCGGCGGCACCCCCGGGCCGCTGCACAACACGATCGCCGCGCCGGACCGCAAGCAGGACAACTCCACGGCCTGGCAGAAGGACTACAACCAGAAGCACTTCCAGGACCTCTACTTCGGCACCGGCAACAAGACCGAGTCGCTGAAGAAGTACTACGAGAAGCAGTCCTCGGGCCGCTACTCCGTGGACGGCGAGGTCTCCGACTGGGTCAAGGTCCCCTACAACGAGGCCCGTTACGGCAACGACGCGTGCGGCTCCACCAACTGCACCAGCGTCTGGAACGTGGTCAGCGACGGCCTGAACTCCTGGGTCGCCCAGCAGAAGGCGGCCGGCAAGTCCGAGGCCGACATCAAGAAGGACCTCGCCAAGTACGACCAGTGGGACCGTTACGACTACGACGGTGACGGCAACTTCAACGAGCCCGACGGCTACATAGACCACTTCCAGCTGGTGCACGCCGGTGAGGACGAGTCCGCGGGCGGCGGCGCCCAGGGCACGGACGCCATCTGGGCCCACCGCTGGTACGCCTTCGGCACCGACGCCGGCGCCACCGGCCCCGACGCCAACAAGCTCGGCGGCGCGCAGATCGGCGACACCGGTGTCTGGGTCGGCGACTACACCATCCAGCCGGAGAACGGCGGACTCGGCGTCTTCGCCCACGAGTACGGCCACGACCTCGGGCTGCCGGACGAGTACGACACCGACGGCGGCGACAACTCCACCGGCTTCTGGACCCTGATGTCCTCCGGTTCCTGGCTGGGCACCGGCAAGGAGTCCATCGGTGACCTGCCCGGCGACATGAACGCCTGGGACAAGCTCCAGCTGGGCTGGCTCAACTACGACACCGCCAAGGCCGGCAAGAAGTCCTCGCACAAGCTGGGCGTCGCCGAGTACAACACCAAGAACAAGCAGGCCCTGGTGGTCAGCCTGCCCGACAAGGCGGTCACCACCGACATCACCCAGCCCGCGCAGGGTGCCACCCAGTGGTGGAGCGGCAGCGGCAACGACCTGAAGAACACGCTGACCCGGTCCGTCGACCTCACGGGCAAGTCCTCGGCCACCCTGAGCCTGGACGGCTGGTGGGCCATCGAGAACAACTACGACTACCTCTACACCGAGGTGTCCACCGACGGCGGCGCCAACTGGACCGCCCTGGACGGCACCGCGGACGGCCAGGCCATCCCGCGTGACGGCGGTGGCAAGCCCGCGCTGACCGGCTTCTCGGAGACCAGCAAGAAGCTGTCGTACTCCCTGGACGCCTACGCCGGCCAGAAGATCCAGCTGCGCTTCCGCTACCTCACGGACGGCGGCGTCGCGGAGAACGGCTTCACCGCGGACGAGATCACCGTGACCGCCGACGGCACCGCGCTCTTCTCGGACGACGCCGAGTCGGCGGACAACGCGTGGACCTCCAGCGGGTTCTCCCGCATCGGGGCGTCCTTCACCAAGGACTACAAGCAGTACTACATCGCCGAGAACCGCCAGTACGTGTCCTACGACACGACGCTCAAGACCGGCCCGTACAACTTCGGTTCGAAGGCGCGGCCCGACTGGGTGGAGCACTACCCGTACCAGAACGGCCTGTTGATCTGGAAGTGGGACCTGTCCCAGGCGGACAACAACACCAACGCCAAGGACCACCCGGGCGTCGGCCAGATCCTCCCGATCGACTCGCACCCGACCGCGCTGCGCTGGAACGACGGCACGCTGATGCGCAACCGTATGCAGGCGTACGACTCCCCGTTCAGCCTGTACCGCACGGACGGCCTGACGCTGCACAACGCGGACGTCGCGACGAAGATCAAGTCCTCCAAGGGCGTCTCGGTCTTCAACGACCACACCAGCACCTACTACGACCCGGCGAACCCGTCCGGTGGCGTGAAGGTAACTGACACCAACACCAAGATCTCGATCGTCCGCGAGGCCAAGGACGGCTCGACGATCTCGGTCAAGGTCGGACCCGCGGTGAAGTAACCAGAATCTTCGCAGGTCAGAGGCATATCGGCGGCAACCCCCTGGCGGGTTGCCGCCGATCGTGTTTAGGTGCGTTCTGTGATTCGCTTATTGACACCGACCGGAACGGGGATGTGACCGCATGGCCGCTGGAGGCTTCTGCAAACTGCCGAACGGCACCGTCGTCGTCGCGCTGAACCTGCCCGACGACGCCGTCGGCGTACGGGTCCTGGTGCACGCGGGCAACCGCGCCCGCGCCCTGACCCGGCTGCGCAATCTGGGCCTGCGGCCGATCTATCTGCGGGGCAACACCGCGCCTCCGACGCCGGACGAGATCACGGCGGTCCTGCACCACCCCGACGGCCTGATATGGCGCACGGCCCCCGCGGACAACGGTGTCCTGCCGCCGGAGCTCTGGCATCCGATCCGGGCGCTGCTGCGCAGGTCAGCGATGGTGCAGTAGCGGCTCAGCCGCTCACGACCGGCTTGCCGGCGAGCTCCACGCCCGCCTCCCGCAGCTCCTCCAGGGCCCGCTCCGTCGTCGCCGGGGAGACGCCCGCCGTCAGGTCCAGCAGGATCTGGGTGCGAAAGCCCTCCCGGACGGCGTCCAGGGCGGTCGCGCGCACACAGTGGTCCGTGGCGATGCCCACCACGTCCACCTCGTCGATCTCACGGGCCCGCAGCCAGTCGGCGAGCGGGGTGCCGTTCTCGTCGGCGCCCTCGAAACCGCTGTACGCGGCGGAGTAGGCACCCTTGTCGAACACGGCGTCGATCGCACCCGAGGCGACCGCCGGGGCGAAGTTCGGGTGGAAGCCCACCCCCTCCGTGCCGGCGACGCAGTGCGCCGGCCAGGAACGGACGTAGTCCGGGTCGTCCGCGAAGTGGCCGCCGGGCGCGATGTGGCAGTCCCGGGTGGCCACCACATGCCGGTACCCCGTGCCCCCCGCCTGCCCGATCAGCTCGGTGATCGCGGCGGCGACGTCCGCACCCCCGGCCACCGCGAGGCTGCCCCCCTCGCAGAAGTCGTTCTGCACATCCACGACGATCAACGCGCGACGCATGATGGTGTCCTTCTACTGGTGTGAAGTAACCGAGCCTAGAGAATGACGGGCCCGTAGGGGAGGGGGCGGACGACGGTCCCGCTCTAGCTACCCGAGCGCTCGTGGACGTACTCCGTCGGAAGGACCGGTTCCCCCCGCGACAGCTGCGTCGCGGACAGCGGGAGGTTCGCCCGCGCCGCGATGTGCCGCTCGCGCGCCACGTCCAGCGGCTCGCGCGCCACGACCCGGCCGGCCTCGACCAGCCGTACCAGCAGCTGCCGGTCGGCAAGCTCGGCCGGCACCGCTCCGGTGCCCACGACCTCCGCCTCGGCCACCCCGTCCGCGTCCAGCCGCCGCGCCGCCCACTTGCGGCCCCCGACGGACGCCTTGCCGCCGCTGGACTTCTTCGCGACCGGCACCAGCGGCGCCCCCGGATCCGCGGTCTCGGCTCGCGCGACCAGCTTGTAGACCATGGACGCGGTCGGATGCCCGGAACCGGTGACCAGCTGGGTGCCCACCCCGTACGCGTCCACGGGGGCCGCGGCCAGCGAGGCGATGGCGTACTCGTCCAGGTCCGAGGTGACCACGATCCTGGTCCCCGTCGCGCCCAGCTCGTCCAGCTGCTGGCGGACCCGGTGCGCGACCAGGAGCAGATCGCCGGAGTCGATGCGCACCGCGCCCAGCTCGGGCCCGGCCACCTCCACCGCCGTACGGACCGCCTCGGCGACGTCGTACGTGTCCACCAGCAGCGTGGTGCCGGGGCCGAGGGTGTCCACCTGGGCCCGGAAGGCGTCCCGCTCGCGGTCGTGCAGCAGGGTGAAGGCGTGCGCGGAGGTGCCGACGGTCGGGATGCCGTAGCGGAAGCCGGCCGCGAGGTCGGACGTGGTGGCGAAACCGCCGACGTAGGCGGCGCGCGCGGCGGCGACGGCCGCCAGCTCATGGGTGCGGCGGGCGCCCATCTCGATCAGCGGGCGCTCACCGGCGGCGGAGGCCATCCGGGAGGCGGCGGCCGCGATCGCCGAGTCGTGGTTGAGGATGGAGAGCATCACCGTCTCCAGCAGCACGCACTCGGCGAAGCTGCCCTCCACCCGCAGGATCGGGGAGCCCGGGAAGTACACCTCGCCCTCGGGGTAGCCCCAGATGTCCCCGGTGAACCGGTAGTCGGCGAGCCACGCCAGGGTCTCCTCGTCGACGATCCGCTGCTCGCGCAGGAAGCCGAGCTGGCCCTCGTCGAAGCGGAAGTTCTCCACCGCGTCCAGGACGCGCCCGGTGCCCGCGACCACGCCGTAGCGCCGCCCCTCCGGCAGCCGCCGGGTGAAGACCTCGAACACGCTGCGCCGCTCGGCCGTACCGGCCTTCAGCGCGGCCTGCAACATCGTCAGTTCGTACTGGTCCGTGAAGAGCGCCGTCGAGGGCACATCCACCGGCAGCCCAAGGTCCGCTGTGTTCATGGCGAGGATGGTACCCCCTATTCGTCAGTGTGACGATTTCCGGGCCACGTGGCAGCATGGGCACTGTGACGTCACCCGCGCCCGTAGAGATCGAACGCACCGAGTCGGCGGAGGATGCCTTCGCCGTACCCGAGCCCGACGTCCCCTGGGTCACCATCGTGCACAACGACCCGGTCAACCTCATGAGCTATGTGACGTACGTCTTCCAGACGTACTTCGGCTACTCCAAGGACAAGGCCAACAAGCTCATGCTCGACGTCCACCACAAGGGCCGGGCGGTCGTCTCCAGCGGAACCCGCGAGGAGATGGAGCGCGACGTGCAGGCGATGCACGGCTACGGTCTGTGGGCCACCCTCCAGCAGGACCGGAAGTAGCGACCCAAATCCATGCCCGGACAATTCGAACCGCTCCCCGGCGGCGGCGCGGCCGTCGCGCTCGACGATGTCGAGATCTCCATCATCCGCTCGCTGGCCGTCCAGCTCCTGGAGCTGATCGGACCGGGCCCCGGCGGGGACGCCCCCAGCGATCCGCTCGCCGAGCTGTTCGCGGAGGGCCCGAGCGAGCCGCCCGCCGACCCGGTGCTGCACCGGCTCTTCCCGGACGCGTACAGCGACCCGGAGAAGGCCCCGGACTCGCCCGCCCAGGCCGAGGAGCGGCGCGCGCACTCCGCCGAGTTCCGCCGCTTCACGGAGAACGACCTCAGGGCCGGCAAGCGGGAGAACGCCCTCGCGGTGATCCGCAGCCTCGACGCGCTCGCCCCGGTGGACGAGGGCAGCGCCGTACTGAAGCTGTCGCCCGAGGAGTCCCGGCGCTGGCTCGGCTCGCTCAATGACCTGCGCCTCGCGATCGGCTCCCGTCTGGAGATCGCGGACGACGACGACACCGAGCTGCTCTACCAGCTCCCCGACGAGGACCCGCGCAAGCCGATGGTGATGGCCTACCTGTGGCTGGGCGGCCTCCAGGAGACCCTGGTGTCGACTCTTATGTCGTGATTTTGGCGATCTCGGTGATTTATGCGTCCGCTCAGCGGACGCTCAAATCCGGATAACGATCCCGTCACCCTTGCAGCCGGGTTTGGCGTATTCACCGGCTCTTTGTCCGCTTTTCCCTGTGAAGCGCGCCACATTCCCGTCCCGCGATCAATATTGCGGTCGTGATAAATCTTCACGACCGCCCGGCGAACACCACCCTTGTCCGCCGGGTGCGCCACCGAGCCGACGACCGTCGGCCAGGCACCAACTCCATCAATCCGGGGGGATTCGAAACCCGGTCCGCGGCCGACGAAAGGCACGGACCGGAATGGAGAAAGGCGCACCACCATGACCTCAGCGCAGGTCGATCAGCGTCCCGACGGCACGGAGTCCGCGTCGGCGGAGGGCGGCGAGGGCGAGGGTTATCAGCGCGGGCTCGGCTCCCGCCAGATCCAGATGATCGCCATCGGCGGGGCCATCGGCACCGGTCTTTTCCTCGGCGCGGGCAAGGGCATCTCCAAGGCGGGACCCAGCCTCATCCTGGCGTACGCCGTCGCGGGCCTCGTCATCTTCTTCATCATGCGCGCGCTCGGCGAACTGCTGATGTACCGCCCGGTCTCCGGCTCGTTCTCGGAGTACGCGCGCGAGTTCATCGGCCCCTTCGCGGGCTTTGTCACCGGCTGGACGTACTGGCTGTTCTGGGTGGTCACCGGCATCACCGAGGTCACCGCCGCGGCCGCCTACATGACGTACTGGTTCGACATTCCGCAATGGGCCTCGGCGCTGATCTTCACGTTCGTGCTCTACGCCGCCAACCTGATCTCCGTGAAGCTCTTCGGTGAGCTGGAGTTCTGGTTCTCCATGGTCAAGGTGACCGCGATCATCGGCATGATCCTGATCTGCGCGGGCATTCTGACGGTCGGTTTCTCCGACGCGGGCGACACCGCCTCGGTGAGCCATCTGTGGAACCAGGGCGGCTTCTTCCCGCACGGCGTCGGCGGCACCCTGATGACGCTCCAGATGGTCATGTTCGCCTTCCTCGCCGTCGAACTGGTCGGTGTGACCGCGGGCGAGTCCAAGGACCCCAAGAAGGTGCTGCCCAAGGCGATCAACACCGTGCCGTGGCGGATCGCCGTCTTCTACGTCGGCGCGCTGATCATGATCCTGTCGGTGGTGCCGTGGACCGAGTTCCACCCGGGGGTCAGCCCTTTCGTGGCCGCCTTCCAGAAGATGGGCCTGTCGGTCGGCGCCGGCATCGTCAACTTCGTGGTCCTGACCGCCGCGCTGTCCTCCTGCAACTCCGGTATGTACTCCACCGGCCGCATGCTGCGTGACCTGGCGCTCAACAACCAGGGCCCCAAGCTGTTCACCCGGCTGACCCGCAGTGGTACCCCGCTCGTCGGCACCACGTTCTCCGCCGCGCTGATGCTCGTCGGTGTCTGGATCAACTACCAGTGGCCGGGCAAGGCGTTCGACTACGTCGTCTCCTTCGCGACCATCTCCGGCATGTGGGCGTGGATCGTCATCCTGATCTGCCACATCCGCTACCGGAGGGCCTCCGACCGCGGGCTCCTGCCCCGCTCGGAGTTCCGGGCCCCCGGCGCCCCGTACGCCAGCGTGCTCTCCCTGCTGTTCATCGGCATGGTGATCGTGCTGATGGGCATCGACAAGGACGCCCGGGTCTCGCTGTACTGCGCGCCGCTGTGGGGTCTGATCCTCGGCGTCTCCTACGCGGTGCTCAAGCGCCGCAACCCGGAGGCCGCGGCCTTCGCCAAGCGCTGACGCCACCGCCGGACCCTCACCGGGACGTCCGGCCGCCGGGAGCACTCGTGGCGCCCCCGGCGGCCGCCGCTCAAGGACGTCCAGCATGCGGGCCGTCTCGTACCATCCCTCGGTACGAGACGGCCCTTTGCTTATCCTGACCACCATGCTGACCATCACCCAGGCCCTGTACGACCAGATCGTCGCCCACGCCCGCAAGGATCACCCCGACGAGGCGTGCGGCGTCGTCGCGGGCCCGGCCGGTTCGGACCGCCCCGAGCGGTTCATCGCGATGCTGAACGCGGCCATGTCGCCGACCTTCTACGAGTTCGACTCCGGCGATCTGCTCAAGCTCTACCGCGAGCTCGACGACCGCGACGAGGAGCCGGTGGTCATCTACCACTCGCACACCGCGACCGAGGCGTACCCCTCGCGCACGGACATCTCGTACGCCAATGAGCCCGGTGCCCACTACGTCCTGGTGTCCACGGCCGACACGGACGGCCTCGGCGACTTCCAGTTCCGATCCTTCCGGATCGTGGACGGAGTGGTCACCGAGGAGGAGGTCAGGGTCGTCGAAACCTACTGATCTCAGCATCCGACCCGGATCCGTCCGCCAGATGGGATCACATTCCGGTCTGCGGACCGGGAATCGATACGATGAGCCCATGGTTACGACTGTGGTGCGCGCCCTGGGCTTCTGACGGTGGCGTGCCCCTCGGCTGACGTACCGAGCCCGCAGCCCCCGAAGACCCTTCCGACAGGAGCCCGCAACCATGGCCATCGAGGTCCGCATCCCGACCATCCTCCGCACGTACACCGACGGCCAGAAGGCCGTGGAGGGCAGCGGGAACACCCTCGCCGAGCTGTTCACCGACCTGGAGAGCCGGCACGCGGGCATCCAGGCCCGCATCGTGGACGGCGACCAGCTGCGCCGGTTCGTCAACGTCTATCTGAACGACGAGGACGTCCGCTTCCTGGACGGCATCAACACCAAGCTGTCGGACGGCGACAACGTGACGATCCTGCCGGCCGTCGC
This sequence comes from Streptomyces griseofuscus, assembly GCF_014673495.1. Classification (GTDB taxonomy): domain Bacteria; phylum Actinomycetota; class Actinomycetes; order Streptomycetales; family Streptomycetaceae; genus Streptomyces; species Streptomyces murinus. The sequence continues at coordinate 5,388,357 of NZ_CP051006.1, forward strand.
AGGAGGATCTGCCGCGGCGGAGCCGCGTCCGACCGGGGTTGGCGGTCGGGCGACGGGCGGGCATGCGCTGATCGGTCGCTGAACAGCATGCGCTACGACTCCCCGCTGGCCGCGGTGGGCAACACCCCCCTGGTGCGTCTGCCGCGGCTGTCGCCGTCCCCCGAGGTCCGGATCTGGGCGAAACTGGAGGACCGCAATCCCACCGGCTCGGTCAAGGACCGGCCCGCCCTGCACATGATCGAGCAGGCCGAGAAGGACGGCCGGCTCACCCCCGGCTGCACCATCCTGGAGCCGACCTCCGGCAACACCGGCATCTCGCTGGCCATGGCGGCCAAGCTCAAGGGGTACCGGATGGTGTGCGTGATGCCGGAGAACACCTCCCAGGAGCGCCGGGACCTGCTCGGCATGTGGGGCGCGGAGATCATCCCCTCGCCGGCCGCGGGCGGCTCCAACACCGCGGTGCGGGTGGCCAAGGAGCTGTCGGCCGAGCACCCGGACTGGGTGATGCTCTACCAGTACGGCAACCCGGACAACGCGGGCGCGCACTACGCCACGACGGGCCCGGAGATCCTCGCCGACCTGCCCTCGATCACCCACTTCGTCGCGGGCCTCGGCACCACGGGCACCCTGATGGGCGTGGGCCGCTACCTCCGCGAGCACAAGCCGGACGTCAGGATCGTGGCCGCCGAGCCGCGCTACGACGACCTGGTCTACGGCCTGCGCAACCTGGACGAGGGCTTCGTGCCTGAGCTGTACGACGCCTCGGTCCTCACCACCCGCTTCTCGGTGGGCTCCGCCGACGCGGTCACCCGCACCCGTGAACTCCTCCAGCAGGAGGGCATCTTCGCGGGCATCTCCACGGGCGCGGCCCTCCATGCCGCGATCGGTGTCGGCAACAAGGCGGTGAAGGCGGGCGAGTCCGCCGACATCGTCTTCATCGTGGCCGACGGCGGCTGGAAGTACCTCTCCACGGGCGTCTACACGGCCACCACCACGGAAGCCGCCATCGACACCCTTCAGGGCCAGCTCTGGGCGTAGATCCCCGGGCGCGGGTTTCGGCCGAGTTACGTCTCAAGTGATCACCGGCCCCCTCTCACGAGGGGGCTAAGCCGTTCCTATGGGGAAGCAAAGAAATCCTTCTGGCACTGCCCGCTGGTCGGTGTCCGGGGCTAGGTTCCTCCCGCACCCTGTCATGTCACGCTCAGCGACATGAGAGGGGTGTCTGAGGTGTCATGCTCATGACTGCGTGGTCGCCGCTACGCGCGTCACGGGCTGCCAACCAGTGCGAGAAACCCCACTTCCCGATGGAGGCAGTACCCACATGCGTGAGTCACGCCCGAGCGGACGAACCCGAAGTGCGCGAAGACTTCTGGCCGTCGCCTTTCCCGCTCTCTCCCTGACCGTCGCCGGATTCGCCGCCGCGCCGACGGCCGGCGCGGCCCAGCCCGCTGTCGCGGCCCACCCGCAGACCAGCAAGGTCACCACGAACAACAAGGCGCTGACCGACCCCGAGCGCCAGACGTTCCACTCGACCGGCAAGGCCGGCCAGAAGGTGCCCACGACCCACGTGTGCGCCGTGGACCACACGCCGGGTCACGCGTCCTGCTTCGCCCAGCGCCGCACGGACATCAAGCAGAAGCTGGCCGCGGCGATCACGCCCAACGCCACGCCCTCCGGCCTCTCCCCGGCCAACCTGCACAGCGCCTACAACCTGCCCACCGCGGCCGGTTCGGGCATGACCGTGGGCATCGTCGACGCCTACAACGACCCCAACGCCGAGTCGGACCTGGCCACTTACCGGTCCCAGTACGGCCTCTCCGCCTGCACCAAGGCCAACGGCTGCTTCAAGCAGGTCAGCCAGACCGGCTCCACCACCTCGCTGCCGACCAACGACAGCGGCTGGGCCGGCGAAGAGATGCTCGACATCGACATGGTCAGCGCGGTCTGCCCGAACTGCAACATCGTCCTCGTCGAGGCCAACTCGGCGAACGACACCGACCTCGGCATCGCCGAGAACGAGGCCGTCTCGCTCGGCGCCAAGTTCGTCTCCAACAGCTGGGGCGGCTCCGAGGCGTCGACGCAGACCTCCGAGGACACGTCGTACTTCAAGCACCCGGGCGTCGCGATCACCGTCTCCGCGGGTGACTCCGGCTACGGTGCCGAGTACCCGGCGACCTCCCAGTACGTGACCGCCGTCGGCGGTACCGCCCTCACCACCGCCTCCAACTCCCGCGGTTGGAGCGAGTCGGTGTGGAACACCAGCTCCACCGAGGGCACCGGCTCCGGCTGCTCGGCGTACGACCCCAAGCCGAGCTGGCAGACCGACACCGGCTGCTCCAAGCGCATGGAGTCCGACGTCTCCGCGGTCGCCGACCCGGCCACCGGTGTCGCGGTCTACGACACCTACGGCGGCAGCGGCTGGGCGGTCTACGGCGGCACCAGCGCCTCCTCGCCGATCATCGCCAGCGTCTACGCGCTCGCGGGTACCCCGGGCTCCAGTGACTACCCGGCGAAGTACCCCTACAGCCACACCAGCAACCTGAACGACGTGACGAGCGGCTCCAACGGCTCCTGCACCACGTCGTACTTCTGCAAGGCGACCACCGGCTACGACGGTCCGACCGGCTGGGGCACCCCGAACGGCACCGCCGCCTTCACCTCGGGTGGCAGCACCGGTGGCAACACCGTCTCCGTGACCAACCCGGGCAACCAGTCCACCACGACCGGCAGCTCCGTCAGCCTCTCCATCAAGGCTTCCGACAGCGCGGGCGCGGCCCTGACCTACAGCGCCTCCGGCCTGCCGACCGGCCTGTCGATCAACAGCTCCACCGGCGTGATCTCCGGAACCGCGTCCACCGCGGGCACCTACCAGGTCACCGTCACCGCGACGGACTCCACCGGCGCCACCGGCTCCACCTCCTTCACCTGGACCGTGGGCACCGGCGGCGGTGGCGGCTGCACCTCCTCGCAGCTGCTGGCCAACCCGGGCTTCGAGTCGGGCAACACCGGCTGGACCGCGTCCAGCGGTGTCATCACCAACGACACCGGTGAGGCCGCCCACGGCGGTTCGTACAAGGCGTGGATGAACGGCTACGGCACCTCGCACACCGACACCGTGTCCCAGTCGGTGACGATCCCCGCGGGCTGCAAGGCGACCCTGACCTTCTACCTGCACGTCGACACCGCCGAGACCTCCACCAGCACCGCGTACGACAAGCTGACGGTCACCGCCGGTTCGACCACCCTGGCGTCGTACTCGAACCTGAACGCCAACTCGGGCTACGCCCAGAAGACCTTCGACCTGTCCTCCCTGGCGGGCCAGACGGTCACCCTGAAGTTCAACGGCGTGGAGGACTCCTCGCTCCAGACCAGCTTCGTCGTGGACGACACCGCCCTGACGACCAGCTGATCGGCCGCACCACCCGCATCACCTGAACCACCTGCGATCCCGCACGCGGCAGTGTCCGCGTGCGGGATCCGTTCGTTGGCCGGTACTTTGCCTGATGGCGGGATCCGTTCGCGGCCGCGGTACGTCCCATCCGTACCAGGCGGGCCAACCGGCGGCCCCGCAGAAAGGCGGTCCCCCCATGCGCCGTACGACACTTCTCGCCCTCGCGGCCACCCCCCTGCTCCTCGCGGGCTGCGGCACCCACAGCAGTTCCAGCGCGAGCCAGAAGGTCTCCCCGGTCCCCGGGGGCCCGGTGTGCCGCAACGACGTCCGGCTGACGGCCGCCGACAGCGGCCGTACCGTCTGCGTGGCCAAGGGCGGAGAGGTACGGCTGAGCCTCGGCGGTACGAAGGAGCGCCCGTGGAAGCCGGTCACGGTCACCGGCGGCGCCCTCAAGGCGATCAACTCCGGTCTCGTCATCCGGCCGGGCAACGCCGAGGCCGCCTACCACGCGAGCGCACCCGGCACCGGGAAGCTGACGTCCTCCCGCCCCATGTGCGCGACCGCCCCCGGCCAGATGTCCTGCAAGGGCATCCAGGAATGGACGGTCACCGTGACGGTGAAGAGCGGCTGACCTGCTGACAGGCCCTAGCGGGCGAGGTGGCGCACCTGGTCCCACAGGACCGGGTCGACCACCCCCACCCGGCGGCGGAAGTCGCCGACCGGCACCTCGCGCAGCTCGTCGGTCTGGAGGAAGCTCGGGCGGCCCCGCGCGTCGCCCACCGCGCCGGGCGGCAGCGGGATCACCCCGGCGCGCTCGTCGTGGTACTTGGTGGTGATCTTCGCGACCGTGGCCCGGTCCCCGCGCACGGCCAGCACCAGACAGGGCCGGTCCTTCGCCCGCCCGTCGCCCGCCACCACCCTGTCCGACGCGCTGCGCGCGGCCCCATTGGAATCTGCCCGGTCTTCGTACGGCACGTTCGCCCACCAGATGTCGCCCGGCGCCGGGCGCCCGCCGCGGGGCGCCGCGGCATGCCGTTCCCGGGTGCCCGCCCGGCCCGGGGGACGCAGCCGCCGCCCGGCGGGCCGGCGCCCGCGGCCCCAGCCGTCGACGACCGTGGCCACCAGCGCGAGCAGCACCACCGCGGCGAGCGCCAGCCACCACGACGTGTCCATACGACGACGTTACCGGCGCGCGGCGCGGGCCGCGCGCCCTTGTACGGATCCCGTGCGCCCCGGGGTCCAGCCGAACCGGTGACAGCACAGGTGAGTTCGCCCACAACGGCCCCTGGCAGAGGAGCGGCCCGCGCCCGGGCGCCGTACGCTCGACGGACCGCACGACCCCCGTCAGCCCTTTTCGAGGTTCCTCGGCCCTGTGAGGACCCTCGACCCACCTGTCTTCGCCTACGGAGGTTTCTGCTTCATGAAGCTCACCGTCGTCGGCTGCTCGGGGTCGTTCCCGTCCGCGGAATCGGCCTGCTCGAGCTACCTCGTCGAGGCCGACGGCTTCCGGCTGCTTCTCGACATGGGCAACGGCGCCCTGGGCGAGTTGCAGCGCCACTGCGGTCTCTACGACCTCGACGCGATCTTCCTCAGCCATCTGCACGCCGATCACTGCATCGACATGCTCGGGTATTTCGTCGCACGCTACTACCGCCATGACGGCGGCCGCTGCGAGGCACTGCCGGTCTACGGCCCCGAGCGCACCGAGCACCGTCTGACCACGGCGCACGGCGACACGCCTGCCGCCTCCTCGATGAGCGAGGTCTTCGACTTCCGCACCGTCAAGCCGGCCACGTTCGAGATCGGCCCCTTCACGGTGCACGCCGACCGGGTCCGCCACCCCGTGGAGGCGTTCGGGATCCGGATCGAGCACGGGGGCAGGTCCCTCACGTACTCCGGGGACACCGGGGTCACCCCCGTACTGGACGAGCTGGCCCGGGACACCGACCTGTTCCTGTGCGAGGCCGCCTTCACGTACGGCAAGGAGGACATCCCCGATCTCCACCTCAACGGCCGCGAGGCCGGCGAAACCGCCACCCGCGCCGGCGCCCGCCGCCTGGTCCTGACCCACATCGCCCCCTGGACCGACCCTGAGGTCAACCTCCGCGACGCCCGCGAGGCATTCCCGGGCCCGGTCGAACTGGCGGCCAGGGGCGCGGTGTACGAGATCTGAGGGACGGTACGACAGGCCGAGGGCCCCGGAACCACCAAGGTTCCGGGGCCCTCGGCCGGTGCGGGTGCTACTTGGCCTCGGCCTTCTGGAGTTCGGCGAGTTCCTCGTCGGACTCGCGGCCCGGGGTGGGCAGGTTGAACTTGGTGATGGCGAAGCGGAAGACGACGTAGTACACGGCGCCGAAGCACAGGCCGACCAGGGCCAGGCCCCAGGGGTTGCTCGCGATGCCCAGGTTCAGCAGGAAGTCGATCGCGCCGGCGGAGAAGCCGAATCCGTCCTTCATGCCCAGCGCCCAGGTCAGCGCCAGCGCGACACCGGTGAGGACCGCGTGGATCGCGTACAGGGCCGGGGCGATGAACATGAACGTGAACTCGATGGGCTCCGTGACACCGGTGACGAAGGACGTCAGGGCGAGGGAGAGCATCATGCCGCCGACGACCTTGCGGCGCTCGGGGCGGGCGCAGTGCACGATGGCGAGGCAGGCGGCCGGCAGGCCGAACATCATGATCGGGAAGAAGCCGGTCATGAACTGCCCCGCGGTCGGGTCACCGGCCAGGAAGCGGGCGATGTCGCCGCTCTTGCCGTGGTACTCGCCGGCCTGGAGCCAGGGGAAGGAGTTCAGCAGGTGGTGCATGCCGATCGGGAGCAGCGCGCGGTTGGCGACACCGAAGATGCCCGCGCCGATCGCGCCCGACCCGACCAGCCACTCGCCGAAGTTGTGCAGACCCGTGCCGAGGACCGGCCAGATGTAACCGAAGACGACACCGAGCACCAGACCGGCGAAGGCCGAGAGGATCGGGACGAGCCGGCGGCCGCCGAAGAAGCCCGCCCAGTCGGGCAGCTTGGTGCGGTAGAACCGCTGGTATATGAGGGCGACGACGAGGCCCATCACCACACCGCCGAGGACCTTGGCGTCCGCCGTGGCGTCGACCATGACGACCTTGCCGTCGACGGCGGTGGCCACCTTCGGCAGGCTCTTGTCGGTGAACGTGCCCAGCACGTTCTTGAAGACCAGGTAGCCGACGACCGCGGCGAGCCCCGTCGAGCCGTCCGACTTCTTGGCGAAGCCGATCGCGATGCCGACCGCGAACAGCAGCGGCATGTTGTCGAGGATGGCGTTGCCGCCGGCCGACATGAAGGACGCGATCTTCGTCAGGAACGCCGGGAAGTCCGAGCGGCCGAGCATGTCGGTGTTGCCGAGGCGGACCAGCAGGGCGGCGGCCGGCAGCACCGCCACCGGCAGCATCAGGCTCCGGCCGATGCGCTGTAGTACAGCCATCACGCCGGCGCCCTTCTTCTTCTCGGCCGCCGGAGCGGTGGTCGCCGTGGTCACGTGTTCCTCCAGTAGGCAAGGCGCCGCCCGGGAACCATGGAAGGGGACGGCAGCGTCTCTGGTCTACACCACTCACTGGTGTAGACCTGTTGTAGCACGATGAAGGCGCCGTAAGGAACCACGAATTCCGCGACCGGAGCGCTACGCGCCGTGCAGGGCGAGGCCGCCGCCGCACGGGCGGGCCAGGAGGGTCAGAGTTCGGTCACGTCCTCGACCTCCGCCTCCGGCTCGCGGCCCGGGGTCTTGAGGTCGAAGCGGGTGATGGCGAAGCGGAAGACGGCGTAGTAGACCACCGCGAAGCACAGGCCGATCGGGATGATCAGCCACGGCTTGGTCGCCAGATGCCAGTTGATGACGTAGTCGATCAGCCCCGCCGAGAAGCTGAAGCCGTCATGCACCCCGAGCGCCCACGTCACCGCCATCGACACCCCGGTCAGCACCGCGTGGATCGCGTACAGGACCGGTGCGATGAACATGAACGAGTACTCGATCGGCTCGGTGATCCCGGTGACGAACGACGTCAGCGCCACCGACAGCATCAGCCCGCCGACCTCCTTGCGGCGATGCGGCTTGGCGCAGTGCGTGATCGCCAGCGCCGCGGCCGGCAGCGCGAACATCATGATCGGGAAGAAGCCCGAGGTGAACTGCCCCGCATGCGGATCACCCGCCAGGAACATGCTGATGTCACCGTGCACCACCGTCCCGTCCGGCTGGGTGTAACTGCCGAACTGGAACCAGATGGGCACGTTCAGGAACTGGTGCAGGCCCACCACCAGCAGCGCCCGGTTGGTGACACCGAACAGCCCCGCCCCCCACGCCCCGGCCGCGTGCAGCCAGTGGCTGAAGCTCTCCAGCCCCGCACCGATCGGCGGCCACACCCACAGGCACAGCGCCGCGAAGAGGATGGCCGCGAACGCCATCAGGATCGGCACCAGCCGGCGGCCGTTGAAGAAACCCAGCCAGTCCACCAGCCGCGTCCGGTGGAACCGTGCCCACAGGAACGCGGCCACCAGACCCAGCACGATCCCCCCGAAGACCCCCGGATTCTGGAAGGTGAACGCCGCGACCGTCCCGTCCCCGGCCCGGCAGCCGACCCCCGCCAGCGCCGTCGAACCGGCCGGACAGTCCTCGGGGAACTGGTGCAGCACCCCGTAGTAGACGAGGAAGCCCGCGACCGCCGCGAGCGCCGTGGAGCCGTCCGCCTTCTTCGCCATCCCGATCGCCACGCCCACACAGAACAGCAGCGGCAGCCCCAGCGAACCGTCCAGCAGCGCCCCGCCCGCACCCCGCATCACCTTCGCGACCGTCGTCCAGCCCAGCCCGTCGGCACCCACCACACCCTGCTGCCCGAGCCCGATCAGCAGCCCCGCCGCCGGCAGCACCGCGATCGGCAGCTGAAGACTCCGCCCCATCTTCTGCAGCCCCTGGAACAGCCGGCCCCAGCGCTCCCGCACCGCGCCCCCTGTCGCGCTCCCCTCGCTCATGGGCGTCCTCCGGCCACTCGGCGGCCACTCGACTCGGGCGCGGTTTGGCGACCGTCCCTCCGCTGGTGTAGACCAGTTGCCCGGACGGTTCCGCTGTCGTGAACGCCATCTTTCGGCACGGACGGCATGACCGCTCGCGAAGATGGGCCAACTGTGGGTTACTGCGACAAAGCGGTTCGGATCAGGGGAGAAGCAACATGGCCAGCAAGGCTGAGAAGATCGTCGCCGGCCTCGGCGGGATCGACAACATCGAGGAGATCGAGGGCTGCATCACCCGCCTGCGCACCGAGGTGTCGGACCCCTCGCTCGTGAACGACGCCGCCCTGAAGGCCGCCGGCGCCCATGGCGTCGTCAAGATGGGCACCGCCGTCCAGGTCGTCATCGGCACCGACGCCGACCCGATCGCCGCGGAGATCGAAGACATGATGTGAACCCCGGGACCCATGCGGGTTCCGCCGGGATTCACCGGTAAGGGGCTCTTCCCGACGCGGGAGGAGCCCCTTCCGTATCTACGGCTAGGCTCCATGCCATGTCTCGCATCGACGGCCGTACCCCCGATCAGCTCCGCCCGGTCACCATCGAACGCGGATGGAGCAAGCACGCCGAGGGCTCCGTCCTCGTCTCCTTCGGTGACACCAAGGTCTTCTGCACCGCCTCCGTGACCGAGGGCGTCCCGCGCTGGCGCAAGGGCAGCGGCGAGGGCTGGGTCACCGCGGAGTACTCCATGCTGCCCCGCGCCACCAACACCCGCGGCGACCGCGAGTCGGTCAAGGGCCGCATCGGCGGCCGTACCCACGAGATCTCCCGCCTCATCGGCCGCTCCCTGCGCGCCGTCATCGACTACAAGGCGCTCGGCGAGAACACCATCGTCCTCGACTGCGACGTCCTCCAGGCCGACGGCGGCACCCGGACCGCGGCCATCACCGGCGCGTACGTCGCCCTCGCCGACGCCGTCGCCTGGGCGCAGGGCAGGAAGCTGATCAAGGCCGGCCGGCAGCCGCTGACCGGCACGGTCAGCGCGGTCTCCGTCGGCATCGTCGGCGGCGTCCCCCTCCTCGACCTCTGCTACGAGGAGGACGTGCGCGCCGAGACCGACATGAACGTCGTCTGCACCGGCGACGGCCGCTTCGTCGAGGTCCAGGGCACCGCCGAGGCCGAGCCGTTCGCACGCGACGAGCTGAACGCGCTGCTCGACCTCGCCGTCGGCGGCTGCGACGCGCTGGCCGCGCACCAGCGGGCGGCCCTGGAAGCCACGCTCGCCTCCTGACGGGCAACCCGGCGGCCCCTCCCCGCGTCCTACCTCTACGCAGTAGAGGGACACCCGGGGAGGGGAACATCATCATGGCCGCCAGCCGAGGCCGTCTCGCCGCCGTCATGGCGACCGCCGCGCTCACCGCAGGCCTCGTCGGCGGCTGCGGCGCCGTGCACAAAGCGATGGACTGCGTGCACACCGCCGACACCATCGCCGACAGCGTCACGGATCTTCAGCAGGCGGTGGAGAACGCCGCGCACGACCCCGGGCGGGCCGATTCCGCGCTCGACGCGATCGAGAAGAACGTGCGGAAGATCGGCGACAAGACGGACGACGCCGATGTCAACAAGGCGGTGGACGATCTGAACAAGGCCGTGGGCCATGTCCGTACGGCCATCCGCGACGGGGACCGGACACCGGACGTCGGGCCGGTGACGGACGCGGCGGGGGAGCTGACGAAGGGGTGCGCGAAGTAGTCGGGTGCGGGCCCCTCGTGGTCAGTCGCGCAGCTCCCCGCGCTCCTTCTGGGCGCGCTTCAGCGACCGCTTGCTCGCCTTGCGCTCCACCCCCACCCCGCCCCAGAACGCGAAGCCGCCGATGACCACCCTCGGGGCGCCCGGCTCGCAGAGGCCCTCGTCCCGCGGGTGTTCGAACGCGCCCATGATGCCCAGACCGCGCACGACGACCTCGACGCCCGGCGGCACGGTGATCTGGGCGCCGCCGAGGAGGGCCACGATGTTGATCTCCACCTCGCGGTCGGCGAAGTTAGCGTCGCGCAGATCGAGATTGGCGCCGCCCAGGAACGCGAAGCACTTGAAGCGCTTGGGCACGGTCCAGCGGCCCTTGCGCTCGAAGCCGGACAGGATGGCGATGCCACCCGAGGACGAGCCCTCGCCGCCGACGATGCGGGAGGCCCAGCCGTCGTCGCCCTGAACCGGCGCCTTGCTGAAGGAGACCGGCGCGGGGGCCGAGCCCGCGGGCAGATCGCGGGTGATCGGGACCAGCTCGCCGTACGTACGCGCCGCGTACGTCGCCTCCAGCCGTTCCTCGAACTCGCCCATGTCGAGGCGCCCTTCGGCGAGGGCGTCACGCAGCACCTCGGCGACCCGCTCCCGGTCGGTGTCGGAGGCGCGGAGTTCGGGACGTGCGTCGTCGGTCATGGCAGCAGCCTACGAGACCGCCTTCTCCACGTACATCTTCGCGATGACGGCCTCGATGTCCGGCTCCCGCACCGACAGGTCCACCAGCGGATACCTCGCCGCGAGATCCGCGACCAGCGGCGCCGCCGACCGCCCCGCCGGGAACGCCAGCCACTGCCGGGGCCCCTCCACCCGCACCACCCGCGCCGACGGCACGTCCACCGGCGGCAGCTCCCGCTCCAGGTCCACCACCAGGGTGCGCTCGCTCTCCCCGGCCTCGTGCAGCCCCGTGAGCGGACCGTCGTACATCAGCCGGCCGTGGTCGATCACCATCACCCGGGAGCACAACTGCTCGATGTCCTGGAGGTCATGGGTGGTCAGCAGCACGGTCGTACCGCTCGCCGCGTTCAACTCCCGCAGGAACCCCCGCACCTTGGCCTTGGAGACGACGTCAAGACCGATCGTCGGCTCGTCCAGGTACAGCACCTCCGGATCGTGCAGCAGCGCCGCCGCGATGTCCCCGCGCATCCGCTGCCCCAGCGAGAGCTGGCGCACCGGCGTGTCCAACAGGGTGCGCAGCTCCAGGAGTTCGACCAGGCGGTCCAGATTCTCCCGGTAACGGGCGTCCGGGATGCGGTACATGCGATGGGCCAGCCGGTAGGAGTCGAGCAGCGGCAGGTCCCACCACAACGTGGTGCGCTGTCCGAACACCACCCCGATGCGATGCGCGAGACGCGCGCGCTCCCGCGAGGGGTCGATGCCCGCGACCCGCAGCCGGCCGCCGCTCGGCGTCAGGATGCCGGTCAGCATCTTGATCGTGGTGGACTTCCCGGCGCCGTTCGGCCCGATGTAGCCCACCATCTCCCCGCGCGCCACGGTGAACGACAGCGAGTCCACCGCCCGCACCTCGTGCCGCTCCCGCTTGAGGAAACCGGTCTTGCGGCGCACCGAGAAGACCTTCTCCACCTCTTCCAGCACGATGAAGTCGTCCATGAGGTCCTAGCTCCCTGTGCTCCGGTACGAACGAAGTCCCGCCCGCCAGGCCAGCCCGGCCAGCGCGCAGCAGCCCGCCGCCACCAGCGGGGTCGTCCAGGCCACCCAGCCCGGCAGGTCCAGCGGATAGGGCCGCCCGAGGATGTAGCTCGCGGGCAGCCAGTTGACGAAGGCCAGCGGCAGCACGAACGTCACCCCGCGCACCAGCTCCCTGCCGAACACCGTCGGCGGGTACTGGAGCAGCGTCGTACCGCCGTACGTGAACGCGTTCTGCACCTCGGCCGCGTCCTGCGCCACGAACTGGAAGGCCGCCCCCGCCACGAACACCGCGCAGAAGATCCCGCAGCCCGCGAGCAGCGCCACCGGCATCAGCAGCAGCCGGCCCACGCTCCAGTCGACGTCCAGCCGGGTCAGCGCCCAGCCCAGCACCAGCGAGCCCTGGGTCACCCGGCCGAGCCGGCGCAGCGCGAACCGGTCCGCCGCGACCTGCGCCAGTATCGGCGCCGGCCGCACCAGCAGCGCGTCCAGCGTGCCGTCCCGCAGCCGCCGGCCCAGCCGGTCCATCGAGCCGATCACCAGGTCCGCGAGACCGAAGGAGACCGCCGACAGGCCGTACAGGAACGCCACCTCGGGCAGCGTCCAGCCGCCGAGGGCACGCACCCGCGAGAACATCAGCATGATCGCGACGAAGTCGAAGAAGGTCGCCGCGAAACTCCCGAACGTGGTCATGGCGAACGACGCCCGGTACGCCATCGTCGACCGGATCCACATCCCGGCGATCAGCCCGTACGCCCGCACCCCCGCCACGAGCCGCCCCCGCTCAGCCACCCTGCACCACCACCCGCCGCGTCGCCACCGACTGGAGCAGCCGCCCGCCGCCCAGCAGCACCACGGCCCACGCCCCCTGGAACAGATACGTGCGCAGCAGATCCCCGTGCCCGAGCAGGATGTCCGCGGGCGCCTGGAGGAGCGAGGACCAGGGCAGCGCGCGTACGACGGTGCCGAGCGCCCCCGGGAACACGTTCAGCGGCAGCAGCATCCCCGAGCAGAAGTAGCCGAGCAGCCACGTCATCTGGCTCACCCCGGTGCCGTCCAGCAGCCAGAACGCGCTCAGCGCCACCAGATAGCGGATGCCGAAGCCGACCAGCATCGCCAGCAGCACGGCCAGCAGGAACGCGGCCCAGGTGCCCGGGTCCGTCGGCAGGTACGCCGGAAAGACCAGCGCGCCGAAGACGAACGGCACCACACCCCGCCCCAGCAGCTGGAAGAACGCCCGGCCCAGGTCGGCGGAGAGCCACCACAGCTGGAGGTCGGCCGGCCGGTACAGATCGATCGCCACGTCCCCCGTGCGGATGCGTTCCATCAGTTCGTCCTCGACGCCCCCGCCGCTGATCGCGAGCGTCGACAGGAAGGCCTGACCCAGCCACACATAGGTGACGGCCTGCGCCTGGTCGTATCCCCCCAGATGCGGTTTCAGGTCCCATAGGGCCTTGTAGGTGTAGACGAGAATGAGCCCGAAGACCGTGTTGGTGAAGACCCCTGCCGCAGTGGCGGCCTTATACGTCGCGTACCGTCTGAATCCCCCCAACGCGACGGCCACGTACAACCGTCCCGCGCCCACGTCAGTCGACCTCCTCGGACCGCTCGACACCGAAGCGCAGGAGCCTAGTCCGGAGGCCCGGCGGCCTGCCACGCATTTTGTGGCCGAAGCGTGCCGAAATCCGGGAACGGAACGCCAGGTGCGAGAGTCTTCAACGTGGGGGCGCAGAAGGCGTACGAGGCGTACGGGAACGTACGACGCGAAACAGGAGTCCGTGCACGACATGAGCGACGAGCCACAGCCGCAGCAGCCGAACGAAGGCGTGGCGCCGGATAAGCCGCTGCCGGCTGCGAGGCCCGGGACCCCGACGCCGGGATCCCCCGCCACCCCGTCCAAGGGGGCCGGCCGAGTGAAGGACACCGAGGAATCGGGGAGGGACGAGGAGTCGGAGACGGCCGGGGCATCGCCGAAGCCCGAGGGATCCGGGAAGACCGGGAGGCCCGAGCGGGCCGGGCGGTCCGAGGGGCGCGCCGAGGGCGTGGACCGGGGCGCGGGCGCCGAGCGCGGCGGGACGTCCGACGCGTCCCGGTCCGAGGGCTCCGGCAAGGCCGGGGCGGCCGGGAAGGCGCAGGGCGCCGACGAGACCCGGGGCGAGGACACGTCCGCCGGTGACCGTGGGGCGACCCGGGACTCCGGGGCGGCGACCGCGGACGCGGCGCGCCGTGCCGTGCCCGCGCCCCAGGACCGTACGGCCTCCATCGCCCGCGCCCGCCAGGCGGCGCGCGACGCCCGTACCGAGAAGGGCGCGGCCACGGCCGCCGAGGGCGAGGGCACCGCCGAGCGCGGCGGGACCGGCAGGCCCACCGGCGCCGGCAAGCCGCAGGTTCCGGGCGCCCGTACCCCCGAACAGCCGGCCGAGAGCACCCAGGTGCTGCGCCGGATCACGCCGCCCCGCGAGCCCGAGGGCCCCGCGAAGGGATCCGGCACGCCCGGTCAGCCCGGCAAGCCCGGCCAGGACACCCCGGCACCCGAGACGACCCAGGTGCTCCGCCGCGTCAACGCCCCGCGCAAGGGCGAGCCCGGCGGCCCCGCCACGGCGGGCACGTCCACGACCGGTTCGAACGCGAGCGGACCCACCGGCCACACGACCGGCTCCCGGCGCCCCTCCGCCCGCGCGGCGGGTGCGGCAGGCGCGGCCGCCGCGGGTGCCGCAGGTGCCGTGGGCGCCGCGAAGGCCGCGGGCACGGCCGGTGCCGCGAGCGCCGCGAACGCTGCCGACGGCGCCGCCCCCGGCCCCCGTACCGGCACCGGCCCGACCCCCGGCCAGACGCCCCCCGCCGCCTCGGACACCTCCACCGGCACCGGCGCGGACGACGGCAAGGGCAAGGGCAGGACCAAGGCCAAGAAGCCCAAGCGCACCGGATGGCGACGCCTCGTACCGACCTGGAAGATGGTGCTCGGCACCTTCGTCTTCCTGGTGCTCGCGGTCGTCGGCCTGTTCTTCGTGGGCTACTCGCTCGTCAACATCCCGCCCGCCAACGCCCTCGCCACCAAGCAGGCGAACGTCTACCTCTACGCCGACGGCTCCCAGATCGCCCGCGACACCCGCGACAGCCAGGTGAACCGGGAGAAGGTCACCCTCGCCGAGATCTCCAAGAACGCCCAGCACGCCGTACTGGCCGCCGAGGACCGCGACTTCTACACCGAGTCCGCCATCGACCCCAAGGCGATGCTCCGCGCCGCCTGGAACACCGCGACCGGCAAGGGCAAGCAGTCCGGATCCACGATCACCCAGCAGTACGTGAAGAACTACTACCTGGCCCAGGAACAGACGGTCACCCGTAAGGCCAAGGAGTTCTTCATCTCGATCAAGCTCGACCGGAACAAGTCCAAGGACGAGATCCTGGAGGGCTACCTCAACACCAGCTACTTCGGCCGCAACGCCTACGGCATCCAGGCCGCCGCCCAGGCCTACTACGGCCGCGACGCCAAGGACCTCGACCCGGCCCGCGCCGCCTACCTCGCCGCGCTCGTCAACGCGCCCAGCGAGTACGACGTCGTCGCGCACCCGGAGAACAAGTCCGCGGCCGTGGCCCGCTGGAACTACGTCCTGGACGGCATGGTCAAGCAGGGCTGGCTCAGCCAGTCCGAGCGCACCGGGATGAAGTTCCCGATGCCCAAGGAGCAGACGCTGTCCACCGGCATGTCCGGCCAGCGCGGCTACCTCGTGGACGCCGTCAAGCACTACCTGATCGCGAACCACATCCTCGACTCCGACCAGCTGGAGGCCGGTGGCTACCGCATCACCACCACCATCCAGAAGAGCAAGCAGGACGCCTTCGTCAAGGCCGTGAACGACCAGCTGGTCTCCAAGCTGGACAAGAAGACCTTCAAGGCCGACAACTACGTCCGCGCGGGCGGCGCCTCCGTCGACCCGAAGACCGGCCAGGTCGTCGCCATGTACGGCGGCATCGACTACGTGAAGCAGTACACCAACGGCGCGACCCGCGGTGACTTCCAGGTCGGCTCCACCTTCAAGCCGTTCGTCTTCGCCTCCGCGGTCCAGAACGGGTCCACCACCCAGGACGGCCGCCGCATCACCCCGAACACCCAGTACGACGGCACCAACGAACGCCCCGTACAGGGCTGGAGCGGCGGCGCGTACGCCCCGCAGAACGAGGACCAGAAGTCGTACGGCCAGATCACCGTCACCAAGGCCACCGACCTGTCGGTGAACGCGGTGTACGCGCAGATGGCCGTCGACGTCGGCCCGAGCAAGGTCAAGCAGACCGCGATCGACCTGGGTATCCCCGCCGACACCCCGGACCTCCAGCCGTACCCGTCCATCGCGCTCGGCCCCGCCACCGCCAGCGTCCTGGACATGGCGGAGGGGTACGCCACGCTCGCCAACCACGGCAAGCACGGCACGTACACCATGGTCAAGAAGATCACCCGCAACGGCACCGACGAGATCAAGCTGCCCGACAACACCGTCAAGCAGGCCGTCAGCCGCGCCGCCGCCGACACCACCACCGCCATGCTGAAGAGCGTGGTCCAGGGCGGCACCGCCACCGCCGCGCAGGCCTCGGGCCGGGTGGCGGCCGGTAAGACCGGTACCGCGGAGAACGACACCGCCGCCTGGTTCGCCGGCTACACCCCCGACCTCGCCACGGTGGTCTCCGTGATGGGCCAGGACCCGGTGACGGCCAAGCACATGCCGCTGTACGGCGCGCTCGGCCAGGCCCGTATGAACGGTGGCGGCCCGCCCACCCAGATC
This sequence comes from Streptomyces griseofuscus, assembly GCF_014673495.1. Lineage (GTDB taxonomy): Bacteria > Actinomycetota > Actinomycetes > Streptomycetales > Streptomycetaceae > Streptomyces > Streptomyces murinus. The sequence continues at coordinate 5,404,939 of NZ_CP051006.1, forward strand.
TGGGCCCAGTACACCCACGACGCGCTGAAGAACACCCCGGCCTCGTCCTTCGACCTCCAGCTCCAGGAGGGCGCGGACCAGCCGCAGCCGCCCGGCCCCGGCGACCCCAGCGCGTCCGCCACCACGGACGGCGGCGACACCGGCGGCTCCACCGAGCCCGGCGGCGGCACCCCGAGCGACACCCCGTCCGGCGGCACCACCGGCACCCCGACCGACGGCGGCGCGGCGACCGGCGGTGACACCACCGGCGGCGACACCACGGGCGGTGGCACGACCGGCCCCGGCCCGGCCACGGTCGGCGGCGGCACGGGCGGCGATCCCACCACCGGCGGCGGCACCGGGGCGGGCGGCGCCCCGGGCGGCGGCGATACGGCCACGGGCGGCGGGGGTACGGCCGCGGGCGGCGGCACCGGCACCATCGCCGGCGACGGCCCCGGCGGGGGCCCCGGCACCTGAGCCCCGCGTCAGCCGCTGGTCGCCTTCAGCCCCACCACGGCGACCAGCAGCAGACACACGAAGAAGATCCGGGCGGCGGTGGCCGGCTCACCGAGCACCACCATGCCGAGCACCGCCGCCCCGGCCGCGCCGATACCGACCCACACCCCGTAGGCGGTACCGATGGGCAGGGACCGGGCCGCGTACGACAGCAGCACCATGCTGGCGACGATCCCGGCACCGGTGAGCACACTGGGCACCGGCCGGGTGAAACCCTCGCTGTACTTCATCCCGATCGACCAGCCCACTTCCAGCAGACCGGCCACGACAAGCAGAACCCAGGCCACGACGGCCACCTCCGAGACGTACGACGTTTCTCTTCCGGTGCGTCGTCTTTGCCTGCATCCCGGTACGGCGCGTCTCGTCGGGCTCGCTCCCGAACCTAGCAAAACCACGAGGAGGAGGGCTGGTGACCGTGGTCACCAGCCCTCCTCCTCGTCGTTCGGGCCGCTACGGCCTCACAGATACAGCCCGGTCGAGTCCTCCGAACCCTCGAACCGGTCCGCGGCCACGGCATGCAGGTCGCGCTCGCGCATGAGCACGTACGCCACGCCCCGCACCTCGACCTCGGCCCGGTCCTCCGGGTCGAACAGGACGCGGTCGCCCGGCTCCACGGTCCGTACGTTCTGGCCGACCGCGACCACCTCGGCCCAGGCCAGCCGGCGTCCGACCGCCGCGGTGGCGGGAATCAGGATGCCACCCCCCGACCGCCGCTCGCCCTCACCGGTCTCCTGCTTGACCAGCACCCGGTCGTGCAGCATCCGGATGGGCAGCTTGTCGTGCTGCGGGGTGCTCTGCTCGTGTCTCTTGGCGCTCACGCCTCGAACCTACCTGCCTTCCACCCGCCCGTGGCCCCCTGGGTGGCCATCGTCCGCACCCGGTCGCCCGTGGCGTCAGCGCCCACGCCGCCGGGACAGCGCGACCAGACCCACTACTCCGACGACCACGAGCGCGGCCGGTACGACCCGCTCCGCGCGCAGCCGCCCGTCCTCGTCCGTGAACTGCGCCCTGACCTCGCTCACCACCCGGTTGACCTGCACATACGCCCGCCCGACGGTGTGGTCGATATTGGCCACGGCCTTGGCCTTCACATCCCCGACGATCGTCTTCGGGTGCACCCGCACCCCGATCTCGTCGAGGGTCTCGGCCAGCACCTCGCGGCGGCGCCTGATGTCCGCCTCGATCTGCGCCGGGGTTCTGGTGTCCGCCGTGTCCGCCACCGTACGGCCTCCGAAGTCTGCCGAAATCCTGCTGTCCTGTTCCGGACAGTCTGTCAGCTCCTGCCCGCGCCGCACCGCAAGGGGCCCCGGTTACGCTGGTCCGATGAGCGAGCGACTCCAGCCGGGGGACGTGGCCCCCGCCTTCACCCTCCCGGACGCCGACGGTAACGAGGTCTCCCTCGCGGACCACAAGGGCCGCAAGGTCATCGTGTACTTCTACCCCGCGGCGCTTACCCCGGGCTGCACCAAACAGGCCTGCGACTTCACCGACAACCTCGATCTGCTGGCCGGCGCCGGCTACGACGTCATCGGCATCTCCCCGGACAGCCCGGAGAAGCTTGCCAAGTTCCGTGAGAAGGAGTCCCTCAGGGTCACCCTCGTCGCCGACCCCGACAAAAAGGTCGCCGAGTCCTACGCCGCCTTCGGCGAGAAGAAGAACTACGGCAAGACCTACATGGGCATCATCCGCTCCACGTTCGTCGTCGACGAGGACGGCAAGATCTCCCACGCCTTCTACAACGTCCGCGCGACCGGCCATGTAGCCAAGATCATCAAGGATCTGGGCATCTGAGCGGTTCCCTCTCTCCGACGGCGGCCCGCACCAGGCGATCCTGGCGCGGGCCGCTTTCTCCTCCCCCCTCCCGGCCCGTGACCGTCCGACATCCGGTTCGTTGATCCATGCGGGCTACGAACATCTGCCCGAGACCGGAGGGGGCTCGATGGGGGTCAGCGCGTACACCGAGGAACGACTGCGAGAGGCGGCTCGCGGGGCACGGACGTTGTCGGAGGCGTTGGAGAGGTTGGGGGTGGAGCCGGGGAGTTCGACGCGGCGGTACCTCCTGGGACGGATGAAGAAACTCGGCGTCGACGTCTCCCACTTCGAGCGGGAGGGGGTGAAATGGACGAAGGAGCTGCTCGAAGAAGCCGTGGCCGCCTCCACGAACATGTGCGAGGTGTTGCGCCATCTCGGTCTGGAGGTCGTCGGCGGCCACCACACGTACATCAGCCGCAGGATCAAGGCGTACGGGATCGATACCTCGCACTTCCGGGTGCCGACGCAGCGAAGGAAGGCTTGGCGCGCCCGCACGCCGGAGGCGCTGCTCACCGAGCAGCCTGCCGGCCAGGCTCGGCGCATCCAGGGCGACCGGCTCAAGCGGGCGATGACGACCCTCGGTGTGCCGGAACGCTGCGCCCGCTGCGGCACGGATCCGGTGTGGCGGGGCCGCCCGCTGCCACTGGAGGTCGACCACATCGACGGCGACTGGCGGAACAACCGCATCGAGAACCTCCGCTTCCTCTGCCCCAACTGCCACTCGGTCACGGACAATTACCGGGGCCGGGGCAAGGGGCGCCGCGCGGGGTCAGGTGCGGTATGAGCGGCGGTGTGCGGTACACGCGTGAGCGGCTGGCGGAAGCCGCCGAGCAGTGCACGAGCCTGGACGAGGTGATGGCCTTCTTCGGTACCCGGCCGTACGTCAATGCGCGCCGCCATCTCGCCAGGCGGTTCGCCCACTTCGGTATCGACATCTCGCACTTCGACCACCGTGGCGCTCTGGCCGGGCGCAAGACCCGCCCTGCTGCCCAGGAACTGCGTACGGCGGTGGCCGAGTCGATCTCCATCGCCGGGGCGCTGCGCCGCCTTCAGCGCTCGGACACCTGCGTACAGCGCGCACTGCTGCGGAGGTGGATCGCCGAAGCGGGCATCTCCACCGCGCACTTCCTGGGGCAGGCGCACCACAGAGGCAGCACCGGGACCGTGCGCGCGAAGCGCCCCGAGGACATCCTGGTCAAGCACGACGGCCGGCGTCGGACACGCACCCGTCTGCTGCGCCGCGCGCTGCGCGAGGTGGGCGTACCGGAGCAGTGCGCCGAGTGCGGCATCGGTTCCGAGTGGCGCGGAGATCCCATGACGCTGGAGGTCGACCACATCGACGGAAACTGGTCCGACGACCGGCAGGAGAACTTGCGGCTACTGTGCCCCAACTGCCACGCGACGACCAGCACCTGGTGCAGAGGGGGCGGACGTCGAACGGCGTAGCACAGTAGAGTAGGGCGCGGTTTACGCGCCCGTACGCCAACGGCCGAGCGGCGATCTTTAGGTGGTCGTGTTTGTCGGTTCGAATCCGACCGGGCGCACCAGTAGAAACGGCCCCGCACCTTCGTTTCCAAGGTGCGGGGCCGTTCCATGAAGTCAGCCGAGCAGCTCCCGCATCACCGGCACCAGCGCCCGGAACGCCTTGCCGCGGTGGCTGATGGCGTTCTTCTCGTCGGCGGTGAGTTCCGCGCATGTGCGGGTGTCGCCGTCGGGCTGGAGGATCGGGTCGTAGCCGAAGCCGTTCGTGCCGGCGGGGCCGTGCCGCAGGGTGCCCCGGAGCTGGCCCTCGACCACGCGTTCCGTGCCGTCCGGCAGGGCCAGGGCGGCGGCGCAGGCGAAGTGGGCCGCGCGGTGCTCCTCGGCGATGTCGGCGATCTGGGCGAGAAGCAGATCGAGGTTGGCCTTGTCGTCGCCGTGCCGGCCGGCCCAGCGGGCGGAGAAGATGCCGGGGGCGCCGTTCATGACGTCCACGCACAGGCCGGAGTCGTCGGCGATCGCCGGCAGCCCGGTGGCCTGCGCCAGGGCGTGCGCCTTGAGCAGGGCGTTCTCGGCGAAGGTGACGCCGGTCTCCTTGACGTCGGGGATCTCGGGGTAGGCGTCGGCGCCGACCAGCTCATGGGGGAGCCCGGCATCGGCCAGGATGGCCCTCAGCTCGGTGATCTTTCCGGCATTACGGGTGGCGAGGATCAGGCGGGTCATGCCGCCCAGTATTCCTCGCCCCACCTGACCACCGACGCCCGCCTCCGAGCGCCGAGGCTCATACCGGACCGCCGATGCCGATGCCGAGCCGATGCCGATGTCGGCTCCGAGCACGGCTGCCCGCATCCGCGCCTCAACGCCTGCCTCCGCCCGGCGCGCCCGCATCCGCGCCTCAACGCCTCTCTCCGCCCGGCGACGCCCGCCTCCGAGCGCCGAGGCTCGTACCCGACCGCCGAGGCTGACGCCGACGCCGATGTCGGCTCCGAGTATCGCTGCCCGCATCCGCGCCTCAACCCCTGCATCCGCCCGGCGCGCCGTATCCGCCCCTCAACGCCCGCATCCGCCCGTCGACGCCCGCCTCCGAGTGCCTAAGCTTTCCGGCCGCCGCGTCCGCCCCGACCGCTGTCATCCGCTTTCGCGTATCGACGCGTGCCCCGGTCCCCGTAGTCGCTTTCGAGCACTGACGCGTGCCCCCGGTCTCCGTAGCCGCTTTCGAGCACCGACACCTGTCCCCGGTCTCCGTAGCCGCTTTCGAGCACCGACACCTGTCCCCGGTCTCCGTAGCCGCTTTCGAGCACCGACGCCCGCCCCCGGTCTCCGTACCCGCTTTCGAGCACCGACACCTGCCCCCGGCCCCGTACCCGCTTTCGAGCACCGACGCCCGCCCCCGGCCCCCGTACCCGCCTCCGAACACCGACGCCGCCGTACCCGTCGACTGCCGCCCGACGCACCCTCGGTATCGGCCCCCCGTCGCCCTGCCCGTTCCCGAATCGCCGGCCGCCCGTTTTCGAGTGCCGTCGCCCCGTCTCACAGCTCCGCCTGCCCGCCGCCCTTCAGCGTTCGCAGGTCGAAGACCTTGGCCATCGTGGCGAAGCCGAGATCGCTGGGGTGGAGATGGTCGCCCGAGTCGTAGTCGGGGCGCAGTCGGCGCGGGTCGTAGGGGTCGCGAAGGGCCTTGTCGAAGTCGGCGACCGCGTCGTACACCCCACCCGCGCGGATCTCCGCGTTGATCTGCTGTCGTACGGCCTCCCGGGCGGGGGTCCAGCCCCGGTGGCCCTTGAACGGCATCAGGGTCGCCCCCACGACCTTCAGACCGCGTGCGTGGGCCTCGCGGACCAGGGTGCGCAGGCCGGTGAGGATGCGGTCGGGGCCGTCGAGACGCGGATCGCGCAGAATGTCGTTGATGCCGAGGTCGATGACGACGACCTTGACGTCGGTGCGGGAGAGCGCGTCGCGCCCGAAGCGGCCCAGCCCGCTCTGGTTCTCCGCGGGGCGGCCGAGCCCGTCGGCGAGGACCTGGTTGCCGCTGATGCCCTCGTTGACGACGCTGTAGCGCGGCAGCCGCTGCCCGTTCGCGAGCGCGGACCGCAGCCGGTCGCCGAGGACGTCGGGCCAGCGGCGGTTGGCGTCGACGGTGGAGGTGATGCCGTCGGTGATGGAGTCGCCGAAGACGACGACCGTGCCGTCGGCCTCGTTGCTGAGCACGTCCAGCGCGGTCAGATACCGCCAGTACGGCGTCTGTTGGGTGTAGGGGGCACCGGTGGAGTCCTCGGTGCGGTCCCCGGTGGCGACGTACGAGGTCTGCTGCGCGTGCGGGTGGTAGGTGACCGGCCCGGAGGGGGTGGGTGAGTACGTGGTGACCAGGACGTCGGTGTTGTGGGGTATGAGAAGGTGCACGGCGTCGCTGACGACCTGTTCGCCCGCGGGTATGACGACACGGTTGGCGCCCCCGAAGGTGAGCCGCCGCATGGTGTCCGCGTCGGCGGCCGCCGTGGCGTCCCCCGCGGAGAGCGCGAGGGTGGCGTGGGTGATGTCCAGCGGTGTCTGGCCGTAGAGGTTGGAGAGCGTGATCCGGGCACTCGTACCCCCGGCGTCCGCGTGGACGACGTTGCGCACGGAGTGGCCCGCGAGGCCGGCCGTCTCGGTGCCCGGTTCGCCGCCGACGGGGGCGCTCGCCCAGGAGCCGACCCAGGTGCCGGTGGAGACGGGCGCGGCGGAGCCGCGGTGGGGGCGGTCGTCGGCGAGGGTGCCGCCGCGGGTGCGGTCGCCGGGCGCGGCGGTGACGTAGATACCGGCGCTGACGGCCACCACCAGCGCGACGAGCGCGCCGAGCAGGGCGAGGTACTTGGTGTGGTGCTGTGCGCGGGGGGCCTCGGGGGCTCCGTCGGGGCGCGTGGTCACGCTCGTGCCGTTCTCCTCGGGAGGGGAGTCCCGGGTCTCCTCGGGGAGGGACCTGCGGGCTCCGATCTTGATGGGGTCATGATGCTTCATGGGCCGGGCCGCACCGTCGGGGCCCAGGGCCCAAGCCCCCGCCGGAACAGACGCCGGGAACTCCTGTTCCGTTCCGGGAGTCGGTCAGGAGGGGACAATTGTGCGCGGGATCACCGAACGGGTGGAGCTGATGGAACCTACCGAGACCGGAACTGCCGGACCGGCCGTGTCGTCGTCGTACCGGACGATGACGGCCTTCACCCCTGCCGACGAGGAGCGCCGGCGCGGGGTGCGGCGGATGAAACTCACCGCGACGGGCCTGCTGCTGTTCGTCGCCGTGGTCTACGTCCTGGCCAAGCTGGCCGGGAACGCGGGCGCGGGGGCGTGGGCGGACTACGTCTCCGCGGCGGCGGAGGCGGGCATGGTGGGCGCGCTGGCGGACTGGTTCGCGGTGACCGCGCTGTTCCGGCATCCGCTCGGGCTGCCGATCCCGCACACCGCGATCATTCCGACCAAGAAGGATCAGCTGGGTGTCTCGCTGGGCGAGTTCGTGGGGGAGAACTTCCTGTCCCAGGATGTCGTACGGCAGCGGCTGCGCGCCGTCGGCATCGGCGCCCGGCTGGGTTCCTGGCTGGCCGAGCCGGAGCATGCGGACCGGGTGACGGCGGAGCTGGCGACCGCGTTGCGGGGCGCGCTCACGGTGTTGCGGGACTCGGATGTGCAGGCGGTGGTGGGGGAGGCGATCACCCGGCGGGCCGGGGCCCGGGAGATCGCGCCGGGGCTCGGCAAGATGCTGGAGAAGGTCGTCGCGGACGGCGGGCACAAGCGGGCCGTGGATCTGGTGGTCGCGCGGGCCCATGACTGGCTGGTGCTGCACGGCGAGAATGTGATGGGTGCGGTGCAGGGCGGGGCGCCGGGGTGGACGCCGCGGTTCGTGGACCGCAAGATCGGTGAGCGGGTCTACAAGGAGTTGCTGCGGTTCTGCGCGGAGATGCGGGACATGCCGTCCCATCCGGCGCGTGGCGCCCTGGACCGCTTCCTGACCGATTTCGCCTCCGACTTGCAGTCGGACACCGAGACCCGGGCGCGGGTGGAGCGGCTGAAGGGCGAGGTGCTGGGCCGGGGTGAGGTGCAGGATCTGATCGCGTCCGCCTGGACGGCCGTACGGTCGATGATCGTCGCGGCGGCGGAGGACGAGCGCAGTGAGCTGCGGACGCGGCTGCGGTCGGCGCTGCTGTCCCTGGGCGCGCGGATGGCGAGCGAGCCGAAGATGCAGGAGAAGGTGGACAGCTGGCTGGAGGGCGCGGCGGTGCATGTCGTGACCACCTACCGGGCGGAGATCACCTCGCTGATCACGGACACGGTGGCGGGCTGGGACGCCGAGCACACCACCCGGAAGATCGAGGCGCACATCGGGCGCGATCTGCAGTTCATCCGGATCAATGGCACGGTGGTGGGATCACTGGCGGGGCTGCTGATCTTCACGGTGTCGCGGGCGGTGGGTGGCTGACGGCGGGTCATCCGGCGCCTGGATCGGCGGCGCGGGGGTATCCGTCGTCCTGCCGTCCCCCCGCTTCGGGGGGCGTCCTCGACGAGGAGGAAGCCGATGACAGGAGCCGAGAAATCGTCCGCGGGGGCGTCTGCGGGGGCGTCTGCGGGGGCGTCCGGGGAGGCCGGTGCGGGCGGCCGGACGGGTGATGGTGGGCGGACCATCAGCACCGACATCCCCGCCCGCCTCGACCGCCTCCCGTGGTCCCGCTGGCACTGGACGATCGTGATCGGCCTCGGCACCGTATGGATCCTGGACGGCCTGGAGGTCACGGTCGTCGGCAACATCGCCAGCCGGTTGGCCGAACCGGGCAGCGGCCTGTCGATCACATCCGGTCAGATCACGGGCACGGCCGCCGCGCTGTATGTCGCGGGCGCGTGCGTGGGCGCGCTGTTCTGGGGCCGGCTGACCGACCGTTACGGCCGTAAGAAGCTGTTCATGATCACCCTGGCGGTGTATCTGGTGGCGACGGCCCTGACCGCGGTCTCCTGGGAGGCCTGGTGGTTCTTCCTCTTCCGCTTCCTGACCGGCTTCGGCATCGGCGGCGAGTACGCGGCGATCAACTCCGCGATCGACGAGCTGATCCCGGCCCACTACCGCGGCCGTGTCGACCTGATCATCAACGGCAGTTTCTGGCTGGGCGCGGTGGGCGGTTCGCTGCTGTCCATCGTGGCGCTGAACACCGGCCTGCTGGCGATGAACGTGGGCTGGCGGCTGACCTTCGCGCTGGGGGCCGTACTGGCGCTGGTGATCCTGCTCGTACGGCGGCACGTCCCGGAGAGTCCGCGGTGGCTGCTGATCCACGGCCGGGATGAGGAGGCGGAGGAGATCGTCACCGGCATCGAACGGCAGGTGGAGGCGGAGAAGGGCGTCCGGCTGCCGGCGACGGACGCGCGGCTGGCCATCCACCAGCGCAAGAGCGTCACCTTCCGGGAGATCGCCCACACGGTCTTCGGGCGGTACCGCAGGCGCGCGGTGCTCGGCTTCTCGCTCTTCATCGGGCAGGCGTTCCTGTACAACGCGATCACCTTCGGCTTCGGCGCGATCCTGACGAAGTTCTTCGCGGTGCCGACGGACCGTACGGGCTACTACTTCGCGGTCATCGCCGTCGGAAACTTCTGCGGCCCGCTGCTGCTGGGCAAGCTCTTCGACACGGTCGGCCGCCGGGTGATGATCTCCTCGACGTATCTGCTGTCGGGTCTGCTGCTGTTCGGTACGGCGTGGCTGTTCGACCGGGGTGTGCTCAACGCGACGACGCTGACGGCGTGCTGGTGCGCGGTTCTCTTCTTCGCCTCGGCGGGCGCGTCCAGCGCGTATCTGACGGTGTCGGAGATCTTCCCGATGGAGACGCGCGCGATGTCCATCGCCTTCTTCTACGCCCTGGGTACGGCGGCCGGCGGTATCAGCGGCCCGCTGCTCTTCGCGGACCTCACCGGCACGGGCCGGGTCGGCGACACGGTCCTGGCCTTCTCCATCGGGGCGGCGCTGATGTGCGCGGCGGGCTTGGTGGCGGCGGCGCTGGCGGTGCGGGCGGAGCGGCGGCCGCTGGAGGAGGTGGCGACGCCGTTGACGGCGGTCGCGGAGGGTACGGCGGCGTCGGCGGGCCCGGGCGCCGGTACCCAGGGCCCGCCGACGGTGGGCAGGGCGTGAGCCCCGGCGGTGGGCAGGGCGTGAGCCCCGCGCCTGCCCGCGTCCGTCCCTGGCCCTGGGCCCGCCTGTCCGCTCAGGCCCTGCGGTCGGCGACGGCCCAGGAGGCGAGGGCTACGGCACCGGCGACACCGAGGACGGAGGGCCAGGCGCCGATCTTCTTGGCGAGCGGGTGGGATCCCGCGAAGGCGCCGACATAGGCGGCGGTCAGCACACCGGCGGTGGCGTTCCCGGCCTGCTTGCGCCACTGCTGGGCGGCGGCGGCGCCGGCGACGGCGAGCACGGCCCCGCCGAGCGGCCGCTTCTTCGTCCACCGGGCGACCCCGTACCCGCCGACGAGCCCGCTCGCGGCGACGACAGCGCTGGGAACCCTGGCCATGCATGCCTCCGTATGTCGTATCCGAACGTCGTGTCCGGACGTCGTATCCGAATGTCCGTAGAGGATGCCGAGGCTAGCGCGCGGGCGGCGGCGCTTACCTAACCTGAGTCGCGGCTTGTCAACTTTCCGGCTGCGCGCTATATAAATACGCGTAGGGCATCGCACCCAGTACCTTGAGAAGGGAGTGACCCGTGATGCTCATGCGTACCGACCCGTTCCGCGAACTCGACCGACTCGCGCAGCAGGTGATCGGTGGCACCGCCCGTCCGTCGGCGATGCCGATGGACGCCTACCGTTCCGGTGACGAATTCCTGGTCCACTTCGACCTCCCCGGCATCGATCCGGAGACGATCGAACTGGACGTCGAACGCAATGTCCTCACTGTCCGCGCCGAGCGCCGCGATCCCGCCCCCGAGGACGCGCAGAAGCTGGTCGCGGAGCGGCCGACGGGCACCTTCACCCGGCAGCTCTTCCTCGGCGACACCCTGGACACGGAACGCATCGACGCCTCCTACGAGTCCGGCGTCCTGACCCTGCGCATCCCGGTCGCCGAGCAGGCGAAGCCGCGCCGCATCCGGATCACCGGCGGCACCCCCTCCCGCAAGCAGCTCACCGGCTGACCCCCTCCGGGGAGGGGCGGTACCCATAAGTCCCGCCCCTCCCCGGGCCGTTCGGCCCCCCGACCTGCCCACCCGTCCCGATCCACCCGTACGGCGACGGGGTACGGAACCACCGGACGTACCGGACGCCCGCGCGCCCCCGCAGAGGCAGCGGGGGCGCAGAAGGAGCGCAGAAGGAGCCATGACGATGACCACGACGGTGCCGAAGCCCGCTGTGCGGCCCACCGCGAAGAACGCGACGGCACCGCGGCCCGCCCCGAGCCTCGCCCGGGAGGACCTGGCGGCGCGGGAGGGAGCCTCAAGGGCCGCGTCGAAGGACTTGGGGGCGCCGGAGTCTGCCTTGAGGGCCGGCCGGGAGAATGCGGCGGCACCGAAGCCCGCCCCGCGGACCACCTGGGAGGCCCTGACCGAGGCCGTCCGTGAGACGGGCGGCTACCCGACCCGGGCACAGGCCGAACACCTCAGCCGCCTCGTCCTCACCGCCCTCGGCACCCACCTCACCGGCGACGAACGCGTCGCCCTGGCCCAGTCCCTCCCCCCGGAGGCCGGCCACCTGATCGCCTCCCAGATCCCCCTGCCCCACCCCCTGACGGCCCGCGAATTCGTGGACTCGGTGTCCACCCAGCTCCCCGACTCCACCCCGGCAACGGCCCGCTGGGACGTCAGCTCGGTCCTGACCGCCGTCTCCACCACAATCGGCCCCGCCCTGACGGACCAGGTCCTGTCTCAACTGCCGCGGGGGTACGCGTTGTTGTTCGGGAGGGCGGAGCTGGCGGCGGCTATGGCGTGACCTTGCTCAGCGAGTTGGTGATGCCAGCGGCGATGACCAACCGGGCTGGGAGAATCCCTCGGAGGCCGAGCGGCCCATCCGTCCTTGGCGACGGTGAGCCCGTCAGCCCGGTCATCGCCCCGCCCCCCTGGGTCGCCCCCGCTCCATGGCCGCTCGGCGTCGGCGGACGGTCTCCTCGATGCGCAGGGCCACCGTGACGGGTGATTCGTGTTCCCAGAAGCGCAGTACTTCCCAGCCGGCGGCCACGAGATGTTCCGTGGTCTCCGTGTCGCGGGCGATGTTGCGGTCCAGCTTCTGGCGCCACCACTGTGCGTTCGCCTTCGGGTGCGTCGCGTGTTCCGGGCAGCCGTGCCAGAAGCATCCGTCGATGAGGACGGCCACCTTGGTCGAGGTGAACGCCACGTCGATCCGGCGTCGGGCCATGCCCGGCACCGGGTATTCCACGCGATAGCGCAGCCCGGCCGCGTGCAGGAGGCGGCGTACGGCCAGCTCGGCCGCCGTGTCCTTGCTCACCTGCTTGCTCATGCGGGCGGAGACGGCGGCTGAGGAAGGGGTCACGTGGGACACGGGAGCATTTTGCCAGGGGGAGGACCATCGAGTGGAGCCCGGGAAGGGGACTGTCCTACGCCCCGTGGCACTCCACGTACCCCCGCCCCTCCCCACACCAGCACCCCGCCCCCCTCCCCGGAGGCCAGGCGATCGCCTTGCCCCGGGCTGCGAGGGTCGTCGCGTATTGGGGGAGCAGGGTCGGGTCGTCGGGGGAGGTTGCCTCGGAGGCGGCGAAGGCCTCGTAGGAGGGGACGGTGCCCGTGACGATGCCGAGGTTGTCGGTGCCGGAGGTGGAGAGTTCGCGGAGGGAGGACTCTATGGTCGCGAGGTGCGACTCGTGGGAGGGGTACTCCGTGGAGAGGGCGGGGTAGGCCGAGAGGAGTTCGGCCAGTTCCGGGGCCGGCCAGTGGAGGACGGCCACCGGGAAGGGGCGGGAGAGGGCCTCGCGGTAGGCGCCCAGTTCCGTGCGCAGGCGGGAGATCTCGGCCTCCAGCTCGGCCGGGTTGTCCGAGCCGAGGGACCAGACGCGCTTGGGGTCATGGAGCTCGTCCAGGGTGACCGGCGCGGTGTGCAGGGTGTCGGCCAGGGTGTCCCAGTCGTCGTGCGGCAGGCCCCGCATACGGCGGACGCGGTGGCGGCCGTAGAGGAGGGGGTGGAGGGCCTGCGGGGGCTCCGCGGCGTCCGGGAGCAGCAGCCGCGCCGCCTCCGTGAACGTCTCCTCCGCCGACTCCAGCTCGTCGTGGGCCTCCAGGGATTCCGCGATGATCACCCAGGGGCCCGGCTCGCGCGGGGCCGTCGTACGGATGCCGTCGATGATCGCCCGGGCCTCGGCCTCATGGCCGTACTCCCAGAGGTTGGACGCCTTCAGGGCCCGTACCAGCGACGGGTTCTCCAGGGTGGCCGGGGTGGACAGCAGGCGGTCGTAGAGGGTGGTGGCCGCGGGGCGGTCGCCGGACAGCTCCAGGTGGGCGGCAGCCCGCAGGAGCAGGGCCTCGGCGTCCTCCGGGTACAGGCCGGCGGTCCGCTCCAGGCGTGCCGCTTCGGCGGTGTGGTCGACGTTCTCGGCAGGCGTGTCGGGGCGCATGGGGGACACCGTACTGCCGGGCGCCGACAAACGTGAGGGCGGTCCGGTGGGGTGATCCCTGAGGGGGACACCTCGCATATAACGGCCGCTGTCGGGATATACCGGTCCGCCGGTCCAGCGGTCCGCCGGTCCGTGGATGCGCGGGGGTGCCGGGCTGTCACGCCCCGGCCCGCCGTACACAGGACCACTCGCTATCTTCTGTGCGTACATCGACATCCACGCGGACCTCCGGTCTGTGTGGACATCTGGACGTGGGGTCGTGGGTCGGGATGCGCGTGACGGGGGAGTCGGTCCACGCCGAGCGGGAGGGGCTGGACGCGGCCCGGGCGGAGGACGAGGGCGCGGGGGCGCTGCCCCGGTACTGGCCGCTGCTGCTCGTCGGGGCCGCCGTCGTGCCCGGCACCCTGCTCTTCCTCGTCGGGCGGTGGGGGGACGCCCCGGCCGTCGAGGCGTGGCGGACCGTGTGCCTGGCGGTGACGGTGCAGGCGCTGCCGTTCCTGCTGCTCGGTACGGCCCTGTCCGGGGCGATCAACGCCTTCGTGCCCGAGCGGGTGTTCCGGCGGATGCTGCCCCGGCGGCCCCTGCTCGCCGTGCCCGTGGCGGGGGTCGCGGGGGTGGTGCTGCCGGGCTGTGAGTGCGCGTCCGTGCCGGTGGCCAACAGCCTCATCGGGCGGGGGGTCACCCCGGCCGCCGCGTTCGCCTTCCTGCTGTCCGCGCCGGCCATCAACCCCGTCGTCCTCACCGCCACCGCGATCGCCTTCCCCGGCAACCCGGCCATGGTGCTGGCCCGGCTGCTCGCCTCCCTCGCGACGGCCGTCGCCATGGGGTGGCTGTGGCTGCGGTTCGGGCGCAGCGAGTGGCTGCGGCCCGCCGTACGGCACACCGGGCACCAGGCCGGGCACAGCAGGTGGGACGAGTTCCGGGCCGGGTTCCAGCACGACTTCCTGCACGCCGGCGGGTTCCTGGTGCTGGGCGCGATGGCGGCCGCCACCTTCAACGTCGGCGTGCCGCGCTCCGTGCTCGCCACCTTCACCGGCACGCCCTGGCCGGCCGTGCTCTTCCTGGCCGCCCTCGCCGTGCTGCTCGCCGTCTGCTCCGAGGCGGACGCCTTCCTCGCCGCCTCGCTCACCGGGTTCCCGCCGGTGGCGCGGCTGGCGTTCATGGTGGTGGGGCCCATGGTCGACCTGAAGCTGATCGCCCTCCAGGCGGGCACGTTCGGGCGGGCCTTCGCCGTACGGTTCTCCGCCGCCACCTTTGTCGTCGCCGTCGCGTGCAGCGCGCTGATCGGAGGTGCCCTGCTGTGAAGCGGACCCTGCAATCGGGGCTGCTGGTGCTGTGCGGGCTCGGCCTGCTGCGCATCTCCCTCGTCACCGACCTGTGCCTGCGGTACGTCAAGGAGAGCATGCGGCCCCTGCTCATCGCCTCCGGGTGCGTCCTGGTGCTGCTGGGGGTCGTGAGCGCGATTCTCGATCGGCGGGGGCGGCGGCGGGAGCACGACACGCACGGGCACGATCACTCGCATGTGCCCCGCGTCGCCTGGCTGTTGCTGCTGCCCGCGCTCAGCCTGCTCTGTTACGCCCCGCCCGCCCTCGGCGCCTACACCGCCTCCCGGCAGCCGCCCAGACCCATGGTCCAGCAGAGCGAGTTCGCGCCGCTGGCCGCCATCTCACCGCTGCCGATGACCCTGTCCGACTTCACCAGCCGGGTCCAGCAGGACCGCGCGCGGGCCATCAAGGGGCGCACCGTCCTGATGACCGGCATCGTCACACCGCACGGGAAGGGTGGCTGGGATCTCACCCGGATCATCATCAACTGCTGTGCGGCGGACGCCCAGTCGGTGAAGGTACGGGTCTACGGCGGTCCCGTGCCGCCCGCGAACACCTGGGTCACGGTCACCGGCGTCTGGCACCCCGCCGGCACCCTGGGCACCTCTTCCGCGGCGGTCGCGCTGGACGCCCGTACCGTCAAGAAGGTGCCCCGGCCCGTCAACGGCTACCAGGACGCCCTTCCGCTGCCCACCGCGCGCACCTCCTGAAACCGGGCTTCCCTCTGGCCAGTTGAGGGCGGCGCGCCTATCGTGCGGGCGGCTCCCGGTGGAGGTGGTGTGCGGATGCGGACCGCGGCGGGCGTCCGGGTCGTCGGGCACGGGGATCGACGTAGAAGTGTCCGGCACCGGCGGATCCTGTTCGGTGGCGGTGAACTGCTCGTCACCGTCGGGGTGTTGCTCCTGCTGCTGGTGGCGCACCAGTTGTGGTGGACCAACCGGGAGGCGCGGCAGGGGGCCGAGCGGACGGTGGCGGCGCTGGAGAGGCGGTGGGGGCCGCCTGCCGACGGCCCCGCGCCGGAGACGGGCCCGCCCACGACACCCGAGCCGACGGCACCCGCACCCCTCGCGCCGAATCCGTCGCGGCGGCCGTCGTACCCCGTCGTCCGGCCCCGCCCCGCCCAGGCGTACGCCGTCCTCGTCGTCCCCCGGCTCGGGCTGCGTGTCCCCGTCGCGGAGGGCGTCGGCAAGGCGGACGTCCTGGACAAGGGATACGTCGGCCACTACCCGGGCACCCAACAGCCGGGCCAGGAAGGGAACTTCGCGCTCGCCGGGCACCGGAACACCCACGGGGAGCCCTTCCGGTACCTGCCCCGGCTGCGGCGCGGGGACGCCATCGAGGTGGAGACGGGGGCGGCGACGTACACGTACGACGTGGACAGCGTGCTGCCGCGGACCTCGGCGACGGACTCCGGGGTCGTACGGCCTGTTCCGCGCTCCCTCGTCCGGCCGGGGTACGGGTACCGCGAGCCGGGCCGCTACATCACCCTCACCACCTGTACGCCCGAGTTCACCTCCCGGTACCGGATGGCGGTGTGGGGGAAGCTGGTGTCGGTCCGCCCCCGGTAGCGACCGCTCCCGGTAGCGACCGCCCCGGTGGTGGCCTACTTCCGGTCCCGCAGCACCAGCACGCCGATCGCGCCCGTGACCGCCAGGCCCGCCGAGACCAGCAGGGCGAGGTTCGTGCCGTGGGCGAGGTGGCCGCCGGAGGTGGCGAGGGCGATGGTCAGGGCGACGCCGACGCTGGAGCCGATGTAGCGCAGGGTCTGCTGGGCGCCGGAGCCCATGGCGGCGCGTTCGCGCGGGACGGATTCGACGGCGAGGAGCGGAAGGGCGCCGTTGAGGAGGCCGCTGCCCACACCGCTGATGATCAGACCGGGCAGCAGCCGGGTCCAGGAGCCGGAGCCGATGGCGCCGAGCATGGTCAGGGCGCCGACGGCGTGCAGGGCGAAGCCCAGGGCGAGTTGGCCGCGCGGGGGGATGGTCAGGCGCTTGACCTGGAGGGCGACGCCGAAGCTCAGACCGGACCAGAGCAGCAGCAGACCGGCGGTGGCCAGCGGGGAGAGGTGCATGGTCCGCTGGACGACCGAGGGCAGATAGCTGAAGACGGCGATCACCGCGAGGCCCGTGAACAGGCCGCCCGCCGAGGAGGCCAGGAAGCGGCGGTGGCGCAGCAGGCCCAGGTCGATCATCGGGGTGCCGGAGCGCCGTTCGACGGCGACGAAGACGGCGATCAGCGCCACGGCCGCCGCCAGGAGCAGGCCCACCGGCGCCCGCAGCCAGCCGTCCCGGCCCAGCGTCAGCGCCGCGACCAGGGCGACCAGCGCGAGTCCGAAGGTCAGTGCGCCGGGTATGTCGGGGCGGCCGCCGCGGGGTGCGCGGGACTCGGCGAGGGTGCGGGTGCCGAGCGCGGCCAGGAGCAGGGCGAGGGCGCCGAGGACGCCGTAGCCGACGCGCCAGTTCGGCAGCGCGGCCGCGACCAGGGGGCCCGCCGCGATACCGCCGCTGACGAACGCGCCCCAGACACCGGTGGCGTGCAGCCGGCCGCGCGGACTGGGGAAGGCGTGCACGATCAGGCCGAGGGCGCTGGCCAGCAGGGCCGCGCTGGCGGCGCCCTGGGCGATGCGGGCCAGGGTGAACTGCCAGGTCGAGGTGGTCAGCGCGCCGAGCGCGGTGGTCACACCGAGGGCCAGGGTGCCGGCGAGGAAGATCCGGCGGCGGCCGTAGTCGTCGGCGAGGCTGCCGGCCACCAGGAGCAGGGCGGCGAGGCCCAGCGGGGTGCCGTTCAGGAGCCATGCCTGGCCGGAGAGCGGGGTGTGCAGGGCGGCCGCGGTCCCCGGGAGCGTGACCATCGGGGCCGTGTAGTTCATCAGGGTCACGGCGGTCGCCGCGCTGACGAGGGCGAGGGTGGCGCGGGGGCGGACGGGGGAGGGGACGGTGGAGCCCGGCCCAGGGCGCGGGCCCGAGTGTGATTCCGGGTGTGATCCCGGGTGCGGGCCCCTGCCCGGGGCCGGCTTCGAGTCGTGAGCGCTGCCCGCCCCCGGTGCCTCGCGCGCTCCACGCGCTCCACGCGCCGCCTCTCGCACTCCCGGCGCCTCGTGCGCCTCGCCCACTGCGGCGGAATCGAGCCCGGTCATGGCAAGTCCTCAGTTCGGTCACTGAACCTAGCTGTCCCGGCCACCGTAACACGCTCGGTTCGATGACTGAACCTATCGTCGGAAAGTGGCTACAGTGGAGGGCATGGCACTGGGCAAGGACTACGCGACACAGGAGTGCTCGATCGCCCGCGCGCTCGAGATCGTCGGCGAGCGCTGGACGCTGCTCGTCGTACGGGACGCGCTGTACGGCGTACGGCGCTACAACGACTTCCTCGTCCACCTCGGCATCCCGCGCGCCGTCCTCGCCGCCCGGCTCCAGACGCTGACCGCGGAGGGGATCCTGGAGAAGCGCCGGTACCAGGAGTCGCCGCCCCGCGACGAGTACGTGCTCACCGAGCGCGGCATCGCCCTGTGGCCCACCCTGCGCGCCCTCGGCGCCTGGGGCCGCGAGCACTTCACCGACGGCCGGCTGCGTTACTTCCGGCATGCCGACTGCGGCACCGAACTCGGCCCGTACGGCGAATGCGCCCGGTGCGGAACCATCGTGCCGGTCGCCGACGTTCTCATGGAGCCTGGCCCCGGTCTCGATCCGGACCCGGTGGATCCGATCAGCCGCGCGCTCCTCAAGCCGCGCCGGCTGCTGGAGCCCATGGAGACCGACCAGGCATAATCCGGTGCGGGACGAGCACCGATCAGTGGAGTCAGGGGAGGGGGCGAGGATGAGCGGGACCATGGGCCGTGGCCCCGGCCGCGCCGTCGCGTTCCTGCTGGCCCCCCTGTTCTTCCTGCTCCCCCTCGCGCTCCTCGACACCGGTGGCCTCACCACCGCCGTCGCCCTCGCCGCGACCGCCGCCGCCGGTTCCGCGCTCGCCCTGTGCACCCTGATCGCCGCCGGCCGCGCACCCGCCGTACCGCCCACCCGTATCCGTACGGCGATACGCGACCGGGCCCGGCGTACGGCCTTCCTGCCCCAGCGTGATCCCGACGCGCGCGGCCGCCGCAGGCCCCGGGCGCCCGGGCGGACCCTTCCGGCGACCGCCGCGTAGGGCACGCTCCTCGTATGCCGTGACCCCGCGCGGGTCGTTCTGCCGAACTCACCTTTCCCCGGCACGACGAGACCCCCGGAGGGCTCACCCATGTCCGTCTTCTCCGTGTTCGCACACCTGGTCGAGCGGCTCGCCGACCTGCTCGCACCGCTCTGCCACGGCTCCGCGACCGCCGCCGCGATCGTCCTGTTCACCGCGCTCGTACGACTCCTCGTCCACCCGCTCTCCCGTGCCGCCGCCCGGGGTCAGCGGGCCCGTGCCGCGCTCCAGCCGAGAATCGCCGAGCTGCGCAAGCGGCACGGCAAGGACCAGGAGCGGTTCCGCAAGGCGCTGCTCGAACTGCACACCGAGGAAAAGGTCTCGCCGCTGTCCGGCATCCTGCCGAGCCTGCTCCAGCTCCCCGCGTTCTTCCTCCTGTACCACCTGTTCTCCAGCACCTCGGGCAACGCGCTGCTCGACCACCGGCTGTTCGCCGCGCCGCTCGGCGGACGGTGGGCCGACGCGCTCGCCGGTGGCGGGCTGTTCGGCGGCGCCGGGGTGGTCTACCTGGTGCTGTTCGCCCTGGTCGCGGGCGTCGCCACCTTCAACTACCTGCGCACGAAGAACCAGATGGCGCAGAACCCGGTCATGGCCGCCGCCGGTGGCGAGGAGCAGGTGCCGGGGCTCGGCGCGGTCGGCAAGGTGATGCCGTTTTTGTCCTTCCTCACCCTGGTCAGCGTGGCCGTCGTACCGCTGGCCGCCGCTCTGTACGTCGTCACCAGCACGACGTGGAGCGCGGTGGAGCGGGCGGCGCTGTACCGGCAGCCGTAGCGGCCGGACCCGCCGGGGTTACGGTCCAGTACGTGAACAGGGTCTTGCCGGGTGGACGGGGTGATTGGAGGATCGTCCAGCCCTCCGACGGCCGCACACGTCGGCCGGGCGCCCGCGATCGAGGGAGAGGGTGACCATGAAGTTGCTGCGAGTGGGTACGACGGGGGCCGAGCGGCCCGCGCTGCTCGACGCCGACGGAACCCTGCGTGACCTGTCCGCACTCGTGGACGACATCGACGGATCGCTGCTCGCCGACGCCGCCGCGCTCGGGCGGGTGCGGGACGCGGCCGCCGCCGGTGCACTGCCCGTACTGGACGCGGCGGGGCTGCGCGTCGGGCCGCCGCTCGGGCGGATCGGGAAGATCGTGTGCATCGGGCTGAACTACCACGACCACGCGCGCGAGACCGGCGCCGAGCCGCCCGCCGAGCCGGTCGTCTTCTTCAAGGCGCCGGACACGGTGGTCGGGCCGCACGACACCGTGCTGGTGCCGCGCGGCTCCGCCAAGACCGACTGGGAGGTGGAGCTGGCCGTCGTCATCGGGCGGACGGCACGCTACCTGGAGTCGGCCGAGGAGGGGCTCGCGCAGGTCGCCGGGTACGCGGTCGCGCACGATGTCTCCGAGCGGGAGTTCCAGATCGAGCGGGGCGGGACCTGGGACAAGGGCAAGAACTGCGAGACGTTCAACCCGCTCGGGCCCTGGCTGGTGACGGCCGACGAGGTCCCGGATCCGCAGCGGCTGTCGCTGCGGCTGTGGGTCAACGGGGAGCTGAAGCAGGACGGCACCACGGCCGAGCAGATCTTCCCGGTCGGTGAAGTGGTGCGCTACGTCAGCCAGTTCATGACCCTGTATCCCGGTGACGTGATCAACACGGGGACGCCGGCCGGAGTGGCGATGGGGCATCCCGAGCCGAAGCCGTATCTGCGGGCCGGGGACGTGGTGGAGCTGGAGGTCGAGGGGCTCGGGCGGCAGCGGCAGGAGTTCAAGGACGCGTAGGCGCTCCGCCGGGGCGGCCGGGGTACGGGTCCTCGCCGTCGGGCGCGGTCGGTTCGTGGTCCGTCGCGCCCGCACGGCGCAGTCGTGCGTCCGGACAGCCCCGCGCCCCTGATCCGGTCGGGGCCGGGGCACGCGTGCCGCGGGCCCCAGCCGGATCAGGGCGGGGGAGAACGCCTCGAACGGGCGGTGGCCGGGGGGGTAAGAGGGGTGGCCCGGTCACCGCAGCAGCAAGGCCAGCCTGCGCCATTGTTCGCGGGGGATGGTGTGGCCCGTTTCCTCCGTGACGACCTGGAGGGCCACATGGTCGGCGCCCGCCTCGTGGAAGGCGTGCACACGGCGGCGGATCCGGTCGTCGTCGCCCCAGGCGAAGACCGCGTCGATGAGCCGGTCGCTGCCGCCGCCCGCGACATCGGACTCGTCGAAGCCGAGGCGGAGGAAGTTGTTGGTGTAGTTGGGGAGTTCGAGGTAGCGGGCCAGATAGGCGCGGGCGATCTCGCGGGCGCGGGTCGGGTTCTGCTCCAGGACGACCTTGAACTCCGGGGCGAGCAGCGGGCCTTGGCCGAGGATCTCGCGGGCCTTCGCCGTGTGCTCGGGAGTGACGAGGTAGGGGATGGCGCCGGCCGCGCGGTCCCCGGCCAGGTTCAGCATCTTGGGGCCGAGGGCGGCGAGGACGCGGCGGCCGGCCGGGACACCGGCCTTGTCCAGCGCGTCCAGGTAGTCGACCATCGCGGAGTAGGGGCGGTGGTAGCCCTCCACCCGGGGCCCGTGGCTCACGCCGAGGCCCAGGAGGAAGCGGCCGGGGTGGGAGGACTCCAGCCGGGCGAAGTCGGCCGCGGTCGTGGCGGCGTCCTGCTGCCACACGCTCTGGATGCTGGTGCCGACCGTGATGTGGTGGGTGGCCTCGATGAGCGGGGTGGCGTTCGCGGCGGTGCTGTTGCCGCCGAGCCAGATCGCGCCGAAGTCGAGTTCCTCCAGCTCGGCGGCGGCGTCCTCCTGCTCGCCGCGGCGCGCGGGGTCCTCCGCGCGCAGCGCGACGTCCCAGACGCCGTGCCGGCCGAGGCGTTGCTTCAGCGTGCCTGTGCTCTGACTCATGCGGGCGATCCCTCCGGAGGGTGGGGCGGTGCTGTTGTGATCATCACGTCTGTGCCCACTGCCAACCGGAGGGCGTTCCCGCTGATTCCCGGGTTCCCTCGGTCTGATCGCCCGGTTCCCTCAGTCGGTCGAACCGCCGGGGGGCCGAGCCGGGCGGCCGAGGAACTTCTCCAGCGCCGCCACCACCAGCCGGTGGTCCTCGACCTGGGGCAGGCCCGAGACGGTCACGGCGCCGATGATGCCCGCCTGCTCCAGACGGATCGGGAAGGAGCCGCCGTGCGCCGCGTAGGTGTCCGCGTCGAGGCGGGAGGAGTTCTCGAAGGTGGTGCCCTTGGCGCGGAAGCGGGAGCCGACCAGATAGGAGGCGGCGCCGTAGCGCTCGACCACCCGGCGCTTGCGGACGATCCAGGCGTCGTTGTCCGGGGCGGAGCCGGGCAGGGCCGCGTGGAAGAGCTGCTGTCCGCCGCGGTGGATGTCGATCGCCACCGGCAGCCGGCGCTCACGGGCCAGCTCGACCATCAGGGAGCCGAGCGCCCACGCGTCGTCGTACGTGAACCGGTCGAACGTCAGGCGCTGTTCCTGCTCCTCCAACTCCTCGATGGAGGGCGCGAGCTGCTGCTGCTGTGTGGTCACAGGGTCACCGTCACCTTCTCCTGGGCGGACCTGCGGGCCGCCTCCAGTACGTCAAGGGCGGCGGCCGCCTCCAGGGCGGTCACCGGGTTGGGGCCCGCGCCGGTGAGGGCGGCGGCGACGGCCGCGTAGTAGGCGGGGTAGTCGCCGGGCAGGGTCTTCACCGGGGTGCCGCCGCCGGTCAGCGGGGACTCACCGGCGCCGATCCGGCCGTACAGGGACTCGGGCTCGGCGCCCCACCGGGGGCCGGGGTGCAGCCCCTCGCGCAGGGCGGCCTCCTGGGGGTCGAGGCCGTACTTCACATAGCCGGCCTCGGAGCCCAGTACCCGGAAGCGCGGGCCGAGTTGTGGGGTGGTCGCGGAGACGTAGAGGTGGGAGCGGACGCCGCTCGCATGGGTGAGCGCGATGAAGGTGTCGTCGTCGGCCTCGGCGCCCGGACGGCGGACGTCGGCCTCCGCGTACACCTCGGCCGCCGGGCCGAACAGCACCAGGGCCTGGTCGACGACATGGCTGCCGAGGTCGTAGAGCAGCCCGCCGATCTCCGCGGGGTCGCCGGACTCGCGCCAGCCGCCCTTGGGGCGCGGGCGCCAGCGCTCGAAGCGGGACTCGAAGCGGCGTACGTCGCCGAGCGCGCCGTCTTCGAGGAGGGCGCGCAGGGTGAGGAAGTCATTGTCCCAGCGGCGGTTCTGGAAGACGGACAGCAGCAGGCCGCGGTCCTCGGCGAGGGCGGCGAGCGCCCGGGCCTCGGCGGCGGTGCCGGCGACCGGCTTGTCCACGACCACGGGCAGGCCCGCCTCCAGGGCCGCGGTGGCGAGCGGGACATGCGTCTTGTTCGGGGAGGCGATGACGAGCAGGTCCAACTCGTCCGCACGGGCGAAGAGTTCCTCGGGGGTCGCGGCGAGCGTCACATCCGGGAACGCGTCGCGGGCCTGCTGCTGCCGCTCCGGGTTCGAGGTGACGACCGTGTCGAGGACGAGGCCCTCGGTGGCGGTGATCAGGGGGGCGTGGAAGACGGAGCCGGCGAGGCCGTAGCCGACCAGGCCGACGCGGAGGGGAGTGCTCATGCCCTCTACTTTCGCAACGCTGTTGCCAAAGTGCAAGCGACGAGGACAATGGGCGTGTGAGCGAGGACAGGGTGAACAGCGGGCGGGCCGGAGCGAACCTGGGGGCGGTGCGGTCGCACAACAGCGCGCTCGTGCTCGGGCTGCTGCGCGGGGCCGGGGCGGAGGGCATCAGCAGGCTGGAGGTGGCCGAGCGGACCGGGCTGACCCCGCAGGCCGTCAGCAAGATCACCGGACGGCTGCGGGAGACGGGGCTCGCGGCCGAGGCCGGCCGCCGGGCGTCCACGGGCGGCAAGCCGCGTACCGTGCTGCGCCTGGTGCCGGAGGCGGGGCACGCGGTGGGGGTGCAGCTGGACCGGGACGCGCTGCGCGTGGTGCTCGTGCGACTGGACGGTGCCGTGGTGGGGGAGCGGCGTGGTGAGCTGGACCTCGGGGCGGGCGCAGAGGCTGTGCTCGGGGTGGTCGTGGAGGCGGTGACGGGGCTGGTCCGCTCCTGCCTGGGGCCCTTCGGAGAGCTCGCCGAGGCGGGGTCGCTGCTGGGCGTGGGGGTGGCCCTGCCGGGGCCGCTCGACCATGTGCGGGGGGTGCTGCACCGGGTGACCGGCTTCCCGGGGTGGGACGGCTTCCCGCTGCGGGAAGCGCTGGGCGATCGGCTGGGGGTGCCGGTGGTCGTGGACAAGGACACGAACGCGGCGGCGGTGGGGCTCGCGGTCGGGGGCGCGGGCGGATCGTTCGCGTATCTGCACCTCGGTACGGGACTCGGGGCCGGGCTCGTGATCGGCGGGCGGGTGCACCGGGGCGCGCGGACCGGGGCGGGGGAGTTCGGGCATCAGGTCGTCCAGCTGGACGGGCCGCGCTGCGAGTGCGGGGACCGGGGGTGCCTGGAGGCGCTGTGCCTGTCCGCGGTGGCACGGGGCGAGACGGAGCGGGCGGCGCGGGTCCTCGGGGTGGGGGCCGGGAATCTGGTGGGGCTGCTGGACATCGACCGGGTGCTGCTCGGGGGGCGGACCGTGCTGGCGGACCCGGAACCGTTCATACGGGGGGTGTCGGCCGAGCTGGACGCGCGGGCACGGCGGGAGGGGCTCCGGGAGGGGGTCGCGGTGGATGTGGTGCGCCAGGGGGAGCGTGTCGTGGCGGAGGGGGCGGCGGAGATGGTGCTGGGGGCGCGGGTCTTCGGGAGGGGTGAGGGGTGAGGGGCTGACGAGGGCCGTGCCGGGCCGTCGGATTTCGGGCGCGCCGCGCGAGCGCCGGGGCCGGACATGGGTACTCATGCTGTTGGGGTTGCTCGTGGGACGGAGGTGCCCGGTGGGGTCGATGAGGGCCAGAGTGTTCGTCGGGGCGATCGGAATCGGTCTGCTCTGCGTTTCCGGGGGCGGCACGGCCGTCGCGGCGCAGGGCGCGAGCGTCCGGTACTGCGGAGCCGATCCCGCCTCCGGGCTCGGTGTGCTCGCGGGCAAGGGGGTGACCTGCGGCGTGGCCCGCCAGGTCGCGGCCGCCTATACGAAGGTCTGGCACGGCGCGCCGACCGGGGCCGAGGTGGGCGCGGCCGGGGCCCGCTGGAAGTGCGGGGAGCGGCAGGGGAACCCCGATCCGTACCAGGCATGTGTGGAGGTGAAGGGCAGCGGGCGCGTCGTCACGTTGTCCTCCTGAGCCGTAGCCGTAGCCGTACGTACGACCCGAACGACCCGTCACACCGGAGGTTCCCATGAGGTCCATGCGAACGTTCGCGGCCGGTGCCGTCGCGCTTCTCGCGTTCTCCTTCGCCGTGCCCACGGCCCACGCCGCCGCCCCCCGGACCGACTGCGACAAGGCCCTCGCCGCCGCCCAGCAGGCGGAGCGTTACTACGACGGCCTGAAGACCGACCTGCTGCGCAGCATCGCCGACGGCGGACACCCCGGCACCGCCCAGCGGCAGGCGCTGCAAAAGGCCGAGAGCGTACGGAACTCGACGTCCACCGAGGCCGAGCGGGTCTGCGCCGGCGCGTCCTGACCGACCGTCTCGGCCGATCGAGCGGCATTCCGGGCCGCCCCGGAGTGGCGGCCCGGCCCTCCGCCCCTGACCCGGCATGGTCATGTGTTCATGCGACTGCGTACGTCCCTGTCCCCCGGCCGCATCTCCCTCCGCCCCCTCGGCCTCGCCGCGGCCGCCGTCCTCGCCCCCTTTCCGGCGTCGGCTCTCGGCGGCCCCCTCCCGGTCGCTGCCGCCACCCCCGCGCCCCCCTGCGCCGTGCCCGGTGAGCACGCCTTCCCGCTGGCCACCCGGATCCGCGGCGGCCCCACCGAGTACCAGCCCGGCGATGGCTCCAGCACCTGGTACATCGATCTCACCAACACCACCCGCCGCTCCTGCGCGGGCATCCGCCCGGTCGTCGTCCTCGTCGACGACCGGCACGAACTCAAGGCCGGGCAGGCCCGGTTGGACTTCGACGACGGCTCCCGCGTCCACCCGGTGACGTTCGAGAGCACCGATGAGAAGGAGTTGGTCGGCGTGCTGGACGCACCCGGATTCGGCGGTTTCTCCGTACCGCCCGGCAAGACGGTCAGTGTGCGGGTCCGCCTCGCGCTCACCCAGGAGGCCGCCGTACCCGACCAGGTCACCGCCAACGCGGCCGCCGTGCAGCGACGCGGTCAGGACGGGGACTGGGTGGGCGAGTCCAACGCCTACCGGTTCGGGGTCGGCACCCCGATGTCCCCGGCGCCCGAGCCGCCCGGGGACCAGGACGGCACCCCGGTGGCCCAGGACCTCACCGGCACGGGTACGGGCACGGGCGCGGGGCAGACTCAGGGCACCGGCGGCAGCACCGGCCCCGGCACCCCGGCCCCCGGCACCGGCTCCGCCGGGCCCGGCACCCCGCGCCCCACGGGCACCGCCCCCGTCCCCTCCCTCCCCTTCGCCCGGGACGCCCAGGAGGCCGGGCGGCGCGCCCGCGAGCTCGCCCGGACCGGCCCCGCCCTCACCCACGGCCTGCTCGCCGCCGCCGGTGCCCTGCTCTGTGTGACCGGAGCCGCGTTCCTCCTGGCCCGCAGACGCCGCTGAGTTGAGGTGCCGCCACCTCCATCTGCAACGATCCCTGCGTGGACTACCCGTATGAGCAGGCCCCAGGCGCCCCCGTCCGGTCCGGCATCCCCGAGCACGGCCGGATCCCGAAGTACTACGCGGTGAAGGCGAGGATCGCCGGACTGCTGGAGCAGCTCGGGGAGGACAGCGTCATCCCGACCGAGCGGGACCTCGCCGAGCGCTACGACGTCGCCCGCGAGACGGTGCGCCAGGCGGTGCGGGAGCTGGTGCTGGAGGGGCGGCTGCGCAGGCGCGGGCGCGGGACCGTGGTGGCCGGGCCCAAGCTGGCCCAGCCGCTGTCGCTGGCGAGCTACACCGAGGGCGTGCGCCGCCAGGGCCGTACCCCCGGCCGTACCCTCGTCACCCTCGACCGCTTCCCCTGCCCGGCGCCCCTGGCCGCCGAGACCGGGCTGACGAGGGGCGAGCCGGTCTGGCACCTGGAGCGGGTGCTGCTCGCGGACGAGGAGCGGGTCGGCCTGGAGAGCACCTATGTCGCGGTCGAGCGGGTGCCCCGGCTGGACGCCGACTTCGACGCCGACTCCTCCTTCTACGGCTATCTCGCCGCCCAGGGCATCGGCTTCGGCGACGCCGACGAGCGTCTGGAGACCGTGCTCGCCACGCCCCGTGAGGCGCTGCTCATCGGCACCCCGCCCGCCCTGCCGATGCTGCTGATCCACCGGGTGTCCCGGGACACCGCCGGCCGGCCGCTGGAGCGGGTGCGGTCGCTGTACCGGGGGGACCGGTTCTCCTTCACCGCCCACCTCCAGGGCTGAGGAAAGTCCTCTTTCGGTAGAGAGATCCGGACATAGTCACCTCACCTTTGATCACGAGAAGATAACGGGTCTAGCCCAAACGTGATGGGCAGTTCACGCCCCCGTCGACCGGCGGACGCCTCCGGTTACCCGCCCCCGAGCACCGTTGGCGCCGTGAGAGTGACAGTCGTCGGAGGTGGCGTGGTCGGCACCATGCACGCCTGGCAAGCAATCGAACGTGGCCACGAGGTCGTCCAGATCGAGCGGGAGGCCGAGGCGCGCGGCGCCTCGCTGCGCAACTTCGGACAGATCTGGGTCAGTGGCAGGGCCGGGGGGGAAGAGCTGGAGACCGCGCTGCGGGCGCGGGAGCTGTGGGAGGGCATCGGCGGCCGGGTGGCCAAACTGGGCTTCCGTGCCACCGGCTCCCTGACCCCGGTGCGCACGGAGCTGGAACTGGCCGTCGCCGAGGCCGCCGTGGCCCGCCCGGACGCCGCGGCCCGCGGCTACAAGCTGCTGACCCCGGGCGAGGCCCGCGCCGTCAACCCCGCCCTGCGCGGCGAGTTCAGCGCCGCCCTCTTCTGCGAGCGGGACGCCGCAGTCGAGCCGCGCACCGCGCAGCTCGCCCTGCGCGAGGAGTTGCGCAGGTCCTCCAACTACACCTTCCTGCCGGGCCGCGAGGTCCGCGAGGTGGTCGGTACCGGGGCCGTCCGCGACGACCACGGGGACGTGCACCACGCCGACGCGGTCGTACTCGCCACCGGCGCCTGGCTCGGCGGCCTGGTCCGCGAGCTGGCGGGCCCCGACCTGCCGGTGCGCCGGGTCCGGCTCCAGATGATGCAGACCGACCCGCTGGGCGAGCCGCTGCCGACCTCGGTCGCCGACGGCGACAGCTTCCGCTACTACCCGGCCTACGCCTCGAAGGCGCTCGACGCGCTCAACGCCGGCCAGCCGCAGTCCGAGACGGCGGCCGCGCACAAGATGCAGCTGCTCATGGTGCAGCGCGCCGACGGCGGCCTGACCATCGGCGACACCCATGAGTACGAGCACCCCTTCGCCTTCGACACCGTCGAGGAGCCGTACGAGCACCTGACCGGCGTCGTGGAGCACCTGCTGGGCCGGCCGCTGCCACGCGTCCGGCACCGCTGGGCGGGCGTGTACGCGCAGTGCACCGACACGTCCCGCGTCGTGCACCGCCAGCAGGTCGCCGACGGGGTATGGCTGGTCACCGGGCCCGGCGGGCGCGGCATGACCTGCTCCCCCGCGATAGCCGAGACCACCGCGAACGAACTGGGCTGGTGAGCACCCCCATGACCGACACTTCCCCCGACATCCGGCTCGTCGTCCTCGACATGGCAGGTACGACCGTCGCCGACGGCGGCCTCGTGGAGCGCGCCTTCGCCGTGGCCGCCGCCGAACTCGGCGTCCAGGAGGGCACGGCCGAGCACGCCGAGCACCTCGCCTACGTCCGCGCCACCATGGGCGAGTCCAAGATCTCCGTCTTCCGGCACCTGTTCGGGGACGAGGAGCGGGCCCGGCGCGCCAACGCCGCCTTCGAGAAGGCGTACGGCGAACTGGTCGACGCCGGTCTGATCGCCCCCGTCCCCGGCGCCCGCGAGGCCATCGAGGAACTGCTCGCGAGCGGCCGCGCCGTCGTCCTGACCACCGGCTTCGCCCGGATCACCCAGGACGCCGTCCTCGCCGCCCTCGGCTGGGCGGACCTGGTGCCGCTCACCCTGTGCCCGGCCGACGCCGGCGGGCGCGGGCGGCCCTTCCCCGACATGGTCCTTGAGGCGTTCCTGCGCACCAAGGCCGCCGAGGACGTACGGCAGGTCGCCGTGGTCGGGGACACCTCCTACGACGTGCTCAGCGGCGTGCGCGCCGGGGCCGGGCTGGTCGCCGGCGTACGCACCGGGGCCCACGGCGACGCGGAGTTCCAGGCGGCGGGCGCCACCCGGGTCCTGGACTCGGTGGCCGACCTGCCCGCGCTGCTCACGGGAGCCCGGTGAGATGAGCATCCGCTTCGATTCCGTCACGGTCGCCTACGACGGCAATGTCGTCCTCGACAGTCTCGATCTGACCGTCGAGCCCGGCGAGGTCATGGCGCTCCTCGGGCCGTCCGGCTCCGGCAAGACCACCGCGCTGCGGGCGGTCGCCGGGTTCGTTCGGCCCACGTCCGGGCGGGTGCTCCTCGGCGGCCGGGACGTGACGGACCTGCCGCCGTACCGGCGGGGCATCGGGATGGTCGTCCAGCAGTACGCGCTCTTCCCGCATCTGCGGGTCGACGAGAACGTGGCCTTCGGGCTCAAGGCGCGCGGCACCGCCAGGAGCGAGATACGGCAACGGGTCGGCGAGGCCCTGGAGATGACCGGCATGGCCGGCTACGCCCGCCGCCATCCGCGCGAGCTGTCCGGCGGCCAGCAGCAGCGCGTCGCCATCGCCCGCGCGCTCGCCATCCGGCCCGGCGTGCTCCTCCTGGACGAGCCGCTGTCCGCGCTCGACACACAGCTGCGTTCCGGGATGCTCGCGGAACTCGCCCGGCTGCACCGGGAGCTGCCCGAGGTCTCGATGCTGTATGTCACCCACGACCAGGTCGAGGCACTGACCCTCGCGGACCGGATCGCGGTGATGGACAAGGCGAGGCTGCGGGCGTGCGGGACGCCGAAGGAGCTGTACCGGGCGCCCGCCGACGCGTTCACGGCCTCCTTCGTCGGCGGCGCCAACCTGCTGCCGGTGACGGTGAGTTCGGGCGGTGTCGACCTCGCGGGCCGGGAGGTGAAGGTCGACACGGCGGGCGTGGCCGCGGGGGCGCGGGCCACGCTGTGCGTCCGGCCGCATCTCGTGGGGATCGGTGAGGGCCCCAATCAACTCACCGGCATCGTCCAGGAGATCCAGTGGCGAGGGTCCACGCACCGGCTCCACGTCAGGATCGGCGAGCACGATGTCATGGCGGACGTACGGGAGTTGAGGGACCCGCCCTGGCGGGGTGACGAGGTCACGCTGCACTTCTCTCCCGATGACGCGGTGCTGCTGCGCGCGGGGGTCGGTCATGGCTGATGCCGTACCGGGAGTGCGGCTCGGCCGTGGCCGGTCGCGCAGCTCCCCGCGCCCCTTCAGGGCGCTCGTCTGGGCCCTGCCTCCCCTCGCGGGCCTCGCCCTCTGCTTCCTCTACCCCCTCGCCCTCGTCGTCCAGCAGTCCTTCCGGCCGGACAGCGGAGGGACCTCTGTCCAGCCGTACGCCGATGTGTTCGCCTCGGAGGCGTTCCAGCAGGCGTTGTGGACCACCGTGTGGCTGGCGCTCGCGTCGACCGCCGGGTGCCTGGTGCTGGGGTTCCTGCTGGCGCTGGTGATCGCTTTCGTGCCGTTCCCCGGGGCGAAGGCGGTGGCGCGGTTCGTGGATGTGTTCCTGTCCTTCCCGTCCTTCCTGATCACGCTGGCCCTGCTGTTCATCTACGGCGGCGTCGGCATGGCCAACGGGGCCTGGACCGGACTCACGGGCGCCGCGCAGGGGCCGTTCCAGTTCCTGAACACACCCTGGGGCGTACTGCTCGCGGAGATCACCTACTTCACGCCGTTCGTGATGCGCCCGCTGCTCGCCGCGTTCTCGCAGCTGGACACCGCCCAGCTGGAGGCGGCCAGTGCGCTGGGGGCGCGGGCGCCGCGGATCGTACGCCAGGTGATCCTGCCGGAGGCGCTGCCCGCGCTCGCGGCCGGCGGCAGCCTCGTCCTGGTGCTCTGCCTCAACGAGTTCGGCATCGTGCTCTTCACCGGCGCGAAGGGGGTCACCACCTTGCCGATGCTCGTCTACAGCAAGGCGATCCTGGAGTCCGACTATCCGGGCGCCTGTGTGGTCGCCGTGGTCAACGTCCTGATCTCCGTGGGTCTCTACGGCCTCTACCGGGTGGTGAGCCGTCGTGCTGGTGCATAGCCGATGGGCCGGACGGGCCCTGTGGGCGGTGTTCCTCGTCCTCTTCCTGCCGCTGTTCGCGCTGCCGCTGCTCGTGGTGCTCGGCGCCTCCTTCGCCACCCACTGGTCCAGCGTCCTGCCCTCGGGCCTGACGCTCGCCAACTACCGCTCCGCGACCCGCGGCGAGGCCCTCCAGGCGCTCGTCACCAGCCTGCTCACCGCCACCGGCGCCAGCCTTCTCGCGCTGGTCGTCGGCACCTGGGCGGCGCTCGCCGCAGCGGCCCTGGGAAAGCGCGGCAAACGGGTGCTGGACGCCCTGTTCGTGCTGCCGGTCGCCGTGCCCTCCGTGGTGGTGGGCCTGTCGGTCCTGGTGGCCTTCTCCCAGCCGCCGCTGCTGCTCAACGGCACCCGGTGGATCGTGATCCTCGCGCACACCGTGCTGGTCACCGCCTTCGCCCACCAGTCCGTGTCGGCGGCGATCACCCGCCTCGACCCGGCCTACGAACAGGCCGCCGCCTCCCTCGGCGCCCGGCCCTCCTATGTGCTGTGGCGGGTACGGCTGCCCCTGCTGCTGCCCTCACTGACCGCGGCCGCCGGCCTCTGCTTCGCCCTGTCCATGGGCGAGTTGAGCGCCACGATGATGCTCTATCCGCCGGACTGGACCCCGTTGCCCGTCCTGATCTACGCGGCCACCGACCGCGGCGCCCTGTTCACCGGCTCCGCCGTCGCCGTGGTGCTGATGGCCGCGACCCTGCTCGTCCTGTTCGCCGTCTCCCGGGTCCGCACCCGGGCGTCGTACCGCTGACCAGCCACTCCCGTACCCCCGATCGCCCTGAGAACGCCAGGAGTTCGTCTCGCCATGTCCAGGACCAGACTCTCGCTCGCCATAGCCGTCGCCCTGCTCGCCGCCCCCGCGCTGTCCGCCTGCGGTTCCTCCTCCGCCGCCTCCGACGCCAAGGAGGTCACCGTCTACAGCGCGGACGGCCTCAAGGGCGAGAACGGGGACGGCTGGTACGACAAGGTCTTCGCGGACTTCACCAAGAAGACCGGCATCAAGGTCAAGTACGTCGAGGGCGGCTCGGGCGAGGTGGTGCAGCGCGCCGTCCGCGAGAAGAGCAACCCGCAGGCCGATGTGCTGGTCACGCTGCCGCCGTTCATCCAGGAGGCCGACGCCAAGGGTCTGCTCCAGAAGTACGAGCCCGAGGGCTCGACCGCGGTCAGCGGCGCCGACAAGGCGCCCGACGGCACCTGGACCTCCGTCGTGAACAACTACTTCGGCTTCGTCTACAACAAGAAGGAGCTGAAGACGGCGCCGAAGACCTGGGACGACCTGCTCGACGCCTCGTACAAGAACAAGCTCCAGTACTCCACCCCGGGTGTCGCCGGTGACGGCACGGCCGTGCTGCTCCAGACCATGCACGACCTCGGCGGCAAGGACCAGGCCCTCGCCTATCTGAAGAGGCTCCAGGCCAACAACGTCGGCCCGTCCGCCTCCACCGGCAAGCTCGCGCCCAAGGTGGACAAGGGCGAACTGCTCGTCGCCAACGGCGATGTCCAGATGAACTACGCCCAGTCCAAGACCATGCCCAATCTCGGCATCTGGTTCCCGGCGGGCAAGGACGGCAAGCCCTCCACCTTCGCGCTGCCGTACGCCGCGGGCCTGGTCACGAAGGCCCCGCACAGCGCCAACGGCAAGAAGCTGCTCGACTTCATGCTCGCGCGGCGGGCGCAGGCCGAGGTCAGCTCCATCGGGGGCGGCTTCTCGGCCCGCGAGGACGTCAAGGCCACGGACGCCAACGCCATCGCCCTCACCAAGCTGATGGACGGCGTCGACTTCTTCCAGCCGGACTGGAACGACATCGACAAGAACCTGACGTCGTACGTCGAGGACTGGAAGTCGGCGACCGGGAGCTGATTGATTGGCAGGGCGCCGCCCCCGGCCCGCGCCGGGGCGGCGCCCTGCCGCCCTCTCCTCGGAGGTTTCCGTGCCCCGTACGCCCAAAGTGCTCGTCATCGGTCTGGACGGCGCCCTCCTCGGCCGCATCGAGGACGCCGACGCGCCCCACCTGGCCGCGCTGACGGCCGCCGGGCTCACCGCGCCGAGCCTCATCGAGCCGGGCGCGCCCACGCTGTCCGGGCCCGGCTGGGCCACGATCCTCACCGGTGCCCGGCCCGCCAAGCACCGGGTGCGGGACAACTCCTTCACCGGCAACGCGTTCGCGCGCTACCCGGACTTCCTCACCCGGCTCGCGTCCGCCGAGCGCGACCTGGCCACCTGCGCGATCACCTCCTGGGCGCCGCTCGCCGAGAAGGTCTTCTCCGCGCGGGTCGGCACCCGGGTGGCCACGCCGGACGCGGAGTACGACGCCGGTACGACGGACCGGGCGGTCGCCGAGCTGCGACACGGGAACCCGGACGCCCTGTTCGTCCAGCTGGACGCGATCGACGACGCCGGCCACCGGCACGGCGCCGCCTCCCCGCGGTACCTGGAGGCCATCCGCGGCGCCGACGCCCAGGTCGGACGGATGGTGGCCGCGGTCCGGGCGCGGCCCGCGGATGAGGACTGGCTGGTGCTGGTCACCGCCGACCACGGCCACACCGACACCGGCGGCCACGGCGGCCCCAGCCTCCCGGAACGGGAAACCTTCCTGATCGCCGTCGGCGACGGCCTCGCGCCCGGCTCGGTCCGCACGGACGTACGGATGCCGGACGTGGCCGCCACCGCCCTCGCCCATCTCGGACTCGCCCTCGACCCGGCCTGGGACCTGGACGGGCGCCCCCTGCGCGCGCCGCCGGCCACCGGCTGATCGGGGGGGTACGGATCAGCCGGGGCTGATTAGGCTGGGGGCGTCGGTACGCCGTGGTTCCGGCCCCCGCTCGTAGATCTCACGCATGCCAGGAGACGCACAACATGGCAGACCGCAAGCCGATCGAATCGTGGCTCACCGACATGGACGGCGTCCTGATCCACGAGGGCGTGCCGATCCCCGGTGCCGAGGCCTTCCTGAAGAAGCTGCGCGACTCGGGCCGCCCCTTCCTGGTCCTCACCAACAACTCCATCTACACCGCCCGCGATCTGCACGCCCGGCTGCGCCGGATGGGCCTGGACGTGCCGGCCGGGAACATCTGGACCTCGGCGCTGGCCACCGCCCAGTTCCTGAACGACCAGCGGCCCGGCGGCAGCGCCTATGTCATCGGCGAGGCCGGTCTGACCACCGCGCTGCACGACGTCGGCTACGTCCTCACCGACCACGAGCCCGACTTCGTGATCCTGGGCGAGACCCGCACCTACTCCTTCGAGGCCATGACCAAGGCCGTGCGGCTGATCAACGACGGCGCCCGGTTCATCGCCACCAACCCCGACAACGTCGGCCCCTCCACCGAGGGCGCGCTGCCCGCCACCGGCTCGGTCGCCGCCCTGATCACCGCCGCGACCGGCCGCAAGCCCTACTTCGTCGGCAAGCCCAACCCGCTGATGATGCGCGCGGGCCTGAACGCGATCGGCGCCCACTCCGAGACCTCCGCGATGATCGGCGACCGGATGGACACCGATGTCCTGGCGGGCCTGGAGGCCGGGATGCGCACCTTCCTGGTGCTCAGCGGGGTGACCCAGCCGCAGGAGGTGGACGCCTATCCGTTCCGGCCCTCCCAGGTAGTGGACTCCATCGCCGACCTGGTCGACCTCATCTGACATCGGCGGCTCAAACCCGGTCTCACCCGGACGGAGCAGCGGGGCACCCCTTCGGGATGCGGGGGCGCCCCGGCCGGGAGAACCTCCTTACGTGTCTGGAGGTTCACGATGGGCTCACTTCCCCTCACTGTGTGCAGCGGCCTGCTGGTCGTAGCCGCGCTCGGCCCGGCGGCCCAGGCCGCCCACGCGGCGGACGGCGGCACCCTCGTCGCGGCACCCGCCGCCCCCGCACCGGGGGCCGAGGTGGCCCTGAAGGTCAGCGGCTGCACCGGGAGCCAGGCCGTCGCCGCCTCGCGCGCCTTCACCGCCGACGCCCGCCTCACCGGCACTCAGGGCGCCCTCTCCGGGAGCGCCCGCGTCGGCTCCACGGTCGGGCCGGGCGCCTACGAGGTCAAGGTGACCTGCGCCGACCGGGTGGTGAACGGCAGGATCACGATCGCGGCCATGGGCAAAGGAGCCTCCGCCGCTCCGGTCGACGCCGCCGCGCACTTCGCCACCGTGGCCACCAGCGGCTCCGGACCCGACACCGCGCAGGCCATGACCGGGCTCGCGCTGGCCTCGATCGCCGCCGTCGCCGTGGGCCTGCGCACCCGCCGGGGCCGCCGTACCCGCTGAACCGCCGGCGGCGGGCTCATCCCGACAGACGGGTCCGTACGTTCCCGAAGTGGTCCCTTATGGCGCGCTCCGCACGCGGTGAGTCCCCGGAGCGGACCGCGTCCAGGATCTCCCGGTGCTGGCGGCAGGTCACCCGGGGGTCCTGCGGCACATCCAGCAGATCCCGGCGCACCCGGTGGAAGGCGTCCCAGAACGCCTCGAGGACCTCGCTGAGCAGGGCGTTGTCCAGACCCCGGTAGAGCGTGGCGTGGAAGGCGCGGTCGGTGTCGGCGAGCCCGGCGCCCTGGGCCGCCTGCTGCTCCATGCGGTCGACCAGCGCGTCCAGCTCGGCCAGGTCCGCCTGCGGCAGCCGCCCGGCGAGCCGGGAGACGAGGCCGGTCTCCACGGCCTCGCGCAGTTCGAGGAGCTGGAGCAGCGAGTCCTCGCCGCGATAGTGGCCGACGACCGTGCGGAAGGCGAGGCCCTCGATCATCGGCGCGAACGACATCGGGCCGACGTACGTCCCGAAGCCGTGCCGGATCTCCACGATGCCCATCGCCTGGAGCGCCTTGAGCGCCTCGCGCACCGAGTTCCGGCTCGCCCCGAGGAACTCCATCAGCTCCGGCTCGGTCGGCAGCGGGGCCCCGGGAGGCAGCCGCCGGTCCACGATCAGCCTCTTGATCCGCTCCTGAAGGTCCCGCGCTGCCATGGCCAGAGAGTAGCGGCCCCATGAAGCGGGGCATACGAAAAGGTCCCCCGCCGATGGGAGGGGCTGAGGCTGGGTTCCGGGGGGCGTGGGTGGCGAAGCCCCCACCGCGCGCGGCGAAGCCGCGCAATAACAGAGATGGCGACCTATTTCCGCGTTGTCTGCGGAAATAGGTCGCCATCGTCATCGTGCGCCGCCAGGGACTCGAACCCCGGACCCGCTGATTAAGAGTCAGCTGCTCTAACCAACTGAGCTAGCGGCGCCTGCTGACAGAGAGAACTCTACCTGACCTGTGCGGGTGCTTCTGACCGTCGGGAGGGGGCTTCGGAGGGGGCCGTACATCATTCGGACCGTCAAAGTGCGCGTCGCGCGGACAGTTGGGAAACTGATCAACGTGCACACAAGCGGACAAAAACACCATGAATGTGAGGCAGATCGCATGACCGCTCCGGCGTTCGAGGAGTTCGAACCCGCGCGCGACTGTGGCTGTCCCGGCTGTGTCCACCGGCGGCGCCCCCGTCCCCGCCAGCCACCCTGCCGCCCCGCCCGCCTCCCCGCGCGGCGCGGGATGGTCGTCGTGGCCGCCGTGTCCGCGGCCCTCGGCGTGGTGACCCCGGCGGCCGCCCTACCCGCCGGCCACCTCCCGCACCGCCAGGCCGTCCCCGGTGACGGCCCCGACACCCCCCAGGGCGCGGAGGCCCCCCTGCACGGCCCTGGCAGCGGCTCCACCCGGCCCGGCGGCGTCCTCACCCCGCGCACCACCCGCAACGCCATCATCAAGCGGGCCAAGTCCTGGGTGACCGCGAAGGTGCCGTACAGCATGGGCCGCTACTGGACCGACGGCTACCGGCAGGACTGCTCCGGCTATGTCTCCATGGCCTGGGGCCTGAACAGCAACCAGTGGACGGGCAGCCTCGCCAAGTACGGCGTGAAGATCAAGAAGTCTCAGCTCCAGCCCGGCGACATGCTGCTCTTCCACAACACCGCCAACCCACAGAACGGCTCGCACGTGGTGATCTTCGGCGGCTGGACGGACTCCGCCCACACCCACTACAAGGTCTACGAGCAGACACCCCCGCACACCCGCAGCCGGACGACCCCCTACCCCTACTGGAGCAACGCCGGGAAGTACGTCCCCTACCGCTACAGGGGCCTGGACACCGGCAGCGCGGGCGCCGAGGCGACCGGCGGCAAGACCTCCTTGGAGTTCCCCGGCGCGGA
Source organism: Streptomyces griseofuscus (assembly GCF_014673495.1). Taxonomy (GTDB): domain Bacteria; phylum Actinomycetota; class Actinomycetes; order Streptomycetales; family Streptomycetaceae; genus Streptomyces; species Streptomyces murinus. The sequence continues at coordinate 5,442,258 of NZ_CP051006.1, forward strand.
CTCCTTCGGGCCGGGCGCGGTCAACGAGTACGTCACCGAGCTGGGCCGGATGCTGATGGCCCGGGGCGCGGCGCCGTACTACCCGAAGGGTCCGGGCCCGGCCTGGAGCGAGGCGGACCGGCGGGCCACCGAGGCGTTCCAGCGGGCCCAGGGCTGGGACGACGAGGAGGCCGACGGGCTGCCGGGACCGCGCACCTGGGACCTGCTCACCTCCGGCCGGGGCCGGGACATCGCCCCGGACGCGGCGGAGCCCGCCTCGCACGGCGTCTCCGGCTACCCCGGCAAGGGCTACTTCCGTCCGGGGCAGAGCAACGACTACGTCACCCGGCTCAGGGTCCAGCTGACCCGTAAGGGGTTCGGCCGGTTCTACGGCGACGGTCCGAGGCCGCGCTGGGATGAGGCGGACCGGCAGGCGGTGGCGGCCTTCCAGCGCGCCCAGGGCTGGCGGGGCGGCGCCGCCGACGGCTCGGTCGGCCCCGAGACCTGGCGCCGCCTGTTCCTCTGACCGGCCCCGACCGCGGTACCCCACCCATCAGTTCACGTTCATGACGCATCTGGCGCGGAGGCTGGAGGCACGCATGAGTACGACCACCCACACACCGTCCGAGTCCGAGGGGCGACCCCACCCGGCCACGGCCACCGGCACCCGCCCGGCCCGGCTGATCCGCAACGAGTCCACCACCGAGATCCCGGTCCATCTGCTCTTCCGCGACGACCCCGGGGGCCACGACCGTCCCGCGGCGGACGATCCCGTACGGGTGCCCCCCAAGCCCGCCGTGGTGAGCCGCCGGCAGGGCACCGGTGAACTGCCGCGCGCGAGCCGCCCGGCACCGCCGCCGCGGCGCCCGCTGCCCCGGCTCGACCCGGAGCTGACGGAACGGGAGGCACGGGTGCTGCCCGGGGCGGCCGGGGTGCTCGCCGGGGCCTGCGGGGTCACCGGCTGCCTGGCCGCCTCCTGGTGGGCGGGGGTGCTGCCGCCGCTCACCGCCCAGGCGCTGCGCCTGCCGCAGCCCGCGGGCACGGGGCTCGGCCCCGCGCAGTGGGCGGCGTACGCCGGGGCCGGACTGCTCGGCACGGCCGGGTTCGGCGGGCTGGCCCGGGGGCGCACCGGACGGGCCTGGGTGGTGGGCCTGTTCGGCCGCTACCGGGGGACGGTACGGCGCACCGGGCTGCTCTGGGTCAACCCGCTGCTGCGGCGCCGGCGGGTCGACGTACGGCTGCGGCACTGGCGCAGCGAGGCGCTCCCCGCGACCGATCCGGGCGGCACGCCGCTGCGGGTGGTGGTGCTCGTGGTGTGGCGGGTGCGGGACACCGCGCGGGCGGTGCTCGGCCTTGAGGACCATGAGCGGTATCTGCGCGAGTGCGTGGAGGCGGCGCTGGCCCGGGTGCCGGTGGAGCCCGCGGGCGGCGGCCGGGGCGGGCCCGCGGCGGCGGGGGAGACGCTGACCCGGCTGGTGACGGCGGAGACCGCGCCGACCGGTCTTGAGGTGTACTCCGTGCGGCCGCTGCGGGTGGAGTACGCGCCGGAGGTCGCGGCGGCGATGGAGCGCCGCCGGAACGCCGCGCTGGACGCCCGGCAGCGGGCCAGCATGCTCAGCTCGGTGGTGGACTCCGTGGAGGACACGGTGACCCGGCTGACCACGCGCGGCCTGGTCGAGCTGGACGAGGGCGAGCGCAAGGTGCTGGTGCGGGATCTCACGGTGGCGTTCTGCGCCGGGCACGGGGAGCTGGGGAGCACCGTCTCCGCCACTGGTATGGACATGCTCAAGTGCCGCCCATAATCTGTGACTTGGTCTAGACCTTCCCCTGCATGGCTCAGTGAACTCCCCACGTTCTCCAGGAGCGGCAGTATGCGCATCAAGACCAAAATGTCCGCAGTCGCGCTCGGGGTGGTGACCGCCGGAGCGTTCGCGCTCTCCACCGGCGGCGCCAGCGGGCACGGCTACACCGACCTCCCCATCAGCAGACAGAAGCTCTGCGCCAACGGCACGGTCAAGGGCTGCGGCGACATCCAGTACGAGCCGCAGAGCGTCGAGGGGCCCAAGGGCTTCCCGGCCACCGGGCCGGCCGACGGCCAGCTCTGCAACGGCAGCGTGGACCGTTTCGCCCAGCTCAGCTCACCGACCACGCCGTCCGGTGCCGCCTGGCCCACCACCCAGGTGACCGGCGGGCAGTCGTACACCTTCCGCTGGCAGTTCACGGCCCGGCACGCCACGACGGACTTCAAGTACTACGTCACCAAGCAGGGCTGGAACCAGAACCACCCGCTGTCCCGCTCGGACCTCAACCTCACGCCGTTCCTGACGGTGCCCTACAACGGCCAGCAGCCGCCGGCCACGCTCAGCCACAGCGGCGTCCTGCCGACGGGCCTGTCCGGACATCACGTGATCCTCGCGGTCTGGACGATCGCCGACACGGGCAACGCCTTCTACGCCTGCTCGGACGTCAACTTCTGAGGTACGCGGAAGGGCCCCTCGCTGTTGCGAGGGGCCCGACCTTGGCGTTGGGGGTGTGGGTGGCGAAGCCCCCACCGCGCGGCGAAGCCGCGAAAAACAGAGATGGCGGTCCATGTTCGCGCTTTTTGCGAACATGGACCGCCATCGTCATCGTGCGCCGCCAGGGACTCGAACCCCGGACCCGCTGATTAAGAGTCAGCTGCTCTAACCAACTGAGCTAGCGGCGCGTGACTCTCGCCTTCCGCTCTCGCGGCCGGCGACGAAGAAAATACTACCTGGTCCTCGGGGGTGCTCATGACCACCCGAGAGGCCGCCCGGGATCCGCTCAGATGGCCAGCGACAGCAGCACCGGCGCCGCGTTCCGGTTCAGCGTGTCCGCGGCCTGTTTCAGGCGGTGCGCGTGTTCCACCGGGAGGGACACGGCCAGGCAGCCCACCGAGGCGCCCGCGGTGATCGGGACGGCCGCGCAGACCGTGCCCACCGCGTACTCCTGGAGATCGAGCACCGGCACCGTCGGCGGCTGGGACTCCAGACGGGACAGCAGCAGCTTGTCGCTGGTGATGGTGCGCGAGGTGAGGCGGGCCATCTTGTGCCGGGCGAGATGGTCGCGGCGCCCGTTGTGGTCCAGCTGGGTCAGCAGGCTCTTGCCGACCGCCGTGGCGTGGGCCGAGTAGCGGAAGTCCACCCACTCGTTGACCGCGGGGGCGGTGGGCCCGGCCGCGTACTGGGTGATCTTGACCTCGCCGTCCACGTACCGGCTGATGTAGACCGCCGCGCCGACCGAGTCGCGCAGCCGGTCCAGCATGAGCTGGAGCTTGTCGGTGAGGGCCCGCTCGCGGTCCTGGGCCGAGGTCAGCCGGCGCAGCGTGTCGCCGGTGATGTACGCCCCGCCGCCGATCTGCTCCACATACCCCTCGCGGCGCAGCATCCGCAGCAGCACGGTGAGCCGCTCGGGACCGAGGCCGGTGTGCCGGGCCAGTTCGGTCTCGGTGACCCCGGCGGCGGTGTGCGCCACGGTCTCCAGCACGCGCAGCGCGTCCTGGGCGGAGTGGTACGGGGCGGTCGGCTCGTGCTTCAGCGCCACGGTGGGTCCCCCCTGCGCTCGCTTACTGGGCCGTGGATTCCGGACGGTGCGGCGCTACCACGATAACGGGCGAACGGCCGCCGGGGAGAGGGCGTTGACAAGTTCCCGGCTTGTCCCCCTCGCCCCGGCGGCCGTTCTCAACTGCGGTGAAGACCCACTGGCATATGCCACAGTCATGCTCCAGTGGCTGGACCTCGTCCGTTGCCCACGAATCTCACCCGGCCGCGCTCACAGCACCGCGCCGAGGAATTCCCGGGTGCGGTCCTGCTCCGGGTCGCTGAAGATCTTCTCCGGGGAGCCCGACTCGATCACCCGGCCGCCGTCGAACATCAGTACCTGGTCGGAGATGTCCCGGGCGAAGCCCATCTCATGGGTCACGCAGAGCATCGTGATGTCGGTGCTGCGCGCGATGTCCCGCAGCAGATCGAGGACGCCCGCGACCAGCTCCGGGTCGAGCGCGGACGTCACCTCGTCGAGCAGCAGCACCCGCGGCCGCATCGCCAGCGCCCGCGCGATCGCCACCCGCTGCTGCTGCCCGCCGGACAGCTGCGCCGGACGCGCCCCGCACTTGTCGGCGAGACCCACCAGCTCCAGCAGCTCCCGCGCCCGCTCCTCCGCCTCGTCCTTGGACAGGCCGAGGACCTGCACCGGCGCCTCGGTGAGATTGCGCAGCACCGACATGTTCGGGAACAGGTTGAAGTGCTGGAACACCATCCCGATCTTCTTGCGCACCTCCCGGACCTGCTTCTCCGGCGCCGGGAACAGCGGTTCGCCGTCGACGGTGATGGTCCCCTCGTCCGGTTTCGTCAGGGTCATCAGAAGTCTGAGGATCGTGGTCTTGCCGGAGCCGGAGGGCCCGATCAGGGTCACATGCCTGCCCGGCCGGACCGCGAAGTCCAGGTGGTCGAGCACGGTGTTGGCGCCGAACCGCTTGGTGACCTGCTCCAGACGGATCAGATCTGCCGGCCGGGCGGCGGTGGCGGAGGGCTCGGTACGGGTCTCAACGGACAAGGCGTCGCTCCAGGGCTCGCAGGAGAAGGGAGGCCAGGTAGGAGATGAGGACGAAGGCCACGCCGATCACGGTGAGCGGCTCGGTGAACTGGAAGCGCTGCTGGGAGAAGAGCCGGGCCTGGCCCAGCATCTCCAGCACGGTGATCACCATCAGCATCGGTGTGTCCTTGAGCATGGAGATCACGTAGTTGCCGAGTGCCGGGATCACCCGGCGGATCGCCTGCGGCAGGATCACCGCGGTCCAGGTCCGCCGCCTGGGCAGGTTCAGCGCGGTCGCCGCCTCCCACTGGCCGACCGGCACCGCCTCGATGCCGGCCCGGTAGACCTGCATGGTGTACGTCGAGTAGTGCAGCCCGATCGCGAAGACGCCGGTGGCCAGCGCGGAGAAGGTCAGGCCCCACTCCGGCAGTACGTAGAAGAGGAAGAACAACTGCACCAGCAACGGGGTGTTGCGCACGAACTCCGTGACCACCCCGACCGGCCAGCGCACCCAGCGGGTCGGCGCCCGCATCAGCAGCGTCCACACCAGGCCGAGGGTGAAGGACAGCAGCGAACCGAGGGCCAGCGCCTGAAGGGAGACCAGCAGGCCGTCCCAGAAGTGCGGCATGAAGTCGCTCACCGCGTGCCAGTCCCATGTCATACGACACCACCGCCCACCCCGGTCGTCCGCGCCCGCTTCAGCTCACGTGCCGCCGACTCCGTGCCGGGGTCCCGGCCGAGCCCCGCCTTCAGCCGCTTCTCCAGGCCGCGCATCAGCCGGGTCAGCACGAAGGCGATCACGAAGTAGATGACCAGCACATACGTGTAGATCTCCGCGCTCTGCTGGAGCGCGAGACGCACCAGGTTGGCGCTGAACGTCAGATCGCCCATGCCCATCACCGACACCAGCGCGGTGCCCTTGAGCAGCTCGATCAGCAGATTGCAGAAGGAGGGGATCATCTCCGGCACCGCCTGCGGCAGCACGATCAGCCGCATCCGCTGCGCCGGGGTGAAGCTCAGCGCGATCCCGCCCTCCTTCTGCGCCAGGTCCACCGAGTTCAGCGCGCCGCGCACGATCTCGGAGCCGTACGCGCCGTACGTCAGGCCGAGCGCCAGCGTGCCCGCCCACATCGGCACCAGCTGCCAGCCGAAGGCGATCGGCAGCACGAAGAACACCCAGAAGATCATCACCAGCGCGGAGGTGCCGCGGAAGATCTCGGTGTAGACGCCGGCCACGAAGCGCACGATCCACCGGCGGTGGGTGCGCGCGAGGCCGACGACGAAGGACACCGCGGCGGCCAGCAGCGCGCTGAACAGCAGCAGTTGGAGGGTGGTCCAGACGCCCTTGAGTACCAGTTCCCAGAGCCCCGAGGTCATTGCCCGCACAGCTCCTTCGCCGTCAGGTCCGTCATCTCGGCCTCGGTGAAGCCGAACGGCCGCAGGATCCGGAACAGTTCACCGGTCCGCTTGAGCTGGTGCAGCTCCGTGTTGAACGCGTCCCGCAGCCGGGTCTCGGTCGGCCGGAACGCGAACGCGCCTCCGTCGACGTGCCGTTCGCCCTTGACCAGCGGTGCGAACGGCGTGGTCGCCTCCGCCTTGGCCGACTTCTTCACCACCTCGCGGGTGGTGAGCGCCGTACCGGCGAACACATCGACCCGGCCCGCCTCGACCGCGTTCAGACCGGCCACCTGGTCCGGCACGATCAGGATGTCGCTCTGCCTGTAGCCCGCCTCGACGGCGTACTGGATCTCGGCGTATCCGGTGCCGGTCGCGAACTTCGCGTTCTTCGCGACGACGTCCCGGTAGGAGTGCAACCCCTTCGGGTTCCCCTTGCGGACGATGAACGAATCCAGCATCTGGTAGTCGGGATCCGCGAAGATGACCTGTTTGCAGCGGTCGGCGTTGACGTACATGCCGGCCGCGACGACATCGAACTGCTGTGAGTTCAGGCCGGGTATGAGCGAGCCGAACTCGGTCGGCACCGGCTGCACCCGGTCGACCCCCAGCCGCTTGAACACCGCCCTCGCCAACTCCGGTGCCTCACCGGTGAGATGGCCGTCCTTGTCGATGTATCCGAAGGGGATCTCACCCGCGATCCCGAGCCGTACGACGCCCTGTGCGCGGAGCCGGTCGAGCAGTTCGCCGCCGTTCCCGCTCGCGGCGGCCACCCGGGTACAGCCCGCGGCGCCCAGTGCCCCGAGCGCCGCGATCGAGCCGAGCAACGTCCGCCGGCTGGGTCTGAGTTCTGGCCGAAAAACATGTCCGTCGTTCCCATGTGGTGGAGCCATGGCGGCGCCGCTACCCAAGCCGATCCGGGGTATGCGCCTCGGTTTCCCGGCCGGACGGCGCGTCCCCGCTCCCCACCCCGCACCTCCACACAACCCCCACGGGAGCACCCGGTGGAGAGCTCCCGAGGTCCTGCCGGGTCAGTGGCCGGGCACGTACCCCCGCTTCTTGTCGACCACGTTCACCAGGGGTCTGCCCGCCGCCCAGCGCTCGTACAACTCCACGAACTGCCGACCGAGTTCGTCCCGCCAGCCCACCGTGTCCCCGCTCATGTGCGGGGAGACGATCAGACCGGGAAGGCCCCACAGCGGGCTGTCGGGCGGCAGCGGTTCGGCGGCGAACACGTCCAGGGCGGCGCCCGCGATCCAGCGCCGGGTCAGGGCGCGGGCGAGCGCGTCCTCGTCCACCAGATCGCCGCGCCCCACGTTCACGAAGAACGCCGAGGGCTGCATCACCCCGAAGACATGGGCACCGAACATGCGGTACGTCGCCTCCGTCAGCGGCGCCGCCGCGATCACCCAGTCCGCGCGGGAGACCAGCCGGTCCAGGTCGGCCGGGCCGTACACCCCGGTCCGCGGCACCCGTCCGACCAGCGCCGTCGTCACACCGAGCGCCTTGAGCAGCCGTACGATCGCCCGTCCGACGGGCCCCGACCCGACCACACAGGCACGGGTACCGGCCACCCGCCGGCTCTCCCGGTGCCGCCAGACCCGCTCCCGCTGCTGCTCCAGGGTGCGCGGCAGATCCTTGGCCACGGCCAGCACCAGCGCCGCCACGTACTCGGCGATCGGCTGGTCGAAGACCCCGCGCGCGTTGGTGACCACCGTGCCGGACGCGGCCAGCTCCGGGCACAGCAGATGGTCCACGCCCGCGCTCGCCGTGTGCACCCAGCGCGGCCGGGGCCCCGCGCCCGGCCATGCCTCGCGCACCGCGGTCGAGGTGAAGTCCCACACCAGCAGCGCGTCCGCGCCCGGCAGCCGCTCGGCCAGGTGCGCCGCGTCGGTGTGCACGATCCGGGCCCGTCCGGTCAGCCGGCCGAGCCGGGGCGGCGGCTCGGCGTCCAGCACGAGCAGGGTGGGGACGCCCCCCGTACGGGACGGCTCCGGGCCTTCGGCGGAACGGCTCCCGACCTCCGACATGCGCGGCTCCCGGCGATCCGTGGCGGGTGCTTCCGAGACGCCCCGGAGGTGCCCTCCGACCGCCCGGGATGCACGGATCGCCCACGCTCGCACCCGGATCCACCGGCGTCAACACGACCGGGTCCGCCATCGTCCGCCCCGTCCGCGAGCGGCGGCCTCGGCCGATCAGGTGCCGAGGTGGGCTGCCTCGTGAAGGCTGGGTACCCGGATGCCGGGGCAGTACCGCCTGCCGCCACGGCGGTGTGCGGCCGTCCCGTACCGCCCGATCGCACGCAGGAAGGCTGGACATGACCGCACTCGGATTCCTCTACCCGGGCCACTTCGCCGAGGACGACTATCCGCGCATCGAGCAGCTCCTGGGCAGCGACATCCGGGTGGACCTGGTCCACACCGAGATCGGCGAGGAGGCGCTCCGGGTCGAGGCACTGCGCGGGACGGGTTCCGCCGAGCGGCTCGGCGCGGGCATGGAGCGGCTGCGGCTCGCCGGTGCCGAGACCGTGGTGTGGGCGTGCACCGGCGGCGGCTTCGTGCACGGCTGGCAGGGCGCCCAGGACCAGGTGCGCACCCTGGCCCGGCTGGCCGGTATGCCGGCCTCCTCGACCTCCTTCGGCTTTGTGCACGCGGCCCATGAGCTGGGGGTACGACGGGTCGCCGTCGGCGCCACCTACCCCGAGGAGATCACCGCGCTGTTCGCGGAGTTCCTGCGGGCCGGGGGCCTGGAGGTGACCGGGACGCGCTCCTCGGGGGTCGGTACGGCCGCCGAGGTCGCGGGCTGGGGCGAGGAGGACGTACTGACCCTGGCACGGGCCGCGGACGACGCGGACGCGGAGGCGGTGCTGCTGCCGGACACCGCCCTGCACACGGCCGCCCACCTCGGCCTGCTGGAGAAGTCCCTGTCCAAGCCGGTGCTCACCGCCAACCAGGTCACCGTGTGGGAGGGGCTGCGGCTCGCCGACCGCCGGGTGAACGCGCCGGAGCTGGGGGCGCTGTTCACCCGGGAGCCGATCGTCCAGGTCTGAGGGGGCAGGGCGGGCAGGCGGGCCGGGATGGGGCGGGGCGGCTCCGGTGGCCGGGGGAGCGTGGTGCAGGCCGCGGAATAAGCGGGGAGAGCCACCTGTTACGACACTCCGGCACAGCTCACGCCGGAAACAGGAGGCCCCCACCGTGTCGGCAGACGAGGCAGCTCAGGCACACGAGAACCGCGAGGCCGCGGACGGCATCCGGGGTACGGCGCACGGCACCGCGCCCGTCCCGCTCTCCGTCCTTGACCTGGTGACCGTCGGCGCGGGCCGCACCGCCACCGACGCGCTGCGCACCAGCGTCGAGCTGTCCCGCCGTACCGAGGCCCGCGGCTTCCACCGGTACTGGGTGGCCGAACACCACTCCATGCCGGGCGTCGCCTCCTCCTCGCCTGCCGTGATCCTCGCGCATCTCGCCGCCCACACGGAGCGCATCCGGCTCGGTTCCGGCGGTGTGATGCTGCCCAACCACGCCCCGCTGGTGATCGCCGAGCAGTTCGGCACGCTGGAAGCGCTGGCACCGCGCCGGATCGACCTCGGCCTCGGCCGCGCCCCCGGCACCGACGGTGCCACGGCCGCCGCCCTGCGCCGCAGCGACACCCTGAACGAGGGCGCCGACGACTTCCCCGAGCAGCTCGCCGAGCTGATCCGCTTCCTGGACGACGACTTCCCCGACGGCCACCCCTACCGGCGCATCCACGCGATCCCCGGCCCGGTGCAGGGCAGCGCCCCCGGCGGGGTCCAGTCCGCGCATCGCCCGCCGGTCTGGCTGCTCGGCTCCTCCGGCTTCAGCGCGCAACTGGCCGGAATGCTCGGCCTGCCGTTCGCCTTCGCCCACCACTTCTCGGCGCAGAACACCGTCCCCGCGCTGGACCTGTACCGGCAGACCTTCCGCCCCTCCCCGGTGCTCGCCGAGCCGTACGCCCTCATCGGCGTCTCCGCCCTCGCCACCGACGAGGAGCGCGAGGCCCGCCGCCAGACCCGCGCCATGGCCCTCAACATGCTCCGCCTGCGGATGGGCCGTCCCGGCCTCTTCCCCGACCCCGCGGAAGCCGAACAGGCGGAACTCGGCGCCATGGAGGAGGAGTTCATCGCCTCCTGGTCCGCCAACGTGGTCCACGGCACCCCGGACGAGGTGCGCTCCGGCCTGAACGACCTGCAAAAGCGCACGGGCGCCGACGAGTTGATGCTCACCACGCATGCCCACCGGGGTGAGGTGCGGGTCCGTTCGTACGAACTCATCGCGGATGCCTACGAGTTGCCGATGGTCGGGTGACCGTCGGGGGCGGGGCACGGCGGCCACCTGACGTGGGCCCACGACGGCGGACGGGAGGCAGGCGTCACCCGCCCCGGCGCGGGGCCCGTCTCACGTCGTCGCCGTGTACGCCCGCGCCCCCAGCAGCTCGGAGATGCGGTCCGGCGGGACCGGGCGGGAGTACAGCCAGCCCTGGCCGGTGTCGCAGCCGATGCGGCGCAGGCGGGTGGCCTGGGCCGCGGTCTCCACGCACTCGGCGGTGACCGTGAGGCCCAGCCGGTGGGCAAGTTGGATCATCGCCTCCACGATCACCTCGTCGGCGGGGTTGGGCGCGGCTCCCTTGGACGCCTCCTCGTACTGGAAGCCGCGGACGAAGGAGCCGTCCAGCTTCAGCGCCGAGACCGGGAGCCGGCTGAGGTAGGCGAGGTTGGAGTAGCCGGTGCCGAAGTCGTCGATGGCGATGCGTACGCCCATGTCGCTGAGGGCCTGCAACGCCTGGAGCGGACGGCCCGCCGAGCCCATCACCGCGGACTCGGTCAGCTCCAACTGGAGCAGATGCGGGGCCAGTCCGGTGTCCGCCAGGGTCTGAGCCACATCGGCCACCAGGTCGGAGTCCCACACCTGGCGCACGGCCACGTTCACGCTGACGAAGATCGGCGGCTCACCGGGATGCGCCAACTGCCAGCGGCGGGCCTGCCGGCACGCGGTGACCAGCGCCCAGCGGCCGAGCTGGACGATCGAGCCGTCCTCCTCGGCCAGCCCGATGAACCGATTCGGCGTCAGCGTGCCGAACTGCGGATGGTGCCAGCGCACCAGCGCCTCCACCCCGGACAGCCGGCCGTCCTCCATGCCCACCAACGGCTGGTACTCCAGGGCGAATTCACCCCGCTCGATGGCGGGCCGCAGCGTGGAGGACAGCGCCTGCCGGGTCATCCGGTGCGCGTTGCGCTCGGGGTCGAACAGCGTCCAGCGGCCCTTGCCGTCGGCCTTCGCCCAGTAGAGCGTCGTATCCGCCGCCTGCATCAGACCGGTCGCCGTGGTGCCCGCCGCATGGCGCTCCACGACCCCGATGGACGCCGTCAGCGACAGCCGCTGACCGGCCAGGTCGAAGGGCTCCTGGAGGGCCCCGAGCGCCGACTCGGCGAGATCGGCGAGCTGTTCGGTGCCGGTGGAGTCCTCCACCAGCAGCGCGAACTCGTCCCCACCGAGCCGGGCCACCAAGGGAGTCGCGGCCCGCGCGAACCCGGCCTCGTCGGCGACCCTGGTCAGCCGCTCGGCCACGGCCGCGAGCAGCCGGTCCCCGACACGATGGCCGAGAGTGTCGTTGACCGCCTTGAACCCGTCGAGGTCCAGATAGCACAGCCCGATCCGGCCGGTGCCGCTCTGCTCGTACGACTCCGCCTCCAGCGCGGCCGAGAGGCGCTCGAAGAACAGGGTGCGGTTGGGCAGCCGGGTCACCGGGTCGTGCATCTGCAAGTGCCGCAGCCGCGCCTGGAGTTCACGGCGGGCGCTGATGTCGGCGACGGACAGCAGCACGCCCGCCTCGCCGTCGGCCAGCGGTACCACGGTGAGCTGCACCCACACCGAGGTGCCCCCGGGATGCTTCAGTCGGCGGGTGCAGCGCAGCCTGGCCTGCCGCCCGCACAGCACCTCCCGATAGGCATGCCAGGAACGCGCGTCGGCGGTCAGGTCCACCAGGTCGGCGGCCGACCTGCCGGAGAGTGTGTCGCAGTCGGTGCCGAGCAGCTCGCCGAAGGCCGGGTTCGCGCGCAGGACGAATCCCCCGCGATCCACGACGGCCATGGCGAGCGGCGCCGCTCCGAAGACACGGTCGTAGGTGATGTGATCACTGTCTGTGACGGCTGACCGGTCGAGGTCTGCCGCGGGCGTCGGCCCTTCGGACGTTCCGCTCACCGCTCGCTCCCGCAGTGCACTCGATCTCTGTCCGTGCCGGAAAGTGTGCCGATCATAGAGGCTGGCCCCGGGCCCTTCCAGCCATCGTCCAGTGTCCCGGACCGGACAGACTTTCTGACAGATCGTTTCTGCCCGCACCTGGACGGGTTATTGAGCCCCTCGACCAGTTGTGACGTTCCGTGAGTGAATCGGGGGTGTCGAGCGCCGTAGTGCGCCGGGCGCCCAAATGGGGAGCGCTCACCCTTCTGGTGCAGACAAAAAGGGCATTAAGTGGCGAAACATAGCAACCTGGGTGCGGGTCTGTCGAACCGCGTCCGGAGGTCATGTCCGTGCCCCTGCTGCGCAGCACCGCCGCCGTGTGCACCACGCTGTCGGCGCTGGCCGCGACCTCGATCTTCACCGGCCCGTCGGTCGCCGAGCCCTTCTCCACCGCCCCGTGTGCGCTGCATCGCACCGAGGCCCACCACTCCGAGGGCGTCGACACCTGGGACTCCGACTACACGCGCCCCATCCGGGCGCTTGACGCGGTGATGATCTTCCTGTCCTTCCCGGACGGCACCCCGCGCGCCACCCCGGCGGAACTGACCGCCGACCACTTCCCGCAGACCAGCCGCTACTTCGAGCAGGTCTCCTACGGCAGATTCACCGTTCGCCCGCATCCACTGACGCACTGGCTGCGTATGCCCCGTCCTTCGACGGCGTACGCCATGCGGCGGGACTGGGCCGCCGAGGACCGGGCCGCATATCTGAACGACGCCTTCAAAGTGGCCGACAAGGTGGTGGATTTCTCCCGCTACCAGGTCGTGTACCTCGTCGCCGATCCGGACGCGCCCGGCGTGGACTCCGACGCCACCAAAGTCGTCAACCTCGATACGCCCCTCCATGTGGACGGCACGGATGTGCGGCGGGTCGTCACGGTGTTCGAGAAGCATCCGCCGGATCGGCTGGTTCTCGCCCATGAGAGCGGGCATGTCTTCGATCTGCCCGACCTCTACCACCGCCCGGCCGACGGCAAGGGTGACTGGGACACGTACGTCGGCGACTGGGACCTGATGGGCAGCCAGTTCGGGCTCTCCCCCGATCTGTTCGCCTGGCACAAGTGGCGGCTGGGGTGGCTGGATCCGCGCCAGGTGATGTGTGTACGCGGCGCGGGTCCGACCCGGATCACCCTGGAACCCCTCGCCGCGGGGCCGGGCATCCCCGTCCAGGGCACCGGCGGGGCGCCCGCCTTCGGGCTCGGCGACGGGGTGAAGCTGGCGGTGGTGCGCACCGGTCCGGACAGCGCCCTCGCCTTCGAGGCCCGTGTCGCCGCCGGCAATGACCGAGCCACCTGCCGTGAGGGCATCCTCGTCTACCGGGTGCGCAGCGGTGCCGAGTCGGGCGGTGGCCCCATCGAGGTGGTCGACGCCCACCCGCACACCTCGGCCTGTCCCGACGACTCCGTCTACCCGCCCCTGGCCGACGCCCCGGTCGCCCTGGGGGAGAGCTTCACCGTGCCGGGGGAGGATGTGAAGGTCGAGGTGGAGGACAGGACGGCTGCCGGGGCGTGGACGGTGCGGATCACGCAGCGGATCAGGGGCTGACCCCTCACCTCGCGCGGTGAAGCCGCGCAGAAACAGCGATGGCGAGTCCGGACCGTGTTTCTACGGTCAGAACTCGCCATCACCATCGCGTGCGCCGCCAGGGACTCGAACCCCGGACCCGCTGATTAAGAGTCAGCTGCTCTAACCAACTGAGCTAGCGGCGCCTGCTGACGTCGTAGACCTTAGCATCCTGATCCGGGGGAGGAAAAATCGATATCCGCACCGCCGCCCTGGCCGCCCGCACCGCCGCCCACAGCAGCACCTCCGGGCCCGGTAGCCAGGGGTGACGCGCGTCCGGGGCGACCAGCCAGCGGGGGTCGGCCGAGGGGTCGCCGTCCGGCGCGGGGACGGTCACCGCGTCGCCGGTGCCGTGGCACAGCAGGGGCGGTACGGCCGCCGCCCGGTGCGAGCCCCATTCCTCCCAGGCCAGCAGCGAGGGCAGCCGGTGGGCGGTGCCGGGGGCGCAGAACAGCAGCATCCGGCCACGGGACATCGCGACCGGGCCTGAGCCGGGGCCGTTGTCCCAGAGCCGGTCCAGCATCCGGCGTCCGAAGACGGCCGGGGCGCTCACCACGTCGAAGACGGTGCCGCAGGGCAGGACGGCCGGGGCGGGCGCGCGCCGCGGGTACGGCCCGGCCGAGGCGAGCCAGGCGGCGCCGTCGGAGGTGACGCGGGTGACGTTCGGAGTACCGCTCATGCCGATCAGGTCTACCGGCAGTGAACAACCGGTTCTGCTGAGTTGCGGAAAACCGGGACAAGGGGTGGGGGAGAGGAGTATCTTGCCCGCCTGGCATATGCCAGGTGAGGGTCACGTCGGGTTATCACACGGGATCGGCGGTGGTACGGCCCTCGCTGTTCCCGCGCATCAGATCCCGGCCGAACTCGACCATCCTCTTGGCATAGTCCTCGGTCCACTCCGCGCGCTCGGCGATGTCGGCGGTGGTCAGCCGGTCGAACCGGCGCGGATCGGCGAGCTGTGCCGCGGCGATGGCCTGGAACTCCACGGCACGGTCGGCGGCGGCGCGGAACGCCTGGGTCAGCTCCGTCGCCCGGCACAGCAGCGCCCGGGGATCCTCGATGGACTCCAGCTGGAAGAAGTGCTCGGGATCGGCGGCCGCTTCCGCGGGCTCGAAGATCAGGGGCGCGGGGCGTAGCCGCGGTTCGTTCCGACGCGGCGTGGGCTCCGCCATGTCTTCATCTCCTCCTCGTACGGCTCTGACAACCGGACCCCGCGGGTCTGCCGGGCCATCGTCCATTGTCTCGCGCGTGCGCAAGGGCGCTGCCGCGCCGGGACCGTCGCGCCCGCCCGCCGTCGTGTTCCGCGGGTTCGCCGTGGCTGGTCGCGCAGTTCCCCGCGCCCCTGGGTAACTGCGGTGGTGTCGGCTGCCATGGCTCCGGGGCGTCGGCACGCGGTGTTCTGCCAAGTGCGCCAGGACCGTGTGGTTCGCCTCCCAGCCGTCCGGGCTGTTTCATCGGCCGCCTGCGGCGGCGTGCCGGACTCCGTCCGGCGGGGGGGCAGGGGGCTCCGGGGTGTCGGTCACGGTCGCCAGCGCACGCGGTGTTCCGCCAAGTGCGCCAGGACCGCGTGGTTGGCCTCCCAGCCGTCCGGGCTGTTTCATCGGCCGCCTGCGGCGGCGTGCCGGACTCCGTCCGGCGGGGGGCAGGGGGCTCCGGGGTGTCGGTCACGGTCGCCAGCGCACGCGGTGTTCCGCCAAGTGCGCCAGGACCGCGTGGTTCGCCTCCCAGCCGTCCGGAAACTTGACCAGGGTGCCCAGTTGGACCGGTTCCGTGGAGGGGTAGTCGTCCAGGAGGTCGCTCACGCCCTCGCGGCAGACCACGATGCAGGCGTGCCGGTGCCGGGAGGCGAGGACGCACAGGCGGCCGGTCTCCAGGTGGAAGGCGGTGGCGTCGGGGCGGCCGGAGAGCGGGTGCAGGACGACCGTGATGTCGTACTCGCGGCCCTGGAGCCGGTTCGCCGTGTCGACCGTCACCTCGAAGACGCCCAGGTCGGCCAGCGCGGAGCGGACCGCGGCCGCCTGGTCGCGATGGGCGGTGCCGACGGCGATCCGGGCGGCGGTCAGGGGGGCCGGGTCGGGGGAGCGCTCGGACACCGCCGCGCCGCCCCGGTCCAGCAGGCGGCGCACCACCGCGGCCACCGCGCGCACCGCCTCCGGGTCCGTGCGCGGAGTGTGCCGGGCGGGCAGCTCCAGCAGGCCCCAGCCGGTGGCGGCGGCCTCGTCGATCACCCGGTCGGGGCCCGAGCCGTCCGAGGGCACGGCGAAGGCGAGCCGGCGGTCACCGGGCCCGGTGCCGCTGCGGAACGGGGTGTACGGGTAGAACGCGTCCGAGACCAGGGGCGCCGCGGACGCGGGCAGCCGCCAGGAGACCGGCAACCGGTGCTGCGGCAGCCCGGGGTTGTGGGCGAGCAGCGTGGTGACGGCGGACACCGAGGGGTCGTACGACAGCCCCGCCCACTGCTCGCTGCCGACGATCGCGAACGGGTCCAGCTGGCCGGGGTCACCCACGAACAGCGCCCGCTCGAACAGGCCGGCCACCGCGAGCAGCGAGTCCGAGCGCATCTGGTACGCCTCGTCCACGATCGCGTGCCGCCAGGGCTCGTCCACCTTCACATGCGCCCACTTCGCCGCCGTGGACAGCACCACCGGCAGCCCGGCGAGGTCCGCCGCCTTCGCCGACGTACGCACCTGGGGCAGCTCGTCCAGCGCCTTGTCGTACGCCTCGGCGTCGCTGCTGTGCAGCCGGCCCACCGGCAGCTCGGGGTTCTTCTCGGCGAGGCGCAGCACCAGGTCGTCCACCTGGGCGTTGGTCTGCGCCACCACCATCAACGGGCGTCCCGCGTCCGCGAGTTCGAGCGCCGCCCGCACCACCAGGGTCGACTTGCCCGCGCCGGGCGGCGAGTCGACCACCACGCCCCGCTCGGTGGCGGCCAGCGTGTCGCGGAGGATCGCGTCCGTGGCGCGGGCGGCGGCGGCCCCGGGGTCGACGTCGACGGTCGTCACAGCACATCCTCCTCGGTGATCGGATCGGCGGCCTCCGCCACGGCCTCGTCGGGCGGTCCGCCGTGCGTCCACGGGGTCTCCTCCGGCTCGGGCAGCTTCGCCCCGCCGCGCTGCTCGTGCTCGAAGAGGGTGAAGCAGACCCGGTCGCCCTTCTCCGGCACCGAACCCGGCTCCGGCTCCTTGCCGCGGCCCATCTTGTCGAGGATCCGCAGCACGACCACGTCCTCGGCCGCCTGCTCCACGAACTCCGCCGACTGCGGGCGGCCGCCCAGCGAGCGGTACACCTTCGCCCGCTCCGCCGGCCGCGGCCGGTCGTCGGTGCGGACCGTCACCAGCGGGCGCGGGCTCGGCCGCCTGCCCTCGCTGTACGCCATGACGACCTCGATCACCTCGCCCGCGAACGCCTCACCGGCCAGCCGCCGCCCCGCCATCACCAGCGGATCGTCCAGCGCCTCCTGCGCCTCCAGACGGGCCTGCTCCCGCTCCCGGGTGGCCAGTTTGTTCGCCGCCGTCACCGCGTCGTCCCGGCGCGGCTGCGGCGGCTCCCCGGCCAGCACCCGGTCCCGGTGCCCGGTGAACGACCAGCGGTCCCGGACCCAGCGCTCCTCGGCCCGCCCGCCCTCCGGCAGCGCCCGCAGCAGGTCCAGGCCCCGCCACACCGCGTCCCAGGTGGGCCGGGCCTGGCTCTCGATCAGCTCGCGGATCTCCCGCTCGGCCCGGGTGAGCGCGGCCAGCCGGTCGTCGGCCTCCAACGGGTCCTCGGCGGCGGCGAGGGCGGTGCGCGCCCGGTCGTACCGCTCGATCGCCGGGGCCAGCAGCTTGTTGTCGAACGCCGGGTCGGTGGCGGGTCCGGCGGGCGGGCACCGCAGCTGCCCGGCCGGGTCCCGGTCCAGCTCGGCGGCCCGCGCGGCCTCGGCGCCGCTGCTGCCCGCCGGGGGGTCGAGCCAGGCCAGCAGCGCGCCCAGATGCTGGTCCTCCAGGCCCGACTGGCCGCTCGCCCAGTGCCGGGAGAGCACATCGGTGAGGGCGAGCAGCAGCGCGGAGCCGGGGACCCGGGACCGCTCCCCGTAGTGGGTCAGCCAGCGTCCGAGCAGCGGCACCCGGGGCGGCGCCGGATAGGGCGCCTCCGGGTCCTGTTCGGCGGTGCGGCGGAACCGCATGGAGCGGCCCAGCAGCCGGACGAACGCCAGGCCCGCCCGGCTCGGCACGATCAGCTGGGGCGCGTCCGCGCACAGCTCCGTCTCGACCTTGACCCGCTTGCCGGTCTCCGGGTCGGTCTCGGTGCGCTCGGCGGCCTCCACCTCGGTGGCGTAGGAGTCGATGTACGGCAGGATCACGTCGGCCAGCTCGGCGAGGAACGTAAAGCGCAGATCGCGGTCCCGGGGCTGCGGCACGACCAGCAGCCGGGGCGCGTCCCGGTCGGTGCCGACCAGCGCGCCGAGCGGGGCGCCGGCCTCGCCCGCGGTGGTGAGCGGCACGAACACCAGGGGACGGGCGGAGAGATGCCGGTGCCGCACCGTCGCGAGGGGCTGGGCCCGCCCGCTGCCGACGGCCTCCAGCCGGGCGAGGGTGTCGATCAGCGACATACGGCCGCCACCTCCCGCGCCCGGGCCTCCTGGAGCGCCTCCGCGCGCAGGGCCGCCGCCCTGCGCAGGGCCGCGACCGCCGGATCGTCCGGGTCGCCCAGCTCGCCGCGGGCCGCCGCGAGGACGTCCTCGACCGTGGTCAGGCCGCCCAGTTCGGCGCGCAGCGGGCGGCCGAGACGGGTGACCGCGCCGGCCGCGCGGGCCCGCTCCCGGCAGTGGAAGGCCAGTTCGCAGGTGGACAGGCAGTCCGGCGCGTACGTCGCCGGGACCGCCGCCACCGCGGCGGTCAGCTCCTCGGTGTCCCGGTCGGGCGCGAAACAGGTGCCCTCGGGCAGCGCGTCGGCGATCTCCTCGATCCGGGTGAGCCGGGCGAGCTGCCGCGCGGTGACCGCCCGCTGCTTGCGCACGTCGACCGCGGAGCCGGCCGGCAGGTTCGAGAAGTCCTTGGGGCACACCAGCAGCACCCGGTGGCGCACCCGCGGCGCCGGGTCGAGGCGGGCGGCGACGTCCTCCAGGGCGAGCACGTACACCGCGGCCTGCCGGGCGGCGGCGCCCACCTTCGCCGGGTCCGCCGAGCCGTCCAGCATCGGGAAGGACTTGATCTCCACCACGGACCAGCTGCCGTCCGGGTGCACCACCACCGCGTCCGGCTCCAGGAACGCGAGCGAGCCCGCCACGTCCAGGGCGAGCATCGGGTGGTCGAGCAGCGTCCAGCCGCCCGTGCGGGTGGCCTCGCGCAGCGCGAGTGCCGTACGCGCCGTACGGCCCTCGGGGCCCTGGGCGGTCAGGTCGGGCACCGCGGCGGCTTCCGGGGGCTCGGCGCCCGGGTCGAGCCGGGTGTGCGCGAGGCGCAGCAGCTCGGCGCCGCCGTCGGCCTTCACCTTCGCCTCGAACGCGTTGCCCCGGGTCAGCGCGAACTGCGACTGGCCGAAGCCGGAGGGCGCCCCCAGCGCGCTCGCCAGCTTGGCCTTGTCCACCCCGGCGCCGTCCAGGATCGCCCGTCTGCGGCACCCGGGGTTGGCGGCCAGCGCCGCGAGGGCGCGCGCGTCCAGGGCCTTCGCCGGTACGTCGGCGCCGCGCAGCTCAGCGAGCCGGTGCCGGAGCCTCGTCGCCCGCGTCCGTGGGGGAGGGGTCCGGCTCGGCTCCGGTGCCGGGCCGCGACTCGCGCTGCCGTGGAATTCGCTCACCCGCGGAAGTCTGGCATCCGCCACTGACAATCGGGGAACTCCCGGCTCCAAAGCCCTTGAACAGCCGGGCCCGGACCAGGTCGGCGGCCCGCAGCACACGCGGCGCGAGCAGGTGGCCGACGCCCATCACGGCGATGCCGGCGAGCGCGTCCAGGAGGTAGTGGTTGGCGGTGCCCATGACGACCAGCGCGGTGCCCAGCGGATAGAGCACGGCCAGCACCTTGGTGAGCCGGGTGCCGCCGTGCCGCCACAGCATCAGCCCGCACCACAGCGCCCAGCCGACGTGCAGGCTCGGCATCGCCGCGTACTGGTTGGTCATGCCGCCCAGGCCGCGCGGGGCGCTGGCGTCGCCGCCCCACCAGCCGTACGAGCTGTAGTGGGCCATGGTGTCCACGAAGCCCTCGTTCGCGGCGAGCAGCCGGGGCGGGCAGGTCGGCACCAGGGTGAAGCCGATCAGTCCGATGAACGTGGACGTCATCAGCCAGGCGCGGGCCCGCCGGTAGTGCTCGGCGCGGTTGTGGAACAGCCAGATCAGGATCGCGGGCGTGACCAGGTAGTGCAGCGAGGCGTACCAGAAGTCCGCGGGTATCCCGATCCAGGGCTCGCGGGTGAACAGGCGGTTGAGGGGGTGCTCGGCGTTCAGGTGGAGCAGCTTCTCGGCGCGCAGCAGCGCCAGTCCGTGGTCCACGGCGTCGTCGACGTCGCCGCGCACCAGGAGGCGGCCGGCCGAGTAGCAGCCGTAGACCAGCAGGAGAAGCGGCAGTTCGGTCCACCAGCGCAACCGGGTGCGGGGCGCCACCTCGGTGCCCGGTGTCTCGGTCTGCGCCATCCGATCGCCCTCCCCCTTCTGCGGTACGGCCGCCCCGGCGGGCGACCGTGCCACTTTACGGTGTCCATCTCCTGCCCCCGTGGGCGCTCCGGAGTCGTCAGCTGTGGACGGCCCCGGCCCACAAAGACGCCGAGACCGGGCGCGGGGTTGCCCCTGAGGGTGTGAGCGATGATGGAGGGGCCGACTCTTGTTGTTCCTGTGACGTCTCCTGGGCGTCCGTCTCCCGGAAAGGTCCCCCATGGCACCGCGCATCCTGCTGGCCCGGCACGGACAGACGGCTTGGTCGCTGTCCGGCAAGCACACCGGCAGGACCGATGTGCCGCTCCTGGAGGAGGGCCGGCACGGCGCGAAGCTGCTCGGGGAACGCCTGCACCGGGCGCCGCTGGACGGGCTGCCCGGTGTGGAGGTCCGCACCAGCCCCCTCGTGCGCGCCGCGGAGACCTGCGCGCTGGCCGGGTTCGGGGAGCGGGCCGAGCCCTGGGACGCGCTGCTGGAGTGGGACTACGGCGCGTACGAGGGCCTGACCCCGGCGGAGATCCAGGCGGTCCGCCCCGGCTGGCTGATCTGGCGCGACGGCGTCCCCGAAGGGGAGAGCGTCGCCGAGGTCACCGCCCGCGCGGACGAGGTCGTCACCTGGGCCCGCGCCGCCGACCGCGACGTCCTCCTCTTCGCCCACGGCCACATCCTGCGCTCCTTGGCCGCACGCTGGCTGGGCTTCCCCCTGGACTTCGCGGCCCGCATCCGTCTCAACCCGACCTCGCTGTCGATCCTGGGCTGGGCGTACGGCGAACCGGCACTGGAGAGCTGGAACGACGTGGGCCACTTGGCGGGCTGAGCCGGAAGCGCCCCGAAGGGGCGCGGGGCTGTGTTCGATCTGCGGCTCCGCCGCGTGGGCGCGCCGCGCACGGCTACGCCCCCGCGATCCTCGGATACGCCTTGTGCCGGTCGAGGAAGTCCGAGACCCCCGCCGCCCGTCGATGCGGCAGCAGCACCCGCGCCGTCCCGGCCAGCATCGTCTGGATACGGGACGACTGCACCTGGTCCAGCAGCGACAGGACCCGCATCCCCGCCTCCGCCGCTTCGTCGGGACGGCCCTCGCGGGCGAGGTCGTCGGCGAGCTCCGCCGTGTACAGGGCGATGTTCCGGGTGAAATGGGGGTCCTGGAGGTCCGCAGCCCGCTGGGCGTGCCGGGAGGCCCGCGGCCAGTCGCCCAGCATGGACCAGCACTGCGCCTCCAGCCCCTCCAGCTCGGCCTCGCCGTAGAAGCTCATCCACTCGGGGTCGGCCCCGGAGCGCCCCCGCGCGAACAGGGCCTGCGCCCGGGCGAGCGCCCGCGCGCAGCCGGTGCGGTCGGCCAGCCCCGCCCAGCCCCCCGCCTCGCGCAGCGCGAGCAGGGAGTTCAGCCGGTCGGAGCCGAGCGGCCGGGCCGCCCGCTGCGCGGCCTGCGCGGCGCGCACCGCCTCCCGGGGCCGCCCCGCGTCCCGCGCCAGGAACGCGGTGTTGCAGAAGGCGTGCGCCTCCAGCCCCTCGTCCCCGGTCATCCGGGCCGTGGCCAGCGCCTCCGCGTAGTGCGAGCGCGCGTCGTCGAAGCGGCCGGAGTCGTGCGCCAGCCAGCCCACGGAGATGGCGAGTTCACCTGCGCCCGTGTGCAGCCGCTCGACGGTGGACTGCCGGGTGGCGCCCGCGTCCAGCAGCGCGTACGCCGCGCGCAGGGGAGCCGCCGCGCGCCGGTAGAGGCCGTCCGCGCCGTGCCGGTCGTCCAGCAGCCGGATCCGGCGGACCGCCTCCTCCAGGGCCGTCGCCTCGGTGCTCCCGGGCCGGCGCGAGCGGCGGGGGGCGGGCACGGTGTGGGGGGTGAGCCCCAGCGGGCCCAGCGCGGCGGCGGCCACGGTGGCCCCGCCGGTCATGAATGCGCGACGCAGCACGTCGCTCTCCTCGTGGTTCGGATGGTCGTACGGGTACGGCCCCTGGGGGTCGCACACCTCGTGCGGGTCATACGGGTCGTGCGCGTGATGCTGGTCCTGCGGCTCGCCCGGGTACCCGGCGACGACCTCCCGCGCCCCGCCCGCGCCGAGCGCCCGCGGGGCCGTACGCGCCGCGCGGCCGCGGACGGACGAGCGGGGCGCGAAGCCGAGGTCGGCGAGCGTACGACCGGGGAACATGTGCAGGAACACCCGCTCGTAGGCGTAGTTCGGGCAGCGGATCTCACCCGCCTCGACCCGCCCGACGTAGCGCGCGTCACAGCTCACCCGCTCACCGATCTCCCGCGCCGCCCGCCGCACCAGCGCCGCGAACTCGGCCGGTGAGCGCCGGCCGCGCAGCCGCCGGAAGGCGAGGTTCGGCCGGGGTGGCCGTTCGGGCTGTGACGAGGTCACGGTAGACGACGCCATGGCCGGGTCCTCTCGTGCGAACCGTCGAACCATGCCGGTACCGGGGCGGGTTCGGGACGTGGCGCCCGAGTGGTGCCCTGGTTCCGGCGAGCAAGAACGTACCGGCTGTGAGGGTCCCGCCACGCCGGGTTTGGCCACAAAAGCGGATATCTCATCCGTGATCTGCCATGAAGTGCCATCCTTTGCGGCGCACTTGTGCCGTAGCCGTTGACAGGATGGCGCGTTGAACGTGTTGACCGCGACAGTGCTGTGTGGTGGAGGCGGGCATGGAGACCAGCCAGAGCAGTGAACCGTGTACCTCGCCGTCGCCGCCCGCCCCGGGCGACACGGTGTGCGACCTGGTGACCGTACCGGCCCGGCAGGGCCTGGAAGCGGTCGACATCCTGCGGCGCGGAGCCGCGGACGCGGTCGGGCCGGTGCTGCACGACGACGACCGGGACACCCTCGGCTTCCTGGTGCCCGCGGGCACCGCGGCCGGCTGGGACGTGCCGGGCAGCACCTGCACGGAGACCAACGGGCGCGGTCTGCGCCTCGCCCCGGAACCCCCGGTCGCGGGCGCCGACTGGCTGCTGCCCCCCGGTGACGACGCCGACCTCGCCACCGACCCGGCCGTCCTGCGCGAGGCCCTCGGCGAGGCTGCGCGCCTGATCGAGGCCGCCGACAAATGCTGCTGAAACGTTTACCGCGGGGACCTGAGAAAATAGCCGGATGGGCAGGTCAAGGAACCCGCGGCGGGCAGCGGCCGCCACCGCCGCCGTAGAGGAAGCAGTCGACGGCGGTCTCGCGCGGCTCGTCCCCGACCCGGACCGGAGCCGGGCCTGGACGCTGCTGATCGACGGGGCGCCCCAGTCGCATGTCGACCTGGACGACCCCGGGTATCTCTCCTTCGAGTACCAGCGCCGCCTCGGCCATGTCATCGATCTCGCCGCGCCGCCGGGCAAGCCCGTGCACGCCGTCCATCTGGGCGGCGGCGCCTTCACCCTCGCCCGCTATGTCGCCGCCACCCGGCCCCGGTCCACCCAGCAGGTCGTGGAGCGGGACGCGAGCCTTGTGCAGCTGGTCCGGCGGGAGCTGCCGTTGGATCCGAACGCCCGGATCCGGGTGCGCTCGGCGGACGCCCGTGCGGGACTCGGCAAGGTGCCCGACGGCTGGGCCGATCTGATCGTCGCCGATGTCTTCAGCGGCGCCCGCACCCCCGCCCACCTCACCTCCACCGAGTTCCTCGACGAGGTGCGCCGCGCCCTGAAACCGTCCGGGATCTACGCCGCCAACCTCGCCGACGGGCCGCCGCTCGCCCATCTGCGCGGCCAGATCGCCACCGCGGCCGCCCGGTTCGCCGAACTCGCGCTGATCGCCGACCCGGCCGTACTGCGCGGCAAACGCTTCGGCAACGCGATCCTGGTCGCCTCCGACCTGCCGCTGCCGCTGTCCGAACTCACCCGGCGCGCCGCCTCCGACCCGCACACCGCCCGGGTCGAACACGGCCGCCGGCTCACCGACTTCACCGGCGGCGCGCAGCCGGTGACGGACGCGGCGGCCGTGGACTCCCCGGCCCCGCCGCCCTCGGTGTTCCGCTGAGCACCGGTGTGCCGCCTCAGTAGGTGCCGATCTCCACGTGCGGCGGGCCGTCGTGCCAGGTGCAGAACACCGACACCCGGTCCGTGCCCCGGCTGAACTCCACCCGGATCCACGTCGCCGTCTTCCACACCTGCATCGACCAGCCGGTCCCCGGCGTCGCCGAGACGAGCGTGGCATCGGCCGCGCCCAGCTCGAACACCGCGTGGCCGCCGTCGGTGTCGTACGCCTTGACCTTGCCGGAGGGGGTAGGCGAGGAGGAGGGGCCCGGGGAGCGGCGGACGGTCGCCGTGGGGGAGGGGGAGGCGGACGGGGACGCGGGGTGGGATCGGGACGGCCGGTGAGGCGACGGCGCGACCGGGGCCGTGGCCGAGGTCGCCCTTGTCGTCGGGGAGCCCGCGCCCACGACGGGCAGCGCGCGCGGCGGGGCGTACGCCGTCCCCGCCATCACCGTGTGCACGCCCCACCACGACAGCGTGACCGCCGCGCCCGTCGCGAGCAGCCAGGCCAGTACGTGTACGAGTCCTCTGCGCATCGCGTCCATCCTGCCCCACCGGTCACACCCGATCGGCACCGGTTGTCCACAGCCGCGGAGTTGTCCACAGGCCCGCACCGGGCTCTCGCGCATGGCGTACGGTGCGGCGCATGGCAAGTGTGCTCGTCGTCGAGGACGACCAGTTCGTACGCTCGGCGCTCATCCGGCAGTTGACCGACGCCTCGCACACCGTGCGTTCCGTCGGTACGGCACTGGAGGCGCTGCGCGAGGTCGCCCATCACCGTTTCGACGTGGTCATCCTGGACCTCGGACTGCCGGACCTGGACGGCTCCGAGGCCCTGAAGATGCTGCGCGGCATCACCGACGTGCCGGTCATCATCGCCACCGCCCGGGACGACGAGGCGGAGATAGTGCGGCTGTTGAACGCGGGGGCGGACGACTATCTGACCAAGCCGTTCTCCGTGGGCCATCTCTCCGCCCGGATCTCGGCGGTGCTGCGCCGGGCCCGCGCCACCGGCGGCGAGGTCCCGCCCTCCACCGTGCTGCGCGTCGGCGGTCTGACCGTGGACCCGCTGCGCCGCCAGGCCGAGCTGGACGGCACCCGGCTCGACCTCACCCGCCGCGAGTTCGACCTGCTCGCCTTCCTCGCCGGCCGCCCCGGCGTCGTCGTCCCCCGCAGGGAACTGCTCGCCGAGGTCTGGCAGCAGTCGTACGGCGACGACCAGACCATCGACGTCCATCTGTCCTGGCTGCGCCGGAAACTGGGGGAGACGGCGGCCCGGCCGCGCTATCTGCACACGCTGCGGGGCGTCGGCGTGAAGCTGGAACCCCCGGCGGACCCGGAGCCGGCGCGATGAGGTGGGCCCTGGTCAAGGTCTGCCTGGCGGTCACCACCATGGTCGTCGTCGCCTTCGCGGTGCCGCTCGGCCTGGTGGTCAGGGAGATGGCCCGCGACCGCGCCTTCGCGGGCGCCGAGCGGGAGGCCGCCGCCGTGGCGCCCGCCCTGTCCATCACCACCGACCGGGACGAGCTGGAGCGGGTGGTGGCCGCCGCGGGCGCCGACTCCGGGATGGCCGTCCACCTGCCCGCCGAGGGCGCCCGCGGCGCGCTCGACATCGGCGCCTCCCGCGCCACCGGCCATGACATCCAGGCGGTACGACGGCTCGGCCGGGCCTCCACCACCACCGTCACCGGCGGCTTCGCCCTGCTGCAACCCGTGGCGCTCGGCTCCGGCGCGATCGCCGTGGTCGAGGTGTACGTCCCGGAGTCCGAGGTGACCAACGGCGTCGGCACCGCCTGGGCGGTGCTGGCCGGTGTCGGCCTCGCGCTGATCGTCGGCTCGGTCGCCGTCGCCGACCGGCTCGGGGTGCGCATGGTGCGGCCCGCGCGTCGGCTGGTCGAGGGCGCGCGGGAGCTGGGCGAGGGCGAGCTGGGCGCCCGGGTGCCGGAGGAGGGCCCGACCGAACTGCGGCTCGCGGCGGTCGCGTTCAACTCCATGGCCGACCAGGTCGTCCGGCTCCTCGCGGGCGAGCGGGAGCTGGCCGCCGACCTCTCCCACCGGCTGCGCACCCCGCTGACCGTCCTGCGGCTGAACGCTGCCTCGCTGGGCGCCGGACCGGCCGCCGAGCAGACCCGCGCGGCCGTCGCCCAGCTGGAGCGCGAGGTGGACACCATCATCCGCACGGCACGCGAGGCCAAGCCCCAGACGGCAGCTCCCGGACCCGGCGCCGGCTGCGACGCGGCCGAGGTGGTGGGCGAGCGGATGGAGTTCTGGTCCGCGCTCGCCGAGGACGAGGGCCGCACCTGGCGGGTGGCCGGGGTGGACCACCCGGCGCGGATACCCGTGGCCCGCGCCGAGCTGGCCGCCGCCCTCGACGCCCTGCTCGGCAATGTCTTCCGGCACACCCCGGAGGGCACCGCCTTCGCGGTGGACGTGCACCAGGGCGAGGACGCGGTGATCGTGCTGATCTCCGACGCGGGCCCCGGCATACCCGACCCCGAGGCGGCGCTGGCCCGCGGCCGGGGCTCGGGGACCACGGGCTCGACCGGGCTCGGCCTCGACATCGTGCGCCGACTCGCCGAGTCCACCGGCGGCGACGTCCGCATCGGCGCCTCGGTGCTGGGCGGCAGCGAGATACGCATCCGCTTCCAGCGGGACGCGCGCGGGCCGCAGCGGCGGGGACACCGGGGTGCCGTGCGGCGGCGCGGGGCACGCCGGCTGGTCCCGACCTTTAACCGGCCCCGATCCCTTCCTTAAGCGAACCCTAAGGACTGCAACGGCCGTCCGCATCAAGCGGTTTGCCCGATTCCGGCTCGCTAGCGTGCTGCCGCACCACACCCCCCGTGACGAACGAAGGCAGGCATGCGCATGAGCACCCACCGGCGCAGGATCAGTGGCAGGAACAAGGCGATAGGCGGCATCGTCGCCGCGGCCGTGGTCGGCGGCGGCGCGTTCCTGCTCACGGGCACGGCGAACGCCGCCGGGGTGAACGCCGCGTACACCAGGACCAGCGACTGGTCCACCGGCTACACCGGCCAGTACGTCGTCACCAACAACAGCACCCAGCAGGAGAAGACCTGGACCCTGGAGTTCGACCTGCCGGCCGGGGCGAAGCTGTCCTCGCTGTGGAACGGCGTATCGAGCGTCAGCGGAAGCCATGTCACGGTCCGCCCGGCGAGCTGGGACACCGCGGGGCTCGCCCCCGGCAAGTCGGTGACCGTCGGCTTCGTGGTCGAGGGCGGCGGCGCCCCGACGGGCTGTCGTATCGACAACAGCTCATGCTCCACCGACGACGGACCGGCCCCCGAACCGAGCGGCCGCCCCACCGAGACCGGGACTCCCACCCCGACCCCCACGCCCACCAGGACCGCCACCCCCACCCCCACGCCGACCACGAGCACCGGTTCCGGCACCACCGCGGCCGCCGGGTTCGCGCCCTACGTGGACACCTCCCTCTACCCGGCCTTCGACCTCCTCGGCGCGGCCGACGCCACCGGGGTGAAGAACTACAACCTGGCCTTCATCACCGACGGCGGCGGCTGCACCCCCAAGTGGGGCGGTGTCACCGATGTGAGCAGCGACGCCGTGGCCGCGCAGATCGGCGCCCTGCGTGCCAAGGGCGGTGACGTCCGGGTCTCCTTCGGCGGTGCCTCCGGCTCCGAGCTGGCCACCACCTGCACCTCCGCGGACGCGCTGGCGGCGGCGTACGGCAAGGCGATCGACGCGTTCAAGCTGACCAAGGTCGACTTCGACGTGGAGGGCGGCGCGCTGCCGAACACGGCCGCCAACACCCGCCGTGCCCAGGCCATCGCCAAGCTCCAGGCCCAGCACCCCGGCCTGGACGTCTCCTTCACCCTCCCGGTGATGCCCGAGGGCCTCACCCAGGACGGCGTCAACCTGCTGTCGAACGCCAAGGCCAACGGCGTCAGGACCGGCCTGGTCAACATCATGGCGATGGACTACGGATCCTCGTACAACGGCGACATGGGCGGCTACGCCGAGCAGGCCGCCACCGCCACCCAGGCCCAGGTCAAGAGCGTGCTGGGGCTCTCCGACGCGGCCGCCTGGAAGACCGTCGCCGTCACCCCGATGATCGGGGTCAACGACGTCTCCGCCGAGACCTTCACGGTCTCCGACGCCACCCAGCTGGCGGGCTTCGCCGCGACCAAGGGCCTGGGCGGTCTGTCCATGTGGTCCGCCGCCCGCGACCAGCAGTGCCCCGGCGGCCCCAAGCCCTCCGCCGACCCCACGTGCAGCTCCGTCGCCCAGGACAAGTGGGCGTTCTCGAAGGCCTTCGCTGCCTTCAAGTGAGGCAGGTGAGGCGTGGGCACGTGTCAGGGGCGCGGCAGCGGGATGCCGCGCCCCTCGCGCACGCGGTCAGCTCACGCCGCGTCGACCGGCGGCAGCTCGCCCGTCCGCGCCGCCCTGCCGTACCAGTGGGCGCTCGACTTCGGGGTGCGCTCCAGGGTCGCGTAGTCGACGTACACCGCGCCGAACCGCTTGCCGTAGCCGTACGCCCACTCGAAGTTGTCCATCAGGGACCACAGGTAGTAGCCGCGCACATCGGCCCCGTCCGCGATGGCTCGCTCGACCTCGGCGAGGTGGGCGCGCAGATAGGCGATGCGCTCGGGGTCGTGCACCCGGCCCTCGGCGTCCGGCTTGTCGTCGTAGGCCGCGCCGTTCTCCGTGATGTACAGCCGCAGCCCCGGGGCCTCCCGGGAGTAGCGCATGATCAGCTCGTGCAGGCCGCTCGGGTCGATGGTCCAGCCCATCTCGGTACGCTCACCCGGCGTCTGATGGAACAGCACGTCGTCGGCGCCGGGCCAGGGGGAGTGCTCGCTGGCGCCGTGGCCGTCCGCGCGCGGGCCCGCGACCTTGCCGGGGGCGGCCGAGACGAGCGCGGGGGTGTAGTAGTTCAGGCCCAGCGCATCCAGCGGCGCCTTGGCCGCAGCCAGGTCGCCGTCCCGTACGAACGACCAGTCGGTGACCGAGGCGGTGTCCGCCAGCAGCGAGGCGGGGTACGCGCCGTGCAGCATCGGACCGTGGAAGACGCCGTTGGCCAGGTCGTCGATGCGCCGGACCGCCGCGAGGTCGGCCGGGTCCTGCGAGAGCGGCCGTACCACCGAGGAGTTGAGGCTGACCGCGATCTGGTTGCGGGCGGGCATCACCGAGCGCAGCGCCGAGACGGCGAGGCCGTGGCCCAGGTTGAGGTGGTGCGCGGCGCGCAGCGAGGCCGCCGGATCGGTGCGGCCGGGGGCGTGCACCCCGGAGCCGTAGCCCAGGAAGGCGCTGCACCAGGGCTCGTTGAGGGTGATCCAGTGCTGCACCCGGTCGCCCAGGGCGTCCCCGACGAGCTGGGCGTACTCCGCGAAGCGCAGCGCGGTCTCGCGCTCCGGCCAGCCGCCCGCGTCCTCCAGCTCCTGCGGCAGGTCCCAGTGGTAGAGGGTGACGGCGGGCTGGATGTCGTGCTCCAGCAGGTCGTCCACGAGCCGGCGGTAGAAGTCCAGGCCCACCTGGACCGCGGGGCCCCGGCCGGTCGGCTGCACCCGGGACCAGGAGACGGAGAACCGGTAGGCGTTCAGGCCGAGGTCGGCCATGAGCGCGACGTCCTCGCGGTAGCGGTGGTAGTGGTCCACGGCGATGTCACCGTGGTCACCGCCCGCCGTCCTGCCCGGGGTATGGCTGAACGTGTCCCAGATCGAGGGGGTGCGGCCGCCCTCCCGTACCGCGCCCTCGATCTGGTACGCCGAGGTCGCACAGCCCCAGAGGAAGTCGGTCGGGAAGGTGACGGGGGTGAGGGGTTCAGGCATGGAAGCGCTCCCATGAGAGTTGGAGGGACCGGAGGTGGGGTGCGGGCCGTGCGGGGCGGGCCCCGGGGCGCGGACCGGCGCGGGCCGGGGCGGGCGGACGAGGGGGCCGGGCGGTGAGGGCCCGGCCCCGTGCGGGGTGATCGGCCGGCCGGGCTCAACCCTTGATCGCGCCCTGCATGATCCCGCCCACGATCTGCTTGCCGAACAGCAGGAAGGCGATCAGCAGCGGCAGGGTGCCGAGGAGCGCGCCCGCCATGATCACCGACTGGTCCGGGACATAGCCCGTGCCCAGCGAGTTCAGGGCCACCTGCACGGTCGGGTTCTGCTGGTTCAGGGCGATGATCGGCCACAGGAAGTCGTTCCAGGCGAACACGAAGGTCAGCAGGCCGAGCACCGCCATCGCGGGCCGCGCGGCCGGGAAGACCACATGCCAGACGATGCGCAGACTGCTCGCCCCGTCCACCCGGGCCGCCTCCACCAGCTCCGAGGGCAGCGCCTGTACCAGGTACTGCCGCATGAAGAAGGTGCCGAAGGCGGTCACCAGGCTCGGCAGGATCACCGTCTGGAGCTGGTTCGACCAGCCGAGGTCCGCCATCCACAGATACAGCGGTACGACGGCCAGCTGCGGCGGGATCATCATGGTGCCGATGGTCAGCAGCAACAGCAGCCCGGAGAAGCGGAACCGGAGCTTGGCGAAGGCGAACCCGGCCAGCGTCGCGAACAGCACCGTGCTGACCGTGATGGTGCCCGCCACGAACACCGAGTTGACCATCGCGGTGCCGAGCCCGGCCTGGTCCCAGGCCGCCTGGAGGTTGCTGAACAGATTGCCGCCGAACCACAGCGGGGGCGGGGTCTGCGCGAGCCGCCGGTCGGTGCGGGAGGCCGCGATCGCCGTCCACACCAGCGGGGCGAGCGAGACCAGCGCGAAGACGGCCAGGACGACGTACGTCACCGGGCCCGCGTGCAGCTGCTTGCCGGCGCCCAGCACCCGGCGCCGGGCGCGCGTGGGCCGCGCCTTCGGCGGCAGCGTCAGTTCACTGGTGGTCATTGGGATTTCCTCAGCCGTCGGGTGAGCAGCAGATTGACCGCGGCGATGATCAGCAGGATCAGGAACATCGACCAGGCGATCGCGGACGCCTTGCCGAGATTGCCGACGATCCAGCCCTGGTCGTACATGTACAGACCGAGCGTCTGGTACTGGTGCTCGGAGCCGCCCTTGGACCCGCTGACCCCGCCGAACAGCAGCGGCTCACCGAAGAGTTGGGTCGCGCCGATGGTGGAGACCACGACCGTGAACAGGATCGTCGGGCGCAGCTGCGGGACGGTGACATGGCGGAACTGCTGCCAGCGGTTGGCACCGTCGAGCGCCGCCGACTCG
Organism: Streptomyces griseofuscus; assembly: GCF_014673495.1. Taxonomy (GTDB): domain Bacteria; phylum Actinomycetota; class Actinomycetes; order Streptomycetales; family Streptomycetaceae; genus Streptomyces; species Streptomyces murinus. The sequence goes on from NZ_CP051006.1 coordinate 5,473,755, forward strand.
TACAGGTCGGCGGGTATCGCCTGCATGGCGGCGAGATAGATCAGCGCGTTGTAGCCGGTCCACCGCCAGACCACGATGGACGACACCGCGAACTGCGAACCCCAGTCGGACTCACGCCAGTTGACCGGGCCCACCCCGACGAAGTGCAGCAGCCAGTTGATCATGCCGCCGTCCCACGAGTACAGCAGCGTGAACACCAGGGTCGCCGCGGCCACCGAGGTGGCGTACGGGGTCAGCATCACCACGCGCCACACGGTCGAGCCGCGCAGCCGGTAGTTCAGCAGATGGGCGAGCCCGAGCGCGGCCAGCAGCTGCGGCACGGTCGAGATCACACCGATGGTGAAGGTGTTCTTCAGCGCGTTCCAGAAGAAGTCCGAGGACAACAGGTTCTTGTAGTTGTCCAGGCCGGTCCAGGTCTGGTGGTCCAGCGAGGAAAGCTGCACATTGTGCAGTGAGTACCAGGCCGTGTAGAGCAGCGGGACCAGGGTGAAGGCCCCGAACAGGATGAAGAAGGGGGCGACGAACGCGTATGGCGACCCCTTCATGTCCCAGCGGTAGAGCCTGCTGCGCCAGGAGTCGGCCGCAGGTCCGCCGGGGCCGTGAGCGCCCCGGGCCGCGCCCGGCGGGGTGCCGGGCGCGGCCTCGGCGCTCGACGCGGAGTGCGCGAGAGCCTCTTTGGAGCTGGTCACTGGCCGAGCACGTCCTTGATCTCCTTGGACGCGGCGTCCCAGCCCTGGGCCGGCGTCTTGCCCTTCTGCTCGACCTGGAGGATGCCGACGTCCGTGATGGCGGTGGTCATCGGCTGGTCCTTGATGCCGAAGATCTGCGTCGGGATCGTCTTCGCCGAGTCGGAGAAGATCTGGGTGAGCGGTGCGTTCGAGAAGTAGGCGGTGGTGTCCGCGGCCGGCTTCAGGTTCGGGTAGGCCGAGGGGGTCGACGGGAAGCTCGCCTGCTTGGAGAACACCTTCTCCTGCTGCGCGGGCTCGGTCAGCCACTTGGCCAGTGCGATGGCCTCCTTCTGGTGCTTGCCCGCGTTCGGCACACCGATCCAGGAGCCGCCCCAGTTGGACGCGGTGGGCGCCGCCGCCACGTCCCAGTTGCCCTTGCCGGAGTCACCGGACTTCTGTTCGATGTAGCCGACCATCCAGGCCGGGCAGGCGACGGTGGCGAAGGAGGCGTTGGCGTAGCCCTGGTCCCAGGTCGGGTCGAACTGCTTGAGCTTCGCCGACATGTTGCTGGTGGCGACGGTCATCGCCACGTTCCAGGCCTTCTTCACGCCCTGCGACTTGTCCCAGATGACGTTGCCGTCCTTGTCGTAGTAGCGGTCCGCGCCGCCACCGAGGGCCGCGTTGTACACGGAGGCCGCCGAGTCGACGTACTTGGTGCCCTTGGGTGCCTTCTGCATGTACTGCTTGCCGACGTCGACGTACTTGGCCCAGTCGCCCTTCCACATCTGGGCGAGCTTGTCCCGGTCGGTGGGCAGGCCCGCCTTCTGGAACAGGTCCTTGCGGTAGCAGATCGCCATCGGGCCGATGTCGGTCCCGAGTCCGATCAGCTTGCCGTCCTTGGTCGTGGCCTGGGCGTTCTTCCAGTCCAGCCACTGGGACTTGTCGACGTACTTGCTCATGTCGACGAACTTGTCGGCCTGGGTCTGCACGGCCTCGGTGATGTTGCCGATCTCGATGGCCTGAATGTCATCGGTACCGGAGCCGGCCTGGAGGCGGGTGAGCACCTTCGGCCAGTAGACGTCGGTGCGGGTGGTGACGTTCTCCTTGATGTTGATGTCCGGGTGGAGCTTCATGTACTCGTCGTAGAGGCCGGCCTGCTTGTAGCCGAAGACGCCGTAGGTCCCGACGGTCAGCGTGATCTTGCCTTTGCCGTTGCCGCCGCCCGCGTCGTCCGAGGAGCCGTCCTTGGCGTCCTTGGCGCAGCCGGCCAACAAACTCGTGGTCAGCGCGGCGACGGCCGCCAGGGCCATCATCCGCCTGGACCGGCGGAAGTTCGTGCGCATTGCGTCCTCCTGTTGCCTGACGTGCCGACCCCCCGGCCGACTGCATGGAATCGGGCCCGTTCGTCACGCGCTGCGGCTCGGGCGGGGAACGTGCGGGTTGTGTAGGTGTCAGGTACTGTGGGAGCGCTCCCACAAGTGATGGCTTGAAGAGTCGTCGGTTCGGAGCGGGGTGTCAAGGGACCTGACGCGGGGGGTTGAGTTCAGTTATCGGAGCGTTAACTGGCCCGCACAGGTGGGGCGTTCGGGGCGCCGGGGGCATACGGGGCCGATGGGGTCCCGGGTGGGACTGTTAGATTCCAGCCAACCGGAGGAAGCGGCCGACCGGAGGAAGCGAGGGAGGCGGAGCACATGGCGAGCCACGGAGTGCGGGGCCGGAGCGGGGGCCGACCCACGCTGGAGGAGGTCGCCGCGCGTGCGGGGGTCGGCCGGGGCACGGTCTCCCGGGTGATCAACGGCTCGCCCCGGGTCAGCGACGCGACCCGCGCCGCGGTGCAGGCGGCCGTCGCCGAGCTGGGCTATGTCCCCAATACGGCGGCCCGCGCACTGGCCGCCAACCGCACCGATGCCATCGCGCTCGTCGTCCCCGAGCCGGAGACCCGGTTCTTCGCGGAGCCGTACTTCTCCGACATGCTGCGCGGGGTCGGCGCCGAACTGGCCGACACCCAGATGCAGTTGCTGCTGATCTTCGCGGGCAACGACCGGGAACGGCGGCGCCTCGCCGAGTACTTGGCCGCCCACCGCGTCGACGGCGTCCTCCTGGTCTCGGTGCACGCCGACGACCCGCTCCCCGAACTGCTCTCCCAGCTGGAGATCCCGGCCGTGGTCAGCGGCCCGCGCTCGGCCGAGGAGACGCTCACCTCGGTCGACTCGGACAACTACGGCGGCGCCCGCGCGGCCGTGGAGCACCTGCTGGGACGCGGCCGCACCCGGGTCGCCCACATCACCGGCCGCCTGGACGTCTACGGCGCCCGCCGCCGTGTCGACGGCTACCGCGACGCCCTGCGCGCGGCGGGCCATGAGGTGGACGAACTCCTCATAGAATCCGGCGACTTCACCGAGGAGGGCGGCCGCAAGGCGATGTCCGCCCTGCTGTCCCGCCGCCCCGACCTGGACGCCGTCTTCGCCGGCTCCGACGTCACGGCCGCGGGCGCCCGCCAGGTCCTGCGCGAGTCCGGACTGCGCATCCCGGAGGACGTCGCCCTCGTCGGCTACGACGACTCCGCCATCGCCCGCCACATGGACCCGCCCCTGACCAGCGTCCGCCAGCCCATCGACAACATGGGCCGCGCCATGATCGACCTCCTGCTGACCGAGATATCCGACAAACGCCCCTCGGGACTCCGCCGGGGCGAACGACGCCACGCGGTGCTGCCGACGGAACTGGTGGTGCGGGCGTCGTCGTAGGGGATTGCCTTCCGCCGGCCCCGACCCTCGTACAAGGCTTGAACCCGGGGATACCCGGAATCCACCCCGGAGGGTGACGACGTCGGCCGTCACTTCTTCGAGCCGGCCGAGGCCGAGGGCGCTCTCAGGGAACCCCTCAGGGGATGACGATCACCGGTCGCCGTGCCCGGCGGGCGAGGCGGCCCGCTACGGAGCCGAAGATGCGGCCCACGATGCCGTGCGTGGAGCCGACGACGATCGCGTCCGCCTCGTACTCCCGCCCCACCTCTTCGAGTTCATGGCAGATGTCACCGCCGCGCTCGACGAGGATCCAGGGCACCTCGGACAGATAGTCCGCGCAGGCGAGTTCGAGACCGAGCACCTCCGTACGGTGATCCGGCACGTCCACGAAGACCGGTGGCTCGCAGCCCGCCCATACCGTGGTGGGCAACCGGTTGGCGACATGCACGATGATCAGACCGGAGTGGGAACGGTGTGCCATGCCGATCGCGTACGCGAGGGCGCGCTCACTGGAGGTGGAGCCGTCGAAGCCGACGACGACTCCGTGCCGGAAGGCGGGGTCGCAGGAATGACGTGACTCTTCGGCCGCCTGGGGATCGGCCGCCGTGGGATCGGCGACCGGTCGCTTGCGGTCCGCGGGTTCGGAGTATTCGTGACCGGCCATGGCTGTCTCGGCGTTGTGATCCTTTATGGGATGGAACGACAGTGTGCGGCGGAGCTGTGTCCGGGAAACATCTTCCCCACCCCATACCCCCAAGGGTACGGCGGCACGCCTCCCGAGCCCAGATCCCTTGCACGCTCCGTGAGCGGCACCCCGACATCCGTAGGGGTTCACCGGAGCATGCACGAGCCGCGCCCGTTACGCAATGCTCGCTGCCCCGTACAGGCGCTTTGCACAGCGTTCGCGGACGCACGCCCGGTGACCGACCGGTCGGCCGGGCGTTGAACGGGGTGAGCCACCGCCACAGGGAGCCACCAGGAGCCACCGGCCGACACGGTTCGCCACAGGGAGTACGAGATGTCCGGACCCCGGTCCCGCCATGAGGAGCCCGGCGCACAGGACAGCACGGGCGAGCTGATCCGCTGGGCCGCCTTCACCTGCGTCCTCGTCCCGGTGGTCCTGCTCTGGTACGGCACCTCGCTCGCCGGCGCCACGGGCACCGCGCTGGGCCTGGCCGCCGTCACGAGCGCGTGCCGGCTTCTGCTACGACGTTCGGAGCGCGCGGCGCGGCGCGGCGCACGCCGGGGTGCGGGTGGGCGCCGGGGGCGTGGATCACGGCGCGCCGGGACGCGGGCGGCCGGGCGGGACGGCGGCCGGGGCGAGGGCCGTAACGGCACCCGGGGCGGCGGGCGTTGCGGCGTGCAAAGAGGTGGACGTCACACCCGGGAGCGGACACCGGTCGACTGACCGGTTTCCGCGCCTCCAAGCGCTTCTTTTCAGCCAACTTCTTGATATCGCCCAAGTGGGGTCCCCACCACCCCCCAACCCCCGTTCCACCTGCACGGAAAGGGTCTACGGGGCGCTGCGCACCCTACGCGGTTTGGCCACTGCCCGGAGGCGCACTTCCCTGCACGGCCCGCGAGTGCAACGCTTCGTGATCGAATGCTTCACGCCAAGTTGTCATGTCGACAATGTGCCGCATTTGGAACTGGTCACCGTGTGTCCGCGGGACCCAGTAGATTTCGATCTTGACTGTCTTTACGGCGGGGGACTCGTGCAGGACCGAGGGGAAACGTGCAGGAGCGACACAACCGAGGAGCCGCGACCACCGAGGGGGGCTTAGCAGTATGAGCCACGACTCCACTGCCGCGCCGGAAGCCGCTGTCCGGAAACTGTCCGGGCGTCGCCGCAAGGAGATCGTCGCGGTGCTGCTGTTCAGCGGCGGCCCCATCTTCGAGAGTTCCATACCGCTGTCGGTGTTCGGCATCGACCGCCAGGACGCCGGGGTGCCGCGCTACCGACTGCTGGTCTGCGGCGGCGAGGAAGGTCCGCTGCGGACCACCGGCGGTCTCGAACTCACCGCACCGCATGGGCTGGAGGCGATCGCCCGCGCAGGAACGGTCGTCGTACCGGCCTGGCGCTCGATCACCGCGCCACCGCCCGAGGAGGCGCTCGACGCACTGCGCCGGGCGCATGAAGAGGGCGCCCGCATCGTAGGGCTGTGCACCGGCGCGTTCGTGCTCGCGGCCGCCGGACTGCTCGACGGCCGCCCGGCGACCACCCACTGGATGTACGCGCCGACGCTGGCCAAGCGCTATCCGTCGGTGCACGTCGATCCGCGGGAGCTGTTCGTCGACGACGGCGACGTGCTGACCTCCGCGGGTACGGCGGCCGGAATCGATCTCTGTCTGCATATCGTGCGGACGGACCACGGCAATGAGGCGGCCGGCGCGCTGGCCCGCCGACTGGTGGTCCCGCCGCGCCGATCGGGCGGTCAGGAGCGCTACCTCGACCGGTCTTTGCCCGAGGAGATCGGCGCCGACCCGCTCGCCGAGGTCGTCGCCTGGGCGCTGGAGCACCTCCACGAGCAGTTCGACGTGGAGACGCTGGCGGCACGCGCGTACATGAGCCGTCGTACGTTCGACCGCAGGTTCCGTTCGCTCACCGGCAGCGCGCCGTTGCAGTGGCTGATCACCCAGCGGGTGCTCCAGGCGCAGCGACTGCTGGAGACCTCGGACTACTCGGTGGACGAGGTGGCCGGCCGGTGCGGGTTCCGCTCGCCGGTCGCGCTGCGCGGGCACTTCCGTCGCCAGCTCGGCTCCTCCCCCGCCGCGTACCGGGCCGCGTACCGGGCCCGTCGGCCCGGTGCCGACAAGCAGGGTGAGGCGGAGGCCGCGCTCCACCAGTCGGCAGGGCAGCCGTTGCCGCCCGCGGGGCTGCCGGGTCCGGGGCCGCTGGCCGCGATGCCCTCGGTGCTGCACGCCGAGCGGGACAACGGGGTGCCGATGCAGAGCAGGCGCACGGCCGCGGCCGGGGCGATGACGCTGCTTCCGGGACCGCGTTCCGGAAGCTGAGCGGAGTTCCGCGGCCGCAAGGCCGGGGTGAGGGGGTACGGGGTCCAGACTCCGTACCCCCTTGCTTCGTCCCCGCCGCTCCGCCGACTCGTCCCCGCCGCTCCACCGACTTCCGGGCCGCCGCGGGGCATCCAAAAGGCGAGGTCCGCCTTAGGGTGGTCGCATGAACGATCGCATGGTGTGGATCGACTGCGAGATGACCGGCCTCTCGCTGTCCGACGACGCTCTCATCGAGGTTGCCGCCCTCGTCACCGACTCCGAGCTGAACGTACTCGGCGAGGGGGTGGACATCGTCATCCGCCCGCCGGAGCGGGCGCTGGAGACGATGCCGGAGGTGGTGCGTCAGATGCACACCGCGTCCGGGCTGCTCGCCGAGCTCCCGAACGGTACGACCCTTGAGGACGCCGAGGAGCAGGTCCTGGCGTACATCAAGGAGCATGTGAAGGAGCCCGGCAAGGCTCCGCTGTGCGGCAACTCGGTCGGCACCGACCGCGGCTTCCTGCTGCGGGACATGCCGACGCTGGAGGACTGGCTGCACTACCGGATCGTGGACGTCTCCTCGGTCAAGGAGCTGGCCCGCCGCTGGTACCCGAGGGCGTACTTCAACAGCCCGGAGAAGAACGGCAACCACCGGGCGCTCGCCGACATCCGCGAGTCCATCGCCGAACTGCGCTACTACCGCGAGGCCGTCTTCGTCCCGCAGCCGGGACCGGACTCGGAGACGGCGCGGGCGATCGCGGCGAAGCACGTGCTGCCGGCGGCGAAGTAGCCGACGGCGCAGGCGGTCCCGGGTCCACCCGGAGGCCGTTCGGGGTCCGTTCGGGGTCCGCTGGGGGGTCGCGCGAAAACGTGTGCGCGAGCACCCCCTCGGACCCTGTAGACTTCTTCTCGGCCGGTCGGGGAAACGACAAGTTTCCAAGCGCCGGTCATGGTGGGTGTAGCTCAGCTGGTAGAGCACCTGGTTGTGGTCCAGGATGCCGCGGGTTCGAGTCCCGTCACTCACCCTCCTCATAAGAGGCCGGTGACCTGCATTAATGCGGTCACCGGCCTCTTTGCGTTCGCGGGTGTGGGTCGATGCGTCGACCGATACGAAGGCGCCCCTGCCCCTTGGGATCACCAAGGGGCAGGGGCGCCTTCGGCACGTCTTCTACTCGACCGTCACCGACTTCGCCAGGTTCCTCGGCTTGTCGATGTCGCGGCCCAGGGCCTTCGCCGTGTGGTAGGCGAGGAGCTGGAGCGGGATGCCCATCAGGATCGGGTCGAGCTCGTCCTCGTTCTTCGGGACGAGGATCGTCTGATCGGCCTTCTCCTGGTCCCGGTGGGCCACGGCGAGGATCTTGCCCTCGCGCGCCTTGATCTCCTCCAGCGCGGCGCGGTTCTTCTCCAGCAGATCGTCGTCCGGGATGATCGCGACCGTCGGCAGCGCGGGCTCGATCAGGGCCAGCGGGCCGTGCTTCAGCTCGGAGGCGGGGTAGGCCTCGGCGTGGATGTACGAGACCTCCTTGAGCTTGAGGGAGGCCTCGCGGGCGACCGGGTAGCCGCGGACCCGGCCGATGAAGAGCATCGAGCGGGCGTCGGCGTACAGCTCGGCCAGCTCCTTGATCTGCTCCTCCTGCTTGAGGATCTCGGTGATCTGGTCGGGCAGCCTGCGCAGGCCCTCGATGATCCGCTTGCCGTCGCGCACCGAGAGGTCGCGGGTGCGGCCCAGGTGCAGCGCGAGCAGCGCGAAGGCGACCGTGGTGTTGGTGAAGCACTTGGTCGAGACGACGCAGACCTCGGGGCCCGCGTGGACGTAGATCCCGGCGTCCGCCTCCCGGGCGATCGCGGAACCCACCACGTTGACCACGCCGAAGACCCGCGCGCCCTTGCGCTTGAGCTCCTGCACGGCGGCGAGCACGTCGTACGTCTCACCGGACTGGGAGACCGCGACGTACAGCGTGTCGGGGTCCACGACCGCGTTGCGGTAGCGGAACTCGGAGGCCGGCTCGGCGTCCGCGGGGATGCGGGCCAGCTCCTCGATCATCTGGGCGCCGATGAGCCCGGCGTGGTACGAGGTGCCGCAGCCGAGGATCTTCACCCGGCGGATCTGCCGGGCCTCGCGGGCGTCCAGGTTGAGGCCGCCGAGGTGCACGGTGGAGAAGCGGTCGTCGATCCGGCCGCGCAGCACACGGTCGACCGCGTCGGCCTGCTCGAAGATCTCCTTGTGCATATAGGTGTCGTGGCCGCCCATGTCGTACGACTCGGCCTCCCACTCCACCGTGGTGGGCTCGGCGGTGGTGCGCGTGCCCTCGGTGGTGTAGGTGCGGAAGTCGTCGGCCTTGAGGGTGGCCATCTCGCCGTCGTCCAGCGTCACTATCTGCCGGGTGTGCATGACCAGCGCGGCGATGTCCGAGGCGACGAACATCTCCTTCTCGCCGATGCCGAGCACGACCGGGGAGCCGTTGCGGGCCACCACGATGCGGTCGGGGAAGTCGGCGTGCAGCACGGCGATGCCGTAGGTGCCCTCGATCAGCCGGACGGCCTGGCGGACCTTGTCCTCCAGCTTGTCGGCGCCGGCGCGGGCGATGAGGTGGGTGAGGACCTCGGTGTCGGTCTCGGAGAGGAACTCGACGCCGTCCGCCTCCAGCTTGCGGCGCAGGTCGGCGGCGTTGTCGATGATGCCGTTGTGGACGACGGCGACCTTGTTGTCGGCCGACATGTGCGGGTGCGCGTTCACGTCGGAGGGGGCGCCGTGGGTGGCCCAGCGGGTGTGGGCGATGCCGGTGGTGCCCTTGAAGCGCGCCGGGACCTTGGCCTCCAGGTCGCGCACCCGGCCCTTGGCCTTGACCATCTTCAGGCCGGGCGCCTTCGGGGAGGTGACCACGATGCCCGCGGAGTCGTACCCGCGGTACTCCAGCCGCTGGAGGCCCTCCAGGAGGAGGGGGGCGACGTCACGCTTCCCGATGTAACCGACAATTCCGCACATATAAAGGTATTCCTAGCCGTAGACCATGCGGCGCAGCTGCCTGAGCGTCAGCTCGGGCGGTGCCACCGCTCGATATCTGAGGTCCGCCCCGATCCGTTCGAAGATCTCCGCGTTCACCAGGCCCTGGGTCTGGAGCTCGCGGTGGCGGCGACGGACGAAATCCTCCGTCGACTCGTCGAAATAGGCGAGCACGTCCTGGATCACCCGCAGCGCCTCGCCCCTGCCGAGGGGCGTGGACCGCGTCAGATGATCTACGAGTTCGTCGTGCACCCGTAGATCCTCGGGTACCGGCGCGGGTTTCGCAAGAATCCTGCCCGATATCGGGCACCGGGGGTGGGTGGCGTACTGAACTCTTGTCCACCCGCTGTGTTCTCCGTCACGCCATGACGGAGCCAGGAGTCGGTCCAGTTCCCGGCGAAGCCATCCTTCCGGATGATTTCCGCCATGGCGGGATCGTTCAGCCGGATCCGTCGGGAGGATTTCGGCGGATCTGCGGGAGAGTGGTCACGACCAGACTCGAAGGGAGCGCATGTGACACGGAACGACCGTACGACTCCCCGAACCGCCCGCGTCCTTGGTTCGCTGCTGCTCGTCGCGGCAGCCGGTGCCTTCACCCTCGGCGCCGCGCCCGCCCCGCCCGAGGGCCCCGTCACCCCCTTGAGCCAGGTGGTCCCGGCCCCCGCCTCCGTCACCCCGGGCGGAGCGCCGTACCGCCTCACCCGTGCCACCGCCGTCCGGGTGGACGGCTCGGCCGAGGTCCGGCGCGTCGGCGGCTATCTCGCCGGCATCCTGCGGCCCTCCACCGGCTATCCGCTGCCGCTCACCGAGCACGGCGCCGGGGGCATCCGACTGCACCTGGAGAAGGGGGACTTCGGCGCCGAGGGCTACCGGCTGCGCAGCGGCCCCACCGGTGTCACGCTCACCGCGAGCGCTCCGGCCGGCCTCTTCCACGGTGTGCAGACGCTGCGCCAACTCCTCCCGGCAGCCGTGGAGAAGAGGACGGTCCAGCACCAGGACTGGCGCATCGCCGGCGGCACCGTCGAGGACCGTCCCCGCTACGCCTACCGGGGTGCCATGCTGGACGTCTCCCGGCACTTCTTCACCGTCGCCCAGGTGGAGCGGTACATCGACGAACTCGCGCTGTACAAGGTCAATGAGCTGCATCTGCACCTCAGCGACGACCAGGGCTGGCGCATCGCCATCAACTCCTGGCCACGGCTGGCGGGTTACGGCGGCGCGAGCGAGGTCGGCGGCGGCAAGGGCGGCTTCTACACCCAGGCCGAGTACCGGCACCTCGTCTCCTACGCGGCCGCCCGCTATGTGGAGGTCGTGCCCGAGATCGACATGCCCGGCCACACCAACGCGGCCCTCGCCTCCTACGCGAAGCTCAACTGCGACGGGGTGGCGCCCCCGCGCTACACGGGCACCGAGGTCGGCTTCAGCTCGCTGTGCGTGTCCAAGGACGTCACGTACACCTTCGTGGACGACGTCATCAGGGAGCTGGCCGCGCTCACCCCGGGCCGCTATCTGCACATCGGCGGCGACGAGGCGCACTCCACCAGCCATGCCGACTATGTGACCTTCATGGACCGGGTCCAGCCGATCGTCGCCAAGTACGGCAAGAAGATCATCGGCTGGCATCAGCTCACCGGCGCGCACCCCGCGAAGGGCGCGCTGGCCCAGTACTGGGGGCTGGACAGCACCAGTGCGGCCGAGAAGGAGCAGGTCGCACAGGCCGCCCGCAACGGCACCGGGCTGATCCTGTCCCCGGCCGACCGGGTCTACCTCGACATGAAGTACACGAAGGACACCCCGCTGGGGCTCAGTTGGGCCGGGCTGGTCGAGGTGCGGCGGTCGTACGACTGGGACCCGGGCGCCTATCTGGCGGGTGTGCCCGCGTCGGCGGTGAAGGGGGTGGAGGCGCCCCTGTGGTCGGAGACGCTGAAGACCTCGGCCGACATCGACTACATGGCGTTCCCGCGGCTGCCCGGCGCGGCCGAGCTGGGCTGGTCGCCCGCCGCCACCCACGACTGGGACACCTACAAGGTACGGCTGGCCGCCCAGGGTCCGCGCTGGGACGCCCTCGGCATCGGCTACTACCACTCGCCGCAGGTGCCCTGGCCCAGCGGCTGAGAAGAAGGTGAACGGGCGCCCCGGAGGACCGTACTCCGGGGCGCCCGTCCGTCGGTGTCCGCCGTCAGCGGCCGGCCAGCGGATTGCGCAGCGTGCCCACCAGCTGGAGCGCCCCGGAGGGGTCCGCGAGGTCCACCATCTGCCGGTTGTCGCGCAGCTGGAGCCGGTTGAGGCAGGACAGCGCGAACTCGGGCGCGAACAGGTCGTACCGCGCGAACCGGTCGGCGAGTCCGGGGTTCGCCTCCTGGTACTCGCGGGAGATCTCCGCGACCGTCCCCCAGAACGCGTCCTCGGTGAGGATGCCCTCGGCGGCGAGGTTCGCGGCGAGGAAGCGGAAGAAGCAGTCGAAGACATCGGTGAAGATCGACAGCAGCTTCTGGTCCTCGGGGATGTCGGCCCGGATCCGGGCGACCTCCGGCGGCAGCACGGCGTCCGGGTCCATCACCACGATCTCCTCGGCGATGTCCTTGTAGACGGCCCGCTGTACGACCCCGTCCCGCAGCACCAGGATGGTGTTCTCGCCGTGCGGCATGAACGCCAGGTCGTAGGCGTAGAGGCTGTGCAGCAGCGGGGTGTAGTACGCCCGCAGGTACCGGCGCAGCCACTCGGCGGGCGCGAGCCCCGACCGCTCGATCAGGACGCCCGCGACGGACGCGCCCTCGTGGTCGACATGGAGCAGGGAGGCCATGGTGGCGAGCGTCTCGCCGTCCGCGAGGGAGGGCACCGGGCTCTCCCGCCACAGCGCGGCCAGCATCTTGCGGTAGGGGGAGTAGCGGTCGGTGGCCCGCTCGTACTCCAGATGCCGGTAGCCGACGGCGGCCCGCTCGCGGATGATCGTCAGGCCGCTGCCCTTGAGCACCGGGTCGTTCTCGATCAGCTGGGCGAGCCAGTCGTTGATGGCGGGGGTGGCCTCCATGTAGGCGGCCGAGAGTCCGCGCATGAAGCCCATGTTGAGCACGGACAGGGCCGTCTTCACATAGTGCTTGTGCGGGGCGCTGGTGTTGAAGAAGGTCCGGATGGACTGCTGGGCGAGGTATTCGTCCTCGCCCTCGCCGAGCGGCACGAGGTGCTTGCGGGCCACTTCCGCGGCGAAGGTGACGGACAGCTTGTTCCACCACTGCCAGGGGTGGACGGGGATGAGGAGGTAGTCGGCCGGGTCGAGTCCCTGGGCGGTCAGCGTCCGCCCGAACCGCTCGACCGTCTCCTCGCCCAGCTCCGCCCGGATGAAGCCCTCGTACTCGATGCCGGTGCCCGCGGTGAAGGCGGCGCGGGAGCGGTGCGCGGCCAGCCACACCAGCCGGACGGGGTGCGCGGTCTCCGGGGCGTACGACAGGTACTCGTGGACCCCGAAGCCGAGCCGCCCGTTGTTCGCGACGAAGCAGGGGTGGCCCTCGGTCATCCCGGTCTCGATCGCCTGGAAGCCGCTCGCCGCCAGCTCGGCCGACGTGACCTGGTGCTTGGTGAGCTTGTAGCAGGTGCCGGAGAGGGTGGAGGAGATCTCCTCCAGGTAGACGGGCAGGATGGCGTCGCTCAGGCCGAGGGAGTCCTTCAGCTCGATGAAGAAGTCCAGCGCGGCGAGCGGGAGTTCCTCGCCGTCGCGGTGCCGGGTGATCGAGCCGGCGTCGACCTCCCAGTGGTCCAGGGCGCGGCGCACGGCGGTGAACCGGTAGGCGGTGAGCCCGTCGTCGCCGCGGACGACGTAGCCCGCGCCGTCCGCCTCGGGGGTGATCAGGCGCTCGTGCGCGAACTCGGCGAGCGCCTTGCGGATCAGCAGCCGGTTGGCCTGCGCCCAGCGCTCGGGGGACAGATGGGCCACGGACTCGGCGGGGGTCATGCGGACACCGCCTTGGTGAACTGCTCGCGGGTGCAGAAGCTCAGCAGGGCTTCCTTCTCCGGCTTCTGTATCTCGCGCTCGGCCACGAAGCCGACGGCCGCGTTCAGCGCGTGCACCGCCTTGTTGCGCACATCCGGCTCCACGACGACGCGCTCGACGGCCGGGTCCTCGAAGAGGTGGGCCATGACGGCGGTGATGACGGCCTTGGTGAACCCGTGCTCGGGGGTGTCGGTCGCGGGGGTCAGGAAGTGCATCCCGACATCGCCCGGCCGGGGCTCGTAGAGGCCGACCAGTTCCCGGTGGACGGGGTCGTACCGCTCCACGAGGAAGGCGGGGGCGCCGTCCCGGAGCCCGAGCAGTGCCTGCTGGTGCTCGTCGGCGGCTATCTCCATGTACGCCCGCTCGATGTCCTCCAGTTTCGCGTCCTGCATCATCCAGAAGGCGGCCTTCGGGTGGGTGATCCAGGAGTGCAGCAGCTCGGCGTCCGTGGCCGGGTCGACGGGCCGGAAGGAGAAGGTCAGGTCGGTCATACGGCGAACTCCTGGAAGGCGATGGACTTCTCGACCGGGTAGTACTCGCTGCCGAGCACCTCGCGGATGATGCTCGCGTTGCGGTAGGGGCCCATGCCCAGGTCGGGGCTGGTGATGCTGTGGGTGTGGACGCCGGCGTTCTGGAGGAAGACACCGCGTCCGGTGACGTCGATGGCGTAGTTGCGGGCGACGTCGAAGCGGCCGTGGCCGTCGAAGCGCAGCCGCTCGCGCAGCGGGGCGAGGAAGGCCGGGGTCGCGTAGTGGTAGCCGGTGGCCAGCACCAGGCCCTCGGTGCGGATCTCGAAGTCCTTGCCCTGCTCGTCCTGGCGGAAGCCGAGGGTGTACGCCCCCTCGTCGTAACGCGCGCTGTGCAGCGAGGAGTTGGTGAGCAGCCTGGTGGGCACCGGCCGGTCCCCGCTCGCCACGTTCTTCTGGTAGAGCAGGTCGAAGATCGCGTCGATGAGGTCCGAGTTGATGCCCTTGAACAGCCCCTTCTGCTGCTTCTCCAGCCGGTAGCGGGTCTCCTCGGGCAGCGCGCGGAAGTAGTCGATGTAGTCCGGGGAGGTCATCTCCAGGGTCAGCTTGGTGTACTCCAGCGGGAAGAACCGCGGGGAGCGGGTGACCCAGTTGAGCTGGTAGCCGTGGACGTCGATCTCGGACAGCAGCTCGTAGTAGATCTCGGCCGCGCTCTGCCCGCTGCCGACGACCGTGATGGACTTCTTCCCCTGCAACTCTTCCTTGCGGTGCATGTACTGGGAGGTGTGCAGGAGGTCCCCGCCCAGGTCACGGCAGGACTCGGGGAGGTAGGGCACCGTGCCCGTGCCGAGCACGAGATGCCGGGCGCGGAGGATCTCACCGGCCGCGGTCTGCACGACGTACACGTCGTCCTCGTACGACACCTCGGTGACGGTCGTGCCGAAGCGGACGCAGCTCAGCTTGCCGGCGGCCCAGCGGCAGTAGTCGTCGTACTCAACCCGCAGCGGATAGAAGTTCTCCCGGATGTAGAAGGAGTACAGCCGGCCCTTCTCCTTCAGGTAGTTGAGGAAGGAGTACGGCGAGGTGGGGTCGGCGAGAGTGACCAGGTCCGACATGAACGGGGTCTGGAGGTGGGCGCCGTCCAGGAACATCCCGGCGTGCCACTCGAAGTCGGGCTTCGACTCCAGGAAGACGGCGTCCAGTTCGGCGATCGGCTCGGTCAGGCAGGCGAGGCCGAGGTTGAAGGGGCCGAGCCCGATCCCCACGAGGTCGTGGATGCGGCTGGATTCAGGAAGCGCGGTCAAGGGACTCTCCCAGGTACTGCTCGGCGTGGCCGGCGATGAGATCGAGGACGGCGGCGATGTCGGACGGCGTCGTCTCGGGGTTGAGCAGGGTGAACTTCAGGTAGTGGCGGCCGCCCACCTTGGTGCCCGCGACCACGGCGTCGCCGGAGGCGAACAGGGCCTTGCGGGCATGGAGGTTGGCGCGGTCGATCTCGGCCGGGTCGGTGACGGCGGCCGGTATGCAGCGGAAGACGAGGGTGGACAGGGACGGCTCGACCACGACGTCGTAGCGCGGGTCGGCGGCGAGCAGATGCCAGCCCTGGACGGCCAGGTCGCAGACCTCGTCGAAGAGTTCGCCGATGCCGTCGGCGCCCATGACGCGCAGGGTCAGCCACAGCTTGAGGGCGTCGAAGCGGCGGGTGGTCTGGAGGGACTTGTCGACCTGGTTGGGGATGCGCTCCCGCACCGCGCGGCGCGGGTTGAGGTACTCCGCGTGGTAGGTGGCGTGCCGCAGCGTGGCCGCGTCGCGCACCAGCAGCGCGGACGAACTCACCGGCTGGAAGAAGGACTTGTGGTAGTCCACGGTGACCGAGTCGGCGCGCTCGATGCCGTCGATGCGGTGCCGGTACTTGCGCGAGGCGAGCAGCCCGCAGCCGTAGGCCGCGTCCACATGCATCCAGGCGCCGTGGCGGTCGCAGAGTTCGGCGATCCCGGGCAGCGGGTCGATGGAGCCGAAGTCGGTGGTCCCGGCGGTGGCCACGACCGCCATGGGCACCAGCCCCTCGGCCTGGCAGCGCTCCAGCTCACGGGCCAGCGCGACGGTCTGCATCCGCTTGTCGCGGTCGACGGGGACGGTGACGACCGCGTCGGGGCCGAGCCCGAGCAGTTTCGCCGACTTCTGCACGCTGAAGTGGCCGGCCTCGGAGGCGAAGATCCGCAGTTTCCCGAGGCCCTCGCTCTTGGCCTCCTCGCGGGCCAGCAGCAGCGCCTGGAGGTTGGACTGGCTGCCGCCGGAGGTGAACACCCCGTCGGCGGCGGGCCCGAGGCCGATCCGCGCGGTCGTCCAGTCGATCAGCTTGCGCTCGATGAGCGTGCCGCCGGCCGACTGGTCCCAGGTGTCCAGCGAGGAGTTGACCGCGGAGAGCACGGCCTCGCCGAGCACGGCCGGGATGACGACCGGGCAGTTGAGGTGGGCGAGGTAGCGCGGGTGGTGGAAGTAGACCGCGTCCTTCAGATAGACGTCCTCCAGCTCGTCGAGGACGGCGGCGGTGTCGCCGAGCGGGCGGTCCAGGTCGATGGCGTCGACGCGGGGGGACAGTTCGTCCACGGCGACGCCGGTGAACGGGCGCTCGGTGGCGGCGAGTTTGGCCGCCACCCGCTCCACTCCTTCGGTCACGGAACGGCGGTAGTGCTCCGCGGTGAGGCCATTGAGCAGGTGGGAGCGCATGGGGGGTCCTCCGGGGGGAAGTCCGTGGGAATGAAGCTTAGGTTAGCCTAACCTAAGTTCTTTGGGTCGAGGTATACGTGTGCCGAAGGGTGGGGGCGAGGGGCAACGGGGTGGAAGCGGGTGGGGCGGAGGTGAGGCGGGGGTGACTATTCGCCGGTCGCCCGGAGCTGTTCCTCGCTCAGACCGCGCCGCCAGTACCCGACGAAGGTCACCCGGCGCCGGTCGACCCCGCGGTCCCTGACGAAGTGCCGCCGCAGCGCCTTCACCTGCCCGGACTCGCCGGCGATCCAGACGTACGGGTGCGCCGCGTCGGGGAGTTGGGCGCTCTGGAGGGCGGCGAGCGGCTCGGGGGCGCCCTCGCCGCGCACCAGCCAGGTGATCTCCGCGTCGGCGTCCGTGCGCACGTCCTGTATGTCACCGGGGTGCGGCACCTGGAGCCAGGCGCGCACCCGGGTGCCGGCCGGGAGGGATTCGAGGATCGCGGTCGCGGCGGGTACGGCGGTCTCGTCGCCCCACATCACCACGAGGTCGGTGTCCTCGGGCGGGCGGAACCGGATGGCCCGGTTGTCGGCGAGCACCGGCCCGAGGACCAGCACCCGGTCGCCGGGAACGGCCCGCGCGGCCCACCGGGAGGCGGGCCCGGCGGGGGTGGCGGCGCCGGGTCCGACCCCGTGCAGGGCGAAGTCGATGTCGATCTCGTCCGGCTCGCGCCGCAGCTCCCGCAGGGTGTACGAGCGCATCACGGCCCGTACGTCCTCCGGGAGTTCGCGGTACTCCTGCCACCACGCCTCGCCCAGGTCGCGCGGCACCACGGGCTCCTTCTGCCCGGGGTGCGGCAGGAACAGGGAGAGGGACTGATCGCGTCCGTCGGAGTGGAAGCCCTTCAGGCCGGCCCCGTCGAAGGTGACCCGCACCAGGGAGGGCCCGAGCCTTCTGGTGCGGGTGACCTGGAGGGAGAACAGCGTGAAGGGTTCGACGGCGGCCGTGGCCATGGGGGCTCCTGTCGGAAGGGGTGGGGGCGGCTTCTAGCTGACCTTCTTCGCCTTCTCCAGAGCCTCGGCGAGGCTCGTCAGCAGCGGGACGCACTTGTCGTACGACAGGATCGGCTCGGGGGAGCGGGCGATGACCTGTCCCGCCTTGACCGCCGGCAGCTTCTTCCAGGTCGGCTTGGTGATGTCCGCGGGCTGGATGGCCGAGGAGCGGTCGTCCATCATGATGATGTCGGCCTGGTACTTGTCGACGTTCTCCCAGCTCAGCGACTCGTACCAGCCGCCGCCCTGCTTCTTCGCGCTCTCCGGCGGCTCCACGAAGTTCACGCCGAGGGCCTTGAAGTACTCCAGGTCTATGGACAGACGCGTCCCCGAGACGTAGAAGAGCTGGTCGCTCGCGCTGCCGGCCATCACCTTGAGGTGCGGCTTGGCCTTGGCGGCGGCGCGCAGCCGGGCGGCGGCCGCCTCGAACCGCTTCTTCGCGTCGGTGACCTTGGCGGCCTTCATGTCCGCGCCGAGCGACTCGGCGAGGTCCCACATCCGCTGGAGCGGCTGGGTGATCTGCCGGTCGTACACGGAGATGCCGACGCTGGGGGCGAGTTCGGCGATCTGCTTGGTGGACTGCTCGGGGACGTACCAGAGGGTGCCGGCGCCGTCGAACATCGTGGTGATCAGCACGTCGGGGGCGAGGGCGGCGTACTTCTCGACGTTGAACTGGCCCCAGGCGTTGCCGAGGACGGTCACCTTGCTGACGTCCATGTCGCCGGCCTGGACGTCGGGCTTGCCGCCCGTGGTCGTGGTGGGGCCGAAGACGCCCTTGACCTGGACGCCGTAGTCGTAGAGCGCGGCGCCGACGCCGGTGAAGGCGACGATGTTCGCCGGGACCTTGTCGAGCTTCACGGTCTTTCCGCGGTCGTCCTTGAACGTCCAGGGACCCGACTTCGCCGCGGCCGACCCGCTGCCGCCGTCCTTGGCTTCGCCCTTGTCGTCCCCGCAGGCCGCGAGCGCGACGCCGAGCCCTACGGCGCCGCCCGCGGCGAGCAGGCCGCGGCGAGAGAGGTGGATGGCACGGGCATGGGACATGGAGAGGACCGCTTTCGAACGGGGCGGGACGCCCGCCGGACAAGTGCGAGACTTAGGTTAGCCTAACCTTGTCTGCTGTCCAGGGGGCCCTCCCGGCGGACCGCTCGGCCCACGGAACGGAGCGGCGACCGCGGACCGGTGCGGCGGCTGGGTCCGGTGACCGGGTTCCGTGGCGTAGAACAGGAGTGAGGGGCATGTCCACCGGGACGCCGGCGGACATGCCCCTCACCCGTGCTTCGGCAGGCTCAGCCCGCGAGCCCCAACTCCCGTGCGATCAGCATCCGCTGCACCTCGCTGGTGCCCTCGCCGATCTCCAGGATCTTGGAGTCGCGCCACATCCGGGCCACCGGGTACTCGTTCATGAAGCCGTAGCCACCGTGGACCTGCGTGGCCTCACGGGCGTTGTCGACGGCGATCGTGGAGGAGTACAGCTTCGCCATCGCTGCCTCCTTCTTGAAGGGCTCACCGGCGACCAGCCGGTAGGCCGCGTCACGCCAGGCGAGCCGCGCCGTGTACGCCTTCATCTCCATGTCGGCGATCTTGAACTGGATCGCCTGGTTGGCGCCGATCGGCCGGCCGAAGGCGTGCCGCTCCTTGGCGTACTTCACCGACTCGTCCACACAGCCCTGCGCCAGACCCGTCGCCAGGGCGGCGATGGCGATGCGGCCCTCGTCCAGGATGCGCAGGAACTGGGCGTACCCGCGGCCCTCCTGGCCGACCAGGTTGGCGGCGGGCACCCGTACGTCCACGAAGGAGAGTTCACGGGTGTCGGAGGCGTTCCAGCCCACCTTGGAGTACGGCGCCGCCACCGTGAAGCCCGGGGTGCCGGACGGCACGATGATCGAGGAGATCAGCGGCTTGCCGTCGGGCTTGCGGCCGGTGACCGCGGTGACCGTGACCAGCCCGGTGATGTCCGTACCCGAGTTGGTGATGAAGCACTTGGTGCCGTTGATCACCCATTCGTCGGTGTCGGGGTCGAGCCGGGCCGTCGTACGGGTGCCGCCCGCGTCCGAGCCGCAGTCAGGCTCGGTCAGGCCGAAGCCGCCGAGGATCTCGCCCGCGCACAGCCGGGGCAGCCACTCGCGCTTCTGCTCCTCGGTGCCGAACAGATAGATGGGCATCGCGCCCAGCGAGACACCGGCCTCCAGGGTGATCGCCACCGAGGAGTCCACCCGGGCCAGCTCCTCCAGGGCGATACCGAGCGCCAGGTAGTTGCCGCCCATGCCGCCGTACTCCTCCGGGAACGGCAGCCCGAACAGACCCATCCGGCCCATCTCGCGGACGATCTCGTACGGGAACTCGTGCCGCTCGTAGAAGTCGCCGATCTTCGGCGCCACGACGTCGTGCGCGAACTCCTCCACCGTACGGCGGAGTTCCTCGAGCTCGGGGCTGAGGCGGTGGTCCATGCTGATCACTGGTCCTTGTGGGAGAGAGCGCGGACGGTACGGGAGGGGCTGGGCCGGTCCAGGTGGGCGGCCATCCACACGCTGGTGGCGGTCAGCCGGCCGAGGTCGACGCCGGTCTCGATGCCGAGGCCGTGCAGCATCCAGACCAGGTCCTCGGTGGCGAGGTTGCCGGTGGCGGACTTGGCGTACGGGCAGCCGCCGAGCCCGCCGGCGGACGCGTCGATGGTCGTCACGCCGTGCTCCAGGGCCGCGTAGGTGTTCGCGAGCGCCTGGCCGTAGGTGTCGTGGAAGTGCACGCCGATCTCGTTGGTCGGCACGCCCTCCTCGTTGAGCAGGTTCAGGAGTTCCTGGACATGCCCGGGGGTGGCCACGCCGATGGTGTCGCCGAGGCTCAGCTCGTCACAGCCCATGTTCCGCAGGGCGGTGCAGACGCGGGCCACCTGATGCAGCGGGACCGCGCCTTCCCACGGGTCGCCGAAGCACATGGAGACATAGCCGCGCACCCGCGCGCCCGCGTCCTTGGCCTGGCGCACCACCGGCTCGAACACCGCGAGGGACTCGTCCACCGTGCGGTTGAGATTGGCCTTGGCGAAGGACTCGGTGGCGCTGGCGAACACCGCGATCCGCTCCGCACCGAGGGCCAGCGCCCGGTCCAGCCCGCGCTGGTTGGGCACCAGGACGGGCAGCTCGACCCCGGCCAGCTCGCGCACCCGCGGGAACAGCTCTTCCGCGTCGGCGAGTTGGGGCACCCACTTGGGGTGCACGAAGCTCGTCGCCTCGATCGTGGTCAGGCCCGCCTCGGCGAGGCGGCGGATGAACTCCGCCTTCACCTCGGTCGGTACGGCGCCCTTCTCGTTCTGTAGTCCGTCGCGCGCGCCGACCTCGTAGATGCGCACCCGGGCGGGCAGGTCCGAGGCCGGTAGGACCATGGGCAGCTGCTCGGCGCTCACTCCGTCTCCTCCTTCGGCGCGATGACGGCCAGCACCTGGTCCATGGCGACCGTGCTGCCCGGCGTGACATCCAGCTCGGCGACGGTGCCCGCGTGCGGGGCGGAGACGACGTGCTCCATCTTCATCGCCTCCACCACCAACAGGCTCTGCCCGGCGGTCACTTCGTCCCCGACGGCGACCTTGACGACGGTCACCGTGCCGGGCATCGGCGCGGTCAGCGAGTCGGCGCCCGCGTGCGCCGCCTGGGACAGCGAGTCGGCCACCGGGTCGTGGTCGCGCACCTGCCAGGCGTCGCCGTCCCGGCCGATCCAGTCACCGGCGCGGCGGAAGGTGTGCCGCAGCCCGTCGAGGGTGACGGCGACCGTGTCGCCGGAGACGGTGGCGGTGCCGCGCGGGGTGTACGTCACCGGGTCCTGGGCCTTCAGATGGAAGGAGGGCGGCTTCGGGGTGCCGCCGAGCCGCCAGCCGTTCGGCACCGAGAAGGGGTCGGTCCAGCCCTCGCCGGTGGGCTTCAGCGCCTCCAGTCGTACGGCCGCCGCCGCCTCGTACACCTCCTCCGGTACCTCCGTGCCGACCAGGTCGGCCACGACCCGCTCCACCAGGCCGGTGTCCAACTCGCCCGCCACCACGGCCGGATGGCCGAGCAGCCGGCGCAGGAAGCCCGCGTTCGTCTGCACGCCCAGCGTGACCGTCTCCGCGAGCGCCGCCCGGAGCCTGCGCAGCGCGGTCGCGCGGTCGGGGCCGTACGCGATCACCTTGGAGAGCATCGGGTCGTACAGGCTGCCGACCTCGGTGCCCTCGCTGAGCCCGGAGTCGGTGCGCACGCCGTCGCCCGCCGGTTCGTCCAGCAGCAGGACCGTGCCGCCGGAGGGCAGGAAGCCGCGGGCCGGGTCCTCGGCGCAGATACGGGCCTCGACGGCGTGGCCGGTCAGTGTCACCTCGTCCTGGGTGAAGCCCAGCGGCTCGCCCGCGGCCACCCGCAGCTGCCACTCGACCAGGTCGAGGCCGGTCACCAGCTCGGTGACCGGGTGCTCGACCTGGAGCCGGGTGTTCATCTCCATGAAGTAGTACTGGGAGGGGTCGCCGCCCGGCACGATGAACTCCACGGTGCCCGCGCCCCGGTAGCCGCAGGAGCGGGCCGCCTGCACGGCCGCCTCGCCCATCGCCGCGCGCGTGGCCTCGTCCAGGAGGACGCTGGGCGCCTCCTCGATGATCTTCTGGTGGCGCCGCTGGAGCGAGCACTCGCGCTCGCCGAGGTGCACCACATTGCCGTGGCCGTCGGCCAGCACCTGGATCTCGATGTGCCGGGGACGGTCGATCCACCGCTCCACCAGCAGGGTGTCGTCGCCGAAGGAGGCGCGGGCCTCGCGGCGGGCGGCGGCGATCTCCTCGTCCAGGACGGTGAGGTCCCGCACCAGGCGCATGCCCTTGCCGCCACCGCCGGCCGACGGCTTCAGCAGCACCGGCGGGCCCAAGGCGCGGGCGGCCTCGGCGAGTTCCGGGTCACGGCCGCCGGGGACCACCGGCACTCCGGCGGCCTCCACCGTCTCCTTGGCGCGGATCTTGTCGCCCATCAGCGCGATGGCGTCGGCCGAGGGGCCGATGAAGACCAGGCCCGCCTCCTCGCAGGCCCGCGCGAAGGCGGCGTTCTCGGCGAGGAAGCCGTAGCCGGGGTGGACGGCCTGCGCGCCGGTGCGGGCCGCGGCCTCCAGCAGCCGCTCCACCGACAGATAGCTCTCGGCCGCGGGCGCCGGGCCGATCCGGACCGCCGTGTCGGCCTCCCGGACGTGCCGCGCTTGCGCGTCGGCGTCGGAGAAGACCGCCACCGAGCGCACGCCCAGCTCGCGGAGCGTACGGATGACCCGTACCGCGATCTCGCCCCGGTTGGCGACCAGCACTGTGTCGAACACGATTCCCCTCCTCACATCCGGAAGACGCCGAACTGGGGCTCTCCCAGTGGCGCGTTGGCGCAGGCCGTCAGGGCGAGTCCGAGCACCTGGCGGGTCTCCATCGGGTCGATCACGCCGTCGTCCCACAGCCGGGCGGTCGCGTAGTAGGCGTTGCCCTGGGTCTCGTACTGCGCGCGGATCGGCGCCTTGAACGTCTCCTCGTCCTCGGCGGACCAGCTCTCGCCGCGGCCCTCCAGCTGGTCCCGCTTGACCGTGGCGAGGACGCTGGCGGCCTGCTCGCCGCCCATGACGGAGATCTTGGCGTTGGGCCACATCCACAGGAAGCGGGGGGAGTAGGCCCGGCCGCACATCGAGTAGTTGCCCGCGCCGTACGAACCGCCGACCACGACCGTCAGCTTGGGCACCCGGGTGCAGGCCACCGCGGTCACCATCTTGGCGCCGTGCTTGGCGATGCCGCCCGCCTCGTAGTCCTTGCCGACCATGAAGCCGGAGATGTTCTGGAGGAACACCAGCGGGATGCCGCGCTGGTCGCACAGCTCGATGAAGTGCGCGCCCTTCTGCGCGGACTCGGCGAACAGGATGCCGTTGTTGGCGACGATCCCGACCGGGTGCCCGTGGATGCGCGCGAAACCGGTGATCAGCGTCTGGCCGTACTCGCTCTTGAACTCGGCGAACCGGGAGCCGTCGACCACGCGGGCGATGATCTCCCGGACGTCGTACGGCGTGCGGGAGTCGACCGGCACCGCGCCGTACAGCCCGGCCGGGTCCACCTTCGGCTCGATCGCCGCGGTGACCTCCCAGGGCGGCGACTGCCGGGCCGGGAGGGTGGCGACGATGTTCCGGACGATGCGCAGCGCGTGCGCGTCGTCCTCCGCGAGATGGTCGGTGACACCGGAGATCCGGGAGTGGACCTCGCCGCCGCCCAGCTCCTCCGCCGTGACCACCTCGCCGGTGGCTGCCTTCACCAGCGGGGGGCCGCCCAGGAAGATGGTGCCCTGATTGCGGACGATGACCGCTTCGTCGCTCATCGCCGGGACGTACGCGCCGCCCGCCGTGCAGGAGCCGAGGACGGCCGCGATCTGCGGGATGCCCGCGCCGGACATCCGGGCCTGGTTGTAGAAGATCCGCCCGAAGTGCTCGCGGTCCGGGAAGACCTCGTCCTGCATCGGCAGGAAGGCGCCACCGGAGTCGACCAGATAGACGCAGGGCAGCCGGTTGTCGAGGGCCACCTCCTGGGCGCGCAGATGCTTCTTCACCGTCATCGGGTAGTACGTGCCGCCCTTGACGGTCGCGTCATTGGCGACGATCACGCACTCGCGCCCGCTGACCCGGCCGATCCCGGCGATCACGCCGGCGGCCGGCGCCTGCCCGTCGTACAGCCCGTCAGCCGCGAGCGGGGCCAGCTCAAGGAACGGTGAGCCCGGATCGAGGAGTGTGTCGACCCTGTCCCTCGGCAGCAGCTTGCCGCGCGCGGTGTGCCGGGCGCGCGCCCGCTCCCCGCCGCCGAGCGCCGCCGCGGCGAGCTTGCCGCGCAGCTCCTCGACCAGCGCGAGATGGGCCACTTCATTGGCCCGCCAGGCCTCCGACGCGGGCTCGGCCGCGCTCCGGAGTTCCGGTGCCTCCTGCATCCTGCGGTCCCCTCACCCGGCGCTCGAACCGGTTAATGAGCGTTAACCATTTCCTTCAGGTTAACGACCGCTAACCGCGCTGTCTAGAATTGTCTTCATGGCCAGAACCGACGCCCCGACCCGCCGCGAGCAGATCCTCAAGGAGGCCGCCCGCCTCTTCGCCGAGCGCGGCTTCCACGGCGTCGGCGTGGACGAGATAGGGGCGGCCGTCGGCATCAGCGGTCCCGGCCTCTACCGGCACTTCCCCGGCAAGGACGCGATGCTCGCCGAACTCCTGGTCGGCATCAGCGGCCAGCTGCTCACCGGGGCCAGGCGGCGGCTCGCGGAGGCCGACGGGGACGCCCGCGCCACCGCGGTCCTGGACTCCCTGATCGAGGGCCATATCGACTTCGCCCTGGACGACCGGCCGCTGATCACCCTGCACGACCGCGAGCTGGACCGGCTGCGCGACAGCGACCGCAAGCTGGTGCGCCAGCTCCAGCGGCAGTACGTCGAGCTGTGGGTCGGCGTGGTCCGCGAGGTCTACCCGGCGCTGACCGAGCCGACCGCCCGCTCCGCCGTCCACTCGGTCTTCGGCCTGCTCAACTCCACCCCCCACCTGGGCCGCGCGGGCACCCTCCCCGGCCGGGGGGCGACGGCGACGCTGCTGCACCGGATGGCGCGGGGGGCGTTCGAGGCCGCGGGCGCCGCGTAGCGCTTCTGGCCGCCGCCGGCCCCTGCCCGCGTGCGGTTCCCGGCCCGGCTGGCCGCGCGTGACGAGCGTTACCACCGACCACCTCTGGACGCCCTCCCTACCCGCCGGTACGCTCGGATGAGCAAGCGCTTAGACATGCCCCTTTCCGGCATGCCCGAGGTACGTGGAGGTGGACGGCGTGCGCCGTACGGTGTTCAACGAGGATCACGAGGCGTTCCGGGAGACCCTGCGCGCCTTCATCGAGGCCGAGGTCGTACCGGTGTACGACGAGTGGTTCGCGGCGGGCCAGGCACCCCGCGACTTCTACTACAAGCTCGGTGAGCTGGGTATCTTCGGCATCAACGTCCCCGAGGAGTTCGGCGGCGCGGGCCTGGACAGCCACAAGTTCGAGGCCGTCCTCTATGAGGAGACCGCCCGCGCGGGCGTCCAGTTCGGCGGCTCCGGCGTGCATGTGCTGCTCGCCCTGCCGTACATCAAGATGCTGGCCACGGACGAGCAGAAGAAGCGCTACCTGCCGAAGTTCGTCACCGGCGAGGAGATGTGGGCCATCGCGATGACGGAGCCGGGCACCGGTTCCGACCTCGCGGGCATGAAGTCCACCGCCAAGCTCAGCGAGGACGGCACCCACTACGTCCTCAACGGCGCCAAGACCTTCATCACCGGCGGTGTGCACGCCGACCGGGTGATCGTCTGCGCCCGCACCGCCGCGCCCACCGCCGAGGACCGCCGCCACGGCATCTCCCTGTTCGCGGTGGACACCAAGTCCGAGGGCTACTCCGTCGGCCGCAAGCTGGACAAGCTCGGCCTGAAGACCTCCGACACCGCCGAGCTGGCCTTCGTGGACGTCAAGGTCCCCGTCGAGGACCTGCTGGGCGAGGAGAACAAGGGCTTCTACTACCTCGGCCACAACCTGGCCTCCGAGCGCTGGGGCATCGCCTTCGGCGCCTACGCGCAGGCCAAGGCCGCCGTCCGGTTCGCCAAGCAGTACGTCCAGGAGCGCACCGTCTTCGGCAAGCCGGTCGCGCACTTCCAGAACACCAAGTTCGAGCTGGCTTCCTGCCAGGCCGAGGTGGACGCCGCCGAGGCCGTCGCCGACCGCGCGACCGAGGCCCTGGACGCCGGCGAGCTGACCCCCGCCGAGGCCGCCTCCGCCAAGCTGTTCTGCACCGAGGTCGCGCACCGCGTCATCGACCGCTGCCTCCAGCTGCACGGCGGCTACGGGTACATGAACGAGTACCCGATCGCCCGCCTGTACGCGGACAACCGCGTCAACCGCATCTACGGTGGCACGAGCGAGATCATGAAGACGATCATCGCCAAGGACATGGGTCTGTAAGGACCCGGCAATCACCGCCCGGTACAACTGATCGCCATGAGCCAGGCACTCCAGGACCTCCTCGATCTGCTCGACCTCGAACAGATCGAGGAGGACATCTTCCGCGGCCGGTCCCGCTCCGCCGTCGTCCCCCGTGTCTTCGGGGGGCAGGTCGCGGCGCAGGCGCTGGTCGCCGCCGGGCGCACGGTCCCTGCGGACCGTCCCGCCCACTCCCTGCACGCGTACTTCCTGCGCCCCGGTGACCCCGGCGCGCCCATCGTCTACACGGTCGACCGCATCCGCGACGGCCGGTCCTTCACCACCCGCCGCGTGGTCGCCGTCCAGCACGGCAAGCCGATCTTCCATCTCTCGGCGTCCTTCCAGACGTACGAGGAAGGGCTCGAACACCAGGCGCCGATGCCGTCGGCGCCCGACCCGGCGACCCTGCCGACCTCCCACGAGCGGCTGCGCGGCTACAGCCATCTCGCGCCGGACGTGGTGGAACGCTTCCTGGAGGCACGCGAGGCGGTCGACCTGAGGTACGTGGACGAGCCGCCGTACGGCCGCTTCGGCGAGCCGCGCGAGCCGCACAGCCAGGTGTGGTTCCGCACCAACGGCAAGCTGGACGACGACCCGCTGCTGCACGTCGTCCTCGCCACCTATGTCTCCGACATGACCCTGCTCGACTCCGTGCTGCTCGCGCACGGCCGCGGCGGCTGGGCGGTCGGCGACGTGGTGGGCGCCTCCCTGGACCACGCGATGTGGTTCCACCGCCCCTTCCGCGCCGACGAATGGCTGCTGTACGACCAGGAGTCGCCCTCCGCGCACGGCGGCCGCGGCCTCGGCCAGGCCCGTATATACACCCAGGACGGACAGCTGGCCATCACCGTCATCCAGGAGGGTGTCGTCCGCGTCCCGCGTCAGCCGGACGTGGACCGGCTTCCTGAGGTGCCAAGTGACGTGCGGGGTACTAGGCTCAGTGAGTGAAAGCCGCGAATGCACGGTATGAGCGGCCGGCGAGGTTTCGGGACACCTCTGACCTCAGCCGCGGCACCTGATGACGCGCCAGCGTCCGGGTGGGCCGCAGGCGTCGACCGTAAAGACGTACCGTGCCACACATTGATCTCGCGGTGACATCCGAAGACCGCGCCGTGCGTCTGTCCGTGCGGCGGCGGCCATCCACCTCGCCGTGTTCCCCCTGGGGGCCGCGAGAGACGATGGAAGGTTATTCCCATGCGAGCAACACGCACGCGGCGCCTCGTCGCCATGTCCGCCACCGGCCTGCTGCTGGCAGGCGGAGCCGCGATCGGCGCGGCGGGCACCGCCTCGGCGAGCCCGTCCAACGTTCACAGCTCCTACAGCAGTGACTGGGGCGGCGGTCACGGTGACCACGGTCGCGGAGGACATGGCGGCTGGTGGGGCAACGACGATGACGACTGGGGCTACGGCGGCTACGGCGGCTATGGCCACGGAGACCACGGTGGCTACGGCGGCGATCACGGTGGCGGAGGCTACGGTGGCGGCCACGGTGGCGGTGGCTACGGTGGTGGCGGCCACGGTGGCGGTGGCTACGGTGGCGGCGGCCACGGCGGTGGAGGCCACGGCGGTGGAGGCCACGGCGGTGGAGGCCACGGTGGCGGAGGTCGCTGAGCCGGGTCCCGACCCGATGTGACACGATGTGCGGCTCCGTGCGCGGGGCCGCAGATCCCTTTGTCCCCGGCTTTGTTCGGACCGGCCTCGCGCAGAGGGGCCTCGTCCGAACCGGCCTCGTTCAGTCCTCGGTCAGACCCGCCGCGGCCAGCAGATACGCGGTCATCGGGTCGTAGTGGCGCGGGCTGACCACATGGTCGTCCAGCGGCACGGCGACCTGGAGGGTGCCCTCCGACTCGGCGAGGAACAGCGCGGGGTCGTTGCAGTCCGCGTAGCCGACCGAGTCGAGGCCGTGCTGCGCGGCGTACCCGGCCCAGCCGTGGTCGGCGACCACCAGGTCCGGCAGCGGCCGTCCGGCCCGCTCAAGTCCGGTGAGGATGGCCCGCATCGGCTCCCCGGAGTGCGTGTGCCACAGCGTCGCGCCGTGCTCCAGGACAGCCACGTCCGCGAACTGCATGACGTACCCCTCGTCCGTCTGGAGCCCGTCCGGGATGACGACGATCTCGCAGCCGGCGGTGCGCAGCGCGGCGGCCGTGGCCCGGTGCACATCCAGCAGCCCGCCGGGGTGACCGGTCGCGAACAGCACCCGTTCGCGCCCCTCGGCCGCCTTGCGCAGCCGCGCCGCGAGCCGGTCCAGGCCGTCCACGGTCAGTTCCGGGTCGATGTTGTCCTGGCCGAACCGGTACTCCGGGTCGTCGTTGACACCCACCCGCTCGGCCATCACCGCGAGCACGTCCTGCTCGTCCGCCCAGCGGTCGCCCAGCTCAAGACCGAGCCAGAAGTTGCGGTCGCCGTTGGCCAGCAGCCGGTAGTGGGAGAGGTTGTTCTCGCGGGGCGTGGCGACGTCCCCCGCGATACGGGTCCTCACCAGGTGGTCGACGAGCTGGGCGCGGCTGGGTGTCCCGGATATCGGCATGGCACCCATTGTGGGGCAGCCCGGTGCGGGCGTCCCAGAGGTTTCGCCCGCTGGGACGGGTATCACCTTCGCCCGGGCGGATGCGCGGGATCAGGAGTGCCGCAGCGCGAACCACAACTCCATGCGTACGTCCGGGTCGTCCAGGTCGGCGCCGAGCAGCAGGGCAGCGCGGGCGACGCGTTGCCGCACGGTGTTGCGGTGCACGCCCAGCGCGACCGCGGTGCGGTCCCAACTGCCGTGCAGGGAGAGCCAGGTACGGAGGGTGTCCGTCAGCGCGGGCTGCGCGGCGAGCGGCGCGAGCAGGGCCTGGGCATGGGCCCGCGCCGCCGTCTCGGGCACCAGCTCGGACAGCCCGGGGCGGGCGCCGTGCCGGACCAGCGGGACGCGGGTGGCGCGGGCGCGGGCCAGGGCGCGGGCCGCCTGGGCGTCGGCGGCCGGCCAGCCGCCGGCTCCCGCGGGCGCGCTGACCCCGAGGGTCCAGCCGGGAACCGGGGCGGGTCCCCGTCCGGCGGGCACCAGCAGCCGTACGACCTCCCCGTCGGGGTCGAGGTCGACCAGGGGCGTGCCCAGGGCGGTGCCGAGGGCGGCGGCGGCCACGGCGTCCGGGGTCTGCCGGTCGGGGCGCGCGTGGACGACGATCCGCTCGCCGCCGCTTGTACCGTCGCCGGTGTCGAGCAGCGGTGCGACCTCCTCGGGCGTGGCCCCGAGCAGCAGCCGTACCAGCGCGGAGGAGCGGGCGGCCCCGGCCCCGCTGTGGTGCTCCCCGGTCAGCAGCGACAGCAGCACCGCGCCCACCGAGGCGATGGTGTGGTCCCCGCCGTCGCGCCGACCGGCGGCGACCCCGAGCACGAAGCCCTCGCCTGAGCCGAGGGCGTACGCGGACAGATGGACGCCGTCGGCGGTGTCGGTGGCGGAGGCGGGCCTGGCGGGGGCGGGTCCGGCGGGGGCGGTCGGCGGCTTTCCGGGCGGAGCTTGGCCGGTCGGGGCTCGGCTGGTCTGGGCTTGGCCGGGTGGGGCTTGCCCGGTCTGGGCTTGCCCGGGCGGGGTGGCCGGGCGGACCACCGTCGCGAGCTTCCGCAGGGCCTCGGTGACGGCGGGCGCGGGGGCCCGGCCGGCCGCCGCGATCCCGGTGCCGTCCGGGCCGTAGAGCACCGCGTGCCCGCCGAGCCGCTGGGCGAGGCGGCGCAGCACGGACGGCACCGGGTCGGCGTGGGCCGCGGCGGTGGCCAGGCTCTGCTGGGCCTCGGTGACCCGGCGCAGTTCGGCGAGGCGGGCCTGCGCCATCAGCTGCCACACCGCGCGGGCCACCCCCGAGAAGGTGGTCCCCGGCGGGACCTCCAGCAGCGGCAGTCCGTGGGTGGCGCAGGCGGTGACCAGAGCGTCCGGCACCGAGTCGTGCACCGGGGCGAGCCCGAAGCCGAGGGCGGCACCGCCCGCCGCGACGACCCGGGCGACGTAGGAGTCGAAGAAGGTGTCGGGGAAGGGGGCGTCGGGGAACTGGACCCCGGCCGTGAGGAGCAGTTCGCCGCCGAGGAGATAGGGGAAGGGGTCGACCATCTCGGAGGTGTGCGCCCAGTGGATGACGACGTCCGGGCCGGTGGGACCGGCGAGCTGGCGCAGCGCGAGGTCGTCCCGGGCGAGGAGAGCGGAGAGGGGGACTGGCGGGGTCGGTGGAACGGGGGCCCCGGCCGGGGCGGTCGGGGCCGTGGGGCGCGCGTCGGCCATGGTGTGCACTTCCTCCACTCCAGGTCCCTTGTATGGATAAAACGTACACTTCGTAGTGGCTGCCCGGCCACCTAGTGTCGATCCCAGGAAATCGCGGCGAGAAGCCGGTCGGACCGCAGTCGGGACGCGGTCGGACCGCGGCCGGGCCGCGGTCAGGACGCAGGAAAGAAGGCACACGCAATGAGCAGCAACGAGACGCCCCGCGGCCCCGTCGACTCCTCCCGCGTCCCGCGGTACGCCGGCCCCGCGACCTTCGCCCGGCTGCCCCGCCTGGACGAGGTCGGTACCGCCGACGTCGCCGTGGTGGGCGTCCCGTTCGACTCCGGTGTCTCCTACCGGCCCGGCGCCCGCTTCGGCGGC
This sequence comes from Streptomyces griseofuscus, assembly GCF_014673495.1. Classification (GTDB taxonomy): domain Bacteria; phylum Actinomycetota; class Actinomycetes; order Streptomycetales; family Streptomycetaceae; genus Streptomyces; species Streptomyces murinus. The sequence continues at coordinate 5,504,979 of NZ_CP051006.1, forward strand.
AACGCGATCCGCGAGGCGTCCCGGCTGCTGCGCCCCTACAACCCCGCGCAGGACGCGTCCCCCTTCGCGCTCGCGCAGGTCGCGGACGGCGGCGACATCGCGGTGAACCCGTTCAACATCAACGAGGCCGTCGAGACGATCGAGGCCGCGGCGGACGACCTGCTGGGCACCGGCGCCCGTCTGATGACCCTGGGCGGCGACCACACCATCGCGCTGCCGCTGCTGCGCTCGGTGGCCAAGAAGCACGGCCCGGTCGCGCTGCTGCACTTCGACGCCCACCTGGACACCTGGGACACGTACTTCGGCGCCGAGTACACGCACGGCACGCCGTTCCGCCGCGCGGTGGAGGAGGGCATCCTCGACACCTCCGCCCTCTCGCACGTGGGCACGCGCGGCCCGCTGTACGGCAAGCAGGACCTCACCGACGACGAGAAGATGGGCTTCGGCATCGTCACCTCGGCGGACGTCTACCGCCGGGGCGCCGACGAGGTGGCCGACCAGCTCCGCCAGCGCATCGGCGACCGCCCGCTGTACATCTCCATCGACATCGACTGCCTCGACCCGGCGCACGCCCCCGGCACGGGCACGCCGGAGGCGGGCGGCATGACCTCGCGCGAGCTGCTGGAGATCCTGCGCGGCCTGGCCTCCTGCAACCTGGTCTCGGCGGACGTGGTCGAGGTCGCCCCGGCCTACGACCACGCCGAGATCACGTCCGTGGCGGCCTCCCACACGGCGTACGAACTGACCACCATCATGTCCCGCCAGATCGCGGCGGCCCGGAAGGACGCGTAACCGACGTGACGCACGACCACGACCTGGTACTCCGCCCGACCGCAGCCCAGCGGGAGGCCGCGCTGAACCCTCCCCCCGGCCGCAACGGCGGAGACCTGGTCGTGGAGACCCTGGCCGGGCTGGGCGCGACGACCGTCTTCGGCCTGCCGGGCCAGCACGCGCTGGGCGTGTTCGACGCCCTGCGCAGGTCGTCCCTCCGCTATGTGGGCCTGCGGGTGGAGAACAACGCGGGCTTCGCGGCGGACGCGTACGGCCGGATCACCGGCGAGGCGGCCCCGCTGCTGCTGTCGACCGGCCCCGGCGCGCTGACCTCGCTGGCCGCGCTCCAGGAGGCGGCCGCCGCCTCCGCCCCCGTGCTCGCGATCAGCAGCCAGATCCCGACGGCGGGCCTGGGCGGCGGCCGCCACGGCTATCTCCATGAACTCCCCGACCAGGCCGCGTCGTTCCGGGGCGTGGTGAAGTCGGTGCACACGGCCCGCACCCAGTCCCAGATCCCCTCGGCGATCGCCGAGGCCTGGAAGTCCGCGCTGACGGCCCCGCACGGCCCGGTGTGGGTCGAGATCCCCCAGGACGTCCTGCTGGCCCCGGCGTCACTGCCGGTGGTGACGGCGATGGACGCGACCCCGGACGACCTGGTCCCCCGCCCCGAACTGACGGCGGTGGCAGCGGAGTTGCTGTCGGGCGCGGCCCGCCCGGCGATCATCGCGGGCGGCGGCGTCGTACGCTCGGACGCCTCCGGCAAGCTGCGCCGGCTGGCGGAACTGCTGGACGCCCCGGTGGTCACGACGTACGGCGGCAAGGGCGCGTTCCCCTGGGCGCACCCGCTGTCCCTCCAGTCCTGGCTGGAGGACCGGCACACGACCGACTTCCTGGAGGACGCCGACGTCCTGCTGGTCGTGGGCTCGGGCCTTGGTGAACTCTCCTCGAACTACCACACGTTCAGGCCGCGCGGCCGGGTCATCCAGATCGAGGCGGACCTCGGGAAGCTGGAGTCGAACCACCCCGCGCTGGGGATCCACGCGGACGCCCGCCCGGCGCTCCAGGCGCTGCTGGAAACGGCGACGGAGCGGCGTGATCCCGGGGCGGCGGAGCGGGTGCGCGAGGTGCTCTCCCGCGTCTCGGACCGCATCGCGTCCCAGGAACTCACCCTGGAACAGTCGCTGTTGGCCGCCGTCCGCCGCGCGCTGCCGGCCCGCTCCCCGTCCTTCTGGGACATGACGATCCTGTCCTACTGGGCCTGGTGCGGCTTCGACCCCAAGGGTACGAACCTGATGCACTCCTCCCAGGGCTCGGGCGGCCTCGGCTACGCCTTCCCGGCTGCCCTGGGCGCGGCGGTCGCCGACGCGACCCACCCGGTCCTCGCGGTCTCCGGCGACGGCGGCGCCCTCTACTCCATCGCCGAACTGGCCACGGCCCGCCAGCACGACCTCCCCGTCACCTGGCTGATCATCGACGACGGCGGCTACGGCATCCTGCGCGAATACATGACGGACGCCTTCGGCAAACCGACGGCCACGGAACTGACCCGCCCCGACTACGTCGCCCTGTCGGAGTCCTTCGGCGTCCCGGGCGTACGCACGACCCCGGAATCCCTGGAATCGGACCTGACCCGCGCCCTGTCGACGCCGGGCCCTTCGGTGGTCGTACTCCCCGCCGTGCTGCGGATGTTCGCGCCGACGCATCTGGGACAGGGCGCGTAGCGAGCCCCGGCTACCCGGCGTGGACGCGGACGGGGTCGAGGTGGAGTTCATTGGGGCCCATGCAATCGGCGGCCCAGGTCGCGAGGCGCGAGCCGCAGGCACAGGCCAGATTGGGGCCGTTCGCACCCGAGGGCCCACAACAGCCCGCCCAATTGGCCCCGCATGTGAAGGGGGTGAGGCGGGGCAGAACGTCCTCGGGGTGCACGACGACACTGCCAGGCCGCCCCGCGGAGACGGTTTCCCAACCGTAGGGCCGCATCAACTCTCTTCCTGAGTCGCGCACCTGCCGCCGGGGCGCCTCGACAGGAACGAAGGGCGCGCCCCACGGATCGGGGTCGATGGCACAGCATCCACGAGGGACTGTGGACCGGGCCCGCCCGCCCTTCTTGTCCCGGCCGTCGTCAGGGTCGTCGACATCCGGGACGGCAGGCAGAACCACCAGGTCCCCGGTGAGCTCGATCCCGCACTTGGCGCAGTAGAAGACGGTCACACACCGGTTTCTGTCCCCGAACCCTCGGCGTTGGCCACGGCCTGTGCCGTCGGGTTCGAGTTCGCCGTACCGTCGTATGTGGTCGGCGCCGACCACGAGGGCATGCGGGGTGGGTCATATGAGCGGTCAGGACATGGAACGGACGCCGTTCGTACGGGAATTCCGGCCGATCCGCCGCCGTGGCATCGAGCGGCTCGCCCGGGAGCAGTGGGGCGAGGGCCGGTCCGTCTGGGCGACGGACATCGGGGGCCGTGAACTCGCCGTCGACTCCGTCGAGGTGACGCATGAGCCCGCGTCGGCGGGCGTCGCCGGGGTCATGGGTCTGGACGAGGCCGTGAGCCTCTGCGTCCGCCGCCGTCGCTTCGTCCTCGACGGCAAGGCGGTCCTGCTGTCCACGTCCTACCTGCCGGCCGGCCTCGTCGCGAACTCCCCGATCACCGAGCCGGACACGGGCCCCGGCGGTGTCTACGCCCGCCTCGCCGACCTCGGCCACGCCCCGGCCCGCTTCCGTGAGGAACTCCGCTCCCGGATGCCCACCCGGCCCGAGGCCGACCGCCTGGAACTGCCGCCCGGCGCCCCCGTGATCCACCTCACCCGCACGGCCTTCGACGCGGAGGGCCGGGTGGTCGAGCTCAACGAGATGGTCCTCGACTCCGCCGCGTACGTCCTGGAGTACGACTTCGAGGCGTGACCCGGCCGCGCCTCAAGGCGGGATTCGTCCCGCTCCGTCATGGACGAAGCATTGCCGGCTGCTGGCCAGTTGGAGCGCTCACTTTGAGAACATGTGTGCAACTTCCGATCGCCCTTGCGAGTCAAAGGGCCGTACGTGCCCGCAAGGGGTGCGTTCACACGTCGTTTTCAGGGGGACCCCTCCATGACCCACCGCTTCAGCCGGCGCGCCAAGGCGTCGGCCGCGGCGCTCGGTGCCGCGCTGCTCATACCCACCGTCGCGGCCGCCACCCCGGCCGCCGCGACGACGCCCGCCGTGAGCTGCACGTCGGGCAAGGCCGGCCTCGCCGCCAAGCTGACCAAGGACATCACCGCGGCGCTCGCGAACCGCAAGAGCACCGTCGCCATCGGCCTGTACGACCGCAGTACCAAGACCACCTGCACCCTGCGCGGCACCACCGCGTACGACTCGGCCAGCACCGTCAAGGTCACCGTGCTCGCCACCCTGCTGTGGGACGCCAAGAAGCACAACCGGTACCTGACGAGCACCGAGACCTCGCTCGCCACCGCCATGATCACCAAGTCGGACAACGACGCCACCAGCAAGCTGTGGAAGCAGCTGGGCCTGACGAAGATCAAGGGCTTCCTGGCCGCCGCCAAGATGACCAAGACCGTGCCGGGCAGCGGCGGTTACTGGGGCCTGACCCAGGAGAACGCCGCCGACGAGCAGAAGCTGCTCCAGCTGGTCACCGCCAAGAACAGCGTGCTCAGTGACAACTCCCGCGCGTACATACAGAAGTTGATGGGGCAGGTCGTCTCCGACCAGCGGTGGGGCACCCCCGCCGGCGCGCCGTCCACCGTCTCCGTGCACGTCAAGAACGGCTGGCTCCAGCGCTCCACGCACGGCTGGCGCGTGCACAGCCTCGGCACCTTCAACGGCGCGGGCCACGACTACATGATGTCCGTGCTGACCCAGGACAACAGCACCATGGACTACGGCGTCACGACCATCCAGAACGTCGCCAAGGCCATCCACAAGGACCTCGTGCCGACCACCGCCAAGACGGCGCGCTACGTGCCCACGAGCAGGCCCAGCGAGGCGTTCGTCGCCGCGCCCGCACAGTAGCCACAAGCTTTCATCACGAAGTCAACACAGAGGCTCCCGCGCGTAGTTGACTCACCGCTACGGTGATCGACTATGCGCCTGAGACATGTCATAGCCACCCTCACCGCCGGCCTGGCGGCCGCCACCACGCTGACCGCCGCCGGGCCCGCCGCGGCCCAGCCCGCCCACCTCGGCTCCAACACACGCGCGGGCCACGCCTGTTCGTCCACCGTCTCCATCGACCGCTTCTCCGACGCGCTCGACAAGACGACGTACAACGGCACCTTCGTCGGCAACTTCTCCGCCCTCGCCGTGGACCGCGACGGATCGCTCGCCGCCCTGGAGGACCGGTCCCAGCTGTTCGACCTGGACGCCCGGACGCTCCAGCCGAAGTCCGCCGTCCACCTCGCGGACGAGAACGGCGCCGACCTGGACTCCGAGGGCCTGGTCATCGACCGCGACGGCACCCGCCTCATCACCTCCGAGGTGGAGCCCTCCATCCGGCGCTACTCCCGTGACGGCAAGATCCTCGACCGGCTCCCCGTGCCGTCCGCCCTCCTCGTCGCCCCCGCGGGCCGCGCCACCTCCAACCAGACCTTCGAGGGTCTGACCCTGCTGCCCGGCGGCCACACCCTCCTCGCGTCCATGGAGGACCCGATCGCGGGCGACAACGCCGACCTCGTCCGCTTCCAGACCTGGACCCGGACCAAGGGCGACCACTTCCGGCTCGCCGCGCAGTACGCGTACCGCATCGACGCCGGGCTCGGCGTACCCGAGGTGCAGGCCACGCCCGACGGCCGGCTCCTCGTCCTGGAGCGCGGCTTCACCGCGGGCGTCGGCAACACCGTCCGCCTCTACCTGGCCGACCCGCGCCACGCCACGGACACCAGCGGCATCGAGAACCTCACCGGCCAGAGCGGCGTCCGGGTGATGAAGAAGACGCTGCTCGCCGACATCGCCGACTGCCCCTCCCTCGGCGCCACCGCCAAGGAGACCCAGCCCAACCCGCTCCTGGACAACATCGAGGGCATGGCCGTCACGGACCGCGACCGCACCGGCCGCCTGAAGGTCGTCCTGGTCAGCGACGACAACCAGAACCCGGTCCAGATCACGCGCTTCTACTACCTGCGGGTGCGCGTCTGACAGCCGATTGTTACGGCGGGATGAAATCGCCCCGCGCCCGCGTTGGTGCCTTCCGGAAAAGTACGACAACCGGGAGGCACCGCGTGGAACCACATCGGGCATGGGCACGACGACTCGCGGGCTACGCATGGCGCTACCCCAAGGACGTCCTCCTCGCCCTCGGCTCCTCGCTCGCCGGTATGGCCGTCACCGCCGTCGTCCCCCTGATCACCAAGGTGATCATCGACGATGTGATCGGCGCCCACACCCGCTCCATGGCCCCCTGGGCCGGCGCCCTCGTCGCCGCCGCCGTGCTCGTCTACGCCGCCACCTACGTCCGCCGCTACTACGGCGGCCGGCTCGCCCTCGACGTCCAGCACGACCTGCGGACGGAGATGTACGACACGATCACCCGACTCGACGGCCGCCGCCAGGACGAGCTGTCGACCGGGCAGGTCGTGGGCCGCGCCACCAGCGACCTCCAGCTGATCCAGGGCCTGCTCTTCATGCTCCCGATGACCATCGGGAACGTGCTGCTCTTCCTCGTCTCCCTGGTGATCATGGCGTGGCTGTCGCTGCCGCTGACCCTCGTCGCCCTCGCCGTCGCCCCGGCGCTCGGCTGGATCGCCCGGCGCAGCCGCAGCAAGCTGCACCCCGCCACCTGGTACGCCCAGGCCCAGGCCGCCGCCGTCGCGGGCGTGGTCGACGGCGCGGTGAGCGGCGTACGCGTGGTCAAGGGCTTTGGGCAGGAGGCGCAGGAGACCGGCAAGCTGCGCGAGGTCGGCCGCAAGCTGTTCGCGGGCCGGCTGCGCACCATCCGCCTGAACAGCAGGTACACCCCCGCCCTCCAGTCCGTCCCGGCGCTCGGCCAGGTCGCCATGCTCGCCCTCGGCGGCTGGCTCGCGGTGCGCGGGCACATCACGCTGGGCACCTTCGTCGCCTTCTCCACCTACCTCGCCCAGCTGGTCGGCCCGGTCCGCATGCTCGCGATGGTCCTCACCGTCGGCCAGCAGGCCCGCGCCGGCACCGAACGCGTCCTGGAGCTGATCGACACCGAGCCGACCATGAAGGACGGCACCCGGGAGCTGCCCGCCGACGCGCCCGCTACCGTCGAGTTCGACGACGTGTCCTTCGGGTACGCCGACGACACCAAGGTCCTGGACGGGCTCAGCTTCGAGATACGCCAGGGTGAGACGCTGGCCGTGGTCGGCTCCTCCGGCTCCGGCAAGTCCACCCTCTCCCTGCTCCTGCCGCGCTTCTACGACGTCACCCACGGCGCCGTCCTGATCGGCGGCCACGACGTCCGCGAGCTGACCCACTCCTCGCTGCGCGCCGCGATCGGACTGGTCCCGGAGGACTCGTTCCTCTTCTCCGACACGGTCCGCTCCAACATCGCGTACGGCCGCCCCGACGCCACCCAGGACGAGATCGAGGCCGCCGCCCGCGCCGCCCAGGCCGACCGCTTCATCCGGGAACTGCCCGAGGGCTACGACACCAAGGTCGGCGAGCACGGCCTCACCCTCTCCGGCGGCCAGCGCCAGCGCGTCGCGCTCGCCCGCGCCCTGCTCACCGACCCCCGCCTGCTGGTCCTGGACGACGCCACCTCCGCCGTGGACGCCCGCGTCGAACACGAGATCCACGAGGCACTCAAGGAGGTCATGCGCGGCCGTACGACCCTGCTGATCGCCCACCGCCGCTCCACCCTGAACCTCGCCGACCGCATCGCCGTACTCGACCGCGGCCGGCTCGCCGACCTCGGCACCCACGAGGAGCTCCAGCGCCGCTCCGCCCTCTACCGCAGGCTGCTGACCGACCCGGACGAGCTGGGCGGCGTCTCGCCCGGCCACACCCCGCCGGAGGACGGCGAGCCGGTCGAGGACGACAGCCTGCGGGCCGAGCTGGACGCCGAGTACGACGCCGAGCGCGGCGTCACCCCCCACCTGTGGACCGGTGACCGCGCGCCGAAGGACATGGCGCTGGCCGGCACCCCCGCCACCCCCGCACTCCTCGCCCAGGTGGACGCCCTGCCCCCGGCCGCCGACACCCCCGACGTCGACGAGGACAAGGCGGTACGGCCCGAGGACTCCTACGGCCTGCGCCGGCTGCTGCACGGCTTCGGGCTGCCGCTGCTGGTCAGCCTGGCGCTGGTCGCCGTCGACGCGGGCGCGAGCCTGGTGCTGCCGGTGCTGATCCGGCACGGCATCGACGCGGGCGTCACCAAGCTGGCCATCGGCGCCGTCTGGTCGGCCTCGCTGCTCGCCCTGCTGGTGGTGCTGGTGCAGTGGGTCGCGCAGATCGGCGAGACGAGGATGACCGGCCGTACCGGCGAACGCGTCCTCTACACGCTCCGGCTCAAGATCTTCGCCCACCTCCAGCGGCTCGGCCTCGACTACTACGAGCGCGAGCTGACCGGCCGGGTGATGACCCGGATGACCACCGACGTCGACGCGCTGAGCACCTTCCTCCAGACCGGCCTGGTCACCGCGTTCGTCTCGGTCGTCACCTTCTTCGGCATCATGGTCGTCCTGCTGGTGATCGACATCCAGCTCGCCCTGGTCGTCTTCGTCACGCTGCCCCCGCTGATCATCGCCACCTTCTTCTTCCGCCGGGCCAGCGTGAAGGCGTACGAGCTCGCCCGCGAGCGCGTCTCCTCGGTCAACGCCGATCTCCAGGAGTCGGTGTCCGGGCTGCGGATCGTGCAGGCGTTCCGCCGCGAGCGGGACGGCGGCCGGCGGTTCGCCGGGCGCAGCGACGGCTATCGCGCGGCCCGGCTGCGCGGCCAGTGGCTGATATCGATCTACTTCCCGTTCGTCCAGCTGCTGTCCTCGCTCGCCGCGGCCGCGGTGCTGATCGCGGGCGCGGGCCGGGTGGAGGCCGCCACCCTCACCACCGGCGCCCTGGTCGCCTACCTCCTCTACATCGACCTCTTCTTCGCCCCCGTGCAGCAGCTGTCCCAGGTCTTCGACGGCTACCAGCAGGCCACCGTCTCCCTCGGCCGTATCCAGGAGCTGCTGCGCGAGCCCACGTCCACGAAGGAGGCGGAGCAGCCGCGCGATGTCACGTCGTTGCGCGGCGACATCGCCTTCGAGGGCGTGTCCTTCGCGTACGGCGAGGACGAAGCCGCCCTCGCCGACGTCGAGTTGACGATCCCCGCAGGTCAGACGGTCGCCTTCGTCGGCGAGACCGGCGCCGGAAAGTCCACGCTGGTCAAGCTGGTGGCCCGGTTCTACGACCCGACGGCCGGGCGGGTCACCGTCGACGGCACCGATCTGCGCGACCTGGACCTGACCGCCTACCGGCACCGGCTCGGCGTGGTGCCGCAGGAGGCGTACCTGTTCCCGGGCACCGTCCGGGACGCCATCGCCTACGGCCGCCCCGATGCCACCGACGCCGAGGTGGAGGCGGCCGCGCGGGCGGTCGGCGCGCACGAGATGATCGCCACCCTCGACGGCGGCTATCTGCACGAGGTCGCCGAGCGCGGCCGCAACCTCTCGGCCGGCCAGCGCCAGCTGATCGCGCTCGCCCGCGCCGAACTGGTCGACCCGGACATCCTGCTCCTGGACGAGGCCACGGCCGCGCTGGACCTGGCCACCGAAGCCCAGGTCAACCAGGCCACCGACCGCCTCGCCGGCCGTCGTACCACGCTGGTGGTCGCCCACCGGCTGACCACCGCCGCCCGCGCCGACCGGGTGGTGGTCATGGACCACGGCCGGGTCGCCGAGGACGGCACCCACGAGGAACTGCTCGCCCTCGGCGGCCGGTACGCCGAGCTGTGGCGGACCTTCGCCGGGCGCGCCGAGCCGGAGGAGCCGGTGGGCGCGGTCCGCTGAGCGCCGCTGATCCGCGCGGATGCCGTTGATCCGCGCGGATGACGATCGTGCAACCATCCGGCATACCCCCTGCGTCGTACATGCGTACGGCCGCCGGGGGACGGCCTGGACGCGTTTCAGGGAGGACGAACACGTGGAAAGTGGTGCGATACGCCGGCGTCTCACGCTCGGTCCGGTCCTGCTGGCCGCGGCCGGACTGCTGGCCTTCGCGGCCGCCGGCACCGCACAGGCGGCACCCAGCAGCTGCTCGGGGGAACAGGTCAGAACCCTCTCCTTCGCCTCCGGCGTCACCCGCGTCTACCGGCAGGGCGACTACATCTGCGCCATGACCCTCGCCCGCAGCCCCGGCACCGTCCGCGCGATGTCGGTCAGCGTCCAGGCCCGCGGCAGCCGCCCGGTCAAGGACAACGGGCGCTTTCTGCACCACGCCGGGCCGGTGACCGTGCACGCCGGGCACCGCTGTGTCTGGATCCGCGGCGCGGTCGGCCAGAACAGTGTCAGCTCGGGCTGGATCCTCTGCTGAACCGCCGCCCGCGTCGACACGCTGGCCGCTGTGCGTTCCCTTGACGGAAAGAAACTTCCCGGATATTGGTGACTCCTTGGAAGTTTCCTTCAGCAGTTCTCCTCTGGGAAGGAGCGCACGTGCCCGACACCAGCACGGGAAGCGACACCAGCAAGAGAGGCACAGGAAACACCGGGGGCGGCGCCCGGCTGTCCCGGCGGACCGTCCTCGCCGCGGGGGCCGGGATCACCGCCGCGCTGACCGTGCCCACCACGGCCCGCGCCGCCACCCCCGACGAGCGCCGCCTCAAGGCCCTGATCTCCAGGATGTCGCTCCAGGAGAAGGTCGGCCAGCTCTTCGTGATGCGGGTCTACGGCGCCTCCGCCACCGCCCCCGACCAGGCCGACATCGACGCCAACCTCAGCGAGCTGGGCGTGCGCACCGCGGCCGAGCTGATCCAGAAGTACCGGGTCGGCGGGATCATCTACTTCACCTGGGCCCACAACACCCAGAACCCGTACCAGATCGCGGAGTTGTCCAACGGCATCCAGAAGGCGTCCCTGGACCAGCCGCGCGGCCTGCCGATGCTGATCGCCACCGACCAGGAGCACGGCGCGGTGTGCCGGGTGGGCGAACCCGCCACGCTCTTCCCCGGCGCGATGGCGATCGGGGCGGGCGGGTCCACGGCCGACGCGCGCACCCTCGGCCGGATCTCCGGCACCGAACTGCGCGCCCTCGGCATCAACCAGGACTACTCGCCCGACGCCGATGTGAACGTCAACCCGGCCAACCCGGTGATCGGGGTGCGCTCCTTCGGCGCCGACCCGGCGGCGGTCGCGGAGCTGGTCGCGGCCGAGGTGAAGGGCTATCAGTCGGCTCACGTCGCCGCCACCGCCAAGCACTTCCCGGGCCACGGGGACACCGCGGTCGACAGCCACTACGGCTTCCCGGTCATCACGCACAGCCGGGAGCTGTGGGAGAAGCTGGACGCGGTGCCGTTCCGGTCGGCGATCGCGGCGGGCATCGACTCGATCATGACCGCGCACATCGAGTTCCCGGCCCTGGACGACTCCGGCGACCCGGCCACCCTCTCCGAGCCCATCCTCACCGGCATCCTGCGCGGTGAACTCGGCTACGACGGCGTGGTGATCACCGACTCCCTCGGTATGGAGGGCGTGCGCACCAAGTACGGCGACGACCGGGTGCCGGTGCTCGCGCTGAAGGCCGGCGTGGACCAGTTGCTCAATCCGCCGTCCATCGACACGGCCTGGAACGCGGTCCTGAAGGCCGTCCAGGACGGTGAGCTGACCGAGGCCCGCCTCGACGAATCGATCCTGCGCATCCTGCGGCTGAAGTCCCGGCTCGGCCTCTTCGACGGCGTCCACGTGGACCGGAAGGGCGTCGACCACGCGGTCGGCACCAAGTCCCATCTGGCCACGGCCGACCGCATCGCCGAGCGCACGACGACCCTGCTGGTCAACGAGGACGGCACTCTGCCCCTGAACCGCCGTACCCAGCACCGCCTTCTGGTGGTCGGTGCCGACCCGGACTCCCCGTCCGGTACGACGGGCCCGCCGACCGGCGTCCTGGCCGCCGCCCTCACCGAGGCGGGCTTCACCGCCACCGCTCTGCCGACCGGCACGAGTCCGTCCGCGGCGGCCATCGACCGGGCGGTGGCCGCCGCCCAGGACGCGGACGCGGTGGTGGTCGGCACCTACAACGTGAGCGCGAGCAGCTCCCAACGCACCCTGGTGGAACGCCTGTCGGCGACCGGAAAGCCCGTGGTGGCGCTCGCCGTGCGCAACCCCTACGACGTGGCCCAACTCCCCGGTGTCCGGGCCTGCCTGGCGTCGTACTGCTGGACCGACGTCGAACTCCGGGCCGCCGCGAAGGTGATCGCGGGCCGCGTCAAGCCGCGCGGCAAGCTCCCCGTGCCGGTGCAGCGGGCCGACGACCCGACGAAGATCCTGTACCCCATCGGCCACGGTCTGACCTACTAGGGCCGACCTACCAGGACGGTCGGACCCCCGCCGGGCCGCGCCCGACGGGGGTCCACCGGCTACGCCCCACAGGGCCCCACCGGGCTACGCCGCCTCGCCGAGCAGCCGTACGAGATGATCGCGGCCCGCGGCGAGCAGGCCGGGCAGCGGTGCGGCCTGCTCGTACCACCGCTTCTCGTACTCCCAGCACAGCCAGCCGTCCCAGCCGCCCCGGCTCAGCACCTCCACACACTCGGTGAGCGGCAGCACGCCCGCGCCGAGCGGCAGCGGGGTGGTGTCCTCGACCGAGGCGATGTCCTTGACCTGCACATATCCCAGCTGCGGGGCGAGCGCCGCATACGTCTGTGCGGGCTGCTCGCCCCCCAGCCAGGTGTGCATCACATCCCACAGCGCCCCCACCTGCCGATGCCCCACCGGGCCCAGCACCCGGATGGCGTCGGCGCCGGTGCGGTGCGAGTCATGGGTCTCCAGCAGGATCCGCACCCCGAGCGCGGACGCGTCCTCGGCGGCGGTCCCGAGCCGCCGGGCCGCGATCGCGTCGGCCTCCTCGCGCGGGCCCTCCCCGCCGGGAAAGACCCGGACGAAGGGCGCGCCGAGATCATGGGCGAGCCGCAGCAGCCCGCGCAGCTCGCCGAGCACCGCCGCGTCGTCACCGGGCGCGGCGACCCGCGCGTACCCGGCCACGCACAGCGGTTCGATGCCGGAGCCGCGGAACAGCGCGGCGACATCGGCGCGTTCGGCGGGGGAGAGGCCGGGGTGGACCGGTTCCTCGGGATGGGCGCGCAGTTCGACTCCGTGGTAGCCGTGCTCGGACGCGAGCGCCAGGACGTCCGGGACGGGCAGGCCGGGGACACCGAGAGTGGAGAACGCCAGCTTCATGCACAGCGAGCCTACTCGCCCGTCGCGCGCCCCGCCGTCGCGCCACAATGTCATGACTTCTCTAAAAAGAACCCAGGTATTGCCGCTTTTTCGCCACCGACCGATGTCACCCGATCTGCCCGGGTAGAGATCGAGCGCTGTTCCGGTCCGCAAAGACGCACAAGAAGGGCAATACATGGCAGAGTTGACTCGACGCAGACTCCTGGGCTCGGCCGCCGGCGCGCTGGGCGGCGCGGCGGCCCTCTCCCTCCTCCCGCCGAGCGTCCAGAAGGCGGTCGCCGCCGGACCACCCCGGAAAAGCTCCCTGCGCGACATCGAGCATGTGGTCCTGCTGATGCAGGAGAACAGGTCCTTCGACCACTACTTCGGCACGCTCTCCGGCGTGCGCGGCTTCGCCGACCCCAAGGCGCTGCGGCTGCGCTCCGGGCGCAGCGTCTTCTACCAGCCGGACACCGGGAACCCGAAGGGCTATCTGCTGCCCTTCCACCTCGACACCCGCGCCTCCAGCGCCCAGGCCATCCCCTCCACTAGCCATGCCTGGGAGGTGCAGCACCAGACGTGGAACGGCGGCCGGATGGACCAGTGGCTGGCCGCCCACCGCAAGGCCGACGGCGTCAACGGCCCGTACGTCATGGGCTATTACACGCGCGAGGACATCCCGTTCCAGTTCGCGCTCGCGGAGACCTTCACCATCTGCGACAGCTACTTCTGCTCCGTCCTCGGCCCCACCTGGCCCAACCGGCTGATGTGGATGACCGGTTCGATCGACCCGGGCGGCACCCGCGGCGGCCCGGTCACCACCAACTCGGCGCCCGATCCGTACCGTTGGACGACGTACGCCGAGCGCCTCCAGGCCGCGAAGATCAGCTGGAAGGTGTACCACCAGGACGACGACTACGGCTGCAACATGCTGAACCAGTTCGCCGCCTTCCAGAACGCGAAACCCGGCTCGGACCTCTATGAGCGCGGGGTGCGCCCGCAGCCCGCGGGCACCTTCGAGGACGACGCCCGCGCCGACCGGCTCCCGGCCGTGAGCTGGATCGTGCCGCCCGGCCACCAGTCCGAGCACCCGGACTATCTGCCCGCCGCCGGGGCCGACTTCGTGGCGTCGAAGATCGAGGCCATCGCCGCCAACCCCAAGGTGTGGCAGAAGACGGCGTTCATCCTCTGCTACGACGAGAACGACGGCCTCTTCGACCATGTGCCCCCGCCGACCCCGCGCGCCGGGACGAAGGACGAGTTCATCGGCGGGCAACCGATCGGCGGCGGCTTCCGGGTCCCGGCGATCGTCATCTCGCCCTGGACCGTGGGCGGCTGGGTCGCCACCGAGACGCTCGACCACACCTCGGCACTGCGGCTCCTGGAGCGCTTCACCGGGGTCGCCGAGCCCAATCTGAGCGCCTGGCGACGGAAGACCTTCGGCGACTTCACCAGCGCCTTCCGTTTCTCGGAGGGCCGCAAGAGTTCGCCCAGGCTGCCGGGTGGCACCGCGGCGCAGCTCCAGAAGGCGCAGAAGGAGGTGGCGACCCTGCCCGCGCCGCGGCTGCCCGGCGCGAACCAGACGTTCCCGCACCAGGAACAGGGACACCGGCCGCAGGTGTAGGGGTCGGGCGGCGGCCGCCACCGATCCCTGGTGGCGGCCGGTCCGGCTGCGGCCGGGGACTCTCGCCCCGTCCCGGACGCGCGAACCCCCGGCGTGCCTGCGAGAAGCGACCCACGGACTCCGGCACCGCGCCGACGGCCGCCGACCAGCCCGCCCCCGTCGATTGCCCCGCGGCCTGCCGAGTGCTGCGCCGCGCGATGCCGGTCCGCCCCCGGCGTCCGCGCCGCCCCGGTTCGCGGCTCGCCCGTGTCCCTGTCCGGCCGCCTGTCGGCCGGTGCCCGTGCCGGTGGCCCGGCGCCGCCCCCGGGCCGCCGCTCACCTCGGCGGCACCCCGCCCGCCTCCAGAGCGCCCCGTCGGCACCCGCCCCGGTCGCCCCCTCAGTCCCGCGCCACCCCCGTCGACCCCCGCACCACCAGCTCCCCTCGCACCCCGCCGATCCCCCCGGCCGGGGCCTCCTCGCGGCCCATGGCGATGCGGCCGGCGCGGGCTGCCGCCTCGGTCAGGGGGAGGCGGAGGGTCGTCAGGCCGGGGGCGACGTCCATGGCCACCGGGAGGTCGTCGAAGCCGGTGACGGACACGTCCTCGGGGATGCGCAGGCCGGACTCCCGCAGGGCGGCGCAGGCCCCCGCAGCGACGGAGTCGTTCGCGGCGACCAGAGCCGTCAACGACCGGTCGCGGCCCAGGAGTTCCAGCGCGCCCTGGTAGCCGGAGCGCCGGTCGAACTGTCCATGGACGGTCCGGCGCGGATCCTCCTCGATGCCCGCCGAGGCCAGCGCGGCGCGATGTCCCTCCAGGCGGTGCCGGGTCGTCGACCGCTCCTCGGGCCCGGCGAGGTACCCGAGCCGCCGATGCCCGAGCCCCACCAGATGCTCCGTCACCGCCCGCGCCCCGCCGAGGTTGTCGAAGGTGAGCGCGACCGCCCGCGCGTCCGGCACCGGAGGCCGTCCGCACAGCACCACCCGCGTCCCGCCCTCCCCGAGCTTGCGCAGCTTCGCCGCGACCGCCGCCGCGTGCGGCGCGTCCAGGACCGCGCCGCCGGTCAGTACGACCGCGGCCGCCCGCTGCCGTTGCAGCAGCGTCAGGTACTTCAGCTCCCGCTCCGGCGAGCCCCCCGTGTTGCAGACCACCGCGAGCCGCTCACCGCCCGCCCGCCCCCCGGTGCCCCCGATCTCCGCCTGGATCGCGCTCGCCATGATCCCGAAGAAGGGGTCCGCGATGTCGTTGACGAGGATGCCGACCAGGTCGGACGTGGCGGCGGCCAGCGCGCTCGCGGGCCCGTTGAGGACGTAGTCCAGCTCGTCCACCGCGCGCAGCACCCGCTCCCGGGTCGGCGCCGCCACCGGGTAGTTGCCGTTCAGCACGCGCGACACCGTCGCGGGGGAGACCTGGGCGCGCGCGGCCACGTCCGCCAGGGTCACGGTCATCTCGTCGTCCTCCGGTCGCGCATCTCGTGGTCTCGTCAGGCCAGGTAGACGGCCTGAACAGGGCTGCGGTTCCCGCGCCCCACCGGCGTGCTTCCTGACGGAAAAGGGCCCGGAACCCGGACAGGTCTTGTGCCGACCGCCGTCCGAGGCTAGCTTCCTCCCCTGTAGAAAGCGCTTGCTATGACGATTGTCGCAGGGGACACACGGCGCACAGCGCCACGGAAGAGGACCCGGACAGGGCCCGTGGAGGGGACCGACGTGACTCGCGAGACGACGGTGCGCATCGCCATGAACGGCGTGACCGGGCGCATGGGCCACCGCCAGCATCTGCTGCGCTCGATCCTCGCCCTGCGCGAGCAGGGCGGCCTCGACCTGGGCGACGGCACCGTGCTGTGGCCGGAGCCGATCCTGCTCGGCCGCCGCGAGCACGCGCTGCGGGAGATCGCCGAACGGCACGGCCTGGAGCACATCTCCACCGACCTGGACGCCGTGCTCGCCGACCCGTCCGTCGACATCTACTTCGACGCGCAGGTCACCGCCGCCCGCGAGGAGGCGATCAGGAAGGCGATCGCCGCGGGCAAGCACATCTACACCGAGAAGCCGACGGCCACCGGTCTCGACGGCGCCCTCGAACTCGCCCGGCTGGCACGGGAGAAGGGCGTCCGGCACGGCGTCGTCCAGGACAAGCTGTTCCTGCCGGGCCTGCGGAAGCTGAAGCGGCTCGTCGACGGCGGCTTCTTCGGCCGGATCCTGTCCGTGCGTGGCGAGTTCGGCTACTGGGTCTTCGAGGGCGACTGGCAGGACGCCCAGCGCCCCTCCTGGAACTACCGCGCGCAGGACGGCGGCGGCATCGTCGTCGACATGTTCCCGCACTGGGAGTACGTGCTGCACGAACTGTTCGGCCGCGTCACCTCCGTGCAGGCACTCACCGCCACCCACATCCCGCGACGCTGGGACGAGCACGGCAAGCCGTACGACGCGACGGCCGACGACGCCGCGTACGGCGTCTTCGAACTCGACGGCGGTGTGATCGCGCAGATCAACTCCTCCTGGGCGGTGCGCGTCAACCGCGACGAACTGGTCGAGTTCCAGGTCGACGGCACGGAGGGTTCGGCGGTGGCCGGCCTGCGCAACTGCCGCGTCCAGCACCGCGGTACGACCCCCAAGCCGGTCTGGAACCCGGACATCCCGGCCACCGAGCCGTTCCGCGAGCAGTGGCAGGAGGTCCCGGACAACGGGGAGTTCGACAACGGCTTCAAGGCGCAGTGGGAGCTGTTCCTGCGGCATGTGTACGCCGACGCGCCCTACCGCTGGGACCTGCTGGCCGGCGCCCGCGGCGTCCAACTCGCCGAGCTGGGCCTGAGGTCGGCGGCGGAGGGCCGCCGTATCGCGGTACCGGAGATCACGCTGTGACCATCCGACTTCCCTCGCCCGACGGCACCTTGCGCACGTATGAGCCGCGCCCCGAGCCCTTCCGGTCGTCCTCCGGCACGGCCTTCACCTCCCGTACGGTCTTCTCCGCGGCCCATGTCGTCGCCGACCCGTACGCGGACGTCTCGCCCGACTCGCCCGCCGCCGTCGACTGGGACGCGACCCTCGCCTTCCGCCGCCATCTGTGGGCGCACGGCCTCGGGGTCGCCGAGGCGATGGACACCGCGCAGCGCGGGATGGGCCTGGACTGGGCGGGGGCCGCCGAGCTGATCCGGCGCAGCGCGGCCGAGGCGAAGGCGGTCGGCGGGCGCCTCGCCTGCGGGGTCGGCACCGACCAGCTCACCGGCGGGAGTCTCAAGGACATCCGCGCGGCCTACGAGGAACAGCTCGCGGTCGTGGCGGAGGCGGGCGCCCAGGCGATCCTGATGGCCTCGCGCGCCCTGGCCGCGACGGCGACCGGGCCCGAGGACTACCAGGAGATCTACGGCCACCTGCTCCGGCAGTCCGACGAGCCGGTCGTCCTGCACTGGCTCGGCCCGATGTTCGACCCGGCGCTGGAGGGCTACTGGGGCTCGGCCGACCTGGACGCCGCCACCGAGGTGTTCCTCGATGTGATCGCGGCGCACCCGGACAAGGTCGACGGCATCAAGATCTCCCTCCTGGACGCGGGGCGGGAGATCGACCTGCGCCGCCGGCTCCCGGCGGGCGTGCGCTGCTACACCGGCGACGACTTCCACTACCCGGAGCTGATCGCGGGCGACGAGCGGGGCTTCAGCCATGCCCTGCTCGGCATCTTCGACCCGCTCGCCCCGCTGGCGGCCCGGGCGGTACGGCACCTCGACACCGGGGACGTGTCCGGCTTCCGCGAACTCCTGGACCCCACGGTGGAGTTGTCCCGCCACCTCTTCCAGGCCCCCACCCGCTTCTACAAGACCGGCGTCGTCCTCCTCGCCTGGCTGGCCGGCCATCAGTCGCACTTCTCCATGCTGGGCGGCCTCCAGTCCGCCCGCTCCCTCCCGCACCTGGCCCGCGCCTACGAACTCGCCGACGGACTGGGCCTGTTCCCGGACCCGGGGCTCGCCGAGAGCCGCATGAAGACCCTTCTCACCCTGTACGGAGTCCAGCAGTGACCGGTGGTGCGCTCGACCGCTTCTCCGTCAACCAGATGACGGTGAAGCAGCTGTCCCTGCCCGAACTGGTCACCGCCTGCGGCGAGTTCGGCATCGCGAAGGTGGGCCTGTGGCGCGAGCCGGTGCGGGCGTACGGCGTCCCGGCGGCCGCCGCGCTGGTCCGTTCGGCGGGTCTTGAGGTGACCACGCTCTGCCGGGGCGGGTTCCTCACCGCCGTCGAGCCCGGTGAGCGGGCCGCCGCACTGGCCGACAACCGGCGCGCGGTGGACGAGGCCGCGGCGCTCGGCACCGACACCCTGGTCCTGGTCTCCGGCGGTCTCCCGGCGGGCAGCAGGGATCTGGCCGGGGCCCGCGAACGCGTCGCCGACGCCCTCGCCGAACTGGCCCCCTACGCCGGGTCCCACGGCGTCCGCCTCGCCATCGAGCCCCTGCACCCGATGTTCGCCGCCGACCGCTGCGTGGTGTCGACCCTGGCCCAGGCCCTCGACCTCGCCGAGCGCTTCCCCGCGCACCAGGTGGGGGTGGCCGTGGACACGTACCACATCTGGTGGGACGACCAGGCTCCGGCGGGGATCGCTCGCGCGGGCGCGGGGGGCCGTATCCACACCTTCCAACTCGCCGACTGGACGACACCGTTGCCCGCGGGCGTCCTCAACGGCCGGGGGCAGATCGGGGACGGCGCGATCGACATGCGGGCGTGGCGCGGGTGGGTGGAGAGAGCGGGCTACACCGGTCCGATCGAAGTCGAGCTGTTCAACGAGGAGTTGTGGGCGCGGGACGGCCGGGAGGTGCTGAAGGAGACGGCGGCGCGCTACCTGGAACACGCCGTCTGAGGGGTCGTGGCCCGGACACGCCGCAAACCATTGGCCGATCGCGTCCTCCCGGAGAGAGCCTGTCCCTCATGACGACAACCTTGATCACCGGGGCCAACAAGGGCCTCGGCCACGAGACCGCCCGCCGGCTGATCGCCGCGGGCCACACCGTCTACGTGGGAGCGCGCGACATCGAGCGGGGCAGGGCGGCCGCGGCCTGGCTCGGCGCGCGGTTCGTGCAACTCGACGTCACCGACGACGCGTCGGTCGCCGCGGCGGCGGCCACCATCGAGGCCGAGGGCGGCCTGGACGTCCTGGTCAACAACGCCGGGATCGAGGTGCGCTCCCCGGAAGGCGAGATCATCGGCGCGGCGGACCTGACCGCCGACGTGATGCGGGAGGTGTTCGAGACCAACGTCTTCGGCGTGGTCCGGGTGACCCACGCCTTCCTGCCGCTGCTGGAGCGCTCCGCCGCGCCGGTCGTGGTCAATGTCAGCAGCAGCCTGGCCTCGCTGGCCGAGGCCGGGAAGGGCTACCCGGGGGTCGCCTACCCGGCCTCCAAGACCGCGGTCAACATGCTCACCGTGCAGTACGCCAAGGCGTTCCCGCGGCTGCGGATCAACTCCGTGGAGCCCGGCTACACCGCGACGGACCTGAACCAGCACGCGGGCATGCAGACCGTCGAGCAGGGCGCCGAGATCATCGTCCGGATGGCCCAGCTGGGCCCGGACGGCCCGACCGGCGGCTACTTCGACGCGGCGGGCCCGCTGCCCTGGTAGGCCGGGCCCGACGCCCTCTGCCCGCCTCGGTTCAGTAGGCGAGCCGGTCGATCAGCCAGGTGCCCAGTTCCTCGGTGACGGCGGTGTGCGTGGTGGTCGTGGACGAGCAGTAGAAGTCGTCCAGATCGCTCTCGTCCGGCGGGAGTTCGTCCACCTTCACATAGAGGTCCTCCTGCCGGCCGATGTCCCGTACGGACACCGCGCTGATCGTCGGCACGAAGCAGATGTCCGGGTGCCGCAGATCCACCGTGCCGCCGCCCTTCTCCAGCGCGTTGGCGAGGATGCGGTACGTGTTGAGCGTGCCGCCGGGGGCGCCGTCGACCTCCGGGAAGCCGTCGGTGGTGATCGTCTTCTCGGCCTTCGGGAAGCGCCGGTTCAGGTAGGCGGCGGTCACGTCGTCGCCCTGGGCCTGGGTGTAGAAGGTGGTGCCCGGGTAGATCCGCTCGACGCGCAGCGCGGTCTCCCCGGGCCGTACCTCGGGCAGCCCCACGCCGTCCCCGCGTCCGCTGGCGACGCCGAGCAGCCGGGGAACGCGGGGCCAGCCACCCAGCCGCGCCAGCTCGTCCAGCAGATCCTTGCGCTCCTTGGCCACCCCGATCTTGCCGGTGTCCTTGTCGTAGTGCTGCCACAGCATCTGGCGGGCGGCCGGGCTGTTCATCTGCCGGGCGAAGTCGTTGTTCGGGAACGGGATGAAGTACGAGAACGCCTGGACGCCGACGGGGATGGTGGCGCCGCGGTGCGGGGTGTCGAACGAGAAGTACGTGCCGGTCTGGTGGTCGAAGCGGTCCGACTCCAGCTTGGCGAGCGCGTACCGGGTCACCAGACCGCCCATGCTGAACCCGCCGACGACCAGCCGCTCCCCGCCCAGCCGCTCGGCGGTGGCCCGCAGGATCGCCGCGATGGCCGCCTGGGCGTTGGTCTGGATGGCGGCGGTGCGCTCGTTGTAGCCGAGCAGGATGACGTCCCGGCCGCGGCGGCGCAGTTCGCTGATGAGGGGGTAGTCGCTCTCCAGGAACTGGTAGAGCTTGTCGAGTTCGCTCCGGCCGAGACTGAAGCCGTCGGAGATGATCACCGGCCGGACGAGGCCCCGGTTCCCCTCCCCGTGAAAGACCCAGGCGAAGCCTTCCGGCAGGCTCCACTCGTTGTCCGGGGACGGTACGTCGACAGGGTTGTGCACCCGCTGGTCGAGCGGGTCGCTGATGGTCAGTCCGGCGAGTTCCGGTTCGGCCGAGTCCTGAGGCGACATGGTGGTGCTCCTAGGTGTCGTCGCGGAGGGCAAGACACCGCCATGGTGGAGCCGCGTTCAGGTCGTACTCGGCGTGTTGGCCTGCGGGTTCATCAGATGGGATGGAACGTGCCGGGGGACCGTTTGATCCCCCCGGCACATGCGTTCAGCCCTTGACAGCCCCGACGAACGCCGCCCAGCTGTCCACGGAGAAGAGCAGCGCCGGACCGGAGGTGTTCTTGCTGTCGCGGACGGGGATGGTGGCGTGACCGGAAGCGATCTCCACGCAGTTGTCGTGGTTGCCGCCGCTGTAGCTGGACTTGTACCACCCGGTGAGGGTGGACGCGTCGGAGACGGTGTGTTCATTCCTCAGCATGTGCGTGTTCCTCCGCTGCCGCTCTGACGAGGGCAAGTGACTCCTGTTGCGACAACGCGTCGCTCAAGGCCAGAGCGTAGGCGGTCTGGCTGGCCTTCACCATCGATGGATCATCCATCAAGTTGCCGGTGAAAACGGCCTCTACGTAGGCCACCGGAGCGGAGTCCGCGAAGCTCATGAGGGTGAGGTCGCTCTGCATGAGGGCGTGCGCTCCGACGCGATACGGAAGCACATGGAGCCGTAGCCGTCCTGCCTCGGCCATGTCGGCCAGCTTGTGCAGCTGTTCGGCCATGACCTCGGGGCCACCGACGCGGTGTCGCAGCGCTGACTCGCTGAGCAGTGTCCAGACGACCGGCTGCTCGGGGCCCTCGAACATGCGGTGGCGTTTCATTCGGTTGACGAGGAACGTTTCAAGTTCCCCGGCCGTGTAGTTCGGCCAGAAGGAACGGAACACGGCGCTTGCGTAGCCCTCGGTCTGGAGCACACCAGGGACCAGAGACAGCCCGTACTGCTGGACGAGCGTGGCCTCTTGCTCAAGCTCGGCCGCGACGGCGAAGTAGTCGCTGTACTTCGACTCCAGGTCCTCCAGCCACCGCTCGAAGAACCCATCTGATCCGAGCGCCCGATCGATCCGCCGTGCGTCGTCGGGTTTGGGCAGCCGTCTGCCCGACTCGTAATGGCTGATCAACGTCGGCGAGCACACGATCTGCTCGCTCAGTTCTTCCTGGGTGAGTCCGGCTGACAATCGCCGCAGCCTCAACTCCTCCCCGTACTTCTCGCGCGGTGTCCGTGGTCTGCGGTCAACGCTCATCCGGATAACTCCCTTGCTGACAAGCGCAAATGTCAACCCCCCACCTCTAGAAAGCGTAGCCACTGCCACCCCACGCTGTGACCAATTCGCCACACACCGCAGTCACCGCACACGAATGGGCAGGTCGGCATGACAAAACTCCTCGCCTGGCTGGTCGAGTTGTTGCTCCACGGGCGGCGCCGCCGCAGGCCGGTGTACCCGCCGTACTCCTGCCCCTACGTCGGCGCGGCCACGACCTACCACCGCGGCCAGGCCCCCCTCCGCGGCGAGGACAGCCGACTCGTCCGCCCCTACCTCGACCTCGTGGAGATCTACGCATGAACGAACGTCTGCTTCCCTGGACCGGCTCCGAGGAGAAGCCCTGCTATCTCATCGGGGACGGCGACGGGTACGTCTCCCGGATCGCGGACCAGGTCGAGGGCGTACAACTCGGCATGGCGGGGAGCCTGCTGGATCACACCGCCGAACTCCTCTCGGGCGAGGGGCTGACCAAGGAGGAGCTGCACTACCTGGTCCGGCGCCTCATCGAGTCCCTGAGGGAGATCAAGCGCATCGCGGAGAGCCGGGGAGCGCGGCTGGCCGGAGCGGCCGACCAGCCGATCGTGGAGACTTGACCGGATGATCAGGATATCGACCCGCCGCCGTACCACCGCACTCGCCGTCCCGCTGCTGCTCGGCGCCGCCCTGACCGGCTGTGCCGACGACAAGCACCTGGACTACCTGACGGACTACTCGAACCACCGCCCCCTGCGCGTCACCGGCTACCCGAGCACTGACAGCCTGCAAGCCGTCCAGAAGGTCGTCTGGCGGCTGGCCGACGGGGACGTCGACGGTCTCGCCGCCCTGAGCACCGAGGGCGGTGACGCGCGGCCCGCGGCCCGTGCCTGGATCAAGGAGTACGGCAAGGCGGCCCGCGGCGAGGTGTCGGCGGACTTCGAGGAGGATTTCGCCGTGCGGCAATCGGTCGTTCTCCACTTCACCGGCCCGAGCCGCACCGAGGAGATCACGGCGCGACCCGGCCCGCACGACACCTGGGGAATCGTGCTGGTGAATCCCGAGCCGAAGGATGTCAAGAAGTCCGGCCCCGCTCCGACTAAAAGGTGAAGGGCCCCGCAGGGGGCCATGAACCGAGGAGTACGCCATGCAGTTCCTGATCTGCCTGCACATCAACCCCGCCGTGCTGGACGCGCTGACCGACGACGAGAAGACCGCGGTCCAGGAGGGGCACGGGAAGTTCATCGAGACGCTGAAGGAGTCCGGTGAGCTGCTCACCACGCAGGCGCTGGCCGACCCCTCCCAGTCCGCCGTCGTCACCGTGCGCGGTGGGAAGACGGTCGTCACCGACGGCCCGTTCCTGGAGGCCAAGGAGCACCTGGGCGGCTTCTACCTGGTCGACTGCGAGGACCGGGAGCGGGCGATCGAGCTGGCCGCGCTGATCCCGGACGCCGGGATCGAGGGCCTGGGCGTCGAGGTGCGCCAGGTGATGTTCGCCTGCGGACAATTGGAGGCATGAGCACACCCAGCCCGGCACCGGACGTCGAGGGCCTGCTGCGCGACCTCGCGCCGCGGGTCCTCGGCGCGCTGGTCCGCGGGAACGGCCGGTTCGAGGACTGCGAGGACGCCGTGCAGGAAGCCGTCCTCGCCGCCACCACCCAGTGGCCGGCCGAGGGCGTGCCCGGCAACCCGCGCGGCTGGCTGACCACGGTCGCCGCCCGCCGGCTGATCGACCAGGCGCGCAGTGATCTCGCCCGGCGGGAGCGGGAGGCCGCGACCGCCGCCGAGGTCGGCCCCGGCGAGGTGCCGGACACCGACGACACGCTGCTCCTGCTGTTCCTGTGCTGCCATCCGACGCTGACCCCGGCCTCCCAGACCGCCCTGACCCTGCGGGCCGTCGGCGGTCTGACCACGGCCGAGATCGCCGGTGCCTTCCTGGTGCCGGAGGCCACGATGGCGGCCCGGATCAGCCGGGCCAAGCAGCGGGTCAGGGCGGCGGGCAGCACCTTCGGGCCACCGGAAGGACCGGAACTCCAGGAGCGGCTGCCGGTCGTCCTGCACGTCCTGTACCTGATCTTCAACGAGGGGTACACCGCCTCCTCGGGCGACCGCCTGGACCGTCCCGACCTCGCCCACGAGGCCATCCGGCTCACCCGGGCCGTGCACACCCAGCTCCCCGAGGACGGCGAGGTCACCGGGCTGCTCGCCCTGATGCTGCTGACCGAGGCCCGGCGCCCGGCCCGTACCACCGCCTCCGGCGACCTGGTGCCGCTGGTGGAGCAGGACCGTACGGCATGGGACCGCACCCTGATCGAGGAGGGCACCGCACTGGTCAGGACTGCCCTCGCCGGACCGGCACTCGGCCCCTATCTGCTCCAGGCCGCCATCGCCGCGACCCACGCCGACGCGGCCAAGGCGGAGGAGACCAACTGGGCGCAGGTGCATGCCCTTTACCTCATCCTGGAGCGGATCGCGCCCAACCCGATGGTCACCCTCAACCGCGCCATCGCCCTTGCCGAGACCGAGAGCCCCGAGGCAGGTCTCACCCTCCTCGCCACCCTGGACGGCGACGACCGCATGGCCCGCCACCACCGGCTGCTGTCCGTCCGCGCACACCTGCTGGAACGCGCCGGTGACACCCAGGGGGCGTACGAGCACTACCGGCGCGCCGCGAAGGCCACGGCCAGCCTCGCCGAACAGCGGTATCTCCAGGCGCGGGCGGCCCGGCTCAGCGGCGGGACATCCGGCGGTAGGCCCGGCCCCGGAAGAAGAGGATGACGAAGGTGATCGCGGCGATGAAGCAGATCATCATGCCGAAGGACAGCAGGGCGAATCCCGCCTCGCTGATGCCCGGCGCGTCGGTCACCGTGGCCATGCCGAGGGCGGTCCGCTCCTGGTGCTCATGGTCGGGATGGTCCACGATGTAGAGGACCTGCGCCGCGATCGCCAGTACGAAGAGCGCCGCCCAGGCCAGGAGCCAGCCGCCCGCCCTGCCCCACCAGGGGATCCGCGGGCGCAGGGCGACCTGCGGGCAGCGGGCCAGCAGGACCCGCCCCAGGTCCCCGGCGTACGCGGCGAGCCCGTCCGTCCGCAGCCGGCGGCCGTCGTCGAAGGTGATCTCGACGCGGTAGCCGTTGCCCAGCCGGGTCGCGAGACGGTTCACGGCGTCGCCCTCGATGTGGAGGTCGGTGACGCGGTCCCACGTCCAGCCGTCGGCCCCTCGCCGCGAGCCGTGGACCAGGCCCAGCTCCCGTACCTCGAAGTACTCTCCGGGCGCGCCGCGCAGCGCCCGCCAGATCTGGACCGCCGCGATCCATACGGCGCCCAGCGCGAGACCGATCAGCAGGCCGATCGCGCGGTTGCCGCCGGCGGAGCGCCCGCTGGTGGCGAAGGCGCTCCACACCCCGAGCCAGCCCGCCGGCACGGCGACGACCAGGGCCCAGGCGGCGTTCACCCACCGCCTGCGATGGTCGACCGGATGCCGGCTGAGCACCGGACCGAGCCGGTCAAGAGCGCTCGCTCCCTCGATAGCAGTCACCGGCCAAGTCAAACACCGCCGGTACGGATGCTCAACACCCGTGTCCGTCAGCGGAGTTGACCGCCCCCTTTCGACGCGTTCCCTAGAAGAACACCCCGCACCGCAGCAGCACATTGGCGTACGGGCTCGCCTCACCGGTGCGCACGATCAGCCGCGCCCCCGCCGACAACTCCTTGAGCCGCTCGTGCGGTACGAAGTCCAGGTTGGCGAACTGCCGCTCCACCAGGTCGAGATGGGCGCCGCGCAGTTCCTCCGCGACCGTGGCGCCCTCCAGGACCAGCTCGTCCACCAGACCGGCGAAGACCTCCGCGAAGGACGGCACACCGGCCCGGAAGGCCAGGTCCACCACGCGCGGACCGCTGGGGATCGGCATGCCCGCGTCGCAGACCAGCACCTCGTCCCCGTGCCCCAACTCGGCCAGCGCGCCCGCCAGATGGCGGTTCAGGATGCCCGACTTCTTCACAGCTGCTCGACCTCCTCGGCCGTCGGGTACGACTCCTGCGCCCCCGCCCTCGTCACGGCCGCCGCGCCCACCCGGGCCGCGTAGCCCGCCGCCTCGGTGAGGGCCGCGCCCGCGCCCAGCTTCCAGGCCAGGGCGGCCGTGAAGGCGTCGCCCGCGCCCGTGGTGTCCACCGCGTCGACCTTCACCGACGCCACCCGGGCCGCGCCCGAGCCGTCGTACACCAGCGCGCCCTCGGCGCCGAGCGTGACCACGACCGAGCGCGGGCCCATCGCCAGCAGCCCGCGCGCCCAGTCCTCGGGCTCCGCCCCGGCGTCCGCGCCCAGGATCACCCGCGCCTCGTGCTCGTTGACGATCAACGGGTCGCAGGCCGCCAGCACCTCGGCGGGCAGCGGGCGCGGCGGGGAGGGGTTGAGCACGAACCGGGTGCCGGACGGCAGCTGCCGTACGACCTCCGCCACCGTCTCCAGCGGGATCTCCAGCTGCGCCGAGATCACGCGCGCCGCCCGGAGCAGCGCGGCGGACTCCCGGACGTCCGCCGGGGTGAGACGGGCGTTCGCGCCGGGCGACACCACGATGCTGTTGTCCCCGGACGGGTCGACGGTGATCAGCGCGACCCCGGTCGGCGCCCCGCCCTCCAGCACGCCCGACGGGTCGACCCCGGCCGAGCGCAGGGAGTCGAGCAGCAGCCGGCCGTGGCCGTCCTCGCCGACGCGCGCCAGCAGGGCCGTACGGGCGCCCAGCCGGGCCGCGGCGACCGCCTGGTTGGCGCCCTTGCCGCCCGGATGCGTGGACAGATCCCCGCCGAGCACCGTCTCACCGGCGGCCGGCCGCCGCTCGACCCCGATCACCAGGTCGGCGTTGGCCGAACCCACGACCAACAGGTCGTAGTCGTACATCAGTTGACTCCCATGAACCCTTTGAATCCGATGCGTCCGCGAACCCGGGGAACGAGCCCGGGCGGACGGTCGCCCCCAGGGTGCCCCGAGGGTGCCCCCATGGTGTACGACCGCCCGCCCGAGCCTTCCCCGCCCGGCTCCGTCAGCCGGTGAACCCGGCCACGTTGTCCTTCGTGACCACCTTCACCGGCACCTTCACCGTCTGCTGCACCTTCTTGCCCTGGGACGCCTTGAGCGCGTTGTCCACGGCGATCCGGCCGAGCTGGGTCGGCTGCTGCGCGACGGAGGCGTACAGCGTGCCCGCCTTGACCGCGTTCAGGCCGTCCGGGGTGCCGTCGAAGCCGACCACCGGCACCGACGTACCGGCCTTGGAACCCAGCGCCTTGATCGCGCCGAGCGCCATCTCGTCGTTGGCGGCGATGACGCCCTGCACGTCCGGGTGGGCCTGGAGCAGGTTCGACATCACATCGAGGCCCTTGGTGCGGTCGAAGTCGGCGGGTTGCTGGGCGACCACCTTGATGCCCGGGTACGCCTTCAGCCCGTTGGCGAAGCCCTGCGCACGCTCACGCGCCGCCGAGGTGCCCGCCTGACCCTGGAGGATCACGATCTTGCCCTTGCCGCCCAGCTTCTCGGCGATCGTCCTGGCCGCCTGCTCGCCACCGGCGATGTTGTCCGAGGCCACCAGGGCGTCCACGGCGGCCTTGTTGACCCCGCGGTCGACCGCGATCACCGGGATCTTCGCCTTGTCGGCGGCCTTGACCGAGTTGCTCGCCGCGTCCGAGTCCACGGGGTTGACGATGATCGCGTCAAGGCTCGAACTGGTGAAGTTCTGGAGCTGGTTGGCCTGCTGGGAGGCGTCGTTCTGTGCGTCGGTGACCGTCAGGTCCACGCCCAGCTTCTTCGCCTCGGCCTGCGCGCCGGAGCGGACGCCCACGAAGAACGGGTTGTTGAGGGTCGACAGCGACAGGCCCACCTTCGGGTTCGCCGAGGCCGAGGAGCCGTTGTGCAGGAAGGAGGTCGCGCCGACGATCGCCACCGTCACCACGGCCGCGAGCCCGTACGTCGCCGCCTGCCTGCCCTTGTTGCCGCCGCCACCGGAGGTCACCGGGGTGGCACCCGCCTTGCGGCGCACCGTGTCGAGCAGCACCGCCAGCGCGATGACGACACCGATCACGACCTGCTGCCAGAACGCGGAGACGTTCAGCAGGTTCAGGCCGTTGCGCAGCACCGCGAGGATCAGCGCGCCGACCAGGGTGCCGGACGCCTTGCCGGTGCCGCCCGCGAGCGAGGCACCGCCGATGACGACCGCCGCGATCGCGTCCAGCTCATAGCCGTCGGCGGCCTGCGGTTGCGCGGAGGACAGCCGGGAGGCCAGCACGATGCCGGCCACCGCCGCGAACACACCGGACAGGGCGTAGATCGCGAGCTTCTGCTTCTTGACCCGCAGGCCCGAAAGGCGCGCGGCCTCCTCGTTGCCGCCGATCGCGTACATCGAACGGCCGATGTAGGTGCGGGCGAGCACGAACGCGGCCAGCAGCCCCATCACGATCATCACCAGGACCGGCACCGGCAGCCAGTCGCCGAGCGTGTCACCGAGGTGCGAGACCGAGTCCGGGAACGGGATCGGCACACCACCGGAGATCACCAGCGACAGACCGCGCCCCACCGACAGCATCGCGAGCGTCGCGATGAACGGCGGCAGCTTGCCGTAGGCGATGAGGAAACCGTTCACCAGACCGGCCGCGACACCCGTGGCCACCGCCAGGACGACGGCCAGCACGACCGGCACCCCGTGCTGGGTGGCGCTCCACGCCAGCACCGTCGCCGACAGCGCGGCCACCGAGCCGACCGACAGGTCGATGCCCGCGGCCACGATCACGAAGGTGACACCGAAGGCCAGGATCGCCGTCACGGCCGCCTGGACACCGATGTTCAGCAGGTTGTCCGTCGTGAGGAAGTCACCGGACAGCGCCGACAGGGCGATGACCAGGACGATCAGCGCGGTCAGCGCGCCGTTGTCGAGCAGCAGCCGGCGCAGGCCGCCCGGGGCGCCACTCGCTCCCGTCGTGCTCTTGAGCGTGTCAGTGGCCACGGGTGGCCTCCTTCGCGGTGTCGGTGTTCTGAAGCGTGGGGGTGGATACGGCGAGCGCCATCACGGCGTCCTGGGTGGCCTCGTCGGCCGCGAGTTCTCCGGCGATCCGGCCCTGGGCCATCACCAGCACCCGGTCGCTCATGCCGAGCACCTCGGGCAGATCGCTGGAGATCATCAGTACGGCGGCACCGGCGGCCGTCAGCTCGTTGATCAGCTGATAGATCTCGACCTTGGCGCCGACGTCGATACCGCGCGTCGGCTCGTCGAGGATCAGCACCTTGGTGTCGGCCAGCAGCCACTTGCCGATGACGACCTTCTGCTGGTTGCCGCCGGACAACGTGCGCACATGCTGACCGAGCCCGGCCATCCGCACCCCCAGCTGACCGGCGATCCGCTCCGCCGACACGTGCTGCGCCTTGCGGTCGACCAGCCCGGCGCGGGTCGCGGCCCGCATGGTCACCAGGCCCAGGTTCTCCTCGACCGAGGCGTCCAGCACGAGGCCCTGCCCCTTGCGGTCCTCGGGCACGAGCCCGATCCCCGCCGCCATGGCGGCGTTCACATCGGAGCGCCGGAGCGCGGTGCCGCCGACCTTCACGGACCCGTCGTCGTACGGATCCGCGCCGAACACGGCCCGTACGACCTCGGTCCGCCCGGCGCCCACCAGCCCGGCGATGCCGACGACCTCGCCGGCGTGCACCTCGAAGCTCACATCGTGGAAGACGCCGTTCCGGGTCAGCCCCTCGACACTGAGCAACGCGGCGCCCTTGTCGGGGCGTTGACGCGGGTACTGCTGCTCGATGGAGCGCCCGACCATGAGCCGTACCAGCTCGTCCTCGGGGGTGGCGGCGGGCACCTGGCCCACGCTCTTGCCGTCCCGGATGACGGTGACCCGGTCGCCCAGGGCGGCGATCTCGTCGAGGTGGTGCGTGATGAAGACGATCCCCACGCCGTCCGCCCGCAGCTGCCGCACGATGGCGAAGAGCTTGTCGACCTCCTCCGAGGTCAGCACGGCGGTCGGCTCGTCCATGATGAGCACCCGCGCGTCCAGGCTGAGCGCCTTGGCGATCTCCACCATCTGAAGCCGGGCGATGCCCAGGTCGCGCACCCGGGCCCGGGGCGAGACCTGCACGCCGACCCGCTCCAGGAGCTTCGCGGCCTCGGCCTCCATCCGCTTCCGGTCGATCATCCCGAGGCGGCGCGGCTGCCGGCCGAGGAAGATGTTCTCGGCGACGGTCAGGTCCGGAACCAGGTTGAACTCCTGGTAGATGGTGGCGATCCCGAGCCGCTCGGAGTCCTGCGCACCATGGATGCGGGTCTCCCGACCGCCGACGAGGATCCGCCCGGCGTCGGGCGTATAGGCACCGGAGAGCATCTTGATGAGCGTGCTCTTGCCGGCGCCGTTCTCACCGAGCAGCACATGCACCTCGCCCCGGCGCAGGTCGAAGTCGACACCGTCGAGCGCGACCACGCCGGGAAAGGTCTTGCGTATGCCCTCGATGCGCAGCAACTCGTCCGGGTTGCTCACGTCGTGCTCCTTTGCACTGGGGGGAGGGACGGGGTGGGGATGATGCGGGCCGTCTCCGGCGCCTCACCGCAGGAGCGGCGTACGACCAGCCGGGCGGCGAGGGTGACGGACGCGGCCGGCCGCCCCTCGATCCGGTCGACCAGGGCGCGTACGGCGGCCCGGCCCAACTCGCCGGTGGGCTGGGCGATCGCGGTGACCGGGGGATCGGTGTGCACGAACCACGGGATGTCGTCGAACGCGGCGAGCGCGATGTCGTCGGGCACCCGCAGCCCGCGCGCCCGGACGGCGTCCAGGGCACCGAGCGC
The DNA here is from genome assembly GCF_014673495.1 of Streptomyces griseofuscus. Lineage (GTDB taxonomy): Bacteria > Actinomycetota > Actinomycetes > Streptomycetales > Streptomycetaceae > Streptomyces > Streptomyces murinus. The sequence continues at coordinate 5,536,473 of NZ_CP051006.1, forward strand.
CATCAGGTTGTCCGCCGCGAAGACGGCGTCCGGCGGCTCGGGAAGATCGAGGAACCCCTCGGTGACCCGGCGCCCGCTGGCGGCCTGGAAGTCGCCCTGGCCGATATAGACGTCGGGCAGGGGGAGTCCGTACGCGGCCAGCGCGGCGCGGAACGCCTCGACGCGCTCGCTGCCGGTGGTGGTCGCGGCGGGCCCCGCGATGATCGCGACCCGCCGGTGCCCGAGGGCGTGCAGATGCGCGACGAGGTCCTGTACGGCGGCTCGTCCGTCGGCGCGTACGACGGGGACGTCGACGCCGGGGATCCAGCGGTCCACGAACACCATGGGGGTACCGGCGCGGGCGGCGTCCAGCATCAGCGGGGAGCCGCCGTCGGTGGGGGAGACGAGGAGTCCGTCGATCCGCCGGTCGAGCAGGTTCCGTACGTGGTGGTCCTGGAGGTCGGGCCGCTCGTCGGCGTTCCCGATGATGACGCTGTACCCGAGCGCGCGGGCCTCCTCCTCCACCGAGCGGGCCAGCTCGGTGAAGTAGGGGTTCAGCACATCGCTGATCACGAGGCCGAGGGTGTGGGTCTGATCGGTGCGCAGCGAACGCGCCACGGCGTTCGGGCGGTACCCCAGCGACTCCACGGCGGCCAGCACCCGGGCCCGGGCGTCCGCACTCACGGACGGATGCGCGTTCAGCACCCGCGAAACCGTCGCGACGGACACGCCCGCCGCGGCGGCGACGTCCTTGATACTCGCCACCTCCGGCCCACCTCCTTGTGAACTCGTGACGCTTGGAATCGATTACATCGAGACGAGAAACGATTGGAATCGATTACATGGGTGGTGACAAGGGGGTGGGGGTGGCCGAAACGGAATCGTGACCTGGCGTGAAAGTGCGGTACTTGGGGGTCGCCCGCCCCCGGGGGCGGGCGGAAGGCGTCGGCCTTCAGGTCAGGCGAGCCTTCGGGTCAGGCGAGCCTTCGGGTCAGGGGAGGAGGACGACCTTGCCCCGGACGCGGCGGGACTCGATGTCGGCGTGGGCGCGGGCGGCGTCCGCCAGGGGGTAGGTGCCGCCCAGCGGGAGGACGAGCCGGCCCGCGGCCGCCGCCACGACCAGTTCCGGCAGGGCCTCGGGGAGCCGGTCGGCCGGCCCGCCGGCGCTGAAGCGCACGCCGTGCTGCGCCGCGGACATGTCGGCGATGGTGAGCACCCGCGCGGCGTCCCCGGTCAGCGCGACCGAGTCGGCCAGTACGCCCGCGTCGGAGCAGTCGAGCACCCGGTCCACACCCTGCGGCGCGGCGGCCCGCACCCGCTCCGCCCAGCCCTCCCCGTACGGCACGGCGGTGGCGCCGAGTCCGGTGAGCCCCTCGGTGTCGTGCTCCCCGGCGGTGGTGACCACGGTGATGCCCCGGGCCGTGGCGAGCTGGACGGCGAGGATGCCGACGCTGCCGCCCGCGCCGTGGACCAGCAGGGTCTCGCCCGCCCGGGGGTCCAGTTGGTGCAGCGCGCGGTAGGCGGTCTCGCCCACCGTCACCAGCGCGGCGGCGATCTCGAAGGAGATCTCCGCGGGCTTGCGGATCGGCCGCTCCAGCAGGACGTACTCGCTGTAGCCGCCGTTCGGGGTGGCGCCGAGGACCTCGTCGCCGACGCGTACGCCGGCGCCCTGGCCCGCCTTGTCGACGACACCGGCCACATCGAGGCCCGGCCGTACCGGGAACTCGGCGGGGAAGGCCTTGGCCATCGCGCCGGAACGGATCTTCAGGTCGATCGGATTGACCGCGGCCGCCCGGACCCTGATCCGGACCTGGCCCGGCCCCGGCTCGGGCACGTCGGTCTCGGAGAGGGTCAGCACGTCGGGGCCGCCGAAGTGCGTGTAGCTGATGGTGCGGGACATCGGGAACTCCAGGGAGGGGAGGGGAGGGGGTGGGGGTACGAGGACGGTCGTACCCGGAACCGGGCCGCGCGGTCGGTGTGATCAGCCGGCGAGGGTCGGGTAGTCGGTGTAGCCGTGCTCGTCGCCGCCGTAGAACGTGGCGCGGTCGGGCTCGTTGAAGGGGCCGCCGGAAGCCAGCCGGGCGGGCAGGTCGGGGTTGGCGAGGAACAGGCCGCCGAAGCTGAGGAGATCGGCGGTGCCGTCCTCGATCAGCGTCAGCTCGCCGGGGCCGGTCGGGGTCCCCCCGGTCTGGGGGTTGAGGACGAGGACGCCGCCGAACAGCTTGCGCAGCTCCAGGGTCAGCTCACGGTCCGGGCCCTCCAGCACATGCAGATAGGCGAGGCCGAGCGGCTCGATCGCGGAGACGAGGGCGCGGTAGGTGTCGCGGTGGCCGTCCTCGACGATGTCGTTGAACGGGACGGCCGGGGAGATCCGCAGCCCCACGCGGTGCGCGCCGATGGCCTCGGTCACGGCGCGGGCGACCTCGACGGTGAAGCGGATCCGGCCCGCGACCGAGCCGCCCCAGCCGTCGGTGCGCAGATTGGCGTTGGTGGACAGGAACTGGTGCGGCAGGTAGCCGTTGGCGCCGTGCAGTTCGACGCCGTCGAAACCGGCCTCGACGGCGTTGCGGGCCGCGCGGGCGAAGTCCTCGATGGTCCCCTCGATCTCGGCCTCGGTCAGCTCGGCCGGGACGACGAAGTCCTTCATGCCCTCATGGGTGAACACCTGCCCGGCCGCGGCGACCGGCGAGGGGCCGACGGGTACGAGCCCGTCGGGCAGCAGCGCGGGGTGCCCGATCCGGCCGGTGTGCATGAGCTGCGCGAAGATCACGCCGCCCGCGCGGTGCACGGCGTCGGTGACCTGCCGCCAGGCCGCGACCTGCTCCTCGGAGTGCAGGCCGGGGGTGTCCGGGTATCCCTGGCCGACCACCGACGGCTGCACGCCCTCGGTGATGATCAGCCCGGCTCCGGCGCGCTGTGCGTAGTACGTCGCCATCGTCTCGGTCGCGCTCGCGCCGGGTCCGTAGGCGCGGCTGCGGGTCATCGGCGCCATGGCGATGCGGTTGGCGAGGCGTGTGCCGCCCAGGTCGATCGGGTCGAAAGCGGTGGTGGTCATGATCAAGCCCTCCATGTGATGGCGATTTACCTGTCCGAACAGTAAAACTGCCCGCAGGTATTCCGCAACCAGGAGTGACGGCGGCCACGAAGGAGCTTTTGTACTCGCCGGGAGCGGGGAGTAGCCGGTCCGGACGGGTTATCCTGTCCGAGCAGGATCTATTGCTCGAAGGAGACGCAGGCGATGAAGGCATCCGCAGCCGAAGGTGCGGGCGAGGAGGGCACCACGCCCCCGGCGGACGTGGCGGTGGCGGTGCCCTCGGCCGCGACGGGTGGCCCGGTCAGCCATGCGATCTTCCGCGTGGCCCGCACGCACCGCATGATCGCCGGGCAACTGCTGCGCCGGGTGGGTCTGCATCCCGGCCAGGAGCTGGTCATGATGCAGCTGTGGGAACTCGGCCCGCAGCGGCAGGCCGACCTCGTCCGCCTGCTCGACTCCGACGCGGCGACCATGGCCCGCACGGTCCGCCGCCTGGAGCAGGCCGGCTTCGTACGCCGCTGTCCCTGCGCCGACGACAAACGCGCCTACCTGATCGAGGCCACCACCGCGAGCCACGCGCTGCGCGAGCAGGTCGAATCCCTGTGGCGCCAACTGGAGGACGCCACCCTCGCCAACCTCTCCCCGGCCGAACAGGCGGACGTCCTCCACGTCCTGGAGGGCTTGGAATCCCGCCTCACCCACGCCGCCGCACAACTGGGGGCGTGAGCCCGGCGGTTCACTCCCCTGGGCCGCGGGTTCACTCCTCGGTGAACAACTCCTCCAGCTTCACCGCGTGCAGGGCTCCCTCGAACCAGGTCTCCAGCTGGTCGAGGTCGGTGCAGGCCTGGATGCGCGCGCGGGCGGTGTCGGGGAGGGGACCGCGGCTCCATTCGAGGAAGCGGAGGAGCATCCGCCGGCAAGCTTCACGGACCTCCTCCCGCCCCTCCTCACGCACCTGTAGGGCGAGAGGGTGACGCCAGAAGTACTGGATCTGTCCCATCTATGCCACCTCCCATTCCCGGTACTGGATCACTCGTCGGTGAACAATTCGTCGGCGTCCGCCGCGTGTACGGCCCGCTCGGCCCACGCCTCCAGCTGGCCGAGGTCGGTGCAGTCCTCAATGCGCGCGCGGGCGGTGCCGGAAACGGGGATGCGGCGCGATTGGAGGAGGAGGAAGACCATCCGCCGACAAGCTTCCCGGCCCTCTTCCCGTCCTTCCACGCGCCCCTCCTCACGCACCTGTTCCGCCAGCGGGTGTCGCCAGAAGTACTGGACGGTCTTCATCAAGTCCCTCCACATCTGCTTCGCTTGGGAGTCGGTCAAGCAGGAGTCGACAAACTGCGCGTAGGCCGACGCGGTATCCGGATCGACGGTCTTCAGAATGGCTGCCAGGGATTCCAGTATGGCCGGAGCCTGGGGCCCGCGTCCGTGTGTCATCGCCGAGAACACCGAGAGGGACGGGTCCTGCTCGCCCCAGTGCTCGTCGGTGATCACCGGCACGTTGTCCGGCCCCAGCACCAGCGGACGCACCGTCATCGAGTGCCAGCCATGGAAGCCGAACCGGATCGGCCGCGAGGCCCACTTGGCGGTCGTGCTGCTCTGCGTGACCACGATCAGCACCGGTTCGCAGCGGTACTTCTCGTACAAGTAGGCGAGGTAGTAGGGCCAACTGCCCCGCTTCCGGTCGTCCACCCTCCCCTGCGACTCCACCACCAGCAGATACGTGCCCTCGTCCGTCTCCGCCCGCATCAACGTGTCCACCCGGCGCTCGACCGGTTCGATCTCGGTGAGGTCCACGTTCATGGCCACGATCTCCCGCGGCTCCGGAAACGGCACGTGCAGCACCCGCTGTAACGCCTTCGTCAACACCGAGGGATCCTTCTGGAAGATCCGGTGCAGCGCCTCGTGCGACGAGCCGACCATCGACACCCCCTCCTGTCGTACGACGTGACCAACGAGCCGGACGGCAAGAGGTTGCATATGCCTCGGGAATATGACTTCGGACGGCTGCCAGCACCCCTTGTCACCCCCCACCGCTACCGTCGACCCATGGCGCAAGAGGCGGGGACGCACACCGGTGAGCGGCGGATGGCTGTGCTCGAAGGTGTGCTGGAGCGGATCACGTACGCCAATGAGGAGAACGGGTACACCGTGGCCCGGGTCGATACGGGCAGGGGCGGGGGTGATCTGCTCACCGTCGTCGGGGCGTTGCTCGGGGCCCAGGTCGGGGAGTCCCTGCGGATGGAGGGGCGGTGGGGGAGTCATCCCCAGCACGGGAAGCAGTTCCAGGTCGAGAACTACAGCACCGTGCTCCCGGCCACCGTGCAGGGCATGCGGCGCTACCTCGGCTCCGGGCTGGTCAAGGGGATCGGGCCGGTCTTCGCCGACCGGATCACCCGGCACTTCGGCGTCGACACCCTCCGCGTCATCGAGGAGGAACCCAAGCGGCTGATCGAGGTGCCGGGGCTCGGGCCCAAGCGGACCAGGAAGATCGCCGAGGCCTGGGAGGAGCAGAAGGCGATCAAGGAGGTCATGCTCTTCCTCCAGACCGTCGAGGTGTCCACCTCCATCGCCGTGCGGATCTACAAGAAGTACGGGGATCAGTCGATCGACGTCGTCAGGAAGAATCCCTATCGGCTCGCCGCCGATGTCTGGGGGATCGGGTTCCTCACCGCCGACAAGATCGCCCAGTCCGTCGGCATCCCCCACGACAGCCCCGAACGCGTCAAGGCCGGCCTCCAGTACGCCCTCTCCCAGTCCGCCGACCAGGGCAACTGCTATCTGCCCGAGGAACGCCTGATCGCGGACGCCGTCAAACTCCTCCAGGTCGACACCGGCCTCGTCATCGAGTGCCTCGGGGAGCTGGCCCGAGAACCGGAGGACGGCACCGACCCCGGCGTCGTACGGGAGAAGGTGCCAGGGCCGGACGGGGGCGAGCCCGTCACCGCCGTGTACCTCGTGCCCTTCCATCGCGCCGAGCTGTCCCTCGCCGCCCAGCTGCTGCGCCTCCTGCGCACCGACGAGGACCGGATGCCCGGCTTCCAGGACGTCGACTGGGGCAAGGCCCTCGGCTGGCTCCACGGGCGCACCGGCACCGACCTCGCGCCCGAGCAGGAGGCCGCCGTCCGGCTCGCGCTCACGCAAAAGGTCGCCGTGCTCACCGGCGGCCCCGGCTGCGGCAAGTCCTTCACCGTCCGCTCCGTCGTGGAGCTGGCCCGCGCCCGGCGGGCCAAGGTGGTGCTCGCCGCCCCGACCGGCCGCGCCGCCAAACGGCTGGCCGAGCTGACCGGCGCCGAAGCCTCCACCGTGCACCGGCTGCTGGAGCTGAAGCCCGGCGGCGACGCGGCGTACGACCGGGAACGGCCGCTCGACGCCGACCTGGTGGTCGTGGACGAGGCGTCCATGCTGGACCTCCTCCTCGCCAACAAGCTGGTGAAGGCCGTACCGCCCGGAGCGCATCTGCTCTTCGTCGGGGATGTCGACCAGCTGCCCAGCGTCGGCGCCGGAGAGGTCCTGCGCGACCTCCTCGCGCCCGGCAGCCCGGTCCCCGCCGTCCGTCTCACCCGCGTCTTCCGGCAGGCCCAGCAGTCCGGCGTCGTCACCAACGCGCACCGGATCAACGAGGGGAAGCACCCTCTCACCGACGGGCTCAAGGACTTCTTCCTCTTCGTGGAGGACGACACCGAGGAGGCCGGGCGGCTCACCGTGGACGTGGCGGCGCGGCGCCTGCCCGCCAGGTTCGGGCTCGACCCGCGGCGCGATGTCCAGGTGCTCGCGCCCATGCACCGGGGCCCGGCCGGTGCCGGGGCGCTCAACGGGCTGCTCCAGCAGGCCATCACGCCCGCCCGCCCCGATGTGCCGGAGAAGCGGTTCGGCGGCCGGGTCTTCCGGGTCGGCGACAAGGTGACCCAGATTCGCAACAATTACGAGAAGGGGAAGAACGGGGTCTTCAACGGCACCGTGGGCGTCGTCACCGCGCTCGATCCCGTCGACCAGCGGCTCACGGTGCTGACCGACGAGGACGAGGAGGTTCCGTATGAATACGACGAACTGGACGAACTCGCGCACGCGTACGCGGTGACCATCCACCGTTCACAGGGAAGTGAATATCCCGCCGTGGTGATTCCCGTCACCACGGGAGCATGGATGATGCTGCAACGGAACCTGCTCTACACGGCCGTCACCCGGGCCAAGAAGCTGGTCGTGCTGGTGGGTTCGCGCCGGGCGATCGGCCAGGCCGTACGCACGGTGTCAGCCGGACGGCGGTGTACAGCCCTGGACTTCAGGCTCGCCGGGAAAAATGATCGATCAAAGGAGTCGTGAAGGTCACAGAGCACTTCCAGATGCCTCGCCGAGGGGGCAGGATGAGCAGGTTGGCGGCACTGAGTGCCGTCAATAGGCCCAATGGTCGACCCCGAGTGCACTCTCCTGAGCCAAATGGGGGATGGTAGAGACAGTCAGGGCACCTCGAAGATGAGGCACTACGTCGGTGAGGGAAGACGTGAGCGACAACTCTGTAGTACTGCGGTACGGCGACGGCGAGTACACCTACCCGGTGGTCGACAGCACCGTCGGCGACAAGGGCTTCGACATCGGGAAGCTGCGCGCCCAGACCGGGCTGGTGACCCTCGACAGCGGGTACGGCAACACGGCCGCCTATAAATCCGCGGTCACCTACCTCGACGGCGAGGCGGGCATCCTCCGCTACCGCGGCTACCCCATCGAGCAGCTGGCCGAGCGCTCCACCTTCCTGGAGGTGGCCTACCTGCTGATCAACGGTGAGCTGCCCACCGTCGACGAGCTGACGACGTTCAAGGGCGAGATCACGCGGCACACGCTGCTGCACGAGGACGTCAAGAACTTCTACAAGGGCTTCCCGCGCGACGCCCACCCGATGGCCATGCTGTCCTCGGTCGTCTCGGCGCTGTCCACCTTCTACCAGGACAGCCACAACCCGTTCGACGAGAAGCAGCGCAACCTCTCCACGATCCGGCTGCTCGCCAAGCTTCCGACGATCGCGGCGTACGCGTACAAGAAGTCGATCGGCCACCCGTTCGTCTACCCGCGCAACGACCTCGGCTACGTCGAGAACTTCCTGCGCATGACGTTCTCGGTCCCCGCCGACGAGTACGAGCTGGACCCGGTCGTCGTCTCCGCGCTGGACAAGCTGCTGATCCTGCACGCCGACCACGAGCAGAACTGTTCGACCTCCACGGTCCGCCTCGTCGGCTCCTCGCAGGCCAACATGTTCGCGTCGATCTCGGCCGGCATCAACGCGCTCTGGGGCCCGCTGCACGGCGGCGCCAACCAGTCCGTCCTGGAGATGCTGGAAGGCATCCGTGACTCGGGCTCCGACGTCGACACCTTCATCCGCAAGGTGAAGAACAAGGAGGACGGCGTCCGTCTGATGGGCTTCGGCCACCGGGTCTACAAGAACTTCGACCCGCGCGCCAAGATCATCAAGGCCGCCGCGCACGACGTCCTCTCGGCCCTCGGCAAGTCCGACGAGCTGCTGGACATCGCGCTCAAGCTGGAGGAGCACGCGCTCTCCGACGACTACTTCGTCTCGCGCAGCCTCTACCCGAACGTGGACTTCTACACCGGTCTGATCTACCGGGCCATGGGCTTCCCGGCGGAGATGTTCACCGTGCTGTTCTCCCTCGGCCGCCTCCCGGGCTGGATCGCCCAGTGGACCGAGATGATCAAGGAGCCCGGTTCCCGCATCGGCCGTCCGCGGCAGATCTACACGGGCGTGGTCGAGCGCGACTTCGTGCCGGTCGAGGCCCGCTGAGCCGCAGCCGCACCGCCTGAGACACGGGCAGAGAAGAAGGCGCCCTGAGTCGCCGGTCCCCCCACGGGCCGACGACCAGGGCGCCTTCCCATGTCCCGGTGCGGATTCCCCCCACGGGATCCGGGCCGGGCGCTCAGAGAGGACAGCGCCTGAATCGCTGTCGATTGCGGTCTGCCGGGACAGGCACGCCGGGAGGGCCGCTCAAAGACTTCCCGGTGTACGTGCCCCGGCAACGCATCTCCGGAGACGTCCCCCAAGACATCCCCAGACGTCGGAACAGCGCCCCCCAAGACGCCGATCCGACATCGCCAACTTAGACCTTCGAACCCCTTCGATGGTTACGTTCACATCACTGTGATCTGCGTCTCTTGCATATGTCCCTTTGATGCGCAAGAGCCCCGATCTGGCGATCGGGGCCTGCGCGTAAGGAAGATGCGCGAGCCTTGTGAAGAGCTTATGTGAGGCTCGCGCCCGTCTCTAGAGGGACTCCGGTTTCGCCTTCGAGCGGTATCTCACCGGAACCGGCGCAGCCGCAGGCTGTTGGTCACCACGAAGACCGAGGAGAAGGCCATCGCGGCGCCCGCGATCATCGGGTTCAGCAGGCCGGCGGCGGCCAGCGGCAGCGCGGCCACGTTGTAGCCGAACGCCCAGACGAGATTGCCCTTGATGGTGGCCAGCGTCCGCCGGGACAGCCGGATCGCGTCGGCGGCCGTGCGCAGGTCACCGCGGACCAGCGTCAGATCGCCCGCCTCGATCGCCGCGTCCGTGCCGGTGCCCATCGCGAGGCCCAGATCGGCGGTGGCGAGGGCGGCCGCGTCATTGACCCCGTCGCCGACCATGGCCACCGCGCGGCCCTCGGCCCGCAGGCGCCGTACGACGTCCACCTTGTCCTCGGGCAGCACCTCCGCGTACACGTGGGCCGCGTCGATACCGACTGCCCTGGCGACCGACTCGGCGACCGTCCGGTTGTCCCCGGTGAGCAGCACCGGCGTCAGTCCGAGGGCGCGTAGCTCGCGGATCGCCGCGGCGCTGGTCTCCTTGATCGCGTCGGCGACCGCGAGCACCCCGCGGGCCCGGCCGTCCCAGCCCGCCAGGACGGCCGTACGGCCCTCCCGCTCGGCCTCGGCGGCCGCCCGGGCCAGCTCCTCGGGAACGTCGTCGTACAGGCGCCCCACGGCCACCTCACGGCCGTCCACGCGCCCGCGCACGCCCCGCCCGGGGACGTTCTCGAAGTGCTCGACCGCGGGGAGTGTGCCGACGCGTTCCTCGGCGCCCGCCGCGACGGCGCGGGCGACCGGGTGCTCGGAGGCGTGTTCCAGGGCGCCCGCGAGGCGCAGCAGCTCCTGCTCGTCCTCGCCGTCGGCGGCGTACACCGTCTGGAGGGTCATCCGGCCGGTGGTGACGGTGCCGGTCTTGTCCAGGACGACGGTGTCCACGCGGCGCGTGGACTCCAGGACCTCGGGGCCCTTGATCAGGATGCCGAGCTGGGCGCCGCGCCCGGTGCCGACCATCAGCGCGGTCGGCGTGGCGAGGCCCAGCGCACAGGGGCAGGCGATGATCAGCACGGCGACGGCGGCGGTGAACGCGGAGACCGCGTCCCCGGTGACGCCGAGCCAGACCCCGAAGGTGGCCAGCGCGATCAGGATGACCACGGGCACGAACACCGCGGAGACCCGGTCGGCCAGCCGCTGCACCTCGGCCTTGCCGTTCTGCGCGTCCTCCACCAGCTTGGCCATCCGGGCCAGCTGGGTGTCGGCGCCGACCCGGGTGGCCTCGACGACGAGCCGCCCGCCCGCGTTGACCGTGGCGCCGGTGACCTGGTCGCCGGGGCCGACGTCCACCGGCACCGACTCGCCGGTCAGCATGGCGGCGTCGACCGCGGAGACGCCCTCGACCACGGTGCCGTCGGTGGCGACCTTCTCGCCGGGCCGTACGACGAACCGGTCGCCGACCGCCAGCGCCGAGACCGGCACCCGCACCTCACGCCCGTCCCGCAGCACCGCCACGTCCTTGGCGCCCAGCTCCAGCAGCGCCTTCAGGGCCGCGCCGGCGCGCCGCTTGGAGCGGGCCTCCAGATAGCGGCCGAGCAGGATCAGCGCGATGACGCCGGAGGCGACCTCCAGATAGATGGTGGAGGCGCCGTCCATCCGGGAGACGGTGAGGCGGAACTCGTCGTGCATGCCGGTCATCCCGGCGTGGCCGAAGAACAGGGCCCACAGCGACCAGCCGAACGCGGCCAGCGTGCCGACCGAGACCAGGGTGTCCATGGTGGCCGCGCCGTGCCGGGCGTTGGTCCAGGCGGCGCGGTGGAAGGGCGCGCCGCCCCAGACGACGACGGGCGCGGCGAGGGTGAGCGAGAGCCACTGCCAGTTGTCGAACTGGAGGGCCGGGATCATCGCGAGCAGCGCGACGGGCAGGGCGAGCAGCGCGGAGACGAGCAGCCGGTGGCGCAGCGCGCCGAGTTCGGGGTCCTGCCCGGCGGAATCCGGGGCCTCGGCCTCCGGTTCGGGCCGCGGCGGGGCGGGTTCCTCGGCGGTGTACCCGGTCTTGACGACGGTCGCGATCAGATCGGCGACCTCGACGCCCGTGCCGTAGCTGACCTTCGCCTTCTCGGTGGCGAAGTTGACGGTGGCGCTGACGCCGTCCATCCGGTTGAGCTTCTTCTCGACGCGGGCCGCGCAGGAGGCGCAGGTCATCCCGCCGATGAGCAGCTCGACCTCGGACGACGTACCGGGGGTTATGGCGGTGTCCGCTTGCTCTGCTTGCTCTGCGATGGTGCTGGTCATGTCCGGACTCCAGACATCGGACCGGACCGCACGGAGCCAGTATCAGCTGGTCGGCACGGCCGGTCGGGACTGTGGAAAAGCGGTGCTCAGGCCTTGCCGGCCAGCTCGAAGCCGGCCTCGTCCACGGCGGCGCGGACGGCCTCGTCGTCCAGCGGGGCCGCGGAGACGACGGTCACCTCGCCGCTCGACGCGACGGCCTTCACCGAGGTGACGCCGGGGAGCCGGGAGATCTCGCCGGAGACGGATCCCTCGCAGTGCCCGCAGCTCATGCCGGTCACCTGGTAGACGGTGGTGACGGAGGCCGGGGTGTCGGTCTGGGCGCTCAATTCGTTCTCCTCGTCGTGGCACATGGGGCCGGTGGTGTTCGCCGGTGCTGTTCCCGATGGTTTCCCCACCCTCGCCAGAGTATACCCCTAGGGGGTATTTTTCCAAGGAGGGTACGGAGGATTGCGTCGGGCGAGTGACAGCGCCCAGAAGAGTCCGGCCAGCGCGACGAGGGCCGGGCCGAGGGCGGAGACCAGGGTCAGCAGATGCTGCTGAGCGGCGCTCGGCTGCGGCGGGTACCCCGGCGCGAACAGCCCGGTCTCCACGCCCCGGCCGGTGAGCCGTACGACCAGCCAGGGCGAAAGGCCGCGCGCCGTGTCCGCCAGCGCGTGCAGCAGGGCGGCGCCCATCCCGGCGGCGACCACCGGCGGCGCGTACCGGAAGCGGCCGTCGGGGCGGCGCAGCGCCAGCAGCACACCGCCCGCGACCGCGCTCCAGGCGCCCTGCCCGAGGGGTGCGAGCAGCCCGCGCACCAGCTCCGTCTCCAGCTGCCCCCAGGGGTCCGGCGCCCACAGGGCCGCGTCGAGGGCGTGCCCGGTGCTCTCCAGGGCCGCGAAGCCGGCGCCCACGGCGGCGCCCAGCACCAGCCCGGCCCGCATCCCGTGGACGGCCGGCTGGCGGCGCAGCGCGAACGCCAGCGCCCCCAGCTTGGCCGCCTCCTCGGCCAGGGCGACGGTCAGATACCGGCCCGTGGAGGGGTGGGGCACGGACGCGGCCGTGAGGCAGGCGCCGAGCACGCCGAGCGCGCCGCCGGCCAGGAAGCAGCCGAGCACCGCGCTGACGCCGAGGTCGCGGCCGTGCCGTTCGTACGCCCACAGCACGAAGACCACCGGCGCCAGGAACGCGCCCAGCAGGACGGGCACCGCGAGCGCCGCCGCGCTCCGGGTCGCGAGGGCCAGTCCCGCGGCCGGCACCCACACCGCGAGCCCGCCGACCAGACAGCGCCGCCACAGCCCCGCGCCGATGCGCGGGTACGGGGGCGGGGGCTGCTGCGGGTGGGGGATGCGGGCCTTGGGTGTGCCGGGCGGCGGGGGGTGGCTCACGTGGGTCGTCCCGTCGGGCTGGGGCAGGGGCGGGTCACCGAGTGGTGCGCGAAGGGGGTGCGGGGGGTGGTGGGTGATTCCTCCGCACCTTAGGCAGATGTGCCGGTTCGTCGCCGTTCTCCTGCGCCGTACGCGTGAAGTCCGCGGGGCGGCGGTGCGCGGGTGCGTGAAAAGGTGAGCCGCATGAGAGCGGTGGTGTTCGAGGAGTTCGGGAAGCCCGCCGAGGTGCGGGAGGTGCCCGACCCGGCGCCCGCGGAGCACGGGGTCGTGGTGCGGGTCGAGGCGACCGGGCTGTGCCGCAGCGACTGGCACGGCTGGATGGGCCACGACACGGACATCGTGCTGCCGCATGTGCCCGGACATGAACTCGCCGGTGTGGTCGAGGCGGTGGGCACCCGGGTGACCGGTTGGCGGCCCGGCGACCGGGTCACCGTGCCGTTCGTCTGCGCCTGCGGCAGCTGTCCGGCCTGCGCGGCGGGCGACCAGCAGGTGTGCGAACGGCAGACCCAGCCCGGCTTCAGTCACTGGGGCTCCTTCGCCGACTACGTCGCCCTCGACCACGCCGACGTCAACCTGGTGGCGATCCCGGACGGCATGGCGTACGGCACCGCCGCGGGCCTCGGCTGCCGCTTCGCCACCGCCTTCCGTGCCGTGGTGCAGCAGGGGCGGGCCGCGGCCGGTCAGTGGGTCGCGGTGCACGGCTGCGGCGGGGTCGGCCTGTCCGCGGTGATGATCGCGGCGGCTGCCGGGGCACGGGTGGTCGCCGTCGACATCGCGCCCGGGGCGCTGGAGCTGGCGCGCAGGTTCGGCGCGGCGCACTGCCTGGACGCGAGCACGGTGCCCGATACGGCCGCCGCGGTACGGGAGTTGACCGGCGGCGGCGCCCATCTCTCCCTGGACGCCCTCGGCTCGCCCGCCACCTGTGCCGCCTCCGTCGACTCCCTGCGCCGCCGCGGCCGGCATGTCCAGGTCGGGCTGCTGCCCTCGGCCGACGGCACCACCCCGGTGCCGATGGCCCGCGCGATCGCCCTGGAACTGGAACTCCTGGGCAGCCACGGCATGGCCGCCCACACCTACCCCGGCATGCTGGAGCTGGTCCGCTCCGGCGTCCTGCGCCCCGACCTCCTGGTGACCTCCGCCGTCCCGCTCGACGCCGCCCCGGCGGCCCTCGCCCGGATGGGGGAGGCGCCGGGGGCCGGGGTGACCGTCATCGAACCGTGGTCGTGACCGCGCTGTAGGCAGTGGGACGCGCTGCCGGGGCCTCAGTCGGGGCGGCGGCCGCGGCTGCTCGGCCGGGAGGCGACCCAGGCGCGGACGGTGTCGGCGTACCAGTAGGGCTTGCCGCCCTCCACATGGTCCGGCGGCGGCAGCAGCCCGTGCTTGCGGTACGACCGCACGGTGTCCGGCTGCACCTTGATGTGCGCCGCGATCTCCTTGTAGGACCAGAGCCGGCGGTCGGTCATGAGCTGCACCTCCCCGCGCGCACCGCGGCGGCGGCCGGGGACGGCCGTCGGGGGAACCGGGCGCTGCGCTGGCGATCATCAAGCCTGCGCCCGGACAACGACGCACCGTCACCAACGGTCAGCCCCTGTCGACCGGGTGTGACGCGGTGCCCGCGTACGCGCAACATGTGTGACGGAAGAGGGGCATTTGTGACACGGCTGACGCAAAGTGGGGCGCGGGCGCGCGCATGGCCGGCCCCGCGCCCGGGAACGAGCATGAAACCCCTCATCGTCCGAATGTCCGGACAAAGCATTGACAGTGTTCCGTGGGCAGGACTAGAAAGCCGGGGGAGTCGTGACGAACCGGGGGAGCCGTGACGAAGGGGAGCCGATGGCGTACGACCTGATCACCATGGGCCGGATCGGAGTGGACCTTTATCCGCTCCAGGCCGGCGTCCCGCTCGCGCAGGTGACGTCCTTCGGCAAGTTCCTCGGTGGCTCGGCGACCAACGTCGCGGTGGCGGCGGCGCGGCTGGGCCGGACCACCGCCGTGATCACCCGTACCGGCGACGACCCCTTCGGCACCTATCTGCACGACGCGCTGCGCGCCTTCGGCGTCGACGACCGCTGGGTCACCTCCGTGCCCGGACTCCCCACCCCCGTCACCTTCTGCGAGATCTTCCCGCCGGACGACTTCCCGCTGTACTTCTACCGGCAGCCCAAGGCCCCCGACCTGGAGATCGAGGCGGGCGAGCTGAACCTCGAGGCCATCGCCGCCGCCCGCGTCTTCTGGGTGACCGGCACGGGGCTCAGCGAGGAACCCAGCCGTACCGCCACCCTCACCGCCCTCGCCCACCGGAAGAGGGCCGGGACCACCGTGTTCGACCTCGACTGGCGGCCGATGTTCTGGCGCGACCCCGAGGCCGCCCGCCCCTTCTACGCCGAGGCCCTGCGCCACACCACCGTCGCCGTCGGCAATCTGGACGAGGTGGAGATCGCCACCGGCACCCGCGAACCGCACGCCGCCGCACGGGCGTTGCTGGACGCGGGGGTCCGGCTCGCGGTGGTGAAACAGGGGCCCAAGGGGGTTCTCGCCGTCGGCGCGGACGGCACGGTGGTGGAGGTGCCCCCGCTCCCCGTCACCGTCCTCAACGGCCTCGGCGCCGGGGACGCGTTCGGGGGCTCCCTGTGCCACGGGCTGCTGGCCGACCGGGACCTGGAGACCACCCTGCGGAGCGCCAACGCGGCCGGCGCCATCGTCGCCTCCCGCCTGGAGTGCTCCTCCGCGATGCCCACCTCGGACGAGGTGGCCGCGGCCCTCGCGGCCGGAGCGGTGCGGTGAGCACGGGCGGCGTCCCGGACGGGGGCGGAGGCGCGGACCGGGACGGAGGCGGGGGCGCGGACCGGAGCGGGGGCGGGGGCCGGAGCGGCACTCCGAACCGGAGCGGCACCGTGGACATCGCGGGCTTGGTCCGCGTCCGCGTCCAAAACCCCGAGGCGATCGCCGAGGCCGCCGCTCGGCGCCGGCGCCGGCCCCTGCTGAACGACACCGGCCGGCTGTTGATCGTCGCCGCCGACCATCCCGCCCGCGGCGCCCTCGCCGTCGGCGACCGCGAGCTCGCCATGGCCGACCGCGCCGACCTGCTCGGACGCCTCTGCCTCGCGCTGTCGAGGCCCGGCGTCGACGGCGTCCTCGCCACCGCCGACATCCTGGACGACCTGCTGCTGCTCGGCGCCCTGGAGAACAAGGTGGTCATGGGCTCGATGAACCGCGGCGGGCTGCGCGGCGCGCGCTTCGAACTGGACGACCGGTTCACCGGATACCGCCCCGAGGACATCGACCGCCTCGGCTTCGACGCGGGCAAGCTGCTGCTGCGCCTCGACTACACCGACCCCGGCTCCCTGACCACCCTGGAGTCCGCCGCCCGCGCCGTCGACGCGATGGCCGCACGCCGGCTCCCGGTCTTCGTGGAGCCCTTCATCAGCCGCCGCACCCCCGCGGGCGCACTCGTCAACGACCTCTCCGCCGAGGCCGTCACCCGCTCCATCGCCATCGCCTCGGGCCTCGGCGGCAGTTCGGCCTACACCTGGCTGAAGGTGCCGGTCACCGAGGACCCGCGGGACATGGCCCGCGTCCTGGCCGCCTCCACCCTCCCCGCCGTACTGCTCGGCGGTGACATAGGCGACGCACCCGCCGACCGCGACGCCGCCCACGAGAAGTGGTGTGGCGCGCTCCACTTGCCCACCGTACGCGGCCTGGTGGCCGGCCGCTCGCTGCTGTACCCGGCGGACGGCGATGTGGCCGCCGCCGTGGACACCGCCACCGCACTGCTGCGAGAGGCCGCATGACCAGCGACGACCTGTATCTGCCCCGAGGTACCGCGGCGAGCGCCGAGTACGTCCTCGACATCCGCCCCGAGCGCGCCGGTTGGACGTACAGCGCCCTGCGTATCGTCGAGTTGTCCCCGGGTGGTAGCCATACGTTCATCACAGGGAACAGCGAGTGGATCGTGCTTCCGCTGGAAGGCGGATGTACCGTTCGAATCGAGGAAAGCGAGTTCCAACTCCTGGGTCGGGACAGCGTGTTCGCGGGGGCCTCGGACTTCGCGTACGCGCCCCGTGACGCCCGGGTCCAGATCGCCTCCGGCGCGGGAGGCCGCTTCGCCCTGGCAGGAGCGAAGTGCGAGCGACGACTCCCCGCCCGCTACGGCCCCGCGCCGGAGGTTCCCGTCGAGCAGCGCGGCAGCGGCACCTGCGCCCGCCGGGTGCGCAACTTCGCCGCCGCCGACGCGTTCGACTGCGACCGGCTGATCGCCGTCGAGGTCCTCACTCCCGGCGGCAACTGGTCCTCGTACCCGCCGCACAAGCACGACGAGCACCGGCCGGGCGAGGAATGCGAACTGGAGGAGATCTACTACTTCGAGATCGAGGGTCCAGGCGGCCTCGGCTACCAGCGGGTGTTCCCCTCCCGCCCGGGCGGTGCCGACGTCCTCGCCGAGGTCCGCTCCGGCGACGCCGTCCTCGTCCCCGACGGCTGGCACGGCCCCTCCATCGCCCAGCCGGGACACGCCATGTACTACCTGAACGTGATGGCCGGGCCCGGCGAGAACAGGGAGTGGCGGATCCGCTTCCACCCCGACCACACCGAGACCACCGGGGGTTACCGATGACGACCCGGCTCACCGTCGCCCAGGCGCTCGTCCGCTTCCTCACCGCCCAGCACACCGAACGCGACGGCGAGCGGCGCCGGCTGATCGGCGCCACCTGGGGCATCTTCGGCCACGGAAACGTCGCGGGCATCGGGCAGGCACTGGTCGAGTACGCGGGCGTGATGCCGTACCACCAGGGCCGCAACGAGCAGTCCATGGTGCACGCGGCCGTCGGCTACGCCCGCCAGTGCGGCCGCCTCGCCACCCACGCGGTGACGACCTCCATCGGGCCCGGCGCCACCAACCTCGTCACCGGCGCCGCCCTCGCCACCGTCAACCACCTCCCCGTCCTGCTGCTCCCCGGCGACGTCTTCGCCACCCGCCCCGCCGACCCGGTCCTCCAGCAGCTGGAGGTGCCGTACGCGGGCGATGTCTCGGTCAACGACACGCTGCGCCCGGTCTCCCGCTACTTCGACCGGATCACCCGCCCCGAGCAGCTGATCCCGAGCGCGCTCGCGGCCATGCGGGTGCTCACCGACCCCGTGGAGACCGGCGCGGTCACCCTCGCCCTGCCGCAGGACGTGCAGGCGGAGGCGTACGACTGGCCCGAGGAGTTCTTCGCCGAGCGGGTGTGGAGCGTACGCCGCCCGGGCCCGGACCCCGCCGAACTGGCCCGCGCGGCAGCCGCCGTCCGGGCCGCCCGCCGCCCCCTGCTCGTCGCGGGCGGCGGGATCCGCCACAGCCGCGCCCAGGCGGCCCTCGCCGCGTTCGCCGAGGCGACCGGCATCCCCGTGGCGTCCACCCAGGCGGGCAAGGGCGCGCTGCGGTACGACCATCCGCGAGACGTCGGCGGGATCGGCCACACCGGTACCGCGACCGCCGACGAACTGGCGCGCACCGCGGACCTGGTGATCGGCGTCGGTACCCGCTTCACCGACTTCACCACCGCCTCCGGCACCCTCTTCCAGCACCCGGACGTCCGCTTCCTGCACCTCAACATCGCACCCCACGACGCCCACAAACTGGCCGCGCTGCCCCTGGTCGCGGACGCCCGCACCGGCCTGGAGGAGCTGACCGGGGCGCTGGCGTCCTACAAGACGGACGGCGCGTACACGGCCGAGTACACGGCGGCCAAGGAGCGCTGGGAGCGGCGTGTCGACGCCTGCTTCGCGAGCCCCGACCCCGACGCGCGGCCGACCCAGCCGCAGGTCCTCGGCGCGCTGGACGCCCTGGTGGACGAGTCGGACATCGTGATCAACGCGGCCGGTTCGCTCCCCGGCGATCTGCACAAGCTGTGGCGGGCGCGCTCCCGTGACCAGTACCACCTGGAGTACGGCTACTCCTGCATGGGCTACGAGATCCCGGCCGCGCTCGGCGTGAAGCTGGCGGCGCCCGAGCGCGAGGTCTGGGCACTGGTCGGCGACGGCACGTATCTGATGATGCCGACCGAGATCGTGACCGCCGTCCAGGAGGGCGTCGCGATCAAGGTGCTGCTGGTGCAGAACCACGGGTACGCCTCCATCGGGGGGCTCTCGGCGGCGGTGGGCGGCGAGCGGTTCGGCACCGCGTACCGGTTCCGGACGCAGGAGGGCACCTACACGGGCGCCCCGCTGCCCGTCGATCTGGCGGCCAACGCGGCCAGCCTGGGGATGCGGGTACTGCGGGCGGGGAGCGTCCGGGAACTGCGCGTGGCGCTCGCCGAGGCGCGGGCCGCCGACACTCCCACATGTGTCTACGTCGAGACCGAAACGTCCGACACTGTGTCGGGCGCGCCCGAGGCACAGGCCTGGTGGGATGTTCCTGTGGCCGCGAGCGCGACCCGAACCCCCGCGGTCACGGCACGTGAGCAGTACGAACGGCACGTCTCGACCCGACGCCGCCATCTGTGAACAAGGAGTCTCTGGGCATGACGAAGATCGTCAACCACTGGATCGGCGGGAAGACCGTCGAAGGCGCGTCGGGCACGTACGGGCCGGTCACCGACCCGGCGACCGGCGCGGTCACCACCAAGGTCGCGTTCGCCTCCGTCGAGGAGGTCGACGCCGCGGTCGCCGCGGCCAAGGACGCCTTCGCGAGCTGGGGCCAGTCCTCGCTGGCGCAGCGCACCACGATCCTCTTCAGGTTCCGGGCGCTGCTGGACGCGCACCGGGACGAGATCGCGGAGCTGATCACCGCCGAGCACGGCAAGGTGCACTCCGACGCGCTCGGCGAGGTGGCCCGCGGCCTGGAGATCGTGGACCTGGCCTGCGGCATCAACGTGCAGCTCAAGGGCGAGCTGTCCACGCAGGTCGCGAGCCGCGTGGACGTGGCCTCGATCCGCCAGCCGCTCGGCGTGGTCGCGGGCATCACGCCGTTCAACTTCCCGGCGATGGTCCCGATGTGGATGTTCCCGATCGCCATCGCGACCGGCAACACCTTCGTGCTCAAGCCGAGCGAGAAGGACCCCTCCGCCTCCCTGCGCATCGCCGAGCTGCTGGCCGAGGCCGGGCTCCCGGACGGTGTGTTCAACGTGGTGCAGGGCGACAAGGTGGCCGTGGACCGCCTCCTGGAGCACCCGGACGTGAAGGCCGTCTCCTTCGTCGGCTCCACCCCGATCGCCCGCTACATCCACACCACCGCCTCCGCCAACGGCAAGCGCGTGCAGGCCCTGGGCGGCGCCAAGAACCACATGCTGGTGCTGCCGGACGCCGACCTGGACGCGGCGGCCGACGCGGCCGTCTCCGCGGCCTACGGCTCGGCCGGCGAGCGCTGCATGGCGATCTCGGCGGTCGTCGCGGTCGGCGCCATCGGCGACGAGCTGGTGGCGAAGATCCGCGAGCGCGCCGAGAAGATCAAGATCGGTCCGGGCAACGACCCCACCTCCGAGATGGGCCCGCTGATCACCGCCGCCCACCGCGACAAGGTGGCCTCCTACGTCACCGGCGCGGCCGCCGAGGGCGCCGAGGTGGTCCTGGACGGCACCGGCCACACGGTCGAGGGGTACGAGGACGGCCACTGGATCGGCATCTCGCTGCTGGACAAGGTGCCGACGACCGCCAAGGCGTACCAGGACGAGATCTTCGGCCCGGTGCTGTGCGTGCTGCGCGTGGACACGTACGACGAGGGCGTGGCCCTCATGAACGCCTCGCCGTTCGGCAACGGCACCGCGATCTTCACCCGGGACGGCGGCGCCGCCCGCCGCTTCCAGATGGAGATCGAGGCCGGCATGGTCGGCGTCAACGTGCCGATCCCGGTGCCGGTGGGCTACCACTCCTTCGGTGGCTGGAAGGACTCGCTCTTCGGCGACCACCACATCTACGGCAACGACGGCACGCACTTCTACACCCGCGGCAAGGTCGTCACCACCCGCTGGCCCGACCCGGCCGACGCCCCCACCGGTGTCGACCTCGGGTTCCCGCGCAACCACTGAGCGGCACCCGGAATCCCCGCTCTCCCCTCGTCAGGCCGTCCGGATACCGGACGGCCTGACATTTTTTTGAAACGTCGGCTGCGGTTCCCGTTCATGTGGATGAAACGGGTGACGAAGGGGTTGCCGGGAGATGACCTTCGAAAGCAAGGTCAGATCACATACAGGCTTGATGGATGCACCAATGGGGCCTTGTTGCCTGCGAATCTGATCCACAGCCGTGCGGGCCCTTGGTGCGGATTCCGAAGGTAAACACCCATTGACGTGGCGGTTTTCGTCGGGGTTCCCTATGGGCGCCGGGAGCGGACGAAGACGACCGTACGACGACGATCCGCCCGGAGGCGATAGCGCTCCCGACCCCTCACCCTCACGCACGACACGAGTCGATCGGATTCCGCCGCATGACCGACACGCTCCGCCCTGTCGAGACGAGCCTCCCCGAGGCCACGGACAGCCCTCAGAAGCTCAAGCGCTCCATCGGCGTGGTCGGCGGCACTCTGCTCACCCTCTCGTGCGTCACACCGGCCTCCACGCTCTTCGTGATCGTGCCGGACCTGTTCTCCAGCCTCGGCACGGCGACCGCGCTCTGCCTCGCCATCGGCGCGCTGCTCTGTATCCCCGTCGCCTTCTGCTACTCGGAGCTGGGCACCCTGATCCCCAGCGCGGGCGGCGAGTACGCCATGGTCTCCACCCTGGCGGGCCGGCTGTCGGGCTGGCTGGCCTTCGTGATGTCGCTCCTCGTCGTGATGATCGTCCCCCCGGTCATCGCGATGGGCACCGCCGACTACCTCGCCCCGATCGTCCATCTCGACCCGTCCTGGACCGGCGCGGGCGTGATGATCGCGGCCACCCTCGCGGGCCTGCTCGACCTGCGCGCCAACGCCTGGATCACCGGCATCTTCCTGGTCCTGGAGGTCATCGCGGCCGGTGTCGTCGCCGTCCTCGGCTTCGCCCACTCCCACCGCGGTCTGGGCTCCCTCACCTCCTTCCAGATCGCCGGCGAGCACGCCCACGTCAACCCGGTGACGGCCATGATGGTCCTCTCGGGGCTCGCCATCGCGCTCTTCGCCACCCAGGGCTTCTCCACCGCCGTCTACCTCTCCGAGGAGCTGGAGAACCCGCGCCGCAACGTAGCCCGCACCGTCCTCGCGACGCTGGCCATCTCCAGCGTGGTCATCCTGGTGCCGGTCACCGCGATCACCCTGGGCGCCGGCGACCTGACCTCCCTGACCGGCGGCAACATCTCCAGCATGGTCATCGCCTGGAGCAACTCGGCGGTCGGCACCTTCGTCAGCCTCTGCGTCGCCCTCGCGATCATCAACGCGGGCATCGTGATGGTCATCCAGAACTCCCGCGTCCTGTTCGCCTCCGCCCGCGACAAGGCCTGGCCCTCGCCGGTCAACAACGCCCTGTCCAAGCTCGGCCGCTTCGGCTCCCCCTGGGTCGCCACCCTGGTCGTGGGCGTCCCCGGCGCGTTCCTCTGCTTCGTCAACCTGGACACGCTCTACGGCGTGACCGGCGTCGCCGTCACCGCCCTCTACCTGCTGGTCGCCGTCGCCGCCCTGCTCGCCCGCCGCGGCCACCACGGCACCCGCAAGGCCTGGCGGATGCCGCTGTGGCCCGCCATGCCGGTCCTGCTGATCGCCGTCCTGGTCTACATCCTGGTCGAGCAGGAGGTCTCCTACCTGATCTGGACCGGTGGCATCACCCTCGTCGCCACCCTCTACTGGGCCCTCTACCTCCGCCCGCGCCAGGAGACCCGCTGGCTGGTGTCCATCCCCGAGGACACCCAGGAGGCCTGAGCCCTCCCCGGCGCGCGCGGCCCCCGGTACCCCCCTCACCTCCGGTACCGGGGGCCGCGCCGTACTACTGCGGATGAAGTACGGGGCCGCCGCCCCTACTCCCGCCGGAGGGGCCCCGGTTCAGCCCCGGGGGGTCCGGCGGATGTCAGTGGCGGCCCGTACCGTTGAGGCATGGATCTTCGTGTGGCCCGGCTGCGAGGGCTGCTCAAGGGACCGCGGCGGCTGCTGGCCGCCGCGGCCGCCGTCGTGGTGCTCGCGGGCGCGGGCACCTGGACGGCCGCCGCCTCCGGCGGACCCGAGCCCGTGCACCGCGCCGACCGGATGATGGCCATGCCGGGCGGCGTGCGCCTGGACACCTCGTACTTCACCGCGGGCCCCGCAGGGCGGCGCCCCGCCGTCCTGCTCGCGCACGGATTCGGCGGCAGCAAGGACGACATGCGGCAGCAGGCCGAGGACCTCGCCCGCGACGGGTACGCGGTCCTGACCTGGTCGGCCCGCGGCTTCGGCAGCTCCACCGGCAAGATCGGACTGAACGACCCGAAGACCGAGGTCGCCGACGTCTCCCGGCTCATCGACTGGCTCGCGAAACAGCCCCAGGTGCGCCTCGACAAGCCCGGCGACCCCCGCGTCGGCGTGGCCGGCGGTTCGTACGGCGGTGCCGTCTCTCTGCTCGCCGCGGGCCACGACCGGCGGGTGGACGCCATTGCCCCGGCCCTCACCTACTGGAACCTCGCCGACGCCCTCTTCCCGAACGGCGTCTACAAGAAGCTGTGGGCCGGGGTCTTCTTCGGCGAGGGCGGCGGCTGCGCCCGCTTCGAGCCCGCCCTGTGCCGGATGTACGAACGGGTCGCCACCTCGGGCACCCCGGACGCCGCCGCCCGCGCCCTGCTCCAGGAACGCTCGCCGTCCGCCGTCGGCTCCCGCATCAAGGTGCCCACCCTGCTGGTGCAGGGCCAGACCGACTCGCTCTTCCCGCTCGGCCAGGCCGACGCCGCCGAGCACGCCATCAAGGCCAACGGCGCCCCCGTCGACGTCGACTGGGTCGCGGGCGGCCATGACGGCGGCGACCTGGAGACCGGCCGCGTCCAGAACCGGGTGCGCACCTGGTTCGACCGGTATCTGAAGGGCGACAAGGCCGCCGACACCGGCCCCGCCTTCCGGATCACCCGCACCGGCGGCGTCGACTCCACGGACGGCACCGCCCAGCTGCGCGGGGCGAGCGCGGACAGCTACCCGGGCCTGCGCGCCGACCGGCAGGACATCGCCCTGTCCGGCCGCGCACAGCACATCATCAACCCGGCCGGCGCGAGCCCGCCCGCCGTCTCCGCGCTGCCCGGCCTCGGCGGCTCCGGCGGCCTCGGCCAGCTGTCCGCGCTCGGCCTCGGCACCGCCCTCGACTTCCCCGGCCAGTACGCCCGCTTCGACTCCGCGCCGCTCACCCGCACCCTCCAGATCACCGGCACCCCCACCGCCCGCGTCCACATCACCTCCGCCAGCGGCGACGCCGTGCTGTTCGGCAAGGTCTACGACGTCGGCCCCGACGGCAAACGCCAGGTGCTGCCCTCCCAGCTCGTCACCCCCTTCCGGGTGACCGGCGCCCAAAGCGGCAAGGACGTCACGGTCACCCTCCCGGCGATCGACCACGAGGTGCAGAAGGGCCACCGGCTTCGCCTGGTCCTCGCCACCACCGACCTGGGCTACGCCTCACCGGCCGCCCCGGCCACCTACACCGTCACCCTGAAGAGCGCGCTGAGCGTCCCGACCGCACCCGCCGTGCGCACCGCCGCGGCCCCGCTGCCCTCCTGGGTGTGGTGGCTGCCGCTCGCCGGAGCGGGCATCGCGGCCGCCCTGCTGCTGACCGCCCGCCGCCGTACGACCGCCCCCGCGCCCGACCCCGCGCTGGCGGAGGTCCCGCTGGTCATCAAGGACCTGGGCAAGCGGTACGCCGGAGCCGCCGACCGGTACGCGGTGCGCGAGCTGTCCTTCCGCGTCGAGCGCGGCCAGGTGCTCGGCCTGCTCGGGCCCAACGGCGCGGGCAAGACCACCACCCTGCGCATGCTGATGGGCCTGATCACCCCGGACGACGGCGAGATCCGCGTCTTCGGGCACGCCATCCGCCCCGGCGCCCCGGTGCTCTCCCGGGTCGGCGCCTTCGTGGAGGGCGCGGGCTTCCTGCCGCACCTGTCCGGGCGGGAGAACCTGGAGCTGTACTGGCGGGCCACCGGCCGCCCCGCCGCGGACGCCCATCTGGACGAAGCCCTGGAGATCGCCGGGCTCGGCGACGCGCTGGCCCGCGCGGTGCGCACCTACTCCCAGGGCATGCGCCAGCGCCTGGCCATCGCCCAGGCCATGCTCGGCCTGCCCGATCTGCTCATCCTGGACGAGCCCACCAACGGCCTCGACCCGCCCCAGATACGCGAGATGCGCGAGGTGATGATCCGCTACGCGGCCGCCGGCCGCACCGTGATCGTCTCCAGCCACCTCCTCTCCGAGGTCGAGCAGTCCTGCACCCACCTCGTGGTGATGGACCGCGGCCGGCTCGTCCAGGCCGGACCCGTGCGCGACATCATCGGCTCCGGCGACACCCTGCTCGTCGGCACTGCGGGCCCCGTGGAGGAGCCGGTGATGGAGAAGGTGGCCGCCCTGCCCGGCGTCGCCTCCGCCGTGCGCACCGACGACGGGCTGCTGGTCCGGCTGGCGGCGGGCGGCACCGCCGAGCGGCTGGTCGTGGAGCTGGTGCGGCTCTCGGTGCCGGTCGCCTCGGTCGGCCCGCACCGCCGCCTGGAGGACGCGTTCCTCACCCTGATCGGAGGTTCCGCATGAGCACGCTCACCGAGGTGGCCTCCGGCTATCGCACCCGGGGCACCCTGCCGCTGCGCGTGGAGCTGGTCCGCCAGCTCAAGCGGCGCCGCACCCTGGTCATGGGCGCGCTCCTCGCCGTACTGCCGTTCGTGCTGGTCATCGCCTTCGCCGTCGGCCACCCCTCGGGGCGCGACGGCCAGGTCACCCTGATGGACACGGCCACCGCGTCCGGGGCCAACTTCGCCGCGGTGAACCTGTTCGTCTCGGCCGGCTTCCTGCTGGTCGTGCCGGTCGCCCTGTTCTGCGGGGACACCGTGGCCTCGGAGGCCAACTGGTCCTCCCTGCGCTATCTGCTGGCCGCGCCCGTGCCCAGGGCCCGGCTGCTGTGGTCCAAGCTGGTCGTGGCGCTCGGGCTGAGCCTCGCCGCGATGGTGCTGCTGCCGGTCGTCGCCCTCGCGGTCGGCACCGCCGCGTACGGCTGGGGGCCGCTCCAGATACCCACCGGCGGCGAACTGGACCCCGGTACGGCCGTGGGGCGGCTCGCGGTGGCGGTGGCGTACATCTTCGTGTCCCAACTGGTCACCGCGGGGCTCGCGTTCTGGCTGTCGACCCGGACGGACGCCCCGCTCGGCGCGGTCGGCGGCGCGGTCGGGCTGACCATCGTCGGCAATGTCCTGGACGCCGTCACCGCGCTGGGCCACTGGCGCGACTTCCTGCCCGCGCACTGGCAGTTCGCCTGGGCCGACGCCGTCCAGCCGCATGCCGAGTGGTCCGGGATGATCCAGGGCTGCGCGCTCTCGGTGACCTGCGCGCTCGTCCTGTTCGCGCTGGCCTTCCGGGGGTTCGCCCGCAAGGACATCGTCTCCTAGCCGGGTCTACACAGCGAAACGGCGGGCCACCGGGGGAACCGGTGACCCGCCGTCGCGGGGATCGTCCGCTCAGCTGCCGACGGCGCCGTTGCCCGACAGGGCGGAGATGTCGTCCAGGATGTGCGAGAGCGGCTCGTCGCCCTTCGCCTGCGTGGAGTTCTCCGTGCACTGCTGGGTCTGCGGCGAGGACAGGATCGGGATGTCCTGGACACCGACGTTGACCAGGGCGACCAGCGACTGGGCGTCGATCTTCGCCGGCAGGCCGATGCAGGGCTTGTTGAGCGAGCCCTCGACCAGCGAGAGCTGCGGGCTCATGCTGCCGGAGGTGGCCGAGTTGCCGAAGGACGACGTGGCGCCGTTGCCGCTGAGCGACGTGGTGCCGTGGTCGTTGCCGATGGCGAGGGCCTGGGGAGCCGCGGCACCGGCGAGACCGGCGACGGAGGCGGCAACGGCCGCGGTTGCCCACAGCTTCTTCATGTTCGTTCCCTTTCGAAAGGCGGACTCCGGGGAGGAGCTGCGTGACCGTCAACTGCCCCAGCGGTGCCGTGGTTGCGGCGTTTGCCCCGTTCGGAGCAGTGCGGTCGGATGAATGGATGAACGTCCCCCGGCCGAACCGGCACCGGGACGTCGAAACGGCGGGCCACCGGGAGGACCGGCGACCCGCCGTCGCGGGGATCGGGCTCAGCTGCCGGCGGCGCCGTTGCCCGACAGGGCGGAGATGTCGTCCAGGATGTGCGACAGGGCCTCGTCGCCCTTCGCCTGCGTGGAGTTCTCCACGCACTGCTGGGTCTGCGGCGAGGACAGGATCGGGATGTCCTGAACGCCGACGTTGACCAGACCGACCAGCGACTGGAGGTCCGCCTTCGCCGGCAGACCGATGCAGGGCTTGTTGAACGAGCCCTGGATGAGCGCCATCTGCGGGCTCATGTTGCCGTACGTGGCCGAGTTGCCGTACGTCTGCGCGGCGCCGTTGCCGCTGTAGGACGTCGTCCCGGTGTCGTTGCCGATGGCCAGGGCCGGGGCCGCGGCGGCGGCGGAGGCACCGACGACGGCGGAGGCGACCGCGGCGGTGGCCAGAACCTTCTTGATCACTTGCTGTTCCCTTCTGAAGACACCCCGTCCACCGGAGCGATCTGGTTCAACGGCTCCGCACGCCCGCGGGTTGTCCTCGTTCACTCCAATGGCCCACATGTCACCGGATGCCGGCGAATGGCCGGTGAATGCCCCCGAATACCGCCGGACGATCCGAACGGGTGACGCCCCGCAACCAAACGGCGGCGGCCCGGTTGATGCCAGGGCAGGAACGTGCTCTTGGCGAAAGCCCGGAAAGGAAAGCGAAATGCTGAAGAAGGCAATGGCCGCGGCGGCGGTCGCCGCGTCTTTCATCGGTGTGTCCGCGGCGGTGGCCCCCCAGGCGCTTGCCATCGGCAACGACACGGGCACCACGTCGGCCAGCGGCAACGGTGCCCATGAGTCGTTCGGGAACGCCGTGACCACCGGCAACCTGAGCCCGCAGGCCACCCTGGTGGGCGGCTCGCTCAACGACCTGTGCGTCGGTCTGCCGGTGAAGGCGGACGTCCAGTCGGTGCTCGCCCTGGTCAACGTCGGTGTCCAGGACATCCCCGTGCTGTCCTCGCCGCAGGTGCAGCAGTGCGCCGAGAACTCGTCGCAGGCCAAGGACGACGAGCCGCTCTCGCACCTCGCGGACGACATCTCCGTCCTCGCGGGCAACGGCGCCGTCGGCAGCTGAGCAGGCCCCACCCCGAGTGCCGTCCGGGCGTCGCACCTATTTTTCGGTGCGGCGCCCGGGCGGTTTCTTCGTTCTTCCCGAAGAAGCACCTATCCGTTAATCGTCCAAGGTGTCAATTCTATGGGGGCGTTCGAGTGAATTAGGGGGCCGGGCACGTTCCAGGGTTTCTCCGGCTGTCTATCCCTCGTTTTACAACCTGCCGGTCATGGTGCGAGCCGTTCAAGGCCGTGCTCGCTCGGTTTCGACCGCTCATAGGGGCATGACCGTCAGAGAAGGGAAAATTCATGAAGAAGAGCGCTGCTGTCATCGCCGGTGCCCTCCTGGCGCTGGGCGGGGCCGCCCCCGCCTTCGCCGACTCCGGGGCCGGGGCCGTCGCCGCCAACTCCCCGGGTGTGCTCTCCGGCAACGTGATCCAGATCCCTGTGCACGTCCCGATCAACCTGTGCGGCGACTCCGTCGACGTCATCGGTCTGCTGAACCCCGCGTTCGGCAACACCTGCGCCAACGGCTGACGTTCGGTACCCACCGCACGCCAGCCCGCCGGCTGCGTACAGGCCGGTCCCGGACCGTCGATCCATAGATCTCTTGGCCCGGGGCCGGCTTTTCCACATCTCCGAGCAGTTCGAGTAGGAAGACTACGAGATTGCGACAGACCCTCAGCAAGGGCATGGTCGTGGCCGCAGCTGCCGCGACCGGCGTGCTTTCGTTGTACGGCACGGCCGCGCTCGCCGACTCCAACGCGCAGTCACTGGCCCAGGGTTCACCGGGCGTGCTGTCCGGCAACAGCATCCAGGTCCCGGTGCACGTGCCGGTCAATGTCTGCGGCAACTCCGTGGACGTGGCCGCGCTGCTGAACCCCGCGTTCGGCAACTCCTGTGCCAATGTCGGCCATTCGGTCACCCCGCGCCCCACCGGTTACGGCAACGACGCGTACGGTCACGACGACCCGACCCCGCCGGTCTCCTACGGCAAGCCGGAACCGACGCCGACCCCGACGTCGTACGGTCATGACGACCCCACGCCGCCGGCGTACGGCAGCCCCGAGCCGACGCCGACCCCCACGTCGTACGGCAGCGACGAGCCCACCCCGACCCCCACGTCGTACGGCAGCGACGAGCCCACCCCGACTCCCACCTCCTACGGGAGCGACGAGCCCACGCCGCCGTCCTCCTACGGGAGCGACGAGCCGACCCCGCCGTCCTCCTACGGCAGTGACGAGCCGACCCCGCCCGGTTCGTACGGCAACGACGAGCCGCCGACCCTGCCGCACACCGGTGGCAACGCCAAGGCCATGATCGCCACATCGGCCGCCAGCGCCGCGCTGATCATGGCGGGTGCGGTGCTGTACCGCC
The DNA here is from genome assembly GCF_014673495.1 of Streptomyces griseofuscus. Lineage (GTDB taxonomy): Bacteria > Actinomycetota > Actinomycetes > Streptomycetales > Streptomycetaceae > Streptomyces > Streptomyces murinus. The sequence goes on from NZ_CP051006.1 coordinate 5,566,002, forward strand.
GCGGCCGGACGGCCGCCCGTCGGTGACCTGCCGGGTGCCGGACCCCGAGCGTCCGGCACCCGCCGCCCAGGACCCCCGCGCGGATGCGTGCGGGGGTTTTCGGCATGGGCGGCCACGCCCCCTCCGGGCGGCCTCCGGCGCACATCACCCCTTTGGCGGCACAACCCGGGGGAGCGGGACGCGTTGACACAACGCCGGGCAGTCGCCCGGATGTTTGTGTCTATTTCAAGGAGCACCTCTCCATGTCGCGTATCGCGAAGGGTCTGGTCCTGACCTCTGCCGCCGTCGCGGCCGTCGCCGGCGCCGCCGGTGCCGCCGCCGCCTCCTCCGGCGCGGACGGCGTTGCCGCCAACTCGCCCGGTGTCATCTCGGGCAATGTCATTCAGGTCCCGGTCCACGTCCCGGTCAACGTCTGCGGTGACAGCATCGACGTCATCGGTCTGCTGAACCCGGCGTTCGGCAACACCTGCGTCAACGGCTGACGTCCGGGGCGCACACCCCCTCGACCGGCCGTCCACTCCGCGCATCCGTCGCGGCGGTGGGCGGCCGGTTCTCGTTCCCCCGGTCGGGGCAGGGGCGAGCCCGGACGGGGCATGTGGCCCAGCGAGCGGTTGCGGGGCGGATGGGGCGAACTGACGGTGGGTTTTCAGACCCCGAAGTCTTGCCGAAAGGAACCCCCATGCGTGCTCTGCCCGCACGGCGCCTCGCGTCCACCGCCCTCAGCGCCGCCGTCATCGCCGCGCTCACCGGCCCGGTCGCCGTCGCCGTCGACACCGCGCGAGGCCACGGCGACGCCCCCGCCACCCAGGCCGCCCTGCCCGGTGCCGCGAAACTCCTCGCCCAGGTCAGAGCCCTGGATCACGCGGGCGCCCTGCCCAAGCCGGTCGCCGAACTGCTCGACCGCTCACTGACGGAGGGCCGACTGCCCGCGGCGGAGGCCGAGCGACTCGGCGCCGCGGCCAAGCAGGCCGTCGTACGGGCGGCGGCGCAGGGCACGCTCGGCGGGGCGAAGGCCCCCGGTGAGCCGACGACGCCCGCGGCTCCGGGTGTTGCCGGTGAGCCGACGACACCTGCGGCGCCGGTGGTGCCCGCGGCGCCTGCCGTATCCCAGACCGCGACTCCCGCAGCCGCCGCGAGCCCGGCCACCACCCCGGCCGGCGCGGCCACGCCCGCCGCTCCTTCTGCGCCCGCCCCGGTCCCCTCGGGGTCCGAGTCCCAGTCGGCGCTGCCCAAGCCGTCCGCGTCACCCGCCGTGCCGCTCAACCCGGCCCCGCAGAGCGTCGCCCGCAGCGTGCCCGGCGCCCGTGACCTCGTCGGCGATGTGCTGGCCGCGGTGGACGCCCTGGTGAAGGCGGTCGTCTCCGATGTCGACCAGGTGGTCGCCGCCGCCAACGCCCTGGTCGCCCAGGTGCTCGCCGCCCTCCCCGGCACCGGCCTGCCGACCCCCACCGCCACCCCGACGACGCTCCCGAGCGTGGCCGCCCTGCCGAGCACACCGGCGCTCCCGGCCACGCCCGCGACCGGCTGACCCCGACCGGTCCACGAGACCCTCCCTTTCCGGCCGAGGCATATGCATATGTCTTCCCGAGGCATGTTCATATGTCTTCTCGGCCACGGGGTTTCCGCCCCGCCACGGTGCTCGTTGGACACGTCGTTGCCGAAGAAAGGAACACGATGAAGTCCCTGAAGGCTGCCGCCGTCCTGGCCGGTTCCGTTGCCCTCGCCGGCGTCGCCGCGCCCGCGTTCGCCTACAACGCCACCGATCTGACGCCCTCCAGCCTCAACGGCGCCGTCAACCAGCTCGCCAAGGGTGACTTCACCCTGCGGGACGTGATGCCGCTCCAGCACCAGTCCAACGCCCTCGACACCGAGGACAAGGACTCCGTGCTGCACTCGGTCAAGGGCGCCACCACCGCGCTGAACCAGCACAACCCGCTGCTCGGTGGCCTGCCTTTGCAGAGCTGACACCCCTGCGCGACCGGGGCCGGTACCGCATCCGCGGTGCCGGCCCCGCCCCTTTCGAGGCCGCTTCCCTCGTTCGTGTGGAGCCCTTCGGTCCACTGGTCCGGACGGGTGAGAAGCCGCCGGGCCGCCCCGGGCGCGTCGATATGGTCGCGCGGTGACCTCAACCCCCACGGAACTGCGCCCCGCCGACCTCGGCACGCTGGTCGTGCTGCCCTGGAGCGGCGCGGCCCCCGACGGCACCGACATGCCCTACCTGCTGGCCTACTCCCTGGGGGACGCCGCGGGCGGCCCCCAGGTCACCACGGCCGCGGTCGAGCAGCTGCTGGTGAGCAACGGACTGCCGGTCGGCGGCGACCTGGTCGACGGCACCCACCGGCCCAGCCTCCCCATCACTCTGCTGGTGGAGGCCGGCCAGGCCGTCGTACGGATGCCGCGGCTGATCGCGCAGGCCCCCGCGCCGCCGGAGTGGCTCGCCGCCGTCCGGGCCCGCGGCTTCGCCTACCTGGTGTTCACCACCCGCGCCTGGCCCGAGGGCGCGCCCGGCAGGGTCGTGCAGCCGGCCGCGCTGGCCGCGTTCGCCGGCGCCCCGGAGACCCTGCACGCCGCCGCGCATGTCGTACTGCCGGCCACCAGCCTGCGCGGCTGACGGCAGGGACGAAGGCCGGGGCGTCGGCATGGCGTGACCTGCCGGTGAGCGTGAACGGCCGGTCGGTGGCGGGTGCGACCGGCCGGTGGCGGGTGCGACCGGCCGACCGCTCATGAAGATGACCAGCCGACTATTACGGCAGCCGGGGGAATTGTCGCGCCGCCCCCGTTCTCCGTCCCGGCCACGCCAGTTACGCGGTACGGACGCCGAACACCCGCACCCGGAAAGGGCCGTATCCGAGATGAAGCCGACCACCCGAGGAACCCTCGCCGCCGTGCTGACCGGCGTCGCGGCCGCCGCGAGCGCGACCGCCCCCGCCGCCGCGGCCGGCGCGGTCCCCGTGCCTGTACCGCTCCAGGGCGTCTCCCACTCCCTCGGCACGCGGATGCCCGAGGCCACGCTGGACGTGCCGCTGCTGACCCCGGGCGCGCCCGACGGGCCGCGCTATGTCACCGGCCGGCTGCTGCCCGAGCCGATCCTGCCGAGGCTGCCGATCGCGGGGACGCTGCCCGGCGCCGATCTGCGGGCGCCGCTGCCGCATCCGCTCGGCGACCGGCTCGGCCTCGACGCCCCCGCCGCCGACCTGCACACCGCCGGACCCGGTCTGAACCTGGTCGCCCCCCTGACCGCGCCCGATCCCGACCTGTTCGGCCTGCCCGCTCCCCGGCTCCCCGAGGCCGGCCTGCTCGCCCCGGCGCTGCGCACCGTCGCCGGCGGCGACCTGGGCGTGGGCCCGGCCCGGTAACCCCCAGGGCTCCCTCACCAGCGCCGTTCGGCCGTACGCCGGTTACCCGGCCCCTCCATGTCCGTTAGCGGGTACGACATCTGTTCCCGGACGAGGAGAGTGCGATGGTCGACGGCGACGACGCAGCTGCGGCGGGCGCGACAGAGCAGATCAGAGCGGATACGACGGCCGGTCCTGGGCGACGGCGGATGATGCGGGGGCTGTTGTCCTGCGCCGCCGCCCTCGCCCTCGCGCCGGTCGTCGCCGCCTCCCGGCCGGCGCCCCCGGCAGCCGGCGGTGACTCCTTCGACGAGACGTACCGGGGCCGGCGCATCCAGGGCGTCCGGCTGCCGGAGGCCGGCCGCAGCACGTCCGACGACGCCTGGCGGATCACCATCGACGGCCGCCCGCTGCATCTGATGCGGCGGGCCGACGGCACCTGGCTGAGCATGGTGGACCACTACACGTCGTACCGCACACCCCTGGAGGCGGCGCGGGCCGCGGTGGACGAACTCGGCCCCGGCCAGCGGCTCAGCGACCTCTCCCCGGACCCGCTGGACGGCATGCTGCCCGACGGCGTCAAGGACATGATGGGCCGCATGGGCCTGACCGTGGACACGGGCGGCATGGGCGGCATGGACATGAGCGGTGGCGGCGGGACGGGCGCGCCCGTCCCGGACATGGGCATGGGGGCGGGGGGCCGGCATGGCGTACGTGCGTAAGAACGCCGGAGCCCTCACCGCGACCGAGCGGAAACGATTCGTGGACGCCGTACTGGAGGTCAAGAGGCGCGGGGAGTACGACGAGTTCGTGCGCACCCACGTCGCCTACTTCGCCGCCGACGGCGAGACCCAACTGCGCACCGCCCACATGGCGCCGTCCTTCCTGCCCTGGCACCGCCGGTTCCTGCTGGACATGGAGAACGCGCTGCGCCGCGTCGACGGGTCGGTGACCCTGCCGTACTGGGACTGGACCCGGGACCGCACGGCGACCTCGGTGCCCTGGACCAAGGATCTGCTCGGCGGCAACGGCCGGCGCTCCGACCAGCAGGTGACGACCGGTCCGTTCGCCTATGCGACGGGCAACTGGACCATCAAGGTGGGTGTCACCGACGGCCGCTACCTCACCCGTGACCTCGGCCGCGCCGCCTCGCCCATCCAACTGCCCACGAAGGACGACGTGAGCTGGGCGCTGAACGACCCGGTCTACGACGTAAAGCCCTGGGACTCCACCGTCACCCAGGGCTTCCGGAACAAGCTGGAGGGCTGGGGCACCGGCAGCGGCAGCGCCTCCTGGCACAACCACAACCGGGTGCACCGCTGGGTCGGCGGGGCGATGCTCGGCGCCGCGTCGGTCAACGACCCGGTGTTCTGGCTCCACCACGCCTATCTGGACATGCAGTGGGAGCGCTGGCAGCAGGCGCACAGCAGCCACCGCTATCTGCCGGCCGCTCCGCCCGGCACCGGTGACGCGCAGCACGGCCGGGTCGTCGCCCGGCACGACAAGCTGCCGCCGTGGAGCGACACCCCGGATCAGCTGGAGAACATGAGCGGGGTCTACCGGTACGAGTGAGTTCGTACCGGTGAGTTCGGACCGGCGAGTTCGTGATGGTGAGCCTGTGCCGGTGGGTTTGGACCGGTGAGGAACGCGAAGAGCCCCGGCGCTCGGAGGTGCCGGGGCTCTTCGCGGTGCGCGAACGGGGTCTCAGCCGCCGTAGCTGCTGTTGCTGCCGTAGCCGTTGCCGGGCTGCGCGAGAGTGCCGCCCTGGTTGACGCAGGTGTTGCCGAAGGCCGGGTTCAGCAGACCGATGACGTCGACCGAGTCGCCGCACACGTTCACCGGGATGTTGACCGGAACCTGGATCACGTTGCCGGACAGCACGCCGGGCGAACCGACGGCCGCGCCCTGGGCGCCCGCGTCGGCCAGAGCCAGCCCGGCCCCACCGATCACCACGGCACCGGTGCCGAGGGCCACGGCGGCTGCCTTCGCGATGCGAGACATCACGTTCCTCCTGTCGATCGGGATACGCGACGGCTGGTCCTGCCGTCGCACTCCCCGTTCAACGCGGCCGTCCGACAGGGGTCACGGTGATCAGCGGGGGATCACCCTTTCAACAGGCCGGTATCCGTTCTCGGATATTTCACGGCAATTGTCGTACCGGAGATTTCGCCAGATAGGCCTGGATGTCCTCCACCGCCTGAGTGAAGTACGTGCGGTAGTTGGCCGCGGAGACATAGCCGAGGTGCGGGGTGGCGAGCAGGCGGGGGGCGGTGCGCATCGGGTGGTCGGCGGGCAGGGGCTCGATGTCGAAGACGTCGATGCCGGCACCCGCGATCCGGCCCTCGTGCAGCGCGGCGAGCAGGGCGTCCTGGTCCACCACCGAGGCACGGGAGGTGTTGATCAGGTAGGCGGTCGGCTTCAGGAGGGCGAGTTCGGCGGCGCCGACCAGACCCCGGGTGTGCTCGCCGCCGGGCACATGCACGCAGACGAAGTCGCTCTCGGCCAGCAACTCCTCCTTGGAGGCGGCCAGTTCGACCCCGGCGGCCGCGGCACGCTCCTCGGTCAGCCGCGGGCTCCATGCGGCGACACGCATCCCGAAGGCGAGTCCGACCCGCGCGACCTTGCCGCCGATCCGGCCGAGCCCGAGCACTCCGAGGCGGGCGCCGTGCAGATCGGCGCCGACGGTGGACTGCCAGGGCCCGCCGGTGCGCAGCGCGGTGTTCTCCTGGACGATCCCCCGGGCGAGCCCGAGCAGCAGCGCCCAGGTCAGCTCGACCGGGGGAGTCCCGGAGCTCTGCGTCCCGCACACGGTGACGCCGTACTTCTCGGCCGCGGCGTAGTCGATCACGGTGTTGCGCATCCCGGTCGCCACGATCAGCCGCAGCCGGGGCAGCCGGGCGAGCAACGAGCCCGGGAAGCCGACGCGTTCGCGCAGGGTGACGACGATGTCGTACTCGGCGAGCGCCGCGGCGAGCGCGTCCTCGTCGGCCAGGTGGGTACGCAGCGATACGACCTCCACCGTGTCCCCGAGCACCGACCAGTCGGCCGACTCGACGGCCACGCCCTGGAAGTCGTCCAGCACCGCACAGCGAAGTCGCACGCCGTTCTCCCCTCACGATCCGAGCACTCCGAAGTGTTTTCCGAGCGCGTCGAAGTATGTCGAACGGCGGGGTGCGCTCACGCGGGGGTGGGTGCGGCCGTCGCCGACTTCCCCTCGGCGAACTCCAGATCGGCCGCGATGCGCGCCCGCTCCGGCTCCTCGGCGTCCCGCAGATACTCCTTCCGCCTCCTCTCGTCCCGCCCCCGACGGTGAGGATGTGGGCCCCCTCCAACGTCCCGGTGCTGTGGGGCGCGTCGCACGTGATGTGCTCGTGGAGCACCCCTTCGTACCGCCACGGCAGCCGCGTGGCGACCCGGGCCGGATGCGCGTCTCGACGCCGACGACGGCGTATTTGCGGGGCTGAGGCTGTTCGACGCCGACGGCACGGGGCCCAGGACAGAGCCCTGGCGACCAGGCGACCGCCCTTTGTGACGGCTGGCGACGGCTTCACTCCGGGCGACGCGGGCGGGCCTTTTCGACGGGTCGGCCCGCGTTGTGCCGCAGGGCCTCGTCGGCGAGCCGCTTCACATACCGATGCGCGGGTACCGTGACCTGTCCTTGGTCGCGCGGTGCGAATTGCTCGAACGGCCCTTGGTCCGTCCACCCGTTGCGCTCGTAGAACCGTCGCGCCCGAGCGTTGCCCGGTACGACGGCCAGCCACGCCTGACGGTGCCCACCGGCCGCGACAAGGCGCTCCGCCTCCTCCAGCAGCACCGCGGCCACCCCGACGCCTCTGTGCCGCTCGGCGACGTAAACCTGCTCGACCTCGTCGTCGACCACCATGACGAACCCCGCGACCTCACCACCGACGACCGCGACCGTCGTGTCGGCCAGCCGGCGCGGGGCCCGTTCCGCGAAGGACTCCCGCGTCCGCACCGCGACCAGCGCGTCAGGAACGTTCCCCAGGTGCCCGTCGCACCAACCGCGGTACCAGATCTCCGCCACAGCCACCGCGTCCGCACGGCACGCTGCCCGCAGCTCGACGTGCTCGACCTCGACGGACATGCGGGCAGCCTAACAACGGGCCCCTTGTCCTCCGGACCTCAGACGGCCGATTCGCGAAGGGGGCCACCCACGAGTACGACCAGCACATCGACAGGACACGCCCCGGCCGGCAAAAAGCCCTCCCCGAAGGGAGGGCGACGGACGGCGCCCCCGGCAGGACTCGAACCTGCGGCCAAGCGCTTAGAAGGCGCCTGCTCTATCCGCTGAGCTACGGGGGCCTGGTGGCGCGTTCAAGGATAAAGGTCCCTGCTCGCCGACCCTGTCGCTTCGCCTCCGTGGCTCGATGTGGAGGTTCGGTGAAGCGGTCCTGATAATCGCAGGCAGGTACGAATCGTGCAGTGCTTTTGGCGTCCGACGCCACCGGGTGTTGTGCACTCGTTATGCCTGGCCCGCGCCCATGTCCCAGTCGCCCTATCCGCCCTTTCTGTTCCGTCGGCGCGCAGACATGTCCATATGCTTCAGAATTCCCCTAAAATTGGGCATTCTTCACATGTGGTGACCTTGGACGTACGGCCTCAGCTGCTCGACACACTCTCCGCTCTGCGCGACCGTGTCGCCGCCGCACGCTTTCCGCTGCCCCTGGCCGGTGCCCCACGCGCGCGTGCCAACCGCGACGAACTCCTCGCCCAGCTGGACGACTACCTCGTACCCAGACTACGGGCACCCGAGGCGCCGCTGCTGGCCGTGGTCGGCGGGTCCACCGGCGCGGGGAAGTCGACCCTCGTCAACTCCCTCGTAGGGCGCCGTGTGAGCGAGGCCGGCGTGCTCAGGCCGACGACCCGCACCCCGGTCCTGGTCTGCCATCCGGCAGATCATCACTGGTTCAGCGGCATGCGCGTCCTGCCCGACCTCGCGCGCGTCTGGGTGCCCCACCACGACTCCCGCGACGACGACCTCCTGCTCCCGGGCGACCTTCCCGGCGACCAGCCGGTCCGAGCCCTGCGCGTCGAGACCGCCGACACCCTCCCGCGCGGCCTCGCCCTCCTCGACGCCCCCGACGTCGACTCCCTGGTCGCCGAGAACCGCGTCCTCGCCGCCGAACTGCTCTGCGCCGCCGACATCTGGGTCATGGTCACCAGCGCGGCCCGCTACGCCGACGCCGTCCCCTGGCACCTGCTGCGCACCGCCAAGGAGTACGACGCCACACTCGTCACCGTCCTCGACCGCGTGCCCCACCAGGTCGTCTCCGAGGTCTCCCGGCAGTACGCCGCCCTGCTCACCAAGGCCGGCCTCGGCGACGTACCCCGCTTCACCGTGCCGGAGCTGCCCGAGTCCGTCTGGAGCGCGGGTCTGCTGCCCGCCACCGCCGTCGCGGCCCTGCGCACCTGGCTCGTCCAGCACGCCCAGGACCCCGGCGCCCGGCAGTACGTCATGGCCCGTACCGTCCACGGCCTCCTCGACTCGCTGAGAACCCGCATGCCCGAGCTGGCCGGCGCCGCCGCCGCCCAGTACGCGGCCGCGCTCCGGCTCACCACCGCGGTCGAGGGGGCGTACGACCGGGAGTACGCGCGTCTGCGCCACCGCCTCCAGTCCGGCGCCGTCCTTGCCGGGGGCGCCCTCAAACGCTGGCGCGCCTTCCCCCTGGACTGCACCGCGGGCGAACTCCTCGACGCCCTCGTGGAGAGCCTCGGCGCGCTGCTGCTGTGCGCCGTCACCGCCGCCGACGAGCAGGTGGCCGACGCCTGGCGCCGCGAACCCGCCGCCTCCGCCCCGGGACTCGCCGGGTGCGATCCCTCGCCGGAGAGCGCGGAACACCGTATCGGCCTCGCCGTACGGCGCTGGCGGCGCGAGCTGGAGGAGTACGCCGAGGACGAGGCGCGCGAGCTGGACCGCAGCGTCGCGCCCGACCCCGAGGCCGTCGCCGCCCTCGTCGCCACGGCCCTGCTGGGCGGCCGACGGGGGCGCCACGCGGGCGAACGGCTCGCCGACCGGGTCGGCGCCCATGGCGCGCTGCGCCTGCGCGACCGTGCCGAACGGCTGCTCACCGAGCATGTGGACCGCGTCGTCCACCGCGAACGCGAACGCCGGCTCGCCCCGCTCGACGCCCTCGAAATCCATCCCGAGCCCCAGGCCGAACTCATCGCCGCCCTGTCCGTACTGCAGAAGGAGAGGTGACCGGTGGCCGCCGTCACTGACCAGGAGCACATGGACCACGCAGACCGCGTCGAGCCCAGGGACCATATGAGCCCCACCGATCCCACCAATCCCATCCACCCCACCAATCCCATCCGACCCGTCATTCCCGTGGGGTCCATGGGCCCCGGCAACCCCATCGATCGCATCGCGGGGCCGAGGGTCGTCGACATCGGGAAGCAGGGGGAGGGCGCCCGAGGGGACCAGGCGGGAGCGGGGGACGGCGGCGCGGACGGAGACGGTACGACGGCCACCGCCGCGCCCGCCGCGGAGGACCGGGGCGAGGGAGGTACGCCGATGCCGGACGCGGACGGGGTCGTGGAGGACGAGGCACGGAAGGGCGGCGGGGACGGGGAGAAAGCGGCCCCGGGCGTGCGGGGAGAGGCAAGCGGCCCCGGTGCGCCGGAAAGTGCGCCCGGCGGCTCCCATCGCGCCGCCGCGCGCGCCCCTCGTACCCCAGGCACCGACAGCGCCCCGGCCGCCCCCGCCAGATCGCCGGAGCCTTCCGGCAGCCCGGCCCCCTCCGGTTCCTGGGACGACGGGCTCATCGCCCGCCGTATCACCGACGCCTCGGCCGCCGCCGCGCTCGCCGCCCCCCTGGAGCCGGTCCCGGCCCGTCGCGCGGCCGCCCGTACCGTCGTACCGCTCGCCTACGAAGGCCCGCTCCGCTCCCGCCTCGACGCCCTGCGGGAGCTCGTCGGGCTCTCCCGGGCGCGGCTGGACAGCCAGACCCTCGCCGAGGCGGGCCGGGTGCTGGACGAGGCGGCGGACCGGCGCAAGCTGTCCGGGCGGCACACGGTCGTCGCGATCGCGGGTGCCACCGGCAGCGGCAAGTCGCAGCTGTTCAACTCCCTCGCAGGGGTGGCCATCTCGGAGACCGGGGTACGACGCCCGACCACCTCCTCGCCGATCGCGTGCAGCTGGAGCGACGGCGCCGCGGGACTCATCGACCGGCTCGGCATCCCGGGCCGGCTGCGCCGCCGTCCGCTGAACAACCCCGAATCGGAGGAGCAGTTGCGCGGGCTGGTCCTGATCGACCTGCCCGACCACGACTCCGCGGCCGTGCAGCACCGGGAGCAGGTCGACCGGATCCTGAAGCTGGTGGACGCGGTGATCTGGGTGGTCGATCCGGAGAAGTACGCCGACGCCGTGCTGCACGAGCGCTATCTGCGGCCCATGGCCGGGCACGCCGAGGTCATGTTCGTCGTGCTCAACCAGGTCGACCGGCTGCCCGGCGAGGCCGCCGACCAGGTCCTGGACGATCTGCGGCGGCTGCTGGACGAGGACGGTGTGGCGCTCGGGGAGCACGGGGAGCCCGGCGCCATCGTGCTCGCGCTGTCCGCGCTCACCGGCGAGGGCGTCGGTGAACTGCGCGAGTCGCTCGGCGAGTTCGTGGCCGAGCGGGGCGCGGCGGCCCGCCGGGTCGCCGCCGATGTGGACGCCGCCGCGGCCGGGCTGCGGCCCGTCTACGCCGCCGGGCGCTGGGCCGGCCTCAGCGAGGAGGCGCGCGAGGATTTCGCCGCGCGGCTCGCCGACGCGGTGGGCGCCACCGCGGCGGGCGAGGCCGCCGAACGCGCCTGGCTGCGCAACGCCAACCGGGCCTGCGGCACGCCCTGGCTACGGCTGTGGCGCTGGTACCAGAAGCGCGGTACGGCGGCGACCGGCCGCCATCAGACGGGCGCCCAGGCCGACGAGGAGGCGACGGCACGCCAGCGCGTGGAACAGGCGGTCCGTACGGTGGCCGACCGGGCCTCGGCCGGGCTGCCGGTGCCCTGGGCGCAGGCGGTGCGCGAGGCGGCCGTACGCGGTGCGCAGGGGCTGCCGGAGGCGCTGGACGAGCTGGCGGAGCGGGCCGGGGGCCCCTCCGGGCGGCCGCCGCGTCCCGGCTGGTGGCCGGTGGCGGTGCTGGTCCAGGCGGCGATGACGCTGCTCCAGATCGCGGGCGGGCTGTGGCTGGTCGGGCAGATCGCCGGGGTGATGGCGCCCAATCTGGGGGTTCCGGTGCTGTTGATGGTGTGCGGGATCGTCGGCGGGCCGCTGGTGGAGTGGGGCTGCCGGATGGCCGCGCGAGGGCCCGCGAGGCGGTACGGCCAGGACGCGGAACGGCGATTGCGCGAGTCGGCCGCGAGCTGTGGACGGGCGCGGGTGCTGGATCCGGTGGCGTCGGAGCTGCTGCGGTACGGAGAGGTGCGGGAGCAGTACGGGAGGGTGGTGCGGGCGGAGGCCGGGGTGGGGTGAGCTCGGGGCCGTACGGTCCGCCGGCGGTGGTGTGCCGGTGGTGGTCACTCGTGCGGGTGGCGGAGTTTTCCACAGGTGCGGGGGCCGTCCACAGGGCTCAGCGGGCTCGGCCCGGCGGAGGCAGTCTGAGGTCGTGGCAGACGCCACCGTACGGGACGGGCCCGTACGTACGTCCGCCCGCCCGGCCGAGTGCGCCGGGCGGGGGAGGGGAGCGCGAAGATGCACGAGACCGTGGTCTGTGTGGTGGGCAATGTGGCGACCGCGCCGGTGTACCGAGAGCTGGCGGCGGGGCCGTCGCTGCGGTTCCGGCTCGCGGCGACCGCGCGTTACTGGGACCGGGAGAAGAGCACCTGGACGGACGGGCACACCAACTTCTTCACGGTGTGGGCCAACCGCCAGCTCGCCGCCAACGCGATGGCGTCGGTGGAGGTGGGGCAGCCGCTGGTCGTGCAGGGCTGGCTGAAGGTGCGCACCGACGGGCGCGACGGGCAGCAGCAGTGGGCGTCGGCGGACATCGACGCCACCGCGATCGGCCATGACCTCTCGCGGGGTACGGCGGTCTTCCGTCGCGCGGGCAAACCGGAACCCCCTGCCGGGGCCGCCCGGCCCGAGCCCGACTGGGCGACTCCGAGCCCGCCGGACACAGGTGAGGACACCGCCGCCCAACAGGCCTCGGAACCAGCCACAGTGACGTGAAGTCAGCTGTTCGCCCGGGTGGATTTATCGATATCCACTGTTCAAGGGCGGTCCGGCGATAACGATTCCGGATCGGAAACGCCATCGGATCATCCGACCGGCCAGAGAGGCACAGCCCGAGTCCATAGGATGCCGGGCGTGCCCCTCGGGGCCGCCGATTCTGCTGGTGGGACCCGTCCCCCACGTCCAACGGGTCCTGCTCGAAGGGGAATTCTGTGCTTGCTGCGCTCTCTGGTTTCCGCCGGTCCACCACCGTGGCCCGCCTGGCCGCCACCGCCACGGTGTCCGGGCTCGTGGCGGCCGGCGTGCTGTCCGGCGCGGGTACGGCCGCGGCCGATGTGGCCCCGCAGACCGAGGGCGGGGCGAGCGCCGCCCTGGACGGCCTGAAGATCTTCGGCGAGGCCGTGGTCCATGAGGCCGGCGGCGACCAGCGGGTGTCGGCGGGCCTGTTCGAGATGTCCGTGGACGGCGGCGGCACCCTACAGACGTACGGCGTCGATCTGCACAGCCCGGTCCAGCGCGACGCCCGCTACCAGGAGACGTCCTGGAGCGGTACCTCGCTGGGCACCAACCGGGATGCGGGCAAGATCGACTGGATCGTGCAGCACTCCTACCCCCAGGTCAACGACCTCGCCGCGCTCGCCCACCGGGCCGGCGTGGGAAGCCTCACCGAGCAGGACGCGGCGACCGGCACCCAGGTGGCCATCTGGCGGTACTCGGACCACGCCAAGGTCGACGCGGTGGCCCCGGGCGCCGAGAAGCTGGCCGACTACCTCCAGCGCAGCGCCCGCGCCGGCGGCGAGCCGGGAGCCTCGCTGACCCTGGACCCGGCCGCGGTCTCCGGCCGCCCCGGGAGCGTGGTCGGACCGGTGACCGTGCACACCAACGCGGGCGCGGTCGCGGTGATACCGCCCGCGGACGCGGCGACCAGCGGGGTGCGGATCACCGACAAGACCGGCAAGGCCATCACCACGGCGAAGAACGGCAGCCGGATCTACTTCGACATCCCCGCGGACGCGGCGGACGGCTCCGCCCAGCTGAGCGTGCAGGCGTCGACGACGGTCCCGGTGGGGCGCGCCCTCGCCTCCGACAGCCGCGGCCAGACCCAGATCCTGGCCGGCTCCAGCGAGTCCGCGGTCTCCGCGAGCGCGACGGCCGACTGGGCCGCGCAGGGCGCGATACCGGCGGTGTCGGCGCGCAAGGACTGCGCCAGGGGCACGGTGGACATCACGGCCGTCGACAAGGGCGACCAGCCCTTCACCTTCAGCCTGATGGGCACCGAGCACACCGTCCCGGCCGGCGCCACGCGCACCGTCCCGGTCTCCCTCCAGGAGGACCAGGGCTACGACTTCACGATCACCGGCCCGAACGGCTTCACCCGCCGCTTCACCGGCGTCCTGGACTGCAAGATCCAGGGCACGATCGTCTCCAAGGCCGCAGCCCAGACCGTCGGCGAACCGACCCCGCTCACCACCCCCACCCCGGACGACGCCGACCTCGCCGCGACCGGCGGCTCGGCCGTCACCCCTGTGATCGCCGGCGCCGCGATAGGCCTGGTCGTCATCGGCGGCGCGGTCCTGGTCCTGCTGCGCAAGCGGGAACAGCCGGGCGAGTGACCTCGCCGATGGGCGGACGGATCAGCGGTCCGCCCACCGGGCGCCTCGCGCCACGTGCCTGACGAGCGTGGACACGAGGGCGGTGGCGAACAGGCTCCCGTGCAGGACCAGGGCCACCCCGATCACGAAGAGCCCGGTGGAGTCGTCGGACCAGTCGCACCAGGCGGCGACGGTCATCCCGGCCGTCGTCCCGGCCACCGCTGCCACGGCATGCCGCCGGAACGCCGCCCAGCAGACCACCACCAGCAGACTCAGCACCAGCCCGGCCACCTGCCACACCTCGTACGGCCCGCTCTCCGTACCCCCCAGCCAACCGGCCCACAGCCCCGCCGCGACGACCCCCATCCCGAGCATCCACACCGACTGCCCGGCCGACTTCTTCCACCACACTCCTCGACGCATACCCGAAGCGTCACCCCCAGCCCCCGCCCACGCGCAGCGCGCGCGTACTCACCGCGCCCCCGTACTCCTACTCACCCGCCCCTTCCATGAAGTCCCGGGGGCAATCGGCCCTACGAACGCGTGGCGAACTTCCCGCGCGCGACCATGAGGGCAATCCATCCGGACGCCATCACGAGCGCGGCCACCACGGTCAACCGAGCACTGAACTGGACACCGAAAACTGCCAAGGAGACCCCCAGCATCACCATGGCGGCGGCGGCCGACTCGGCCCGAAGCCGGGGAGCGGAATGCCCGTTCGCCGACGGCTTGATGGGCTGACGGCTGAGAAGCCCCAGGTCAGCGCCCCGGACCGTAACGAGTTTCCGCACAGGGGTGGCCGTACGGCAAGATGGGGTGTATCTGCCCACTGCCAGATTTCAAGCTGCCGGACGGTTTCTCTTGGCTGAGTTCATTTACACCATGCGCAAGGCGCGCAAAGCGCACGGCGACAAGGTGATCCTCGACGACGTCACCCTGAACTTCCTGCCGGGTGCCAAGATCGGCGTCGTCGGTCCGAACGGTGCCGGTAAGTCGACCGTGCTGAAGATCATGGCGGGGTTGGAGCAGCCGTCCAACGGTGACGCGTACCTGTCGCCCGGCTACACCGTCGGCATCCTGCTCCAGGAGCCCCCGCTCGACGAGGACAAGACGGTCCTGGAGAACGTCCAGGACGGCGTCCGCGAGGTCAAGGGCAAGCTCGACCGGTTCAACGAGATCGCCGAGCAGATGGCGACCGACTACTCGGACGCGCTGCTGGAGGAGATGGGCAAGCTCCAGGAGGAGCTGGACCACGCCAACGCCTGGGACCTCGACGCCCAGCTGGAGCAGGCCATGGACGCGCTCGGGTGCCCCCCGGGCGACTGGCCGGTCGTCAACCTCTCCGGTGGTGAGAAGCGCCGCGTCGCGCTCTGCAAGCTGCTTCTGGAGCAGCCCGACCTGCTGCTCCTCGACGAGCCCACCAACCACCTCGACGCCGAGTCGGTGAACTGGCTGGAGCAGCACCTGGCCAAGTACCCGGGCACCGTCGTCGCCGTCACCCACGACCGGTACTTCCTGGACAACGTCGCCGGCTGGATCTGCGAGGTCGACCGCGGCCGTCTGCACGGCTACGAGGGCAACTACTCCAAGTACCTGGAAACCAAGGCCGCCCGACTCAAGGTCGAGGGCCAGAAGGACGCCAAGCGGCAGAAGCGCCTCAAGGAGGAGCTGGACTGGGTGCGGTCCAACGCCAAGGGGCGTCAGGCCAAGTCCAAGGCCCGCCTCGCCCGGTACGAGGAGATGGCCGCCGAGGCCGACAAGATGCGGAAGCTGGACTTCGAGGAGATCCAGATCCCGCCGGGCCCGCGCCTGGGCAACGTCGTGGTCGAGGTCGAGCAGCTGAACAAGGCCTTCGGCGAGAAGATCCTGGTCGACGACCTGTCCTTCACGCTGCCGCGCAACGGCATCGTCGGCGTCATCGGCCCGAACGGCGCCGGCAAGACCACGCTCTTCAAGATGATCCAGGGTCTGGAGACCCCCGACTCCGGCACCATCAAGGTCGGCGACACCGTCAAGGTCTCCTACGTCGACCAGGGCCGCGCCAACATCGACCCGAAGAAGACGCTGTGGGAGGTCGTCTCCGACGGGCTCGACTACATCAACGTCGGCCAGGTCGAGATGCCCAGCCGCGCCTACGTCTCCGCCTTCGGCTTCAAGGGCCCCGACCAGCAGAAGCCGGCCGGCATCCTGTCCGGCGGTGAGCGCAACCGCCTCAACCTCGCGCTCACCCTGAAGCAGGGCGGCAACCTGCTGCTCCTCGACGAGCCCACCAACGACCTCGACGTCGAGACCCTCTCCAGCCTGGAGAACGCGCTCCTGGAGTTCCCCGGCTGCGCCGTCGTCGTCTCCCACGACCGCTGGTTCCTCGACCGGGTCGCCACCCACATCCTCGCCTACGAGGGCGACTCCAAGTGGTTCTGGTTCGAGGGCAACTTCGAGTCGTACGAGAAGAACAAGGTCGAGCGCCTCGGCGCGGACGCCGCGCGTCCGCACCGGGCGACCTACAAGAAGCTGACGCGGGGCTGATCGGTCTTGCGCCACATCTACGCGTGCCCGCTGCGCTGGTCCGACATGGACGCCTACGGCCATGTCAACAACGCGGTCTTCGTCCGCTACCTGGAGGAAGCCCGGATCAACTTCCTGTTCCGACCGGACAAGGAGTTCCAGCAGGGCTCCGTGGTGGCGCGCCACGAGATCGACTACAAGCGCCAGCTCGTCCACCGGCACCACCCGGTGGACATCGAGCTGTGGATCACCGAGATCCGGGCCGCGTCCTTCACCATCGCCTACGAGGTGAAGGACGCGGACGTGGTCTATGTGCGGGCCTCGACCGTCGTCGTACCGTTCGACTTCGAGGCACAGCGGCCGCGCCGGATCACCTCCGAGGAGCGCGAGTTCCTCCAGGAGTACCTGGAGAAGGCCGGCGCCGAAGAGGGCGAGGCCGTCGCGGCATGACGGTGCTGCACCTCGTGGACGAGACGGAGACGGCGGACCTCGCCGCCTTCCTCGCCCGGCTGCTCCACTACGACCGCGGTGCCGCGGTACGCCTCCAGGCGGCCGGCACCGCGCTCGCCGTCTTCGGCCGGCCGCCGTCCTTCGAGGTGCTCGCGGTACGCGCGGTACGGCTCGCGAAGCCGTACGAGGACGGTCTCCGTGTCTCCCTCGACAGCACCGTCTCCGCGGGCGAACTGCTGGAGTCGGTGTCCGAGCGGGCGGCCACCGCGGCCGTGCCGGGCGCGGTCACCGGGCCGCCGTGGGCCGGTGTGCTGCCGCCGCGGGGCGGCTGGCGGACCGAGCCGGGGCTGCCGGCACCGGACGCGCTGCGGGCGACGGTCGCCGCGGCGGTCGGTGAATTCCGGGCGCGCAGCGAGGAGTTGGCGCCCGAGCGACGCAACCGGGCGGAGCTGGACCGGATCGGGCGGGACATCTGGTCCCGCGAGATCGGGCACACCCGGCTGCCCGTGCGCGCCGTGCACGCGGCACAGTCCCTGGGCTTCCTGCGCCCGGGCACCGAGGCGGCCGACACCGGCCTGCTGTCCTCGGGCGCGTGGCTGCGGCTGCGCACGCCGTACGGCTCGATCGCGGTACGGCGGGCCGGGGCGCTCGGCTCCCTTGGGGCGCTGGGCGTCAGCGTCGGCCGCTGAACCGCCGCCGGTCCAACAGGGGGCTCAGTCCGCGGTGTTGACCATCGAGGCGGCGGCGTACGTCAGGTAGTTCCACAGCGTCCGCTCGTGCTCCTCGGACAGGCCCAGGTCGTCCACGGCCGCCCGCATGTGCCGCAGCCAGGCGTCGTGCGCCGCCCGGTCCACCGCGAAGGGCGCGTGCCGCATCCGCAGCCGGGGATGGCCGCGGCGCTCGCTGTAGGTGGAGGGGCCGCCCCAGTACTGCATCAGGAACAGCCTCAGCCGCTCCTCCGCCGGGCCCAGGTCCTCCTCCGGGTACATCGCCCGCAGCTCGGGATCCTCGGCGACCCCCTCGTAGAAACGGTGGACGAGCCGGCGGAAGGTGTCCTCCCCGCCGACCTGCTCGTAGAAGGTCTGCTCCTGAAGCGTGCCGCGCCGAATCTCATTCACCCGTCCATGGTCTCAGACGGGACGGCCCACGACTCAGGTCCTAGGACCAGTGAGAAGATCGGGGGTTCTAGGGTGGTCGTATGGGTGCCTACGACACCGGGGAACTCGCCGCCGCGGCGCGGGCCGGGATGGTGCGGGAGATCGCGGCGGAGGGCGCCTTCGCGGCGGACCCCGGATGGCGGGAGCCGTTCGCGCGGGTGCCCCGGCATCTGTTCGTGCCGTACTACTTCGTCGCCGGTCCGCGCGGCTACGAGCGGCGCTGGGGCGAGAGCCCCGACCCCCGGGCCCGGGAGCGCTGGGTGCGCGGCGCCTACGCGGACGAGCCGCTGGCCACCCGGCTGCGCGACGGCGAGCTGCTCTCCTCCAGCAGCCAGCCCTCCCTGATGGCCCGGATGCTGGCCGCGCTGCGCGTCGAGGACGGCGACCGGGTCCTGGAGGTGGGCGCGGGCACCGGATACAACGCGGCCCTGCTGGCCGAGCGGCTCGGCGACGACGATCTGGTCACCAGCGTGGAGCTGGAGCCGGAGATCACCGAGTCGGCGCGGGCGCATCTGGCCGCGGCCGGGTACCGCCCGACGGTCGTCACCGGGGACGGGGCGCGCGGGGTGCCCGGACGCGCCCCCTTCGACCGGATCATCGCGACCTGCGCGCTGCCCACGGTGCCGCGCGCCTGGCTCGCGCAGTGCCGCCCCGGCGCGCGCGTCCTGCTGCCGCTGGCGACCGGACTGCTCGCGCTCACCGTGCGGGACGCGGAGCACGCCGAGGGCCGCTTCCTCGACACGGCAGCCTATTTCGTGCCGCTGCGCGGACAGGGCCGTGCCGAACCCGAGGGCGTCCGCTGCGCGGGGCTGCCGCACAGGGCCCGTGAGCAGGACACCTTCCGCTTCCTGCTGGCGCTGAGCCGGGGCGCGCTCGATCCGCAGGAGGCGTACACGCTGTGGGAGCGCGAGGAGGAACCGGAGCGCGAACGGTACGGCGTCACGCTCGCCGGCGCGCACGGCTGGGCCTGGCTGGACGACCCGGAGGGGCCGTACGCCTGGCCCCTCCCGTGACCGCCTTGCCGCCGGGCTCGGGGTCTGACTAACCCCGGCGGACCGTGATCGTCGTCCAGGCGCCCACGTGCACCCGGTCGCCGTCGCGCAGCGGAACCGGCACGAACGGCTGGATCGGCTCCTCCGACATGTTGACCGTGGTGCCGTTGGTCGAGTTCTGGTCGACCACCGCCCAGCTGCCGTCCGGCTGCTGCACCAGCATCGCGTGCTGGTGCGAGACGCCCGGGTCCTCCGGCGGCACGGCCAGGTCGATGTCCGGGGTGTCGCCGGTGGAGTGCCGGCGGCGGCCGATCGTCACCTGGTCGCCGGTGAGAGTGCGCTGCTGCTCGGGGGAGTACGCGGGCAGGTTCAGGCCCGTGGCCTCGGGGCCGGAGCGGTGCATCATCGCCATGAAGTACTCGCGGTCCGGGCCGATGGTCGCGGTCCAGGTGGACTGACCCGCGGCGTCCGGGAAGCCCGGACCCGCGGGGGCCTTCTGGAAGCCGGGGTGCGCGGGGGCCTGGGTGCCACCGGGCTGGGGGTAGCCGTAGCCGCCGCCCTGGCCGGGGCCCGAGGGGTTGGCGGACGACGGCGGGGAGATCACCCAGTCGTCGTCACCGCCGCCGAAGGAGGGACCGCCGGAGCCGGGGCCACCGGAGCCCGGTCCGCCACCGGGACCACCGAAGGGGCCGCCCTGCGGACCGCCGGCCGGGGGACGCCCGGTCTCCTGCGGGAACGCCGGGGGCGCGGGCGGGCCACCGGCCGCCGACGGGAACGCCTGCGAAGCGCCGCCGGGACCCTGACCGGGACCACCAGGACCTTGACCGGGACCACCAGGACCCTGACCGGGACCGGCAGGGCCGCCCTGGCCGCCGGGGCCCGTGGGCCGGGAGGGGTCGCCGAAGGGGCCCTGGCCGGGGCCGCTTCCGAAGGGCGAGGGGCCGCCGCCCTGACCACCGGGGCCCGTGCCGGGGCCGCGGTCGCCGCCGAAGCTCGGGGGCGGGGGCGGGGACTGAGGGTTGCCGGGCTGGGGGTAGCCGTAGCCGCCCTCGCCCTGACCGCCGGGACCCTGACCGGGACCGGAGGGGCCACCGGCCGGACCGCCTGTGCCGGGACCCTGGCCCGGGGCGTTGCCGAAGGGCGAGGGGCGACCGGCCGGAGCGCGGTCACCGCCGAAGCTCGGGGGCGGCGGAGGGGACTGGGTGCCACCGGGCTGGGGGTAGCCGTAGCCGCCACCCTGGCCCTGGCCACCGGGACCTTGCCCACCGGGACCCTGACCCGGGCCGGAAGGGGCGCCGGGGCCCGTGCCGGGGCCGCGGTCACCGCCGAAGCTCGGGGGCGGGGACTGGGTGCCACCGGGCTGGGGGTAGCCGTAGCCGCCACCCTGGCCCTGGCCACCGGGACCTTGCCCACCGGGACCCTGACCCGGGCCGGAAGGGGCGCCGGGTGCGCCCTGGCCCGGGATCCGCCCGAAGGCGGGCGGGGCCGGGGGACCGGGGGAGGTCGGCGGGCTCGGCGGGGTGCGGTCGAACGGGGTCGGGCCCGAGGGCTCGCTGCCGAACGACGGGATCGGCTCGGCCGGACGGTTCACCTGCGAGGGCCGGGAGCCCTGGTACTCGAACCCGTCACCGCCGCCGAACGGCGTGTTCGGCGACTGGAAGTGCGGGCCGCCCGTGGGGCGCGGGGCCGCCGGGGTGTACGAGGTCGCGGTGTTGGTCAGGAAGTTCCACCGGCACTCCTCGCAGAAGGGCGCGCCGCCCTCGCGGGGCGTACGGCACTGCGGGCACAGCTCGGCCTCGCCGGTGGCGGCCGGCGGGCGGGCGCCCTGCCGGCCGGCCCCGGGGGGCGGGAAGCCGTAACCGCCGGGCGGCGGGGGCGGCGGAGGCGGAGGTACGGCACCGGCCATGCGGTGACCGCAGACCTCGCACCAGTCGTCGGAACCCGACTGGTGTCCGTTCGGGCAGGTCGGCATGTCGGTGCTTCCCCTTCTTCCTCTAAGGGTCCGGCTGGATCGCTAGGGTCGCTTCCAGGTCACTTCTTTACACGAACAGTCTTTGTGGACCGGGTCTCCAGAGTCATCTCATCGGCCTGAGCGACCCTCGTCTTCAACCGCACAGTACCTGTCGCGGCGTCGACCACGTCCACCACCTTCGAAAGCAGTTTCGCAGTATCCGCGTTCCCCGAGGCGCTCGCCAACTGAACGGCCCGTCCCAGTTTGGCCGTTGCTCCATCGAAATCGCCCACTTTGCGCAGATCGAGGCCCTGTTTGATGACTTGTGCCAGTTCGGCCTGACCTGTGTAGTGGGCGACCTGAGGGCTGATCGCGGTGGAGGCCGTCATGTCGTCGGTCCATACGGCCCGCACCAGGCCCTGCGCGCCGAGGTTCTGTGCCGAGCCGTCCGGCTGCGGAACCACCAACGACACCCGCGCGGCCAGCATTTCGCGGCCGAGGCCGGCCGGTGGGACCTCCACGCACAGGTGGTAGTCGCGGGACTCGTCGCCCCAGGACCCGGTCGGATAGTCCCCGGCGCGCGGCCCGGCCTCGGTGCGGCGGGCGGTCAAGTCCTCGACGGCGGGGGCGACTTGCTTGACATAGCGGAGGGTGGTGCCGACCGGCGTCCACACCCGCAGGGCGACGTCGGCGACCTCTTTGCCCATCGCCGTCTCCATCATCCGGGTGAAGTCGGCGGCGAGACCCGCCGGATCGGCGACGATGTCGGCGGTGCCGAGGAGCGCCGAGGCGATCCCTGTGACTTCTTTCACTTCCCAGTCGGTGCCCACGCCCCGCGCGTCACAGGTGAACCGCCCGGCGCAGGCGTCGAGGGCGGCGCGCAGATCCTCCGGCGACTCGTGCTCATTGCGCCCGTCGGTGAGCAGGATGCCGTGCCGCAGGGCGACGTCCGCCGAGGACAGCAGCCGGTCGGCGAGGCGCAGCCAGGTGCCGATGGCCGTACCGCCGCCCGAGGCGAGCCGTCGCAGCGCCTGCTTGGCCCGGTGCCGGGTGGTGGGGCTCGCGACGGCCAGGCCCCCGTCGCCCGGGTAGACCTCGGTGGCCACATGGGTGCCGGCGATGACCGCGAAGTGGGTGCCGTCGCGCAGGGTGTCGACGGCGGCGGCCGTGGCGTCCCGGGCGTTGCGCATCTTCGTCGGCGGATAGTCCATGGAGCCCGAGCAGTCGACCATGATCGCCACGGCGGCGGAGGGCCGCCCGTCCGAGGCGGCGGGGCTCAGGCCCCCGCCCAGCGTGCCGCCCCCCGTCGCCGTCACCGTGACGATGGCGTTGACCTCGCGGCCGCCCTCGGGCAGGTACTCATTCTGGTACACGTCCACCGAGAACCGTGGCACGCTCGGCTTCGCGAAATTGGCCATACGAACTCAAATCCCCCTCCACCGGCTCGCTCACGCGCGGCGGTGCTGTGTACGGGCCGGTCCCCTCCGGCCCGTGGCCCCCGTGGCCTCAGGCCGATCCTGCCCCCTGCGGTGGTGCGGGGAACGGCAGCACGGCCACTGTTACGTTGTCGTGCCCCCCGCCGTCCAGGGCGTGGCCGACCAGGACACGGGCGCTGTGCAGCGGCCGGGCGGCGGCGTCCGCCGGGATCGTCTCGGCCATCTCCCGCGCCGTCTCGGCGTAGTTCCACAGCCCGTCGGTGCACACCACCACCACACCGGGCCGGTCCGGCTTGAACGACGCGGTGTGCGGGTCCAGTTCATAGGCGTCCGCGCCGAGCCAGCCGGTGATCGCGTGGGCGCGCTCGTCGGCGTACGCCTCGGCCTCGCTCATCAGTCCGGCGGCGACCATCTGCGCGGCCCAGGAGTCGTCCTCGGTCAGCCGGGCGGGCGGCGCGTCGCGGTCGTCCGGCACCCAGTAGGCGCGGCTGTCGCCGACCCAGCCGACCACCAGGAGTCCGGCGGCGACCACGGCGGAGACGAGGGTGCAGGCCGGGGCGTTCTGGTGCGGGTCGTGCTCGCGGGCCGCGTCCGGCTCCCCGGCCAGCGCGTTGACGGCCTGGGCGGCGGCGACGATCGCCTCGTGCATGGCCGCCTGCGGATGCGTACCGCGCGGCAGGGCGGCGAGCAGGACGTCACCGGCCGCACGCGCGGCGGCGGCCGACGCCTCGTCGGGGCGGGTCGCCGAGGAGACGCCGTCGCAGACGACGGCGAGCGTGGCGGGGCCGCCGTCGGGCAGCGCGGTGTGGCCGAGGGCGAAGGAGTCCTCGTTGCGGTGGTGGCGCAGTCCGCGGTCGCTGACGGCGGCCACCGGGCCCGACTCCCGCTCCATGTGGTCGCGTTCGCGGGGCTGGGCGTGCCCGCAGTTCTCGCAGTAGCCGTCGCTGTCCACGCGGCCGGCGCGGCAGGCGACACAGGTGGTGGCGGGCTGCGCGTGCTCCTCGGGCCGCTGTTCAGGGTCGGGGGTCTCGCCTGCGGCGCGGGGGTCGGGGGCCTGCAAGGGGTACTCCTCGGGTTCCGCCGGCCGGTCGAGGCGGACGCCGGACGCGGGCGCTCCCGCGGGCGCCCCCGGAGTGCCGGGGTGCAGCGGGTGGCCGCCCGAGTCGGTGCCGGGCAGATCGGTCGGCAGATGCGTCTTGGGGGAGATGGAGTCGGAGCCCGGGGGCTCGGGGGCGGGCCACTCCACGCCGGCCCTGGGCGCCGGGACACCGGAGTCCCGGGGGCCGGTCATGGCCGGCGTGGCGTGGTCCCGGGGCGGGGCGGGCAGCACCGAGAGGTCATGACCGCACGCACCACAGAAGAGGTCGTCCGGTTCGACGGGTTCCGCGCAGCTCGGGCACGTGGCCGGGGCTGCCTGCTGGGGCATCTGGGACATCAACTACACCCACGTCCGGGGGCGGTAACGGTTGGCCCGTTCCACCAGTTCGTTCCTCTCCTGGCCGCCGGGGGCCAGCCGGGCCAGCGTGCGGTAGGCGCGCTCCAGGCCGAAGCGCAGGCCCCGCTCGTCCAGTCCGCTGCCCAGCAGCACCCGCCCGCCAAAAGCCGTCCGGGCGGTGTTCCGGTCCCCGGAGAGTATCCAGTCCAGCGCACAGCCGAGCACTTCCGCCGACAGCACCTCGCGCCGCGCCGGGTCGAGCCCGTACGCCTGGAGCGCCTCGACCTGCCCGGCGGCGGCGGTCAGATCCTCCAGGAACGGTACGTCACCCGCGGCCGCGGTGCGCCCTCTGAGCCGGGCGCGGACGGCGGCGACCCGGGCGGCCGTGTAGTGGATGGACGACTCCGGCACCGACTCCAGTGTGCGCACCGCGCCCTGCCGGTCCCCGGCGGCGAGCCGCACCCGGGCGAGCCCGAACGCCGCGCTCACATAACTGGGATCGGTCGTCCACACCAGGTGGTAGTAGTCGGCCGCGTTGTCCAGCTGGCCCAGCACCTCGGCGCAGGCGCCGAGCGCCAGCTTGGGCGCGGCCTCGCCGGGAAAGGCGTCGTAGATCGCGTCGAAGGCGAGCGCGGCGCCCTCGAAGTCGCCGGTGACCAGCGCGGCCAGGCCCCGGTACCAGACCACCCGCCAGTCCTCGGGCCGCTCCTCGTCCAGCGCGGCCAGAGCGGTCCCCGCACCGTGGTGGTCCGCGGTCTCCAGCCGCGAGCGCACCTGCCGCAGCCGGGTCTCCACGCTCTGCGCGGGCGCCGCCGCCAGCGCCCCGAGCAGCTCACCGGGCGCGGACCCCACGAGACCCGCCAGCAGACCGGCGTTGGGGTCGCTCGGGTCGACCAGGGGCACGGGCAGCGCGAGGGCGGCGGCGGGGAAGTCGAGCGGCTTGACCAGGACGGCCGGCGCCGGGGCCGGTGCGGGGGCGGCGCTGCCGCGCTTGCGCCCCGGGATCTCCCGCGCTCCGAGCCGCGACACGTCTGCGTGCAGCCGGGGGAACAACTCCGGGTCGGTGACCCGCACTTCGGGCCCGAACAGGGTCGACAGGGCCGGCCGTGCCTGGCCGCTCTGGAGGGCCACGACCTCCCGCAGCACCCCCGTCAGCTGCTCCGCCATCTCCTGCGCGGAGCCGAAGCGGCGGGCCGGGTCGGGGTCGGTGGCGCGGACCAGGAGGCGGTAGAAGGACTCGTAGCGGCGGAAGACCTCGACGGTCTCGGGGTCCGGCAGCGAGTCGGCGTAGACGTTGGTGTAGCCCTGGAAGTCGAAGGTGAGCACGGCGAGGGTGCGGCCCACGGTGTACAGGTCGCTCGCCACCGAGGGGCCCACGTCGGCGACCTCGGGGGCCTGGTAGCCGACGGTGCCGTAGATCGCGGACTCGTCGTCGTCCATGCGGCGCACCGCGCCCATGTCGATCAGCTTGAGCTGGTCCTCGGTCTGGATGGCGTTGTCGACCTTGAAGTCGCAGTACAGCAGGTTCCGGCTGTGCAGATGGCCGAGTGCCTCCAGCGCCTCGATGCCGTACGCGCACGCCTGCTCCACCGGCAGCGGATCGCGTCTGCCGTCAAGCGTGCGGCGGGCGTTGGCGATCTCCTTGAGGGACTTGCCGCCGACGTACTCCATGACGATGTAGCCGTCGAGGGAGCCGGTGCGCTGGTCCAGGTGCTCCACGAAGTTGTAGATCCGCACGATGTTGGCGTGCTCGATCTCCGCGAGGAAGCGCCGCTCGGAGATCGCGGCGGCCATCGCGTCCTGGTCCCCGGTGTCCAGCAGGCCCTTGAGCACCACCCAGCGGTCCGAGACGGCACGGTCCACGGCGAGATAGACCCAGCCAAGGCCGCCGTGCGCGAGACAGCCCGCGACCTCGTACTGGCCGTGCACGATGTCCCCGGCCTTCAGCTTGGGCACGAAGGAGTACGGGTGGCCGCACTTGGTGCAGAACCCCTCGGTACGGCCCGGCCGTTCGCCCCGGGCCCGGCCCACCGGCGCCCCGCAGTCCGAGCGGGAGCAGAACCGTTTGCGTTCGGGCACCTCGGGGTTGTCCAGGACCATGGTGTGCGGGTCGGGCCGCGGCACCTGCGGCACATCCACCAGGCCCGCGCCCAGCCGGCCGCGCCCCGAGGATCCCGAGGACGAGCCGGAGCTGCGCACCGACACCGAGCGGGCGGTGGCGGCGCCGCCGGACAGGGACCGCGACAGGCGCCCCGACACCGAGCGCCGCGACCTGGACGACTGCGAGGACGTGCGCGCGCTGCGGGCACTGCCAAAACCCCGGCTCCCGGCGGCGCCCCGGGTGACCCCGGTGGGCGGCGAGCCGACCATCCCGGTCGCCGACACCACCGGCGCCAGACCGCAGGTGTCGCAGTACAGCTCGCCGCCGCCGACGTCCTCGTACGACCCCTCGCAGCCCGGCCGCTGACAGGCCCGCCCGGCCCCGCTCATCACTGGTCCCCCTTACGGTCCTCGGGCGCGCCGTCCAGCAGTTCGGCCGCCGCCCGCTGATAGCGCCGCACCGCGCCCTCGGCCACCCGCAGATCGCAGGGCGCGCTCCACAGCATCCGCCGGGCGGCGTCGTACCGCTCCACCAGGAACGGGTCCTCGGCCAGGCCGTGCCGGGCGACCTTCGCCTTGTAGGCGTCGAGCCGGCCGCGCAGTTCGGCGCGGACCGCGAGCGGCGCGGTGACCGCGGTCAACTGCTCGCGGGCACGCAGCAGTTCGTCCTCGGCCCGCTGTTCGAGGGACTCCAGCAGCGGGGACAGCCGGTGCCACTGGGCGCCCCGCCGGTACTCGGCCGCCGTC
This sequence comes from Streptomyces griseofuscus, assembly GCF_014673495.1. GTDB lineage: Bacteria > Actinomycetota > Actinomycetes > Streptomycetales > Streptomycetaceae > Streptomyces > Streptomyces murinus. The sequence continues at coordinate 5,592,877 of NZ_CP051006.1, forward strand.
GCCAGCTGCTCCTGGAGCACGGTCGGCGGGCCGCTGACCACCGGCACCTCGGTGGCGGCGATCTTCGCCAGCACCTCGCCGCGCGCCGTGCGGGCCTCGGCGAGGGTGCGGTCCGCACGCGAGAGGACGTCCCGGAGCCGGATCAGCCGGGCCTCCGCGTCCTGGCGCACGGTCAGCACCGCGTCGATCTCCCGGCGCACGTCCTCCAGGGCGCGCGCCTCGCGGTCGTACACCGTGGTGTCCGGGCGGCCGCCGCCGGGCGCCGAACTGCCCCGGGCGGGCACCCAGAAGGCGAGCGGGTCGCGGATCACGTCCTCGCGCAGCCGGGTCAGGGTGCGGGTGATCCGCTCCAGGTCGTCCCCGGCCGGGTGCTCGCCGGGGCGCACGCCGACGGAGTGCGCGAGCTGCCGGGTGCGCTGGAGCTCGGCGGCGAGCAGATCGATCCGCGCGGGCAGCGCCGACCAGACCGCGTCGGCGGTGACGACCAGGTCCAGGCTGCTCGCGTACATCTCGTTCATCCGGTCCACGAGCTCGGCCAGCGAGAAGCTCTCGCTGAGCCGGCCGGTTTCGGGCGCGGCGACCGCGACGGAGGTGCCGCGCAGCAGCTCGGTCAGCTCGGCCAGGTCCTCCCGGCTGGACCAGCGGCGCCGGGCGCGGATCTCGCGGGCGCCGCGCAGCGCGGCCGTATAGGCGTCGAAGTACGACCACAGCAGGGTGATCCGGTCCTCCGTGGCCTGCCAGCGCTCCTGGGTGACGCCGGACAGTTCGGCGCCCTCCAGGAGTCTGCGGCCCGCGTGGTCCTGGAGGGCGAGCAGCGAGGTCTCGATGGCCTCGTGCTCCTGGCCGAGCCGCGCCAGCGCACGGTCCACCTCGTCCCGGTCCATCACCGGCCCGGCGGGGTCCGTGACGCCCATCGATCACCTCTCGCTTGCTGTGTGTTCCGGTCGGCCGTGGTTCAACTGGTGCGCAGATACCGCGGTGCGGGCGGCTTGGACGCCGAGGAGTCCTTTCCCAGTGTGGCCGACAGCCATGTGTCGTACGACGCCTGCCAGCCACTGGCGCGGTAGGCGACCAGGACCCGGTTGACCCGGCGCACCAGATCGGAGGCGTCCTTCTTCATCGCCACTCCGTAGTACTCGGTCGTGAAGGGCGCGCCCTTGAGCTCCACGGCCGGATCCTGTGCGGCCTGGCTCGCGGCGAGGGCGCCGTCGGTGACCACCGCGTCCACCTCGCCGAGCTGGAGCCGCACCAGGCAGTCCAGCTGGTTGGGCACGGTGGTGGAGATGTCGGTGGAGGCGGGCAGCGTCCCGGCCTTCTTGTCCGCGTCCAGCTTCGCGTACCCGGTCGAACCGGCGGCCGTGCACACCCTCTTGTGCGCCAGCGTGTCGTTGTACCCGGTGATCGTCGACGACTTGGGCGCGAGGACCTGCTGGCCGGTCTTGAAGTACGGCGCCGAGAACGCGACTTGCCCGAGCCGCTCGCAGGTGATCGTCATCGTACGGACGACCATGTCCACCCGGCCGTCCTGGATCGCCGGGATGCGCTGGTTGGTCGGTATCGCCTTGAACTGGACCGCGTCCGGGTCGCCGAGGATGTCCTGGGCGATCCGGTGCACCAGGTCGATGTCGAAGCCCTCCAGCTGGGCGCCCTCGGTGTTGGGGTTGCGATAGCCCCAGCGGTAGCTGTTCTGGTCGACGCCGACGATCAGCTTGCGCCGGGCGCCCTCGCGGGCCTTGATGGCGTCGATGGTCGCCCCGTCCGCGCCGGACGGGGCGAGGGTCTGCTTCTGCGCCTCGGAGTCCTGGCAGGACCCGGCGCGCACCTGGCTGCCCTCGGCGAGCTGCTGCCCGGCCCGGTCCGGGGCGGCGTGGTGGTGGTGCGCGATCTGTGTGCACGGCAGCAGCAGGACGAAGGCCAGCGCCAGGGCGCACAGGACCGCCATCGTGCCGACCCCGCCCCAGCCGCGCAGCCGGCTCGCGTCCATCGCCCCGCCCCTTCTCACCGGTACTCCGAAAGCCTGCGGCCGATCCCGGCGAGGGCGCCCGCCGCGCCGAGCACCGCGAGGGCGGCGGCGCCGACGGGCAGCCCGGTCATGGCGTCCCGCCCGCTCGTGGCGGCCCGCTGGAACTCGGCCTGCTCATGACCTATCGCGCGGGCGAGGTCGCTGTCGACACCGTCGAAGCATTCGCCGGTGGTGCCCTTGGCGCCGATCACCTTGTCCAGCGCCTGCTGGTAGTCGCCGTTCTCGTCCTCGGCGCGGGCCGCGCTGTGGCGCTGCTTCCACAGCGCGGTGCCGGCCTCGGCGGACTTCACGGGCGCGGTGCCGCCGGAGTCGTCGGCGAGCCGCTCCGCCCGGGCGAGGCCCTTGCCGAGCACGGTCATGTCCTTGTCGAAGTCGTAGTAGTACGTGTCGTACTGCTCGCCGCCGACCGTGACGGTCTCGGCGCCGCGCGCCACCAGGCTCAGATTCTCGTTGCCCCGCGCCTTCAGGGAGGCGATGCGGGCGTCGTGCAGGACGGTCAGGGAGCGGATGCCGTGGTCGTAGGAGCCGGTCAGCTCGGAGCGCGCGACGGTGTGTCCCACGGTGAGCCACAGCAGGGCGACGGCGGTGGCGCAGCCGGCGCCGACCAGGCCGTGGTTGAGGACGCGGTTGGTGCGCAGGTAGTCCCGGCGCTGGGCCCAGCCGAGCCCGGCCAGGGTGAGCACACCGAGCGCGATGGCCGCCCAGGGGTACGGCGTCGCGTCCCCGTAGTCGGCGTCCAGGCGCGCGTTCTCCTTGGTGTAGAGGTCCTCCGCGGCCGGGAGCATCTCCGACTGCATCTTCTCGTTCGCGTACCGCAGATACGCGCCGCCGACCGGGTAGCCCTGGCGGTTGTAGGTGCGGGCCCGCTCGATGAGGCCCTTGTACTCGGGCAGCAGCCGGTTCAGCCGGGCGATGGTGGCCTCGGAGGCGGATCCCGGCTCCGCGTTGGCGGCGGCCGTGACCAGGCCGGAGGCGGCCGCGCTGATGTCCTTCTCGTACCGGTCGCGGGTCGACGCGGGTTCCTGGCCGCCCGCCAGGAAGCCGCTGGAGGCGGCGGTGTTGGCGTCCGCCAGCGAGCGGTAGATGTCGGCGGCGCCGGAGCTGAGCGGCTGGCTGCGGTGCAGCACATCGTCCGCGGCGGCCGCGCGCTCGCTGCTCTGCCAGGCGGTGACCGCGCCGAACGTCACGACCAGCAGGGCGAGTACGGCACCGATGAGGCGCAGCCGGCCCGGCTCGGTGGTCGCCGCGGCCCGCAGCTTCTCGGCGCCCTCGGCGAAGGCGGTCCGCCGGGGGCGCGGCGCCCGGGGCGGCTGCGGCGCGTGGGACGGGTGCGGTGCGTGGCCCGGCGCCGGAGCGGGCCGGCCGGGCTGGGCGGGGATGCCGGGGGCGGCGGGCACGGCGGAGCCCGCGATGGGTGGTGCTGCGCTCTGCGGCGGGTGTGTCACTCGACCTCCCCCATGGTCATCCGTACGCAGCCAAGTATCGCCGCACGGACCGACATTCCGCACCGGCCTTCACTGGATCTTGCGCGGATCCCAGTGTGCGCTGCCCCTATACACGCCGGGAGCAGGTGTTCGGTTCCTCGGGCCGGGGCGTGGCCCATGCCCTGACCTGCCCCGAGGAAACCGTTTCTCCACAGGGGCGTTCAGGGCGGATTCACGGCGCTTCCCAGTACCTCCGCGCCCGCTCCTGCGCCCCCGCCGCCGCCCCGAGCCGGTCCAGTCCGAGGAGGACGGCGCCGAGCACCGGACGCGCGTTGACGACATGCACGGCGGCCTTGGGGGCGCGGGCCGCGAGCCGGGCGCGGATGCCGTCGTCCAGCCGGTCGTGCCCGGCCGTCAGCACGCTCCCGCCGAGCAGCACCGGCACCTGTTCGTCCAGCAGCTCAAGGCGGGTCAGCGCGACCGTGGCCAGCACCGTCACCTCGTCCGCGAGCCGGTCCACGATCGCCCGCGCCACCGGGTCGCCGCCGTCCGCCGTGGCGAACAGCACCGGGGCCAGCTCGCCCCGCCGCTCCGGCGCCAGATGCTCCAGGTGCAGCGCCTCGATCAGCGCGTACATGGAGGACAGCCCGAAGTGGGCGGGCAGGGTGCGCGCGAGCGCCGTCGCCTCGCCCCGGCCGTCCTCGGCCCGCGCCGCGAACCACAGCGCCTCCTCCGCGAGGCCCCAGCCGCCGCCCCAGTCGCCGGAGATCCGGCCGATCGCCGGGAAGCGCGCGGTACGGCCGTCGGGCCGCATCCCCACGCAGTTGATGCCCGCCCCGCAGACCACCGCCACGCCCCGGGGCTCGGCGACGCCCGCGCGCAGGATCGCGAAGGTGTCGTTGCGCACCTCCACCGCCCCGCCCCATCCGCGCTCGTGCAGCGCGGCCGCCAACTGCTCCTCCTCCACCGGCAGATCGGCGTTGGCCAGGCACGCGGAGACACGGGTGGCACGGTCCAGGCCCGCGTCCGCCAGCGCGCGGCGCACCGGCTCGGCGAGCGCGTCGAAGGCCGCCGCGACGCCGACCGCGGGCGGCCGGAAGCCCCCGCCGCGCGCCGTGGCCAGCACCTCGCCCGCGGCACTGACCACGGCCACGTCGGTCTTGCTGTTGCCCGCGTCGATGGCGAGCACGCTCGCGGTGTCGGTCGAGGTCAGGCCCACGCGAGATGCTCCCGGTTGTGTGCGATCAGTCTGTCGGTCAGGGTCTCGGCGTACTCGTACTGGCCGATCAGCGGGTGCGCGAGCAGGGCGCGGAAGACCCGGTCCCGGCCACCGCGCAGCGCCGCCTCCAGGGCCAGCTCCTCGTACGCCGTCACGTTGGCGATCAGGCCCGCGTACAGCGGGTCCACCTCCGGCACCGGCAGCGGCGCGGGACCGGTCGGGCCGACCGCGGCCTGCACCTCGATCACCGCGTCGTCGGCGAGGAACGGCAGCGTGCCCTTGTTCAGCGTGTTCACCACCTGGTACGGGCTGCCCTCGCCGCGCAGCAGCGCCGCCGCCAGGTCCACCGCGGCCTCCGAGTAGTAGGCCCCGCCTCGCTCGGCGAGCAGCGCCGGCTTCTCGTCCAGGGCCGGATCGCCGTACATCTCCAGCAACTCCCGCTCCATCCGCGCCACTTCCTCGGCCCGCGAGGGCTTGGTGCGCAGCTCCCGTACGACCTCGTCGTGGGCGTAGAAGTAGCGCAGGTAGTACGAGGGGACGACACCGAGGCGGTCGAGGAGGGCGCGCGGCAGCCGCAGGTCGTCGGCGATGGCGTCGCCGTGCTCGGCGAGCAGCTTGGGCAGCACGTTCTCGCCCTCGGGCCCGCCGAGCCGTACGGCGGTCTCCCAGGTGAGGTGGTTGAGGCCCACGTGCGCGAGGTGCACGTCCTGCGGGGTCACTCCGAGGCGGTCGGCGAACTTGCGCTGGAGGCCGATCGCCACATTGCACAGCCCGACCGCGCGGTGCCCGGCGTGCAGCAGGGCGCGGGTGACGATGCCGACCGGGTTGGTGAAGTCGATGATCCAGGCGCGCGGATTGCCGCGCCGGACCCGCTCGGCGATGTCCAGCACGACCGGTACGGTGCGCAGCGCCTTGGCGAGGCCGCCCGCGCCGGTGGTCTCCTGGCCGACGCAGCCGCACTCCAGCGGCCAGGTCTCGTCCTGCCGCCGGGCCGCCTGGCCGCCGACGCGCAGCTGGAGCAGCACCGCGTCGGCGCCGTCGATGCCCGCGTCCAGGTCGGCGGTGGTCACGATCCGGCCGCCGTGCCCCTGCCTGGCGAAGATCCGCCGGGCCAACCCGCCCACCAGCTCCAGGCGTTCGGCGTCCGGGTCCACCAGGACCAGTTCCTCGACGGGCAGGATGTCCCTGAGCCGGGCGAAGCCGTCGACGAGTTCGGGGGTGTAGGTCGAGCCGCCGCCGACCACGGTGAGTTTCATACAGAGATCAACCCTTCACTCCGGTGAGCGTGACGCCTTCGACGAATGCCTTCTGGGCGAAGAAGAACACGAGGATCACGGGGGCCATGACCAGTACCGTCGCGGCCATGGTGAGGTTCCAGTCGGTGTGGTGCGCGCCCTTGAAGGACTCCAGGCCGTAACTCAGCGTCCAGGCACCGGGGTTCTCGGAGGCGTAGATCTGGGGGCCGAAGTAGTCGTTCCAGGCGTTGAAGAACTGGAAGAGGGCCACGGCGGCGATGCCGGGCTTGGCCATCGGCAGCACGACCCGGACGAGGGTGCGCAGTTCGCCGCAGCCGTCCACCCGGGCGGCGTCGACGTACTCGTTCGGGATCGTCATCAGGAACTGGCGCAGCAGGAAGATGGAGAACGCGTCGCCGAACGCCATCGGGATGATCAGCGGCCACAGCGTCCCGGACAGGCCCAGCTGTTTCGCCCAGAAGAGGTACATCGGGATGACGACGACCTGCGGGGGCAGCATCATCATCGAGATCACCAGCATCAGGGCCAGATTGCGGCCCGGGAAGCGGAACTTGGCGAGCGCGTACGCCACCGGGACCGAGGACACCACGGTCAGTGCGGTGCCGAGTCCCGCGTAGATCAGGGTGTTGCGCCACCAGGTGAGGAAGCCGGGTGTGTCGAAGACCTTGCGGTAGTTGCCCCACTCCCAGGTGCCCGGGATCAGGTCCCGGCTCAGTGCCTGGCTGTCGCTCATCAGCGAGGTCAGCAGCACGAACACGAAGGGCAGCACGAAGAAGAGCGCGGCGGCGACGCCGAGGGAGTGCACCGCGATCCACCGGAGCAGCTCCTTGCGGCGGGCGGTGCGTCGGGCGGGCGCGGACGAGGGCACCAACTCTGCTGGTGTGGCGAGTACTTGGGTCATGGTCAGTCACCTGCCTGGATCAGGCCGCCCCGGCGCCGCATCAGAAGCGCGGTGAATGCCATGGAGAGGGCGAAGAGTACGAGGGCGACGACGCACGCGGAGCCGTAGTCGAAGCGCTGGAAGCCGAGGTTGTAGACGAGCTGGGGCAGGGTGAGCGTGGACTTGTCCGGGTAGCCGGGCTCGAACTGGGCGCCCGCGCCCTGGATCACCCCGGAGGCCACCTTCCCCGCGACCAGCGGCTCCGTGTAGCACTGCATCGCCTGGATCACCCCGGTGACGACGGCGAACATCACGATGGGGGAGATGTTCGGCAGTGTCACGTACCGGAACCGCTGCCAGGCGGAGGCGCCGTCCAGCTCGGCCGCCTCGTACTGCTCCCTCGGTACGTCGAGCAGCGCGGCCATGAAGATCACCATCAGATCGCCGATGCCCCACAGCGCGAGCAGGGTCAGTGCCGGCTTGGACCAGTCCGGGTCGTCGAACCAGCCCGGCGCCGGGATCCCCGCCTTCTCCAGGAGTGAATTGACCGGCCCGGTACCGGGATTGAGCAGGAAGGCGAAGGCCATGGTGGCGGCGACCGGCGGGGCGAGGTAGGGCAGATAGAACAGGGTGCGGAAGACGCCGGTACCCGTCTTGATCTTCGTGATGAGCATCCCGATGCCGAGCCCGAAGGCCACGCGCAGGGTCACCATCACCACGACCAGCCACAGCGTGTTGCGCAGCGCGGGCCAGAACAGCGGGTAGTGCGTGAAGACGTACGTCCAGTTCTTCCCGCCGCTCCAGATGGGCGGCCGGAAGCCGTCGTAGTGCATGAAGGAGAAGTAGACCGTCGAGATCAGCGGGTACGCGAAGAACACCGCGAAGCCGATCAGCCACGGCGACAGGAAGGCGAGCGTGCGCAGCGCCGAGCGGCGGCGCTTGGCGGCCAGGGTGAGCGTGCCCATCGGCTACTTCGCCTGCGCGATGTCCGTGTCGATCTGCGCGGCGGCCTTCTTCAGCCCGGCCGTCAGATCCGTGACCCTGCCGCTCTCGTAGTCGTAGCCCAACTGCTGGAGCGTCACCAGGTACTGGCCGCCGTTGAGGGAGGCGGGTGTGGTGGTGGAGTCGGGGTCGGCGGCGATGTCCAGGAAGGTCTTGAAGCGCGGATCGTACTTCAGCCTGGGGGACTTGAGGGCCGCGAGGGTGGACGGCACATTGTGGATGTCATTGGCGAAGCCGACCACCGCGTCCGTGTCCGTGCTGATGTACTTCACGAACTCCCAGGCGGCGTTCTGCTTGCGGCTGGTGGCGGCGATGCCGGTGATGGTGCCGGTGATGTAGCCCTTGCCGTACTGGTCCAACTGATCGTCCGGTACGGGCAGCGGGGCGACGCCTATCTCGAACTTCGGCCTGGCCTGCTCGGCCATCCCGAGCCGCCACTCGCCGTCCAGCTGCATGGCCACCTGGCCGGTGTGGAAGGGGTGTTTGGCGCCCCACTCGTCGCCGAGGGTGGAGCGGAACCGCTCCAGCTTCCGGAATCCGCCGAGTTCGTCCACGAGCCGCTTCTGGAGCGCGAACCCCTGCTGGAACGCCGGGTCCTTGGCGACGTTCGACTTGCCGTCCGCGGTGAAGTACTTCGGCGAGAACTGGCCGAAGTAGTGCTCGGTGGTGGTCTCCCAGCCGTGGTAGTCGGGCATGAACCCGAGCTGCTTGTACGAGTCCCCGGCGGGCACGGTCAGCCGCTTGGCGTCGGCCTCGAACTCGCTCCAGGTCCTTGGGGGTTGCTTGATCCCGGCCTTCGCGAACGCCGTCTTGTTGTAGTACAGCCCGTACGCGTCGCCGAGCAGGGGCACGGTGCAGCGGTCGCCGTCGAACCGGGTGTACTCGTTCATCGCCTTCGGGAAGGTGCGCGCGGGGTCGATGCCCGCCTTCTTCAGGAAGGGGTCGAGGTCGATCAGCGCGCCGGAGGAGCAGAACTTGCCCACGTTGTTGGTGGTGAAGGAGGAGATCACGTCCGGGGCGTCGCCGCCGCCCGTGCGCAGCGCCTGGTTGATCTTGTCGTCGGTCATGTTGCCGACGATGTGCACATGGATGTTGGGGTGCGCCTTCTCGAACCCGGCGACCAGGGACTTGACCGCCGCGACCTCGTTCGGCGCGCTCCAGGCGTGCCAGAAGTTGATCGTCGTGTCCTTGGTGGGATCGTCCGTGGCACCCGCGTCGGACTGCCCGGTGCAGGCGGCGGTCAGCAGCACGGCGGAGGCGGCGAGGGCGAGGGCGGCTTTGCGGGTGGCTCTGATGACTCCGGGTGCTGCTGTGGGCATGGCGGATCTCCCAGGACGGTTCGGGTCGGGGTGGGGAGGGCGCGGTGCGGGGGTTTTCGTGGCCCGGGTTTATCGGGGCCGGGGGCGGTCAGCGCGAGGTGTCGAAGACCTCGTCCCGGGTGGTGGCGAGCGCGGACTCCAACGCGCCGCGCAGGACGGGGTGTTCACGGATGTCGCCGAGGACGAGCCGCGGCCGGGCCGCCGCCAGCTCCTCCAACTCGGCCTGGATCAGGGCGCGCAGCACCTCGCCGCCCGCGGTCAGGGCGGAGCCGCTGAGGACGACGAGTTCGGGGTCGAGGACCGAGACGAGCGCGGCGAGACCGGTGGCGAGACGGGTCGCGTACGCCGTCAGCAGCTCCCGGTGCGGGCCGTCCGCGTGGTCGGCGGCGCGCGCCAGCAGCTCGCGGGCCGACTCGGTGTACGGCCCCGGCGGCACGTCAGGGACGCCCAGTTCGCGGGCCAGCTTCGGCAGTTCCTGGGCGCCGGCCAGCTCCTGGTAGCCGCCGCTGTTGGCCCGGGTCACCTGGCGCACCAGGGGCGTGCCCGGCACCGGCAGGAAGCCGACCTCGCCTGCGCCGCCGGTCCAGCCGCGGTGCAGCCGGCCGCCGAGGACGAGGGCGGCGCCGAGCCCCTCCTCGTTCCACAGCAGCACGAAGTCCCCGTGGCCGCGGGCGGCTCCCAGGCGCTGTTCGGCGACGGCGACGAGATTGACGTCGTTCTCGTACTCGACCGGCATCGGCAGCGCGGCGGCGAGTTCGTCGAGCAGCGTGGGGGAGTGCCAGCCGGGCAGGTGCGAGGCGTAGCGCAGCCGCCCGGTGTTCGGGTCGAACGCGCCCGGCGTGCCGATGACGACCCGGTGCAGCTCGCCGCGCGCCAGCCCGGCCGCCTTCACGGCGCCGTCGAGGGCGTCGGTGACCTGTCGTACGACGGACTGCGCGGGCCTTCTGCCGGGGGTGGGCAGCTCGTACTCGCCGATGGTGCGGCCGGTGATGTCGGCGACGGCGGCGCGGATGCGGTCCGGGGCGACGTCGAGGCCGGCGGCGTAGGCGGCACCGGGGTGCACCGCGTACAGCTGGGCGCTGGGCCCCGGCCGCCCCTCGCTGGTCCCGGTGACCCTGACCAGCCCCGCGGCCTCCAGCCGGGCCAGCAGCTGGGAGGCGGTGGGCTTGGACAGCCCCGTCAGGTTCCCGATCCGGGTCCGGGACAACGGCCCGTGCTCCAGCAGCAGATCCAGCGCGGCACGATCATTCATCGCCCGCAGCACGCGCGGAGTCCCCGGCGTACCGGCCGTTCCTGCCATGGGTCCCGACACCTGCCTCACTGTTAGGAAACTTTCCTATTCCGCCCGAACGTAAGCCCGGCGGGGAGGGGGCGTCAATACGCGAGACCCCCGAGGCAACAGAGTCGTTATCTCGGGGGTGCGGAGGGCTCGTCAGCCGGTGACGAGGAAGGGGCTGGTGTCGAGGGCGGGGTACGGCGCCGGAAGGGGGAGGGGGTCGCCGAGGTCGGCCTTGGTGTCCTGCTCGTAGTAGGCGTCGGCGGGGTCGTCGCCGGGCGGGGCCGGGTTCGTGTCGCAGTGGGCGGTCCTGGAACGGCGGTCGATGAGGACGTAGACGGGGATGCCGGCGGCGGAGTGGGCGCGGAGTTTGGGGCCGGTGTCGATTTCGTGGTCGGCGGAGGTGACCTCGCCGACCAGGTCGAGCATGTCGCTGGGGTGCCAGCCCGGACATGCCGCGTAGTGGGCCTCGTCGGCGCTGGTCGCCTTTCGGCTCCGGACGTGGATGTCGGGGACGAGCAACCCGGCCGCGCTGCCGGTCCGGCCGGTGAACCGGTACCCGTTGCCCGTGCCGATGCCCGGGACCGCTGCCGACCGGAACTGGAGGAGCAAGCTCATGACCGCGCTGCCGTGCCCGTGATCGGGCGGCGACTGCGGCAGGTAGGCGCGGCCTTCGAGGAACTCGGGGCGTACGGGCATGGGTGACACCGCCTCGTACGCCGCCAGCAGGCGGTCCGGCTCCAGCTGCGCCATGAGGTCCGGAGCGGCATCACCGGTACTGTCCATGGACAGCACCGTGGGGCACCCCGAACGCCACCGCGCCGGAATGCCCCACCTCTTCACTCGAACGAGCGTGCTGAACCGTTCCCCTACTTCCTCGGCGGAACCGTCCGCTGCGTCGTGATCGGGGTCGCCGCCATCGACTGCGGGGAGTCGGAGTTGGAGAAGGCGGAGGGGGCGGCGACCGCGGCGGTGGGGTCGGGGAGGTCCTCCACGTCCTCGACGGCCGTCGCGCCGCCCACGATGCGGATGTGCGCCGCGTCGAAGGCGCGCTTGATGCGCCAGCGCAGCTCGCGTTCGACGGTGACGGACTTGCCGGGCATGGTCTTGGCGGAGACGCGGACCACCATGGAGTCGATGAGCACGGAGTCCAGGCCGAGGACCTCGATCGGGCCCCACAGCAGCTCGTTCCAGGGCTCTTCCTTGCTGGTCTTCTCGGCGACCTCGTCCAGCGTCGCCTTGACCTTGTCCAGGTCCTCGCTCGCCCGCACGGTCACATCGACCCCGGCCGTCGCCCAGCCCTGGGACAGGTTGCCGATCCGCTTGACCTCGCCGTTGCGGACGTACCAGATCTCGCCCTCGGCGCCGCGCAGCTTCGTCACGCGCAGCCCGACCTCGATCACCTCGCCGGTGGCCACGCCCGCGTCGATCACGTCACCGACGCCGTACTGGTCCTCCAGGATCATGAACACGCCGGACAGGAAGTCCGTGACGAGGTTCCGCGCGCCGAAACCGATCGCGACACCGGCGACACCGGCGGACGCCAGCAGCGGGGCCAGGTTGATCTTGAAGGTGGACAGCACCATCAGCGCCGCCGTACCGAGGATCAGGAAGCTCGCCACCGAGCGCAGCACGGACCCTATCGCCGCCGACCGCTGCCGCCGCCGCTCCGCGTTGACCAGCAGCCCGCCCAGCGCGGTGCCGTCCACGGCCTGCGCGGTCCGGGCCATCCGCTCTATCAGCTTGGTGATCGCCCGCCGTACCACCGATCTCAGCGCGACCGCCACGACGATGATCAACAGGATCTGGAGCCCCATGGCGAGCCACGTCGACCAGTTCTGCTCGACCCAGCTCGCCGCGTTCGTCGCGCTCTCCTGGGCGCCCTGGAGCGTCGGCACCGCGGGCGCCGTACCCGAAGGGGACGGCGACGGGGACGAAGACGCACCGGCGGCCATCAGGACCACGGGCAAGGACGACACGGCAGGTACCTCCAGGTGCTGCACGGTCCGTACCGGTGGGGCGGGCAGGGTCTGCGAGGTCACGAAAAGATCACCGGACGGCCAGCACCACCACACTAACGGGGCATTGTGGGTGTCCTGTGCGGATCCGCCAAGGAGGGGCGCAGGAGAGACACGGCTCACCCTGGCTTGAACAGGCCGTGATCCTGGGGATGTATCACCTGTGGTCGAAAACACTCCCAGCCCGTTACCGGGACATGGTGGCGCCGCCACCAGGCATGAGGGGAGACTGGGTGCAGATCGTCCCGGCGCGAGCCACGCGCCGCCGACGCCCAAGGAGGCACCCGTGCCGCATGTCCTGGTCCTCAACGCGTCGTACGAGCCGCTCGGCGTCGTACCGCTCCGCCGCGCGCTCATCCTCGTCCTGGAGAACAAGGCCGTCTCCCTGGAGGAATCCGGCGCCTTCATGCACAGCGCGACCGTCACACTCCCCGCACCCAGCGTGGTCCGGCTCAAGCGATTCGTCCGGGTTCCCTACCGCGGGCCCGTTCCGCTCACCCGCCGTGCGCTCTTCGCACGCGACGGGGGCCGGTGCATGTACTGCGGTGGCGTCGCAACCAGCGTCGACCACGTCATCCCGCGCAGCCGCGGGGGCAAGCACGTCTGGGACAACGTGGTGGCCTCCTGCCGCCGCTGCAACCACGTGAAGGCCGACCGCCACCTCGTCGAACTGGGCTGGCGCCTGCACCACAAACCGGCCCCGCCCACCGGTCTGGCCTGGCGCATCATCGGCACCGGCCATAGGGACCCGCGCTGGCTGCCCTACCTACAGCCGTACGGCGCGGAAGACGCCATGGCCCGGATCGACGGCATCTCAGCCTGACGATCCGGGCCTTCGCGCATCCACCCCGCGCCCTGCCCGGCAGGACGGGACGCGGGGGTCGGTGGTGTGCGCGCCGTTTCGAGGACGTGACGCAGCTCCGCCGTTCGGGGACGTCTGTCATCGCGCTCACTGGGTAGGCCTGCCCTGACCGGCCCTGAGCGACAAGGAGTCCCCGTGCCCGTACCGGCCCGAACCCAGATCCCGGCGCAGTGGAAACACCGCCGTACCGACAGCCTGCGCAAACCCCTGGCGGAGACGTCCGCCGAGACCATCGAGTCGATCGAGTCGACCGAGACCGGAGAGATCAGGCTGTACGCGTTCAACGCGGAGGCCGCCGCCACCACGGCGCCGCTCACCAGTGAGCCGCCGCTGCCCGCCGCCGAGCCCCTGACCAGCGAGCCGCCGCTCGCCGACACCAGCACTCTCACCAGCGAGTCGGACGCCTACGCGGCGGGGTCGTAGATGACGGGGGCGCGCACGGACGAGCTGGCACGGCTCGCCGAGCTGCACGGGGTCGCCGTCTCCTACCGCCCCGCCCCGGACCGTACGGTCACCGTCCCCGACTCCGCCGTCGTCGCCGCGCTGCATGCCCTCGGCGTCGACGCCACCACCCCCGAAGCGGTCCGCGCCGCGCTCGCCGACCGGGAACGCGCGCTGCGCGAACGCCTGCTGCCGCCGACCGTCGTGCACTGGGCCGGCGACCCCCATGACCCCGCCGCCCTCACCGCCCTGCCGCCCGGCACCCGGGTACGCGTCGAGACGGAGGAGGGCGAGGAGTCGTACCGCGTGAGCGCGCCCCTCGTCGCCGGGCTGCCCCTCGGTGTCCACCGGGTCACCGCCACCGCCCCCGACGGCCGCACCGCTCACGCCCACCTCGTCGTCGCCCCCGACCGGCTGCCCGCGCCGCCCGGACGCTCCTACGGGCTCCTCGTCCAGCTGTACTCCCTGCTCTCCCGCCGTTCCTGGGGGATGGGCGACCTCGGGGACCTCGCCGAGCTGGCCGGTTGGGCCGGGAGGGTCGCCGGAGCCGGGTTCGTGCAGGTCAACCCGCTGCACTCGGCCGTGCCCGGCGCGCCCACGGACCCCTCGCCGTACCGGCCCTCCTCCCGGCGCTTCCCCGACCCCGTGCATCTGCGGGTCGAGGACGTCCCCGAGTACGCGTACGCCGAGGACCGCGAGAGGCTCGCCGGGCTCCTGGAGCGGGCCGCGCGGCTGCGGGCCGCCGTGCTCGACAAGGGCGCCCTGATCGACCGCGACGCGGTGTGGGAGCTCAAGCGCGAGGCACTGGAGACGGTCCTCGCCGTCCCCCTCGGACCCGGCCGCCGCGCCGCCTACGACGCCTTCCGCGCCGCCCACGGCCAGGCCCTCGACGACCACGCCACGTACTACGCCCTCGCCGAGATCCACGGCCCCGACTGGACCACCTGGCCCGACGGCCTGTGCGACCCGCGCTCCGCGGCGACCGCCCGCGCCCGTGCCGGACTCGCCGACCGCGTCGCCTTCCACACCCGCCTCGCCTGGCTCACCGACGGACAGCTGCGGGCCGCACAGCGCACCGCCCGGGAGGCCGGGATGCCGGTCGGGATCGTGCACGACCTCGCCGTCGGCGTGCACCCCGCGGGCGCCGACTCCTGGGCCCAGCAGGACGTCTTCGCCGCCGGTATGTCGGTCGGCGCGCCCCCGGACGCCTTCAACGCGCGCGGCCAGGACTGGGGCCTGCCGCCCTGGCGCCCCGACCGCCTCGCCGCCTGCGGCTACGCCCCCTTCCGCGAGCTCCTGCGCGCCCTGTTCCGCTACGCGGGCGCCCTGCGCATCGACCACGTCATGGGCCTGTTCCGGCTCTGGTGGATCCCCCAGGGCAGCCCGCCCACCGAGGGCACGTACGTCCATTACGACGCCGAGGCCATGCTCGCCGTCCTCGCCCTGGAGGCCGGGCGCGCCGGATCCGTCGTCATCGGCGAGGACCTCGGCACCGTGGAGCCGGGCGTCCGCGAGACCCTGCAACGGCGCGGCGTGCTCGGCACCTCCGTGCTCTGGTTCGAACGCGACTGGACCGGCGACGGCCGCCCGCTGCCCCCCGAGCGCTGGCGCGCCGACTGCCTCGCCACCGCCACCACCCACGATCTGCCGCCCACCGCGGCCCGCCTCACCGGCGACCACGTCGAACTGCGCGACCGGCTCGGCCTGCTCACCCGTCCCGCCGCCGAGGAACGCGCCGAGGCCGTCGCCGACGCCGCCGAGTGGCTCGCCCTGCTGGGCGGCCTCGGACTGGTGGACAGCGTCGGACCGGCGGACAGCCTCGGACCGGCGGACAGCCTCGGACCGGTGGGCGGTACGGCGACCGGGCCGCCCGGCACCGACGAGGAGGCGCAGGTCCGTGCCGTCCACCGGTTCCTGCTGCGCACCCCGGCCCGGCTGATCGGCGTCTGGCTCCCGGACGGCGTGGGTGACCGCCGCCCGCAGAATCTGCCGGGCACCTGCGCCGAATACCCCAACTGGCGGTTGCCGATCGCGGACCGCGAGGGCAGGGCGGTGCCGCTGGAGGAATTGACGGCCGCCCCGCGGCTGCGCGCTCTCCTGGAGGTGTTCGCCCAGCTCAGACAGGGTTGAGGGGGCGCTACGGGACCCCGGGCGCGCGCCCTTCCGGGTGATTCGCTAACTTGAGATCGTGGACAAGAAGAACGCCCTGCGCGCCGGCACCCTGGGCGCCGGTACGACGCTGATGATGCTGCTCATGTCGTCCCCTGCGCTCGCGCTGATCCGCGACGACGGCGACGACCCCGGTCCGGGCCTGAGCGTCGTCCAGACGCTGGGTCTGTACGTGCTGCTCCCGCTGGTCCTCTTCGGGGTCATCGCCGGTCTGGTGATGGCGCTGGACAAGTCCCGCGGCAAGGGCAAGACCACCTCGTCCAACATCAACGTCAAGCCCGACGCCCAGGCCAAGGTCTGATCGCCGGATCATCGGTTCTTACGCCGGGGGCGCCTGTCCTCCCGTCGGTACGTGCCCGTCGCGTACCCGGGTGAGGTCGGCGCCCTCGGCGTTTCCGCGCCCGGGGCGCTCTACGGCCGCTGCGGCTTCCTAAGGCTGGGGTGCCGACCGGCTGAAGGCGGCCGGGAGCGGCTCGGCGACGGGCAGCCGGGTCAGCCGCCGCCCCTTGGGCTGGACCAGGACGTCGATGCCGGGGAAATAGTCGATCAGGACCTGCCGGCAGCGGCCGCAGAGCGGGATCACCGCCATGTCGCGCGAGCGCACGGCGACCATCGGGGTCAGCTCGTACGCCCCCTGCCCCGCGGCGGCGCCGATCACGACCAGCTCGGCGCAGGGGCCGCCGGTGAAGTGACAGACGTTCTCGGCCGTGACGATCCCGCCGTCACCGGTGCGCGCGGCGGCGACGAGGGCGAGGTCCTCGTCGGTTCCGTCGGTGCCGTCAGTGGTCTTCACGGGCAGCGGGTCTCTCCCGGCGGGAGGCGTACCGCACCTTGTTTCACGGGTTCGGCGCGGTCAGGTAGCGCTGCACCGTCGGGCCCATCCAGGCCACCAGTTCCTCCCTGGTCAGCGCCTGCGAGGCGGGCATGCGGAGGACGAAGCGGGTGAGCGCCAGGCCGAGGAGCTGGGCGGCGCAGAGCGCGGCGCGGGCCGGGACCTGCTCGGGGTCGGGGCACACCTGCCGGGCCACCGGGAGCAACTGGTCGCGGAAGACACCCTGTATCCGCTCGGCCCCGGCCTGGTTGGTGACGCCGACCCGCAGCATGGCCCGCAGCTGCTCGTTTCCCTCCCACAGATCGAGGAAGTGGCTCACCAGCGCGCGGCCGGCCTCCTCCCGCGGCACCGGCGTGAGGTCGGGCAGCCGCAGATCGACGTCGATGGCCGCGGCGAACAGCCCCTCCTTGCTGCCGAAGTAGCGCATCACCATCGACGGGTCGATCCCCGCGTCCTTGGCGATGGCGCGGATGGTGGCCCGGTCGTAGCCGTCGGCGGCGAAGCGTTCGCGGGCGGCGGTGAGGATCGCGGTGCGGGTGGTGTCGGAACGGCGGGGTGCGGGTGCGGGCGGGGACGGGTGCTTTTCGGTCACATCAACGAGCGTAGGCCAACACACGTAGGCCAACAAGTGTTGACCCATTTCCGGCCCCGCACTACCGTTGTCAACGGACGTTGGCCAACATGTGTTGACCAGCAAGCGTTGGCCGACAGAGGTTGGCCAACAAACGTTGACCCACGGGCGTTGGCACCCACAGGAGGCCACCATGACCGGCACCAACGGAAATCCCACTGACACCACCGACACCACCGGCCCCACCGACCACACCGGCGTCATCGTCGTCGGCTCCGGACCCACCGGCCTCCTCCTCGCCGGTGATCTCGCCACCGCCGGCATCCCGGTCACCGTGCTGGAGAAGCGCCCCCGGAAGATCAGCAACCTCTCCCGCGCCTTCGCCCTGCACGCCCGCAGCCTCGAACAGCTCGACGCCCGCGGCCTCGCCGACGAGCTGGAGGCCACCGGCCGCCCCCTCGACCGGCTCCGCCTCTTCGGCCGCCTCTCCATCGACCTCACCGCCCTCCCCTCCCGCTTCAACCACGTCCTCGTCCTCCCGCAGTACGAGGTCGAGAAGGCGCTGGCGCGGCGGGCCGTCGAGGCGGGGGCCGGGTTCCGGTACGACACCGAGATGACCGGGCTCGTCCAGGACGCGGACGGGGTGACGGTCGGGACCCGCGGCCCGGACGGCCGTACGGAGTCGCTGCGGGCCGCGTACGTCGTCGGCGCGGACGGCATGCGCAGCGCGGTGCGCGGTGCGATCGGGCTGCCGTTCCCCGGGAAGTCGGTGATCCGCTCCGTCGTACTGGCCGATGTGCAGCTCGCCGAGCAGCCGGACGAGCTGCTCACGGTCAGCGCGGTGGGCGACGCGTTCGCGTTCCTCGCGCCGTTCGGGGACGGGTATTACCGGGTGATCGGCTGGCACCGCGGCCACGATGTGCCCGACACCGAGCCGCTGGACCTGGCCGAGGTCAAGGAGATCACCCGGCTCGCGCTCGGCCGTGACTACGGGATGCACGACGCCCGCTGGATGTCCCGCTTCCACAGTGACGAGCGGCAGGCGCCGGCGTACCGGGTCGGGCGGGTGTTCCTCGCCGGGGACGCCGCGCACGTGCACACCCCGGCCGGTGGACAGGGCATGAACACCGGCCTCCAGGACGCGGCCAACCTCAGCTGGAAGCTGGTCTCCGTCCTCGCCGGGCACGCGGACCCGGCCCTGCTCGACACCTACCAGTCCGAACGGCACCCCGTCGGCAAGGCGGTCCTGCGCAGCAGCGGCGGGCTCGTGCGGCTGGCGATGGCCAAGCGCCCCTGGACCCGGGCCGCCCGTGCCGGGCTCACCGGGCTCGTGAGCCATGTCGGCCCCGCCCGCCGCAAGGCCACCGCCCAGGTCACCGGCATCGGCTACCGCTACCCCGCGCCCCGCGGCACCCACCCGCTCACCGGCACCCGCGTCCCCGACGTCCGCCTCGCCGACGGCAGCCGCCTCTACGAGGCCCTGCGCGACGGCCGCTTCGTCCTGATCACCCCGGCCCACGAGCCGGCCCACGAGCCCTTCTCTCCTGAGCTCCCGCCCCACCCCGACCGCCTGACCACGGCCCACTGGGCGAGCGCCCGCCGCACCACCCTCCTGGTCCGCCCCGACGGCTACGCGGCCTGGGCCTCGGACACCGCCCCCGACCCCGGCGCCCTGCGATCCGCCCTGACCGCCCACCTGGGCCCCGCCCCCGCCCGCCAACTCCACTGAGAACGACGCCGCCTAGACTCCCCATGTGGCATTCCTGAGCACCCCGCACCACTGCTTCCTCTGACCGGAGGACGACGAGGGCGACGCCGTACGGCATCGCCCTCCTCGCTGTGCCCGGCGGCGTGAACCCCGGGCACCGTCCCCTCCCGTCGGTCCGCCAGGAGTGCCTTTCCCATGTCCGCCATGCCCGCGCCGTTTTCGCGCGCCCTCGTACCCCTCCTCGACCTGCTGCGCTGCCCCACCTGCCGCACATCCCGCCTGAGCCCCGCCCCCGGCGCCCTGCGCTGCCCGGCCGGGCACACCTTCGACATCGCCCGCCCCGGCTACGCCGCCCTCCTCACCGGTGCCCGCGCCACCAGCGGCGACGACGCGCCCATGGTCCGCGCCAGGGAACGCTTCCTGGCCACCGGCGGATACGCGCCGCTGCGGCGGGCCGTGGCCCGGCTGGCCGCCGGGACGGGGACGCACCCGGCCACGGTCGTGGACGCGGGCTGCGGCACCGGCTACTACCTCGCCGGTGTCCTCGACCGGCTGCCCGGCGCCCGCGGCCTCGGTCTGGACTCCTCCGCGCGCGCCCTGCGTTCGGCCGCGCGGGCCCACGACCGGGCCGCCGCGGCGAGCTGGGACCTCTTCCGCCCGCTCCCACTGGCCGACGGCACGGCCGACGTCGTCCTGGTCGTGTTCGCCCCGCGCAATCCCGCCGAGTTCCACCGGGTGCTGCGCCCGCACGGCCGCCTGGTCGTCGTCCGCCCCACCCCCCGGCACCTCGCCGAACTGCGCGTCCGGCTGCCCGGAATGGTCGCCGTCGACCCGGACAAGGAGCGGCGGCTGCACCGCGCGCTGGACCCCTACTTCGAGCACGGCGGCACCGAACGGGTCGAGTACGGGCTGGACCTGGGCGCGGCGCAGGCCCTCGACCTGGTCGCGATGACCCCGAGCGCGCGCCACCTGGAGCCCACCGGAGCGGCCGGGCGGGTCACCGTCTCCGCCCTGGCCACCGTCTACCGGCGGCGGCCGCTCAGCCCCGCCGCACCTCGTACAGGAAGCACCCGTACTCCACCGCCCGCACATGGACCGACGCCACCTCCGGGTCGCTGAACGCCCGGGCGAGGGCCGCCGGGAAGTCCTCGCTCACCAGTTCCCCGCCGAGGATGTGCCCCTGCGCCGAGTAGCGGCGCAGGACGCGGTGGGTGTTGGTGAAGGGCAGCTCGGGGCCGGGCCGGCCGGGGCAGCCGTCCGCGTGCACGAAGACCGGCCCCCGCTCGTCGTACGCGCCGGGGCGGGCGCCGGTCTCCGCCGCCCAGCGGCGCAGCGGGGCGTACGAGACCAGGGCGATGCGCTCCCCGGGTGTGCTGCGGCGCAGACAGCAGCGCAGCGGAGCGCCGCCCTCCGGGTCGGTGTGACCCGCCGCGGGAACGCCCGCGTCGTCCTCGGTGAGCAGCGCGGCGAGAGTGCCGGCGGGAATGGGACACACGGTGTACGTCGTCATGAGTCCACCTTCCGGCGACGCGGCCCACGTCACCGGCGGCATACGGACATCGCGTTCCCGCCGGACGGCATGGAAGGATGGCGCAACCCACACATAACGAGGAGATGACCGCGTGCCTGGCACAAACCTGACTCGCGAAGAGGCGCGGCAGCGGGCTGAGCTGCTCAACGTTGACTCGTACGAGATCGATCTCGACCTCTCCGGCGCGCAGGAGGGCGGTACCTACAGGTCCGTGACCACGGTGCGCTTCGACGTCGCCCGCAACGGGGCGGAGTCCTTCATCGACCTGGTGGCCCCGGCCGTCCACGAGGTCGTGCTCAACGGCGACCGGCTGGAGCCGGCCGAGGTGTTCGCGGACTCGCGGATCACGCTGCCGGGTCTGCTGGAGGGCCGCAACGTCCTGCGGGTCGTGGCCGACTGCGCGTACACCAACACCGGTGAGGGCCTGCACCGGTTCGTCGACCCGGTCGACGAGCAGGCCTATCTGTACACCCAGTTCGAGGTCCCGGACGCGCGCCGCGTCTTCGCCTCCTTCGAGCAGCCGGACCTGAAGGCCACCTTCCAGTTCACCGTGAAGGCCCCCGAGGGCTGGACCGTGGTGTCCAACTCGCCGACGCCCGAGCCGCGGGACAACGTCTGGACGTTCGCGCCGACGCCCCGCATCTCGTCGTACATCACCGCGCTGATCGTCGGCCCGTACCACTCGGTGCACAGCGTCTACGAGAAGGACGGCCAGAGCGTGCCGCTCGGCATCTACTGCCGGCCCTCGCTCGCCGAGTTCCTCGACTCGGACGCGATCTTCGAGGTCACCCGGCAGGGCTTCGACTGGTTCCAGGAGAAGTTCGACTGCGCGTACCCCTTCGAGAAGTACGACCAGCTGTTCGTGCCCGAGTTCAACGCGGGCGCCATGGAGAACGCGGGCGCGGTCACCATCCGCGACCAGTACGTCTTCCGGTCCAAGGTGACCGACGCGGCGTACGAGCTGCGCGCGGAGACGCTGCTGCACGAGCTGGCCCACATGTGGTTCGGCGACCTGGTCACCATGGAGTGGTGGAACGACCTGTGGCTGAACGAGTCGTTCGCCACCTACACCTCCATCGCCTGCCAGGCCGCCGCCCCCGGCTCGCGCTGGCCGCACTCGTGGACCACGTTCGCCAACTCCATGAAGACCTGGGCGTACCGGCAGGACCAGCTGCCCTCCACGCACCCGATCATGGCGGACATCCGCGACCTGGACGACGTCCTCGTCAACTTCGACGGCATCACCTACGCCAAGGGCGCCTCCGTCCTCAAGCAGCTGGTGGCGTACGTCGGCGAGGACGAGTTCTTCAAGGGCGTGCAGGCGTACTTCAAGCGGCACGCGTTCGGCAACACCCGCCTGTCCGACCTGCTGGGCGCCCTGGAGGAGACCTCCGGACGCGACCTGAAGACCTGGTCGAAGAAGTGGCTGGAGACCGCCGGGATCAACGTCCTGCGGCCCGAGGTCGAAACGGACGCCGAGGGGGTCATCACCTCCTTCGCCGTGCGCCAGGAGGCCCCCGCGCTGCCCGCCGGCGCCCAGGGCGAGCCGACCCTGCGCCCGCACCGCATCGCGATCGGCCTGTACGACCTCGACGCGGCCGGCAAGCTGGTGCGCACCGAGCGGATCGAGCTGGACGTCGACGGTGAGCTGACCGCCGTACCGCAGCTGACCGGCAAGGCGCGCCCGGCCGTGATCCTGCTCAACGACGACGACCTGTCGTACGCCAAGGTCCGCCTGGACGAGCGGTCCCTCGCGTTCGTCACCGAGCACCTCGGCGACTTCGAGGCGTCCCTGCCGCGCGCCCTGTGCTGGGCCTCCGCGTGGGACATGACGCGGGACGCCGAGCTGGCCACCCGCGACTACCTTTCGCTGGTGCTGTCCGGCATCGGCAAGGAGTCCGACATCGGCGTCGTGCAGTCGCTGCACCGCCAGGTGAAGCTGGCCGTCGACCTGTACGCCGACCCGGCCGCCCGTGAGGCCCTGCTCACCCGCTGGACCGACGCCACGCTCGCGCACCTGCGCGGCGCCGAGGCGGGCAGCGACCACCAGCTGGCCTGGGCGCGGGCCTTCGCGGCGACCGCCCGCACCCCCGAGCAGCTGGACCTCCTGGAGGCCCTGCTGGACGGTTCCCAGACCATCGAGGGCCTGGCGGTGGACACCGAGCTGCGCTGGGCGTTCGTGGAGCGCCTCGCGGCCGTCGGCCGGTACGACGAGGCGGAGATCGCCGGCGAGTACGAGCGGGACAAGACCGCCGCCGGTGAGCGGCATGCGGCCACCGCCCGTGCGGCGCGGCCGACCGAGGAGGCGAAGGCGGAGGCCTGGTCCTCGGTGGTCGACTCCGACAAGCTGCCCAACGCGGTGCAGGAGGCCGTGATCGGCGGCTTCGTGCAGACGGACCAGCGCGAGCTGCTGGCGCCGTACGCCGAGCGGTACTTCGAGATCGTCAAGGACGCCTGGGACTCGCGTTCGCACGAGATCGCCCAGCAGATCGCCGTCGGCCTCTACCCGTCGCTCCAGATCTCCGGCGAGATCCTGGACCGCACGGACGCCTGGCTGGCCTCGGCCGAGCCCGGCGCGGCCCTGCGCCGTCTGGTCTCCGAGTCCCGCGCGGGCATCGAGCGCGCGCTGAAGGCCCAGGCCGCGGACGGCGCCGCCAGTAGCAGGTAGTACGGAACAAAGGAAGGGGCGCCCGGCGACTCGCCGGGCGCCCCTTGCGCGCGTCGGGGGTTACCTGGCGGTCAGCTCCGCCGCCACCAGCTCCGCGAGCTGGACCGCGTTCAGCGCGGCGCCCTTGCGGAGGTTGTCGTTGGAGACGAACAGCGCGAGGCCGTGGTCCACGGTCTCGTCGCCGCGGATCCGGCCGACGTACGACGGGTCCTGGCCGGCCGCCTGGAGCGGGGTCGGGATGTCGGAGAGGGCGACGCCGGGGGCCTTCGCGAGCAGCTCGGTGGCGCGCTCCGGGGAGATCGGGCGGGCGAACCGGGCGTTGATCTGAAGCGAGTGGCCGGAGAAGACCGGTACGCGCACACAGGTGCCGGAGACCTTCAGCCCGGGGATCTCAAGGATCTTGCGGGACTCGTTGCGGAGCTTCTGCTCCTCGTCGGTCTCGTGCAGACCGTCGTCCACGATCGAGCCGGCCAGCGGGAGCACGTTGAAGGCGATCGGGCGCTTGTACACCGCGGGCTCGGGGAAGTCGACCGCCGCGCCGTCATGGGTCAGCTTGTCGGCCTCGGCGGCGACCTTCTGCACCTGGCCGTGCAGCTCCGCCACACCCGCGAGCCCGGATCCGGACACCGCCTGGTACGTGGCGACGATCAGGCCCTCCAGGCCCGCCTCCTCGTGCAGCGGCTTGAGGACCGGCATCGCGGCCATGGTGGTGCAGTTCGGGTTGGCGATGATGCCCTTGGGGCGGTCGGCGATCGCGTGCGGGTTCACCTCGGCGACGACCAGCGGCACCTCGGGGTCCCGGCGCCACGCCGAGGAGTTGTCGATCACCACGGCGCCCTGCGAGGCGACCTTTTCGGCCAGTGCCCTGGAGGTCGCGCCGCCCGCGGAGAAGAGCACGATGTCCAGGTCGGAGTAGTCGGCGGTCGCCGCGTCCTCCACCGTTACGCCGTCGAGCACCGTCCCGGCCGAGCGGGCCGAGGCGAACAGGCGCAGCTGCGTGACCGGGAAGTTCCGCTCCACGAGGATCCTGCGCATGACCGTGCCGACCTGACCGGTGGCTCCGACGATTCCGACCCTCACGACGACTCCCTCTGTCCGATTCCTGCCTGGCCCCGGGATGACCGGGGCGTTTCCATGATGCGGCCGCCCCCGGTCCACCTGTCCAATTCTTTGCGACATGTGCCCGAGGAGTGGGACACCATCGGCCGCGGGGACGGTTCCGGTTCCACGGGCGTCCCCTGGCCCGCCCCTGCCCCTACGGATCGCGCTCATACGACGATGTGACGTACGCCTCTGCCCATCGCCCGAGCCGGTCCGAACGTTTCCGCCCGCCGCCGCGTCGTAGGGGCGTCGTAGGGCGGAAGGGGAGGGGGTGGCCCGTGCGGTGGGGAGGGGCGCGCCGGGGCGGCGGCGGTACGGCGGCCACGCGCGGTGGCGACGGCGACGATCCGCTGGACGCCGTGCAGGAGCGGCGGGTGCGGGCGGTGCTGGCGCTCGGCGGGGTGCCGCAGTCGGAGCTGGCGGACGGGGTGCAGCAGGTGCGGCTGCGGCTGCTGGAGCGCTCCGCGAGCGGGCAGGAGGCGCCGCGGGACGTCTCGGCGTGGGCGGCGGTGGTCGCCTCCCGGCTCGCGCTGGACTGGCACCGGGCCAGGAAGCGGCAGGAACGGCTGGGGGAGCGGCTGGCCGCGCTGCCGGTACCGGCGCCCGCGGCCGGCGAGGAGTCCCGCGTGCTCTCCCTCGTCCTCGGACAGGGTCTGGACGAACTCCCGCCCGCCCAGCGCCAGGTGCTCGTGCTGCGCTTCTACGCCGACCTGCCGGTACGGGACATCGCCGAGGCCCTGGGCATCCCCGAGGGCACGGTCAAGAGCAGGCTGCACACGGCGGTCCGCGCCCTGCGCGCCCGGCTGCACAAGGACGGGGTGGTGTGACATGAGCACCGGGGACGAGCGGTACGACGGCGGCGGCGACGGTCTGGACGCGCTGATGGCCGCGATCACCGGGGAGCCGCTGCCGGAGGAGGCCCGCCGGGACCCGGCGTTCCTGGCGGAGCACCGGGCGGCCCAGGCGGACCTCGCGGCGCTGCGGGCCGGGCTGGAGCGGCTGGCGACGGCACTGGACCCCCCTCCGGCGCCTCGGTGCTCCGAAGGGGCGCGGGGAACTGCGCGCCCGGCCACGGACGGCCCGCACCCGTCTACGATCCACGCCCCGCAGGCGATGAGGCGCGGCGGCGGGGGCGACTCACCTTCGGCTCCCGCACGTCCCGTGCCCACCGGAAAACCCCTGCCCACCGCACATCCCGTACGCCCCGCGCATCCCGCCCGGCCCGCACCTCCGGCCGGCCGGGATCGCCGTGCCCGCCGCCCCCTCCGTATCGCCCTCGGCTCTCTCGGGGTCGCCGCCGCCCTCTCCCTGGTCGCCGGGATCGGCTGGCTCGGTGCCCACCCGGGCGGCGGCGTCTCGGCGGACGGGGCCGGCCAAGGGGGCAAGGCGGCGCGGCCCGGCGAGAAGGCAGGGGGACAGGACGGACGGGGGCCGGGCTGTGCGGTGACGGTCGTGGAAGGGACGGTGACCGAGGTCGAGCCCCAGGGGACCGGCCACAGGGTCACCGTGGCCGTCGTACGGTCGTACGAACCCGCACGGGGTCCTGCCGGGGTCGGCTTCCTGCTCGGCGGGGACGCGCGCCCGGCGCCGCACCAAGGTCAGCATGTGCTCGTCGAGATCGGGCACGGGGGCCGGGAGGCGAGCCGGTGGACCGTCGGGGACGCCGCGGTGGCCGCCGAGCGCGCCCGGATCGAGGCGGCCTGCACGGATCCCGGCAGATGACGTGCCGGGGGCCGGGAAGCCTCTCGTACCCCGGTAGTTGAACGGAAGGCGACCGGCCCCCGGCGAGGCGCGGACGAGTCCATGGCCGGGTCGGGGGCCATAGATCCACGTACGGTGATCGGCGTCCCGAGTTGCCGTGGCGTTCGCATGAATGCCATCCCCGTTGCCAAGGGTCCATAGCAAGCGGGGCGTTCGCGTCCGTGACGGCCCGCGGCCACTGCCGACGCGTTCGCACTCGGGGAGATCGCACCATGTCGCGTCCACGCTCTGCCGCCACCTCCGTAGCGGGGGTCGACCGCCGTGCCGTCCTCACCGCCGTCGGAGCGGTCTCGCTCGCCGCGGGTGTCGGCTTCGCCCTGCGTCCCACCGACAGCGAGGCCGCCACCGCCGCCACCGGGCAGACCCCGGTCGCCCAGTCCCGGCCGGCCGCCGCCGCACCGCTCGCCCCCTACCGCACCGGCACCACCCTCGCCACCGTCTCCACCCCGCACGGCTCCGGCTACCGGCGGCTCGCCGACGGCCCCGGCTGGCAGCGGGTGGTACGCACCGAGCTGGCCAAGCCCAAGGTCGGCCGCGACAAGCGCCGCCGTGCCATCGCAGCGTTCGTGCAGTTCACCGATCTGCACCTGCAAGATGTGCAGCACCCGCTGCGCCTGGAGTATCTGCGCGCCGCCCACCAGGACGTCTGGCGGCCGCACGAGGCGCTCACCGTGCCCGGCGCCGTCTCGCTGGTGGAGCGGGTCAACGCGCTGCGCGGCGCCCCCGTCACCGGCGCCCCGCTCCAGTTCGTGATGACCACCGGCGACAACACCGACAACAACGCCCGCTCCGAACTGGAGTGGTTCATGAAGGTGATGAGCGGCGGCCGGATCACCCCCAACACCGGCGACCCGAGACACTACGAGGGCGTGCAGAACAGCGGCCTCTCCCTGTACTGGCAGCCCGAGTCCACCGCCGGGGACAGCGACAAGGCACTCGGCTTCCCGCACCTGGACGGCTTCCTCGCCGCCGCGATCCGCGAGGTGCGCAGCCCCGGGCTCAACCTGCCCTGGTACTCAACCGTCGGCAACCACGACGCGCTCCCGCTCGGCATCTACGGCGCCCACGGCGACCCCTACCTCGCCGAGGCCGCGATCGCCGGCAAGAAGCTGTTCAGCGTCAGCGCCGCCGACGCCAAGAAGCTCCAGGACTCCATCTGGAGCGGCAAGGACCCCAAGGGCGCCGGCTACCGCGACTTCCTCAAGTCCCAGGCGGGCGGCATGCGTTCGGTCACAGCCGACGAGTCGCGCGCCCTGTACACCCCGGCCGAGTACCTCAAGGCCCATCTGGACCCCGCCTACCAGGGGCACGGCCCGGCGGGCCACGGCTACTCCTCGGCGAACCTCGACGCGGGCACCCAGTACTACGCCTTCCGGATCGCCGAGGACGTCATCGGCATCAGCCTGGACACCACCGACGCGGGCGGCCACTACCAGGGGTCCGTCGGAAGCACCCAGCTGAAGTGGCTGGAGAAGACCTTGCAGGACAACAAGGGCTCCCACGCGGTCGTCTTCAGCCACCACACCAGCGACTCGATGACCAACCAGCGCCCCGACCCGGCCCGCCCCGGCGAGCTGCGGCACACCGGCGCCGAGGTGGTCAGCCTGCTGGCCCGGCACGCCAATGTGCTGGCCTGGGTCAACGGGCACAAGCACGAGAACGAGATCACCCCGCACCGCAACAGCGCGGGCGGCTCCTTCTGGGAGATCTCCACCGCCTCCCACATCGACCACCCGCACCTGGCCCGCATCATCGAGCTGGTCGACAACAAGGACGGCACGATCTCCCTGTTCACCACCCTGATCGAGTCCGCCGCCCCGGCCCGCACCGACTTCACCGACTTCTCCCAGACCGGACTGGCCTCCCTCTACCGGGAGTTGGCCTTCAACGCCCCCGGCGCGAAGACCAACCTGGCGGGCAACTCGGTCGACCGCAACGCCGAACTGGTCCTCAAGAAGGGCTGACGCACGCGCCGGGCCGGCACGGGACGGGCCGAACAGGTATCTTCCCCCGACCGCATACCACCGGCTGGGGGAAGACATGCGCGTCCGCACCGCCCTGGCGAGCACCACCGCCCTGCTCCTGACGACCGCCCTCGCGACGGCCTTCACGCCCCCGACGGCCCCCGCCCCCGCCCACACCGCGACCGTACGGGCCCTCGAAGCGGCGGTGCGCTCGGGCGTCCCCGGTGCGGCCGTCACCGTCCGCGACACCCACGGCACCTGGTCCGCCACCGCCGGGACCGGCGACCTGCGCACCGGCAAGTCCCGTTCCCCCGACGACCGTTACCGCATCGGCAGTCTGACCAAGACCTTCGTCGCCACCGTCCTGCTCCAGCTGGAGGCGGAGGGCAGGCTGTCCCTGGACGACACCGTGGACGAGTGGCTGCCGGGCCTGGTCGAGGGCCACGGGAACGACGGGCGCCGGATCACCCTGCGCCAACTCCTCCGCCACACCAGCGGAATACCCGACTACACCGCCGACCCGGACTTCCGCGCCCGGTACCTCACCGAGGACGGCTTCCGGCAGCACCGCCACGACACGCTCGCCCCGCGCCAGTTGGTGGCCATCGCCCTGCGCCACGCGCCCGACTTCGCGCCGGGCACCTCCTGGCGCTACTCCAACACCAACTACGTGATCGCCGGGATGGTCATCGAGAAGGCGACCGGACGGTCGTACGCCACCGAGATCACCCGGCGTCTCATCGAACCGCTGCGGCTGACGGCGACGTCCGTGCCCGTCGGAAAGACCGAGGTGCCCCGGCCCAGCAGCCGGGCCTACTCGACGTTCGACGGCTCGGCGGGGGAGCCGTACGACGTCACCGACCTCGATCCCTCCCTCGCCGCCGCCTCCGGCGCGATGATCTCCGACTCGGCCGACCTGGACCGCTTCTACGCCGCCCTGCTCGGCGGGCGGCTGCTTCCCGCGCGCCAGTCGAGGGAGCTGCGGACCACCGTGGCGATCGCCAAGGCCCCGGACGTCCGCTACGGCCTCGGGCTGATGGACCGGCGGCTGTCCTGCGGTGTCCATGTCTGGACCCACACCGGCGACATCCTGGGCTCCACCTCGGTCGCCGCCACGACGCCCGACGGCCGGCACACGCTCGCCCTGAACTTCGACGGGGACTGGGCGGGGGACACCACCGCGGTGCTGGACGCCGAGTACTGCGGCGCCGCGGACCGATCCGCGCGGCGCAGCAACTGACGTGCGCGTAGGCCTAGTTACGGCCCTGTGACTACGCCCCCTCCGGCCCCTGCGCCCACTCCGCCTGCGCGCCGTAGGCATGCTGGTCGCCCTGCTGCACGGCGAACACGGTCCCGGAGCCGTGCGCCGTGTTCGTCTGCCGCAGCACCCGCCCCCGGGCCCCGCCCCCGGGCGCGTCCTCGACGGCCGCGGCGAGCCGTTCCAGCGCGGCACGGACGGCCGGGTCGCGCCGGAGCAGCGCGGTCAGCTCCAGGGTCCAGTAGGAGAAGAGCGCCCGCCGGGCCGCGTCGGGGTCCGGGGCCTGCCGGACGAGCGTCGCGTTGCCGTCGAGCTGGCTCTCCAGGGCGGCCCTTCGGCGGCGGTCCGGGCGGAAGAGGGCGACGACGGCGCCGCGGGTCTCCTGCCACAGGTCGGTGGCCATCGCGGTGACCACGGCGGCGGCCCCGGCCTCGGCGAGCACGGTCAGTTCGTCGTTCATACGGCCTTCCTCAGTGCTTTCTCTCGATCCGGATGTGCTGGGTGCCGTGCTGGGTGGCGTAGACGACGCCGTGACCGGAGGCCTTGTTGACCATCTTCGAACCGGCCGTCTTCGAACCGGCCGTCTCCGAACCGGCGGGCTCCTCCTGGGCGTCGGCCGGTTCGGGCGCGGCCTCCGCCGGCGGCTGCCGGCCCGGCAACTGGAGCCAGGCGTCGGCCGTGTGCTCCTTCACCGTGAAGCCGACCTTGCGGAAGTCCTCGGGGAACAGGCCGAGATGACCGTGCCGTACCGTCTCGTCGTAGAAGTGCCCGGACAGCAGCAGCGACGCGGGCACCGTCTTTGGCGCCCCGGCCAGCGCGGCCCGTGCGGGCGGCGCGTCGAGCAGCCTGGCCAGGACCTCCAGCGGACTCCCGGCGACCGTCCCGTCCGGGGAGACATGGACATCGCCCGCGTGCAGCGCGATCCGCACCCGGATCCGGGTCAGCGGCCCGGCCCCCCGGTTGTACGTGCGCAGCCGCAGGGCGAGTTCGGGCACCAGCGGATGGACGAGCGCCGCCTTGCGGGTGCCCGCCGGTGCCGTCACCCGCAGCCCGTCGCCCAGATCGTGGCGCAGACACGCGGACCAGTCGACACCGCTCGCCTCGAACGCCTCCTTGAGCATCTCCGTGAGCCGCGCCCGGATCTCCAGGAGCGCCCGGTCCCCGCGCCCGGCGGACCGCTCGATGTCCACGGCCAGCACGGCCCGGTACTCCAACTCGTCGTTCATGGCACCCGCTTCGGCTCGGCGGCGGAGGTGACGTACTCCAGTCTTCCCGCGCCGGTGTGCGCACAACTCGTAGGAATACGGGGTTGGGCGGGGATACTGGGGCCATGGTGGACGGCACACGGTCCCTCGCGCGTTCCGGACGGCGGCCGCGCGAGGAGTGGGACTGGCCGGCGCCCAGCCTGCTCGGCGGCCTCGGCGGTGACGCGCGCGCCCGCTTACTGGGCCTCGGGACACGGGTGCGCTACGACGCGGACCGGATCCTGATCCGGGAGGCCGACCGCACCGACTTCGTGCTGATCCTGCTGGACGGCGTGGTGAAGGCCACCGGCCGCACCCAGGACGGCCGGGACGCCCTGCTCGCCGTGCGGATGGGCGGCGATCTGGTGGGCGAACTCGCCGCCGTGGACGGCGATCCGCGCTCGGCCACCGTCACCACCTGCGGTCCGCTCGTGGCCCGGATGGCGACCCGCGCGGCCTTCCTGGACTGCCTGCGCCGGGACGCGCGGATCGCGGACGCCGTGAACCGCGCCATCGTGGCCAAACTGCGCCTGGCCAACGCCCATCGCATCAACTTCACCGGCTGCGACGTCGGCACCCGCCTCGCCCGGGTGCTGCACCATCTCGCGATGACCTACGGGGAGCGCACGGGCGCCGGCGCGGTGATCCACTGGCCGATCACCCAGCCCGAACTGGCCACCCTGGCGGGCGCGGCCGAGCCCAGCGTGCACAAGGCGCTGCGCGCGCTGCGCCGTTCGGGCGCCGTCGCCACCGGCTACCGCAGCGTCCGCATCGAAAACCTCGCCCTGCTGCACCGCATCGCCTACCCGGAACCCTGAACTCCCTTGTGCAGAAGTGGTGTCGAGAGCCCCCGAGCCGCTCGAAATCGGTCCGGGAAAACCGTACTTTGACGACAGCCCGGTGCCCGCCCGTGGCTAGCGTGGCGGCAGGGCGCCGGCGCGACAGGGCTCCGGGGCCGCCTGCGCAACGGGGGTTGTCATGACGGACAGGGACACGAGCGGGCCCGCTCCGGCCGACGAGGGACGGCCCGGGGCAGGGCCCGAGGGGCAGCCCGAGCGGCGACCCGGACGAGGGCCCGAAGGAGGGTCCGAGCGGAGGATCGACATCGCGGGCGACGCGGGCGGCCCGGTCGTCGCCGGTGATCACAACGTCGTCATCGACGCCCAGCACGGCTCCACCGTCACCCTCCTCATGGAGGGCCGCAGGCCCCGCCCGGTGCGCCGCGACCGGGTGGCCCTGCTGCCCCGGCGGCAGCACGCGCCGCTAGGCCGGGACACCGACCTGGCCCGGCTCGCGACCGCCGTCCGCGACGGCGGCCCGGTCCAGCTGTGGGGCGCGCCCGGCGTCGGCAAGAGCACCCTGCTGCGGCACGCGGCCCGCACCCTCACCCCGGAACGCGACGGCGTGCTCTTCCTCGACGCGGCCCGGCGCGAACCCGAGGACCTCGCCCAGGACATGTTCGAGGCCTGCTACGAGACCCGGGGGTACGCCCCCTCCAGCCCCGAACTGCGCCGTCTGATGACCGGCGTGCGCGTCACCGTCTACGTCGACAACGCCGACTTCTCCCCGGAGGGCCTGCGCACCCTCATGGACGCGGCGCCCGACGCCACGTTCGTCGTCGCGGGCCGGGACAGATCCTTGCTCGGCGACGGCACCGCCCTGCGCCTGGACGGCATCGGCCGCGCCCCCGCCCTCGACCTGCTCGCACGCGAACTGGGCCGGCCCGTGGGCGCGGGCGCGGAGGGCGCCACGGCGGGCGACCTGTGGGAGACGTCGTCCGGACGCCCCCTGCTGCTGCTGCGCGCGGCCGCCCTCACCCGGCTGGAACCGGCCGGCACCGGCGTCCTGCCCCGCCCCGCCGAGGTCGGCGATCTGCTGCCCCTGCTGCTCGGCCGGCTGGACGCCGAACCGCTGCGCGTCCTGCGGCTGTTGACCACCCTCGACGACGCCGATCTCGACGTCGGCCACATCGAGGCCCTCGGCGGCGCCCGGGACACCGACGTGCTCTGCGGCCGGCTGGTGGACCTGGGCCTCGCGGAGCAGACCCAGCGCGGCTACCGCGCCGTGGCCGATGTCGTACCGGCGCTGCGCGAACGCGACCCCGAGCCGTTCTCCGTCGAGGTGCTGTGCGAGCACTTCGCCACCTGGATCGCCCGCCCCGCCACCACCGCCGCGCAGGTCGAACAGCACGCCCGTGCCCTGGAGGTGGTGGCCGAACTCGCCGAGCGGGACGGCCGCCCGGAGCTGGCGGTACGGATCGTACGGGCCGCGTCCCCGGCACTGGCCCGCTCGCTGCGGTTCGGTGTGTGGGGCAGGCTGCTGGACCTCGGGCTGCCCGCCGCCCAGCTGGCCGGCGACCGGCGGGCCGTCGCGTACTTCACCCATGAGCAGGGCATCCGCAGCCTGCTCACCGGGCGCCGGGTGATGGCGGCCGTCCTGCTCACCGAGGCGGCCGTCCTGTGGCGCCAACTGGGCGATGTGCACGGCGCGAACGCGGCCGCCGGGGCCCACCAGTACGTCCCCTCGCACGCCGCGAACGCCCAGGGCACCCTGCTCCAGCCGGACGGCGGCGCCTCCCACCTCGCCTCCTCGGGACCCTCCGCAGGGCCCTCCGCCCCCGACCCGTCCACCGCCCACGCGGCGGGCGCACACGGCACGGCGGCCCACGCGCCCGCTACCGCGACGGACCCCGGCACGACGGCCCACACGACGGCGGCCCAGCACACGACGGCCACCACACACACCACGGCCACCTCGCACACGGCGGCCACGACACACACGGCCGCCACCCCGCACGCGGCGAACGCCGGCGCGGCGAAGGCAGGGGCCGCGAAGGCGGGTGCCGCGAAGGCGGGTGCGGCCAAAGCCGGTGCCGCCGCGCACTCCGCCGGTGCCGCGCACGCCGGAGCCTCGGCGGCGACCGGTGCCGCGGGGACGGGCGCGGCGGGTGCGGGCGCCGCGGGTGCGGGCGCGGCCGGTGCCGGGGCCTCCATGGCGGGGGCCTCCGTGGTGCTCAAGGTCGTCGCGGTGATCGTCGCCGTCGTCGTGGGCCGGGTCGTCGTCAGCCAGGCGGTGCACTCGTTCGCGGAGAGCCGCTCCGGCTCGTCCAGTTCGTCCAGTTCCTCGGACACCGGTCTCGCGGGACGCTGGACGGGCAGCGACGGCGCGACGTACGAGTTCGACGCCTCGGGCGGCGGCTACGTCTCCCGCGGGCGCGACGCCTGCGGCCAGGACGCGAGCACCGAGTTCACCGGCAGCGGCGACACCTACAGCGCCGAGCGGCCCATCTACGACACCACCAGCGGCTCCTGCACCGGCCTCCTCGGCGAGGCCACCACCACGATCACCCTCAGCGGCGACTCCGCCAAGGTCACCACCACCATGACCAAGTCCTACCAGCAGGGCGTGCAGTGCTTCAGCTGCGGAACGCTCTACCTGACCCGCCAGCAGTGACCCCCGCCCCCGGAAAGGCCCCCATGTCCCGTGCACCCGGTAACAGCATCCGCATCGGCGGCGACGCGTCCGGCCCGGTCGTCGCCGGGAACGACAACCGCGTCGAGGTCCGCCAGGCCGCCCCCGAGGCCGACCGGGAGGCCGCCGGTCCCGTCCAGAACAACACGGCCGACGGCCACGGCACCGTCTACACCGTGATGAACGGCGATCTGCACGTCCACCACGAGCCCCCGGACGAGACCTGAACTACCGGGGCAGGACCACCACATAGGCGGCGGGCTCGCGGTCGTCCGCCGCCATCAGGGCCGTACGGACCACCGTGGCCTGCTGCTCCATCGCGTCCCTGAGCTTCCTCGGGGTCAGATGGACGACCGTGATGCCGAGCCGCTCCAGGTGCTCCCGCTTGCGGGCGTGGCGCGACCACTCCGACTCCTCGTCGGCCTCGCCCTCCGCGGGCCCGTGCGGCGCCCGGGTGTCCAGCTCGACCGCGACCGCCTGGTCCGGCCAGTACGCGTCCAGGGCACCGAGGCGGGGCCCGCCGGGCAGCCGCAGCTCGACGTTCCACAGCGGGTCCGGCAGTCCGTGCTCGCGCACCATCCGGTACAGCCGGCTCTCCGCGATCGCGCGGCCCTCCGCCACCAGCGAGCCCACCGCGTCCCTCACCTGCGGCAGCCCGAGCAGCTTCGCGTTCGTGAACTCCCGGACGACGGCGGCCGGTTCGCAGTGCCCATCGCGCACCGCCTCGGTCAGCAGCCGCCGTACCGCCGCCCCGTCCCGCAGCTCCGCGGCCGCGTCCGCCAGTGCCCGCGGCACCGGTGCCACCGGCAGCCCGCCCACCGTGGCGGGGGTGGGCAGGTCGGCGGTGCGCAGGACGCGGACGTAGCCGGTGGAGCGCAGCCGGCGCTGCCGGGGCACCAGGACGTCGACGCACTCCAGATCCGCCGGCGCCGGTGTCTGCGTGAAGCCGTACAGGGCGAGCGCCGCGAGGCCGGTGAGCACCGCGCCCGGGTAGGGCGGCCGGTACGCGTGCCGCCCGGTCGGCTGGACCGGGACGCCCGGCGCGGGTTCCCGGGCCGCGTACCGCAGGGCGCCGTGCAGCCGCTCCTCGCCCGTCGGCGGTCCGGGGTGCAACAAGTAGACGTGCGGCAGCAGTTGGGACCAGGGTCCACCCGGGCGGCATCGTGCGGAGAGTTCGGCCGCGGTCACTCCGTGGGCGCGCAGCTGGGCCGTGGTCAGGACCCGCTGATGGGGCTCGGCGAGCGGGCCGAGGCGACGGAGGGAGCGGGAGGAGAGCGGTGCATTGTGCGTCATGCCCATCGGATGCCCACCCTCGGTCCCCCCTTTAACCGCTGTTACACGGTCGTCGAGAAATGCGGACAAGGTAGTACTAAAGGTCAGGTGTTCGGATGCCGAAAGGGCACCGGAAACCCCTGGTCCGCCCGGGTGCGGACCAGGGGTTACGGCCTTGCGGGTACGGGTCCCGTAACGGTCACCGACCGCCAAAGCTCAGGCCAAAGCCCGGTTCAGGCCAAAGCTCAGCTCGGGCGACAGGTCAGCCGGCCTGTGCGTCGCGCTCCTGTGCGCGCAGGGCACGCGCCAGATCGTCCCGCGCCTCCAGCACCAGCCGCCGCAGCGCCGGCGCCGCGTCCTCGTGCGCCGCGAGCCACGCGTCCGTCGCGGCCAGCGTCCCGGGCCGGTCCTGGAGCGCCGGGAACAGTCCGCTGACGATGTCCATGCCGATCTGGATCGAACGCTCCTGCCAGAGCCGGTCGATGGCCGCGAAGTACTTCTCGGCGTACGGCGCGGTCAGCTCCCGCTGGGAGGGCTGGTCGAAGCCCGCGATAGTGGCCTCCACCAGCGCGTTCGACAGCGTGTCGGACTCCACCACCTGCGCCCACGCCTGCGCCTTGACGGCCGCCGACGGACGGGCCGCCAGGCAGCGCACCTGGTGGCGTTTGCCGGACGCGGTGTCGTCCCTGGCCAGCTCGGCGGCGATCACGGACTCGTCCGCCACGCCATGGGCGGCCAGCGGGCCGAGGAACGCCCAGCGCAGCTCCTGGTCCACCTCCAGGCCCTCGATGGACGTGGTGCCGTCCAGCAGGTCCTTCAGCAGCGCGAGATCCGGCTCGGCCGAGGCCGTCGAGGCGAAGAAGCGCGCCCAGGCCAGCTGGTGCTCGCTGCCCGCGCCGGCCGCCCGCAGCTGACGCAGCGCGCCCTCGGCGAGCAGCGCGCCACCCGTCTCCCGCCAGTCGGGGGCGGCGTAGCGGTCCAGCGCGGTGTGGGTCCAGGCGTGCAGCATCTGGAGCACACCGATGTCGGACTCGCGGCTCGCGAACCGCAGCACCAGGGCGATGAAGTCCCGGGCCGGCAGCAGCGCGTCCCGGGTCATGTTCCACAGCGCCGACCAGCACAGCGCGCGCGCCAGCGGGTCGGTCAGACCGCCCAGGTGCTCGCGGAGCGTGTCCAGCGAGGCCGCGTCGAAGCGGATCTTGCAGTAGGTGAGGTCGTCGTCATTGACCAGCACCAGGTCCGGGGCCTCGGCACCGGCGAGGTCCGCCACGACCGTGCGCGGGCCCTCCACGTCCGTCTCCGCCCGCGCGTACCGTTCCAGGGCGCCGCCCTCGGTCAGCCGGTACAGGCCCACCGCGACCCGGTGCGGGCGCAGCTCGGGGTGCGACTCGGCGGCCTCCTGGAGCACCGCCAGCTCGGCGACGCGGGAGTCCTCCAGGAGCACCTGCGGCGTCAGCGCGTTCACCCCGGCCGTCTGGAGCCAGGACCGCGACCAGGCCGTCATGTCCCGGCCGCTGGTCTCGCCGAGCACCGACAGCAGGTCACCCAGGCGCGTGTTGCCGTACGCGTGCCGCTTGAAGTAGCGACGGGCGCCCTCCAGGAAGGCGTCCTGGCCGACGTACGCCACCAGCTGCTTGAGGACGGAGGCGCCCTTGGCGTACGTGATGCCGTCGAAGTTGAGCTTGGCGTCCTGGAGGTCGCGGATGTCCGCGGTGATCGGGTGGGTGGAGGGCAGCTGGTCCGCGCGGTACGCCCAGGCCTTGCGGCGGTTGGCGAAGGTGATCCAGGCGTCCTTGAAGCGAGTCGCGCCGACATTGCCGAACGTGCCCATGAAGTCCGCGAAGGACTCCTTCAGCCACAGGTCGTCCCACCAGGCCATGGTGACCAGGTCGCCGAACCACATGTGCGCCATCTCGTGCAGGATCACATTGGCGCGGGCCTCGTACGACGCCTGCGTCACCTTGCCGCGGAAGATGTACTCCTCGCGGAAGGTCACCAGGCCCGGGTTCTCCATCGCGCCCAGGTTGTACTCCGGCACGAACGCCTGGTCGTACTTCCCGAACGGGTACGGATAGTCGAAGTTCTCGTGGAAGAAGTCCAGGCCCTGCTTGGTGACCAGGAAGACGTCGTCGGCGTCGAAGTGCGGCGCGAGCCCCTTGCGGCACATGGCGCCCAGCGGGATCTCCAGCGTCGTACCGTCCGCGAACGTACGGGAGTAGGAGTCCGTCACATAGTGGTACGGCCCCGCCACCACACAGGTGATGTACGTCGAGATCGGTTTCGTCTCCGCGAACTTCCAGACGCCGTCGGTGAGTTCACCGGCGCCGTTGCTCCACGCGGTCCAGCCCTCGGGCGCGCGCACCTCGAAGCGGAAGGGCGCCTTGAGGTCCGGCTGCTCGAAGTTGGCGAACACCCGGCGGGAGTCGGCCGGTTCGTA
Source organism: Streptomyces griseofuscus (assembly GCF_014673495.1). Classification (GTDB taxonomy): domain Bacteria; phylum Actinomycetota; class Actinomycetes; order Streptomycetales; family Streptomycetaceae; genus Streptomyces; species Streptomyces murinus. Next base: position 5,630,584 of record NZ_CP051006.1, read on the forward strand.
CTGCGTGTAGAGGTAGACCTCGCCGTCCTCGGGGTCCACGAACCGGTGCAGGCCCTCGCCGGTGCGGGAGTAGGCGCACTGGGCGTCGACCACCAGCTCGTTCTCCGCGGCCAGGTCCTCAAGGGCGATCCGGGCGCCGTCGAAGACGTCGCTCGGGTCGAGGTCCTTGCCGTTGAGCGACACCGCGGTCACGCTCGGCGCGATCAGGTCGGCGAAGCTGGACGCGCCCGGCTCGTTGCAGCGGAAGCGGATCGTGGTGACCGAGCGGAAGGTGCGCGGCTCGCCCTCCGCGTCGCCGACGGCCGACCTGAGGTCCAGGGACACGTCGTATCCCTCGACGGAAAGCAGTGCGGCCCGCTCCCGGGCCTCGTCGCGGGAAAGATTCTCACCGGGCACGGCGGCACTCCCTTGTGATCGCGTGATTCAGGGCTGAACAGCACCGATCCTGCCATGTGCCCCTGACAGGAATCATCGGGGAATGCCCTCCGGGACGACGTCGTTGACGCCTCAAGAAGACCGTTTCGCTGAGGAGAGCCATGTCCGAGACCGCTTCCCCGTCCGGCAAGACCCCTGTCGACTTCTGGTTCGACCCGCTGTGCCCGTGGGCCTGGATGACCTCCCGCTGGGTCCTGGAGGTGGAGAAGCTCCGCGACATCGAGGTCCGCTGGCACGTCATGAGCCTCGCCGTCCTCAACGAGGACAAGCTGGACACGCTGCCCGAGGAGTACCGGGAGATGCTCGCCGTGCGTGCCTGGCAGGGCGTCCGGGTCGTCACCGCCGCCTGGCAGAAGCACGGCCAGGAGGTCGTCGGCCCGCTGTACACCGCGCTCGGCACCCGCATCCACAACAACGGCGAGGGCGTCACCCTGGAGTCCATCGCCGGGGCCCTCGCCGACGTCGGCCTGCCCGCCGAGCTGATCGACTACGCCGAGCAGCAGGACTTCGAGTTCGACGCCGAGCTGCGCGCCTCCCACAAGGAGGGCATCGACAAGGTCGGCCAGGAGGTCGGCACCCCGGTCATCGCCGTCCCCGGCGACGACGGCGAGCAGATCGCCTTCTTCGGCCCCGTCGTCACCCCCGCCCCCAAGGGCGAACAGGCCGCCCGCCTCTGGGACGGCACCCTGGCGGTCGCCTCGGTCCCGGGCTTCTACGAGATCAAGCGGACGCGGACGCAGGGGCCCGATTTCAGCAACCTGTAGGTCGTACGGGTGCGGGGGCTCGGCGGGCGCCGGGCCCCCGTGACCGACGGAGGGGCACCCCCTGCGGCGCGCCTCCGCCCACAGCACCGCGCCACAGGTCACGTAAGACAGTGCGCCAGCGCTTCCCCCCGCACCCACCGCCCCACCTCCGCCGCCGCGATCCGCGCCCCCTTCTCCGCCACCGCCCGACTCGCCCCGCCGACGTGCGGCGTCAGCACCACCCGCGCCCCGACCGTCCGCAACCGCGAGTCCGCCGGCAGCGGCTCGTCGGCGTACGTGTCCAGCGCCGCCACCGCGAGCCGCCCGTCCTCCAGCGCGTCGCACAGCGCCCCCTCGTCCAGCAGCGCCCCCCGCGCCGCGTTCACCACCACCGCCCCCGGCGGCAGCAGCGCCAGCTCCCGCGCCCCGATCAGCCCCCGCGTCTCCTCGGTGACCCGGGCATGCAGGCTGATCACCCGCGAGCGCCGCAGCAGCTCGTCCAGCGAGGCCATCCGCAGCCCGTACATCTCCCCGCGCGCGTACGGGTCGTACACCATCACCCGCGCCCCGAGCGCGCCCAGCACCCGCGCCACCCGGCTGCCGACCGCGCCGTACCCGATGAGTCCGACGGGCAGGTCCTCCACCTCGAGGCCGCTGTGCTCGTACGTGTAGTACCGGGAGCCCGCCCAACTCCCTTGCGCGGTCAGGCGGTCATGGGCCTGCGGGATGCGCCGCAGGGCGGCGAGCAGCAGTCCGACGGTGAACTCGGCGGCCGCCGCGGCCTTGCGGCCGGGGGCGCAGCACACCCGGACCCCGTGGGCGCGGGCCGCGTCGAGATTGACGTTCACCGGGCGGGCCCGGCAGACCGCGACCAGCCGTAACTCGGGGCGGGCGGCGAGGACCCGTCCGGTGACCGGCGCCATCTGGGTGACGAGGACGTCCGCCCCGGCGAGGGCCGCGATCAGCTCGTCCTCCGCGTCACTGGCCTCCTCCACCTCGGCGACGGTGCCGAACGGTTTCTGCGGCCAGTCGAGTGTCAACTCCCGCACATCGCAGTGGGCTTGTCTGGCCAGCGCGGCCGTGATCAGCGAGGGGAGCACGAAGCGGTCGCCGGCGGCCAGTACCCGCACACTGGAGGTCATCACAGGAACACAGGTTGTAATGATCGCCCGAGGGGCGTCAATCCCTGGTGTGTGGGGAAAGCGGGGAAACTCCGAACGCGCCCGGCGGGGACGGCGAAAGGCCCTCCGTGAGTCACGTCCTCACGGAGGGCCTCCCCTCATCCGCCTGCCGCCGTGAAGGGTGAGAAGACGATCACGAGGCAGGGCGCTTCAGCGGCGCGCGGGGCGCGCCGGGGCTCACGGAGCCAGCAACAGCGTGTTCGCGCGCGAGGCGGCGGCCTCGTAACGGCGGGCCACGTCCTGCCAGTTGACGACGGCCCACATGGCGTCGATGAAGTCGACCTTCTGGTTCTTGTACTGGAGGTAGAAGGCGTGCTCCCAGGCGTCGAAGACCAGGATCGGGGTGGCGCCCTGGCCGACGTTGCCCTGGTGGTCGTAGACCTGCTCCACGATCAGCCGCCCGCTCAGCGGCTCGTACGCGAGGACGCCCCAGCCGGAGCCCTGCGTGGTGGCCGCGGCCTTGGTCAGCTGGGCCTTGAAGCCGGCGAAGGAGCCGAAGGACTCCTTGATCGCGTCGGCGAGCGCGCCCACGCCGTCGGTGGCCAGCGGCTCGCCGCCGCCGTCCTTCGGGCCGGTCATGTTCTGCCAGTAGATGCTGTGCAGGATGTGTCCGGAGAGGTGGAAGGCCAGGTTCTTCTCCAGGCCGTTGATCGAGCCCCAGGACTCCTTGTCGCGCGCCTCGGCCAGCTGCTCCAGCGTGTCGTTGGCGCCCTTCACATAGGCCGCGTGGTGCTTGTCGTGGTGCAGCTCGATGATCTCGGGGCTGATCACGGGGGCCAGCGCGGAGTAGTCGTAGGGCAGCTCGGGCAGCGTGTAGACGGGCATGGGTGATCCCCTCCGGAACCTTATTGCAAACTCCTTGCAACTACACGCTAGCAACAACTGCATCGGGGCGACAGGAAGGCTTGCCTTAGTGTCGATACGATCGCGCGGTGATCACCTCCAGTGCCCGCACCACGGTCTTCGACGTCGACGGCACGCTCTGCTTCGACGGCCGGACGATCGACGGCAGGATCCGTACCGCCATCGAGACCTGCGAGCGCGCCGGTCACCACCTGGTCTTCGCCTCCGCCCGGCCGGTCCGCGATCTGCTGCCGGTCCTCGGCGGGGCCTTCCCCACCGCCACGCTGATCGGCGGGAACGGCAGCCTGGTCTCCGTCGGCGGCGAGGTCCGGGCACGGGCCGCGTTCGGATCCTGCGAACTCGGCAAGCTGCTGATCGAGGCCGACCGCTTCCGCGCGGGCTACCTCGCCGACGGGCCCTGGGACTACGCCTACACCGGACCGGCCGGGCACCCGATCCTCGGCCGCGTCGACCAGGGCCGGCTCGCCCGCCGGGTCGACCTCGCGGGCCTGCCCGCCGTGGTGAAGTTCCTCGTGGTGGACGCGACCGACATGGCCGCGCTCGCCGAGGCGGGCCGCGTGCTCGGCATGACCGTCAACCACCATCTCGACGAGGCGATCATCGACTTCGCGCCCGGCACCACGAACAAGTGGGAGGCCCTGGCCTCGCTGGGCGTCGACCGCTACAACGCCTTCGGCAACGACATCAACGACCTCGACCTGCTGCGCCACGCCCACCACTCGGTCCGGGTCGGCGCCCACCCGGCCCTGGACGGCATCGCCCACCGCACCGTCGCCCCCGACCCGGAAGCGGTCGCCGCCGAGATCTCCCGGCTCGCCGCCCTGCCGCCCGCGGTCTGAGCGCCGCACGGCCCCCGCACGGTGACGGCCGGGCCCCCTGTGTCGCACAGGGGGGCCCGGCCGTTGATGTCTGTCGTGCGCGTGCGGGTCAGCGCTTGGCGCGCACCCGCTGCCAGGCGTACCCCGCCGCCGCGAGCACGAGCGTCATCGCGCCCGAGGAGTACAGCTGGACGCGGGTGTCGGGCTGCCGTGCCATCAGGACGAAGACCGCGGCCATGCCCGCGAGCGCCACCCAGGTGAGGTACGGGAACGCCCACATCTTCACGACCAGCTTCTCCGGGGCCTCGCGTTCGATGCGGCGGCGCAGCAGCAGCTGGGAGACGGCGATGAAGATCCAGACGACCAGGATCACCGCGCCGATCATGTTCAGCAGCCACGGGAAGACGTCATTGGGCCGCCAGTAGCTCAGCAGCACGCAGACGAAGCCGACCAGGCAGGAGGTGGCCACGCCGATCCGGGGCACCCCGCCGGACACCTTCGCCAGCACCTTCGGGCCCTGACCGCGCTGGACCAGGGAGTAGGCGATGCGCGAGGAGCCGTAGATGTTGGCGTTCATCGCGGACAGCAGGGCCACGAACACCACGATGTTCATGAGCTGGCCCGCGCCCGGGATGCCGAGGTGGTCCAGGGTCGCCACGTAGGGGCCGCGCGCCACGACCTCCGGGTCGTTCCAGGGCACCAGGGCGACGACGACGGCCATGGAGCCGATGTAGAAGACCGCGATCCGCCACATCGCCGTCTTCACCGCGCGCGCCACACCCCGCACCGGGTCCTCGGACTCCGCCGCCGCGATGGTGACCGTCTCCAGGCCGCCGTACGCGAAGACCGAGGCGAGCAGACCGATGACCAGGCCCTGGCCGCCGTGCGGCAGGAACTGGGTGAGATGGGCGGTGCCGGGGGAGTCCGTGCCGGGCAGCACGCCCGTGAGCGCGAGCACGCCGAGCACCAGGAACAGCGAGATCGCGCCGACCTTGAGCGCGGCGAACCAGAACTCGAACTCGCCGAAGTTCTTCACGGCGGCCAGGTTCGTGCCCAGGAAGACCACCATGAACAGGGCGACCCACAGCCACTGCGGGCTGCCGGGCACCCAGCCCTGCGCGATCTTCGCCGCGCCGATGCCCTCCAGGCCGACCGCGGTGCACAGCAGCACCCAGAACGCCCACCCGGCGGCGAACCCGGCCCAGGGCCCGATCGCCCGCTCGGCGTGCGCGGAGAAGGAACCGGAGGACGGGTACGCCGCCGACATCTCGCCGAGCATCCGCATGACCAGCATCACCAGCAGCCCGGACAGGGCGTAGGCGATCACGATGGACGGTCCGGCGGCGGCGATGCCCGCGCCCGACCCGACGAAGAGCCCCGCGCCGATCACACCGCCGAGGGCGATCATCGACAGATGGCGCTGCTTGAGACCATGGGAGAGGGCGGGGTTCTCCGCCAGGCGTGGTGTGTCCGAGCGGGTGGGGCTGGGCATGGGCGCGGCTCTCCCGATGCAATAGGCGGGCGTGCAATAGGCGGGCAAAAACTAACCCAGTCTGGGCGGCCCGTCCGCTCACACGGAGAGACCGCCCAGTATCCGGACACCCGCCATTCGGAGAGTGAGACTCCGGTTACACCGCCGCGGGCTCTGGCGCCGGGGTGTGTACGGGTGTGTAGTGCGCGGCGTCGCCCTCGATGGAGTAGCTCTCCTTGCCCTCGACGCCGACCGGGACATCACCGGCGACGGTCACCCGGTGCAGCCGGCGCGGCAGGTCGTCGTAGTTGTCGATGGCGTAGTGCTGGGTGATCCGGTTGTCGAACAGGACCAGTTCCCGCTCCGCCCAGCGGTGCCGCAGGATGTTCTCGGGCCGGGTCACGTACGACTGGAGCAGGTCGAGGATCTTGCGGGACTCGCCGACCGACAGGCCCACGATCCGCTGCGCGAACCCGCCGACGAACAGCCCGCGCTCCCCGGTCAGCGGATGGACGCGCACCACCGGATGGGCGGTGCGGAAGGTGATCGAGGTGAACTGGGCGCGGTGGGCTGCCTGCTCCGCGTCGATCTCCTCGTCCGGTACGGCGTAGTCGTAGTCGTTGGTGTGCTCGGCCCACAGCGTGTCGGCGAAGCGGCGCAGCGGCTCGGGCAGATCGCGGTAGGCGGCGGCCGCGTTCGCGATCAGCGTCTCGCCGCCGTACGGCGGGACCGTGATCGAGCGCAGGGTGCTGGCCTGGGGCGGGTTGAGGACGAAGGTGACGTCCGTGTGCCAGTGGTTGGCGCGGCCCCGCTCGCTGTCCACGGGCAGCACGTTCGGGGCGCCCTCCACGGCGCCGACCGTCGGATGGGCGGTGGTCAGCGCGCCGAAGTGCCGGGCGAACGCCTGCTGGCCGGTGTCGTCCAGGCCCTCGGCGGCGAAGACCAGCGCCTTGTGGACGTTCAGCGCCTCGCGGATGCCGGTCACCTCCGCCTCGGTGAGCGGCCGGGTGAGGTCGACGCCCGAGACACGGGCGCCGATGCGCGCGGTGACCTTGGTGATCTCCAGGGACATGGGAGTTCCTTTCCGGAAGGGGATGTCAGGCGAAGGCGGGGGACAGATGCTGGTTCGCGGGGCGCGGCAGGCCGTAGCGCTCGCGCAGGGTCCGCTTCGGGCCGTACTCCGTGCGGAACAGGCCCCGGGCGCGCAGGATCGGTACGACGTGGTCCACGAAGGCGTCCAGGCCCGAGGGCAGCACGGGCGGCATGATGTTGAAGCCGTCGGCCGCGCCCCGGGTGAACCAGGTCTCGATGCGGTCGGCGATCTGCTCGGGCGTCCCGGCGAAGGTCTGGTGCCCGCGCCCGCCGCCGAGCCGGCCGATCAGCTGCCGCACGGTGAGCCGCTCGCGCCGGGCCAGCTCCACCACCAGCGTGTACCGGCTCTTGGCACCCTCCACCGCGGACTCGGGCGGCAGCTCGGCGGGCAGCTGCCCGTCCAAATCGAGGTCGCCGGGCGCGAGTTGGAGCAGCCGCTCCAGGCGCCGCAGCCCGTGCTCGGGCACGATGTGGTCCTCCAGGACCTGCTCGGCCGCCCGCGCCTCGGCCTCCGTGGAGCCGAGCACGGGCACGATCCCGGGCAGCACCTTGAGATGTTCGGGATTCCGCCCGGCCCGCTCGGTGCGGTCCTTGAGGTCCGCGTAGAAGGACTGCGCGTCGGCGAGGGTCTGCTGCGCGGTGAACACCGCCTCCGCGTACCGTGCCGCGAACGCCTTGCCGTCCGCCGAGGAGCCCGCCTGCACCAGCAGCGGGTAACCCTGCGGGGAACGCGGCACGTTGAGGGCGCCCGCGACCCGGAAGTACGGCCCCTCGTGCCCGGCCGGATGGATCTTGCCGTCGTCGCCCCAGACGCCGGCCGCCTTGTCGGCGACGATCGTGTCGTCCTCCCAGCTGTCCCACAGCTTCAGCGCCACATCGAGGAACTCGGCGGCCCGCGCGTACCGTTCGGCGTGCGCGGGCTCCTGTTCCAGGCCGAAGTTGCGGGCCGCCTCCGCGCCCGCGGTGGTGACGATGTTCCAGCCCGCCCGGCCGCCGCTGACGATGTCCAGCGAGGCGAGTCTGCGGGCCAGGTTGTAGGGGGAGTTGTAGGAGGTGGACGCGGTGGCGATCAGGCCGATGTGCTCGGTGGCCGTCGCCAGCGCGGTCAGCAGGGTCAGCGGCTCCAGGGCACCGGCCGGACGCTGGCCGAGCTCGCCCCACAACTGGGGGCTGTCGGCGAGGAACAGGCTGTCGAAGGTGCCGCGTTCGGCGGTCCGGGCCAGCCGTGTGTAGTGCCGCGGATCGACATGCGCGTACGGATCGCTCTCCGGAAGCCGCCAGGACGCCTCGTGGTGCCCGGTGCTCATCAGGAACGCGTTCAGGTGGAGTCGGCGGGTGGTCATCGGTGGTCCTCCGTGACACCGAGGGCGCCCAGCAGCCGCTCCCGGTACTCGCCCAGGACCGGCTCCCGGTAGGAGCGCGGGTGGGGACGGTCGATGGTCAGATCGAGGCCGATACGGCCCCGCTCCAGGACGAGCACCCGGTCGGCGAGCACGATCGCCTCGTCCACGTCATGGGTGACGAGCAGCACGGAGGGCCGATGGCGCTCCCACAGCTCGCGCAGCAGATGGTGCATACGGATCCGGGTCAGCGCGTCCAGCGCCCCGAACGGCTCGTCCGCCAGCAGGAGTTCGGGTTCACGCACCAGGGCGCGGGCCAGCGCGGCGCGCTGTGCCTCACCGCCGGACAGCTCGCCCGGCCAGGCCCGCTCCCGCCCTTCGAGGCCGACCTCCGCGAGGGCGGCCCGGCCGCGCCGCGCCGCGTCCTTCCCGTCCAGGCCCAGCAGCACGTTGTCCAGCACCCCGCGCCAGGGCAGCAGCCGGGAGTCCTGGAACACCACCGAGACCTGTCTCGGCGCCGCGACCTGCCCGGACCCGGCCACCCCGTGATCGAGCCCGGCGATGGCCCGCAGCAGGGTGGACTTCCCGGACCCCGAGTGCCCGAGCAGCGCCGTGAACTGTCCGGCGGGCAGTTCGAGATCGATGCCGTCGAGGATCGTACGTTCGCCGAACGATCGGTGCAGAGAACGCAGTTGGACGGCGGTGGCGGGCCGGGTCAGCTGCTCAGTGTGCGGCGCCATGACAGCACCCTCCGTTCGATCAGACGGACCGCGCTGTCGGAGACCAGGCCGAAGACGCCGTAGATCAGCAGGCCGACGAGGATGGTGTCGGTACGGCCGTAGTTCTGCGCCTGGAACATCAGATAGCCGAGCCCGCTGGTGGCGTTGATCTGCTCCAGGACCACCAGGCCCAGCCAGGAGCCGGTCACCCCGAGCCGCAGCCCCACGAAGAACCCGGGCAGCGCCCCCGGGATCACCACCTGCCGCACGAAGCCGAGCCTCGACAGGCCCTGGACCTCGGCCAGTTCGACATAGCGGCTGTCGATCCCGGCCAGCGCGGCATGCGTGTTCAGATAGACCGGGACGTAGACGACGATCGCGATGATGGCGATCTTGAAGGTCTCCCCGATGCCCAGCCAGAGGATGAACAGCGGGATCAGGCCGAGGGTCGGGATCGCCCGGTTGAGCTGCACCGTCCCGTCGATCAGCGCCTCCCCGGTGCGGCTGAGCCCGGACAGCAGCGCCAGCAGCACCCCGGCGACCAGCCCGATCGTGAAGCCGTACGCGGCCCGGCGCAGCGAGGTCAGCACATCGGTGGGCAGGGTGCCGTCGGTCCACAGACGACCGAGGGTGCGTAGCACCGTCCAGGGCGCGGGTATCGCGGCCGGGTCGAGCTGCCCGGCGGCCGAGGCGATCGCCCAGGCGGCCAGCACCAGCAGGGGACCGGCCAGCCGGGCGGCGGGCAGCCGGCGCCCGGGGGAGAGGCGGCGCCGCCGGCGGACCGGGGGCGGCTCCCCGGACGCGATGGCCGTCGGGGTCGGTGTGGTCGTCACGGCGGTCATTTCCGGTACTCCTCGGGCACGGCCCGGGCGGCGATCGCCTCGAAGCGGTGGTCGAACAGACCGGACACATCCGTCTTCTTCACGAAGCCGCCCTCGGCGAGCAGATCCGCGGTCTCCTGCTCCCATCTGATCGCCTCGTCCCAGCTCGGCGGGAACAGCGGCTTGTTGGCGAGCGCGGTGATGGACTGGGCCTGCGGGAGGGTCAGGTTCTGCGTCTTGACGTAGAACTCCTCGTTCCACCGGTCCGGATGCTCGTACTGCCACACCTGGCCCTGGGCCCACCGCGGGATGTACGCGGCGATCGCGGCGGCCTTGGCGGGATCGTTCAGCGCGGCCTGCGGCGCCCAGAGCAGATTGAGCAGGTCGACCACGTCGGTGGTGACGGTGCGGGCACCCTTCGCCGCGTACTGCTTGAGATAGGCGGGCGCCTGGCTGTTGGCGAGCGGGGCCACGTCCACCTGGCCGGACTGGAGGGCGGTCAGGAACTGGTTGCTGGTCAGCGGCACCAGCTCGGCGTCGTCGTACGCCAGACCCGCCTTCTTCAGGGCCCGCAGCAGGACCACGCCCTGCGCCTGCCCCTGCGAGAAGGCGAGCCGCTTGCCCTTGAAGTCGGCCACGGTGCGGATGTCACTGCCGGGCCGGGTCGCGAACAGGTAGTTCGGCCTGCGGGTCAGCTCGATCGCCACGATCTTCGCCGCGAGGCCCTGGAACTGCGCCTGGATCGGCGGGATGCCCGCGTTGTTGGCGACATCCAGCGACCTGGCGCGGAAGGCGTTGATGACATCGGGACCGGCGCCGATGTTCACCCAGTCGGACACGGTGAACGGCAGCGGCGGGAACTTCCCCAGTCTGAACTGGAGTTGCTCCACCCCTTGGTACGAGGTGATCTTCAGGCTGGTCCCGGCGGGGACCTTGGCCGCGAGGGGCCGGGTGGCGGCGGCGCCGCCGGTGTCGGCGGTGGCCACGCCCTTGGCGCAACCGTCGAGTCCGGCGACGGCGGCGGACGCGCCCAGCAATGAGGTGAGAAAGAGGCGACGGTGCATGGGGGTCTCCCGGAAAGAGCCGGTCAACGGAAACACAGAGAAACTCAGGGAAATGCGAAGAAGCCCTGGGAAATTCACGGCAACACGCGTGTCACACGCGGCAAGATGTCAGCAACAGAAGGCGTGACACTCGGTTCGACAGCTCGTGAAGGGGCGCATGACCAGCATGTTCCAGGTCCCCGGTGACCCATGTCAACATTCCGAGTTTCTGAATTAAATACCCTCAGGTGAGGCGCCCAGCGGATCCCGGAACAACGCGTCGAGCAGTACCGAACCGCCCGCGACCGCGAGTACGGAATCCGGGAAACTCGTCGGCAGCACCGCCGCGGACCGGGAATTCCCGGCCGCCTCCCGCAGTGCGTCCAGGCACTCCTCGAAGTGGATGACCCCCACCTCGGTGACCACGACCGTCTCCGGGTTGAGCACATCGAGCAGCAGCGCGGCCGCCCGTCCCGTCGCCCGCGCCCGCTCGACCAGCAGCCGCCGGGCCACCGCGTCCCCGGCCGCCGCCGCGGCCACGACATGCATCGGATTGGCCGAGTCGGTGACCCCGGCCGCGCGCGCCCTGCGGCACAACGTCCGTTCCCCCAGCTCCACCTGAAGACAGCCGGTACGGCCGCACGGGCACGGCTCGGTGCCGCCCGGCACCGGCAGATGCGCGATGGCGCCGGCCGCGGACCGGGGACCATGGTGCACCTCGTCATGGGTGGCGAAAGCGGCGTCGACCACATTGCCCACGAACAGATGCAGCACGCTCCGGCTGCCCCGGGCCCGCCCGAACAGACGCTCACCGTTCACCAACGCCCGGGCGTGCCCGTCGACTTGGACCGGCAGACCGGTACGGGCGGCGAGCAGCTCCCGCACCGGTACCTCCCGCCAGCCCAGCAGCTCGTGCTCCACCACGGTGCCCGTCTCCCGGTCCACCCAGCCGCCGACGGCGACCCCGACCCCCAGCGGGCGCCGCCCGGACGCCTCGGCGAACAACGCGGCGAGCCCCTCGGCGGCCCGCGCCAACACCCGCCCGGGATCGGTCCGTTCATGCTTCAGCTCACGCCGGGCCAGCACCCGGCCGCGCAGATCCAGCAGCGCCACGGTGGTGTACGGCACCGCCACATGCACCCCGCCCACCACGAACCGGGCGTCGTCCAGCTCGACCGGCACATGCGGCCGCCCCACCCCGCGCGAGCGGCGCGGCGCCGGGGACTCCCGGATCAGCCCGAGCCCGGCGAGCCGCGCACAGTACTCGGTCACCGACGCGGGGGAGAGGCCGGTCAGCCGCGCCACCGTACTGCGCGCCACCGGGCCGTGCTCCAGCACGGACCGCAGCACGGAACTGGCACTGGTGCGCCGCCGGTCGCGCTCGGCGGCGCGGGGCACGGGGGAGACAGGGAAGACAAGGGTGGACGCCGCACTGCGGGGCATGGAGAACCGTCCTCGGGACCGGAGCCGGTACATCGGAAGACCGGAAAGGACGAGGCGGTCGGGCACCAGCGGCGGGCCGCCCCTATCCCGAACGACGACAGGTGGCCGCGCCCTGGCGCCGCAGGTCGACATAGCGACGCGACGTGAAGTACCGGGCCTGCGCAACCATGCCCCCGAAGCTAGCAAACCCCCCGAGCACTGCCCACCCCACGCCCACCGACCGAGACGACCGGGGACCGTCGCACCGGGAGCCGCCCCCGCTTTGGGGGATCCCTACAGTCACGTCGGCAACTCATGAGGTCTGCTGAAGCACTCCACCTCAGTGACCACCGTCACGCCGAACCCGGTGTGAGTCGTGCTTTTGTGCGGAGCCCACCAAGCTGTCGATCAACCCTTTGTCGAGCGCTGACGGTGATCGGCCGCGGGGCGCCGGTATAGCGTCGCGATGTCCCACCTGTCCCCCGTCCCCTTCACCCCGCGGAGTCCCCATGAGCACCGCCACCGTCAGCGCCCGTCCGGGTGCCGTCCTCGCCGATCTGCTGCCCGCGTCCCGCGCCCGTGACGCCGTCCTCGTGCTCGGCGGTGCCGCGCTCACCGGGCTCGCCGCCCAGCTGTCGGTGCCCGTGCCCGGCTCCCCGGTGCCGGTGACCGGCCAGACCTTCGCCGCGCTGCTGGTCGGCACCGCGCTCGGCGCCCGCCGCGGCTTCCTCTCCCTCGCCCTGTACACGGTGGCCGGCATGATCGGCGTGCCGTGGTTCGCGGAGGGCGACTCCGGCACCGGCGCGGTCTCCTTCGGCTACGTCCTCGGCATGCTGCTCGCCTCCGCCGTCGTGGGCGCCCTCGCCCGCCGCGGCGCCGACCGCTCCCCGCTGCGCATGGCGGGCACGATGATCCTCGGCTCGGCCGTCATCTACGCCGTCGGTGTCCCCTACCTGGCCCTGGCCGCCCACCTCTCCCTCGGCCAGGCGGTCGCCGCCGGTCTCGTCCCGTTCCTGATCGGCGACGCCCTCAAGGCCGCCCTCGCGATGGGCCTGCTGCCCACCACGTGGAAGCTCGCCGGCAAGCGCTAGCCGCCCACCAGCACACAGCAACGGCCGCGGGGCCTGACGAAGTTCGTCAGGCCCCGCGGCCGTCGTACGTGCGAAGAGCGGGTCAGCCGATGGAGACCTTGTCCGCCGGGGCCTCCGCGGCCGGGGCCGGACGGTCGCCCGTGACCTTCTGCTTGATGAACGCGATGGCCACCACGATCGCCGCGACCAGCAGCGACAGCAGCACGGTCTCCCGGCCGTCGTGTGCGGTGTCGAAGAGCATGTACACCAGGACCGCCACGATCACCGCGGCCGCCGCCCAGGTCAGGTACGGGTACAGCCACATCCGCACGACGAGCTTCTCCGGCGCCTCGCGCTGGATGATCCGGCGCATCCGCAGCTGCGAGAAGCAGATGACCAGCCACACGAACAGGGCCACCGCACCACTGGAGTTGACCAGGAAGAGGAAGACGGTGTCCGGGAACTCGTAGTTGAAGAAGACCGCCACGAAGCCGAAGACGACCGAGGCGAGGATCGCCGCCATCGGCACACCGCGGGAGGTGGTGCGGGCGAACGCCTTCGGCGCGTCACCGCGCTGGCCGAGCGAGAAGGCCATACGGGAGGCCGTGTACAGACCGGAGTTGAGACAGGACAGCACCGCGGTCAGCACGATGACGTTCATGATCTGACCGGCGTGCGCGATCCCGAGGGAGTTCAGCGCGGCGACGTACGAGCCCTGCTTCTCCAGCGACGCGTCGTTCCACGGCAGCAGCGTGACCACGACGAGGATCGAGCCCAGGTAGAAGACACCGATACGCCAGATGATGCTGTTGGTGGCCTTGGTGACCGCGCGCTGCGGGTCCTCGGACTCACCGGCCGCCAGGGTGGCGATCTCACTGCCCATGAAGGAGAAGACGACCAGCAGCACACCGGTGAGGATCGCGCCCGGACCGTGTGGCAGGAATCCGCCGTGGTTGGTGAGGTTGGCGAAGGACGCCTTGTCGGTGTGCGCGCCCGGCAGCACCCCGAAGATCGCGAGCAGGCCGACGACGATGAACGCGCCGATCGCCACGACCTTGATACCGGCGAACCAGAACTCGAACTCGCCGTAGGAGCCGACCGACACGAGGTTCGACGCGGTCAGCACCAGCATCACGATGAGGGCCCAGCCCCACTGCGGTACCGCAGGCACCCAGCCCGACAGGATCTTGGCGCCGGCCGTTCCCTCGACCGCGAGCACCACGACCCAGAAGAACCAGTACAGCCAGCCGATGGAGAAACCGGCCCAGCGGCCGAGCGCACGGTCGGCGTGCTCGGAGAAGGAGCCGGAGGTCGGGTTGGCGGCGGACATCTCGCCCAGCATTCGCATCACGAGGACGACGAGGGTGCCGACGAGGGCGTAGGACAGCAGAATGCCCGGTCCGGCCGCGGCGATGCCGGAGCTGGAGCCGACGAACAGTCCGGCGCCGATCACACCGCCGATGGCGATCATCGTCAGGTGTCGGTTCTTGAGGCCTGCTTGAAGTCCGGAACCAGGAGGGGTCATGGACGGATTCCTTTGCGCCTGTTGAGCGGGGGTTCTCGTACGGAAACGGGGGTGCCGCTGTGGGGTCCGGTACGGGATTCGTACGAGCGGTGTACGAGTCGGTCCAGTGAATCCGAGGCGAACGAATTCGGGAACCTCTGAATCCGGATTGTTACTTGAGGTTCCCTTGAGGTTCTATGGCCCCGCTCACATTTGACGACGAAATCCGTAGGTCTCCGGGTGTCGTATGAGTCACCTCCGGATGCCTTGACGGACGCCCCTCGAATGCCGTGGACCCCGGGCTGCTGCCCCGATTCCGGCGTGTCACACTCGTCCCATGCGCGTGTACCTCGGCTCCGACCATGCGGGCTTTGAACTCAAGAACCACCTCGTCGAGTGGCTCAAGGCGGCGGGGCACGAGCCCGTCGACTGCGGGCCGCACATCTACGACGCCCAGGACGACTACCCGCCCTTCTGTCTGCGCGCCGCCGAGCGTACGGCTGCCGACGCCGACGCCCTCGGCATCGTGATCGGCGGCTCCGGCAACGGGGAGCAGATCGCCGCGAACAAGGTGAAGGGTGTGCGCGCGGCGCTGGCCTGGAGCGAGGAGACGGCCTCGCTCGGCCGTCAGCACAACAACGCCAATGTGGTGGCCGTCGGTGCGCGCATGCACAGCACCGAGGAGGCGACCAAGTTCGTCGAGACGTTCCTCGCCACCCCGTTCTCCGGTGACGAGCGCCACATCCGCCGCATCGACATGCTGAGCGACTACGAGACGACGGGCGACCTCCCCCCGGTCCCCGCCCACCACCCCCAGCAGTAACCCGCCCCCTTCCCCCTGCGCCCACCCCTCGCCGATCCGCTCGGCGGGCGGTGGGCGCTGTGCGTGCCGGGGGTCGAGCTGTGCGTGGCGGGGATCCGCCGGACGCGGGAAGGGCGGCCGGGGAACGCGCCTAGGCTGAGGGGCGAGGGCTGCCCGCCAGTCGAATGAGTCGAGTGGGCGGGCGGGAAGAGAAGAAGAGGAAAGGACGGCCCGCCTTGCCGGAAGGGCACACCATTCACCGGTTGGCGCAGGACTACGCCGCCCGCTTCCAGGGCACCGCCCCCCGCGTCACCAGCCCCCAGGGCAAGTTCTCCGACGCCGCCGCCCTCCTGGACCGCGCCGAGCTGACCGCCACCGAGGCGCACGGCAAGCACCTGTTCCTGCGGTTCCGCGACAGCGACTGGGTCCACATCCACCTCGGTCTGTTCGGCAAGGTCGGCTTCGGCGACGCCCCCGCGCCCCCGCCCACCGACACCGTCCGGCTCCGGCTCGCGAACGACCTGTCGTACGTCGATCTGCGCGGCCCCACCACCTGCGCCCTGATCACCGACGACGAGAAACGCGCCGTCCACTCCCGCCTCGGCCCCGACCCGCTCAGGCAGGACGCCGACCCGGCGGCGGCGTACCGGAGGATCAGCCGCAGCCGTACGACGATCGCCGCCCTGCTCATGGACCAGAAGATCGTGGCCGGCGTCGGCAACGTCTACCGCGCCGAGGTCCTCTTCCGGAGTGGCATCGACCCCTACCGCGCGGGCCGCGACCTCACCCCCGCCGAATGGGACGCGATCTGGACCGACCTCGCCGCCCTGATGCGCGAGGGCGTGCGCGACAACCGGATCGACACCGTACGGCCGGAGCACACCCCCGAGGCCATGGGCCGCCCGCCCCGCGTGGACGACCACGGCGGCGAGGTCTACGTCTACCGCCGCGCCACCCAGCCCTGCCACATCTGCGGCGACCACATCCGCACCGCGGGGCTCGCCGCCCGCAACCTCTTCTGGTGCCCCACCTGTCAGAAGCACTGACACTCCTTCGGGTGGGTTTACGGAATTCCGGTGCCTGAGCGAACCTGTGAACCCGAGCCTCGCACGGGGGACAAGTAGGACCTCCCGTGCCAAGGGGCCGGTGCGATGGATAGGGTCCCGAACTAATGGCAGCAGGACGAGAGACGCGCGCGAAGGCCGACACGCTCACGGCCCGGTGGAAGATGCAGTGGCACCGGGCCCGCGTCGGGCTGCGCCGAAGCGCCGTCGACTACTTCCGCGGCGACGGCTCCGACTGGATCGCCTTCGCCGGACTCCTCCTGACCATCCCCGTCTTCGCCGCCCTGACCCTGTTCGACTCCGTGTGGTGCTCCCCGGCCATGCTCGTCCTGCCGATCGTCGCAGGCGGGCTGCTGCTGCGCCCGGCCAGCCTGCTCGGCCTGTACGCGACGGCGGCCACCGCGCTGATCGTGGAGTCGGTGCGTCTCGGCCCGTACACCGAGGGCCCCTCGCGGGTCACCCCGGGCGTCGTCCTGGTGGTCGCCGCCTGCGGTTTCTTCGGACTGCTCACCGCCCAGTTCCGCAGCCGCGTCGGCGTGCCCTGGCGGCGCGGCGGCACCATGCTGTTCGACCTGCGCGAGCGGATCCGGGTGCAGTCCACCCTGCCCAAGCTGCCCCAGGGCTGGCACCACGAGATGGCGCTGCGGCCCGCCGGCGGCCAGTCCTTCTCCGGTGACTTCGTGGTGGCCGCCCGCACCAACGGCGGCCGCAGCCTGGAGGTCGTCCTCACCGATGTCTCCGGCAAGGGCATGGACGCCGGCTCCCGCGCCCTCCTGCTGTCCGGCGCCTTCGGCGGCCTGCTCGGCTCCCTGCCCCCGCACGCCTTCCTGCCCGCCGCCAACGGCTATCTGCTCCGCCAGGACTGGGACGAGGGCTTCGCCACCTCCATCCACCTCGTCCTGGACCTCGACTCCGGGGACTACGAGCTGTACTCCGCGGGCCATCCACCGGGCCTCCAGCTCAGCGCCGGCACCGGACGCTGGGAGGAGAAGTCCGCCGAGGGCCCGCTCCTCGGTGTCTACGACGGCGCCCAGTTCGACTCCGTCAAGGGCTCGTTGCGCCCCGGCGACGTCCTGATGCTGTTCACCGACGGCCTGGTGGAGACCTCCGACCGCGACATCGTGGAAGGCATCGACCGCCTCACCGGCGAGGCCGACCGCTATGTCGCCGGCGGCTTCCACGGCGCCGCCTGGCACCTCATCGAGGCCGTCGCCAAGGACGTCAACGACGACCGGGCGCTCCTGCTGATCTGCCGCGAATCCGCCGCGCACGCCCGCTGACACCGGCCGCCGAGGCCGCTTCCCGCCAAGCCCTTGTCACGGAAATTCGCTGATCCTGTGACAGACCGGACCCTGGCTCGCCCGCTCACGCCCGGGAGTTCATAATCCTAGGCGGTATGTGACATGAGCGGCAGGCGCCGTGGGAGCCCATACGGGGGAGGCGACATGAAGTTCGACATGGGTGCGCAGACACTGTCGACGCTGATGCGTGACTCGCGCGGGTCCAGCCAGGATCTGGGCACGCTGATCCGGCAGTTGGTGCAGGCGGCCGAGCCGTTGGAGGGGAAGTTCAACGGTGCGGGGCGTACGGCGTTCGACCAGTTCAAGGCGCGCGCGGACGGCATCACGAAGGAGCTGAACGGCTCGCTGGCGGCGATCCTGGGCGGTCAGTCCGGGATGGAGGGCGCGTTCAGCTCGGGCGACCAGGAGCAGGGCGAGAACGCCAAGTCGCAGATGGGCGCCGCCAACTTCGACGCGGCGCGGTTCTCGGGCCGCTGAGCCGCACGCGTCCGGGTTGTTCTGAATTCTTCGAGACGTTCGGTCTCTTCACGGGGAGTGGTGTGTGATGGCGGGTTCTGGTGCGGATCGCCGGTCGTACGACACGGGGGCGTCGGCGGATGTGCAGGGGAATCTCGCGGGGGTGATCGCCCAACTGGAGTCGGTGATCGCTGCGCGGGACAAGCAGGTGAAGAAGGCGATGACGGACTTCACGGCCGACGGTGTGGCGGACGAGTACCACGGCAAGGAGCAGCGCTGGAACAACGCGTCGCAGGAGGTGCGCAACATCATCCACCTGCTGAAGACGACGATGGAGAAGAACGACTCGACGGCGCATTCGACCCTGGCGAAGGCGAAGTCGGCGGTCGACAACATCGGTTGACCGGTGGTCGGTTCACGACGGTCATGGGGGATCGGGTATGACGGGCTGGGATCTGCGTCCGCAGGGCATCAGTCAGGTGCTGTCGACGACGGGGAAGACGGCGTCGCATCTGGAGACGCAGGCCAAGGACTTCGGCAAGCATCTCCAGTCGGCGGCGTCGAGCGCGGGCATGATCTGTGCGGGCGACGGCTCGGGCGGCTCCGGCGGCCAGGGTGGTCAGGGCGGCGAGGACGGCGGCAAGACGCAGGGCGGCCTGGTGGCGCTGGCGTTGTCGGAGTACGCCGAGCACGCGACCAAGGACCTTCAGTTCATCGCGGCGCGGGCGAGCGAGCCGGAGGTGCCGTACTGGTGGACCGAGGCCCGCGCCACCACCGGCGTCAAGCAGGCCGAGGAACTCGCCGGGGCCTTCGCGGCCCGTATCGCCACCCTGGTCGGCGGCACCGCCTGGCCGCGGGAGGCAGCGCGTTCGCTGGCGGTGGTCAAGACCGACGGGATACGCGCGGTGCCGACTCCGGCCGCGGCGCAGCCCGCCGTGGACGTGCTCACGGACCGGGTCGCCGTGGTGATCCAGGACCGTCCGGTGGTCGCGATGACCGCCTGGCTCGCGGATGCCTTCCGGGCCGTCGCCGAAGCCGAACTCGGCCTGCAGATCGTCACCCCCGCCGGCACGCGGCTGTCCCCGGCGGTCCGCAACAACCTGCCGGGCTGGCCCTCGCGCTGGGTGGTGCAGGACGAGAAGGGCGGCTACTACGACGGCCTGTCCGGAGCGGCGCTGCACTGGGACAACGGCATGTTCGCGCCGGTCGCGTCCCCCGACCCGGAGGCCACCCGGGAGGACCCCCGCGCCCCGATGGCGGACTCGTTCGCCCCGACGACCGCGGATGACGGCGAACGCCAGCTGGCCGTGTCCTTCCGGGCGATCCACCCGGCGGACGAACGGCTCGTGCTCGGCGGTGCGCTGGAGGCCGTATGGCGTGAACTCACCGGTGAGCCGCCGGCCGGCTGGGGCACCGAGGAGCCCGCCAATCTGCCGTGGTCACCGCGCCAGTTGACGGATGTGGCGTACGAGCGTGCCCCTCAGCCGACCTGGCTGGTGGCCGTCGGCAGCCCGGAGCGCCCGGGGCTCGCGACGGTCCGGATCAGCCGTACCGAGGGCGGGGTGGAGGAGGACGTCACGCTGGCGTTCGGCTACGGCCCGGGGGAGGAGATGCCGACGGACACCGAGGTGATCCGGGCGGCCGAGGTTCTCGCCACCCGGCACGACCTCCAGTCGATGCTGGTCCAGGTCCGCAGGGCCCGCCGTGACCTGTCCGTACCCCCGCGCTTCGAGGGCCCCGGCGTCCCGTACGCCTTCGTCCTGGGCGCCGACGAGGTGCGGGAGATGCCCGGCGACCGGGCCCGGCGCACGCCGTTGCCCCAGCCGCCGCGCGAGCTGGGCCCGAAGCGCCGTCCGGCGTTGTACTACCCGTTCCCGGGCAACCCCTCGGACCTCTCGGGATGGACGGACTTCGAGCGCCTGATGAGCCACCTCAAGGGGCTCTGAAGTAAGGGGCTCTGACGTAAGGGGCTCAGACGCCCGCCTTCACCGGCTCCCGTTCCTTGAGCTGCCGTTCGCGGGCCAGTTCGGTGGCGTCCTGGACGAAGGCCCAGGCCATCTTGGGCTCCATGGCGAAGCGGAACACCCGTTGCACCGGCTTGGTGCACAGGAGGGTGACGGTGGCCACCGCGAGGACGGTGACGACGGCCGAGCCGTAGTCGCCGTAGCGCTGGGCGATGTCGAAGCCGCCGAGGAAGAGCACGCTCTTGATCACGAAGCCGTGCAGCAGATAGCCGTACAGGGTGCCCGCGCCGAGCGCCGTGAACCAGGTGCGGCGGCCCGGCACCCAGGCCAGGAAGCAGGCGGTCAGCAGCACCGCGCAGCCGAACATGGCCAGCGTCATCAGCGGCCCGATCCACCACGGGGCGCCGAGTTCCTGGGCG
This sequence comes from Streptomyces griseofuscus, assembly GCF_014673495.1. GTDB lineage: Bacteria > Actinomycetota > Actinomycetes > Streptomycetales > Streptomycetaceae > Streptomyces > Streptomyces murinus. Next base: position 5,651,113 of record NZ_CP051006.1, read on the forward strand.
GCGTTCTGGCGGTAGAACCAGTTGTCGTTCATGTGCGGCGCGGTCCACCAGCCGATGGCCAGGGCCGCCGCGAACACCGGCAGCGACACGATCCGCATCCGGCGGGTACGCATCAGCGCGAAGTGCTCCGGCTTCAGCAGCAGTCCGAGGACGAAACACGGCAGGAACTGGAGGATGCGGCCGAAGTCCAGGCTGCCGTCCACCCCCGGGGTGACAGATCCGATCATGGCGAGGCCGAGCGCGATCGGCAGCGGCCAGCGCACCAGCTTCCACAGCGGGGTGGTCATCCGCCACACGAACAGCGCGAGCAGGAACCACGTCAGGTAGTACGGCGAGAAGAGGTTGATCGGGCCGTCCATGTGACCCGCGTACCGCTTGAACAGCGAGTAGGCGAGCTGGAACAGCACATATGGCACCGCGACGCCGGTGATCAGGCGCTTCACCCGGTCCGGGCGCATGTCGAAACTGCGGGAGAAATAGCCGGAGATGACGATGAACGCCGGCATGTGGAACGTGTAGACGACGTTGTACAGGTCTTCCAGCGCCCGGTTGTCCGTCTTCAGGGGGGACCAGGAGTGCCCGATCGCCACCAGTGCGATCGCCAGGTACTTGGCGTTGTCGAAGAACGGATCGCGCTCTTTGCCGGGTCTGACTGCCTTCGCCTGCTCCTCCTGCGCACGCTGCGGGGCACGCGGTCCGGGCACTCCATCCGCCGGCGACTGTGCCGGGGGGAGCGGCCGTGGGTTCTGGCCGGGGGACGAGGCGGCGTCAAACATCTCAGGCACCCTAGCGTCGTCGGCGGGATTTCGTAAAACCCCCCTAGTCATTCCTGGTTATCCCCTTCGTATGCCCCGGGATTTCCCGAACTTGCCTCCCCCGCGCACGTGATGATGCACACACAGAGGTCCACCGTTGGCTCCTGATGTACCGATTCATCCCCAATAATTGGGGCATACCGCACCTCGGCACCCTCTGGATGTAGTCAAGGTGTCATCAATTCGAATTACCTGCACACGAGATGTGTGGACACGGAAACGAACGCGCACAATTACGGCCGGAGTCCCGCGCGCCCGTCCATCGAATTGCAGTGCGGTACGACCCCTGCGCGGGGACGGCCTGTCCGACATCCTGTCAGCGGCCGCATGGAGCAGGCCTGTTGGTGGCACGATGGTTCTGGCGGGGGTGCGGGCCGTACCCCCGGGCCGGCAGAGGGACCGACCGAGGGTTGTGATCAGTTGTGGCCATTTCGCTGTCCGTAGTGGTGCTGTTGGCGGTCATCCTGGTGGTGCTCATAAGAGGGAAGAGCCTCAAGGCGGGACCGGCCCTGGTGGCCGTGCTCTTCGGCTTCTTCCTGGCCTCCAGCGGCATGGCGCCGTCCATCCAGCGGTTCCTGAACTCGATAGCGGACTCGATCTCCTCGATCAAGTTCTGACCGTCGACGATCACGCTCCGACCGTCGGACCCCGACGAGCCGGCACCCCCGGTGCCGGCCGCCGCCCGCGGCGCGGGTACCGCCGGGCACGGGTACCGCTAGTGGTACAGATGCCGCTGCTCGGCCGGCTGCCGGCTGATGAACACCAGGCGGTCGAAGTCCACGGCCACCCCGCGCAGCAGCAGGTCCACCAGCGCGCGCGCCGAGGACGCGTCGACGGGTGCCTCGCCCAGCAGCGCCCGCCGGTACACCACCGACGCGAGCAGGTCCACGAACAGCTCGGGATCCACGTCCGGCTGGAGGTCCCCGCGCTCGACGGCCCGCCGCACCGCGACCGCGGCGGCCGCCCGGCCGGGCTGTACGAGGCTGCGCAGCAGGTACTCATGGAGGCCGGGGTCGGCGGAGCAGTCGGCGATCAGCGGCGCGAGCACCCCGGCCGGCAGCCGCTCGTGCAGCACCTCGGCGAGCAGCCGCACACTCTGGTGCAGATCGCAGCGCGTGCAGCCGTTGTCCGGCGCGGGCGGCACGACGAGGACCGAGGCGAGCGCGTCGATCACCAGACGCTGCCGCTGGGGCCAGCGGCGGCGGATCGCGGCCTTGCTGGTGCCCGCGAGGGCCGCCACCTTCTCCAGCGCGAGCGCGCCGTAGCCGTCCTCGCGCAGCAGTTCCACGGTCGCCGTCAGCACCGCCGCGTCGATCGCCGGGTCCCTGGGCCGGCCGCCGGCCGCCGGGCTCACGCGGCGACATCCTCGGGGTACCAGCGCAGCTCCACGGTGTTTCCCTCGGGATCGCGCACATAGACCGACTGGGCGGACCCCCGGGCGCCCCACCGCGGCACGGGCCCCTCGATCACGTCGAAGACGCCGGAGCCGATGACCTCCTGCCAGTCCAGCGGGTCCACCACCAGGCAGATGTGGTCGACATTGGACTCGCCGCGCGGCCGCTCGAACAGGTCGATGACGGTGGTGGCGCTGACCCGCACGGACGGGAACGACACCTTCCCGGCCCGCCACTCCTCCACCCGCTCACCGGCGAGTCCCAGCGGCCCGGTGTAGAACGCCAGTGCCCGCTCGACGTCCGAGACGTTGAGCACCAGGTGGTCGAAGTCCTTGATCCGCATGATGAATTTCCCCCTGCTGTGGTCGTTCCGAGTTATGTTCCGTACCGGTGCGGAACATAACTCATGTGCGACGGAACGGCAAAGGCCCAGGGAGAGGAGGCAACCTCTCACCTGGGCCTTCGGCATCCAGAGCGGGCGACGGGAATCGAACCCGCGTAGCTAGTTTGGAAGACTAGGGCTCTACCATTGAGCTACGCCCGCAGCGCTGCGCCGCAGGTCGAGGACCGCGGCACTCAGGCATCGTAGCGGGTCCTCCGCCGCTTGGGCCAACATGTCCGATCACCGAACACCATGCGCCCCGCCTCGAAGAATGCGGCCGACGCGGGCCGCCGGGCCATGTACCCTACGTCTCGCACACAGACGGGGTGTGGCGCAGCTTGGTAGCGCGTCCGCTTTGGGAGCGGAAGGCCGTGGGTTCAAATCCCGCCACCCCGACCATCGATCGGCCTTTTCGCCGAGTCCTTCGCCCAGTCCTGGTCGAGTTCCGGCCGCGTTCCGGCCGCGTCCGCCGGTGGCGCCACGAAGATCGCCTTTTGGGGCGCCGAACGCGTGCGGTTACTATGCAAGCTGCACGCCCGTGTGCCCGGCCCTCACGGCCTACGTACTCCTCCGGGCGGCGAATCCGCCGGACCTGTCTGGCTCCGGCAGAACCCAAGCAGTCAGCCACAAGGAGACCGAACCGTGAAGAGCGCCGTGGAGACCCTGAACCCGACCCGGGTTCGGCTCACTGTCGAGGTGCCCTTCGAGGAGCTCAAGGACAGCCTCGACGCGGCGTACAGCAAGATCAACCAGCAGGTCACGGTGAAGGGCTTCCGCAAGGGCAAGATCCCTGCCCGCGTCATCGACCAGCGGTTCGGCCGCGGTGCGGTCCTGGAGGAGGCGGTCAACGACGCGCTTCCGAAGTTCTACACCGAGGCGGTCAACGAGGCCGAGCTGAGCCCGCTGGGCCAGCCCGACGTCGACATCACCGAGCTGAAGGACGGCGAGACGCTGAACTTCACCGCCGAGGTCGACGTCCGCCCGGCCCTCGAGATCCCGGACTACTCCGGCATCGAGGTCGAGGTCGACGCCATCGAGGTCACCGACGAGGACATCGAGAAGTCGGTGGAGCAGCTCCGCGAGCGCTTCGCCTCCACCACCCCGGTGGAGCGCGCCGCCGAGGACGGCGACGTCGTCACCATCGACCTGGAGGCCAAGGTCGACGGCGAGGTGCTGGAGGACGGCATCGCCAGCGGCGTCTCCTACACCATCGGCTCCGGCGAGCTGCTCGACGGCATCGACGAGGCCGTCAAGGGCCTGTCCGCCGGCGAGGAGGCCACCTTCACCTCCGAGCTGAAGGGCGGCTCCGCCGCGGGCAAGGAGGCCGAGGTCTCCGTCAAGGTCACCCAGGTCGCCAAGCGCGAACTGCCGGAGCTGGACGACGAGTTCGCGCAGCTCGCCTCCGAGTTCGACACGCTGGACGAGCTCAGGGCCGACAGCCGCAAGCGCCTCGCGAACATGAAGGAGTTCGACCAGGCCACGCAGGCCCAGGAGCGCGTCCTGGAGAAGCTCCTGGAGCTGCTCGAGGTCCCGGTCCCCGAGAAGCTGCTCGAGGACGAGGTCAACACCCGCAAGCACAACCTGGAGCACCACCAGCTCGGCCAGATGGGCCTGACCCTCGACAAGTACCTGGAGATCCAGGGCAAGACCGCCGAAGAGTTCGAGACCGAGACCCGCGAGGCCGCGGTCAAGGGCATCAAGACCCAGTTCGTCCTGGACGAGCTGGTCAAGAAGGAGCAGCTGAACGTCAACCAGGAGGAGCTCACCGAGCACCTCATGCGGCGTGCGGCCTCCTCCGGCATGTCCCCCGACCAGTTCGCCCAGGCCGTCGTCGAGGGTGGCCAGGTGCCGCTCCTCGTCGGCGAGGTCGCCCGCGGCAAGGCCCTGGCCGTCGTGGTCGAGGCCGCCACGGTGAAGGACACCAACGGCGAGATCGTGGACCTCGGCGACGAGGACGAGGAGACCGAGGCCACCGAGGCCGAGGCCGCCGAGGAGACCACCGAGGCCTGAGCTGCCCCACGGCACCTCTGACGCTCGTACGACGGGCCCCCGGGACTTTCCCGGGGGCCCGTCGGCGTACCGCGACGTGGCCGGCCGGCCCGGAGCCTGCCGTCGTACCGGCGAGGACAAGCCATTCCCGCGTACGACCCGCACCTCGGCACCCCGCTCCGCACCCGGCCTGACCGGGCGGAGCGCTACGCCCCCGGCGAACAGTCGCTACTCCGGGATTCCCCGAACGTGCCCGAGCGTTAGGGTCCATGAGTACGGGGGCAGGGGAGTCTCCTGAAACCCCCGAACCTCCGGCAGGACGACTGAGACGGCTCGGCGCCGTCGTGAGACGACCAGGTGGATACGTGACGAATCTGATGCCCTCCGCCGCCGGCGAGCCCTCCATCGGTGGCGGCCTCGGCGACCAGGTCTACAACCGGCTGCTCGGCGAGCGGATCATCTTCCTCGGCCAGCAGGTCGACGATGACATCGCCAACAAGATCACCGCTCAGCTGCTGCTCCTTGCCGCCGATCCGGACAAGGACATCTACCTCTACATCAACAGCCCCGGCGGCTCGGTGACGGCCGGCATGGCGATCTACGACACCATGCAGTACATCCCGAACGACGTGGTCACCATCGCGATGGGCATGGCGGCCTCCATGGGCCAGTTCCTGCTCACCGGCGGTGCCGCGGGCAAGCGCTTCGCCCTGCCGCACGCCGACATCATGATGCACCAGGGCTCCGCGGGCCTCGGCGGTTCGGTCACGGACATCAAGATCCAGGCCGAGTACCTGCTGCGCACCAAGCACCGCATGGCGGAGCTGACCGCGATGCACTCCGGCCAGACCTTCGAGACGATCACCCGGGACGCGGACCGCGACCGCTGGTTCACCCCGGAAGAGGCCAAGGAGTACGGTCTCATTGACGAGATCATCACGAACGCCTCGGGTGTTCCGGGAGGCGGCGGCACCGGTGCCTGACCGGCCCGGCCATGCCACGCACCGCCACCACCCACGCCCCCAGAACGCCACCAGGACGGTGAACATCCCATGAGCAACTTCCCCGGCGCGGCCAGCGGCCTGTACGAAGGGCCCCGGCCCGACGCGCGCTATGTGATCCCGCGCTTCGTCGAGCGCACCTCCCAGGGCGTCCGCGAGTACGACCCGTACGCGAAGCTCTTCGAAGAGCGCGTGATCTTCCTGGGCGTGCAGATCGACGACGCCTCCGCCAACGACGTCATGGCGCAGCTGCTGTGCCTGGAGTCGATGGACCCGGACCGGGACATCTCGATCTACATCAACAGCCCGGGCGGCGACATGACCGCCCTGACGGCGATCTACGACACGATGCAGTTCGTGAAGCCCGACATCCAGACGGTGTGCATGGGCCAGGCGGCCTCCGCCGCGGCCGTGCTGCTCGCCGCCGGCACCCCGGGCAAGCGCATGGCGCTGCCGAACTCCCGGATCCTGATCCACCAGCCGGCCGGTTCCAGCGGCCGCGGGCAGCTCTCCGACCTGGAGATCATCGCCAAGGAGTTCACCCGGATGCGTGAGCAGCTGGAGAACATGCTGGCCAAGCACTCGAACCAGCCGCTGGAGAAGGTCCGCGAGGACATCGAGCGCGACAAGATCCTCACGGCCGAGGAGGCGCTGGAGTACGGCCTCGTCGACCAGATCATCTCCACCCGCAAGCTGAACAACGCCGACGTCCGCTGACGCGGAGCGGCGCGCTCTCAAGCCCCCCACGGCAGGGCTCACGGCAAGTGAACCCTGCCAAGGGGGGCCCGAACATCGGGCCCGGCAAGGTACCGTCGGACATAAGGCAGCACCAGGAGCCGCTGGAACGCAGTGTCCAGGCGGCTCCCAGGCGAAGGGGAAGCACACCGTGGCACGCATCGGTGACGGCGGCGATCTGCTCAAGTGCTCGTTCTGCGGCAAGAGCCAGAAGCAGGTCAAGAAGCTCATCGCAGGGCCCGGTGTGTACATCTGCGACGAGTGCATCGATCTCTGCAACGAGATCATCGAGGAAGAGCTGGCCGAGACCAGCGAGGTGCGCTGGGAAGAGCTGCCCAAGCCCCGCGAGATCTACGAGTTCCTCGAGGGCTACGTGGTCGGCCAGGAGGCCGCCAAGAAGGCGCTGTCCGTCGCGGTGTACAACCACTACAAGCGGGTCCAGGCGGGCGAGAACGGCGGCGCGAGCGGCCGTGACGACGCCATCGAGCTGGCGAAGTCCAACATCCTCCTGCTGGGCCCCACGGGCTCCGGCAAGACCCTCCTCGCCCAGACCCTGGCGCGCATGCTGAACGTGCCGTTCGCCATCGCCGACGCGACCGCGCTGACGGAGGCGGGCTATGTCGGCGAGGACGTGGAGAACATCCTCCTCAAGCTCATCCAGGCCGCCGACTACGACGTCAAGAAGGCCGAGACGGGCATCATCTACATCGACGAGATCGACAAGGTGGCCCGCAAGAGCGAGAACCCGTCGATCACCCGGGACGTCAGCGGCGAGGGCGTGCAGCAGGCCCTGCTGAAGATCCTGGAGGGCACCACCGCCTCGGTGCCGCCGCAGGGCGGCCGCAAGCACCCGCACCAGGAGTTCATCCAGATCGACACGACGAACGTGCTGTTCATCGTGGGCGGTGCCTTCGCCGGTCTGGAGAAGATCATCGAGTCGCGGGCGGGCGCCAAGGGCATCGGCTTCGGCGCGACGATCCTGTCCAAGCGCGAGCTGGAGGCCAAGGACGTCTTCGAGGACGTCATGCCGGAGGACCTGGTCAAGTTCGGCATGATCCCCGAGTTCATCGGCCGGCTGCCGGTGATCACCTCGGTCCACAACCTGGACCGCGAGGCCCTGCTACAGATCCTGGTCGAGCCGCGCAACGCGCTCGTCAAGCAGTACCAGCGCCTCTTCGAACTCGACGGCGTGGAGCTGGACTTCGAGCGCGAGGCCCTGGAGGCCATCGCCGACCAGGCCATCCTCCGCCAGACCGGCGCCCGCGGCCTGCGCGCCATCATGGAGGAAGTCCTCCAGGGCGTGATGTACGAGGTCCCGTCCCGCAAGGACGTCGCCCGCGTCGTCATCACCGCCGACGTGGTCCTCTCGAACGTCAACCCGACCCTGATCCCCCGCGACGCCCGCGGACGGGGTTCGGGGGAGCAGAAGACGGCGTAGCCAGCCGCCCGAACGACGTGGAAGGGGCCCCGGTCATCAGACCGGGGCCCCTTCCGCGTGCCTGGGGGCGGACGCCAACGGGCCTACGCCCCTGGGCGGTTACGCCGGTTACGCCTTGACCCGCACGTCGTTGCGCAGCTTCGTCGCCAGTTCGGCGGTCTCGTCCAGGGAGCCGGACTGGCCGGAGGCGAGGGAGGCCACGCTGTAGTCGGACACGAAGGCGACGGTGCTGTGGTCGCCCCAGATGCACATCGGCATCTTGAAGCTCTTCGGCATGCCGGAGGACGAGGACGAGGAGTCGGTGTTGTCGATCTGCGCCACCTGGCACTTCATGACGCCGTTGGAGAACCCGGCCGGGTGCACGGTCTCCGGACTGCCGAGCATCTTGCCCTTGGTGGTGGAGTCGCTCTGGTCCTTCGACGACTCGGTCTTGATCTTGGCGAACATCGCGTCCACCACGGCCTCGGGGTTGTCGATGGTGCCGTACACCCCGCTGAAGGACAGGCCCTTCTTGGTCAGCCCGGTGCCGGTCTCGTAGCTGGAGCTGACCTCCGTGGGGTTCTGCACACCCCACTTCTGGAAGTCCGACTTGTCGGAGTCGCTGAGCCCGTCCGAGGACCCGTCCGAGCCGTCCTGCTTGGTGTAGGTCCCGTTGATCACCGTCGCCGGCGTTATCAGCTTGTGCGCGCCGTCGTTCGCGACGGTGCTGCTGCCGTCGCTGCCGCCGAGCAGGAAGACCGCGCCCACCACGATCGCCGCCACGACCACGACCGAGCCGATGATCAGGCCGGTCTTCTTCTTGCCGCCACCCGGCTGGGGCGGCTGCGGCATGCCGCCGTAGGGCTGCTGCTGGCCATAGGGCTGCTGGCCGTACGGACCGGGCTGCTGGGGCATCCCCGGCTGCTGGGGGTAGCCGTACCCCGGCTGCTGCGGCGGGGCCTGCTGGGGGTAGCCGTAGCCGGGCTGCGGCGGCTGTCCGTAGGGGCCGCCCTGCGGCTGCTGACCGTACGGACCCGGCTGCTGCGGCTGCCCGTACGGACCGGGCTGACCCGGCTGTCCGTAGGGACCCGGCTGCTGGGGTGGCTGACCGTACGGGCCCGGCTGGTTGTTGCTCATCTCTGGGATCCCCCTAGGACGCTTATATGTCCCTGACATCCTGAACCAGGCCGAAGAACCGCAGGGCACCGGGGGCGGCACCGTTACAGAACAAACGCGTTTCGGGACCGGCCCGTGACCCCTCTAAACTGAGCCCCGTGACCGAGAACGCTCAGCAGCAGCCACCCGCGCCCGACACCGAACTGCCGACCCAGTACGCGCCGGCCGATGTAGAGGGGCCGCTGTACGAGCGCTGGGTAGAGCGGGGGTACTTCGAGGCGGACGCGAAGAGCGAGAAGCCGCCGTACACCGTCGTCATCCCGCCGCCCAACGTCACCGGCTCCCTCCACCTGGGCCACGCCTTCGAGCACACGCTCATCGACGCCCTGACCCGCCGCAAGCGCATGCAGGGCTACGAGACCCTGTGGCAGCCCGGCATGGACCACGCCGGCATCGCCACCCAGAACGTCGTCGAGCGCGAGCTCGGCAAGGAGGGCAAGTCCCGCCACGACCTGGGCCGCGAGGCATTCGTGGAGCGCGTCTGGAAGTGGAAGGGCGAGTCCGGCGGCCAGATCTCCGGCCAGATGCGCCGCCTCGGCGACGGCGTCGACTGGTCCCGTGAGCGCTTCACCATGGACGAGGGCCTCTCCCAGGCCGTCCAGACCATCTTCAAGCGCCTGTACGACGACGAGCTGATCTACCGCGCCGAGCGCATCATCAACTGGTGCCCCCGCTGTCTGACCGCCATCTCGGACATCGAGGTGGAGTACCAGGACGACGACGGCGAGCTGGTCTCCATGAAGTACGGCGAGGGGGACGACGCCATCGTCGTCGCCACCACCCGTGCCGAGACGATGCTCGGTGACACGGCCGTCGCCGTCCACCCCGAGGACGAGCGCTACCGGCACCTGGTCGGCAAGCTCATCAAGCTCCCGCTGACCGACCGCTCCATCCCGGTCGTCGCCGACGCCCATGTCGACCCCGAGTTCGGCACCGGCGCCGTCAAGGTGACCCCGGCGCACGACCCGAACGACTTCGAGATCGGCCAGCGCCACGACCTGCCGTCCATCACCGTGATGGACGAACACGCCGTGATCACCGTGCACGGCCCCTTCCAGGGCATGGACCGCCTGGAGGCCCGCTCCGCCATCGTGGCCGCGCTGCGCGCCGAGGGCCGGATCGTCGCCGAGAAGCGGCCGTACGTCCACTCCGTCGGCCACTGCTCGCGCTGCAAGACCACCATCGAGCCGCGGCTGTCCATGCAGTGGTGGGTCAAGGTCGGCCCGCTCGCCAAGGCCGCGGGTGACGCGGTCCGCGAGGGCAAGGTCAAGATCCATCCGCAGGAGATGGAGAAGCGGTACTTCGACTGGGTCGACAACCTCCACGACTGGTGCATCTCGCGCCAGTTGTGGTGGGGCCACCGGATCCCGGTGTGGTACGGCCCCGAGGGCGAGGTCGTCTGCGTCGGCCCCGGCGAGCAGCCGCCCGCCGGCGAGGGCTGGCACCAGGACACCGACGTCCTCGACACCTGGTTCTCCTCCGGCCTGTGGCCCTTCTCCACCCTGGGCTGGCCGGAACAGACCGAGTCGCTCGCGAAGTTCTACCCGAACTCCGTCCTGGTCACCGGCTACGACATCCTCTTCTTCTGGGTCGCCCGGATGATGATGTTCGGCCTGTACGCGATGGACGGCACCCCGCCGTTCCACACCATCGCCCTGCACGGCATGGTCCGCGACCAGTTCGGCAAGAAGATGTCGAAGTCCTTCGGCAACGCGGTCAACCCGCTGGACTGGATGGACAAGTACGGCAGCGACGCCCTGCGCTTCACGCTGGCCCGCGGCGCCAACCCGGGCGTCGACGTGCCGATCGGCGAGGACTGGGTCCAGGGCTCGCGCAACTTCGCCAACAAGATCTGGAACGCCACGCGCTTCGCGCTGATGAACGGCGCGACGGTCGAGGGTCCGCTGCCCGAGGCGTCGAAGCTCTCGGCGACGGACCGCTGGATCCTCTCCCGCCTCAACTCGGTCGTGGCCGAAGTCGACGCGCTGTACGAGGACTTCCAGTTCGCCAAGCTGTCGGACGCCCTCTTCCACTTCGCGTGGGACGAGGTCTTCGACTGGTACGTCGAGCTGTCCAAGACCGTCTTCCAGGCGGGCGGCGAGCAGGCCGAGGTCTCCAAGCGGGTCCTGGGCGAGGTCCTGGACGTCACCCTGAAGCTGCTGCACCCGGTGGTCCCGTTCGTCACGGAGACGCTGTGGACGACGCTGACCGGCGGCGAGTCGATCGTCATCGCCGAGTGGCCGACCGACAGCGGCTTCCGTGACGCGGCCGCCGAGCAGGAGATCTCCGCGCTCCAGTCCGTGATCACCGAGGTCCGCCGCTTCCGCGCCGACCAGGGCCTCCAGCCCGGCCAGCGGGTCCCGGCCCGGCTGACCCTGGACGGCACGGCGCTGGCGCCGCACGAGGCGGCCATCCGCCAGCTGCTGCGCCTCCAGCCGGAGGGCGACTCCTTCACGGCGACGGCCACCCTGCCGATCGCCGGCGCCGAGGTCGCCCTCGACCTCTCCGGCACCATCGACGTGGCCGCCGAGCGCAAGCGCCTCGCGAAGGACCTGGCGGCAGCGCAGAAGGAGCGTCAGCAGGCCGAGGCCAAGCTGGGCAACGAGGCGTTCCTGGCGAAGGCCCCGGACCACGTCGTGGAGAAGATCCGCACGCGGCTCACGAAGGCCGACGAGGACATCTCGCGGATCGAGAGCCAGCTGGCGAAGCTGCCAGAAGCGTGAGTCACTCACGCCGGTCAGTGTGGGGGACTCGCACATGACCAGCGTGAACCGGTTCGCGCCGGGGCTGAAGAACCTCACGCATGACCAAGCGTGAACCGGTTCACGCTGGCCGAAGGCCCCGGTACCGACCAGGCACCGGGGCCTTCGCCCACCCATGTCAGTGGGGCTCCGTAGACTGATACCCGTGAGCGACCTCCCGCACGAGAACGACCAGCCCGATCCCCTCGACCCGTTCGAGGAGATCATCGAGGCCGAGACCGACCGCGACCCCGACCTCGCCGTCATCGAGGCAGGCAGCCGTACCCTGCGTACCCAGGGCGGCGCGCCGCAGGCCGATGTGCCCGCGCGGCCCGAGGACCCGGAAGTCGACAAGGCGCTGCGCGAGGTCGAGGCGGAGCTGGCGACCCGCTGGGGCGAGACCAAGCTGGAGCCCTCGGTCAGCAGGATCTCCGCGCTGATGGACGTGCTGGGCGACCCCCAGCGCTCGTACCCCTCGATCCACATCACGGGTACGAACGGCAAGACCTCCACCGCCCGCATGATCGAGTGCCTGCTCGGCGCCTTCGAGCTGCGCACCGGCCGCTACACCAGCCCCCATGTGCAGTCGATCACCGAGCGGATCAGCCTGGACGGCGCCCCGGTCTCCGCCGAGCGCTTCATCGAGACGTACCAGGACATCAAGCCGTACATCGAGATGGTGGACGCCGCCCAGGAGTACCGGCTGTCCTTCTTCGAGGTCCTCACCGGCATGGCCTACGCCGCCTTCGCGGACGCGCCGGTCGACGTGGCCGTCGTGGAGGTCGGCATGGGCGGCTCCTGGGACGCCACCAATGTGATCGACGGCGATGTCGCCGTCGTCACCCCGATCGGCCTGGACCACACCGACCGCCTCGGCGAGACCACCGGCGAGATCGCCGGCGAGAAGGCCGGCGTCATCAAGCAGGGTGCCACCGTCATCCTGGCCCAGCAGCCCGTGGACGCCGCCCAGGTGCTGCTGAAGAAGGCCGTGGAGGTCGACGCCACCGTGGCCCGCGAGGGCCTGGAGTTCGGCATCGTGGCCCGCCAGGTCGCCGTCGGCGGACAGATGCTCACCCTGCGCGGCCTCGGCGGCGAGTACCCCGAGGTCTACCTCCCGCTGCACGGCGCCCACCAGGCGCACAACGCGGCCGTGGCGCTCGCCGCCGTGGAGGCCTTCTTCGGCGTCGGCGCCCAGCGTGCCGAGCCGCTGGACATCGACACCGTCCGCAAGGCGTTCGCCGCCGTCTCCTCCCCGGGCCGCCTGGAGGTCGTACGACGCTCTCCCACCGTCGTCCTGGACGCCGCGCACAACCCGGCCGGCGCCGAGGCCACCGCAGAGGCGGTGCGCGAGGCGTTCGACTTCACGCGGCTGATCGGCGTGGTCGGCGCGAGCGGCGACAAGAACGTGCGCGGGCTGCTGGAGGCCTTCGAGCCGATCTTCGCCGAGGTCGTCGTCACCCAGAACTCCAGCCACCGCGCCATGGACGCGGACGAACTGGCCGCCATCGCCGTCGAGGTCTTCGGTGACGAGCGGGTCCAGGTCGAACCGAGGCTGCCCGACGCCCTGGAGGCCGCGATCACGCTGGCCGAGGAGGAGGGCGAGTTCGCGGGCGGCGGTGTGCTGGTCACCGGTTCCGTCATCACGGTCGGCGAGGCCCGGCTGCTGCTGGGCAAGGGCTGAGGAGTCCGACGTGCGTACGCTCTGTTCATCCACGCTGATCGGCGAGTTCTTCGTCATCGGTTTCGCCGGTCTGGTCGCCATGAAGGACCCGAGCCTGTCGGTCTCCACGGTCTGGCTGGTCAGCGGCATCGCCATGGCCCTGTGTGTGCTGCTGTGCGGCATGGTGACCCGGCCCGGGGGCGTCGCCCTCGGCTGGGCCCTTCAGATCGCCCTGGTCGCCTCCGGTGTCTTCGTGCCGACCATGTATTTCATGGGCGTGGTGTTCGCCGCCCTGTGGTGGGCCTCGGTGCACTTCGGGCGAAAGGTGGACGAGGCCAAGGCCCGGTTCGCGGCCCAGGCCGAGTCCTCGGCTGACGCTGCGTAACGGGCGCCCGGATACGCCCTGTAACCTCGTCCCACCGCACACGTCCCACGCGTAAGGAGTCCCCTCGTGAGCCAGCGCACCCTCGTCCTGCTCAAGCCCGACGCCGTCCGTCGCGGCCTGACCGGCGAGATCATCAGCCGTATCGAGCGCAAGGCCGGCTGGCAGATCACCGCGCTGGAACTGCGCTCCCTGGACCAGGACACGCTGGAGCTGCACTACGGCGAGCACAAGGGCAAGCCCTTCTACGAGCCGCTGGTCGCGTTCATGTCCTCCGGTCCGGTCGTCGCCCTGATCGTCGAGGGCGAGCGGGTCATCGAGGGCGTGCGCCAGCTCGCCGGTCCGACCGACCCGATCGCCGCCCAGCCCGGCTCCATCCGCGGCGACTTCGGCGTCATCGTCCGGGAGAACCTGATCCACGCCTCCGACTCCGAGGAGTCCGCCGAGCGCGAGGTGAAGATCTTCTTCCCGGGCCGCGCGTAATACCGGCGATAGAGGGAACGCGCGCCCCCGAACGCCCGTCTCCACAAGCGGGGCGGCCCGCCATCTGGTGACAATGGCGGAGACCCTCGCGCAGTGTTCGTGCAAGCGCGTTTACGATGGAAGCCTTCACGTCACAGCACCCGCCTCGCCTGCCTGACATGCCCTCAAAAGCTCAGGAAGGCCAGATGAATCCGGATGGGGAACTCAATGTCGTTCATCGGCCGTGACATGGCTGTCGACCTCGGGACCGCCAACACGCTGGTGTACGTCAGGGGTCGCGGAATCGTGCTCAACGAGCCGTCCGTCGTCGCGATCAACACCAACACCGGTGGCATCCTGGCGGTCGGCGCCGAAGCGAAGAAGATGATCGGCCGGACGCCGGGGAACATCGTGGCGGTCCGGCCGCTGAAGGACGGCGTCATCGCCGACTTCGAGATCACCGAGCGGATGCTGCGCTACTTCATCCTGAAGATCCACAAGCGCCGGTATCTGGCCCGCCCGCGCGTCGTGGTCTGTGTGCCCTCGGGCATCACGGGCGTCGAGCGCCGCGCGGTCATCGAGGCCTCCAGCCAGGCGGGCGCCCGCCAGGTGCACATCATCGAGGAGCCCATGGCCGCGGCCATCGGCTCCGGCCTGCCGGTCCATGAGGCCACGGGCAACATGGTGGTGGACATCGGCGGCGGCACCACGGAGGTCGCGGTCATCTCCCTCGGCGGCATCGTCACCGCCCAGTCGATCCGGGTGGCGGGCGACGAGCTGGACAACGCGATCATCCAGTACATCAAGAAGGAGTACAGCCTTCTCCTGGGTGAGCGCACCGCCGAGCAGATCAAGATCACCATCGGTTCCGCGTACGCACTCGACTCCGACGAGCACACCGAAGTCCGCGGCCGGGACCTGGTGTCCGGGCTGCCCAAGACCGTCGTCATCTCGGCCGCCGAGGTCCGCAAGGCGATCGAGGAGCCGGTCAACGCGATCGTGGACGCGGTCAAGACGACCCTCGACAAGTGCCCGCCGGAGCTGTCCGGCGACATCATGGACCGGGGCATCGTGCTGACCGGCGGCGGCGCCCTGCTGCGCGGCCTGGACGAGCGGCTGCGCCGCGAGACCGGTATGCCGATCCATATCGCCGAGGACCCGCTGGACAGCGTGGCGCTCGGATCCGGAAAGTGCGTCGAGGAGTTCGAGGCGCTCCAGCAGGTTCTGGACGCGCAGCCGCGTCGATGACACGGCGCATCGATTCCGCCGTACGAGACGTTCTCCTCTCGTACGGCGGATCGTTGATATAGAGGCATAAGCTCCCCCAATGGGCCGCTTGGATTTGCGCCGTACCTTTCGCGCTTTTCCGGTGGTCCGATGAATTCCTACTTGAGGAAGGGCACGGCCGCCGCACGTGAGGGACACCAAAGAGAGCCGGCTGCTCCTGGTCCTGCTGATCGCCATCGCGTTCGCGTTGATCACCGTGGATATCCGAGGGGGCCGGAACTCCCCGGTCGACGGTGCCCGGCAGGCCGCGGCCACCGTGTTCGGCCCGGTGGAGGACGGACTGTCCTCGGCGGTCGACCCGGTCGGCAACGCCGTCTCCGCGATCCGCGACTCGGGCGAACGGCACAGCAGGCTCGCCACGCTGGAGAAGGAGAACGCGGCCCTCAAGGCGAAGCTCGGCAGCGACGACCGCAGCCGCAGCCGCCTCAACCAGCTCGACAGCATGATGAAGCTCGCCGGTGAGGGCCAGTACGGCATCAAGGGCGCCCAGGTCGTCGCCATAGGGTCGGCGCAGGGCTTCTCCTGGACCATCACCATCGACGTCGGCGCGAGCGACGGCATCAAGCGGGACATGACCGTCCTGAACGCCGACGGCCTGGTCGGCCGGGTCACCACGGTCGGGCCCGACACGTCCACCGTGCTGCTCGCCAACGACCCGGACTTCACCGTCGGCACCCGGATGGAGGGCAGCGACGAACTCGGCTTCGCCTCCGGCCAGGGCGACCGCCCGCTGCGCGTCCAACTCCTCAACGGCAAGGCCGAGGTGAAGAAGGGCGACCGCCTGGTCACCTTCGGCTCGGAGTCCGACAAGCCGTTCGTGCCGGGGGTGCCGGTCGGTGTGGTCTCGCGTGTCGACCCCTCCGGCGGCGGTCTGACCCGCACCCTGTACGTCACCCCGTACGTCAGCTTCACCAAGCTCGACATCGTCGGCGTGGTCGTCCAGGCGCCGAAGAAGGACCCGCGCGACGAGGTCCTGCCGAGCAAGCCCAAGCCGGTCCCGACGCCCACGGTGACCGTCACGGTCACCCCGTCCACGGGCGCGAACCAGGGCGGCGGGCAGAGCGATCAGTCGCAGAGCGACCAGTCGCGGTCCGACCCGTCCCAGACCGACGAACCACAGACCGACCAGCAGCGGTAGGAGCTCAATCCCCATGCGTGTCAACCGGATCCTGCTCTCCGTGCCGCTGGTCGTGGTCGCCCTGGTGATCCAGGTGAGCGTCCTCGCCCGCCTCCATCTGCCGGGCGCCGTCCCCGATCTGCTGCTCCTGACCGTCCTCGGCCTCGCCATGGTGTACGGCCATGTCGGCGGCGCCCTCGTGGGGTTCGCGGCCGGTCTGCTGGCCGACCTGGCCCCGCCCGCGGACCACGCGGCGGGCCGCTACGCCCTGGTGCTCTGTGTGACCGGCTACTTCGCCGGTCTGGTCAAGCCGGAGAACGGCCGGCTGAGGTCGGCGACCGGCCCGATGGCCGTGGTCGTCGCCGCCGCGATCGGCTCCACGCTGCTGTACGCCGGGGTGGGCGCCCTGGTCGGCGACACCGCCGCCCGCCATGTCGGACTGCCCGGACTGCTGTTCTCGGCCGCCCTGTACGACCTGCTGCTGGCCCCGTTCGTGGTACCGGCGGTGATGTGGCTGGCCCGCCGCTGCGACAACGATCCGCTGGCCGAGACCACCGCCACCAGCGCCAAGGCGGCCGACATCTCCTCGGGCTGGCTGTCCTCCGGCACCGGGCTGCGCATCGGCAGCCAGCGCGGCGGCCTCGGCGCGCTCAAGGCCAAGGCCCGCACCCGCTCCGCCAGGGTCGGCCGGATCAAGGGGGTCAAGCGGCTGTGAACAGTTGTCAGGCCCCCGGAGAGCCCGGGCCATGCACATTCACTCGTACGGGTCGGCTGTCGCGGAACGCGGGCTCACAGACTGATCGTTCATCATTCGTACGCGCGCGGTCCGGTCGCACACACGCGCCGCGCGTCCGGACGTCCGTGCGCTGAGAGGGGGAGCAGCCCGCAGTGACCAACATCCCCGAGACCGGCCGGACCCCACGGGTCCAGATCCGGCTCGTCGTGATCCAGATCCTCGTCCTCTCCCTGCTCGGCACGCTCGGCGGCCGGCTGTGGTACCTCCAGATCCGGGAGGGCGCGCAGTACCAGAAGGAGGCGTCGGGCAACCACGTCCAGCAGGTCGTCCAGCCCGCCGTGCGCGGCGAGATCCTGGACGCCCGCGGCGTGCCCCTCGCGGACAACGAGACCCGTCTGGTGGTCTCCGCCTCCCGCACCGACCTGCTCAAGCAGAAGGACGACGGCAAGGCGGTCCTGACCAAGCTGGCCGGGGTCCTCGGCATGCCGACCGAGGACGTCATGCAGAAGGTCCGCCTCTGCGACGCCAAGACCCCCCAGCCCTGCTGGAACGGATCGCCGTACCAGCCGATCCCGATCACCGACAAGGCCACGCCCCGCCAGGCCCTACAGATCCGCGAGCGCTCCGAGGACTTCCCCGGCATCACCGCCGAGCCCGAGGCCGTGCGCCGCTATCCGAGCCCCGGCAAGTCCAACACCGCGCAGGTCCTCGGCTATCTCTCGCCGGTCACCGACGACGAGATCCAGAAGGCCAAGGACACCAGCTCGCCCTATCTGCGCTCGGACATGGTCGGCCGCTCGGGCCTGGAGCGGGAGTACGACAAGGAGCTGCGCGGCAAGGCCGGCGTGACCCGCTACGAGGTGGACAACCTCGGCCGGGTCATCGGCAAGGCCAAGTCGGACGCGGCCGAGCCCGGTTCGAACGTGGTCACCAGCATCGACTCCCGAGTCCAGCGCGTCGCGGAGTACGAACTGGACAAGGCGATGAAGGCCGCCCGCACCCAGTTCGACTCCATCACCGGTGAGAACTACAAGGCCGACTCCGGCGCCGTCGTGGTGATGGAGGCCAAGACCGGCCGCATCGTCGCCATGGCCTCGGCGCCCACGTACGACCCGAACGCCTGGGTGGGCGGTATCTCCGCCAAGGACTACAAGGCCCTCACCGGCAAGAACTCCGACTATCCGCTGCTCAACCGGGCCATACAGGGTCAGGCGGCGCCCGGCTCGACCTTCAAGGTGGTCTCCACGGCCGCCGCCGTCCAGGCGGGCTACGCGTGGGACGGCGGCTACCCCTGCACCAGCGACTACCGGGTGGGCAACCAGATCTTCAAGAACTTCGAGGGCGAGAACTTCGGCGACATCTCGCTGGGCCGCGCCCTGGAGGTCTCCTGCGACACCGTGTTCTACGGCATCGCGGACAAGGAGTGGAAGCGGGACGGCGGCATCAACCCGAAGAAGGGCCAGCCGAAGGACTACTTCTTCAAGACCGCCCATCAGTTCGGACTCGGCAAGCCGACCGGCGTCGACCTGCCCAACGAGGTGGGCGGCCGGGTCCCGGACCGCCAGTGGAAGCTGGACTACTGGAAGGCCAACAAGGACTCCTGGTGCAAGACCGGCAAGAAGGACGGCACCTACGTCGAGAAGATCGCCTACGAGAACTGCCTCGAAGGCGACAAGATGCGCGAGGGTGACGAGATCAACTACTCCATCGGCCAGGGCGACACCCTCGTCACCCCGATCCAGGAGGCGATGATCTACGGCGCCGTCGCCAACGGCGGCACCGAGTACGTCCCGACCATCGGCAAGGCGATCGTCAGCCCCGACGGCAGGACCGTCCAGGAGATCAAGCCCCAGGTGCAGCGCAAGCTGCCGATCACCCAGGCCACCCTCAAGGGCATGAACGACGCCTTCGCGGGCGTCATCACCCGGGGTACGGCCGCCTGGAAGTTCAACGGCTGGCCGCAGGACAAGATCCCGCTGCACGGCAAGACCGGTACGGCGGAGGTCTACGGCAAGCAGACCACCTCCTGGATGGCCACCTACTCCAAGGACTACACGGTGATCATGACGATCGCCCAGGCAGGTACGGGTTCCGGTGCCTCCGGTGAGGCCGTGCGCAATATCTACAGCGCGCTCTACGGCGTCCAGGGCGACGGCTCCATCGACCAGAAGAAGGCGTTCCTGCCCGAGCCGCAGGCGTCCCTGCCGAAGGTCCGCACCGATGGCACCATCGTCGCCCCCGCGGTCCCCAAGGACGCGGCGAAGGACACCGAGGCCGCCCAGAAGAACAACCCGAGCAACGGCAGCGACCAGCAGCCCGCGGGCACAGCCCCGCCCACCGGCGACAACACCAACCACCGAAGGCGGCGGCCGCGCCGTAAGCGCGGAAGCCGGAGGATGCCCTCATGACCGGCGCGAACAGCTTCTCCGTCTCCGGTTACGGACCCGCGCGGGCCGGCTGGACCAGGCTCTTCGCCCGCGACTCGCTCGCGCGGCGCCTGGACTGGCCGATACTGCTGTCCGCGATCGCCCTGTCGCTGATGGGCTCGATGCTGGTCTTCTCGGCGACCCGCAACCGCACCGAGATCAACCAGGGAGACCCGTACTTCTTCCTGGAGCGGCATCTGATGAACCTGGGCATCGGGTTCGCCCTGATGCTCGCCACCCTCTGGCTGGGCCACCGCGCCCTGCGCAACGCGGTGCCGGTCCTCTACGGCGCCTCGGTCCTGCTCGCCCTGGTGGTGCTCACCCCGCTCGGCGCGACCATCAACGGCCAGCGCAACTGGATCGTGATCGGCGGCTTCTCCGTCCAGCCCGCCGAGTTCCTCAAGATCGCGATCATCCTCGGCATGGCGATGCTGCTGTCCGCGCGGGTGGACGCGGGCGACAAGCCGTTCCCGGACCACCGCACCGTGGCGCAGTCCCTGGGCCTCGCCGCCGTGCCCTGCATGATCCTGCTGCTGATGCCGGACCTCGGCTCGGTGCTGGCGATGGTGGCCATCATCCTGGGCGTCCTGCTCGCCTCCGGCTCCTCCAACCGCTGGGTGTTCGGGCTGCTCGCCGCCGGTGTGGTCGGCTGTATCGCCATCTGGCAGCTGCACATCCTGGACCAGTACCAGATCAACCGCTTCGCGGCCTTCGCCAACCCGGACCTCGACCCGGCCGGCGTCGGCTACAACACCAACCAGGCCCGCATCGCCATCGGCTCCGGCGGACTGACCGGCGCCGGGCTGTTCCACGGCTCGCAGACCACCGGCCAGTTCGTGCCCGAGCAGCAGACCGACTTCGTGTTCACGGTCGCGGGCGAGGAACTGGGCTTTCTGGGCGCCGGTTTCATCATCTTCCTGATCGGCGTCATCCTGTGGCGCGCCTGCCGGATCGCCCGGGACTCGACCGAGCTGTACGGCACCATCGTGGCCGCGGGCATCGTGGCCTGGTTCGCCTTCCAGTCGTTCGAGAACATCGGGATGACCCTCGGCATCATGCCGGTCACCGGTCTGCCGCTGCCGTTCGTGTCGTACGGCGGATCATCGATGTTCGCGGTGTGGGTGGCCGTAGGACTACTGCAATCGATCAAGGTGCAGCGGCCGATGTCGGCATAAGGGCTCACCACGGCGGAGGGCGTCCTTGGGGCGCCCTCTGCCGCACCGGGCCGCCGCGCACTAGATTCGGTTCATGGCGGAGACGAAACGCGAGATCGAGCGCAAGTACGAGTCCGATGAGGGCGGGCTGCCCGACCTGACCGGCATCGGCTCGGTGGCCGCCGTACTCGACAAGGGCCTCGTCGAGCTGGACGCCACCTACTACGACACCGCCGACCAGCGCCTCGCCGCCGCCTCCCTCACCCTGCGCCGCCGTACCGGCGGCTCCGACGCCGGCTGGCACCTCAAGCTCCCGGTCGCCCCCGGAGTCCGCGACGAGATCCGGGCCCCGCTCTCCGACACCCTCCCCGAGGAACTCGCCGCCCTGGTCCGCTCCCGGGTCCGCGAGGCGCGGCCGGTCCCGCTGGTCCGGCTGCGTTCCGCCCGGGACGTGCGCCATCTGGTGGACGCGGACGGCGCCCTGCTGGCCGAGGCGAGCGTGGACGCGGTGACCGCCGAGCGGCTCACCGGCGCGGGCGGGACCGTCCAGTGGACCGAGATCGAGGTGGAGCTGGCCGACGGGGGAGACCCGGCGTTCCTCGACCAGGTGGAGAAACGCCTGGCCAGGGCGGGTGTACGACCGTCCGCCTCGCCCTCCAAACTGGCCCGCGCCCTCGAACTCACCGGGGGCCTGCGCCGCCCGCCCGCAGCGCGCGCCGAGCCGGTCACCGCGGGCGACCATGTCCTCGCCTATCTCCGGGCCCAGCGGGACGCCCTGGTCGCCCTCGACCCCGCCGTACGACTCGACACCCCCGACGCGGTGCACCGGATGCGGGTCGCCACCCGCCGCGCCCGCAGCACCCTGCGCACCTTCCGTACCGTCCTGGACCGCGCCGTCACCGAGCCCGTCGCCGCCGAGCTGAAGTGGCTCGCGGGCGAGCTGGGCGTCGACCGCGATCGGGAGGTGCTGGCCGAGCGGCTGACCAGCGCCCTCGACGCCCTCCCGCCCGCCCTGGCCACCGGCCGGATCCAGGAGCGCCTCACCTCCTGGGCCCGGGCCGAGGGCGCCGCCGCCCCCGCCCACCTCACCGGCGTCCTGGACTCCCCCCGCCACCTCGCCCTCCTGAACACCCTGGACGCCCTGCTCGCGGACCCGCCGCTGCGCGCGGCGGCCGCGCGGAAACCGAAGAAGGTGCTCGGCGCGGCCGTACGCAAGGACCTCGCGCGGCTCACCACGCAGGTCGAGCGGGCGCTGGCGCTGCCGCCCGGCACCGAGCGCGACCTCGCCCTGCACGAGGCGCGCAAGAAGGCCAAGCGCACCCGGTACGCCGCCGAGGCCGCCACCGACGCCCTCGGCGCCCCCGCCCGCGAGCTCACCGCCGCCATGAAGTCCCTCACCACCCTCCTCGGCGACCACCAGGACAGCGTCATGGCCCGCCATACCCTGCGCGAGCTGGCCGCGGTGGCTCATGCGGCGGGGGAGAGCGCGTTCCCCTACGGGGTGCTGTACGGCAGGGAGGAGGCCCGGGCGGCGGCAGCGGAGGCCGAGCTGCCGAAGCGGTGGCGCAAGGCCACGGACCGCTTCCTCGGCTGACCGTTCGGAGGAGGCTCCCGGGCGGGTTACGCTGGATGGTCACCCCTGTCAGCTCATGAAGGTTCGCGAGATGCCTGTCGAGTCGGTTTTCCCGCAGCTCGAAGCTCTGCTCCCGCACGTGCAGAAGCCGATCCAGTACGTAGGCGGAGAACTCAACTCCACCGTCAAGGACTGGGACGAGTGCGACGTCCGCTGGGCGCTCATGTACCCGGACGCTTACGAGGTCGGTCTGCCCAACCAGGGCGTCATGATCCTCTACGAGGTGCTCAACGAGCAGAAGGGCGTCCTCGCCGAGCGCACGTACAGCGTGTGGCCGGACCTGGAGGCGCTGATGCGTGAGCACCGCGTACCGCAGTTCACGGTGGACGGCCACCGCCCGGTGCGCGCCTTCGACGTGTTCGGCCTCAGCTTCTCCACGGAGCTGGGCTACACGAACATGCTCACCGCCCTCGACCTGGCCGGCATCCCGCTGGAGTCCAGGGACCGCACCGAGGACGACCCGATCGTGCTGGCCGGCGGCCACGCCGCGTTCAACCCGGAGCCGATCGCCGACTTCATCGACGCGGCGATCATCGGCGACGGCGAGCAGGCCGTGCTGGACATGACCCGGATCATCCGGGAGTGGAAGGCCGAGGGCCGCCCCGGCGGCCGAGAGGAGGTCCTCTTCCGGCTGGCGAAGACGGGCTCGGTGTACATCCCGGCGTTCTACGACGTCGAGTACCTCCCCGACGGCCGGATCGGCCGCGTCGTGCCGAACAAGTCGGGCGTGCCGTGGCGGGTCTCCAAGCACACCGTCATGGACCTGGACGAATGGCCGTACCCCAAGCAGCCGCTCGTGCCGCTGGCCGAGACCGTCCATGAGCGCATGTCGGTGGAGATCTTCCGCGGCTGCACCCGCGGCTGCCGCTTCTGCCAGGCGGGCATGATCACCCGCCCGGTGCGCGAGCGCTCGATCACGGGCATCGGCGACATGGTGGAGCGCGGTCTGAACGCCACCGGCTTCGAGGAGGTGGGCCTGCTCTCCCTGTCCTCCGCGGACCACTCGGAGATCGGCGAGATCGCCAAGGGCCTGGCGGACCGCTACACGGACGACAAGATCGGCCTGTCGCTGCCCTCCACCCGCGTGGACGCCTTCAACGTCGACCTGGCCAACGAGCTGACCCGCAACGGCCGCCGCTCCGGTCTGACCTTCGCCCCCGAGGGCGGCTCCGAGCGCATGCGCAAGGTCATCAACAAGATGGTCTCCGAGGAGGACCTGATCCGTACGGTCGCCACGGCCTACGGCAACGGCTGGCGCCAGGTGAAGCTGTACTTCATGTGCGGCCTGCCCACGGAGACCGACGAGGACGTGCTCCAGATCGCCGACATGGCGACGCATGTCATCCAGAAGGGCCGCGAGGTGTCGGGGGCCAACGACATCCGCTGTACCGTCTCGATCGGCGGTTTCGTGCCCAAGCCGCACACCCCCTTCCAGTGGGCGCCGCAGCTGTCGGCGGAGGAGACGGACGCACGGCTCCAGAAGCTGCGCGACAAGATCCGCGGCGACAAGAAGTACGGCCGTTCCATCGGCTTCCGCTACCACGACGGCAAGCCCGGCATCGTGGAGGGCCTGCTGTCCCGCGGTGACCGCCGTATCGGCGATGTCATCCGCGCCGTCTACGAGGACGGCGGCCGCTTCGACGGCTGGCGCGAGCACTTCTCCTACGACCGCTGGATGGCCTGCGCCGACAAGGCCCTTGCCGCCCACGGCGTGGACGTCGACTGGTACACCACCCGCGAGCGCACCTACGAGGAGGTCCTTCCCTGGGACCACCTCGACTCCGGTCTCGACAAGGACTGGCTCTGGGAGGACTGGCAGGACGCCCTCGACGAGACCGAGGTCGAGGACTGCCGCTGGACCCCGTGCTTCGACTGCGGTGTCTGCCCGCAGATGGACACGCACATCCAGATCGGCCCGACGGGCAAGAAGCTGCTTCCGCTGACCGTGAAGAACGCCGGTCCGGCGTCGGCGGCGAGCGGGCACGCGCACTGACGTGACCGAGTGACGAGTGAGCCCCTTCCCGGACCGGGAAGGGGCTCACTGGCGTAACCGCCCGGTGCGGCCGGGGTCGGTGACGCCGGGCGGGCAGGCGAACAGGCCGGAACCGACGTGCTGGATGCACTCGTGAGGGCGTCGTTCATGCCGAGCTTGCCCCTTCCTCAGCGGCTCCGCCCGCACGGAGGCCGGCAGCCCACCGGCGGAGCCGTCGTCGACTGGGTACTCGTGCGGAGGCTGCTTGACCTGCGAGACGAAGAGGGGATGCCGTTTCTGGGCGGATATCAAGCACAGCGGGGGCGGCAGGAAGAAGGTCGACGTGTCAGAATACTCCGGCGCCGGCCGGAACAAACCCTGGCGACTTCCGGCGGTCTTGGCTCGCTTCATCGCTGGAATTCTGTCGGTCACCCTCTTAACCCGGAAACGGTGGACATCGTCGCCAAGGACGACACCCGGAAGCAGCGCACCGACACCGCTGTCCAGGCGAATGAGTGGCTCGGCGAGGCGGCGACGTCGGCCTTCGGAAAGGGCACCGAGATCACCGGAAGCAGCGTGGAGGAAGTCGGCAAGAGGCTGAAAGTCACTGCTGAGACCAACCGTGGCGGAATCGCCGGCTGGTGACCCGAGAGGCGGCTTGAGAGTGCCTGGGTCCAAGAATGATCGCGGCGCCCGCGGGAATTCCGGATCCGAGGCCACGGCGGCGGTGGCCGAGCGATTCGCGCGGATATGGTTCCCCGATGAATTCGTAGGCGGCAAGCGACACGTGCGCACCCTCGGGGAAGGCTCCGGTCGCGTTGATCTGGTGACCTACAGTCGATACAAAGACGGCGTCCGTATGCCTGTGCGTCTGGATGTCACCGTCATCACCGACCGGCGCGTCATCGGCTTCCATGCCGGACCGGCTCCCCTTCCCGGTGGGGCTCAATGGCCGGGCGGGGTGTCCGTGTGATGGCGGATCACCTGTCGGCGGACCGAGCGCCAGCGGGAGCGGGTTTGGGAGACGACGTCGTTCCATTGGCGGCGGACCTCGTCGTCGGGGGTGCGTTCGCCGTGGGAGATGCGGGTCAGTTCGTCGCGGATCTCGCGGCCCATCACCGAGGCGCCGACGATGCAGAGCATGACCGCGAAGAGGGCGGAGATCATCGCGAACACCGCGCCGACGACGCCGTAGCGCTGTGCCGAGGTGTTGAACAGGTGCGGGAGATAGAGGGTCGCGCCCACGGAGTAGACCGCGATGGCCACCGCGCCGGTGACGCCGAAGGGGATCAGATCGCGCCAGGCGATCCGGCGGGCGGACAGCAGGACGCCGGTCCAGACCAGGAAGACCGCGGTCACCGGCAGCTCGACCGCCGCGCTGAGCAGATGCGCCCGGCTCTCGCTCGGCAGCGACTGGATCAGGGCACTGATCGCCATGTAGCAGGCGCCGGAGAGCAGCCAGCCCAGCCCGTTGCGGGTGTTGCGCACGCTGAGGGACCGGAGCTCCCAGGTCTGCTCGAACAGACGTTGCAGGGCTCGGGTGAAGCTCAGCGCCGACACCGCGAGGAACAGCACGCCGAGGACACTGACGTTCACCTGCTCCTGCTCGGGGGAGAAGAGCGCGTCGACCGCCGCCGCGCCCTCGTCGGTCAGGCCGTACCGGGTGATCAGCTGATGCGCGATGTCGTACGAGCCGACGCTGGTCAGCACCGCCGCGCCCAGGATCACCAGCGGCACCAGCGCGGTCAGGGCGCTGGAGGCGAGGGCCATGGAGCGATCGAAGCCCGCGACCCGCTGGAAGCGGCCCAGCACCCGCAGCGTGAACGCAGGACGCAGCCAGAAAGTGAGGGTCCTGAGCAGGCGCCGGCCGCGGTTCTCCGCCGTCGTACCCTCCGGGGATCGTTCAGAAGGGGGAAAAGTCAGCAAAAGGGAGGGTAACCGTCCGTGCCCGTTCCGCTCCCGGTCGACACGGCGGGAACCCCGGAGCGCCGTGGCACGTACTCTTGGGAGGAGTACGACCGCTCTCACGAAGGACTAGGACACTGGGCAAGCGACAGCCCGAAGGCCCGCCGCCCGCACCCGCGGTGCAGCGCATCCGACTGCGCTACACCAAGCGCGGCCGCCTGAGGTTCACCAGCCACCGAGACTTCCAGCGCGCCTTCGAGCGTGCGCTGCGCCGCGCCGAGGTGCCCATGGCTTACTCGGCCGGATTCACGCCGCACCCGAAGGTGTCGTATGCCAATGCCGCACCCACCGGCACCGGCAGCGAGGCGGAGTACCTGGAGATCGCGCTCACCGCGTCGCGCGACCCCGAGCAACTGCGCGTCCTCCTCGACGAGTCGCTGCCCACCGGGCTCGACATCGTCGACGCGGTCGAGGCGCACACCTCGGGTCTCGCCGACCGGCTGACGGCCTCCGTCTGGGAGCTCAGGCTCACCGGAGTCGATCCGGCCGACGCCGAGCGCGCGGTCGAGGCCTTCAACGGGGCCGAGTCCGTCGAGGTGCAGCGCATGGCCAAGAACGGTGTGCGCACCTTCGACGCCCGCCCGGCCGTGGCGAGCCTTCAGGCGTACGGCGCACCGGCTGATGGGCCGACCGACCAGCCCTGTGCGATACTGCGGCTGGTTGTTCGGCACGTGACGCCTGCCGTACGACCCGACGACGTCCTGTCCGGTCTCCGCGCCGTGGCCGACCTGGCGCCGCCGGTCCCCGCAGCGGTGACCAGGCTGGCGCAGGGGCTGTTCGATGAAGAGACCGGCACGGTGACCGACCCGCTCGCGCCCGACCGCGAGGCAGCCACGGCCCAAACGGCCGTACCGGCTGCCGCCGCGACGGTGCAGGTGCCGGAAGGTCCCGCGTAGGACGCACGCCGTAGCGCCGCCCTTGTACTCGGGAGCCACCTGGGTCGGGCAGCGCACCGACCAGAAGACTTTCGCCAGGCCGTACCGACAAGGCGTACGGAACCGGCGAGACAGGACACAGAGTGCTCCCGTGCGGCGCCCGCGCCCCGGACGGCGGCCAATCGCGCATCGCGCGGGCCGCGGACGTCACCGGTGGACGGCCCCTTCGGGCCGGTGCCGGAACCAGGCGCGGCGCCCGGGAGCCTGACGGGAGAAACGCCCGCATGCTTGAGCCGACCGAACCCATCGAGGGTTCCGAACTGAACACACCGAGCGACACCCTGCCGCCGCGCAGGCGTCGCCGTGCCGCCTCCCGCCCCGCGGGTCCGCCCGTCGCGGCGGAGGCACCCACCGAGGTCACCGTCCCGGCCATACCGGCCGCGGAGGACACCGAGGAGCCGGTGGAGACCGCCGGGGCCCAGGCCCCGCAGGCGGCCGAGGAGGCCGCACCGGCCGCGCGCCCGCGCCGCCGTGCCGCACGTCGCGCCTCCGCGCCCGCCGGGGCGCCCGCCGCCGAGGCCGTCGAGCCCGCGGAGACCGTCGCACCGGCCGCCGCGGAGGTCACCGAGGGCGGCGAGGTCGTCGTCGGCGAGGAGGCCGCACCGCGGCGCACCCGCCGCCGCGCCACCCGCAGCGTCGCGACGCCGGCCGCGGAGGCGGCCGCCGCCGAGACCCCGGCCGCGACCACCACTGAGCCCGCGCCCGAGGACGAGGCGCCCGCCGCGCGTCCGCGCCGCCGCGCCGCCCGTCGTGCCGCCGCGCCCGCCGCCGAGGTCACCGAGACCGTCGCACCCACCGCCGAGGCCGCCGAGACCACGGCCGCCGAGGCCGAGCCGGTCGAGGAGGCGCCCGCCGCGCGCCCCCGCCGTCGTGCCACGCGTCGTGCGTCGGCGCCCGCCGGTGCGCCCGCCGCCACCGAGGTGGCGGAGGCCGTCGAGCAGGCGGACACCGTCGTGCCGCCGACCGCCGCCCCGGCCGAGCCGGTCCAGGCGGAGGCGCCCGCCGCCCCCGCCCGTCGCCGTGCCGCCCGCCGCGCCTCCGCGCCCGCCGGCTCGCCCGAGGCTGCCGAGGCCACCGAGACCGTCGTCCGGGCCACCGTCGAGGACGCTTCCGAGGTCGCCCCGGCCGAGGAGGAGCCCGCGGCCGAGGCCGCCCCCGCCCGTACCCGCCGCCGTGCCACCCGCCGCGCCTCCGCGCCCGCCGGCTCGCCCGAGGCTGCCGAGGCCACCGAGACCGTCGTCCGGGCCACCGTCGAGGACGCTTCCGAGGTCGCCCCGGCCGAGGAGGAGCCCGCGGCCGAGGCCGCCCCCGCCCGTACCCGCCGCCGTGCCACCCGCCGCGCCTCCGCGCCCACCGGTGCGCCGAAGGCCGCCGAGGAGACCCCCGCGGAGCCGGTTGCCGAGTCGGTCGCCGAGCCCGCCGTCGAGGCGCAGGCCCCCGCCGTCGAGGCCGAGAGCGCCGTGAGCGCCGAGAGCGAGGACGACGCCGCCCCGCGCCGTGCCCGCCGTCGCGCCACCCGCCGGGTCACCGCGCCCGAGAGCGCCCCCGCCGAGGCCGCGCACACCCCGGAGGTTCCCGTCACCACGCACACCACCGAGCCCGCGCCGGCCGCCGAGGCCGTCCCGGCCGCCGCCGAGGCGTCCGGGGCCGCCGAGACCCCCGCGCCGCGCCGCGCCCGGCGCCGGTCCGTGCGCCCCGCGTCCGGGTTCTCCGAGCCCGCGCGCGGCGCCGGGGCCGAGGAGGGCTCGCGCCGTCCGGCCCGTCCCGCCGTCGCCGTCTTCCAGGCGCCGGTGTTCGCCGAGCCGCGCTTCCAGACCCCCGAGCGGGCCGCCGCCGAGGCCGCCGCGGGAGCCACTGAGCCCGCCGAGCCCGCCGAGCCCGTCGAGGCCGAGCAGCCCGCGGAGCCGCAGCAGCGCGCGGAGTACACCGAGGAGCGTGCCGAGGCCGGTTCGCGCCGTCGCCGTCGCCGCCGCGCCGAGCGCGTGGAGGAGGCCCCGGTCGCCGAGGCCGCCGCCGAGGAGGAGGACGAGGAGCCGGAGGGCGCCGAGGGCGAGGCCGAGGACGCCGAGGGCTACGAGGAGTCCTCCTCGCGCCGCCGTCGCCGCCGGGGTGGCCGTCGCCGCCGTCGCGGGGACGCCGCCGAGGGCGAGGGCGGCGAGGAGTCCGAGGAGCTGGCCGCCGAGCAGGCCGCGCAGGACGCCGAGGACACCGCCGAGCAGGAGGAAGAGGACGACGAGGAGGCGCACGGCGAGGAGTCGGGCGGCTCCAGCGCCGGCAGCCGTCGCCGTCGTCGCCGCCGCCGTCGTGCCGGTGAGTCCGCCGCGGACGGCGAGCCGTCCTCCGACGACCCGGAGCGTACGGTCGTCAAGGTCCGCGAGCCGCGCAAGCAGAGCGAGCCGTCCGACGAGGTGCAGTCCATCAAGGGCTCGACCCGTCTGGAGGCGAAGAAGCAGCGCCGCCGCGAGGGCCGTGAGCAGGGCCGCCGCCGTGTCCCGATCATCACCGAGGCCGAGTTCCTGGCCCGTCGTGAGGCCGTCGACCGGGTGATGGTCGTCCGCCAGCACGGCGAGCGCACCCAGATCGGCGTCCTTGAGGACAACGTGCTCGTGGAGCACTACGTCAACAAGGAGCAGTCGACGTCGTACGTCGGCAACGTCTACCTCGGCAAGGTGCAGAACGTGCTGCCGTCGATGGAGGCCGCCTTCATCGACATCGGCAAGGGCCGCAACGCCGTGCTGTACGCCGGTGAGGTCAACTTCGGCGCGCTCGGCATGGGCAACGGCCCGCGGCGCATCGAGTCCGCCCTCAAGTCCGGGCAGTCGGTCCTGGTGC
The DNA here is from genome assembly GCF_014673495.1 of Streptomyces griseofuscus. GTDB lineage: Bacteria > Actinomycetota > Actinomycetes > Streptomycetales > Streptomycetaceae > Streptomyces > Streptomyces murinus. The sequence goes on from NZ_CP051006.1 coordinate 5,681,324, forward strand.
AGGTCACCAAGGACCCGATCGGGCACAAGGGCGCGCGTCTGACCAGCCAGGTCTCCCTGCCGGGCCGCTACCTCGTGTACGTCCCCGAGGGCTCCATGACCGGCATCAGCCGCAAGCTGCCCGACACCGAGCGGGCCCGGCTGAAGACGATCCTCAAGAAGATCGTCCCCGAGGACGCGGGCGTCATCGTGCGCACCGCCGCCGAGGGCGCGAGCGAGGACGAGCTGCGCCGCGACGTCGAGCGGCTCCAGGCGCAGTGGGAGGACATCCAGAAGAAGGCCAAGAGCGGCAACGCGCCGACGCTGCTCTACGGCGAGCCGGACATGACCGTCCGGGTCGTGCGCGACATCTTCAACGAGGACTTCTCCAAGGTCATCGTCAGCGGTGACGAGGCCTGGCAGACGATCCACGGGTACGTCGCGCACGTCGCGCCCGACCTCGCGGGCCGCCTGTCGAAGTGGACCTCCGAGGTCGACGTCTTCGCCACCTACCGGATCGACGAGCAGCTCGCCAAGGCGCTGGACCGCAAGGTCTGGCTGCCCAGCGGCGGTTCGCTGGTGATCGACCGGACCGAGGCGATGGTCGTCGTCGACGTCAACACCGGCAAGTTCACCGGCCAGGGCGGCAACCTGGAGGAGACGGTCACCAGGAACAACCTGGAGGCGGCCGAGGAGATCGTGCGCCAGCTGCGGCTGCGCGACCTCGGCGGCATCATCGTGATCGACTTCATCGACATGGTCCTGGAGTCCAACCGGGACCTGGTGCTGCGCCGTCTGCTGGAGTGCCTGGGCCGCGACCGTACGAAGCACCAGGTGGCCGAGGTGACCTCGCTCGGCCTGGTGCAGATGACCCGTAAGCGGGTCGGCCAGGGTCTGCTGGAGTCCTTCTCCGAGACCTGTGTGCACTGCAACGGCCGCGGTGTCATCGTGCACATGGAGCAGCCCGGTTCCGCCGGTGGCGGCGGCAAGCGCAAGAAGCGCGGCCGCGGCGGCGACGCGCAGGAGCAGCCGCACGAGCACGAGCATGTGCACGAGACCGCCGCGGTCGCCGTGGACAGCGGTGAGGCCGTCGAGCCGGAGATCGAGACGGCCGCCGAGGTGGCCGCCGAGATCGCCGAGCCGGTCGCCCTGACGGCCCCGGAGTTCTCGCCGGACGAGGAGCTGTACAGCAGCGTCGCCGAGGCGGAGGCGGCGGCCGGTCGCGGCCGTTCCCGCCGCCGGGCGAGCCGTCGCGCGTCGGCCCCGGCGGGCGCGCCGAAGGCGGAGAAGTCCGCCAGGAAGGCCGCCCGGACGCAGGACGCCGACACCGAGCAGGACGTCGCGCAGCACGCCGGCGCCGAAGCCGCCGTGCCGACCGCACAGGACGTCACCGCCGAACAGGCCGCGGCCCGCCCGGTGCGGCCCGAGCCGGCCGCCGAGGCGCTGGCCGAGCCCGCCGCCGCCGAGGACCAGGTGGTTCCGGCCCCCGAGGCCGCCGAGGAGGCGCCCAAGGGCCGTACCCGCCGTCGGGCGACCCGGAAGGTGTCCGCACCGGCCGGTTCCCCCGCGGGTGCCGAGGCCACCGTGGTGACCGTCGCCGAGACCGCGCCCGCGGCCCCGGTGGCGGAGCCCGCCGCCGAGGAGGCGCCGGCGCCCGCCGAGAGCGCCGCGCCGGCCCGTCCGCGCCGTCGCGCGGTGCGGCAGACGGCCGCGCCGACCGCGTCCGAGGAGACGGCCGTGGTGGTCGTCCCGGCGGCCGCGGAAGAGGCGCCCGCGGCGGAGGCTCCCGCTGAGGAAGCCCCCGCCGAGGAGGCTCCGGCCAAGAAGACCGCCCGCAAGGCGGCCAAGAAGGCCACGGCCAAGAAGGCGGCCACCAAGAAGACGGCGGCGAAGAAGACCGCCGCCAAGAAGACCGCCGCGAAGAAGACGACGGCCAAGAAGGCGGCCGCCACGAAGAAGACGGCGGCGAAGAAGACCGCGGCGACCCCGCAGTCGGCCTCCGTCGACTGACCGGTCACCGGCACGTCTGGGTGCGGTCCTGTCCGCGAGGAGAGGGCCGCACCTGCTTTTTGGCGGGCCCGGGGCACCGCGCCCCCGGCCCGCCCCCCTGAACCGAAGGAGAGAACCGCGATGATAGGCCTCGTGCTGGCGGCCGGCGCCGGACGGCGACTGCGCCCCTACACGGACACCCTGCCCAAGGCCCTGGTGCCGGTCGGCGCACAGGACGCGCCCGAGGCCGTCTCCGTCCTGGACCTGACCCTGGGCAACTTCGCGGAGATCGGGCTGACCGAGGTCGCGGTCATCGTCGGCTACCGCAAGGAGGCCGTCTACGCGCGCCGGGCCGAGTTCGAGGAGAAGTACGGCCTGAAGCTGACGCTCATCGACAACGACAAGGCCGAGGAGTGGAACAACGCCTACTCCCTGTGGTGCGGGCGCGACGCGCTCAAGGACGGTGTGATCCTCGCCAACGGCGACACCGTGCACCCGGTCTCGGTCGAGAAGACGCTGCTGGCCGCCCGCGGTGACGGCAAGAAGATCATCCTCGCGCTGGACACCTTGAAGTCCCTGGCGGACGAGGAGATGAAGGTCGTCGTCGACCCCGCCAAGGGCATGACGAAGATCACCAAGCTGATGGACCCCGCCGAGGCGACCGGTGAGTACATCGGCGTGACCCTGATCGAGGGCGACGCGGCCGAGGAGCTGGCCGACGCGCTGCGTACGACCTTCGAGCGCGACCCCCAGCTGTACTACGAGGACGGCTACCAGGAGCTGGTCGACCGCGGCTTCCGGATCGACGTGGCGCCCATCGGCGACGTCGACTGGGTCGAGATCGACAACCACGAGGACCTCGCCCGCGGGCGGGAGATCGCATGCCGGTACTGACCCGGCTGTTCCCCTCGCCGATCGTCATGGACATCCGCGCGGGTGCCCTGGACGATCTGGCGGGCGTGCTCGCCGACCAGCGCATCTCGGACTCCGGGCGGCTCGCCGTCGCCGTCAGCCGCGGCTACGGCGCCCAGCTGCGCGAACGCCTCGCCCCCTCGCTGCCCGCCGCCACCTGGTTCGAGGTGGGCGGCGGCACCCTGGACGAGGCGGTCGACCTGGCCGACCGGATGAAGTCCGGCGACTTCGACGCGGTCGTGGGCATCGGCGGCGGCAAGATCATCGACTGTGCGAAGTACTCCGCGGCGCGGATCGGGCTGCCCCTGGTCGTGGTGCCGACGAACCTCTCGCACGACGGCATCTGCTCGCCCGTGTCCAACCTGGACAACGACGCCGGGCGCGGCTCCTACGGAGTGCCCGCGCCCATCGCCCTGTTCATCGACCTGGACGTGATCCGCGAGGCCCCGCTGCGCTTCGTGCGCTCGGGGATCGGGGACGCCCTGTCCAACATCTCCGCGGTCGCGGACTGGGAGCTGGACCACCGGGTCAACGGCGAGAAGATCGACGGTCTCGCCGCGGCCATGGCCCGTCAGGCCGGCGAGGCGGTCCTGCGGCACCCCGGCGGCTGCGGCGACGACGGGTTCCTCACCGTGCTCTCCGAGGGTCTGGTGCTGACCGGTATCGCCATGTCGATAGCGGGGCACACCCGGCCCTCCTCGGGCGCCTGCCACGAGATCAGCCACGCGCTGGACCTGCTCTACCCCCGCCGGGCCGCCGCGCACGGCGAACAGGTGGGCCTCGGCGCCGCGTTCGCCACGTATCTGCGCGGCGACCACGACGGCTCCCGGCTGATCGTGGAGGGCCTGCGCCGGCACGGGCTGCCCGTGGTGGCCGAGGAGATCGGCTTCAGCGACGAGGAGTTCGTCCGGGCCGTGGCGTTCGCGCCGGAGACCCGGCCGGGCCGCTACACCATCCTGGAGCACCTCGGGCTGTCCGCCGAGGGGATCACGGAGGCGTACGCCGGGTACGTCGCCGCGGCCGGACGCCCAGTTTGACCCCTACGGCCCCGGCCCGTAACCTTGACCGTCGGCGTGTCATAGAGCCCGCCACATCCCCGTAAACCTGTTCCTCCCGGACGCTAGGCCGGCCGGGAGAGGTCGCCCATGCGTATGCCGGGCGGCTGGCCTGCGGGGGTGCCGTTTCTTCGAGCGAAAGAGAGATCCGCGTGTACGCCATCGTGCGCAGCGGTGGTCGCCAGCACAAGGTTGCTGTCGGCGACATCGTTGAGGTTGACAAGATTTCCACCGCCAAGGTTGGCGACACGGTCGAGCTCTCGACCCTGCTCGTTGTCGACGGCGACGCTGTGACCAGCGACCCGTGGGTGCTGGCCGGCATCAAGGTCCAGGCCGAGGTCGTGGACCACCACAAGGGCCAGAAGATCGACATTCTGCGCTACAAGAACAAGACCGGCTACCGCCGTCGGCAGGGCCACCGCCAGCAGTACACGGCGATCAAGGTCACGTCGATCCCCACGGCTGCGAAGTAAGGGACTGAGAAGACATGGCACACAAGAAGGGCGCATCGTCCACCCGGAACGGTCGCGACTCCAATGCCCAGCGGCTCGGCGTGAAGCGCTTCGGCGGTCAGGTCGTCAACGCTGGTGAGATCCTGGTCCGCCAGCGCGGTACCCACTTCCACCCCGGCGCCGGTGTCGGCCGTGGCGGCGACGACACCCTGTTCGCCCTGCTGCCGGGCGCGGTGGAGTTCGGTACCCACCGTGGCCGCAAGGTCGTGAACATCGTTCCGGTCGCCTGAATCAGCTGATTCGGCATCGAACGTTTCGCGAGGCGGACCTCACTTCCCGTTCGGGAAGGCGGGTCCGCCTTTCGCGTGTTAGTACCAAGACATACCCGTAATTTCTGGAGGCACTGAACCATGACCACCTTCGTGGACCGCGTCGAACTGCATGTCGCCGCGGGTAACGGGGGCCACGGCTGTGCCTCCGTCCACCGTGAGAAGTTCAAGCCGCTGGGCGGCCCGGACGGCGGTAACGGCGGGCGTGGCGGTGACGTCATCCTGACCGTGGAGCAGTCGGTCACCACGCTGCTCGACTACCACCACTCCCCGCACCGCAAGGCCACCAACGGCAAGCCCGGCGAGGGCGGCAACCGCGCCGGCAAGGACGGCCAGGACCTGATCCTGCCGGTCCCGGACGGCACCGTGGTGCTCGACAAGGCGGGCAATGTCCTCGCCGACCTGGTCGGGCAGGGGACGTCGTACATCGCCGCCCAGGGCGGCCGCGGCGGCCTCGGCAACGCGGCGCTGTCCTCGGCCCGCCGCAAGGCGCCCGGCTTCGCGCTGCTCGGTGTGCCCGGGGAGCTCCAGGACGTCGTCCTGGAGCTGAAGACCGTCGCCGACGTGGCGCTGGTCGGCTATCCGAGCGCCGGCAAGTCCTCGCTGATCTCGGTGCTCAGCGCCGCCAAGCCGAAGATCGCGGACTACCCCTTCACCACCCTGGTGCCCAACCTCGGTGTGGTCACCGCGGGCTCCACCGTCTACACCATCGCCGACGTGCCGGGACTGATCCCGGGCGCCAGCCAGGGCAAGGGCCTGGGCCTGGAGTTCCTGCGGCATGTGGAGCGGTGCAGCGTGCTGGTGCACGTCCTGGACACCGCGACCCTGGAGTCCGACCGCGACCCGCTCTCCGACCTCGACATCATCGAGGAGGAGCTGCGGCAGTACGGCGGTCTCGACAACCGGCCCCGCATCGTCGTCCTGAACAAGATCGACGTGCCCGACGGCAAGGACCTCGCCGAGATGGTCCGCCCCGATCTGGAGGCTCGCGGCTACCGCGTCTTCGAGGTGTCGGCGGTCGCCCACATCGGTCTGCGCGAGCTGTCCTTCGCCCTCGGTGAGCTGGTCGGCAAGGCGCGTGCGGCCAAGCCCAAGGAAGAGGCCACGCGGATCGTCATCCGGCCCAAGGCCGTGGACGACGCCGGCTTCACCGTCACCCGTGAGGGTACCGACGCCGAGCCGCTGTTCCGGGTGCGCGGCGAGAAGCCCGAGCGCTGGGTGCGGCAGACCGACTTCAACAACGACGAGGCCGTCGGCTATCTCGCCGACCGGCTCAACCGCCTCGGTGTGGAAGAGAAGTTGATGAAGGCGGGCGCCCGGGGCGGCGACGGCGTCGCCATCGGCCCCGAGGAGAACGCGGTCGTCTTCGACTGGGAGCCGTCGGTCACGGCGGGCGCCGAGATGCTCGGCCGCCGCGGCGAGGACCACCGCTTCGAGGCACCCCGCCCCGCGGCCCAGCGCCGCCGGGACCGGGACGCCGAACGGGACGAGGCCGGCCGGGAGTTCGACGACTTCGAGCCGTTCTAGACAGAGCCGATGACGGTTTGAACAGAGCCGATGGCAGAGGGCGGGCCCGGAGGAGAAATCCTCCGGGCCCGCCCTCTGTCGTATCCGCCGCGGGGGCCGGATCAGCCCTCGCTCAGCTCCTGGCCGACGTAGCCGCGCAGCCAGGTCCGGAACTCCGGTCCCAGGTCCTCGCGTTCGCAGGCGAGCCGGACGATGGCGCGCAGGTAGTCGCCGCGGTCGCCGGTGTCGTAGCGGCGGCCGCGGAAGACGACGCCGTGCACCGGGCCGCCCAGCTTCTCGTCGGTGGCGAGTTGCTGGAGCGCGTCGGTCAGCTGGATCTCGCCGCCGCGGCCCGGCTCGGTCTCGCGCAGGACATCGAAGATCTGCGGGGCCAGCACATAGCGGCCGATGACCGCGTAGTTGGAGGGGGCGTCGGCCGGGTCGGGCTTCTCGACCAGTCCGCTGATCCTGACGACATCGCCCTCGGCGGTGGCCTCGACGGCGGCGCAGCCGTAGAGGTGGATCTGCTCGGGCGCGACCTCCATGAGGGCGATCACGCTGCCGCCGTGCTGCTCCTGGATCTCGATCATGCGCTGGAGCAGGGGGTCGCGGGGGTCGATCAGGTCGTCGCCGAGCAGGACCGCGAAGGGCTCGTGGCCGACGTGCGGGGCCGCGCACAGCACGGCGTGGCCGAGGCCCCTGGGGTCGCCCTGGCGGACGTAGTGCATGGTCGCCAGGTCGCTGGATTCCTGCACCTTGGCGAGCCGGCTCGCGTCGCCCTTCTTCTGAAGGGCCGACTCCAGCTCGTAGTTGCGGTCGAAGTGGTCCTCCAGGGGACGCTTGTTACGACCGGTGATCATCAGGACGTCGTCGAGCCCCGCGGACACGGCCTCCTCGACCACGTACTGGATCGCGGGCTTGTCGACGACCGGCAGCATCTCCTTGGGAGTCGCCTTGGTCGCCGGCAGGAACCGGGTACCGAGACCCGCCGCCGGTATGACCGCCTTGGAAATGGTGGGGCGGGAAGCCATCAGGTGTTCGTCTCTCTCGTTTAGCGCGTCGGGCGCCGGTGCGGCCGGGGGTCGGTCCCGGCCGCGTTCGGGCGTCGATGAGCCGTGCTCAGGCACGGCTGGGCCCGGCTCAGGCGTCGATGAGGCCGTGCTCACCGGTGGGCTGCCGCGGGATGCGGGCCTGGGCGAGCGTCCCCGGTGCGGGCGCGGGCGTCCGCTCGTCCAGCGGAAGCACCGCGGGGGTGGTCTCCCGCTGGCCGAGGTAGAGCCGGCGCACCACACGCTCGGCCGCGTTTCCGTCGTCGAACTGCACGAAGCGCTCACGGAACGCGGCACGCAGCTCGGCGGCCTTGGAGCCGTTCCAGGCACCGGAACGGAAGACCTCGATCAGCTGGTCCTCGTCGGTCGCGGTCGCACCCGGCGTCTCGCCCGGCTGGCCGGAGAGGATGTCGAAGTAGACACCGCGGGCCTTGCGGTAGACCTCCCAGTCGTCCGCGTAGGTGACGATCGGGCGGTCCAGGCACGCGTAGTCGAACATGATGGACGAGTAGTCCGTGATCAGCGCGTCGGCGGCCAGGCAGAGGTCCTCCACCACCGGGTACGTCGACACGTCCTTGATCAGACCACGCTCCTGGAGGGCCTCCAGGCGGGGGTCGGCGCCGTAGAAGTAGTGCGTGCGCACCAGGACGACGAAGTCCGGGCCGAGCTCGGAGCAGAAGCGCTCCAGGTCGATCCGGGGGACGTAGCCCTTCTGGTAGTCGCGCACGGTCGGGCAGTACAGGATGGCCTTCTTGCCGTCCTCGATGCCCAGCTCGCGGCGGATGCGCAGGACGTCGTCACCGTCGGTGCGGAAGAAGACGTCGTTGCGCGGGTAGCCGAACTCGATCGCCTCGAACGCGCAGGGGTAGACCCGCTCCCAGTTCTCCGTGGAGTGCTGGTTGGAGGTGAGGCTCAGGTCCCACTTGTCGGCCCGCTCCAGCATCTTGGCGAAGCTCATGTTCTTCGCCGCCGCCGGGTACTTCTGCTGGTCGATGCCCATCTGCTTCAGCGGGGTGCCGTGATGGGTCTGGAGGAAGACCTGCTCGGGGCGCTTGACGATGTTGTTCGGGAAGTTGACGTTGTTGACGAGGTACTTGGCGCGGGCCATGACCTCCCAGTAACGCGGCGAGTTGGCCACCACGTAGTCGACGCCCGCGGGGATGTTGTCCACCATGTCGCGGCGCACGATCCACACCCCGTGCACGTTCGGGGCGAGTTCCTTGGCCTTGTGGTAGATGGCCGCGGGGTTGCAGGCGACACCGCGGTTCCAGTAGGCCGCGTAGACCGCGAGGTTCTCGTCCACCGGGCGGCGCAGATGCAGCCGGTACAGCCGGTTGTAGGCGGTCTTGCCGAGCTTGGTCTTGACCTTGGTGGCGCGCTGGATGACCTGGCGGCGGGTGTTGCCGGCGGCGGTCACCGTGGCGTACGCCGTGTAGGAGCCGCGCTCCAGCAGCTGGAACCGGACGCCCTGGGAGCCCTCGGGGAGCATGAAGCCCTTGGGCTTGTAGCGCTTGTACGAGGCGGCCGCGAGCTTGAAGAACTCCGCGCGGTCCTTGGGGACGATGCGGTCCTCGCGGGCCAGCGTGAACAGGTAGTGGCTCGCCGCGCGCTCGAACAGCAGGGCGCGCACGGGCTCGGTCTCGGGGTGCTGGTCGAGGAACTCGAACAGGCGCGCGTACTGCTGGAAGATGCCGAAGTGCTTGCGGCCGGGCGTCCGCATGGAGTTGCCCTGGCGGCGCTGGCGGTACTCGACGCAGACGTGGTCGGTGGCGGCGATGGTCTGCGCGGTCAGCATGGTCTTGTAGACCATGAGCGCGTCCTCGTAGATGCCGTCCGTGAAGATGAAGTTGTTGCCGACGTAGAACTCGCGGCGGTAGGCGCGGTTCCAGACGACGGCGAACATGGTGAGGAAGTCCGGCCGTTCGAGCGCCGTGAAGACGTCCGTGCCCGCGCTCGCGAGGAGTTCACCGGCCGCGCTCGCCTGGACCCGGTTGTTCCAGTACGTGCGGACGTGGTTGAGCAGCAGGATGTCGGGGTCGCCCGTGGCCTCCAGCCGGTCGGCGATCGCCTGGAGCGCGCCGTCGGCCAGGGTGTCGTCGCTGTCCAGGAAGAGGATGTACTCGCCGCGGGACTTCAGCGCACCGGCGTCACGCGCCTTTCCGATGCCCTGGTTCTCCTCCAGGTGCACGGGTATGACGCGGCTGTCGAGGGCGGCGTATTCATCGAGTATCCGACCGCAGGCGTCCGGCGAGTGGTCGTCGATGGCGACGATCTCGAAATCCTCGAAGGACTGGGACAGAATGGAGTCCAAGCACGCACGGAGATATCCCTGGACTTTGTAGACAGGGACGACAACGCTTATTTTCGGCGAAGCGTTTCCATTCGCTACGGGCATGCTTGGGGCTCCTGGACTGTCGGTCAGACTCTCAACCGCCTCCCGCTGCCGGTGCGGAGCGGAAGGCGAGAGGCACAAGGAGTGCGAGGTTAAGGGGCGTTTAACCCTACCCTAACGTGCCCTACCGGATGGTCTCACCGTATGACCGGACGGGACCCGGTCGCCCGGGTGTGGCGTGACTCACGGGCGGGTGCGCAGGGCTTCCGAAGTGGCCGGATCCGGGGTTGCGGGCAGGGCGGTGCCGATACGTGCCGATGGCCGCCCGCCCGGGTAAGAGAAGGTGAGCCCACGGTGAGAACGGCGCTTCCAGCGGCGCGAACCGGACGATCCGGTCAACCCGCCCCGCGCGGTCCGGCCGGGGCCCGTGGTGCGGATGTTGTGCGTTCCGGTCCATGGTTTCGGGCGGGATGTGGTGGATTCGACACCGATCCACACGGCGCGGTCGCAAGCCCTGTGCCCGGCCGGGCGCCCATCGGCGGCATCCGGTGCGGTGGCGGTGGCGGCACCTCGCGCGGTGAAATGAGGGCCGGCACGGCGAAGAATTCCCCCGAGAACCGGAAATGAAAAAAGCCACGCGCCTTTCGTGAATTGCACATCTCGTGAATGGTCGCGCGCTCTCCCTTTCCCATCGGTTACTCGGACACCGTCCGCCCGCCGGACGGTGTCCGCTCGGCGAAACCGGAGCGCACCGAAGCCCCCCGGTCGCGTACATTGCGCAGCACGAGGCCGGTACACGGGCGAAAGGGACGGCGGGCAAGGTGGCAAGCGCGAGGCAGGCCGTGGGCACGGCCCGCAGGATCGTCGTCAAGGTGGGGTCCTCCTCGCTGACCAGTGCGGCGGGCGGGCTGGACGCCGACCGGGTGGACGCCCTGGTGGATGTGCTGGCCAAGAGCCGCGGCACCGGGGACAGGGAGGGGAACAGGGAGGTCGTCCTCGTCTCCTCCGGAGCCATCGCCGCCGGGCTCGCGCCGCTCGGGCTGCGCCGCCGGCCCCGGGACCTCGCCCGGCAGCAGGCCGCCGCCAGCGTCGGACAGGGGCTGCTGGTCGCCCGGTACACCGCCTCCTTCGCCCGGTACGGCGTCCGCGTCGGCCAAGTCCTGCTCACCAGCGACGACATGAGCCGCCGCGCCCATCACCGCAACGCCTCGCGCACCCTCGACAAGCTCCTCGCGATGGGCGCCCTGCCGATCGTCAACGAGAACGACACCGTCGCCACCGACGAGATCCGCTTCGGCGACAACGACCGGCTCGCCGCCCTCGTCGCCCACCTCGTCCACGCCGACCTGCTCGTCCTCCTCTCCGACGTGGACGGCGTCTACGACGGGGACCCCAGCAGGCCCGGCACCTCCCGGATAGCGGAGATCCACGGCCCCGAGGACCTCGAGGGCGTCGAGATCGGCAGCGCGGGCAAGGCGGGCGTCGGCACCGGCGGCATGGTGACCAAGGTGGAGGCCGCCCGGATCGCGGCCGCCGCCGGCATCCCGGTGGTGCTGACCTCCGCCGTGCACGCGGCGGACGCTCTCGGCGGCGGCGACACCGGCACGTACTTCCACCCCACCGGCAAGCGCTCCGCCGACCGGCTGCTCTGGCTCCAGCACGCCTCCACCCCACAGGGCGCGCTCACGTTGGACGACGGCGCAGTGGCGGCGGTCGTCCAGGGCCGCAAGTCGCTGCTGCCCGCCGGGATCGCCGCCGTCGAGGGCGAGTTCAGTGCGGGCGACCCCGTGGAGCTGCGGGACGCCGATGGCCGCGCGGTGGCGCGAGGGCTCGTCAGCTTCGACGCCAAGGAGATCCCCCGGCTGATCGGTCGTTCGACCCACGAGCTGGCACGCGAGCTGGGTCCGGCGTACGAACGCGAGGTCGTACACAGGGACGACCTGGTGCTCCTGCACGGGTGACACTCGTACAGCGGGGCGCCCCCGGGGGCCTCCGGTGGGGGACGTTCCGTGAAACCGCCCCGCGAAGCCTTACGGCCTGCTCAACTTTGTGTGCGAGACATGTTTCCGAGCACTTGGGTGAAGGAGGCCGTCGTGAGACGAGTGCGCCCTGGGGGTACCACCCGAGGTGCCCTGACGAGCGTCGCGGCCGGGACCACCTACGAGGAACCCAGGGACCTGCCCCGGCTGTGGCACGTCACGCTCAGCGTGGCCGGCAAGAGCGTCCCCCTCACGGACCTGCGGCGGGCCCTGGAACAGCTGGCTCACGACCACCCCTTCCTGCTGACCAGCAGATACGCGAGTGATCACGCCGAGATCCGGTACTGGGAAGAGGCCCGCGACCTGCATGACGCGGCCGCGGTCGCACTGCGCCTGTGGGGCGAGCACCGGCTCAGCTCCGGACTGCCCCCGTGGGAGATCGTCGGTCTGGAGGTCATCGACCGCGAGACGTACCACCAGCGCATCGCGGAGGGGTACGGACCGTTGCCCGCGACCCCCGTAGGGGTCCACCCCTTCTGAGCCCTTACCGGGGTTTTCCGGGGTTTTCGTCTCGGGGTGTGGAACACGCGCGGAAGGGCTCCGCACCCCGCACTACCCTTCCCCCATGACCACGCTCTCGCCGTACGACTCGATGTCCCCGGTCACCCAGGCCGCCTACCGGGCCAGGGCCGCCGCCGCCGACCTCGCGCCGCTGCCGCGCGCCGTGAAGGACGACGCGCTGCTGGCGATCGCCGACGCCCTGGAGGTACGGACCGGGGAGATCATCGAGGCCAACGCCAAGGACGTGGCCAAGGCGCGCGAGAGCGGCACCAGCGAGGCCATCGTGGACCGGCTCACCCTCACCCCCGAGCGGGTCCGGGCCATCGCCGCCGACGTCCGCGACGTGGCAGGGCTGCCCGACCCGGTCGGCGAGGTGGTCCGCGGCTCCACCCTGCCCAACGGCATCGACCTGCGCCAGGTCCGCGTCCCGCTCGGCGTCGTCGGCATCGTCTACGAGGCCCGCCCCAATGTCACCGCGGACGCCGCCGCGCTCTGCCTGAAGTCCGGCAACGCGGTCCTGCTGCGCGGCTCCGCCTCCGCCTACGAGTCCAACACCGCCCTCGTCCGGGTGATCCGGGACGCGGTCGGCGGCGCCGGGCTGCCCGCCGACGCCGTACAGCTGGTGCCGGGGGAGAGCCGTGAGTCCGTGCGCGAGCTGATGCGCGCCCGGGGCCTGGTCGACGTCCTCATCCCGCGCGGCGGCGCCTCCCTGATCAGGACCGTGGTCAGCGAGTCCACCGTGCCCGTCATCGAGACCGGCACCGGCAACTGCCATGTCTACGTCGACGCACAGGCCGACATCGACATGGCGATCGACATCCTCGTCAACTCCAAGGCCCAGCGGGTCAGCGTGTGCAACGCGGCCGAGACCCTGCTGGTCCACCAGGACATCGCCGCCGAGTTCCTGCCGCGTGCCCTGGACGCGCTGGCCGAGGCCGGTGTCACCGTGCACGCGGACGAGCGGGTCATGGCCCACGCCGAGGGCTCGAAGGCCACCGTGGTCGAGGCGACCCCGGAGGACTGGGAGACCGAGTACCTGTCGTACGACATCGCCGCCGCCGTCGTGGACTCCCTCGACAAGGCCGTCGAGCACATCCGGCTGTGGACCTCCGGGCACACCGAGGCGATCGTCACCACCTCGCAGCAGGCCGCCCGCCGCTTCACCCAGTTGGTCGACTCGACCACGGTCGCCGTGAACGCCTCCACCCGGTTCACCGACGGCGGCCAGTTCGGCTTCGGCGCGGAGATCGGCATCTCCACCCAGAAGCTGCACGCCCGGGGCCCGATGGGCCTGCCGGAGCTGACCAGCACCAAGTACATCGTCACCGGCGACGGACACATCCGCCGCTGACCTCTCGCCTCCGGGGGGCGTCTCGACAGGCGGATGAATTTCCGTACCGTCTGCCCAAATTGACCCCCCAGGTCTACTCTGGTCATGTGCCGGAGGACGTGGGGGGCACGCCGTTCCCTGACGGCTGGGAGCCCGACGACGACCACGACCGCGGGGTGTCGGACGAAGAGTTCGCCTCCGTGGTCTTCGACGAGGAATTCGTACGGGCGGCCACTGTCCATGAGCCGACCGCCGTCGAACGCCTCCTTGCCGCCGCGGAGGCCAGAGCCGAGGCATCCGAGGCCGCCCGCCGCGCCCGCGCCCGGGGCGAGCGGTACGACGACGCCTACGGGGGCGCCGAATTCGGCGAGGACCCGGACGACGACGATCTCGACGACCTGGACGACGTCTACGCCCTCGACCGGGGGCCCTTCGACGGCCATGGCAGACAGGCCCGCTGGCACCGGCCGGTGGCCTGGGTGCTCGCCGTGGTGATGGGCGTCGGCATGGTGGCCCTCGCCTTCGCCGCGGTCTACCGGGGCGCCTCCTCGGGCACCCGGGACCAGCTGCCGTCGTCCACCACGACGGGCCAGAACCGGATCCCCACGGTCGCTCCCGTGCGCCCCACGGTGTCGGCGGTGCCCCACCTGCCCTGATCGGCTCCGGGTGAGGAGTTGTCAGAAGTTGTGGCAGAGCGGGGCGTTTACCCGGGGCCCCACAAACCCACTCTGAAAGTATGGGCGGGCCTGGAGACCCACCGGAGGGGACACCCGAGGGCGGCCCCGGTGGTGCGGAGGACGAATACCGATCCGTCGTGTTCGACGAGTCGTTCGTGCGCGCTGCCCGCCTCCAGGAGTACTCGGCCGAGGAGCGGATGGCCGACCACGCGCCCGCCGTGCGCCGCCGGCCACTGCACCGGGGGCTCGTCCGCCAGGCGATGATCCTGGTGCTGCTGATCGCCGTGGCCTTCGGCACCGCCGTCTACATGGGGGTGCGCCATCCGTACGACTCCGCCGAGGCCCCCCGGCCCGTGGAACCGCTGCGGATGACGGTGATACCGCTCGCCCCGCAGGGCAAGGTGCCCGGGGGGTTGGACGCGGAGACGCTGTACGCGCACAGCCCCGCCGCGCGGTTCGACATCGGCGCCGAGGGGGTCCCGCTGCCGGCCGCCCGGGGCACCGCGCACTTCTCCGACAGTCAGGTCATGACGGCGCTGACCACGGCCAAGGACTACATCGTCCGCTCCGCGCTCTACCCGGAGGTGCTCACCGGGCACGAGACGGCCCCCGCGCGGGCGCTGGTGGACTCCGACCAGCTCGCCCAGTTCGACCAGAGCTTCGACCGTCCGGCGGCGGACGGGCGGCACGCCCCGACCGGCTGGGTGGTGCGCCTGGACCCGGCCCGCGACCTGCTGGCCGACGACCGGATCCGGGTCCAGGGCGAGCTGCGCTTCACCGAGGCGGACCCGGCGACCCTGGAGGTCAGCGCCGACCACACCTTCGTCTACGCCCTGCGCCCCACCGGCACCGCGAGTGCCCCCGTCTCCCTCTTCACCGTCCGCCGCGCGCTGACCTTCCGCTTCACCCGCGACGACCTGCGCACCCGCCAGGTCCAGCTGACCACGGCCTACGTCGAGGCCGGCCCGCTGTCCTGCGCCGAGGACTCCACGTCCTACCTCCGCCCCCTGCTGGCGGGCCAGGCTCCCCACCCGGGCGCCCCCGCGGGCACCGATCCGTACCGGACGGACAGCCCCGCCTCCTTGTGCGGCACGCTGGCCACGGGGGCGCAGCCGAGGGCCTGAGGGGGCCTACTCGGCCGCCGGGGCCGGACCGCCCTTGGCCGGCGGCGGGCTCTTGAAACCGTCGAAGCCGCGCTTGACGCGGCCGCCCAGATCGCCCGCGCCGCCCGCCAGATCGCTGACCAGCTTCATCAGCGGGTCCTTGGAGTCCTTGACATCGCTCGCGTAGCTCGCCGCGGACTCCCGGAAGGAGTCGCTGACCCTGGCGTCCTTGTCGTCGTCGCGGCGCGGGTAGTGGCCGTCCATGATCCGCTGGTAGTCCCGCGACTCGGCCCACTTCTTCAGCTCGGCGGCGCGCACGGTGGTGAACGGGTGCGAGCGGGGCAGCACATTGAGGATCTTCAGCACGGAGTCGCGCAGGTCGCCGCCGGAGTCGTACTCCTCGGCCTGCTCCAGGAACGCGTCCACGTTCATCTCGTGCAGGTGGTTGCCGCCCGCGATCTTCATCAGGCCGCGCATCGAGGCCCGTACGTCCTGGCCCACCAGCAGTCCGGCCCGGTCCGCGGAGAGTTCGGACTTGCGGAACCACTCCCGCAGCGCCGCGATGATCGCCATGATCGCGAGATTGCCCAGCGGGATCCAGGCGACCTTGATCGCCAGGTTCGTCAGGAACAGCAGCACGGTGCGGTACACGGAGTGCCCGGACAGCGCGTGGCCGACCTCATGGCCGACGACCGCGCGCATCTCCTCCTCGTCCAGCAGCTCCACCAGACCCGTGGAGATCACGATGATCGGCTCGTCCAGGCCGATGCACATCGCGTTCGGCTGCGGGTCCTGGGTGACGTACATCGGCGGGACCTTCGGCAGGTCCAGGATGTAGCAGGCGTCCAGCAGCATGTCGTGCAGATGACCGAACTGCCGTTCGGAGACGCGCACCGAGTCGGACAGGAACAGCAGCCGCAGGCTCCGCTCCGGCAGCAGTCCGCTCAGTGCCTTGAACACCTGGTCGAACCCGCTGAGCTTGCGCAGCGCCACCAGGGCGGACCGGTCCGCCGGGTGCTCGTACGCCCGCGAGGAGATCCCCGGAAAGCGCGTGCGCTGCCTGCTGGGCACCCGCTCGTGCCCGCCCTGCCGATCGCCGTCGTGCATGTCTTCCCCCAAGTGCGTGTGAGTGCGGTGAGCCCCCGAGGCGGGGTTCAGCCTAGGCGGAGATACCGTGGACGGGCAGACAGCCGAAGGAGTCCACGCCATGGAGCACCACCCCGCAGCCGCCCGGCTGACCGAGGCCGCAGCGAGCGCCGCCCAGCAGCAGGGGGGCGGAGGAGACCTGCTCCGCATCGTGCTGATCGTGATGTTCCTGGGCTGCGCGCTGACCGCCTGGTTCCTGCTGCGCGGCTACAAGCAGAAGGACGACTGAGGAGCGGTGGGAGTTCCCCGCCCCGGCCCCCGCGCTTCCCAACGGCGGAGTCGGCGTGATCGCCGAAGGACCGCCCGCATACGATGAGTCGACGTCTTTATCCCGCCCACACGCGATAGGTCCTGTCGAAGATGATGCTCACCAGCGCCGCAGCCCCGCTGATCTCCCTCGCCGCCGAAGAGGGCGGCCACCACGACAGCCTGAACCCCGCCGTCACCGGCGGCGCCGCCTTCATCATCCTGCTTCTCCTGCTGTGGATCACCACCCGCTTCAACCGCGACCGCTGAGCCGGGGGACCGGCCCCGGCCGGACGCCGAGGACCGGGCCGGTAGGGTCTGCACGCATGGGAGAGCAGGACATGCCTACCGGTCCGGCGCACGATGGCGCCGCCGACGCCGACATGACCGACCAGCCGCAGTACCGCAGGCACCGGCCGGGCCACGGCCCCGCCCGCACCGGCAAGCGGCGCCTGGGCGTCATGGGCGGCACCTTCGACCCGATCCACCACGGGCACCTCGTGGCGGCCAGCGAGGTCGCCGCGCAGTTCCAGCTGGACGAGGTGGTGTTCGTCCCCACCGGCCAGCCGTGGCAGAAGTCCCACCGCCTGGTCTCCCCGGCCGAGGACCGCTATCTGATGACGGTCATCGCCACCGCCGAGAACCCGCAGTTCTCCGTCAGCCGTATCGACATCGACCGCGGCGGCCCCACCTACACCGTGGACACCCTGCGCGACCTGCGCGCCCTCAACCCGGACACCGACCTGTTCTTCATCACCGGTGCCGACGCCCTCGCCCAGCTGCTGACCTGGCGCGACAGCAAGGAGCTGTTCTCCCTCTCGCACTTCATCGGCGTCACCCGGCCCGGCCACCACCTCAGCAACCCGGGACTGCCGGAGGACGGCGTCTCGTTGGTCGAGGTTCCGGCGCTCGCCATTTCCTCCACAGACTGCCGTGCGAGAGTCGCCAAGGGCGACCCCATCTGGTACATGGTGCCGGACGGAGTCGTGCGCTACATCGACAAGCGCGAGCTGTACCGCGGCGAGTGAGCCGAGAGGGGCACCGGTGAACGACCGATACGACGCGGGACAGTACGAGATCGTCGGCTACGACGAGTACGGACAGCCCGTCTACCGCCAGGTTCCGGCGCAGCAGGCCCCGGGCGGCCCCGGGCCCGGGGCCGGGACCTACGACCCCTATGCCCAGCAGCAGGGATACGGCTACGACCCCTACGGCACCGGCACCTCTCAGCCGGCGCACCCGTACGGGTCGTACGGCACCGGGCAGCAGCCGCAGGTCCCGTCGTACCCCTCGGCCGACGGCTACTCCGACAACGATGGCTACCACGGCAACGACGGCTACGGCGGTTACGACCCCTACGGGACCCAGGGCCAGGGGCACGGGGGGAATTCCGGGCATTCCGGGTACGACCCCTACGGGCAGGCCGCGAGCAGCGGGCAGCAGCCCCGGGTCGCCGAGCAGACCGCGCACATCCCCCAGCAGGCGCGCCCCCAGGACCCGCCCCGGCACAACCCCTACGCGGAACTCGCGAGCGACGACGGGGACGACGCCGCCGACAGGCACGCGGACGGCGAACCGGACTACCGCACCGAGCAGTTCGCGTTCGTGGAGGAGCCGGACGGCGACTCCGATGACGTCATCGACTGGCTGACGTTCACCGAGAACCGCACCGAGCGCCGCGAGGAGGCCCGCCGCCGCGCCCGCAGTCGGCTCGTCGCCCTCGGCGTCGTCCTCGCCCTGGTCGCGGCCGGCGGCGTCGGCTACCTCTGGTACGCCGGGAAGCTGCCCTTCCTGTCCTCCTCCGGCGGCGGCGGGGGCGCGGCCGTGGCGGCCGGCGCCCAGAAGCGCGATGTGATCGTCGTCCATCTGCACAACACCGGCAAACGCGGCACCTCCACCGTGCTGCTGGTCGACAACACCACCACCAAGCGGGGCAGCACCGTCCTGCTGCCCAACTCCCTGGCGCTGACCGACGACGACGGTTCCACCACGACCCTCGCCAAGTCGGTGGACGAGGACGGCTCCTCCGGCACCCGCGACCAGCTGGACACCGTCCTCGGCACCAGCATCCAGGGCACCTGGCGTCTGGACACGCCCTACTTGCAGAACCTGGTCGACCTCGTCGGCAACATCGACATGGACACCAATGTCGCCGTGCCAGACCCGGACGCCAAGAAGAAGGGCGCCGAGCCGCTCGTCGCCAAGGGCAGCGATCAGACCCTCAGCGGCAAGATGGCCGTCGCCTACGCCACCTACCGGGCCCCGGGCGAGTCGGAGAACGCCCAGCTGGAGCGGTTCGGGCAGGTCATGCAGGGCGTGCTGCGCAAGATCTCGACCGACGCCTCGGACGCCACGGTCACCGTGCAGAGCCTCGCGCAGATCCTCGACCCCTCGCTCACCGACAAGGACCTCGGCACCTTCCTGGCCAAGCTCGCCGGCCTCGCCAAGGAGGGCGACTACAGGACGGCTCTCCTGCCGGTGCAGCCGGACGGCACGCTCACCGCCCGGACCAGCGACAGCGTGGTCAAGGACATCCTCGGCGGCACCGCCAAGAGCCCCGACGCCGGCAGCGCGGTCCGGGTCTCGGTGCAGAACGCCACCGGCGTCAAGGACGACACCGAGCAGGCCCGCGTGGTGCTCCTGAACGGCGGCTTCACCTTCCTGGAGGGCGGCAGCGGCGGCAGCCGGGCGACCTCGGAGGTCGTCTACCAGGACGCCTCGGACAAGCAGAACGCCACCGAGGTCGCCAAGACCCTCGGCCTGCCCGCGGGCTCCGTCACCAAGGGCTCGGTCTCCTCGGGCGCCGATGTCTCGGTGGTCCTGGGCCAGGACTACAAGCCGTCCGGCTCCTGAGCGCACGCCGGGGCGCCTTCCGTGAGCCGCTGCTCGCGGGGGGCGCCCTTGGCGATGCCGTTAATCACGTGGGGTGCCCCCGGCGGTCCGTGAGACCCTTGAGGTTCAGTGCCCGCCGACGGAAAGCCACGCAGTGACCGCCACCGATCGTTCCCTTGAGCTCATCCACACCGCCGCCCAGGCGGCTGCCGACAAGCTCGCCCATGACGTCATCGCCTACGACGTCAGCGACGTCCTGTCGATCACGGACGCCTTCCTGCTCGCTTCCGCGCCGAACGACCGCCAGGTCAAGGCCATCGTCGACGAGATCGAGGAGCGCCTCCAGAAGGAGCTCGGCGCCAAGCCGGTGCGCCGCGAGGGCGACCGCGACGCCCGCTGGATCCTGCTCGACTACGTCGACATCGTGGTCCATGTCCAGCACAGCGAGGAGCGTGTCTTCTACGCCCTGGAGCGGCTGTGGAAGGACTGCCCCGAGCTGGAGCTGCCGGCCGACGCCAAGGCCACCCGCGGCAAGGGCGAGGAGCACGCCAAGCTCCTGGAGTCCGAGGCCGACGGGGAGCCGGGCGGGCAGTGGTGATGAGCGCCACCGGTGAGGTGACCGACCGCCGGGACCGCGGCCGCCGCGTCATCCTGTGGCGGCACGGCCAGACCTCGTGGAACGTGGAGCGCCGCTTCCAGGGCAGCACCGATGTGCCGCTGACCGAGACCGGTGTCGGGCAGGCCCGCCGCGCCGCCCGGCTGCTGGCCTCCCTGCGCCCCGACGCGATCGTCTCCTCGGACCTGGCGCGGGCCGCTGACACGGCCGCCGAGCTGGCCGCCCTCACCGGTCTCGACGTCACCCGCGAGGAGGGCCTGCGGGAGACCTACGCGGGCGTCTGGCAGGGGCTGACGCACGCGGAGATCATCGCCCGCCACGGCGACGAGTACGCCGCCTGGAAGCGCGGTGAGGCGATCCGCCGCGGCGGGGGCGAACTGGAGACCGAGGTCGCCGACCGGGCCGCGCCCGTCGTCCTGCGGCATGTGGAGAAGCTGCCGGTGGACGGCACCCTGGTGGTCGTCAGCCACGGCGGCACCATCCGCACCACCATCGGCCGGCTGCTCGGCCTCCAGGCCCCGCACTGGGAGAGCCTCGGCGGCCTCTCCAACTGCTGCTGGTCCGTGCTGGGCGAGGGCGCGCGCGGCTGGCGCCTGCTGGAGCACAACGCGGGCACCCTCCCCGAGCCGGTCCTCGGCGACGACGACTGAGCCCGCGGCGGCGCCGCACACCCCGGATTTCACTTTCCGGCAGGTCACAGGCTAAAGTTCTTCTTGTTCGCCCCGCCGAGCGGGAAGAACACAGCAAGGGGCTATAGCTCAGTTGGTAGAGCGCCTGCATGGCATGCAGGAGGTCAGGAGTTCAATTCTCCTTAGCTCCACAGGAGGAAGATCCCGTCCCCGTCAGGGGGCGGGATCTTCTGTTTGTGCTACTGAAGCGTCGCTGACCGTGTCGGTCCCCTCATGGCAGAATCGGACGGCCGGAAGGGGGTGCGGTCCGACGGGAGCTGATCGATGGGTGCACACAGGCGGAAGTGCGACTGGTGCGGCAGCGGTACGCCCATCGTGCGCGACATGGAGCCGGTCAACGCCGACTACCAGTACTGGTGCGAGGAATGCGCGCGGGCGCTGATCATAAAAGGCGACCCCATCGAGACGTACCGGGAGCTGGAGGGCGAGCCGATCTACGGCCGCCTCCTGGAGGAGCACTGCACCCTCAAGCGGTTCTACTCCTTCGTCGCCGCCTGAGTCGATCATCATAGAAACGGACATTCGCGACCAATTGGTCGCAGTGGAAACCGATTTGGCGCTCCGCCCCCGTGCCTGTAATGTTTACGACGTCGCCGGGGGAACCGGGCGGAGAAACAAAACAAGGGGCTATAGCTCAGTTGGTAGAGCGCCTGCATGGCATGCAGGAGGTCAGGAGTTCAATTCTCCTTAGCTCCACAGAAGTCGAGAGCGGACCATCCGGAAGGATGGTCCGCTCTCGGCCCATTTGTGCCCTGTGTCCCCGTCGGATCGACGCCTGCGGTACCCTAGGCGCCATGCGTGCCGTACGCCTTCTGCTTAGCGGGCCGCGCTGATCAGTACCGACCCCGGTGGTACCCGTGAGGTCGGCATCGGCGCGGCGTCCCCTCCTGCGTGAGGGGATTTTTCATTTCTGCTGGCAGAGACGATCGATGGAGCTTTGAGGATCATGAGCGAGACGAACCCCGCTGCCGCCGCGACCCCGGCGGAAGCCGCCCCGTACCGCTACACGGCCGCCATGGCCGCCGACATCGAGGCACGCTGGCAGGACTTCTGGGACGCCGACGGCACGTATGCCGCGGACAACCCCAAGGGCGACCTGGCGGGCGAGGACGCCGCCAAGCCCAAGAAGTTCATCATGGACATGTTCCCGTACCCCTCCGGCGCCGGCCTGCACGTCGGCCACCCGCTGGGCTACATCGCCACCGACGTCTACGCCCGGTTCCAGCGCATGACCGGCCACAACGTCCTGCACACCCTGGGCTTCGACGCCTTCGGCCTGCCCGCCGAGCAGTACGCCGTGCAGACCGGCACGCACCCGCGCGTGTCCACCGAGGCCAACATGGAGAACATGAAGGCCCAGCTGCGCCGGCTGGGCCTGGGCCACGACAAGCGCCGCTCCTTCGCCACGATCGACCCGGACTACTACAAGTGGACCCAGTGGATCTTCTTGCAGATCTTCAACTCCTGGTACGACGACGAGGCCGGCAAGGCCCGCCCGATCGCCGAGCTGATCGCCCAGTTCGAGACCGGTGAGCGCGCGATCGAGGGCACCACGCGCGGCTGGAACGAGCTGAGCGCCACCGAGCGCGCCGACGTCCTGGGCGAGTACCGCCTGGCCTACGCCTCCGACGCGCCGGTCAACTGGTGCCCCGGCCTGGGCACCGTGCTGGCCAACGAGGAGGTCACCGCCGACGGCCGCAGCGAGCGCGGCAACTTCCCCGTCTTCAAGTCCAAGCTGCGCCAGTGGAACATGCGCATCACCGCCTACGCGGACCGTCTGCTGGCGGACCTGGAGGAGCTGGACTGGCCCGAGGCCATCAAGTTGCAGCAGCGCAACTGGATCGGCCGCAGCGAGGGCGCCCGCGTCGACTTCCCCGTCGACGGCGAGAAGATCACGGTCTTCACCACCCGCCCGGACACCCTGTTCGGCGCCACCTACATGGTGCTGGCGCCCGAGCATCCCCTGGCCGACAAGTTCACCCCCGCAGCCTGGCCCGAGGGCACCCGTGAGGCGTGGACCGGCGGCCACGCCACCCCCGCCGAGGCCGTCGCCGCCTACCGCGCGCAGGCCGCCGCCAAGTCCGACGTCGAGCGCCAGGCCGAGGCCAAGGACAAGACCGGCGTCTTCACCGGTGTCTTCGCCGTCAACCCGGTCAACGGCGAGCAGGTACCCGTCTTCATCGCCGACTACGTGCTGATGGGCTACGGCACCGGCGCGATCATGGCCGTCCCCGCGCACGACACCCGTGACTTCGCCTTCGCGCGCGCCTTCGAGCTGCCCGTGCGCTGTGTGGTCGAGCCGACCGACGGCCGCGGTACCGACACCGCCGACTGGGACGACGCGTTCGCCTCGTACGACGCGAAGATCGTCAACTCGACGGGCGAGGGCATCACCCTGGACGGCCTGGGCGTCACCGAGGCCAAGGCGCGCATCACCGAGTGGCTGGAGCGCAAGGGCATCGGCCGGGGCACCGTCAACTTCCGCCTGCGCGACTGGCTGTTCAGCCGCCAGCGCTACTGGGGCGAGCCCTTCCCGATCGTCTACGACGAGGACGGCATCGCGCACTCGCTGCCCGAGTCGATGCTGCCGCTGGAGCTGCCCGAGGTCGAGGACTACAGCCCGCGCACCTTCGACCCGGACGACGCGAACACCCAGCCCGAGACCCCCCTGTCGCGCAACGACGAGTGGGTCCACGTCACCCTGGACCTGGGCGACGGGCCGAAGAAGTACCGCCGCGAGACCAACACCATGCCCAACTGGGCCGGTTCCTGCTGGTACGAATTCCGCTACCTGGACCCGCACAACGACCAGAAGATGGTCAACCCGGAGATCGAGCGGTACTGGATGGGCCCGCGCGAGGGCCGGCCGCACGGCGGTGTCGACCTGTACGTGGGCGGCGCCGAGCACGCCGTACTGCACCTGCTGTACGCCCGCTTCTGGTCCAAGGTGCTGTTCGACCTGGGGCACGTCTCCTCCGCGGAGCCGTTCCACAAGCTGTTCAACCAGGGCATGATCCAGGCCTACGTGTACCGCGACAGCCGCGGCATCGCCGTGCCGGCCGCCGAGGTGGAGGAGCGCGACGGCGCGTACTACTACCAGGGCGAGAAGGTCAGCCGCCTGCTGGGCAAGATGGGCAAGTCCCTGAAGAACGCGGTGACCCCGGACGAGATCGCCGCCGAGTACGGCGCCGACACCCTGCGCCTGTACGAGATGGCCATGGGCCCGCTGGACGTCTCCCGCCCCTGGGACACGCGCGCGGTCGTCGGCCAGTTCCGGCTGTTGCAGCGGCTGTGGCGCAACATCGTGGACGAGAACACCGGCGAGCCGACCGTGACCGACGCGGCGCCCGACGAGGACACGCTGCGCGCCCTGCACAAGGCGATCGACGGGGTGCGCCAGGACCTGGAGGGCCTGCGCTTCAACACCGCCATCGCCAAGGTCACCGAGCTGAACAACCACCTGACCAAGGCCAACGCCGCCCTGCCGAAGTCGGTGGCCGAGCCGCTGGTGCTGATGGTCGCCCCGCTGGCCCCGCACGTCGCCGAGGAGCTGTGGCGCCGCCTGGGCCACACCGACTCGGTCGTCCACCAGGACTTCCCGGTCGCCGACCCTCAGTACGTGGTCGATGACACCGTGACGTGCGTCGTCCAGATCAAGGGCAAGGTCAAGGCCCGCCTGGAGGTGCCCCCGGGCATCTCCGAGGAGGAGCTGGAGAAGGTGGCCCTGTCCGACGAGAAGGTCGTCGCGGCACTGGACGGCGCGGGCATCCGCAAGGTCATCGTGCGCGCGCCGAAGCTGGTGAACATCGTTCCGGCGTAATCGCGACGCCTCTCGGGGTACTCCCCTACGGGCAGGTTCGGGGTTTTTCTGGAACCCCGGGCCTGCCCGTTGCGTTTACCGTTGAGGAGTGCCGCGACACGCGGCGCACCTGCCCGAGGAGGAGCGCCGTGGAAGCAGTGATCATCGTCATCTCCCTGTTCTTCCTGGCCTTCGTCGCCCTGGGCGCGTATGCCACGATCAAGGTGGTGAGCGCCGCCAAGCGCGGCGTGGACCGCACCATCGTCCAGGCCCGGCGCACCGTCGAGGACCACACGCTGCGCGCCAAGTCCTTTGCCCAGGTGGGCCCGGCCGCCGAGCTGGCCCAGTTGCGGCTCACGCTGCGCACCTCCATGCGCGCCACCCAGGACGCGCTGCACGCGGGCGCGGCCGAGGACGAGTCGCTGAAGGAGTCCCTGGGCCTCTTCGAGCGCCTCAGCGCTCATGGACATGAGCTGGACGCCGACCTCAAGCGCCTGGAGTCCGAGCCCGACCGCGGCACGCTCGCCGCCCGGCTGCCCGGTCTGCGCGCCCGCACCGAGCGGATCACCCAGTCCGCCGACGCGCTGCGCTGGGCCGTCCGCGACCGCGCCCGCCGCTTCGCCGACGACGATCTCGGCACCCTCAGCGCCCAGATCGACATAGAGGCCGACGCGCTGCGCCACTGGACCCGGCCCGGCACCGCCGACGAGCCGGCCCCGGAGCCCGCGCCGCACTCCCTGACCCCGCCGACGCCGCGCCCGTCGTACCCGTGGCAGAAGAGCCCCCGCCCGGAGAGCACCACCTGACCGTCGTCGGGTCACCCGGGGTGCCGGGCTTGCCCGGGGCTCGATCCGGGCTTGCGGGGGCCGGCCGCGGGCACACGTCAGGGGCCGGGCTGCCACGCGTGCGCCCCGGCGGGTAACCTCCAGCTCATGTCCCGCCATGTCGCCATCGTCACCGATTCCACGGCCTACTTGCCGCACCGGACGATGGAGCGGCACGGCATCACCGCGGTCCCCCTGACCGTGGTCCTCGGCGACCAGGCGCTCGAAGAGGGCTCCGAGATCTCCACCCGCGCCCTCGCCCAGGCCCTGACCAAGCGGCGCCCCGTCACCACCTCGCGTCCGAGCCCCCAGGTGTTCGCCGAGACCTACCGCCGGGTCGCCGAGTCCGGCGCGCGCGGCATCGTCTCCCTGCATCTGTCCGGCGAACTGTCCGGCACCTACGACGCGGCCGTCCTCGCGGCCCGCGAGGCGCCGGTGCCCGTGCGGGTGGTGGACACCGGGATGGTCGCGATGGCCCTCGGCTTCTGCGCCCTCGCCGCGGCCGAGACGGCGGAGGCGGGCGGCACCCTGGACGAGGCCGTCACCGCCGCCGAGAAACGGGCCGCCGGCACCTCCGCCTACTTCTACGTCGACACCCTCGACTATCTGCGCCGCGGTGGCCGTATCGGTGCCGCCCAGGCCCTGCTCGGCTCCGCGCTCGCGGTCAAGCCCCTGCTCAGCCTCGACGGCGGCCGCATCGAGCTGCTGGAGAAGGTCCGTACGGCCTCGAGGGCGATCGCCCGCCTGGAGGAGCTCGCCGCCGAGCGGGCCGGCGGCGCGGAGGTCGACATCGCCGTCCACCACCTGGCCGCCCCCGAACGCGCCGCCGCGCTCGCCGACCGGCTGCGGGAACGGGTGCCGGGGCTGGGGGAGTTGCATGTCAGCGAGGTGGGCGCGGTGATCGGGGCGCACACCGGGCCGGGGCTGCTGGGCGCGGTGGTCTCGCCGCGGTGAGACCGGGACGAGGTGCGGCCGGGGTGGGGATGGGGGTCACCCACACGAGTGGCGGAGTTATCCACAACTCATCCGGTTTCCCCGGGAATTGACCAAGATCATCGCGAAGTGACGGGATGTCCGATCCTCGTCGCATGGCACTTCGATCACGTCCTCGCACCGTCACCCCGACCAGCGGCCCCGGCCGCGGTCCCGCCTCCGACGTCCGCATGCGGCATCGCGCGTCCGAGCACGGCCGGGTCCGGCACCGCGCGCACGCACCCGCGGAGGATCTGCGGCGCCGTGCGGAACTCCTCTTCGGCGAACAGGCCGTGCAGCGGCGGGAGTCGGAAGGGCGGGAGCCGGAATCGCGCGAGTCGGAACGCCGGGAGTCGGAACGCCGCAAGCCGGGAAAGGCGCCGCCCGCTGCGAGCACTCCCGCACCGGTGGAGGGGCCGTCGGAGCACGTGGGTCGCCCGTCGGAGCGCGTGGATCGGCCGCCGGAGTACATGGATCCGCCGCCCCCGGACTGGCGGGAGCGGGCCGGGACCGCGCTGCGGGAGCGGCTGCCGGTGTGGTTGCAGTCGCGATGCGGGGTGGAGCGGCGCGGGACCGTGGCGCTCGCCGTGCTGCTGGTGGTGGCCGCGCTCTTCGCCGTGCAGCACTTCTGGGTGGGCCGGCCGGAGTCGGTGAGCGCGCCCCAAGTGGTGCGCACACGGCCGACCTACCCGAAGGGACCCGGCGCGAGTGGGGACGTCGGGGGCGGCCCCGCGACTCCGGGTGGGCAGATCGTCGTGGACATCGGCGGCAAGGTCCGCGCTCCGGGGATCCGCCGCCTCCCCGCGGGTTCCCGGGTGGCCGACGCGTTGCGGGCGGCGGGCGGGGTCCGGCCCGGCGTGAACACCGACGGCCTCAACCGGGCCCGCTTCCTGGTCGACGGTGAGCAGGTGGTCGTCGGCGAGTCGGCGGCCGCCGTCGCCCCCGCCGGCACCGCGGCACCGTCCGGCCCGGCCGCGCAGGTCTCCCTCAACACGGCCACCGAGGACCAGCTCGACACCCTGCCGGGAGTCGGCCCGGTGCTGGCCCGCCACATCATCGACTACCGCACCCGGCACGCCGGTTTCCGCTCGGTGGACGAACTCCGCCAGGTCAACGGCATCGGCGACCGCCGCTTCACCGACCTTCGCGACCTGGTACGACCATGAGCGCGACCCTTCCGCACGGCACCGGGCCCGACCCCGAGCCGGGCCCCCTGGATCTGCGCCTGGTGCCACCCGCGCTCGCCGCCTGGGCCACGGCGGCGCTCACCCTGGATGCCCCGACGGACCGGACCGTGTGGATCGTGGCCGTCTCCCTGCTCGGCGGGATCGTCCTGCTGGGCACGAGCCGGAGGGGTCCCGAGCCCCCGGCGCCCCCGGGCCGCCGGTCCGCCTGGGCGCGGGCCTCCCTCGCCGCGGTGCTCCTCTGCGTCGCCGCGTCGGCCACCTCCGCCGGGTTGCAGGGCGCGGACGTACGACGCGGACCGGTCCCCGAACTGGCCCGCCGCTCCGCCATCGTCACCGCCGACATCGAGCTGACCGGCGACCCCTGGCTGAGCAGACCCCGGGTGCGTGGGGACCACACGGCTCCGGCGGCGGTGCTGATCCGGGCAAGGGTGCGGCGGGTCGAGGAGAGCGACGGGAGGAGCACGCGGACCCGGGCGCCGGTTCTGCTGGTGGTCGACGGAGGTGTCGCGGGACCGGAGAGGAGTAGCGGACCGGGGGCGGAACAGGAGCCTCCCGAGATCCCGGAGGTACCGGACCGGGTGCGCGGGGCGGCCGGAGACGGGTCGGCGTCGGCTGCCGGAGGCTCCGGGGCGCCATCGGACGGGGTGGTGGCGTCGGTCGAAGGTTCCGGGGCGCCGTCGGAGAAGGCGGCGGCGTCGGCCGGAGGCTTTCGGGCGCGTGCCGGGCAGGCCGGCTGGCTGAGGCTGCTGCCGTCCACGCGGTTGCGGGTGGGTGGACGGCTGGCGCCCGCTCTCGTCGGGGGTGACCGGACGGCGGCCGTGCTCAGAGTGCGGGGGTCGCCCGGGGCGCGGGTCCTGGCGGGGCCGAGCGGCCCACAGCGGTGGGCGGGGCGGCTGCGGGACGGGCTGCGGGCGGCGACCGACGGACTGCCCGGGGACGCGCGGGCGTTGCTGCCCGGCCTCGTCGTCGGGGACACCGCGCGGATCACGCCCGAGCTGGACGACGCCTTCAAGGCGACCGACCTGACCCACACCCTCGCGGTCTCCGGCAGCAACCTCACCGTGCTGCTCGCCCTGCTCACCGGGCCGCCAGGGCTGGCCCGGCTGACCGAACGCCGGGGCCTGGCCCCGCGGCTGGGGCTCTCCCTCAGGGCGACCGCCCTGTTCGCGGGGGCGCTCACGCTGGGATTCGTGCTGGTGTGCCGGCCCGACCCCAGCGTGCTGCGGGCCGCCGTCTGCGGAGCGATCGCGCTGCTCGCCCTGGCCACGGGCCGCCGCAGATCCCTCGTCCCCGCCCTGGCCACAGCCGTACTGCTCCTGGTCCTGTACGACCCCTGGCTCGCCCGCGGCTACGGCTTCCTGCTCTCCGTGCTGGCCACCGGCGCCCTGCTGGTACTGGCCCCGGGCTGGAGCGAGGGGCTGCGGCGGCGCGGGGTGCCACCGAGGCTCGCCGAGGCGCTGGGCGCGGCCGCCGCGGCACAGGCGGTGTGCGCGCCGGTCGTGGCGGTGCTGTCGGCCCGGGTGAGCCTGGTGGCGGTGCCGTGCAATCTGCTGGCGGAGGCGGCGGTGGCACCCGCGACCGTGCTGGGGTTCGCCGCGCTGGCGACCGCGCCGGTGGCGATGCCCCTGGCCAGACTGTTGGCCTGGGGAGCGAGTTGGCCGACCCGGTGGATCGCCGGTGTCGCCAGGGCCGGGGCCGCGCTGCCCGGCGCGGGCGTGGACTGGCCGGGCACCTGGCCGGGGGCGCTGCTGCTCGCGGCGGTCACGGTGGCCGTCGTCCTGGCCGGGCGGCGGCTGGTGCGGCACCCATGGTGGTGCGGGCTGTTCGGGGCGCTGCTCCTGCTGGCACTGGTGCGCCCCGCGCCGCTGACCCGGGTGGTGACGGGCTGGCCGCCGCCGGGGTGGCGGTACGCGATGTGCGATGTCGGGCAGGGCGACGCGACCGTGCTGGCGGCGGGCGCCGGAGCGGGGGTGGTCGTGGACGCCGGCCCCGATCCGGCGGCGGTGGACCGCTGTCTACGGCAACTGGGCATCACCCGCGTCCCCCTCCTCGTGCTGACCCACTTCCACGCCGACCATGTGGCGGGGCTGCCCGGGGTGCTGCGGGGGCGGGAGGTGGCCGCGATCGAGACGACGGGGTTCGAAGAGCCCGGGCAGGAGGCGGAGTTCGTGAGGAGGGAGGCGGCCGGGCGCCATATCCCGGTCACCCGGGCCGTCGCGGGCGAGGAGCGGCGCACCGGACCACTGTCCTGGCGGGTGCTGTGGCCACCCGCGGACACGGGCCGGCCGACGGCCGCCGGCCCACCGCCGGTCACTGGCCCACTCGCGGGACCCGGCGTACCCGCCGGACCCGGTCCGCTGGCGGGACCCGCCCCGCCTCCCCCCGACGGCCCGGTCGCCGCCCCCGAGTTCGACGGGCCGAACGATGCCAGCGTGGCGCTGCTGGTCCGCGCGGGAGGGCTGCGGTTACTGCTGCTCGGGGACCTCGAACCCCCTGATCAGCAGGCGCTGCTGAGGTCTCCGGAGGCGGCGGGGATGGCCGGGGTGGATGTGCTGAAGGTGGCCCACCATGGATCGGCTTACCAGGACCCGGAGTTGATACGGCTCGTGGCGCCCCGGGTGGCGCTCATCTCGTGCGGCACCGGGAACCCTTATGGGCACCCGGCCCCGTCGACGGTGGCCGCGTTGCGGGCCGGTGGCGCGCTGGTGCTGCGGACCGACCGGGACGGGGCGCTCGCGGTGGGCGGGGCCGGGGGCGCGGACAGGGAAGTGAGGGTGACGCGGGACGAGAGGCCCTAGCGGTAGAAGACGGCCACCCCGCCGTGGTGCGAGCAGGCGCCCTGGTGATGGGCGGCGTAGGAGTAGGTGCCGTCGTTGCACAGGGCGGTGGCACCGTTGCCCGCGCTCGTCGAGCCCCCCGAGGAGCCGGAGCCGCCGCCGCTCGACGAACCGCCGGACGAACCCCCCGAAGACCCGCCGGAGGAGCCGCCCGACGAGCCCCCGCTGTTGCCCGAACCGGTGGCCGGCGCGTGCGCGGTGACGGTCACCTTCACCTTGACGGTCTTCGTCGCCGTGACCGTCGGCGCGGGCCCGGGGGTCGCCGTCTGCGTGGCGGTGGCGGTCGCCGTGACCGTGGCGGTCGGCTGCACTTTGGCGGCCGTCGGCTTGGCGTCGGTCCCGTTGTCCTGACCGCTCGCACCGGCCCCGATACCGAGGAAGAAGGCGAGCCCGAGGGCGGGCAGCACATAGCGCTTCCGCGCCCACTTGGGGGCGGTCCGGGTGGGTGGCTGCGGTGGCTGCGGTGGCATGGCGTACGGCTGGTACGGGTTGCTCATGGGTCCCCCCAAGGTGCGTCGGAGGTAAGACCGTAACTCCATATGTGATGTTCATGTGAAGTTTCCGTAAGGAGATCGCTGGTTCGTGCCGTGGTGAAGATGATGCGAAACAGGCATTGGGCGATCAAATGCGCTCAGTTGTGGCGCATGCGCTGGATTCCTGTGATGTGGGCCCGTGTTGCCTCGAAAGCCGCAACAGTGATCGAATGGATCTTCGGCAGCAGAAGATGTCGAGGCGTACAGGGGTGCAGTGGATGTTCGGCCGCTGGCTGGGTAACCGGACGAACGGGATACAACCGGCGAGCCCTCTGGGGGCGGTTCGGACGCCGGCCGGTGCGGGGGTGATCGGCTGCCGGGTGGTCGATCCGGTCAACCAGCCCGTCACGGGCGCCGAGTTCACGGTCAGCGACACCATGGGGCGCAAGGTGGTGACCGGGGGGACGGATCCGTACGGATCGTTCCTGGCGACCGTGCCGGCGGGGGAGTACCGGCTCGCGGTGACGGCCGAGGGGTACACGCCCTACCGGGCCACCGCGCTGGTCGCTGAGGACACCCTCGCCTCGCTGGGCGATGTCACCCTCCAGGTCGCCCCGCCGCCGGAGCCCCCGGCGGCCGGCGAGTGGCAGCTCGACCCCGGACACTCCTCGATCGGTTTCACCGCGCGGCACATCGGCCTGGCCCGGATCCACGGGCGCTTCAACTCCTTCGCGGGCGCGGTGCGGATCGCCGAGCGGATCGAGCGGTCGGCGATGCATGTGGTGATCGACGCGGCGTCCATCGACACCGGGGTGCGGATGCGCGACGACCATCTGCGGTCGGGGGACTTCCTGGACGTACGGCGGTTCCCCACGCTGGAGTTCTACAGCGATCGGCTCAGCCACCGGGGCGGCAGCCGGTGGGTGGTCACCGGCGCGCTGTCGCTGCACGGAGTGACCCGCACGGTGACGCTCGACACCGAGTACCTCGGGCTCGGCAACGGCATCGAGGGCGAGACGCGGACCGCCTGCCGGGCCACCACCGAGCTGCACCGGGACGACTTCACGGTCAGCTGGCAGTCGATGCTGGCCCGGGGGATCGCGGCGGTGGGGCCGAGCATCCGCGTCGACCTGGATGTCCAGCTCGTGCCCCAGGGGCCCACGGGCTGACCTGGCGATTCGGTGCCACGGGCGTGCCGGACAATGGCGGCGTGAGCGATGTGAGACATGTGCTGGTGCTGCCCGACCGGGACGCGGCGGAGGCGGTGGCGGAGGCGCTCGGGGAGCGGTTCGCCCTCGACGAGGAACCCCGGCTGCTCCGGGACGCGCTGGCCGGCGAGGACGATGCCGAGGACGCGCAGTGGCTGGTCGTACTGGCCGACGAGGAGCAGCGGCTGGACCCCCGCGAGCTGGACGAGTTCGCGGCGGAGTGGGACGGGTGGCGCGAGGAGCCGTGAGCCGCGGGAAGCCGTGACCCCGGGTGCCTCGTGCCGCTGGGAGCGGCGGTGGCGGCAGCGGGCCGGGGGCGTTGTCGGTGGGGCGTGGGATGCTTGGTGCGATGGCCAGGAAGACTGCGAATGACGATGTTCTCGCCCCGGTGACGCTTGCCGTGGGCCAGGAGGACCTGCTGCTGGACCGCGCCGTGCGGGAGGTGGTGGCCGCCGCGCGCGCCGCCGACGCCGACACGGATGTACGGGACCTGACCCCGGACCAGTTGCAGCCCGGCACGCTCGCCGAGCTGACCAGCCCGTCACTGTTCGCCGAGCGCAAGGTCGTCGTCGTGCGCAACGCGCAGGATCTGTCGGCCGACACCGTCAAGGACGTGAAGGGGTACCTCGGCTCGCCCGCCGAGGAGATCACGCTGGTGCTGCTGCACGCGGGCGGCGCCAAGGGCAAGGGCCTGCTGGACGCCGCGCGCAAGGCGGGGGCGCGGGAGGTGGCCTGCCCGAAGATGACCAAGCCGGCGGACCGGCTGGCGTTCGTGCGGGGGGAGTTCCGTACGACGGGGCGGTCCGCGACGCCGGAGGCGTGCCAAGCGTTGTGCGACGCGATCGGGAGCGATCTGCGGGAGCTGGCCTCGGCGGTGGCGCAGTTGACCGCGGACGTCGAGGGGACCATCGACGAGGCCGTCGTCGGGCGTTACTACACCGGGCGGGCCGAGGCCTCCAGTTTCACGGTCGCGGACCGGGCGGTGGAGGGCCGTACGGCGGAGGCGCTGGAGGCCCTTCGCTGGTCGCTGTCGACGGGGGTGGCGCCGGTGATGATCACGAGCGCGCTGGCCCAGGGGGTGCGGGCGATCGGGAAGCTGTCGTCCGCGCGGGGCGGGCGGCCGGGTGATCTCGCGCGGGAGCTGGGGATGCCGCCCTGGAAGATCGACCGGGTGCGGCAGCAGATGCGCGGCTGGACGCCGGACGGGGTGTCGGTGGCGATGCGGGCGATCGCCGAGGCGGACGCGGGTGTGAAGGGCGGCGGCGACGACCCCGAGTACGCCCTGGAGAGAGCCGTCGTCACCATCGCCCGCGCGGCCCGCTCACGGGGTCGCGGCTAGCATTCATAAAGCCGTCCTCCGGCATGCCGAGAACCCCACCTCCCGCCCTGGGGAAGGGCGGGTGACGGGGTTCTCGGTTCACGATGCTGAAGCCTCACCCGCGTGGCGAACGCAGGCCGCGTGAGGCTTCGGGGCTGCCGGTCGGGAGCGGATGAGAGAGGGCCCGCTCTTGGTCTTTCCGGCGGTCAGATCAAAGGGGTTGTTCAGCCCTTGATGGACGCGACCTTGGAAGCAAGCGCCGACTTCTTGTTGGCGGCCTGGTTCTTGTGGATGACGCCCTTGGAGACGGCCTTGTCGAGCGCACGCGCCGCGGCGCGCTGCAGCTCGGTCGCCTTGGCGGTGTCACCCGCGGCAGCGGCCTCGCGGGCCTTGCGGATCGCGGTCTTCAGGGAGGACTTGACGGCCTTGTTGCGCAGCCGAGCCTTCTCGTTGGTCTTGATCCGCTTGATCTGGGACTTGATGTTCGCCACGAAGGAGCCTTTTCAGGTTCAGGCGCGGGGCCGCAGGGGTCCCGTGCCGGTGATCCAAAATTTCTCTGATCGTGCCTCGGGCCGAGAGGGCATGAGGCACAGCCATCTACAGTACCAGTGGCCCTGCGAGCGGCCCAAAACGCCCTTCGGTCCCTCCGCGTGGGACCATGGAGACTACGTATCGATCCGACCCGAGGCATAAGGCGCCTCAAGAGACAGGACCCTGCGTGCCCGCGACCCCTAACCACGTGCCCGAGCCGAGCCGTACCGCCCCGGCGCTGATCCGCAATTTCTGCATCATCGCGCACATCGACCACGGCAAGTCCACGCTCGCCGACCGGATGCTCCAGCTGACCGGTGTGGTCGAGCAGCGGCAGATGCGTGCTCAGTACCTCGACCGGATGGACATCGAGCGCGAGCGCGGCATCACGATCAAGTCCCAGGCGGTGCGTCTGCCCTGGGCCCCCACCGAGGGCCCCGACCAGGGCACGACGCACATCCTCAACATGATCGACACCCCGGGGCACGTCGACTTCACCTATGAGGTCTCGCGGTCGCTGGCCGCCTGCGAGGGGACCGTCCTCCTCGTCGACGCCGCCCAGGGCATCGAGGCGCAGACCCTCGCCAACCTCTACCTGGCGATGGAGAACGACCTCAAGATCATCCCCGTGCTCAACAAGATCGATCTGCCGGCCGCCCAGCCGGAGAAGTTCGCCGAGGAGCTGGCGAACCTGATCGGCTGCCAGCCGGAGGACGTGCTCAAGGTCTCCGCCAAGACGGGTCTGGGTGTCGAGGCGCTGCTGGACAAGGTCGTCGAGGAGATCCCGGCCCCGGTCGGGGTCGCCGACGCCCCCGCCCGCGCGATGATCTTCGACTCGGTCTATGACTCCTACCGCGGTGTCGTGACGTACGTCCGTGTCATCGACGGCCAGCTCAACAAGCGCGAGCGCATCAAGATGATGTCGACCGGCGCGACCCACGAGCTGCTGGAGATCGGCGTCAGCTCACCCGAGATGCTCCCGGCCGACGGCCTGGGCGTCGGCGAGGTGGGCTACCTGATCACCGGTGTGAAGGACGTCCGCCAGTCCAAGGTCGGTGACACCGTCACCAGCCAGAGCAAGGGCGCCACCGAGGCCCTCGGCGGTTACAAGGACCCGAAGCCGATGGTGTTCTCGGGCCTGTATCCGCTGGACGGCTCCGACTACCCCGAGCTGCGCGAGGCCCTGGACAAGCTCCAGCTCAACGATGCCGCCCTGGTCTACGAGCCGGAGACCTCCGCCGCCCTCGGCTTCGGCTTCCGCGTCGGCTTCCTCGGTCTGCTGCACCTGGACGTGATCCGCGAGCGCCTGGAGCGCGAGTTCGGTCTCGACCTGATCGCCACCGCCCCGAACGTGGTCTACCGCGTGGTCATGGAGGACGGCGCCGAGTACACGGTGACCAACCCGAGCGAGTTCCCCGAGGGGAAGATCGACGAGGTCTACGAGCCGGTCGTACGGGCCACGATCCTCGCGCCCACCGAGTTCATCGGCGCGATCATGGAGCTGTGCCAGACCCGGCGCGGCACCCTGCTCGGCATGGACTACCTCTCCGAGGACCGCGTCGAGATCCGCTACACGCTGCCCCTCGCGGAGATCGTCTTCGACTTCTTCGACCAGCTGAAGTCCAAGACCCGCGGCTACGCCTCGCTCGACTACGAGCCCACCGGCGAGCAGTCCAGCAGCCTGGTCAAGGTCGACATCCTGCTGCACGGCGACAAGGTGGACGCCTTCTCGGCGATCACCCACAAGGACCAGGCGTACGCGTACGGCGTACGGCTCGTCGCCAAGCTCAGGGAGCTGATCCCGCGGCAGAGCTTCGAGGTGCCGGTCCAGGCGGCCGTCGGCTCCCGGGTGATCGCCCGCGAGACCATCCGCGCCATCCGCAAGGACGTCCTCGCCAAGTGCTACGGCGGCGACATCTCCCGTAAGCGCAAGCTGCTGGAGAAGCAGAAGGAAGGCAAGAAGCGGATGAAGATGGTGGGTTCGGTGGAGGTTCCGCAGGAGGCCTTCATCGCCGTCCTGTCCAGCGATGACAGCGCGGGGTCGGCCAAGGGCAAGAAGTAACCGAAGGTAACAAACGGTTGCGTCCACAAAACGGACAGCAGGGGGCCCGTCGTGCGAAAGCGCGGCGGGCCCCTGTGCGTGGGTGCGGTCACTCCGCGTCGACACTGAGGGGAAAGAGACAGGGTGAAGCCCCTTACGCAGCGGGCGGTCGCGCCTTACTCTGATGCCTGCTCGATAGTTACTCGCGAGTTAAACAACAGCTCGAACCCCACCGTGAGTTAACCCAGCCGCACGAGTACCAACCGCGCTGTCGCGGGCCCCGGAGGATGTCGTGAGCGACACACAGACCCAGATCGAGAACCGTCCGCCGTCCGTCGCGGCCCTCTTCCTTGAGCGCGTCGCGGCGACACCGGACGCCGAGGCCTACCGCTACCCGGTTCCTCCCGCCGCCGGGCAGGGCCCGGACGACTGGAAGTCGCTGAGCTGGGCCCAGTCGGCCGACCGGGTGTACGCGATCGCGGCCGGACTCACCGAGCTGGGCATCGAGCCCGAGCAGCGCGTGGCGCTCGCCTCCTCCACCCGGGTCGAGTGGATCCTCGCCGACCTCGGCATCATGTGCGCCGGCGGCGCCACCACCACGATCTACCCGCAGACCAACGCCGACGAGTCCGCGTTCATCCTCGCCGACTCCGAGAGCCGGGTGCTGATCGCCGAGAACGCCGCCCAGGTCGCCAAGGCGGCCGAGAAGCGCGCCGAGCTGCCCGAACTGATCAAGGTCGTCGTCATCGACCCGGCCGGTGTGCCCGAGGGCGACGACTGGGTGATCACCCTCGCCGAGCTGGAGAAGCGCGGCACCGCCTACCTGGAGCAGCACCCGCAGCTGATCAAGGAGCGGGTCAGCGCGATCACCAAGGACCAGCTCGCCACCCTCATCTACACCTCCGGCACCACCGGCCGCCCCAAGGGCGTACGGCTGCCGCACGACAACTGGTCGTACATGGCCAAGGCCATCGTCTCGACCGGGTTCCTCGGTCCGGACGACGTGCAGTACCTGTGGCTGCCGCTCGCGCATGTCTTCGGCAAGGTGCTCATCTCCGGCCAGATCGAGACCGGGCACGTCACCGCCGTGGACGGCCGCGTCGACAAGATCATCGAGAACCTTCCGGTGGTGCGGCCGACGTACATGGCCGCCGTGCCGCGCATCTTCGAGAAGGTCTACAACGGTGTCGCGGCCAAGGCCCGGGAGGGCGGCGCGGCCAAGTACAGGATCTTCCAGTGGGCGGCCGAGGTCGCCCGCGAGTACGCCAAGGCCGAGCAGGACAACTTCCGGCACACCGGCAACCGCACGGTGCCCTTCGGCCTCGCCGCCAAGCACAAGGTCGCCGACACCCTCGTCTACGCCAAGATCCGCGAGGCGTTCGGCGGCCGGCTGCGCGCCTGTGTCTCCGGCTCCGCCGCGCTCGCGCCCGAGATCGGCTACTTCTTCGCCGGCGCGGGCGTCCATATCCTGGAGGGCTACGGCCTGACCGAGTCCTCCGCGGCCTCCTTCGTGAACCCCGGGGAGGCGTACCGCACCGGCACGGTCGGCAAGCCGCTGCCCGGCACGGAGGTGCGGATCGCGGACGACGGCGAGATCCTGCTGCGCGGCCCCGGCATCATGCAGGGCTACCACAAGCTGTCCGACAAGACCGCCGAGGTGCTGGAGTCCGACGGCTGGTTCCACACCGGCGACATCGGCGAGCTCTCGCCCGACGGGTATCTGCGGATCACCGACCGCAAGAAGGACCTGATCAAGACCTCCGGCGGCAAGTACGTCGCACCGGCCGAGGTCGAGGGCCAGTTCAAGGCGGTGTGCCCCTACGTCTCCAACATCCTGGTGCACGGCGCCGACCGGAACTACTGCACCGCCCTCATCTCCCTGGACGAGCTCGCGCTCGCGGACTGGGCCAAGGAGAACGGCCTGGGCGGCAAGCCGTACGCCGAGATCGTCGCGGCGCCGCAGACCGTGGAGATGGTCGACGGGTACGTCCAGCAGCTCAACGCCGGGCTCCAGCGCTGGCAGACCATCAAGAAGTTCCGGCTGCTGCCGCGGGATCTCGATGTGGAGCACGGCGAGATCACGCCGAGCCTGAAGCTGAAGCGGCCGGTGGTGGAGCGGACGTACAAGGGGCTGATCGACGAGATGTACGCCGGGGCGCGGGAGAAGTAGGGCTCCCGCTCGGGTCCGGCTCAGGGGCGCGTTTTTGGCCACCAGCGCTCGAAAAGGTTCCCCTTACGATGCCGTCCTAGCACGCTTCTCGGCCATGCGTGGCCACTTCGGTGACTTCACGCTTATGCGCGATCCCCGTCTGTCACCCTGGCCGCATGGACATGGCGGCCATACCCACGCAGCGGGAGACGGCGGGCCGGGCGCGCGGGCACGCCGCGCTGCCCGGCAGTCCGCTCGCGCCGGGCTCCGCGCGGGCCCTGGTGCGGGCCGCGCTGGCCGACGCACCCGTGGCGCCCCGGCTCGTCGACGACGCCATGGCGGTCGTCAGCGAGCTGGTCACCAACGCCGTGGTGCACGCGGGCACCGAGATATCCCTCGACTGGTGCCTGGAGGACGGCGGAACGTTCCTGGTCGAGGTCGGGGACCAGCACCCGGCCCGGCCACCGCGGGACGCGACCGCGGGCGAGCCGTCGTACGACACCCTGGAGTACGGCCGCGGGCTGCGCCTGGTCGGGGCGCTCGCCGAGTCCTGGGGGGTCACCTACCGCACCGGCGCCAAGTCGGTGTGGGCCAGGCTGCCCCGGGGCGGCAGCGAGCCGCCGGCCGGTGCCGGAGCCCAGGACGCGCTGGAGGTCGCCGAGGCGCTGGCCCCGCAGTCGCAGCGCACGGACAGCGACCGGGACTGGCTCGGCCGGGGCGCGCTGTCCTTCCTCGCCGAGGCGTCCGACCTGCTCGCGGGCCAGCTGGACGAGAACCTGGTCACGGCCCTCACCGGCCAGCTGATCGTGCCCCGGCTCGCCGACTGGTGCGCGGTGTGGCTGGAGGACGAGGCGTCGGCGCGCGGCGGGTCGTACGACGGCCCGGCGCGGGTCTGGCACGCCAGCGAGAACCGCATCGAGGAACTGCGCCGCACCCTGGAGAAGGAGCCGCCGCTGCCGGGGGACGGGGTCGGCTTCGGGCCCTCGCCCTACCCCTGGCCCGGTGACGCGCTGGGCGCCCAGGGCGCGGACGGTACGGCGCTTGCGTACCGGCTGGTCGCGGGCGGGCGGCCACTGGGCACGCTGGTCATCGGGCGGTGCGGGCTCGCGCGCTTCCCCGACGAGATCACCGGCCTGGTGGAGGATCTGGGCCGCCGGGTGGCCCTCGCCATCGGCGCGGCCCGGCAGTACGCCCGGCAGGCCACCATCAGCGCCATCCTCCAGCGCGGGCTGCTGCCCGGCGCGGTCGCCGAGATCCCCGGGATGAGCAGCGCGCTGGTCTACGAGCCGTGCGACAAGAGCGGCCCCAGCGGCGACTTCTACGACCTGTTCCCGGCGGGCGACGGCCGCTGGTGCTTCGCGATCGGCGATGTGCAGGGCAAGGGCCCGGAGGCGGCGGTCGTGATCGGCCTCGCCCGGCCCTGGCTGCGGCTGCTCGCCCGCGAGGGCTACCGGGTCGCCGATGTCCTCGACCGCCTCAACCAGCTCCTCCTGGACGACGCCACGGAGGCCGCCGACGCCGCGGCGCGCGCCCTGGTCGCGGTGGACGGCCGCGGGGAGGGCCCGCAGACGCGTTTCCTCTCGCTCCTGTACGGCGAGCTGATCCCGTACGAGGGCGGGGTCCGCTGCACCCTCGCCTCCGCCGGACATCCCCTGCCGCTGGTCCTCGGCCCCGACGGTACGGTGCGCACCGCGGCCCGCCCGCAGACGCTGCTCGGCGTGGTCGAGGACGAGACCTACACCAGCGAGACGCTGGACCTCGGGCCCGGCGACAGCCTGCTGTGCGTCACCGACGGTGTGACCGAACGCCGTCGCGGCCCCCACCAGTTCGACGACTCCGACGGCCTCGCCACCGCCCTCGCCTCCTGCGCCGGCCTGACCGCCGACGAGATCGCCGAAAGGATCCGCCACCTGGTCCACACCTTCGGCGAGGCTCCTCCGGAGGACGACCTGGCCCTGCTGGTGCTCCAGGCGGAGTGAGAGGGCGTTACGGGCGGGGTCCGGCGGGCGTTGGTACGAAGAGGGGCCGGCGGATCGGGTGTCGGCCGTGACGGGGCCTGGCGGATCGGGTGGCGGTCGTGGCGGGCGTCGACGGGCGGGCGGGCGCCGGTCTTGCGGCCCGCCGGGCAGGGCCGGGGCGGTCCGGAGGAGGCGGGGCTGCCGGGTCTTTGTCTCATCGAGGGCGCCGGGCCCCCGGGCCCGGCCTACCCGGTGCCGGGCGGCCGGGCCCCGTGGCGGTCGGGCCCCGGCCGCCGCCGTTCTCCGGCGGCCAGGCGCTACCCCCGCCCCCGCCCCCGCCGTGCTCGGCGCCCGGGGAATCCCGGCGGTGCTGGACAATGGGCCTATGCCTTCCGCACTCCCCGACGGTGAGCCCGTACCCGACGACGGCGCGTTGCCCCCGCACGCGCTCGACGGGGCGGGGGAGCGTCCGCTCGGTTTCTATCTGCATGTCCCGTACTGCGCGACCCGCTGCGGGTACTGCGACTTCAACACGTACACCGCGACCGAGCTGCGCGGCACCGGCGGGGTGCTGGCGTCCCGTGACAACTACGCCGAGACGCTGGTCGACGAGGTCCGGCTGGCCCGCAAAGTGCTCGGGGACGATCCCCGGCCGGTGCGCACGGTGTTCGTCGGCGGCGGTACGCCCACGCTGCTGGCCGCCGACGATCTCGTACGGATGCTGGCGGCGATCCGTGACGAGTTCGGGCTCGCCCCGGACGCCGAGGTCACCACGGAGGCGAACCCCGAGTCGGTCGACCCGGCCTATCTCGCGACCCTCCGCGCGGGCGGCTTCAACCGGATCTCCTTCGGGATGCAGAGCGCGCGGCAGCATGTGCTGAAGATCCTCGACCGCACCCACACCCCCGGCCGCCCGGAGGCGTGTGTCGCGGAGGCCCGTGCGGCGGGCTTCGCGCATGTGAACCTCGACCTGATCTACGGCACCCCCGGCGAGAGCGACGACGACTGGCGGGCCTCCCTCGACGCGGCGATCGGCGCAGGACCCGACCACGTCAGCGCGTACGCCCTCATCGTGGAGGAGGGCACGCAGCTCGCGCGCCGGATCCGCCGGGGCGAGGTCCCGATGACCGACGACGACGTCCATGCCGACCGCTATCTGATCGCCGAGGAGACCCTCTCCGCGGCGGGCTTCGACTGGTACGAGGTCTCCAACTGGGCCACCTCCGAGGCGGGCCGCTGTCTGCACAACGAGCTGTACTGGCGCGGCGCGGACTGGTGGGGCGCGGGCCCCGGCGCGCACTCCCATGTGGGCGGCGTGCGCTGGTGGAACGTGAAGCACCCCGGCGCGTACGCCTCCGCCCTGGCTGCGGGCCGCTCCCCGGGCGCGGGCCGCGAGCTGCTGTCCGCGGAGGACCGCCGCGTCGAGCGCATCCTGCTGGAACTCCGGCTGCGCGAGGGCGTCCCGCTCTCCCTGTTGAAGGAACCGGGCCTCGCCGCCTCCCGCCGCGCCCTGTCCGACGGCCTCCTCCAGCAGACGCCGTACGCCGAGGGCCGCGCCACCCTCACCCTGCGCGGCCGCCTGCTGGCGGACGCGGTGGTACGGGACCTGGTGGACTGATCACCCGGCCGGGTGAACCCCTACGGGAGCCCGGCCGGTGAGCGGCTCACTTCGTAGGGTGCGGCTGTGAGAGATCGGATCATCGTCGAGTACTTCCAGGGGCTGCGCCCGCCCGAGGGTGCCGGGGCCGAGTTGCTGCGGGGGACCATCGTCATCGCACCGAGCTCGGGTGCGATCCACGACGGGAACGTGTCGGCCCAGCGTGTGCCGCGATTACCTGATCAAGCGTTCGATCTACGCCGCCGCACAAGTGCCCGCGTACCTGATCGTCGACCCCGTCATGGCCCAATGCGTACTGTTCACCGAGCCCACGGGACACGGAGAGGACGCCGACTACCGATGCCGGCGGATCACCGCGTTCGGTGATTCCACGCCGCTGGAGCCCGTCGGCATCGAGCTGGACACCAGCCGGTTCGCGGTCTACGAGAACGTCAGGCCCCACCGCTACCCGTGACGAAGTCGATCAGCTCCTCCACCCGTCCCAGCAGTTCCGGCTCCAGGTCCTTGTAGGAGTGCACGCGTTTCAGGATGGCCTGCCACACCGCGCCGGTGTTGTCCGAGGGCCAGCCCAGGGCGCGGCACACTCCGGTCTTCCAGTCCTGGCCGCGTGGTACCCGGGGCCACTCCGGGATGCCCAGTGAGGCGGGTTTCACCGCTTCCCAGATGTCGATGTAGGGGTGGCCCACCACCAGCGCGTGGTCGCTGGTCACCGACCGCGCGATGTGGAACTCCTTCGAGCCCGGCACGAGGTGGTCCACGAGGACGCCGAGGCGGGCGTCGGGGCCCGGGGCGAAGTCGGTGACGATCGAGGGGAGGTGGTCCACGCCCTCCAGGTACTCCACGACGACACCCTCGATGCGCAGGTCGTCGCCCCAGACCTTCTCGACCAGCTCGGCGTCGTGCCGGCCCTCGACGTAGATGCGGCCGGCCCGGGCCACCCGGGCGCGGGCGCCGGGGACGGCGACGGAACCGGAGGCGGTGCGGGCGGGGCGCGCGGGTCCGGCGGCAGGTCGTACGAGGGTCACCGCCCTGCCCTCCAGCAGGAAGCCGCGCGGCTCCAGCGGGAACACCCGGTGCTTGCCGAAGCGGTCCTCCAGCGTCACCGTGCCCGCCTCGCAGCGGATCACCGCCCCGCAGAACCCGGTGCCGGGCTCCTCCACGACCAGACCCGGGTCAGCGGGTACCTCGGGTACCGGCTGGGGCTTCTTCCAGGGTGGGGTCAGGTCGGCGGAGTACCGGCGGGAGCGCGGGCCCGAAGGGCTCTCGTTGGAAGGGCGGTGGTGGGAGACGGGTGGGCGCATTCGGATGACGATAGGAGAAGCGGCGGGTCGGCGCTCACGACACGCCGGAATCCAGGCGCCGGTGCGGCTCAGTTCACGCCGAACCGCGTGGCCAGCGCGTCCCGTTGACGTCGTACGAAGGCCGCGTCGACCACCGCGCCGTGACCGGGCACGTACAGCGCGTCCTCGCCGCCCAGCGCCAGCAGCCGGTCCAGCGCGTCCGGCCAGCGCGACGGTACGGCGTCCGGGCCCGCCTGGGGCTCGCCGGACTCCTCCACCAGGTCCCCGCAGAACACCACCTCGGGGTCGCCCGGCACCAGCACCACCAGGTCATGGGCGGTGTGCCCGGGGCCCACGTCGGCCAGCAGCGCCTGGCGGCCGCCGCCCAGGTCCAGGGTCCGCTCCCCGGAGACCAGCTGCCGGGGCGGCACCAGCGCCAGCGCCGCCTCCTCGGCCTCGTCCGCCGGGAGCCCGTGGTGGACGGCGTCGTGCCGCAGCTCGTCCCGCCCGCGGCGGAACACCCCGTCCGCCCCCACCGCCGCGTACACCGCGGCCCCCGCGAAGGCCGCCGCCCCGAAGACATGGTCGAAATGGACATGGGTCAGCGCGAGATGGGTCACACGTCCACCGGCGAGCGCCTGCGCCGCGGACCGCAGCCGAGCCCCCTCCGCGAGGCTCGACCCGGCGTCCACCATCAGCGCCGTGCCCGCGCCCAGGACCAGCCCCGCCGTGCAGTCCCAGCCCGGCAGCCGGCACCGCCCCACCCCGGCGGCGAGCCGCTCCCATCCGTGCTCTTCCCAAGTCACCGTCATACCGCGACGCTAGCCGCAGCCGGGGTCGCGAGGGCACCGACCTTGCCCGATGCGTACCCCACGGCCGTACACTGGCCGGGGAACGCTGGCACTCACATGCGAAGAGTGCCAAGACGGACACAAGAGGGAGAACCACGCGAGTGCGGGGACGACGTGCTGGAGGTGCGCGCCGATGCTGAGTGAACGCAGGCTTCAGGTGCTGCGCGCCATCGTCCAGGACTATGTCGGCACCGAGGAGCCGGTCGGCTCCAAGGCCCTGACCGAGCGGCACAACCTCGGCGTGTCCCCGGCGACCGTCCGCAATGACATGTCGGCCCTGGAGGACGAGGGATACATCGCGCAGCCGCACACCAGCGCGGGGCGCATCCCCACCGACAAGGGCTACCGGCTGTTCGTCGACAAGCTCGCGGGCGTCAAGCCGATGACCGCGCCCGAGCGCCGCGCGATCCAGAACTTCCTGGACGGCGCGGT
Source organism: Streptomyces griseofuscus (assembly GCF_014673495.1). Lineage (GTDB taxonomy): Bacteria > Actinomycetota > Actinomycetes > Streptomycetales > Streptomycetaceae > Streptomyces > Streptomyces murinus. Next base: position 5,725,583 of record NZ_CP051006.1, read on the forward strand.
CGACCTGGACGACGTCGTGGCGCGCACGGTGCGGCTGCTCGCGCAGCTGACCCGGCAGGTCGCCGTCGTGCAGTACCCGTCCCTGACCCGGTCCACCGTGCGGCACGTGGAACTGCTCGCGCTCGCCCCGGCGCGCGTGATGCTCGTGCTGATCACGGACACCGGCCGGGTCGAGCAGCGGATGGTCGACTGCCCGGCGCCCTTCGGCGAGCCATCCCTCGCGGATCTGCGCGCCCGGCTCAACAGCCGGGTCGCGGGCCGCCGGTTCGCGGATGTGCCGCAGCTGGTCGAGGACCTGCCGGACGCCTTCGAACACGAGGATCGCGGTACGGTCTCCACGGTGCTCTCCACCCTTCTGGAGACACTGGTCGAGGAGAACGAGGAGCGGTTGATGATCGGCGGCACCGCCAATCTCACCCGCTTCGGACATGATTTCCCCCTCACGATCCGGCCCGTCCTGGAGGCCCTTGAGGAGCAGGTCGTGCTCCTCAAACTCCTCGGCGAGGCCAAGGATCCGGGCATGACCGTGCGCATCGGGCACGAGATCGCCCATGAAGGACTCAACTCCACCTCCGTGGTGTCGGTGGGCTACGGTTCGGGCGGCGAGGCGGTTGCCAAGCTCGGCGTGGTCGGACCGACCCGCATGGACTACCCGGGAACGATGGGAGCGGTACGCGCAGTGGCACGGTACGTCGGACAGATCCTGGCGGAGTCGTAAGTGGCCACGGACTACTACGCCGTTCTCGGCGTGCGCCGCGACGCGTCGCAGGATGAGATCAAGAAGGCGTTCCGTCGGCTCGCACGCGAGCTGCACCCGGACGTCAACCCCGATCCGAAGACCCAGGAGCGGTTCAAGGAGATCAACGCCGCTTACGAGGTGCTGTCGGACCCGCAGAAGAAGCAGGTCTACGACCTCGGCGGGGATCCCCTCTCGCAGTCCGGCGGCGCCGGCGCGGGCGGCTTCGGGGCCGGTGGCTTCGGCAACTTCTCCGACATCATGGACGCGTTCTTCGGCACGGCGTCGCAGCGCGGGCCGCGCTCGCGCACCCGCCGCGGCCAGGACGCGATGATCCGGATCGAGGTGGAACTGGACGAGGCGGCCTTCGGGACGACCAAGGAGATCCAGGTCGACACCGCGATCGTCTGCAACACCTGCAACGGTGAGGGCGCGGCTCCGGGCACCTCGGCGCAGACCTGTGACATGTGCCGCGGCCGCGGTGAGGTCTCGCAGGTCACCCGGTCCTTCCTGGGCCAGGTCATGACCTCGCGGCCGTGCCCCCAGTGCCAGGGCTTCGGGACCGTGGTCCCCACGCCCTGCCCGGAGTGCGCCGGTGACGGCCGGGTCCGCTCGCGGCGCACGCTGACCGTGAAGATCCCGGCCGGTGTCGACAACGGCACCCGGATCCAGCTCGCCGGTGAGGGCGAGGTCGGCCCCGGCGGCGGTCCGGCCGGCGACCTGTACGTCGAGATCCACGAGCTGCCGCACGCGCGGTTCCAGCGCCGCGGCGACGATCTGCACTGCACGGTCACCATCCCGATGACCGCGGCGGCCCTCGGCACCAAGGTGCCGCTGGAGACGCTGGACGGCATGGAGGAGATCGACATTCGGCCCGGGACGCAGTCCGGGCAGTCGATCCCGCTGCACGGCCGCGGTGTCACGCATCTGCGGGGCGGCGGCCGGGGCGACCTGATCGTGCATGTCGAGGTGCAGACGCCGACGAAGCTCGACGCCGAGCAGGAGCGGCTGCTGCGCGAGCTGTCCAAGCTGCGCGGTGAGGAGCGTCCGCAGGGGCAGTTCCAGCCGGGGCAGCAGGGGCTGTTCTCGCGGCTGAAGGACGCGTTCAACGGGCGCTGACCGCCCGGCCGCGACGGGTGTCGCGACGGCCTCCGACCGGAGGCCGTCGACACCTTCGACCGGTGGCCGCCACCGCCTCTGACCGGGCACGTAGTGGAATATGCCGATCGTGACACCCGATTCGGACTTGTTCAAAGGACGTGACACCATGCGGTCATGTCCTCCGCACTGACCGATCTCCTTGCTCACCCGATCGTGCAGGCCCCCATGGCGGGCGGCGTCTCCGGGCCCGAGCTCGCCGCCGCCGTGTCCGAGGCCGGCGGACTCGGGTTCCTGGCCGCCGGGTACAAGACGGCCGACGGGGTGTACCAGGAGATCAAGCGGCTGCGGAGCCTCACCGACCGGCCCTTCGGCGTGAATGTGTTCATGCCCCAGCCCGAGTATGCGGAGAGCGGCGCGGTCGAGGTCTACGCCCATCAGCTCGCGGGCGAGGCCGCCTGGTACGAGACCGAGCTGGGCGATCCGGACAGCGGCCGCGACGACGGCTACGACGCCAAGCTCGCGGTGCTCCTGGACGATCCGGTGCCCGTCGTCTCCTTCCACTTCGGGGTGCCGAGCCGGGAGGCGCTGGAGCGGCTGCGGCGGGCCGGGACCTTCACGCTGGTCACCGCCACCACCGCCGAGGAGGCCGTCGCGGTGGAGCGGGCCGGGGCGGACGCGGTGATCGCCCAGGGGGTGGAGGCGGGCGGCCACCAGGGCACGCACCGGGACGTCCCGGAGAACGACGGCACCGGCCTCGGTCTGCTGTCCCTGATCACGCAGATCCGTGAGGCGGTGCACATCCCCGTCGTCGCCGCCGGCGGGATCATGCGCGGCGCCCAGATCGCGGCGGTCCTCGCGGCGGGTGCGAGCGCGGCCCAGCTGGGCACCGCCTTCCTCGCCACCCCCGAGTCCGGCGCGCCCGCCGTGCACAAGGAGGCGCTGACCAACCCCCTGTTCGTCCGCACCGAGTTGACCCGCGCGTTCACCGGCCGGCCGGCCCGCGGGCTGGTCAACCGCTTCCTGCGCGAGCACGGACCGTACGCGCCCCCCGCGTACCCGGAGATCAACCACCTCACCTCGCCGCTGCGCAAGGCCGCCGCGAAGGCCGGGGACGCGCAGGGCATGGCGCTGTGGGCGGGCCAGGGCCACCGGCTGGCGCGGGACCTGCCCGCCGGGCAACTGGTGGAGGTGCTGGCGGCCGAACTCGCCGAGGCACGCGCGGCGTTCGCCGACGGGGGTGCCCGATGACCGCGCCTGTGTTCGTCGTGGCGGACTTCGCCGCGGACGGCGGCCGCTATGTCCTGGACGGCCCGGAGGGCCGGCACGCGGTCTCGGTCAAGCGTCTTGAGGCCGGCGAGGAGGTCGTGCTCACCGACGGCGCGGGGCGCTACGCGGTGTGCGAGGTGCTCGGCAGCGAGGGCAAGGACCGGCTGGTCGTACGGATGCCGGAGGTGTCCGAGGAGCCCGCGCCGCGGCCCCGGATCACGGTCGTACAGGCGCTTCCCAAGGGCGACCGGGGGGAGTTGGCCGTCGAGACGATGACCGAGGTCGGGGTCGACGCGATCGTGCCGTGGCAGGCCGCGCGCTGCATCACGCAGTGGCGGGGCGAGCGGGGGCTGAAGGCGCTCGGCAAATGGCGGGCGACCGCGCGCGAGGCCGGGAAGCAGTCCCGGCGGGTGCGGTTCCCACAGGTCGCGGAGGCGGCGAGCACCAAGCAGGTCGCGGCGCTTTTGGCCGGGGCCGACTTCGCGGGGGTGCTGCACTCCGACTTCGAGCACACCAGCGCGCCGCTGGCCACCGCCGAACTGCCCGCCGAGGGCGAGATCGTGCTGGTCGTCGGCCCCGAAGGAGGCGTCTCCCGGGACGAGTTGGCGCTCTTCGAGGAGGCGGGCGCGAAGGCGTACGTCCTCGGACCCAGCGTGTTGCGCACATCCACCGCCGGTACGGCGGCCGCGGCCCTCCTCCTGGGGCGCACCGGCCGCTGGTCCTGAACTCCCCTGGGGGACCCATGGAACTCGCCCAAGTACGGCTTCTGGTCACCGACTTCGCCGCCTGCTACCACTTCTACGCCGATGTCCTCGGCCTGAAGCCGCAGTCCGGCGCGACCGAGGGCCCCTACGAGAAGTTCAGCCCCCACACGGGCTCCGCGGGCATCGCCCTCCAGGACCGCGCCATGATGGCCGAACTCCTCCCCGAACTCGCCGACCCCGCCGACGGCCACCGCTCCCTGGTCGTCCTGCGCGTCGACGACCTCGACACGTACTGCGCCGAGATCACCGCCCGCGGCGCCGCCCTCCTCCAGCCCCCCACCCCCCTGACCGACCGCATGCGCGTCGCCCACCTCAAGGACCCCGAGGACAACCTGGTGGAACTTCAGGAGTGGCTGCTGCTGCGGGGCTGAGGGAGCGGCAACCGCCCCTCGGCGGACGCCGTTTCGAAGGAACCGGCACGCCGAACGGGTGAGTGCTCGGGATCGGGCTTCCGCCCGGTGCTCCCCTGGTGGCACTCTGCCGTGCATGGGGGCATTCCTGTGGGTTCGGGCGCGGATGGTCGCTGTTGTCGGGATCGCCGTCGCGGCCGGTGTCGGTGTCGTGGGGTGCCAGTCGGATGTGCTCGGGTCGGCCGGGGTGGCCTACACCACCGGGACCATGGCGAGCGCGCGGCTGGAGCAGGCGGACGTGGACGTCAGCTGGCTCAACTGCGTGGGTGATCAGGGCGGGAGCGCCGGGGCGACGGTCGCGCCGGGGCAGAGCGCGGTCGTCTCCGTGGACTGCCAGGGCGAGACCAGGGACCGCGGGCGGATCACCGTCAACGGAGAGGTGACCCGGGCCGTGGACGGCGCCTGTGTGCGGGGCGATCTGCGGGCCAGGGTCGGCGGCAGGCAGGTGTTCCACGTCAGCGGGCTCGGCGACTGCTCGGCCGCGCCGGGACCGACGTACCGCCCGCCCAGCTATCCGCCCGTCGGCGCGCAACCCGCCGTCACGGTCACCGTCACCCGGACCCTCTGGTGCCAGAGCGACCCCAACTGCCTGCCCGTGGCGGGCAAGTGATCGAAAAGGGACCCGCGGACGGCGAGCGCTGCGTAAGGTGACGGGGTGACTCAGGGCGCTTCGACAGGAACCTCCGGCTACCTCCGATTCCCGCACCTGCACGGCGACTTGGTGACATTCGTCGCCGAGGACGACGTGTGGCTCGCCCCCCACGAAGGGGGCCGCGCCTGGCGGGCCAGTGCCGACAACATCCCGGTGAACCACCCCCGTATCTCGCCCGACGGCACCACCCTCGCCTGGACCTCCACCCGCGACGGCGCTCCCGAGGTGCACATCGCCCCCGTCGACGGCGGACCGGCCAAACGCCTCACCCACTGGGGCAGTTGGCGGACCCAGGTCCGCGGCTGGACCCCCGAGGGCCAGGTCCTCGCGCTGAGCACCACCGGCCAGCCCAGCCTGCGCCGCACCTGGGCCCGTGCCGTCCCCCTCGACGGCGGCCCCGCCACCACCCTGCCGTACGGTCCGGTCGGCGACGTCGCCCACGGCCCGCACCCGGTGCTGCTGTCCGCCCCGATGGGCCGCGAGGCCGCCTGGTGGAAGCGCTACCGCGGCGGCACCGCGGGCAAGCTGTGGATCGACCGCGACGGGGACGGCGAGTTCACCCGGCTGCACCAGGAACTCGACGGCAACATCGAGTACCCCCTGTGGGTCGGCGACCGTATCGCCTTCCTCTGCGACCACGAGGGCACCGGCGCCCTCTACTCCTCCCGCGCCGACGCCACCGACCTGCGCCGGCACACCCCGATCGACGGCTTCTACGCCCGCCACGCCGCCACCGACGGCACCCGCGTCGTCTACACCAGCGCCGGCCGGCTCTGGCTCCTCGACGACCTCGACGGCAGCGCCCCGCGCCCTCTGGACATCCGCCTCGGCGGCCCCCGCGTCGACCTCCGGCCCTTCCAGGCGAGCACCTCCCACTGGTTCGGCTCGGCCGCACCCGACCACACCGCCCGCGGCAGCGCCGTCGGCCTGCGCGGCGCCGTCCACTGGGTCACCCACCGCTCCGGCCCGGTGCGCGCCCTCGCCGCCACACCCGGCGTCCGCACCCGGCTGCCCCGCACCTTCCGCGCCGACGGCGAGGAATGGGTCGTCTGGGTCACCGACGCCGAGGGCGAGGACGCCCTGGAGTTCGCTCCCGCCACCGGCCCCGCCCTCGGCGCCACCCCGCGCAGGCTCGCCGCCGGACGCCTCGGCCGGGTCCTGGAACTCGCCATGGCCCCCGACGGCAGCCGCGCCGCCGTCGCCGCCCACGACGGCCGGCTCCTCCTGGTCGAACGGGAGACCGGCGAGGTCCGCGAGGTCGACCGCGGTGAGGACGGCGACGTCTGCGACCTCACCTTCTCGCCCGACTCCGCCTGGCTCGCCTGGACCCACCCCGGACCCCGCCCGCTGAGCCAGCTGCGCCTCGCCCACACCACCGACCTGACCGTCAGCGAGGCCACCCCGCTGCGCTTCCAGGACCACGCGCCCGCCTTCACCCTCGACGGCAAGCACCTCGCCTTCCTCTCCAACCGCTCCTTCGACCCGGTCTACGACGAACACGCCTTCGACCTGGCCTTCGTGGGCGGCACCCGCCCCTACCTGATCACCCTCGCCGCGACCACCCCCTCCCCGTTCGGACCGCAGCGCCACGGCCGCCCGTTCGAGACCTCCGACAAGGAGGAGACCCCCGACAGCGAGGGCGTCCCCTCCACCCGGATCGACCTGGACGGGCTCGCCGACCGCATCGTGCCCTTCCCGGTCGAGTCCGCCCGCTACGGCAATCTGCGCGCGGCCAAGGACGGCGTGCTCTGGCTGCGCCACCCGCTGCACGGCGTCCTCGGCACCACCCGCGCCACCCCCGACGCGGCCGGCCCCAGCACCGAGCTGGAGCGCTACGACCTCGCCCAGCAGCGCCTGGAGCATCTCGCCGCGGACGCCGACCACTTCGAGGTCAGCGGCGACGGCAAGCGGGTCCTGCTGTGGACCGACGGCAAGCTCAAGGTCGTACCCAGCGACCGCCGTGCCTCGGCCGACGAGGACAGCGACTCCAACATCACCGTGGACCTCGGCCGCATCCGGCAGACCGTCGACCCCGCCGCCGAGTGGCGGCAGATGTACGACGAGACCGGCCGCCTCATGCGCGACAACTTCTGGCGCCCCGACCTCGGCGGCGTCGACTGGGACGGCGTCCTCGACCGCTACCGCCCGGTCCTGGACCGCCTCGCCACCCATGACGACCTGGTGGACCTGCTGTGGGAGGTGCACGGCGAACTCGGCACCTCGCACGCCTATGTCATCCCGCGCGGCGGCCACGGCCACGGCCCCCGCCAAGGTCTGCTCGGCGCCGACATCTCCCGGCACGAGGACGGCGGTTGGCGTATCGACCGCATCCTGCCCTCGGAGACCTCCGACCCAGGGGCCCGCAGCCCGCTCGCCGCACCCGGTGTCGCCGTCCGCCCCGGGGACGCGATCCTCGCCGTCGCCGGCCACCCCGTCGACCCGGTGACCGGACCCGGCCCCCTGCTCATCGGCACGGCCGGCCGGACCGTCGAACTCACCGTCTCACCCGCGGCCGGCGGCGACCCCCGGCATGTCGTGGTCGTGCCGCTCGCCGACGAGGAACCCCTGCGCTACCACGCCTGGGTCGCGGATCGCCGCGCCCACGTCCACGAGAGCTCCGGCGGCCGCCTCGGCTATCTGCACGTCCCCGACATGCAGGCCCCCGGCTGGGCCCAGATCCACCGGGATCTGCGCGTCGAGGTCGCCCGCGAGGGCCTGATCGTGGACGTCCGGGAGAACCGCGGCGGCCACACCTCCCAGCTCGTCGTGGAGATACTGGCCCGCCGCATCGTCGGCTGGGACATGCCCCGCGGCCGCAGCGCCTTCAGCTACCCCCGGCACGCCCCGCGCGGCCCCGTCGTCGCCGTCGCCAACGAGTTCTCCGGCTCCGACGGCGACATCGTCAACGCCGCCATCAAGGCCCTCGGTATCGGCCCGGTCGTCGGCACCCGCACCTGGGGCGGCGTCATCGGCATCGACAGCCGCTACCGCCTGGTCGACGGCACCCTGGTCACCCAGCCCAAGTACGCCATGTGGCTGGAGGGCCCCGGCTGGGCCATGGAGAACCACGGCGTCGACCCGGACGTGGAGGTCGTACAGCGCCCCCAGGACTGGGCGCGGGGCGCGGACCCGCAACTGGACGAGGCGGTCTGGCTGGCACTGGAAGCGCTGGAGGCGGCACCCGCCAAGACACCTCCGGCGCTACCGCCCCGCTAGGGCCCGCGTCAGCCGATGGAGAGCTCGCCCATCGCGTTCCAGCCGTCCGCTCCCTCGATGGTGGTGCTGACGATGTCGGGGGTGCGGCGCAGCAGCGGGCGCATCGCTTCGAGGCCGGCGCGGAAGTGGTCGGACTGGACGTGCGCCTCGCCGGTGCCGTCCCGGAAGGCCTCGACGAGGACGTAGGTGTCGGGGTCCTCCAGACTGCGGGACCACTCGAACCACAGATTGCCGGGTTCGGCGCGGGTGGCCCGGGTGAAGGCCTCGACGTGCTGCGGCCACGCCTCGGTGTGCTCGGGCTTCACGGGGAACTTGACGACGATGAAGATCATCGATCGATGATATGCCGCCGGGCTTCCCGGGGGCGTGAACACCACAACTCACCGGCGCCCCACCGACTACGATGATCCCGAATCCGATCCCGGCGAAAGCGAGCGCACGCGAAATGGCTGGAGAACCGCAGGACGACTGCCTGTTCTGCAATATCGTCGCGGGCCGCGTCCCGGCCACCGTCGTCCGCGAGACGGAGACCACCGTCGCCTTCCGGGACATCAACCCCCAGGCCCCCACGCACATCCTGGTGATCCCCAAGGTCCACTACCGGGACGCCGCCGCGCTCGCCGCCGGTGCCCCCGAGGTCGCCGCGGACGTACTGCGCGAGACCCAGGCCGTGGCCGACGAGGAGAAGCTGGACAGCTACCGCGTCGTCTTCAACACCGGGACCGGCGCCGGTCAGACCGTCTGGCACGCCCATGGGCATGTGCTCGGCGGCCGCGGTCTCGAATGGCCGCCCGGATAGTCCGCCGTGTCCGTCCGTGAACTCGTCGTCCTCGGCACCGCGAGCCAGGTCCCGACCCGGCACCGCAACCACAACGGCTATCTGCTGCGCTGGGACGGCGAGGGCATCCTCTTCGACCCCGGCGAGGGCACCCAGCGGCAGATGCTGCGCGCCGGGGTCGCCGCGCACGACCTGAACCGCCTGTGCGTCACCCACTTCCACGGCGACCACAGCCTCGGCCTCGCCGGGGTCATCCAGCGCATCAACCTGGACCGGGTGCCGCACGAGATCACCGCGCACTACCCGGCCTCCGGACAGCGCTTCTTCGACCGGCTGCGGTACGCCACCGCGTACCGGGAGACCGTCGGTGTCACCGAGGTCCCGGTGAGCGCCGACGGCACCCTCGCGGTGACGCCGTCGTACACCCTGGACGCCCGCAGGCTGTCGCACCCGGTGGAGTCCTACGGATACCGGCTGACCGAGCCCGACGGCCGCCGGATGCTGCCCGAGCGGCTCGCCGCGCACGGCATCAAGGGCCCGGCCGTGGGGGTGCTCCAGCGCGAGGGGCGGCTCGGGGACGTGACGCTGGAGGAGGTCAGCGAGGTACGGCGCGGGCAGCGGTTCGCGTTCGTCATGGACACCCGGCTCTGCGAGGGCGTGTACACGCTGGCCGAGGGCTGCGACCTGCTGGTCATCGAGTCCACCTTCCTGGACGAGGACGAGGAACTCGCCGTGGAGCACGGGCACTTGACGGCTGGGCAGGCGGGGGCGGTGGCGCGCGGGGCAGGGGTACGGCATCTCGTGCTCACCCACTTCAGCCAGCGGTACTCGGAGCCCGACGAGTTCGAGCGCCAGGCACGGGCCGCCGGCTTCGAGGGTGAGCTGACCGTGGCGTACGACCTTCAGCGAGTGCCGGTTCCGAAACGACGGTAAGTGCGCCGTACGATGCTTTGATGTCCCTCCCCAAAGCAGAACTGCACCTCCACATCGAAGGCACCCTGGAGCCGGAGCTGGCCTTCGACCTGGCCGCCCGCAACGGCGTGAAGCTGCGCTACGCCGACACGGAAGAGCTGCGCGAGGCGTATCGGTTCGAGGATCTCCAGTCCTTTCTGAACCTGTACTACGAGCTGATGACCGTCCTGCGTACCGAGCGGGACTTCGAGGACCTGGCCAACGCCTATCTGGCCCGCGCCGCGGCGCAGGGCGTACGGCACGCGGAGATCTTCTTCGACCCGCAGGCCCACCTCGCCCGCGGCCTGGACATGCGCACCGTCGTGGAAGGGCTGTGGCGGGCGCTCGGCCGCAGCGAGGAGAACCACGGCGTCTCCACCCGGCTCATCCTGTGCTTCCTGCGCGACGAGTCCGCCGACTCCGCGCTGGAGACCCTGGAGGCCGCCCGGCCGTACCTCGACCGGATCACCGGCATCGGCCTGGACTCCGCCGAGGTCGGGCACCCGCCGGCGAAGTTCCGCCAGGTGTACGAGACCGCCGCCGGGCTCGGGCTGCGCCGGGTGGCGCACGCCGGTGAGGAGGGCCCGCCGGAGTACATCACCCAGTCCCTGGACCTGCTCGGCATCGAGCGCGTCGACCACGGGCTGCGCTGCATGGAGGACCCCGAGCTGGTGGAGCGGCTGGTGCGCGAGCGCATTCCGCTCACCCTGTGCCCGCTGTCCAACGTCCGGCTGCGCACGGTGGACACCCTGGCCGACCACCCGCTGCCGGCCATGCTGGACGCGGGGCTGCTGTGCACGGTCAACTCCGACGACCCGGCCTACTTCGGCGGGTACGCCGACGACAACTTCCACGCGGTGCGCGAGAGTCTCGGGCTGACCGAGGACCGGCTGCGCGAACTGGCCCGCAACTCCTTCCTCGCCTCCTTCCTGGAGGACGACGAGGAGCGCCGTGCCCGGTACCTCGCCGAGGTGGACGCGTACGTGTTCTGACGCGTACGGGCGTTCCCCGTGTGTTCGGCACCGGCCCCGGCATGGGCTATGATTGATCATGTCGAGGCCGCCGGAACTCCGGTAGCCGGACAGTGCGTTGGTGGTCCAAGGAAAGACGCCCCGCTTCCTGCGGGGAAATGCAGGTGCAAGGCCTGCCCGGCGCTCCATTGCAGAGCCCCGTCCCGCCGTGTGCGGGGCGGGGCTCTGTGCTGTGCGCGCGGACCTGTCCAGGTGTGCGCATCCCCGGCCGTATGCCCCTGCGCGGCGGCCCCGGTGGTGCACACTGGCCAGACCCAGCACACCAGGGAGCGCACCGTGACCTCGTCGCACACCCTCATCGGAGAGGAACCCGAGCACCTCACCCGGGCGGGGCACCGCCAGGCCCAGGTCGATCCGCTCGCCGCGCGGCGCGCCCCCGGGGATCCGCCCTGGGACGTCTATCTCACGGGCACCGTCTTCCTCGACATCATCTTCACCGGCCTGGACTCGGCGCCCGTGCGCGGCACGGAGTCCTGGGCCCGCGGCATGGGCTCCAGCCCCGGCGGGGTCGCCAACATGGCCAGCGCGCTGGCCCGGCTCGGGCTGCGGACCTCGCTCGCGGCCGCGTTCGGGGACGACCACTACGGGGAGTACTGCTGGGACGCCCTCGAACAGGGCGAGGGCATCGACCTCACCCCGTCGCGGACGGTGCCCGGCTGGCACTCGCCGGTGACCGTGTCCATGGCGTACGAGGGCGAGCGGACCATGGTCTCGCACGGGCACGAGCCGCCGCCGGAGGAGCCGGCCCCCGACTGCCCGCCGCGCGCCCGGGCCGCCGTCGCCTCCCTCACACCGGGCCGCCGCGCCCCCTGGATCGCCCAGGCCGCGCGCGGCGGGACCCGGATCTTCGCCGATGTCGGCTGGGACGAGACCGGCGCCTGGGATCTCTCGGGGCTGTCCGACCTCGAACACTGCGAGGCGTTTTTGCCCAACGCCGAGGAGGCGAAGCGGTACACGGGCGCCGACTGCCCCCGCCTGGCCGCGCACGCGCTCACCGAGTACGTGCCGGTGGCGGTGGTGACGCTGGGCTCGGAGGGCGCGTACGCGGTGGACCGCCGTACCGGTGAGGCCGCGGAGGTCCCGGCGATCGCGGTGGAGGCGCTGGACCCCACGGGCGCGGGGGACGTCTTCGTCGCCGGCTTCGTGACGGGCTCCCTCGCGGGCTGGCCGCTGGCCGACCGGCTGGCGTTCGCGGGACTCACGGCCGCACTGTCCGTGCAGGAGTTCGGCGGCTCCCTGTCGGCGCCGGGCTGGTCGGAGATCGGCGCGTGGTGGCGGCGGGTGCAGTCCCTGCCGACCCAGGACCCCATGGCGCTCCAGCGGTACGCCTTCCTCGACCGGCTGGTCCCGGAGGAGCTGGACCGCCCCTGGCCGCTGCGCCGGGCCGTGCCCACCATCGGCTTCCGGGGGTCCGGCTGACGGGCGGCGGCGCGGTGGCGGCGTACCCCGGCCGGAGGAAAAGTCCTACAGGCTTCTGAGCCGTCCGGCGTACTCTGGACAGCGACGAGGCCGCCCTAGGTTGCGCGGTCGCGAGGAGGAGGAAGCACCAGGCCTTCGCGCCGGCCCATGACACAGACACCCACAGCTCACACCCCCACGCAGGAGCAGACGAGAGCGCAGCTCACCGTCCCCGCCCAGCACCCCATGGTGACCGTTCTGGGTTCCGGCGACTCCCTCCTGCGCGTGATCGAGAGGGCCTTCCCGGCGGCCGACATCCATGTCCGGGGCAATGAGATCAGCGCGGTCGGCGAGCGCGCCGACGTCGTCCTGATCTCACGCGTGTTCGACGAGATGATGCTGGTGCTCCGCACCGGGCAGCCGATGACGGAGGACGCAGTGGAGCGCTCGATCGCCATGCTCAAGGCGAGCGACAACGGTACGGGCGAAGGCTCGGAGACCCCGGCCGAGGTGCTGACGCAGAACATCCTGTCCTCGCGCGGCCGCACCATCCGCCCCAAGACCCTCAACCAGAAGCGCTATGTCGACGCCATCGACAAGCACACGATCGTCTTCGGCATCGGCCCCGCCGGTACCGGCAAGACCTACCTGGCCATGGCCAAGGCCGTCCAGGCCCTCCAGTCCAAGCAGGTCAACCGGATCATCCTGACCCGCCCCGCGGTCGAGGCCGGCGAGCGGCTGGGCTTCCTGCCCGGCACGCTCTACGAGAAGATCGACCCCTATCTGCGCCCGCTGTACGACGCGCTGCACGACATGCTCGACCCGGACTCCATCCCCAAGCTGATGGCCGCCGGGACCATCGAGGTGGCACCGCTGGCGTACATGCGCGGCCGTACCCTCAATGACGCGTTCATCATCCTGGACGAGGCCCAGAACACGAGCCCCGAGCAGATGAAGATGTTCCTCACCCGCCTCGGCTTCGACTCGAAGATCGTGATCACGGGCGATGTGACGCAGGTCGACCTGCCGAACGGCACGAAGTCGGGTCTGCGCCAGGTCCAGGAGATCCTGGAGGGCGTCGAGGACGTGCACTTCTCCCGGCTGACGTCCCACGATGTCGTACGGCACAAGCTGGTGGGCCGTATTGTCGACGCGTACGAGAAGTACGACAGCAAGAACGGCACCGAGAACGGCTCCCACCCGGGCCGTGGCAGGACCGGCGCCAAGGGCACCAAGGGGAAGTAGACCGGCACGAGCATGTCGATCGACGTCAACAACGAATCCGGCACCGAGGTCGACGAGCAGGCGATCCTCGACATCGCCCGCTACGCGCTCGCGCGCATGCGCATCCACCCGCTCTCCGAACTCTCGGTGATCGTCGTGGACGAAGACGCCATGGAGCAGCTGCACATCCAGTGGATGGATCTGCCCGGGCCCACCGATGTCATGTCCTTCCCGATGGACGAGCTGCGTCCGCCGGGCAAGGACGACGAGGAGCCCCCGCAGGGGCTGCTCGGTGACATCGTGCTGTGCCCGGAGGTCGCGGCCAAGCAGGGGGCCGACGCCCCGACGCAGCACTCCATGGACGAGGAGCTCCAGCTGCTCACCGTCCACGGCGTGCTGCATCTGCTCGGCTACGACCACGAGGAGCCGGACGAGAAGGCCGAGATGTTCGGGTTGCAGGCCGCCATCGTGGACGGCTGGCGGGCCGAGCAGGGCCTGACCGGCCCGTCTCCGGCACCGACCGTCTCGTAAGCCGGCCGGATGTCCCCGCAGATCGTGATCGGCGCGATCGCGCTGGTCGTCGTCGCCTGGCTCGCCGCCTGCGCGGAGGCGGGCCTCGCCCGGGTCTCCAGCTTCCGGGCCGAGGAGGCCGTGAAGTCCGGGCGGCGCGGCGGCGAGAAGCTGGCGCAGATCGCCGCCGACCCCACCCGCTATCTCAATGTGGCCCTGCTGGTCCGCGTCGCCTGTGAGATGGCGGCCGCGGCCCTGGTCACCTACGCCTGCCTGGAGGCCTTTTCGGCCACCTGGCAGGCCCTGCTGGTCGCCATCGGTGTGATGGTCCTGGTGTCGTACGTCGCCGTCGGGGTCTCCCCGCGCACCATCGGCCGCCAGCACCCGCTGAACACCGCGACCGTGGCCGCCTACGTCCTGGTGCCGCTGGCCCGGGTGATGGGCCCGATCCCCTCGCTGCTGATCCTCATCGGCAACGCGCTCACCCCCGGCAAGGGCTTCCGGCGCGGTCCGTTCGCCTCCGAGGCGGAGCTGCGCGCGCTGGTCGACCTCGCCGAGAAGGAGTCGCTGATCGAGGACGAGGAGCGCCGTATGGTGCACTCCGTCTTCGAGCTGGGCGACACCCTGGTGCGCGAGGTCATGGTGCCGCGCACCGACCTGGTCACCATCGAGCGCTTCAAGACCATCCGGCAGGCCCTCACCCTCGCCCTGCGCTCCGGGTTCTCCCGGATACCGGTCACCGGGGAGAGCGAGGACGACATCGTCGGGATCGTGTATCTCAAGGACCTGGTCCGCAAGACGCACATCAGCCGGGACGCGGAGAGCGACCTGGTCTCCACGGCCATGCGCCCGGCGGTCTTCGTGCCCGACACCAAGAACGCGGGCGACCTGCTGCGGGAGATGCAGAAGGAGCGCAACCACGTCGCCGTCGTGATCGACGAGTACGGCGGCACCGCGGGCATCGTCACCATCGAGGACATCCTGGAGGAGATCGTCGGCGAGATCACCGACGAGTACGACCGGGAACTGCCGCCCGTGGTGGACCTCGGCGAGGGTCGCTTCCGGGTCACCGCCCGTCTGGACATCACCGACCTCGGCGAGCTGTACGGCCTGGAGGAGTACGACGACGAGGACGTGGAGACCGTCGGCGGACTGCTCGCCAAGGCGCTCGGCCGGGTGCCGATCGCGGGCGCGTCCGCCGAGGTGGAACTCCCCGACGAGCGGCGGCTGAAGCTCACCGCGGAGTCCTCCGCCGGCCGCCGGAACAAGATCGTCACCGTGCTGGTGGAGCCTGCCGAGGAGACGAAGGCCGAGTGAGACCCGAGGAACTGCGCGCCTTCTGCCTGTCCTTCAACGCGGCTGTGGAGGACTTCCCGTTCAACCCGGAGACCTCGGTCTTCAAGGTGCTGGGCAAGCTGTTCGCTCTGACGAACCTGGACGCGCGGCCCCTGACGGTCAATCTCAAGTGCGACCCGGAGGACGCGGTGCGGCTGCGCGCCGACCACGAGGGCCTGATCGTCCCCGGCTGGCACATGAACAAGCGCCACTGGAACACCGTCACCGTCGACGGCGGCCTCCCGGACCCGCTGCTGCGCGAGCTGATCGAGGACTCGTACGACCTGGTCGTCGCGGGACTGCCGAGGGCGGAGCGGCTGCGGCTGGACCGCCCGTAATCGCGTTGCCCGGGCCCGCGGACTTCGAGAGCATCCCGTATGACCATTCGATATCCGCGCCCTCTGCGCCCCGGTGACCGTGTCGGTGTGACCTCTCCCTCCTCGGGCGTGGCCGAACCCCTCAGGGCGCGCCTCGATGTCGCGGTCGAGGAGATCGAGCGGCGCGGTTACGAGGTGGTCGTCGGCCGGTGCATGGACGGCACCACCCACATCAGCGCCCCGGCCGCCGAACGCGCCGCCGAGCTGACGCAGATGCTGACCGACCCCGCCGTCCGGGCCGTCGTCCCCCCGTGGGGAGGCGAGCTGGCCATCGACCTGATGCCCCACCTGGACTTCGAGGCGATCGGCCGGGCCGAACCCACCTGGCTGGTCGGCTACTCGGACATGTCGACCCTGCTCGCCCCGCTGACCCTGCTGACCGGGGTGGCGACCGTGCACGGCAACAACCTCATGGACACCCCGTACCGGGTGCCCGAGGGGCTGACGTCCTGGCTGGACATCGTGGCCGCGCCGCAGGGCGAGCCGTTCACCCAGACCCCGCCCGGCCGGCACCGCACCGGCGGCTGGGACGACTGGACCCGCGACCCGGGGACCGCCGAGTTCACCCTGGACGGCGCGGGCGGCTGGCGGCGGCTCGACGGCGAGGGGGACGTGGAGGTCGAGGGGCGGCTGATCGGCGGCTGTATCGAGACCGTCGCCCCGCTCGCCGGGAGCCGCTACCTCGACACCACGCGCTTCGCGGGCGCGGAACCGCTGCTCGTCTACGTCGAGGCCTGCGAGGACAACGCGCTGATCATCGCCCGCCATCTGCACGGCATGCGGCTGGCCGGGTTCTTCGACCGGGCCGCCGCCGTGCTCGTCGGCCGCACCCACGCCCCCGACGCGCCCACCCTCACCCAGGACGCGGCCGTCCTCGACGCCCTCGGGCCGCTGGGTGTGCCGATCCTCGCCGATGTCGAGTGCGGGCATGTGGCGCCGTACCTCCCGCTGGTCAACGGCGCGCGTGGCCGTGTGGTGCACACGGCCACGCGAAGCGAGATCATCCAGACCCTGGACTGAGGCCCCGGCCCTGGTTCAGGCCCGGGAGCGGCGCAGGCCGAGGCCGGTGAGGAGCGCGGCGCCGAGCACGATCGCCGCGTCCAGGGCGATCACCGTGTGCACACCGCTCAGCAGGTCGCCCGAGGTGGTGGCCAGCACGCCGAGCAACGGGATGCCGACCGTGATGCCGACCTGCTGGGTGGACGTCACCAGGCCGGTGGCCAGGCCCTGTTCCGCGTCCGGGACACCGGAGGTGACCGTCACGCCGTACGAGATGATCGCGCCCAGGTGGCACATGCTGGCCAGCGCCACCGCGGCCGTGGCCAGCCACGCCGACCAGACGTGGGTGTTCAGCAGGAGCAGCGACGCGGTCAGCGCGCCCTGGCCGGCCAGCGAGCCGACCAGGGTGCGGCGGGCGCCGAGACGGCCGATGACCTTCGGGGCGAGGGTGCCGGCGACCACGGACAGCACGCCCTGGAAGCCGAAGACCAGCCCGGTCTCGAAGGCGGAAAGGCCCAGGATCTCCTGGAGGTACAGGGTCAGCACGAACACGATCGTGGACATCATCGAGAAGGTGACAAGACCGCCGATGTTGCCCCAGGCCACCGTGCGCCGGCGCAGCATCGGCAGCGAGACCAGGGGCGCCGCCGAGCGGGACTCCACCAGCACGAACGCGGCCAGCAGCAGCAGCCCGGCGGCCAGGGCCGCGAGGACGTCGGGGCGGCCGAAGCCGTGGTCGGCGGCGGTGGACAGGGCGTAGATCAGCGAGAGCAGTCCGGTGGTGACGGTGACGGCGCCGGGCACGTCCAGGCGCGGCCGGTCCGGGGTGCGGGACTCCGGCAGCAGGCCGGGCGCCAGCGGCAGCACGATCAGCGCGAACAGGGTCAGCAGGGCCATCGTGGAGCGCCAGCCGAAGGTGTCGGTGAGGGTGCCGCCCGCGACCATGCCGACGGTGAAGCCCAGCGACAGCAGGGTGCCGGAGATGCCGAGGGCGCGGTCGCGGGCCGGGCCCTCCGGGAAGGTGGTGGTCAGCAGGGACATGCCGGTCGGTACGATCGCCGCCGCGCCGAGCCCCTGGAGGGCGCGCCCGGCGAGGAACGAGGCCGGGTCCCAGGCCAGGGTGGACAGCAGCGAGGCCGCGCCGAACAGGGCGAGACCGGCGAGGAAGAGTCTGCGGCGCCCGAACAGGTCGCCGACGCGGCCGAACAGCAGCAGGAAGCCGCCGGAGGGCAGCGCGAACGCGGTGACGGCCCACTGGAGCGCGGAGGTGTTCATGCCGAGGTCGCGGCCGAGGCCGGGCAGCGCCACGTTCAGCACGGAGAAGTCCAGCGCGACCATGAACTGGGCCGCGCACAGAACGAACAGGACCAGCTTGTCACGCGTCGACAACCGGGGGATGCCGGGCGCCGCGGTGTCCGCTGCGGGGGAGGTCTGGGTGGTGGTGTCGATCGCCATGGGAAGAGCTTCGGGCGTACGGAATACCGGTGGGGAGTCGGAACTTATGGTGGTGGTGGCACCACCAGAGAGGTCACCGGAGCGACCACTGGACAGGACCGACGGGGGAGGGGCGGCACATGCCTGCTGCTGAGGCGACGCGCAGTCATCGGCGTGACGAACTGCGGGAGTTCCTGATGAGCCGGCGCGCCCGGGTCAGTCCCGAGGAGGCCGGACTGCCCGCCGGCGGCGGCAGGCGCCGTACGCCCGGACTGCGCCGCGAGGAGGTCGCCGTGCTCGCCGGGGTGGGCGCTTCCTGGTACCAGTGGCTGGAGCAGGGGCGGGACATCTCGGTCTCCCCGCAGGTGCTGGACGCGGTCGCCCGGGTGCTCCGGCTCAGCGACGCCGAGCGCCGGCACCTGTATCTGCTGGCCGGGCTGAACCCGCCGACACCCCAGGTGGTGCCCGGCAGGAAGGACATGTGCGACGGGCTGCGGCGGCTCATCGACACCTGGATGCCGTACCCGGCGCACATCATGGACCTCTACTACAACTGCGTGCAGTACAACGACGCGGCCGCGATCGTGCTCGGCATGCGCCCCGGCATCACCCAGAACTGCCTGATCGACTTCTTCACCGACCCGCTGTACCGCGAGCGCAGCCACAGCTGGGAGCGCAACGCGCGCACGGTGGTGGCGCAGTTCCGGGCCGCCTGCGCGGCGCGCCCCGACGACGAGGGGTTCCGGGAGGTGCTGGCCGAGGTGAGCGCCGCCAGCGAGGAGTTCACGGCGCTGTGGGCGGAGCGGGACATCGAGGACCAGGGGCAGGTCCGCAAGGAGTTGTCGCATCCGCTGGCCGGGCTGCTGGTCGTGGAGTCGACGGTCCTGAAGATCCCCGCCCGACCCGATCTGATGATCGTGCTGCACACTCCGCTGGACGAGGCGAACACCGCCGAGAAGCTGGAGTGGCTGGCCTCCCCGGAGGGCCGGCGGGGCGCGATGTACCCCGTGGCGGGGTGAGCGTCGGGGGCCTTCTGTGTCTTCGTATGCTCGGGGCATGACCGAGAGCAGCGCGCTTGACCCCGAGGACCGCAAGATCGTGACCCTGGCCCGTTCCGCGCGGGCCCGCAACGCCGTGCCCGAGGGGGCGGCCGTACGGGACGACACCGGGCGCACCTATGTCGCCGGCACGGTGGACCTGGCCTCGCTGAAGCTCAGCGCGCTGCGCACCGCCGTCGCCATGGCGGTGGCGTCCGGGGCCGCGTCGCTGGAGGCGGCGGCGGTGGTCGGCGAGGCGGAGTCGGTGCCGGCCGAGGACCTGGCCGCGGTGGCCGACCTCGGGGGCGCGGACACGCCGGTGCTGCTCGCGGGGGTGGACGGCACGGTCCGTACGACCGTGGCCGCGGGCCGCGCCGAGAGCTGACCGCTCGCGCGGGAATCCGCGGGCCGGCCGAAGAGTACCGACCGAAAGGTCGGCTGGAATTCAACCTTGCTGGGTCGGGGGGCGCGCGCGTCAATGAACGCGTACGTCCCGACGACCCGTCAGATCCGCACCGCCGTCCGGCGCGTCCGCACCCGCCCGACCGGCCTGCCGTTCGTCGGCGCACCTTCCGATCACCCCACACGGCACGTCCGGCGTGCCCAGCAGGAAGGAAAGCGGATCCCCATGAGAGCCAAGCGCACGGCAACAGGTGCGGCCCTGGCGGCCGGGGCCCTCGCGGTCACCGGTCTCGCCCTCGCACCCTCCGCGGCCGCCGTCACTCCCCAGTCGGCGACCATCACCGCGAGCTGCGGCATCTTCGGCGGTGGCCCGGCCACGCTCACCGCCACCCAGAGCGGCACCTCGGCCACCCTGAGCCTCACCTCCACCGCGATCAGCGCCCCGGTCACGGTGGCCGCGGACTCGATCACCTCCACGCTCACCATGGCCAAGGCGGGCGGCGGCAGCGTCGTGTTCAGCGGCACCAAGAACCCGGTCATGAACCCGGGCGACCCGGTCAGCGTCGGCCCGCTCTCCGGGACCGTCGCCTCCGGGTACAGGCTCGACGCTTACGGCGGTTCGCTGAAGATGGTGATCTTCGGCATCACCGTGACGTGTACCGCGAGCGGTCCGCAGTCGCCGGGTCCGTTCGTGTTCTGAGCCGCCCCGGCCGACCGGTCCGTTCCGGTTCTCCCCTGGATGCCGCAGGATCTGACGAGTAGTCAGGATTCTGCGGCATCTCCCTTGACTTCTCATCTCGCCGCCCCGCCAATGCCCCCTGTCGGGGCGCCCGTTCGGCCGCGCCCACCACCCTCAGGAGGGGGCCCATGGGTCTCACCACCCGAAGATCCGGACGGTGGCGCTGGGCGTCACTGCTCGGCGCGACCGCGCTCGCGGTCTCCGCGGGCGGCGCGCTGGCCTGCCCGGCCGGCGCCGCCGGCACCGACGTGGACTTCGCCACGCACTGCATCCCGCCCGCCATCGCGGGTCTGCCGCCGATCGACGGCACCACGACCGCCACCGTGTCGGCGGACAACACCAGCCCGAAGGTCGGCGACACCGTCACCGTCACCTACACCGTGGTCGGGGCCGCCGCGAGCAACCCCACCGATCTGGCGCTGCCTGCCGACATCATGACCCCGACCGGCAAGGTCACGCTGGGCGGCGCCCAGAGCGGTGACATCACGGTCGCCGGACCCAAGAAGAACCCCCCGGTACCGGGGAAGGCCGCCTTCCCGTCCTTCTCCATGACGGGCACGTTCACCGTCACCAAGGCCGGGAAGATCACTCTCGCGCCGGGCGACTACAACATCCACACCAGCTACATCATGGAACTGGACACCCCCTGCACGGTCACGAACCCGCCCGCACCGGCGTCCGAGACCATCACGGCGACGGCGGGGGCCCCGGTCAACACCCGGGCGATCACGCTGGGTTCGGCCACCGGAGACCCGGGCGCGACCGTCAGGGTCAGCGGTACGGGCTTCACCCCGGGCGCCGCCGTCACCCTGGCCGGACGCTCCGGGACCAGCCAGACCGGGGACACCGCGAGCGTGTCCGCGGACGGGCAGGGCTCCTTCAGCGGTTCCCTCGTCGTGAACGACGCCTCGACCACCGGGATCGTCGCGTACGAGGGTGGCTCCTGGAACGCCGACACCGGCGCGGGCCCCGCGGCCTATGTCGTCAACGCGCCGGTGCCGCCCGGCAGTCAGAAGCTCACCACGAGCGTCACGGCGGGCACGCTCGCCATGACCCAGGCCGGGGACTCGGTCGCGCTGTCGGGGGTCGACTTCGGCCGGGGCGGCGCCTCGACCGGCGCGCTTTGGACCGTGACGGTCAAGGACTTCCGCGGCGGACCGGCGGGCTGGTCGCTGACCGGCAGGGTCACCGACTTCACCGGGCCCGGCGGCAGGATCGGCGCGGACCGGCTGAGTTGGACGCCGTCGTGTGCGAGCAAGGCGGGCAGTCCCAGTACCTGTACGGCGGGTTCGGCGGGCCCGGTGGGCTCCTCGGGGGCCACCCTCGCGGGGACCCCGGACGGGACGCTGACCGGCGGCGAGTTCACCGTGAACGCCGGACTCTCCCTGGACGTACCGGCGTTCACGCCTCCGGGCGGGTACTCCGGCGTGCTCACGCTGACGCTGTCATGAGCGTACGGGCGCCCGCACCCGCCCGTGCCACGGGCCACCCCCGGCCGTGGGGGTCCGCACCCATGCGCAAGGCGTACGTCGTCGTGGTGAGCCTGCTGCTGGCCGTACTGCCGGTGGTGCCCGCACGGGCCGCCGACAACGGCAGCTGGTCCGTGTACCCGGTCGCCGCCCAGGCCGCGGCCCGGCCCTACTTCTACCTCTCCGCCGACCCCGGCCAGAGACTCACCGACAAGGTCGCCGTCCAGAACAGGACCGCCGAGCCGCTCACCTTCCGGCTGTACGCGGCCGACGCCTACAACACGCCCCGGGACGGCGGCTTCGCCGTGCGCACGGCGGACGAGACGATGCGCGGGGTGGGCGCGTGGGCGCGGCTCGCCAGAAGCCGGATCACGGTGCCGGGGCATCGGACGGTGACCGTGCCGTTCACGCTGCGGGTGCCGACGGGCGCCGAACCCGGCGACCATCCCGGAGCGATCGTCGCGCTGGACGAGCGGACCGAGCCGGGTGGCGGGAAGCTGGCGCTGGGGATCCGGCGGGCGGTCGGCGCGCGGGTGTATCTGCGGGTGAGCGGTCCGACGCTGCCCGCGCTTGCGGTGTCCCGGCTGAGCGTCGGCCGCCACCGGCCGCTGCTCTTCGGCACGGGTACGGCGACCGTGTCGTACACCCTGCGCAACACGGGCAATGTCACGCTGCGGCCGAGCGCGCAGCTGACGGCGCGCGGACTGTTCGGCCGTACCCTGCTGGAGCGGCGGGCGGCCCGGGTGCCCGCCGAGCTGCTGCCCGGGCAGTCGGTACGGCTCACCGAGACCTGGCGCGGCACACCGGTGCTCGACCGGGCGGCGATCACGGTGAGCGCGCGGGCGCGGGGGGCGTCGGCGTCGGCGGGGGCGTCGTTCTACGCGGTGCCGTGGCCCCCGCTGGTGGTGCTGGTGCTCGTGGTGGTGGCGGTGGTGATCGTGTGGCGGATGCGGTCACGTTCCGGTGAAGGGGCGGTGACGCGGCGTGAGCATCGCTTCGCGGTGCGGCGGGGGCTCCGGGATCAGGGACAATGAACGGCATGAGCGTTCGCACCCAGTCATCCGAGCAGCCGGCGGAAACCGTCCACCGCGCCGGCTTCGCCTGCTTCGTGGGCCGCCCCAACGCGGGCAAGTCCACCCTCACGAACGCTCTGGTCGGGCAGAAGGTGGCGATCACCTCGAACCGGCCGCAGACCACGCGGCACACCGTGCGGGGCATCGTGCACCGCCCGGACGCCCAGCTGATCCTGGTCGACACCCCCGGGCTGCACAAGCCGCGCACGCTGCTGGGCGAGCGGCTGAACGACGTCGTGCGCACCACGTGGGCCGAGGTCGACGTGATCGGGTTCTGCCTGCCGGCCGACCAGAAGCTCGGCCCCGGTGACCGGTTCATCGCGAAGGAACTGGCCGGGATCAAGAAGACACCCAAGGTCGCCGTCGTCACCAAGACCGACCTCGTGGACTCCAAGACCCTCGCCGAGCAGCTGATCGCCATCGATCAGCTCGCCAAGGAGCTGGGCTTCGAGTGGGCGGAGATCGTGCCGGTGTCCGCGGTCGGCGACCAGCAGGTGGAGCTGCTGGCCGACCTGCTGGTGCCGCTGCTGCCCGAGGGGCCCGCGCTCTACCCCGAGGGCGACCTCACGGACGAGCCCGAGCAGGTGATGGTCGCCGAGCTGATCCGCGAGGCGGCGCTGGAGGGCGTGCGCGACGAGCTGCCGCACTCCATCGCGGTGGTCGTCGAGGAGATGCTGCCGCGCGAGGACCGGCCGGCGGAGCGTCCGCTGCTCGACATCCACGCGAACGTCTACATCGAGCGCCCCAGCCAGAAGGGGATCATCATCGGCCCCAAGGGCAAGCGCCTCAAGGAAGTCGGCATCAAGTCCCGCAAGCAGATCGAGGCCCTGCTGGGCACGCCGGTCTTCCTCGACCTCCATGTCAAGGTCGCCAAGGACTGGCAGCGCGACCCGAAGCAGCTCCGCAAGCTCGGCTTCTGACCCTCCCTTCAGTCGACCGCCCTGATCCGCCCCACCAGCACCGCCCCCGCCAGCCCGATCGCCGCCGACACCAGATACAGCACCCGGTATCCGCCCAGATACGTCACCAGGGGGGCCGCCAGAGCCGGGGCGGCCGCCTGGGGGAGGGCGTTGGCGATGTTGATGAGGCCCAGGTCCTTGCCGCGGCCCGCGGCGTGCGGGAGGACGTCGGTCATCAGGGCGAAGTCGACGGAGGTGAAGACGCCGAAGCCGATGCCCAGGACGGCGGCCGCGGTCACCGCGCCCGGCCAGGTCCCCCAGCCGGCCAGCGCCGCCGTCGCCACCGCCATCAGCACGCCCGACCAGACGACGAACGGCTTGCGGCGGCCCGTGCGGTCGGACCAGACGCCGCCGATCACCACCGTAGCCAGCAGCGTCACGCCGTTCACCGCGGTCAGGATCAGGACGCCCCGGCCGGGGTCGGGGTAGTGGACCCGGTCGCGGAGGTAGTAGAGCAGGTAGAGCAGCACCAGCGAGTTGCTGAGGTTGATCAGGAAGCGGGTCAGCCAGGCCCAGCCCAGGTCGGGATACCGGCGCGGGCTCAGCCAGAAGCCCGCCAGGAAGCCCCGCCAGGACCACGGGGGCCGGTCCTGGGGCGGGAGGGGGAGGTCGCGGAAGAGCAGGACGTACGGGAGGACGCCCGCCGCCGTGCACACCGCGCAGGCCACGTACCCCGCGCCGATACCGCCCGCCGCCGTCGCCAGCCCCGTGCCCACGACCACGCCCAGGATCTGCGCCGCGCCCAACCAGCCGCCCACCACGCCCCGTTGGCGCCTGGGCACCCGGTCAGGGACCGCCGCCGTCACCGCCGCGAACGCCGCGTTCAGGGTGAACTGGACAAGGCACCAGCCCAGCGCCATCGACCACGGCCCGCCCGCGCCCGCGAGCAGCAGCAGGGACAGCGCCCCGCCCGCCGCCCCGGCCACGATCCACGGCGTCCGGCGGCCCGCCCGGGCGGTCGTACGGTCGGACAGCGCGCCGAAGAACGGGTTCGCGAGCAGGGACACCACCGCGCCCGTGCCGGTCACCCAGGCCAGCAGGGTCTCCTTGGACATCCCGGTACCGGGCGCGAGGTCCTTCGACTGGAAGGCCAGCAGGATCTGGAGCGGGCCGAACCAGCCCACCCAGATCGCCCCGTTGGCCAGCGAGAGGGCCGCCGTCCAGCCCCGCCCCACCGCCTCGACCGGCTCGGCGAGCGCGGCCGACGGGCGGCCGGTGGTCATCTCTGCGCCCGCAGCACTTCCCGGAACCAGTGGTACGACGCCTTCGGCACCCGTTCCAGCGTCTCGTAGTCCACGTGCACCAGGCCGAAGCGCCGTGCGTAGCCCTCGGCCCACTCGAAGTTGTCCATGAGGGACCACACGAAGTAGCCGCGCACATCCACCCCGGCCGTCAACGCGTCGTGCAGGGCGCGCAGATGAGCGTCCAGGTAGGCGATGCGTTCCTGGTCGTCGAGGCCCTCGTACGAGCAGCCGTTCTCGGTGATGACGATCGGCGGGAGCCGGTCGCCGTACCGCTCCCGGAACCCGCACAGCAGCTCGGTCAGCCCCTCCGGGACCACCGGCCAGCCGAAGTCGGTCCGGGGCCGGTCCGCTATCTCCCGCACCGAGAAGGGGAGTTCGGCGGGTATGGGCACGCCGCCGAACTCCGTCTCCGTGCCGAGCGGAGCGCCCACCAGTGTCGGGGCGTAGTAGTTGACGCCGTACCAGTCGAGGGGTTCCGCGATCGCCTTCAGGTCCGCCGAGAGGTCGGCCGCGGGCATCAACTCGCCGAGGCCCGCCGGGTACTCGCCGAGCAGGATCGGGTCCGCGAACAGACGGTTGAGCAGGGTGTCGTAGAAGTCCGCCGCCTCCGTGTCCGCCGGGTCGGCCGAGGCCGGCCATGTCGGGCCGTGGGAGTTGGCGATGCCGATGTCGGCCGCGCCGGCCGCGCGCAGCGCCCGGACCGCGAGACCGTGGGCGAGCAGCTGGTGATGGGCCACCGGGAGCGCGTCGAACAGCAGCCGCCGGCCGGGGGCGTGGACGCCGAGGGCGTGACCGAGCAGGGTGTGCTCGGCGGGCTCGTTGAGAGTGATCCACTTGCTGACCCGGTCGGTCAGGCGTTCGGCGACCACGGACACATGGTCGGCGAACCGGGAGGCCGTGTCCCGCTCCAGCCAGTCGAGGGACGCGGGCAGATCCCAGTGGAAGAGGGTGGGGACCGGCCGGACCCCCGCCGCGCACAGCTCGTCCACCAGCCGGTCGTAGAAGTCCAGGCCGCCCGGGGAGCTGACACGGGGCCAGGAGACGGAGAAGCGGTAGGCGTCCACACCGAGACCGGCCAGGAGCGCCACGTCCTCGGGGTAGCGGTGGTAGTGGTCGCAGGCCACCGCCGCCGTCGAACCGTCCTTCACCCGGCCCGGCCCGGCGGTGAACACGTCCCACACCGAGAGCCCGCGCTCGTCCACCGCCCCCTCGATCTGATGGGCGGAGGTCGACACGCCCCACAGGAAGCCGGCCGGGAACCGAGGGAGCGGATTGCCTGCGTCAGTCGCCATGGCCGGATCATCCGTACCGCCGGTAACGAAGTCAACGCCCGTGCGCGGGTCAACGCCTGTGCGCACAACGGTTCCAGCGTTCACCGGATGTGGGCCGCATGGCCCAATCGACTGGCCTTCGGGGCCCGATAGTTCCGAAACTGAACCGCATGACAGTCCATCAGCTGATCGCCAGGCCGCGTACCCGGCTGCTCACCGTGCTCGCGGCATGTCTGTTCGTCCTGCTGGGCGGCGTGCCCGGCGCGCTCGCCGACACCCGCCGCGACCCGGCGTCCACCGACTGCATCTCCACTCCGGCCGAGTACAAGGCCGCCTGGGACGCCCGCCAGGTGCGCTGTGTGTCCCCGTCCCTGTTCGGCACCACCCACACCCGGGGCGACACCACCCTCTACCCGAGCGGCTTCTGGTACGCGTGGGCGGGCTCGAACACCAATCTGGAGCGGTACCTCCAGCTGCGCAGCCGGTACGGCGACCAGCCCCCGAAGACCGGCATCGGCGTCCTGTCCTTCGTCGGCTACCCGGGGCTCGACAGCTGGGACACCCCGACCGATCTCGCCGTCTACACCCTGCCGGCCGGGACCCGCGCCCAGGTCCCGGCGTTCGAGACCTGGTTCCGGCTGCTGGACGAGAAGTTCGGCCACACGGACGCCTACCCGCTCGCCGCCCAGCGCGACCTCGTGCTCGCCTACTCACGCCTCGGCCAGGGCGAGGACGTCGTCGGCGCCTTCCAGGACGTGACCGGGTGCAAGCGCGCCCGGCTGCTCAAGGGGGCGGCGCCCTCCGCGGCGATCGGGTGCAGCCGCGACTTCCTGGACGCGCTGGCCGCCGCGGGACCCTCCCCGTACGACGGCGCGTCCTCGCTGGCCTGCTTCGCCAACTTCCAGTCCGGCTACACCGGACCGCGCGACGCCGCCGCCCTGCGCGGGGTGCTGTACCAGTGCCAGGACGCCGGGTTCCTCAACACCGGCGTGGGCCTCGGCTACAACACGTACGCCAACCCGTTCGTGTGCAGGTCCGCCGCCGCCCAGACCGTACGACAGCGGTACACCGGCCGGGAGTTCGTGCTGCCGAACGCGTCCTTCGGGGAGCTGCCGAGCCATGTCGACATCCCGCTGGACCTCGGCAGCCCGAACCAGCGCGGCTTCCTCCAGAAGGGCTACTGCTGAGGCGAGGGCCGCGGCTAAGCGCCTTCCTTGAGTACCAGGGAGACCAACTCCCGCTGGTCCTCGGTCAGTCGGGGGTCGGCCGCGTACACCGTGCGGCCGTCCACCGAGATCTCGTAGCTGAAGCCGTCCGGTACACCGGCCGGCGGGGTGGCCAGGCCGGACGCGAGGACGCGTCCGGCCAGTGCCTGCCACTCCTCGGCGTCGGGCCGGGTCGAGGTGTCCACCTCGGCCCGGCGCTCGATGCCCGCGAAACCGCCCGTGCGCCTCACCTGAATCCGCATGGGTCCAGTGTCGCAGCGCGGGCGGTCCCGTGGGTGGACTACCGGACGCGTACTACCGCGTATGCACCCCGACCTGTTCCCACGCCTTCTGTACGGCCTCCAGTTCGTCGGCGCCGAACCGCTCGCGGGCCGCCTTCGCGGTGAGCGTGGCGAAGTCGGCGAACTGCGCGTCCGACTTGAGATCGCCGCCGGTCAGCGCGTCGTACCAGACCTGTCCCGCCTTCTCCCAGGCATGGCCGCCGAGGGCCTTGGCGGCGAGGTAGAAGGCGTGGTTGGGGATGCCGGAGTTGATGTGCACCCCGCCGTTGTCGCGACCGGTATGCACATAGTGCTCCATGGTCGCGGGCTGCGGGTCCTTGCCGAGGTTCGGGTCGTCGTACGCCGTGCCCGGCGCCTTCATCGAGCGCAGCGCGGTGCCGTGCACGCCCGGGGCGAGGAGTCCCGCGCCGATCAGCCAGTCGGCCTCGGCGGCGGTCTGGCCCAGCGCGTACTGCTTGATCAGCGAGCCGAAGACATCGGAGACCGATTCGTTCAGCGCACCGGACTGGCCGAAGTACTCCAGGTTGGCGGTGTGCTGGGTGACGCCGTGGGTCAGCTCGTGGCCGATGACGTCGACCGGGATGGTGAAGTCGAGGAAGACCTTTCCGTCGCCGTCGCCGAACACCATCTGCTCGCCGTTCCAGAAGGCGTTGTCATAGCCCTCCCCGAAGTGCACGGTGGCGTCGAGCGGGAGTCCGCTGCCGTCGATGGAGTGGCGGCCGTAGACCTTCAGATACAGGTCGAAGGTGGCGCCGAGGCCGGCGTAGGCGCGGTTGACGGAGGCGTCCGAGCCCGCCTTCGAGCCCTCCTCGCGGACCTTGTCGCCGGGCAGGTCCTGGGAGTGGTGGGTGTCGTAGATGGTGCGGTGCGGCTGGTCGGCGGCGGCGCCCTCGGGCGCGGCGGCGGCACGCGCGCCGATGACCGTGGTGAGCCGGCGCCGGGTGCGCTGGTAGGCGTCGTGTTCCAGGGAGCGGCGGGCGGGAGCCGACACATCGGGGTCCCCGGCCCGGGAGAGCTGGTCGAGGACGTGCGGCGGCACGATGGTGCAGAAGACGGGCTCGAGGGCCCCGTTCCTCGTCGTCATGTCATCGACCATCGCACTGAGTGATGCCAAAGTCACTACTCGCAACCATGATTGGTGAAATACCGGGACAGGGGGCGCGACGGAGCGTGACACTGTGCTACGGCGATGCGCCCCCTGTGGGTCGGCTGTGCGGCACCCCTGTGGTCTGCCGCACTTTTTGCCCCTATTTGTCATACCGGTCCCGCATACTGGACCGCGTCCCCACATCCTGAACCGCTCGGCTAGGCTGCGCTGCATCATGCGTTTCGTGCTGCTTCTTCTTAGCTGCCGCGGCGAGGGTCTGTAGTCGAGGCCGACTCCCTCCCCGCGGAGCTTGGCGTTGCGTCGTCGGCCGTCCACTCGGACATCCGGACCCCCTTGAGGAGCCACGCACCATGGCCAACCGCCAGCAGCCCAGTTCCATGCCGATCCACAAGTACGGCCGCTACGAGCAGGTGGACATCCCGGACCGCACCTGGCCCGGCGAGCGGATCACCGTAGCCCCCCGCTGGCTCTCCACCGATCTGCGCGACGGCAACCAGGCGCTGATCGACCCGATGTCACCCGAGCGCAAGCGCCGGATGTTCGACCAACTGGTCAAGATGGGCTACAAGGAGATCGAGGTCGGCTTCCCCGCCTCCGGCCAGACCGACTTCGACTTCGTGCGCTCGATCATCGAGGAAGAGGGCGCGATCCCCGAGGACGTGACGATCTCCGTCCTGACCCAGGCCCGCGAGGACCTGATCGAGCGGACCGTGGAGTCCCTGAAGGGCGCCCGCCGCGCCACCGTCCACCTGTACAACGCCACCGCCCCGGTCTTCCGCCGGGTCGTCTTCCGCGGCTCCAAGGACGACATCAAGCAGATCGCCGTCGACGGCACCCGCCTGGTGATGGAGTACGCGGAGAAGCTGCTGGGCCCGGAGACCGAGTTCGGCTACCAGTACAGCCCCGAGATCTTCACGGACACCGAGCTGGACTTCGCCCTGGAGGTCTGCGAGGCGGTCATGGACGTCTACCAGCCGGGCCCGGGCCGCGAGATCATCCTCAACCTGCCCGCCACGGTGGAGCGTTCGGCGCCCTCCACGCACGCGGACCGCTTCGAGTGGATGCACCGCAACCTGTCCCGCCGCGAGCACGTATGCCTGTCCGTGCACCCGCACAACGACCGCGGTACGGCGGTGGCGGCGGCCGAGCTGGCCGTGATGGCCGGCGCCGACCGCGTCGAGGGCTGCCTGTTCGGCCAGGGCGAGCGCACCGGCAACGTCGACCTGGTCACCCTGGGCATGAACCTGTTCTCCCAGGGCGTCGACCCGCAGATCGACTTCTCCGACATCGACGAGATCCGTCGTACGTGGGAGTACTGCAACCAGATGGAGGTCCACCCGCGCCACCCGTACGTGGGCGACCTGGTCTACACGTCCTTCTCCGGCTCCCACCAGGACGCCATCAAGAAGGGCTTCGACGCGATGGAGGCCGACGCGCTGGCCAAGGGCGTTACGGTCGACGACCTGGAGTGGGCGGTGCCGTACCTGCCCATCGACCCCAAGGACGTCGGCCGCTCCTACGAGGCCGTCATCCGCGTCAACTCGCAGTCCGGCAAGGGCGGCATCTCGTACGTCCTGAAGAACGACCACAAGCTGGACCTGCCGCGCCGGATGCAGATCGAGTTCTCGAAGATCATCCAGGCCAGGACGGACGCCGAGGGCGGCGAGATCACCCCGAAGGACATCTGGGCGGCCTTCCAGGACGAGTACCTGCCCAACTCCGGCAACCCGTGGGGCCGCATCCAGGTCAGGAACGGCCAGTCGACCACGGACAACGACGGCGTGGACACGCTGACCGTCGAGGCCACCGTGGACGGCGAGGACCGCGTGCTGACCGGCTCCGGCAACGGTCCGATCTCGGCCTTCTTCGACGCCCTCCAGGCCGTCGGCATCGATGTGCGCCTGCTGGACTACCAGGAGCACACGATGAGCGAGGGCGCCTCCGCGCAGGCCGCCTCGTACATCGAGTGCGCGATCGACGGCCAGGTCCTGTGGGGCATCGGCATCGACGCGAACACGACGCGTGCCTCCCTGAAGGCGGTCGTCTCCGCCGTCAACCGCGCCACCCGCTGACCCACCCCCACCGGGGGTTTCGAGGCTCCGGCCGCCGCATACGGCGGCCGGAGCCTCGTCGCTTCTCGGCCACAGGGCCGGACAGGTCACAGATTGGTCTCGTCCGGGGTACTGACTCAGCCTCCGTGATGTGGCTAACATCACGCCAGCGCGGCGATGGTGCCGTGCTCTAGGGAGGTGCGACGTGCTGCCGGTAAGGGGACGAGACGACCGTGCCACCAGGGCCCTGTGCGTCCTGGGCACGCGCACCGCGTGGACGCCCGTCGGCGACGGCGAGTTCTACTGCCCCGGCTGCGGGGGCGACCGCAACTACCAGCGGCTCACCGGCCGCCGCCGGCTCACCCTGCTCGGGGTGCCGGTACTGCCGCGCGGCACCACCGGGCCCGTCGTGGAGTGCGCCGCCTGCGGCCATCACTACGGCACCGACGTCCTGGACCACCCCACCACCCGGCGCTTCTCCGCGATGCTCCGCGACGGCGTGCACACCGTCGCCCTCGCCGTCCTCGCCGCGGGCGGCACCGGCTCCCGCGCGCCCCTGGAGACAGCCTGCGCCGCGGTCCGCGCGGGCGGCGTCGAGGACTGCACCGAGGACCAACTCGCCGCCCTGGTCGACGCCCTGGCCGCCGACACCGGGCGGGTCCTGGGTGATCCCTGCGGGGCCAGCCTGACGATAGAGCTGCACGAGGCGCTGGACCCGCTCGCCCCGCACCTCGCCCCGGCCGGACGTGAGGCCCTGCTCCTCCAGGGCGCCCACATCGCCCTCGCCGACGGCCCCTACACCCCCGCCGAACGCGACGCCCTCACCACGGTCGGCGCGGCCCTGACACTCCCGGCCGAGGACGTGACCCGCCTCCTGGCGGCCGCCCGCACCCCGTCCTGACCCCGAGGCCGCCCGCGCCCTGCCCCTGGCTCTGGCGGTCGTCCGCACCCCGTCCTGACCCCGACGCCACCCGCACCCCGTCCTGGCTCTGGCGGTCGTCCGCGCCCCGTCCTGGCTCTGGCGGTCGTCCGCGCCCTGCCCCTGACCTCGACGGCCGCCCGCGCCCTGGCCTTGACCCTGGCGGTCGTCCGCACCCCGTCCTGACCCCGACGCCGTCCGTACCCTGCCCCTGACCCCGACGGCCGCCCGCACCCCGTCCCGCCCCCTCGGCGGCCGTCCCGTGGGCTCCCGCCGATTAGCTCGAACGGAGTAGTGGCGTGCGCCCGTACCGGGGCAGCATCACGGCGTGACTCCGCTGCGACGCACCGTACTCACCAGCCTCACCCTCCTCGCCGCCCTCGCGACGGCCCCGCTGCCCGCCGCCGCGAGACCGCTCGACTCCGCGCCCGGCTGCGCCTTTTCACGGCCGTACGTCTCCGGGCGGGGCGGGTACGCCGCCTACCGCATCCCCGCGGTGGTCCGCACCCTGCGCGGCACCGTGCTCGCCTTCGCCGAGGGCCGGCGCCACGGCTCGGGCGACAGCGGCGACATCGACGTGGTGCTGCGTCGCTCCACCGACGGCGGCTGCACCTGGGGCCCGCTCGCCGTGGTGGCCGCGGGCGGCGGGGACACCCGGGGCAACCCGGCCCCCGCCGTCGACCCGCGCACCGGCATCATCATCCTCGTGACCTGCGGAAACGCGGGAGATGTGACCGAGGACCAGATCATGCGGGGCCAGGTCACGGCCGCCCGGGGACGCCGGGTCTATGTGCAGCGCAGCTCGGACGACGGCCGCACCTTCACCGCGCCCCAGGACATCACCACCGCGGTGAAACGGCCCGACTGGCGGTGGTACGCCACCGGTCCCGGCCATGCCGTCGCCCTCACCCGTGGCCCGCACGCCGGGCGGATCCTGGTCCCCGCCAACCACTCCACCACCCCGCCCAAGGGCTCCAGGGGCACCGGCCGCGAGTCCCGCTACTACGCCGGCCACACCCTCTACAGCGACGACGGCGGCCGCGCCTGGCACCTCGGCCTCACCGCCACCGGGCCCAGCGGGGTGGTCAATGTCAACGAGACCAGCGCCACCCAACTCCCCGACGGACGGCTCTACTTCAGCGCCCGCGACCAGTACGGCAGCGCCCCGGGCAACCGCGTCGACACCTACTCCTCCGACGGTGGCGCCACCCTCGACCGCCCCTACGCCGCCCAGGACACCCTCAAGGACGTCCCGGTGGTCCAGGGCAGCGTGCTCCAACTCCAGGGCGCCCGTGCCCCGTTGCTGTTCTCCGCGCCCTCCGTGCCGACCGCCAGGCGCGCCATGGCCGTGTGGTCAAGCACCGACGCCGGCCGCAGCTTCTCCCGTTTGATCACCCTGGACGACGGCCCGGCCGCCTACTCCGACCTGGTCCAGCTCGGCACCGGCGCGGTGGGGGTGCTGTACGAGACGGGTTCCTACGACGGACTGTCCTTCCGCCGGCTCACCGGGATCGGCGCCCACTCACCCGCCGGGGCGCCGTCCCACGGGTGAATCCCCGGGGCGGCACCGAGCGAGGGCAGGGTCAGCCGCCACCAGTCGGTGAGCCGGTCGGCGACGGTGGCCGCGCCCTCCAGTGCCTCGGTGAGGGAGCACAGCCCGAAGAAGGCGCGCACCAGGGTCCGGGCGGTGGGCGCGGGACGTACGTGTTTGGCCAGGTCACCGGCGTTGCGGGCCTCGGCGAGCAGCCGGGTCGCGGCGGCGGTCCACAGCGCGAAGGGGTCGGGCAGGGGGGCCTCGATGGTGGCGCGCTCGGCCCACAGGCGTGCGCCCGCGCGCGTCAGCGGATCCTCGGCGAGGGCCCGGGCGATGTCGTAGCTGAGGGCCACGAGCCGCTGGACTGGGGGGACGGCCGCGTCCGCGTAGCGCGCGGTGAGCTGGGGCCAGGTGGCGAAGCGGTCCTGGACGACGGCGAGGGCGATGCCCTCCTTGCTGGCGTAGTGGAAGTAGACGGCGCCGCTGGTCCGGCCGGACCGGGCGCTTATGTCATTGATGCTCGTGCCCGCGTATCCCTGTTCGGAGAAGAGCTGGGCGGCCGCTTCCAGAAGTGATCTGCGGGTTGTCCTGGCCCGTTCCTGCAACGTTCCGCCTGCCCTCGCTCGGCATTTCCGACGGCCAAGAATGTAGTGCGCCCGCGTACGCCGGGAGCAACCAGGGATCATACTCGCGCGGTAATTACGTATTTCTTTCGAGGGGGAACGCGAGCGGGTGGTAAGGGACGTGTTCTCTCTGTCCCATACACCCGGACAGCGCCGCGGTCCAGTCCCTCCATGGGGTTATTGCTTGATTTGCCGCCGCGAAAATATCGTAGTCATCGCTATCTTTCCGTTTCCTGTGGAACGTCGGGAATGACGCATTTCAGAGCCGCGTGCACCGCACGTCACCCCCTGTCCCTGCCACCCTAGGAGGCCATTGTGACCCCTCATGTCCGCCCTCTGCTCGACTGGTCGCCCGAGGCCGTCGTCTTCGACTGCGACGGCACCCTGATGGACAGCGAACGCCATTGGGTGGAGGCCCGCACCCTGGCCTTCCGGGAATTCGGCCTCCAGGCGCCACCCGGGTTCGCCGAGCAGGCCAAGGGCATGCACTACGAGGAGTGCGGCCGCCTGATGGCGGACTCGGTGCACAAACCCGAGCTGGCGGCCGGCCTCACCGGAGCGCTCCTCGACCACTTCCTGGAGCTGGTCACCGACGACCCGGTCACCATGCCGGGCGCCGTCCAGCTCGTACGGACCCTGTCCGGGCGACTGCCGCTGGCGGTGGCCAGCAACTGCCCGATGGTGGTGGTCGAGGGCAGCCTCGAACGGGCCGGGCTGCGCACCCACTTCCAGCACATCGTCGTCCCCGAGACCGGGGACTCCGTACGTCCCAAGCCCTGGCCGGACGTGTACCTCCTGGCGGCCCGGCTGTGCGGTGTGCCCCCGCTCAGGGCGCTCGCCGTCGAGGACTCCCTGACCGGGGTGGAGTCCGCCCATCGCGCCGGACTGCGGGTGCTCGGAGTCGGCCCCCGCCCGGCCGGGGACGGCGCGAAGCGGGCCGACCTGTGGCTGCCGACGCTGCGCGAACCGGAGCTGCTCAGCTGGGCGGAGACCCGCGTCACCGGAGGACCGGAACCGGACTGAGCGGAACCGGGCGGGTGCGGGTCCGACCCCGGACAGATCCAGGCGCGGGCCGGCTACAGCAGGCCCGCCGAGGCGAGGAACTTGGCGACCTTCTCCGTCTCCTCGCCCGACAGCGGCACCTGCGGCTCCGCGGTGACCGGGCAGTCGATCACGCCCCGCAGATGCAGGGCCGCCTTGAACGCGCCCAGCGCCGAGGAGCTGCCGCCCATCCGCGCCGGATCACCCGCCCCGGTCAGCCCGAACAGCGCGCACAGCCGGTCCTGTTCGGCCCGCGCTCCCTCCCAGTCGCCCGCCCGGTACTGCCGGTAGAGCCGTACGTACCCGTGCGGATCGACGTTGGCCAGCCCCGGCACCGCCCCGTCCGCGCCCAGCGCGAGCGCGGCGTCGGCGATCAGCTCGGAGCCGGTCAGCACGGCGAAACCGGGATGGGCGCGGGCCCCGGTGACCAGCTCGCGGAAGGCCGCCAGATCCCCGCTGGAGTCCTTCACCCCGGCCAGCACCCCGTCCCCGGCGAGCCCCAGCACCAGCTCGGGGGGCAGCTTCGTGTGCACGGCGACCGGGATGTCGTAGGCGATCACCGGCACCGGACTCAGGGCCGCGATCCTGCGGTAGTGGTGGACGATCTCCGAGGGGTGGGTGCGGGCGTAGAACGGCGCGGTGACCACGACCGCCTCCGCGCCCGCCGCCGTGACCGCCCGGACATGGTCCAGGACCCTCGGCGTCGTCATGTCGATCACCCCGGCCAGCACCGGCAGTTGGCCGCCGACATGGCCCGCGACCGCCTCCACCACCCGGCGCCGCTGGGCGTCGGTGAGGAAGGCCGCCTCCGAGGTCGAGCCGAGCACGAATAGTCCGTGCACCCCCGCGCCCACGAGATGGTCCACCAGCCGCAGCAGCGAGGGCACATCGACCTCGCGCTCGGGCGTCAGGGGCGTGCAGAGGGGCGGGACGACTCCGGTGAGCGGGGCGGGGAAGGTCATTCACGGCTCCTGCGGGTGAGGTCGCGGGTCGACAGGTCCTCCTCCACAGGATGGTGACAGCGGTAGCGATGTGCCGGGTGCGACGCGGCCGAGAAGTCCGGCATCACCTGTGCGCACACCGCGTCCGCCTTCCAGCACCGGGTGCGGAAGGGGCAGCCGCTCGGCGGACGGGTCGCCGACGGCACCGGGCCGGCCAGCGGGATCGGGTCGATGGGGTGCAGCAGTCCGGGAGTGGCCGAGAACAGGGCGCGGGTGTACGGGTGCCGGGCCCGGTCGGTCACCCGGTCCGCCGGGGTCTCCTCCACGATCCGGCCCAGGTACATGGTGACCACCCGGTCGCTCATCCGCCGTACCGTCTGGATGTCGTGCGAGACGAACACCAGCGCGAGCCCGAGCCGGTCCTTCAGATCGAGCAGCAGATTGAGGATCTGCGCCCGCACCGACACGTCCAGCGCGCTGGTCGGTTCGTCGGCGACGACCAGCGCCGGGTCCAGGGCGAGCGCCCGGGCGATGGCGACGCGCTGCCGCTGCCCGCCGGACAACTGCCCGGGCAACACCTCCGCAAGCCCCCGGGGCAGCCCGACAAGCCCCATCAACTCCCGTACCCGTGCCTCTCGTTGTGCCCGGGTGCCGCGCTCGTGCACATCCAGTGGATCGCGCAGGATGCGGCGGACGGTGAGCCGCCGGTTCAGGGCGGTCGAGGGGTCCTGGAAGATCATGCCGGTGCCCGCGCCGACCGCGGCCCGCCGCTCGGCGCCCGGCATCGCCCACAGGTCCCGCCCCCGGAACGCCACCGTCCCCGCGACCGGCCGCTCCACCCCGACCAGCACCTTCGCCAGCGTCGACTTCCCGCACCCCGACTCGCCGACGACCCCCACCGTCTCACCGGCCGCCACCGCGAGATCGGCGCCCGTCAGCGCGTACACCCGGTCCCGGGCGAACAGGCCCCCGGTGCGCGCCTTGTGCACCACGTGCGCGCCCCGCACCTCCACGACAGGGGTTTCCACCAGGGGTTCCATCGGGCGGTCCCTCTCCGGTACGACGGTCACCGGACGACCTCCTCGCTGTCGGCCGGGGCCGGGTGATGGCAGGCGACCATGTGGGTCGCGGGGCCGGTGAGGACCGGAGCCCGCGCGTGGCACACCTCGCTCGCCCGTGGGCAGCGTCCGGCGAAGCGGCAGCCCGGTGGGAAGTCGGCGGGGGCCGGTACGACGCCCTGGATCTGGGTCATCCGCGCCGCCGCGGACTCCAGTGAGAGCACGCTGCCGAGCAGCCCGCGCGAGTAGTGGTGGGCCGGGGCCGCCACCAGTTCGGCGGTCACCGCGCTCTCCACGATCTGCCCGCCGTACATCACCACCACCCGGTCGGTGACATCCGCGACCAGCGCCAGGTCGTGCGAGACCAGGACGAGCGCGAAGCCCAGTTCCGCGCGCAGCCGCAGCAGCAGTTCCATCACCTGGGCCTGCACGGTGACGTCCAGCGCGGTCGTCGGCTCGTCGGCGATGATCAGGCTCGGGTCGCGGGACAGCGCCATGGCGATCAGCACCCGCTGCCGCTGCCCACCGGACAGCTCGTGCGGATAGCTGCGCAGGGTGCGCTCGGGATCGAGGCCGACGAGGCCCAGCAGTTCGGCCGGGCCGCGCCGCCCTCCGCGTCGTACCAGCTGTTTGAGCTGGGCGCGGACGGTCATGGCCGGGTTCAGGGAGGACAGGGCGTCCTGGTAGACCATCGCCATCTCATGGCCCAGCAACTTCCGCCGGGCGCGGGCGGGCTCGGCGAGCAGGTCGCGTTGCCGGAAGCGGATCCGGCCGCGCACCCGGGCGCCGGGCGGCTGGAGCCCCATGACGTTGAGCGCGGTCAGCGACTTCCCGCACCCCGACTCGCCGACCAGGCCCAGCACTTCACCGGGGTACACCTCGAAGCCGACCCCGGCGACGATGTCCACACCCCGGTGCCGGCCGGGAAATCCGATGGTCAGGTCCTCCACGGCGAGCACCGGCGGGCCGGTGCGGTCCGGGAGCGGCCGGGCGCGGGAGCGCAGCCCCCGGGCGGCCTCGGCGAGACCGGGCAGCTTCAGCACCTCACCCGAACCCACCTGCTCCACGGGCTCGTCGGCCGCCTCGACCTCCCTGGGCGCGGGCGCGGCCCACGCGTCCGAGACGCCCTCGGAGAGGATGTTCAGGGAGAGCACGGTCAGCAGGATCAGCAGCCCGGGGAAGACGGTCGCCCACCAACCCCCGGTCAGCACCATGTTCTTGCCGTCCGCGATCACACTGCCCCAGGACGGGTCCGGGGGCCGCACCCCCGCCCCGATGAAGGACAGCGACGCCTCGAACACGATCGCCTCGGCGACCTGGACGGTGCAGAACACCAGGACCGGAGCAGCACAGTTGACGGCCACATGGCGCAGCACGATGTACGGGGTGCGGGCGCCGATCACCCGTTCCGCGGTGACGTAGTCCTCGCCGTACTGGTCGAGCACATTGGCCCGTACGACGCGTGCCACCGGCGGGATGAACAGGAAGGCGATGGCGCAGATCAGCACTCCGATCCCGCCGCCGAACACCGCCACGAGCACGGCGGCCAGCGCGATCCCCGGGAACGCCATCACCACGTCCAGGCAGCGCATCAGCGTCTCGTCGACGGCCTTGCGCGAGGTCGCCGCGACCGCGCCCAGGACCGCCCCGACGACCAGGGCGAGCCCGGTGGCGCCGAGCCCGGTCGCCAGCGACCACCGGGCGCCGTACATCAGCCTGCTGAGGATGTCCCGGCCGAGGCTGTCCTGTCCCATCCAGTGCGCGGCGGAGGGATGCCCGGTGCCGCCCACCGGGTCCTGCTGGTCGAGCGGGTCGTCGGGGGCGAGCAGGGGCGCGAGGAGGGCGGCCAGGACGACGAGGGCGAGGAAGCAGACGGCGAGCTTGGACAGCGGTGGCAGCCGGCGCAGGGCGCGCGGGGTCACCCGGGGGCCGGAGAGCCGTTCGGCGAGTTCGGCGCGGGTCATCGTCAGGCCGCCCGCAGCCGGGGGTTGACCAGCAGATACAGGATGTCGATGACGAGATTGACGACGACGAACCCGGTGGCCGTGGTCAGGACGACGCCCTGGACCACCGCGGGATCGCCGTTCTGCACGGCGTCGATCATCAGCTTCCCCATCCCCGGCAGCGAGAAGATCGTCTCGATCACGACGGCGCCGCCCAGCAGGTAGCCGACCCGCAGGCCGAGCACGGTCAGCGGGTTGACCAGGGCGTTCCTGAGGACGTTGCGCCCGACGACGACCCAGGGCGGCAGCCCGCCGCCGATCGCGGTGCGCACGTAGTCCTTGTCCAGCTCCTCCACCACCGAGGTCCGCACGATCCGGGTCAGCTGGGCGGCCACCGGCAGGGACAGCGCGACGGCGGGCAGCGCCATGGTCCGCAGCCAGCCGGTGACGGAGTCGGCGGGGTTGATGTAGCCGCCGGTCGGGAACCAGCCCCGGTCCACCGCCAGGTACTGGATCATCAGCAGCGCCAGCCAGAAGCCGGGCGCGGCGACCCCGATGAGCGAGACGACCCGGATGGCCTGGTCGGGGAACCGGTCCCGGTACACGGCGGCGGTCACCCCGCCTGCGAGCGCCAGGACGACCGCGAACGCGAGGCCCAGGAAGGCCAGTTGGAGGGTGAGCGGGAGTGCGGTGGTGACCTGCTCGGCGACGGGGGCGCGGGTGAGGGCGCTGGTGCCGAGGTCGCCGTGCAGCAGGGCGCCGACGAAGTGGGCGTACCGCAGGGGCAGCGGGTCCAACAGGCCGTTGCGTTGCCGGAATTGGTGCAGCTGCTGGGGGGTCGGGTTGGCGCCCTGGAAGAACGCGGAGGCCGGGTCGACGTCCGAGAACCGCATCACCAGGAACACGAAGAGCACGATCCCCAGCATCAGCGGCACCAGCAGGGCGATCCGGCGCAGCAGGATGCGGACGACGGCCGTCATCCGGTCAGACCCACGCGGCCTGGAGCACGTTGATCCCCGGGTACGGCTGGGCTCTTATCCCGGTGAGCAGGCGCGGGTCCCAGGCGGTCATCAACTCGTTGTGGACGACCGGGTAGAGCACGGCCTGTTCGGCGACGACGTCGATGTAGTCCTGGACCATCGCCTTCTTGCGCCCGGCGTCCGGCTCCCGGGTGGCGCGGTCCATGTCCTTGAAGAGCTGCTGGGCGACGGGGTGGTCGGCCCAGCGGGTGTACCGCATCCAGAGGTTCTGGGGCCCGTAGTTGTAGTGCATGATCAGGTCGGCGTCGAGCCCGAACTGGTTCGGGTTGGAGGCCGCGGCGACGACCTGGTAGTCCTGCCGCTGGTCCATCTTGGTGAAGACGGCGGTGGTCTCCTGCGGCGCCAGGGTGGTGCGGACGCCGATCGCGTCCCAGGACGCCTTGATGGTCGGCAGGCAGTCCGCGATCCAACTGACGTTGACGGCGAGGACGTTGATGCTCAGACCCGTGACGCCGGCGGCCTTCAGCAGCGCCTTCGCCTTGTCCGGGTCGTAGTCGTAGACGGTCCTGGCCCGCCGGTACGAGGGGTTCCCCTGGTCGAGGAAGGAGGAGGCGGCCCTGCCATGCCCCTTGAGCGCGACCTTGACCATCTTCTCCTTGTCGATGGCGTAGTGCAGGGCCTGGCGTACCCGGATGTCGTCGAACGGCTTGTGCCGGGTGTCGAACATCAGGAACAGGTTGTTCATCCCGGCCCCGCCGGCGACCTTCAGGCCGCCCTGTTCGAGCCTGCTGATGTTGGCGTACGGGATGTTGTCCGCGATCTGCGCGCCCGCGTCGGTCCCGGAGATCTTGGCGACGCGGGGGGCGGCGTCCACGATGGTCAGCCAGTTCATCTTCCTGAACGCGGGCCTGCGGGGGCCGTTGTAGGCGTCGAACGCCTCGAACGTCGTATTGGACTTCGGGTGATGGGCGGTCTGCCGATACGGCCCCGACCCCACGGCCAGCCCCTTGATCGCGTCGTCCCACGCACCGGGCCGCCCGAACACATGCTTGGGCATGATCTTGGCGAGCGTGAGCCGTGAAAGCCCGTCGGGGAAGGGGAACTTGAGCACGAGCTCGACACTGTCGCTGCCAGTCTTCCTGACTCCTTGAAGCCAGCTCTCGAAGAACCCCTTGGCGAGGGTCTGGGTCTTCGGGTCGAGGATCCTGTCGAACACGAAGACGACGTCGTCGGCGGTGACGGGTTTCCCGTCGTGAAAGGTGGCACCGGGCCGCAGCCGGAACCGCCAGGTGGTGGCGCCGGAATCCTTCGGCACCTCGGTGCCGAGCGCGGGATACGGCACCCGGGTGATCGGATCGGTGTCCAACAACCCTTCGTAGACATGGTTGTTGGCCGCCATGGAGAACGCCGACGCCGTCTGCGTCGGATCCCAGCTGCCGTCATTGCCGTACCCGATCACCGCGGTGAGCGTCCGGTCCTTGCCGCTGCCGCCGCTCCCGGTGTCGTTCGTGGACTGCGGCCCCGCGGAGCAGGCGCCGAGGCCGGGCAGCGCGGCGGCCACCCCGAACCCCCCGACCCCTCTGAGCAGGGCCCGCCGGCCCGGGGCCGCCACATCACGGATCACGTCGTCACGCACGGGTCCTCCAGCAAGGTCGGGGAGGCGGGAAGAGGTACGACGTCCTACGTCCGGTTCGATCAGCGTGACCATAAAAGCGCCCATGTGGGCGGTCAAGGGGGCGCACACGAATGGGCTAGTTGCCAGAGGTCGGACCACAGAGGGACGCAGAAACCCGCGGCTTGACCGGGGGTCCGGGGGAGCAAGATCCCCCGGACGCCCTCACTCGGACACGAGCCGCAGCTCGGAGTGCTGCGAGCTGCCGCTACGACCGTGCGCCGTCCGGGGTGATCGGGGCGGTCGATGACCAGAAGGCGGAGTGCACATTGGGGCGAGGGATGGGGTAGTCGTAGTCGGGCCCGTTCGAAGGGGTGGTCGGAGCCGCCACCTTCGACGGTTTGACGCACGGGGAATCCACCTCGAATGCGATCTGTCCGGCTCCGCCCACCACCAGAGAGATACCGAATCCATCGGCCGACCGGGCGAAGACGGCGGGAAATTCGGCGCTCTTGTTCACGGACTTGATCCGGTATCCGCTTTTCTCCCAGAATCGCTGGACGATGCCGAGGAAGTTCCCGCGCCGTTCTTTGGAGACGATCGTCATCACTGTCCGCGAGCGCGATACGTCGCACGTACCCGTGGAGGTGCCGCTGTGAGTCCAGTGCACCTCGGGCCTGATCGCGTCGAGCGTCGCGTCGAGCATCCCGTCCGCGCGTTCCGCCGCCTGCTGCATGGTGATGTTCATGGTCGGCTCACGCCTTTCGTTCGAAAGCTGTTTCGCGGACTCGTGCGCCGTGGCACATCCGGTCAGCAGGGCGGCGGCCACCACAGCGACCGGAAGAGTCGTCCGCAGCTTCTTCATCGAGGTTGCTCCACCTGGATCTGATCAGAACGCCCCGCCACGATGAGGGCGATGTTATTCGCTGACTCTTTGTCTTTTACCGGATTGAAGTAGTTCGAGTGAGCCGGTGCCGGGTCCTGGAGCGAGGGCATCGGACCGGGATCGACATGGAAGCGGCGGGCGCCGAAGTCCTTGCTCGCCGGGTCGGTTCCGAACCAGAGTTCGTGGGGGGCGGAGGCGCTGTGCCCGAGGTGGTACCCGACGGTGCCGCCCGCACCCGCGCCGAGCACGGTGTCCGTCATCTGGTCGATGACACTCCCGCCGGAGAGGTGGCCCAGGAACGCACCCTCGACCGCGCCTATGTAAGAGCCCATCCCTGTACCGGCCGCCTCCTTGTGGCTGGGGAGCATGGTCACGGGGTCGTGGTCGGCAGCGCCCACGAAGACGTGGTTCTTGCCGACATTGAGGTCCGCCGCCTTGTCCACGCCGGTACCGGGGCTGCCCACGAGAACGATGTCGTCCGCCCCGGGGATGCCGCCGTGACGCTGTGCTGCCTGACCGACAGTGAGAGAGCCATAGGAGTGGCCGATGGCGGTGATGTGAGGGTCCGTATGGTCGTTCGTCGCCGAGATGCCGGCCATGAAGTGGTTGTAGGCGGTCGCTCCGACTCTGGCGTCGTGTGTGCTCATGACGTCCGCGTTGTGTATTCCCTCCGAGGCCGAAATCTGCGGGGCGTCGTATCCGAGCCAGACGATCGACGCGCTCGAAGGGTCGTAGAACTGGGCGTCCTTGGCCGTGTCTCGTGCTCTCTTGAGATCGCCACCGGCGAAATCGGTGTCGAGAGATGTGCCGAGGCCCGGGACATACGCCGACACGTTCTTCGCCGTGTCAGGATTCCCGTAGCTGACAATAGCCCGGCCGTTTCCGCTGTCTCCGATTCCGAGCAGGTACATGGGCGGGAACTTCGGGTCCGGGTGCCTCAACTGGTCCTCGATGGACTTCAGTCCGTCCAGCATGGTCTTCGACTTCGCGTCGTCTCTGCCCGAGAGCTTCCCGATGAGGAGGTCGATGTTCTCACGGTTGGCCTGGTCGCGCGCAGCCGCCGGAATTCCGTCCATGTTCCCGATCACGTCGGGGTAGACCGCCAGGTATTCCTCCCGCTGCTCCTGCGTGAGGTGGTCCCACCACTTCTTGCGAGCGGCGGGGGACTTGTCGAGCGGGACAGCGTCTTTCAGGCGATGCGCTTCGGCCTCGCCCACGGCCTCGACGTCCGCGGCGGCGTCGGCCCACGTCTTCGCGTCGACCGTGAGCCCAGGTCCTGCCTTGAGCTTGATCAGCGCCTGCCGGTATCGCTCGTCGATCTCCCCGGCCTCGCGTACGGCGCGGGCGATGCGGTCGGCGATGTCCTGCGCTTTGGCGAAGTTGGGGTTGACCCCGATCAGGCCGGATGCCGCGGGGCCTGTGCCCGGTACGTAGTGCCCATGGACGTCGGGCGGGTACAGCCCCTTGTTGCTGGGCAGAAGCGTGCCGTCGTTGCCTACGACCATTCCGCCGGGGATCTCCTCCCCGGTCGTGTCGTTCCTGCCCTTCGGATAGGCGACGCTCCCATCCGCGTTCACGGTGTACGACAGGGTGGCGGCATCGTCCAGGGCGGCCTTCAGATGCCGCTGTGGTGTGGAGAGTTCCGCGGAAAGCCCTTCCACCGCGGAGCGGATCAGCCCGGCCTCGGCGTGGATGTAGTGGTAGTTGTCGCTCAGTCGGTCCAGCCGTCGGAGGGCCGCGTCCGCGGACTCGCTCTCCTGTGTCTTCGCCAGGCGGCCGGCCATCTCTGAACCCACGCGCTGGGCCGCGGAGTCGGCGTGTTTCGAGACCGCGGCCCAGCCGTCGGCCGCGTCATCCAACTCCGTCAGTCTCAGATCACGCAGTTGCTGCCAGGTCAGCGCCGAGGTCACCGGCTGTTGCCTCCGCCCGCCACGTGCACGGCCCGAGCCTTGTCGGCCACGGCGACGTCCGTCTCGCCCATGTCCCGGGCGACGGCACGCATTTTGGGCTCCAGCGATGTGCACTCGTCCCGCACCGCTTCCAGCCGCTTCTCCCAGGAGCTGAGTACGGTCTTCAACGCCCCCAGGCTCGCCAGGCCCGCGGCACCCGTCGATACGCCGGTATGGCTCG
This sequence comes from Streptomyces griseofuscus, assembly GCF_014673495.1. Classification (GTDB taxonomy): domain Bacteria; phylum Actinomycetota; class Actinomycetes; order Streptomycetales; family Streptomycetaceae; genus Streptomyces; species Streptomyces murinus. The sequence continues at coordinate 5,770,292 of NZ_CP051006.1, forward strand.
ACCGCAGGCCTTTCTTCACCGACTCCGTGCTGGTCTTCAGGTCGTCGGCGGTGTTCGCCGCGGTGCCCCACGGGCCGTTGGTGTGCCGCAGGGTGCCCGAGACGCCCTTGGAAGGGCTTCCCGTGAAATCACCTGGCAGGTGGTTGAGCCGCATTGGAGTGGAGTGCCGCTCGGCCGACGCGGCCTTGATTTCTTCCCACTCGTCCCATGCCACCAGCCGATTCCTCCCCGTTTACGCTCACGCCGCGCCGGCCGGAGCGGGCGCGGCGTCCAGACGCTATCCCGCCGCCGGAACGCACCGTATCCGCCCGATTCCCTACCGGGACTGAGTACACATACTCATGTTCGGGGAGCTGTGTGGCGGCCGGAGATGTCACGCAGCCGACGGGTCTGCCGTGAAGAAGGCGGCCATTTGGGACAGGCCGTTGTCGCTGAACATCGTGTCCAGGCTGGCCGCGGACTCGGTGGCGGAGGCGTGGCTGCGGGGGAAGAGGGTGGACTCGTAGGCGGTCAGGGCGAGTTCGGGGTCGTTCGGGTGGGCGGCGATGGCCTCGGCGAGCTGCGCGCCGTCGTACATGGCCAGGTTGGCGCCCTCGCCGGCGAAGGGGGACATCAGGTGGGCGGCGTCGCCCAGCAGGGTCACCCCCGGGACCCGGTCCCAGCGGTGGTCGGCGGGCAGGGCGTGGATATGGCGCGGTGTGAGCGGGCCGTCGGCGTCCGCGACCAGCCCCCGCAGGCCCTCGTCCCAGCCCTCGAAGCCCGCGAGGACCGCTGTCTTCGCCGCCGCCGCGTCGTCGAAGTCGATCGTGCCGAGCCAGCCCTCGTCCGCCCTCACCGCCGTGTAGACGTGCAGGCTCCCGTCGGTCTCCCGGTGGGCCAGGAAGCCGCGGTCGCCGCCCAGGCTGATGAAGAACCCGCCGCCGATCAGCGCCGCGCTGCGCGGATGACGGGCGTCCGCGTCCAGCAGATCCGTCTCCACGAAGGAGATCCCGGTGTACGCGGGCCGCGCGGACGTCACCAGCGGCCGGATCCGTGACCACGCGCCGTCCGCGCCGATCAGCAGATCCGTCGTGACGGTCGAACCGTCCGCGAACGTCACCTCGTGCCGGCCCCCGCCCAGCCCCCGCGCCCCGGTCACCTTGGCGCCCCAGCGGACCGTGCCCTGCGGCAGCGAGTTCAGCAGCAGATCGCGCAGGTCACCGCGGTCCACCTCGGGGCGCCCGCCGTCGCCGTCGTCCTCCCGGGAGATCAGCACGGTGCCGTCGGGGCCGACCAGCCGCATCGCCTGGCCGCCCTCGTGGATCAGCTCCCGGAACGCGTCGTGCAGACCCGCGGCGTGCAGGGCCCGCTGTCCGTTCTCCTCGTGGATGTCGAGCATGCCGCCCTGCCTACGGGCCGCCGCGGACGCCTCCGCCTCGAAGACCGTCGCCTCGATCCCGTGCACCCGCAGCACCCGGGCGGCCGTCAGACCGCCGAGCCCCGCGCCGATGATCGCGATGGGGACGTGGTTGTCGTGTGTCACAGGGGGCCTCCCGACCGGCCAAGGGGTCTCTGGCGAACACCTTCACCTTAACGAACATGTTCGTAACGAACAAGTTCGTCGATGTGCAGGAGGAGGCCGAGGGAGGGGGCGGGGGTGCGTTCGCTCAGTCCGTCGTGGGCGGGACCGGTGTCTGTGTGATGCCGTTGACCAGCACGTCGAAGCTCCAGCGCATCCGGTCCTGCACCGCGCCGCCGAGCAGCATCGGCATGTGCGCCTTGATCGCCGGATGCGTCGTCCCGTTCACCGCGTGCAGGGCGCGGGCGAGGGCGTCCCAGTCGTCCGCGTTCGCGGGGTCGTGCGCCTGTGTCGCATGCTCGGCGGCCGCCGCCGTGGCGTCCTGGAGCAGCTTGTCGACGCCCCACGCGACCTGTTCGCGCGCCGCGCCGCTGCGGGAGAGCAGATCCAGGATCCGCTCCACCAGCCGCAGATAGTTCTCGCCGCTGGGCCGCGCGACGAGGGCCGACCGCGCGAGCTGCGGGTGCGTGAACAGGACGAGGGTGTACGACGCGAGTACGGCCCGAAGCCGCTCCCGCCAGTCCTCCCCGGCACCCTCGGCCACCAGGTCGACCTCGCCGAGCAGCGCGTCCAGTACGGCCGCGTGCAGCTCGGCGGTGTTGGCCACGTACACGTACAGCGAGGCCGGGCCGGTGTCCAGCTCCTGCGCCAGGCGGCGCATGGTGACCTTCTCCAGCCCCTCGGCGCGCATGAGCCGTACGGCGGTGTCCACGATGCCCTGCCGGGTCAGCGCGGGCTTCGCGGGACGCTCCCTACGGCTGGCCGGCTCTCTTCTCGCTGTCATACCGCGATCGTAACGAACGCGTTCGTGGTGCCGTTCGGATCGGCCTCGGGACAGATCGGCCGCCGCCGCGGCGAGGCCGGGGCGGCGGCCGACCTGGGCGGGTCGACGGTGTCGCTTACGTGTGGCACGACACCGTCGAACGCCGTGTCAGCCGGTGGTGCAGGTCGCCGTCGGGGCGCCGTTGCTGCCCGAGTAGTTGGCGTTGAAGCCGAAGGAGGCGCCGGCGCCGAGCGAGCCGTTGTTGCTCGCGTTCTTCACCGTGACCGTGTTGCCGGACTGGATGTAACTGCCGTTCCAGAGGCTGCTGACCGTCTGGTTTCCGGGGAAGGTCAGCTTGACGGTCCAGCCGTTGATGGCGGCGGAGCCGTTGTTCTTGACCGCCACCGAGCCGGAACGAATTCCTGTACCCCCGGTGCGTCGACCGGGCCCTCGGCACCGTCACCGGCGGCCGGGCCGGGCTCGCCACCGTCGAACAGGCCCTCGCTCTGCTGCGCACCGACTGCACCGATGCCCAGCTGATCGCCGCGCTCGCCGCCCACGGCCGGCTGCTCGCCGCCGCCGGACACCTCACCGCCGCCCGCGGTGCCCTGCGGGAGGCCGTCCGGCACGCCGAGCGGATCGGCGCCGGACGCTGGTGCGCGGTGGTCGCCGCCCTGCTCGCCGCCGCCGGAGCCCGCCGGGCCACCGCCTCCCAGACCGGCGTGCCCGCCCTCACCGGCAGCGAACGGCGGATCTGCGCACTGGCCGCGCAAGGGCACTCCAACAGCTTCCGCAAGCAAGGGGTGCGGCGGCGCACCGAACTGGCCGGGTGGCTCGCCGCCGAGCCCGCCGTACCGGAGCGGTAGCGAAGGGCCACCGGCCCCATGGGGGAGAATGGGGGGCATGAGTCTGTTCCGCGACGACGGCATCGTGCTGCGCACCCAGAAGCTGGGTGAGGCGGACCGGATCATCACCCTGCTCACCCGGGGCCACGGCCGGGTCCGGGCGGTGGCGCGGGGTGTGCGGCGCACCAAGTCGAAGTTCGGGGCCCGTCTTGAGCCCTTCTCCCATGTGGATGTGCAGTTCTTCGCGCGCGGCAGCGAACTGGTCGGCCGCGGGCTGCCGCTGTGCACCCAGAGTGAGACCATCGCGCCGTACGGTGGCGGCATCGTGACCGACTACGGGCGCTACACCGCCGGTACGGCCATGCTGGAGACCGCCGAGCGGTTCACCGACCATGAGGGCGAGCCGGCCGTACAGCAGTACCTGCTGCTGGTCGGCGCCCTGCGGACGCTGGCCCGGGGGGAGCACGCCCCGAATCTGGTGCTGGACGCGTTCCTGTTGCGCTCGCTCGCCGTCAACGGGTACGCGCCCAGCTTCGGTGACTGCGCCAGATGCGGGATGCCCGGGCCCAACCGGTTCTTCTCCGTCGCCTCCGGCGGCTCCGTGTGCGTCGACTGCCGGGTGCCCGGCAGTGTCGTACCGTCCCCGGGGACCCTGGTACTGCTGGGCGCGCTGCTTACGGGAGACTGGGAGACCGCGGACGCCTGCGAGGCGCGGTTCGTCCGGGAGGGCAGTGGGCTGGTCTCCGCCTATCTGCACTGGCATCTGGAACGCGGGCTGCGGTCGCTGCGGTACGTGGAAAAGTCCTAGCCGGGCCAGGAGAGCCGGCCCGGAGAAGTCGTAGAGGGAGTCGGAGCACATGGTGGTACGCGGGATCCTGGGGCGCCAGCGGCGCGAGTACACGGCGCCGGAGCCGCACCCGTCCGGCGCCCGTCCGCCGAGGCTCCCCGGTGAGCTGGTCCCGAACCATGTGGCGATCGTCATGGACGGCAACGGGCGGTGGGCCAAGGAGCGGGGGCTGCCGCGGACCGAGGGGCACAAGGTCGGCGCCGAGCAGGTGCTCGATGTGCTCCAGGGCGCGATCGAGATGGGCGTGGGCAACATCTCGCTGTACGCCTTCTCCACCGAGAACTGGAAGCGCTCGCCCGAGGAGGTGCGCTTCCTCATGAACTTCAACCGCGACTTCATCCGCAAGAGCCGGGACCAACTGGACGGGCTGGGTGTGCGGGTGCGCTGGGCCGGGCGGATGCCCCGGCTGTGGAAGTCGGTCGCCAAGGAGCTCCAGGTCGCGCAGGAGCAGACCAAGGACAACGACAAGCTCACGCTGTACTTCTGCATGAACTACGGCGGCCGGGCCGAACTCGCCGACGCGGCCAAGGCGTTGGCGGAGGATGTGCGGGCCGGACGGCTGGATCCGTCGAAGGTGTCCGAGAAGACGATCCAGAAGTACCTGTACTACCCGGACATGCCGGACGTCGACATGTTCCTGCGGCCCAGCGGGGAGCAGCGGACGTCCAACTACCTGCTCTGGCAGAGCGCTTACGCCGAGCTGGTCTTCCAGGACGTGCTGTGGCCGGACTTCGACCGGCGCGATCTGTGGCGGGCGTGCCTCGAATTCGCCTCCCGCGACCGGCGGTTCGGCGGCGCGATCCCGAACGAGGAGCTGCTGGCGATGGAGGGCGACGGCTGAGCCGCCTCCCCTCTCAGCTGTTCCGCGTGGCGCACTCCGCGCAGGTGCCGAAGATCTCCACGGTGTGCGCCACGTTCACATAGCCGTGCTCCGCGGCGATCGCCTCCGCCCATTTCTCCACCGCCGGGCCCTCCACCTCGACCGCCTTGCCGCAGCCGCGGCAGACGAGATGGTGGTGGTGCTCGCCGGTGGAGCAGCGGCGGTAGACGGACTCGCCCTCGGAGGTGCGCAGTACGTCCACCTCGCCGGCGTCGGCGAGGGACTGGAGCGTGCGGTAGACGGTGGTGAGCCCGACGGAGTCGCCCTTGTGCTTGAGCATGTCGTGGAGCTCCTGCGCGCTGCGGAACTCGTCGACCTCGTCCAGCGCGGCGGCCACTGCTGCCCGCTGACGGGTCGCGCGGCCCTTCACGGGCGGTCCAGCGGTCGTCACTGCTGCCTCCTCACGTCTCACCCCTGACCCGGGCCATTGTGCCAGCCCGGCGCCCCGGAGGTCAGGCGCTGATCTCCTCTCCCGTGCCGCGCGCGGCCGGAATCACACACTCCGCCGGATCCCCGCCGGGCCCCGCCGCCGTGGCCGCGCGGGCGCGTCGGCGGGCCAGCGGGGCGGCCAGCGCGGTCAGTACGACGAACGCGGCGATGGTGAGCAGGACGATCGTCGCGCCGGGCGGGACGTCCTGGTAGAACGACGCGATCGTGCCGCTGACGGTCACGGTGATGCCGAGCGCCACCGCGATCGCGAACGTCATCGCGAAGCTCCGGGTGAGCTGCTGGGCCGCCGCCACCGGCACCACCATCAGCGCGGAGACCAGCAGCAGTCCGACGACGCGCATGGCGACCGTCACCGTCACCGCCGCCGTGACCGCCGTCAGCAGGTTCAGGGCGCGCACCGGCAGCCCGGTCACCCGCGCGAACTCCTCGTCCTGGCTGACCGCGAACAGCTGGCGGCGCAGGCCGAGGGTGACCAGCACCACGAACGCGGCCAGCAGGCAGATCGCGTTGACGTCGGAGGGGGAGACCGTGGACAGGGAGCCGAAGAGGTAGGTCGTCAGGTTGGCGTTGGAGCCGGTCGGCGCCATGTTGATGAACATCACGCCGCCCGCCATGCCGCCGTAGAAGAGCATGGCCAGCGCGATGTCGCCGCGCGTCCTGCCGTACCAGCGGATCAGCTCCATCAGGAGGGCGCCGAGCACGGAGACCGCCGTCGCCATCCAGACCGGGGAGGTGGACAGCAGGAAGCCGAGGCCGACACCGGTCATGGCGACATGTCCGATGCCGTCGCCCATCAGGGCCTGGCGGCGCTGGACCAGGTAGATGCCGATGGCGGGGGCGGTGATGCCGACGAGGACGGCGGCGAGCAGGGCCCGCTGCATGAAGGCGTAGTTCAGGAAGTCCATCAGCTCAGCAGTCCCGTCCGGATCGGTTCGGCACCCGCGGGTGCGTGCGGGTGTACGTGGTCGTGGCCGGGCAGGGCATGCTGGCCGACGGCTCTCGGGGGCGGCCCGTCGTGCAGGACGCAGCCGTCGCGCAGGACGACCGCGCGGTCGATCAGCGGTTCCAGGGGACCCAGTTCATGCAGCACGAGCAGGACCGTCGTACCGGCCTCCACCTGGGTCTTCAGCGTCCGGGCCAGGATCTCCTGGCTGGCCAGGTCGACGCCGGCCATCGGCTCGTCCATGATCAGCAGTTCGGGGCGGGCGACGAGCGCGCGGGCGATCAGCACCCGCTGGTGCTGGCCCCCGGACAGGGCGTTCACCGAGTCCTTGGCGCGGTCCGCCATGCCGACCCGCTCCAGGGCCTCGCGCACGGCGTCCCGGTCGCCCTTGCCGAAGAGGCCGAAGCGGGTGCGGGCGAGGCGGCCGGAGGAGACGATCTCGGTGACCGTCGCCGGGACGCCGCCCGCGGCCGTGGTGCGCTGCGGTACGTAGCCCACGCGGGACCAGTCGCGGAAGGCGCGCCGGGGGGTGCCGAACAGCTCGATGGTGCCGTCGGCCAGGGGTACCTGGCCGATGATCGTACGGATCGCCGTGGACTTGCCGGAGCCGTTGGCGCCGAGGAGGGCCACGACCTCGCCGCGCGCGACGGTGAGGTCGATGCCGCGCAGCACCGGGCGGCCGCCGAGGTCGGCCCGTACGCCGCGCAGGGATATGACGGGTTCGCCGTGGGTCTCCATGCTGACTCCTGTCACTTGGTGCCCAGCGCCTTCTGGAGCGCCTTGAGGTTGGCGTTCTGGACGGAGAAGTAGTCCTTGCCGCGGGACTTGCCCGTGATCCCCTCGATCGGGTCGAGGACATCGGTCTTCAGGTTCGCGTCGTGCGCGATGGTCTTCGCGGTCTTGTCGCTGACGAGCGTCTCGTAGAAGACCGTCGAGACATGGTCGGCCTTCGCCATCCGCTCCAGGTCCCGCACGCGCGCGGCGCTCGGCTCCGAGTCGGGGTCGAGGCCGTTGATCGCCTCCTCGGTGAGCCCGTAGCGCTCGGCGAGGTAGCCGAAGGCGGCGTGCGTGGTGACGAAGACCTTGGACTCGGTGTGCGCGAGGCCGGTGCGGAAGCGCTGGTCCAGGTCGCCGAGCTGCTCGACCAGGGCCGCGGTGTTCTTCTTGTAGTCGGCCGCGTGCTTGGGGTCGGCCTTCTCCAGGGCCGTGCCGACGCCCTGGGCGACCTGGGCGTAGCGCACCGGGTCCAGCCAGATGTGCGGGTCCTTGCCCGCGGACTCCTCGCCCTTGCTGCTGTCGTGCTCGGCCGCGTGCCCGCCGACCTCGTTGCCGTGCGCCTCCAGGGAGACCAGGGAGGCGGCGTCGACCTTCGTCTTCACCGAGGACTGCGCGACCGCGGCGTCCACGGAGGGCTGGAGGTTCTTGAGGTAGAGGACGGCGTCGGCGTCGTCGATCGCGGCGATCTGCTTGGGGCTGATCTCCAGGTCGTGCGGCTCCTGGCCGGGTGTGGTGAGACTGGTGACGTGGACGTGGTCGCCGCCGATCCGCTCGGCGAGGAAGGACATCGGATAGAAGGACGCGATGACGTCGAGCCTGCCGTCACCCCTCGCCGCGGTGCTGCTCCCGGAGCAGCCGGAGAGGGTGCCGAGGCCGAGGGCGGTGACGGCGGTCAGGGCGGCGGCCGGTATGAGGCGTCCACGTATGTTCATGACAGTCATTTTCAACAAAAATGGAAACCGTTGTCAACAAGCCCGTCGAGATGCCCCGGGACGCCCTCGGGATGCCCCGGGATGCCCGTTAGGACAGGGGCCGATTTGGTCGTGGGGGAGCCTGCGCCGGTAACCTGAAGCATTCGCTGGAAGCATCTCGCTTCAACGCCCGTCGTCGTAATGAAGAGAGCACCGTGGCCGCCGACAAGATCGACACCATCGTCAGCCTGAGCAAGCGCCGTGGCTTCGTTTTCCCGTGCAGTGAGATCTACGGCGGTCAGCGTGCCGCCTGGGACTACGGACCGCTGGGTGTCGAGCTCAAGGAGAACATCAAGCGCCAGTGGTGGCGCTACATGGTGACGTCCCGCGAGGACGTGGTCGGTATCGACTCGTCCGTCATCCTGGCCCCCGAGGTCTGGGTCGCGTCCGGCCACGTCGCCACCTTCACGGACCCGCTGACCGAGTGCACCGCGTGCCACAAGCGGTTCCGTGCCGACCACCTCGAAGAGTCCTACGAGGAGAAGAAGGGCCACGCCCCGGCGAACGGCCTGGCCGACATCAACTGCCCGAACTGCGGCAACAAGGGCCAGTTCACCGAGCCCAAGCAGTTCTCCGGCCTGCTCTCCACGCACCTCGGCCCGACCCAGGACTCCGGTTCGGTCGCCTACCTGCGCCCCGAGACCGCCCAGGGCATCTTCACCAACTTCGCCCAGGTGCAGACCACCTCGCGCCGCAAGCCGCCGTTCGGCATCGCCCAGATGGGCAAGTCGTTCCGCAACGAGATCACGCCGGGCAACTTCATCTTCCGCACCCGCGAGTTCGAGCAGATGGAGATGGAGTTCTTCGTCAAGCCCGGCGAGGACGAGCAGTGGCAGGAATACTGGATGGAGCAGCGCTGGAACTGGTACACGGGCCTCGGCCTGCGCACCGAGAACATGCGCTGGTACGAGCACCCGAAGGAGAAGCTCTCCCACTACTCGAAGCGGACCGCGGACATCGAGTACCGCTTCCAGTTCGGTGGCAGTGAGTGGGGCGAGCTGGAGGGTGTCGCCAACCGCACGGACTACGACCTCGGCGCGCACGCCAAGGCCTCCGGCCAGGACCTCTCCTACTTCGACCAGGAGGCCGGGGAGCGCTGGACGCCGTACGTCATCGAGCCGGCGGCGGGTGTCGGCCGCACCATGCTGGCCTTCCTGCTCGACGCGTACGTCGAGGACGAGGCGCCCAACGCCAAGGGCAAGATGGAGAAGCGCACGGTGCTGCGCCTCGACCACCGTCTCGCCCCGGTGAAGGTGGCCGTGCTGCCGCTGTCCCGCAACCCGGAGCTGTCGCCGAAGGCCAAGGGCCTCGCGCAGGCGCTGCGGCAGAACTGGAACATCGACTTCGACGACGCGGGCGCCATCGGCCGCCGCTACCGCCGTCAGGACGAGATCGGTACGCCGTTCTGTGTGACCGTCGACTTCGACACGCTTGAGGACAACGCGGTCACCGTGCGCGAGCGCGACACGATGAAGCAGGAGCGGGTCTCCCTCGACCAGATCGAGGGCTACCTGGCGCAGCGCCTCATCGGCGCGTAGGTGCTCCACCGGGGGGCGCCGCCGACGGATGGTCGTCCGTCCGCGGCGCCCCCCGGCTTGTCGCGCAGCTCGCCGCGCCCCTTCGGGGGCGCTTTGTTCAACGCCCTTGCAGCGCCTTGACGTTGTCGCCGAAGGTCCAGTTCTTCGAGCCGTCCCAGTTGAGGGACCAGTCCATCAGGCCCTTGAGTGATGTGCCGTAGTGCCCCCAGGACTGGGCGACCAGGGACGGGGACATGTAGCCGCCGCCCGCGCCGGGCTGGGCCGGCAGCCCCGGGACCTGCTTGTCGTAGGGCACCTTGACGGTCGTGCCCTGCACCACCAGGCCCTTGTTCAGGCAGTCGGTCTGGGCCGTGAAGCCCGCCACCGTTCCGGCCTCGTAGGAGTCGCCGGAGCAGCCGTACATGCTGCCGTTGTAGTACTGCATGTTCAGCCACCACAGCCGGCCGTTGTCCGCGTACTTCTTGATGACCGGCAGATACGCGCCCCAGATCGAGCCGTAGGTGATGCTGCCACCGGTGACGTACGCCGTCTCCGGGGCCATCGTCAGTCCGAAGCCGGCCGGCATCTGCGCGAGGATGCCGTCGATGATGCGGACCAAGTTGGCCTGGGACGTGGACAGTTGGTTGATGTTCCCGCTGCCCGTCAGGCCGGTCTCGATGTCGATGTCGATGCCGTCGAAGTTGTACTGCTTCAGGATCGGTACGACGGTCGAGACGAACTTGTCCGCGACCGCGCTGGAGTTGAGGTCGATACCGGCCGTCGCGCCCCCGATGGAGAGCAGGATCGTCTCGCCGGACGCCTTCGCCGCGCACATCTCCGCGGGCGTGGGCACCTTCACCCCGGTGTCCATGCCGTCCGCCCACAGCGCCGTGCCGTCGGAACGGATCACCGGGAAGGCCGCGTTGATGACGTTATAACCGTGCGCGGGGATACGGGAGTCGGTGATCGGGGTCCAGCCGAAGGGCGGATGGACCCCGTTGGCGGCGCCGTCCCAGTTCTCCCAGTAGCCCTGGAGCACCTTGCCCGCCGGGCGGGACTTCACCGCGCAGGTGTCGGCGGCCGAGGCGGGGTGCGCGGCGGGGAGCTGGGTGAGGGCGGCGGTCGCGAGGGCGGCGGCGAGCAGGGGCAGCGTGCGGCGGAGCATGGGGCCTCCCGGGTCATGTCCTGGCATGTCCTGTACATGACGGTGCTCTGGTCCAGACCATTCGTCAATAGGTCTGGACCAAAGAGGAGGGCGACGGGGGGCGTGAAAGGGGAGGGTGCGTGACAGATGACAGATATTGAAATCTGTCATCTGTCATGCCATGCTGGATCCATGACGAAGACCCCGCACACCCGAAACCTCGGCACCACCGGCCCCCAGGTCTCCGCCCTCGGCCTCGGCTGCATGGGCATGTCCGCGCTGTACGGCGACGCCGACCGCGCCGAGTCCATCGCGACCGTCCACGCCGCCCTGGAGGCGGGCGTGACCCTGCTGGACACCGGCGACTTCTACGCCATGGGGCACAACGAGATGCTGCTCGGCGAGGCCCTGCGCACCGCGCCCGCCGCGCTGCGCGAACAGGCCCTGGTCAGCGTGAAGTTCGGCGCCCTGCGCGACCCGGAGGGCAACTGGAGCGGCTACGACGGCCGGCCCGCCGCCGTGAAGAACTTCGCCGCCTACTCCCTCCAGCGCCTGGGCGTCGACCACATCGACGTCTACCGGATCGCCCGCCTCGACCCGGACGTCCCGATCGAGGAGACCGTCGGCGCCATCGCCGAACTGATCGAGAAGGGGTACGTCCGCCATGTCGGCCTCAGCGAGGTCGGCGCCGAGACGATCCGCCGGGCCGCCGCCACCGCGCCGGTCTCCGACCTCCAGATCGAGTACTCGCTGATCTCCCGGGGCATCGAGCGGGACATCCTGCCCACCACCCGTGAGCTGGGCATCGGCATCACCGCGTACGGCGTGCTCTCCCGGGGCCTGATCTCCGGCCACTTCACCCGGGACCGGCAGCTCGCCGCGGGCGACTTCCGGGCCCACTCGCCCCGCTTCCAAGGCGACAACCTCCAGCACAACCTGAACCTGGTCGACGCGCTGCGCGAGATCGCCGAGCGCAAGGGCGCCACCGTGGCGCAGACCGCCATCGCCTGGGTGCTCTCCCGCGGCGAGGACATCGTGCCGCTGATCGGCGCCCGCACCCGGGAGCGGCTGACCGAGTCGCTGGGTGCCCTTGATGTGACGCTGGACGCGGCCGACCTGGCGGCGATCGAGAAGGCCGTGCCGGCGGACGCCGCGGCCGGCGACCGCTACCCGAGCGCGCAGATGGCACACCTCGACAGCGAGCGCTGATCCCGATGCCGGGTACGGTCTAGGCATGGCATCGACCAGCGAGATCCTGACCGCCGAGCGCATTCTGGCGGCGACCGAGGAAGTGCTGCGCCGGCACGGCCCGGCCAAGGCCACCGTGGTGGACGTGGCCCGCGCGCTCGGCGTCAGCCACGGCAGTGTCTACCGGCACTTCCGTACCAAGGCCGCGCTGCGCGAGGCGGTCACCAAGCGCTGGCTGGACCGGACCTCGCAGAAGCTCGCCGTGATCGCCGCCGCGAGCGAGCGGGACCCCGAGGCCCGGCTGCGGGACTGGCTCGCCGCGCTGTTCGAGGCCAAGCGGCACAAGGCGGGCGACGACCCGGAGCTGTTCGCCACGTACACCGTGCTGACGGACGAGAACGGCGGGGTCGTCGGCGAGCACATAGCCGAGCTGACCGCGCAGCTGACCGGGATCATCACGCAAGGGGCCGGGTCGGGCACCTTCTCGGTGCCCGACCCGGCCGCCGCGGCCCGAGCCGTCTTCCAGGCCACCGGCCGGTTCCACGATCCCTGTTATGCCAGGGAGTGGACCCGGCCCGGCGTCGGCGAGGAGTTCACGGCCGTCGTGGACCTGTTGGTGCGGGGTCTTCGCTGACGTCGCCTGCCGGCGTCAGCTGACCTTCACGCTGACCGGCGAGGACATGACCTTGCCGTCCTTCGTCACCACGCGCACCGTCTCGTTGCCCTTGGCGGTGAAGGCGCGGCGGATGGTGAAGGTGCCGTTCCGGTTGACGGCGGTCGTGGTCCGCAGTGTGGTCCACTTGCCGTTCATCCGGTGCTGGAGGACCAGCACCGTGCCGGCCTTCACACCCTTGACACGGCCGGCGAAGGCCACGGCCTCGCCGTGCTTGACGGTCTTGTGGGAGGCCGCGACGGTGATCGAGCCCGCAGCGGTGGTCGCCGCCGCAGTCTTCGGCATCGCCTTCTTGGTCGCCGAGCGCGTCGGCATCGGTTTCGGCTTCATCGTCGCCGTGCGGGTGGGCATCGGCCTCTTGGTCGTGGTCACCTTCGGGCTGGGGGTGCTGGTCGCGGCGAAGGCTCCGGCCGTACCGCCGGAGAGCAGCGCCACGGACAGTACACCGGCGCCCAGAGCACGGCCGTAGCGGTGGTGGCGGAGTGCGGAAGTCATGGTTCTCTCCTGTCGCTCGATCGTTCGCTCGATCGGACGTAACCCAGGCTGACCCGACTTCGCTCCGTCGGCCACTCGAAGCGCTGTGTAACCGGAGCTCGGGATCTATGAACGTGCAGGTCAGCGTCGATATGAAGCGGGTTCAGAGACCCGCTTCGCGCACCCGGCCACGCGCCGCCCGCACTCCACCACGACCCACCCGCACCCGACCACGAACCCTCAGCCCACCTTCTTCGGCAGCCGGAGCCCCAGCGCCCCCGTCAGCACGATCCCGCCCAGCTGCGCGAGCAGCGTGATGACCAGCGCCTCCCGCATCCCCACGTGCGGCACCAGGGTGAGGAACAGCGTCCCCAGCGTCGCCACCCCGAGCGCCAGCCCGGACTGCTGCGTGGTGACCAGCACCCCACCGCCCACACCGGCACGCGCCGCCGGTACCTCGGACAGCACCAGCCGCATCACATTGGGGAGTTGGAGCGCCTGCCCGGCACCGGCCACCGCCACCCCCGGCAGCAGCGCGGCGACACTCACCTGCGGCCAGTCCCGCCAGACGGCCGCCGCGATCAGCAGCACACCGACGCCCTGTACGAGGGACCCGGCCGGTATCACCCGGGTGCCGAACCGCCCCATCAGCCGCGGGCCGGCGAGCGACACGAACAGGAACACCACGGCCATCGGCGCGAGCGCGAGCCCCGCCGACACCGGGCCCAGACGGGCCCCCTGCTGGAGCGCCAGCGCGATCACGAACATGAACCCGCTGAAGCCGACCGAGAACGGCACGATCAGCACCAGCCCGCGCCGCAGCGAGGCGAGCCGCAGCAGGCTCGGCGGCACCAGGGGAGTGCGCCCCGCCCGGTCCTCCCGCCGCTCCACCAGCCAGAACCCGGCCGCCGCGAACGGGAACGCGGCCAGCGACAGCCAGGTCCACAGCGGCCAGCCCGCCGCCCGGCCCTCGGTGAGCGGCGCGAGCAGCGTCAGCAGGGACACCGCGAGCAGCGCGGTGCCGGGGCCGTCGACGGGCTCCGGGTGCTGCGAGCGGGTCTCGGGTACGAGTCGTACGGCCAGCACCAGGCCCAGCGCGACCACCGGCACATTGACGAGGAACACCGCCCGCCAGCCGCTGCCGGCGATGTCGGCGGCGACCAGGACCCCGCCGAGCACCTGCCCGGCCACCATGGACAGACCGGCCGTGGCGCCGTACAGGCTCATCGCCTTGGCGCGGCGCGCGCCCTCGGTGGCGGACTGGATGGTGGCGAGCACCTGCGGCAGCATCGCGGCGGCCGCGGCGCCCTGCGCCACCCGCGCGGCCACCAGGCTCCACGCGTCCGGCGCGAGCCCGCAGGCCAGTGAGGTCAGCCCGAAGGCCGCCATACCGCCGAGGAACAGCCGGCGGCGCCCGAACAGGTCCCCGAGCCGTCCGCCGAGCACGAGCAGCACGGCGTAGGCGACGCCGTACCCCGCGACCACCAGCTCCAGCACGGCCTCGCCCGCGTGCAGATCGGTGCCCATGGTCGGCAGGGCGACATTGACGATGAAGAAGTCGACCAGCGGCAGCGCCGCGGCCAGCAGAACGGTGAACAGCCCGGGGCCGCCGAGCACGGGCGCTGCGGCGGCCGCCCGGCGGACGGTGGGGACGGTGACGGTCTCACTCATGACACCGAGCCTGCGCCGCGGCCCAGACGGGTACCAGAGTGTCCTCATCCTGGTACCAGGAGTACCTGGAAACAGGCTGACCGACGCGGCACCCTGGAGGGCATGGCCACCATGACGAGCACCGCGACGGATCAGGCGAGCGCCGCGGGCGGCGCGGAGATCCGGCGGCACGAACTGGCCGCCTTCCTGCGCAGCCGGCGCGAGCGCATCGCCCCCGAGCAGGTCGGCCTGCCGCGCGGTCCCCGCCGTCGTACGCCGGGACTGCGCCGCGAGGAGGTGGCGCATCTGTCCGCCGTCGGCGTCACCTGGTACACGTGGCTTGAACAGGCGCGTGCCATCCAGGTCTCCGTACAGGTCCTGGACGCCCTCGCGCGCACCCTGCGGCTCGACGCCAGCGAACGCGCCCATCTGTTCCAGCTGGCCGGTGCCAACGACCCGGCGCCGGGGGCCCGTTGCCCGAGCGTGACGCCCGCGCTGCGGGAGATGCTGGACCGGCTCGGACCGATCCCCGCCTCCGTGCAGAACAGCCGGTACGACATCGTCGCCTACAACCGCACCTACGCCCTCCTCATGGGCGCCGACCTGGACGAGATCCCGCCCGAGGACCGCAACTGCATCCTGCTCGCCTACACCGACCCCCACTGGCGGGCCGCGATCGTGCACCTGGAGGAGAGCCAGCGGCTGATGGCGGCCCGGCTGCGCGCGGCCCTCGCCGGTCATCTCGGCGAGCCCGCCTGGAAGATGCTGCTCAAACGCCTTGAGGAATCACCGGAGTTCCGGGAGAACTGGGAGCGCTACGAGGTGGTCGGGCACCGCTCCAAGACCAAGGAGTTCGTCAACCCCCATGTGGGGCTGCTGACGTTGGAGCACACCGATCTGTGGCTGGCCCCCGAACTGGGCGGCCGGATGGTGACGTACACCCCGAAGAACGAGGAGACGCGCGAGCGTCTGGAGCGGCTCCACCGACTGGCGCAGGGAAGCTGATTCAATCCGCCGCTTACGGGTGCGGTTTCGGTAAAAGGTTCGAAATCTACAGTTCAATAGGGTTGTCCTGTGCATGACTTGCTCGATGGGATGCGCGAGACCACTTCGGTCGACACCAGACCTCTCAGGGGATTTCATGCACATATCCCGTACCGGGCGAGGCATCGCGGCCGCCACCACCGGGGCTGCCGCTCTCGTCGCCGCCGCGCTGGCGACCGCCGCCCCCGCGAGTGTCGCCACCGCGACCCCCGCGGTCGTGCCGCACACCTTCGCGGCTCCGGCCATCGCCGGGCACGCCCTCGCCCATGACGTGGACAGCCCGATCTCCATCGCCCAGTGCCAGGCCAAGTGGCACATCAACTGCTACACCCCGCTCCAGTACCGCACCGCGTACAACCTCAACTCGCTGTACCGCAAGGGCATCACGGGCAAGGGGCGCACGATCGTCATCGTGGACTCGTTCGGCTCTCCGACGATCCAGCACGACCTCGACGTGTACAGCAAGCAGTTCGGCATGGCGAGCACCAAGGTCTCGGTCGTCAAGTGGGGCAAGGTGCCCCCCTTCGACCCGAAGAACGGCGACATGACGGGCTGGGCGGGCGAGACCACCCTGGATGTCGAGATGGCCCACGCCGCCGCGCCCGGCGCCAGGATCGTGCTGGTCGAGACGGGTGTCGCGGAGACCGAGGGCGTCACCGGTCTGCCGGAGATGATGAGCGCCGAGAAGTCCCTGATCGACCACGGGATCGGCGATGTCATCACGCAGAGCTTCGACGCGACCGAGAACACCTTCCCGGGCGTCGACCAGGGCGACTCCTCCAGCATCCAGAAGCTGCGGTACGCGTTCAAGGACGCGGCCCGCAAGCAGGTGACCGTCCTCGCCTCCTCCGGCGACGACGGCCCCACCAACGGCACGCTGGACGACTCGGGCGACTACACCAAGCAGGTCAACTCCTGGCCCTCCGCCGACCCGTTGGTCACCTCCGTCGGCGGCACCCAGCTGCACCTGGACGACCAGGGCAACCGGATCAAGCCCGACAGCGTGTACAACGACTACGGCGCGGGCGGCGGCGGTGTCTCCCACGTGTTCTCCCGGCCCGCCTTCCAGAACGGCGTGAAGAAGATCGTCGGCAACCACCGCGGCACCCCGGACATCTCGATGTCCGCCGCCGTCAACGGCGGTGCCTGGGTCTACTCCAGCTACGACCCGACGGCCGTCGGCTGGGACGTCTACGGCGGCACCAGCGAGTCCAGCCCGCTCTTCTCGGGCATCGTCGCGCTCGCCGACCAGGTCGCCGGGCACCGTCTGGGCAATGTCAACGCCGCGCTCTACAGCCTCGCCAAGCACAAGGGCACCGGCATCGTGGACGTCAACGACGGCACGGACAACACCTACGGCGGCGTCACCGGCTACAAGGCCGTCGACGGCTACGACATGGCCACCGGCGTCGGCACCCTGGACGCGCCGAGCTTCGTGAAGTCGCTGGCGAAGGCCACGCGCCGCTGAGCGGAGCACCGCACGAGAAGGAGCCGGCCCGGGTGTCGTACCCGGGCCGGCTCCTTCTCGATCCGCGCGCCGTCAGACGCGGCCGGGAGCGCCCACCGCCTGGCGGATCTCCGCGGTCTCCAGCCGCTCCGCCGCGTGCTCGGCCGTACGGCGGGCCCAGCGGCCGCTGGTGAGCAGGCCCAGGGCGAGCACCGCGAGACCGCAGACGGTGAGGATCCACCAGCCGGGCCGGGCGGCGTCCACGAAGGTGCTGCGGTACGACGACGAGCCGATGCCCGCGGCGAGGACCGCGCCGATCACCGCGACGCCCAGGGTCTGGCCCAGCTGCCGGCTGGTGGAGGCCACGGCGGCGGCGACCCCGGCCTGGGCGCGGGGCATGCCGGAGACCGCCGTGTTGGTGATCGGCGCGTTGACGAAGCCGAAGCCGATGCCGAACAGGACGTACCCGATGAACAGGGTGCTGTTCGAGGTCTCGGCCTCGAACAGCGCGAACATGAGGCCGCTGGCGGTCATGGCCGTACCGGCGATCAGGAGCGGCAGCCGGGGGCCGCGGGTGCCGACCAGCCGGCCGGACAGCGGGGCGCACAGGAAGGTCGGCGCGGCCATGGGGAGCATCCACAGGCCCGCGTGCAGGGCGTCGAGCCCGCGTACGTTCTGGAGGTACAGCGTCGACATGAACAGGAAGCCGCCGAGCGCGGCGAACGCGCTGATCGCGATCACGGTCGCCCCGCTGAACGGCGCGGAGCGGAAGAAGCGCAGATCGATGAGGGGTTCGTCACGCCGGGGCTCGTACCAGAGCAGGGCGGCCAGGGCGGCGACGGCGATCACGAAGTACGGCGCGACCGAGGCGAGGCCGGAGTCGGGCGCCTGGATGATGCCGTACGTCAGCGCGCCGAACAGGGCGATCACCAGCACCTGGCCCACCGGGTCCGGGCGGCGGCCCTTGGGGGCGCGGGACTCCGGGACGAAGCGCAGGGTCAGCAGCAGGGCCGCGAGGCCGATCGGCAGGTTGATCCAGAAGATCGCGCGCCAGCTCACGGACTGCACCAGCAGGCCGCCGACCAGCGGGCCGAGCGCCATGGATATGCCGACCACCGCGCCCCAGACGCCGATGGCGCGGGCGCGCTCACGGGCGTCGGTGAAGGTGTTGGTGATGATCGACATGGCGACCGGGTTGAGCATCGAGCCGCCGATCGCCTGGACCATGCGGAAGACGACGAGCAGGGACAGGCTGGGGGCGAGCGAGCACAGCACCGAACCGATGGTGAACACCACGAGGCCGGCCATGAAGACGCGCTTGCGGCCGATCCGGTCGGCGGTGGACCCGGCGAGCATCAGCAGCGAGGCCAGGACCAGGGTGTAGGCGTCGATGGTCCATTGCAGACCGGAGGTGGTGGCGTGCAGATCGCGCTGCATCGAGGGCAGCGCCACGTTCAGCACGGTGTTGTCGAGGCTCACGATCAGCAGGCTCATGCAGCAGATCGCGAGCACGAGCATGCGCCTGCGGGGACTCAACTCTGGCATGCGCGCCATCGTACGCCGATTTCGATAGTGCGTCTAACTAATGACTATTACACGGGATCCGGGCACCTCGGCCGGTGAGGGACAATGGTTCCTTGCCCGGCGCTGTCCCAGCTCTCTTATCTCTCTTCGCTGTCCTTCCGTTGCACATCCGTCCCGGAGCCGTCTGATGACCCACCCGCTCTCCATCGGCCCGCACACCGTGACCCCGCCCGTCGTGCTCGCACCCATGGCGGGGATCACGAACGCGCCCTTCCGCACGCTGTGCCGCGAGTTCAGCGGGGGCAAGGGGCTGTACGTCAGTGAGATGATCACGACCCGGGCGCTGGTCGAGCGCAATGCGAAGACCATGCAGCTGATCAGGTTCGACGCGAGCGAGACGCCGCGGTCGATCCAGCTGTACGGCGTCGACCCCGCGACCGTCGGGAAGGCCGTCCGCATGATCGCGGAGGAGGGCCTGGCCGATCACATCGACCTGAACTTCGGCTGCCCGGTCCCCAAGGTGACCCGCAAGGGCGGCGGCTCGGCGCTGCCGTACAAGCGGAACCTGCTGCGGGCGATCCTGCGCGAGGCGGTGTCCGGGGCGGGCGATCTGCCGGTGACGATGAAGATGCGCAAGGGCATCGACGACGACCACATCACCTACCTCGACGCCGGGCGGATCGCCGTCGAGGAGGGCGTGACGGCGATCGCGCTGCACGGCCGTACGGCGGCCCAGCACTACGGCGGCACCGCCGACTGGTCCGCGATCGCGCGGCTGAAGGAGCATGTGCCGGAGATCCCGGTGCTCGGCAACGGGGACATCTGGTCGGCGCAGGACGCGCTGCGGATGGTCCGGGAGACCGGGTGCGACGGTGTGGTCGTGGGCCGCGGCTGCCTGGGCCGCCCCTGGCTCTTCGCCGACCTGGTCGCGGCGTTCGAGGGCCGCTCCGACTTCCACCGGCCCGCGCTGCGGGAGGTCGCCGACGTGATGGTCCGGCATGCCCGGCTCCTCGGCGAGTGGCTCGGCGACGAGTCCAAGGGCGTGATCGACTTCCGCAAGCATGTCGCCTGGTACCTGAAGGGCTTCGCGGTCGGCTCCGAGATGCGCAAGCGCCTCGCGATCACCTCCTCCCTCGACGAACTGCGCGCGGGGCTGGACGAACTCGACCTCTCCCAGCCCTGGCCCACCGGCGCCGACGGCCCCCGCGGCCGCACCTCCGGCAACAACCGCGTCGTCCTCCCGGACGGCTGGCTGAAGGACCCGTACGACTGCGCGGGCGTGACGGAAGACGCGGAACTGGACACGTCGGGCGGCTGAGCCGTCCCCGGCCACCCACCTCACCGGGCGAACCCCCTCCCTGCCAGGGGCTCCGGCTCGCGCCCACCCACCAGACCATCGGCTGGAGGGCGGGCCATCGGCCGGGAAGCGGCCCTACCTCACGCTCCCCCCACCGCCGTCAGCAGCGCCAGTGGGGCCGCTGCGGAGCGGGATTCGCGGGTGCAGGCGTGGGGGTAGGGGACCGGTTCGGGGTGGGTGGTGCGGGGGTAGCCGGCCAGGACCTCGGGGAGGCGGTGGGCGGGGGAGAAGGACGCCGCGTCGATCAGCGCGTGCGCCACCGCGCGGGCCTCGTCGTGCAGGCCGTAGCGGGCCAGGCCCAGGGCGATCAGCGCGTTGTCGTGGGGCCAGACGGAACCCCGGTGCGGGGAGAGGGGATGGTAGGCGGGCTGGCCGGCGGCCAGGGTGCGTACGCCCCAGCCGGAGAAGAAGTCGGGCTCCAGCAGCCGCCGCCCCACCACCTCCCCGTACTCCTTGTCCAGCAGACCGGTCCACAGCAGATGCCCCGCGTCCGAGGCCAGCGCGTCGATCCCGCGGCCCTCGCCGTCCAGGGCCAGCGCCGGGAAGGACGCCTCCCGCATCCAGAAGTCCCGCTGGAAGCGGTCGCGCAGATCGGCCGCCGCCTGCTCCAGCAGCGCCGCGTACGTCTCGTCGGCCCACACCGCCCGCGCCACCCACGCCGTCCGCCGTAACGCGTCGTACGCATAGCCCTGCGCGCCCGCCGCCATCACCGGCCCGCTCGGCCGCGTTCCGTCGGCGCGGCAGATCGCGCCGGGCGAGTCCTTCCAGTTCTGGTTGGCCAGACCGCCCTCGTCGGCGCGGTAGACGAGATAGCCGCGCGAGGTCAGTCCGCCGTGGTCCAGCATCCAGCCGACCGCGGCCCGCGCGTGCGCCTCAAGGCGGCGGGCCGGCGCGAGGTCACCGGTCTGCTCGGTGTACGCGCCGAGCAGCACGAGGAAGAGCGGGGTCGCGTCGACCGAGCCGTAGTACCGCGCGTACGGCACCTGCCCGAAGTGCGCCAGCTCCCCGTGCCGCACCTCGTGCACGATCTTCCCCGGCTCCGCGCCCCGCGCGCCCCCGGGCCCGCCCGCCTGGGTCGCGGCCAGCGCGAAGAGCGTCGCGGCCGCCGGGCGGGGCCGGTAGGGAAGCGCGAACAGGGAGGTGAGCAGCGCGTCCCGGGCGAGCAGCGTCAGATACCAGGGCGCCCCACCGGCCGGCACCCGCAGCTCCTCGCCGTCCGGGCCCGTCGCCGGGATCTGGAGCGCCGCCAGATCCGTGAGCCCCCGCGCACAGGCCGCCGCCAGCTCCGGCCAGCCGGTCGGGAAGGCCACGCCCTCCACGAACTCGGCCTCGGAAGCGGTGAGTTGGGCTGCCATGGCGGACGGGTCCCGGGGCACCCGCAGCGCCCGCCGGTCGCCGTGCGGCCGCGCCATCACCCGCAGGACCAGGTCCCGGGTGCCACCCGGGGGCAGTTCCAGCGTCCACACCAGCCGACGGGCGCCCGTACCCGTCTCCTCCACCGCCTCCGGCGCCGGATCGGCCGTGATCGTCGTACACGAACGCCATTCCGCACGCCGGTAGGCGAACTCGATCCCGTCGTCCAGCACGATCCGCGAGCGCAGGGCACCCGCCTTGACGTACGTACGGTGATCGGGGCGCAGCTCGAACTGGTCGGCGAAGTCCGCGTCCGCGGTGATCGCAAGCCGGATCGTCGTCGGCACCGGGCGATTGCTCGTCACCCGGACCGTCTCCACGAACGAGCTGTCCCCGACCGCCTGTTCACGGAAGAGCGTGTGCGCGGGCGGCTCCGGACGCGCCCCGCGCGGTACGAGGACACAGCGCGCGGTGCCGCCGTCCGCGACCGGTGTGAGCAACTCGGGCACCGCGCCGTCCACGGTGAGCTGCCAGCGGCTGAGATGCCGGGCGTCGCGCACGAACAACCCGTCCGGGGAGCCGCCGCCCCGGACCCCGCTGATGTCGCCCCGATCGCCCACGGCGGCGAACGTCGCGCCGTGCACGAGCAGATGATGCCGGTCGGTCATCCCCGGTCCCTTCCCTCGTCACTCCTCATCGAACGTGCCGGTGCCCGCCTTGGACACGCCTCGCGACGGGCGTTTGAGCTCTTCATGCAGGTCGCTTGAGACGCCCTTTAGCCGCCTGAGACGCCCTTCGTGCGCGGGAGTGGCCCGTCAGCCGGGCCGGTCGAGAAGCCTCTGGTGCAGATCGAGCGCGAGCGCCGCGGTCCAGCCGAAGCCGGTCGCGCCGCACGCCTCGCCCGTGAACGGATCGACGTACTCGGCGAAGCCGGACGCCTCGGCCAGCTCCAGCAGCGCCGCCCCGAGCGCGTCGGCCGGCGCCCGCTCGCCGTGCAGCCGCAGCCCCCGCTCCACCAGCCAGCTGGTGTTGAACCAGGCCGGGCCCCGCCAGTACCGGTGCGGATCGAACGCCTCACCGAGCAGGTCGTAACTGGGTACGAGCCGGGTCGCGCCGCCGAGCCCGAAGTGCGGGCCGGTCAGGGTGCGCACCAGCGCGCTGACCAACTCGCCGGGGAGCATGGGCAGAAGGAGCGGGATCAGGCCGGACACCCCGCGTTCGGGGATCAGTTCGCCGCCGCTCACGTCCCGGCACAGGAACATCCCGGACTCCGCGCTCCACAGCCGCTCCACCAGCGCCGCCGTCAGCCGCTCGGCCCGCGCGTGCCGGGGGGCCGAACCGGCGCCCAACTCGGCCGCGATATGGGCGAGGGCGTGCTCGGAGGCGATCAGCAGCGCGTTGAAGGACGGGTCCTCCACCGCGAACTCCCCCTGCCCGTCGGCGTATCGGGCGTCCCGGTACTCGACGGCCAGCCGTACGTACCGCCCGTAGTCCAGATCCGTCGGCCGGTCCTCCGGCGCGCCGTGGTCCAGGTCGGCCCGGCGGAAGGAGCGGGCCGGCGCCGGGTCGATCCGCGCGAGCGGCGCGTCCCAGCAGGGGCTGTTGTCCATCCCCTGCTCCCAGGGGTGTACGACGGACACCAGACCGCCGCCGCCCAGGTCCCGGCGCCGCAGCAGATAGCGGTGCCAGGCCGCCAGCCTCGGATAGACCCGGGCCAGGAAGCCCCGGGCGTGCGAGAGTCCGGGGTCGGCGCGGTGCACAAGCCAGGCCGCCAGCGCGTGCACCGGTGGCTGCACGATGCCGGACGTCTGTACGGTGCGCGGGGCGCCCGCCGCGCGCCCGGCGGTGGTGGAGCGCCAGAAGTCGGGGCCGGGGAAGTAGGCGTCGAGGGGGACGGAGGGGTTGAAGACGATGTGCGGCACACGTCCGTCCGTCCACTGGGCGGCCAGCAGCGTCTCCAGCTCGGTCTGGGCGCGCAGCGGCGACAGATGCCGCAGCCCGATCGCGATGAACGCCGAGTCCCAGGACCACTGGTGGGGGTACAGGCCCCGGGAGGGGACCGTCGAGGCGCCCGTCCAGTTGGCGTCGAGCACCCGCGCGGCCCGTACCGGCAGGGCCTCCGGGGGCGCGTACGACAGTGCGTGGGCGGTGAGTTGGGCGGTGCGGTCCACTCGGAACTCCCCCAAGACGACGACGTCCGGACGCACGGCCGACGAGGTTCGGCATCGGCCGCCGTAGAGTTACGTCTATTTAACACGCAAAACCCACTATGTAATGCACGCTTGGGAAACACAAGGGGGTGCGCATGATCGGACGTCCGGGGAGGAACGGGATGAACTCCAGGAGCGGCAGTCAGGCAGGCGCCGGGGATCTGCTCGAACTGGTGCGCAGCGGACGGGCGGTGACCAGGGGCGCGCTCCAGCAGGCGACCGGGCTGTCCCGGGCCACCGTCGGCCAGCGCCTGGACCGGCTGTTCCGGGCCGGCTGGCTGCGCGAGGGAGCCGGCGGCCCGGTCGGCTCGCCGCTCGGCGGACGCCCCTCCATCACCCTGGAGTTCGACGGCGACCACGCGGTCGTCCTCGTCGCCGACCTCGACACCCGGCACGCGCGCGCCGCCGTGCTCTCCCTGACCGGCGAGATTCTGGCCGAGCACTCCGGCACCCTGGTGATCGGGGAGGGCCCGGACCTGGTCCTCGCCGAACTCGGGCGCTGGTTCGGCGAGTTGCTGGAGAAGGCCGGGCAGCGGCCGGCGGAGGTGTGCGGCATCGGGCTCGCGGTCCCGGGCCCGGTGGACAGCGCGACCGGCCGGGTGGTGCAGCCCCCGATGATGCCCGGCTGGGACGGCTACGACATAACGGGCCGCCTCTCCCGCGCTCTCACCGAACACACCGGGGCGCCGCCGGTGCCGGTCCTGGTGGACAACGACGCCAACCTCATGGCGTACGGCGAACAGCGCGCCGGGCACCCGGACTGCGCGGCCTTCGTCCTGGTCAAGGTGTCCACCGGCATAGGCGCGGGCGTCGTGGTCGACGGCTCCATATACCGGGGGATCGACGGCGGCGCGGGCGACATCGGGCACATAAGGGTGGGCGCGGACGCGCTGTGCCGGTGCGGTTCGTACGGCTGTCTCGCCGCCGTCGCGAGCGGTGGTGCCGTGGCCCGGCGCCTTGCGGCCTCCGGGGTGCCGGCCGCCTCCGGTTCGGACGTACGGGACCTGCTGGCGGCGGGGCACCCGGAGGCGGCGGCGCTGGCCCGGGAGGCCGGGCGCCGGGTCGGGGACGTCCTGGCGACCGTCGTCACGCTGCTCAACCCGGGCGTCCTGATGATCGCCGGAGATCTGGCCGGAACACCCTTCCTCACCGGCGTACGGGAGCTGCTCTACCAGCGGGCGCTGCCGCGCTCCACGGCCCACCTGGACGTGGTCACCTCCCGGCTGGGGGAGCGGGCCGCGCTCATCGGAGCAGGGGCGCTGGTGGTGGAACACCTCTACGCGCCGGAGCGGGTGGAGGAGCGGCTGCGGGCGCTGGGGGTGTGACAGTGCGCCGGAGCGGGGTCCGGATGGTGAAATCCGGGGCTCTGTGACAGCGTGATTCTCGCCACCCCTGATAAGGGCTGCGCTCATATGAGCGTTTGAAAGGTGGTTGCACTTCTCCAAAGGGTGGCACCCAGTGCCACCCTTTGATCGTTCATCGATCGAACTCAGGCGTGGCGTGTGACGCTCATCTGAGCATTAAACCCACTCATTCGGTGGGTTTGCCTTCAAGAAGTGAACGAATGGTCGCGTGTCGCCTTGCCAAGCTTTGACTTTCGATCCGCTGGCGGACGGGTGGTTACATGCACATGACCCGCAAGTGGACGTACCCATGTGCCTTCGATCTGGGTATGTTCCTGGCCGTCAGGGCAGCCACCGTGGCCTCAAGGAGTCGAGTCCCGTGTCGGAAAACAAAGCACCCCACGTAGCGAAGTTCGTTTACGACTTCACCGAGGGAAACAAGGACCTCAAAGACCTCCTCGGTGGCAAGGGCGCGAACCTCGCCGAGATGACCAACCTGGGTCTTCCGGTTCCTCCCGGTTTCACCATCACCACGGAGGCCTGCAAGGGCTACCTGGAGAACGGCGAGGAGCCGGCGGCACTGCGTGACGAGGTGAGTGCGCACCTCGACGCCCTTGAGGCCCGCATGGGCAAGAAGCTCGGCCAGGCGGACGACCCGCTGCTGGTGTCGGTGCGCTCGGGCGCCAAGTTCTCCATGCCCGGCATGATGGACACGGTCCTGAACATCGGTCTGTCGGACAAGTCGGTCCAGGGCCTGGCCAAGCAGGCCGGCGACGAGCGCTTCGCGTGGGACTCCTACCGCCGCCTCATCCAGATGTTCGGCAAGACCGTCCTCGGCGTCGAGGGCGACCTCTTCGAGGAGGCCCTGGAGAAGGCCAAGGACGCCAAGAAGGTCAAGGTCGACACCGACCTGGAGGCCGCCGACCTCAAGAAGCTGGTCACCGCCTTCAAGAAGATCGTCAAGAAGGAGGCCGGCCGGGACTTCCCGCAGGACCCGCGGGAGCAGATGGACCTCGCCATCAAGGCCGTCTTCGAGTCCTGGAACGGCGACCGCGCCAAGCTCTACCGCCGCCAGGAGCGCATCCCGCACGACCTGGGCACGGCCGTCAACATCTGCTCGATGGTCTTCGGCAACCTCGGCCCCGACTCCGGCACCGGCGTCGCCTTCACCCGCGACCCCGCCTCCGGCCACCAGGGCGTCTACGGCGACTACCTCCAGAACGCCCAGGGCGAGGACGTGGTGGCGGGCATCCGCAACACCGTCCCGCTGGCGGAGCTGGAGCGGATCGACAAGAAGTCGTACGACCAGCTGATGCAGATCATGGAGACGCTGGAGAACCACTACAAGGACCTCTGCGACATCGAGTTCACGATCGAGCGCGGTCAGCTGTGGATGCTCCAGACCCGGGTCGGCAAGCGCACCGCGGGCGCCGCGTTCCGTATCGCCACCCAGCTCGTCGACCAGGGCCTGATCGACGAGACCGAGGCGCTCCAGCGCGTCACCGGCGCCCAGCTCGCCCAGCTGATGTTCCCGCGCTTCGACGAGAAGACGAAGGTCGAGCAGGTCGGACGCGGCATCGCGGCCTCCCCGGGCGCGGCGGTCGGCAAGGCGGTCTTCGACTCGTACACGGCCGTCAAGTGGTCGCGCTCGGGTGAGAAGGTCATCCTGGTCCGCCGCGAGACCAACCCCGACGACCTCGACGGCATGATCGCGGCCGAGGGCATCCTGACCTCGCGCGGCGGCAAGACCTCCCACGCGGCCGTGGTCGCGCGCGGCATGGGCAAGACCTGTGTCTGCGGCGCGGAGGAGCTGGAGGTCGACACCAAGCGGCGCCGTATGACGGTCCCCGGCGGCCATGTGGTCGAGGAGGGCGACGTCATCTCCATCGACGGCTCCACCGGCAAGGTCTACCTGGGCGAGGTCCCGGTGGTCCCCTCCCCGGTCGTGGAGTACTTCGAGGGCCGGATGCACCCGGGCGCGGACGACGCGGACGAGCTGGTGGAGGCCGTGCACCGGATGATGGCCTTCGCCGACCGCAAGCGCCGGCTGCGGGTACGCGCCAACGCGGACAACGCCGAGGACGCGCTGCGCGCCCGCCGCTTCGGCGCCCAGGGCATCGGCCTGTGCCGCACCGAGCACATGTTCCTCGGTGAGCGCCGCGAGATGGTCGAGAAGCTGATCCTCGCGGACACGGGCGAGGAGCGCGAGGCGGCTCTCACCGAGCTGCTCCCGCTCCAGAAGAAGGACTTCGTCGAGCTCTTCGAGGCGATGGACGGCCTGCCCGTCACCATCCGCCTCCTCGACCCGCCGCTGCACGAGTTCCTGCCCGACATCACGGAGCTCTCGGTCCGCGTGGCCCTCGCCGAGTCCCGGCAGGAGCCGCACGAGAACGACCTGCGCCTGCTCCAGGCCGTGCACCGGCTGCACGAGCAGAACCCCATGCTGGGCCTGCGCGGCGTCCGCCTCGGTCTGGTCATCCCCGGTCTGTTCGCGATGCAGGTCCGCGCGATCGCCGAGGCGGCCGCGGAGCGCAAGAACGCGAAGGGCGACCCGCGCGCCGAGATCATGATTCCGCTCGTCGGCACCGTCCAGGAGCTGGAGATCGTCCGCGAGGAGGCCGACAAGGTCATCGCGGAGGTGCAGGCGGCGACGGGCACCGAGCTGAAGCTGGCGATCGGCACGATGATCGAGCTGCCGCGCGCCGCGCTGACCGCCGGTCAGATCGCGGAGGCGGCGGAGTTCTTCTCCTTCGGCACGAACGACCTCACGCAGACGGTCTGGGGCTTCAGCCGCGACGACGTGGAGGCATCCTTCTTCACGGCCTACCTGGAGAAGGGCATCTTCGGCGTCTCCCCCTTCGAGACGATCGACAAGGACGGCGTGGGCTCCCTGGTGAAGCTGGCCGCGGAGGCCGGCCGCCGCACCCGCCCCGACCTCAAGCTCGGCGTCTGCGGCGAGCACGGCGGCGACCCGGAGTCGGTCCACTTCTTCCACGAGGTCGGCCTGGACTACGTCTCCTGCTCCCCGTTCCGCATCCCGGTCGCCCGCCTCGAAGCGGGCCGCGCGGCAACCCAGTCCACGGGCAGCGACCACCGCTGACCCCTACCGGCCCCCGAACCCCGGGCCCGTCGTCGGTCCCCGACCCTCACCCGATCGACGACGGCCCCGGCGCACGAAAGAGGCGGCACCCTGTGCGGGGGTGCCGCCTCTCGGCGCATCATCTGCGGAGGATGTCAGGTCACGTCGCTGACCAGGCTAAACAGCGTTGGCCGGCGTTGAGTGCCGTTGAGCTTGGCTGGGGCTGTTGTGCCCTCGATGTGCCCTCCCGCGCGGCCGGTCCCCGGCACGTCCCGTCACCACAGAGCCTCGTCGATGCTGGGTGGTACTGGTTACTGCTCGACGGCCCATTCTTGGGGACCAGCGCTTGGACAAGAGGGCTGCGTAGGGAGACATGATCAGGCGAAGAGTGTCGCCTGAGGAGTTTGGTCTGACTGCCTGTCCACTCATGCTGCACGGGGCGGCCGTGGCCGTGTCAGACCGCGCCGTCGCTGTCCGCTGTCGCTGATGTCAGCCATGGATGTCACCTCACACTGGCTGGGGTCACTTGCGACGCTTGCGTGTCTTCGCCTTGCGTTCCGCTTCCTTGCGCTTCTCGATGGTGTACGACGACCACTCGCCACGGTGTAGGTCGCATCGCGACGCACCGACCACCACCAGCCGCCGGCAGCGAGTGCCCTTTCCCGTGAACGCTCCACACCTGGACTGCGTCCGAGCCACGTATCCCACCCCGGTCTCGATCGTCGTGCGGACCACTGCAAGATCGCCGGGCGCATGTCCTCTGTGGAAGGGTGAACTGCTCCGCGTAGTGGTGCATTGTGGCCAAGAAGGTTGCTCGGGGGCGCGCTTTCCGCCTGTGTTGGTGGGGTGGTGAGCCTTATGCAGCGTCGTTCACCTGCGCTCATGGCTGACCGAGCCCCGGGACGGGCCTCGCTCACGGCCCGATCTGAACGGCCCTGTACGGGGATGAATGAGACGGGAACTGAGACGGCCCGGCCAGTGACTGGGCCGTCTCATGAGCTGCGTGACCTTCTGATTCGTAGCTCTATGCGGTGCGGATGCCAGTCATAGCGACCGCATCAAAGGCCCAGATAGACGGACTGGTTCGTCGGCGGCCGCAGGGGTGAGACGAGCACGATCACGACGATGACAGGATCGCTTCGAGTTGGTGACGCGTGTTTGACACGCATCGCACGGTAAGGGGCAAACTCATGTCTGAGTCTCCGGGTTCAGTCGCCCACCTGCCGCTTGGCCTGCCAGCATGTGCGGCCAGGTGGGCTTCGTTGTGACCTGAAGGATGCTAGCCAGCACAGGGCGTGCGACCTGTGCGGTGCAGTTACTCCCGGTCCTCAACCCACCACCCGGCCCAGCTCCCATCCCGTACGGGATGGGAGCACCCCACGCACGCCACGACGGGCCGCGGGCGGAAACTGAGCCCCTCCCATCCCGTGTCGTCCCCACCGGAGGCAGGAGCATTGCCCGCAGCGGAGCCGGGAAGCGCGCCCGGCGGAGCGGAGCGCAGCCGGGGCTTGAGAGGTAGGGGGATCTGTAACGACGGCCTCAGGATTGCTCGTCGTCCTCCGGCTCAGCGCCGTCAGGAGCGGCAGCCGAGGCCGAGCTGTCTGGGTCGGGAGCAGAGGTTGTGCGGAGCCGCAGGCACCCGTCCGTGCCGAACATGGCGATCAGTTGGGACAGGTGGGCTCGGGCCAGGCTGCGCGTGGGGGTTTCTCCGCCAGTCACCCGTGTGCCTCCAGGTCTGCCCACACGACCTTCCCCCAGCGCCGCTCGTCCGCGCCTCAGTTCGCCGCCAGCGCCACGACGAGGGCCAGGCCGCGTCCGCCCTCCTCGTCGTCCTTCGGCGCGTACGGCACGGGCAGTGCACGGGAGAAGTCCGCGACGGCCACCCGTACCGTGCGCGGCGCGATGCGTTCCACCATCACGCGGATGGACCGCCGCCGGGTGTGCCGAACGGCGTTGGCCACCAGTTCGGAGACGATCAGAACAGCGTCGTCGGTCAGGTCGTCGAGCCCCCAGGTGGAGATGGCGGCTCGTACGAGGCCGCGTGCGGTCGCGGCGCTTTCGGGATCACGCGGCAGTGTCTCGCTGTAGCTGGGGTGCCCGGTCGGGCGGACCCGCGTTGTAGGTTGCGGCATGTCGGTCTGCTTTCTCAGATCGGCCGGGCCCTGGGGCCGTTCGCGCGGTCGCCAGGGCGTTGTGCGTTCCGGAAGCCGAAGCCCAGCGGGAGAAGCCGGCTCCTCACGGTGGGCTTCGGAGGCCCGTATCACCGGTCTGCTGATCAGGCGGTGTTCAGTGAGAGGGCCGTGCGGGAACCACCCATTGGGTCGCCAAGTGGTGACGGACACGAGCATGGGCGACACCGAGCTTCCGGCCAATCACCCGTCGTTCTACTTTCGTTCCACTTTCGTCCCGCGGCATACGCGCGTCTGCTTCGATGACGGTGGAAGGGAGTGACGCGTGGCCACCGTGCACCAGTGGACCGGCTTAGAAACCAGGGCCCTGCGTCTCGCCTTGCGGTTGAGCGTGCGAGCCTTCGCCGAGCACCTCGGAGTTGCCGTCGCCACGGTCTCGAAGTGGGAGAGCAAGCGCGCGGCAACCGAGCCACGACCCGACACGCAGGCCATCCTCGACACCGCCCTCGCCCGCGCGGATGCCTCCGCCCATCTGCGCTTCGAGACGATCTTGTCCGGGATGGCCGGCACCGTACAGAATGCCGCCCGTCGCGTCATCGGCACCGGCCCTCGCGCGTGGGAGTACGAATCGTGGGCCGAGGACCTGGACCGCGTGGTGATCGCGCTCTCCCAGCAGAACTTCGCCTTCGCCGACAGCCTCCTCAGCCGCTGGCTGACCCGGTACGACGCCCGGGAACTGGACGAGAAGGGCCTGTATCTTTTCGCCCACTCGACCGCACTGCTCGGTGATCTCAAACGCGACCAAGGCTGTGTACTCGGTCCCCTTTCCGCTCAGCACTCGTATGCGGCGGCACGCGCGGTCTTCACTCAGCTGGGCATCCCGCGTCGGGTCGCCCAGCTCGACCTCTCCCTCGCGGTGGTCGCGGAAATGTCCGGCAAGTTGGAGATCGCAGCCCGCCAATACGAAACCCTCGCCGCCGACGACCGGCTCTCCCCCCGGGACCGTGCCAGGGCTCGCCTGTGGGTCGGTACCGCGCTGAGCAAGAACGGCCGGCATGGCTACGCGACCCGCGTCATGCAGGCCGCGACCCGCGACTTCGAGGACCTGACCGAACCCGATGACTGGTCGGTGGCCCACCAGAAACTCGCCCTTGCCCGCCGTGGTGCAGGCGACCTCACCCAAGCCCTGCACTTCATCGGCATCGCCCGCAGCAGTGGGACCACCGACTCGCCGATGCAACGCGTACGGCTGGACACCGCCTACGGCCACATCCTGCTGTCCGATCCGGCGACCCGGGATGATGGACTCCTCGTCCTCGATCAAGCCATTCGCACGGCCGCCCAGTACGGACTGGTGCACCAACTGCGCAGCATCGAGGGCATCAAGGCCACGAGAGAGAGCCGGATTGGCCCCCGGCGACGGTGACAGGGAGAGACGCGTGGGCGACAACCAGCAGGCCATCACCGAGGACCAGTGGCACCGGGCCGCGCTGATCTGGGAGTACCACCAGATGGACCACGCGCTGCGGACCGTCGACGTGGCGATCGGCCTGGGCAGTCACGACCTCGGCGTCGCCACCCGCTCCGCCGAGCTGTACCGCGCCGGGCTGTTCCCGACCCTGGTCTTCACCGGCGGCAACAGCCCCACCACCGCCAAGGTCTTCCCACGCGGCGAAGCCGTCCACTTCCGCGAGCACGCCATCGGCCTCGGCGTCCCCTCCGAGGCGATCCTCCTGGAACCGTCCGCCGGCAACACCGGCGAGAACATCACCCTCTCCCGTGAGCTCCTCGCCGCCGCCGGTATCACCCCGGCCACCGTGCTGCTGGTCTCCAAGCCCTACATGGAACGGCGCTCGTACGCGACCGCGCGCAAGCTGTGGCCCGACGTCGAGTTCCTCTGCGCGTCGGAGCCGTTGGAACTCGACGACTACGTGAAGTCCATCGGAGACGAGAAGCTCGTCCTGGACATGCTCGTCGGTGATCTCCAGCGGGTGATCGAGTACCCGAAGCGCGGATTCGCCATCGAACAGGAGGTCCCGGCAGACGTGCGTGGAGCGTACGAATCCCTCATCCGCGATGGCTTCACCAGCCGACTGATCGCTTCCTGACCTGCCGTCCCGGGGTACTGCCGCACGAACGCGAGCATCCACCACTAACGCCAGAGGCCCCGGATTTCTCCGGGGCCTCTGGTCTGATGTGCACTCGGCCGGATTCGAACCTGCAACCTTCTGGTCCGTAGCTCTACGGAGATTGGTCAACTGGGGTCATAGAGGTCATCTGAAGTTCCCCGAGAGGTTGTGCGAGCCATGGCCGGTTGATGCGGTTGCTGTACTTCGCTGCTGTACGGCGGACGTGCGTACAGCGGAAGCGTGAAGCCCGCGCGACCTCGTATAGCCGTTCCTCAACTGCCGTCGGCTGGGTCTTGCCAGTGCCAGGGCACCGTCGGAGGGAGCCAAGGAACGCTGTCGCTCCGGTCAAGCGCGGGAGCTTCGCAGTCATCAGGTAAGGGGCTTCCGTCGATCACGGCCTCCAGAGTGAACTGGACATAGCGCAGGTATCCGCGCACGTCGTGGATCTGGCGCCCGCGGTTGCTCTGGCTGATGCCTCGCCACCCGACGTCGTAGCCCAGCCGCACGAGAGTTCTGTACCGGGCACGAACGCGATCGTTGCCTATGGAGAGAAGGTCGGTTTGCATGCCTTGGCGGAGCGAGTTGAGGGCCGCTGTGCAATGCTCACGAGCGTGGAGGCTCAACTGCGGTTCTTCCAGGGCGAGGTCCGGCAGTGACGGCAGCCATGCATAAAGCTCCGCGAGCCGTTCCAGGAGCCGCTGCGCGGCCTCGGCGGAGCGCTGCTGCGTCCATTGCCGACGCGCTGACGCGCTGGTGGCAGCTTCTTGAGAAGCAGCAAGTTCGGCCTGGGCCTCGATCGTCCTTGCGGTTTGCCAGCGTGCCACGTGCACCGTGATAGCGCCGCCAGCCAACGTTCCTATGAGTGCACTGACAGTCTGGCCTGCCAGATCCCCCCAGCTGCTCATGCTTGCGATCTTGGGCGCCCTACGTGCGCATCAAACCCTCGCCGTCGAGCCTGGGACGAGCTTGAACCAGAGCAGGGGGTTGCCATATGGACAGGCGCTCTCAGCTTCGGAAGCTGCGGTCAGTTAGCGACGCGATGCAGGAGACGGTCCGGGCTGCCATCGAGGAGTCCAAGGAGCGGTGACACACCGCCGCAACCCCCCTTTCGTAATCGCCCCGCATGGTTGATCGTTGGGCCGTGCGTGGAGGATCGACGTCAGGGGGAGTGCATGACGATCAGCCGTAGGACGCTGCTGGGTGCGGGTGCCGGGATCGGAGTGGGGGTGGTGAGTGGTTGTGGGTCCAATACCGGGCGTGGGGGCGGGAGTTCCGGTGGGGTGCGGCTTGCGCAGTGGTATCACCAGTACGGGGAGGCCGGGACCGAGCAGGCGGTGAAGCGGTATGCCGCGGCCTATACGAAGGCGCGGGTCACCGTGCAGTGGCGGCCCGGGAATTACGATCAGCAGACGGCCGCGGCGCTGCTCACCGATTCCGGGCCCGATGTGTTCGAGGTCAACGGGCCCTCGCTCGACCAGATCCAGGGCGGACAGGTCGAGGATCTGACCGCGTTGCTGGACGGGGTCAAGGGCGACTTCAATCCGGCGGTGCTGGCGCCGAAGACGTATCAGGGGAAGGTCTACGGCATTCCGCAGACCGTTGACATGCAGATGCTCTACTACCGCAAGAGCATGTTGCGGGACGCGGGGGTCGAGCCGCCGCGGACGCTCGATGAACTCGTCGACGCCGCGAAGAAGTTGAGCAACAGCAAGGTCAAGGGACTCTTCCTCGGCAATGACGGCGGTGCCGGGGTGCTCGGCGGGACGCCCCTGTACGCGGCCGGGCTTCAGCTGGTCACCCAGGACGGGAAGGTCGGGTTCGACGACCCGGCGGCGGCGCGGGCGCTCGGGAAGCTGAGGGAGCTGTACGCCGGCAAGGCGCTGCTCCTCGGCGCGCCCACCGACTGGTCCGACCCGTCGGCCTTTCTCCAGGGGCTCACCGCGATGCAGTGGTCCGGGCTGTGGGCGCTGCCACAGGTGCAGAAGGAACTCGGGGACGATTTCGGGGTGTTGCCGTTCCCGGGGGAGGAGACTCAAGGGAAGCCGACGGTTCCCGTCGGGGCGTACGGGGCAGCCGTCAGCGCGCGCAGCAGGCACAAGGAGGCGGCGAGAGAGTATGTGAAGTGGCTCTGGGTGGAACGGACCGACTATCAGGAGGATTTCGCGCTCGGGTACGGCTTCCACATCCCCGCGCGGATCTCGCTCGCGAAGAAGGCCGGCAAGCTGAGGACCGGCGCGGCCGCCGACGCCGTACGGTTCGCCACCGAGCACGGGTACGCCCAGCCGCTGCTGTGGACCCCCGCCTCCCAGACCGCCTACCAGGACGCCCTGAGCCGGATCATCAAGGACGGCGCGAACCCGGAGAGTGAACTGCGGGGTGTCGTACGGAAGGTGTCCGCGGAACTCGACCGGGTCAAGCACACCTCGTGAGGCGCCGCAGGGCTCTCTGGTTCTGGGTGTTCGTCGGGCCCTTCGCGGCCGGGCTCGCGCTGTTCACGTACGTCCCGCTGCTGTGGAGCGTCGGGCTGAGCTTCTTCGACGCGCACAACACCGTGACGCCCACGGACTTCGTCGGCCTGGACAACTACACGGCGATGCTGAAGGACGGCGCGTTCACCGGGAGCCTGCGCACCTTCCTCCTGTTCACCGCCTTCATCGTGCCCGTCACCTTCGCCCTCTCCCTGGCCCTCGCGCTGATGGTCAACCGGGTGCGGCGGGCCCAGGCGTTCTTCCGCTCGGTGTTCTTCCTGCCGGCCGCGTGCAGTTACGTCGTGGCCGCGCTGATCTGGAAGATGTCGATCTTCAACGGGGTGCGCTTCGGGCTCGCCAACACCGTTCTCGGCTGGTTCGGCACCGACCCCGTGGCCTGGCTGTCCACCACCCATCCGCCCTGGTACTGGCTGGTCATCGTGACCGTACGGCTGTGGCTCCAGGCCGGGTTCTACATGATCCTGTTCCTCGCCGGGCTCCAGCGGATCGATCCGGTGCTGTACGAGGCCGCCGCCGTGGACGGGGCCCGGCCGGGCTGGACGGTGCTGCGGCACATCACCCTGCCCCAACTGCGCGCCACCTCCGTCGCGGTGGTGCTGCTGCTCGTCATCAACGCCTTCCAGGCATTCGACGAGTTCTACAACCTGCTGTCGGACGCGCGGGGTTATCCACCGTACGCCCGCCCGCCGCTCGTCTACCTCTACTACACCGCCCTCGGCCAGGGGCAGAACCTGGGGCTCGGCAGCGCGGGCGCCGTGATCCTCGCGCTGATCATCGCGATCGTCACGGTGGGGCAGGCGCGCTGGCTCAAGCTCGGGAAAAGCGGGGAGGAATGAGGAGGAGTGAGGACGATGGATGACGCCCTGGTGAGGGTCGGGCGGGCGCTGCGGGCCGTGGTGCTCGTCGTGCTCGCACTGCTCTTCCTCATCCCCTTCTATCTGCTGGTGCGCAACGGGCTGTCCAGCGAGCGGGACATCACCTCGCCCGAATGGACCTTCTTCCCCACCGAGTTGAGATGGGGGAACGTACGGGAACTGTTCGACGACCCCTCCGTACCGTTCGCCCGCTCGCTGCTCAACTCCGCCCTGATCGCCGTCGCCACCACCCTCGGCACTCTGCTGCTCGCCTCCCTCGCGGGGTACGGCCTCGCCCGCATCCCCTACCGGCACGCGAACAAGGTGTTCTACGGCATCCTCGGCACCCTGCTGGTCCCGGCCGCCGTCACCTTCGTACCGACCTTCGTGCTGGTGTCCTCCCTCGGCTGGGTCTCCACGCTGCGCGGGCTGATCGTGCCGACCCTGTTCTCGGCGTTCGCCTGCTTCGTCTTCCGGCAGTACTTCCTGGGATTCCCGCGAGAGTTGGAGGACGCGGCCCAGGTCGACGGGCTCGGCTACTGGCGGACGTACTGGCTGGTGGTCGTGCCCAACGCGCGGCCGGTGTTCGCGGCGGTCGGCACCATCGTCTTCCTCGGCGCCTGGAACTCCTTCCTGTGGCCGCTGGTGATCGGGCAGGACCAGAACGCCTGGACGGTCCAGGTGGCGCTGTCCTCCTTCACCACCGCCCAAGTCGTGCGCCTGCACGAACTGTTCATCGCGGCGGGCGCCTCGATCCTGCCGCTGCTGGTGGTGTTCCTGTGCTTCCAGCGCTGGATCGTGGCGGGGGTGGAGCGCTCCGGCATCGACTGAGGCCGAGACGGAGACTGAAGAGGGGGGTGGGACGGCGGCTCAGCGGCTGCCGGTCAGATGGGCGAAGACCACCACATTGCCCTGGTAGCCGGTGGTCTTCGAGTAGCCGCCGCCGCAGGTGATCACGCGCAACTCGGGGCGGGAGGCGGCGCCGTAGACCTTCTGGTCGGGGAAGTCGCGGGCGGCGTAGACCTCGACGGCGTCCACGGCGAACTCGGCCACCGTGCCGTCCCGGCGGTCCACCTCGATCCGGGCGCCCCGCTTGAGCGCGCCCAGATTGTAGAAGACGGCCGGCCCCTCCGTGTTGTCCACATGTCCGGCGACGATCGAGGTCCCGCGCTCGCCCGGCGTGGTCCCCGCCTCGTACCAGCCGGCCAGATTCTTGTTCTGCGCCGGCGGCACGTCCAGGCTGCCGGAGGAGGTGAGGGCGAGGCCCATCAGCGGGGCGTTCACGCGGATGGCCGGGATACGGATGCGCAGCGGCGGGGACGGCGGCAGCGAGGGCGCGGACAGGCGCTCCTCGCCGGGGTCGGGGCGGCCCTCGGCGGCCGCCGGCTGCGGGGGAGTGTGCGACTGGCCGCCCAGCAGCCAGACCCCAGAGGCGAGGGCCACGACGGTGACCGCGGCTATCGCGGTGTCCCCGAGCCGCCGGGAGCCGCGCCCGCGGACTCCGCGGATGCCACGGGTACGGCTCCCGGTCGGACGTGTGCTGCGCATACGAACCCCTCTCCCGGGAGCGGACCCCCGAACTGGGCCTGGGGCGGATCCCCGAACTGGACCCGGGGTGGACCCCCTCCCCCTCCGGGCCGCGAGGGGCATCGGACCCGGAGGGGGCGGGACGTGCGGTACCGGCGGACGGACAGCGGAGGGTGTCCGTCAGATCCCGTCGCCTCTCGCCCGGCGATGCAGGAGCCAGGTACCGCCCGCGGCGGCGACGGCCAGCGCCGTCACGCCCGCCGCGGTCTGCACGGGGTCGGGACCGAGCGCGCCGCCGACCCCCGTCTTCAGGCTGCCCCGCGGCTGCATCTGCTCGTGCGCCGCGCCGAGGGCAACCACCAGGTCGCCCGTCACCTGTCTGCTGCCCTCCGCACACTTCGCGACGATCTCGTACGTCCCCGGCTGCGCGCTGGGCGGCACCTGGAACTGACCGATCGCCTCGCCCTGGTGCGTGGTGGGCGCCAGGGTGAAGACACCGGCGCCGACCGCGCCCGCGTCCCCGGTCGCGCCGCCCTTGTCCCCGCAGGCGGCGGTGTTCACCGTGACCTGTCCGCCGGGGATCGCGGTGGACGGGTACACCTCCAGACTGCCGGTAGGGGCGCGCACGGGGCGCGTGGCCGCGGCGCCGCCGTAGGCGGGCGCGGCGGCGAGCGCCGCCGTTCCCACGGCGAGCGCGGTACCGGTCAGCAGACGGGCGGTGCGGCGCATGGTGCTCCCCGAAGCTTGTCGAGCTTGTCCGACTGGTGTGTCCCCTGCCCTTCCGAGGTAAAGGGCTCGCGCCGGGATTCGCTTGCCGAGAGATCGGCCGGACTGCGGTGAACGGGTGGCGGGCGCGGCGGCCATACGGCTGAGCCGTGGCGGAGTCGGGGCAGGTCAGGGGTGGTGTGCCGGGGAGCACAAGAAGAAAGTACGAAGAACACACGAATGGAGCGACGAGGGGCCGTTGAACGGGTGACCGGGTGGCCAGCTGAGTGACGGGACGTCAGCCGGGCCCGGGGGTATGCCTCCGGGCCCGTACCGCCGACCGGTTCGGTCAGTTGACGTTGACCGCGCTCCAGGCCGCCGCCACCGCGTTGTACTCCGCGCTGCCCGCGCCGTAGAGGTCCTTGGCCGCGTTGAGGGTGGCCGTGCGGGCGCCCGCGTAGTTGGTGGAGGACGTCATGTAGACCGTCAGTGCCCGGTACCAGATCTTGCCGACCTTGTCGTGGCCGATCCCGGTGACCGTGGAGCCTTTGTACGTGGGCGAGTTGTAGCTGACGCCGTTGATGACCTTGGCGCCGCTGCCCT
Source organism: Streptomyces griseofuscus (assembly GCF_014673495.1). Taxonomy (GTDB): domain Bacteria; phylum Actinomycetota; class Actinomycetes; order Streptomycetales; family Streptomycetaceae; genus Streptomyces; species Streptomyces murinus. The sequence goes on from NZ_CP051006.1 coordinate 5,808,765, forward strand.
CCGCGAGGAGGTAGGCGAAGTGGTTGGCGACGCCGGAGGAGTAGTGGACGTCGAGGTTGCCCACCGAGCTGCTCCAGTAGTCGGCCGAACTGCCGTCCCTGGAGGGCTTGTCCATGTAGCGCAGGGCGGTCCCGCCGAAGCCGGGGCGGACGATCTGCTCGCCGATGAGGTAATCACCGGGATCCGAGGGGTTGTTCGCGTACCACTCGACCATCGTGCCGAGGATGTCGGAGGTGGCCTCGTTCAGGCCGCCGGACTCGCCCGAGTAGGTCAGGCCGGCCGTCTTGGAGGTGACGCCGTGCGACATCTCGTGCCCGGCGACGTCCAGCGCGACCAGTGGCCCGAAGGTGGTCCCGTCACCGTCGCCGTACGTCATGCAGAAGCAACTGTCGTCCCAGAAGGCGTTGTTGTAGTTGCTGCCGTAGTGGACGCGGTTGTACGAGCCCTTGCCGTCGCCCGCGATGCCGTTGCGGCCGTGGACGTTCTTGTAGTAGTCCCAGGTCTCGTCGGTGCCGTACTGGGCGTCGACCGCGGCCGAGGAGCGGTCGGCGGTGGCACCCGTGCCCCAGTGGTTGTCGGTGTCCGTGAACACGGTCGAGGGCGCACGGCTGATGCAGATGCCGAAGATGCACAGATCGGTCTTGTTCGCGGCGTCCCCGGTGTAGGTGTTGCCCCGGGTCGGGTCCTTGAGCTGGTACGACGATCCGGACTGGGTCGTCTCCAGCGGCACCGTGCCGCTGTACAGCGACCGGCCGTCGCCGGTGGCGGTCTCGATGCTGTCCCAGGCGTCGATCCGGGCGCCGGTGCGGGCGTCGGTCAGCACGGTGCGCGCGACCGGGTTGCCGAGCGAGTCCAGAGCGACCGCGTCGGTACGCCAGGCCAGCCTGGGGGTCCCGTGCAGCGCGTCCACGATCAGCTGCGGCTTGGCTTTCACCTGCCGGAGCCGGTTCCCGAGGTTGGCCGCGCGCAGCGCGTTCGTCGCGAGGTCGGCGGCCTCGGGCGCGGACACCTCGGGCGTGGTCGAGGGCAGTGCGAGCGCGGCGCGGCTCGCCCGGTCGGCACCCCGGTAGCCGCCGTCCGCGCCGATGTGGACGACGAAGTCGCCGCCCAGCACCGGGAGTCGGTGATAGGTACGGTCGTAGCGGACGTGCTGGCTGCCGTCCTTGTCCACGATCACGTCGCGGACGCTCGTGGCCTGCGCGGAGTCCAGCCCCAGGCTCGACGCGTGCGCGCGGAGCGCCGCGGCCGCGTGCTGCACGGCGGCGGCCCGGCTGGGTCTGGGGGCGGCATGGGCGGCGGGGGAGAGGGTGACGGCCAGCAGGGTCGCGCTGCTGACGGCGACACCGGCGGTGGCGAGACGACGGGATCCTCGGACGTGCTGCCGTATTCGGCTCATCTGTCTCCTCGGAAAGGGCGCCATCCAGGCATGGGGGGATGACGCTGGACGCCCCTGAGATTTAAGGGGGCATGACAATTAATGTCCATAGGGAGTTCACAGGAAGGGGAGAAGGGGCCCTTGTCCGGCCTGTTCCGACTGCCTGTCGGCTACTGCCGGTTCAGGGAGCGGGTGATGCCCGCCGCGATCGTCGTGGCCAGCACCCAGCCCAGCGCGATCAGCAGGTACGACAGCCACTGGAAGCCGCCGCGCGGGGCGTACGCGCTCTCCTGGCCGAAGTCGATGATCGGCAGAAGCAGGTCCAGGGTGTAGAAGAGCGGGTTGAAGGCGGGGGCCTCGGAGGGTTTGAGGGCGGGCGGATGGTGCAGGGCGAAGACGAGGGTGCCCGTGCCCAGCAGCAGGAGGAGCCAGAGCGCGGCGCGCATCGGACGGAAGCCGTAGCCGACGGCGGCGTCCTGGAGGTAGCCCCACAGCCGGGCGTACACCGGCAGGGTGCCGCGGCGGCGGCGGAGCTTGGCGAGCTGGACGGTACGGGCGGCGTCGTCGTCGCCCACCGTGCGGTAGGCGGTGGTCAACTGCTCGTAGGGGTACGGGAGATACCCGTCCGGTTCGCGTTCCAGCAGTGGCAGCCGCTGTTCGGGGGGCAGGTGCGGGGTCAGCACGCGGTAGGCGAGGCCGTCGAGTTGGACCCGTTCGGGCCATACCTCGGGCGGCACATGCAGCAGATCGAGCTGGGCGCGGCGCAGATTGACCGTGCCCTCGATCGGCGCGGCCGAGCGCAGCCACAGCTCGCCGACGACCGCGCTGCTGGCGCGCAGGGCATGGCCGCCGGGGTTCGACAACCGGGCGTACGCCAGGTTGAGTTGGCGGGGGATGCGGGCGCCGCTGAGGTTCACCCGGCCCAGGGCGCGCAGCCGCATCGCGTGCAGATCGGTGCCGACCGCGAGCACCTCGGCGTGCAGCGCGGTGCCACCGGGGGCGTCGAGCACCGCGTCGTTGAGATTCACCTGGCCGCCGACGACGGCCCCGTTCAACTGCACCGTGCCGTGCGCGACCAGCCCCGGCGCCCAGACGTCCGTGGCCACCTCGGCGTGGTTGAGCTGGAGCACGGCCTCCTCCGGGTCCGCCCCGGGCGCCCCGAGCCGCGCCCCGTTGGCGAAGAACGCCCCGGCCAGCTTGGCGCCCTGGAGCCGTACCGGGCCCGCGATGCGGCAGCAGGTGATCCGTAGGACCCCGTCGGCGCGCAGCGTCCCGGCCGTCAGCCCCGGCAGCACCGAGTCGGTGAGGACCAGGGCGCTGATCCGCGCCCCGTACAGGTCGGGCGCCTGCTCGAAATGGCAGGCGCGCAGCCGGACGGCGCAGGTGACGGTGCCGTACTTCAGGTCGAGCCGCCCGGTGACGCGGGCGCCCGCCACCTTCAGGCCCGCCGTACGGCCCTCCGCCACCGGGCCCGCCAGCAGCAACTCCCGCAGGAATCCGGCCCGTAGGGTCCGCTCCGGCCCCCAGTCCGCGCCCCGCCCGGGATCGTCCTCATCGCCCTCCCGGAAGTCGACCCCCTCGCCGAGCGGGAAGGCGTCACGGACCCGGCGCTCGGCGGGCGTCAGATCGGTGAGGTCCATGGGCTCAGCCCTGCTCGCGCCGGCTCGTACGCGGACTCCCCGCCCCGGCCAGGGCGTCGGCGACCCCCTTGTCCCGGGGCCCCAGGAATTTCGGGTCCGGGCGGAAGACCGTGTCCAGCAGTGCCTTGTCCGCCGCGAACACCTCGCGCGTGCCGCCGTAGTACCAGGTCGCGTCGTGCGGCTCGTCGACCCCGACGCCGTACGAGTCGATGCCCGCCGCCTCGCACAGCGCGACCGCCCGCCGGATGTGGAAGCCCTGGCTGACCAGGACGGCACGGTCCACGCCGAAGATCTTCTTGGCCCGTACGCAGGAGTCCCAGGTGTCGAAGCCGGCGTAGTCGCGCACGATCCTGCCGCCCGGCACACCGTGCTTGGTGAGGTACGTGCGCATGGCGTCCGGCTCGTCGTAGTCCTTGCGGCTGTTGTCCCCGGTGACCAGGACGACCTCGACCCGGCCCGCGCGGTACAGCGCCGCCGTCGCGTCCAGGCGGCGCGCGAGGTAGGGCGAGGGCTCCCCGTTCCACAGCCCGGCCCCGAACACCACCGCGACCGGCGCGGTCGGCACGTCCGCGACCGTGCGCAGCCGGTCCGCCGTGGAGGTGAACAGCCAGGCCCCCGGCAGCAGCACCAGCACACAGCCGGCCACCACGGCCCGCACCAGCCGCCGCTGCCCGGTACGGGTGCGCGGCAACCGCGGTCTCCTGATCCTCATACGGCCCCCCTCGGCACGAACACGGCCCTCCTCGGCACGAGAACGGCCCCCTCGGCGAGGACGCCACCGGAGGCCGTCCGGTTCGCCTCGGTGTGCGAATCCGCCCCGCCGGGACGGCCGAATTCCCGCTCCCGCCATACGACTGGGCCACCCGGCACCCCCCATTCGTCACCCCTTGCGTCTACTGTCGAATCATGGAAGGCAGCGCACCCCCCGGCCCCTGCGGCCCCGACCCCTACGGACCCGCGGACCTGGAGCGCTTCGCGCCCGAACCCGACAAACGCCCCGGCCGCACCGCCTTCCAGCGCGACCGCGCCCGCATCCTGCACTCCGCCGCGCTGCGCCGCCTCGCGGGCAAGACACAGGTCGTGACGCCGGGCAGCCACAGCCAGGTCTGGGACGCCAGCCCCCGCACCCGGCTCACCCACTCCCTGGAGTGCGCCCAGGTCGGCCGGGAACTGGGCGCGGCCCTCGGCTGCGACCCCGACCTCGTGGAGGCCGCCTGCCTCTCCCACGACCTGGGCCATCCGCCCTTCGGCCACAACGGCGAACAGGCACTCAACGCGTTCGCGGACGACTGCGGCGGCTTCGAGGGCAACGCCCAGTCGCTGCGGCTGCTCACCCGCATCGAGCCCAAGCGGTTCACCGAGCGGGGCTCCGTCGGCCTCAACCTCACCCGCGCCGCGCTCGACGCCGCCACCAAGTACCCCTGGCCGCGCGGCGCCCACCCCAGCGACCCCGGGTCCGGGAAATTCGGTGTGTACGAGGACGACCGCCCGGTGTTCGACTGGGTCAGGGCCGGCGCCCCCGGCACCCGTACCTGCTTCGAGGCCCAGGTCATGGACTGGTCCGACGACGTGGCCTACTCGGTGCACGACGTCGAGGACGGCCTGCACGCCGGCCACATCGACCCCAACTGCCTGCACGCCGAGCCCGAACGGCAGGCCGTGTTCGAGGTGGCCATCGGCCGCTACGTCCCCGCCGGCACCGAACCGGCCGAACTCGCGGACGCCCTCGACCGCCTCCAGGACGCCGAGTGGTGGCCGCACGGCTACGACGGCACCGCGGTCGCCCAGGCCCGTCTGAAGGATGCCACCAGTCAGCTCATCGGACGGTTCTGTCTGGCCGCCGAGGGCGCCACCCGCGCCGCCTACGGAACCGGCCGGCTCACCCGCTACGACGCGCGTCTGGTCGTGCCCAGGGAGACCCGGATGGAGTGCGCGGTGCTCAAGGCGGTCGCCGACCGGTATGTGATGCAGCGCGCCGAGCAGGAGCGACTGCGGGCCGATCAGCGGGTGATCGTGGCGGAGCTGGCCGAGGCGCTCACCGCCCGCGCGCCGGACGGCCTGGATCCGCAGTTTCGGGCCCTGTTCGACGGGGCATCCGACGACCACGCGCGCAAGCGGGTGATCGTCGACCAGATCGCATCCCTCACCGACGCCTCCGCGCTCTCGCTGCACGCGAGACTGACCGGGCATATGTGAGAGGAACGTGCACCGGGTGGCCTGATCGGGTCACCCCCCCTTCCCGCGGCACGCCGTGTGCGGGACGCTCGCGGGTGGCGGCACCCTTACGAGGAGGCATACAAGTGGTCGACGCGGATCAGACATTCGTCATCGTCGGAGGCGGCCTCGTCGGCGCGAAGGCGGCGGAGACGCTCCGCGCGGAGGGCTTCACCGGCAGGGTGATACTGATCTGCGACGAACGCGACCACCCGTACGAGCGACCGCCGCTGTCCAAGGGCTTCCTGCTCGGCAAGGAGGAGCGCGACAGCGTCTTCGTGCACGAACCCGCCTGGTACGCGCGCAACGACATCGAGCTGCACCTCGGCCAGAGCGTCGACCGCGTCGACCGCGGGGCCAAGACCGTGCGCTACGGCGACGACGGCACCCTTGTCCGGTACGACAAGCTGCTGCTGTGCACCGGCGCCGAACCGCGCCGCCTGGACATCCCCGGCACCGATCTCGCGGGCGTGCACCATCTGCGCCGGCTCGCGCACGCCGAGCGGCTCAAGGGCGTGCTGGCCTCCCTCGGCCGGGACAACGGGCATCTCGTGATCGCCGGCGCCGGCTGGATCGGCCTGGAGGTCGCGGCGGCGGCGCGCGAGTACGGCGCGGAGGTCACCGTGATCGAGCCGGAGCCGACCCCGCTGCACGGCGTGCTCGGGCCCGAGCTGGGCAATGTCTTCGCCCAGCTGCACAGCGGGCACGGGGTGCGCTTCCAGTTCGGGCGGCGGCTCACCGAGATCATCGGCCAGGACGGTCTGGTCCTCGCGGTACGCACCGACGACGGCGAGGAGCACCCGGCGCACGACGTCCTCGCGGCGATCGGCGCGGTGCCGCGGGCCGCGCTCGCGGAGGCGGCGGGCCTGGAGATCGCCGACCGGGCGCACGGCGGCGGGATCGTGGTGGACGAGCGGCTGCGGACGTCCGACCCCGACATCTACGCCGCCGGTGACGTGGCCGCGTTCCCGCTGGAGCTGTTCGGCACCCGGATCCGGGTCGAGCACTGGGCCAACGCGCTCAACGGGGGACCGGCGGCGGCGCGCTCGATGCTCGGGCAGGACACCGTGTACGACCGGGTGCCGTACTTCTTCACCGACCAGTACGACCTGGGGATGGAGTACAGCGGCTGGGCGCCGCCGGGGTCGTACGACCAGGTGGTCATCCGGGGCGACATGGGCAAGCGGGAGTTCATCGCGTTCTGGGTGCGCGAGGGGCGGGTGCTCGCGGGCATGAACGTGAATGTGTGGAACGTCACGGAACAGATCCAGCGGCTGATCCGGTCCCGGGCCCAGGTGGACTCGGACGCGCTGGCCGACCCGCATGTGCCGCTGGACCACCTCGTCCCCTGAACCCCCGAAGCCCCGGAGCGCTCCTTCCGCCACCGTAGAATTCATCCGTGGCAGGACGGATCAACGACGAGGACGTGAAGGCGGTACGGGACGCGGTCCCGATCGACGCCGTGGTCTCCGAGTACCTCCAGCTGCGCAACGCGGGTGGCGGCAACCTCAAGGGACTGTGCCCGTTCCATGACGAGAAGTCGCCGTCCTTCCAGGTCAGCCCCAGTAAGGGACTCTTCCACTGCTTCGGGTGCCAGGAGGGCGGCGACACCATCACCTTCGTGATGAAGGTGGACCACCTCTCCTTCTCGGAGGCGGTGGAGCGGCTCGCCGCCCAGGCCGGGATCACGCTGCGGTACGAGGAGGGCGGGTACAACCCGGCCTCCCAGCGCGGCGAACGCATCCGGCTGGTCGAGGCGCACAAGATCGCCGCGCAGTGGTACGCCGAGCAGCTGGCGGACAGCGCGGAGGCGGAGACCGGCCGGGTCTTCCTCGCCGAGCGCGGCTTCGACCAGGGCGCGGCGGTGCACTTCGGCGTCGGCTACAGCCCCCAGGGCTGGGACCACCTCACCCGCTATCTGCGCGGCAAGGGCTTCAGCGACAAGGAACTGATCCTCTCCGGCCTCTCCCAGGAAGGCCGGCGCGGACCGATCGACCGCTTCCGGGGCCGGCTGATGTGGCCGATCCGGGACATCGGCGGCGAGGTCGTCGGCTTCGGCGCCCGCAAGCTGTACGAGTCCGACAACGGGCCCAAGTACCTCAACACCCCCGAGACCGCGATCTACAAGAAGTCGCAGGTCCTCTACGGCATCGACCTGGCCAAGAAGGAGATCGCGAAGTCCAGCCGGGCGGTCGTGGTCGAGGGCTACACCGATGTCATGGCCTGCCATCTGGCCGGGGTGAAGACGGCCATCGCGACCTGCGGTACGGCCTTCGGCGGCGAGCACATCAAGATCCTGCGCCGGCTGCTGATGGACAACGGCTCGGCCCGGGTGATCTTCACCTTCGACGGTGACGCGGCCGGCCAGAAGGCGGCGCTGCGGGCGTTCGAGGACGACCAGAAGTTCGCAGCCGAGACGTACATCGCGATCGCGCCGGACGGCATGGACCCCTGCGAGCTGCGGCTCGCCAAGGGCGACGAGGCGGTGGCCGACCTGGCCGAACCCCGCACACCGCTCTTCGAGTTCGCGCTGCGGCAGGTCGTCAGCCGGTACGACCTGGACACCTCGGGGGGCCGCGCCGCCGCCCTGGACGAGGCCGCGCCGATCGTGGCCCGGATCAAGAACAGCGGCGCACAGCACGAGGTCGCGGTCGAACTGGCCGGGCTGCTCGGCATCCTGGACACGCAGTTCGTGGTGCGCAGGGTGGCCCAGCTGGCCCGCTGGGCGCGCGACCGGGGCGGCCGGGGCCCGGCGCAGGACCGGCCGCGCGGCGGCGATCAGCAGTGGGTGCAGGCCCCGCGCGCCGCCAGCTCGGGACCCGCACTCACGCTGCGCAACCCGGTGTACGCCGCCGAACGCGAACTCCTCAAACTCGCCCTCCAGCGGCCCGAGTTGGTCTCGCCCGCCTTCGACGCGTACGGGGTGGACGAGTTCACCGCCCCGCCTTACGCCGCCGTACGGCAGACCATCGCGGAGGCGGGCGGCGCGGAGTTCGGCGTGTCCGATCCGCAGGAGTACCTGGTCCGGGTCCGCGAGGCGGCGCCGGACGACGCCGCGCGCGCCATGGTCACCGAACTCGCCGTCGAGCCGATCCTGCGCCGCACGGTCGACGAGACCTACGCCGGCACCGTCCTGGTCCAGATCCGCCGCCGCGCCGTCGAACGCCGCATCCGCGACATCGAGTTCCAGATGACCCGCCTCTCCTCCGGCGGCGACCCGGGCCAACTGGCCGCCGTCCAGAACGAGATGTGGATCCTCCAGCAGTACGACCAGTCCCTGCGCGAACGGGGCGCGGCGGCGCTCTAGGGGCCGTCGAGGCGCTCCTCGGACGGGCGAAGTCAGCAGCGGGTCACGGATCGGACGCAAAAAGTCACCGCACACCCCTCGTGGCGGTGATGTGTCGTACTCCACACTGTGGGGGATGCCGAGTCCGGCGTACATCCTGGAGGTCGCCCTCGTGCAGACCCAGACCCTCACCCCTACTGCCCAGAGCACCGGTGCCGGCGTGGACGAGACGGACGCGGAGCCCGACGGCGTCGCGGCCGTGCCGCCGCAGGGGCGTGCCCCGCTGCATCCGGAGGCGGGTGCCGAGGAGGCGCCGGCCGCGGCGCGGACCGAGAGCGGCGGGCCGTCCGCCGATCTGTTCCGGCAGTACCTGCGCGAGATAGGCCGCATCCCGCTGCTCACCGCCGCCGAGGAGGTCGAGCTGGCCCGCCGGGTCGAGGCCGGGCTGTTCGCGGAGGAGAAACTGAGCAACACCCCCGATCTGGACGGCGAGTTGGCGCATGAACTGGACCAACTGGTGGTCATGGGGAGACTGGCCAAGCGCAGGCTGATCGAGGCCAATCTGCGGCTCGTCGTCTCCGTCGCCAAGCGGTACATCGGCCGCGGGCTCACCATGCTCGACCTCGTGCAGGAGGGAAACCTCGGGCTGATCCGCGCCGTGGAGAAGTTCGACTACGCGCGCGGCTACAAGTTCTCCACGTACGCCACCTGGTGGATCCGCCAGGCCATGTCCCGCGCCCTCGCCGACCAGGCCCGCACCATCCGCGTCCCGGTCCATGTCGTGGAGCTGATCAACCGCGTCGTACGGGTGCAGCGCCGGATGCTCCAGGAGCGCGGGTACGAGCCGACACCCGAGGAGGTCGCCGCCCATCTCGAACTTCCGCCCGAGCGGGTCGGCGAGGTGCTGCGGCTCGCCCAGGAGCCCATCTCGCTGCACGCCCCCGTCGGCGAGGAGGACGATGTGGCGCTCGGCGACCTCATCGAGGACGGCGACGCCGCGAGCCCCATGGAGTCCGCCGCGTTCCTGCTGCTCAAACAGCATCTGGAGGCCGTGCTGTCCACGCTGGGCGAGCGCGAGCGCAAGGTCGTACAGCTGCGCTACGGCCTCCTCGACGGCCGCCCCCGCACCCTGGAGGAGATCGGCCGCCTCTTCGGCGTCACCCGCGAGCGGATACGGCAGATCGAGTCCAAGACGCTGAACAAGCTCAGGGACCACGCGTACGCCGACCAGTTGCGGGGCTACCTCGACTGAGGCCGGAGCAGGAGAAAGGGGCCGCCCGGAGACACTCCGGAGGCGGCCCCCTTTCCCTTCCCGCCTAGTCCACCTCGGCGACCGCCTGTGCGAACTGGGCCTTGTACAGCCGGGCATACGCCCCGTCCGCCGCCAACAGCTCGGTGTGCGCCCCTTGTTCGACGATGGAGCCGTTCTCCATGACGAGGATCGTGTCCGCGTCCCGGATGGTCGACAACCGGTGCGCGATCACGAACGACGTACGCCCGGCGGCGAGTTTGGCCATGGCCTTCTGGATCAGCACCTCGGTCCGCGTGTCCACGGAACTCGTCGCCTCGTCCAGAACCAGGATCACCGGGTCGGACAGGAACGCCCGCGCGATGGTGATGAGCTGCTTCTCACCGGCGCTCACCCCCGTGCCCTCGTCGTCGATCACCGTGTCGTAGCCCTCGGGCAGCGTCCGGATGAACCGGTCGGCGTGCGCGGCCCGCGCGGCCTCCTCGATCTCGCCCCGGGTGACCTCCCGCGAGGCGCCGTACGCGATGTTCTCCGCGATGGTGCCGCCGAACAGCCAGGTGTCCTGGAGCACCATGCCGATCCCGGACCGCAGCTCGTCCCGGGTCATCTTCCGTACGTCCACCCCGTCCAGGGTGATCCGCCCGCCGGAGACGTCGTAGAACCGCATGAGCAGGTTGACCAGCGTGGTCTTGCCCGCCCCCGTGGGGCCGACGATGGCCACCGTATGGCCGGGCTCCACCGTGAGCGAGAGGTCCTCGATCAGCGGCTTCTCCGGGTCGTACCGGAAGGACACATGCTCAAGGCGCACCCGCCCGCGCAGCTCCGCGGGCCGCTCGCCCGGTACCGGGTCCGCCTCCTGCTCCTCGGCGTCCAGGAGTTCGAAGACCCGCTCCGCCGAGGCCACACCGGACTGCACCAGGTTCGCCATGGAGGCCACCTGCGTCAGCGGCATGGAGAACTGCCGCGAGTACTGGATGAACGCCTGCACATCACCGATGGACAGCGCGCCGGACGCGACCCGCAGGCCACCGACGACCGCCACCAGCACATAGTTCAGGTTCGACACGAACATCATCAGCGGCTGCATCACACCGCTGTTGAACTGCGCCTTGAACGCGGCCTCGTACAGCGCCTCGTTCTGCTCCGCGAACTGCTTCGCCGACTCCTCCTGCCGCCCGAACACCTTCACCAGCGTGTGCCCGGTGTACATCTCCTCCACATGGGCGTTGAGCTTGCCCGTGGAGCGCCACTGCTGCACGAAGTGCGGCTGCGAACGCTTGCCGACCCGGGTGGCGACGAAGAACGACAGCGGCACCGTGACCAGCGCGACCAGCGCGAGGATCCAGGAGACCCAGAACATCATCGCCAGCACACCGACGATGGTCAGCACCGAGTTGATCAGCTGGCCCATCGACTGCTGGAGCGTCTGCCCGATGTTGTCGATGTCGTTGGTCGCACGCGAGAGCACCTCGCCGCGCTGGCGCTTGTCGAAGTACGACAGCGGCAGCCGGGACAGCTTCGTCTGCACGGACTCGCGCAGCCGGTACATGGTGCGGTTCACCGACCGGTTGACCAGCCGCGTCGCCACGGCCATCAGCAGCCCGGCGACCGTGAAGGTGATGAGCGCGAGCAGCAGTACGTCGCCGACCGCGCCGAAGTCGATGCCCTTGCCCGGGGTGAAGTCGGTGCTCTGGAGCATGTCCGCGACGGCACCCTTGCCGTGCGCCCGCATCTGCTCCAGCACCTGCGCCTTGGTGGCCCCGGCGGGCATCTGCCGGCCGATGATGCCGGAGAAGACCAGGTCGGTGGCGCGGCCGAGGATCTTCGGGCCGATCACGCTGAGGGCCACGCTGACCACCACGCAGACCAGCAGGCCGTACACGGTGAGCCGTTCGGGCTTGAACTGGGCGAGCAGTCGTTTGCCCGACCCCTTGAAGTCCATCGACCGCTGGTCGGGGCCGCCCCCGGCCATCATGCGTCCCATGGGCCCGGACATCAGGCGGCCTCCGCTTCCGTCAGCTGGGAGAGCACGATCTCCCGGTAGGTGTCGTTGCTCGCCATTAGCTCCTGGTGCCGGCCGGAGCCGACCACCCGGCCCTCGTCGAGGACGATGATCCGGTCGGCGTCCCGGATGGTCGCCACCCGCTGGGCGACGATGACGACGGTCGCCTCGGCGGTCTCCTGCGCCAGCGCGGCACGCAGGGCCGCGTCGGTGGCGTAGTCGAGCGCGGAGAAGGAGTCGTCGAACAGATAGATCTCCGGGCGCTGCACGAGCGTGCGGGCGATCGCGAGCCGCTGGCGCTGACCGCCCGACACATTGGTGCCGCCCTGGGCGATCGGCGCGTCCAGGCCGCCCTCCAGCTCGGAGACGAACTCCTTGGCCTGCGCCACCTCCAGCGCGTGCCACAGCTCCTCGTCGGTGGCGTCCGGATTGCCGTAGCGCAGGTTGGTGGCGACGGTGCCCGCGAAGAGGTACGGCTTCTGCGGCACGAGTCCGACCGTCCGTGCCAGCAGCGCGGGGTCGACCTCGCGGACGTCCACGCCGTTCACCAGGACCTCGCCCTCGGTGGCGTCGAACAGCCGCGGGACCAGCCCGAGCAGCGTCGACTTGCCGCTGCCGGTGGACCCGATCACGGCCGTGGTCTCGCCGGGCCTGGCCTCCAGGGCGACGGAGCGCAGTACCGGCTCCTCGGCGCCCGGATAGCGGAAGCCGGCCTCGCGGATCTCCAGATGCCCGTGCCGGCGCAGCTCGGTGACCGGCGCGAGCGGCGGCAGCACGCTGGAACCGGTGTCCATGACCTCCTGGACCCGCTCGGCGCACACCTCGGCGCGCGGCACCATCATGAACATGAAGGTGGCCATCATCACGGACATCACGATCTGCATCAGATAGGCGAGGAACGCCGTCAGGTCGCCGATCTGCATCCCGCCGCTGTCGATGCGGTGCGCGCCGAACCACACCACCGCGATGGAGGACACGTTCACGACGGTCATCACCATCGGGAACATCAGCGACAGCAGCCGCCCGGTGGCCAGCTGCATCTCGGTCAGCTCGCCGTTGACCCGGCCGAAGCGGGCCTGCTCGTACTCGTCGCGGACGAAGGCGCGGATCACCCGGTTGCCGGTGATCTGCTCGCGCAGCACCTGGTTCACCTTGTCCAGGCGGGTCTGCATGGTGCGGAACAGCGGGCGCAGCTTGCGCACGATCAGCGTCACACAGATGGCCAGCACCGGGACGACCGCGATCAGCACCCCGGACAGCGGCACGTCCAGGCCGAGCGCCAGCACGATGCCGCCGACGCACATGATGGGCGCCGAGACCATCAGCGTGAACGTCATCAGGACCAGCATCTGGATCTGCTGGACGTCGTTCGTGGTGCGGGTGATGAGCGAGGGCGCCCCGAAGTGACCCACCTCACGCGCGGAGAAGGACTGCACCCGGTCGAAGACGGCGGCGCGCATGTCCCGGCCGAGCGCCGAGGCGGTGCGGGCGCCCAGGTAGACGGCGCCGATGTTGCACACGACCTGCACCAGCGAGATGCCGATCATCAGGGCGCCGAAGGACAGGATGTATCCCGTGTCCCCCTTCACGACGCCGTTGTCGATGATGTGGGCGTTCAGGTTGGGCAGGTACAGGGTGGCGCAGGTCTGCAAGAACTGGAGCAGGACCTGCACGGTGATGGGTTTCTTGTAGGGCCTGAGATAGGTCCGTAGAAGTCGTATGAGCACGCTACGTCTCTCGGAGTGGGCGGCAGGGGCAGGACGGTGTGCCCTTGGCCCCTATCGTCGGACACTCCACCCGCGTTACCTCAACTGATTAACCCAACAGCGCATTTTTGTACGGCCTTCTGGGTGCCGGGTATTGCGGGATGTTTTGTGGCGTTCTGCCCTCATGGGCCGAGTGGGGTTCAGTGGAACGCGCCCGGGTGGGTCTGCTCCCGCACCGTCGTGAACTGCTGCCGTACCGCCTGCCCCGCGGCCAGCTCCTCGCCCGGCTCCAGGACCTGCGCCGCCGCGCCCTGCCAGGCCGGGGGAGTGCGCGGGTCCAGGGTGCCCCCCGAGACCCCCAGCGCCCAGGCCGCCTGCCGGGCCGCGCCGATCGCCGTGTAGTCCGCGGGCTGCGGTACGACGACCTGGGCGCCGAACAGCGAGGGCGCCGCGGCTTGCACGGCGGGCAGCTCGGCGGCCGGGCCCAGCAGGAAGATCCGCCGTACCTCCACGCCACGGCCGCGCAGCACGTCCAGCGCGTCGGCGAGCCCGCACAGCATGCCCTCGAACGCGGCCCGCGCCAGGTGCTCCGGCTTCATCGACTCCCGCCGCAGCCCGGTGAGGGTGCCCGCGGCGTGCGGCAGATTCGGGGTGCGCTCGCCCTCCAGGTAGGGGAGCAGGACGAGGCCGTGCGCGCCCGGTGTGGACTTCATCGCCAGCTCGGACAGGCCCTCCAGATCGGGCAGTCCGAGGAGTTCGGCGGTGCCGCGCAGGGTGCGTACGGCGTTCTGGGTGGTGACGACCGGCAGGTGCATGCCGGTGGCGTCGGCGAGCGAGGTGATCATCCCGGACTGGTCGGCCAGCGCCTCGGGATGCACGGCCATCACCGAGCCGGAGGCGCCGAGGGACACCACCGCGTCCCCGAGCCCGATCCCGAGCCCGAACGCGGCCGCCATGGTCTCCCCGGTGCCGGCCGAGATCAGCAGTCCCTCCGGGGTCGTGCCGGCCGCCTCGGAGGGGCCGATCACCTCCGGCAGCATCGCCTGGTGGCCGAGCGCCAGCTCGACCAGATCGGGACGGTAGACACCGGTGGTCGCCGACCAGTACCCGGTGCCGGAGGCCCCGCCGCGGTCGGTGGTACGGCGCGCCGGGCGCCCCAGCAGCTGCCAGACCAGCCAGTCGTGGGCCTGGAGCAGGGCGGCGGTGCGCCGGGCGTTCTCGGGCTCGTTCTTGGCGAGCCAGCGCAGCTTGGTGACCGGCTGCGCCGCCCCCGGCACACAGCCGACGGCGTGCGCCCAGGCCTCCCGGGAGCCCAGGGCGTCCACGAGATCGGCGGCGGCGACCTGTGCGCGCCGGTCACCGCCGACGAGGGCCGGGCGCACCGTGTTGCCGTGGGCGTCCAGCGGGATCAGCGCGTGCTGCTGGGCGGAGACCCCGATGGCCTGGACACCCTCCAGCAGGCCGCCACCCGCGGCTTCCCCGAGGGAGAGCAGCCAGGCCTGGGGGTCGATGTCGCTCGGGCGGCCGCCCTCGGGGGGATCGACCGGATGGGGGGCGTACCCCTGCCTGAGCACGGCACCGGTGTCTGTGTCGCAGACCACGATGCGGGTGAAATCAGGTGAGCTGTCCAAACCGGCGACTATCCCCATGCGGAGAATATTGCCGCATGCGCGAGGGGCTAGGTGTTGCTGGTGCCCCAGTCGTCGCCCGCCGAGCCGCCCGCGGTGCGGTCACGCAGGGAGCGGACCCGCTCGGCGACGGAGGAGGGCACATGGTCGCCCACCTTGTCCGTGACCGTGTGCATGGCCTTGCCGGCGTACGCGCGGCCCTGCTGGGCGGCGGTCTCGGCGGTGTTGCGGACGGCCGGGTTCTGGGCGAACTGACGAGCGGACTTCTTCAACTGCTCGTAGCGCTCGCGTCCGGCCCGTGTGCCGAGTACGTAACCGAGGGCCAGTCCGGCGATGAACGTGAGCCGGTAGCGCATGGCTGCCACCCTTCCCGTGTGTAGGTGTCTGGTGCGGCGCAGGATCCGGAGGGTACCGATTGGCGGAGCACCCCCCTGCTTGCGCTAATGTATGTGTCGCAGCGAGCAACCGCCCCCCGGCGAATACCCAGGGAGGCGCGTTCGATGCAATCGAGGCGATCCTCCGTAGCTCAATTGGCAGAGCAGCCGGCTGTTAACCGGCAGGTTACTGGTTCGAGTCCAGTCGGGGGAGCTTCGGTCCTCCGTAGCTCAATTGGCAGAGCAGCCGGCTGTTAACCGGCAGGTTACTGGTTCGAGTCCAGTCGGGGGAGCACGCTGAACGAGGGCCCCTCAGGGGTCCTTTTTCATGTCCGCGGGAACCGCTGAGCCTGCACGGATGTCCTCATCGTCGTGAGCAGAGCGGAAGCCGACCATCCGAAGCAGGAGATCGTATGAGCGGCTATGCTGCGGCAGACGGCGCGCACACTTGTACGCGACACGCCGCTATGGGGCGGTAGCTCAGCCGGTTAGAGCAGCGGACTCATAATCCGTCGGCCGTGGGTTCGAGTCCCACCCGCCCCACCACCACGCGTCACCGCAGGACCGTTTCTATCTGCGGAAGCGTGAGAACGGGGACCGCCACTCGACCGGGGCGGGCCCCGTTCAGTCGTTCGGAGCAAGATTTGGAGCCGGGTCCCCTGGCCGAAACCGTGCCGTCGAGGATCGTGTCCAGAGTCCGGCGGACCTCGATGCTCGGGGCGGAAATCGTCATCCGGCTCGAAGGCCGGGCCTCCCCGGAGTCACCGCGCTGAGCACGCCTGCCCGGAGCCGCGCGTTCCGCGGGGCGGTGGTGACTCCTGGCTGGTTTCCGGCTGTTGGTGAATGCCGTTGCCGTGCAGATCCCTCCGTCCCCGGGGGCTTGAAGCCCCTTCCGCGTGGGCACGGACCTCCTACCGAAGTCGGCAGGAGGAGGCGTCATGGAGCGTCGGATCCGGGTACGTGTCAGCCGGCGGCCCATCGCGCCGCGGGAGCAGGAGATCGATCGCAGGACGCCGTCGGGGCGCGTGCTGCCGTACTGAGGCCGAACGGCCGCGGCGGCGCTCAGGGCCGGCTGGACCAGCGGGAGCCGGGAGAGCTGGGTAGCGGCCGACCGAAGTGATCTGCTGGGTAGGCCCGTTGCAGAGGCATTCGTGGTCGAGGTTCGGCAGGGGGCGGGGGCGATGAGGACCAAGTGGTCGGCAGCGGCCTGCCGTACTGAAGGCGCCCGCGTCTCACGGGGCGTGATGGGCCGCCGCTGTGCGCAGGGCGCGGCGTAGGGGTTCGGGTGGGGGTGGGCCGTCGGGGGTCGCGCTCGCGGTGACGGCGGCGGCGATGCGGTGGAGTTTGGTGTTGGAGTGCTGGGACGCCTCGCGCAGGATCTCCCAGGCCTGGTCGGGGGTGCAGCCGTGGGCGGCCATCAGGACACCGCGGGCCTGGTCGATCACCGGACGGGAGTCCAGCGCCTGCCGCAGCTGCGCTATCTCCAGGCGCAGCATGTCCAGTTGCTCGGTACGTTCCCGGGCGACCGCGGAGGCGGTGCGGACCGGGAGGTCGGCGGAGTCGGCCCCACCGGTGCGCAGGGGGTCCGTCGCGTCCAGGCCCACCAGTTCCAGGACCCGGCGCGGCTGGCCCCGCCACCCGTGCGTGGTGACCCGTACGTCGTGCTGACCGACGTACTCGTTCAGCAGATCCAGGCAGGTCAGGCCCGTCGTGTCCAGGAAGGACACCCCGGCCAGGTCCAGTTCGATCGTGGTGATGCCCGGCGGCAGCGCGGCCAGGGCGTCGCCCAGGGTGTCCGTGCCGCCGTGGACCAGTTCGCCACGGGCCGTCAGAAGGGCACGCCGTCCCTTCTGCCGGGCGTCGATCACCAGGGCGTTCAGTCTCATGGTGTGGGCTGCCAGTCCCGCTGAGGTCATGTCTCCCCTCCCGCTCGGTCCTTGGGCGCCATGCGATCGCCTGCCCTGCGTATGGATGCCTACACCCCCCGTGGTCGAAAGCATGGCCGAATCGCGCGGGGTAAAAGGCGCCGCATGGTCCGTACCGCCGAGGGAAGGTGCGGGCGTGGTTCGCGCTGCCGGGAAGCGAGGTGTCTCATGAGCGGCGAGCCCTTCGCGCATCCCGCGCTCTTCTACGGCGGCCCGCGCGCCTACCTCGACGGCACCGTCCCCTTCGTCCGCGCCGCGCCGGCCGCGGGGGGAGCCGGTCGCCGTCGCCGTGCCCGGGGAGAAGCCGGCGCTGATCCGGGACGCGCTGGGCGCCGAGCGGGAAGAGGTGCGGTTTCTCGACATGCGGGAGGCCGGGCGCAACCCCGGCCGGATCATCCCCGGTGTGCTGTGCGCCTTCGCCGACGCCCAGCCGCCCCGCCTGCGCACCCGGATCATCGGCGAACCGGTCTGGGCGGGCCGGGACCGGGCCGAGCACCCCGCCTGCGTCCAGCACGAGGCGCTGATCAACGCCGCGTTCCGGGGACGGTGGAGGTCACCATCCTGTGCCCGTACGACACCGCCGCGCTGCACCCGAGGGCGCCGGCCGACGCCCGGACCACCCATCCCGTCGTCATCGAGGGCGCCGAGCAGCGGCCCGGCGCGGCCTACGACCCGGAGGGTGCCGTCGCCCGCCGCAACCTGCCGCTGCCGCCCGCCCCCGCCGCCGGCCCCGGGGTGCTCCACGCCCGGTTCGACGCCGAACGGCTGTCCGCCGTAGGGCACTTGGCCGCGGACCACGGTGCGGGGCTCGGGCTCGCCGGTGAGGCGCTGGAGAATCTCACGCTGGTCACCGCGGAGCTGACCACCAACAGCGTGGTGCACGGCGGCGGCCGCGGCACGCCGACCGTGTGGGCGGCGGGCGGCCAGGTGCTGTGCGAGGTACGCGACCGGGGCCGGCTGACCGATCCGCCGGCCGGGCGCCGTCCCGCCGCCCCGGGCCGGCGCGGCGGCCGGGGCCTGCTCCTGGACGATCTGCCGGCCGCCCTGGTGCGCACGCACACGAGCCCGGCCGGTACGACGATCCGCTGTCACCTCGGCGCATGAGTCCGGAGGGTACGGTGATCCGCCGCCGTACGACGGCCACGACGGCCGTCGCCGGGCTCAGCGCATGAGTCCGATCCCGGTCAGGACCACCGCCCCCGCCACCAGCCGCAGCCGTCCGAACGGCTCCCGGAACAGCAGCGTCGCGATGATCGCGGCGACCAGGATGCCCGTCTCCCGCAGCGCCGCGACCGCCGCGACCTCGCCGTGTGCCTGGGCCCAGACGACCAGGCCGTACGCCGTCATGGACAGCACCCCGCCCAGCAGCCCGGTGCCGAGAACCGGGCGTACCTGGGTGAACAGCTTCCCGCGGCGCCTGGTCAGCGCGATCAGCGGCATGAGCGGGCCCTGGAGCAGGAAGAGCCAGGCGGTGTAGGCGAGGGCGTCGGGTGAGTGGCGTACGCCCAGGCTGTCGACCAGGGTGTACGACGCGATGATCGTGCCCGAGCCGAGCGCGGCGCCGAGGGCCGGCAGCTGGGCGCGGCGGATGCGGCCGGAGGCCAGGGCCAGGGTGGCGAGGCCGCCGGAGACCAGCAGTACGCCCGCCGCCTGGAGCGGACTGAGCGCGCCGCCGAGCAGGGTGACCGAGGCGATGGCCACGAGCAGCGGGGCGACGCCGCGGGCCAGCGGGTACATCTGCCCGAAGTCGCCCAGCTGGTAGGCGCGCAGCAGGAACAGCTGCGAGGCGACCTGGAGCGCGGCCGAGGCCGCGAGGAACGGCCAGGCGCCCGCGGGGGGCAGCGGGGTGAGGCAGACCAGGACGGCCGCGCAGCCGGTGCACGCGACGCTGATCAGCGTGAATCCGATGAGCTTGTCCGGTATCCGGTGGGCGATCGAGTTCCAGACCGCGTGCAGCACCGCGGCCGTCAGGACGGCGGTGAGCACGGGGGCGGACATGGTTCCTGGCATGGCGAAGCGACTCCTGGCGGGGAGGTGCGAGCGGGCGGGGAGGGGCTGTGAGGGGGCGGGGACGTGGTCGTGGAGCTGATTGTGGAACTGAATTCCACGGTACGCTATGTACATGGAACAGAATTCCGCCACTGGTCCCAGCGGTCCCAGCGGTCCCAGCGGTTCCCTCTCCGCCCGGATCCGGGCCCGCCTGTCCGAGCTGCGCGAGACCGAGGCCCGGGTGGCGCAGGTGGTGCTGGATCAGGGCGCCGCGCTGGTCCACCTCAGCGTCAGCGATGTGGCCGCGCTGGCCGGCACCGCGTCCTCCACCGTCGTACGCACCTGCCAGCGGCTCGGCTTCCGGGGGTTCCAGGAGCTGAAGCTGGAGGCCGCCAGGCAGGCGCCCGAACCGCCCCCGCCGCCGGTGGACGAGCCCGCCGCGCACGCGCTCGCCGCCACCCTGCACGCCTCCCGCGACGCCCTGGACGGCGTCGCCGCGACCCTCGACACCGGCGCGCTCACCGCCGCGGCCGAGGCCCTGCACACGGCGTCCCGGGTTGTCGTCGTGGGCGCGGGGCTCTCCGGGGCGGTCGCGCTCGACGCGGCCTACCGGCTGCGCGCCCTCGGCTGCCAGGTCGACGCCCCGCCCGACCCCCTCACCGCGCAGCTCGCGGCCGCCCAACTCCCGCCGGACGGCGTCTGTTTCGCGATCAGCCACACCGGTGCCACCCGCACCACGGTCGACACCGCCCGGCGCGCCCGACAGGCCGGGGCCACCGTCGTCACGCTCACCAGTTACGCCCGTTCACCGCTGAGCGAGACCAGCAGTCAGGTGCTCGTCGCCGGTGGCCAGGACCTCGTATTCGGCCTGGAGACCTCCGCCAGCCGGATCGCCCACCTCGCCGCGGTGGACGCCCTGACCCATCTCCTGATGAGCCTGCGCCCCGAGATCGCGCGCCGCCATCTCGATCTGTCGGCGGACATCACGGCCGACCACGCCTACTGAACGACCCCTGAATGAAGAGGAGTTCAGGCGGCCAGCGGATCCAGGACCAGCGGTTCGATCCGGCCCTCCAGCATCTCGCCGAGCCCCCGGGCCGCGCACAGGTCCGGGCGCTCGGCGATGAACACCGGCATCCCGGTGGCCTCGCGCACCATCTGGTCGAAGCCGGACAGCAGCGCCGAACCGCCGACCATGATGATCCCGCGGTCGGCGAGATCGGCCACCAGATCCGGCGGGCACTCGCGCAGCACCTTGCCGATGCCGTCCAGGACGGCCGTCAGCGGGGTCTGGATCGCCTCCCGCACGGCCGAGGTGTCCACCCGTACGGTGCGCGGCAGCCCGGTGGCCACGTCCCGGCCGTTGATCTCGGTCTGGGGCGGGCCCTGCGGGGTGAGCCCGTTGCCGGACAGCGCCAGTTGCAGCGGCCGTACCGACTGGCTCGGCAGCAGGAGTTCATGGCTGTGCCGCAGGTACTGCACGATCGCGTGGTCCACGGCCTCGCCGCCCACCGGGATCCGCTGGGCCGTGACGATCGAGCCCAGCGACAGCACCGCGACCTGCGTGGTCGCCGCCCCGCACACCATGATCATGGTGGCCTCGGGCCGCTCCACCGGCAGTCCGCAGCCCACCGCCGCCGCGATCAGCGTGTCCACCAGCTCCACCCGGCGCGCGCCGAGTCCGAGCAGCGTCTCGATCGTCGCCCGCTGGGCCAGCGGATCGGCGTCGTGCGGGGTGCACGCGGCGGCGCGCAGACGGGCCCTGCGGCGCAGCGCCCGGCGCATCTTGTCGCCCATAAGATGCCGCAGCATCCGCTGGGCCATGTCGATGTCGACCACCGTGCCACCGGAGATGGGCCGTACGACCCTGATGTAGTCGGGGGTGCGGCCGGTCATCTGCTCCGCGAAGTCGCCCACCGCGATCAGCGAGCCGGAACGGACGTTCACGGCCGCGACCGAGGGCTGGTCCACGACGAGCCCCGCGCCCTTCACATACACCCGGGTGCGGGCCGCGCCCAGGTCGACGGCGAAGTGACAGCGGCGCAACTGCTCCAGGCTGACGGACACAGCAGCTCCTTCCGGGCGTGGGATTCGGCTCTTCCTGCTCTCCGTATCCTGCGCGGCGCGTGGCCCGGACCGCCTTTTCTGGGGGGCCGGGCGGGGCGCCGCCGAACGGGGGTAATCACCCGGGTCCCCGGAGTGTCGCCGGGTCAAGTGGCCTGGCCGGCCTGCGGGTCACGCGGCGCGGCGCGGTCCCGGGTCAGCCGGTCCGCACCGCGTCCAGCAGCGGCTCCAGCGAGGAGACCACCGCCTTCGCGCCGCCCTCGCGCAGCAGCCGGCGCCCGGCGGCGGTGGCGGAGAACCCGACGAAGGGCAGGCCGAGGTGCTGGGCCGCGGTCAGCTCGGCGACCGAGGAACCGAGCAGCACCCCGCGCCCGGCCGGTGTGCCGAGATGCTCCAGGGCCCGCAGCAGACAGTGCGGATCCGGCGTCAGCAGCCTGAGGTCCTCGCGCCGTCCGTGCACCCCCGCGAGCGGCAGCCGGTACGACTGCACGCCCCGCTGCACCGCCCGGGGACTCACGTCCGAGACCACGCTCACCCGCCGCCCGGACTTGTGCAGCGCCCGCACCAGCGCGAGCGAACGATGCGTCATGGGCGCGTCCGGTACGGCCGCCAGCTCCAGCTCCCCCAGCCGGTCCCGCAGCAGCGGCCCGAGCCGGTCGTGGGAGAACGCGCGCAGCAGATCCAGCGGATGCGGGAACGCCTCCCGGCCCGCCGGCCCTGCGACCGGCGGCCGGCCCGCCAACGCCTCGTCGGGATCGCGGTGTTCGGCCACGACGGCCAGCAGATCGAGGACGGCCGCCCGCGCGCTGTGCGCCGTGAACAGCCGGGCGAGCGGGCCGTCGTAGCCGATCAGGACGCAGTCGGCCGCGGTGAGCAGGGCCTCGGGGGGCGGGGCGGCGGTGGGCGCGGGGCCGGGTGCGCCGTCCGCGCCCAGCCGCACGGAGTACGACACGGTGAGCCCCGGCACCGGCCAGTCGCGCACCCCGTCGTTGACCGCGTGCTCGGCAGCGGTCGTCCGGCGTGCCGGGTGCCGGGCGGTGATCCGGGCGGCCGCGTCGCGCAGGTGCTCCAGGAGCAGCGCGGAGACCCCGGCCGCCCCGGACCGTACGAGGGCGACGGGATCGCCGACCTGCCAGCT
Source organism: Streptomyces griseofuscus (assembly GCF_014673495.1). GTDB lineage: Bacteria > Actinomycetota > Actinomycetes > Streptomycetales > Streptomycetaceae > Streptomyces > Streptomyces murinus. Next base: position 5,831,355 of record NZ_CP051006.1, read on the forward strand.
CAGCTCCGCCACCGCCCTGAACGCGGCCTTCCCCGAGCTGGGCAGGGACAGGGTCCCCCGCCTCTGCTGCGGGGTGAGGTCGACCGTGTAGTACGTCTCCGCGCGCGGCTCCCGCCCACCGTACGGCCGGATCGGATCGAGCAGGGTCAGCGGTCCGTCGGCACGGGTGTGGACGACGGCGGTACGGCCCGGGGTGGGCACGCCCAGCTCGCGCAGGTCCTGGGTGATGAACGGGCCTTGGACCAGCTCGCGTCGGGGACGGTCGGTGGTGAGCGGGCAGTACCAGGCGAGCGGCGGCGCGTCCGGGGCGTCGTCGGCGTACAGCGGCTCGAAGGGCGGGGCGTCGCGGGCGGCGGAGCTGGCGGCGAACTCGTCGTAGAGCGCCGGGGACACGACGACGTCGATGCCCGCGGGGGGCTCCGGCAGGGAGACGGGGCCCGGCCAGAAGGACACCCGCAGCCGGGGCGGATCCGCCGATCCGGCCATGGCGTACGGGAGTTCGCGCAGTACGGAGACCAGGACCGGCAGCACATAGGCGCCGGGCGCGGGGCGCATCAGATAGCCGTCCGGGCGGACGTACATCTGGAACTGGCCGGCGGCGAGGGAGCGGGAGAAGATCTCGTGCACGGCGGCTTCGAGGGTGATGCGGGCCTCGGGCCGCCCGGCGAGACGGTCGGTCGTGAAGAGGATGCCGGTGGGGTCCTCGGTCCGGTGCACGGGCAGGTCGCGGAGCCTTTCGGCGCCCAGCAGCTGGTCCTCCGGACCGGACAGGAGGTTGGCCCTGGCCCGGTTCAGCTGGACGCGGAGCCCGGCGGAGACACCCGAGCGCAGGGCGCGCGTGATCTCGCCGAGCGCGCGCAGTGTGGTCCCGTGACCGCCGTTGCCCAGGGGCGCCGAGTCCAGACAGGCCAGGACCGGCCGGTCGCCGAGGACGACGGTGTGGGTGTTCAGCGCACCGTGCGGCCCGTCCTGCGCGAGCAGGGCGAGGACCGCCTCGGCGAGCGGCGGCAGCAGATCGAGTACTTCGTCGTCGGACAGCCCGCCCGGGCCGGCGATCGCGAGCCGCTGGTGCAGGGTCTGCCCTCCGGCGAACTCCCGTACCAAGTAAGGGATTCCGTCGGCGACGCCATGGTCGAGGACTCGGGCGACACCGGGATGGTCCACCCGGCTGAGGGCCCGGCAGAGCTCGGGGAACGAGGAGTCGTTCCCGGCGGCGGGGTAGGTGCGCACCACGACCCGGGTGTCGCCCTCCCGGGTGTCCTCGGCGACCCACCCCCGGTCCTCGGTCCCCGCCGCCGCGGTCGGCCGCAACAGGCGGTACCGGCCCGCGAACAATTCCGCCGTGGCCCCCGGCGCCAGCCGCCGCACGCTCTCCGCGCTGAGCATGGCGACCGGCTCGTGCTCCACCGGTGTGGGCAGACCCCGTCCGGACGGCACCACCGCCCGGAACCCGCCCGGCGCCCGCCCCGCCAGTTCGTCGATGAACTCGCCCATGCGATCGAGGAGTTCGACCGTGCGGTTGCGCTCGGTGCGGGGCAGGCCGAGGAGCAGGAGTTCCCGTACGCCCTCCCGGAACGCGTACGAGCCGGCCGGTGCCCCCGGCAGCGCGGTCAGCATGCCGCTGAGCACCACCTCGGCCAGGTGCCGGGGCCGGGGATCCGGTTCCACCGCGGCCTGCACCAGCCGCATCACCGGTAGATCGGGCCGCCCCACCGCGAGATGCCCGGCCAGCCGGAACGCCTCCGGGGACGCCGTCGCCCGGAACCGCAGCACCAACTCCTCGGCGGACAACCGGCCGACGTCCGTACGGTTCTCCGCGTCGACCGGCAGCGGACGCGTCAACCGGGCCGCGGCGGCCGGGAACCGGGTGCCGCCGGGCGTGCTGATCAGCCCGGCCCAGTTCGCCAGCCAGCGCGGCTCGGGCTCCAGCACCGGGAGGACCACCGCGCCCGGCCCGTCACCGAACTCCGGTTCGTCGTACGGCGCGAAGGCGAGCGCGGCCGAGGGCGCCACGGGATGCGGGGCCGAGATCCGGCCGGGGGCGGCGGGCAACGCCGATTCCCGCCACAGGTGTTCGGGCAGCGGCTGGACGACGGCCAGCGGCATCCGGCGCGCCCAGCGGTGCAGGGTGGCGTACCACAGGGTGCCCGCGTGGCCCTGTCGCCACTGCGGTCCCATGCAGTCGCTGATCAGCAGGGTGACGGTACGGCCGTCCGCCGGGAGCTGTCCGTCGGGGCCGCGCACCGTGCCGTCGGCGTCGGCGCGGTACAGGGTGACCGTGCGGAAGGCGCCCGACTGGGCCAGCGCGGTGTGCAGTTCATGGATCAGGGGCCGCCAGACCGGCATCGTGGGACCGGCGTCGTACACCAGGTTGAGGCTCAGCCAGCGTTCCCGGGCGGGCCGCAGCACCGGGAGCCAGCGGTCGGGGTCGGCGCCGAGGCGGGCGATGCGGTCGGCGGTCGCCCGCTCGTCCAGCTCCTGTCCCACGGGCGCGTCGACCCGGCGCCGCAGCGGGCGCAGCGCGCGCTGGAGGGCGAGCGGGTGGCGCAGCATCGGGGGCGCGGGGGCCATCAGGGTGGTGTGGGGCGCGCGCTCCGGGGACGGGGTGGGGGAGGGGAGGCGCAGCGGGATCCGGGAGGGGGCGCCGGGCGCCCGGCGCGGGCCCTCGGGCGGCCCGGGGGCGTGGGCGGGGCCGGGCGGTGGGTCCGGCTCCGTGGCCCTGCCGTCATCGGAGTTCTCGGGGTCCTCGGGGTTCTTCGGGTTCTCGGTGTCGCCGGGGCCCCCGCTCTTCCCGGCGGTGTCCCCGGTGTTCCCGTCGTCCCCGCCCTCGCCGGTGCCCGTCGCGCTCCCGGTGCCCATGTGCCCGGCCAGCCACAGCAGTTCGGCCAGTTCACGCGGTGTCGGGGGCACGCCCTGGGCCGCCTCGGCCAGTACGGCGGCGAGACGGGCCAGGGAGTCCGGGGAATCCGGGGAATCCGGGGCGGCCGGGGAGTCCCGGGAGGCCGGGGTGTCAGAAGACATCGGTCTGCGCGCTCTGCCCCAGGTGGGGCATCAACTGCTCGGCCAGCTGGTCCAGGGACCCGGTGTCCAGATTGCTGGTGCGGGCCAGGTAGATCGCGTTGAGGAGCTGATCGGTCGCCAGGTCGCCGGCGCTGGTGCGGTCCAGGAAGCGGCCGATCAACTCCCGTGCGTAGTCGTCCGGTTCGCCCAGGTGGGCGCGGACGATGTCGGCGAGGTGCCCGTCGTCCGGCCGGCGCAGACGCAGGGTGACACAGCGGCGCAGGAAGGCGGGCGGGAACTCGCGCTCGCCGTTGCTGGTGAGGACGACGAACGGGAAGGCACGGCAGCGGACCTGTCCGCGCACCACCGGGACCGCCTCGCCGGTGCCGTCGGCCGGGACCCGGGCGGTGCCGTCCGGGGTGAGCCGGGCCGCGCGCACCAGCTCGGGGATCTGGTACTGGCCCTCCTCCAGCACATTCAGCAGATCGTTGGGCAGGTCCAGGTCGCTCTTGTCGATCTCGTCGATGAGCAGCGCGCGGGGACGGGCGTACGGCAGCAGGGCGGTGCCGAGCGGGCCGAGCCGCAGATGGTGCTCGATGCCCGTCTCGTCCGGCGCCGCGGGCCCGGTCTCCTCGGGCCCGGCCCCCTGGGGCGCGGCTTGATGCGCGGCCTGCTGCCGGGCCGCGTAGAGCCGGGACAGGGGGTCGTAGCTGTAGAGCCCGTCGTGGAGCGTGCTGCGGCTGGTGATGTTCCAGCGCAGCACCGGGCCGAGCCGCAGCTCCCGCGCGACGGCGTAGACCAGGGAGGACTTGCCGGTGCCGGGCGGGCCGGTGACCAGCAGCGGGCGGCGCAGATACAGGGCCGCGTTGACCAGTTGCACCGTGTCCTCGGTGGCCCGGTACGTCTCGGCGCGGTGCACCCGGTCGGGGGAGACGGCCGAGCGGTCGGCGGTCGCGTCCGGCGGATCCAGTAGCGGACCGCCGTCGAAGGCACGCCAGGGCGGCGGCGGGGGCAGCCGCTCGATGCCGTCGTGCGGCGCGTTCGTACCGGTGTAGACGGGCCACAGGGGCATGGCTTCTTCTTCTCCGTGGTGGGGGTGCGGGCGGGTCAGTCGACTGGGGAGCGCAGGCTGGCGGCGGGCTCGGGGAAGCAGCGGGGGTCGTCCCAGAGCAGCTGGAGGTCCCGGGCCCAGTGCCGGTCGGGTTCGTCGGCGGCGTCCGCGGTCACCCGTAACGACAGGATGTGGCGCGGGAGTTCGGCGGGCGGCACCTCGGCGACGGCGGCGGCCAGCTGGTCCAGGAACGCGGTCCCGGGGCAGGGGGCGGCGGTCTCGGCGCGGGGCCGGGCGGCGGTCGCGGTACCGGTGGCGGCCGGGTCCCGGGGGCCGCTCCAGGCCCGGCGCGGATCCTCGTACCCGCCCCTGCCGTGCCCCGCCCCGGCGCACCGCGGCTCCCCGTGCTCCCCGGCGGGGCAGCCCGTACGGGACCACAGCAGGACCGGGACCGGGACGGTGAGGCCGATCTCGAAGTGCTCCCGGGCGGCCGTCGGCGGGACCGCGAACCCGGCGAGTCCCGCGTCGCCGTCCCACAGCCGCTTGCGCAGGCTCGGCGGCCGCTCCTGGCTGCCGCACTCCACGCGGTGCACCGGCGCGGGGCGCCCGGCATCCAGCTTCTGCCACTTCTTGCGCAGCTGGTGGCGCAACCGGTTGCTGCGGTGCCGGGCGCGGTCGGTCACCACGAGGGGATAGGCGCAGCCGAGCGGTGTGCTGTCGTCCGCGCCGCACTCCCAGTGCGCCACCGCCTCGTTGAGCCACTCGCGGGGCAGCACGAAGGTCACCAGTTCCTCGGCGTCCGGGTCGAGATGGGCGACGGCCTCGTCGATGCGGCGCTGCACGTACGACCGTACGCCCGAGCGCGGCAGCCGCCGGGTGCCCACCGGGCGGCGCTGCCCGTCGCGGTACGCCGACACCTCGACGGTCACCTGGTCGGGACCGGCGCCGCTGTGGTCGATCTCCACGACGACCGGTGCCCAGGGCGGGGACATCCGCGCGACCTTCGTGTCCTGTGCGGTCTCCGCGCTCTGCGTGCTCTGCGTGCCCTGCGTGCTCTTTGCGGCCGTCGTGGCCTTCGCGAGCGGCGCGGCGGGCGTGACCGCCGGCCCCGCGCCCACCAGTTCCCGCAGCCGCCCCGCGAACCGGTCCATCGCCGCCGGGTCGGGCACCTCCCACTGCACATACGCGGCGGCCGCCTGGAGCGTCGTGAACCCGCCCGCGGGCAGTGGCGGCCCGAAGGCGCCCACCGCGTCCACGTACAGCCGGTTGGGGTCGCAGTCCGGGGCGCCCGGGGCGCTCCGCAGCAGCTCGTACAACTCCCTCAGGACATCGGTGCGATGGCCCGGGGTGGGCACCAGCTCGCCCAACTCCGGCCAGTGGCGGGCCAGTACGTCCAGCGGCAGCATCCGGCCCTTGCGCACGTCCGGCACCTCCGAGGCGGAGGTGACCATGCCGACCACCCGGCCGTCCGGCAGGGTCGCCGCCGCCCCGCTGAACCCGGCCACGATCGGCTGTCCGTGCCCCTGCCAGGCCACCAGCTCCAGCCACTCGCCCGCGATCAACTGCCCGGAGACGGCCCGGTATTCGGCGAGTGTGCCCTCGTCGTAGCCCACCGGGAAGCCGTAGGCGACCAGCCGGGGACGCGGCTCGGTGTAGGCGGCCTCCGGCGGTGCGAAGCCGGCCGGGGCGAGGGGGACGTCCCGGTCGAGTTCGAGCACGGCCACATCGCCGGGGTCGGTGAGGCCGCCCGCCCATCCGCCGTGCGCGACGACCGACGCGGACACCTCGCCCAGCTCCCTGGCGTGCGGGAAGACCACGGTCACCGCGTCCAGGCCGCCGGCCCGCACGACATGGGCGCAGGTGAGCACCCGGCGGGCGGTGATCAGGAAGCCCGCGCCCACCTCATGACCGCAGTGGATCCGGGCATGCCAGGCGGCGCTGTTCATGGGCGCTCGGCGGACTCCGGCCCGGCGGCGGCCTGGCCCGGTACGGCGGGCAGCGCGCCGCCCGCCGAACTCCCCGGCGTCCAGTGGAGCTTGACGACCAGCTGGCCCTCCGCGGAACCCTTGGCGATGATCGCGCCGGCCTCCGCGGACATCTTCACGCCGAACTCGATCTCCACCGCGTCGGGCCGCAGGGCGCCGTCCCGGAAGACCCGCAGCGCGGCCTCCGCCGCCGCCCGTACGCCGTCCAGCGCGCCCTCGAAGGTGCGTGCCGCCCGCACCACCTCGTCGCCGCGCGAGACCAGCCGGGTGCCGGGCCGGGGGGTGACACCGGCCCCCTCCACCACGACGAGCGCGCCGTCCTCGGTCGTGAACTCCATCAGTTGGTCCATGCCGCCGCTCGCTCCCCCTCGTAGAAGACCTGTCGGGGCAGGTCCTTGAGCAACCCCCATGGTACGGACGGCGCTTCGCCCGGCCCACTCTTTACGCCCCGGCGGGTCAATCGGTCCGGCGTGGCGAGAACCCGCCAAGGTGACAACCCGCCATGCCCGGCCCCCTGTGCGCTCCCGGCGCGCGCACCACACTCTTCTCTGCACACAGGGCATGTACACGACAGCAACGGCTGGCCGCCCCGGCGCGCGATCCGGACCGGGACGAGCACCCGAACGAGCACGTGGAAGAGGGCGTGGATGACCAGAGGAGCAGCCGGACGCCGGGCGGCGCTGCTGTCGGCAGGGCTCGTGCTGGCCGCGGTGCCGGCACCCGGGGCGGTCGCCGCGCAGGGGGTGGCGCCGGTGGTGAAGGCGGTGCCGGGGAAGCGGACCGGGCCCGCCCCGAAGACCGTCACCCTGGTCACCGGCGACAAGGTGACCGTCACCGACCTCGGACACGGCAAGGAGACCGCCACCGTCGAGCGGCCGCCCGGCGCCACCGGAGCCGTACGGACGCAGACCAGCGACGGTGATCTGACCGTCGTACCGGACGAGGCGCTGCCGTATCTGCGCTCCGGGAAGCTGGACCGGCGGTTGTTCGACGTGAGCGCGCTGATCCGGCAGGGCCTCGCCGACACCCGTGCCACGTCCCTGCCGCTGATCGTCGGCTACGGCAAGGGCACCCGCGTCCCCGCCGCCGCCCCGGCCGGCACCACCCGCACCCGGAGCCTGCCCAGCCTCCGTGGCGCGGCCGTCGAGGCGGGCAAGGGGCGTACGTTCTGGCGGTCGTTCACGCGCGGTGACGGCGCCGACAAGGTGTGGCTGGACGGGCGGGTGAAGGCCGACATGGCCGAGAGCAACGCCCAGATCGGCACACCGGCCGCCTGGGACGCGGGGCTGACCGGCAAGGGCGTCACCGTCGCGGTGCTCGACTCCGGCGCCGACCTGACCCACCCCGACCTGGTCGACCGGATCACTCGGTCCAGGAGTTTCATCGACGGCGAGGAGGTCGCCGACCGCGACGGCCACGGCACCCATGTCACCTCCACCGTCGGCGGCAGCGGCGCCGCCTCCGACGGCAAGGAGAAGGGCGTGGCACCGGACGCCACCCTCGCGGTCGGCAAGGTGCTCAGCGACGAGGGCTCGGGCAGCGAGTCGCAGATCATCGCCGGGATGGAGTGGGCCGCACGGGACGTGCACGCCCGGATCGTCTCGATGAGCCTCGGCTCCAGCGACCCGGGCGACGGCACCGACCCGATGTCCCAGGCCCTCGACAGCCTCTCCCAGGAGACCGGCGCGCTCTTCGTCGTGGCCGCCGGGAACACCGGCGCGCCCTCCTCCATCAGCTCACCCGGCGCCGCCGACGCGGCCCTGACCGTCGGCGCGGTCGACTCCGCCGACCAGCCCGCCTATTTCACCAGCGCCGGCCCCCGCGCGGGCGACGACGCCCTCAAGCCCGATCTGTCCGCCCCCGGCGTCGACATCCTCGCCGCCCGCTCCCAACTCATCGACGGCAGCGGCTACTACACGACCATGAGCGGTACGTCGATGGCGACCCCGCATGTCGCCGGGGTGGCCGCGCTGCTCGCGCAGGAGCATCCCGACTGGACCGGCGCGCAGTTGAAGGACGCGCTGATGTCGACGTCCGAGCAACTCGGCGTCTCCGCCTACACGGTGGGCGCCGGACGGGTGAGCGTGCCGGACGCCGTGCAGGCCACGGTGACCGCCACCGGCAGTGCCGACCTCGGCTTCTACCGCTGGCCCTACCCCGCGGACAAGCCGGTCACCCGAACCCTGGCCTACACCAACTCGGCCGACCGGCCCGTCCACTTGACACTCTCGGCCCAGGGCGCCCCGGACGGCGTCGCCATCCTCGCCGACTCCTCCCTCACCGTCCCCGCGCACGGCACCGCCACCACCACTGTCACCGGCGACGGCTCCAAGGCGCCGGTCGGCACCACCAGCGGGCAGATCGTGGCCACCGACGACACCGGCGCGGTGCGCGCGCACACCGTGTTCGGGCTGGTCAAGGAGGACGAGCGGTACACCCTCACGGTCCACGTCAAGGACCGCGCGGGCGCTCCCGCGGCCGCCGACCTCACCGTGCAGCGACTCGCCCAGGGCGCCGACCCCGAGTCGGACCACGTCGGCGACTCCGGCACGATCGCGCTCCGGCTGAAGCCGGGCACCTACGCCCTCACCTCCTTCCTCGATGTGCACGGCAGCCACGGCGCCGACTCGCTCGGCCTCGGCTTCCTCTCCGCACCCGAGGTCACCCTCGACCACGACAGGGAAGTCACTCTCGACGGCACGGAGTTGCGCGAGATCAAGGCGGCGGTCCCGCGCCGCACCGAGACCCACCAGCTCCTGATGGAGTACGACCGCGCCGCGAACGGCGCCGATCTGTCCGGCGCGGTCCAGGTACCCCTCACCTACGACAGCGTCTTCGCCGCGCCCACGCCCCGGGTCACCCAGGGCAGCTTCGAGTACCGCACGGTGTGGCGGCTGGCGAAGCCGCAACTGGAGGTCAAGGGCATCGGCGAGGCGACGGTACAGACCGGCGGCACCCTGACCTCCGGACGGCGCAGACTCCCGCTGGTGGACGTCGGCGAGGGCCCCGTGCCCGCCTCCGCCGCCGGCAAGGCGGTGCTGGCCCACCTCGCCGACGGCGCGGACCCGCCGGCGCTCGCCCGGGCCGCGCAGGACGCGGGCGCCGAGGCGCTGTTCGTCACGGACGACGCGCCGGGACGGCTGATGGACTGGTGGGGCAACGACGACAACACCGACCGGCCGCTGCTGATCGCCACGGTGAACCAGGCGGACGCGGCCCGGCTGCGGGCGTCCTCGACGGTCGACATGACCGGCACGCCCGACTCCCCCTACGTGTACGACCTGTCCGAGGGCCACACCGGGGCGATCCCCGACCACGACCTCACCTACCGGCCCTCGCCGGGCCAACTCGCCGCCCTGCACGTCTCGTTCCACGCGGCAGGGCCGACGAGCGGTGGTGAGTTCCGCTACTCCGTCACCGACACCTTCCCCGTCGGCATCGGCTTCCAGGAGAACATCGACCTGCCCGCCGAGCGCACGGACTACGTCTCCACCGGCCCCGGCCAGCGGTGGACCGAGTCCGTCACGATCGGCATGGGCACCCTGGAGGAGCGCAGCGGCCTGGTCCGCTACCAGGGCGGCAGCCGGGCCCGACTGCACTGGTTCCAGCCGGTGTGGCACCCCTGGCTCGGTACCGGGCTCGGCTGGGGCGAGCAGCGCACCGGGGACCAGATCCAGCTGAACACGCCCGGCTGGGGCGACTCGGGACCCGACCACACCGGGTTCGGCGATGTGTGGGGCGACAGCGGCATGACCCAGACCACCTCCGTCTACCAGGACGGCACCCTCGCCGACAGCGAGTCCGGCTCGACCGCGTTCGTCTGGGCCGCCCCGGCCGACGCGCACACCTACCAGGTGGTGACCGACACCGCCCTCGACGCGGACCACTGGAAGCTGACGACGCGGGGGCACACCGAGTGGACGTTCCGGTCGGCCCGGACACCGGACGACCACGCGACGACGCTGCCGCTGATCAACCTCTCCTACGGCCTGGACACCGACCTCGCGGGCACGGTGCCCGGCGGGCGGCGGCTGCCGGTGACACTGGGCGCGCGGTACATGGCGGGCGCCTCGGGGACGGGCACGCTCGGCGGGGGCCGGCTGGAGGTGTCGTACGACGAGGGGACGACATGGACGGCGGTGGCTCTTCGCGGGGCCGGGGCGTCCTGGCGCGGAACGCTGGAGGTGCCGGGCGCGGCCACGTCCGTCTCCTTGCGGGCGTCGGCGCGGGACGACAAGGGCGGGTCGGTCTCGGAGGAGATCATCAGGGCGGTGGGGGTGAGGTAGCGGGGGCGCCTTCCTGCCCGGAGCTCTGCACGATGCCCCGGACGACTCCCAGCTCCACCAGGTCCTGCGGGCGGATACGGAGCTGGTCGGCGGTGTTCTCGATCTCCTCTTCCGGGCGTTTGAGGATGGCCGCCGCCAGCTCCGGGGCGATCACCGAGAAGTAACTGTCCGGCGTGGCCCAGGTGTTGTCCGGAGCGGCCAGGGCGAGGGCGCCGCCTGAGCCGCCCTCGCCGATCACCAGGGTGGTCACCGGCACCCGCGCCCCGGCCACCGCCCCGAACACCTCGGCGATGGCCGCACCGGCCCCCTGCCGCTCGGCCTCCGCGTCGTTCGCGGCGCCGGGGGTGTCCACCAGCGTCAGCACCGGCACCCCGAGCCGGTCCGCCAACCGGATCAGCCGCGCCGCCGTCCGGTACCCGGCGGGCCGCGTCCCGGTCCCGGTCTGCGCGGCGAACGCGACGGTACGACCGTGATGTTCACCGAACCCGCAGAGGATGCCGTCGGGGTCGGTACCGCCGCACCGGTCACCGCTGATGTGGACGCGGGTGGTGAAGTAGGCGTCCAAGTAGGCGTGCGCGCGCGGGCGTTCGGGGGAGCGGGCGCGCTGGACCGCGGCCCAGCCGGTGGCGGGCAGGTCGGTGGCGGCGAGGGCCGCGGGGACGGGCGCGGGGGTGGGCGACGGCGAGGGCGAGGTCCGGTCATCCGTCCCGGACAGCAGCCGCAGCCACCGCCCCAGGACCCCCTTCAGATCCTGTGGCCGTACGACCGCGTCCGCCGCTCCCGCCGTGAGCTGGGCCTCGGCCGTGTACGCGGCCGGGTCGGCGTCGGACGGGCGGACGCGGGAGCCGGCGAAGCCCACTTGGACACCGGGGAGGGCCAGGACGACGTCCGCGCCGGCGCCCAGGGTGGCCCAGCCGCCGCCCGTGGTGGGGTCGCGCAGCACGGCGATCTGGGGCAGGCCCGCCGCCCGGGTGAGCGCCGACTGGCGGGCGACCCGCTGGAGTTGGGTCAGCGCGACCATGCCCTCCTGCATCCGGCTGCCCCCGGTCGCGATCAACGGCACGACGGGCAGCCGGTGTTCACGGGCGTGCGCGTACGCCTCCTCCAGCCGGTCCCCGGTGCGCTCGCCCAGGGAGCCGCCGAGGAAGCCGAACTCGAAGGCGATCAGCACGGCACGGGCGCCCTCGACGGTCGCGGTGCCGCAGACGACGGAGTCCTCCTCGCCGGTGCGTTCGGCGGCGCGGGCGCGCGAGGCGTCGTACCCCTGCCAGCCGAGCGGGCCGTCCGGCCTGGACTCCCGGACGGGGGGCGGGAGTTCGGCGAAGCTGCCGTCGTCCGTGACGAGGGCCAGCACCTCGCGCGCGGTGCGCCGCTGATCAGGCATCGGTATCGGTGCCGGCAGGGGTGAGGGACCGCTTCATGATCTTCCCCATGTCGTTGCGGGGCAGGACGTCCAGGAGGCGTACGACGCGGGGCCGCTTGTGCGGGGCGAGTCGGCGGGCCACATGGTCGGCCAACTCCGCCACCCCCGGCGGGGTTTCCGGATCGGCCGGGACGATCCAGGCGACGATCCGCTCGCCCAGGTCCGCGTCCGGCTCCCCGGTGACCGCCGCCTCCCGGACGCCCGGGTGTTCCAGGAGCGCGTTCTCGATCTCGCCCGCGCCGATCTTGTAACCGCCGCTCTTGATGAGGTCGGTGGCCTTGCGCCCGACGATCCGCACATAGCCGTCCGGCTCGCGTACGGCCATGTCGCCGGTGCGGAACCAGCCGTCGGCGGTGAACGCGGCGGCGGTGGCGTCCGGCCGGTTCAGATACTCGGTGAACAGGTTGGGCCCGCGGACCTGGATCTCCCCGACGGTCTCCCCGTCGCGGGCGCAGATCTCGCTGCCGTCCTCCTCCACGAGCCGCAGCTCGACACCGGGCAACGGCACCCCGACCGTCCCCGCGCGTGCCTCCCCGTCCGCGCGGACGCTGGTGTTCATCAGGGTCTCGGTCATGCCGTACCGCTCGATGACCCGGCGTCCGGTGGCCGCCGCGATCCGCTCGTGGTCGTGGACCGGCAGCGCGGCCGAGCCGGAGACCAGCAGCCGGGCCCCGCCGAGCGCCTTGGCCAGCTCGGGGTCGCCGGGGAGGGTCTCGGCGATGCGGTGGTACATCGTCGGCACCCCGAACAGCATGGTCGCGCCGTCGGCCAGGGCGCGGGCCACGCCCTCCGTCGAGAACCTTCCCAGATGCCGCACGGAGCCGCCGCGGCGCAGCGGGCCGAGGACGCCGAGCACGAGTCCGTGCACATGGAAGAGCGGCAGCCCGTGCACCAGCACATCGGCCTCGGTCCACTGCCAGGCGTCGGCGAGCGCGTCCAGGGTGGAGGTGAGGGCCCGGCGGGGAAGTACGGCGCCCTTGGGCGGACCGGTGGTGCCGGAGGTGTAGACGACGAGGGCGGGGGCGTCGTCCGGGAGTTCGGGGTGCGGGAAGTCCGCGCGGGCGTCGACGTCGACATCGACGCGTGCCAAGTTGCCCAGGGACGACGGAAGTTGGTCGCCCGGAGCCGCGAGGACGAGGGACGGCGCGCTGTCGGAGACGATATGGGCCAGCTCCTTCTCCCCGGACTTGGGGTTGAGCGGCACGGCGGCGGCACCGGCGAGCAGCACGCCGACGACGGCGACCACGGTCTCCAGCTCGGGCGTCGCCCACACGGCCACGCGATCGCCCCGCCGGACCCGCCGCGCCACCGCCCCGGCGGCGTCCGCGAGCCCGCGGTACGTCAACGACCGCCCGCCGAACCCCACCGCGGCCCGCTCCCGCGACCCCCCGACCAGCCCAGGAAAAAGTGACGACACCCCACGCACCCCTTCACACTCGCGACCATTCAGCCCCTTCCTACACCAGGATCGACCGGCGGACGACTGTGCCTCGGCGGGGGGGTGGGGTGGGCGGAGACGCTGGGTACGGTCGCGGCGGACGGCGCGCCCCCGGAGGTCCACCCCTCAGCCGACGGTTTCCGGCGGGTGGGGGGGGAAGCGTGGCCGGGGGCGGCGCCGGGTGCCGATGCGGGGGTGTGCGGTCCCGTGGCCCACCCCTCGTCGAGCGAGTCGGGTGGGCGGGTGGGAGAAGAGGGCCGGCGGCAGCCCCGAGCGCCGATGGGGGGCGCCGTCCCCGTGCCCGGCCTCTCAGCCGACCGAGTCGGGCGGCCGGTGGGAGGAAGGCCGGCCCCCTCACCCCGCCGCGACGGCCATGTCAGCGACGACGCACGTCACATTGTCCGGCGCGCCCGCCGCCAACGCCGCCGCCACCAACTCCCGCGGCCCGGCCCCCGCCACCAGCAGCTCCCTGATGAGCGCATCGGGCACCGCCTCCGTGAGACCGTCGGAGCACAGCAGATACCGGTCCCCCTCCAGCGGCTCCTGAAGGCGCAGGTCCGGCACCGGATCCACGCCACCGCCCAGCGCCTTGGACAGCAGCAGTTCCTGGGGCGAGACCCGATGGTCCTGGGTGATCCGGTACAGCTCCCCGCCCCGCAGCAGATACGCCCGCGAGTCCCCGATGTGCGCGAGCGCCAGCCGGGACCCGGTCCACAGCAGCGCCGTGAGCGTGGTGCCGTCCTCTCCCGTGCCGCCCGCGAGATCCGCCACCGCCGCCCCCGCGGCCCGCACCGCGTCCTCCAGCGCCCCGAGCACCCCCAGCTCCCCGAGTTCCCCGTCCACGGGCAGCGTCTCCGCCTCGTCCAGGTACCGCAGCGCCGCCACCGCCGCCCCGCTCGCCGCGAGACCCGCGGGCCCGAACCCGTCGGCGACGGCGAGCAGCCTGCGGCCCGCGTAGAGGGTGTCCTGGTTGGCGGGGCGGACGAGTCCGCGGTCGGTGCGCGCGGAGTGCTTCAGTTCCAGCATCATCATGGGTTCCCTTCCCGATGTGTCGGGCGTGCCGGTCAGCTGGTCGACGAGAAACGCCGCGAGATCCCGCCGCATCGCCGTCTCCGCCTCGACCCGCGCCCAGTACGCGCCGATCTCCCGCGCGGCCTCGCCCGGTTCCAGCGCGCACACGGCGCGTATCTCGGCGAGCGGCATCCCGAGCCGCCGCAGCCAGGCCACGAGCCGTGCCCGCCCCAACTGCCCGGCGGCGTAGTACCGGTAGCCGGTGTCGGGGTCGACGCGGGCGGGCCGCAGCAGGGCCAGCTCGTCGTACAGCCGAAGTGCCTTCGGCGACAGCCGGCTCACCCTGGCGAACGCCCCGATCGTCAGCAGTTCCATCACGCCCCCGTCTCTCGTCGTCCACCACCGATGCTGGGGCTTCACCGAAGGTGAAGGTCAAACCCCCTGTCCCGGTTCCGGGCCGCTTGTTAGCCTCGCGGGTGTTCGAACGTCGTACGAAAGGGAGTCACGCCGTGCCCCGCATAGCCCTCGCCACCTACGACCCCGGCACCGCCCCGAGCAAGGACGCGGACCTGCCGGTGCTGGTGCGGGCGCTGAACGACGCCGGCGCTCGGGCCGACGCCCCCTACTGGGACGACCCCGGGGTCGACTGGTCGGCGTACGACCTCGTCGTCGTCCGCTCCACCTGGGACTACAGCTGGCGCGCGGCGGAGTTCACGGCCTGGCTGGAGCGGGTGGCCCGCGCGACCCGGATCGCCAACCCCGCCGAGGTCATCCGCTGGAACCTCGACAAGCGCTACCTGGGCGAGCTGGCCGCCGCCGGTGTCCCCACCGTCCCGACGAGCTATCTCGCCCCGGGCGAGGACGGCGCCCCGGTCCTGCCCACGGACCACGACTACGTCATCAAGCCGACCTCCGGCGCGGGCGCCCGCTTCGCCGCCCGCTACGCGCCCGCCGAGCACGAGACGGCCGTACGACACCTCGCGCGGATGCACGCCGAGGGCTTCACCGCGATGGTGCAGCCCTACCTCCAGGGCATCGACGTCACCGGCGAACGCGCCCTCCAGTTCTTCGGCGGCCGCCTGCTGCACGCGAGCCGCAAGGGCGCCGTCCTTTCCCCCGGCACCCCGTACGACGCCGACAAGGTCGCCCACCCCGATCTCACCCCCTGGCAGCCGACGGACGCCGAACTCGCCGTGGCCAAGAAGGCGTTGGCGGCCGTACCCGGCTCCGCCGCGCCCCTCCTGTACGCCCGCGTGGACCTCGCCGACGGCCCGGACGGCACCCCCCGTCTGATGGAACTCGAACTGGTCGAACCGAACCTCTTCCTCTTCCTGCACCCGGACTCCCTGCCCCGGACGGCAGCCGCGATCCTCGCCGAGGCGACGGCCTAGGGACCCCCGCGGCGCGCGCTCCCGATCCGAGCCGGGCAGCGCGGTGTCGCACCGCGCGAGTCCACCGGTCTGATGTTTGAACACCGACATTCAAACGCCCTATATCCAAACGTCTGATGTTTGTATACGGTGTTCCCATGAAACGCATCAACGCACCGCGCCGGACGGCCAGTCTGTCCGCTCAGCTCGTGGACAGCCTCCGCTCGCACATCGAGGCGGGCGGCTGGCCCGTGGGGACCCGGATCCCCTCGGAGCAGTCCCTCATCGAGGAGCTGGGGGTCGGCCGCAGCACCCTGCGGGAGGCGATCGGCGCGCTCGTGCACCTGGGGCTGCTGGAGCCCCGGGCCGGGGACGGCACCTATGTCCGCTCGTCGAGCGAGCTTCAGTCGGTCATGGTGCGGCGGGCGAGTTCCGTGGAGCGGGACAAGGTGCTGGAGCTGCGGACCGTGCTGGAGGAGTACGCCTCGGGAGCCGCGGCCCTGCGCCGTGACGAGACGCAGCTGCGCCAGTTGCGGGAGCTGCTGGCCGACGCCGAAGCGGCCGCCGCCGGTGCGGACCCGTCCGCGGCCATGAACGTCGACGCCCTCTTCCACCGGGCCGTGGTCCGCGCGAGCGGCAACGATCTGCTGGTCGAGGTCTACGACTACCTCGGTACCGCCCTCACCTCGTCCCTGGGCGGCCTGACCTGGGACACCGCCCACGCGGAGGACCACGCCCGGCTGCACCGGCGGCTCGTCGACGCGATCGAGGCACAGAGCGCGGACGAGGCGCGGGACGCGGCTGCCGCGATCGTCCGGCTCACCCGCGACCACGAGACCGAGTGACCAGGTTCCCCAGCCGCATAAGGAGACTGCCCATGCACCCCTCCCGAATCCCCGCCGGCGAACTCGACGCCCGTACCGCTCGCCGAGGCGCCCACCTGTACGCCACCGACACGCAGTTCCGCGACACCGCGCCCCTGGACACCGTCACGGCGGCGGTCCGGCGGCCCGGATTACCCCTGGCCGCCCTGGTGGCCACCGTGATGGAGGCGTACGCGGACCGCCCCGCCCTGGGCGAGCGCGCCACGGAGCCGTTCACCGACCCGGAGACGGGCCGCACCACGCTCCGCCTCCTGAACCGGTTCGACACGCTCACCTACGGCGAGCTCTGGGAACGGGCCGGCGCCGTGGCCGCCGAGTGGCGGCACCAGCGGCATCACCCCGAACATGCCGTGCGGCCAGGCGACTTCGTCGCCCTCCTCGGTCGCCCGGGCACCGAGTACACCATGGTGGAGCTGGCCTGCGTCCGCTCCGGAGCGGTGTCCGTTCCGCTGCCGGCCGGTGCCTCCGCGGAACAACTGGCCCCCCTCGTCGAGCAGACCGGACCGCGGCTGCTCGCGGTGGACACCGACCAGCTGGAGGTCGCCCTCCGGATCGCGGCGAACACGCCCTCGCCGCCCAGGATCGTCGTCCTCGGCCACCGCCCTGAAGTCACCGCGCACCAGGCGGACTTGGCCGCCGCACGCGACCGGCTCGCGGCCCACGGCGCCAGCCTGGACACCTTGGCATCGGTCATCGACCGGGGACGGACCCTGCCCCCGCTCCCGCGGGTTCCCGAGACATCGGCGGCCGACGCGCTCAGCACACTGATCTACACCTCGGGCAGCACCGGCACCCCCAAGGGCGCCATGTACACCGAGCGTGTGGTCAGGCAGTTCTGGGTCGACTTCGTACCCGGCCAGGCGGCGCGGCCGTCCATCGTGCTGAACTACCTGCCGCTCAGTCACATGGTGGGCAGGGGAGTGCTGTTCGGTACGCTCGCCAAGGGCGGGCTTGCCTGCTTCGCGGCGTCCGGTGACCTGTCGACGCTCTTCGAGGACCTCTCCCTGGTGCGCCCCACCGAGTTCATCATGGTGCCCCGCATCGCCGACCTCCTCCTGCGGCACTACCGGGACGAGCTGTCACGCAGGGGCGGGACGGGCACGGACCTGGCCGAGATCGAGGCGCGGGTGAAGGAGGAACTGCGGGAAGAGGTCATGGGCGGCCGCCTCCTGTGGGCCGTCAGCGCCTCGGCTCCGCTCAGCGCGGAGACGACGGCGTTCGTGGAGAGCTGCCTCCAGGTCAGGCTGCTCGACGGCTACGGCTCGACGGAAGCCGGGATCGTCCTGCTCGACGGCCGTGTGCTGCGCCCGCCGGTGACCGACCACAAGCTGGCCGACGTTCCCGAGCTGGGATACTTCGGCACCGACTCGCCGTACCCCAGGGGCGAGTTGCTGGTCAGGTCCGAGCGGCTGGTGCCGGGCTACTTCCGGCGCCCGGACGCCACCTCCGAGGTCTTCGACGAGCACGGCTTCTACCGCACCGGCGACATCATGGCCCGCGTCGGACCCGACGAGCTGAGGTACGTGGACCGCCGCGCCAACGTACTCAAGCTGTCACAGGGCGAGTTCGTGGCGGTCTCCCGCCTGGAGGCGCTCTTCGGCGGCAGCCCGGCGGTCCGGCAGATCTTCCTGTACGGCAACAGCGCCCGCGCCTACCTGCTCGCGGTCGTCGTACCCACGCGGGACGCCCTCGACCGCGCCGACGGGGACACCCGGCGCCTGAGGACGGCGCTGCGGGAATCCCTGCGGAGCCTCGCGGCCGAGGCGGGACTGAACTCCTACGAGGTGCCACGGGAGTTCCTCGTGGAGACCGAGCCGTTCAGCCAGGAGAACGGATTGCTCTCGGGGGTGCGCAAGCCGCTGCGACCGGCCCTGACGAAACGGTACGGCGAGCGACTGGAAGCGCTGTACGCCGAGTTGTCCGACCGCGAGGCCACCGAGCTGGAGGCACTGCGCCGGGTCGGCGCCGACGAGCCGGTCCTGGACACCGTGCTGCGGGCGGTACGGGCGCATCTCGGGCAGGAGGACGCCGCGGTGGAGCCCGGGACACGCTTCCTCGAACTCGGCGGTGACAGCCTCACGGCGCTGTCGTTCTCCCGGACCCTGAAGGAGATCTTCCAGGTCGACGTCCCCGTCGATGTGGTCATCAGCCCGGTCAACACGCTGCGGCAGGTGGCGGAGCACATCGAGCGGGCGCTCGCGCCGGACCACCGCCGGCCCACCGCCGACCGCGTCCACGGCCCCGACGCGACCCGGCTCGACGCCGCCGATCTACGGCTGGACGCGTTCCTCGACGCGCGTTCCGCCGCGCGCAGGCCGGCCGGTCCGCCGCCCGAGGCCCGGACCGTCCTGCTGACCGGCGCCAACGGCTACCTCGGCCGCTTCCTGTGCCTCGAGTGGCTGGAGCGCCTCGCCGAGCGCGACGGCACCCTGGTGTGCCTGGTCCGCGGCTCCTCCGCCGACGAGGCCCGGGCACGGCTCGACGCGGCGTTCGACAGCGGCGACCCGGAACTCCTCAAGCGCTACCACGAGGTTGCCGATCGGCACCTTCACGTGATCCCCGGCGACATCGGGGAACCGGACCTCGGGCTCGACGGCGAGACCTGGCGGCGACTGGCCGACACCGTGGACCTGATCGTCCATCCGGCGGCGCAGGTCAACCACCTCCTGCCCTACGGCCAGCTGTTCGGCCCCAATGTGCTGGGCACGGCCGAACTGATCAGGCTCGCGATCACCTCCCGGATCAAGCGGTTCACCTACCTCTCGACGGTCGCCGTCGTCTTCGGCGACGAGGCGGCGGCCGACGAGTCCGCGGACATCCGCACCGCCTGCCCGACCCGTGACCTCAAGGGCGAGTACGCCGACGGTTACGCGGCCGCCAAGTGGGCCGGCGAGGTGCTGCTGCGCGAGGCGCACGACGCGTTCGGACTGCCGGTCGCCGTCTTCCGCTCGAACCTGATCCTCGCGCACCCGCGCTACGCCGGTCAGCTCAACGTCTCGGACGTCTTCACCCGCCTCCTGCTGAGCCTGCTGGCCACCGGGATCGCGCCCGGCAGCTTCTACGCCCCGGGCACCGGTGCCGGCGGCGGACACTACGACGCGCTCCCCGTGGACTTCACGGCCCGTGCCGTCACCGCCCTGGGCGACGACGCGCGAGCGGGCTTCCGGACGTACAACGTGGTCAACCCGCACGAGGACGGCATCTCTCTGGACACGTTCGTCGACTGGCTGGCGGCGGCCGGCCACCCGCTGACCCGCGTGCCGGACCACACCGAGTGGTTCGGCCGCTTCGAGACCGCCCTACGCGCCCTGCCCGACCGCCTGCGGCAGCATTCGCTGCTCCCGCTGCTGCACGCCTTCGCCGCCCCGGAACCGCCGCTCAGCGGATCCGCCCTGCCGGCGGAGCGGTTCCGCTCGGCGGTACGGGCCGCGTCCCTCGGTGGGGACAACGACATCCCGCATCTGTCGCCGGAACTGATCACCAAGTACGTGACCGATCTCCGGGCGCTGCGCCTCATCTGACCTGTGCGGTGCGCTGGAGCAGGCCCCAGGTGAACTCGGCGACCATGTCGTGGGGTACGCCGTCCTGGTCGGGAGCGGTGAAGGCGAGGCCCCAGCGGGTCGGGGCGGTGCCCTCCAGGGGGCGGGCCGGAGGGAAGGCGCGGGCGACCTCGTCCACGGTGCAGGACCAGGGGGTGAGGTCGTCCAGGGTGCGCGGGGTGGCGGGGGCGGCGCCGGGGGCTCGTACGAGCCATTCGTTCCATACGGCGCCGTCGGGGCCGACCAGTACCTCGAACCGCAGGTCGGGCCAGAGCGGGAGCGCCCAGCGGCGGGCCTCGCACTCCGCGTCGCCGAGTTTGCGGGGTACGACGCTCTCCGGCTCCCCGAGGACCGACCGGTACCGCGCCGCCGCGCCCCGTGTCCTCGGCGACCGCACCATCGCCTGCCAGCGCTTGTTGGCCTCCCGCATCTCCCCGATCGAGGCGCCCAGCGTTCTGCGGGCCTCGTCCACGAGCTCCGGATTGTGATCGGCCATACGACGCAGCAGCACCAGCTGAAAATCGAGAGTCACGGGTCCATGGTGCCCGGGGAGGTGGGGATGCTCACCGGCGCCGGCCGGGTGCGTCACTCCGGGACCGTGATGCTCGGCGGAGCCGGTGTCGCCGCCGACAGCGCACGGACCGCCGCCAGGTTCTTCGGATGCCGCAGCGCCGAGGAGATCGCCGCGATGTCCCGCAGGAGCACCGTGGGGTCGGCGTCCCCCCGCACCGCCCCGCCGCCGTTCTCGACCACGTCCAGGACGCCCACCGCCGCCGACACCGCACGGGCCCGCGACACCGGATGGCCCACCGCGAGCGCCGCCGCGTACGCCCGCTCGGTCAGATCGGTGTCCACATGGCGGGCGAGCGGTAGCAGGGCGTCCCGGATGTACGTCTCCCGGCGGATCAGCCGGAGTTCCCCCGTGGCCCGCAGCGAGAAGCGCGGCCCCGCTCCCGCCGTCGACCGCAGCACCCGGTACAGCGGACCCAGCCGGTGGTACGCCAGCCGGACCCGGCACCGGTCGTGCAGGGCTTGCCCGGCATGCGGAAGGATGAAGCCGGCCGCCAGCAGGATCGCGGAGAGCGAGGCCACCGGCGGCGCCAGATTCGTGCTGAGCCAGTCCGGGTCCCGGCCGAACCACCGCGCGACCACCGCCGTCACCTTGGCCGCGTCGTACAGCAGGCTCAGCGCGTACCCCCCGCCCAGCAGCCGCAGCCCCCAGCGCAGCCACGCGTCCAGCCCCCGGTCCCGTACCCAGTCCCAGATGACCCGGGAACTCAGCGCACAGGCGACCGTGTGGGCCAGCAGATAGAGCAGGATCTCCTCGCGCATGAAGGGCGTACGGGCGTAGTACGTGTCCAGGTCCCGCACCCGCTCCACCGGCACGTCGGCCAGCAGGAACAGCACCCACAGCGCGACGACCACCAGGATGTACCCCGAGACGATCCACCGGGTCGCCCGCCGGGTGCGCGCCGACCGTCCGGCACGCCCGCCCCGGCCGTTGCGCCAGGTGACGATGAACAGCAGGCCCGCCCCGGAGTTCGCGGTGATCAGCGAATAGCACCAGGGCGCCGAGAAGTTGGGCACCCCGGTGAGCGCGTTCATCCGGTGGATCATCGACGGCACGCAGAACACGAACACCGTGCAGGCGAACAGGAGCACCCCGCCGACCGCGCGCAGCAACGGGTCCCGCCACAGCCGGATGATCGTGGGCAGCTTCAGCAGCAGCGCGACGGTCAGCAGCGCCGTCGGGATCCAGAAGGAGATGTACAGACGGCCGAGCAGCACCGAAGGGTCCAGTGCCAGCGTGCTCACCGCGCCGCTCCGCCCCGCCCGCGATAGCCGAGGGCACGCTGCAAGGGGTCCTGCTGGGTGTCACCGGACCCGCTGAGCCGGGCCCGGAACAGAGCGGCGAGCCGATGGCCGAAGTCGTCCGCCTCGGCCTCGTCCGTCTCCCGGGAGCCGTTGCGCGCGGCCACCGTGAGCGCCGTCTCCGGCCAGCCGGGCGTGTCCGCGAAGGCGCGGGCCGCCGCGTCACCGGCGAGGTGATGGTGCCGGTGCCCGGCGTGCAGATGCCACAACTCATGTCCGAGAATGACCAGTTGCTGCACGTCCTCGGCCCGGTCCTCCACGATGACCAGGTCGAAGTCGGCGAACTCCACCCACAGCCCGGTCACTTCGATCTCGTCCGGGAAGCGTTCGAAGCGCAGCTCCAGCGGCCGTCCGCCGCGCAGCACGCTCATCTCCTCGCACAGCGCCCGGCACAACCCCCGTACGCCGTCGGGGGCTTCGGGCCGGGCGCGGACCGCCGAGGCCAGTTCGCCGGCGAGGGAACGCATGGCGGTGCCGGAGCCGCCGGGGCGTCGCAGTCGTGCGGTCAGCTGTGCCGTCCGCCGGCGCGCGCCCGCGATGCCCATCCGTTCCCTTTCCCGCCGTCCGCCGCTTCCCGCGATTCGCCGCGACTCCTCATGGCTCACGGCTCTTCACGGCTCCGCGCGACTCCTCGCCGCCGGAGCCCCATCGAGCGTACGCGCCGGGATATGCCCGCGTCACGCGATCTCAGGGGCGTGGTTCAAGACACAACCAACCCTCCGGCGGCCTTGCCCAGCAGCGTCAGGCAGACCTCGCCCGGACCCGACAGCGTGGTGAACTCGGACAGCACGGCCAGCGCGAGCGTGTTCTCGCCGCGCGTCCGCAGCACCCCGTTGGGCAGCGCGAACGTGTGCTGCGGGCCCACGTTGTTGATGTACTGGCCCATGTTCCAGCCGTTGAGGAAGATCTGCGCCCGGTAGGCCCGGTACGGATCGTCCTGAAGCGTCAGCCCGACCGAGGCGTCCACATCGCCGGGCACCGCCAGCCGGAAGGTCGTGCGGTACCAGGTCACTCCCTGATACCGCTCGGCGCGCGGGAAGTCCACAAACTCCCAGTCGCGGTCCTCGAACCCCGGCAGATGCCAGCCCGAACGCTCGCCGTGCAGACCGCCGTTGTTCAGCGGCCCGCGCACCGGGTCGGCGCGGCCCTCGCCCTGGATCCGCCAACTCACCTCGGGCGACGCCCCCTTGAAGACCGCCGCGGTAAGACCCCGGGCGGCCTTGTGGGTGTCGTCCGACGTGCCGTCCTGGTCGTGCTGCATCCGCCGGACGAGGACGGACAGCACATGGCGGCCGGGGGAGCGCAGCGCGTCGCGCACCGGGAAGGAGGCCGTGTCCGACCAGGTCCCCTTGCGGATCGTGGCGGCGTCCGGCACCGGCATCCGGTGCGTGCCCAGCGGTTCCCCGTCCAGCCAGGCCATCAGCATCCCCTGGGTGCCGGTGCTGTAGCCGAGCGCGACCTCGGAGATGTCGCCGGAGTCCTCGAAGACACCCCGGTACCAGACGTCCCCGTAGTGGAACCCGTAGTCGTCGGCGAACAGCACCGGCTGACCGTCCGGGACGGCCGAAGTGCTGTACGACGTCTTCTTGTCCGCCTTCTTCCACTTCGAGTCGTCGTAGCTCGGGCCCACCTCGGGGTTCTCCCGGCACATCCGCCACCTGCCCAGCGCGGGCAGCCGGACGTCCGGTACGGCGGGCAGCATCTCGGTGGTCATCAGGCTGCCGGACATCGTCACCCGGGTGGCCAGCCTGCGCCCGTTCCACACCAGCCGGGAGATGCCGCGCGGCCCCCACACCTCCACGCTCGTCGGGTCGGTGATGTCACCGGTCAAGTGGACCTCGGCGCCGCGCAGTTCGACATGGCGCAGCAGCTGGGGGCCGTAGACCAGCAGGGACCCGGACGGGGTGTCGTACGGGAACAGCCGTACGGAGGTGGCGTCGTCGGCGAAGAGCAGGAGCAGCGGGGTGTCGGTGTCGCCCTTCTCCACCAGCACCCGGATCAGGCCGCTCTGCCCGAGGGGGGCGTTCACATGCAGGCCCGAGTCGTCCACGCCCCAGGCGGCCTCCGGGTCGAGCCGCATGACGTCCGGGTCGGCGTCGCACTCCAGCACCAGCTCGGCCATCTCGCCCTTGCGCCCGGTGAACACGGCGACGTCCTGCCGCCCGGCGGTCAGGCACATGGCCGGCTGCACGGTCGCGTACTTCAGCTTCCGCCTGCCCAGCGATAGACCGGTGGTCAGCAGCTTGGCGTCCTTGCCCGGCACGGTGATCCGCACCCGCCCCTCGGCGGTGGGCAGATCGGCCGCGACCGGTTCGGCGGCGTCGTTGCGCGCGATGTACACATGGGCGCCGGTGTCCGGGTTGGCCAGGTGGTAGACCTTCAGCCCCTTGGCGCGCACCTCCGCCGCGCGGTCCAGCTTGGCGAAGTCGGGTACGCGTTGCAGCAGATGCCCGAGCTGGTGCATCGGGGCGATCTTCGCGGTGACGTTGCGGGCCTCGTCGATCGCGGCGCCGTAGTCGTACGACGTGTAGACGACCGGCGCGGGCAGCCAGCCCCAGGAGGTGCCGCCGAAGGTCATGTAGACGTTGTGCAGCGTGATGCCGTTGGCCAAGTTGGTCAGGTAGAAGCGGCGTTCGTAGGCGGAGTCCCGGCTGCGGCGGGCCTCGGCATAGCCCTTGCCGTCGTAGAAGGAACCACCCCACGGGTCGAACCAGCCACCGCCGAACTCGGGCACGAACCCGGGCGTGGCGGGCGAGGCGCTGGCGCCGCCCTTCGCCCCGCCGGGCCCGAACGTCCCCCAGTCCGGCGGGGTCTGGGACGGCGAGGGGTACCCGTCGAAGCCGTACAGCCAACCGCCGTGCTCACCACCGGTGTCGAAGGAGCCGGGGGTCCAGTACCCGTTGCGCCCCTTGTCGTTGTGGAACAGCGGTACGTCGATGCCGTCGGCGCGCACCTTCTTGTACAGGTGGGACATGTAGGCGCGGCTGTCGGCCGAATCCACGTGCGCGTCGAACTCGTTCTCGATCTGGTAGAGCAGCACGGTGCCCTTGCCCTGCGTGAACAGGTGCTCGCGGGCGATCCGGTTCACCCGCGTCAGCCACTCGTCCACATGGCCGAGGTACGTCGGGTCGGCCGAGCGGGCGCGCCCCTTCGTCGCGGTCAGCCAGCCGGGGAAACCGCCGCCGTCCACCTCGGCGTTGATGTACGGGCCCGGGCGCAGGATGACGTAGAGCCCGGTCTCGGCGGCCGTGCGCAGGAACAGGTCCAGGTCGCGGACGCCGGAGAAGTCGTAGCTGCCCGGGGCGGGGGAGTGGTAGTTCCAGGCGACGTAGATGCTCACCGCGTTGTAGCCGTGCGCGCGCATCTTCTGGAGCACGTCCCGCCACAGGGCGGGGCTCGGCAGCCGGAAGGGGTGCAGTTCGCCGGACCACACGACCAGTCGTCTGCCGTCCACCAGCAGGGAGTAGCGGTCGTACCCGATGGTGTGGTGCTCGCCGTCGGCGCGCGGCGGGGCGGGCACCGGGCCGGTCGGCACGCTGCGGGCCGCGTACGCCGAGGGCGCTCCGGTTCCGCCGCTGCCGCCCAGGGCGAGGCCGAGCGCGGCCGAGCCGGTCAGGGCACTGAAGGTACGTCTGCTGAGCGCCAAGGTGGATCCTCCCGGCGATCTTACGGGGCGCGGATTCCGGCCATTCTCCACGCGAGGACGTCCCACAATGGATCCATGAGGATCTCGGCACGGGCGGATTACGCGGTACGGGCGGTACTGGAGCTGGCCGTACGGCAGGGTAACGGCCCGGTGAAGGCAGAGGAAATCGCGGCCGCGCAGGGGATTCCGCACAAGTTCCTGGAAGGGATCCTCGGTGATCTGCGGCGCGCCGGGATCGTGGACAGCAGGCGTGGCGGGGGCGGCGGTTACCGGCTCGCCCGCGAGGCTCCGGCGATCACCGTGGCCGATGTCATCCGGGGCGTGGACGGCCCGATCGTCTCCGTGCGCGGCGAACGCCCGACGGGCCTGACCTACACCGGCACCGCCGAACCCCTGCTCCCGCTGTGGATCGCCCTGCGCGCGGGCGTCCGCCGCATCCTGGAGGGCGTGACGATCGGGGACCTGGCGTCGGGCACGCTGCCGGACCCGGTCCGGGCGCTGGCGGCGGAACCGGCGGCGTGGGAGAACCCGTAGACCGCCGACCGGTGCACGGAGCCCGCCCGGTCATGTCCCCTTCGGGCTGCGGGGCCGCTCACCGCGGCCCGTGCCCCGCGGGCGGACGTAGGGCCCCGGGGCCGGTGTGAGACGCCCTCCGGTGATGAGGGAACCGGCCTGTTTCAAGCCGCGGACACGGATGCTCACCTCGTAGCCGCCGATGTCCGGGATCGACGCGATCTGCCGGGTCAGGAAGCGGTAGAGGTCGTCGGTGTCACGGCAGATGACGACGGCCATGATGTTGTCGGGTCCGCTGATGGCACCGGCGAAGGCGATCTGGTCGTGCCGGGCGATCTCCTCGCCGACCGCCTCAAGCCGGCGCGGCGGGACACGCAGCCAGAGCGTGGCGTGGAGATGGTGCCCGAGCAGTTCGGGGAGCAGGTCCACGTCGTAGGCGAGGGCGCCGGACTCCTCCAGCGCCGCCAGCCTGCGCAGGACCCGGCCCTTGCTCCAGCCCGTCTCGGCGGCCAGCCGGGCATGGGTGGCACGGCCGTCCTCGGCGAGCGCGGCGAGCAGCGGCCGGTCCTCGTCCGTGATCTCCCGGTACGGCCCCGACGGGAGTGCGGCGCCGGCGGTCAGCAGGGCCTGCTGCTCCGCCGTCAGATGGCCGCCGTAGCCGTTCCATTCGGCGGACAGCCCGGTGCCGAAGCCGTGCAGGATCATGTCGATGTGCAGGTTCAGCACGGCCGAGGTGCGGGGGAGCTCCTTCAGGAGCACGGTGTCCCCGGAGTCGCCCGCCGAGGAGCGCAGCAGGCAGATGATCTCCGAGCCGCCCGAGGCGAGCCGCGCGAACGACACCTCGGGGCGGCGCACCAGGGCCTCGGCCAGCGCCCCCACCCGGTCCGGCCGGCAGGCGATCCGGGCGACCCACTCGACCTGCCCGTACGAGGCGGGGGTGACCCGGCCGTGGACGCGGACCACACCGCTGCGCACCAGCGCCTGGTAGCGGCGGGCGACGGTCTGCTCGGAAGCGCCCACCGCCTCGGCGATCCGGGCGAAGGGGGCGCGGGCCGAGCACTGGAGAGCGCGGATGATCTGTCGGTCCATGGCGTCGGGCATGAGCGAATCGTTCCATGAAGAGCTGGACTATGGAGGTTTTGGCCCGGCGCGAGGGGTCTGTTTGGAGCACGGCCCGATGGTCGCCGAAGGTGAGGGGCGTACCAATGGAAAGGACGCGTGTTCCCATGCGTAAATGGCTGCCCCTCCTGGCGGTCTGTCTCGGCTCGTTCATGCTGCTGATCGACGTCACCATCGTGAATGTCGCCCTCCCCGACATGTCCCTCGCCCTGCACAGCACGTTCGCCTCGCTGCAATGGGTGATCGACGCCTACGCCCTGGCCCTCGCCGTGGTGCTGCTCGGCGTGGGAGCGCTTGCCGACCTGACCGGGCACCGGCGCGTCTATCTGGGCGGCCTCGTGGCCTTCGCGCTCGCCTCCGCGGTGTGCGGCGCGGCGCCGAACCCGGGCCTGCTGATCGCGGCCCGCGCCGTACAGGGGCTCGGGGGCGCCGCGATGTTCGCGACCGCGTTCCCGCTCCTGAACGCCTCCTACCAGGGGCGCGACCGGGGCACCGCGTACGGCGTGTGGGGCGCGGTCTCCGGCGCCGCGGCCGCGGTCGGGCCCGTCCTCGGCGGTCTGCTCACCGAGGCCGTCGACTGGCGGTGGATCTTCTACGTCAACATCCCGATCAGCGTGGTGGCGGTCCTGCTGGCGGTGAAGGCCCTGTCCGCGGACCGGCCCACGTCCGGGCGCCGCCCCGACTGGACGGGAACCGCGCTGTTCACCGTGGCCGCCGCGGCCCTCGTCCTCGGGGTGATCCGGGCCCAGGAGCACGGCTGGACCTCCGGCGCGGTCCTGGGCCTGTTCGCCCTCGCCGTCGTCGCCTTCCTCGTCTTCCTGGCCGTCCAGGTCCGCTCGCCGCACGCGATGCTCGACCTGTCCCTGTTCCGCAGCCGCTCGTTCAGCGGGATCATGATCGCGTCGCTGACGGTGAACGTCGCGGCGTTCGCGATGCTCGCCTACACGTCGATCTGGCTCCAGTCCCTGCTCGGGCTGACTCCGCTGGAGGCGGGGCTGACCGGACTGCCGCTGTCCGTGGCCTCGTTCTTCACCTCGCTGGTCGTCGGCCGCTTCCTGCACGGCGCCCGCCCGCAGCTGCTGATAGGCGGCGGCATGGTGCTGATCGGTGCCGGTGCCCTGGCCGAGAGCGTGCTGATCGGCGCGGGCTCCGACTGGACGGCGCTGATCGTCGGCTACGCGGTGATCGGCGTCGGAGTCGGCGCGACGCTGCCCACGCTGGGCTCCTCGGCCACCGCGGCGGTGGGCTTCCAGCGCGCCGGGATGGCCGCGGGCGCGACCAACAGCGCCCGCCAGCTGGGCCATGCGATCGGCATCGCCGTGCTCGGCAGCGTCTTCGCGTCCGCGTCGGCCGCGTGGCTCACCGACCACCACATCCAGGGCGGCACCGCCCTCGGCCGGGCCCTCTCCGGGGGCGGCGCGGGCCACGTCCTGGCCGCGACCCCGCCCACGGACCGCGCGCAGCTGGCCGACGCCCTGCACGGCGCCGCCGCGCACGCCCTGCGGGCCGGCTTCACCGTCGCCGGCGTCGTGGGCCTGGTCGCCGGCCTCCTGGCCCTGCTCCTGATGCGCCCCCAGCGGGTCGCCCCGGCGGTGGAACAACCGCCGGTCCCCGCCCACGCCTGACCGGGCCCAGCCTCTCGCCTACGCCGGCGTGCTAGCTCTGCGCGCCGGCGTAGGCGACGAACGCCGACCAGGTGGTGGGGGTGAGGGCGAGCTGGGGGCCCTGTTTGGCTTTGGAGTCGCGGATGTGGATGGTGGCGGGGGTAGTGGCGACTTCGATGCAGTCATCCCCTGAGCCGCTGCTGTAGCTGCTCTTGTACCAGGCAAGTTCGGAGGTGCTCATTAGTCTCCTAGCATCCGTTGCAACAGGCCCCGTGAACCCGCAATGGAGAGAGCCTGTGAACGCATCCTGGCATACCTTGACTGTACGACGCTGACCACGTTCGAGTCGGACATGAGCAGCCCGCACTCCTGACCTTCGTGGTACGCGAACCACTTGTGCTTCGGTGTTTCCAGCAGCCGAATCGGCCCATGCAGCCCGGCGTGTGAGTCCCTTTCCAAGGGCATGATCTGGATCTCGACATTGCGGAGTTCCGACACTTCCAGAAGGTGGCGGACCACTCCACGCGTGACCTCCCGGCCGCCAGTGTGACGCAGGAGCACCTGTTCCTCGATGATGAAGCTGAAAGACGTGTTCGGGCGCTCCCAAAGCAGTCGCTGGCGTTCGGCCCGAGCGGCCCAGCTGTCTTCGATCTGCTCGTCGGTCAAGGGCGGCAGCTCATCCAGGAACAACTGGCGTGCGTACGCCTCTGTCTGCAACAGCCCCGGGACCATCCGGCACTCGTAGGTGTAGAGCGTGATCGCCAGCTTCTCCAGCTCCGCCCACCTGCGGAACCACGCGGCCAGTCCCGGCTGCCGCTCCAGGTGCTTGAACGCCCTCTTCAACGCACCCGTGTTGCCCAGCGCTTCCTCCGCCGCCTCCACGAAGTCGAGATCCGGCATCCGGCGCCCCAACTCGATGGACGCGATGGTGTGTTTGGAGAACCCCACCAGCTCCCCAAGCTCCTCCCGGGTGAGTCGGTGATGTTCCCGGAGGGCCTGTACAACCGCTCCGAACGTACGCAGACTGTCCGACGACTCCGGCTCACCGCCGATTCCTGGTGCCATGTGACAGATCGTCACGCCCCGTCATGAGTACTGTCCAGTCCGTGACCGCGTACGCCCGCGCAGCGTACACGCGTCACCCCTGGTGAACCCCCCTCCCCGCACCCCACATTGGGCGCATGACAGCACTCCCGGTCATCACCCCCACACTCGTCCAGCGCCTCAGTTCCACCCCCCGCGGCGCACGCCTCGCGCGGCGGCTCGCCGTGGCGCAGTTGGATGGCTGGGGGTACGCCCATGACAGTGAGACCACCGAGGCCGTCGCCCTCGTCGTCGCCGAGCTCGCCGCGAACGCCGTCACCCACGGGCGCGTGCCGGGGCGGGACTTCGAGTTGCGGCTCGCCCGGGACGCGCACGGTATCCGGATCGAGGTGAGTGACACCCGGTCGGAGTGTCAGCCGCCCGGGCCGGGAAACGTGACCCCGCCCTCCCGCCTCGCCGAGTCCGGGCGCGGGCTGCTGCTCGTGGACGCGGTGGCCCGGTGCTGGGAGGTGGTGGACAAGGAGCCGCCGCCCGGGAAGACCGTGCGGGCCCTCGTCGCCGTACCGGCGTCTTTCGAGAACGTTTTCGATCCTGCGCCAAACATTCACAGCCGTGCCTAGGAACGTGACGCGCGTCGACCCTAGTCTTCCGGGCGTCATGGACTACTGCCTCCCGTGCCGACGGCACCTCAACGGCGCCCTGGTCTGCCCGGGGTGCGGAACACCGGCTGACCGAATACCCGGTCCGGCGGCGGTGGAGCCGGAGCCTGGGGAGCCCGAGAAGGGCCCAGGAGAGGGGCACCCGGAAGGGGAGGCCGTAGGGGGAAGAGCGGAGCGGCGGGGGCGCAAGGCCGCCGCACACCGGCGGCGGCGTCGCCGTACCGCCCTCCTCGCCGCCGGCTTCGTGCTCGCCGCCGGCGGCCTCGGCTTCGCCGAACTCGGCACCGACGCGCCGCTGCCCTTCACCGGCGGCGGCACGGCCACCGTCAAGGACACCTCGGCCGACGAGGGTGACGGCGGCAGCTCGGGCCCCTCCGGCCGTACGACCGCCCCGCCCCAGGTCACCGACGTCTCGGCGACCTCCGGCGCGACGGCCTCCGCGAGTGGGTCCCCGTCCGCGGGGGCCTCCGGCTCCGGCTCCCCCTCCGCCACCGCCGGCGGTACGACGAAGGCGTCACCCTCCGCCACCACCGCCCCCGGCTCACCTGTCACCGCCCCCACCGCCCCGCCCCCGACGCGGCCGACCGCCGCACCCCCCACCACCGCCCCCGCGACCTCAGCCCCGCCCCCGGCTCCGTCCCCGACCCGCACCTGCGACCGCTTCCTGTGGTGGTGCACCTGATCAGGGCCGCCGGAATTGCGCCTCTCCGATGCCATCGGCCGTTCGGGGCATCGATGACACCGAAGGGCCTTCCCGGCGGTTGAGTCGTTACAGGGACAGGTTCTGAGGAGAACGGATGACACAGGACATCGCCGTGCACGGCACGGTCGCCGAGGGTTTCGAGGCGGTACGCGAGGAATTCGCCGCATTAGTCGCGGGTGAACGGGACGACTACGAGGGCCAGGTGTGCGCCTATGTGCGCGGACGGTGTGTCGTGGACCTGTGGGCGGGCGAGGCCGGAACCGGTGACGCGCTGTACGGCGTGTTCTCGGCCACCAAGGGCGCGGCCCACCTGGTCGCGGCGCTGCTGGTGCAGGACGGCACGCTGGAGCTGAACCGCAAAGTCAGGTACTACTGGCCGGAGTTCGCGGCCGAGGGCAAGGGCGAGCTGACCCTGCGGGACCTGCTCGCGCACCGGGCCGGACTGGTCGGCACGGACGCCGGGTTCACCCGCACGGAGCTGGCGGACGACCGCGCGATCGCCGAACACCTCGCCGACCAGCGGCCGTTCTGGCGCCCGGGCGCCGCGTTCGGCTATCACGCCCTGGTCATCGGCGCGTTGACGGGCGAGGTGGTGCGCCGGGCGACGGGCCGTACGATCCAGGACCTGTACGAGGACCGGGTCCGCGCCCCCTACGGGCTCGACTTCCACCTGGGCCTCCCGGCCACCGCCGACCCCCGCTTCCGTGCCGTCCAGCCGCCGCTCCCCGCCCCCGGACAGCAGGCGCTCATCGACGCCTCGCCGCGCGGCCCGCACACCCTGGAGGCGATCGCCTACAACCGGCACGGCGCCGAACCGACCGACCTGGAGCGGCTGTACGAGGACCCGCTGATCCGCGCCAAGGGCCCCGCCTCGCAGGGCGGGATCGCCTCGGCGCGGGGGCTCGCGCGGATGTACGCGGCGATGATCGGGGAGGTCGACGGCAAGGCGCCGCTGCTGAAGGCGGACACCGTCGCCGAGTTCGGCCGGATCCACTCCGCCGGCTATGACCTGGTGACCCGCGACCACCGGTCCTTCGGCCTCGGCTTCCAGGCCACCGCCGACCTCTGGTACCCCTTCCTGGGCGCCGGCTCCGTGGGCCACAGCGGCGCCAACGGCACCCAGGCGTTCGCCGACCCGCACGCGGGGCTCGCGTACGGGTACACCCGGCGACGGTTCACCTTCCCGTACGGGGCGGCGCCGGAGAACGAACGGCTGGTACGGGCGGCGCACCGGGCGGCGACGGCCGTCGGGTGACGGCCCTCACGGGTGGGGACGCGCCTCCCCACCCAGCGGCCCGGCCCGCCGGGGGTCACGGCCCAGCCCCGACCGCGACCTCGCCGCCCGAACCAGGCGGCCCGGCCTGCCGGGGCTACGGCTTGACGACCATCTTCCCCGTGTTGTCACCCCGCAGCAGCCCCAGGAAGGCCTCCACCGTGTTCTCGATGCCGTCCACCACGGTCTCGCGGTACTTCA
Source organism: Streptomyces griseofuscus (assembly GCF_014673495.1). Taxonomy (GTDB): domain Bacteria; phylum Actinomycetota; class Actinomycetes; order Streptomycetales; family Streptomycetaceae; genus Streptomyces; species Streptomyces murinus. Next base: position 5,863,976 of record NZ_CP051006.1, read on the forward strand.
GCCGCCCCGAGGCCACCCACGGCCCGACCTCCCGCACGAACTGCGGCTGGAGATCGCGGTGGTCGTTGACGAGGAAGCCCTCGATCCGGCCCCGGGTCTGGATCAGCCGCGCCAGGTTGCGCGGGCCCGGCGCGGGCTCGGTGTCGTTGTAGACCGAGATCATGCCGCAGACGGCGATCCGGCCGTCCCGTCGCAGGGAGCCGATCGCCGCCTCCAGGTGGTCCCCGCCGACGTTGTCGAAGTACACGTCGATGCCGTCGGGCGCGGCCTCGCGCAGCTGCTTCGACACCGGGCCGTTCTTGTAGTTGAAGGCCGCGTCGAAGCCGTACTCCTCCACCAGTAGCCGCACCTTCTCGTCCGAGCCGGCCGAGCCGATCACCCGCGAGGCACCCTTGAGCTTCGCGATCTGCCCCACCTGGCTGCCGACGGCCCCCGCGGCGCCGGACACGAACACGATGTCGCCCTCCTTGAAGGAGGCGGTGCGCAGCAGGCCCGCGTACGCGGTCAGGCCGGTCATGCCGAGCACCCCGAGGTACGCCGACAGGGGCGCCGCCTCCGGGTCCACCCGTACGGTGTGCTGCGCGTCCACCACGGCGTACTCGCGCCAGCCGAGGGAGTGCAGCACATGGTCGCCGACGGCGATCCCCTCGGCGCGGGACTCGATCACCTCGCCGACCGCGCCGCCCTCCATGGCCTTGCCCAGTTCGAACGGGGCGACGTACGACTTCGCGGCACTCATCCGGCCCCGCATGTACGGGTCCACGGAGAGGTACGTGTTCCGTACCAGGATCTGGCCCTCGCCCGGGGTCGGGACGGGCGTCTCCACGAGCGCGAAGTCCTCGGGCTTCGGCCAGCCGACGGGGCGGCTGAGCAGGTGCCATTCGCGGTTGGTGTGCGTCGTCATCGCGATCGTGCCTTTCATTTATTTCATCACCTGAAACAATAGTTAGGCTGAATATTTCATGTTGTCAAGTAACGGGGTAGGCTGGAGGGCATGGCACCACCGCATCCCCGCCGTCCGGACCAGCTGACCCTGGACGTCGTAGAACTGATCGCCGAGGTCGTGGCCCGCTATCACGCGGACTATGACGAGGCGGCGGCCGGGCACGCCCTGACCGGCGCGCAGGCCAAGCTCCTCAGCCTGCTGTCCCTCGGGCCGCTGCCCATGCGCAAGCTCGCGCAGAAGCTGAAGTGCGAGCCGTCGAACGTGACGGGGATCGTGGACCGCCTGGAGGCCCGGGGCCTGGCCGAGCGCCGCCCGGACCCCGCCGACCGCCGGATCAAGATGGCCGCGGCCACGGAGGAGGGGCTGCGGGTGGCCCGCGATCTGCGGGAGGGGCTGCACTTCGCGCGGGAGCCGCTGGCCGGGCTGTCGGCGGACGAGCGGGGGACCCTGCGGGATCTGCTGCGGCGCATGCTCGACGCGTAAGGTTTCCGCCATGCGTGATCTGGGGGCGGGATTCAAGTACCTGGTCGAGGGCCAGCGGTGGGTGGTCCGGCACGGCCGGCAGTACGGCTTCGCCCTGCTGCCGGGCCTGATAGCACTGGTCCTCTATGTGGCCGCGCTGGTCGCGCTGGCGATATGGGGCGAGGGCGTGGTGACCTGGGCCACCCCCTTCGCGGACCACTGGTCGAGCCCCTGGGGCACGCTGTTCCGCGGCTTCCTGACGGCCGTGCTGTTCGCGCTGGGCCTGCTGCTCGCGGTGCTCACCTTCACCGCGGTGACCCTGGTGATCGGGCAGCCGTTCTACGACAACCTCTCGGAGCGGGTCGACGCCTCCGAGTCGCCCGACGGTACGGCACCCCAGTCCACGCTTCCCTTCTGGCGGGAGCTGTGGCTGTCGGCCCGCGACAGCGTCCGCATCCTGATCCGGGCGACGGTGTGGGGCGTCCTGCTGTTCGCGCTCGGCCTGCTGCCGTTCGTCGGCCAGACGGTGATACCAGTGCTGGGCTTCTTCGTGCTGGGCTTCTTCCTCGCGGAGGAGCTGACCTCGATCCCCTTGCAGCGCCGGGGCCTCGACCTGCGCACCCGCCTCACCCTGCTGCGTTCACGCCGCCTGCTGGTCTGGGGCTACGGCACCCCGCTCGGCCTCGCCTTCCTGGTCCCCTTCGTCGCCGTCTTCCTGATGCCGGGCGCGGTCGCCGGCGCGACGCTGCTGGCACGGGATCTGCTGGGGGAGGAGTCCGGGCCGGAATCCGGTTCGGCGGAACCCGAGCCCGCCACCCAGGAGCAGACCACGGACCGCTGATCACGCTCCCGGCCAAGCCGATGTCCTACGGGATGGTGCTCGGGCTGCCGCTGACCTTCGGCGGGCCGCACTACGGGTTCACCCGGGGCCCGATCGGCTTCGCGGCGGCGGTCGTCGGAGCCGGGCTGCTCGCCTTCGGGGTCTGGTCGCTGTTCCAGATGCGGGGACCGCGCCACCTTCGCCGCGTATCTGAACGGCCCGCTCCGGATTCGGCGCCCTGATGACCGCCGCGGCGCTGCCGTCCGGCGCCGCGAGCACCCTGCTGATCCGCGCCACCGCCATGACCCTCCTCAAGCGGGCGGCCGCCCGGATGCGCGGCGAGCACCCGGGCTCCCTCCGCGCCGGCCGGGACTGACCCGAACCCACCTGCTGGGCAAGGGACTTCAGGCGGGCGTCGTCCGGAACCGGCGGCGGTATTCCGTAGGGGTGGTGTCCAGCCTGCGGCGGAAGGACCGGACGAGCGTGTCCAGGGTGCCGAACCCGCAGGCCGAGGCGACGCGTTCGAGGGTGGCGTCGGTGGACTCCAGCTGATGGCGGGCGCGTTCGACGCGGACCGACTCGATATAGGAGTGCGGGGTCGTACCCAGCTCGTTCTTGAAGATCCGGGTCAGCTGCCGGTCGCTGATGTGGGCGTGCTCGGCGAGCTGGGTGACGGTCAGCGGCTCGGCGATATGGCGCAGGATGTAGTGGCGCAGATCCTCGATCCGCCGGGTCGTGGACGCCTGCTCCAGCGGCACGCTGAACTGGCTCTGCCCGCTGGGCCGTTTCAGGTACATCACCAGCTGCCGGGCGACCCGCAGCGCGACGGCCTCGCCGAGGTCGTCGGCGATCAGCGCGAGGGACAGATCCAGGCAGGCGCTGATACCGGCGCCGGTCCACACATCGCCCTGGCGGATGAAGATCGGGTCGGCGTCGACCTCCACGGCCGGATGGTCGGCGGCGAGCTGCTGCGCGGTCGACCAGTGCGTGGTGGCCCGCTTGCCGTCGAGCAGCCCGGCGGCCGCGAGGATGTGCGCCCCGACGCAGACCGAGGTCATCCGCCGGGCGCGCGCGGAGAGTTGCCGTACCCGCCGTACGACCACCGGGTCCACCGTCGGCCGCAGCCGGCCGTCGTCGCCGGGCTCGACCGCCCCCGGCACGATCACGGTGTCGATGCTGCGGGACGCCAGCGCGTCGAAGGTGACATCGGGCAGCACCCGGACCCCGGCGGCCGTCACGACCGGGTCCATGGTCTCGGCCGCGAGCACGACGTCGTACGCCGCGGCCTCCTCCGTCTCCCGGCGGGCCAGATGGAAGACCTCCGGCGGCCCCGTGACATCGAGCAGGTCCACCTGGTCGAAGAGGACGATCACGATCAGCTGGTCGACGGTGTGCACAGGCCCCCCGGGCAACGGAATACGACGGTGTCGGTTTCTGCATGCTAGACGTCATTGCCGACGTACGGGGAGGAGCCATTGTGATGGAGCTGGACGGCTGGCAGCCCGCCCTGGACGCGGCCGCCCGGCTGCTGGAGCGCGCCCGCCGGGAGGGCGCCCGGGTCATCCACGTCGTCAACGACGGCGGCGAGGGCACCCCCTACGACATCCGCGCCGAGATCGGGCAGATCCACCCGAGCGTCGCCCCGGCCGACGGCGAGTCCGTCGTCGTCAAGCAGGCCCCCGACGCCTTCCACGGCACCGACCTGGGGCAGCTGGTGGACGAGGCCGGTCGCGGTGACCTGGTCATCGCCGGCTTCATGACCCATATGTGCGTCGCCTTCACCGCCCAGGGCGCCTTCCTGCGCGGCAACCGCCCCACCGTGGTCGCCGACGCCTGCGCCACCCGCGCACTGCCGGTCGCCGGGAAGGAGGTGGACGCCCACGGCGTGCACCTCAGCGCCCTGGCCACCATCGCCGACCTGTACGGGGTCGTCGTAGCCGGTCAGGAGGACATCGGCTGATGAACACCACACGCCGTACCGCCGCGCTCGGCATCGCCGCCCTGCTCACGGCCACGCTCGCCGCCTGCGGCTCCGACTCGGACTCCGCCTCCCCCAAGAAGGAGTCCGCCGCGCCCGCCGCCCGGACGAACGTGGCCAAGGACACCACGACGCTCCGCAAGCTCAACGGCCTCGGTGAGACCCCGGCCACGCTCTCCGACGCGACGCTCATCCTGGTCGACTACCAGAACACCTACACCGACGGTGTGATGGAACTCGACGGCTGGAAGCCCGCCCTGGCCAACGCCAAGGCCCTGCTGAACCGGGCCCGCGCGGCGGGCACCCCGGTCATCCACATCGTGGACAAGGGCTACGACCTGAAGTCCAAGGGCGGGCAGATCGTCCCGGAGCTCAAGCCCGCCAAGGGCGAGCCGGTGGTCGAGAAGAGCGTCCCCGACGGCTTCCACGGCACCGACCTCGCCCAGAAGGTGAAGCAGGCCGGGCGCAAGAACGTCATCGTCGCCGGCTTCATGACCAATATGTGCGTCCTGTTCACCACCCAGGGCGCGTTCCTCGCCGGATACCACCCGACCGTCGTCGCCGACGCCTCGGCCACCCGGCCGCTGCCGCTGAAGGGCGACCCCGAGGGCATTCCCGCGCGGCAGGTCCACGAAGCCGCCCTCGCCACGGTCCAGGACCTCTACGGGGTCGTCGTACCCACGCAGAAGTCCCTGAGCTGACCTGAACCGGGCCCATCCGGTCCGACCCGGTGAGACGTCCGCCGCCGGGGCCGTGGCGAACCCCATGGCCCCGGCGACTCCCCCCTCGCCGGTGCACCACCCCCGAGAACTCCCCCCACATCTTTCCCCCCACCCCACAGGAGCACGACCACTCATCACGGAAAGACGGGGCATGACCACTCGTAGAGGATTTCTGGGGACCGTTACCGCAGTAGGCGCAGCCACCCTCCTCATGGAGACCCAGGCGGCCACCGGCGCGTCGGCCGCGACCGGCGCCGCCAGCGCGACCGACGAGAAGGCCGCGCGGGACGCGATACGCAATGTCAACGCCGGGATGCGCGCCAACTACGCGTCCCTCAAGTCCGAACTGACCAAGCACCTCAGCCCGGTCGTCGTCGTGCAGAACAACGCCGTCGGCGGGCGCTTCACCCTGATCGACAAGGGGGTGCAGGTCGAGACCGTGGACCCGGTGCCGGAGTACTTCGAACTGGCCAAGTCCATCGCCCATGTACCGCTCGGCGTCTACTCGGTCATCGCCGCCTACCTCAGCGACAAGGTGCCGAACATCGCCAACTCCGAGCGCATCGACCCGCACGACCTGGACATGGTCGCCTTCAAGCCCGCGGGCGACACCGGCTGGATCACCCCGCTGACCGGCTTCCGGAGCACCCTCGCCACGGCCCGCACCAAGCTGCCGACCGCCAACCTCCCCGCCGACCTGGCGGCCTCCAGCGACAAGATCCTCACCGAGGCCATCAAGTTCATCGACACAGCCGTCGGTGCCAAGTCCTTCGACATGGTGGCCTTCAACCAGTTCGCCGCCACCGTGTACCCGTCCATCCGCGTCAACATGACCGCCGCGGCCACCGCGCAGATCACCGGGATCGAAGCGCTGATGAAGCGGTGGCGGGCGCGGATCGGCGAACAGGCGTGGAGCGACCTGTACGTCATGGTGCTGTCGATCTGGACCACCGCCGAACTCAACCAGGCGTCCATCATCATCCGGCGCACCATGAACCAGGCCAAGGTGAACACCCACCTCATCGACCTGCCGACCGCGGAGACCCCCGCCGACCCGATCGGCGTGGCCCTGGAGAACCTGGCCCGCATCGTCCAGGACAACGTGGCCGCCGAGATGGTCTTCAACGCCGCCCTCGACGTCGCGGACGCGCTCAAGGGCAAGGAGGACCTGCTCTCGAAGGAGATCCTCCAGCAGATCGGCGGCACGGCACCCGCGCACACCGCCGCCTTCGGCGCCGCCGCGGCCGGCACCTGCCCGATCACCGGGCGGACCGCCACGGCGTGAGCAGCGGTGTCCCCCGGCCGGCGACGGCCGGGGGACACCCGCGGGGCACCGTCAGCGCACGGAGAAGCCGTACACCGTCTCCGACCGGTACACCTCGCCGGGGCGCAGCACCGTGGACGGGAAGTCCGGATGGTTCGGGGAGTCCGGGAAGTGCTGGGTCTCCAGGGCGATCCCGTCGCAGGGGGCGAAGGGCGCCGGGAGATGGTCGCCGGTGTAGAGCTGGAGGCCGGGCTCGGTCGTCGCGACGGTGAGGGTACGGCCGGACGACGGGTCGTGCAGCTCGGCGACCTGCTCGGGTACCCCGGTAACTCCCTTGTCCAGCACGAAGTTGTGGTCGTACCCCGTGCCCACCTTGCGGGCACTACGGAAGTCGAAGCGCGAGCCGGCCACCTCGCGCAGCTCGCCCGTGGGGATCAGATCCTCGCCGGTCGGCGTCAACCGGGAGGCGGCCAGCCGCAGTTCGTGCCCGGCCGCCGAACCCGCCCCGGAACCGGCCAGGTTGAAGTAGCCGTGGCTGGTGAGCGCGACCACCGTCGGCGCGTCCGTCCTCGCCTCGTACGCGATCCGCAGCGCACCGTCGGCGTCCAGCGTGTACGTCACCGCCACGTCCAGCCGGCCGGGGAAGCCCTCCTCGCCGTGCGGACTCACCCGGGCCAGCCGCACCCCGTGCTCGACGCCGGTCGCCTCCCACACCCGCTTGTCGAACCCGTGCGCACCTCCGTGCAGCACATTGGGCCCCTCGTTCGGCTCCAGGGCGTACACCACGTCGTCCAGCGGGAACCGCGCCCCCGCGAGCCGGTTGGCGTACCGCCCGATCAACGCGCCCAGGTACGGCTCCGGATGCGCGAGATAGCCGTCGAGACCGGCGAACCCGAGCACCACGTCCGCCGTCCGCCCCTCCCGGTCCGGCACCTCCACGGAGCGCACGATCCCGCCGTACGTCAGAACCTCCACCCGCGTCCCGCCCCGCTGAAGCGTCCAGCGGTGGACCTCGGTGCCGTCGGGAAGTGTGCCGAAGAGTTCGCTCATGCCGAAACCCTAGGTGACCGGGGCGGGGCTCTGTAGCGTGCCGGGCATGCGACCCGTGACCGTGTCGACCGAGGTTCCGTACCCGCCCGAGCGGGTCCATGACTTCCTCGAAGTGATGGCCCACCACGAGCGGTTCACCGACCACTATCTGACCGACTGGCGCTACAGCGGCCCGAGCCGCGGCTTCGGCGCCCGCGCCACCGTCACCGCAGCCCTCGGCGGCACGCGGACCGATGTCGGCATCGAGGTGATCAACTCCGAGCCGCCGCACCGCATCGTCGAGCACAACGTCAGCGCGGGCGGCCGCCGCCAGGCCCATGGCATATACGCCATCGCCCCGCTCCCGGACGGCGCCGGCAGCCGGGTCTCCTTCACCTACACCTGGCTGTGCGCACCGCTGCCCGAACGCCTGCTGGCCCCCGTCGTGCGCGCCGCGATGCGCCGCGCCAACCACACGGTCATGCGCCGCCTGGCCGCCGAGCTGGCCCGGTACGAGGGGGAGGACGACGGCATGGGTGCTACGCCACCGGACCGGCGGCCGTGACCGTCCGGTAGGCGATCGACGCCAGCCGGGCCTGGCCGTCCCTGCTGGGGTGGAACCAGTCCCAGTGGCTGAGCTGGTCGGTGTCGAAGCGGTAGTCGTACACCGCGTTGCCGTCGAAGCGGCAGCGGCGGTCGGTGGCGCAGACCTCCTTCAGCACCTTGTTGTAGGCCACCACCCGGTCCTCGACCTGGTCGCGCCGGTGCTCGGCCGCCTCGCCCAGGTCGTCGGCGTCGCCCAGCATCGAGGGGCAGATACCGAGCTTCCAGACCTCCTTGCCCAGCGGATTGCCCCGGCCCTGCTCCCAGAGCCGCTTCAGGTTCGGCACGCTGGCGACGTACACCTGTGTCTTCGGGGCGGTCGCGCGCAGGGTGCGCAGGGCCTCCTCGAAGTCCGCGCGGAAGCCTGCCACCGGGGTCATCGCCCGGGTGGAGGAGCGGCAGGCGTCGTTCGCGCCGACCATCACGGTGACCAGTTCCGGGTCGCGACTCGCCGCATCGGCCATCTGCTGCGAAAGATCCGCCATTCGGGCGCCCGTCATCGCGTAGTTCCAGCTGTGCGTGGCCGCGCCCGCCGCGCCGAGGAGTCGTACCGCCAGACTCTCCACCTGGGCGTCGCTGCCCGTCGCCCAGGAGACCTCGGGGCAGTCGGACAGCACCGTGCACGCGTCGAAGCCCCGGGTGATGGAGTCGCCGACCGCGGCGATCGAGGCCGGACTGCGGTTCCACACCGGTGCCTTGACGGCCTGGGCCCCGGTGGACCTGGCCGCGGGCGAGCCCTGGGCGTCGCACCCGGCGACGCCCAGGGCGGTGGCCGCCGCCACGGCCAGGGCGAGCCGCGCCCGGTGGCTTCGCTTCCGCATTCCTGGTGCTCTCCTCGTTCGAAGTCGGGTGCTTTCCCCCATAACAACGTGCGAGGGTTCCCGGCGCCGGGTCCGCTGGAACGAACGGGGCCCGTACAAGCGTCCCCCTGGGTGAATGGTGAAGGATTCCTGGCACCGGGACCGACGGTACGTCACACTCCTTGCCCCGCCGCAAGGTAGCCTCGCCATCAGCGCGGCCGTGGTGCCACAGCCGCCGGCAAGCCAGCAAGATGTCCCGCTCTGCCCGGAGGTTCCGGTGACGACACGTGGAGTTCTGTACGTGCACTCCGCGCCGCGCGCGCTGTGCCCGCACGTCGAGTGGGCCATCGCCGGGGTGCTCGGCACGCGCGTCAACCTCGACTGGATCCGGCAGCCCGCCGCTCCCGGCACCTGGCGCTCGGAGTTCTCCTGGCAGGGCCGGCCCGGCACCGCCTCCAAGCTGGCCTCCGCGCTGCGCGGCTGGCATCTGCTGCGCTTCGAGGTCACCGCGGAGCCCTGCGCCACCGCCGAGGGCGAGCGCTACAGCTGCACCCCCGACCTGGGCATCTTCCACGCCGTCACCGGTATCCACGGCGACATCCTCATCCCCGAGGACCGTCTGCGCGCCGCCCTCACCCGCTCCCAGCGCGAGGAGACCGACCTGGAGGCCGAGATCGCCAAGCTGCTCGGCAAGCCGTGGGACGACGAGCTGGAGCCGTTCCGGTACGCCGGTGAGGGCGCGCCGGTGCGGTGGCTGCACCAGGTGGTCTGAGCACGGCCGGTTTCACCCGCGTACGTATGCGTTCGTTCGCGTGCACGAGGAAGGGCCCCCACCAGCCGGTGGGGGCCCTTCTCGCCGCGTACTCAGACCGTGCGGAACGCCAGCACCACGTTGTGGCCGCCGAACCCGAACGAGTCGTTCAGCGCGGCGATCCGGCCCTCCGGAAGCTGCCGGGCCTCGCCGACCACGACATCAGCGTTGACCTCGGGGTCGAGGTCCTTCAGGTTGATCGTCGGGGGCGCCGTACGGTTCACCAGCGCCAGGATCGACGCCACCGTCTCGATGCCGCCGGCGCCACCGAGCAGATGACCGGTCATCGACTTGGTGGCGGAGATCGCCAGGTGCTCGACGTCGTCGCCGAGCACCTTCCACAGCGCCTTGATCTCGGCGACATCACCCTGCGGGGTGGACGTGGCGTGCGCGTTGACGTGTACGACCTCGGCCGGCTTCAGATCCGTGCTGTCCAGCAGGTTCTGGAGCGCGTGCGCGATCCCGTTGCCCGAGGGCTCCGGCTGCGTGATGTGGTGGCTGTCGGCGGAGATGCCCTGGCCGACCGCCTCCACGTAGATCCGGGCGCCGCGCGCCTTCGCGTGCTCCTCGGACTCCAGGATGACCACACCGGCGCCCTCGCCGAGCACGAAACCGTCGCGGCCCGTGTCGAAGGGCCGGGACGCGCCCGAGGGGTCGTCGTTGTTCTTGGACATCGCCATCATGTTGCCGAAGGCGACGATGGGCAGCGGGTGGATCGCGGCCTCGGTGCCACCGGCGATGACCACGTCCGCACGCCCGGTGCGGATCATCTCGATCGCGTACCCGATGGCCTCGGCGCCGGAGGCGCAGGCCGACACGGGGGTGTGCACGCCGGCGCGGGCGCCCAGGTCGATACCGACGTTGGCCGCCGGGGAGTTGGGCATGAGCATCGGCACGGTGTGCGGGGAGACACGGCGTACGCCCTTCTCCCGCAGCACGTCGTACTGGTCGAGCAGCGTCGTCACACCGCCGATGCCGGAGGCGATCACCGTGCCGAGGCGGTCGGGGTTGACGGACGTGTCCTCGCCGGCCCGTGCGGTGAAGCCGGCGTCCTGCCAGGCCTCACGCGCGGCGATCAGCGCGAACTGCGCCGAGCGGTCGAGCTTGCGGGCCTGCGGCCGGGGGATGATCTCACCCGGCTCGACGGCGATACGAGCGGCGATGCGGACCGGCAGGTCCGTCGCCCACTCCTCTTCCAGGAGACGGACACCGGACTTGCCGGCGACCAGGGCCTCCCAGAACGAAGCTACGTCGCCACCCAGCGGTGTGGTTGCGCCGATACCGGTGACGACCACGGTGCGATTGGTCGGGCTCACGGGAATTCTTTCTCCAACGGATGCGGGAATCTACGGCGCCACCGCCGGGTGGCGGGGCCTTGCCGGCCCGATGGCCTCGCGGCCTGACGGGCCGTAAGGGCCTCAGCGTATGGCTCAGGCCTGGTGCTTGAGGATGTAGTCGGTCGCGTCGCCGACGGTCTTGAGGTTCTTGACGTCCTCGTCCGGGATCTTCACGTCGAAGCGCTCCTCGGCGGCGACGACGACCTCGACCATGGACAGCGAGTCGACGTCCAGGTCGTCGGTGAAGGACTTGTCCACCTGGACGTCCTCAACCGGGATGCCGGCGATCTCGTTGACGATTTCGGCGAGACCTTCGACGATCTCTTCCTGGGTGGCGGCCATGTCAGGCGCTCCTTCTTCGATGTTCCAGACGGTTTGTGGCATTTGTCCCCCCACCGGATCGCACGATCCGGCACGGAGTGCCTAGGGGAGGGTAACGACCGTGGCGGCGTAGACGAGACCCGCCCCGAATCCGATGACGAGCGCGGTGTCACCGCTCTTCGCCTCCCCGGTCGCCAGGAGCCGCTCCATGGCGAGCGGGATCGAGGCGGCCGAGGTGTTGCCGGTGGTGCGGATGTCACGGGCGACCGTGACATGCTCCGGCAGCTTGAGAGTCTTCACCATCGAGTCGATGATCCGCACATTGGCCTGGTGCGGGATGAAGACGTCCAGGTCCTCCGAGGTGATCCCGGCCGCGTCCAGCGCCTGCTGGGCGACCTTCGCCATCTCGAACACGGCCCAGCGGAACACCGCCTGGCCCTCCTGCGTGATCGCGGGGAACTTGATGTTTCCCTCGCGGTCCAGCGGAAGCTCGTTGACATCGCCGACGTGGAAACGGTCCCACGAGACGGTCTGCTTGATGATCGTGGACTTGTCGCCCTCGGAGCCCCACACGGTCGGGCCGATGGCCGGCTCCTTGGAGGGGCCGACGACGACCGCGCCCGCGCCGTCACCGAACAGGAAGGCCGTGGCCCGGTCCTCCAGGTCGGTCAGGTCGCTGAGCCGCTCCACGCCGATCACCACGACGTACTCGGCGGAGCCCTCCACGACCATGCCCTTGGCCAGGGTGAGGCCGTAGCCGAAGCCCGCGCAGCCGGCCGAGATGTCGAAGGCGGCCGCCTTCTCGGTGCCGAGCTGGTCGGCGATCGAGGTGGCGATGGCCGGGGTCTGGGCGAAGTGCGACACCGTCGACACGACGACCGCGCCGACCTGCGAGGCATCGATACCGGCGTCGGCGATCGCCTTGCCGGCCGCCTCGACCGACATCGCGGCCACCGTCTCCTCGGGGCCCGCCCAGTGCCGGGTCTCGATGCCGGAGCGCGAGCGGATCCACTCGTCGGACGAGTCGATCTTCTCCAGGATCACCTCGTTGGGCACCACACGGGTCGGACGGTAGCCGCCGACACCGAGGATGCGCGCGTACGGGGCGCCCTTGCTGGGCTTGATCTTCGCCATCTACGGCTCCTTATGCGTCAGGCGTCGGCATGCGTCAGGCTTCGGCGTGCTCGGCGATGAGCGCACGGGCGGCGTCGAGGTCGTCGGGGGTCTTCAGGGCCAGCGTCTTGACGCCGGGCAGCGCCCGCTTGGCCAGTCCGGTGAGCGTGCCGCCGGGGCACACCTCGATGAGCGCGGTGACGCCCAGCTCCTTGAACGTCTCCATGCACAGGTCCCAGCGCACCGGGTTGGCCACCTGGCCGACCAGGCGCTCCAGTACCTCGGCGCCGGATGTGACGGACCTGCCGTCCTTGTTGGACACGTAGGGGACCTCGGGGTCGGCGGGCACGAGGTCGGCGGCGGCCTTGGCCAGCGTCTCGACCGCGGGGGCCATGTGCCGGGTGTGGAAGGCGCCGGCCACCTTCAGCGGGACGACCTTGCGCACGCCTTCGGGCTTGTCCTCGCTCAGCGCGGCCAGCTGCTCCAGCGTGCCCGCCGCGACGATCTGCCCCGCGCCGTTGATGTTCGCCGGCGTCAGGCCCAGCTTCTCCAGGTGCGCGACCGAGGTCTCCGGGTCGCCGCCGAGCAGCGCCGACATACCGGTCTCGGTGATCGCGGCGGCGTCCGCCATGGCGAGGCCACGGGTGCGGACCAGCTGGAGGGCCGCGGCGTCCGACAGCACGCCCGCGAAGGCGGCCGCGGTGATCTCGCCGACGCTGTGCCCGGCCACCGCGCCCGGCGCGATCTCCGACATGGCACCGAGTGCCGCGGCGGACAGGATCCCGGCGGCGACCAGCAGCGGCTGGGCCACGGCGGTGTCACGGATCGCGTCGGCGTCGGCCTGGGTTCCGTAGTGCACCAGATCGAGGCCGATGGCGTCCGACCACGCGGCGACACGGTCGGCGGCACCGGGGAGTTCGAGCCAGGGGGTCAGGAAGCCGGGCGTCTGGGCGCCCTGGCCGGGAGCGACGAGTACGAGCACTCTCACACTCTCTCTTGGGTACGGGCACGGCCGCCCGTGGGGACAGGGACGAAGAACACGAAGGGCTTTTGTTGACCTCTGACAAAACGCTATGCCTGAGGGTCACCGTCGGCCAGGCGCCCCAGGATGAGCGCGATCCGTAGCGTGAACGCGGATCGTACATCCGAAGGCGACCACCCGGTGACGTCTGTCACACGTCGGAGCCGGTAGCGCACGGTGTTCGGGTGAACGAAGAGCATCCGTGCCGCGCCCTCCAGGCTGCTCGCCTGCTCCAGGTAGACACTCAGGGTTTCCAGGAGTGCCGAGCCGGCCTCTCCCAGCGGTCTGTAGATCTCCTCCACCAACTGCTCACGGGCGCCCGGATCGCCCGCGATCGCGCGCTCCGGCAGCAGATCGTCCGCCAGCACGGGCCGCGGCGCGTCCTGCCACGCCGTGCACGCCTTCAGCCCGGCCGCGGCGGCCTGCGCGGACCGGGTGGCGGCCAGCAGGTCCGGTACGACGGGACCGGCGACCACCGGGCCCGCCGCGTAGGGCCCGATCAGTGACTTCGCCACCGCGAGCGGGTTGGGGCTGCCGCCCGCGATCACCACGAGGCGATTGCCCAGCACCCCGGTGAGCACCTGGAGTTTGGCGTGCCGCGCCGCCCGCCGGATCGCCTCCACGGTCAGCTCGCTGTCCCCGTCCGGGGCGGTGCCGAGGACGACGCACACATGCTCGGGAGAGTTCCAGCCCAGCGCGGCGGCCCGGCTGACGGCGCCCTCGTCGGCCTCGCCGCTGAGCACGGCGTTGACCACCAGCGACTCCAGACGCGCGTCCCAGGCACCGCGTGCCTCGGCGGCCTGGGCGTACACCTGGGCGGTCGCGAAGGCGATCTCCCGCGCGTACACCAGCAGTGCCTCGCGCAGCACCCGCTCGTCGCCCGGGGCGGCCACCTCGTCGATGGCGCTCTCCATGACCTCGATGGTGGTGCGCACCATCTCCACGGTCTGCCGCAGCGTGATCGCCCGGGTCAGCTCGCGCGGCGCGGTCCCGAAGACGTCCGTGGAGATCGCCTGCGGGGTGTCCGGGCGCCGGAACCACTCGGTGAACGCCGCGATGCCCGCCTGGGCGACCAGCCCGATCCAGGACCGGTTCTCCGGGGGCATCGCCCGGTACCACGGCAGGGTCTCGTCCATCCGTGCGATCGCCTGGGCCGCGAGACTCCCGGAGGACTTCTCCAGCCGTTTCAGGGTCGCCGCGTGCGTATGGACGACGGACGCTGCGGGGTCACCAGGGTGGGATTCGGGTTCGGGCACGGGGACAAGAGTGCCTTATCCGGACGGGAGCATGCGTCGCCGGGTCGGCAACCCGGGGCCCGCGCGCACCGGGGACGGGACTACGGTGGGGACGTGATCGACGTACGGCGCGCCGCCGAGCGCTATCCGGGCGGGGACCCGGCGGCCGGGATCGAGACCCGCCACGCCTTCTCCTTCGGCCCGCACTACGACCCCGACAACCTGCGCTTCGGCCCGCTGATCGCCTGCAACGAGGAACGGCTCGCGCCCGGCGCCGGGTTCGACGAACACCCGCACAGCCACACCGAGATCGTCACCTGGGTGATCGAGGGCGAGCTGACCCACCGCGACTCCGCGGGCCATGAGCGGACCGTGCGCGCGGGGGACGTCCAGCATCTGAGCGCGGCGGCGGGCGTCCGGCACGTCGAACGCAACGACGGCGAGGGCCCGTTGGCCTTCCTCCAGATGTGGCTGGCCCCGCTGGAGCCGGGCGGCGAGCCGTCGTACGACATCGTCCCGGGCATCGCCGACGCCACCCCCTACGCCGTCCCGGCCGCGGGCGCCATGCTGCATGTGCGCCGCCTGGGCGCGGGGGAGCGGACCGCCGTACCGGACGCGGCGTCCCTGTACGTCCATGTCGTACGCGGCGCGGTGCGGCTGGAGGGCGCGGAGCTGGGCGCGGGGGACGCGGCCCGAATCACCGGCGCGCAGGGCCTTGCCGCGGTCGCGGTGACGCCCGCCGAGCTGCTGGTCTGGGAGCTGTCCGGCTGACGGCTCACTGCTCGTCGTCGCTCGCGGGCTCCGCGTTGCGCCAGACGGTCAGGTCGACGGTGATGTAGTCGCTGGGGCTGCCGCGGCCCGCCGCGCCGCGGTAGGTGACCAGGCCGATATGGCCGGAAACCGTGTGCACACAGATCTGCGAGCCCTTGCTGAGCTGGGACAGATGGATGTTCTCGGCGTAGCGGGTCACCCTGCGGCAGGTGGCCAGGGAGCCGTGCTCGGCGTTGTTGAGCAGGACCACCTTGTCGCCTGCGGTGCCCACGACGGGCGTCTGGTCCTCGGAGTAGTCCGGGTCGTCGTCGTAGTAGAAGTCGGCGTTCTTGCCGAAGCTGGCGTTGGAGGTGTTCTGCTCGTCCGTCGGCTTCGGCGGCGAGTCCGCGAACCGCACCCAGTAGCCCCGGGGGATGTTGATGCCCTTGAAGCTGACCGGCCTGGGGTCGGGGCGGTGCTGCCCGGACGCGCCGGCGGGGGTCCGCGAGGAGCTGCCGTCCGTGCTGTCGCCGAGGCGGCTGAGCACCGAGACGCAGCCCGCGCCCCACAGCAGGGCGATCCCGACTGCCGCGCCGATGGCTATCTTCCGGCCGACGCTCCGCTTCGGCTTGGGCGGCTGCCAGCCGTACGGCTGGATGTACGGCGGGTACGGCTGCGGCGGCGCCGGGTGCCGGTACCCGGGGGCGCGCGGCGGCTGGGCGGGTGTTCCCCCGGCCGGGCCCGGATGGGGCAGCCGCGCGGTCGGCGCGGGGGTGCCGGGCCCGGGCAGCACTCTGGTGGGCGGCGGGGCGGCCGGTGCGACCGTCGGGGACGCGGCGAGCGCCGCCGAGGCGGAGACCCGCCGGGTGATCTGCGCGGTCAGCGCCTCCGGCAGCCAGGAACCGGACTGCCGCAGCGGCGCGGGCGACGCCTCCTGGCACAGTGCGACCACCTCGGCCGGGGTGGGACGTGCGGCCGGATCCTTCGCCAGGCACCGCGCCACGAAGGCCAGTTCGGCGGGCATCCCCGCAAGATCCGGCTCCTCGTGCACGATCCGGTACAGCACCGCGTGCGAGGGCCCTTCGCCGTACGCGCCCTGGCCGCGCGCCGCGAACACCGCGACCTGGCCGAGCGCGAACACGTCCGAGGCGGGTGTGACCGGCCGGCCCGCCGCCTGCTCGGGCGACATGAACGCGGGGGTGCCGATGGAGACACCGGTGCCGGTCAGCGCGGTGGCGTCGGCGGCCCGGGCGATACCGAAGTCGATCACCCGGGGGCCGTCGGCGGCCAGCAGCACATTGGACGGCTTCAGATCCCGGTGCACGATGCCCGCGCCATGGATCACCGACAGCGCCTCGGCCATCCCCGCGAGCAGCAGCAGGACCGACGGCAGCGGCAGCGGGCCGTGCTCGGCCACCGCCGAGGCCAGCGAGGGCCCCGCGACATAGGCGGTGGCCAGCCAGGGCCGGGCGCCCTCGGTGTCATGGTCGATGACCGGCGCGGTGTACAGGCCCTGCACCCGCTGCGCCGCCCGCACCTCCTGCCGGAACCGGCGCCGGAACTCCGGGTCCTCGCTCAGCTCCGGCCGGATCGTCTTCAGGGCGATCGGATGCCCGCCCGGCGTGTACGACAGATACACCGTGCCCATGCCGCCCGAACCGAGCCGGGCGGCGAGCCGGTAGCCCGCCACCGCCTGCGGATCACCGCTGTCCAACGGCCGGAACTCGCCGTCGGCCCGAACCCCGTTCATCACTGTCCCCCGATACCCGCTGCCGTGCGCCGCCGGTGAATCCCCGTGCGCACGGGGGAGGTTATCGGACCGGCGATCAGCGCGGGCCGCGCGTCTCGGCCAGCACCGCGTCGGTGAAGACCGGCCATGCCTCGATCGCCCAGGGGCCGAAGGCGCGGTCGGCGAGGGCGGCGCAGGCGAGACCCGCGTCCGGGTCGATCCACAGGAAGGTGCCGGCCTGGCCGAAGTGGCCGAAGGTACGGGGGGAGGAGGAACCGCCGGTCCAGTGCGGGGACTTGCCGTCACGGATCTCGAAGCCGAGGCCCCAGTCATTGGGGTTCTGATGGCCGTAGCCCGGCAACACGCCCTTCGTGCCCGGGAACTGGACGGTCATCGCCGCCGCGACCGTGCGCGGGTCCAGCAGCCGGGGGGCCTGCACCTCCGCCGCGAACAGCAGCAGGTCCGCCACCGTCGAGACGCCGTCCTTCGCCGGGGAGCCCAGGAGCGAGGTGGACGTCATGCCCAGCGGCTCCAGCACCGCCTGCCGCGCGTAGTCCGCGAACGGGATGTCCGTCGCCTTGGCGATGTGGTCGCCGAGCTGCTCGAACCCGGCGTTGGAGTACAGCCGCCGCTCCCCGGGCGGCGCCATCACCCGGTGCTCGTCGAAGGCGAGGCCGGAGGTGTGCGCCAGCAGATGCCGCACCGTCGCCCCGGGCGGCCCGGCCGGCTCGTCCAGCTCGATCGCCCCCTCCTCGTACGCCACCAGCGCCGCGTAGGCGGCCAGCGGCTTGGTGACGGAGGCGAGGGGGAAGCGGTGGGCGAGGGGTCCGTGCGTCCCGAGGACGGTCCCGTCGGCTCGTACGACACCCGCGGCCGCGGTGGGCACGGGCCAGTTCTCGATCGACGCCAGGCTGTTCAACGACATGCCGTCGAGCCTATGCGGCTCACAGCATGAGCCGCATCGACGGGTCGGGATCCCGGGTGAAGCCCAGCGACTCGTACAGCGGCTGGGCGTCCGGGGAGGCGGTGAGCAGGACATGCCCGGCGCCCCGCGCCCGGAACCAGGCCAGCAGCTCGTCCATGCAGGCCCGCGCGTATCCCCGGCGCCGGGCGTCCGGGTCGGTGGCCACGCTGAAGACATAGCCGACCCGGCCGAGCGGATTGTGAGGGGTGCCGACGCGGTAGTCCACGGTGCCCGCCGCCAGCGCGGCCAGCCGGCCCGGCCGCTCCGGGGACTCGACGACGAACGCCCCGAAGTCACCGTCGGCGTCGCCCTCGCTCGGCGCGAGCCGCTCGCGCAGCAGCGGCAGGGACTCGGCGTGCCAGCCCGTCGCCCCGGTGAATCCCGGCCTGCCCAGTGAATCGATCATGACCTGGCGCAGGCGCAGTACTTCGGCGGCGTCCTCGGGCCCGGCCCGGCGTGCGAGACTCATGCCCCGCACGCTATCCAGCCACCCGGCGCCCGGTCCTGCGGATTTCTTACCGGCCCGGCTTGCTTGGAGTGCACTCGAAGGTCATAGCGTTGAGGCATGACGGTGATGCAGACCACGCCTGCGACCCTTGAGGACTCACACCCTGCCGACATCTGCTCCGCCCGGCCGCCGCGCCACCCGCGCCCGGACGGCCAGGACCGCTACACGATCAGCGAGGTCGTCGCCTGCACCGGCCTGACCGCGCACACGCTGCGCTGGTACGAACGGATCGGCCTGATGCCGCACGTCGACCGCTCGCACACGGGTCAGCGCCGGTACACCAACCGCGACCTGGACTGGCTGGACCTGGTGACCAAGCTGCGGCTGACCGGCATGCCGGTGGCGGACATGGTCAGGTACGCGGAGCTGGTGCGTGAGGGCGCCGGGACCTACCGGGAGCGGCAGGAACTGCTGGAGCAGACCCGCCGGGACGTGCTCGGCCGGATCGCGGAGCTGCGGGAAACGCTCGCCGTGCTCGACCGCAAGATCGATTTTTACGCCACTGAGGGGAACACGCGATGACCGACACCAGGATTCCGACGGCCCGCCTGGGAGCGCAGGGACCCGAGGTCGGTGTGCAGGGACTCGGCTGCATGGGCATGAGCTTCGGCTACGGCCCCACCGACACCGACCAGGCGCGCGCCGCCCTCGACCGGGCGCTGGAGCTCGGCGTGACCCTCTACGACACCGCCGACGCGTACGGCGCCGGCGAGAACGAGCGGTTCCTCGCCCCGTTCTTCCGGGCCCACCGCGACGAGGTGGTGATCGCCACCAAGTTCGCCCTGTCCATCCCGAAGGACGACCCGACGCGGCGGATCATCCGCAATGACTCCCCGTACATCCGTGAGGCCGTCGAGGGCAGCCTCCAGCGGCTCGGCGTGGAGGCGATCGACCTCTACTACATGCACCGCCGCGATGTGAACGTGCCCATCGAGGAGACCGTGGGCACGATGGCGGAGCTGGTGCGCGAGGGCAAGGTCAAGTACCTGGGCCTCAGCGAGGTCACCGCCGAGGAGCTGCGCGCCGCGCACGCCGTGCACCCGATCGCGGCCGTGCAGTCGGAGTGGTCCCTGTTCAGCCGGGACATCGAGGCACACGTCGTGCCCGCCGCACGGGAGCTGGGCGTCGCCCTGGTGCCGTACTCGCCGCTCGGCCGGGGCTTCCTCACGGGCGCGTTCGCCAACGCGGACAAGGACCTCTCCTCCGACGACTTCCGCCGTCAGCAGCCCCGCTTCACCGGTGACAACGCCGCCGCCAACGCGGCCCTCCTGAAGCCCCTGCACACCATCGCCGCCGCCCATGACGCGAGCGCCGCCCAGATCGCCCTGGCCTGGGTCCAGCAGCGCGCGACGGTCGACTCCCTCTCGGTGATCCCGATCCCGGGCACCCGCAAGGCGAGCCGGGTGGAGGAGAACGTGGGCGCGACCCGGATCACCCTGACCGAGGACGAGCTGGCGCAGCTGGAGCCGATCGCGGGCAAGGTGGCGGGCGAGCGGTACGCGGACATGGCGTTCACCTCGGCCGGCCGCGAGTGATCACAGCTCCGCGAGCAGTTCCGCCTTCTTGCCGGCGAACTCCTCGTCGGTCACCAGCCCGGCTTGGTGCAGCTCGCCGAGGTGTCTGATCCGCTCGGCGATGTCCGCGGGGTCGCGGCGGCACTGCGACACCGCGGGCACCGGCCGCCGCGAACGCACGGCCGCGAGCACCGCGGCGGCGAACGGCAGCGACTCGTGCACGGGGCCGTAGCCCAGCCCGAACACCACCGCCGCCGGGTCCTGGTCGGGCTCCGGGACCGCCGCCGCACCCGAGGCGCGCAGCCGCAGGAACCCCTCCAGGGCCTCCGGTGAGCGCCATTCCACCCCGCTGACGTCGGCGATCGCGTAACTCTGGTCGCCGGCCTTCCACTTGGCCGTGGACGCGCCCGTCCAGGACCAGCGGAACTGCACCGACGTCCCGTCGAACGTCGCCTTTCCGTCGTACGCCTTGAACTGGAGCGGCGCCGCGGGCGCGGCCACCAGATACCGGTCCGCGGGGCCCGACTCCGTCAGCCGTGCCGCCAGCTCCTCCGCGCAGGACGCCGCCTGGGGCTCCCGCTCGGCCGGCAGCACCAGCCGATAGGGGTCGGACCCCTCCTTCAGCTGTCCGTCCGCCGCCTCCATGAGCGGATCCGCGCCCGCCCGGGGCACCAGCCGCAGAACGAGGGTGCCACGCCGGCCCGGAGCGAGTGTGACCTCCTCCAGCGCGGACAGCGGGATCCGCCGCTCACCGAGCGCCTGGAACAACTTCGGTGTTCGAATCCCCCGTTCGTAGCGGATGAGCACGGAGTCGGACTCGAACTCCCAGACGGCATGAAAACCCGCCAGTACGTCACCCATGCGGCTCATCGTATGCGGCACGTCCTTCTCCGTCGCCACCTTCACGGACCGCACTTCCTGCTGCTTCTACGCGTGTTGGGCCGTCGTCGTCGCGCCCAGACCGGCCCGGCACATGTCACTTTCACCGGCGCACGTCACCGAGTCGTACGCGCCCGTGCCGATGTCGGCGAGGTTGCGCAGGCTGTCCGTGCCCGGGGTGAAGTACCCGGCGTGGCCCTGCGCGTCCCGCGCGGACAGCACCCGGGCGCCGAAGCCCGCGGCGACCGGATCGGCGCCGTGCCCGAGCCCGCCCAGCTCCAGGTACGGGACGTCCTGGATCCAGTCGGTGGCGTCCCGCATGGCCCACACCCGGGCGGTGGTGTCCAGGTCGGCGGCCCGGGAGACCCGCATCCCGGGGCTGGCGGCCACCGCTATGTCGGCGACCCGCCCGGGCATGTCGTGCGCGGCGACCCCGCACAGCACGGAGCCGTAGCTGTGGCAGAACATCGACACCGGGGCCCGGCCGGGCAGCGCCCGCAGCAGCGCGTTCAGCCGCAGGGAGCCCTCCGCCGCGCGCGCCCCGGTGGCCGCGTCCACGCCGAGGCCGTCGGGGGAGGTGTAGTCGGCCCAGGCGATCACGGCCGTACGCGTCTTCGGGGCGGCGGTGCGCTCCGCCGCGTACAGCGCCTTGGCCATGCCGACCGGGGCGGTGTAGGGGCGGTTGGTCTTCTGGAAGGTGAGCAGGTCGGTGTCGACGCCGGGGACGACGACCGAGATCCGCTGCGCCTTCGTCAGGTTCCCGAACACCTCGGAGATGCGGCCGGTGCCCGACGGGTCGAAGGAGAGGATCTGGCGGCCGGGGGTCAGCAGCGAGTCGTAGCGGTGCATACGACGGCCCGCGTCCTGCTGGCCGGCCGCGCTGAGCCGGCTGTCGTGCATGCGCTCGCGCTCGACCGCGCGCTGCTGCTCCAGGGCGAGATGGTTGGCCTGGTAGCGCAGGGAGACCGGCGCGCCGTTCATGTTGCCCACCGCGAGCGGATAGCGGTGGGCGAGGCGGGAGCGGTCCTGCGCGGAGAGCGAGACGAAGAAGCGGGTGAGCCGCGCCGGGTCGGCCTCCGGGTCCGGCAGCCGCAGCCCGTGCAGGCTGCCGTGGGTCCACTTGTCGCGGGACGCCTGGAGTTCGCCGGACTCCCGGTGGGTGCGCAGGGCGGTCCAACCGGTGGTGGCGAGCATCACGAACACGACGGCCAGCGCCAGCATCGCGCGCCAGACGTTGAGTTGCGGGGAGGAGGTATCGAAGGAAGTCACTGGGAGGACACACTAGGAGAACGAGACGGTCTCGCGGTAACCAGGTGACCGGGATCACGTTTCGGCAGAGATCGAACACGCGGTGAACGATCTTTCGAACCTGTCGCAGTCGATCTGCTGAACACCACATCGGCGGCCCCCCGGACGCACTTCCGTCGATCTTTCCGACGTCGTGCCAACGGCCTCAGTTCGCGCGCCAGTTCCCCTGGAGGGCCGAACTCACCTGATCGAGGTACGACACGGTGAGCGATCTGACGGCCTCCAGGCTGAAGTCCCGGCCCAGGCACCACTGCCGTTCCGTGACCCGAATCACCCCGCCGAACACCGCCACCGCGAGCCTCGGCCGGGGGTCCGTGTCCACGTCCACGCCCTCCCGCTCGGCCAGCAGCCGCGCGAGGCTCTCCTCGACGGCGGTGGAGCGGCGCAGATGTGCGGCGAGCAGCGCGGGCGTCGACTCGATCGTCCGGTACATGCGCAGATACAGCTCCATCGGCACGGCCGACTCGACGGTCTCGCGGATCGAGTCCCAGTCCTGGAGGGCGGCCTGCCGCAGCGCCTCCATCGGCGCCTCGTGCGGCGGCCGGGCGCGCAGGGCGGCCAGGAAGTGGGCCTCCGTCATCTCCTGGACCGCGAAGGCGGCGTCCTCCTTGCCCGCGAAATAGCGGAAGAAGGTGCGCTGCGAGACCTCGCAGGCCGCGGCGATCTCGTCCACCGTCGTGCGCTCGTACCCCTGGGAGGTGAACAGTTCGAGAGCGGCCCGCAGCAGCGACTCCCGGGTACGCCGCTTCTTGCGCTCGCGCAGCGTCTCCATGGCCCCTCGACTGCCCCTTCCCGACCGTTCGACCAGCTCAGCCTATGTGGAAGTCCGCACTGTCAGTTACCGACTTATGAAAATGTTTGTCAACTGTCAGTGGCTGTCACTAGTCTCGAACGCATGACTGGTCAGACCACCATCGACACGACGGGCCCGGGTGACGGAGCCCCGCCGGCCCCGGCGGAGCACGCGCCGGCCACAGGGATGCGCGGCCACCCGTGGCTCACCCTGATCACCGTCGCCGTAGGGGTCATGATGGTGGCCCTGGACGGCACCATCGTGGCCATCGCCAACCCGGCCATCCGCGACCATCTGCACGCGACCTTCGCCGATGTGCAGTGGATCACCAACGCCTACTTCCTCGCCCTCGCGGTCACCCTGATCACCGCGGGCAAGCTCGGTGACCGTTTCGGGCACCGGCAGACCTTCCTCATCGGCGTGACCGGCTTCGCCGCCGCCTCCGGCGCGATCGGGCTGTCGAACAGCATCGCCGCCGTCGTCACCTTCCGCGTCTTCCAGGGCCTGTTCGGCGCGCTGCTGATGCCGGCCGCGCTCGGCCTGCTGCGGGCCACGTTCCCGGCCGAGAAGCTGAACATGGCCATCGGCATCTGGGGCATGGTGATCGGCGCGTCCACCGCGGGCGGCCCGATCCTCGGCGGCGTGCTCGTACAGCACGTCAACTGGCAGTCGGTGTTCTTCATCAATGTGCCGGTCGGCGCGATCGCCCTGGTCCTGGGCCTGCTGATCCTGCTCGACCACCGCGCCCAGAACGCGCCGCGCTCCTTCGACGTGCTCGGCATCGCGCTGCTGTCCGGCGCGATGTTCTGCCTCGTCTGGGCCCTCATCAAGGCGCCGAGCTGGGGCTGGGGCGCGGGCGAGACCTGGGGCTTCATCATCGCCTCGGTCCTGCTCTTCGCGTTCTTCGCGTTCTGGGAGACCAAGGTCGCCGAACCGCTCATCCCGCTCGGCCTGTTCCGCTCCGTGCCGCTGTCGGCCGGTGTGGTCCTGATGGTCCTGATGGCCATCGCCTTCATGGGCGGCCTGTTCTTCGTGACCTTCTACCTCCAGAACGTGCACGGGATGTCGCCGGTCGACGCGGGCCTGCACCTGCTGCCGCTCACCGGCATGATGATCGTCGCCTCGCCGCTCGCCGGCGCCGCGATCACCAAGCTCGGCCCGCGGGTCCCGCTGGCCGGCGGCATGGCCGCGACCGCGATCGCCATGTACGGCATGTCCACCCTCAAGGCCGGCACGGGCAGCGGCGTGATGTCCGTCTGGTTCGCCCTCCTCGGCCTCGGTCTCGCACCGGTCATGGTCGGCGCGACGGAGGTCATCGTCGGCAACGCGCCGATGGAGCTGTCCGGTGTGGCCGGTGGTCTCCAGCAGGCCGCCATGCAGATCGGCGGCAGCCTCGGTACGGCGGTGCTGGGCGCGGTGATGGCCTCCAAGGTCGACAGCGCGCTGCCGGGCAACTGGTCCCACGCGGGGCTGCCGCCGCTGACGCCGGCCCAGCTGGACCAGGCGTCGGAGGCCGTGCAGGCGGGTGTGGCGCCGGTGCAGAAGGGGATACCGGCCGAGATCGCCGCCAAGATCACGGCCGTGGCGCACGACACGTTCATCTCCGGGATGAGCCTCGCGTGCCTGGTCGCCGCCGGTGTCGCCGTGGTCGCGGTGCTGGTGGCCTTCCTGACCAAGCGGGGCGGGAACGCGGAGGCGGGGGCGGGCGTGGGGCATATCTGAGCCCGGTCATCTGACCCCGGTCGTCCGGCCGGGTGATGTGAGGGGCGTTCGCTGGCGCGGCGCGGCCGGGCCGGGACAGAGTTCCACCGGCAGCCGGGTTTGCGGACGCGCACGGCAGGAGGGGGGCGGTGCGCGTCTGCGGCTGCGGATCCGCCGTGGCTTGTCGGGCAGCCGGGTGGCCACTTGCGTGGCCACCCGGCTGCGCCTACGGCACCGCTACGCGTCGCCCCCCGCCGCCCCCGGATGCGCCGCCGTCACGTCCAGCACCTGATACCGGTCGATCGCCTGCTTCAGTACCGAGCGGTCCACCTGCCCCGCCCGCGCCAGCTCCGTGAGTACCGCCACCACGATCGACTGCGCGTCGATGTGGAAGAAGCGCCGCGCCGCCCCCCGCGTGTCGGCGAAGCCGAAGCCGTCCGCGCCGAGGGACTGGTAGGGACCGGGGATCCAGCGCGAGATCTGGTCCGGCACCGACCGCATCCAGTCGGACACCGCGACGAACGGCCCCTCCGAACCGCTCAGTTTGCGCGTCACGTACGGCACGAGCTGCTCCTCCTCCGGGTGCAGGAGGTTGTGCTGCTCGCAGGCCACCGCCTCACGCCGCAGCTCGTTCCAGGACGTCGCGGACCACACCGAGGCCCGTACGTTCCAGTCCTCCGCGAGGATCCGCTGCGCCTCCAGCGCCCACGGCACCGCGACACCCGACGCCATGATCTGCGCCGGGACCGCCCCGCCGGGACCGTCGGACAGCTTGTGGATGCCCTTGACGATGCCCTCGACATCCACCCCGGCCGGCTCCGCGGGATGCTGGATGGGCTCGTTGTAGACGGTGAGGTAGTAGAAGACGTCCTCGCCGTGCGGGTGCTCCGCCGAGCTGCCGTACATACGGCGCAGGCCGTCCTGCACGATGTGCGCGATCTCGTAGGCGTACGCCGGGTCGTACGCGACGCACGCCGGGTTCGTGGAGGCCAGCAACTGCGAGTGCCCGTCGGCGTGTTGCAGTCCCTCGCCGGTGAGCGTCGTACGGCCCGCCGTCGCCCCGAGGACGAATCCGCGCGCCAGCTGGTCGGCCATCTGCCAGAACTGGTCGCCGGTGCGCTGGAACCCGAACATCGAGTAGAAGACGTACACCGGGATCATCGGCTCGCCGTGCGTCGCGTACGCGGACCCCGCCGCGATCAGCGAGGCCGTGCAGCCCGCCTCGGAGATGCCGTCGTGCAGCATCTGGCCGGTCGGCGACTCCTTGTAGGCGAGGAGCAGTTCCCGGTCCACCGACTCGTACTGCTGGCCCAGCGGGTTGTAGATCTTCGCGCTCGGGAAGAAGGAGTCCATGCCGAACGTGCGGTACTCGTCCGGCGCGATCAGTACGAAGCGCCGCCCGATCTCCTTGTCCCGCATGAGGTCCTTGAGCAGCCGTACGAAGGCCATCGTGGTCGCGATGGACTGCTGGCCGGTGCCCTTCTTCACGGTCGCGTAGGCCCTGTCGTCCGGCAGCGCGAGCGCCTTGGAGCGCACCACGCGCGTGGGGACGTACCCGCCGAGGCCCTTGCGGCGGTCGTGCATGTACTGGATCTCCTCCGAGTTCCGCCCCGGGTGGTAGTACGGCGGCAGGCCGGACTCCAGCTCCCGGTCGGAGATCGGCAGATGCAGCCGGTCCCGGAAGCGCTTCAGGTCGTCGACCGTCAGCTTCTTCATCTGGTGCGTGGCGTTGCGGCCCTCGAAGTTCGGGCCCAGCGTCCAGCCCTTGATCGTCTTGGCCAGGATGACCGTCGGCTGGCCCTTGTGCTCATTGGCCGCCTTGAACGCCGCGAAGATCTTGCGGTGGTCGTGGCCGCCGCGGCCCAGGTGCAGGATCTGGTCGTCGCTCAGGTTCTCGACCATCGCGCGCAGCCGCTGGTCGTCGCCGAAGAAGTGCTGCCGGATGTAGGCGCCCGACTCGGTGGCGTACGTCTGGAACTGCCCGTCCGGCGTCATGTTCATCTTGTTGACCAGGACGCCGTCCCGGTCCTGCGCGAGCAGCGGGTCCCAGGAGCGGTCCCAGATCAGCTTGATCACATTCCAGCCGGCGCCCCGGAAGACCGACTCCAGCTCCTGGATGATCTTTCCGTTGCCGCGCACCGGGCCGTCCAGGCGCTGGAGGTTGCAGTTGACCACGAAGGTCAGGTTGTCCAGGCCCTCCCGGGCCGCGAGCGTGAGCTGGCCGAGCGACTCCGGCTCGTCCATCTCGCCGTCGCCGAGGAACGCCCACACATGCGACTTGGAGGTGTCCGCGATGCCGCGCGCCTCCATGTAGCGGTTCATCCGCGCCTGGTAGATCGCGCCCAGCGGGCCCAGGCCCATGGAGACCGTCGGGAACTCCCAGAAGTCCGGCATGGAGCGCGGATGCGGGTAGCTGGACAGGCCGTTCGGGTACGCCGACTTCTCCTGGCGGAAGCCGTCCAGCTGGTTCTCGGTGAGCCGGTCCAGCAGATAGGCGCGGGCGTAGATGCCGGGGGAGGCGTGCCCCTGGAAGAAGACCTGGTCGCCGCCGTCGCCCTCGTCCTTGCCGCGGAAGAAGTGGTTGAAGCCCACGTCGTACAGGGACGCCGAGGAGGCGAACGTGGCGATGTGCCCGCCCACGCCGATGCCGGGGCGCTGGGCGCGCGAGACCATCACGGCCGCGTTCCAGCGCGTCGCGTTCAGGATCCTGCGTTCGATCTCCTCGTTGCCCGGGAAGAACGGCTCGCTCTTGGTCGGGATCGTGTTGACGTAGTCCGTGCTGCGCATCTCGGGCACGGCCACGCGCTTCTCGCGGGCCCGCTCGATCAGCCGCAGCATGAGATAGCGCGCCCGCTCCCGGCCGCGCTCGTCCACGACCGCGTCCAGGGAGTCGAGCCACTCCTGGGTCTCTTCGGGATCGAAGTCAGGAACCTGACTCGGAAGGCCGCCAATGATGATCGGGGTGCGATCGGATCCGGAAGCCACGCTGTTCCTTACCTGTCGGAGGGCCGGTTGTCGCTGCTCGTGCCTACTGCTCGTAGACGCTGCCGCTCATGCCTACTGCCAGTGCCCGCGCCGTTCCCCATCGTGTACCTCGGGGGGACGCCCGTCATCTCCACCTGCGCCACCCCGCGTACCGCCGGAGCACACCGCCGGTCAAAACGCAACGATACGCCCGGGGTGTGACGCGCTTGGCAAAGTTGTTCGATGGTTCCATGCGCGGATGATTCCGCTGAACGCAAACCGGGCACATGCGGGTGATGTGGGTGGCGAGGAATCGAGATACGGTGCCAGGAGTTGCCACGACACGGCCGGTATCGTCACCGTTTCGGCGGTCCGGACGGCCGGGTACTTGCGCTATCCGCCCCGCCCGTGTGGACTACGGCCAATGCTTCGCGCACGCGCGTGGCTGAGATATTCACCAGACATGATCAGGAGGCAACCCGTGAGCGCGACCGCGGACCACGCGGAGGAGCGGACGAACCCTGCCGCCAGGCTGGGGTTCCAGCCCGGACAGGTGGTCCAGGAGATCGGCTACGACGACGACGTCGACCAGGAACTCCGCCAGGCCATCGAGGAAGCCGTCGAGGGCGACCTGATGGACGAGGAATACGACGATGTGGCCGACGCCGTCGTGCTCTGGTTCCGGGACGACGACGGCGACCTGACGGATGCGCTGGTGGACGCCACCACGTACATCGAAGAGGGCGGCGCAATTCTGCTCCTCACGCCGAAGACCGGCCGTTCGGGATACGTCGAGCCGAGCGACATCTCGGAAGCCGCGACGACGGCCGGCCTGACCGCCGCGAAGAGCGTCAGCGTCGGCAAGGACTGGAGCGGCAGCCGGCTGGCCACGCCGAAGGCGGCCAAGTCGAAGCGGTGACCGCGACCGGACGGGCCGGATCTCGCCCCGGCCCGTCCGGAACCCAGGTGATCGCTGCGTAGGGTGGACCAGAGCGTTTGCTGTGCTCTCACCCGAACAGCCCACCGAAGGGAAGCACGACATGGCGATCCAGGTCGGAGACAAGGCGCCCGACTTCGAGCTCAAGGACAACCACGGCCGCACCGTGCGGCTCGCCGACTTCCGCGGCGAGAAGAACGTGGTTCTGCTCTTCTACCCCTTCGCCTTCACCGGCGTGTGCACCGGCGAGCTGTGCGAGCTGCGTGACAACCTGCCGAAGTTCGCCGACCGCGACACCCAGCTGCTCGCCGTCTCGAACGACTCCATCCACAGCCTGCGGGTCTTCGCCGAGCAGGAGGGCCTGGAGTACCCGCTGCTCAGCGACTTCTGGCCGCATGGCAACGTCTCGCGCGACTACGGCGTCTTCGACGAGGACAAGGGCTGCGCGGTGCGGGGCACCTTCATCATCGACAAGGACGGCGTCGTGCGCTGGACCGTGGTCAACGGGCTGCCGGACGCGCGCGATCTGAACGAGTACGTGAAGGCACTCGACACCCTCTAGTCGGCCGGTCGGCCGAACCTGGGAACCTTCGGGTCCAGGGTCTGCGGGGGGCGGGAACTCGTCACTAGGATCGGCTCGTTGATCCCATATCCGAAGCACGACGGGGCTCCCCGCCCCTCGACACCACTTGGAGGACTCGTGGGAGTCAGCCTCAGCAAGGGCGGCAACGTCTCGCTGACCAAGGAGGCCCCGGGCCTGACCGCCGTCATCGTCGGACTGGGCTGGGACGTGCGCACCACGACCGGCACGGACTTCGACCTCGACGCGAGCGCGCTGCTGCTCAACAACTCCGGCAAGGTCATCAGCGACCAGCACTTCGTCTTCTTCAACAACCTCAAGAGCCCCGACGGCTCCGTGGAGCACACCGGCGACAACATCACCGGTGAGGGCGAGGGCGACGACGAGCAGATCAAGATCAACCTCGCCGGCGTGCCCGCCGACGTGGACAAGATCGTCTTCCCGGTGTCGATCTATGACGCCGAGAACCGCCAGCAGTCCTTCGGCCAGGTGCGCAACGCGTTCATCCGCGTCGTCAACCAGGCCGGCGAGGCCGAGATCGCCCGCTACGACCTGAGCGAGGACGCCTCCACCGAGACCGCCATGGTCTTCGGCGAGCTGTACCGCAACGGCGCGGAGTGGAAGTTCCGCGCCATCGGCCAGGGCTACGCGTCCGGGCTGCGCGGCATCGCTCAGGACTTCGGCGTCAACGTCTGACGTCCGGGAGCTGGGACACCGTCCGGCGCCGCGCCGTTCACGGCCGGCGCCGGACGCGCAGGAAACAGAAAGCACTGTCAGGGGAGGACCAGCAATCATGGGCGTGACGCTCGCCAAGGGGGGCAATGTCTCCCTCTCCAAGGCCGCACCGAACCTCACCAACGTCATGATCGGGCTCGGCTGGGACGCGCGCTCCACCACCGGCGCCCCCTTCGACCTGGACGCCAGCGCGCTGCTGTGCGGCGCCAACAACCGGGTGATGGGCGACGAGTGGTTCGTCTTCTACAACCAGCTCAAGAGCCCGGACGGTTCGGTCGAGCACACCGGCGACAACCTCACGGGTGAGGGCGAGGGCGACGACGAGTCGATCCTGGTGGACCTCCCCAAGGTCCCGCCCCAGTGCGAGAAGATCATCTTCCCGGTCTCCATCCATATGGCCGACGAGCGCGGACAGACCTTCGGACAGGTCTCGAACGCGTTCATCCGGGTGGTCAACCAGTCGGACGGTCAAGAACTCGCCCGGTACGACCTCAGCGAGGACGCCTCCACCGAAACCGCCATGATCTTCGGCGAGCTGTACCGCTACCAGGGCGAATGGAAATTCCGGGCGGTCGGTCAGGGGTACGCGTCGGGACTGCGCGGCATCGCTCTAGACTTTGGGGTCAACGTTTCGTAAAGCCGTGCTCGGCGCGGGGGAGACCCTCATGGGAGGCGCCCCCACAACACGATGGGGTAACCAGTGCTACTGAAAACCTTCGGCTGGTCGTTCGCGGTCACCGCGCTCGGCCTGGTCGCCGCCGTCTTCTACGGGGGGTGGGAGGGCTTCGGGGTGGTGGCGATCCTCGCCGTCCTGGAGATCTCGCTGTCCTTCGACAACGCGGTGGTCAACGCCGGGATCCTGAAGAAGATGAGCGCCTTCTGGCAGAAGATCTTCCTCACGGTCGGTGTCCTCATCGCCGTCTTCGGCATGCGGCTGGTCTTCCCCGTCGTCATCGTGGCGATCACCGCCAAGCTCAACCCCATCGACGCGGTGCACCTCGCCTTCGCCGACAAGGACCGCTACCAGCAGCTGGTCACCGACGCCCACCCGGCGATCGCGGCCTTCGGTGGCATGTTCCTGCTGATGATCTTCCTGGACTTCATCTTCGAGGACCGGGACATCAAGTGGCTCCAGTGGATCGAGCGGCCGCTGGCCAAGCTCGGCAAGGTCGACATGCTGTCGGTCTGTATCGCCCTGATCGTCCTGCTGGTCACCTCCTTCACCTTCGCCACCCACGCCCACCAGCACGGCGGCGCGCACATCGACAAGGCGCAGACGGTCCTGATCTCCGGCATCGCCGGCCTGATCACGTACATGATCGTCGGCGGTCTCTCCGGCTTCTTCGAGGAACGCCTGGAGGAAGAGGAGGAGCGTGAGCACGAGGAGGAGGAAGAGGCCGCCCGCACCGGCAAGAAGAAGTCGGCCGTCCTGCTGGCCGGCCAGGCCGCGTTCTTCATGTTCCTCTACCTGGAGGTCCTGGACGCGTCCTTCTCCTTCGACGGTGTGATCGGCGCCTTCGCCATCACCAACGACATCGTGATGATGGCCCTCGGCCTCGGCATCGGCGCGATGTACGTCCGTTCGCTCACCGTCTACCTGGTCCGCCAGGGCACCCTCGACGACTACGTCTACCTGGAGCACGGCGCCCACTACGCGATCGGCGCCCTGGCCATCATCCTGATGGTCACCATCCAGTACGAGATCAACGAGGTGATCACCGGCCTCGTCGGCGTCGTCCTGATCGCCCTGTCCTTCTGGTCCTCCGTACGGCGCAACCGGGCCCTCGAAGCGGCCGAAGGCGGCAGCGGGGAGAAGGCCGAGGTCTCCTCCGGGGTGTGACACCCTGATCCATGAGGAACGCTCTGTTCGGGGCGGCGGGCACGGCCGGCCGCCCCGAACGCATGCGGACGATGACCTGGGGGCGGGAAATGGGCTTCTTCGACGGACTGCTGGGCGCACGGGCGGTCGACTTCGACTCCGGCAACGCCACCAACGCCATCGAGCTCACCAAGCGGCGCCAGTCGGCGTCCCTCACCAAGCAGGGCGCGGCCACCGGGCATCTGCGCGTCAACCTCACCTGGCGGATGCGCACCTCCGACTTCGGCGCCCAGCGCCCCAGCCTGCTGCGGCACCCCCTCAAGGCCCTCAAGCCGCCGGAGATCCAGGGCCACGGACAGAGCATGGTCGACGTCGACCTCGACCTGGGCTGCCTGTACGAACTGACCGACGGCACCAAGGGCGTCGTACAGCCGCTGGGCGACTACCTGGGCGACATCAACGCGGTGCCGTACATCAAGATCAGCGGTGACGACCGGTTCGGCTCGGGCTCCGGCGAGACGATGTACATCAACCTCGACCACCGCGAGTCCATCAAACGCATCCTGGTCTTCGTCTACATCTACGACCAGACCCCGGCGTTCGACCGCACCCACGCCATCGTCACCCTGTACCCCAGCAGCGGCCCCCGCCTGGAGATCAGCCTGGACGAACGGCATCCCCAGGCCCGCTCCTGCGCAGTCCTGCTCATCGAGAACGTCAAGGGCGAGCTGATGGTCCGCCGCGAGGTCAAGTTCGTCTACGGCTTCCAGGCCGAACTGGACCGGCTGTACGGATGGGGGCTCCAGTGGGGCCGGGGTTACAAGACGAAGGTCTAGGTCCTCTCGTTTGGATCATGCCGGGCTCGCGGGGTCTGGCCTGATCCAAACGAAAGACCCTAGTTCCCGCCGCCGACCGCTACCGCCCGATGAACTGCGGGCCCTGCGGCGGCAGCCGGAAGTTCGGGTCGGGGGTGAAGGGCGCGGGCGCGGGCTGCGGATAGCCGTACGCCGGGGCCGAGGCCGGCGGGGGGAACGCGTATCCCGGCTGCGGCGGCACCGCCGACGTCGGCTGCTCCGGGGGCAGCGGCCGGGAGACCGTGGCCCCCTCGTCCACCGCGGGCGGCGCCTGCTCCTCCGACTCGTCCACCGAGATGCCGAAATCCGTGGCCAGGCCCTTGAGGCCGTTGGAATAGCCCTCGCCCAGCGCCCGGAACTTCCAGCCCTCCCCGCGGCGGTACAGCTCGCCGCAGATCATCGCCGTCTCCGCGCCGGTCTCCGGCTTGATCTCGAACACCGCCCACGGCTCACCGTCGGCGACGGCGGCGTCGTACAGCGTGACGCTCAGGTTCGGCACCCGGTCGAAGGTGATCCCGTCCGCGGACGCGACCAGCAGGATCCGCCCGATCTCCGGCTCGACCCCCGTCAGCTCCGCCTGGATCGTGTCGGTCAGACCCTCGGTGACCCGCTTCTTGCCCAGCCGCCACACCTTCCCCGAGGGATGCCGGGGCTGGTTGTAGAAGACGAAGTCCTCGTCCGAGCGCACACGGCCACCGGGGCCAAGGAGCAGCGCCGAGGCGTCCACGTCCGGGACCGACGTCCCCGGTGTCCAGCGCAGCACGGCGCGCACCGTGGTGGCCTCCAGCGGGACGTTCGACCCCTTCAGCATCGCGTGCGTCATGCCGTCATCCTGCCCTCTCGGTCCTGGCCACGACAATGCGGGGGGTGGCGGTGACCGACACAGTGGAGTTACCGGAAGTTCACGCCTGGAGGGAACCTCGGACAGGTCACCCTACGTACTATTACCGGCCACCCTTTACCGAATCCTCAATCCCGGGTTGCGACTCTTGGGGGAGTCCTATGCGTCATTTCGGGCACATCGCCCCCGAGGCCCGGCAGCGCCTCTTCCACCGGGAGCCGTGCGAGTTCACCGCCGACTCCCCGGCCCGGCTGCTCGCCGCCGCCCTCGGCGCCACGTTGTACAGCCCGGCCACCCGGCCCCGGCTCGCCGACGACATCCTCCGGCAGGCGGGCAACGGCGTGGTCTCCATGGTGCTGTGCCTGGAGGACTCCATCGGCGACGCGGATGTGGTGGCCGGTGAGGAGAACCTGGTCCGGCAGTTCGCCGACCTCGACTCCCGGGCGTCCGCCGAGCCGCCGCTGCTGTTCATCCGGGTGCGCACCCCCGAGCAGATCCCCGACCTCGTACGCCGGCTCGGCGCCTCCGTGCGGCTGCTGTCCGGATTCGTGCTGCCCAAGTTCACCGGGGAGCGCGGCCTGCCCTTCCTGGAGGCCCTGACCGCCGCCGAGGCGGACGCCGGACACCGGCTCTTCGCCATGCCGGTCCTGGAGTCCCCGGAGCTGCTCTACCGCGAGTCGCGCGTGGAGACCCTGGAGGGCATCTTCCGCGCCGTCGACAAGTACCGCGACCGCGTCCTCGCGCTGCGCCTCGGCGTCACCGACTTCTGCTCCTCCTACGGCCTGCGCCGCGCCCCCGACATGACCGCCTACGACGTCCAGGTCGTCGCCTCCGTCATCGCCGACGTGGTGAACATGCTGGGCCGCGCCGACGGCACCGGGTTCACGGTCACCGGGCCGGTGTGGGAGTACTTCCGCCTCTCCGAGCGCATGTTCAAGCCCCAGCTGCGGCAGAGCCCCTTCCTTGAGATGCAGGCCGTCGAGCTGCGCGAGAAGCTGCTGGAGCACGCCATGGACGGGCTGCTGCGCGAGATCTCCCTCGACCAGGCCAACGGCCTGCTCGGCAAGACCTGCATCCACCCCTCCCATGTCCTGCCCGTGCACACGCTGTCCGTGGTCAGCCATGAGGAGTACAGCGACGCCCAGGACATCCTGCGGCCGGAACGCGGCGGCGGAGGTGTCCTCAGGTCCGCCTATACGAACAAGATGAACGAGGTGAAACCCCACCGCGCCTGGGCCGAGCGGACCCTGCTGCGCGCGGAGGTGTTCGGCGTCGCGCACGAGGACGTCAGCTTCGTGGAACTGCTCGCCGCCGGAATACCCGACTGACCTCTCCCGCACCGGGAGACGCATCCAAGGAACGCATGAACAACGCAGTGAACGACGGGGTCTGGTCCGGCAGCTGGGTCGCCGAGCGACTCGGGGTCGGACTCCGGGGCGACGACGGCCGGGGCGGCGAGGAGCTGAGGGCCATGCTGGGCCTCGCCCTGCGCCGCAATCCCAAGCGGGCCCATCTGCTGGTCTCCCATGTGCTCGGCAAGCACGTACCGCAGACACCTTCGGTGGTGTACGGCCACGGGGTGCGGCTCGGCCGGCGGGTGCACGCGCTGCTCGGCCCGCAGCAGGCGGCCCGCGCGGTCGTCCTCGGGTACGCGGAGACCGCGACGGGACTGGGGCACGCGGTGGCCGACGGGCTCGGCACGGCGCCGTATCTGCACTCCACGCGCCGCCCGGTCGCCGGGGTGGCCCCCGCGGGCGGGTTCGAGGAGTCGCACTCCCACGCCACCTCGCATCTGCTGCTGCCCGCGGATCCCGCGCTGCTGGCCGGGCACGGGCCGCTGGTGCTGGTGGACGACGAGTTCTCCACCGGGAACACGGTGCTGAACACGATCCGCGATCTGCACGCCCGCTGTCCGCGCAAGCGGTACGTGGTGGTCGCGCTGGTGGACATGCGCTCGGCCGAGGACGTCCGGCGGCTGGAGGAGTTCGCGGGGGAGATCGGGGCGCGGGTGGATCTCGTCGCCGAGGTCTCGGGCACGGTGGTGCTTCCGGCGGACGTCCTGGAGAAGGGGCAGGAGCTGGTGGCCCGCCATGAGGCGGCCGGTCGCGCCCATGCGAAGCCACGGCAGGTCGCGCCCCGCGCCCCCGGGACCGTGGACCTCGGCTGGCCCGCCGGCCTTCCCGACGGCGGCCGGCACGGCTTCACCCCCGGCCACCGCGCCCGCCTCGAAGCCGCCCTCCCCGCGATGGCCGGCCGCATATCCGACGCCCTGCCCGCCGATGCCCGCAGCGTCCTGGTCCTCGGCTTCGAGGAGCTGATGTACGCCCCCCTGCGGCTCGCCGGGGAGCTGGAGCGGACGCTGGACGGCGAGGTGCGGTTCTCCACCACCACGCGGTCGCCCGTGCTCGCGGTGGACGACCCGGAGTACGCGATCCGCAGCCGTATCGTCTTCCCGGCGCACGACGACCCGGCCGACGGGCCGGGGGAGCGGTACGCCTACAACGTGGCGGGCGGCGGATTCGACGCCGTCGTCGCCGTGGTCGACTCGGCCGGCGACACCCCCGCGCTGCACGCGCCGGACGGCCTGCTCGCGCGGCTCGCCGAGCAGGTGCCGCACGTACTGCTCGCGGTCGTCCCCTCCTACGTCCCCGCGCCCCCGCACGCTCCCGAAAGGCCGGCCATGCTGCCCGAGCCCCTCCGTGGCCCCGCATTCTCCTCGTACCCGCCCGAGGAGGTCGGCTGGCTGCTCCAGGACCTCTCCGACGTCACCCTGGAGGCGCCGACCGAGGAGCGGGAGGAGGCCATCCAGAGCGGCGGGGCGCACTACGCCGAGTCGCTGCCGGTGGAGTACCAGCCCAGCGCCCAGTACCAGGAGCTGTTCCACGCGGCCCTCGACACCTCGGCCGCGCGGATCGCCCGCGCCGTCGGCGTGGTCACCGAGACGGTCCTCGCCGAACGGACGCCGCGCCCGGTGCTGGTGTCGCTGGCCCGCGCCGGGACCCCGGTCGGGGTGCTGATGCGCCGCTGGGCGCGCTTCCGGCACGGCCTCGAACTGCCGCACTACGCCGTGTCGATCGTGCGCGGCCGGGGCATCGACGCCAACGCGCTGCGCTGGCTCGCCGCCCATCACGACCCCAGGGACGTCGTGTTCGTGGACGGCTGGACAGGCAAGGGCGCCATCACCCGTGAACTCGCCCGAGCCGTCGAGGAGTTCGAGAAGGCGGAGGGTGTCAGCGGCTTCGACCCGGAGATCGCCGTGCTCGCCGACCCGGGCTCCTGCGTGCGCACCTACGGCACCCGCGAGGACTTCCTGATCCCCTCCGCCTGCCTCAACTCGACCGTCTCCGGGCTGATCTCCCGCACGGTCCTGCGCGCCGACCTGGTCGGTCCCGACGACTTCCACGGCGCGAAGTTCTACCGCGAACTCGCCGGCGCCGATGTCTCCATGGCCTTCCTCGACGCCGTCGAGGCACGCTTTGGTGAGGTCACCGAGGACGTGGCCGAGGCGGCCAAGGAACTGCTGGCCGAGGACCGCACACCGACCTGGGCGGGCTGGCGGGCCGTCGAGCGGATCAGCGAGGAGTACGGCATCCACGACATCAATCTCGTCAAGCCGGGCGTCGGCGAGACCACCCGGGTGCTGCTGCGCCGGGTGCCCTGGAAGATCCTCGCGCACAAGGGCGCGGGCGCCGACCTGGACCATGTCAGGCTGCTCGCCCGGCAGCGCGGGGTGCCGGTCGAGGAAGTGGACGAACTGCCGTACACCTGCGTCGGGCTGATCCATCCCCAGTACACGCGCGGGGCGACCGGCGCCGACGGAAAGGCCGTGAACGTCTGATGCCGGTGCTGGTGGCGAGCGATCTCGACCGTACGCTGATCTACTCCTCGGCGGCCCTCGCGCTGACCATGCCGGACGCCCGCGCGCCCCGGCTGCTGTGCGTGGAGGTGCACGAGAGCAGACCGCTGTCGTACATGACCGAGACGGCGGCGCAGTTGCTGACCGAGCTCGGGGACGCGGCCGTGTTCGTGCCGACCACGACCCGGACCCGCAAGCAGTACCAGCGCATCAATCTGCCGGGCCCGCAGCCCGCGTTCGCGATCTGCGCCAACGGCGGCCATCTGCTGGTCGACGGCGTCACCGACACCGACTGGCACGCCCGGGTGCTGACCCGGCTCGCCGACGAGTGCGCGCCGCTGGCCGAGGTCCAGGAGCAGCTGACGCGGACGGCCGAGCCGGTGTGGCTGCGCAAACAACGGGTCGCCGAGGACCTGTTCGCCTATCTCGTGGTCGAGCGCGAGCTGCTCCCCCCGGACTGGGTGAAGGAGTTCGCCGCCTGGGCCGAGAACCGCGGCTGGACCGTCTCCCTCCAGGGCCGCAAGCTCTACGCCGTACCGAAGCCGCTCACCAAGAGCGCCGCCGTCCACGAGGTGGCCCGGCGCACCGGCGCGGAGCTGACCCTGGCCGCCGGTGACTCGCTGCTGGACGCCGACCTCCTGCTGGCCGCGGACCGGGGCTGGCGACCGGGCCACGGCGAACTGGCGGAGACGGAGTGGCTGGCGCCGCGGATCAGCGCGCTGCCGGAGCGAGGGGTCCTGGCGGGGGAGCGGATCTTGCGGGAGTTCCTGCGAGGGGCCAGGCAGCAGTGCCCCTGAAAGGGGCGCGGTGAACCGCGCGATCAGCCACCACGGCGCAGCGCCTGGGGGGACTATCCGCAGCAGCCCCCGCCACAGCACCCTCCACCACTGGATGCCGGAGCCGATGAGCTGCCGCCCACCGCGACCGTGGACAGCAGCTTCACCGTGTCCGTGTGGCCGGCGGGGCATTCCGCCGGTGCCGCCGACTCCGACATCGGCCGGCTCAGTTCGAACGTGTCGCCGCAGCTCCGGCAGCGGTACTCATAGCGAGGCATGAGCACAGCGTAACCGCGGGGGCAAACGTGGCGTCTCAATGTTTGATGAGTGTTGGGATACACCCGGTACTCGTGCGGAGGAATCGAAAACTTCGCTGATAACTTGTGAACGCCGTTGCGAGGACGCTCAGCTCACCGCGCGAGCAGGAGCGAGTGCGGAGGGGAGACGCATAGTGACCGATGCGTCGCAAGGGGAGGGCCGTTCCGGCCGGGGTGAGCAGCCGCTCGACGCCGACCGGACCCTGCATCTGAGAGTGGACGCTCTCAGGGCCGACGAGACGATGCAGTTGCGCGTGCCCGCGCCGCCCGAGCCGCCACCCGGCGGCGGACGGGCCGAGCGCAGGCGCAGCGCGCGCCCCTCCACACGGGAGCGTGCGGGGAGCGTCACGGCCCGAATACTGGGCCTGCCGGCGCCACTGACGCGCCGGCTCGCGCCGTACCTGCGCCCGCTCGCGCCCTACGCACGGCGCCTCAAGCCCGCCTACCCCCGCCCCGGCCGCAGCGGCTGGCGGCGCTGGACGCCCTCCTGGCGGCAGTGGCTCGGCGGCGCCCTCGCCTCCTTCGGCCTGCTCAGCGCCTTCCTGGTGACCGCCTACGCGCTCACCGACATACCGAGCGACCTGAACTCGTACGCCACCCAGCAGGACAACGTCTACTTCTGGTCCGACGGCACCCCGATGGCCCGTACGGGCTGGGTGCAGCGCCAGGCGATGCCCCTGAAGGACATCCCCCCGGACGTCCGCTGGGCGGTGCTCGCCGCGGAGAACGAGACCTTCTACTCCGACCCCGGAATTTCCGTGAAGGGCATCAGCCGCGCCCTGTTCCGCACCGTGGGAGAGGGGGACACCCAGGGCGGTTCCACTATTACTCAGCAGTACGTGAAGAACGTCTATCTGAACCAGAACCAGACCGTCAGCCGTAAGTTCACCGAGGCGATGATCTCGCTCAAGCTCGACAACAAGATGAGCAAGGACAAGATCCTCGAGGGCTATCTCAACACCAGCTGGTTCGGCCGCGGCACCTACGGCATCCAGCGCGCCTCCCAGGCCTACTACGGCAAGGACGTCAGCAAGCTCAACGCGTCCGAGGCGGCCATGCTCGCCGGACTGCTCAAGGGCGCGGGCCTGTACGACCCCACCCTGAGCAAGGCCAACCACCAGCGGGCCGAGGAACGCTGGTCCTGGATCCTCGACCGCATGGTCAAGATCCACAAGCTGACGCCGGCCCAGCGCGCCCAGTACAAGACGTTTCCCGAGCCGCTGAAGGCCAACCCGCTCTACAACACCGGCGAGCAGAGCGACTACCTGGTGGAACTGGCCTCCCAGTACGCCAAGAAGTCCGCGCACCTGACCGACCAGCAGTTCGACCTCGGCGGCTACCAGATCTACACCACCTTCGACCGCAAGCGGGAGAAGGCACTCACCGACGCCGTCACCAAGGCCCGCAAAAAATCCAAGCAGGACAACCCCGACGCCGCGAAGAACGGCCACTACGGGGCCGCCTCCGTCGCCACCGACGGCCGGATACTCGCCGTCTACGGCGGCCCCGACCACCGCACCCAGGGCTACAACGAGTCCAACGCGACCACCGTCCCGGCCGGCACCGCCTTCCTGCCCTTCGTCTACGCCGCCGGGCTCGAACACGGCGTCCACAAGACACGCGGCGGGCCCGCCACCCCGGTCACCCCGGACAGCGTCTACGACGGCGACGACGCCGTGCCCGTCACCACCCCCGAGGGCCCCTACTGGGACCGCAGCGGCAAGAAGGTCTCCGCACACAACGACGGCAACAAGTCGTACGGCGAGATCACCCTGCGCGAGGCCCTCGCCAAATCGGTCAACACCCCGTTCATGCAGCTCGGCATGGACACCGGCCTCGGACAGGTCCGCCAGACCGCCCAGGCCTCCGGGCTGCTGTCCACCAGCATCGGCCCCCAGGTGCCCACCCTCTCGCTCGGCAGCTCCACGCCCAGCGCCATCCGGATGGCCAGCGGATACGCCACCTTCGCGGCCGACGGCACCCACACGGAGCCGTACTCGGTGCGCCGTATCACCCGCAACGGCGCCCCCCTCGCCCTCGCCACCCCGCGCCCCACCCGCGCGATCGGCCCCGAGGTCGCGAAGGACGTCGACCAGGCGCTCACCGACTCCTTCCGCGCCGCCCACCCGGGCGTCGCCGCCCCGGACGCGGCGGGCAAGGCCGGGACCGCCGACCAGGGCACCACCGGCGAGGACGACACGGGCCTGAACACCGCCGCCTGGTACGCCGGTACGGCCGACTCCGTGTCCACGGCGGTCGTCGTCTACCGCATGGACCTGGCCAAGTCCCTGGAACCGCTACCCCTGAAGGGTCTCGCGGGCACCTCGCCGGACACCGTGCCCTACGCCCTCTGGTCGGCCGCCATGGGCCTGGACTGACCGCCCGGGCCCCGAACCCTCGACCACACGGAGATTGAGCCGCGCATGTCTCGCAAGAAGCAACAGACGGGCCGGGGCCGGCGTCGCGCCCCCGGCCGCCGCCGCGTCCCCGCCGCCACCCGCCCGCAGATCTTCACGCTCGCCGCCTTCCTCGTCGTGGCCTCCCTGGTGGCCGGCTACCTCGCCCTGAGCCGCCCCGACGACACCACGCCCACCGCCGCCTCCGGCAAGGGCGGCAAAGCGGGCGGCCCCACGCCCTCCCCGACCGCCACCTGGGACGGCAAGACCCACGTCCTCGGCGACGGCTCCACCTCCGACACCGGACCGCAGAAGGGCACCCTGAAGCCCGTACCGCTCAAGCCCGGTGAGAAGCCGCCCCAGTTCGTCGTCTTCTCCTGGGACGGCGCCCTGGAGGGCGACGACCATCTCTTCTCGCACTACCGGGAGATGGCCAAGGAGTACAACGCCCACATGACCTTCTTCCTCACCGGCATCTACCTGCTGCCCAAGAGCAAGAAGGACCTCTACCACGGCCCGATGCACGAGGCCGGCGACGCCGCCATCGACTACCCCACCGACGGGCACATCCGCACCACCCTGGAACAGCTCCGCCTCGCCTACGAGCAGGGCAACGACATCGGCACCCACTTCAACGGCCACTTCTGCGGCGCCAAGGGCGGCGGCGACTGGAGCGTCCAGCAGTGGAAGAGCGAGATCGACCAGTTCTACTCCTTCGTGGAGAACTGGAAGACGAACACCGGATACACCGACATCCCGCCCCTGCCCTTCGACTTCAAGCAGGAGGTCACCGGCGGCCGCGCACCCTGCCTGGAGGGCCAGCCCAACCTGCTGAAGGCCATCAAGAGCTACGGCTGGCGCTACGACGCCAGCTCCCCGGGCGACTTCCAGATATGGCCCGCCAAGAAGGACGGCGTCTGGGACTTCCCGCTCCAGATGCTCCCGTACGAGAACGGCAAGTTCCAAGGCCTGTCCATGGACTTCAACTTCCTCTACAACCAGTCCAACGGCGAGACGGACGGCGACCCGGCCAAGTACGCGCAGTGGGAACAGCAGACGGTCGACTCCTACATGGCCGGCTTCAACCGCGTCTACTACGGCAGCCGCGCACCGCTGTTCTTCGGCAACCACTTCGAGCACTGGAACGGCAGCATCTACATGAAGTCCATCGACCAGATCATCCCGAAGATCTGCACCAAGAAGGGCGTCAAGTGCGTCTCCTTCAAGGAACTCGCCGACTGGATGGACGTCCAGAAGCCCTCGACGCTGGCCGCGCTGCGCGGCCTCGACCCCGCCCAGTCCCCGGACTGGTCCACCGTCGTCAAATGACATAAACGCAGGCCCGGTTCCACTTGTGCAACCCCCTTCACACGCGCCCCGGAAGCCATGCGAAGATGCCCCCTCCCGGTAGGTGTACCGGCATAGAGGGGAACATCATTGAAGTCAAGAAGACTCAGCCGTAAGGGGCGTCGCACCACCATCGTCGGGGCCTCCGCCGCCGCCGTGGTCGCCGGAGTGGCGCTCATACCCAACTGGAGCGCGGGCGCGGCGGTCACCAACGACCCGACCGTGGACGCGGCCACCAAGGCGACCTTCCAGAAGCTCGCCGACGCGGTCTTCACCGACCGCACCCAGGCACTGGTGGACGGCTCCACCAGCGCCCGCACCCAGCACACCAAGGGCTTCCACGGCTCCGTCCGACTCTCCGGCGGCCAGAGCCACCAGCAGTCCTCCGCCCTCGGCCAGCTGCGCGTCCGCAAGGACCGCCTCGCCAAGCTGGGCGAGAAGTACAGCGCCGGCACCACCTCGGTGACGCTCGACGCCACCGAGGTACACGGACACAGCGCCAAGGTCGCCGTCACCGAGACCACGTCGCTGACCTACAAGCCGGGCACCACCTCGGCCAAGGGCCCGAAGACCACGGGATTCCAGGCCCACCACGAGCTGACCTTCCAGGCCGGCCGGCACGGGGACTGGCAGCTCACGGGCATCAAGGACACGGACGACGGCTACCTCGCCGTCAACCAGGTCGAGACGCCCTCCGCGCCCAAGGACAACGCCTCGGCGTCGCCGTCCGCCTCCTCCGACGACGGCCCGCCCACCGCGCCCCGCGCGGCCACCAGCTACCCGGCACCGGCGAACCCCAAGAAGCTCACCGGGGGTACGTACGACTACAAGGCGATGGTCACGTACGCGCAGAAGTACTGGAACCACTACAACACCGCGTACCCGGACTACAACGGTGAGGGCGCCGGCGGCGACTGCACCAACTTCGTCAGCCAGGTGCTGAAGGCGGGCGGCTGGAAGCACGTCCCCGGCTACACCGACGACTACACCAAGTGGTTCGGCACCGCCGACATCCAGTCCGACTCCTTCGTCGGCGTCAACGAGTTCTCCTGGTTCGCGCTGTCCTCCAAGCGCGTCACCCCGCTCGCCAACGTGTACCAGGCGGACCTCGGTGACGTGATCCAGATGGACTTCAACCGGGACGGGTCCAAGGACCACTCCATGGTCGTCACCTACCGGGACGGCTCCGGCGTGCCGTACGTGACGTACCACTCCACCAACACCTACAACAGGTCGGTGGCCAGCCTGGTCGCGTCCTACCCGACGGCGTACTACTACGCCTACAGGACCTGACCGCGCCGGTCCTGCCGCCCCGGGCCCTCCCGCATCTCACGCGTGCCGTGCGCATCCCGCGCCCCGGCCGCGTCGTGCGGGGCGGCCTCGGGGTGGCGGGCCCGCCAGTACGGATTGTCGTGCGGCAGCGCGTGACCGACCCGGCCGTACATCCCGAAGGTCATCAGCAGCAGCCCCACCACAAAGCTGAACAGCACATTCTGGATCCTGAACGCCAGGAAGTTGTTCGGAGTGTCCAGCAGGGCCAGGAACAGGAACCCGTTCAGCAGGAACAGGATGCCCAGCACCATGTTCAGCGTGGACGCGACGTTCCCCCCGATCACCATGCCGACCAGCAGCAGCGCGCCGATGCAGATCGACAGCACACTGAGCGTGCCGTTCGTGTTCAGACCGGCGACCGTCGCACCGCCGATGTCGAAGAACCCGATGTGGTTGATCAGACCCAGGATGCCGAAGACGACGAGGAACGCGCCGATCAGCCCCGCACCGATCCGGTACACCAGATTCAGCCGGTGATCGACGGGGAGATGCTGATCGAACCGGATCCGCTGCTTGTCGTGCGTATGCGCTGCGTGCGTGGCCATCTCGGCCTCCCTCGGGGCGCTGGCGGCGGCCGTCCATCCCAGAACGTGGCTCTCACAAATATCCGCCCGAACCGGGGCACCCGGCAACATGACGACCCGCCGCCTCAGTGCGCGGCACCCCCGCGCTCCTCCCGGATCCGCGCCACCACCTGCGCCGCCGCCTGCCGCACCGCGTCCGTCTCGGTCAGGAAGTGCCAGTAGTCCGGATGCCGGCCGCCCTCAAGACCCGCCACCGCCCGGTCCAGCCGCGCCACCGCGTCGTCCAGCGGCCGGGCATGACGCGGATCCGGCGTCGCCCGACCCGTCATCGCCAGCCGCTGCGCGTCCCGGATCGCGAACCGCGTCCGCTCGATCTCCGCCTGCGGATCCTTCTGCACCGCGTTCAGCCGCGCCAGCCGGTCACCGGCGGCCGAGACCGAGTCGTCCGTCGCGTTCAGCAGCGCCCGCACCGTCGACAGCAGCGAGGTCGCCTCCGCCCAGCGCTGCGCGTCCCGCGCCGC
The DNA here is from genome assembly GCF_014673495.1 of Streptomyces griseofuscus. GTDB lineage: Bacteria > Actinomycetota > Actinomycetes > Streptomycetales > Streptomycetaceae > Streptomyces > Streptomyces murinus. The sequence continues at coordinate 5,908,383 of NZ_CP051006.1, forward strand.
CTTCGCCTCGGCCAGCTTCCGCTCGGCCTGCCGTACGTTCTCCACCGCCTGGGCCGGCACCTGCTGGAGGTCCTGCCAGCACGCCGCCGCGAACCGCCGCCGCAACTCGCTGAGCACCGGATCCACCTGTCCCGCCCGCGTGGTCAGTGCCTGCGCACGGGTCCGCAGCGAGACCAGCCGGTGGTCGATCTCGGCCGCCTTCTCCGGCAGCCCCTCGGCCTCCGCCCGGATCGCCCCGGCCTCCCGCTGCACCCGCTCCGCCCGCTCCAGCGTCTGCTGCACCCCGTGCTGCCCCGCGCCCTGGTTCAGCTTCGTCAGCTCGGGCGCCAGCGCGGCCAGCCGGCCCGCGAGGTCATCGGCGCGCAGCCCCTGCTCCCGGACGCCGTCCAGCGCGTTGCTCGCGGCCAGCAGCGCCTGGCGGGCCCGCTCCACGGCCGGCGCCACCCGGGCGAGCAGCGTCTCGGCCGAACCCAGCAGCGGACCGAGCGAGCCGCCGAAGCGCTCCAGCTCCTGCTTGACCCGCACCAGCTCGTCCCGGGCCGCCGTCAACTCGGCGCGGGCCCGTGTCGCCGCCGCGGCCTCCAGGTCGGCCCGGTCCAGGTCATGGGCGTCGACCGCCTGGATGTACCGCTGGCTGACCTCGTCGATCCGCCGGCCGAGGCCCTCGAAGTCCGAGGCGGCACGCCGGGCGGCGGGGGAGTCGTCGACCGCCGTGATGGTCTCGATGGAGATCCGCAGATCCCGTTGCGCGGTGTCCAGTTCGTAGAACGCGGCCGCCGCCGCGTCCTTCGCCTCCTGCGCCTGCGCCCGCTGGCTCTCCGCCCGGCCGCCGAACCAGCGCCGGGTGCCGCCACCAGCGAAGGCGGCGGGCAGCGCCAGCGCGACGAGCGCCGGCAGACTCATCAGGGTGAGGGTGTCGCGGAGCGCGGCGGTGGCCCCATGCCGGGTCCTCGCGATGGACGACGGTGGGTACGGCTGCGTCACTGGCGTGCCCGGTCTCGCCGTCACATCCCTCTCCCGCGCTGTGGTCCGCCCTGAGTGGTGCCATTCTCCCACCCCGTACAGACGAACACACGGGCCCGTCAGTTCACCGTACGCACTGTGACCTTTCCGCCGGCGGAGCAGGCGACCGACGGGCCCGTCGAAGCGACGGGGGTGGGGCGGGGGCATCGCGCACAGGGGAATAGGGGACATGCGTTCCCTGGTCGAATGGGTGACCTTTTCCGCCGGGCGTCGTTGAAGTCGGTGAGTGGTTCTCCGGGCATGTCGAGGGGGTGGGTGAGGTGCGTGAACTGGCGGCGCCGTTCGTCGTGCCCGGCCCCCTCGCCATGACGATCCGGACGCGACTGCGGGTATCGCTCGGGGACGCGGCGGTGCTGACCGAAGTGGGCGACTTTCTCGGTTCCTTGGCGTCCCGGGACCTCGCGGTGCGATCGCGGCAGGGGCTGGGCCATGACGGCGCCTCCTGGGCCGCGCGAAAACGGGCGCTGACGGAGGCGTCGTCGGCGCGGTGGGCCGGCAGCATCACCAGGGCCACGCACGACCAGTGGGCGCTGGCCAGACGCGGGCAGGCCGACGAGATGGCGTGGCTGCGGGGACAGACCGCACAGATCGAGGCCAGGCTGGCCCGGCCGCTGGGCGCGAAGGCCGACAAGAGGGCCGGACTGGCGCGCGGTTGTGCGACCCGGGCCGAATGGCACGCCAAATCGCGCCGCCTCCGTCTGCTTCGGGACCGGTCGGCCGCGCTGGAGGCGGACCTGCGCGCCGGTCGGGTGCATGTGGTGCGGGGCGGCAAGCGGCTCGCCCGGCTCCGGCACCATCCGGTGGCGGAAGGAGCGAACCCGGCGGAATGGACGTCGCGCTGGCGAGCCGCCCGGATGTTCCTGTCGGCGGACGGAGAGTCCGGCAAACGCTGGGGGAACGAGACCATCCGTGTCACCGGCAGCGGAGAGGTCTCGATCAGGCTCCCGGCCGCGCTGGCCCACCTGGCCAACGCGCCGCACGGCCGCTATGTGCTCGACGCGGCCGTGGCCTTCACCCACCGGGCGGACGAGTGGCAGGACCGGATCGCCGCGCACCGGGCGGTGGCGTACCGCATCCACCACGACCCCCTGCGGGACCGCTGGTACGTGACCGCCTCATGGCAGCGCGCGGCGGCCCCGGCGGTACCACTCCGAGCGGCTCTGGCACGCGGTGTCGTGGGAGTGGACATAAATGACGACCACCTCGCCGTCCGGCGTCTCGACGCGCAGGGCAATCCGGTCGGTGTGCCCCGGAGGTTCCGTTACGACCTCTCGGGTAGCGCGTCGCACCGGGACGCTCAGATCCGGCACGCCCTCACCCGGCTGCTGCACTACACCCGGCGGTGCGGCGTGAAGGCGATCGCTGTCGAGGACCTCCACTTCGCGGACGGCACGAGCCGTGAACAGGGCGGTGGGGGCAAGCGGTTCCGGCGTCTGCTCTCCCGCTTTCCGACCGCGCGCCTCAGAGCCCGGCTCGTGTCGATGGCGGCGGAACAGAACGTGGCGATCGTGGCCGTCGATCCGGCCTACACGTCGCGCTGGGGTGCCCAGCACTGGCAGCGACCGCTGACCACCGCCACCCGTGAGACCACCCGCCACGACGCCGCGGCCGTGGCGATCGGACGGCGCGCCCTCGGGTATGCGATCCGGCGACGTTCGGCGCCGCCCCCGTACGACCGGAGAGATCGTGCGGGGCATCGGACCGTACAGGCCGGACCGGATCCCTGGGCGTGCGAGGGACCCCGCCCTCGCCTTCCCGGACCACGGACCCGATCCGTGCCGCCCGGAGGCGATGCGAAAGCGGGCGACCAGCGTGCCCAGGACCGCTGCGGGCACGCGGCCGAGCGGGGGGTGTTCCGGCATGGGAACGCCTCCCGGCTCGGTCCTTAGGGCTCCTGCCCGGCCCGGAACACGGTTTGCGGCACGGCCCTGGTGGCCGTGTAGGCTGTCGACCTGTCCCGGGTGCGTAGCTCAGTGGTAGAGCGCCTGCCTTACAAGCAGGATGTCGGCGGTTCGAAACCGTCCGCGCCCACCGATGGGGAGAGCCCCCGGCCGAATGTGGCCGGGGGCTCTTTGTGTTGAGGTTGGGCTAGGTCGTGGCCCGGGTGGGGTGGGGGTGGGTGGTGAAGGCGGTGACCAGGAGGGCCAGGGCGGCGATGTAGGTGGTCATGCAGAGGGTGGAGCGGCCGGGGAAGTCGAGGCCCGCGGCGCCCAGGCCGATCAGGGAGTCGGAGGCGACGAAGATCAGGCCGCCCCAGAGGGCCTTGGGGCCGAGGGCGCGGGCGGTCAGGGCCATGGTGAGCAGGGCGAGGGCGTAGACGGCCACGGCGGGGCCCAGGGCGGGGCCCAGGGCGGGGCCCAGGGTGGGGGCGAGGGTAGCGACGGCGGCGGCCCAGACCGCGAGGTAGGCGGCGCAGACGGCGCGGCGGGTGCGCAGATGGTCGAGGGCGCCGGCGCGCAGGAAGGCCGTGATCCAGCAGAGCTGGGCGCCCAGGAAGAGGGCGAGGCCGATGCCGAAGGCCGGGGTGCCGGGGATCAGCAGGGCGATGTCCCCGGCGGCGGCGAGCAGCAGCCCGGTCAGGACGTAGGCGTGCCGGGTGCCGGTCAGGCGCCACAGGTGGGCGGCCAGGAGCGGGGCCAGGAGGGGTTTGGCGACCCACTCCACGGCGTGCCTCCCGGTCGCCACCCCGATGAGTTCGACGACGCAGAGCACCGCGAAGACCACGATCAGCGGCGACGTCCCGGCCGTCCGCGCCGGACGCTGGAGGGCCGGTCGTGGGTCGCCTCGCTCCGGTATATGTCCCTCAGCCATGGCGATCAGGGTGGAGGTACCGGGGGTGGTGGTCAACTGGTTGGACCAGATTGATCGTCACGAGTTTCCGGAGGCCCCGGGTGCCTGCTCCTCGTGGACGTGTTTCAGGCGGCTGCGGGCCTGCATGCGCTGTTCGGCCGCGACCTCGGCCCAGAAGCGGTGGGTGCTGATGAACACCGCGAGCTCGTGTTCGCGGCGGCGGAGCTTCTCCACCTCGGCCTGTTCGTCGGCCGTCCAGCCCGGGGAGGCGGGGCGCTCCACCTTGCGCCAGCCGTTGTCGTCACTGAAGCCGTCGACCGGCTCGACCGACCAGGGCAGCCGCCTGAGCAGGGCCGACAGCTCGGCCCTGACCTGGTGCAGCTCCTCCTGGCCGGCGAGGAGGTCACTGGGGAATTCATAGGTCGTAGCCACGCCGCAATGCTACGCCTGTTCGATTTACGGTTGCGAGTTCGATCGAGAGGTTCATCCGAACGGGTGTTCATCCGCGGCGGCGGGCCCCGCGGCGGGGCTCGTGAGGATGATCAGCTGCTGAGTGGCCCTGGTCATCGCCACATAACGGTCCACGGCGCCCGCCACGCCCTCCCCGAAACACTCGGGATCGACCAGTACCACCAGATCGAACTCCAGGCCCTTCGACAGGCCGGGGGACAGTGAGCGGACCCGGGGGCTCGACGGGCGGAAGGCCGGGGCGCCGATGACGCAGACGGTGCCTTCGGGGTGCGTGGCGAGCCAGTCGTCGAGGACCGCGGTCAGGTCGGCCGCCGAACCGCGGCCCACCGGCAGGCCGTTGCCGCGGATCGAGGTCGGCACATTGGCGTCCGGCAGCGCGGCCCGTACGACCGGCTCGGCCTCCGCCATGATCTCCTTCGGCGTACGGTAGTTGACCGTCAGGCCGGCCAACTCGACCCGGCCGAAGCCGATTCGGGCGAGCCGCTCCTGCCAGGACTCGGTGAATCCGTGCCGGGCCTGGGCGCGGTCGCCGACGATGGTGAAGCTGCGCGACGGGCACCGCGACAGCAGCATCTGCCATTCCGCGTCGGTGAGTTCCTGCGCCTCGTCCACCACGATGTGCGCGAACGGCCCCGCGAGCGCGTCCGGTTCGGCGGTGGGCAGCACCGTCTCGTCGATCAGCGCGTCCCGCAGGTCCTGTCCGTGCAGCATCGTCACCGCGCCCTCGCCGTCGTGGTCGGCCTGGAGCATGTTGTCGATGACGCCGGCCATCCGCGCGTGTTCCGCGGCGACCGCGGCCTTGCGCCGGCGTTCGCGCACCGCCGCCTTCGGGTCGCCGAGCCGCTGCCGTGCCGCGTCCAGGAACGGCAGGTCGGACACCGTCCAGGCCTGCGCGTCCGCGCGCCGCAGCAGTCGTACCTCCGCCGGGGTGAGCCAGGGGGCGCACAGCCGCAGATACGCCGGTACCGACCAGAGGTCGCCGACGAGGTCGGCCGCCTCCAGCAGCGGCCAGGAGCGGTCGAAGGCCGTGCGCAGCTCCCGGTCGCCCGCAAGCGACCTGCGCAGGAGTTCGGTGGGGGCGCCTTCGTGCCGGTCGGCCAGGAGGGTGAGGAGTTCGTCCCAGACCTGTGCGCGTGCCTCGTTGTGCGGAGTGCCGGGCTCGGCCGAGTCGAACGCCGACTCCCAGTCGGAGACGGTCAGTTCGAGCTCGCCCCAGGGGGTGGTGACCGTCAACGGCTCGGTGGGCGGCTCCTCGTAGAACCGTACGGCCCGCTCGATCGCCCCCACCAGCCGCGCGGACGACTTCAGCCGGGCGACCTCGGGGTCGGGCTCGGTGCGCGCGGTGGCGCCCTCGGCGACGAGGTCCCGCAGGACGCAGGTCTGCACACCCTCCTCGCCGAGGCTCGGCAGCACATCGGAGACGTACGCCAGATACGGCCGGTGCGGGCCGACGAACAGCACCCCGCCGCGCCGGTGGCCGAGCCGCGGGTCGGAGTAGAGGAGATAGGCGGAGCGGTGCAGGGCGACGACCGTCTTGCCGGTGCCGGGGCCGCCGTCCACGACGAGGGCGCCGCGCGAGCCGGCCCGGATGATGGCGTCCTGATCGGCCTGGATGGTGCCGAGCACATCGCGCATCCGCGGCGAGCGGTTGCCGCCCAGGCTCGCGATGAACGCCGACTGGTCGTCCAGCGCGGCGTGTCCGTCCAGCGCGTCAGGGGCGAACACCTCGTCCCAGTAGTCGCGGATCCGGCCGTCCGCCCAGCGGTATCTGCGGCGGCTCGCCAGGCCCATCGGATTGCCGTGGGTGGCGCCGAAGAAGGGCTCCGCGGCCGGGGAGCGCCAGTCCAGCAGCAGCCGGCGGCCGGTGTGGTCGGTCAGGCCGAGCCGGCCGACGTAGACGGGCTCGTCGGGGTGCTCGGCGCTCACCATGCGGCCGAGGCAGAGGTCGAGGCCGAAGCGGCGCAGGGCGCGCAGGCGGGTGGTCAGCCGGTGCACCTCGGCGTCCCGGTCCAGCGCCTGCCGGCCCAGTCCGCCGGGGGCCCGGCGCTCCTGGTCGAGCTGGTCGGAGACCTCGGCGATGGTCCGCTCCAGGCATCGCGCGATCGCCGCGAAGTGCTCCTCGTCGGTGGCGATCAGCTCCGGGGCGGCCTTGGCGGAGAGGCGGTCGGGGAGATCGAAGGCGCTGGTGGCGGTGGACACGGGGAGGCTCCGGTTCAGGAAGGTTCAGGAAGATTCAAGAAGGGGACGGGAGAGGAGGGGTGCTCTGCTCCCCGATTCGGCGGCTTTTGGGTCAGACGGGCGATTCTGCGGCATCAGGGGGGCCTTGCCGCAAGGCCCCCCGTGCGCTATACGTTGAGAGTGGCAAGGAGTCCGGTGACGTCCTTGCCGCTATTTTTTTTCCGTCCCCGGCGCCTCCCGCGCCTCTCCCCTTTTGTGTGCCTCTCCCGCGCCCCTCCCGCTGCACCGGCCGCGGCGCGAGACTGAAGGCATGTGCCGGAGTATCAAGACGCTGCGTCCGCCCGTGCTGCCCACCGAGGCCACGGAGGAGGACATCCACGCCGCCGCGCTGCAATATGTGCGCAAGGTCTCGGGCTTTCGCGCCCCCGCCGCCCACAACCGCGAGGTCTTCGACGCCGCCGTGGCCGCCGTCGCCCGTGCCACGGCCGAACTGCTCGACGGCCTGGAGGTGCGCGGGAGCGTGCCACGCGCTGTTACGGAAGCGGAAGGACGCCCGTAACACTGCGCCCGTAGCGTCCCTCGTGGCGCCTTTCATGCGGTCGATCCGGTCGGCCAGGGCCAGTTTCGGTCATCTTTTCGGGTGCCCGGGCGCAGACCCATACGACCCTACATGCTGTCGGGTCAGGGGCAGGGCTCTCACCTGACGTGGAGCGTTGGCCAGAACTTGAACTTGCAAGCATTGGTTAGGTGCGCCTAACCTATACCCCTCATTCGGTACCGCCACCCCCACCGGTCCGCCTGTCCCCGGCGGGCTCGTCCGACACCGAGAGGGTCAACCTCCCATGCCTTCCGCTCGCCTCAACTCCGTACAGCCCTATGCTCTCGGGCTGTTCCGCATCGTCGTCGGCCTGCTCTTCACCGCGCACGGCGCCGCCTCGCTCTTCGGCGTCTTCGGTGGGGCCATGGGCACCCATGGCGGCACCGTGGCCACCGGCACCTGGCCCGGCTGGTACGCGGCCGTGATCCAGCTGGTCGCCGGCGCCCTGGTGCTCGTCGGCCTCGGCACCCGCGGCGCCGCGCTGGTCGCCTCCGGCTCGATGGCGTTCGCGTACTTCGACATCCACCAGCAGCACGCGCTGCTGCCCATCCAGAACGGCGGTGAGCCCGCGGTCATGTTCTGCTGGGCCTTCCTCCTGCTGGTCTTCACCGGCTCCGGCGCCTTCGGCCTCGACCGGCTCTTCGTCCGGCGTGCGGCGGCGCAGGGCGAGCGGGTTCCGGAGCAGGCGCCGATAGCCGCGTGACGGGACTCTCCCGCGTCGTCCCCACGGCGCCCTGCTCCGGCCCGGCCGGAGCGGGGCGCCGTACCGTTCGACCGGTTCCGTAGCCCCCCGCGCACCTCCTGTCACACCCTCGGCGTACGCTGTACGGCTGTCATCGGGGGAAGTAACAGGAGAAGACGTGTTCGAGAGTGTGGGGTCGCTGGCGGCCGGACCGTGGATCTATGCCGTGGTGTCCCTGTCCGTGCTGCTGGACGTGTTCCTGCCGGTGCTGCCGAGCGGTGTGCTCGTCATCACGGCGGGCACGGCGGCGGCCGCGGGCTCGGGCGCGGCGAGCGCGGCGACCGGCCGGGTCCCGCACGGGGTGCCGGACCTGCTGGCCCTGGTCCTGCTGGCCGCGGCGGCCTCGCTCCTCGGCGATCTGGTGGCCTACCGGCTGGCCTGGCGGGGCGGGGAGCGACTGGACCGCGCGATAGCCCGCTCCCGGCGGCTGACCACCGCGCAGGAACGTCTCGGTGGCGCACTGGCCCGGGGCGGCGGCGCGCTCGTCGTCCTCGCCCGCTTCGCCCCCGCGGGGCGCTCGGTCGTCTCCTTCTGGGCCGGCGCCGCCCACCGCAGGGCCCGTGACTTCCTGCCCTGGTCCGCCCTCGCCGGTCTGTCCTGGGCCGCCTACAGCGTCGCCCTCGGCTACTTCGGCGCGCGCTGGCTCGGCGCCACCTGGCTGGCGACCGGGGTGTCCCTGGCCGCGCTGTTCGGGGCGGGCGCGGCGGCGGGCTTCCTGATGCGCAGGCAGCCCGCTTCCTGAGGGTGGCCGTGCACGCGTCGTCGTAGCGGCCGTACGGGTCGCGACAGCCGTCACAGTCGTGACGGCGAAGAGCCCGGCCGGAGTCGATCCGGCCGGGCTCTCGCGCGTGGGGCCTAGGTGTGCTGTTCGGACAGGTTGGTGACGCGGCTGGCGGGTGGTTGGCCGCTGATGCCGGTGTGGGGTCGGTGGTAGTTGTACCAGTCGAGCCAGTCGGGAAACGCGGCCTGTCGTTCGGCGTCTGAGGTGTAGGGCCGGTGGTAGGCCCATTCGTCGAGCAGGGTGCGGTGGAAGCGTTCGACCTTGCCGTTGGTCTGCGGGCGCCAGGGCCGGGTCCAGCGGGGGCTGATACCCAGGTCGCGGCAGGTGTCGCGCCAGGTGTTCTTGGTGTAGGCCCAGGCGTTGTCGGTCAGGACGCGTTCGACGGTCATGCCGCATTCGGCGAACCAGGCGACTGCTCGCCGCAGGAAGCCGGCGCAGGTGGCGGCGGTTTCGTCGGGCAGGTCTTCGGTGTAGGCGAGGCGGGTGTGGTCGTCCAGGGCGGTGTGCAGGTAGGCGTAGCCGGCTCCGTTGCGGCGGTCCTTGTTCGGGCTGCCGGCCGCCCGGCCGAGGACTTTGTGGCCGCCGCCGTCGGGGATGCGGCCGAGTTTCTTGACGTCGATGTGGACCAGTTCGCCGGGCCGGGAGCGTTCGTAGCGGCGGATGGGCTCGCCGGTGGCCCGGTCCGTGGCGGCCAGGGCGGGCAGGCCGTGCCGGGCCAGGATGCGGTGGGCGGTGGAAGCGGCGACACCGGCTCGGGCGGCCAGCCGCACCGGCCCGATCCGGTGCTGGCGCCGAAGCCGCACGACTTGCAGCTCGACCGCGGCAGGAGTCTGGCGCGGGCTGTTGTGCGGGCGGCTGGAGCGGTCGTGCATTGCGGCCTCGCCCAGTTGCCGGTAGCGGTTCGCCCAGCGGGCGGCGGTCGTATGGCTGACCTGGAAGCGTTCCGCGGCCTGCCGCAGCGGCCAGCCGTCGTCCACGACACACCGGGCCAGACGCAGCCTGCCGGTCGGAGTCAGCGGGGCATTACGGTGGGACACGAGGGCCTCCTGGGCGTTGGTGCAGATGTCGCAATTCACACCGAACCCAGAAGGCCCTCACCTGTTCAAGCACCCAGCACGCGTGTCACCAACGTCCCGGGACAGCACACCTAGGGCCTCTCGTTTGGATCAGGCCGGGCTCGCGGGCCCTGGCGCCGCGCCTCGCGGCGTTGTCGTCGGTTGCCATGGCTCCGCCATGTCGCCCTCCTCCGCCTTGCGACGCACGGCACCAGACCCCGCTCCCTGATCCGGCCTGATCCAAACGAAAGACCCTAGGTCAGCAGCCCGAGAGGTCGTTCTGGAGCGCGGTCTTCTCCGCCGGATCGAACGGCACCGCGCCAAGGACGCATCGGCTTCCGCAGCGCCCGCAGACCCGCCGGGAGACTCGTCGGCCCCAGCCGCCGTGAGGGCGCTCAGCGGCCGCCTCAGACGTCAACAGGAGGCCCACCGTGAGGAAGTGACGAGGTTCCGCAAGGCCCTGGAAGTCGCGCAGGGCGAGAATCTGACTCTACGGAGGAGGCTCGCCCAATACGAGTGACTGACGGGGCTGGAACTGGCCTGCCTCGCCCGATGCGCGATTCACCGGCCAGGTTCATGGTCAGCCGATGCCGGTGACATTCAGCGCGGTGGTCCAGTTCGTCTTGATGGCGGAGCGCGCGGCGGACAGGGTGATCCGGCCATCGCACACGGCGTTCTTCAGCTTCGTCTCCACGCCGTCCTTGGTGTACGCGGTGGGGGAACCGTAATGGGGCTCCGGCCACAGGTTGTTGGGATCGCGCGGCGCACCGCCAAGTTCCAGGGGAACGAGATGGTCTTCCTCGTAATCGGCGGTGCTGGTGTCCGAGTAGCCGTAGTCGGCGATGCCCTGCACCTTGAGCGGATTGGTGTAGGAGGTCGGCGGACGAACGGTGCTGGTCCACCCGGAGACACAGATGGTCGAGTTGATGGTCGACTGAGTGACATCGGGGTTGTACGCGCCAGGCGTGCAGGAGGAGTCCGGCAGCGGCAGGCGGGACTGCGAGCAGGTGCTGGCCTGCGCCGGGCCGGCGCCGACGCCGAGGACGAGGCCGCTGACCGCCAGGACGAGGGCGGAGCCGGCGGCAGTTGATATGCGGGCGGGAGAAAGCATGGGGAACTCCTCGTGAATAGTCATGCTCATGACATATGGGGATCAAGGTCTTGCGCCGCGATCGGTTCGCAGGGGGGGTGTGGTTCGTCGGCCGGAGCCTGGTCCGGTGAGGTGTGGCCGACATGCCGCCGACGGTCCGGCCAGGGGGATCAGGTGAGCTGGGAGAGGTAGCTGCGGGCGGTGGACCCGGCGATCGGCGTCGGTAGGGCCGCGGAGGCGGTGGGGGAGTTGAACAGCGCGGTGGTGGCGACCAGGCCGGTGAGACCGGCGAGTACGCTGAGGCGTCGACGCGCGTAGAAGTTGGGCATTGCTGAACTCCCGTGTGGGGGTGGGGCTTTGGGCCACGAGTCAGGGAATCCTCGCGACGAGGGGTTACCGCAGGGTGAGCGCCCAGTAAGAAGCTAGTGACATGCGCATGTCACTGCAAGGTTGAGGGGCGGACTTTGCCGTCCCGTATCATGGGGGGCGCAGAAGGGGAGTAGCTCTTCGCCGGACCGTCGACATACTGCTCAGCCAGCCTGAGCCGGCGCCCGGAGGCGGACCCTCGGTACCGCCAGCGAGACCTTCGGCAAAGCAGTGCACGTCCGCGCGACCAGGTGCGGGCGCCGAGTGTGCTGCCGCGCCGAGGTGTCGTCGGAAGATGTAGCGCACTCTCGGCGGGGTGGCCCCGACCGATTGAGGACCCTTGATCAGCATCACCGTGACGGCGCTCGTCTTCGGCGTCATCTTCCTCGCCGAACTGCCGGACAAGACCGCGCTCGCCGGTCTTGTGCTCGGCACCCGCTATCGCGCCGGATACGTCTTCGCGGGTGTCGCCGCGGCCTTCCTGGTGCATGTCGTGCTCGCGGTGGCCGCGGGCAGCGTGCTCACCCTGCTGCCCCAGCGGCTCGTGCACGCCATCACCGGTCTGCTCTTCCTCGGTGGCGCCGCGATGCTGCTGCTGCACAAGGAGGAGGGTGAGGAGGAGATCAAGAAGCCCGCCGACCAGTCCTTCTGGAAGGTCGCGGGTACGGGCTTCATGCTCATCCTGGTCGCCGAGTTCGGCGATCTCACCCAGATCATGACCGCCAACCTCGCCGCCCGCTACGACGACCCGATCTCTGTCGGCCTCGGCGCGGTGCTCGGTCTGTGGGCCGTCGCCGGACTCGGCATCGTGGGCGGAAAGGCCCTGATGAAGAAGGTTCCGCTGCGGCTGATCACCCAGATCGCGGCGCTGCTGATGGTGGGCCTCGGCGCCTGGAGCCTGTACGAGGCGGTCGCGGGCTGAGCTGAACGTCGGGTGAATCATCGCGGGGGTGGTGGCGGGAATGCCGCCAGGTTTTGTACCGTAGGAGAACAAAGTGGCTCCCGCTCGTTTTCCCTGACCGGCGGGCGGGGCCGCCTTGTCCCTCCCCGCCGCGCCCGTGCGGGGCCTTTCGTTCCTGGAGCAACTGCCGATGACGGCCACCCCCACGCCCGCCCCCACCGTCCTCGACGCCGGCGCCCTGCTGCTCGACATGGACGGCACCCTCGTCAACTCGGATGCCGTGGTCGAACGCGTCTGGCGGCGCTGGGCGGGGCGGCACGGGCTGGACGGCGACGCCGTGATGAAGGTCGTCCACGGCCGCCAGGGGCACGCCACAATGGCCGCGCTGCTGCCCCAGCGGCCCGTGGAGCAGAACCTCGCGGAGAACGCGCGGATGCTCGCCGAGGAGACCGCGGACATGGACGGCGTGATCGAGATCGCCGGGGCCTCGGTCTTTCTCGCCGCGCTGCGTGATCTGCCGCACGCCCTGGTGACCTCGGCGGACGTCGGCCTGTCCACCGCCCGGATGAACGCGGCGGGGCTCCCGCTGCCCGAGGTCCGGGTCACCGCCGAATCGGTCGGCGCGAGCAAGCCGGACCCCGAGGGCTTCCTCAAGGGCGCCGCCGAACTGGGCGTCGCCCCGGCCGAGTGCGTCGTCTTCGAGGACTCCGGCGCGGGGATCGAGGCGGGCCGGGCCGCGGGGATGGTCGTGGTGGGGGTGGGCCCCCGGGCGGCGGCCCATGGCCCCGACGTCGTGGTGCCGGACCTGACCCGGGTCCGGGTGGAGGCCCTGCCGGGCACCCGGATCCGGCTGCACATCGGCTGACGGCCACGGGTTCCTGGCCGTTCAGGGGCCGACGGCAACGCCTGTCGGCCCTTACGGGTCCTGCGGCCCCTACGGCCCCTACGGCCCTTACGGGTCCTGCGGCCCCTGCGGCCCCTGCGGCCCCTGCGGGCCTTGCGGGTCCTTCGGGCCTTATGGGCCTTACGGGCCCTACGGGTCCTGCGTCTCCGACTCCAGGCTTGCCCGGGTCTGCGGCCCGTAGACCCCGAGGGGGTCGCCCTGGATGCCCCGGGCCAGTTGATATGTGCTGACGGCGTTCTCCACGGGGTGCGTGTAGACGCCGTTCATGTCACCGTCGTACAGGTTCAACTCCCACAGCCGGTACTCCAGTTCGACGACCTGCGGTCCGGAGTCGCCGCGTTCCAGGACCGCCGTGCTCGCCGGGGTGCCCGGCGCGGAGGCGGTGGGGGAGGGGGCCCGGGACGGCGTCCGGCTCGGGGTCGGTGTCGGGGGCGGCGACGGCGACCGTGTCGGGGTGGGCGAGGGGCTCGGCGGGAGCGCGGGTACCGAGCGTGCCGTCGAGCGGGACGGCGCGGAGGTGTCGTGCGCCGAGGGGGTCGCGGTGGTCGGCGGCGGCAGGTCCGGGACGCTCTCCCTGACCTCCGGGGCCGCGTCGTCGCGGGACGGCGTGTGGTACGAGAACAGCGCGACACCGGCCGCCGCGACGACCGCCGCGCCCGCGCCCGCCGCGGCGAGCAACGCGGTACGGCGGAATCGCCGGCGCCGGACCGGCTCCCCGGGCGCCCCGGCGGACGCGGACGGCGGGCCGGGCTCGCCGGGGGCCTGCTCGAAGAGCCGTACGTCGGCGGGCTCGGCCACCGGGCGCAGCGGCATCGTGGCCTCGACGGGCGGGAGATCCTCGTCGTCCCCGGTCCCCACGTCCACGTAGGGGCGTATGCGCAGCGGGTCGAAGTCCTCCGCCGCTGCCGCCTGTGTCGTACGGGTGCGGCGCAGTGTCTCGGCCGCGCGCTCGGCGCAGTCGCAGGACGGGGCGCCCGCCGCGTCCCTCGGTATGCCGCACTCCGGGCAGGCCGTGCCCTTCTCCCCGGTCACGTTCGTCCCCTCCCCTGGAACCCCCGAAGCCACACAGGGTATGCCCATTCCCTCCACAACCGCAGGACTCGACAGGCCATAAACCGTGACACCGCCCAGGATGGAAGGGGCGCATCCCAGCCCCCAGCCCCGGGAGGTCCCCATGGCCCTGGACACGCACGGTGCGGCGAAGGACGTGAGCGGGGAGGAACCCGTGGCGCGCGGCGTGTTCGTCTCGATCGGGGCGCTGCTCCTCGGGCTGCTGCTCGCCGCGCTCGACCAGACCATCGTGTCGACCGCGCTGCCCACCATCGTCAGCGACCTCGGCGGCCTCGAACACCTGTCCTGGGTGGTCACCGCCTATCTGCTGGCCTCGACCGCCGCGACCCCGCTGTGGGGCAAGCTCGGCGACCAGTACGGGCGCAAGAAGCTGTTCCAGACCGCCATCGTGATCTTCCTGGTCGGCTCGGCGCTGTGCGGCATGGCACGGAACATGCCCGAGCTGATCGGCTTCCGGGCGCTCCAGGGTCTGGGCGGCGGCGGGCTGATGGTGCTGTCGATGGCGATCGTCGGCGACATCGTGCCGCCCCGCGACCGGGGTCGCTACCAGGGTCTGTTCGGCGCCGTGTTCGGCGCGACCAGCGTGCTCGGACCGCTGCTGGGCGGGCTGTTCACCGAGCATCTGAGCTGGCGCTGGGTGTTCTACGTCAACCTGCCCATCGGCATCGTGGCGCTCGCCGTGATCGCCGCCGCCCTGCGCATACCGGTGCGCAGCGCCCGCCATGTCATCGACTACCTCGGCACCTTCCTGATCGCCTGCGTTGCCACCTGCCTGGTCCTGGTGGCCTCCCTCGGCGGCACCACCTGGGCCTGGGGCTCGCCGCAGATCGTCTCGCTCGCGGTGGTCGGCGTGCTGCTCGCGGTCGCGTTCGTGGCGGTGGAGCGCCGGGCCGCCGAACCGGTGCTCCCGCTGGGGCTGTTCCGCATCCGCACCTTCACCCTCGCCGCCGTCATCAGCTTCATCGTCGGCTTCGCGATGTTCGGCGCGATGACCTATCTGCCGACCTTCCTCCAGGTCGTGCACGGCGTCTCCCCGACCATGTCCGGGGTGTACATGCTGCCGATGGTCTTCGGGCTGCTGCTGTCCTCCACCGTCTCCGGGCAGATCGTCAGCCGCACCGGCCGCTGGAAGGTCTTCCCGGTCACCGGCACCGCCGTCACCGCCATCGGACTGCTCCTGCTGCACCGCCTGGACGAGACCAGCTCCACCGCCGAGATGAGCACCTACTTCTTCGTCTTCGGCCTCGGACTCGGCCTGGTCATGCAGGTCCTGGTGCTGATCGTGCAGAACGCCGTCTCGTACGAGGATCTGGGCGTCGCCACCTCCGGGGCCACCTTCTTCCGCTCCATCGGGGCGTCCTTCGGCGTCGCCATCTTCGGCACCGTCTTCGCGAGCCGCCTCGCCGACAAGCTCACCGCCGCCTTCGCGGGCGTCCATCTGCCGCCCGGCGTGAACCCGGACACCCTCAAGGCCGATCCGCGCGGCATCGCGGCCCTGCCGCCCGCCCTGCGCCCCGCCGCCCTGCACGCCTACGCGTCGTCCATCACCGACGTCTTCCTCTACGCCGCCCCCGTCGCCCTCCTCGGTTTCCTGCTGGCCTGGCTGCTCAGGGAGGACCCGCTGCGCGGCTCGGTCACCGCGCCGGACGTCTCCGAGACCCTCGCGCCCAACCCGGTCGAGCGCTCCTCCTACGACGAGGTGTGCCGTGCCCTGTCGGTGCTCGGCACCCGCGAGGGGCGCCGCGAGATCTACCGGGACATCACCGAGCGGGCCGAGTACGACCTGCTGCCCGCGGCCAGTTGGCTGCTGCTGCGGATCCGCCGCAACGGCTCCGTGGAACCCGGGGTGCTCGCCGAGCGCAGCCCCGTCCCGCTGGAGGCCGTCATGGCCGCCGCGCGCCAGGTCGAGGAACGGCGGCTGGCCGAACGCCGGGGCCTGGACCTGTACTTGACCGCGACCGGGCGGGAGGCCGCCGAACGGCTCGCCGTGGCCCGTGAGGAGTCGCTGGCCGAACTGCTCGGCGACTGGTGGCAGCCCGGCCGCTCCACCGACCTGGTGAAGCTGGTCAGGGAACTGTCCGCGGAACTGTGCGGCGCCGAACGGGAACGCCCGCACACCGTGCCCGAGCATCCGCACAACCTGCCTGAGACCAGGCTCAGTTGACGGGCACCAGCTCTTTGCGGAACCAGTGCTCGGCGTACCGGTCGGCGTTGTGGGGTCCGGTCTCGGTGTAGCCGAGGCGGGCGTACAGTGCGCGGGCCTCGACCAGGTCGCCGCGGGTGTCGAGGACGAGCCGGCGGGCGCCGAGCGCGCGGGCGGTGTCCTCGGCGGCGGCCACCAGCAGCGCCGCCCCGCCCCTGCCGCGCATGTCCTCCGCCACGAACACCCGGGTCAGCTCGGCGGTCTGGGCATCGAGCAGTCGTACGCCCGCGCTGCCGGCCGGTGTCCCGTCGTACCGCCCCACCAGCAACCGCCCGTACGGCGGGGCGAGTTCGGCGCCGGTGGCGGCCGCGATCTCCCGCTCCAGCTCCGCCGGATCGGTGCGGTGGCCTTCGTGCAGCAGGTACCAGCGGTCGCTGACCTCGGTGTAGTACGCCCGCCACAGCGCGGCCGCGACCGGGGAGCCGGGCGCCTCCGGGGTGATCGTCCACGTCGTCATGCGGGCCATTGTGAGGCGCGGGCCCGGACCGGTCCGAGGGGTTTTCCGGGCCTGGCCGCCCCGGTGTGCGCCCGTGCGCCGTTTGTGGGCGGGCTTCCGGGTGACCCGCATGGAGGGACCGGTCCGCCGGACCGGTCCGCGATCCGAGCGGAAGGCAGCCATGTCCACAGGCTTGATCATCTTGTTGGTCGTGATCGTGGCGCTCGTGGTCGTCGCCGCGCTGGTGACGGTGCTGATCGGCCACCGCAGCGGCGCCGGACCCGGTCTCAAGCGGCGGTTCGGTCCCGAGTACGAGCGGGCCCTGGCCGCCCACGACGGGGACATCCGGGCCACCGAACGTGAGCTGAACGAGCGCGTCGAACGCCACGGCGATCTGCGCGAACGGCCCCTCGCGCAGGAGGAGCGGGACCGGTACGCGGCCCGCTGGACGAGCGTCCAGGAACATTTCGTGGAGTCTCCGCGGCAGGCGGTGGCCGAGGCCGACCAGCTGCTCGGGGAGGTCGCCGCGGTGCGAGGCTACCCCGACGGCGGACGGTACGACGAGCAGCTGGCCGCGCTGTCCGTGCACCACGCCGAGCACGTCGACGGCTACCGCCGGGTCCACCGGATGGCCCGGGCCGCCGGGACGAGTGCCGCGCCGGGCGCCGGGACCGAGGAGATGCGGTCGGCGCTGGTCGGGGCGCACGAGCTGTTCGACGACCTGACCGGCGCCGGCAGCGGCGCGTCGGTGACCGACCGGCATCGCGCGGCCTGACCGTGCGGCCCGACCGGGGCCGCCCCGGCGAAGCCTCGGCGAAGCATCTACGGAGAAGGGACGAACCACCATGCCGGACAGGAGAAACGGCCCCGGTGACGAGCGGTACCCCACCAGCCGCTACGCCCGCCCGCCGGACGAGGAGTGGGCACCGGAGACCGAGCAGCGGGAAGAACACGGTACGGAGGGGCTGCGGCCCGGTACCGAGCAAATGGGGGCGCCGGGACGCGAGCCGGGCACGATCGGGCGTGAGCCGGGTACGGCGGGCCGGGACCCGGGAGCGGCCGGACGCGATCCGGGGACAGCTCGGCGCGACCCGGAGATGGCCCGACGCGATCGGGACATGGCTGGGCGCGAGCCGGGCACGGCCGGGCGTGATCAGGAGGTCGCAGGACGTGACCCGGGGGTTGCCGGGCGGGATCGGTCCATGACCGCGCGGGGTGAGTCCGACCTCGGGACGTCCGCGCCCGCCCCGGACACGGCGCGGATGCCGGACGACGGGCTCGGCGCGCCCGCGCCCGGGGACCTCAGCGGACGTGAGGCGCGCACCACGGAGGGCACCGCGCCGGACGCCTGGCCTGCGAGGGCGGGCGACGGGGCCGCGGGTGCGTCCTCGGCGGCCGTCGCCCCGCTGCTGCCGCACGAGGAGACCGAGCGGTGGGAGGAGCGGATGCGGCAGGTGGCGGCCGGGTTCGTGGACCGGCCCAGGGCGGCCGTGGAGGAGGCCGACCGGGCGCTGGAGGAGATCGCCGCGCGGTTCGGCGAGGCCGTGACCCGGCGCCGCCGCAGCCTGCGGATGTCCTGGGAGGACGGCGAGGAGCGCGGCCCGGCGAACGAGACCGACACCGAGCAGCTGCGGCTGGCGATGCGGGACTACCGCGACCTGGCGGAACGGCTGCTGCACAGCTAGGGTCCTTCGTTTGGATCAGACCAGGGCCCGCGAGCCCGGCGTGATCCAAACGAGAGGCCCTGGGCGCGCCGGTGACACGGCCCCGCGTCGCCCGTACGTACGGCGGGCGGCGCGGGGCATCGCGTCGGCGGCGGGCGGCCGTCAGAAGGCGATGCGGACCTTCAGCGCCGACCGGTCGTCCATGGCGCGGTAGCCGTCCGGAACACCGTCGAGGCCGACGGTCCGGTCGAACACCGGGGCGGGGTCGATGACGCCCGCCAGTACGTCGGTGAGCAGCTCGGGTATGTAGGCGCGGGCCGGGGCGACGCCGCCCGCCAGCGTGATGTTGCGGTTGAACATCTGGCTGATGTCCACGCCCGCGCTGCCGCCGTGGGGTACGCCGACGTAGCCCACGGCGCCACCGTCGCGGGCGATGGACAGGGCGGTGCGCATCGACTCCTCGGTGCCGACGGCTTCCAGCACGGCGTGGGCGCCCTGGCCGCCGGTCAGTTCCCGGATCGCCTCGATCGCCGCCTCGCCCCGTTCCGCGACGACGTCGGTGGCGCCGAAGGAGCGGGCGATGTCCGTGCGGGCGCGGTGGCGGCCGAGCGTGATGATCCGCTCGGCGCCGAGGCGGCGGGCGGCGAGCACCCCGCACAGGCCGACGGCGCCGTCACCGACGACCGCGACGGTGGCACCGGGCCGGACCCGCGCCGAGACGGCGGCGTGGTGCCCGGTGCTCAGCACGTCGGACAGGGCCAGCAGGGCGGGGACGAGCGCGTCGTCGGTGGCGGCGTCCTTGGGCAGCCGCACCAGGGTCCCGTCGGCGTACGGCACCCGGACGGCCTCGCCCTGGCCGCCGTCGGAGCCGACCTCGCCCCAGAACCCGCCGTGCGGGCAGGAGGTCTGAAGACCCTCCCGGCAGTGGTCGCAGGTACCGTCCGACCAGACGAAGGGCGCGACCACGAAATCGCCGGGCGCGAAGCCGGTGACCGCGGAGCCGGTCTCCTCGACGACACCGAGGAACTCGTGCCCGATGCGCTGCCCCGGCACCCGCGCGGCCACTCCCCGGTAGGCCCAGAGGTCGCTGCCGCAGATGCAGGCGCTCACCACCCGCACCACCGCGTCGGAGGGCTGCTGGATCCGGGGATCCGGTACCTCTTCGATCCGGATGTCGTTCGGGCCGTGGATCACGGTGGCGCGCATACGGGAACTCCTGGTGCTGCGGGACTGACGCCGTGGGACTGATACCGCGAGCGGCACGGGACGGCGCGGGGGCGGAACGGGGACGGACGCCCAGCGTCCCCGCCCGGAGTTCCTTGTGTCCAGCTACATCGTCTACAGCATTCACTTAAGCTCAGCTGATGCTCGATGTCCGAAGGCTCGTCCTCCTGCGTGATCTGGCCGCCCACGGCACCGTGACCGCCGTGGCCGAACTGCACCGTGTCACCCCGTCCGCCGTCTCCCAGCAGCTCCGGCTCCTGGAGGAGGAGACCCGCACCCGCCTGCTGGAACGCACGGGCCGCTCCATCCACCTCACCGCGGCCGGGCGCCGGCTGGCCGAGGACACCGAGCGCGTGCTCGACGCCCTGGACCAGGCGCGGAGCCACCTCCACAGCGAGCCCGCGGAACCGGCCGGGCCGCTCCACCTCGCCTGCTTCCCCAGCGCCCTCGTGCCGCTGGCCGCCCCGCTCGGCCGGGCGCTCCAGGACACTCATCCGGGTCTGCGCCTGCACATCACCGAGGCCGAGCCCGAGCCGGCGGCGCGCCTGCTGCTCCAGCGGCGCGTCGACCTGGCGCTGACCTACCGCTACACCAACCTGGCCGACCCCACGCCCTCCGGTGTCGAGTCCCTCGTCCTGGGCGTCGACCCGCTGGTCGCCGTACTGCGGGACGACCACCCGGCGGCCCGGGCGGGGGGCTCTCCCGTCGAGCTGCGGGAGCTGGCGGACAGCGAATGGATCACCGCCCCCGCGCACACCGCGTGCGGCACGGCTGTCCTGCACGCCTGCCGGTCCGCGGGATTCGCCCCGCGGGTACGGCACACCTGCACCGACTTCACCGCCATGATCGCCCTGACCGCGAGCTGCGGCCTCCCCGTCGTCCTCCCCCGGATGGCGGCGGACCGGCTGCCGCCCGGGCTCGTCGTACGGCCGGTGGCCGACCCCGCGCTCGCCCGCACCATCGAGGTCGCCGTACGGCGCGGAGCGACCCATGAGCCCCCGGTCGCGGCCTGCCTGGAGGCGGTGCGAGCCCTCGTCCCGGCGGCGGACGGCGGCGCACCGCACGCCTGATCAAGCGTCAGCTGCCCTCGCGCGGGCTGGACTTACCGGTGACGGGACGCGCTCAGGTCCGCGTCTCCCGCAGCCGCCGCCACTCCCGTACGACGTCCTCCACGTCGTACGGTTTCTTGCCCAGCGGGGGGCCCGGCGGCGGCTTGAACATCATGTCGCGGATCTTGACGTTGACGTCCTCGATGATCTTCCGGGCCATCCGCTCCGAGGGCGCCGCGTACGCCGCCGTCAGCGCGTCCTCGGCCTCCTTGCGCAGGGCCAGGGCGGGCGGCAGTACCGCGAGGCCCTCGCGCGCCATCTTCCGCTTGACCCACCACAGCTCGTCGTAGGTGGAGTCGACCTCGGCGGGCAGCGGCTCGCCCACCCCGGGCAGCCGCTCGAACTCGCCGCGTGCCTGCGCGTCCTGGATCTGCTTGTCGACCCAGCTCTCGAACGGCACACCGGGTGGCTTTCGCTCGGTCATGACCCCATTGTGCCGGACGGAGCCCGGCCGCGCGTTCTATCATGCGGCGGCGGCACGCGGGGCAACGGCCCGTCGCGCAACGACGTTTCAGGGGGAACGCAGGTGCTCGAACTCACCATGGCCACCGTCTCCGCGGCCGACGCGGGGGCCACGGCCGGTATGACGATGGCCCAGGCGCCGAGCGAGCCGGGCGCGGTGCTGCGGGTCGGCCGGGACGCCGCCGGATGCCGGCTGGTCACCCCCGAGGACTGGCTGTTCGTCTCCCGCGTCCATCTGGAGTTCCGCTGCGGACCCGACGGCGTCTGGCGGCTGACCTGGCTGCGCGGCTCCCAGCCCGACCCGGCGTCCGAGGTGCGGCTGACGGCCGGGGGGAGCGACCAGCCGCTGGTCTACGGCGCGACCGTGCCGCTGCCGCGCGGGGGCTCCGGCGAGATAGTCGTCCAGGACCGCAGCGGGCCGCGCAGCGTCAACGTCGGCTTCTACCAGGAGATTTGAGAGTCGGCGTCAGCCCAGCACCCGGATGAGCGCGAAGCCGTCGTACCCCTTGGTGCCGACCGTCTGGATGGCCGTACCGCTGAGCCTCGGGTGGGAGGCGATCAGCTCGATCGCGGCACGGGTGCCGACCACGTCCGGATCGGTGGCGCCCGGGTCGGCGACCCGGCCGCCGCGCACCACGTTGTCCAGCACGATCAGGCTGCCCGCGCGGGTCAGGCGCAGCGCCCACTCCACGTAGTGGGCGTTGTTGGCCTTGTCCGCGTCGATGAAGACCAGGTCGAAGGGGGCCGGGTTCTCGTCGGCCAGCTTGGGCAGCGACTCCAGGGCCGGGCCCACCCGCACCTGGGCGACCCGGTCCAGGCCCGCGCGCGCGATGTTGCGGGTGGCCACCTCGGCGTGCCGGGCGCTGTACTCCAGGGTGACCAGCCTGCCGTCCTCGGGCAGGGCGCGGGCCAGCCAGATGGTGCTGTAGCCGCCGAGCGTGCCGATCTCCAGGATGGCCCGCGCGCCCTGCACCTGGGCGAGCAGCTGGAGCAGTTTGCCCTGGGCCGCGGTGACCCCGATGGGCGGCAGCCCGGCGGCGTCGTTCTCCCGCAGGGCCGCCCGCAGCGCCTCGTCGTCGGGCGAGAGGGTGTTGATGAAGTAGTCGTCGACGTCGTCCCACAGCTGCTGCCCGCTCATGCGCCTGCTGCCTTTCCCGAGTGCCTGCCGGGGCCGCCTTGCCGCCCTCTTTCGATCATCTCAGTTAGGCGGTGACGAGGGGCCGAGAATCGGCCGGGCGCGCGATCGCCGGATTCAGGCCAGTGGCGGGGGCGGGGCGACGGGCGGCGGGGGCGCCACCGGACGCCGTGCACGTCGTACGGCGAGGACGGCGAGCGCGGCCGCCAGGAGCACGGCGAGGCCGCCGACCGTGAGCAGCCAGGCCGGTATCCCGGCGACCCGGTCCAGCTCGTCGTCGTGGATCACCTGCTGGACGGGGGTGTCCGAGGCGGCCCGGCGCAGTTCGTGGTCGCCGGAGATACGGGCGGGCTGCGGGAACCGCTGGGTGAGCGCGGTCAGGTACGGCGCTCCGTGGGCGAGGGTCCCGAGGGCGCCGCCGGGGTCGGTGAGGCGGCCCGCGTAGACGGTGCGCGGCGGCGGTCCGCCGATCGCCGTGGCCGGTTCCATGCGGTGCGCGGCGAGGACGTAGAGGCCCAGCGACTGGGGGGTGGTGGCCAGCCGGGACAGGCGCATCGGGTAGACGGCGCGGTCGGCGGCGAAGGTGAGGTGCAGCGGGTCGAGGGCGCCGCGCAGGGCGGTGTCCGCGGTGTCGGGGGCGAGGCGGATCGCGACGTACTCCCAGTGCTCGGCCACGTACGGCGCGAGGGCCGTCTTCAGCCGGGCGGGGAGCGTGAAGCCGTTGGCGCGCAGCCAGGTGTCCAGGGCGGCCGGGTCGGTGGCGGTCAGCCGGGCCACGTCGAACGGGCCGAGGCGCTGGCGTCCGACGACGCCCACGGCGGCGCCGGGCCGCGGGGCGGCGGCCGCGGCGCCGTCCGCCCGCTCGTCGAAGGGCCAGTCGCCGTTGCGCGGCCAGAAGTGGGACCGGGTGCGGTGCACCGGGGCGGCGGCCCGGGCCAGCTGGTCGAAGACGGCGGGGTCCCCGAGGCGGACGGTGGCGCGATGCGGGACGGGCATGATCCAGGCGGCGTTCCGCGCGTCGCCGCTGACGGTCAGGCGCATGACGATCTGCTCCTGGCGGCCGTCCCAGCGCAGCACGGACTGCTCGTTCGACACGGCGATCCGCTGGGCCGGATCCACGACCATCGCGCCGCAGCCACAGGCCCAGGCGGGCGAGATCAGCCAGGTGAGCTGGATGCCGAGGAGTGCGAGGACGACCGAGAGTATTCGTGCGGTCCTTGGCGTGCGCAATGTCCGTCCCCCCGTTGTGCGGCTACGCACGGTACGGACGAGGGGAGTGAGATCGCGGTTCCCTCAGCAGGGGCAGCGCCCCGAAGGGGCGCGGGGAACTGCGCGATCAGCCACGACGGAACCGCGGCCGGCGACGCACCCGCACCCCTCTCGGCGATCAGCGACCCTCTACTGCCGGGGCGGAACCCGGCAGCGGGCGGCCCGCCGTCTCCGACATCCGCCACACCGCGAACCCGCCGATCACGGCCGCGGCCATCATGTAGTACGCGGGCATCATCATGTTGCCCGTCGCCCCGATCAGCGCCGTCACCACCAGCGGCGTCGTCCCGCCGAACAGCGACACGGAGACGTTGAACCCGATGGACAGCGACCCGTACCGCACCCGCGTCGGGAAGAGCGCGGGCAGCGCGGCCGGCATCGCCGCCGTGAAGCAGACCAGCAGCAGACCCAGCGCGCCCATGCCGAGCGCCACCGCGAGCAGGCTGCCCTGGCGGATCAGCAGCAGCGCCGGGACGGAGAGGAACAGGAAGCCCGCACAGCCCGCCGCGATCACCGGGCGGCGGCCGATCCGGTCGGTCAGCGCACCGGCGAACGGCTGGACGATCATCATCAGCGCCATCACGCCGAGCACCACGAGCAGGCCGTGCGTCTCGTCGTACTTCAGCTCACTGGTGAGATAGCTCGGCATGTACGACAGCAGCATGTAGTCGGTGACGTTGAAGACCAGCACCAGACCCACGCACAGCAGCAGCGCCCTCCACTGGCCCGCCACCATCTCCCGCAGCGGCACCTTCGGGCGCTCCGCCTCCGCCTTCTCGACCTCCGCCGCGAACGCCGGGGTCTCCTCCAGGCGCATCCGCAGATACAGGCCGATGACGCCCATCGGACCGGCGATCAGGAACGGGACGCGCCAGCCCCAGGAGAGCAGGTCGGCCGAGGACAGCAGCGCCGTCATCAGCGTCACCAGACCCGCGCCGCCGATGTACCCCGCGAGCGTGCCGAACTCCAGCCAGCTGCCGAAGAAGCCGCGCCTCTTGTCGGGGGCGTACTCGGCGATGAAGGTCGAGGCGCCGGCGTACTCGCCACCGGTGGAGAAGCCCTGCACCAGCCGGGCCGCGAGCAGCAGCAGCGGCGCGCCCACGCCGATCGAGCCGTAGGAGGGGATCAGACCGATCGCGAACGTGCCCGCCGCCATCATGATCATGGTGAGCGCGAGGACCTTCTGCCGGCCCACCCGGTCGCCGAGCGGGCCGAAGACCATGCCGCCGAGCGGGCGCACCAGGAACGCCGCCGCGAAGGCGCCGAACGTCGACAGCAGCTGGGCCGTCGGGTTGCCGGACGGGAAGAAGACCTTGCCGAGGGTGACCGCGATGTAGCTGTAGACACCGAAGTCGAACCATTCCATGGCATTGCCGAGCGCGGCCGCCTTCACGGCGCGCTTGACCAGCGCGGGATCGGTGACGGTGACGTCGCGGGCGGCCGCCGGAGCGGCCCCGCGGGCCTTCAGCTGGGGAGTGACGGCTGTGACGGTCGCCAAAACGGGGCTCGCCTGCCTTTCGTCGGGGACAAGGACGCGGCCCCCGACGACAGCGCGGGAACGCCTGACGTGCGCAGGGCCGAAAATCGACCATAGGCGCGGATTGCGCCATTACGTATCGCGCACGGATGCGTGCATAGTGCAGCTAAAGGGCGCGTCAACAGGTAACTCTGCCCGCTCGTGACCGGCCGATCCGCGCCCCCGCTGTGATGCTTCTCGCGCCCCCGCACGGCAACCGCAACCCCCGCGCACTATCGTCATCCGGGCAAAAGGGGAGCGGGCGCCAGGTGAACCGGGGGTTGCCTGCGTCCCCTTCCGGGGGGTCTGCGAGCCTCGTAGGGTTGCGCAGAGGTGACCCGGCGTGCACGACGCACGGCCGGGACGAAAAACGGGGCGGGAGGCCGACGCGGCGTGGCGAACGTGGAACACGGTGGGGGACCGGGGGAGGGCTTCGGGACGCCGGACGCCGAAGGACGGCTGCGCGCGGCGCGGCTCGCGCTGTGGGCGGTGGCCGCGATCCTCGCGGTCCGCCAGCTGACCGCCGTCCTCACCACCCCGAGCGGCAAACGCCTGACCGATCTGGAGACCTGGGTCGGCCCGAACGGCGTGCTGCACGTCAAGGGCTCCCTGTACGACTCCACGCAGTTCACCGGCACCCCCTTCGCCGGGCTCGTGCTCAAGCCGCTCACCCGGGCCGCGGAGGCCGCCCTCGGCTGGAGCTGGACCTTCGCCACCCTGCTGCTGGTGGTCGCGCTCGGCATGATCGCCGCCCGCGCGCTGCCCCAGCCGGTGAGCCGGCGCACCTCCCTGCTGGCCGCGCCGGTCGCCATCAGCCTGCTGATGCTCTCGCTGCCGGTGCGCAACGCGCTCTGGCTCGGGCAGACCAGCATCATCCCGGTACTGCTGGTCCTGCTCGGCTGCTTCACCGTCCGCGGGGAACGGGCCAGTGGGCTGTGCCTGGGCCTGGCCGCGGCGCTCCAGCCCACCGTGCTCCTGTTCGTACCGCTGCTGTGGTTCACCGGCCGCCGCCGGGCCGCCCTCAGCGGTGCCGGCACCTTCGCCGCGCTGACCGCGCTCGCCTGGGCCGCGCTGCCGCACGACTCGGTCACCTACTGGCTCCAGCACACGGCAGGAGTCGGCCTCGGCGGCAAGGCCGACGCCCTCGGCAACCAGTCCCTGCACGGCGCCCTGCTCCGCCTCGGCCTCACCGGGCCGCTGGAGATCACGCTGTTCCTGCTGCTCGGCGCGGCCGTCTCCGTCCTCGCCCTGCGCCGCGCGGTCCGCTACGCGCGGGACGGGCAGCTGCTGCTCGCCGTGGCGATCACCGGCTGCGCCGCGGTCGCCGTCTCGCCCACCACCTGGCAGCACCAGCTGCTGTGGCTGCTGCTCGCGGTGGTCGGCCGGGTCGGCCGCCGGGCCTCGGACCGCAGCGTGTGGCCGGTCGCGGTGGTGCTGGTGATGACCCTGCCGGCGAAGATGATGCTGCCGAACACCCCCGCGCTGTACGCCCTGCGCGACGACCTGGTGCTGGTCGCGGCGCTGGCCGCCGCCGTCGCCGTACCGTTCCTGTCCCGCAGCTCGCCGTACTACCAGGAGCCCGTACCCACCGAGTACGCCCCCGCGGTCCCCGCCCGCTTCCGGGGCATCCCGCTGCTGCCCTTCCTGCGCCGGGTCCTCACCCGCCCGAACCTTCTGCTCGAGCTGCTGCTGATCCGGGTCGTGTACGCCGCGTACGCGCGGGTCCGGCTGGCCGCGGGCGCGAGCGGGGACGACCAGGGGCGGGCGAGGGCGGAACACCACGGGCGGATGGTGTTCGACACCGAGCGGTTCCTGCACATAGACATCGAGCACTGGCTCAACCACACGGTGGCGGGGATCGGCTGGCTGCGGGACTTCTTCGACTTCTACTACGAGTCCTTCCACTTCGTGCTGCCGCTCACGGTCCTCGCGGTCCTGTACTGGCGCCGCCCGGTCGACTATCGCTGGGCCCGCACCTCCCTCGGCTTCGCCACCTTCCTCGCCCTGATCGGCTTCTGGCTCTTCCCGCTGGCCCCGCCGCGGCTGATGCCGGGCCTCGGCTTCATCGACACCGTGCACGGCGCGCAGGACCTCGCCCACCCGGACTACGGCGCGATGACGGCCCTCACCAACCAGTACGCGGCGATGCCGTCCCTGCACTTCGGCTGGTCCCTGTGGTGCGGTGTCGTGATCGTGGTCCTCGCCCCCAAGTGGTGGATGAAGGCCCTCGGTCTGCTGCACCCCCTGTGCACCATCACCGCCATCCTCGCCACCGCCAATCACTGGGTCCTCGACGCGGTCGGCGGCGCCGTGGTGGTCACCGCGGGCTTCGCCCTGTCGTACGTCGTCCAGGGGCCGCGCACGGCCCGGGCCCCGGCGCTCGACGCGGCGGGGCTGATGGAACCGGTGCCGGTGAAGTAGGGCGACGGGGGCGGCCGGGGCCGCCGGGACGCGCCCGGCGGTCCGCTACAGGCGCTGGATGATCGTGCCGGTCGCCAGGCCGCCCCCCGCGCACATCGTGATCAGCGCGAACTCCTTGTCGGTGCGCTCCAGTTCATGCAGTGCCGTGGTGATCAGACGGGCGCCCGTCGAGCCGACCGGGTGGCCGAGCGCGATCGCGCCGCCGTTGACATTGACCTTCGCGAGGTCCTGTTCGAAGACCTGCGCCCAGCTCAGCACCACCGACGCGAACGCCTCGTTGATCTCCACCAGGTCGATGTCCTTCAGTGACATCCCCGCCTTGCCCAGCACCGCCCGGGTCGCGTCGATCGGCCCGTCGAGATGGAAGTGCGGGTCGGCGCCCACCAGCGCCTGCGCGACGATCCGCGCCCGGGGCTTCAGCTTCAGCGCGCGGGCCATCCGCTTGGACGCCCACATGATCGCGGCCGAACCGTCCGAGATCTGCGAGGAGTTGCCCGCCGTGTGCACCGCGGTCGGCATCACCGGCTTGAGCCGGGCCAGCGCCTCCAGGGAGGTGTCCCGCAGCCCCTCGTCCCTGTCGACCAGGCGCCACATGCCCTGCCCCGCGTACTGCTCCTCCTCCGTGGTGGGCACCTGCACCGCGAACGTCTCCCGCTTGAAGCGCTCCTCCGCCCAGGCGAGCGCCGCCCGCTCCTGGGACAGCAGTCCGAACGCGTCCACGTCCGCGCGCGTCAGCCCCCGATGACGCGCGATCCGCTCGGCCGCCTCGAACTGGTTGGGCAGATCGACGTTCCACTCGTCGGGGAAGGGCTTGCCCGGCCCGTGCTTGGAGCCGGAGCCCAGCGGCACCCGGGACATCGCCTCCACACCGCAGCTGATGCCGACGTCGATGACGCCCGCCGCGACCATGTTGGCCACCATGTGCGACGCCTGCTGCGAGGACCCGCACTGGCAGTCCACGGTCGTCGCGGCGGTCTCGTACGGCAGCCCCACGGTCAGCCAGGCGGTGCGCGCGGGGTTCATGGACTGCTCGCCGGCATGGGTCACCGTGCCGCCGACGATCTGCTCGACCGCGTCGGCGGGAATGCCGGTACGGCCGAGGAGCTCACGGTAGGTCTCGCCCAGCAGATAGGCGGGGTGCAGGTTGGCGAGCGCGCCGCCGCGCTTGCCGATCGGGGTTCGGACGGCTTCGACGATCACGGGTTCCGCGGCCATGCGTGCGGGTCCTCTCCGAGGGGGGCGCTCCTCCAGAACTAGAACGCGTACTAGTTCTGTGGTGCAGTCTGGGGACGTGTCGTACGTCACCGCAAGGGGCGTGCAGTCGCCGAAGTCGTGATCTGCACGAATTCCGCACGGATTGGCCGGACCTCGCCCCTTGCCACTTCTGGAACCCGTTATTACGTTCGGGGACATCAGCTGATGGTTCGTCAGATATCTCTTCGGATGTCTCGTCAGATCCCCGCGGAATGGATGGCTGGAGCCGCCGATGCACTGCCCCGCGCTGCCCGACGGGTTCGACTTCACCGACCCCGACCTGCTGCACCACCGTGTGCCCCTGCCGGAGTTCGCCGAGCTGCGCCGCGCCGAGCCGGTCCGCTGGATACCGCAACCGCACGGCATCGCCGGATTCGCCGACACCGGCTACTGGGCCGTGACCCGGCACGCGGACGTCAGGCACGTCTCCACCCACCCGGAGCTGTTCTCCTCCTTCCTCAACACCGCCGTCATCCGCTTCAACGAGCACATCTCACGCGACGCCATCGATGTGCAGCGGCTGATCCTGCTCAACATGGATCCCCCGGAACATACGCGGGTACGGCAGATCGTGCAGCGCGGCTTCACGCCACGCTCGATCCGCGCCCTTCAGGACCGGCTGCGCGCCCGCGCCGAGGCGATCGTCGGCGCGGCCCGCACCCGCACGGAGCCCTTCGACTTCGTCACCGAGGTCGCCTGCGAACTGCCGCTCCAGGCCATCGCCGAGCTGATCGGGGTGCCCCAGGAGGACCGGACGAAGATCTTCGACTGGTCGAACAAGATGATCGCCTACGACGACCCCGAGTACGCCATCACCGAGGAGATCGGCGCCCGGTCCGCGGCCGAGATCATCTCCTACGCGATGAACATGGCCGCAGAACGCAAGCGCTGCCCGGCCCGGGACATCGTCACCACGCTGGTCGCGGCGGAGGACGAGGGCAACCTGAGCTCCGACGAGTTCGGCTTCTTCGTGCTGATGCTCGCGGTCGCCGGCAACGAGACGACGCGCAACGCCATCACCCACGGCATGCACGCCTTCCTCACCCACCCCGAGCAGTGGGACCTCTTCCGGCGGGAGCGCCCGGCGACCACGGCCGAGGAGATCGTGCGCTGGGCGACCCCGGTCAACTCCTTCCAGCGCACGGCCACCCAGGACACCGAACTCGGCGGGGCGCTCATCAGGAAGGGTGACCGGGTGGGCCTCTTCTACGCCTCCGCCAACCACGACCCGGCCGTCTTCACCGACCCCGAGTCCTTCGACATCACCCGCGACCCCAACCCCCACCTCGGCTTCGGCGGCGGCGGACCCCACTACTGCCTGGGCAAGTCCCTCGCCGTCCTGGAGATCGACCTCATCTTCCACGCCATCGCCGACGCGATGCCGGGCCTCAGGCTGGTCGACGCCCCGCGCCGGCTGCGCTCGGCCTGGATCAACGGCATCAAGCAGCTTCAGGTGACCACCGGCTGACGGACGTCACTCGCTGCCTTCGGCGGTCGTCACTCCTTACCGGAGGCGGACACCGCGAGCACCGCCGAGGCGAGGGCCGCGATCAGCAGCGGGATGCCCAGGCCGTGGTGCAGCACCAGCCAGGCGCCGAGGAAGGCGCCGCCGAGCATGGCGACCACCGAGGCGGTACGGCGCGGGGAACGGTGCCCCGTGCCGTTGCCGAGGCGGGAATCGGCGGCCAGCCCGGTCAGAGTCATCGTCAGCACCGTGGTCGTCAGATCGGGGACCCCGAGCTTGCGGACCGTCGCATTGCGCACGCCCATCGCGAAGGCGGTGAGGGCGATGAGGGCGTAGACCGTGCCGGTGCGGTCCGGCCAGCCGAAGGCGGCCGCCGCCGACAGCCCCACCAGGACCGCCTCGGCCGCCAGTGTCAGCCGTGCCCAGCGGCGCCGGGACCCGCCCCCGAACCGGGTCGCCACCCGGCCGCCCGCCACCGCGCCGAGCAGGAAGCAGCACAGCGAGGTCGCGGTGCGCGGCACCGAGAAACCGGGCGCCCCGGCCGCCGCGAAGCCCAGCACCACCACATTGCCGGTCATGTTCGCCGTGAAGACCCGGCCAAGGCCCAGATAGCTGACGGCGTCGATCAGGCCGCTCACCACGGTCAGCGTGATCAGTACGAGCACCAGCCGCAGCCCGCGCGCCTCCGGATCCGGCGCGGGGTCCGCCCCGGATCCGGAGACGGGCGGCGTGGTCGGGGGTGTCGGTGGTGTCGTCACGGTTCCTCCGGTGCGCCGGGCGGACGGGGGCGGGGACCACTTCACCACGCGCCGCCCGGCAATGCCCGGACATGCGGAAAGCACCCTCGCCGAGCGGGGCGAGGGTGCTTTGCGAGGTTCCGGCTACCGGGGGTCGGCTCAGTACCAGTGGTTGGTCTGCCAGAAGGCCCAGGCCTTGGCGGGGCTGCCGTAGCGGGAGTTCATGTAGTCCAGGCCCCACTTGATCTGGGTGGCCGGGTTGGTCTTCCAGTCGGCGCCCGCGGACGCCATCTTCGAACCCGGCAGCGCCTGGACCAGGCCGTAGGCGCCGGAGGAGGCGTTGGTGGCGCTCGGGTTCCAGCCGCTCTCGCGCTGGACGATCTGGCTGAACGCGTTGAACTGCGCGGCGTCCGGGATCATCTTGTGCGCGATCGCCTGGGCCGAGGAGGCCGAGGCCGGGGCGGCGGCCTGGGCGGGGGCGGCGGACAGCGCCATACCGGCGGTGGCGGCGGCCACGGCGGCGACGGTGAGGGCCTTCTTCGGGGAAGCGATGCGGCGGATGACGGACACGGAGCACCTCTTGCGTCGGGGACGGGGGATCACCGGCCCGAACCCCTGGGGGCTCGTGCTGCCTGGCGACGCGACCAGATAAGCAGCCCGGAAATCCGTCCGCAATCACCCCTTTTACTAGTTGTGGCCGGATGGGGCGGGATTGCGCGTTCTGTGGCGCAGCTCTCAAACCGCAGGTCGGCAGGGGTGCGCGACGGAACATATCGGACATGACCCTCTACGACCCCGCCTCGTAGGTGAGCTGCGTCATGTGGGGTGCTTCACCGCCCCGCTCACCGCGTGGGTACGGCCCCTCACGCCCCGGGGCCGTCGAAGGTGACCGGCGTCTCGAACGCGGCCCGCCGGGTGGCCCGGCGCAGCGCGCGCAGCACCGCGGGGCCGAGCGCGCAGGTCAGCACCACCGTGCACAGGGCCCGGCCCAGGTCCCAGCCGAGGGAGGTGGCCAGGCAGTAGGCGACGAAGCGGGCCAGATTGGCGGCGACCGAGGCACCCGGGTGGAAGGAGATGCCCGAGGCGCCGGCGCCCATGAAGGGCCAGCCGGCCAGGTTCATGACCGTGCCGTAGGCGAGGGAGGCGAGGAAGCCGTACCCGGCCAGAAGCAGCAGCTCGGCCCGGCCGCGCAGCCGCACCGGGCCCGGCAGCAGTCCCGCGCCCATCGCGAACCAGCCCATCGACAGCATCTGGAACGGCAGCCAGGGGCCGACGCCGCCGGTCAGCAGCGCGGACGCGAACATCGTGACCGAGCCCAGCGCGAAGCCGAAGCCGGGGCCCAGGACGCGGCCGCTGAGCACCAGCAGGAAGAACATCGGCTCGATCCCGGCGGTGCCCGCGCCGATCGGGCGCAGCGCGGCACCGGTGGCGGCGAGCACGCCCAGCATCGCGACCGCCTTCGGGCCGAGGTCCGACTCCGAGATCGTCGCCGCGACCACCGCCACGAGCAGGATCAGCAGACCGGCGAACAGCCAGGGGGCGTCCTGGGCGTGCGCGCTGAGCTGGGAGGCGGGCGGCGCGAGGAAGGGCCAGCCGAAGGCGATCACACCGACGGCGGTGGCGAGGACGAGGGCGGCGACGGAGCGGGGGCCGAGCCGGACGGCGTGGACGCGTGGGGGCACGGCGGTGGGTGCGGGCGGGGTCGTCATCCCAGAGCCTCCTGGACCTGGGACACGGTCAGCCACCGCTGGGGGGCGAGGATCTTGGTCACCTGCGGGGCGAAGGAGGGGGAGGACACCACGATCTCCGCCGTCGGACCGTCCGCGATCATCTCGCCCTCGGCCAGCAGCACCACCCGGTGGGCGATCTCCGCCGCCAGCTCCACATCGTGCGTGGCCAGGACGATCGCATGCCCCTCGGCGGCGAGTTCGCGCAGCGCGGTGACCAGGCGGGCCTTCGCGGCGTAGTCCAGGCCGCGGGTCGGCTCGTCCAGGAGCAGCAGGGGCGGGCGGGCGGTCAGTACGACGGCCAGCGCGAGGGCGAGGCACTGGCCCTCGGAGAGGTCGCGGGGATGGGTGTCGTCGGCGATCCCTGGGAGGAGCCGGTCCAGGAGGGCGCGGCAGGTGCCGGGGTCCGCGTCGGCGTCCTGGTCGGCGGCGGCGCACTCCGTGGCCACGGTGTCGGCGTAGAGGAGGTCCCTCGGTTCCTGGGGGACCAGGCCGACGTGGCGGATCAGATCGCGGGGCGGGGTGCGGTGGGGGGTCCGGCCGCCGACGGTCACCGTGCCGGTGGTGGGTTCGAGGAGGCCGACGAAGGTATTGAGGAGGGTGGATTTGCCGGCGCCGTTGCGGCCCATGAGGGCGATGGTCTCGCCGGGGGTGACGGTGAGGTCGATGTGGTGGAGGGCGGTGAGGTGGTCGCGGCGGACGGTGAGGCGGTGGGCGTCGGCGGGGTGGGGGGGGCGGGTTTCGGTGTTCTTGGTACGGCGTCCGAACAGGCGCCCGGGGTTGCCGCGGGCCGGGGGTGGGGACGCTTGCCCGCCCCGGTGGGGTCCGGCGGGGGCGGCCGGGGCCGCGTCGGCGAGGCGGTCGCGCAGGTCACCGGCCTTGCGACGGGCGTCGCGCACGGTCAACGGCAGGGGGGACCAGTTGGCCAGGCGGCCCAGGGCCACCACCGGCGGGTGGACCGGGGAGACGGACATGATCTCCGAGGGGGTGCCGGTGACGGGGGGTGCGCCGGGGGTGGGGAGGAGGATGACGCGGTCGGCGTAGTGGATGACGCGTTCCAGGCGGTGCTCGGCCATGAGGACGGTCGTACCGAGGTCGTGCACCAGGCGCTGGAGCACCGCGAGGACCTCTTCCGCGGCGGCGGGGTCCAGCGCGGAGGTCGGTTCGTCGAGGACGAGGACCTGGGGGTGCGGGGTGAGCACCGAGCCGATGGCGACGCGCTGGCGCTGGCCGCCGGAGAGGGTGGCGATGGGGCGGTCCCGCAGCCCCGCGAGGCCCAGCAGATCGAGGGTCTCCTCGACCCGGCGGCGCATCACCTCGGGCGCGAGGCCCAACGACTCCATGCCGTAGGCGAGTTCGTCCTCGACGGTGTCCGTGACGAAATGCGCGAGCGGATCCTGGCCCACCGTGCCGACGACATCGGCGAGTTCACGGGGCTTGTGGGTACGGGTGTCACGCCCGGCCACGGTCACCCGGCCGCCCAGGGTGCCGCCGGTGAAGTGCGGGACGAGCCCGCTGACCGCGCCGAGCACGGTGGACTTGCCGACCCCGGACGGGCCGACGAGCAGCGCCAGTTCGCCCTCCGGCACCTCGAAGTCGACGTCGCGGACGGTGGGTTCGGGGGCACCGTCGTACGTGACGCTGACCTTCTCGAAGCGGATCACGAGTGCTCCCTCGGAACGACGAAGGCGGGCAGCAGGGCGAGCAGGATCGACGCGGCCGGCCACAGCGGCAGGGTGGGCGCGGTCAGCGGGACCACACCCGGGTGCAGGGCCTCGGGGGCGCGGGACGAGGCGAGCGTCAGCAGCGCGGCCACGGCGACACCGGAACCGGTCACCAGCCAGGCGCGGGGGCCCCAGGGGTCGGGCCGGTACCGGGTGCGCAGCGAACGGCGGCCGCCGAGGCGCAGTCCGGCGAGGGCGGCGACGATCCCGGCGAGCAGCAGCGGGGCGCCGTAGCTGCCGCCCTCGGCGGTGAGCAGCCCGTAGGTGCCCGCGCAGACGCCGAGCAGACCACCGAGGGTGAGGGCGGCGGTCGTACGGCGGACCCGGGCGGGGACGTCCGCGCTGCGGCCGTAGCCGCGGGCCTCCATGGCGGCGGCGAGTGCGACGGAGCGCTCCAACGCGCCCTCCAGGACCGGGAGTCCGACCTGGAGCAGCCCCCGGACGCCCCGGTCCGGGCGGCCGCGCAGCCGGCGGGCGGCACGCAGCCGCTGGACGTCGGCGATGAGGTGCGGCGCGAAGGTGAGGGCGACGACGACGGCGACGCCGGTCTCGTACAGGGCGCCGGGCAGGGACTTCAGCAGGCGGGAGGGGCTGGCGAGGGCGTTCGCGGCGCCGACGCAGATCAGCAGGGTGGCCAGCTTCAGCCCGTCGTACGCCGCGAAGACGAGCGCCTCCGCGGTGACCTCGCCACCGAGCCGGATGCCCTGGGCCCAGTGCGGCAGCGGGATCTCCGGGAGGGTGAGGAGGACATGGGTACCGGGGATCGGGGAGCCGAGGGCCACCGCGAAGACCAGGCGGATGAGCAGCACGGCGAACGCCAGCTTGGCGAACGCGGAGTAGGAACGGGCCCAGGGGGCGGGGGAGCGGTGCGTCGCCACGACGTACGCCGACACGACGATGAGCAGGCCGAGCAGCAGCGGATTGGTGGTGCGGGTCGCCGCAGTGCCCAGCGATATCGCCCAGACCCACCAGGCCCCGGGGTGCACGCCCGCACGGCCCCTTTCACGCCCCGGTGCGGCGGTGGGGTCAGGACGGTCGCCGTCCCGGCCGGATCCGTGCCCCGAAGGGGCGCGGGGAACTGCGCGACCAGCCACGGACGACCCGCACCCGGACACGGCCGTCGGGTCAGGACGATCGCCGCCCCCGACACCCTCCCGCCCGCGAGGAACCGCACGCCCCACCGGCCGATCCGACGGAGTCACCGGCGGCGACGCCACTGCCACACCGCCGCGCCCGCCAGCACGACGACGACACCGGCACCGATCGGCAGCCCCAACGAGGGGCCACCGGAGGAGGACGTCCGGTTCTCCGTGCGGCCCGGAGTCGTCAACGCCCCGCTCCCCGACGACACCTGCTCCCCGCACCCCTTGCGCGGATACCCGGAGATCGCGCACAGCAGCGCGTTCGTGTCGTACCGCAGCGGCTTGGCCACCGCGGCCAGCGCCTCCGCGGTGGAGGCCGACGGCGCGACCCGGGCGCACGCCGTGCGGCGGGCCGGCGGGGTCTCGCCGGAGGGCGCGTCCGCCGGGACGCCGAAGTCGATGACCAGCGCCACCCGCTTCGTGCCCGCCTCGGCGGCCGTACCCGAACAGATCGTGGCGAAGTCCGCCGTACCGCGCGGCTTGCTCGCGTCGCCGGAGTCCGCGCTCACGGAGAAGCGGAAGCCCTCCACGGCGCCGTCGTCGGGGCGGGCGAGCGAGGGGCCCTGGGTGGCGTACGTCCAGTGGTCGCCGGAGCGTTCCCAGAACGACCAGTAGCGGTACCCCGTGGCCGCCGCCTGCCCGGCACCCGTGCCGAGCAGCAGGGCGAGCGCGGCCAGCAGTACCGGCACGGCACGGCGGACGGCGGTCACGACTGCTGCTTCTTGCGGGTGCTGAGCAGGAAGCCGATGCCGATGCCCGCGACGAGGCAGATGCCGACGCTCCACCAGACCCCGGCGTGCGAGCTGCCGTCGGACGCCTTGGCGTGCTTGTCGGCGGCGGCCTGCATCCGCGGCTCGGGGCCGAGGGCGTTGAGGGA
Source organism: Streptomyces griseofuscus (assembly GCF_014673495.1). Taxonomy (GTDB): domain Bacteria; phylum Actinomycetota; class Actinomycetes; order Streptomycetales; family Streptomycetaceae; genus Streptomyces; species Streptomyces murinus. The sequence continues at coordinate 5,944,718 of NZ_CP051006.1, forward strand.
GGTGACGAGGCTGGTGCCGCCGAAGTCGCCGGGCTGGGCGCCGACGGCGTGCGCGGCGAGGATCAGCTGGGCGTACGCCGCGGGGCCGGTCTGGGCGGCCCAGGGGCCCGCGCTCTTCTCCAGGAAGGCGTACGCCTTCTTCGCCGCCGCGGTGCGTCCGTCCGCGGCGAGGGCGACGACGGTGTCGGCGGTGTTGCCGTAGTCGGGCTGGTCCGTGGCGCCGGGCATCACGGACATCAGATGGCCGCTCTTGGCGACCGCGGCCGCCAGATACGCGCCGCCGTTGTCGGCGATCTGCGCCGGGGTGGGGTGGCCGGCCTTGGCGCAGGCGTCCGCGGCGGGGGCCTTGCCGGTCCGCGCGACGAAGCCCGTGCCGAGCGCGGCGGTCACCCCGGCGGCGGTGGCGTCGGCGTTGGCGGCCAGCTTGCCCTTCTTGTCCGGCTGGTAGGCCAGCGCGCCGCCGCCGTCCTGGTCGCAGGGGATGGACCAGGTGGCCAGCGCGTCGTACGGGGACTTGCCGTCCTTGCGGACGCCCGCCGGGTCGGCGCCGGTCGCGGCGAGCGCGCCGACGACGACGGAGGTGGAGTTGGTGTCGCTGGGGCTGCCGGGGTTGTAGCCCCAGCCGCCGTCCTTGTTCTGCACGGACTTCAGCCAGTCAACGGCCTTGGTGACGGCGGCGTCATGGCCGCCGGTCGCGTGCAGGGCCTGGACCGCGGCGGCCGTGCTGTTGGTGTCCACCATGGTCTTGGCGTCGCAGGACGCGGCGGGGGTGGCGCGGAAGGCGGCGAAGGAGCCGTTCGCGCACTGCTGGCCGGTGAGCCAGTCGACGGCGGCGGTGGCCGGGCGGTAGCCGAGGGTGCGCTGGGCGACGAGGGTGAGCGACTGGCGCCACACACCGTCGTAGGTGGGGTCCGACGTGCCGTAGAGACCGGCCGGGACCGATGCCTTGGGGGAAGGGGACGGGCCGGCGGCCACGGCGGGTGCGGCGGCTGCCAGCACGCCTATGGCGGCGAGAGCCGCGGCATTGCGGCGGACGTTCATGGTCGGCGACTGCCTCTCCCTGCGGGGAGCCGGGCAGCGCACGGGAGGGGACCCGGGCGGCTCGACTCCGTATACCTCGACGGTGCCGTGCGCGGCGAAGGGGCCGACGCACGCGAGCCGGTCACGTCCGCCCCGGGGCGTTCCGGCTCACCGGACCTTGCGGAACGGCTCACGGATTGGGGTCTCCCCGATCCGAGCGAAGCCGAGGATTGGGGAAGGGTCAGCGCCGGAATTGCACCGGCTTCCCCCCGTACGGGTGTGATGACGACCCCGCCACTTTACCGGCAGCCCCACGGGACCCGGCGAGTGCCCGTGAGCACACCGTGACGGTGATTAGGGTCACGGCCATGACAACACCGGGAAAGCTCCTCGGCTCGGGTCGTACGGCCGACGTCTACGAGATCGACACCGCGTGGGTGCTGCGCCGCGACCGCCAGGGCTGGGGGGACGCGGCGGCCGAGGCGACCGTGATGACGTACGTACGACGACACGGCTACCCGGCGCCCCGGGTCCGCCCCACCGGCTCGCGCACCGAGCTGGTCCTGGAGCGGCTGTCCGGCCCGACCCTGCTCACCGCCCTCGTCGAGGGCCGGGTGGGTCCGGCGGAGGCGGGAGCGCTGCTCGCCGGGCTGCTGCGCCGGCTGCACGCCCTGCCCGGGCGGGACCCGGCCGATCCCGGGGCGCGGGTGCTGCACCTGGATCTGCACCCCGACAACGTGATGCTCACCCCGGACGGGCCCCGTGTCATCGACTGGTCCAACGCGCAGGACGGGAGCCCGGCCCTGGACTGGGGCATGTCCGCGGTGATCCTCGCCCAGGTCGCCGTGGGGTCCACCGATCTCGCTGCCCCGGCCCGTGCGCTGCTCGGAGCGCTGCTCGCCGACCCCTCCCGGCTCACCGAGGAGGGGGTCGGGGAGGCGCTGCGGCGCAGGGCGGGGAATCCGACGATGAGCGCGGGGGAGACGGAATCGCTGGGAGGGGCGGGGGAGTTGGTGCGGCGTATGGCGCAACTGGCCTGACGGCCCTTCCGGGTTGGCTGAAAGTAAGGGTTCCGCACCGGAGTGCGGAGTGGTTGTTTCGGCCAGCGGACGGGGTGGGCCCTGTCCCGTTGGTGTGGTACGTCGCGTTTGTGTCGGCCGGATGTCCCGGGTGAAGGTGGCTTGGGCGGCGCGGAGTTGGCATATTGCGGTCAGACGTGACCGCTCGCAGCCTCCGGGGGAATGGTGCGGACAACCAGGAAGATGCGCCGGTTCGCCAACGAGCTGATCGACCCCCTGCGCGTGTCGATCCCCGCCGACCCCGGCGATCTGCTGGCCGCCCTGGTCGAGTCCGCGATCCGCTGGCGCGGTCGCCCCATCGTCGTCCATCAGGCGAACTTTCCGCCGGGGACCTCCGCGACCGGACTGTGGATCGAGCGCGCCGGCCGCGACGACATCGTGATCGAGGCCGACGCCCCGCCCTGGATGAAGCTCGTGATCCTGGGTCACGAGCTGTGGCACATGGCCGACGACGACCCCGCGCACCGCGCCGCGCACACCGAGGCCGCCCCCGCGCCCGACGGCACCGTGGCGACCGCCGCCCGCACCCGTTTCCTGGAGGCCGCGGAGCAGCGCGCCGACCTCTTCGGCATGCTGATCGGCGACCGGCTGCGGCCCTGGCTGAAAGCCTCCCCCGACTCCGGGTACGCGGCGCACACCTCCGGCCACGACGACCTCGCCGGACGCATCGGCGCGGCCCTCAACTACCGCGGGGCCAGATGAGCGACCTGATCAACTACGCCAGCTGCGGGCTGCTCTGGCTCGGGCTGCTGACCAAGGCACCCGATCTGGCGCGCCGCTGGCGGGACCCCTTCCTGCTCACCCTCAGCGCCGTGCTGGCCCTGTCCTCGCTGTGCTTCCTGCTCGGCGCCCCCGGCACGGTCGGCTTCGTCAACGGCGCCAGCGGCGTGCCCAACCTCGCCGCCCCGCTGACGTACGGAACCGTCACCGCGTACGGCGCCGCCTCCCTCACGCTCGTCATGCGCTGGCGCGGCGGCCCCGGCACCGCACGCGCGATCCGCCGCTGGATCCTCGGCTACACCGCCGTACTCGCGGGCATCGCCGCCCTGTTCGTCCTCGGTGACGCGGCCGTGGAGCGCCGTACGGACTTCGACACGTACTACGCCACCACGCCGTACATCGCCGAGATGATCGTTCTCTACCTCGGCGCGCATCTGACCGCCGTCGTCGTCACCGCGTGCCGATCCCTTTCCTGGGCCCGGCAGTTGCGCGGCTCGCTGCGCGCGGGCCTGGTGATGATGGGCGCGGGGAACCTCGTCGGCTGCGGCTACAGCCTGGCCAAACTCCTTGCCGTGGGCGCCCGTTGGTGCGACCGGGACTGGTCCGTGCTCGCCACGACCTTCCCGGCGGCCTGCGCCGGAGGCGGGGCCGCGATCACCGTCATCGGCATCGTGATCCCGCTGTTCGCCCCCTTCCTGGCCGTCCGGGCGCGCTGCTGGCGGGCGTACACCCGGCTCGGCCCGCTGGAGCGGACACTGACCGGGCTGCTCACCCGCGAGAGCCTGCGCGCGCCGCGCCCGCTGTGGCCCTCCGCCACCCGCTGGCTGACCTGGCGGCAGAGCTCCATCTACAACGGACTGCACTATCTGGGGCGCCACTTGGACGAGAGCCTGTTCCGGCAGACGTACGCAGAGCGCGCCCGGGCCGGCGCCGACCCGCAGCAGGCGGAGGCCGCCGCGTGGGCCGCCGTCATCGCCGCCGCCGTCCGGGCGCCGTACGAGGAGCGGGCGGATGCGGTCGTACCGCTCGCCGACCACCCCGACCTGCCGGTGCTGCTGCGCGTCTCCGACGCCCTCGCCGAGGGCAGCGGCGATCGCGCCCTGGCCGTGTGCTGAGGGGGCCGGCCGCACCATGAGCCTGATCGTGTACACGGTGGCGAGCCTGTTCACCGTGACCGCCCTGCTGATCTTCCGCCGGCCGCGCCTCGCCCTGCGGGACCCGCTGACCGCCTCCACCTGTGTGTCCATCTTCCTCGGCGGGCTCTGCTTCTTCTGCTCGGCCCCCGTCACCCTGGGCGCGGTCAACGACCTCACCCGTGTCCCCAACTTCGGCGCCCCGATGACCTACAGCGTCATCTCCGCCTACAGCGCCTCCCTGCTGATCCTGCTGATCAACTGGCGCGGAGGACCGGCCGACCGGGTGCGGAGCCAGGTGGTGCGGGTCGCCACCGTGTACAGCCTGCTGATCATCGCCGTCATCACCCTGTTCGCGCTCGCCCACGCGCCCGTCGAACGGCTGCGGGACCTCGACACCTACTACGCGAACACGCCGTACATGCGCGAGATGATCGTGCTGTACCTGTTCGGGCACGGCGCCTGCGCGGTGATCACCATCTATGTGTGTCTGCGCTGGTCCCGGGAGGTGACCGGGATCCTGCGGACCGGGCTGCGGCTCATCATGGCCGGCCTGGCCGTGGATGTGCTCGGCTTCGAAGGCGCCAAGTCGACGGCGGTCGTGGCCCGTTGGGCGGGGTACGACCTGGACCGGCTGTCCACCGGGCTCGCCCCGCGCGCCGCCGCGCTGGGCGCCCTGCTGTGCGCGGCGGGCTTCGTGCTGCCCCGGCTGCTGCCCGCGACCCTCGCCCAGTGGCGCAGCATCTGGGACTACCGGGCGCTCGGCCCCCTGTGGGCGGAGCTGCGGCATGTGCCGACCGCGTCCAAACCCGCCCCGCCGCGCTGGCAGTTGCCGCGCGGCCGGCTGTACTACCGCGAGCTGCGCATCCTCGACGCGCTGCTCGCCCTCCAGTCCCGCTGCGACGGCCGGGTGCGCGAGACGGCGTACCGGCAGGCCCGCGGCCAGGGCAGCCCGCCGGGCGAGGCGCACTTCATCGCGGCCGCCGCGATGGTCGTGGACGCCGCCCACCAGGCGGGGCGGCCGCGGCCCCCGGAGAGCCCCGAGCCGGAGAGCGGCTCCCGGCTGCACACCGCTCTCTTCTCCGACACCGGTGAACTGGTGCGGCTGGCAAGGGCGTTGACCGGATCACCGGTCGTCCGCGCGGCCCGGGAGGACTCGGCACGGACCGCCCGCGGCTGAGCGGGCCCGGGCCGAGGCACCCGTCCGCCCGGCGCGGGAGCCGGGGCGATAACCATGCGCACGTGTCACCGGGCGTCCACCGGGACGTCTCACCAGAAGAATGGGGAACCGTGAACGCACGAAGAGCCGTTGTCATCGGGGCCGGACCGGCCGGTCTGCTCGCCGCCGCCGCGCTCGCGCCCGCCGTGGCCGAGGTCGTCGTACTCGACCACGACGAGCTGCCCGAGGCACCCGCGCACCGCAAGGGAGTGCCCCAGTCCCGGCACGCCCATCTGCTGATGCCCGGCGGCATGGCGGTGATGGAGGAACTGCTCCCCGGCGCCGACCTGCGGGGGCGGCTGGTGGCGGCCGGCGCCAGGGAGATGGCACTGAGCTCGGACCTGCTGGCGCTCGCCCCGACGGGCTGGTTCCGGCGCTGGCGGCACCGCACCTTCATCACCATGACCGCGAGCAGACCGCTCCTCGAATGGGGCGTGCGCCGGGCGGTGCTGGAGACGAACCCGCAGATCACGGTGCGCCGCGCCCGGGTGAGCGGGCTGCGCGGCAGCGCCCGCCGGGTGACCGGCGTACGGCTGGCCGGCGCCGACGGCGGCCCGCTTGAGGACCTGGACGCCGACTGGGTGGTGGACGCGAGCGGCCGGGGCACCCGGCTGCTGCCCTGGCTCGACGTCCTCGGCGTGGGCGCCATCCGCGAGCGCCATGTCGACAGCGGTCTGGCCAACGCCACCCGCGTCTACCGCGTCCCGCCCGGCGCCCCGGACTGGCCGATGACCCTGGTGCAGGCCGACCCCTGGAGCGGGCGGCCCGGCCGCAGCGGCATGATCGTGCCGATCGAGGACGGCAGATGGATGGTCAGCCTCGGCGGGATGCGGGGCAGCGAGCCGCCGAAGGACCCGGACGCCTTCGTCGCCTACGCGCTGAACCTGCCGAGCCCCCTGGTGGGCCGGCTGATCGAGGCCGCCGAGCCGCTCGGCCCGGTGCACGTCAGCCGCAGCACCAGCAACTCCCGGCGGTATCTGGAGGACGCGCGTCTGTGGCCGGAGCGGCTGGTGGCGATCGGGGACGCGGCGGCCACCTTCAACCCGATCTACGGGCAGGGCATGTCCGCCGCCGCGCTCGGCGCCCGCGCGCTGGCACAGACGGTGCGCGAGCACGGCATCGAGGCGCCGGGGCTGGCCCGGCGGGTGCAGCGGGCGGTGGCCCGTGCGGCACAGGGCGCGTGGACGGCGGCCGTCAGTACCGATGTCCTCTACCCGGGGGTGGAGGGCGCCCGTCCGACGGTCGGGGACCGGCTGGCCGCCGTCTACTCCCGGCGCCTGAACCACGCCGCCACCGGCTCCTACACCGCGGCCTGCGCCCTCTGGGACGTCACCACCCTGCGCACCTCGCCCGCCCGTCTCTTCCGCCCCGACGCCCTGCTGCACGCCCTCACCGGATCCCCGCTGCCCGCCCTGCCGGGCCCCCCGCTGACGGCCGCCGAACGGGACTTCCTGTCCGGCCTCAAACCCTGGGTGTAGGGCCGCCGAAGGGCAGGTGGAGCACCCGGGAGGCGAGCAGCCAGCGCCCGCCGGTGCGGCGGAACCGGTCCGCGTAGTGCCCGATCTGCACCGGCGGCCCGGCGGGCACCAGGCCGCCGGTGTAGCCGTCGACGCGGTGGGTGGAGAAGTACGACACCGCCGTCGCCGCATTCGGGGAGACGACCGTGACCAGGACGTTGGACATCAGCCGCCGGGAGAGCCGGTCGGCGGGGCGCCCGCCGAAGTACTCCCGCAGCGCCGCCCGGCCCCGCACCGCGCGCCCGTCCCCGGGCGGGGGCCACTCCCAGCTGCCGTCCTCGGTGAACAGCTCGGCCACCTCGGCCGGTTCACCGAGGTCGAGGCGGTGGACGAACTCCAGGATCAGGCGCTCACAGGCGCGCTCGGCGAGAAGCCGCTGCACAGGGTCCATGCGCCTGTGTACCAGCCTGAGCGCCCCCGGCGGGAAGATAATTCACACCGCCGCGTACGTCACCGGATCACTCCCCGGCACCGGTTCCACCCGGCCCTGCTTGAACAGATGGCGCAGATGGGACTCGGCCTCCGAGACGGCGATGGTGCGGGAGGAGGGCGGGATGTCGGCCCAGGGCCGGTTCCAGCGCATCCGTTCGGCCAGCTGCCAGGGGGTGAGCGGGACGGCGAGCAGGGCGAGGAGAGACCGCAGCCGCTCCTCGTGGTGGTCAAGCAACTCCCGTACCCGGGCGGGCGCGTCGGTGAAGGCGTGCCGGTGCGCGGGCAGCACCTCCGCGGGCCCGAGACGGCCGACCCGCTCCAGGGAGTCGAGGTAGTCGCCGAGTGGATCGGTCACCGTCGCGTCCTCGGGATCCTCGTACAGGCCGATGTGCGGGGTGATCCCGGGGAGCATGTGATCGCCGCTGAACAGCCGTCCCCGGCCCGGGAGTTCACCCGGATGCTCCTCCTCCAGATGCAGACAGACATGGCCGGGGGTGTGCCCCGGGGTCCAGATCGCGCGCAGCCGGCGGCCCGGCAGATCGAGGAGTTCACCGGGGACGATCTCCCGGTCCGGCGGCGCGGGGGAGAACCGGGGCAGCTCACGGCCGCCCGCCGCGGCCGCCCGCAGCGGCGCCACCTGCTCCCGCGGCGCCCCCGCCGCTGTCAGCTTGGCGGCCATGTAGGCGTACCACCGCTCGGGCCGCGCCTCGCGGGTCCTGCGCACGATCGCCGCGTCCGCCGCGTGCATCGCCACCCACGCCCCGGACGCCTCGCGCACCCGCCCGCACAGCCCGTGGTGGTCCGGGTGATGATGGGTGACGACCACCCCGGTCACCTCCGACACCCCGGTGCCGCAGGCGTCGAGGCCCGCCACCAGGACGTCCCAGGACCCGGGGTCGTCCCAGCCGGTGTCGACGAGCACCGGCCCCCGGTCGGTCTCCACCACGTACACCAGCGTGTAGCCGAGCGGGTTGTCCGGGATGGGCACCCGGATCGACCGCACGCCCCCGCCGTGATCGAACGTCCGCGCCATGGTCCGCCCCTTTGCCCGCCGGTCTCCGACCCGACCATTGCCCACTATTACCGGAACTGATATCAGTTCTGATGCATCGTCAGAAAGTAGTGTGCGGCAGGCGGCGCGCTGGGAGGCAGCCATGACCGGGCTCGTGGAACACGGACAGCTCTACATCGGCGGGGAGTTGACCGAGCCGCTGGGCGAGGACGTCATCGAGGTGATCTCCCCGCACACCGAGGAGGTCATCGGCCGGGTCCCGCACGCCTCGCGCGCGGACGTGGACCGGGCGGTGGCCGCGGCCCGCCGGGCCTTCGACGAGGGACCCTGGCCGCGCATGACCCCCGAGGAGCGGATCGGCGTCGTCACCCGGATCAAGGACGGCATCGCCGCCCGGCACGAGGAGATCGCCCGGGTGATCTCCGCCGAGAACGGCTCCCCGTACTCCTGGAGCGTCCTCGCCCAGGCGCTCGGCGCCATGATGGTGTGGGACTCGGCGATCCGCGTGGCCCGGGAGTATGTGTACGAGGAGCGGCGCGACGGCGCCCTCGGACCGCTGCTGGTGCGCCGGGAGCCGGTCGGGGTGGTGGCGGCCGTGGTGCCGTGGAACGTGCCCCAGTTCGTCGCCGCCGCCAAGCTCGCGCCCGCGCTGCTGACCGGCTGCACCGTCGTACTCAAACCCTCACCGGAATCCCCGCTGGACGCCTATCTGCTCGGCGACATCGCCCGTGCGGCCGGGCTGCCCGAGGGAGTCCTGTCCATCCTGCCCGCCGACCGGGAGGTCAGCGAGTACCTGGTCGGGCATCCCGGTCTGGACAAGGTGTCCTTCACCGGGTCGGTAGCGGCCGGCAAGCGGGTGATGGAGGTCGCATCCCGGCAACTCACCCGGGTCACATTGGAGTTGGGCGGCAAGTCGGCGGCGATCGTGCTGCCGGACGCGGATCTCGCGACGGCCGTCGCGGGGATCGTACCGGCGGCCTGGATGAACAACGGGCAAGCCTGTGTGGCCCAGACCCGCATCCTCGTGCCGCGCGCCCGCTACGACGAGTTCGCCGACGCCTTCGCCCGCGCCGCGGCCGACCTCGTGGTCGGCGACCCGCTGGACCCCGCCACCCAGGTCGGCCCGCTGGTCGCCCGGCGCCAGCAGGCGCGCAGCCTCGACTACATCCGCGTCGGCCAGGAGGAGGGCGCCAAAGTCCTCGCCGGCGGCGGCCGCCCGGCAGGTCTTGAGCGCGGCTGGTACGTCGAGCCGACCCTCTTCGGGGGCGTCGACAACGCCATGCGGATCGCCCGCGAGGAGATCTTCGGGCCGGTCATCTGCCTGCTGCCGTACGGCGACGAGCGGGAGGCCGTACGGATCGCCGACGACTCCGAGTACGGCCTCTCCGGCAGCGTATGGACCGCCGACGTCGAGCGCGGCGTCGAGGTCGCCCGCCGGGTGCGCACCGGCACCTACAGCGTCAACACCTTCAGCCTGGACATGCTGGGCCCCTTCGGCGGCTACAAGAACTCCGGGATCGGGCGGGAGTTCGGGCCCGAGGGGTACGGCGCCTATCTGGAGCACAAGATGATCCATCTCCCGGCGGGGGCGTGAGCCATGGCCGACCGCTGGCACATCGAGGTCGACCGCTCCCTGTGTGTCGGCTCGGGCCAGTGCCTGCACCACGCGCCGGAGCACTTCCGCCTCGACTCCGCCCGCCGGTCCCTTCCGACGGAGCCGGACACCGACGCCGCCGAACCCGTTCTCACCGCGGCCGAGACCTGTCCCGCGGAAGCCATCTCGATCACCCTGCGGGGCAGCGGGGAACCGGTGTTCCCGCCCGAGGAGTGAGCGGGCCCCGTGCTACTCCTGCGGGACGGTCAGGTCGATCAGCCGGCAGACCGTCTCGATGTCGATCTTCACCTGGGCGATGGAGGCACGGCCGGAGAGCCAGGTGATGAGGGCCGAGTGCCAGGTGTGCTCGATGACCCGCACGGCGGAGAGCTGCTCGGGGCTCGGGTCGTCCAGGCCCATCGCGTCCAGGATGATCGCCGTGGTCTGCCGGGACACCTGGTCCACCTCGGGGCTGACACTGCGGTCCGCGAAGGTCAGCGCGCGGACCATGGCGTCGGCCAGATGCGGCTCGCGTTGCAGGGCCCGGAAGGCCCGCATCAGGGTCTCGGCGACCCGCTCGGCCGCGGTGTCACCGGCGGGCGGCTTGCGGCGCAGGGTGCCGTGCATCCGCTCCAACTGGTCCTGCATGGTGGCCACCAGCAGATGCACCTTGGACGGGAAGTACCGGTACAGCGTGCCCAGAGCCACCTGGGAGGACTCGGCCACCTCGCGCATCTGCACCGCGTCGAACCCGCCCCGGCCCGCCAGTTGCGCGCTCGCGTGCAGGATCCGGCGACGGCGGGCTTCCTGACGCTCCGTGAGGGGCGGCGAGGGAGGGCGCGACGTACTGGCTTCCGCAGGCATGGGTCCCGTTCCGTGACAATCGGTGAGGGTGTCGGTAGGGCACGTGATCAGACAGCATGGCAGGGCCGCGCGCCGTGGCGCGAATCACCTGATCCACTGCTCACAGCACCCCTACCTGCCGGTAGATTCAGAGGCTCTTGAACGATCAAGTCTGAAACTTGTTCTAGATTAGCGTCCCGTCGTAGTCTCGCGGGACAGTGCAGGCAGAAGGGGGCACAGAGTGACCGCCGAGGCCCGGGAAGCGGGTGCCCGTGAGGACTTCGCCGCCGACGGGGAGCGACCGCTCGACATCGCGCTCCTCACCTATAAAGGGAACCCGTTCTGCGGCGGGCAGGGCGTCTACGTACGGCACCTCTCGCGCGAGCTGGCCCGCCTCGGACACCGCGTCGAGGTCATCGGCTCCCAGCCCTACCCCGTGCTCGACGAGGGCTACCCCGCGCTCACCCTGACCGAGCTGCCGAGCCTCGACCTCTACCGCCAGCCCGACCCCTTCCGCACCCCCGGCCGCGGCGAGTACCGGGACTGGATCGACGCCCTGGAAGTGGGCACGATGTGGACCGGCGGCTTCCCCGAGCCGCTCACCTTCTCGCTGCGCGCCCGCCGGATGCTGCGGGCCCGGCGCGGCGACTTCGACGTCGTCCACGACAACCAGACCCTCGGCTACGGCCTCCTCGGCGACATCGGCGCTCCGCTGGTCACCACCATCCACCACCCCATCACCGTGGACCGGCAGCTGGAGCTGGACGCGGCCGAGGGCCGGCAGCGCCGGTACTCGGTACGCCGCTGGTACGCCTTCACCCGGATGCAGAAGCGGGTCGCGCGCCGGCTGCCCTCGGTGCTCACCGTCTCCGGCAGCTCCCGGCAGGAGATCGTCGACCACCTCGGGGTGCGGCAGGACCGCATCCACGTGGTCCATATCGGCGCCGACACCGATCTGTTCGCGCCGAATCCGGCGGTGCCCGAGGTGCCGGGGCGGATCGTCACCACCTCCAGCGCCGATGTGCCGCTCAAGGGGCTGGTGTTCCTCGTGGAGGCGCTGGCCAAGGTGCGCACCGAGCACCCGGCCGCGCATCTCGTCGTCGTCGGCAAGCGCCCCGAGGAGGGGCCGGTCGCCCAGGCGATCGAACGGTACGGCCTGGACGGCGCCGTCGAGTTCGTCAAGGGCATCTCGGACGCCGAACTGGTCGACCTGATCCGCTCCGCCGAGGTCGCCTGCGTGCCCTCGCTGTACGAGGGGTTCTCGCTGCCCGCCGCGGAGGCCATGGCCACCGGGACTCCGCTGCTCGCCACCACCGGCGGCGCGATCCCCGAGGTCGCGGGCCGTGACGGCGAGACCTGCCTCGCGGTGCCGCCCGGCGACGCGGGAGCACTGGCGGCGGGCCTCGGCCGGCTGCTGGGCGACGCCGAACTGCGCGCCCGGCTCGGCGCGGCGGGCCGCGAACGGGTCCTGGCCAACTTCACCTGGGCCCGGGCGGCCCAGGGCACCGTGGCGCGGTACCGCGAGGCCATCGCCCGCTCCGCGCCCGGCGCCTTCGCCGCGGCCCCCCGCCGCTCCGCGCCCCCGACCCCCGGCCGCGCCGCGGCCCCCGCCGAGGCCGCCGACACGGCCTCGGCCGGCGTCGCCGTCGCCGCGACCCCTCCGAGTGACACCAGCGTCTATCCCGAAAGCAGGGCCACGTGCTGACCGTCGACTTCTCCCGGTTCCCCATCGCCCCGGGAGACCGCGTCCTGGACCTCGGCTGCGGAGCCGGCCGGCATGCGTTCGAGTGTTACCGGCGCGGCGCCCAGGTCGTGGCCCTCGACCAGAACGCCGAGGAAATCCGCGAGGTCACCAAGTGGTTCGCGGCGATGAAGGAGGCCGGCGAGGCCCCCCAGGGCGCCACCGCGACCGCGATGGAGGGCGACGCGCTGGCGCTGCCGTTCCCGGACGACTCGTTCGACGTGGTGATCATCTCCGAGGTGATGGAGCACATCCCCGACGACAAGGGCGTGCTCGCCGAGATGGTGCGCGTGCTGCGCCCCGGCGGCCGGATCGCGGTCACCGTGCCCCGCTACGGCCCGGAGAAGATCTGCTGGGCGCTGTCCGACGCCTACCACGAGGTCGAGGGCGGCCACATCCGCATCTACAAGGCGGACGAGCTGGTGGCGAAGGTCCGCGAGGCCGGTCTGAAGCCGTACGGCAGCCACCACGCGCACGCCCTGCACGCCCCCTACTGGTGGCTGAAGTGCGCCTTCGGCGTCGACAACGACAAGGCGCTGCCGGTGCGCGCGTACCACAAGCTCCTGGTCTGGGACATCATGAAGAAGCCGCTGGCCACCCGGCTCGCCGAGCGCACCCTCAACCCGGTGATGGGCAAGAGCTTCGTGGTCTACGCGACCAAGCCGCACCTGCCCCGGCTCGCCGAGGAGGCGGCCGCCCAGTGACCACCCCCCGGACAGAACACCTCGTCCTGCCCGGGGTCCTCACCGCCGAGCAGGCTGCCGCGACCGTACGCGGCATCCTCGCCGTACAGCGGGAGGACGGCGCGATCCCGTGGTTCCGGGGCCACCACCTGGACCCGTGGGACCACACCGAGGCCGCGATGGCCCTGGACGCGGCCGGTGAGCACGAAGCCGCCGAGCGTGCCTACCTATGGCTCGCCCGGCACCAGAACGAGGACGGCTCCTGGTACGCGGCCTACGCGGACGGCGCCCATGACGAGATCACCGACCGCGCCCGCGAGTCCAACTTCGTGGCGTACATAGCCGTCGGCGTCTGGCACCACTACCTGTCCACGGGCGACGACACGTTCCTGGACCGCATGTGGCCCTGCGTCTACGCGGCCGTGGAATGGGTGCTCGGCCTCCAGCAGCCCGGCGGGCAGATCGGCTGGCGGCGCGACGAGGACGGGACGCCGGCCACGGACGCCCTGCTCACCGGCAGTTCCTCCATCCACCAGGCGCTGCGCTGTGCGCTCGCCATCGCCGAGCAGCGTGAAGAGGCGCAGCCGGACTGGGAGCTGGCGGCCGGCGCGCTGCGGCACGCGATCCGCAGGCACCCGGAGCGGTTCCTGGACAAGGACCGCTACTCGATGGACTGGTACTACCCCGTCCTCGGCGGCGCCCTGACCGGCGCGGAGGCCGAGGCGCGGATAGCGGAGTCCTGGGACCGGTTCGTCGTACCGGGCCTCGGGGTGCGCTGTGTCGTACCCAACCCCTGGGTGACCGGCGGCGAGTCCTGCGAACTGGCGCTCGCGCTGTGGGCGGTGGGGGAACCGGACCGGGCGCTTGAGATCCTGAAGTCCGTGCAGCATCTGCGGGACGCCGACTCCGGTCTGTACTGGACGGGTTACGTCTTCGACGACGAGGCGATCTGGCCGCGCGAACTGACCACCTGGACGGCGGGTTCCCTGCTGCTCGCGGTCGCCGCGCTCGGCGGGCACGAGGCGACCTGCGCGGTCTTCGGCGGCACGCGTCTCCCGGCGGGCCTCGACCCGGACTGCTGCTGACCTGTCCGTCGTCGGCGTCGTCTTCCGGCGTCGTCCTCCCGGCGTTTCCCCCGAGTGGCGTAACCGCGTGTGCGGAGTAACGGTGGAGAAGGAAGCTCCCCACTCGGAAAGACACGTCGGGAGGACCTCGTGCCTGTACCGATACGGCGACTCTGCCTGGCGCTGGCCGTGTGCTGCGCCCTGGTGGCCGGTGGCACGGCCTGCGGAAACAGCAGTGCCGGTTCCCACACCAACACCAAGACGGCGGTCACCGCCGCGGCACTGAACCAGCCCGCGGCCGAGCCCAGCCCCACCACCTCCGCCGAGAAACAGCGGTTCGCCAAGACCAGGTTCGTGGCGAACGCGGGCCTCGCGGCCGGTGCCACCTACGAGTGGATCTACAAGCCGTGGAAGGCGGGCAAGTTCAAGAAGGGTGCCCATGGCCGCAGGGTGGCCCTGGTGAAGGCCGGTGTCGCCGGTCTGTTCACCTACAACCGGCTGAAGGCCGCCGAGCGCAATGCCAAGGGCGACCCGCTGCTCTCCAAGGCCCTCGCGCCGCTGAGCAAGAGCATCGAGAACCTGAAGGACCTGCCAGCCAAGCTGCGGCACGGTGACACCGGCGCGGCGAGCGACTTCAACAATGTCATCAACAACGTGAAGGACGCGGGGAAGGGCGCGGGCGCCCCGGTCCAGAACAAGATTCCGTCGCCGAGCGAACTTCGCAGCGGCGGCCAGTAAGTCCCTCGAAGCGCCTAGGAGTTCAGCTCCGCCAGTACACGGAGTGTGCAGGGGTCCGGTGACAGGGCCAGCAGGTCGGTCACCGGACCCCTGCGCCATGCCTCCAGCCGCTTCGCGATCCGGGCGCGGGGGCCGACCAGCGAGATCTCGTCGGCGAAGGCGTCCGGGACGGCGCGCACCGCCTCCTCGCGCCGTCCCGCCAGGAACAACTCCTGTACCCGGCGGGCCGATTCGGGATATCCCATCCGGGCCATCAGATCGGCATGGAAGTTCCGGGAGGCGTGTCCCATGCCGCCGATGTAGAAGCCGAGCATCGCCTTCACCGGCAGCAGTCCCTCGGCCACGTCGTCGCACACCCGCACCCGGACCATGGGCGCCACCCGGAACCCCGCGGGCAGGTCCCGCACCGCGTCGCCGTACACCTCGGGCCGGTCCGGCGCCCAGTACAGCGGCAGCCAGCCGTCGGCGATCCGTACCGTCTGCGCCACGTTCCGGGGGCCCTCCGCGCCGAGCAGCACGGGGAGCCGGGCCCGCAGCGGATGCGTGATCGGCTTGAGCGGCTTGCCCAACCCGGTGCCGTCCGGGCCCCGGTACGGCAGCGGATGGAACCGCCCGTCCAGCGACACCGGCGCGGTGCGGCGCAGCACCTGCCGTACGACATCCACGTACTCCCGGGTCGCGGTCAGCGGCGACGCCGGGAACGGGCGGCCGTACCAGCCCTCCACCACCTGCGGCCCGGACAGCCCGAGCCCCAGCATCATCCGCCCGCCGGAGAGGTGGTCCAGGGTGAGCGCGTGCATCGCGGTGGTGACCGGGGAGCGTGCCGCCATCTGGGCGACCGCCGTACCCAGCTTGATCGTCGAGGTCCGCGCGGCGATCCAGGTGAGCGGGGTGAAGGCGTCCGAGCCCCAGGACTCGGCCGTCCACACGGAGTCGTAGCCGAGCCGTTCCGCCTCCTGCGCGAGCGGCACATGGGTGGCGTCCGGGCCCCGCCCCCAGTACCCGAGCGCGAGACCGAGCCGCATGTGAACCCCTCCTGACACCCCGTCAGTTCTCCGGCTGGAGGCGACTGTACGACAACGGCCCCCCACCCGGAAGGGCGAGGGGCCGTGGCCCTGGGTGTGACTGCTCAGCCGCGCTGGATGCCCGAGGTGTCCTGGAGCACGCCGCGACGGCCGTCCTGGGTCTGGGCGATCAGCGTGGCGCCACGCTGCTCGACCGCCAAGTACCAGGTGCCCGGCGCCAGTTCGGCGATCGGGGCGGGCGAACCGTCCTCCGCGAACAGCGGACGGGTCACCGGCACCGCGAACCAGAACGGCGAGAAGTCCGCCGGAGCGGCCTGCTGCGGCGCGGCACCCCCCGCGGGCGCCGGCTGCGGCGATCCGTACGGCTGGCCCTGCTGCGGCTGGGCGCCGTACGGCTGCTGCGGGGCACCCTGGGCGCCCGGGTAGCCGTAACCGGCGGACGGCTGCGCGCCGTACGGGCTCGGCGCGACCGGCTTGGGCGCCGGGACCAGCGCGCCCTGGAGCGCCGGGACCAGCGGGCCGGCGACGGCGGCACCGGCGAGGATCAGCGCGGCGATGAACCCGAGCACGAGCCCGGCGCCCGCGCTGAGCCCGGACGGCACGTCCACCAGCGTCCAGAACAGGGTCCAGGCGGAGAGGATCGTGAATGCCGTGCCCACCACGCCGAGATCCAGGCCGAGCACCTTGCGCGGCTGCGGCAGGCAGCGGTTGAGCACGATCAGTACGGCACCGATGACGGCCCCCATGTACGTGCCGAGGCCCGTCCCGAGGTTGTCCCACACGCCCTGGCTGCCCGAGTATCCGGCGGCCGAGTAGGAGTAGAGATCGAGGAACGACGCGATGAACAGCAACACCGCTGCTCCGATCACCACGCCGTCGCCTCTAGTGAGGGAGCGGATGTTCACTTCAGGTCCTTCGTGAGTCGTCTCGTCGTCGCTAGACCCTACCGTCCGCAAGATCCGGCTGTCCGGCCGGTCGAGGCCCCGGTCAGGACTCGCGCAGGAAACTCACGATTCCCTCAGACATCCCCTGCGCGGCCTTCTGCCGCCAGGAGCCGCTGGTCAGCAGGGCGGCGTCCTTGTCGTCGCGCATGTTCCCGCACTCGATGAACACCTTGGGAACCGTTGACAGATTGAGACCGCCGAGGTCCGTGCGGGTATCGAGCGCGGTGCCGTGGCCGATGTAGTTGGACGGCGGCTCACCGGTCACCCGCCGGAAGTCCGACGCGATGCGCTCACCCAGATCGCGCGAGGGCCCGACGATCGGCCGGGTGTCGGCGCCGCCCGCGTGCACGGCGCCCGGCAGGATCACATGGAAGCCCCGGTCGCCCACCGGCGCACCGTCTGCGTGGATCGAGATCGCCGCGTCCGCGTGCGCCTTGTTGCCGATCTCCGCCCGCTCGTCCACGCAGGGCCCCCAGTCCGGGCCCTTCTCGTCATGGGTCAGCCGTACGGCGGCACCCTGCCGCTCCAGCAACGCGCGCAGCCGGTGCGCCACGTCGAGCGTGAACCGCGCCTCGGCGTAACCGTCGTTCGTGGACGTACCGGTGGTGTCGCACTCCTTGCGGCCGTTGCCGACATCCACCTGGCGGTTGATCTCGGCCGTGTGCCGGAAGTTGTCCACGTTGTGCCCGGGGTCGATGACCACGACCTTGCCCTTGAGCGGCGCGGCCGCCTTGTCATCGGCGCTCGGCGCAACGGACGGCGAACTCGGCGCCACCGGCTTCGCCGCACCACCACTCTCGGCCGCTCCGCCGCCCGCCGCGTACACCCCCCACCCGACGAGCCCCCCGACCACCAGCGCCCCACCGGCCACAACCATCGGCATCCGCCAGGAACGACGCTGCTGCGGGGGTTCGGATTCCGGATCTGTGTATGACACGTCAGCGACTCTAACCGGGACCTCAGATCCCCGCCCCCGTTCGCCGCAGGACCCGCAGGGAGCCGGTGGCGGTGGTTTCGGTGAAGGCGCCGGAGGCGAGGGCGCGGAGGTAGATGCGGTAGGGGGCCTGGCCGGTGAACTCGTCCTTCGGGTCGGGGAAGACGTCGTGGATGGCGAGCAGTCCGCCGTCGGCGATGTGCGGCGCCCAGCCCTCGTAGTCGGCGGTGGCGTGTTCGTCGGTGTGGCCGCCGTCGATGAAGACGAAGCCCAGCGGGCCGCCCCACACCGCCGCGACCTGCGGCGACCGGCCGACCAGTGCGATCACTTGCTCTTCGAGGCCCGCCTTGAACAGCGTGCGCCGGAAGGTGGGCAGCGTGTCCATCAGCCCGACCTCGGGGTCGACGGTCTCCGGGTCGTGGTAGTCCCAGCCCGGCTGCTGCTCCTCGCTGCCCCGGTGATGGTCCACGGTCAGCGCGGTCACCCCCGCCGCCCGCGCCGCGTCGGCCACCAGCACGGTCGACCGCCCGCAGTACGTGCCCACCTCCAGCAGGGGCAGCCCCAGCGCCCCCGCCTCCACCGCCGCCGCGTACAGGGCGAGCCCCTCGTCCACGGGCATGAACCCCTTGGCCGCCTCGAACGCGGTGAGAATCTCGGGCTGGGGGGCGGTGGCCATAGGACGCCTTTCGCAGGTGGCACGGCTGTTCGGGCTGTTCGGGTCCCATGCTGCCGCACGCTGTGAACGGGCGTGACGTGGGGCGCCCTTAGGGGGGCGCCCCCAAGGGCGTCTCCCTAAGGAGAGCTACACACTCACCGCTTCACCCGGCAGGGACAGGTCCATCTCGACCGCCCGCTCCTCACCGTGATGCGTCGCCGCGGAAGCGAGCGGTCCGTGGCCGTAAGCCCGCGCCGCGAGGACGTACGCCCCCCGCGCCGGCACCGCGAGCTGGTACCGGCCCGCCTCGTCGGAGACGGCCGCCCCGGCCTGCCGGCCGCGGTGGTCGATCAGCGTCACCTTGGCCCGGGCGACGGGCACACCGGTCGCGTCCAGCACCCGCCCCCGGAACCCACGCAGCACCTCCTCCGCCAGCTCCAGCACGGCCTCGTCCGCCTCGCTGCTGGCCCGCAGCTGCACCTGCCGCACCGGGCGGCCGGCCTTCGGCAGGAACAGGGCGAGCACCAGGCCCGCCGCCACCGCCCCCGTCGCGATGAGGAACGACACCCGGAACCCGTGCATCGTCGGGATCGCCATACCCCCCACGGTGTGCGCCGTGTTGGCGAGCACCATGCCGATGACGGCGCTGGACACCGACGTACCGATCGACCGCATCAGCGTGTTGAGCCCGTTCGCCGCGCCCGTCTCCGAGGCCGGTACCGCGCCGACGATCAGCGCGGGCAGCGAGGAGTACGCGAGCCCGATGCCCGCGCCGAGGATCACGGACGTGACGATCGTCTCCCAGGCCGCCTGCATCAGGCCGAGCCCGCCGCCGTAGCCGATCGCGATGATCAGGAGGCCCATGATCAGGGTGGTCTTCGGGCCGTAGCGGGCGGAGAGACGGGCGTACACCGGCGCGGTGAACATCATCGTCAGGCCCAGCGGCGCCACGCACAGACCGGCGACGACCATCGACTGGCCGAGCCCGTACCCGGTGGCCTTCGGCAGCTGGAGCAGCTGGGGCAGGACGAGCGAGACGACGTAGAACGCGACGCCGACCATGATCGACGCCAGGTTGGTGAAGAGCACCGCGGGGCGCGCGGTGGTGCGCAGATCGACCAGCGGCGCCTTGGCGCGCAGCTCGTACAGGCCCCACAGGAGAAGCACGACGACGGCCGCGACGAACAGGCCGAGGGTCGTCGCCGAGGACCAGCCCCAGTCGCTGCCCTTGGTGATGGGCAGCAGGAGCAGCACCAGACCGGCGGAGAGCCCGAGCGCGCCGGGCAGGTCGAAGGTGCCCGCCGCGCGCATCGGGGACTCGGGGACGGTGAGCAGGGTGAGGGCGATGGCGAGCACGCCGAGCCCGGCGGCGCCGTAGAACAGCGCGTGCCAGTTCATGTGCTGGGCGACCAGCGCGGCGGCGGGCAGGGCGAGGCCACCGCCCACGCCTATGGAGGAGCTCATCAGGGCCATCGCCGAGCCGAGCCGTTCGCGCGGCAGCATGTCCCGCATCAGGCCGATGCCGAGGGGGATCGCACCCATGGCGAAGCCCTGGAGGGTACGGCCCACGATCATGACGAGCAGCTGGCTGGTGAGCGCGCTGACCAGCGCGCCGATCACCATCACGGCGAGGCTGGCGATCAGCATGCGCCGCTTGCCGTACAGATCGCCGAGCCGGCCCATGATCGGGGTGGCGACGGCGCCGGACAGCAGGGTCGAGGTGAGTACCCAGGTGGCGTTGCTGGGCGCGGTGTGCAGCAGCAGGGGCAGGTCTTTGATGACCGGCACGAGCAGGGTCTGCATCACCGCGACCACGATGCCGGCGAAGGCGAGCACCGGGACGACGGCTCCGCTCGCCTCGCGCCGGGGTTCGTCGGTCGTCGTGTGGGTCATTGAGGGCGGCCTCCCGTAGAGCATGAGTGCGGCGTAAACCTCGTATGCACAGGCAACTATTCCGTTGCTTCGGGCCCCTAAAGATTATTTGACCATCCTATGGGTTTCTGATTCGGCGTCAGGAATGGTCATTGTGTGGAACACGTTCTAGTCTGCGCGCCATGAAGGCCTATGTAGCCGGGGTCGGGATGACCAGGTTCGAGAAGCCCGAGACCCGTGACTGGCAGTACTGGGACATGGTGCGGGAGGCCGGTGGGGTCGCGCTCGCGGACGCCCGGATCGGATACGACGAGGTGGAACAGGTTCCAGTCGGTTACTTCTCCGGCGGTCTGATCTCCAAGGGGCATCCGCTCGGCGCGACCGGCGTCGCCCAGACCGCCGAACTGGTCTGGCAGCGGCGCGGCGCGGCGGCCCGGCGGCAGGTCGAGGGGGCGCGGGTGGGGCTCGCGCACAACATCGGTCTTGGCGGGGCGGCGGTGGTGACCGTACTGAAGGCGGTGTGATCAGGGCGGGCGGGGTGACGTAGTCCGCGCGGAGTAGGACCCCCTGGTCCGAAATGCCGATGCAAGGACCGTAACGGGCCTGAGACCATGACATCCATGCTGGAGACCGCCGACACCCCGCCCCTCATATCCCGACGTACGACGCCCCCGACCTGGTTGGTGGTGGCGCTGGCCTGCGCCGGACAGTTCTTGGTGGTGCTGGACGTCTCCGTGGTGAACGTCGCGCTGCCGTCCATGCGCACGGACCTCGGCCTCAGCGTCTCCGGCCTGCAATGGGTGGTGAACGCGTACGCGATCGCCTTCGCCGGGCTCATGCTCCTCGGCGGCCGGGCCGGCGATCTGTACGGCCGCAAGCGGATGTTCCTCGTCGGCCTCGGCCTGTTCACCCTGGCCTCGCTGGGCGGCGGCCTCGCCCAGGAGGGCTGGCAACTGCTGCTCGCCCGCGCGGTGCAGGGCCTCGGCGCGGCGGTCCTCGCGCCCTCCACGCTCACCCTGCTGACCGCCGCGGTGCCCGAGGGCGCAGCCCGCGCACGGGCCATCGCCACCTGGGCCGCGGTCGGCGCGGGCGGCGGCGCCGCGGGCGGACTCGTCGGCGGGGTCCTGGTGGACGTGCTGTCCTGGCGCTGGGTGCTGCTGATCAATGTGCCGGTGGGCGCGGTCGTACTGGCCGGCTCGCTGCGCTGGCTGGTGGAGAGCCGCGCCGGGGACCGCCGCCGCCTCGACCTGCCCGGCGCGCTGCTGGTCACCGCCGGTCTGGGCACGCTGGCGTACGGCATCTCACGCACCCAGGAGAGGGGCTGGACCGACCCGGCGAGCCTGCTGCCGCTGGCCGCCGGCGTGCTGCTGCTCGCCCTGTTCCTGCTGGTCGAGGCGCGGACCCCGGCCCCGCTGATGCCGCTCGGACTGCTGCGGCGGCGTCCGGTGGCCTCGGCGAACGCGGCGATGCTGGTGTCCGGTTCGGCGATGTTCTGCATGTGGTACTTCATGACGCTGTACGCGCAGAACGTGCTCGGCTACTCTCCGCTGGCGGCCGGTGCCGCGCTGGTGCCCAGCTCGCTCGCCGTGATCATCGGTTCCAAGGTGGCGCCGCGGCTGATGCGCACGGCCGGGCCGCGCTTCGTGGCGGTGCTCGGCACGCTGATCGGCGCGAGCGGATTCGCCTGGCAGTCCACGATGAGCGCGCACGAGGCGTATGTCACCGCGATCATGTGCCCGGGCATCCTGATGATGCTGGGCGGCGGTCTGGCGATGACCCCGCTGGCCGCGCTGGCGACCTCGGGGGCGGCGGTCGGCGAGGCCGGGGTGGTCTCGGGCCTGGTCAACACCTCGCGCACGATGGGCGGTTCGCTCGGTCTCGCGGTGATGTCGACCATCGCCGCGTCCGGCACGGGCACCGGCACCGGGCCCCAGGCCCTGACCGACGGCTACGCGCTGGCCTTCCGCGCCTCCACGGCGGTGCTGCTGGGCGGGGCGCTGCTGATGGCGCTGTGGCTGCCGCGCCATCTGCCGCAGAAGTGACCGTCTGCCGGGGCCGTTCGCGCGGCGGGGCCCGCGGCCGTCCTTGGCACGGGCCCCACGGCCGTCCGTACCGCCGCTCTCCCCGCCACCGGTCCTACAACCACCCCTGCTGACGGGCCTCCCGCACCGCCTCCGCGCGGTTGCGGGTTCCGGTCTTGCCGATGGCCGAGGACAGGTAGTTGCGCACGGTGGACTCGGACAGATGCAGCCGGCCCGCGACATCGGCGACGGTCGCCCCGTCCACGGACGCCGTCAGCACCTCGCACTCGCGCGGGGTGAGCGGATTCGGCCCGGCGCTGAGCGCGGCCGTCGCCAGCGCCGGATCGACCACGGTCTCCCCGGCCAGCACCCGCCGCACCGCCGCCGCCAGCTCCTCCACCGGCCCGTCCTTGACCAGGAACCCGGCCGCCCCGGCCTCCAGGGCCCGGCGCAGATACCCCGGCCGCCCGAAGGTCGTCAGGATCAGCACCCGGCAGCCCGGCGCCCGCGCCCGCAACGCCTCCGCCGCGTCGAGCCCGCTCATCCCGGGCAGCTCGATGTCCAGCAGCGCGACATCCGGCTCGTGCCGGAGCACGGCGTCCACGATGGCGTCCCCCGCGGCCACCTGCGCCACGACCTCGATGTCCGCCTCCATCCCGAGCAACAGGGCGAGCGCGCCGCGCATCATGCCCTGGTCCTCGGCGAGGAGAACCCGGATCGCCCCCCGGGGTGTCTCGTTCATGGAGTCAGCGTACGGCCGACCGCCTCACGAAGGATCCGGCGCCGCCGACCGGGCCGCCGCCGACTCCTGCGCCACCAGCGGGAGTTCCGCCGTCACCGTGAAACCGCCGCGTGGCGCGGGGCCCGCCGTGAGGGAGCCGCCCGCGGCGGCCAGGCGTTCGGTGAGGCCCGTGAGGCCGGTGCCGCCGATGCCCGGGGCGGAGCGGCTGACCGGGGCGCCGGAGCCGTCGTCGGTGACCGTCAGCCGGACGCGTTCCGCGGCGCTGGTCACGGTGATCTCGCAGCGGCCCGCGTCGCTGTGCCGGATCACATTGGTGACCGCCTCCCGGACCACCCACCCCAGCAGGGCCTCCGTCTGCGGTGCGAGCGCGGTGCCGGACCGGCGGAAGACCGGCTCGACGCCCGCCGCCGTCAACGCCGAGCGGGCGCGGTCCAGTTCGGTCGCCAGACTGCCCTCGCGATAGCCGGTGACCGCCTCCCGGATCTCGGTCAGCGCCTGCCGGCCCACCGACTCGATGTCCGTGATCTGGCCGAGCGCCGCGTCCATGTCGCGCGGGGCCAGCCGACGGGCCGCCTCGGACTTCACCACGATCACCGACAGGGTGTGGCCCAGCAGATCGTGCAGATCGCGGGAGAAGCGCGCCCGCTCCTCCTCCACCGCGCGCCGGGCCAGTTCCTCGCGGGCGGCACGCAACTCCCGTACCGCCTCGGACAGTCCGAGGATCGCGGCGGTCACCATGGTGGACAGGAAGGTGGCGTACCCGATGTTCGTCGCGTCCGACCAGCCGCCGCGCACCCCGGACAGCGCGGCCGCGTAGACCGCCAGCAGGATCCCCGATCGGCCCAGCCACGGTCCGCGCAGGGCGGCGCCCGTGGCCAGGCCGAGCAGCGGGAAGAACATCAGCCAGTTGCCGCCGTAGCCGACCGCGAGACCCGTGGTCAGCAGGCCCATCAGCAGCAGCGCCACCCGGGTGCGCGGCTCCTCGCGCCTGGTCCGGTCGAAGGAGCGGAAGGTGACGTAGATGTACAGGCTGTTGAAGACGAACAGACCCAGCCCGCCGACCAGCGGGTCCGGGGTCCGCCCCTGGAGCAGATTGGCGAAGGCCCCCATCCCCATCAGCAGCCAGGGCAGCAGAGCGAAGCCGGTGGGCGGCGGCCCGGGATCGCTGACCGCAGGTGTCTCACCCCGCTTCCGGGCGTCCCGCGAGGCGGCCTTGAGCCGCTCGTTCTCCGCCTTCCAGCGGTCCAGATCCGCCTTCCACTCCAGCCGCGCCGCCCGCCAGGCCCGCGCCTGGCACCGCACCCTCCGCCACCCCGACATATCTTCGTTCCCCCAGGTCAGACGGTTCCCGCCCTGCGGCGGTACGACAGCACGGCGTACGATCCGAAGACCAGCAGCCAGCCCGTCAGCACGATGATCGCACCGGCCTCGGGGGCGTGCCCCTCCGCGACCGCGCCGCCCAGCTCGGCGAACCGGTTGGTCGGTGTGTACACCGAGACCGACCGCAGCCACCCGGGGAACAGCGTGGTCGGGAACCACAGCCCGCCCAGCACGGCCAGGCCCAGATTGCACGCCATGTTGGCCACGCCCGTGGCGGGACCGGTCAGCCGGTAGCCGTTGCCGAGGCCCAGCAGCGTGAACGGCACCGAGCCCAGCCACAGCAGGAGTGCGACCGCCGCCCACTGCCACACCGCGAGCCGCACCCCGTTGACCAGGCCGCCCGCCGCCAGCACGGCGACGATCGAGGGCAGCACCGTCACCACACCGGTCAGCGTCCGCCCGGTAACCACCTCGCGCGGGGTCATCGGCGTCACCCGCAGCTGCCGCAGCCAGCCCACCGCGCGGTCCTCGGCGACCGCGCCGCCGGTGTTCAGGGCGGAGCCGACGGCGCCGTACGCCGCCATGCCGACCATCGCCGCCGTACGCCATGCCCCGTCGTTCTCACCGATGTTGGTGAACAGCAGGTACATCATGACGGGCATCAGGATCCCGCCGATCACAAATCCCAGGTCGCGCAGGGTGCGACGGATCTCCAGCCGGACGTAGGCGAGCATCACAGGGCCTTCACGGTGTCGAGGGGAACGGATGTCCGGTGCTCCGGGCCGGTGCCGGGCTCCGCCGACGACGTGAGCGCCAGGAACGCGTCGTCCAGCGAAGCCGGAGCCACCTCCAGGCGGCGGATCGCGCCCAGTTCGGCCAGCGCGATCACCGTCGCGTCGGAGTCGTCCGTGCGCAGCCGGACCCGGTCGCCGGCCACCACCTCCAGGGAGCGCACGCCGGGCAGCAGGGCGAGGGCGTCCGGGGTGCGGCCGGCGAGGTCGACGCAGACCAGGCTGCCGCCCGCGGCCCGCCGCAGCTCCTCGCCCGTGCCGTCCGCGACGATCCGGCCCCGGTCCATCACCACGATCCGGTCGGCGAAGGAGTCCGCCTCCTCCAGATAGTGGGTGGAGAAGAGCACGGTGTGCCCGCGCCGGGCGTACCCGCGCATCGACTCCCAGAACACATGCCGCGCCTCCACGTCCAGCGCCGCCGTCGGCTCGTCGAGGACCAGCAGCGAGGGATCGCCCGCCAGCGCCACCGCGAACCGCACCCGCTGCACCTGCCCGCCGGACAGCCGGTCCACCCGGCGCCCGGCCAGCGCGGAGATCCCGGCCAGCTCCAGGGCCCGGGAGACCGGCATCGGCGCCGGATAGCGCGAGGCCACGAAGCCGACCAGCTCGCCGACGGTGACCCGGGGCACCGGCCGGGCGTCCTGGAGCATCGCGCCCACCCGGCCGGCCCGCACCGCGCGCTCCGGCTCGGTCCCGAACAGCTCCACCCGGCCGGCGTCCGGCGGGTACAGCCCCAGCAGCATCCCGATGGTGGTCGACTTGCCGGCGCCGTTGCGGCCCAGCAGGGCCACGGTCTCCCCGCGCCCGATCCTCAGGTCCACCCCGTCCACGGCGCGCACGGACCCGAACGCGCGGACCGCCCCCGTGAAGGACACGGCGGTGGTGTCCTCGTCCGTGTCCTCGTCCCTCTGTGTCATGTCTACGACGGTAGAAGCCGGACCCGGCACCCCGGCAGACGCAGTTGTACGGACTCGGGCAGTACAAATGTCACGGGTTCCACGGCGAGCTGACGCACCGTCAGAAGCCTTCACAACTGCGGAGGGCTGGGCTATACAGGGGGCGCCGGACTGGAACGCGTTCTAGGCCCGTCGACCGTGCGGCGCACTCCCGTCGGCCGTACGGCGTTCCGCGTCCGCCCGTGGCGACCTCGGCGCGGCCGACGGTGCGGACGACCGCGCCGAGGTCTCGATACCTCTTTGGAGCCCCATGCCCATCGACGCAGCCAAGGCCCTCGCCGCCGAACCCCGCTCGGGCGAGATCACCTGGACCGCGAAGGATGTCCAGCTCTACCACCTGGGCATCGGCGCGGGCCGCCCCGCCACCGACCCGGACGAGCTGCGCTACACACTGGAGTCCCGACTGCATGTGCTGCCGAGCTTCGCCACCGTCGCGGGCGCCGGCAAGTCCGGGGTGACCGGCGGGCTGTCCATGCCGGGCGTCGACGTCGATCTGGCCAGGGTGCTGCACGGCGGACAGACCCTGCGAGTGCACCGGCCCATACCGGTCGAAGGCAGCGCCACCGCCACGTCCCGCATCGCGGCGGTGTACGACAAGGGCAAGGCCGCCGTCCTGGTGCTGCGCACCGAAGTCGGCGACGCGCAGGGCCCGTTGTGGACCAATGACGCGCAGATCTTCGTCCGGGGCGAGGGCGGCTGGAGCGGCGACCGGGGCCCCTCGGCCCGCCTGCCGGAACCGGGCGGCGAGCCGGACCGTACCGTCGAGCGCCCGATCCGCCCCGACCAGGCCCTGCTCTACCGGCTCTCCGGCGATCTCAACCCGCTGCACGCGGACCCCGAGTTCGCCAAGCTCGCCGGGTTCGACCGGCCCATCCTGCACGGGCTGTGCACCTACGGCATGACGCTCAAGGCCGTGGTCGACACCCTCCTCGACGGCGATGTGGGCCGGGTCCGGTCGTACACCACCCGGTTCGCGGGCGTCGTCTTCCCGGGCGAGACCCTGCGCATCCGGATGTGGCGCGAGGCGGCGGACCGGGTGCGGGTCGCCGTCGCAGCCGCCGAACGGGACGACGCGCCGGTGCTCGCGGACACCGTCGTGGAGCACTCCTGAACCCAGTACCGCCAGTATCGAGGGGAGTCACGGCATGCGCGCAGCCGTACTGCACGAGATCGGCCAGGACAAGCTCGACGTCCTCGACGACATCGAGGCGGCCGGATTCGGCCCGGGCAAGGTCCGTATCAGGGTGCGGGCCACCGGGCTGTGCCACTCGGACCTGTCCGCGATGAACGGCGTACTGCCTCAGCCCGCACCGTTCGTACCGGGCCATGAGGGAGCGGGCGAGGTGCTCGAAGTCGGCGAGAGAGTAAGGCACTTGAAGCCGGGCGACCGGGTGGTCGTCTGCTGGCTGCCCGCCTGCGGCACCTGTCCGGCGTGCCGGCGCGGCCAGACCGAGCTGTGCCTGGCCGGGTTCATGAACGCGGGCACCCCCAACTTCCGTCGCCCCGGCGGCGATGTCTTCGGCTTCGCGGGCACCGGCACCTTCGCCGAGGAGGTCGTCCTGGACGCCGGCTGCGCCGTCCCGCTCCCGGACGATGTGCCGTACGACATCGCCGCGCTGATCGGCTGCGGTGTCACCACCGGACTCGGCGCCGCCCTCAACACCGCGGATCTGGCGGCCGGTTCATCGGTCGCCGTCATCGGCTGCGGAGGCGTCGGCATCTCCGCGATCCAGGGGGCGCGGCTGAAGGGCGCCGCCGAGATCGTCGCCGTCGACCCGGTGGCCGCCCGCCGCGAGGCCGCCCTCGGGTTCGGCGCCACCAGGGCCGTGTCCCCCGACGGACTGGCCGAGGCCAAGCAGCAGGTCACCGGCGGCGAGGGCTTCGACTACGTCTTCGAGGTCGTCGGCAGGTCCGCGACCGCCCGCACCGCCTACGAGAACACCCGGCGCGGCGGCACCCTCGTGGTGGTCGGCGCCGGTGCCATGGACGACTTCCTCCAACTCAACATGTTCGAGATGTTCTTCGACGAGAAGCGCATCCTGCCGTCCCTCTACGGCGGCGGGGACGTGGTCCGTTCCTACGAGCGCGCCATCGCCCTGTGGCGGGCCGGCCGGATCGACCTGGCCGGGCTGATCACCCACCGGGTACCGCTCGCCGCGGTCAACGAGGCACTGGACCAGATGCGTACCGGGACCGCCCTGCGTACGTGCATCGAGATCTGAGGAACGCCGCCCATGACACTGCCACTTCAGGGGCTGTCCGCCGTCGTCACCGGGGCCGGGCGCGGGCTCGGCCGGGTCGAGGCCCTCGAACTCGCCCGCCTCGGCGCGGCCGTCGTCGTCAACGACTACGGCCGCCCGGGCCGGGACGGGACCGGGGACGCCTCGGCCGGACCCGCCGAACAGGTCGTCGCCGAGATCCGCGACACCCTCGGCGGCACCGCCCTCGCCCACACCGGGGACGTCGCCGACTGCGAACAGGCCGGAGAACTCGTCGAGTTGGCGATCCGCGCGTTCGGCAAGCTGGACATCCTCGTCAACAACGCGGGCATCCTGCGCGACCGGATGATCTTCTCCATGACCGAGGACGAGTGGGACTCGGTGCTCCGCGTCCATCTCAAGGGACACTTCAACACCACCCGCTCCGCCGCCGCGCACTGGCGCCGGCGCGCCAAGGCCGCCGGGGAACCGGTCTACGGGCGGATCATCAACACCTCCTCGGAAGCCTTCCTCGCCGGATCCGCCGGACAGCCCAACTACGCGGCCGCCAAGGGCGGGATCGTCGGCCTCACCACCTCCACGGCCCTCGCCCTCGCCAAGTACGGCGTCACCGCCAACGCCATCTGCCCGCGCGCCCGTACCCGGATGACCGAGGACGTCTTCGCGGGTCTGAAGGCGCCGGACGAGGGCCTGGACCCGCTCGCCCCCGAGCAT
Organism: Streptomyces griseofuscus; assembly: GCF_014673495.1. Classification (GTDB taxonomy): domain Bacteria; phylum Actinomycetota; class Actinomycetes; order Streptomycetales; family Streptomycetaceae; genus Streptomyces; species Streptomyces murinus. The sequence continues at coordinate 5,973,706 of NZ_CP051006.1, forward strand.
GTCGCCCCGCTCGTCGGCTACTTGGCCGCACCGGCCGCCGCCCGCGTCAGCGGACAGCTGTTCGTGGTGCACGGCGGCATGGTGGCGATCGTCGAACGGCCCAAAGTCCGGGAGCGGTTCGACAGCAAGCAGGAGACATTCACCTACGACGAACTCGACGCGCTGCTCACCCCGCACTACGCGCGGCGGCCGCCGGGGGAGACGTTCGCGGCGGCGGAGGTGCTGGCCCTGAAACGCGGGCGGTAGCGCCCGGGGCGCGGAAAGCGGGAAGAGGGGGCACCCTTGCGGGTGCCCCCTCTTCCGTTCACTGCCTTCAGGCAGCCGCCTCGGTGGTCTCCTCAGCGGCCCTGCGGTGCCGGCCGTGCGGAGACGTGTCGGTCTCCGTGGCCGATACCGGGCCCCGGTGCCGGCCGTGGCCGGCGTCTTCCAGAGAGTCGGCAGACAGCTGCTTTGTCGTGCTGGTGTCGCTCATTGGACGTATTCACCCCGTCAACATCATCTTTCGTACAGCCGGAGGAGTGTAACCGGCACACCGCGGGCCGAATCCAGGCGCACACGCCAACCGGCACTAGTTCGTTACAAGACGTCCCAGAGGTGCCTGCGCCAAGGGCACCGGACGCGGCGCCGCCGGTTCCGAGACGCCCGGACCGGCCGCCTCGGCGATCTCCTCGGCCGGCGCACCGGCCGGCGCGTCGGCGGCCGTGGCGGCGACCGGGTCCGCACCGCCCGCCCGCGTGCGCGCCCCAGCCGGTTCCGTACCGACCGCCCGGTTCCGTGACTCACCCGCGGGCGCCCGCAGCTCGGCCACCCCGCAGGGCGTCTCCCGGGTGGCGTACGGCAGCCGCAGCACCCCCTCCGGTGTCCACAGCCCCGACCCGGTCAACCATCCCTTCGGCGCGGCGAGATGCCGTACCCGCCGCTCGGCCGGCCTCCAGATGCCCACCCAGGTGCCCACCGGCCCCTCGATGCGCAGCGCCACCGCGCAGTTCTCCGGCTCCAGCACCTGACCCGGCTGGATCGCGAACGGCACCGCCGTGCACTCCGGCAGCCGCAGCGAGGTGGGGAAGCGCACCGGCAGGGTGGAACCGAGGACGCCCCAGCCCAATCGTTCCTGCCCCGGCGAGGGCGCGTCGGAGGAGATCAGCAGCAGCCCGCTGTCCGGGTCGGCCATGAGCAGCCGGTCGTCGCTGCCCGGCGTGATCTGGAGCAGCGGGGTCACCTCGCCCAGCTCCAGATCGACCACGACCGTCTTGACGCGCCCCTCCAGCTCCCGGTCCAGCGCCAGCAGCCGCCCGGTGCGGTCCAGCCAGACCCCGCCCGAGCAGCGCCCCGGCACCTCCACCAGCCGCTCGGGCCCGCCCGAACCGCCCGCCACCTGCCACACCGAGCTGCTCCGGGAGCCGACCGTGACGGCGTACGCCCGCGTGCCCCCCGGCGCCGGGGGCAGCAGATCGAGCCGGACCCCGGGCCCGGCGCACTCCATGGCGCCCAGCGGCAGCTCGCCGGTACCGGGCCCGGTCGGATACAGCAGCGCGAAGAGGTGCCGTACCCCCGCCCGCCGGTGGATCAGGACCCGTCCGTCGCCCAGCGGCTGGAGCTCGGTGCCGGGCTCCTCCGGCTGGTTGCCGGGCAGCGGCACCGCGTACGGCTCCGGGCCGTCCAGCGTCCAGCGCTCCGGGAACCAGGAGTCACCGTCCCGCGTGAGCCGCGCGGCGTACGCGCCGTCCGCCGTGAGTACGCAACCGCGCTCCGGGGAGCGGTCGTCCGTACCGACGGACGGGGATTCGATTGCACAGGCCGTCATCGTTCGGTCACCTCCGGCGACGAAGCTAGTTTTGAACGCACGGCCGTGCGGGGGGCCGACCACCGCTTCACACATACGGGTGGCGCAGAAGCGATTCCTCTGAGGAGGCGGGCATGACTGTGCTGCGGGCGGCCGGCAGGGGCGGACGCGGTACGGCCCCGCCGAACAGCCAGGTAGCCTTTTCCCGTGCCCCGTCTGTCTGAAGTCATCGCCGCGCTGGAGAAGCTGTGGCCCGCCGAGCGGGCCGAGTCCTGGGACGCGGTCGGCACGGTCGTGGGCGACCCCGACCAGGAGGTCACCCGGGTCCTGTTCGCCGTCGACCCCGTCCAGGAGATCGTCGACGAGGCCGTGCGGCTGGGCGCCGACCTGCTGGTCACCCACCATCCGCTCTATCTGCGCGGCACGACCACGGTCGCTGCCTCGCACTTCAAGGGCCGGGTCGTGCACACGCTGATCAAGAACGACATCGCGCTGCACGTCGCCCACACCAACGCCGACACCGCCGACCCGGGTGTCTCCGACGCCCTCGCGGGCGCGCTCGACGTCCGTGTCGTACGCCCCCTCGTGCCGGACCCCACCGACCCGAACGGGCGGCGGGGCCTCGGCCGGGTGTGCGAGCTCGATCATCCGCTCACCCTGCGGGAACTGGCCGCACGCGCCGCCGAGCGGCTGCCCGCCACCGCGCAGGGCATCCGGGTGGCCGGCGACCCCGACACCGTCGTCCGCACCCTCGCGGTCAGCGGCGGCTCCGGCGACAGCCTCTTCGACCAGGTGCGCGCGGCCGGTGCGGACGCCTTCCTCACCGCCGACCTGCGCCACCACCCGGCCTCCGAGGCCGTGGCGCGATCCCCGCTCGCGCTGCTCGACGCGGCGCACTGGGCCACCGAGTGGCCCTGGTGCGAGCAGGCCGCCGGCCAGCTCGACGAGATCTCCGACCGCCACGGCTGGGGCCTGCGGGTCCATGTCTCCACGACGGTCACCGACCCCTGGACCGCCCACGCGGCGTCCTCCGCCACCACTAAATAATGGGAGCCCCCAACTGAACGCCGCGCCCGCCGACCAGATCCGACTCCTCGACGTCCAGGCCCTCGACGTCCGCCTCCAGCAGCTCGCGCACAAGCGGAGGTCGCTGCCCGAGCACGCCGAGATCGAGACGCTGAACAAGGACCTCACCCAGCTGCGCGACCTGCTCGTGGCCGCGCAGACCGAGGAGAGCGACTGCGCCCGCGAGCAGACCAAGGCCGAGCAGGACGTCGACCAGGTGCGCCAGCGCGCCACCCGCGACCAGCAGCGCCTGGACTCCGGCGCGGTCACCTCGCCGAAGGACCTGGCCAACCTCCAGCACGAGATCGTCTCGCTCGCCAAACGGCAGGGTGACCTGGAGGACGTCGTCCTGGAGGTCATGGAGCGCCGCGAGTCCGCGCAGGAGCGGGTGAACGAGCTGACCGAGCGGGTCGCCTCCGTCCAGTCGAAGATCGACGACGCGACCGGCCGCCGGGACGCCGCGTTCGAGGAGATCGACCGCGAGGCCGCGTCCGTCACCAAGGAGCGCGAGGTCGTGGCGGGTTCCGTCCCGGCGGACCTGCTCAAGCTGTACGACAAGCTGCGCGCGCAGCAGGGCGGCATCGGCGCGGCCAAGCTGTACGCCCGCACCTGCCAGGGCTGCCGCCAGGAGCTGGCCATCACCGAGCTGAACGAGGTCCGCTCGGCCGCCCCCGACACCGTGGTGCGCTGCGAGAACTGCCGCCGGATCCTGGTGCGTACGGCCGAGTCCGGGCTGTAGGGGGCTCACGGCGTGCGGGAGTTCATCGTCGAGGCGGACGGCGGTTCCCGGGGCAACCCGGGCCCCGCGGGCTACGGCGCGGTGGTCTGCGACGCGGCGACGGGCCAGACGCTGCTGGAGGCGGCCGAGTACATCGGCGTCGCCACCAACAATGTCGCCGAGTACCGGGGCCTGCTGGCCGGTCTGCGCGCCGCCCACACCCTGGACCCCGCCGCCACCGTCCATGTCCGCATGGACTCCAAGCTGGTCATCGAGCAGATGTCCGGCCGCTGGAAGATCAAGCACCCCTCGATGAAGCCCCTGGCGACTCAGGCCCGAGGGATCTTCCCCCCGGACCGGGTGACGTACGAGTGGATCCCCCGCGCCGAGAACAAACACGCCGACCGCCTGGCGAACGAGGCGATGGACGCGGGGGCGCGGGGGGAGCAGTGGAGCCCGGGGGACTCGGTGGCGGACATGGACGTAGCCGCGGGCAGCAGTGCCGCCGCGAGCACGCCTGCCGTCGTAGCCGCGGGCCATCAGGACGCACCCGGCACCACCACGCGGGGCTGGACCTCGGCCCCCGACCTCGGCGCACCCGCCACCCTCGTCCTCCTCCGCCACGGTGAAACCCCCCTGACCCCCCAGAAGCGCTTCTCGGGCAGCGGCGGCACCGACCCGGCCCTCTCCGCCGCCGGCCGCGACCAGGCCCACCGTGTGGCCGACGCCCTGGCGAGACGCGGCACCGTCCAGACCGTCCTCGCCTCCCCCCTCACCCGCACCCGCGAGACCGCCGAGATCGTCGCCGCCCGCCTGGGCCTGGACCTCGTCGTCGAGGACGGCCTGCGCGAAACGGACTTCGGCGCCTGGGAGGGCCTGACCTTCGGCGAGGTCCGCGACCGCTACCCGGACGACCTGAACGCCTGGCTCGCCGACCCCGCCGCCCGCCCCACCGGCGGCGGCGAGAGCTTCGCCGAGGTCGCCGCCCGGATCGCCGTCACGAAGGACGAGCTGGTCACCGCGCACGCGGGCCGCACCGTCCTGCTCGTCACCCATGTGACGCCGATCAAGACGCTCGTCCGGCTCGCCCTCGGCGCCCCGCCGGAGTCCCTGTTCCGCATGGAACTCTCGGCCGCCTCGCTCTCCGCGGTGGCGTACTACGCCGACGGCAACGCGAGCGTCCGCCTCTTCAACGACACCTCACACCTGCGCTGACGCCGGCCCGCGCAGCCCGGCCGCCGCCCGCGCGAGCGCTTCGATCCGCGCCCAGTCCCCGGCCGCCACGGCGTCCGCCGGCACCATCCAACTCCCGCCCACACAGCCGACGTTGGGCAGCGCCAGATACTCCGCCGCGTTCCCGGGCCCGATCCCGCCGGTCGGACAGAACCGCGCCTGCGGCAACGGCCCGGCCAGCGACCGCAGATACGCCGTACCCCCCGCGGCCTGGGCCGGGAAGAACTTCATCTCCCGCACCCCGTGCTCCAGCAGCGCCACGACCTCCGAAGCGGTCGACACCCCCGGCAGGAACGGCACCCCGCACCCCCGCATCGCCGCCAGCAGCCCCTCCGTCCACCCGGGACTGACGAGAAACCGCGCCCCGGCCGCGACAGCCGCCGCCACCTGCCCCGGCGTGATCACCGTCCCCGCCCCGACCACGGCCTCGGGCACCTCCTCGGCGATCGCCCGGATCGCCTCCAACGCGGCAGGCGTACGAAGCGTCACCTCGACCCCCCGCAACCCTCCACCCACAAGCGCCCGCGCGACCGGCACGGCATCGGACACCTCCGCGATGACGACCACCGGCACCACGGCCGCGAGATCAAGCACGGAGTCCACCTGCGACGACAACGGCAACGGCATGCCCTCATCGTCCCGACCGGTCACACTCCCCGCAATCACCGTTGCACCCAGTGCAACGCCCCCTTAGTGGACCTCCTCCACCAACACATCCAGCCCCCACGCCTTCCCCGCCCGCGCCGGGGCCTGGGCTTCCACCTCGTAGCCCAATTCCCTTAGCGCGTCGACCAGTTCGGCGGGGTCGCGAGGTGTGCGGCCGGTCGAGAGGAGGGAGCGGACGAGGCGGCCCTTGGTGGCCTTGTTGAAGTGGCTGACGACCTTGCGGGTCGGTGCGTGCAGGACCCGTACCGTCGCCGTACGGCCCGCGATCTCGCCCTTCGGCTTCCATGCCGCCGCGTACGCCGCCGAGCGCAGATCCAGCACCAGACCGTCCCCGGCCGCCTCCGGCAGCACCTCGGCCATCGGGGCCCGCCAGTGCGCGGCCGGCGCGCCGAGCCCGGGCAGCTTGATCCCCATCGAGCAGCGGTAGGAGGGGATGCGGTCGGTCACCCGCACCGCGCCCCACAGCCCGGAGAAGACCAGCAGCGAGCGCGCCGCCCGCCGCTTCGCCGCCGCGTCCAGGGAGGCGAGGTCCAGGGCGTCGTACAGGACACCGGTGTAGATCTCCCCGGCGGGGCGCGTGCCGGCCGTGCGCAGGGCCGCGTTCTTGGCGACCTCGCCGCGCAGCCCCTCACTGAGCCCCAGCACCTCGCGCGCCTTCTCCTCGTCGCCCGCGCACAGCTCGACCAGCTCCCCGAGCACGGCCTCGCGCGCGCCGGTCAGCCCCGGCAGGGACAGCGACTCCAGCCGCAGCGGGGCACCCTTGCCCGAGTCGGCCTTACCTTCCGAGGGCGGCAGCAGGACCAGCAACACGTACTCCTTCTCTTGCGCTCAGGCGCCAGCGTACGGGGTGCTGCCCGGGCCCCCGCGCCCTACGCTCGACTCATGCTCAGCCGCAGGATCCGCGTGACCGGCGCCCCCGAGGCACCCCTGAGGGCCGCGCTCGCCGCCCTGCGCGCCCGCCTGGGCGTCCCGGAGGGGTTCCCGCCGGAGGTGGGGGAGGAGGCCGAGCGCGCGGCGAAGAGCCCGCCGCCACCGTCGTACGACGCGACGGACCTCCCCTTCTTCACCCTCGACCCGCCCGGCTCCCCGGACCTCGACCAGGCGACGCATCTGTCCCGGCGGGGGACCGGCTACCGGGTGCGGTACGCCATCGCCGACGTCGCCGCCTTCGTCGCCCCCGGTGGAGCGCTGGACGCGGAGGCGCAGCGGCGGGTGAACACCCTGTACTTCCCCGACGAGCGGGTCCCGCTGCACCCCGCGGTGCTCAGCGAGGGCGCGGCCAGTCTGCTGCCCGGGCGGACCCGGCCCGCCGTGCTGTGGACGATCGACCTGGACGCGGAGGGGCGGGCGCTCGCGGTCGAGGTGCGCCGGGCCCTGGTGCGCAGCCGCGCCCGGCTCGACTACGCGGGCGTCCAGCGGGCCATCGACACGGGGACGGCGGAGGAGCCGGTCGCGCTGCTCAGGGAGATCGGCCGGGCGCGGGAGCGGCAGGAGGCCGCGCGCGGAGGCATCTCGCTGACGGTGCCCGAGCAGGAGATCACGGAACGGGACCACACCTACGCGCTGTCGTACCGCGCCCCGCTGCCCGCCGAGGCGTGGAACGCCCAGCTGTCCCTGCTCACCGGCATGGCCGCCGCGGATCTGATGCTCGCGCGGGGCACCGGCATCCTGCGCACGCTGCCGCCCGCCCCGGACGGGGCGGTGGCCCGGCTGCGCCGTACCGCGCGGGCCCTCGGCATCGACTGGCCGCACCACGTGCCGTACGCGGCCGTGATCAGCGCCCTCGACCCGCGGGTGCCGCACCACGCGGCGTTCCTCCAGGAGTGCACCACGCTGCTGCGCGGCGCGGGCTACACGGTCTTCCGGGACGGCGCGCTCCCGGCGATCACCACCCATGCCGCGATGGCCGCCCCTTACACCCACTGCACCGCCCCCCTACGGCGCCTCGCCGACCGCTACGCCCTGGAACTCTCCCTGTCCGCCGCCTCGAACGACCCACCGCCCGACTGGGTCCTCGCCGCCCTCGACGCCCTGCCGCACCGGATGGCCGACGGCGCGCAGCGCGCGAGCACGGTCGAGCACGAGTCCATCGACATCGTCGCCGCGGCCCTGCTCAAGGACCGCGTCGGGGAGACCTTCGACGCCTGCGTGGTCGACCTGGACGACCACCGCGCGGGCGTCGGAACCGTACAGCTGGCCTCACCGGCCGTCCTCGGCCGCGTCGAGGGCCCCGACCTCCCCCTGGGTGACCCCCTACGGGTCCGCCTCGTCAAGGCGTCCCCTGACTCCTCCGGATCCCCCGGCACGGCCAAACCCCTGTTCATCCCCGCGTGAGCGCCCTCGCGCCGGCCCCGGACCCTCCGACCCAGCGCTCCAGAGCCGCGACGAGTGCCTCCTGGTCCTGCTTCTCCTCCCCGTCCGTGTCGGCGGCCCAGGCCACGAAGCCGTCCGGGCGGACCAGGAGGGCCTTGCGGGTGGGCCTGGTCGGGCAGGTGGTGGTGAGGAGGGTCAGGCGGTCGGCGTAGGGGGCGGTCAGGGTGTCCGGGGCGGGGGAGCCGGTGAGGCCGAGGAGGAGGGGGCGCCCGCTGTGCAGGTGCTCGCCCAGGCGGGTGCCGTCGGAGAGCGGCGGGTCGGGGGCGCTCGGACGTCTCCGCCATGACGGTCTTCAACTACGGCGCGTCGTCATCGGCTCCCCGGCCCTGCGCGCCCGCGCCCGCGAGGGCGTCGAGGAGGTGGAGACCGCGCTCGCGGCGGCCCTCGCCGACACCGGCACGCCCGACCCTGACCTCCTCGCGGCCCTCGTCGTCGCCGCGTACCGCACGGTCTTCGTCGGCACGCCCGCCGGCTCCTCGCCGGTGACCCGGCGGCAGAGGTCGCCGAGGACCACCGGGCCCGCCTGGAGACGGCGTTCACCGCGCTGGAGCGGACCGGGCCCGGCCGACGACCCTCCGACTGACCTGCGCGGAAGGAAGCGGGGACCGGTGGGCGTTCCAACGGCGGGCGAGGTGATCGCCGTACGACGAGGGGGCGTCCATGACCGAAGCAGTGATCGCATCCGGGCCCGAACGGGCCCAGTGGCGACGGGCCAGACTCGGCCACGAGGGACCGCCCCTCGACCTGCTCACCGCGAGCTTCCAGCGGCACACCTACGCCCCGCACGCCCACGACGAGTACACGATCGGCGTCTGCGTCGGCGGTTACGAGGTGATCGACTACCGGGGCGGCCACATACGCACCGGAGCCGGAACCATCGTCGTGCTGGACCCCGGTGAGATGCACACCGGCGGCCCCGGCAACGCCACCGACGGATACGCCTACCGCGCGCTGTACGCCGAGCCGTCCCTGCTGGGGGAGGGCACCGCCGGGGGCGCCCCGCACTTTCCCGAACCCCTGCTGGACGACCCCGAGCTGGCCCTGGCGCTGGCCCGCGCGCACGCCGAACTCAGCGCCTGCCCCGACCCGTTGGAGGCCGAGTCCCGGCTGCCCTGGCTGCTCACCGCGCTCGCCCGGCGGCACTCCTCGGCCCGGCCGGTGCCCGACCGCGTACCCGGCGCCGCCGGCATCGCGCGAACGGTCCGCGACCGGCTCGCCGACGAGCTGACCGCCCCGCCGACGCTCGCCTCGCTCGCCGCCGACCTGGGACTTTCCCGCTACCAGCTGCTGCGGGCCTTCCGTACGGCGACGGGCATACCGCCGTACGCCTGGCTCGCCCAGTACCGGGTGGGCAGGGCGCGGGTGCTGCTGGAGGCGGGGCTGCGGCCGGCGGAGGTGGCGGGGCTGGTCGGTTTCGCGGACCAGGCGCATCTGACCCGCTGGTTCCGCAGGGTGCTCGGGGTGACCCCGGCGGTATACCGCAACAGCGTTCAAGACACCCGCTGAGCAAGTGGCCGAGACTCGCCGCATGACTGCACGTGGCTGGTTCCTGTTCTCCCTGATGGGAGTGGTCTGGGGCATCCCCTATCTGCTGATCAAGGTCGCGGTGGCCGAGGTGTCGCCGCCCGTCCTGGTGTTCACCCGCTGTGCGCTGGGCGCGGCCCTGCTGCTGCCGTTCGCGCTGCGCCAGGGCGGCCTGCCCCGCACCGTCCGCACCCACTGGCGCCCCATGCTGGCCTTCGCGGTCCTGGAGATCGTCGTTCCCTGGTTCACCCTGACCGACGCCGAACGGCATCTGTCCAGCTCCACATCGGGCCTGCTGATCGCGGGGGTGCCGATCGTGGGCCTCATCGCGGCCCGCTTCCTCGGCAGCACGGAGCACTTCGGTCCCCGGCGGCTGGTCGGCCTCACCCTGGGCCTCGCCGGGGTCACGGTCCTGGCCCTGCCCCATCTCACCGGCGGCGACGCCCGCTCCCTCGCCGAGGTCCTGCTCACCGTCGTCGGCTACGCCACGGCACCCCTGATAGCCGCCCGGCACCTAGGGGATGTCCCCTCCCTGCACCTGACGGCCCCCTGCCTCACCCTGGCCGCCCTGGTCTACGCCCCCGCCGCCGTCCTCACCCACCCGACCACGCTCCCCTCCGCCCAGGCCCTGGCCGCCCTCGCCGCGCTGGGCGTGATCTGCACCGCCCTCGCCTTCGTGGCCTTCCTGGAACTGATCAAGGAGGCGGGCCCCACCCGCGCCACGGTCATCACCTACGTGAACCCGGCCGTGGCGGTCGCCGCGGGCGCGGCCTTCCTGCACGAGCCGCTGACCCTCACGGTGCTGCTGGCCTTCGCGTTCATCCTGGCGGGCTCGGTGCTGGCGACGGCGGCCGGTCCGCGGCGGCGCACACGACCGGTACCATGGTCGGCACGGCAGACGAGCCGGGCGGACGGCCGCGTGGAGTCCCCTTAGGGGGCTTCCCGAGGAACGTCCGGGCTCCACAGGGCAGGGTGATGGCTAACGGCCACCCGGGGTGACCCGCGGGACAGTGCCACAGAAAACAGACCGCCGGGGACCTCGGTCCCCGGTAAGGGTGAAACGGTGGTGTAAGAGACCACCAGTGCCCAGGGTGACCTGGGCAGCTAGGTAAACCCCACCCGGAGCAAGGTCAAAAGGAGCGCCGTGAAAAGCGCTCTGCGCGGACGTTCGAGGGCTGCCCGCCCGAGTCCGCGGGTAGACCGCACGAGGCCAACGGCAACGTTGGCCCTAGATGGATGGCCGTCGCTCCAGGGTCCGCGAGGACCCCGGAGAAACAGAACCCGGCGTACGGCCCGGCTCGTCTGCCGCCTACGTCTCCGACGAGGCCGACCCGATGAACCCCGCCCACGTCTCGCGTGACACGGTGAGCAGGGGCCCGGCGACGGCCTTGGAGTCCCGGATGTGAACGGTGGTCGTATCGGCTGCGACCTCTACGCACTGGCCGCCCTCGGTTCCGCTGTAGCTGCTCTTGAACCAGTCAAGGTCGGACGCAACGGTCGAGGGTTCAGCGTTGCTCATAGCTCGCCTCCGAGGCCAGCCCGATGAACCCGGCCCATGCTTCGCGTGACACGGTGAGCAGGGGTCCGGCGACGGCCTTGGAGTCCCGGATGTGCACGGTGGCTGTACCGGCCGCGACCTCCACACAGTCGCCGCCCTCGGTTCCGCTGTAGCTGCTCTTGAACCAGTCGAGGCCGGATGTGATGGTCGAGGGCTCAGCGTTGTTCACAGCGATCCCAGCACCCCTTCGATGAACTCGAGTGACTCTCCTGGGTCGAGAGCCTGTGATCGGATGGTCCCATAGCGTGCGCCAGCCACAACTGTTTGCTCAGGGTCGGTCTGCAATGAGCCGATCCCCTGCGCCTCGGAGTACGCGAACACCTGCCGTCCTGGCGTGTGACGACGGTGAACGGTCCGTTCACGCCCGCGTTGTCCTCGCGATCGACCGGCATGACCTGAATCTCGACGTTGCGCTTTTCGCCGATCAGCAGCAGGTGCTCCAACTGCCCCCGCAGCACGGCCTTGCCTCCGTACGGACGATGCAGGATCGACTCGTCGAGCACGAAGCTCAGGAAGGGAGCGGGGCGGCGATCGAAGATTTCCTGCCGGGCCAAGCGCGCGGCCACGCGCTGCTCGATGATCTCCTGTTCCAGAACCGGACGTCGCATCGCCAACAGCGCCCTCGTGTACCCCTCGGTCTGGAGCAGACCCTTGACCACCAGCGTGTCGTACGCGACCAGCTCCATGGCCTCCTTCTCCAACTGGGCCATCCCCTGGAAGAACACCGGATACTGAGCCCTCTCCACCTCCTCCTTCCACACGCTCAGCAGTCCGCCCGCGCCCAGCGCCTCGTCCGCCTTGTCGATCGTCTTCGGGGACGGGATCCTCCGCCCCTGCTCGAACGAGGCGACCGTGGACGCCGAGTAGCCGATGCGCCGTCCGCACTCCGCCCGGTCCAGCCCCGCTCGGAGCCGCAGGGTCTTCAGGGTCCGCCCGAAGGCCGCGACGACACCCGTCCCGGGACCCTCCGGCACCGACCCGGCCTCCGCCGTCGTATCCGCGTCTTCTGTCATTTCCACCACCGCCTCCCCCGGCCAACGCCCCACAGGGGAACGCCGTCACGCCGCACGCCTCGTACTCGTGGACACAACGCACGTACAACCGGCGGGCGTCAGTGCGTCACCACTCGTCACGCTACGCCACCGACGGCACCGTGATCAGCGTGACGACGAAACCCGCCAGCACCACTGGCACTCCCCAACTCACGACTTTCCAGATGCGGTTCACCTCCACCCCGCGCGGGGCCCGCCTCGCCCGCAGGCTGGCCGCCGTACGGCTGGACGAGTGGGGCATCCTGTACGGCACCGTGCCGCACGACGACATCGTGCTGATCGTCGCCGAGCTGTCCGCGAACGCCGTACGGCACGGCCGCGTACCCGGCCGGGACTTCCACTTCGGTCTCCACTTCACGCCCCTCTCCGGGACCGTCCGCGTCGAGACCACCGACACCCGGGGCGAACGCCTCCCCGCCGCTCCCGAGGGTGCCGATGCCGAAGAGGCCGGCCGCGGGCTGCTCCTCGTGTCCCACCTGGCGGCCCGCTGGGGCTGGTGTCCGCGCGCCGAGGGCCCGGGCAAGACGGTGTGGGCGGAGTACGCGATCCGGCCGGCCAACGCCCCGACAGGCAAGGGGCCTTCCGAGGGGGTCGCCGTAGAATGACCACGTCGGCGGGTCGTTGGTACCGCCGGTGACCGGGGGAGACACGACATGAGCACACGAGGGACGGGGCAGGGGCACCGGCAAGGCGCCGACCTGCATGTGTCGTCCGAGGACCTGACCAAACTGGCCAATGACCTCGACCACATGCAGAGCCATCTCGACCAACAGGTTCGCCGCATGGATGAGTTGGTCGACCGCGTCGAGGCCGGCTGGCGGGGGCCCGCGGCGACGGCGTACCGGGAGTTCCACCGCGCGGCGGCCGAGGACGCCGTGCGGATCCGGGAAGTGATGAAGGGCCTGGAGCAGGCGGTGCGGCTCAGCCGTGACGGCTTCAGCAGCGACGACCTGCACGTGCTGGAGCAGATGCGGCGCATCCATGTGGACATCGACAGCGAGGTCGACAAGCTGTCCACGCCGAACGCCTCGGCGGACGACGCGTCGAGGCGCCCGCACAGCAGCCTGGACGGCTTCTGACGCGCCTGTCCCACCACCGCGTGACCGACAACAAGGGGGAAACATGTCGACCGGTGCCGACGACGACCACATCACCGTCTCGTTCGCCACGCTCCACGAACTCGCCACGGACCTTGAGGACATCCTCAAGAAGCTCAACGGCGAACTCGGCGACCTGTACGACCGCGTCGAACCGGTCGTGCTGTCCTGGAAGGGCGAGGCCCGCGAGATCTTCGTCGAGAAGCTCGATGAATGGGACCGCTCCGCACAGGACTTGCAGGCGGCCCAGAAGTGGCTGCACGCGTACGTCACCACCGGCCACGCCAACTACGCGGCGGCCCACCGGGCGGTGCTGCGCGGCTGGGGAGCGGCCTGATGGGTACGCCGCCTCCGTCGGCGGGCGGGAACATTGACGTAAAGCCCTCCAACCTGCACTTCGTTGCGGGCTCCTTTGCTGGGCAGCAGACCCCCTTCGACAAGGCCGCCAAGGACTTGCTCACCCAGCTCCACACTTACCCAGACGCCGGCGGCTACGGGACCGCTGCCCAGAATTTCGCCAAGGCGTACGTCGAGGTCGGCAATCTTTACCTCGATGTATGGGCCAGATCCGTGGAGAGCATAGGCGGCGCTGCCGTCGGATTCGCCACTACTGCGAACAACTACTCGAAGGCCGAGGCGGCGAACGACGCGTCCGGGAAGACGAAGCCTCAGATCCAGGCGCCTCCGCAAGTCATCCACAAGGCACCGGACTACGGCTCGGTACCCGATCTGAAATGGGGCGACGACGACGGGGGCGACGACTTCATCCGCTCGCTGCTCGAGTACATACCCGACATCGTGTGGCACGTCATCCGCCCCTTGCTCAAAGACGCCTTCCGCTGGGGCAAGGTGGCCGATGTCTACCCCTTTCCGCAGCAGCACTACCTCAACTCCCTCTCCCAGGCGTGGGCGGATATGACCATCGCGCTCTCCACAGCGGAGAGCATGCTGACCGGCTACGTGAACGGCATCACGCAGCAGAGCAACAGTGAGTGGTACGACGCCATGCGCCAGTTCTGCAGCGCGCTATGGGGAACGACGGCCTGGGGTAAGAACAATCCAGATGGCTCCCCCTATCAGTGGGCGCATGACAAGGCGTCCAGCCCTACCGCGACGCACCCGGTCATGTCGGTGCTCTTCGACAGCGGTGAAAAGATCAGTGATCTCCTCCGGGAACTGGCGGAGGCTGCGGTCGATCTCAACCACAAGGTCTGGAACATTTATTTCGCTGCGGTGAAACAGGCAGTCAAGAGCATCGATTTCAGCGACGGATTCGACATGGACGACGTCAAAGCAGGAGTCAAAACTGTCGGTCGGCTTCTTGGCGGCCTACTGGAGAAGGGTGCGGAAGTCGGAGCCGAGATCACTCTCAACATCGACACCGGCGCTCTGAACGCCGCAGTGGATCACTACACCACGCGAGTCAACGCTCTCACGCCAAAATTCCATGCGCTGAAACCGTACTTGGATGAAGCGAAACTCAGTGCTCCGAGGTACCACGCGGAGGAGGCGCGAGCCGAGGCATTCGGTATGCGCGCGCTCAACGATTTCAAGCACGATCGGCAATGGGGGAACAAGGAAGACGCCGACAACGGAATCTACAAGGTCGACCTCGCGAGCGATGAATGGCTGGGGGGAGGACACACACTGGACAAGCATGTCGGCAAGAGCGATGCGCAGCTGGCGCAGCGCCTGCGCGACCAGGGCGACCCTCCGACTCCTGCGTGGCCCTACGGCAAACCCAAGGTCGGTGCTGCCTCCACCTTCACCACGACCGAACAAGCGCAGAAGCTGACCCAGTACAATGTCGATCTGAATTCAGCCGCTATCAAAGAATGGCTGGGACGTCCGCCGCAGGCGGCTAACGGCGATCTGAAACTGCCTCTCGACTGCACTGCTCCGAACGGCGAGGACAGCGGGCGGAGTGTCACCAAGCAGCCGAACAACGTGAACGGAGAAGGTTTTAAGAACAAGGGGTTGGATGCTCGGGCGATTCCAGTCAAGAATGTGCGGACCGTCCTCAAGTACGACCCCTCGCTCACTCCGCCGTTCGTTGTTCTGACGTCCATGCCGACTCTCTGATTCCCACACCACTCAGGAGTAGCGATTACCAGCGTTTGGTACCCCGATTCGATGACATGGGCGGACATGGATCCGGCCACGCATCCGTTCGATCCCGGTCGAGCTCTCGCCGTAGTACGCGAAGTGGTGTCCTCGTCCGACCCGGCGACGGGTAGACCACGAGGGCTGGCGTCGTCCCATTCGGTGGCCCGTGGCTTGGCCGAACGTTATGGACCCTGGGCTTTCGGCTGGTACGGGAACGTGGATCAGAACCCCGACGCGGGCGCCCTCATCAGGAAGCCTCTCGGTGACTCCGCCGATGACCTGGATGCTCAAGTACAGAGGTATACAGCGGTTTTGCTGGAGTGGCGTTCATGGCTGGAGGAACTGGCCGCGCTCTTCGCCGAGTCCGCTCCCGACGTCGATGCCGACGAGGAAGAAAGGCGACGCTCCCGCGAGCGCGGCGTGGCCCCCGTGGTGGCTCTCGTGGTGGAGCGTACCGACGCGGGTGAGCTCTGGCGTGCCGCGTGTGCGCGGGCACTGACCTGGTACCTCGAATCGACGGGCGTGGCCGCCGAGGACGCGGAGGAGCTGGCGGACGACGTCGTCGACGGAGAGTTCGAGAGCTGGGTCGCGCCGGACGCCGAGGCGCTGGGAAAGGCGCGCGACATCATCGGTGAGCATGGTGCGTGATGACCTGCGGACCTGGCTTCGCGTCCGTCAGGAGGTGGATTGGGGCGACGTCCGGGAGGTGACCGGTCCGATCCGTGGGCGCCGCGACGGAATCCTGGCCGCCGCCGCGCTGCGGGACAAGCCGGGGGAGACCACGAGAGGCGACGGCCTGCGGGCCGCCTGGCGGCAGGCGCGCACTGACGCGGCGGCCGGAGAGGCCCTCGGGTTCCGCCTGCTTCAGGAGTGGCAGAAGCTCGTACTGGGCCTGCCCGAGGTCCCTTTCCGCACGCTGCCCGCCTTTGCCAAGGAGGGACGGGAACGGTACGGCCTCAGCGCCGAGACACCCCTGCTTTTCGATGCCTGTCTGGCCGAGAGCGGCACCCCGCACCTTTCCCTGACCGCACGCGCCGCCCGCCTGTATCTCGACGTCTGCTTCTTCCACCCGTTTGACGACGGCAATGGCCGCGCCGCCCTGCTGGCACTGGGCTTCGTACTGGCACGAGAACAGATCCTGCTGGACGAAGTGGGCCCCATCCAGATCCGCAGGTACGCGGACGATCCCGTTGGTGCGCTCTCGCTGGCCCGGATCGTTCGCGCCTTGGCTGTGGCAACTGAGCGGCGCGGGCAACTTTCCGTCGGCCGCCCAGCTATGACGGAAGCAAGGCGGGCCTGCCGGGCTGCGCGCCGGGATGTTTCGACCCGGAGGCGATCTCCCGAACTCATGAACGAATTTATAGCGGAATGGTGAATTATCGTGGTTGATGCTGCGTCGTGGGAGTCCGCCCTCTTCGACCTTTACGGGAGCGGCTGGACCTTCGCACGGGTGGGGCCGAGACAACATGAGGACTGGCGGCGGGACGTCGCGGCGGTGATGGCCCTCAAGGTCACCGACCCGCGTGGCTGGAAGACGTTCAACTACGCACCGGAGGTCAACGAGGACCGAAGCGGCATCGGGGCTCCCTTCGTACTGTGGTCCCCCGAGGACCTGGGGGAGAGCCTCTATGAAATCGGCAGAGAGTCGGCCGCCCAGCTCTTGGTGGCACTCAAGGGAGAGTTCTTCCAAGCGGCCGGTATTCTCGATTTCGAAAGCCGCAAGGAAGGCTTGTTCAAGAGCTCCGAGGAAATCCTCTCAAGGTTTGATTCGAACTCTCTCTTCTTCACCAATGCAGGGGATGCCCGCGAGAATCGAGATGCCGATCTGCTGAACCCGGACACCGAGTGGTCCTGTCTCTCCGTGTACACCACGGACTGCGGAGTCGTGGTCGTGTCGGACACAGAGGTAGCGGCTTTCTGGGCGTTCTGGGAAGACTGAAAGGAAATCCGAGATGCGCACCAGAAGTGCCACCTACCCCGACCGCGACACCGCCCAATGGGCCATCCAGCAGGTCGTCACCGCCAATGAGCAGCTCATCCACCGCTGGCTCGCGCAGTCCACGCGGGCGCGGTTGAGCGTCGAGGCGGCCTGGCCCGCGCGGGAGGAGCCGGTCGGGCGGGTGCTGTTGCAGGCGATGATGCTGGCCGGCCGGGAGCCCGTCGAGGTGCGGGCCGCCCGGGTGGTCCTCAGACGGGACCCCGCCCGCCCGCACGGCTTCACCGTGTACTCCACGTTCCCGATCTATCTGTAGACCCGTAGAGGCTGACCACCGTGCCCCTGAGCCCCCTCGAACACGACCGCCGCTACGGCGAACTCGACCAGGTCATGCGCGCCTACCTCGGGCAACCCGCGGACGACACCCCGGAACAGCCCGGCCCGGCCCTGACCGCCTACCTCCGGCACACCTGGCACACCCGGCCGTGGGCCCTCGCCACCGCCGAACGGCAGTTGCGGGAGTACGCCGACAACCCGCCGGGACGACTCCGGCTGCGGCTCGGCGAGTTCTACGCCATCCCCGACGTCGGCCTGCCCCAGGGCGAGATCCAGTCCTGGCTGCGCTGCCTCGCCGACCACATCAAGCACAGCATCGAGACGGGAGAGGTGCCCCCGCCCGGGGTTCCGGCCACGCACTGGGAGTGGCACGCCCGGTTTCCGGAGCTGGGGCAGTTCCTCGGGGGATGGTTCTCCCAGGACATGCCGGACGAGTTCGACGACCATCATGCCGCCGTCGAGGACTACCGGAACTCCACCGACCGCCACCTCGTGGCCCGCCTCGTCGGGGAATTGCAGGAACTGCTTACCTTGGACCTGGACGAGCCCGACCTCGCCCTCGCCGTCGCGGAACTCGGCATGGAGGTCGACCCTCCCGCCCCCTACTCGCCCAGCGGCTGGCTGTCGGCCGTCGCGGGCCAACTCGCCGTGCCGACTGGCGAAGGCTGAGCGAGCAGGCTCCTACACCGACGGCCTCAGCGGACGCTCCCGTACCCCCCTCAGATGCCGTTCGAACACATCCCTTGGCTCCGGGGTCAGGGTCCGGAGGGCGACCAAGGCGGTGATGACGACGTCGCACAGTTCGGCCTGGACGTCGTCCCAGGTGTGGGTGACGCCCTTGCGGGGGTTCTGGCCGGTCGCGCCGATCACCGCCTCCGCGACCTCGCCGGCCTCCTCCGACAGCTTGAGGATGCGCAACAGCAGGGCCTCTCGGCCGGGTTGGGCCGTCTGAGTGGCCTCCAGACGGGAGAAGAGTTCGTCGATGGCGGGCCAGAGGGCGAGGGGAGCGGGGTGCTGGTCGGTCATGCGGGGCAGCCTGCCACGGGCGGGCGTCCGGCACGCCGTACGAGCGCGCGGCTCACTCCTCCTCGAACAGTGCCTCCTGCTTCCCCTCCGCCTTCGCCCGTACCCGCCTCGTCCGCGCCCCCACCACCGCCGCCGTGCCCGCCGCCGTCGCCGCGAGGGCGGCGGGGACCATCCAGCCGCGGTTGAAGACGTGGCCGAGGGCGTGGTCCAGGGAGAGCCGGCCCGGGCCGGTGATCGCGAGGCCCACCGCGGCCAGGCCCAGGGTCGCCGCGTACTCGTAGCCGCCCGCCTGGGCGAAGAAGCCGTTCGGGGCATGTACGGCCGCCGCTCCCGCCATCGCGCCCGCGGCCGCCGCGCCCGCCGCCGGAGTGGCCAGGCCCAGGGCGAGCAGGGCGCCGCCGCCGGTCTCCGCAAGCCCCGCGGCCGTGGCGCTCGCCTTGCCGGGGGCGTAGCCGACGGACTCCATGAACTGGCCGGTGCCCTCCAGGCCATGGCCGCCGAACCAGCCGAACAGCTTCTGCGCGCCGTGCGCCGCCAGCACCCCGCCCGTCCCCAGCCGAAGCAGCAGCAGGCCCAGATCGCGTCGGTCGTAACAGGTCATGGCGACTCCCAAGCCCAGATGACAAAGCCTCTCCTGTGTTACCACCGTCACACCGGTCACACCATCGGATGCGTCCCACCGCGAGCTCCGGTGGCGGTGCCGGTGACCCGGTGTGAGCCTGGCGCCATGACGATTCAGCCAGCCAAACTCAGCGATCCGGCCGTCCGGGCCTTCGTCAGTGCCGTCAACGCCCATGATCGCGAGGGCTTCCTGGCGCTGCTCACGCCTGACGCGACCATGTCGGACGACGGCTCCGACCGCGATCTCGCCGACTGGATCGACCGGGAGATCTTCTCGTCCCACGGTCATATGGACGTCGACAACGAGTCCCGTGGTGGCCGCGCCCTGGTCGCCCGCTACAGCAACGACACCTGGGGCGAGATGAAAACCCGGTGGAGTTTCACCGTCGACGAGGACGGACGGATCTCGCGCTTCGAGACCGGTCAGGCGTGAAGCTGCTCACGTAGGCCACGTCACGTTATCCGGTCAGATTTTCATAACGTGGCAAATTCCCTGGCCGTCACCACCCTTCGGTGCCGAATCCGCTGCTCGGCGCGGTGTACCGTCCCGGGGTGCGCGAATCCACCCGGCTCAGCCGGCGTGCCGTCCTCGGGCTGACGGCCGCCGCCCTTCCCACGTCCGCCGTCCTCCCGCTGACCGCGGCCGCCCCGGCCCGCGCCGCGTCCCCGGCCACCGCCATCGGCGGCGAACGGCTGGCCCGCGGCGGGCTCCAGGTGGACGGCGCGGCGGCGGTGCCCACCAAGCTGCTCACCGCGCGCGCGTGGCTGGTCGCCGACGGTACGACCGGTGAGGTGCTCGCCTCCTTCAACGCCCATCAGCGCCTCGCGCCCGCGTCCACGCTGAAGATGCTGTTCGCGGACACCGTGCTGAAGAAGTTCGACCGCACCGAGAAGTACACGGTCAAGGACTCCGACATCTCCGACGTCCCGGCCGGCTCCAGTCTCGTCGGGGTCAAGGCGGGCATCACCTACACCGTCGAGCAGCTGTGGCAGGGCGTGTTCCTGCGCTCCGGCAACGACGCCGTGCACGTCCTCGCGCACATGAACGGCGGCATCGCCAAGACCGTCGCCGAGATGCAGGCCAGGGCGCAGGACCTCCAGGCCCTCGACACCCATGTGGTCAGCCCCGACGGCTTCGACCATCCCGGCCAGCTCTCCTCGGCGTACGACCTCACGCTCTTCGCCCGGCACGGGCTCGCGGACCCCGACTTCCGGGGCTACTGCGGCACCCGGATCGCGAACTTCCCCGCGGGCGGCAAGAAGACCTTCCAGATCCAGAACACCGACCGCCTGCTCACCGGGGCGTGGGGCCTGAAGACGTACGACGGCCTGATCGGCGTGAAGAACGGTTACACCAGCCACGCGGGCAACACCTTCACCGGCGCCGCCACCCGCGACGGCCGCACCCTGCTGGTGACGGTCATGCACCCGGCCACCGGCAGCAACGCCGTCTACGAGCAGACCGCCGCCCTCCTCGACTGGGGCTTCACCCACGGCCGTACGGCACGGCCGGTGGGCGCGCTGGTCAAGCCGCTCAGCGAGGGCGGCGCGGCCGCGTCCCCCGCGCCCGCGGGCGGCCAGGCGCCGGCCGGCGCACCGGCCAAGGGTCCCTCCGCCGCCCGCCTCGTGGAGGGCGCGGCGGGCACCGCGGCCCTGCTCGCGGCGGCCGGCGGCTTTCTGCTGCGGCGCCGCCGTCGGGCCGTCGAGGCCCGGGAGGCGCCCGGTGACCACCGGCCCCCCGCGCCCCGCGCGGCGGAGCCGGACCCCCAGGAGCCCCCCGCCCCCACCGACCCCTCGGGCGGCGGCCGGCATCGGCGCTGACGTCGTACGGCGGTCGTCCCGCCGCCGGTGAGATGGCCGGTGCGGTGGGACGACCGCCGTATCCCCCCTCGCGATGGTCTCGGAATACGTCTGCCCCAAGTGTGAAGCTCTTGTGGAGGAGAGTTGACCACAGGGGATCAACTTGTCGCAATACCCGGGGTGTTGGAATTCTGACGGAACGTATGTGCGTACGGGTGGCGGGAGTTGGGGATCAGCCGCGTCCGATGTACGGCATCGCCGTCGCCAGTACCGTCGCGAACTGGACGTTCGCCTCCAGCGGCAGCTCCGCCATGTGCCGTACGGTGCGCGCCACTTCGGCCACGTCCATCATCGGCTCGGGCGCCGTCTCGCCGTTCGCCTGGAGCACGCCGGTGCTCATCCGCCGTGTCATCTCCGTCGCCGCGTTGCCGATGTCGATCTGCCCGACCGCGATCCGGTACGGACGCCCGTCCAGGGAGAGGGACTTGGTCAGGCCGGTCAGCGCGTGCTTGGTCGCGGTGTAGGCGACCGAGTGCGGGCGGGGCGCGTGCGCGGAGATCGAGCCGTTGTTGATGATCCGGCCGCCCTGCGGGCTCTGCTCCTTCATCGTCCGGTACGCCGTCTGCGCGCACAGGAACGCCCCGTTGAGGTTGGTGTCCACCACATGCCGCCAGGCGTCGTAGGGGAGTTCCTCGACCGGGACCCCGCCGGGCCCGAAGGTGCCCGCGTTGTTGAACAGCAGATCCAGCCGCCCGAACCGGTCCACGGTCGCCCCGAAGAGCGCCGCCACGTTCTCGGGCCGCGCCACATCGGTGCGTACGGCGATCGAGGGCGCCCCGGGCGCGAGTGCCGCCGTCTCCTCCAGCGTCTCGATGTGCCGTCCGGCCAGCGCCACCGACCAGCCGGTGCGCAGCAGCTCCACGGCGACCGCCCGGCCGATCCCGGAACCGGCGCCGGTCACCACCGCGATCTTCGATTGCGTGTCAGTCATGGCACGGAGCGTAGGCGGACCGATCGTCGCTCGTATGTTCCTCGGCAGTTTGTCTGAGCTGGGAACATAGGAGTCGCGCTTCAGTGGAAGTTTCAAGCAAGGTGTCCCGGGCGGGACGCCTCGACCCAGGGAGGGGACTCATGCCCGAGCACGCGGCGGCACCGACACCGCGGACGGACCAGGACCAGGGCCAGGGTCATGACCAGGGGGGTCAGGGGCATGACCCCGGCAGTGACAGTCCGGAGAACGCCACCGCGTCCGCCGCCGACCGCCGCACCGGGCTCCTCGTCACCTTCGTACTCGGCGGCCTCACCGCGACGCCCCCCCTCGCCATGGACATGTACCTCCCGTCCCTGCCGGAGGTCACCCGGTCCCTGCACGCGCCCGCCGCCACCGTCCAGCTCACCCTCACCGCGTGCCTGCTGGGCATGGCCCTCGGACAGCTGGTCGTCGGGCCGATGAGCGACCGCTGGGGGCGGCGCGGGCCGCTGCTGATCGGCCTCGCCGTGAACCTCGTGGCGACCGCCCTGTGCGCCCTCGCCCCGAACGTCGAGACACTGGTCGCCTTCCGGCTGGTCCAGGGCCTCGCGGGCGCGGCCGGCATCGTCATCGCGCGAGCCGTCGTACGCGACCTCTACGACGGTGTCGCCATGGCCCGCTTCTTCTCCACCCTGATGCTGATCTCCGGGGTCGCGCCGGTCGTGGCGCCGCTGATCGGCGGGCAGATCCTGCGGGTGACCGACTGGCGCGGGGTGTTCCTGGTGCTCACCGTGATCGGGGCGCTGCTCGGCGCGCTGGTCTGGCTGCGGCTGCCCGAGACGCTGCCGCCGACGGACCGGCACGGCGGGGGAGTGGGGCACGCCCTGCGCTCCATGCGCGCGCTCCTCGCCGACCTCCCCTTCACCGGCTACATGCTGGCCGGCGGCTTCGCCTTCGCCGCGCTGTTCGCCTACATATCCGCCTCCCCCTTCGTCATCCAGGAGATCTACGGCGCCTCCCCGCAGACCTTCAGCCTGCTGTTCGGCCTCAACTCGGTGGGTCTGGTGGTCGCCGGGCAGATCAACGGCAAGGTGCTGGTCGGCCGGGTCAGCCTGGACAAGGTGCTGGGCGCCGGGCTCGCGGTGATCACGCTCGCCGCGACCGCGCTGCTGCTGATGTCCACCGGCGTCTTCGGCGAGGTGGGGCTCGCGCCCATCGCTGCCGCGCTGTTCGTCCTGATGTCCGCGATGGGCCTGGCCCTGCCCAACGCCCAGACCCTCGCCCTGCTGCGCACCAAGTACGCCGCCGGGTCCGCGTCCGCGCTGCTCGGCACCTCCTCCTTCCTCGTCGGCGCGGTCGCCTCGCCGCTCGTCGGGATCGCCGGTGAGCACACCGCCGTCCCGATGGCCGTCGTCCAACTGGCGGCCGCGCTGGTCGCGGGGGCCTGCTTCGTGGGAATGTGCCGTCCCTGGAACACGCGGGAGAACACGCGTGCGGGGTCGGAAGGAGACGAGAGCTGAGCGCACCGAGACTGCGCGCCGACACACCCCAGCGGGCCGGGCTGGCCCCCGACGCGCTCGGGCACCTGGTCGCCGAGGTGCGTGCCCGCACCGCCGGGCCGCGCCCCTGGGCGGCCGGCGCGGTCGTACTGGCCGGGCGCGGACCCGTGATCGCGGTGGCCGAGGCGGCGGGCTGGGCCGTCCGCTACGCCTCCTACGACCCGCGCACCGACACCGGTGTCGAGCTGCGGCCCGAGGACCGGGTGCCGGTCACCGTGGACACCCCCTTCGATCTGGCCTCGCTGACCAAGCTGTTCACCTCGGTCGCGGCCGTGCAGCAGATCGAGCGCGGCACGCTGGCCATGGACGCCCCAGTGGGCCACTATCTGCCGGAGTTCCGGATCCTGTCCGAACACCGGGTCACGGTACGGCAGTTGCTCACCCATACCTCCGGGCTGCGCCCCGAACTCCCGTTGTACGACTGCCCGGACCGCACCGCCCGGCTGACGATGCTGCGCGCCGAGGCGCCGTCCGGGCCGCCCGGCACCTACCGCTACTCGGACCTGAACATGCTGTTCCTCCAGTTCGTCCTGGAGCGCGTCACCGGGCGGACCCTCGACGTCCTCGTGCGCAACGGCATCACCCGGCCGCTCGGCATGACCGCGACCGGGTTCGGGCCCTGTCCGGGGGCGGCGGCCACCGAGGACCAGTGGCGGCCGTGGGCCAAGGCCGACCGGGGGATGCTGCGGGGGGTCGTGCACGACGAGAACGCCTGGGCGCTCGGCGGCATCGCGGGGCACGCGGGCCTCTTCTCCACGGCCCGCGACCTCGCCGTCTTCTGCCGCACCCTGCTCGGCGGCGGCTCCTACGGCCCCGCCCGCATCCTCGCCCCCGACTTCACCGACCTCCTCCTCACCCCGCCCGGCCTCGGCTTCGCCCTCGACCAGCCCTGGTTCATGGGCGCCCTGGCCGGCCGCGGCGCCGCGGGCCACACCGGTTTCACCGGCACGTCCCTGGTCCTCGACCGGGCGACGGACACGTTCGTGGTCCTGCTGGCGAACACGGTCCATCCCCGCCGCCGACCGGCGGACAGCACCCCGAGGGCGGCGATCGGCACCTGGCTGGCACGGGCGGTGGCGTGAGGGGCCGACGCTACCGGTCCGGAAGCCGGCCGCTACGGGTCCGGGTGCCGGGCGGAACCGGCTCCGATGCCGGGCGGAACCGGTTCGGTTGCCGGGCGACAGCGGTCCGGGTGCTGGGCGGCGGTGGCCCGGGTGCCGGGTGCCGGGCGGCGCTGGCTCGGATGCCGGTGCGACGGCGGTCCGGGTGGCGGTGGGCCGGGTGTCGGGTGCCGGGCGGGAGCGGCCCGAGTGCCGAGGGCGGCCGGTCCGGTGTTCCCGTTGCGCGCCATAGAATCTCCAGGTGACCGACCCCGTACCACCGGCCGAAGTACTCCGCCGCAGCCTCGCCCAGATGTTCGACGGACTGCCGCCAAGCCAGGCCGCCGGCGCCGTCGAGCGGCTCATCGCCGCCTATCGCGGCGACACCCCGACGCACGCGCCGATCCTCCGCGATCGCGCCGATGTCGCCGCGTACGCCGCCTACCGGATGCCGGCCACCTTCGAGGCCGTGCGCTCGGCCCTCGGGGCGTTCGCCGATGCCGTGCCCGGCTGGGTTCCCGGCAGCCATGTGGACATCGGCGGCGGCACCGGCGCCGCGACCTGGGCGGTCACCGACACCTGGGCCGGCACCCGCCCGGTGACCGTCCTCGACTGGGCCGAGCCCGCGCTCGCCCTCGGCCGGGAGCTGGCCGCCGCCAACCCGGCCCTGGCCGGCGCCCGCTGGCAGCGCGCCCGCATCGGCTCCGGGCTCGACCTGGAACCCGCCGATCTGCTCACGGTGTCGTACGTCCTCAACGAGCTGACCGAGTCCGACCGCACCGCGCTCGTCGACGCCGCCGCGGCCGCCGCGCGGAGCGTGGTGATCGTGGAGGCCGGTACGCCCGCCGGGTACGCCCGGGTCATCGAGGCCCGCGACCGGTTGATCCGCGCCGGGTTCGAGATCGCCGCGCCCTGCCCGCACAGCGCCGCCTGCCCGATCGCCCCCGGCACCGACTGGTGCCACTTCTCCGCCCGCGTCCCCCGTTCCTCCCTGCACCGCAGGGTCAAGGGCGGCTCCCTGGCCTACGAGGACGAGAAGTTCTCCTACGTCGCCGCCACCCGGCTGCCCGCCGAGGCCGCCCCCGCCCGCGTCGTACGCCGCCCCCAGATCCGCAAGGGCCAGGTCCTCCTCGACCTGTGCGAGGCGGACGAGGAACTGCGCCGTACGACGATCACCAAACGCCACGGCGACCTGTACAAGGCGGCCCGCGACACGGACTGGGGCTCCGCCTGGCCCCCGGAACCGGCACTGTGAGGTACGTCTCGTCCGATTCCCCCCGTATCCACCTGCCGCCCCCCGAAGCGCACGAAGGTGGGACCATGAGGCATGCTGTCCGCACACCAGCGAGGCAAGGGGATAGATGAGCGGGACGTTCGGCGGCCACAGCGGCCGGCAGGGCAAACTCTCCCAGTGGCTGCGCGGACGCCGCCCGAAGGAAGCCGCCGCCACCGACGACGGCGGACGTGAGGCCCTGCTGCTCGCCGCCGCCGAGGCCGGGCTTCCGCTCGCGCCGGCCGCGTATCCCGCGCCCGGTTACCGATGTTCCTGCGACCGCGTGGGCTGTCCCACCCCGGCCCGGCACCCCGTGTCGTTCGCCTGGCAGACGCAGTCCACGATCGACCGCCCCCAGATCGAGCGCTGGGCCCGGCATCAGCCGCAGGCCAACTTCATCACCGCGACCGGCATGGTCCACGACGTCCTGGACGTGCCCGCGCAGGCCGGCCGGGAGGCGCTGGACCGGCTGCTCGCCGAGGGCGTCGAGGTGGGGCCGGTCGCCGAGAGCGACGACGGCCGGATGCTGTTCTTCACCCTCACCCGGGGCACCCCCGAGGACGAGGACGAGTGGTGGCCCTGCGAGCTGGACTGCCACCCCGAGACGATGGCCGAGCACCCCGGTCTGCGCTGGCACTGCCGGGGCTCCTACGTCCTCGTACCCCCGGCCCGGCTGCCCGGCGACGACGACCGGCAGGTCCGCTGGCTGCGCGGCCCGGAGCATCCGCTGCCCGAGCCCCTGACCCTGCTGGAATCCCTCACCGATGCCTGCGCCCGGCACGCCGCCGGTGACTCCACCCCCGACCTGGGCCGGCCCTGGCCGTTGCACAACTGAGGGTCCGGGCTACTCGCCCTTCGCCCCCGTCACCCCGTTCACCTTCGCCACGATCGACACCGCCCCCTCGCCCGCCGGGTCGAGCGCGGCCTGGCCGGCCACCGATTCCAGCGTGAGGGACTGGTGGATCTCGCCCGTCGTGAGGGCCTGTACGGCCTTGCCGGGCGTCGGCACCGAGGTGTTCGCGGCGGCGGTCTCCTTCTCGTAGTGGTGCGTGGTGAAGAAGACCAGCGCGCCGCCGTCCGCCGTGCGCAGCGCCAGCGGGGCGTAGTCGCCGCGGGTCAGCGGCTGGTCGATGTACTGGCGCACCAGCCCAGGCTTACGGGTCTGGCCCTGGCGGTAGGCGCGCAGCTCACTCGTGTTCGGCCCGTCGGCGAACGCCTTGCCGCCCTTTTTCAGGTAGTTGACGTACGAGCGGCTCAAGTCGTCCGGTGCCACGGCCAGTTGAGCCGAGGAAGCAGGCACCGCCTCGCCCCACCCGTCCTTGTCCCTCTTGAATCGCGGTACGGCGCCCGGCGCCGCCAGCGTCAGATACGCCACCCGCCACCGTTCACCGAGGTCCGCCCGCGTGAACACCAGCAACCAGCGGTAGTTCCCGGCCTTGTTGCCCCGCGCGTCCGCGAGGAACCAGCGGGGCCAGCCCGCCTTCTTCGGGATCGTGATCTTCACGTCCGACAGCTTCAGCGGTACGTGACTCGCGTTGCCGGAGGGGCTGTTGACGTGCCCCGCCTTCAGCCGGGCGGCGTCGATGTCGGCGAGCGGCCCGGTGACATAGGGCGCGTCGAGCGAACTGTCGTACGCCTTGTCGGCCTTGTTGTACGCGTCGGTGAAAGCGGCCACGGCCTTCGCGGCCTCCGCCCGGGTGGCGCCGGGCAGCACCGTACGCTCCCCGTGCACCACCACGCATCCGCTCGCCGTGAAAGACAAGGCGGTCAGTGCGGCCGCTATCAGTGCGTTCCGGTCACGCCGGCGAAGCCGTCGAGGGCTGCGTTCCCTGGTCATCGGGCTCCTTCACCTTCCCCTTCCCGGAGGCGAACCCTACCGGGGCGAGGAACACGGTGAGCACCGGGACCAAGTACAGGGCCCAGACCGTGACCTGGACGACCGTCGGGTCCGGCTGGAAGTTGAACACGCCCTTCAGGAGCGTGCCGTACCAGCTGTCCGGCTCGACGGTGTCGCTGATGTCGAAGGCCAGGTGGGTGAGGCCGGGAACCCAGTCGGCCTCCTGGAGGTCGTGGAAGCCGTACGCGAGCACGCCCGCCGCGACCACGACCAGCATGCCGCCGGTCCAGGTGAAGAACTTCGCCAAGTTGATGCGCAGCGCGCCCCGGTAGAACAGCCAGCCCAGCACCACCGCCGTGGCGAGGCCGAGGGCGACGCCGATCAGCGGGCGCGGGCTGCCGTCCCCGGCCGCGTGCACCGAGGCCCACACGAACAGCGCGGTCTCCAGGCCCTCCCGGCCGACCGCGAGGAACGCCGTGGCGACCAGCGCGCCGGTGCCCATCGCGAGCGCCGCGTCCAGCTTGGCGCCCAGCTCGGACTTCAGATGCCGGGCGGTGCGCCGCATCCAGAACACCATCCAGGTCACCAGGCCCACCGCGAGGATCGACAGCGAGCCGCCGAGCGCCTCCTGCGCCTGGAACGTCATCTCCTGGGAGCCGAATTCGAGCGCGCAGCCGAAGCCGAGGGCCAGCGCGATCGCCACGGCGATGCCGGTCCAGATGGGCCGCAGGGCGTCCCGGCGGCCGGTCTTGACCAGATACGCGACCAGGATGCAGACGACGAGCGACGCCTCCAGCCCTTCCCGCAGGCCGATCAGGTAGTTGGAGAACACGGCTACGCCTCCTTCGAGAACAGTGAACGGCCCCACCAGTCATCGGCGTCCCGGACACCCGGCGGGACGGCGAAGACCGCGGAACCCACGTGCTGGATGTACTCGTTGAGCGCGTCGTGCGCGGACAGCTTGCGCTGGAGCGGGATGAAGCCGCGGCGCACATCGCGCTGGTAGGCCAGGAAGAACAGGCCCGCGTCCAGCCGGCCGAGGCCGTCGGTGCCGTCGGTGAAGGAGTAGCCGCGGCGCAGGATGGTGATCCCGGAGTTGGCGTCCGGGTGCGCGAGCCGTACGTGCGCGGTGGGCTTCATCGCCTTCAGGAACGGCGCGTCGTGCTCACCCGCCCTGCCGACCGGGGCGCCCTCGCGCTTGTCCCGCCCGAACACGTCCTCCTGCTCCTGGAGCGAGGTGCGGTCCCAGGTCTCGATGTTCATCCGGATGCGCCGGGCGACCAGGTACGAGCCGCCGCTCATCCAGTCCGGGCCGTCCCCGTCGCCGACCCACACATGCTTCGCCAGCCGGTCGGTCTCGGTGCCCGCGATGTTGCGGGTGCCGTCCTTGAAGCCGAACAGATTGCGCGGGGTCTGCGCGTCGGGTGTGGTCGAGGAGGTCTTGCCGAAGCCGAGCTGGGACCAGCGCACGGCGACCTTGCCGAAGCCGATCCGGGCGAGGTTGCGGATGGCGTGCACGGCGACCTGGGGGTCGTCCGCGCAGGCCTGGACGCACAGATCGCCGCCGGTGCGGGTCTTCTCCAGGTTGTCGCCGGGGAACTCGGGCAGGTCGACGAGGGCTTCGGGCCGCTTACCGCGCAGCCCGAACCGGTCGAAGAGGGAGGGGCCGAAGCCGATGGTCAGGGTCAGCCGGCAGGGGGTGAGGCCCAGCGCCTCGCCGGTGTCGTCCGGCGGTGCCTCGGGGAGCCCGCCGTAGGCGCCCTCACCGACCGGTTTGCCCGCGGTCATCCGGCGGGCCGCGGCCGTCCAGTCCTTCAGCAGCTGGACGAACTCCTCGCGGTCGTCGGTCTTCACGTCGAACGCGGCGAAGTGCAGCCGGTCCTGCACGGGCGTCGCGATGCCCGCCTGGTGGGCGCCGTGGAACTCCACCGCGCCCCCGGCCCCGGCCGCGTCCGCCGTGCCGGACCCCGCGCCGGTCAGCGCCACCGCGCCCCCGGCCGCCACGGCCCCGAGCGCGATCCCGGCCCCGCCCCAGCCGATCAGCGCACGGCGCGAGGGGCGGCGGGTCTCCTCAACCTCGTTCATCTTCCCGGCCCTTGCTTACTTCACGACCGCGGCGGCGAGCTTCGACAGCGGCTCGGCGAGCGCGTTCACCGCGTCCGACAGCTCCTTGCGCTGGGTCTCGGTGACCTTGTCGTAGGAGACGAAGTCGTACGACGCCTGGTCCGAGCGGTAGCCGTCCAGCACCTTGTTCAGCGCGGTGAACTGCTTGTCCAGGTCCTTGGTGAGCGCCGGGTCGTTCTTGACGGCGACCGGCTTGAGCAGCTCGTACGACTTCTGCGCGCCCTCGACGTTGCCCTTGAAGTCGGCCAGGTCGGTGTGCGAGTAGCGGTCCTCCTCACCGGTGACCTTGCCGGTGGCGACCTCGTCCAGCAGCTCCTTGGCGCCGTTGGCCATGGAC
Source organism: Streptomyces griseofuscus (assembly GCF_014673495.1). GTDB lineage: Bacteria > Actinomycetota > Actinomycetes > Streptomycetales > Streptomycetaceae > Streptomyces > Streptomyces murinus. The sequence goes on from NZ_CP051006.1 coordinate 6,003,800, forward strand.
GTCGGGGTGATCTCGGCCTTGCCGACCCGCCGCTGCCAGTCCTTGAGGTCGCTCACCAGCTGGTCGGCGAGGGTCTTCTCCTCGGCGCCGATCTTCTTGTCGGCCCACAGGGCCTTCTCCAGGCGGTGCCAGCCGGTCCACTTCTGGCCCTTCTCCAGGCCGTCGGCGCGGGTGTCGGTCTTCGGGTCGATGTCACCGAAGGACTCCGCGACCGGCTCGGTGCGCTCCCAGCCCAGACGGGAGGGGGCGTAGGCCTTCTTGGCCGCGTCGAGGTCGCCGGCCTTGATCGCGTCGGCGAACTTCTGGGCGAGCGGCACGGTGGCGTCGGCCTGGTCCTGCGCGTACTGCCGGTACTCGGCGACCGCCCGGTCCAGCTTCGGGTCCCGCTTCGCCGCCGCCGAGCCACCGGTGACGGTGAGCTTCTGCCGGACGCCGTGGCCCTTCATACCGGGGCGGCAGGCTATCTCGTACGACCCCGCCTTCACCTCGGCGGTCAGCGTGTACTTGGTGCCCGGGCCGATGTTCTCCTTCTCGGAGACGATCCGGTCGTCCGGGAAGAGGATCTCCACCTCGGTGGCCTTGGCGCCCTTGTTCTCTATCTTCAGGGTGACCTGGCCGGCCGGGACGGACGTGGCGGAGGTGTCGCACGTCGAGTCCGCGGCGGTGACCTGGATGGCGTCGCCGTCCTTGGCCTCGCTCTTGGCGGTGCAGGCCGAAAGGGCGGTCAGTGCGGCCGCGGTGACGGCGGCGATGACGGTCGGACGGACGGCACGCATGCGGACTCCCTGGCGATCCAGTGTGGTGAGGCTGCCCTAACTTACCTGAGCCTTACCCTTCTCATACCCTCGGGGTGCGTGATCCGGATCTCACGGCGTACGGCGCGGGCCGACGACGACGCCGGTGCCGCGGGGGTGGGGGAACACCTCCACCGGGTGCTCGTACACCTCGGACAGCAGGGGCTCGGTGAACACCCCCGCCGGTGGTCCCGCCGCCGCGACCCGGCCGCCGCGCAGGACGACCGCCCGGTGCGCGTAGGCCGCCGCGAGCGCCAGATCGTGCAGCACGACCACCACCGCGTCCCCGGCCCGCGCCCGCTCCCGGCACAGCCGCAGCACCGCCTCCTGATGCTTGAGGTCGAGCGCGGCGGTCGGCTCGTCGAGCAGCAGCGGCGGGGCGCGCTGGGCCAGCACCCGGGCCGGCGCGACCCGGGCCCGCTCGCCGCCGCTGAGCGCGCCGAACGGCCGCCCGGCGAAGCCGGTGACCTCGGTCGCCGCCATCGCCTCAGCGACAGCCAGGTCGTGAGTTCGGCGGCCGTCCACCCGCCGACCGGGCGGCCGTGTAGTCGTACGCCACCCCCGGCGGCCGGGACGTCCCCGCGAGCGCGCCCAACAGGGTCGACTTTCCCGCCCCGTGTGGTGGGTTCCCTTCCTCGGCGGCTGGTTGATCCTCGACGGCCATGACCGCGCGGTCGTCGCGCTCGCCGAGGGCGGCACCCCGGAGTGCGTGGTGCTCACCCGGCTGCCGGAGGAGGCGCGGTGGCGCGAGGAGGCCGAGCAACTGACCGAGGGCCACCGGCAGCGCGCGGCGCGGCTCACCGCTGTCCCCGGGCACCGGCAAAAGGCCATGGACCAGGGGTACGGCGACCTCCTGGCCGGGCTGCCCTACGAGACTCCCCACCTGGCCCCTGCCCGGCGGCGCCCCCGCCTGGGACGCGCTCGCGGCGCGCGCGGTGTTTCAATTCCCCGGTGACTGACTACGACGTACTGCGCGTCTTCTGCGCACCGCACGGCGGCTACGGCAATGAGCTGGGCGTCGTCCGCGACGGCTCCACGCTGCCCGAGCCCGCCGACCGGCAGGCGTTCGCCGCCAAACTCGGCTTCAGCGAGACCGTGTTCGTGGACGACCCCGAGCGCGGGGTGATCGACATCTACACGCCCTCCACCCGGCTGCGGTTCGCCGGATACCCGTGCGTCGGCGCCGCCTGGCTGCTGGACGTGCCCGAACTCGTCGTCCCGGCCGGGACGGTGGGCGCCCGGCAGGACGGCGAGTTCTGCTGGATCGAGGCCCGCCCGGAGTGGGCCGCGCCGCGCACCCTGCGCCGATACCCGTCCCCCGCGGAGGTCGACGCGCTCCAAGTGCCCCCGCCCGGCGAGTGGTTGTACGCCTGGGCCTGGGAGGACGAGGCGGCCGGGCGGATCCGCGCCCGGGGCTTCCCCGGCCGCGGCGACGGCATCGAGGAGGACGAGGCCACCGGCGCGGCGGCGCTCCAGCTCACCGGCCGCCTCGACCGCGCCCTCAACATCACCCAGGGCAAGGGCTCCCAACTCCTCACCGCCCCGCAGCCGGCGGGCTGGGTCGAGCTGGGCGGCCGGGTGTTCCTGGAGCGCTGACCCCCGGCCTGGCACGCGCCGCGGGGCACGGGGCTCAGGCCGAGAGCGGGAACTCCTCGCCCAGGGCACGGAAGACGGCCGTGTTCAGGGCGAACGCCCGCTTGCACTCGGCCGTGACGCGCTGCTTCTCCAGGTCGTCCGCCCGTATCCCGTCCAGCAGTTCCCGGTACTCGCGCTTGAAGGCGGCCGGGTTGGAGATCTCCTCGAAGACGTAGAAGCGCACCCCGGCGCCCTTCCTGGCGAAGCCCCAGGTCCTTTCCGCCCGGTCGCGGATGATCTGACCGCCCGACAGGTCGCCCAGGTAGCGGGTGTAGTGATGGGCGACGTACCCGCCGGGCCACTCCTCGGCGCACTCGCGCACCCGGTCGGCGTACGCCCGGGTCGCGGGCAGGGCGTCCAGGCCCGCCCGCCAGTCGGGGCCCCGCAGATGCGCCAGGTCCTGCTCCAGGGCGGCCAGCCGCAGCAGTTCCGGCCGGATGAACGGACCCGCCACCGGGTCGCCGGCCAGCCGCTCGGCCGCGCTCTCCAGTGCCTCGTAGACGAACCACAGCTGTTCGGTGTAGCGGGCGTAGGCGTCCACACCGAGCCGGCCGCCGAGCAGATCGCTCATGAACGTCGAGGTCTCCGCCTCCGTGTGCTGTTCGTGGGACGCGGTGCGGATGAGGCACGAGAAAGAGTCCATGAAGCACATCCTCTAAGGTAAGGCTTACCTAAGTCAATGGCTTTACCGACCTCACGTCGGCAACGTTCCCGACAGTGTGTCGGTAAAATCGTACAAGAGAAGACCCGCCCTCGCAGGGGCGGGTTCTTCTCGGAGCGAGCGCTGGTCGGGGCGGTCAGGGCAGGGTCAGGATGTCCGCGCCGTCGTCCGTGACCACCAGCGTGTGCTCGAACTGCGCGGTGCGCCTGCGGTCCTTCGTCACGACCGTCCAGCCGTCCTCCCACATGTCGTACTCGTGGGTGCCCAGGGTCAGCATCGGCTCGATGGTGAAGGTCATGCCCGGCTGCATCACCGTGGTGGCGTGCGGGCTGTCGTAGTGCGGGATGATCAGCCCGGAGTGGAACGACGAGTTGATGCCGTGCCCGGTGAAGTCCCGCACCACGCCGTAGCCGAACCGCTTGGCGTACGACTCGATGACCCTGCCGATGATGTTGATCTGGCGGCCCGGCTTGACCGCCTTGATCGCTCGGCTGAGGGCCTCGCGGGTGCGCTCCACCAGCAGCCGCGACTCCTCGTCCACGTCCCCGACCAGGTACGTGGCGTTGTTGTCGCCGTGCACCCCGCCGATGTACGCGGTCACGTCCAGGTTGACGATGTCGCCGTCCTGGAGGACCGTCGAGTCCGGGATGCCGTGGCAGATGACCTCGTTGACCGAGGTGCACAGGGACTTGGGGAAACCGCGGTAGCCGAGCGTGGACGGGTAGGCGCCGTGGTCGCACATGTACTCATGGGCCACCTTGTCCAACTGGTCCGTGGTGACCCCGGGCGCGATGATCTTCGCGGCCTCCTCCATCGCCTGGGCGGCGATCCGCCCGGCGACCCGCATCGCCTCGACGGTCTCCGGGGTCTGCACCTCGGGCCCGGTGTACGGCGTCGGCGCGGGCTTGCCGACGTACTCGGGGCGTCGGATGTTCCCCGGGACGGAGCGAATGGGGGACTGTTCCCCCGGTACGAGCAGCGACTGGCCAGACATGTCGGCGAGTCTATCCAGCGGGCATGGGGGAACATGTCGTTGGTCGGTGAGAGGAGCAGTCCATGGCCCTGTTCAAGAAGCGAACCGTGGGCAAGCCGGGTGAGTGGTACTACTGCCTGGAGCACAAGAAGGTCGAGGAGGGGCCGGACTGTCCGGGCAAGGACCGGTTCGGGCCGTACGCCTCCCCGCAAGAGGCCCAGCACGCGATGGAGTTGGCGGCCGAGCGGAATCTGGAGTGGGAGAACGACCCCCGGTGGCACGACTCCTCCAAGACGGACTCCGGGGGCGCCGAGGAGGACTGATCACACCTTCGCGGGGGCGGTCTCGGCGCGGCGCTCCCGCATCCGTACCGCGTGCGCGTTCGTCCGCGCGTCGTACGTCATCAGACCCGGCAGGCACAGCGCGAGCAGGCCCACCGCACCCGCGCAGGCCAGTCCGCCGCACGCGATGGACGTGCGCAGACCGGTCCACGCGGCGAGGCCGCCCGCGCGGACCTGGCCCAGCTGAGGACCTACGGAGTAGGACAGCAGTTCGATCCCGGCGAGTCGGCCGCGCAGCTCGTCGGGGATCGTCTGGTTCCACATGGCGGACCGGAAGATGCCGCTGACCATGTCGAACCCGCCGGCGACGGTGAGCAGAAGCAGCACCAGCCAGACCTGGCGGGTCAGCCCCACCGCCGCGATCGACAGGCCCCAGCCGGCCGCCGCAAGCACCACCATCAGGCCGTGCCGGTGCACCCGCGAGGCCCAGCCGCTGGTCAGGCTCACCAGCAGGGCCCCGGCCGGGATGCTCGCGTACATCAGCCCGAGCGCCCAGTCGGCGTCCAGCGCGTCGGCGAGGAACGGCAGCACCGCGAGCGGCATCGCCAGGGACATCGCCGCGAGGTCCACGACATAGGTGCCGAGGAGTTCCTTGCGGCTCCACGCGTACCGGGCGCCCTCCGCGATCGCCCGCAGCGAGGGCTTCGCGGCCTCGTGGGCGGCCGGGGAGGCCGCGATCCGCACGATGTACGCCAGCGAGACGGCGAAGGTCAGCACATCGACGGCGTACGCCCAGCCCAGGCCCGCGTACGCCACCACCACACCGGCGAGCGCCGGGCCCGCGACGCCGCCCACGGTCCAGCGCAGCGAGTTCAGCGAGGCCGCGGCGGGCATGTCGTCGTGCGCGACGATCCGCGGCCACAGCGAGTCCAGGGCCGGGCGCTGCACCGCGGCGAGCGCGGAGGAGAGCGCGGCGACGGCGTACAGGGGCCAGATCGCGGGGCCCGGGAGCAGGGCGTTGAGCAGCAGCACCGCACTGAGCAGCCCCTGCCCGGCCTCCGTCCACAGGATCAGGCCCCGCTTGTCCAACGCGTCGGCCAGCGCCCCGCCGTACAGCCCGCACACGATCAGCGGCAGCAGCTCCACCGCGCCGATCGCCCCGACGGCCGCGGTGGACTCCGTCAGGTCCTTCAACTGCACGGGCAGCGCGACCAGGGTCAGAAAACTGCCGAAGTTGCTGATCAGCCCCGACTTCCACAACCGCCGGAAGTCGACGGAGGCCCGCCAGGGAGCAAGATCGGGAAGCAGCGCGGAAGTCACCCGGGAATGCTCGACCGAGGGGGGCGCGGGGGCAACTGCTTTTCTCCGCCCGCCCGTCGCCGACCACACCCGCGTACTACCCCGACCCCACCCGCGTACTTCCCGGCCGCACCTGTGCTCTTCCCGGTCACCGTGCGCACCCGGCGACGTAGAGTCGCCCCATGACCTCTACCGACAGCGCACAGAAGGCCCCCGCCAAGGATCCCTGGGATCTGCCCGATGTCTCCGGGTACGTCGTCGGCGTGCTCGGTGGTACCGGGCCGCAGGGCAAGGGGCTCGCCTACCGGCTCGCCAGGGCCGGCCAGAAGGTGATCATCGGGTCCCGGTCCGCCGACCGCGCCCGGGCCGCCGCGGACGAGCTCGGCCATGGCGTCGAGGGCGCCGACAACGCCGAGGCCGCGCGCCGCAGCGACATCGTGATCGTCGCCGTACCGTGGGACGGGCACGGCGACACGCTGAAGTCGCTCGCCGCCGACCTGGCCGGCAAGCTCGTCGTGGACTGCGTCAACCCGCTCGGCTTCGACAAGAAGGGCGCCTACGCGCTCAAGCCCGAGGAGGGCAGCGCCGCCGAGCAGGCCGCCGCGCTGCTGCCGGACTCCCGGGTCGCCGCCGCCTTCCACCATCTGTCGGCCGTCCTGCTCCAGGACCCCGAGGTCGAGCAGATCGACACCGACGTCATGGTGCTCGGCGAGGAGCGCGCCGACGTGGAGATCGTGCAGGCGCTCGCCGGGCGCATCCCCGGTATGCGCGGCATCTTCGCGGGCCGGCTGCGCAACGCCCACCAGGTCGAGTCCCTGGTCGCCAACCTGATCTCGGTCAACCGCCGCTACAAGGCGCACGCGGGGCTCCGGCTCACCGACGTGTGAGCCGTTCTCCGGCGAGCCCGGGCCGACCTTCCTGTGAGCCGGCCATGGCCATGGGGGACACTGTTCGCCGTAGCAGTGTCCCCCGACAGGAGCCACCCGTCATGCCCCGCATCGCCCTCTACACCCTCGTCGTCTGCGTCCTCTCGCTGGCCGCGGCCGTGGTCTCCTTCGTACAGGGCAGCTGGCTGGGGATCGTCTGGGTGCTGCTGGCGGGCCTGTCGTCCAACATGACCTGGTACTACGTCAAGCGCGCCCGCGCCGCCGAGCGGGACCGGGCCGCCCTTCAGGACGGGCCGGTCACGGGCTGACCGTGCACACCTCCGGCGTCCCGTTCCAGAAGCGGTAGAGCCAGTACCCGCAGTCCGAGTAGGCCGAGTCCACCCCGAGCCCGCGCAGGATGTCGTGGATCAGGCCGAAGAACGCGATGTTCAGCGACGGGATCCACAGCAGCGCGAACACGATCAGCAGCCCGAACATCGGGAACGCCTCCACCTGCCGCTTCACCCTGTACGGCAGCCACGGCTCCAGTACGCCGTACCCGTCCAGGCCCGGCACCGGCAGCAGGTTCAGCAGCGCCGCCGTCACCTGGAGCAGCGCGAGGAACGCCAGCGCGAAGCGGAACACCATCGGCACCCCGTCCAGCGCGTGCAGCCAGAACGGCGCCGTGCACACCACCGCGAACAGCGCGTTCGTCAGCGGGCCCGCCGCCGAGATCAGGCTCAGCCGTCCGCGGCCCCTGATCCGGCCCCGCTCGATGAACACCGCGCCGCCCGGCAGACCGATCCCGCCCATGATCACGAACAGCACCGGCAGCACGATGCTCAGCAGCGCGTGCGTGTACTTCAGCGGGTTCAGCGTGAGATAGCCCTTCGCGCCGATCGTGATGTCGCCGCTGTGCAGGGCGGTGCGCGCGTGCGCGTACTCGTGCAGGCACAGGGAGACGACCCAGGCGGCGGTCACGAACAGGAACACCGCGATGCCCGGCCGCTGCGCGTACCCGGTCCAGGTGGCCCAGCCGGCCACCGCCGCGACGGCCAGGATCCCGATGAACACCGGGCTGATCCGCCGGTCGCCGCCGGATCGTCGGGTGGTGGCGGTGGTCATGAGCGGCTCCTGTGGTGGGCGGACGGATCGAGGGGGCGGGCTGGTCGGACGGGCGGATCGGCGGGCCGGACGGCCCCGGCCGACACGCGGAAAACGTCTCGCACGTGCCGTCCGGTTCCTGGAGAGTGGGTGAATGCCACGGAAGAGCGCGCCCACGCGGACCGGCGGCGGGGATGCCGTGGGACGCCGTTCGCGGGGGACACCGGGCCGGAAGCAGGGTCCGGGCCGGGCCTGGTCCCGCCGCCCGCGGGGTGCCGTCTGGAACCGCTCGCCCGGTCCGTGACAATGGAGTCCGCCCAAGGTTGCCCGAACCGGTTCGAGGAGACCGGCCTCGGCGCCGCGGACGGCCCGCGCCGGATCCGTCGTACCGTGGGCGTCCTCGTCACCCTGGACCTCACCGGGAGCGCCCGCCGCGCCCGGTGACCACCCCCTGACCACTTCCCGAGCCCCCGGAGACAATGGACCCCGTGCGCTATCGCCTTCTCGGCCCCACTCAGGCGCTCCGCCCCGACGGTACGGCCGTCCCGGTCGGCGGAGCGCGGCTGCGCGCGCTGCTCAGCGTGCTGGCGCTGCGGGCCGGACGGACCGTGCCCGTGGGCGTGCTGGTGGACGAGGTGTGGGGCGCGGACCCGCCCGCCGACGCCGCCGGCGCGCTCCAGGCGCTCGTGGGCCGGCTGCGGCGCGCGCTCGGCGCGGACGCCGTGGCCTCCGCCGACGGCGGGTACCGGCTCACCGCCGTCGCCGACGACATCGACCTCACCCGCTTCGACCGGCTGACCGGCGACGGCCTCACCGCCCTCGCCGAGGGCGACCCCGCCAAGGCCGCCGGCCTGCTGGACGACGCCCTCGCGCTGTGGCACGGCCAGGCCCTCGCCGACCTGCCCGACCGCACCGCCGAGGCCGCCCGCTGGGAGACCCGGCGCCTGGACGCACAGCGCGCCCGGCACACCGCGGCCCTCGCCCTCGGCCAGGCCGAGGGCGCCCTGCCCGAACTGACCGCCCTGTGCGACGCCCACCCGCTGGACGAACCCCTCCAGGCACTGCGGCTGCGCGCCCTGCGCGACCTCGGCCGCCCGGCCCAGGCCCTCGCCGGGTACGAGGACGTACGACGCCTCCTCGCCGACCGGCTGGGCTCCGACCCGGGCGCCGAACTGCGCGCGCTGCACGCGGAGTTGCTGGGCACGGACGGTGGGTCCGGGCGGGACTCCGGGGCGGCGCGGGGCAGTCGGGGCCGGGCTGTCAGACCCGGCGACCACGAGGGCGGCGACGGTGTGCGGGGCGGCGTGGGCTTCCTGGCCGGCGGCCGGGGCGGCGATGTCGGTCGGGGTGTCCACCCCGACCGTCGTACCCCCGACGGCCGGTTGCACGCGTCCCACGGGTTCCACACGTCCGGCCATTCCCGGTCCACCGGATTCCACTCCGCCGACCGGTCCCAGGCCGCCAGCGACCGGTCCCATGCCCCCGACCGGCCCGCGCAGGGCAACCTCCCCGCCCGTCTCACCTCCTTCGTCGGCCGTGAAGCCGACCTCGCGGCCCTGGGCACCGACCTGGAGACCGCCCGCCTCGTCACCCTGCTCGGGCCCGGCGGCGCGGGCAAGACCCGGCTGTCGCAGGAGGCCGCCGCGGCGGTGGGGCACCGGGCGCGCGACGGGGTGTGGCTCGCCGAACTCGCGCCCGTGGACGACCCCGAAGCCGTACCCCAGGCCGTACTCACCGCCATCGGCGCCCGCGAGACCGTGCTGCACGGCGCCGGCGCCGAGAGCATCCGCGCGGTGGTCGACGGGCACGATCCGCTGGACCGGCTGGTGGAGCACTGCGCCCGGCGCCGGATGCTGATCGTCCTCGACAACTGCGAGCACGTCATCGAGGCCGCCGCCCACCTCGCCGAACGGCTGCTGGCCCGCTGCCCCGAGCTGACCGTCCTCGCCACCAGCCGCGAACCCCTCGGCGTGCCGGGGGAGTTGGTGCGTCCGGTGGAGCCGCTGCCCGAACCCGTCGCGCTGCGGCTGTTCGCCGAGCGCGGCGCGGCGGCGCGGCCCGGGTTCCGGGTCGCGGACGACCCGGAGGCCTGCGCCGAGATCTGCCGCCGCCTCGACGGACTGCCCCTCGCCATCGAACTGGCCGCGGCCCGGCTGCGGATGCTCACCCCCCGGCAGATCGCGGACCGCCTCGACGACCGGTTCCGGCTGCTCACCTCCGGCAGCCGCACCGTCCTGCCCCGCCAGCAGACCCTGCGCGCCGTCGTGGACTGGTCCTGGGACCTGCTGGACGCCGACGAACGCGAGGTGCTCGCCCGGCTGTCCGTCTTCGCGGGCGGCTGCGACCTGGCCGCCGCCGAGGCCGTGTGCGGATCCGTCGCCCTGGAAGCCCTCGGCTCCCTGGTCGACAAGTCCCTGGTGGTGGCCGCCCCTTCGGCCGACGGCACCATGCGCTACCGGCTCCTTGAGACCGTCGCCGAGTACGCCGGTGAGCGGCTGGCCGAGACCGGCCACCGCACCGAGGCCGAGCGCGCCCATCTGACGTACTACCGCGAACTCGCCCGCGCCACCGACGCGTTGCTGCGCGGCCCCGGCCAGCGCGCCGCCATCGAACGCTTCCAGGCGGAGTACGAGAACGTGCGCACCGCCCTCAGGCACGCCGTCGCCGCCCGCGACGAGCAGGAGGGGCTGTGCCTGGTGCTGTCCCTGGTGTGGTTCTGGCAGATGCGGGACCAGCGCCTGGAGACCCGCACCTGGTGCCGTGAGGTCATGGCGCTCGGCCCGGACCCGTTCGCCGAACCGGTGCGCCGCGCCGAACCGGTGTGGCAGCGCTGCAACGACAACCCGCCGCCCTACACCGGCGAGGTCCTCCAGGAGGCCCGGCGCGGCATCCACCTCGCCCATATCGCCTGCATGGACACCGAGTTGGAGGCATGGCAGACCCCCGCGGCGCAGGCCAAGCTGCGCGCCGTCGCCCAGGTCTACGAGGAGGGCATGCCGCAGACCTGCCGATCGCCCGGCATGGTGTGGTACTTCGCGGTGATGCTCACGGGTGGGACCGGGCGGATACGGACGATCGCCGACGCCAACGTGGAGACCTGTCGCAACACCCCCGGCTTCGAGTGGGAGCTGGCCAACGCCCTCCAGATGCGCGCCAACTTCCTCGCCAACCGCACCGCCTGGGCCGGCGACGCCACCCGCGACGCCGACGAGGCGCTCGCCATCTACCGCCGCCTCGGCGACGACTGGGGCACCGCCGAGGCGCTGTCCGCCCGCGGTGAGTCCCTTGAGCGCAAGGGCCTGTACGCCGAGGCCGCCGCCGACTACCGCGCCGCCATCGAACACGCCGAACGCCTCGGAGCCCGCGCCCAGACCGCCGTGCTCGGCGCCCGCCTCGGCAGTGTGCTCATGGAGTCGGGCGAGGTGGAGGAGGGTGAACGGCTGCTGCGGGAGGTGGTCGAGAGCCAGGACGCCATGCACACCGAGGCGATGCCCGCCGCGCGGCTCTTCCTGGCCTGCTGGCTGGGCCTGACCGAGCGCACCGCCGAGGCCCGGGAACAACTCCGGCTGCTGCGCGAGGAGTTCAGGATCGCGAACTTCGTCGTCTTCGACGCGCTGCTGCTCTGCCAGGAGGCCTGGGTGGACGCGGCGGACGACCGCAACGAGGAGGCGCTGGAGAAGATCCGCACGGCGCTCGGGCACGCCACCGACCCGCTCGCCGAAGCCGTCATCCCCCAACTGCCCTCCACCGCCCTCACCGTGGGCGCCATGGCGCTCGCCCGCATCGACTCCGGCGCCCGCGCCGCCGAGGCCGCCCGGGTGCTGGCCGCCGCCGACCACCTGCTGCCCGTCGGCCATGTGTCCTCCGGCGTGGAGCGGCGGGGCCGCGGCATCACCGAGGCCCGGATCCGCGAAGCGCTGGACGAGGAGTCGTACGAGAGGGCGTACGCCGAAGGCGGTGGCCTCTCCCTCGTGGAGGCCACCGCCCTGGTGTGACGTACGGCGCGAACGTCAGCTCTTCGTACGGAACTTGTGGATCGCGACCGGTGCCATCACCGCGGTGATCGCCACCGACCAGCCCACGGTCACCCAGAGATCGTGTGTCACCGGGCCGCCGATCATCAGGCCCCGGGCCGCGTCCGCGAGCGTGGACAGCGGGTTGTAGTCGGTGAAGGCCTGGAGCCAGCCCGGCATCGACGCGGTCGGCGCGAAGATCGAGGAGCCGAACTGGAGCGGGAACAGCACCAGGAAGCCCACGCCCTGCACGGACTGCGCGCTCTTCAGGATCACGCCGAGGGTGAGGAACACCCACATGATCGAGGAGGCGAACAGCGCCGACAGACCCACCGTGGCGAACAGGCCGGGCCAGTTGGTGATGTGGAAGCCGACCAGCACGGCGACGACCATCAGGATGGCGGTCGCGAACAGCATCCGGCCCAGCTCCACCGCGATCTTCGCGAACAGCACCGAGCCGCGCCCGATCGGCAGCGACCGGAACCGGTCCATCACACCGCTGTTGAAGTCCTGGCTGAAGCCGGTGCCGACACCCTGGGACAGGGTCATGCTCATCATCGCGAGCATGCCCGGGATGACGTACTGGACGTATCTCTCCTGGCCGCCGCCGAGCGCCTGACCGATCGAGCCGCCGAAGACGTACACGAACAGCAGGGTGAAGACGATCGGCATCAGCAGCGCGTCGAACATGGACTCCGGGTCCTGCCGGATCCACAGCAGATTGCGCCGGATGAGCGCGCCGGTGTGCCGCAGATGCCCGCGCAGCGGGATCCGGACGTCGTCGGCGCCGGCAGCGGCAGTGGTGGTGGTGACGGCGCTCATACGGCGACCTCCTGGCGGGCGTCGGCGGGCTCGGTGTCCTGGGTGTCACCGGCGCGGTGGCCGGTGAGGGAGAGGAACACCTCGTCCAGGCTGGGCAGTTCGGTGGTGATGGAGGAGAGGGTGATACCGCGCGCGGTGACCGCGCCGACCACGGCGGTCAGCTGCTCGTCGCTGAGGATCGGCACCAGCAGGGTGCCGGTCTCGCTGTCCACGGTGGTGGCCGCGAGGCCGGTGATGCCCAGCTCGTCCAGCATCGAGGCGAGCGGGCGCAGCTCCAGCGGGTCCACCGGGCGCACCCGCAGGGTGCGGCCGCCGACCCGGGCCTTCAGCTCCTCGATGCCACCGGTCGCGATCACCTTGCCGCGGTCCACCACGGTCAGCTCCGAGGCGAGCTGCTCGGCCTCCTCCATGTACTGGGTGGTGAGCAGCACGGTCACGCCCTCGCCGACCATCGCCTGGACCTCGTCCCACACCTCGTTGCGGGTACGGGGGTCGAGGCCGGTCGTCGGCTCGTCCAGGTACAGCACGGCCGGGCGGCCGATCATCGAGGCGGCCAGGTCCAGCCGGCGGCGCATACCGCCGGAGTACGTGCTCGCCGGGCGCTTGGCGGCCTCCGTCAGGGAGAACCGCTCCAGCAGTTCGTCGGCACGGGTGCGGGCGTCCTTGCGGGACAGGTCCAGCAGCCGGCCGATCATGTACAGGTTCTCCCAGCCCGGGAGCTTCTCGTCCACGGAGGCGTACTGGCCGGTCAGGCCGATCACCTTCCGCAGCTGCCGGGGCTGTCGCACGACGTCGTACCCGGCCACCGTCGCCGCTCCGGCGTCCGGGGTGATCAGGGTCGACAGAATCCGCACCAGCGTGGTCTTGCCGGCGCCGTTCGGACCGAGCACGCCCATCACGGTGCCCTCGCGCACATCCAGGTCGACGCCGTCCAGCGCCTTGGTCTCGCCGTAGTGCTTGACCAGTCCCCGCACAGTCACGGCGTTGCGTCCGCCGCCGGGGTTCTCATCGATTCGCGTCATGCCCTTGACAGTGCCAGGCCCCACCGACAAACCACCGACAGTGCCCCGACAGCGTGCCGACAGCCCCGCTCCGGGCGGCGACGGGTGGTGTTGAATCGGGCCCATGAGCGAGAACGAGCGCGCGGCGAGCCGTACGGCGGTACTGGTCTGCCAGGGGCGGGCGGTCGCGGACGGCAGGTCGGCGGTGGGCCGGTTCGCCGACCCGGTGGCGGTGCGGCTGCTGCGCGCCGAGGAGCGTACGCGGGTGGACGAGGTGCGCGCGGGGACCCCGCCGCAGGGCTGGCAGGCGCGCACGGCATACGAGAGTGTGCGGGCGTGCGCCGAGGTGGTGGGGCCGCGCACGGTCGCTATCGACGAGGCACTGCGCGCCCGTCCTACCGGCCAGCTGGTGATCCTCGGCGCCGGCCTGGACACCCGCGCCTGGCGGCTGCCCGAGCTGGCCGGGACGGATGTCTGGGAGGTCGACCACCCCGCCTCCCAGCGCGACAAGCGCGCCCGCCTCGGCGAGGCCGAACCCGAACCGGTGGCCGTCGCCCGTTCCGTACGGTTCACCCCGGTCGACTTCGCCGTCGACGATCTCGGCGCGGCCCTGGACGCCGCGGGCCACGACCCCGCGGCGCCGACGACCTGGCTGTGGGAGGGCGTCGTCCCCTATCTGACCCGCGACCAGGTCCGCGCCACCCTGACCGACCTCACCGCCCGCACGGCCCCCGGCAGCACCCTGGTCGTCAACTACCAGACCCCCTCCCCGAAAGCCACCGTCGGCCGGCTGCTGGCCCGCGTCCTCGGCAACTCCGCCACCGCGGGCGAGCCCTGGCTCTCCCTGTGGAAACCGGAGCAGATGGCCGCCCTGCTCACGGAGTACGGCCTGCACATCACCTCCGACGACGGCCTCCTCACCCTCGCCCGCTCCTTCGGCATCCCGGTCCGCAGCCGGACGTCCCTGGACTCGGGCCGGGTCGCGGTCGCGGAGCGCCGCTGACATACGGCCGGGAAAGGGGGCAGCCCCGCTGACGGGGGAAGATCAGCGGGGCTGCCGGTGGTGCCGTGGTGGTCCGGGGTCAGTGGACGGAGTGCTCCTCGGCCGGGAACGCGCTGTCGACCACGTCCTGGGCGAAGGACTTCGCCGCGGAGCCCATCACCTCGCGCAGATCGGCGTACTTCTTGACGAACTTCGGGACGCGCCCGGAGGTCAGGCCCAGCATGTCCGTCCAGACCAGGACCTGCGCGTCGGTGTCGGGACCCGCGCCGATGCCGACCGTGGGGATCTGGAGCGAGCGCGTCACCTCGGCGGCGAGCTCGGCCGGGACCAGTTCGAGGACGACCGCGAAGGCGCCCGCGTCCTGCACGGCCTTGGCGTCCTGGAGCATCCGCGCGGCCGCCTCCTCGCCGCGCCCCTGTACGCGGTAGCCCATCGCGTTGACGGACTGCGGGGTCAGCCCGATGTGGGCCATGACCGGGATGCCGGCCTCGACCAGCAGCCGGATCTGCTCGTGCGAGCGCTGGCCGCCCTCCAGCTTGACCGCGCCGACCCCGGCCTCCTTGACCAGCCGGGTGGCCGAGCGCAGCGCCTGCGTCGCGCCCTCCTGGTACGTGCCGAAGGGCAGGTCGGCGACGATCAGGGAGCGGCTGGTGCCCCGCACGACCGCCGACGAGAGCATCGTCATCTCGTCGAGGGTGACGGGCACCGTGGTGTCGTACCCGAGGTGACAGTTGCCCGCCGAGTCGCCGACCAGCAGGACCGGGATGCCGGCCTCGTCGAAGACGGACGCGGTCATCGCGTCGTAGGCGGTGAGCATGGGCCACTTCTCGCCGCGTTCCTTGGCGAGAGCGATGTCGCGGACCGTGATGCGGCGGGTGCCCTTACCCCCGTACAGCGCCTTGCTGCCGTCGGAGGGCTGGTTCTGGACAGCCGAAAGCTGCGTCATGGCAACGGCTCCTTCATGTCATCTCGAGGCGCCCTGACGGCGTCCCCGGATCCCCTCCATGGTGGCACCTCGTGCCAACCAGGGCCAGAGGGGTCCCTGTGATCCTCCCCGTGGCCGAACCCACCGCTCCACTTCGAGCAATGCCATGCCCCCGAACGAGTAAGGTCTCGGTAAATAGATTCCGATACGAGACGGTTCCGTATCGGAATCCCTCTACGCTCGAACACATGACAACTTCCGTCCCTGCCTCCCGCATACCGGAGGCGGTGCACCGCCGCCGTTGGGCGATCCTCGGCGTGTTGATGTTGAGCCTGCTCATCGTGGTGCTCGACAACTCGATCCTGAACGTCGCCATCAAGACCATCTCCACCCCGGCCCCCGTCGGCCTGGGCGCCACTCAGAGCCAGATCGAGTGGGCGATCAACGCGTACACCCTCGTCTTCGCGGGCCTGCTGTTCACCTCCGGCCTGATCGGTGACCGCCTCGGCCGCAAGAAGGTGCTGCTGGGCGGCATCGCCGTCTTCGGCATCGGCTCCGCCCTCGCCGCCGAGTCCGGCTCCCCGGGCCAGCTGATCGCCTACCGCGCGCTGATGGCCCTCGGTGCCGCGTTCGTCATGCCGGCCACGCTGGCCGTCCTGATGAACGTCTTCGAGCGCGAGGAGCAGCCGAAGGCCATCGGCATCTGGGCAGGCGGCGTCGGCCTCGCCATCGCCATCGGCCCGATCACCGGCGGCGCCCTCCTCGACCACTTCTGGTGGGGCTCGGTCTTCTTCATCAACGTGCCGATCGTGATCATCGCGCTCGTGCTGATGGTCTGGCTCGTGCCCGACTCCCGCGACCCGCGCCCGGGCCGCCTCGACCCGATCGGCGTCGTGCTGTCCGTCGTCGGCCTCGTCCTGCTGGTCTACGGCATCATCAAGGGCGGCCAGCTTGCCGACTTCACCGACCCGACCGTGCTCGCCACGATCGGCGCGGGCGTCGTCGTACTCGCCGCGTTCGTGGTGTTCGAGAAGCGCAGCGACCACCCGTCGCTGGACGTCAGCTACTTCAAGAACAAGGTGTTCTCCAGTGCCATGGCCGCCATCGCGCTGGTCTTCTTCGCGCTGATGGGCGTCACCTTCTTCTCTGTCTTCTACACCCAGAGCGTGCGGGGCTACTCGCCGCTCCAGTCCGGTCTGCTGATGCTGCCGCTGGCCGCCGCGCAGATGATCTTCGCGCCGCGCGCCCGCCTGGTGGTCCAGCGGTTCGGCAACAAGGCCACCACGACCGCCGGCCTGGTGGTGATCGCCGGCACCCTGGCGGCCTTCGCCACCTTCGACGCCGACACGCCGATCTGGCTGCTGGAGGTCGTCTTCTTCCTGATGGGCACCGGCATGGCGCACATCATGACGCCGACCTCCGTCGTCATCATGCAGGCGCTGCCCCGCGAGAAGGCCGGTTCCGCCTCCGCGCTGAGCAACACCTTCCGCCAGGTCGGCGGCGCCCTCGGCATCGCCGTCCTCGGCTCGGTGCTCGCCACCGCCTACCGCAACGGCATCGAGGACAAGCTCGCCGCGCTGCCCGCGGGCCTGCGCGACAAGGCCGGCGACTCCATCGAGGCCACCCTCGGCATCGCCCAGAAGCTCGGCCCGCAGGGCAAGCTCCTGGTCGGTCCGGCCGACGACGCCTTCCTGCACGCCATGCACGTCACCGCCTTCTGGGGTGCGGGCGTGGCGCTGATCGGCGCCGTGATCACGGCCCTGTACCTGCCGGGCCGGACGCGGGCGGACGAGCAGGAGAACGCGGAAGAGGAACTGGTCGCCGCCCTCGACTGAGGCCAGGGAACGGGGCACCGGCCCCGCACCCGGCCCGGTGTGCCGGCCGGACGGACGACACACCGGGCCCGCGGCCATCGATGGCTCCACGGCGGCTCCACGGGGGAAGGAGGCGGCTGCGGGAGAATTCCCGCAGCACAGTGAGAGGACGGATCGACGTGAGCTTTGCCGACAACCGGTCCTGCCCGGCCGGACCCGCTCGGGGCCGGCCCCGCAGCGAGGCCGTGGAACAGGCCATCCTGGAGGGCGTGATGCAGCTCCTGGAGGACGGCGTACCCCTCGCCGAACTCTCCATCGAGCGCATCGCGCGCACCGCCGGGGTCGGCAAGGCCACCATCTACCGCCGCTGGAGCGGCAAGGAAGAGCTGTTCGTCGACGTCCTGCGCACCGCCGAACCGCCCGACCCCGAACTCCCCGGCACCTCCATGCGCGACGATCTGATCGTCATCCTGGAGTCCCTGCGCCAACGCGGCCTGGTCAGCCGCTCGTCGGCCATCCTGCACAACGTGTACGTGCAGATGAAGACCAGCCCCCGCATCTGGGCGGCGTACCACGCGGGTGTCGTCGCCCCTCGGCGCGTCCTCATGCTCGACGTGCTGCGGCGCGGTCAGCGCGACGGCGAACTGCGCCCCGACATCGACCTCGACCTGGCCAACGACATGTTCGTCGGCGCCATGCTGGTACGCACCGTCATGCGCCCCGACGGCGACCTGCCCGAGGACCTGGCGGAACACATCGTGGACATCACCCTGGAAGGGCTACGACCCGTCAGCTCCACAGTCTCGTAGCGCTGATGTGCATGTTTTGTCACAGACCACGCCGATCGCACCGCTGATCGGAACTCCCCGCGCCACCCGTTCGTCATCGTCTTCCGTACGGCCGTCATGGGACGGCGAGAACGGAGCCGATCATCCCCTAGGGTCGGAAACAGGGGGCGAACGGTGTGCACGGCGGGCAGTGAGGCAGACGGCATGGCGCAGCAGGCATACATGACGGAGACGGCGGACGGCGGCTCGGGGCCCGAGCGACCGGGATCCCGGCTCCGACGTCTGCTGCACCGGATGCTCGCCCCTTGGCGCAACGACTCCGGCATCTGGCGCCGGGGCGCCGTCTTCACCGCGCTCGCGCTGCTGCTCGCGCTGGTGATGCTGCTGCACGCGCATGTGCCCAACACCGTGGGCAACCTCGGCAGCCTCACCGAGACGTTCCTGCCGTGGCTGGGCGTGTTCGTGCCGGTCCTGCTGCTGCTCGGCCTGTGGCGCAAGTCGGCGATCACCCTGATCGCCGTACTCCTGCCGGCGATCGTCTGGCTCAACCTCTTCGGCGGACTGCTCACCGACAAGTCGGGCGGCGGCGGCGAGCTGATGGTGGCCACGCACAACGTCAATGCCGACAACCCCGACCCGGTCGGCACCGCCCGCGCGGTGGCCGGCTCCGGCGCCGACATCCTCGCGCTGGAGGAGGTCCCCGCGTCCAAGGTGTCGGTCTACGAGCAGGCGCTCGCGCCGACGTACAAGTACCACGCGGTCGAGGGCACGGTCGGGCTGTGGAGCAAGTACCCGATGACCGGCGTACAGGCCGTGGACATCAAGCTCGGCTGGAAGCGGGCGATGCGCGCGACCGTGACCACCCCCGAGGGGCCGGTCGCGGTGTACGTCGCCCACATGCCCTCGGTGCGGGTGAAGCTGAAGGCCGGCTTCACCGCCCGGCAGCGGGACACCAGCGCCGACGCGCTCGGCGAGGCCGTGGCCGACGAGACCCTGAGCCGGGTCATCCTCCTCGGCGACCTCAACGGCACGATGAACGACCGCTCGCTCAACGGCGTCACCTCCCAGCTGCGCTCCACCCAGGGCGCGGCGGGCAGCGGCTTCGGGTTCAGCTGGCCGGCCGCGTTCCCGATGGCCCGGATCGACCAGATCATGGTCAAGGGCGTCGAGCCGGAGAGCAGCTGGACCCTGCCGCGCACGGGCAGCGACCACCTCCCGGTGGCGGCCCGTGTGAACCTGGACACGCCCTCGTAACCCCGTGGAATAGCGGGCCTGAGAGACTTTGTTCCGTACCTGAACTTAGACATGTCCCCGGTACGACGCGTGCCCGGTACGACACGTCCCGTGGTACGACGCTCTCCTCCACGCTCCCGAAAGGCACAGGCCCCTCCATGCCCCTGGCCCTGCTCGCGCTGGCCGTCGGCGCCTTCGGTATCGGAACCACCGAATTCGTGATGATGGGACTGCTCCCCGACGTCGCGTCCGACCTGCACATCTCCATACCCTCGGCCGGGCACCTGGTCTCGGCCTACGCGCTGGGCGTCGTCATCGGCGCCCCGCTGCTGGCCGCCGTCACGGCCCGGATGTCCCGCCGTACGGTCCTGATCGCCCTGATGGCCCTGTTCGTCGTGGGCAACGCGCTCTCCGCGTTCGCCCCCGGCAACGGCTCCCTGCTCGCCGCGCGCTTCCTCAGCGGGCTGCCGCACGGGGCGTTCTTCGGGGTGGGCGCGGTGGTGGCGACCACCATGGTCCCGCCGGAGCGCAAGGCACGCTCGGTCTCCCTGATGTTTCTCGGTCTGACGGTCGCCAACATCGCGGGCGTCCCGGCGGCCACGCTGATGGGCCAGCACCTGGGCTGGCGGGCCACCTTCCTCGGGGTGAGCGCGATCGGCCTCGCCGCGATCGCCTCCCTGGCCCTCCTGATCCCGCACGACCACAGCCACGCCTCCGCGACCGGCCTGCGCGGTGAACTGGCCGCGCTGCGCCCCCTGCCGGTGTGGCTCGCGCTCGGTACGACGGTGGCGGGTTTCGGCGCCCTGTTCGCGGCGTACAGCTATGTGACGCCGATGCTGACGGACGCGGCGGGCTACGCGGAGACGAGCGTGACCCTTCTGCTGGCCCTGTTCGGGGTCGGCGCGACGGCGGGCAACCTCCTGGGCGGCCGCCTGGCCGACCACTCCCTGCGCGGCACCCTGTTCGGCGGCCTGATCTCCCTCGCCGTGGTCCTGGCCCTGTTCCCGCTCCTGATGCGGGCGGAATGGAGCGCGGCCCTGGCGGTCACCCTGCTGGGCACGGCCGCCTTCATCACCGGCTCCCCCCTCCAGCTGATGGTGATGGAAAAGGCCTCGGCCGCCCCCTCCCTGGCCTCCTCCGCCAACCAGGCCGCCTTCAACCTGGCCAACGCGGGCGGCGCCTGGGTCGGCGGCATCGCCCTGGCCGCGGGCTACGGCACGACCTCCCCGGCCCTCGCGGGCGCGGCGCTCGCGGTGCTGGGACTGGGGGTGGCGGGGGCGGCGTACCTCGTGGACCGGCGGCGTACGGTCCCCTCGGCGGGCCGGGTCGTCACGTCCCATGTGCCCGAGGGATCGGGCGCGCTGCACTCCTGACGGCTCGTGCCGAGAGGCGGGGCCGACGCCGGCCGGTCGTCCTCGTGGCGGGCGGCCGGAACACCCCGGAAGCACGCGGTCGGCCGGCTGCGACGGTGATCTGAAGCCTCCCGGCGTGGCGCGCGGCACCGCGTGACGGCGCGTCCTATGCGATGAGCCTGCGCCTCCGCGCCCCCGCCACCGTGCCCCCGCCGATGACGGGGGCACGGTGGCGGCGTGTCGGACGGCGGTCATCTCTGGTGTGAGGTCGTCCGCGGGGCGGGCACGTGGACCGGTCCCGCGCTGGTCGGCTCCGCCCGGCTGCCGGGTCGACGGTCTCCATCATGGCGCCGGAGACCCTGACCCCCGCCTCTCGGCTCACACCACCTCGATGCGCCCCGGCTCAGACGTTCGGCGACACACCGAGGTTCACGTCGTTGGCCTCCCCCACCGAGTTCACCGGGCCGCTCTGGCTGAGGGTCGGTCCGAAGCACACCGACCAGGATGTCGCCCCCACCCCCGATGACGGGCATGCCCAGGAGCCGAGGGAGGCGCTGGAAGTCGCCAGGTCCATGGCCGCTTGCACGCTGTAGAGGCTCGATCGGTTGTTACGCACGATCACCGCGCCCTGTACGGCGCCCCCACCCGGCGACCTGATCGCGCAGACCTGCGCGGACACATCGGTGGCGACCGGTACGGTGCTGGCGCAACGCCATGTGCTGGAGCTGGAGGTGATCGGATTGGTGTTGCCGTAAGCATGCCAGCTGCCACCCCCCGCGGCCGCGGCGGAGCCCGCGGTGGCCAGGCTCAGCCCGAGGGTGGCGGTGACGGCGGCGGTCAGCCCCGCGACCATTCGTGTGACGCGCATGTTGATCCTTCCGGACCGGACGAAGAAACCGTTCTGTCGAGCACGAGTGTGCTTGCCATCAGCGGGCATGTCGTTGACGGACAGTGACACGGTCTTTGACGATGCGTCTCATCCGAACCCGGGGCTCGGCCGGGAGATCCAAGAACGCCGCACCACGGTCGCGGAGTCGTGGCGATACTCCGTGGGGGACGCGCCGTAGGCGGAGCGGAAGGCTCTGGTGAAGGTCGGGTGGTCCTTGAAGCCCCAGCGGGTCGCGATGAGGTGGATGGGTACGTCGCGCAGTGCTGGATCGGCGAGGTCGCGGCGGGCGCGTTCCAGACGTTCCCGGCGGATCCAGGCGGCGACGGTGGCCTCGCGGGTCCGGAACAGGCGGTGCAGATGACCGACCGAGATGTGATGGGCGCTCGCGACCGTTTCCGGTGACAGCCCGGGATCGCCGAGATGCTGTCGGACGAACTTCTCGATGCTCAGCAGCAGCATGCTCCGGCTTGAGCCGGGCGCCTCCGTGCCGTCCGCCCCGAGGTGGTGGGCGACCGTCGAGGCCAGCAACTCCTGGGCCAGCACGGCTATCCGGGGAAGATCGTGCGGGCGGTAGCCGGTGGAACTCGACGTCACATCGGCGAGGAGCCGGGCCAGCAGCCCCTCGAACCCCGCGGCCGCCGACAACGGTCCCGGCGGCAACCGCTTCAGTCCGTCGGCGGGTAACCTCAGCAGCGCGCGCGGTATATGGGCGCGCACCAGTCTGGTCGCCCCTTCCATCGTCGTGAACCGGATACGGAACGGCTGCGAACTGTCGTAGAGGGCGAGTTCGCCGGCGCCCAGCGTGATGTCGTGCCCGGCCTGGCTGACCGTGAGTGTGCCGCTCAGGGGCACGATGACCGAGCACAGCTCGGGGTCGGCCCGCCGGATCAGCTTCGGCGTGCGCAGCACCTCGCACGGCGAGACCGCCAGTCCCACCACGTTCACCGCTCCGAGGTCCAGCATCCGCACCGTCGCCCGGAAATGCTCGGCAGCGTCACTGACCACCCGCATGGGGTGCGTGTCATTGGCCCAGAGCTCGTCCAGCGCGGCCAGCCGCTCCTGCGCCGGTAGATCTTCGCTGCGAAACACCGTCTCGCTCAGCACCCGAAGCCCCCACTGTCGGTCATGCTTCCCTTGCGGTCACTGCCCACCGCACGTCAACGGCGCCGACGCCCCGGCGCGAGCGACTGCCGACGCCGGTGAACGGTCCGGCCGACGGATCCCGGCAGAAGCTCATCGCCAGATGCTCATCGGCTGCGCGCGGGTCTCGAACGCCGACCAGAACCCCGGATCACCGGATCGGCGCATCACTCTGCCACGGAATCGACCTCGACACGCTGAAGACCACCCGGCTCGCCGTCGGGCTCGACATCCTGGTGACGGTGGGCGCGGGGAACGACCTCGCCGAAGTCGGCTGCCCCCCGCCCCCGGACCACCTCGCACCAGACCGTCTTGCCCCCGGGCCCGCGCTCCACCCCCCAACGCTCCGCCAGCGCGGCCACGAGAACGAGCCCCCGCCCGCACTCCGCCGTTTCGGCCGCCGACAGAAGCGCCGGCATTCGGCGCGGGTCCGGATCGGTCACCTCGACGCGGGTACGGCCGGGACCGTCCGGAGCGACGAGTCGCACGCGCACCGGAGTTCCGTCCCCGACGTGTTCGATGACGTTCGTCAGCAGCTCTGTCGCGCACAGGCGGACGTCGTAGTCGTACCCATAGAGCCGATGCCGCAGCTCCGGTACGGCCTTCGGTGTCGCGGGCATGTGCAGCTCGACGTCCCTCATTCCTCGCCCGCCGTCTTCTTGAGCACGGCGGCGAGCGCCCGCGCCGTGGCCATGTTGCAGTTCCCCAGCGTGACGAGCCCCTGCGTGTGCCCGTACTTCCCCGCGAAGCTCGGCAGATGGATGGTCAGGGAGGGCAACTTTATGTCGTGCAGGGCGAGGGCGGCGCGGAGTTCTTCCACGCAGAGGGTGACGTCGTAGGGGGTGATGGGGGAGTGGTCGGACATGGGGTATCCAGCCTTCTGTGCGTTGTGTGACGAACGCCTCACAGCCTGTCGCCTGGGCCGCTACCGTGGAAGACGTTCCGCGTCCACGGCGCGAACAGCGGAATCGGCACGGTGAGTTACGGCGGTGAGCGCGTGGTGCGGCGTAAGGACATCGACGGCTCGATGAGCGTCCCGACCTTCTACGGCAAGGAGTTGCGGTGGAAGCGGGAGGCGGCGGGGCTGTCGTTGGAGACGTTCCTGAAGGGCAGCTACTTCGGCAAGACCTACCTCAGCGACATCGAACACGGTCAGCGCAGGATGCCGATCGAGTTGGCGAGGCATGCGGATCTGGTCCTGAAGACCGATGGCTTCTTCGAGCGGCGCTGTGAGGATGTGCAGAAGGCCCGGAGGGGACCACATGCTGCCTATTTCGAGAAGGCGCTTGAAGCGGAGCGGCACGCTGAATCCATTGAGGAGTGGTGTCCCGTCACGTTCCCCGGACTGCTCCAGACAGCGCCGTACGCACGGGCGCTGGTCAGGTCGGCCCACCCGGCGGCGTCCGATGAGTGGGTTGAGGAAAAGGTGACGGCCAGGCTTGCTCGGGCCCGTCTCTTCGAAGAGGACCACGCGATCCCGGAGTACTGGGTAGTCCTGCACGCCTCCCTGATCTGGGATCCCATGCTTCCCGCGCCGGACATGGCCGCACAACTGGGACGGGTCGTGGAGTTGGCCGAGCGGCACCGGATTACTCCGCAGATCGTTCCGCGGAAGTGCGCGGCGTATCCCCTCATGGCCGCGTCCGTCATGGTCATGGACTTTCCGGACGCTCCGCCGCTGGTCTACACCGAGGCGTCCTACAGTGGCGACACCATCGATGATCCGGCGCTCGTGAAGCAGTACCGCAAGGCATACGATCGGCTCAGGGCCGTCGCGCTGGCACCAGACACGTCCCTCGCCAAGATCAAGGCTGCGGCAGAGGATTACCGAAATGGCAAGCACCCGGAACGACTTGAGTGACGCTCTCTGGCTGAAGAGCAGCTACAGCAATGGCGACGGCGGCAACTGTGTCGAGATTGCCAGCGACTTCCCCGGCGCTGCCCTCTGGCGCAAGTCGACCTACAGCAACGAGAGCGGCGGCAACTGCCTCGAAGTGCGGGACAACGTGCCCGGCGTCGTCCCCGTCCGCGACTCCAAGGTGCCCGACGGTCCCGCCCTCCTCCTCACGGCCACCGCCTGGGCCCCGTTCATCGGGTCGCTCAAGTAGAACCGCGTCGTCCGGCCTCCGGGCACGCTCCGTGCCCTGGGCCTCCCCGTCAACTGAGCTTCGCTCTCCCCGCGTTGGGTGGTTTGGCAGGATTGCGTAAAGTCGTCGTACGAGACCCAACCCGACCGGCCACCCCACCCATCTGAAGAACCAGCGAGGCGCGATCAGGCGCTTTCGGAAGGAAACGGGTCCCTCCAGACCAGGGGGACCCGGGGGAAGGAAACAGATGAACGGGACGAAGAAGGCGCGGGGCCTCCGGGCGGTCGTGATCGGGGCGCTGGGGCTGGCCTCGGTGACGCTCGCCGCCGTACCGGCGTTCGCCAAGGGGGACGTGACCGTCTCGGTGCCGCGCACGGCGCACGTCGGCAAGGCGTTCACCATCAAGGCGGACGGCGACGACGACATCGCCGGCTACCTGCACCAGCTGTGCCTGGAAGAGCGCACCGGCAAGCAGACCTGGCACCAGGAGAACTGCACCACCGCGGTCAGGGCCGACGCCCGCCTCACCACCCACGGCTCGGCCGCCCACCGCGGCGACCTGCAATTCCGCGCCGTGCTCTACGGCCTGAAGAACAAGCACGACCACCACCCCGTGCGCCTGCACACCTCCGGCGTGGCCACGGTCCACATCCGCTGAGCCCCCGCCGGTGCCGGTGGCCGCCTCCGTCCGAGGCGGTCACCGGCACCGGCACCGGCACCGGCCGAGGCGATCAGACCCCGGTCGGCGCCATCACCGGGCACGCCGTACGGTCTCTCACCCCGCTCGCCGCACGATGCCTCCGCTCGATGCTCTGCCCCCAATACGTCCCCCCGACCATGAGCACCGCCCCCGACATCGCCCACAGCGTGAACCGTTCGCCGCCGAGAGCGACCCCGAAGGCGACGGCCCAGATGGGCTCCGTGCCCAGGAGCAGGCTGGCCCGGGTGGCGGAGGTGCCCTGGACGGCCCAGGTCTGGGCGAGGAAGGCGAACACGCTGCACAACAGGGCGAGATAGACGAGCTGGGTCCAGGTGGCGGCGCCGCTGCGGGTCAGGGCGGGCAGGAAGGGGACGGCGGCCGGGAGGAAGACGGCGGAGCCGAGGGCGGTCTGGACGGTCGTCAGGTGCAGGGGGTCGATACGACGGCCCGTCGTGAGGCGTCCGACGAGCGTGACGTGAGCCGCCCGGACCACGGCGGCGGCCAGCATCAGCGCGTCGCCGAGCCGAGGCGCGTGCAGCCCGTTGCCCGCGGTGAGGAGCCCGACTGCCAGTACGCAGAGGCCGGCGGCGAGGAAGAAGGTCCGGGGGAGCCGACGGTCGCCGGTCCGGTCCAGCAGCGGTGTCAGCACGATCGTCAGGCTGATGATCAGCCCGGCGTTCGCGGCGCTGGTGTGCGCCACCCCGTACGTCTCCAGCAAGAGCACCGCCGCCTGGGTGACCCCCAGCAGCGAGCCGACGCGGAACTCCGCCCGGGTCCAGGACCGGCGGGACCGGAAGGCGACCAGCGCCCCGCACGCCAGCGCGGAGATCGCGTACCGGGCGAAGAGCACCGCCAGGACCGGCAGCGCGGCGGTGGCCGTCTTGGCCGCGAGATAGCTGGAACCCCAGACCAGCGCGACCAGCAGAAGTACCGCATCGGTACGGCGAGCGACGTTCATGCCTCCACGCTGCCCCAGCAGGACGTTGAAGGCCATGACCAACCTCTACAAGGAAGATGTAGCGCACCTACACTGTGCACCTACACTGTCACCGTGGACGAACGGCAGCTGCGGATCCTGCGCGAACTCGGAGACCTGGGCAGCGTCAGCGCCGTGGCCGAGGCGCTGCATGTGACGCCGTCCGCGATCTCGCAGCAGCTGCGGCTGCTCCAGCGCGCGATCCCGGTCCCGCTCACCGAACGCGCGGGCCGTCGTGTCGTACTGACCGACGCCGGACATGCCCTGGCCGCGGCCGCCATCGAGGTCGAGTCCGCCCTGGCCCGGGCCCGGCACGCCGTGGCCGACTTCGCCGAGCAGCCCGCCGGAGTCGTATCGGTGGCCGCGTTCCACAGCGCCGCCTCGGCGTTCTTCCCGCTCCTGCTGCACGGCCTCTCCGGCCCGGACCACCCCCGCCTCGCGCTCGCCGACGAGGACGTCGCCCAGGACCGCTTCCCCGCGCTCACCCGCGACCACGACCTGGTGCTCGCCCACCGCCTCGACCACGCCCCGCCCTGGCCGCGCACCGTCACCTCGGCCACGCTGCTGCGCGAGCCCCTCGACGTGGCCCTGCCGGTGGGCCATCCGCTGGCCGCCGAGCCGGTGCTCTCGCCCCGGGACGTGGCGGACCAGCCGTGGATCACGGTCCACGACGGTTTCCCGCTGATGGCCACCATCGAGGCCATCGCCGCCTTCGCCGACCGCGCGCTCGACATCGTCCATCGGATCAATGAGTTCACCGTGGTCGCCGAGGTGGTGGCCGCGGGCGGCGGCGTCGCGCTGATGCCCCGCTGGACCGCCCGCCCGCACCCCGGCATCGTCCTCAGACCGCTGAGCGGAGTGCATGCCCGGCGCCGCATCGACGTACTCCACCGGCCCGAGCGGACCGCCCGCAAGGCCGTACGGACCGTCCTCGCCGAACTGCGCACCACCGCCGCGCGGATCCAGGGCCGGGACACCTCCGAGACCTGAGAAGCCTCACCCGGCCGTGTGCGGTGCGGTCTCCTCGGCCACCCAGCGCAGATACGCCTCGGAACCCCCGGTCACCGGCAGGGTGATCCACTCCGGGACCTCGTAGTCGTGCCGCTCGGCGACCCAGGCCGCCAGCTCCGGCAGCCGGTCGGTGGTCGTCTTGTACGAGATCCGCCACTCCTGAGCGGTCTCAAGAGCCCCCTGCCACCGATACACCGCGGTGAACGGCGGATCGATGTGGGCGCAGGCGGCCAGGCGGTTCTCCACCGCGCCCCGGGCGAGGGCGTTCGCGCGCTCCTCGTCGTCGATGGTCGTCTGCGCGATCACGATCTCGGTCATACAACTGCCCTTCCAGGTCAAGGAAATTGGACCCTGTCCACCCTCACGACGAGGCCGCGCCGCCCCCGCCGCCCGCTTCGCCCGCGCCGCGCAAGTCGCGGAAGAACGCCCTGATGTCACCGACCAGCAGCTCCGGCTGCTCCATCGCCGCGAAGTGGCCGCCCCGGTCGAACTCCGTCCAGCGGACGATGTTGTCGGTGCGTTCGGCGACATGGCGGAGCGCGATGAAGTTCTCCCGCGGGAAGGAGGCGAACGCGGTGGGGGTCAAGGACGGCTCCGGCGGGTGGCCCCAGTAGGGGGCGTGGGCGCGCTCGTAGTAGACGCGGGCGGCGGAGGTGGCGGTGTTCGTCAGCCAGTACAGCATCACGTTCGTCAGCAGATGATCGCGGTCGACGGCGTCCTCCGGGCGGTCGGCCGAGTCCGTCCACTCCTTGAACTTCTCGGTGATCCAGGCGAGTTGGCCGATGGGTGAGTCGGAGAGCCCGTAGCCGAGGGTGTGCGGACGGGTGGACTGGATGTCCGCGTAGCCCTGTTGCTCGCGGCTCCAGGCCCGCATCCGCTCCCAGGACGCCCGGGTGCGCTGCTGCTCCGCCGGGGTGAGCGCGGCGAGTTCCTCCGGCGCCGGCTCGGCCGTGGCGCCGGCGCCGGGGAGCAGGTTCAGATGGACGCCGATGACCTGGTCCGGGCGGACACGGCCCAGCTCCCGGGAGACGGCCGCGCCCCAGTCGCCGCCCTGGGCGCCGTAACGGCCGTACCCCAGACGGGACATCAGCTCGGCGAACGCGGCCGCGACCCTGCGGTACTCCCAGCCCTTCTCGCGGGTGGGGCCGGAGAAGCCGAAGCCGGGGATGCTCGGCAGGACCAGATGGAAGGCGTCCGCGGGGTCGGCGCCGTGCGCCCGCGGGTCTGTGAGCGGCCCTGCGATCCGCTCGAACTCGACGAGGGAGCCCGGCCAGCCGTGCGTGATGATCAGCGGGGTGGCGTCCGGTTCCGGGGAACGGATGTGCGCGAAGTGGAGGTTGGCGCCGTCGATCGTGGTCGTGAACTGCGGCCACCGGTTCAGCCGGGCCTCCGCCGCCCGCCAGTCGTACTCGTGCCGCCAATAGCGCGCGAGTTCCCGCAGATAGCTCACCGGGACGCCGTACTCCCAGCCTGCGCCCGGCAGTTCGTCCGGCCAGCGGGTGCGGTCCAGACGGCTCCTCAGATCCTCCAGCTCACCCTCCGGGACCGCGACGCGGAACGGTCGGATGCTGTCCTGCGATGCAGTCGTCATGGAGATGCAGCCTAGGCGCCCGACCTCACCCGCACCGGGAGGCACCCCCGGGCGCGGCCACCCCGCCGCCCCCCCCCGCGACCGAACGCCACCCCCGTGACCACCGTCACGCCTCCTCAACCCACATGCGCAGGCGCCGACTTGGGAAGCCTCGCGGAGCGCTGAGCCGTGCTGAACACGGGGGTCGACTCGGCCTCGTCCGCACCGGGGGGAACCGCGCGCGGCAGAACCACCGCATCCGTCGGACAGCGCGGCGCGCCGTGGGGCTGGTTCCTGGCCTGGGCCACTCCAACCACGGCGACGCGGGAAGTGAACCCCGGACCCCCGGCCTTTCCCGGAACATTTTCCGGAACGCGAAGGGGACGCGAGGCCGGTGATGGCCCCACGTCCCCTTCTTCAGAAGCTCAGTTCAGCTCGACGGAGCCGTTCAGTGCTTCTTGCTGCTGTTGTTGGCGTACGACGAGACATAGCCGTTCGCCGGGGAGCCCACGCCCGTCACGTCGTCGTAGCCCTTGGTCGCGGACAGCGAGCTGTCCTTGCCCAGGCTGCGGACGGAGTAGAGCAGGCCGCCGGTGGCGTCGATGCCGTTGGCGTAGTCCACGCGGACGACACCCAGGCCGTGGCCCGTGGGGTTGTCCGTGACGTCGTGGTAGACGCCCTCCTTGCCGAACTTCGCGTAGATCGACGGGTTGGCGAAACCGATCGCCTTGCCGCCGCGCGCCTGCTCGGCCAGAGCCTGGACCGCCGCGATGGTCGGCGCGGCCAGCGAGGTGCCGCCGATGCGGTACTCGCTGTACTGCTGCGACCCGTCGGGGAAGGTCTGCGTCTGGCCCACCAGGAACCCGGTGTTCGGGTCGGCGATGGCCGCGATGTCCGGGACGACACGGTTGCCGGAGGCGTTGTTCGCCTTGGCGAGCGAGTCCGGGACGACGCCCTTCTGGTAGTACGGCTCGGCGACCGTGCTGCTGGTGCCGCCGCCCGCGCCCGAGGTGAAGGCGCCGGGGAAGTTGGTCCAGCTCTTGCCGTCGGCCGACAGGCTGGACTTCTCGGTGCCCCAGCCGGTCTCCCACAGGTACTTGTCACCCTTGCCGACCGCGAGGGAGGTGCCGCCGACGGCGGTCACCCAGGCGGAGTTGGCCGGGGTGTCGACCTGCTTGGTGCCGGTGTTGGCGACCTGGTCGCCGTCGTCACCGGAGGAGAAGTAGAAGCCGATGCCCTGCACCGCGCCCAGCTGGAAGACCTGGTCGTAGGCGGCCGCGAGGTCCGGCGTCTGGTTGGCCTCGACGTCGCCCCACGAGTTGGAGACGATGTCGGCCAGGTGGTTGTCGACCACCTTGCTCAGCGAGTCGAGCAGGTCGTCGTCGTAGCAGGACGCCGCACCGACGTAGGTGACATCGGCGTCCGGCGCGACCGCGTGCACGGCCTCGACGTCGAGGGTCTCCTCGCCGTACCAGCCCGACGCCTTGCACTCGTCGGTCCGGGTGAAGTTGGCCGGAAGCGACTGGTGCAGCTGACCGGTCTTCCATGCCTTGTCGCCGTTCTTCGCCGCGTACGTGCCGGCGTCGTAGGCGATGGTCGGCGAGGCGTAGGCGTCGGTGATGGCGACGCGGACACCCTTGCCGGTGTACTTGCCGGCGCCGTAGACCGAGCGCAGCTGCTTGCCGGTGTAACCCTTGACGGCGTAGGGCAGCTTGGTGCCGTACGCGTCCGGCAGCGTGCTCGCGGTCTTCGAGCCGTAGTACGACGAGAACGGGCCGGCGTTCTTGAACACCGCGTCCGGGGGCGGCAGCGTGTCGTCGTGGTCGGCCTTGTGCGGGGCGCTGTCCAGACCGGTGACGGTCAGGACGGTGCCCTTGAGGCCCGCCGGGACGGAGGCCGCCTGCGCCGGGGCGCGGTAGGTCTTCGCACCCTTGGCGTAGTTGTGCAGCTGGGTGCCGAACGCCTTCTCGGTGGAGGCGACGTCACCGGAGACGGCGACGTAGTGCTGCGTGACCTCGGTGACCTTCAGACCGGCCGACGTCAGCCAGGACTTGACGGCGGCGACCTGGGCCTTGGTGGCACCGAAGCGGGCCTGGGCCTGCTTGGGGGCCAGGTACTTGCCGTAGTACGGCGAGCTGGGGTCGGACACGGCCTTGGCGTAGGCCGCGAGGCCCGACGCGTCCCGACCGGCCAGGTACACCCGGGCCTTGACCTGGGCACCGTTGTTGGTGGCGCCCTTGTCCGCCTTGGCCGTGGCCCACAGCGGCTTGGTGCCCTTCAGAGCATTACGGGCGGGGCTGTCCGCGGCGTGGGCCGCGGGTATGCCCAGCGCCAGCGCACCGGCGATCATGGGCAGCGCGGCTGCCATGCTCACGGCGCGCGTCTTGGCGCTATTGGATCTCATAGAACCCCCTGCGATGCGTTGCGCATGCACGTAGTAGGTAGGTACACGCGGCTCCGCGCCGGCCGGCGGCGGTGGTGAACAGCCGGCGAATGGATCACACGATGGGGGCAACTCTGACCGATGAACCGTTCATGCCAGGTAAATGGGACGGAAAGAGAAGCTCAAGTAACCGTCACCTAGGGGGATTTGAGCGATTTTTCCTTACAGCTGTATTACGAAGGGACTTGTTCCCTGGTCATGAGAGCGGCTTGGCTCCGCGCTCCTTGAGCATCCCGGCCATCACCTGGAGCTCCGACTGCTGCGCGTCCACCATGCCCTGGGCCAGCCGTTTCTCCACGCCCACCGTGCACTTGGCCACGCAGCCCTCGGCCATGTGGATGCCGCCCTTGTGATGGTTCGTCATCAGCTGGAGATAGAAGATCTCGGCCTGCTTCCCGTTCAGGGTCGCGAGCTTCTTCATCTGCGTATTGGTGGCCATACCGGGCATCAGCGAGCCGTCCTTGGCCGTGACCATGCCGCCCATGCCCATCCAGGTCATCGGCGGGTCCGCGGACACCTTCGGCAGCCCCCACAGATCCAGCCAACCCAGCAGCATCCCGCGCTGGTTGGCCTGCGTCTGCGCGATGTCGTAGGCGAGCCGCCGCACGTCCTCGTTCTTCGTGTGGTCGCGGACGATGTACGACATCTCGACGGCCTGCTGGTGATGCACCGCCATGTCCCGCGCGAAGCCCGCGTCCGCCGAGTCCGCACTCGGCGTCCGCTGCGCCGCCTTGCCGTCACCGGAGCCGGATCCGGAGCCCGAGTCGGCGACCGCGTACGTGACGGCACCGGCCGCGACGAGCACCGCCGCCGCGGCCCCCGCCGCCCAGCCGATGGCGCGCCGGCTCACTTCATCACCCCACCGGTGCACGAGGCACCCGGCTCGGGCGTCTGCGGCCCCTGCACGAAGTCCGCGAAGAACTTGTTCACTTCGGGATCGCTCGCGCTCTTCACGGCCACCTGGTGTCCCCACGCCGACAGCATCAGCGGCGCGGCCTGGTTCTCGTACGGGCTCATCAGCGAGTACGGCGTCTTCTTCACCTTCGCCGAGAGCGCCTCGATGTCGGCCTTCGCCGCCTTGGGGGTGTACGTCACCCACACCGCGCCGTGCTCCAGCGAGTGCACCGCGTTCTCGTCGTGCAACTGCTGCGTGTAGACGTCACCGTTGCAGTCCGCCCACACCGGGTTGTGGTTGCCGCCCACCGGCGGCTGCATCGGATACGACACCGGGGTCGTCACATGGGTCCGCGCCAGCGTGCCCTTCCAGGTGCGCACCCCGTCCTTCCCGGTCGTGAAGTGCCCGGAGTCCCCGGAGCTCTTGCTGTTCACATCCCCGGTGCCCTTGCCGTTGTCGCCGCTCGCGGCCGTGTCCTTCTTCCCGGACCCGGAGCCGGAGTCCGCGAGGACGACACCGCCCACGACGAGCCCGGCGACGACGACCACGGACGCGGCGATGACGAGCGTCCGGTTCCGGCGCGCGCGCGAACGCTCGGCGCGCCGCATCTCCTCGATGCGCGCCTTGCGCGCCGCGCTGTTGCTGTTGTTGGCGGAACCCATGAGGCGATGTCCTTCTGGGGGAGCGGGCGGACAGGGGGTGGAGCCCGCTGATCGTAATGGGGGAGTGGGGGGCCGCCGTAGAGCGTGCACGGCAAAAGGGTTAAATTTGCACCTGGGATGCGTATTATTTACGCTCGCGGAATGAGGCTGCTGCGTTCCACCGACCTCGCCCTGCGCATCCTGATGCGCCTCGCCGTATCCACCGAGGACACGCCCGCGACCCGCAAGGTCGCCGAGGACATGGGCGTGCCCTATACGCATGCCGCGAAGGTCGTCGCCGAACTCCAGCACCTGGGCCTGGTCGACGCCCGCCGCGGCCGCGGCGGCGGCCTGGCGCTCACCGAACGGGGCCGTACGGCCTCCGTCGGCGCGATCGTGCGCACCTTCGAGGGTGACGACGAGGTGGTGGAGTGCGAGGGCGCCACCCCCTGCCCGCTGCGCTCGGACTGCCGGCTGCGCGGCGCGCTGCGCCGGGCCCAGGAGGCGTTCTACGGCTCCCTGGACCCGATCACCCTGGACCAGATCGTCACGGACCCCACCGGCCCGGTCCTGCTGGGCATCTCGATGCGCCCTCCCGGAGCCCCGCTCTCCTGAACGCCTTCCCCGCTTCCGTCCACCGTCAGGCGGCGAGCCACAGATCGGGCCCGAAGACCTCGTAGTGGATGTCGGCCGGTGCCACGCCCTTCTCGATCAGCTGGCCGCGCACGGCGCGCATGAACGGCAGCGGCCCGCAGAGGTAGGCGCAGGTGCCGGGCGCGATGTCGATCCAGGACAGGTCGACCAGGCCGGTACGGCCGCCGGGCTCGGCGTCCCGCTCGTAGAAGAAGGTGACGTCCGAGTCCGCGAGCTTGTCCGCGTACGCCTGGTGGTCCACGCGCAGGGCGTGGTCCGCGGGGGAGCGGTCGCCGTGCACGACGGTGACCGGCGCGTCGTGCCCGTCGGCCGCGAGCGAGGCCAGCATGGCGACCATCGGGGTCACACCGATACCCGCGGAGGCGAGCAGCAGGGGCCGCCCGGCCACACCGTCGAGCACCAGATCGCCGTACGGCTCCGACAGTTCAAGGACGTCACCCACCCGTACGCGCGCGTGCAGTTGACTGGACACCTCCCCGTCCGGCGCCGCACCCCCGTGCACCCGCTTGACGCTGAACTGCCGTACGTCCTCGCCCGGCGCCCCGGACAGGCTGTACTGCCGTATCTGCCGCGCCCCGTCGGCCAGTTTCACCCCCACGGAGACGTACTGCCCCGCCCGGAAGCCCCGCACGGGGGACCCGTCGACGGGCCGCACCCGGAAGGAGACGACATCGGCGGTCTCCTCTTCCCGCCCCACGACCTCCCACTTCCGGAACTCCTGGCTGCCACTCTCCTCGTACAGCCGCTTCTCGATGGCGATGAGGGCGTTGGCCATCAGCCAGTAGACCTCGGTCCAGGCGGCGGCGACCTCGGGGGTGACGGCGGCGCCGAGGATCTCCGCGATGGCCGCGAAGAGGTGCTCGTGCACGACCGGGTACTGCTCTGGTACGACACCCAGCGAGGCGTGTTTGTGGGCGATGCGGCTCAGCATCGCGTCCGGCCGCTGGTCCGGGTGCTCGACCAGGTGTCCGGCGAACGCGGCGATGGAGCCCGCGAGGGCCGACTTCTGGGCGCCGGAGGCCTGGTTGCCGCGGTTGAACAGGTCCCGCAGCAGCTCGGGGTGGGCGTCGAAGAGCCGGGCGTAGAAGCGCTCGGTGATCTGCTCGATGGCGGCCCCCACGGCGGGGTGGGTGGCGCGGACGGTGGCGGCGGACTGCTCGGACAACATCGCGGACTCCTTGCGATCTCGACTGATCGAACGCTATTTAAATATGCATATGAGATGCAAATTTAAGGGGGGTGTCCTGCCTCACGTCCCCGCCCCACCCCGCCCGGCCGTTACGGATGCCGCCGCCGACAGGCAAGATGGGCGGCAGGGCAGTACACCTGCCGTAAGAGAGGCGTTCAGAAGGTGGACGTCGGGGTGATCAAGGTCCGCAACACGGATGAAACGGTGTTGTGGTGGGATGCTCCTGACCAGCAAGGATGGGGAATCGGAAGATGGACAAGCAGCAGGAGTTCGTGCTCCGCACCTTGGAGGAGCGCGACATCCGGTTCGTACGCCTGTGGTTCACGGACGTGCTGGGCTTCCTCAAGTCCGTCGCCGTGGCCCCCGCCGAGCTGGAGCAGGCCTTCGACGAGGGCATCGGCTTCGACGGCTCCGCCATCGAGGGCTTCGCCCGTGTCTACGAGTCCGACATGATCGCCAAGCCGGACCCGTCGACCTTCCAGATGCTGCCGTGGCGCGCGGAGACCCCCGGTACGGCCCGGATGTTCTGCGACATCCTGATGCCGGACGGCTCCCCGTCCTTCGCCGACCCGCGCTACGTCCTCAAGCGCGCGCTGGCCCGCACCTCCGACCTGGGCTTCACCTTCTACACCCACCCGGAGATCGAGTTCTTCCTGCTGAAGGACCGCCCGCTGGACGGCACCCGCCCGACGCCGGCCGACAACTCGGGCTACTTCGACCACACGCCGACCAGCGTGGGCATGGACTTCCGCCGCCAGGCGATCACGATGCTGGAGTCGATGGGCATCTCGGTGGAGTTCTCCCACCACGAGGGCGCCCCGGGCCAGCAGGAGATCGACCTGCGCTACGCCGACGCCCTCTCGACGGCCGACAACATCATGACCTTCCGCCTGGTCATGAAGCAGGTCGCGCTGGAACAGGGCGTCCAGGCCACCTTCATGCCCAAGCCGTTCTCCGAGCACCCGGGCAGCGGCATGCACACCCACCTCTCCCTCTTCGAGGGCGACCGCAACGCGTTCTACGAGTCCGGCGCGGAGTACCAGCTCTCCAAGGTGGGCCGCTCCTTCATCGCGGGCCTGCTCAAGCACGCCGCGGAGGCCGCCGCCGTCACCAACCAGTGGGTCAACTCCTACAAGCGCATCTGGGGCGGCTCCGAGCGCACGGCGGGGGCGGGCGGCGAGGCCCCCTCCTACATCTGCTGGGGCCACAACAACCGCAGCGCCCTGGTCCGCGTCCCGATGTACAAGCCCGGCAAGACCGGCTCGGCCCGCGTCGAGGTCCGCTCCCTGGACTCCGGCGCCAACCCCTACCTGGCCTACGCCGTCCTCCTCGCCGCCGGCCTGAAGGGCATCGAGGAGGGCTACGAGCTCCCGCCGGGCGCCGAGGACGACGTCTGGGCCCTCTCGGACGCCGAACGCCGCGCGATGGGCATCGAACCGCTCCCGCAGAACCTGGGCGAGGCCCTGACCCTGATGGAACGCAGCGACCTGGTCGCCGAGACCCTGGGCGAACACGTCTTCGACTTCTTCCTCCGCAACAAGCGCCAGGAATGGGAGGAGTACCGCTCGGAGGTCACGGCGTTCGAGCTGCGGAAGAACCTGCCGGTGCTGTAGGTGCAGGTCAGAGTAGGTTTCTTGTAGACCAGTCGTGTGGGGCCGACGGTTCGCAGCTGTCGGCCCCACGTCGTGTCAGTGCCCGTGGGCCGTCTGTGGGCCGTCCGGCGCCGGATCTGTGGCCGTGTACAGACCGTCCACGGCGTTCCGGGCCCGTGCGTCGCTACTCGGCATGAGGTGCGTGTACACCCGCAGCGTGAACCCTGGATCGTTGTGCCCCAGGTAGTGGCTCAACGCCTTGATGTTCTCCCCGGCATTCAGCAGAACCGACGCGTAGAAGTGCCGCAGCGCGTGCATGCCGTGCTCGCGTGCAGCCTGGTGACGCTCACCGGGCTTCGGCTCGGGGATGACCCCAGCCGCGACAAGAGCGGGCTTCCAGGCACGGTCGTTGAAGTCGGTACGCCGCACCGCGCCCGCGCCGTCGAGACGGGTGAACAGCAACTGGCGCGTTACCATGCGGCCGTCCTTCCGGAGCCACGGCAGAGTGATCGAGACCGGTGGGAACTCCTTCATATGGCGCTTGAGGATGTCAGCCACACGGTCAGGCAGTGGAACGTCACGAAGCTTGTCCCGCTTCGGCGGGCCGAAGACGAGACCGCCGGTCGTCACCTTCACCTGGTTCACGATGTGCAGCCAGCCGGACTCGAAGTCGATCTCATCGACGGGGAGTCCGAAGATCTCCCCTTGGCGCAGACCGCATCCCGCTCCGAGGTCGACCGCCGCACGGAAGCGCTCCGGAAGTGCTTCCCGGACTCCGAAGACACGCTCAGCCGTCCACGGCACCACGCGGCCGGTCCCTGGTGCGGGAGGACGCACGGACTGCGCGCGGCAGGGGTTCTTCGGCAAGTGGCCGTCGTCCACAGCCGCGTTGAGGATGGTCGACACATTGTTGTAGATCACGCGCCGGTACGACGTCGCGGGCAGTGCCCGCTCCAACTCGCTCAGCCAGTCCCGGATGTGCTCGGGCTTGAAGGAACCGAGGGGGCGCGTGCCAAGGTAGGGGATCGCGTGTCCTCGAACCGCGGAGGTGACCGTCTCGCGGGTCGTCAGGTCGGTGGTCTGGGTGCTCAGCCACTTCTCGGCGTACTGCCCGAACGTCACTCGGCCGGCAGCCGGGTCCACGTAGGTGCCGCTGGTCATGTCGGCTTCCGTCTTGCTGAGCCACTTCTCGGCGAGGCGCTTCTGTCCGTCGCGGAAGCTCTTGGACTTCTCGGTGCCGTCGGGGCCGACGTAGCGGGCCCGGTAGCGCAGCCCGGTGCCGTGGCGGCCGGTCTTGACACGGACGGTCTTGCCGTCGGCGCCGGGCTCGGTCTTGTACCAGCGGTCTTGGATGTGACCTGCCACTTTGAGTGACGATCCCTTCTGGACGTGACAAGGGGAGGGCCACGGGTGTGACCCTCCCCTTAGCCGATGCTCGTGGTGGGCGGACGTTTCAGGCAGCGTCCTGGTCTTCGCTCTTGCGCTGGGTGACGTAAGCCTGAACGTCGGCTGGGTCGTAGCGGACGTGCTTGCCGATGCGAAAACCAGGCGGACCGATGCGCTTCTTGCGCCACTGGTAGACCGTTTCCTTGGGCACTTCGAAGATCTCGGCGATGTCGTCGGGGGTGAGATAGCGGTCCGGGAGTCCGCCACGGAGGAGGGCCCGGGGGTCCGGCCGATTGAGTGCGGTATCGATGAGTCGCCTCCGTACGGCACATGTCGGGGGCAGCGTCTGTCCGAGGTGGGGATTTCTGCGTCATCTCCGTCATCTGCGTCATTCAGGCTTCTGACCTGCTGGTTTCGGGTGACGCAGAGCGTTGGGGGTGCGTCATCGGTGACGCAGGCTGTCCGTCATCGGTGACGCAGGTGACGCGGGGTGACGCAGAGATGGGCCGTCTGCGTCACCCCTTTCTGCGCAGGTCACCCGCCGTTTTCGAGGCTCGGGTGACGCAGGTGACGCAGCGCTTCCTACTTAGGAAAAAAGAGGCGGGTGTGTGGTGGTTGCAGTGCGCCTCAGGGCGTGAAGAAGGAGCCGCTTCGCGGCGCGTCCATCGCAGGGCGGCGTTGCCGCCGAACAGCAAGAGGAGCACCCCGGGCGCCGGTGCTCCTCTTGCTTGTACGGCCGGTGCCGACGCCGTCAGAACGCCTGTTGCTCGTGCGGCGTCTGCGCGGCGAGGCGGGTCATTTCGAGGTAGCGGCCGTCTTTGGTGCGCCCGGAGTCGATGAGGACGCCGCGGGCGGCCAGGGTGGGCTGGAGGCGCTTGAGGCGGTCGGAGAGGACTTTGCCGGTGGTGGGCCAGCCCTTGGGCAGGGGGCGGAAGTCCTCGCCGGTGTAGAGGCGGGTGAGGCAGTGCAGCCACTCGGTTGAGGTCATCCGCGGCGCTGCGCCCGGTTCGATGTCCGCGGCGTGCCTCAGGACGGTCTGCGCGAGGAGGTCGCCTTCGATCACGTCGTCGTTGAGATCGTCCAGGCTGGCCCGGTAGGCGGTGAGCGCTCCGAGGCCGGTTGCCGCGTCGAGTTGCGCGCACAGGTGCGCGAAGTCCGCCATGCGCAGGTCGGTGGGGGTCTCCGCCTCCACTGCGCGGACCTTGACCGTGAGGTCCAGGAGCGAGCCGAGGACGACGGGCAGCACCTCCGCGTACTCCGCCCACAGTTCCGCCTCGGTGCGCCGGACCTTCGGCCGCTCCAGGCGCAGAGGCAGGAGCCGCTCCGCAAGGTCGGGACGGATGACTCCCACGTCGATACCGGTCAGGAGCAGGGGGCGGCGGTAGCGGGCGCGGAAGACGTCTCCGTCGGTGAAGAGGGCGCGTTTGACGTTCTCGGCGCCGGTGACGATGCAGCACATGGCGTCGGAGAGTTCCGGGGTCATGTGGGAGAGGTTGTCCAGGGCGGTGACCCATCCTGCCGCCACTGCTGTGATCAGGTTCTCTTCGTCCTTCGGGGCGCGGCGCAGGTCGCCGCTCATGCCCTCGATGACCCGGACGAGCATCCGTCCGCCGGTGGACTTGCCGGCGCCCTGCGGGCCGGTGAGGAACGGGGCGGGGACGGGCACGGACGGGCCGAGGCAGCCGATCAGCCAGGCGATGGCCAGGCACTCGGTCTCCGCGGTGGCGAAGTTGCACAGCCGCAGCAGCAGGTCGATGCCCTTGCCGTCGGTGTCCTTGGTGGGCAGGGGGAGTTCGCCGGTGAGCTGGGTGCGCCGCCAGCACACCTCACGCGGGTCGGGGACGGCGATGTCCCACCCGGTGGGGTGGATACGGACGGACTGGCCGTCGCTGCGGCCCAGGTCCAGCCAGGTCGCGCCGTCGAACCCGGGCGCCACGCGGATGTGGACGGCCTGTACGTCCTCGGTCATCGCGAGTGCTTCGATCAAGTCCAACGCTTCCTTGAGCGCGGTGCCGTTGAACACGCCGATCCCGTCCTTGAACAGGCCGACCATGAGTTCCTGCCGGTGGCTTCCCGACGTGCCCTGCGAGCGGATCGGGCGGGCCACAGGGTGCCCGTTCTTCTGCGCGTACACGGTGCCGTCGGCGGTGCGGAAGTACCGGAAGTGCGATTGCGCGTAGTCGGTGATGACCTCGCGGGCCGGGTTCTTGTCGTCCTCGGACACGGCTACATCCCCAGTGCGGTGCGGGCGTTGGTCCACGCGTCGGTGCAGTGCCGCG
Organism: Streptomyces griseofuscus; assembly: GCF_014673495.1. Taxonomy (GTDB): domain Bacteria; phylum Actinomycetota; class Actinomycetes; order Streptomycetales; family Streptomycetaceae; genus Streptomyces; species Streptomyces murinus. The sequence goes on from NZ_CP051006.1 coordinate 6,043,816, forward strand.
GGGACTCGCCCTTGGCCTGCGCCGCGGTGAACAACCGCTGCACGTGGGTGTCGGTGAGGCAGCCGCACCGGCCATGCGTCGACAGCACCGCGAGGAACGTCCCGTACACGGTCGCGTGCACCCCGCCGGTGGCGGCGGTGATGCGCTGTTCGGCCATGGCGATCCCGCGTTCCAGGAAGGCGGGCGTGCGGTGACGGCACTCCCCGCCCCCGGTCGGCGCCGGCGCGGTGATGGTGCGCGCCGTCGCCCGGACTGTGCCGGGTTCCTTCACGATCAGCGCGCGCACGACGTCCGGCAGCTCCGTCACGGGGCCGGTGCCGGGGCGGAGCCACCGGGCGTAGGCCATCAGGGACTTGATGTCGACGCCGGGCCGGACGCCGTTGGCGGACGCCATCGTGCCCCGGTAGATCCAGTGTTCTCCGCGCGTGGTCGCCACGGTCCGCGTCGCGGGCAGGGCCTCTCGTGCCCACGCGATGGCGGCCAGGTTGTCGAGGTCCACGACGCTGAGGCCGGCGCCGCCGGGGTGGTAGGCCACGGCCGCCGCGTGCCGCCACGCCGACGCCCACGCGGGCGACGCGATGACGTCGTGGTCGGTGGTGGCGGCGGCCCAGCCGTGGCAGGGGGTCGGGCAGGCGCAGGGGCCGGGGGTCTTCATGTTCGGCCGACCGCCGCAGGCGTTGAGGGTGCATGCCGGGCAGTTCCCGTACGGGAGCTTGCCCGCCCGCAGGGGCAGTACCGGGACACCGGCCGCCGCGAGGTGGAGCGCGGTGTGCAGGTGGGTGGTCATGCGGCGTTCCTCTCTTCGAGGGTGAGGAACTGGGTGGCGATCCAGTGGGTGTAGGCGGGGGGTACGGCTTTGCGGGCTTCGAGGTTGGTCATCCAGGTGCAGCCCATGGCGTCGGCGTAGGCGCGCTCGCCCTTGTGCTCGAACGCGAGCAGCCCCTTGTGGTGCCAGCATGGCGGGACCAGGTCCCCGCCCCCGCCCCACGACGTCTCGAACCCGCGATGGCGGCGGACCCTGAGCCCGAACTGGGTCCCGCACAGCAGGTAGTCCGGCCGCAGCAGACCCGCGATCGCGGTCTCGGGCACGTTCTCCATCACCCACGGCCGCCCCGTCGCCTGCATCACCTCCCTGCCGGGGCCGATCAGGTCGGGGTGGTCGTCGGGGTTGCCGCGCCAGCGGGTGACGGTGGCGTAGCGCTCGCACGGCCACGAACCGTGGACCAGGTCGAAGGTGTGGCCGTACCGGGCGCAGTACTCCAGGCCGTCGGCCTGGACGAAGGTGAAGGGGTAGTTCGGCTGGGGGTTGATGTCGACGCCGGTGACGTCGAACCCGGCGAGGTAGTAGCCCATGGACAGGCCGCCGGCACCGCAGCACAGGTCCAGCACCCGCATGCCGTTCGGCCGCCGCAGCGGCAGCACGCTCGCGCTCATGCGGCCACCCCCAGACCGGCCGCGGCCAGATAGGCGAGTGCGTGGTGGCCGATGTGCTCGGTGTAGGTCGGGGGGATGCACTCGCGGATGCCGTCGCGGTTCATCCACGGCACCCCCAGAACCCGCCGGGCCAGGCCGACGCCGGAGAAGTTCCCGACGAACTGCCCGTAGTGGCCGGGCGGGACGGGACGCCCCATCTTGGCCTGCGGCACCAGGTGCGCCGGGTGGCCGGGCTGGGTGAGGGTGAAGCCTCCGCCGGGCTCGAAGTAGCGGTGGCGGTAGTTGGCCAGGCGGAACATCTGCCCGCACAGCATCACCGGCCCCCGCAGCTTCGGGACGGCGCCGCCCACGTTCTCCATCACCCACGGCCGTCCGGTGGTCTCCAGGGCGGTGCGGGTGGGGGCGATCAGGTCGGGGTGCTCGCGGCCCTGGATGCGCTGGCATGCGGTGTCGTGCTGGCACGGGGGCGAGGCGTGGATGAAGTCGAACTCCGCCCCGTGCTCCAGCACGAACGCGATCGCGTCGGCCTGGACGAACCGGTACGGGTAGCGGGGCTGGGGGGCGATGTCGACGCCGGTGACGTCGAACCCGGCGTCGGAGTAGCCCTTGGCGGCGCCGCCCTGGCAGCAGTACAGGTCCAGCAGTCGCGGACGCTGCCCGCGTACTCGCCGGATGACGGTCGGATGGGTCATGCTGGAGACCTCCACTGTTCAGTTGGATGGGTGGAACGAGGGCGGCCCTGGACTTTGGCGAGACGGGGGCCGCCCTTCGTATGTGGTGCCACTGGCTGCCCCGCGGGGGCTGTCAGTGGCAGGGGTTAGGTTGGCCGGGCGTGCTGTCTGGCACGTGAGGACCGGCTAGCGGGGGTGTTGATGTCGACGGTGTGGTTCGTGCTGGCTGTGGGCGGAGAGCGTCAGCACGGCGGGAACGACGGGTACGACGACGACCCGTCCCGCCACTACAGCTGGGACGACACCGTTCCCCAGCACGGGAACATCGCCGCGGGCGACGTCATCGCGCTGTGGGACAAGAAGACACTGCTGGGCATGTCGGTCATCGAGAAGATCGACGTGGGCAGCATGGTGAAGAAGGTCTACTTCCACGAGGCGTGCGGCAAGGCGGATTTCAAGAGCCTGAAGACCGGTGACCTGCGCTGGTGGTGCAACAAGTGCGAGGTCCGATTCGGCGAACGCCGCAGCCGCGACAGGTTCACCAGGACCTACCGGTCGCACCACAGCCGGGGATGGCAGGACATGGCCGGCCGCCTCACCGGCCAGCAGATCCGCGGCCTGTGTGACAAGCCGCGCTCACAGCACAGCATGCGGCCCGCCCGCTGGGAGAAGGTCCGTGCAGCCCTCGAAGAGGCTGGAGCCACCATGCCGGCCGCGGTCACGGACAAGGCGAGGGCAGTCATCCGCGGAGGACGCCGCCCGGCCACCGTCCAAGTCCGTGACGGGCAGGGCCCGTTCCGCAAGCGACTGCTGGAGGACTACGGCGAGGTGTGTGCGTTCAGCGGCCCGACACCGGCCGCCGCCCTGGAAGCAGCACACCTCTACAGCTTCGCCGACGACAGCGAGCACCACGATTACGGCGGCTTCCTGCTGCGCCGTGACCTCCACCGGCTCTTCGACCTCGGCCACATCGCCGTCAATCCCGAGACCGGGAGGCTGGACGTCGGCAAGACTGTGAGGGACTACCCCCTCTACGGCGACCTCGACGGCCGCGAGCTGACCGTGGAGCTGCGGACCGAACAGCGCGTATGGCTCGGAGCCCACTGGGACAAGCACCGCGCCATCGAGGAGAACTGACCGGCGGAAGTGTCAGAGGGCCTGTGAGCTGCGGTTTCACAAGCTCTCAATCTTCACTCACTTACTCACTCACACGAGCTGGGCCGGGTGCCCGTGATGAGGCCGCCATGCGGGTGTTCTTGTCTCACTGGTAGTCGTGGTGACTGCGGACGATCAGGCCCCGGGTGTGGGTGATGGTCTGTTCCTGGCGGACCGGGCCCGCGTAGTGGTTGTGGGTCTCGGTGTGCGCGGCCTTGGCCGAACGCGCGGCGGACCCGATGGCGGTGGCGACGGCGGCCAGGGCGGCGATGGGCAACGTAATGAAGAGCACGGAGGCGAGGGTGACGGCGGCGAATCCCTGGCAGGCGAGCCAGATGCCGCAGCCGACTCCGACGCAGGTGGCGCCGACGCCGATCCCGGCCACCGCCGTCCCGGCGGCCCACGCGGGCACGATCCGCCGGTCCGGCTGGGCGATCGGGGGTGCGCTGCCGTACGCGGGCAGTGGGGTGGTGTCCCGGTAGGCGGTGGGCGTCTCGGGGAGGGGGCGGTAGGCGTCGGCGATGATCCGGCGGGCTTCCGCGTCGGCTTCGGTGTCGGTCAGGTGGGGGTCGGCGCGGATGGGTTCGGGGGCGTGCTCGGGGTGGGGCATGGTGTGCTCCTGAGGGTGGGGCGCGGGCCCGCGCCGGCGCGTGCGTGGGCGGGCCCGCGTGCGGGTGTCAGGCAGGTGTCAGGAGTGTCAGACGTGGGGCGTCACGCGGTTCTGACACCGGGTTTGCCTAGGGGTTTGGGTGTCAGGGGTGCGTGACGGTGTCAGGTGTCAGGCGGCCGTCAGGACGGGGACGATCCGCCACCGGCCGGTGGCGTTGGTGGGCTGCAAACGCCCGTCCTCGGCGGCTTCCTTCAACCGGGCGGACACCCACGGGCGGGAGAGGTGGTGCCGGTCGCACCAGTCCATGAAGTCCTTCGGGCCCACGATCATCTGACCGTCGGACTCGAACTCCTCCAGCGCCTGCGCGAACAGGCGCCGGGCCTCCTCCGGGGAGGGCTTACGGCCGGTGGCCTGTCCGAAGATCGGGGTGTCGTCGCCCTGCTCGGTGCCGGGGAGTTCGGCTTCGGGGTCGATGTCGGCGTCCTCGGGATCGACCAGGAGCCCGTTGTCCGACATGGCGTCGTCCTCCTTGACCATGCGCAGCGGCGCGGACTGCTCGGTGCCGGCCGGGGTGCGGCCGGTGTAGGCGTTGCCGGCGACGGCGGACGCGGCCCCGGCGGTGACGGGGTCGGCGGTGGCGCCGTTGCGCTGCGCCCACTGGGCGAGGATTTCCATGACGGGCACGGCGCGGCTGGGGAAGGAGCGGGTGCGGGCCGGGGAGGCGTAGCGGTCCTCGGGGACGCCGGGGGAGACGACGTAGCAGTAGCCGGGCCGCCGGTTGCCCCATGCCCCCGGGTGCGCGCCCGCGGCCAGCACCTCGTCCGGCAACACGAAGCCCTCGTCGCGGGCGTCGCAGCCCAGCGCGATGACGGAGGGCAGGGAGGCGCGGGTGGAGGTGGACATCTGGTCGTAGGAGGGCCGCTGAAGCGACACGATCAGCGAGACCCCCGCTGACCGGGCTTCCTGGGCGATGCCGGTGAATGCGTCGTCGCCCATCTTGCGCAGGGTGTTGGCGGCTTCCTCGAACCAGGTGACCAGGAACGGCATGCCGGGGCAGCCGCATGCCCGGCCGTCGGGGCGGCAGGTGTGCTTGCTGCTGGTCTGCTGCCCGGCGGCCTCCGGGACCCACTGGCGGTAGCCGTGGGCACCGAGCCAGCCCGTGCGGGCCGGGATGACCGCCTCCACCGCGGCGACCAGGATCTCGGTGGGGGTTCCGCCCTCGGCCGCCCAGTCCAGGCCGGGCAGCAGGGGGCGGAAGTCCTGGAACGCCTTGGGGTCGGAGAACCAGACGATGACGTCCCGGCGGGACAGGATCTCGGTGAGCAGGTTGAGGGCGGTCTCGCCCTTGCCGGAACCGGTGCCGCCCGCGATGAGCAGGTGGGTGGAGTTCCGCTTGATCTCCGGGTCCCCGGGCAGCCAGACCACGAGCGGAGCGCCGTCGTCGTAGCGGCCGATTACCAGGGGGTCGGCGATCGAGCCGCCCAGGTTCGAGGGCTCCTGCCAGTCCACGACTTCGGCGAGCATGTCCTCGGGGACGATGACGAGTTCACCGCGGCGGGAGGAGGCCGGGTCGGGGTTGTAGCGGACGGCGGACGTGGGCAGGTCCAGGGCGGAGGCGATCCGCCCGAGGCTCTTGGTCACGTCGTCGTTGGTCTGCTCGCCGGCCTCGACCGCGAGCGGGGCGGTGACCCGGTTGGGCTCCACCTTCGCGGCCCCCAACTGGGCGCGGGCCAGTCCGACCTTCTCCAGGAGCCCCTTGTCGGTGCTGTCGCCGGAGGCGTCGGTGGTCTGGCGCAGGACCATGCGGATGTTCCAGGACAGGGCCAGGGCCGGGCCGCCCATCAGGTAGAGGTCGCCGACCGGGTGTGCGGTGGGGCCGGCGAGGCAGGCGGCGGTCAGCCAGGCGGAGCCCGCGGCCACGGTGATGGCCGAGTGCAGGCGCCGCTGCTGGCTGGTCGACTTCCCCGCCCACCACGTCACCCCCGTGACGGCCACGGAGGCGAGGGTGAGTCCGACGCCGGCGGCGGCGCTGTCGGCCCACCGCCAGTTCCCCAGCGCCCCGGCGATGCCGGTACCGGCCCAGGCGAGCCACGGCGGCAGATGGGGCTTGGCCCGGTGCAGCAGGTAGCGGCCCACGCCCCCGGCGTCCGAGCCGCCCTGAAGCTGAAGTTCGAGCAGCTCAGCGACCTGACGCTGCGCATTGCGTTCAACCATCACCAACCCCCTTACTGCTCGGCCCAGTTGACGGTCGGCTGCTGTGGCCGGCGGGCGCGGTGACGGACTCGGTTGATCTCCTCCTCGTACTCCTGCTGGAACGCGGAGTAGCAGGCGGCGGCGTTCTTCGCGGCGTCCCGCAGCGCGTCCGCGGACTTCTGGAGCTTGCGCGCCACCTTGCCGGCGCGGGTCCGGGACCCGAACGGGCGTCCCTCGGGGTCGGGGACGGCGGAGAGGACGCCCTTCATGATCTCGGCGCCCATGGCGACCTGGAAGGACAGCGAGAACGCGGCGGCCCGCAGGCTGTTGCAGTACTCGCGGACCCGGGCCGGGGAGGAGAAGTCGGGGTCCGGCAGCAGCGTCTCCACACTGCCACCACCCTCGCCACCGGCACCGACGCCGGTGGTGCCGGTGGTGGTCTTGTTGGCGTTGACGTTGATGGTGAAGCCGGGGGCGAACATGGTCTTGTTGTTCATCGCGCTCTTGGCCTGGGAGCCGTTGGCTCCGGCGCCTGGCGCGGCGTAGGCGGTTGCCATCAGGGTTTTTCCCTTCGGTCAGTGGGCGCGGCGGACGATGAGCCAGACGGCCTGCGCGATGGACCAGGCCAGCAGCCAGATCAGCGGGAGCGGTCCCGCGAGCGGCCCGAAGCCGGCCGCGAACGCGAGCCAGGCGGCGGCGACCGTGGCGAGCAGCGCCAGACCCGCCCTCCAGGCGACGGCGGCAGTGCGGGCGGGGCGGCGGAGCTGGACGAAGCCGAACCACAGCAGCGGAGCGACGGCCACGGGGGCGAGCGTGAGGGCGGACCACCAGGCGAGGGCGTGCAGGATCGCGGCCAGCGGCCACGCCAGCAGGGCCAGGAAGGTGGGTGCGAGCGCGCCGCGGAAGTGCCACAGCATCCGCCCCACGAACCCGAGCGCCTCGCGGGTCAGCGTGGGGCGTTCGGGGATGACGACGACGAACGGCTCGGCGCGGCGCCCGCGCTGACGCGGAACGCGGATGGTGTGGACGCCGGCGGCGCTCTTCACGCCGCGGGCACGGGTACGACTGGACACAGCGAAGACTCCTGATCAGCAGGAAGTGGAAGGGGTGCTGTTCCGGTTCAGGCGGCGGACTGTTCGCTCAGGCCGGTGCACGGCACGCACATCCCCAGCTCGGCGGGGATGACGTAACCGGCGTCGTTGCCGCACTGCGGGCACACGCGGCGGGCGGCGTTCGCCTTGGCCAGCGCGGCGCGCTTGGCCGGCGTCATCGGCCGCACCGGCTTGGCCAGCCCGATGGAGTACAGGTAGGCGACCAGCGGGTCGCGGCGGCGACGCGGGCGCTCGATCTGTGCGACCACGTCCTGACCGCCCGGCCGAAGCCCGAGAGCACGCAGTTGCCGGACCGTGGCGAGCCCCTCAGGCGCGAGCCGCCACGGGTAGACAGGGATCGCGGCCATCAGCGGCCCGCGATCGCCAACTCGGCACCGCCCGCGGCGGGATCGCGGTGCTCGGCGTAGCGGGAGGAGACCCAGCCGACCGACCAGCCGCACAACTCCGCCGCCGACCGGACCGGCAGCCCGGCACCGAACGCGGCGGCCACGATCTGGCGGGCCTCGTCCTCGGGGAGCTTGGTCGTAGCCGGGCCGCGCTCCAGCAGCACGGCGCGTTCACGCTCGGCCCGCTCCTCACGCTCACGCTGTTCACGGCGTTCACGCTCGACCCGCTCCGCAGCCTCACGGGCGCGGCGCTCGGCGGCCTCACGCTCGATGCGCTCACGGTCCCGCTCACGCTGTTCACGCTCGCGTTCACGGCGTTCACGCTCGGCCTGCTCGGCACGTTCGCGGGCGGCCCGCTCCTCCTGCTCCCGCAGCTGGCGGCGCTCCTCCCGCTCGGCCGCCTCGCGGGCCAACCGGGCTTCGTGTTCACGCTGTTCACGGGCCAGCGCCGCAGCGTGCTCACGCTCCTCACGCGCCTCCCGCCGGGCAGCCTCCGCACGCTCGCGGGCCGCCTGTTCGACCCGCTCACGCTCGGCCCGCCGCTCTTCCTCCAGCCGCTTGACGGCGGTGGTGATGGCGCGTCGGTAGGCCAGACCGGTCTCCGCCGTGACGATCAGCAGCAGCGGCGCCACCGCGTGCACGGCCACGCCCACCAGGTCGTTCTTCAGGGCGGAGTCGGCGACGTTCAGGGCCAGGGTCATGCAGCCGGTCATCCACCGCAGCACGATGGGCCACCGGCCACCGTGCCCGCCGAGACGGGCGAGCACGGCGTCCAGGCGCACGACGATGACGACCGCCGCGTCCACGACCAGGGGCAGGATCGGCGCGGTCCACGCCCACCGGGCGGGGGTGTGAGCGGCGGCGAGCGGGGTCACGGTGAGGACCGAGTAGAGCACCGCCCCGGCCACGATCGCCCACGTGCCCACCGACAGGGCCTTCTCCGCTGAACGGATATGAACGCCGTTCACGCCGCCCCCTCGATCTGCTTCGGGGCGGGCATGTGAAGGCGCCGGAAGCCGTTGGAGACCGGGTTGTAGATGAACGCCTCGCATCGCCACGTGAACGCCGATGCCGGGCGGTCGTCGCAGGGCTTCCAGACGTGGTCCGCCGGCAGGCCGTGGGTGGCGGTGTCGGCGTGGGCGTCCTCGCGGGAGGCGTAGATGGTGTGCGGCTCACCGTGGTGCAGCAGCACCGTCAGCGATTGTCCCTCCATCGACTCTCCATCCAGCTCCTCACGGAGTCGGCGGATCTCGCTGTCCTTCAGCAGCAGCTCCTGCTGCGCGGCGGACAACGCGTCCATGGCGTGGGAGAGGAGGACGCCCACCTCGTCGGTGGTGGCCTCCGCCCTCTCCAGCGCGTCCTCCAACTCCACGACGTGCTCGCGCAGGCGCTTCGCCTCCGTCTCGGCGGTGTCCTTGTCCCAGCGGGCGGCGGACGCAGCCGCCTCGGCCTGCTCGGCACGGGCGGTCAGCTCGACGGCGTTGTGCACGTGGCGGCCCAGCGCGGTATCCGCCTGCACCTGCACCTCCCGCACCCGAGCGCGGGCCCGGTCGGCGTCCTGCTCCAGCCGCTGAAGACGGCCGGTGGTGACGATGCGGATCATGCCGCCTCCCCCGCGGTCGCAGCGGACCGGTTGGTCAGCTCACGCCGCGCGGCCAGCACCCGGCGGCGGGCCCGCCGCAGCCGGCGCGCGCCCAGCTCCGACGGCGCCTGGTCCAGGAGGGCGATCTGCACGTCCAGCAGCTCGACCTGCGCGCGGATGAGCGGCAACTCGGTCTCAATCGCGTCCAGCTCCGCGGCCGTGGGCTCGCGGTCGTACTCGTCGGCGGTAACAACTGCCTGAACAGCAGCGATGGCATCCATGGGTCGTTGTTCCTCTCACAGGGATGGAACGGCCCGAAGAGCACCCCCCGGAGGGCAATCCGGGGGGTGCGGCCGTTTGTGGTGGGGTGGGTCAGGGGCGGGACAGTAGATGGGCCGCCGAGGCGGCCAGGGAGTCGGCAGCAGAGATGGCCGACTCACGCCGGGTCGCCAGCGCCTCCGTGCTCGCGGCGCCGCGCATGTCGTATGCGGCCCGCACCGCCGCGTTCACGTCCAGACGGAGCTGCGGAAGCAGGACCGTCAGGGCGATCTGCGGGGCGGTGACGGCGGACCGGGTGCGGTGGCTCGCCTCACGGGCGGCAGCGACATCGGCCGGGGCCGCGCCGGACAGCCGCAGGTTCTCACGCACCCACATCGCACGGCGGTGATCCGCCAGCGCGGTACTCAGCTCGGACAAGGCCGTCAGGGCCCGGTCCCGCAGCGCCTGCCGGCGCTGGGAGCGGACCGCGTAGTACTGCTGGACACCGACAACACCGGCACCCAGCACGGTGCCGACGACCGCGACAACCGCGGCAGCGATCTCCATCGAACTCCCCCTCTCGGGGCCAGACCTTCCGGCTCCCCGCACTCCCGCCCGTACGGCCCCGCACACGGCAGGCTCGGACGGACGGGAGAGGCAGCCGGCCGCAGCTCAGGCGCTGCGAAGCCAGGAAGCGGACCAGGAAGGAAGGGACGCCGCTGGCCGGTCCGCGTACCGGGGCGCCTTGGTATGTCGTCGGCCCATGGCCGACCTCCCGTAGATGCAGGGACAAGGGAGCGCGGCCCTATGCCGCGCGGATCCGTCTTTTCGACTCGGGGAGACGGGGCCCACCTATTCAGTTCTCAAGCAACGAGCACTCCCCGGTGAGCGAGGTAACCCTGCTCAGAGCGGCTCCCGTTTGCACGGGACCCACCGGGCGATTCGCCCGCTCAGCACGCATCGCACCGCATTTGGTGCATGCGATACATGCTGAGCATGTATCTCAAGGTGCCGTGCTTCGTTCCGGGTGTCAAGTCCTTCTCCGGAAATGGCGCGCCGCCCTGATGTGCCCTCAGCTTGCCGAGGCAGGGCGGGACGAAGTGACCACGCTGCTGGACGACTTGGGACGTCCTAGATACCGTCCAGGGGTGTGAGTACGTCCCTAGACGTCCCTTGGGGGTGGGGTGGCAAACGAGCGACTCAGGTCAGCCATGCTGACGAGGGGAGTCAACGCCGATGACCTTGCAGAGCACTGTGCAGTGGATCCGAAGACGGTGGAACGCTGGGTAACCAGCGGTCGGGCGCCCTACCGTCGACATCGGCTCAAGGTGGCTGCCTACCTACGCGAGGACGAGGGATACCTGTGGCCCGACGGTCTACCTGATGGGCAGCGCAAGGATGCTGCTGATGCGGAAGTGATCAAGGTCTATCCGCATCGCAGCTACGTGCCCCCAGAGCTGTGGCTGCAACTGTTTGGCCGCGCAGAGCGTGAGATTGGAGTCTTGGTGCACGCCGGGGTCTTCCTGGCCGAGAACCCTCGATGGCTGCAATTGCTACGCGCTAAGGCTGCTAGTGGAGTACATGCGCGCATTCTCCTAGGAGACCCTGACAGTCCGGAGATTGCTCGACGGGGAGAAGAGGAAGAAATCGGGGAGGGTGTGGCCTATAAGGTCCGCGAAGTAATGAAACTCTATCGCCCTCTGTACGGCGTGGAGGGCGTGGAGTTCCGTATGCACAGATCCACTCTGCATAACTCGCTCTATCGGGCCGATGACGAGTGGCTAGTGAATGTGCAGGTATACGGCATCAGTGCGCCATATACCCCGGTCCTGCACCTTCGCAAGGTAGCGGGCGCTGAACTGGTGTCCACCTATACGCAGAGTTTTGAGAAAGTGTGGACCGAAGCGGTCCCGATCGAGAGGAAAGCGTGAGTCGTACAGATTACTTCGATGACCCGGCGGCACCTTCGGCTACGCGAATCGTGCCAGCGGTTACCGCGTTCGTGCGGGACGAACGCGGATTCTTGCTGCTAGAGCGTCGCTCCGACAATGGCCGATGGGGGATGCCGGGTGGGGTGCAAGAGATTGGAGAGACCATTAGTCAGACCGTCGTTCGCGAAGTAGCCGAAGAGACCGGCGTCACGGTCGAGGTGACGGGGCTGGTGGGAATCTTCACAGACCCTGGTCACGTCATCGAATTCTCCGATGGCGAGGTTCGGCAGGAATTCTCCCTGTGCTTCCGCGCCCGGCCGGTGACTGGAGAGATCTCCGTCAGCTCGGAATCTTTCGAGGTGCGTTGGGTCGATCCAGCCGAACTCTCATCGCTGGATATGTCACCAACGACCCGCAGGCGAATCGCGGAGGGCATGAAGGATCTGACTAATCCCGTGATCAGTTGAGTTCATGTGCCGATGAAGCCGTGACCCCGTCTCGAACACGTTGCACCATTCGAAGGAGTTCCGGGCGCGCTGCTGACACGGCTCGAAATACGACGTGCCCTGGGCCGTAGCGGCGCAAGACTTCTTCGAGGCGGTCCTCAGGGTCAACAGGTTGCCCATCAGGACTGCTGCTCAGATCGCAGTACGTGATGGCGTCCACGAGGTATCCCGGAACAGGCACAAATTCATTAAGGGCATCCGACAGTCCCAACTCGGCAGCCTCCCACGGCGACGACGTATGCAAGGCGACTACGGCACATAGGCGGCGGTCTGCTCCCACTCGTTGGAGGTATCGCCCCCCGTCGATCATGTGTTGGCCAGTGCTCACGGCGACGTCCGCATATCCAACGTCATGGGCGATAGCCGCAGCAGCGAGTAGGTCTGCGTCGTCGCCGAGCATCGGAGCGAGATCCAGCGCCTGCCTGTAGACCTGCTGAGAGTGAGCCCATCGCTTCGGCAGGCTGTCCGCCAGCAATCCTTCGGCCACGTCGTACGCCCATGAGGTCAGAGTCATACCTTCACCCTTCGTCTGCTGTCGTTCGTACAACCCTGCCCACGCCCTGACGAGACTCGACCCGGCCGGCCGCTTCAAGTGCTGCGAGTGCCCGTCGCACGGTCCCGCGTGAGACCCCGTACTCGGTGGCCAGTGCGGGCTCTGATGGCATCCTCTCGCCGACGGTGAGGCGCCCGTCGCGCATGCGTGACAGCAGGTCATCCCGTACGCGCTCGTAAGGAGCTTGATGCGCCACGTCGCTCGCTACGCGGCGTCCCAGCCCCGCGAGCGACTCGATCACACCCTCACTCTCAAGTCTCGCCAACGCTCGCCTGACCGTGGTTCGTGCAATACCGAACTCGGACGCGATCGCCGCCTCTGACGGCACCTGGTCTGTGATGGCGCCACTCTCGATGCGCTGCCTCAGCGCTTCGGCAACCTGCAAGTAGGTTCCGCGCGGACTGGCCTCCGGCACTTCGGTTCCTCTCACGTCGCTCCGTCCCTCGCTGCCAAGGGTCCCATGCCTGCCCTTGCCAAGGTGGATGCCCTGTCGGGCCGTTGAGTCTGACGATCACGTGAGGTCGCTCCGGGCCGACTCAGGGCGGGGGCGAGCCGCGTCCTGAGGGCACAACAGCTCCAGGGGAGTTCAGCGGCAGCCAACGCCAACAAACGCCATTACCCCTGGTCAGCGATGTGTCTTGACACTCTCCGCAGATCATGCGCCGAGAGGCGGCACCCCCGCACAGGAGTGTAAGAACACCGCCCTGAACAGTGGATCGGCCTCCGGCTGGTCCTGTGCCTCTACCTGTCTCCGCCCGCTCCAGTCCGGCCGGTGCCAGTGCGGTGCGCACAGCATCAGCCGCCTGACGTTAGAGAAGGGGTGCGTCGTGGCTGGGGCGGTCTGTTTCAAGGCTTTAGGCAGCCACCTCGGCGCGAGCCTCGAAGGTCACGACTTCCACGTCGTCTTTTACCGGGCAGGCCCACGGACCGCCCGACGCATCGGAAGCTCACGGAGCCATGGTCAATCGCGCCCAAGCAGCTCCAGCACAGAGCCGTTTCCGCCGATTTCGAAACCAGCTGCACGCAAGGTGTCGCGGAAGGTACGTTATCGCCCTGGATCACGATGAGCCCTCCTGCGGCACGAGATGACACCGAACGCTAGTGCTCGACGGTGAGGATGGGGCAATGTGTTCCCGGAACGTTCGGATTTAGGAGTGGAGGCCAGGTGGAAGGTTTCGAGACAGAAGGGATCTTTTGGCTAGCATCAGAGTCCGAGAGGCCGCTAGCAGGAAATCTAACCTTCGACCCCGCTGACGGCACGACACTGTCCGTATTCGGAAAATTCTCAACCCTCGGATCCCTTAATTCCAGTGAACCGCCAGCATTGGTGCGGATTTACGGCAATACATCTCGCGGTGAATTCACTTTGGAGAACTGCTGGTCGAGAAATTACACTCACCATACCGGCGGCATCGAGAAGGAAACATTTCATGTCGGCTATGCGCTGTCTGGCGGTCACATCCCTGATGATTTTTCACTAGAATTCGACGCCTTCTCGGCCAACTTCGATCAGCTCGCACCCTGGGTGCGCCGAGGTCAACTAAAGTGGGAGATCGACAGTCCAGAGCCCAATAAATGGAGTGCTGCGACAGCGGTCAGATTTCAGTACTCTGTACCTCAGGAGGAGTCCGCATCTATCGGATTGGATAAGGTCTACCTCAAATCGACCTGGGCCACGAATAGTGATGCGCTGACCCGTGCAGAGGTGAAGCAGAGCCCATTTTTCAAAGTTGAGTATGGCGAGCGGAAGTCACTCGCAGAGATAATTTTGGACGTCAACGGGTTGCAGGACCTAGTCACCCTCTCTGTGGATGCCCCAACGGCACCTACTGAGCTTACTCTCTGGCGGAACGACCTGGAGCGGGAGATCGGTGAAGGACGCAACATTCCGGCGATGTTGACGCTTTACGCAGCAAACATGGCGGAGCATGTACGCCAAGGTGATCACCAGTCTGTGGCCAAGATTTTGTTTCCTTTCGATGAAATAGGAGGGATTGAGACTACGGCCCGCTGGCTGGGTGTATCTCGACGTTATAGGGCCGTCCTTGGTGGCCTACTTACCATCAAGTATGCCGTTAGGCTATACGAGGAGAATCAGTACTCCAACGTCATAACCGCAGCAGAATCATTTCATCGCTTGCGATTTGCTAATGAGATAATTCCCAAGGTCGAGGCCAAAGCTCGACGCCGCAAGATCGTTAGAATGGTCCGTCATGCAATAGGCCGTCAGACGGCGGAATGGCTGAATAATCAGCTGTTGTTCAGTAACGAACCTCGACTACGGCAGCGATTGCATGAGCTCACTGAGTACGCCGGGAATCACTTCGGTGACGTGGTTGGCCCCATCGACCAATGGGTCTCTGTGGTGAGTGGGATTCGGAACAGGCTCACCCATCACGATGAGAATCAGCCGCTAGATCGCCGCCCTGGAGACGTCTATTTTCTCACCCAGAGCGTCTACGTCTTGGTGATGCTTTGTCTGTTGCGAGAATGCGGCGTGGAAGCTGACTCTTTCGCGCGATTCGAGAAGTCGCCGGCGATCAGGTTCTTGAGCGAGAAAGTAAGCGAGATAGTCCCTCGGTATACTTTGGGACTTCGCGGCTAGGTCTCTGAGTCGCCGAAGCCATGGTTCCCTACCTTTTCGAGTAGGGAACCATGGTCGTCGGCGTTACACCTGTGGCGACCGGCATACGTGGGTTGGACCGGTCGACCGAGGAACCCTGGGGCCGTCTGTGGGCCGTCGAAGGGGGACCTGCATCGACCAACGACGACCGCCGACAACCGCTCGGCGGCTGGCTGGTGCTCGGTTGGCGACAGCCTTCTCAGTTCGCTCCAGGTCCGCGCCACTTCCTCCGCAACAAGCGGCAGGAGTGGGAGGAGTACCGCTCGGAGGTCACGGCCTTCGAACTCCGCAAGAACCTCCCCGTCCTGTAGCCGTGTCCCTCCCGGGGCCGCCGTCCGAAAACGACCGGCCCCGCCCCCTCCCTCCTGCCAGAATCGGGCGCACGCCTATTCGACCTCGGGGGAGAGCCGTGAAGGACGCGACAGAACTGATCAAGGCCCTCACCGGCCTGGCCTGGCCACTGATGGCGGGCGTCGCGCTGTGGCGCCTCTTCCCCCTGATCAAGGAGATAGTCCGCTCCCGGGGTTTCACGATCAAGGTGGGCGAGGCCGAGCTGTCGGTGCAGGAGGTCTCGGAGAGCCTGATCCGCACCACCGCCGACCTCCAGGGCCGACTGGCCTCCGTCCGCGCACCGGCGGCCACGCGCGTCCTGGACTCCGTGCTCTGGGTGGACGACCGCCCGGAGAACAACGCCACCGAGGTGGCCCAACTCCGCGCCCTGGGCGTCGAGGTCACCCTGGCGAAGTCCACCGACGAGGCCCTGCGCGCCCTCGCCCGCCCCAACCGCCCCTTCGACGCCGTGATCTCGGACATGAGCCGCTGGGAACGCACCCGCCCCAACCGCACCGCCGGCCTCGACCTGATCCGGGAACTGCGCGCCCAGGACGACCCGATCCCGGTCTTCATCTTCGCCACCGCCCGCGCCCTCGCCCTGCGCGAGGAGATCACGAACGCGGGCGGCACCGGAGTCGTCGGCTCCTCCACCGAACTCTTCCAACTCCTGCGAGGCGTGGGCGAGTTCCCGACCCAGCGCGCCTGAGCCGAGGGGACCCGTAGCCGACGCGCCCCGGGGTACTCCCGCCCCCATGGCGAACATCCTCATCGGAACCTGCGGCTGGACCGACCGCGCCCTCCTCACCAGCGGCTGGTATCCGCCCGGCCACCGCGACACCGAGGGCCGCCTGCGCCACTACGCCACCCGCTTCCCCCTGGTCGAGGTGGACTCCCCGTACTACGCCCTGCCCACCGTCCGCACCACCACCCACTGGGCGGAGCGCACCCCCGACGGCTTCCGCTTCGACGTCAAGGCACACTCCCTCCTCACCGGCCACCCCACCCGCCCCTCCGCCCTCCCCGAGGACCTGCGCGCACACCCCCGCGACGACGCCCTCCTGACCGAACTCTGGACCCGCTACGCCGAGGCCCTGGACCCCCTCCGCCGCACCGGCCGCCTCGGCACCCTCCTCTTCCAGTACCCGCCGAGCCTCACCCCCGGCCCCACCGCCGAGGCCTTCATCCGCACGGCCCGCGAACGAGCCCGCGACTGGCCCTTCGCCGTCGAGTTCCGCAACCCCGCCTGGTGGCACAGCGCCCGCACCCTCCCCTTCCTCACCGACCTCGACGCCACCGCCGTGTCCGTGGACGCCCCCACCCTCCCCCCGACCCCCCTCGTCACCACCCCCCACCTCTCCCTGATCCGCTTCCACGGCCACAGCCCCCACTGGGGCACCGGCACCAAAGAGGACCGCTTCCGCCACACCTACACCCCCCAAGAACTGGCGGATTGGCTCCCCCGCATCCACCACCTGGCCGCCCACACCGACGAGGTCCACCTCCTCTTCAACAACTGCTGCGGCGACGCCGCCGCGAAAGCGGCGGAGACGATGCGGACGACCCTCCTCACCACGACGCTGCCGCGCCCGCGCACGGCGGGCAGGTGACACGGCGGGTGGTGTCCGCCCGCAGCGGCCGGCGAAAACCCCTCGCACCCCTGAACCCCCGGAACGCCGGGCCGAGGACGGACACCACCCGCCGGGGCACCGACTCACCGCCTCCCCGAGGCGCGACAAAAGCCACGACGGCGCTGAGGGTGCCGCCGCAGGCATCCGTACGACAGTCCGCCGCAGGCGGGCAATTACGACGGCGCTGAGGGTGCCGCCGCAGGCATCCGCACGATGGCGAGCCAGCCGCAGGCGGGGAACCACGATGGGTGCCGCCGCAGGCATCCGTACGACAGTCCGCCGCAGGCGGGGAACCACGACGGCGCTGAGGGTGCCGCCGCAGGCATCCGCAGGACGGCGAGCCAGCCGCAGGCGGGGAACCACGACGGCGCTGAGGGTGCCGCCGCAGGCATCCGCAGGACGGCGAGCCAGCCGCAGGCGGGGAACCACGACGGCGCTGAGGGTGCCGCCGCAGGCATCCGCAGGACGGCGAGCCAGCCGCAGGCGGGGAACCACGACGGCGCTGAAGGCTCCGCCGCAGGCATCCGCAGGACGGCGAGCCAGCCGCAGGCGGGGAACCACAACGGCGCTGAGGGTGCCGCCGCGGGCATCCGCACGACGGCGGCCAGCCGCATGCGGGCGACCACGACGGCCGCTGAAGGGACCCGCCGCAGGCACCCGCACCACCACGGCGAGCCAGCCGCAGGCACCCGACCCGGCACAGCCCGCCGCAGGCGACTACGCTCCCTCCAGGACCAGAGCTGACCCCGAGGGGAGCCCCACAGATGACGCCGGGCCGCAGAAGCAGCACCTTCACGCGCCTGCTCCGACACGGCTTCACCGACGCCACCGCCGCCGAGCGCCTCCTCGACACCCCCGAACTCGCCCACGTCCGCGACGACCCCTTCCTCCTCGAAGCCCTGGGCGCCACCGCCGACCCCGACCTCGCCCTGCACGGCCTCGTCCGCCTCCTGGAAGCCCAGCCCGCCCCGAACTCCCACCGCGAACTCCTCGACACCCTCATCGCGGCCAAACCCCTGCGCGACCGCCTCCTGAGCGTCCTCGGCGCCTCCACCGCCCTCGCCGACCACCTCGCCCGCCACCCCTCCGACTGGCAGGCCCTGGTCACGTACGAGCCCCAGGACCTCCACCCCGGCGTCAGCGAATTCGAACGGGGCCTGGAGGGCGCCACCGACCCCGTCGCCCTCCGCGTCGCCTACCGCCGCTGCCTCCTCTCCATCGCCGCCCGCGACGTCTGCGGCACCACCGACGTCGCCGAGACCGCCGCCGAACTCGCCGACCTCGCCACCGCCACCCTCCGCGCCGCCCTCGCCATGGCCGAGGCCGCCGCCCCCGAGGACGCCGCCGCCTGCCGCCTCTCGGTGATCGGCATGGGCAAGTGCGGCGGCCACGAACTGAACTACGTCTCCGACGTGGACGTGATCTTCGTGGCGGAGGCCACCGAGGGCACCGACGAGACCAAGGCCCTGCGCGCGGCCACCAGCCTCGCGTCGCACCTGATGCGGATCTGCTCCGAGACCACCGTCGAGGGCTCCATCTGGCCGGTCGACGCCAACCTCCGCCCCGAGGGCCGCAACGGCCCCCTCGTGCGCACCCTCTCCTCCCATGTCGCCTACTACCAACGCTGGGCGAAGACCTGGGAGTTCCAGGCACTCCTCAAGGCCCGCCCGGTCGCCGGCGACGAGAACCTGGGCCGGGAGTACCTGGCCGCGCTGCACCCCCTGGTCTGGCAGGCCGCCGACCGCGACAACTTCGTCGCGGACGTGCAGAAGATGCGCCGCCGCGTGGTCGACAACATCCCCGCGGCCGAAGTGGACCGGGAACTCAAGCTGGGCCCCGGCGGCCTGCGGGACGTCGAATTCGCCGTACAGCTCCTCCAGTTGGTCCATGGCCGCACCGACCCCACCCTGCGCAGCGGCACCACCCTGGACGCCCTCAAGGCCCTCGCCGCCGGCGGCTACGTGGGCCGGGAGGACGCCGCCCGCCTGGACGAGGCGTACCGCTTCCTGCGCGCGATGGAGCACCGCATCCAGCTCTTCCGGCTGCGCCGCACCCACCTCGTCCCCACCGCCGAGGAGGACCTGCGCCGCCTGGGCCGCTCCCTCGGCCTGCGCGCCAACCCCGTCACCGAGCTGAACCGCGAGTGGAAGCGGCACGCCGGTGTCGTACGACGGCTGCACGAGAAGCTGTTCTACCGCCCGCTCCTGGACGCCGTCGCCCAGCTCGCCCCCGGCGAGGCCCGCCTGCGGCCCGAGGCCGCCCGGGAACGCCTGGTGGCCCTCGGCTACGCCGACCCCGCCGCGGCGCTGCGCCATCTGGAGGCCCTGGCCTCGGGCGTCACCCGCAAGGCCGCGATCCAGCGCACCCTGCTCCCCGTGCTCCTGGGCTGGTTCGCCGACTCCGCCGACCCGGACGCCGGTCTGCTGAACTTCCGCAAGGTCTCCGACGCCCTCGGCAAGACCCCCTGGTACCTGCGCCTGCTCCGCGACGAGGGCGCCGCCGCCGAGAACCTGGCCCGCGTCCTGTCGGCGGGCCGCCTGGCGCCCGACCTCCTGATGCGCGCCCCCGAGGCGGTCGCCCTGCTCGGCGACGGCGACGGCGCGGCGAGGGGCCTGACCCCCCGCAGCCGCAGCGCGCTGGAACAGGAGATCCTGGCCGCCGTCGGCCGGGCGGAGAACGCCGAGCAGGGCGTCACCGCCGCCCGCGGCGTCCGCCGCCGCGAACTGTTCCGTACCGCCGCCGCCGACATCGTGGCCTCCTACGGCACCGAGGCCACCCCCGTGCAGGCCGACCAGGGCGCCTTGGTCGATCTGGTCGGCGGTGCCGTCTCCGACCTCACCGCGGCCACCCTCGCGGGCACGCTGCGCGCGGTGGTGCGGGCCGGCTGGGGCGATCTGCTGCCCACCCGGTTCGCGATCATCGGCATGGGCCGGTTCGGCGGCCATGAACTGGGCTACGGCTCCGACGCGGACGTCCTGTTCGTGCATGAGCCGCAGGAGGGCGTGGACGAGCAGGAGGCCACCGCCGCCGCGAACAAGGTCGTCGCCGAGATGCGCCGGCTCCTCCAGCTGCCCAGCGCCGACCCGCCGCTGCTGATCGACGCCGACCTGCGCCCGGAGGGCAAGTCGGGCCCGCTGGTGCGCACCCTGAAGTCGTACGCGGCGTACTACCGCCGCTGGTCCCTGGTGTGGGAGTCGCAGGCGCTGCTGCGGGCGGAGCCGTTCGCGGGCGACGCCGACCTGGGCCGCCGCTTCGTGGAGCTGATCGACCCGCTGCGCTATCCGGCGCGCGGCCTGACCGAGGACTCGGTGCGCGAGATCCGCCGGCTGAAGGCCCGTATGGAGTCGGAACGGCTGCCCCGCGGCGCCGACCCCCGGCTGCACACCAAGCTGGGCCCCGGCGGCCTCTCGGACGTGGAGTGGACGGTCCAGCTGCTCCAGCTGCGGCACGCCCATGAGATCCCCGGGCTGCGTACGACCCGTACCCGGGCCGCGCTGGCGGCCGCGCGGGAGGCGGGCCTGCTGGGCGAGGAGGAGGCGGCCACCCTGGACGAGGCGTGGGTGCTGGCCACCCGGGTCCGCAACGCGGTGATGCTGGTGCGCGGCCGGGCGGGCGACACCTTCCCGACCCAGCCCCGGGAGCTGGCCGCGGTGGGCCGCTACCTGGGCTACGGCGAGGGCCATGTCGGCGACATGCTGGACGCGTACGGCCGTACGACCCGCAAGGCCCGCACCGTCATGGAGGAACTCTTCTACGACGACGAGGCGAAACCGGGCTGACGGCCCGCGCTCTCGCGCACCCCCCGGGGCAGCCCGTACGGCCCCGCCCCGTACCAGACCCGGGCCACCCCGAACCCGAACGAGAGGCAGAGCACGCCGCCCACCGCGTCCAGCCAGAAATGGTTGGCCGTGGAGACGATGACCACCAGCGTCGCCACCGGATACAGCAGCCCCAGCACCCGTACCCAGGGCACCGACGCCAGCGCGAAGATCGTCAGCCCGCACCACAGCGACCAGCCGATGTGCATGGACGGCATCGCCGCGTACTGGTTGGACATGTGCTTGAGGTCCCCGGAGGCCATCGAGCCCCAGGTGTGGTGCACCATCACCGTGTCCACGAACCCCCCGCCCCGCATCAGGCGGGGCGGGGCGAGCGGGAACAGGTAGTAGCCCGCCAACGCGCCCCCCGTGGTGGCGAAGAGCGCGAGGCGCGCGGCCGCGTACCGGCCCGGATGCCGGCGGTACAGCCACACCAGGACGCCGAGCGTCATGATGAAGTGCAGGGTGGCGTAGTAGTAGTTCATGCCGATGATCAGCCAAGTCACCGCGTTCACGGCGTGGTTGACGGACCGTTCGACATCGATGCCCAGCGTGTGCTCCGCCCGCCAGATCCAGTCCGCGTTGCGCAGCGCCTCGCCCTTCTGCTCGGGCACCGCGTTGCGGATCAGCGAGTACAGCCAGTAACTCACCGCGATCAGAAGGATCTCGAACCAGAGCCGGGGTCTGCGCGGCTCTCGCAGCCGGCCGAGCAGACCTCTCGCGCCGCTGCCGTCCCTGCCCGTGTCGGTCCGGGGACCGGCCGCCTCCTCGCGACCTTCCCACTGCGTCACGGTCGAGTCACTCATAGGCATCAAGTCTGCCAGAAAAGGCTCCGGAGCCCGATCATCCCAAGGCCGGGTCCATCCCGCACCTTCTGCGGGATGCGCAGGAGTTCTACGGCGTGCGCAGCAGATGCGGCGCCGAGGCCGTGGACCCGCGCACCACCAGCTCCGGCATGAACACGAACTCGCTGTGCGGCGCGGGCGTACCGCCGATCTCCTCAAGCAGCGTGCGCACCGCCGCCTGCCCCATCGCGGGGACCGGCTTGCGGACCGTGGTGAGCGGCGGGTCGGTGAAGGCGATCAGCGGGGAGTCGTCGAAACCGACCACGGACACGTCCCGCGGCACCTCCAGACCCCGCTGCCGGGCGGCCCGTATCGCGCCGAGGGCCATCATGTCGCTGGCACAGACCACCGCGGTGCAGTGCCGGTCGATCAGCGCCGTCGCGGCGGCCTGACCGCCCTCCAGGGTGTACAGCGAGTGCTGCACCAGCTCGGTCTCCACCACCTCGGCGCCGAGCCCCAACTGGTCCTGCATCGCCCGCACGAAGCCCTCGATCTTGCGCTGCACGGGCACGAACCGCTTGGGCCCGAGCGCGAGCCCGATCCGGGTGTGCCCGAGCGAGACGAGGTGGGTCACCGCGAGCGTCATCGCGGCACGGTCGTCGGGGGAGATGAACGGCGCCTGCACCCGCGGCGAGAACCCGTCCACCAGCACGAACGGCACGCCCTGCGCCCGCAGCCGCTCATAGCGCTGCATATCGGCGGTGGTGTCGGCGTGCAGTCCGGAGACGTAGATGATGCCCGCGACCCCGCGGTCCACCAGCATCTCGGTCAGCTCGTCCTCGGTGGAGCCGCCCGGGGTCTGGGTGGCGAGCACCGGGGTGTAGCCCTGGCGGGTCAGCGCCTGGCCGATGACCTGCGCCAGGGCAGGGAATATCGGGTTCTCCAGCTCCGGCGTGATGAGCCCGACCAGACCCTCGCTGCGCTGGCGCAGCCGTACCGGCCGTTCGTAGCCGAGCACATCGAGTGCGGCGAGCACGGACTGGCGGGTGGTGGCGGCGACGCCCGGCTTCCCGTTGAGGACCCGGCTGACGGTCGCTTCGCTCACCCCCGCCTGCGCTGCGATGTCGGCAAGCCGTGTGGTCACGCCACTGGACTGTACCGGTCGTCTCTCGCCTTGCACACCGCTCGGGCGCCGGGTGCGCCCGGTCGTACGACCCCCTGCGGGTTGCTGCCTCATTGCGCTCCCTTTGAGTTCGTCGTGGCAAGAGCTTGCAGAGTCTTGCACAACTTCCCGTGTGCCGCTGAGCGGTAACGACGGGGTAACCATCGTGTTCCCCTGCACTTTTTTTCTGCAAGGTCTTTCGCAACGCTTACATCGCTGTTACGTTCCTGGACGCCCGGCCACTGGCAACGGCGCAGTCGGCAAGTCGCAGGGGCGGGCGGGACCGCCCCCTGTACCACTCGGGCTCAACCCTCAAGGAGAACTCATGCGGCGTGGCATAGCGGCCTCCGCGCTGGTGGCGTCCCTCGCCCTCGCGGCGACGGCCTGCGGCGGCGGGAGCAGCGACAGCAAGTCGGACGGGCCGGTGACCATCACCTGGTGGGACACCTCCAACGCCACGAATGAGGCACCGACGTACAAGACCCTTGTGCAGAAGTTCGAAGCTGCGAACAAGAACATCAAGGTCAAGTACGTCAACGTCCCCTTCGACCAGGCGCAGAACAAGTTCGACACCGCCGCGGGTGCCTCCGGCGCCCCGGACGTGCTGCGCTCCGAGGTCGGCTGGACCCCCGCCTTCGCCAAGAAGGGCTACTTCCTGCCGCTGGACGGCACCGAGGCCCTCGCCGACAAGGCCAAGTTCGAGCCGAACCTGATCAAGCAGGCCCAGTACCAGGGCAAGACCTACGGCGTGCCGCTGGTCACCGACACCCTGGCCCTGGTCTACAACAAGGACCTGTTCAAGAAGGCCGGCATCACCACGCCGCCCAAGACCTGGGACGAGCTGAAGTCCGACGCGGCCAAGGTCAAGGACAAGACCGGCCAGGACGGCTACTGGGGCTCCACCGCGGGCTACTACGGCCAGCCCTTCCTGTACGGCGAGGGCACCGACACCGTCGACGTCGCCGCCAAGAAGGTCACCGTCGACTCGCCGGCCGCCAAGAAGGCGTACGCCACCTGGCTGAGCCTGTTCTCCGGCAAGGGTCTGCACAAGGCCGACACCACCGCGGACGCCTACGCGCACATCATGGACGCGTTCTCCAACGGCAAGGTCGCCGCGATCATCCAGGGCCCCTGGGAGAACACGAACATCTACAAGGGCAGCGCCTTCAAGGACAAGACCAACCTGGGTGTCGCGGTCGTCCCGGCCGGTTCCACCGGCAAGGCGGAGGCCCCGACCGGTGGTCACAACCTCGCGGTCTACGCCGGCTCCGACAAGGCGCACCAGGCGGCGGCCCTGAAGTTCGTCAACTTCATGACGTCGGCCTCCTCCCAGGAGACCATCGCCCTGAAGAACGCCACTCTGCCGACGCGTACGGACGCCTACACCGCCAAGGTCACGGCCGACCCGGGCACCGCCGGCTTCCAGAGCGTGCTGTCCGCCGCCCAGCCCCGCCCCTCGCTGCCCGAGTACGGCTCGCTGTGGGCGCCGCTCGACACCGAGCTGCCGAAGATCGCCAGCGGCAAGGAGTCGCTGGACCAGGGTCTGAGCAACGCCAGTACCGCCATCGGCAAGCTGGTCCCCGACTTCAGCAAGTAAGCCCGGATGGCCGCCGGCTGCCTCACCCACGAGGAGGCAGCCGGCGGCCACCGCCCTGTGCCCGGCCATCCTTGAACCATTTGAAGGTGTCGAACCATGACAGTCGCCATCGACCGCGCGACCGGCAAGAGCCGCGGTGACCGTGCGCCTCGGCCAGGGCTGGGGCAGCGCATGAAGAACAGCCTCCACAAATACTGGTACGCCTACGCGATGATCGCCCCGGTGGTCATCGTGCTCGCGGTGCTCGTCGGCTACCCGCTCGTGCGCGGCTTCTACATCACGCTGACCGACGCCAACAGCCTCAACTCGGCACGCACCATCGGCGTCAACCACATCGCCGCGACCTACAAGTTCGTCGGTCTGGACAACTACAAGAACATCCTGTTCGGCCCGCTGTCCTACGACCGCTTCTGGTCCCATGTGATCTGGACGATCGTCTGGACGGTCGCCTGCGTCACCCTGCACTACACCTTCGGCCTCGGCCTCGCGATGATGCTGAACCAGAAGCTGCGCGGCCGCACCGTCTACCGGGTGCTGCTCGTCCTGCCCTGGGCCGTGCCGACCTTCGTCACCGTCTTCTCCTGGCGGATCATGCTCGCCGACTCCGGCGCGATCAACCAGATCCTGCACGCGCTGCATCTGCCGCAGCCGCAGTGGCTGGAGGACACCTTCTGGCAGCGCTTCGCCGCGATCATGGTCAACACCTGGTGCGGTGTGCCGTTCATGATGCTCTCGCTGCTCGGCGGCCTCCAGTCCATCGACACCACCTTGTACGAGGCGGCGAAGATGGACGGCGCCAACTCCTGGCAGCGCTTCCGGCACGTCACCCTGCCCGGCCTGCGCTCGGTCAGCTCCACGGTGGTCCTGCTCGGTGTCATCTGGACCTTCAACCAGTTCGCCATCATCTTCCTGCTGTTCGGCCCGACCAGCGCCCCGGACGCCCAGATCCTCGTCACCTGGGCCTACTACCTGGGCTTCGGCCAGCAGCCGCGTGACTTCGCGCAGTCCGCCGCCTATGGCGTACTGCTGCTGTCGATCGTCACCGTCTTCACCTCCTTCTACTTCCGCTGGCTGAAGCGCAATGACCAGCTCGCCGTCTGACGCCGCAGGAGCCGCCGCCATGAGCACCACCACCCTTGAGAAGCAGGCCGACGCACCGGCCCCCGCCGTGACGCCCGCGGGGCGCGACCGCCGACCCGGCGAGCGCGGCCCCCTCGGCACCGTCCTGCTGCACGCCGGCCTCATGGTCGCGAGCCTCATCGCCCTGGCCCCGGTGGCCTGGCTGGTCTACCTCTCGCTCGGCCCGGACAAGAACGACTATCTGCACCCGGGCGGCATCGCCGGGAAGATGAGCTTCGCCAACTACAGCTTCGTGCTCCAGCACACCGAGTTCTTCAGCTGGTTCAAGTCCACGATGATCGTGGCCCTCGGCACCACCGTCGTCGGTGTGATGCTCGCCGCGACCACCGGCTACGCCGTCTCCCGGATGCGCTTTCCCGGCCACAAGCAGCTGATGTGGGTCCTGCTGCTCACCCAGGCGTTCCCGATCGCCGTCCTGATCGTGCCGATGTACCAGATCTTCAGCGACCTGGGCCTCATCGACTCCTACTGGGCGCTGATCCTCGTCAACTGCACCACCGCCGTGCCGTACAGCGCCTGGCTGCTCAAGGGCTACTTCGACACGATCCCGATCGAGATCGACGAGGCCGGCCGGGTGGACGGACTCACCCCGTTCGGCACCTTCTTCCGGCTGATCCTGCCGCTGGCCCGGCCGGGCCTGGCCGTCGCCGCGTTCTACAACTTCATCACCGCGGTCGCCGAGGTGGCCTTCGCGACCACCTTCATGCTGGACGACTCCAAGTACACCTTCTCCGTCGGCCTCCAGACCTTCGTCAGCGAGCACGACGCCGAGTGGAACTACATGGCCGCCACCGCGGTGCTGATCGCGATACCCGTCTCGCTGTTCTTCTACCTGGTGCAGAAGAACCTCGTCACCGGTCTCACCTCCGGCGGCACCAAGGGCTGACGCCCTTGACGCACTGAGGCTCCCGCGTGCCTGGCGCGCGGGTAGGCGGCCGCGGTGTCCATCCGACCCCGCTGACATCGCGGCCGCCTCGCATTCCGTTCCCCGGCCCGCCCGGGTGGTGCCCCCGTCCCGAATTCCGTTACCACCAAGGAAGCCATGAGCCAGCAGCACACCGCCGCCCCGGCCACCGACTCCGCCACCGCCACCGTCGCAGGCCACCGCCGCGACTGGTGGCGGGAGGCGGTCATCTACCAGGTCTACCCGCGCAGCTTCGCCGACAGCAACGGCGACGGCATGGGCGACCTGGAGGGCGTACGCTCCCGCCTGCCGTACCTGCGCGACCTCGGCGTCGACGCGGTGTGGCTCAGCCCCTTCTACGCCTCCCCGCAGGCCGACGCCGGCTACGACGTCGCCGACTACCGCGCGGTCGACCCGATGTTCGGCACCCTGCTGGACGCCGACGCGCTGATCCGCGAGGCCCACGGGCTCGGCCTGCGCATCATCGTGGACCTGGTGCCCAACCACTCCTCCGACCAGCACGAGTGGTTCAAGCGCGCCCTCGCCGAGGGCCCCGGCTCCCCGCTGCGGGAGCGCTACCACTTCCGCCCCGGCAAGGGCGCGGCGGGCGAACTGCCGCCCAACGACTGGGAGTCCATCTTCGGCGGCCCGGCCTGGACCCGCGTCACCGAGCCCGACGGCACGCCCGGGGAGTGGTACCTGCACCTCTTCGCCCCCGAGCAGCCCGACCTCAACTGGGAACACCCGGCGGTCGGCGACGAGTTCCGCTCCATCCTGCGCTTCTGGCTGGACATGGGCGTGGACGGCTTCCGCATCGATGTGGCGCACGGCCTGGTCAAGGCCGAGGGCCTGCCCGACCTCGGCTCCGGCGAGCAGCTGAAGCTGCTGGGCAACGATGTCATGCCGTTCTTCGACCAGGACGGCGTGCACGCCATCTACCGGCAGTGGCGCACGATCCTCGACGAGTACGCCAATAAAATGGGGCCCGAAGGGCCTTCGTCAGAAGGGCGGTGGTGGGAGACGGGCGGGCGGATCTTCGTCGCCGAGGCGTGGACCCCGACCGTCGAGCGCACCGCCAACTACGTCCGCCCGGACGAGCTGCACCAGGCGTTCAACTTCCAGTACCTGTCGACGGCTTGGGACGCGACCGAGCTGCGTACGGTCATCGACGGCACCCTGGAGGCGATGCGCCCGGTCGGCGCCCCGGCCACCTGGGTGCTGTCCAACCACGACGTCACCCGGCACGCCACCCGCTTCGCCAACCCGGCGGGACTCGGCACCCAGATCCGCACGGCCGGAGACCGCGAACTCGGCCTGCGCCGGGCCCGCGCCGCGACCCTGCTGATGCTGGCGCTGCCCGGCTCGGCCTACCTCTACCAGGGCGAGGAACTGGGCCTCCCGGACGTCGTGGACCTGCCCGACGAGGTGCGCCAGGACCCGGCGTACTTCCGCGGCGAGGGCCAGGACGGCTTCCGCGACGGCTGCCGGGTGCCGATCCCGTGGACCCGCACGGGGTCGTCGTACGGCTTCGGCGACGGCGGCAGCTGGCTCCCGCAGCCGGCGAGCTGGGGCGAGCTGAGCGTGGAGGCGCAGACCGGGACGGCGGGCTCCACCCTGGAGCTGTACCGCGCCGCCCTCGCCGCCCGCCGCGACCAGCCCGACCTGGGCGCCGGGGACACACTGGAGTGGCTGCGCGCCCCCGAGGGCGTCCTGGCCTTCCGCCGGGGCGAGTTCGTGTGCGTCGCCAACACCACGGGCGAGTCGGTGACGACCCCGGCGTACGGCCGGGTGCTGCTGGCGAGCGGTGAGGTGGCCGAGACCGGTGGCGAGGCGAAGGTGCCCGCCGACACCACGGTGTGGTGGACCGCGGCGGTCTGACGCCCCGTGTGAAAATTCTTGCATCAACTTCTCTACGGCCCGCTGCCTTTTCCGGCAGCGGGCCTTTAACATCTGCGTCACCGCAAGGTTTCTGAAACTTTGCAGCAAGCACCTTCAAGGACGAAGGAACCCCCACATGGTACGCAAGACGCTCTCCGGGGCGGTCGCCCTCGCCGCCGCCGCCCTTGTCATGACCCCGACGGCCGCGGACGCCTCCCCGCCCGGCACCAAGGACGTCACCGCCGTCCTGTTCGAGTGGAACTACGCCTCGGTGGCCCGCGAGTGCACCAGCACGCTGGGCCCCGCGGGCTACGGCTTCGTGCAGGTCTCGCCGCCCGAGGAGCACATACAGGGCTCCCAGTGGTGGACCTCGTACCAGCCCGTGTCGTACAAGATCGCGGGCCGGCTCGGCGACCGGACCACCTTCAAGAACATGATCGACACCTGCCACGCGGCCGGCGTCAAGGTCGTGGTCGACACCGTCATCAACCACATGACCGCCGGCAGCGGCACCGGCACCGGCGGCACGCAGTACACCAAGTACAACTACCCCGGCCTGTACGCGGACTCCGACTTCCACACCTGCCGGACCAACATCAGCAACTACCAGGACCGCTCGAACGTCCAGAACTGCGAACTGACGGGCCTGGCCGACCTGGACACCGGCGCGGAGCATGTGCGCGCCACCATCGCCGGGTACATGAACGACCTGCTCTCCCTCGGCGCCGACGGCTTCCGGATCGACGCGGCCAAGCACATCGCCGCCACCGACCTCGCGAACATCAAGAGCCGGCTGACCAACCCGAACGTCTACTGGAAGCAGGAGGTCATCTACGGCGCCGGCGAGGCGGTCCAGCCCACCGAGTACACGGGCAACGGGGACGTCCAGGAGTTCCGCTACGGCTACGACCTCAAGCGCGTCTTCAACAGCGAGAAGCTCGCCTATCTGAACAACTTCGGCGAGGGCTGGGGCTATATGCCCAGCAACGTGGCCGGCGTCTTCGTGGACAACCACGACACCGAGCGCAACGGCGCCACCCTGAACTACAAGGACGGCGCCAACTACACGCTGGCCAACGTCTTCATGCTGGCCTGGCCCTACGGCTCCCCGGACATCAACTCCGGCTACGAGTGGAGCGACGCGGACGCGGGCCCGCCCAACAACGGCCAGGTCAACGCCTGCTGGCAGGACGGCTGGAAGTGCCAGCACGCCTGGCCGGAGATCAAGTCCATGGTCGCCTTCCGCAACACCACCCACGGCCAGGCGGTCTCCAACTGGTGGGACGACGGCGACAACCTGATCGCCTTCGGTCGCGGCAGCAAGGGCTATGTGGTCATCAACCACGAGGGCGCGACCGCCAGTCGCTCGTTCCAGACCTCGCTGCCCGCCGGCACCTACTGCAACGTGCAGAACAACACCACGGTGACGGTCAACAGCACCGGCTGGTTCACGGCCTCGGTCGCCCCGAACACCGCGCTGGCGATCTACGCCGGCAAGTCCTCCTGCTGAACGAGGAGTCGGCCCGCACCGCGCCCCCATGGCGGTGCGGGCCGCGGTATTTGAAATTCCTTGCCGATGCTTTCACGACTCTTGCTGCAACCCTTTCGCGGAGGATACGGTCACGCGGGCGCCCGGCCTCGAAGCCGAGCCGCGGCGTGGGGTCGGACCCGAACGAGCCGCCATCGCAAGGAGTTCATGCCTGTGATACCGAGATGGCCGACGCCCGCACGGCGTCGCACCACCCACCGCAGGAGAGCCGCGGCCCTCGCCGTCGCCGCGCTCACGGCCGCACTCGTGCAGCCACTGGCCGCGCCCGCCGCGCAGGCCGCCACCCCGCCTCCGCCCCCGTCGGACTCGGCCCTCGCGGCCCAGCCGGCCCGGCACGGCGACACCCATGAGCAGTTCTACTTCGTCATGCCGGACCGGTTCGCCAACGGCGACAAGGCCAACGACAAGGGCGGGCTCACCGGTTCGCGCATGACGACCGGCTACGACCCCACCGACGAGGGCTTCTTCCAGGGCGGCGACCTCAAGGGCGTCACACAGAAGCTGGACTACATCAAGGGGCTCGGCACCACCGCCCTGTGGCTGGCGCCGATCTTCAAGAACATCCCGGTGCAGGGGACCGGTGCCAACGCCTCGGCGGGCTACCACGGTTACTGGATCACCGACTTCACCCAGGTCGACCCGCACTTCGGCACCAACCAGGACCTGAAGAACCTCATCTCCAAGGCACACGCCAAGGGCATGAAGGTCTTCTTCGACGTCATCACCAACCACACCGCCGACGTGGTGACGAACAAGGAGAACTCCTCCGACTACCGCTCCAAGGGCGCCTACCCGTACCTCACCAAGGACGGCAGGCCCTTCGACGACGCCGACTACGCGGACGGAACCAAGGAGTTCCCGGCCGTCTCGGACGCCTCCTTCCCGTACACCCCGCAGGTCACCGCCGCGTCCAAGGTCCCGGCCTGGCTCAACGACCCGACGATGTACCACAACCGGGGCGACTCCACCTTCGCCGGCGAGTCCGGCACCTACGGCGACTTCGACGGCTTGGACGACCTGTGGACCGAACGTCCCGAGGTCGTGCACGGCATGGAGCAGATCTACGAGCGGTGGGTGAAGGACTTCGCCGTCGACGGGTTCCGCATCGACACCGCCAAGAACGTCGACCTGGACTTCTGGACCCAGTGGGCCACCGCACTCGACCGCTACGCGGCGGCGCACGGCCGGAAGAACTTCTTCATGTTCGGCGAGACGTACGACACGGACACCTCGGTGACCGCCCCGTACGTCACCCAGGGCCGCCTCGACGCCACCCTCGACTTCCCCTTCCAGGGAGCGGCCCGCGGCTACGCCTCCCAGGGCGCGAGCGCCGGCAAGCTGGCGAGCGTCCTCGGCGACGACTACAAGTACACGACCGACCGGGCCAACGCCTATGAGCAGGTCACCTTCCTCGGCAACCACGACATGGGCCGCATCGGGTACTTCCTCGAGCAGGACAACCCGAAGGCCTCGGACGCCGAGCTGCTGAAGAAGGACGAGCTGGCGAACGAGGTGATGTTCCTCAGCCGCGGCAACCCGGTCGTCTACTACGGCGACGAACAGGGCTTCACCGGCAACGGCGGCGACAAGGAAGCCCGCCAGACCATGTTCGCCTCCCAGGTGCCCGGCTACCTCGCCGACGACGAGATCGGCACCGACCGCACCCACGCCAGCGACTCCTACGACACGAAGGCGCCGCTGTACCGGCAGATCGCCGGCCTCTCCGCCCTGCGCAAGGCCAACCCGGCCCTGACCGACGGCGTGCAGAGCGAGCGGTACGCGGCCGACGGCGCCGGGATCTACGCCTTCACCCGCACCGACGCCAGGAGCGGCCAGGAGTACATCGTCGCGTTCAACAACGCGAGCGAGGCCGAGTCGGCCACCTTCGCGACCGGTTCGGCGGACATGTCGTACCGGGGCGTCTACGGCGCGACGGGCAGCGTCGGTTCGGACGGCGGCCGCAAGGTCACCGTCACTGTCCCCGCCGAGTCCGCCGTCGTCTACAAGGCGTCCGGCACGCTCGACAAGCCGGCCACCAAGCCGACGCTCACCCTGAAGGCCCCGGCCGCCGGCGCCACCGGCACCGTGACCCTCGGCGCCGACGTCGACGGCGGGCAGCTGAACCGGGTGGTCTTCGCCGCCCAGGTCGGCAACGCCAAGTGGCAGGTACTCGGCTCCGCCGACCACGCCCCCTACCAGGTCACCCAGACCCTCGGCACCAAGGTCCCGGCCGGTACCGCGCTGCGCTACAAGGCCGTCGTGATCGACAGCGCGGGGCACACCGCGAGCGCCACGGCGCAGAGCACCACCGGCGCCGTACCCGCGCCCGCCCCGCCCACCGCCTCCTCGCGCGACTACGTGATCGTCCACTACCAGCGCACCGACGGCGACTACGACAACTGGGGCCTGTACGCCTGGGGCGACATCGCCGACGGCCAGTCCACCACCTGGCCGGCCGGACACCCCTTCACCGGCCGGGACGCCTGGGGCGCCTTCGCCTACGTCAAGGTCAAGCCGGGCGCCTCGAACGTGGGCTTCCTCGTCGTGGACAAGAACGGGAACAAGGACACCGACTCCGACCGGAGCATCGACGTCACCAGGACCGGTGAGGTCTGGGTGAAGCAGGGCGACGCCGGCGTCCAGACCCAGCGGCCTTCGTCGTACCCCGCGCCGGACACCGCCAAGGCCGTCATCCACTACCACCGCGCCGACGGCGACTACGACGGCTGGGGGCTGCACGTCTGGACGGGCGCCGCGAACCCCACCGACTGGTCGGCCCCCCTGAAGCCGGTGAAGACTGATGCCTATGGCGCCGTCTTCGAGGTCCCGCTCGCCGCGGGTGCCAGCAGCCTCAGCTACATCATCCACAACGGCGACGAGAAGGACCTCGCCGCCGACCAGTCCCTCGACCTCACGTCCGACGGCTACGAGGTGTGGCTGTTGAACGGCCAGGACAAGCATCTGCTGCCGCAGCCCGCGGGCAGCGCCGCCGACCTCGACCTGACCACCTCCAAGGCGGTCTGGATCGACCGGGACACCGTCGCCTGGGACGGCGCCGACGGTGCCGCCTCCACCCAGCTGGTCTACTCCCACGACGGCTCCATCACCGCCAAGGACGGGGCCCTGACCAGCGACGACGAGCGCTGTCTCCGGCTGGAGAAGACCACCCTCACGGACGCCCAGAAGGCCAAGTTCCCCTATCTGAAGGACTACACGGCCTGGTCCGTGGACCCGCGTGACCGCGGCCGGGTGCGCGCGGCGCTCACCGGCCAGCTGGTCGCCTCCCAGCGCGCCGCCGACGGTGCCGTGCTGGCCGCGACCGGTGTGCAGACCGCGGGCGTCCTGGACGACCTCTACCCGGCCGCCACCAAGGCACAGCTCGGCCCGGTCTTCCACGGCGGCCGGCCTACCCTCTCCGTGTGGGCACCCACCGCCCAGAGCGTCGCCCTGGAGATCGACGGCGCGGACCGGCCCATGCACCGCGACGACGCCACCGGCGTCTGGTCGGTCACCGGGCCCGCGTCCTGGAAGGGCAAGAGCTACCGGTACGTGGTCAAGGTGTGGGCGCCCAGCGTCCGGCAGCTGGTCACCAACAAGGTCACCGACCCCTACTCGGTCGCCCTCACCGCGAACTCCGAGCGCAGCGTCGTGGCCGATCTGGACGACAGGTCCCTCGCCCCGAGCGGCTGGTCCACCCTGCGCAAGCCCAAGGCCGTACCGCTGCGGGACGCGCAGATCCAGGAACTGCACGTCCGGGACTTCTCGGCCGCGGACAAGACCGTCCCGGCGCAGGACCAGGGCACCTACCTCGCCTTCACCGACAAGAACAGCGACGGCTCCAAGCACCTGAGGGAGCTGGCGAAGTCCGGGACGTCGTACGTGCATCTGCTGCCCGCCTTCGACTTCGCCACCGTGCCCGAGAAGAAGGCCGACCAGCAGAGCCCCGACTGCGATCTCGCCGCCTACCCGGCCGACTCCGACCAGCAGCAGGCCTGCGTGGCGAAGAGCGCCGCGAAGGACGCCTACAACTGGGGCTACGACCCGTACCACTTCACCGTCCCCGAGGGCTCCTACGCCACCGACCCGGACGGCACCGCGCGCACCGAGCAGTTCCGGCAGATGGTGCAGGGGATCAACCAGGACGGCCTGCGGGTCGTGATGGACGTCGTCTACAACCACACCTCGGCCAGCGGCCAGGCGGACACCTCCGTCCTGGACAAGATCGTGCCCGGCTACTACCAGCGGCTGCTCGCCGACGGCTCGGTGGCGAACTCCACCTGCTGCTCCAACACCGCTCCGGAGAACGCGATGATGGGCAAGCTGGTCGTGGACTCGATCGTCACCTGGGCCAAGGAGTACAAGGTCGACGGGTTCCGCTTCGACCTCATGGGCCACCACCCGAAGGCCAACATCCTCGCGGTCCGCAAGGCCCTCGACGCGCTCACCCTGAAGAAGGACGGCGTCGACGGAAAGAAGATCATCCTGTACGGCGAGGGCTGGAACTTCGGGGAGGTCGCCGACAACGCCCGCTTCGTGCAGGCCACCCAGGCGAACATGGCCGGTACCGGCATCGCCACCTTCTCCGACCGGGCCCGCGACGCGGTGCGCGGCGGCAGCCCCTTCGACTCCGACCCCGGCGTCCAGGGCTTCGCCTCCGGTCTGTACACCGACCCCAACGGCTCGGCGGCCAACGGTACGTCGGCCGAGCAGAAGGCCCGGCTGCTGCACTACCAGGACCTGATCAAGGTCGGGCTGACCGGCAACCTCGCCAAGTACCGCTTCACCGACACCGACGGCAAGGAGGTCACCGGCGCCGAGGTCGACTACAACGGCGCGCCCGCCGGATACGCGGCCGCGCCCGGCGACGCCCTCGCCTACGTCGACGCGCACGACAACGAGTCCCTGTTCGACGCGCTCGCCTACAAGCTGCCCCAGGGCACCTCGGCCGCCGACCGGGCCCGGATGCAGGTCCTGGCGATGGCCACGGCCACCCTCTCGCAGGGCCCGTCCCTGTCGCAGGCCGGCACCGATCTGCTGCGCTCGAAGTCGCTTGACCGCAACTCCTTCGACAGCGGCGACTGGTTCAACGCCATCCACTGGAACTGCGCCGACGGCAACGGCTTCGGCCGGGGCCTGCCCATGGCGGCCGACAACCAGGACAAGTGGTCGTACGCCGGACCGCTGCTGACCTCGGTCAAGGTCGGCTGCCCGCAGATCGAGGGCAGTTCGGCCGCCTACCAGGACCTGCTGAGGATCCGTACGACCGAGAAGGCGTTCTCGCTCGACACGGCGGGCCGGGTGCAGAGCGAGCTGTCCTTCCCGCTGTCCGGCAAGGACGAGACCCCGGGCGTGATCACCATGACCCTGGGTGACCTGGTCGTCGTCTTCAACGCCACCCCGCAGGCGCAGCGGCAGACGGTCTCCGCCCTGGCCGGAACCGGATACCGGCTGCACCCGGTGCAGGCGTCCGGCGCGGACCCGGTGGTGAAGACCTCCGGTTACACGGCGGCCACCGGCACCTTCACGGTGCCGGCCAGGACCGTGGCGGTGTTCACCCGCTCCTAGCGCGCTCCAGCGCGTTCTACGAAGTCAGAGAGGTGAGCCGGCCGATGAGCTCCGCGAAGGGGCCGTCGGCCGGTTCGTCCTTGAGGATGGCGCGCAGCACGTCCGCCATGCCCTCGTCCCGGGTCGCGCTCACCGCGACCAGGGCGGCGAAGTCGTGCACCAGCTGGAGTTCCAGTTCCTCGCGCGGGATCCGGCGGCCGTCCAGCCAGATCAGCGCGGTGGACTCGGCGAGCGAGATCCAGGAACGGATGACCAGCTCCAGGCGCGGGGGCGCCTCGGCGATCCCGAGATGGCCCAGCATCTGCTCGTACGCGGACTGCCGTACGTCGTCGATCAGCGCGTTGGTGGTCGAGACGTGCTCCTTCTCCCGGGAGCCGGGCGCGGACACGGCCGGGCCGCCGCGCATCAGGGCCGAGAAACCGGGGCCGTACTCGTCCACATGGGCGAAGAAGCGATGCATCACATGCAGCAGCCGGGCACCCAGCGGGCCCTCGTGCGGCTCGGTGAAGCGGGCCTTCAGCTCCTCCGAGGCGCGCCGCAACGCGGCCTCGTACAGGCTGAGTTTGCCCGGGAAGTAGTGGTACACCAGCGGCCGCGAGATACCCGCGGCCGCCGCTATGTCGTCGATGGAGACCTCGTCGGGCGAGCGGCGGCTGAACAGGTCGAGAGCGACGCTGATCAGCTGCTGCCGTCGCTCCTCGACACCCATCCTGCGGCGCACCCCGGTAGTCATACGAACACCTTACCGAGCGGATCCGGCCGCCAACGGTTCGGACCCGAACCGGTGTTCACATCACTGCGTCACAGATCGAGCACAAGGCGTTCGCCGCGGGCCCGGGACACACAGATCAGCATCGAGTCGTGGCGCTCCGCGTCCGTGAGCAGCTCGTCCCGGTGCTCCACCTCGCCCTCCAGGACCCGCTGCTGGCAGGTCCCGCAGAAGCCCTGCTCACAGGAGTAGACGGTGTCCGGCAGCTCCCGGCGCACCGCGGCCAGCACCGTGGAGTCGGCCGGCACGCTCACCGTGCGCCCGCTGCGCCGCAGTTCCACCTCGAACGCGGTGTTCCCGTCCGCCGAGGCGCGCGGCGCGAACCGCTCCAGATGCAGCGTGGCCCCCTCCGGCACCCGCGCCGCGACCGCCTCCATCAGCCCCTCGGGACCGCAGCAGTACACCGCCGTGCCCGGAGCCACCGCCGCGAACAGGGCGTCCAGGTCCGGCCGCCCGTCCTCGTCCTCCGCCACCAGGGTCAGCCGGTCCCCGGCCAGCTCCCGCACCTCGTCCAGGAAGGGCATCGAGGCCCGGGTCCGCCCGCAGTACAGCAGCCGCCAGGCGGCATCCTCCGGCAGCGCGCGCAGCATCGGCAGCACCGGCGTGATGCCGATCCCGCCGACGACGAAGACGTACGACCGCGCCTCGGCGAGCGGGAACCGGTTGCGCGGCCCGCGCACCTCCAGCTCCATGCCCTCGGCCAGCTGCTCGTGCACCTCCCGCGAACCGCCCCGCCCGTCCTCGACCAGCCGGGTGGCGACCGTGTACGCGGAGGTGTCCGCGGGGTCCCCGCACAGCGAGTACTGCCGCACCAGCCCCGAGGGCAGCACCAGATCCAGATGCGCGCCCGGCGTCCAGCGCGGCAACTCGGCACCCTCCAGACGCAGTCGTACGACACCGTCGGCGATCGGCTCGTGCGCGGTGAGCAGCAGCCGCAGTGCCCGGGAGCGGGGCCGCCCGGAGATCGGTGTCTCCAGCGCGGGCATCGGCCACAGCGGCGAGACCTGGACGCGGCGGCGCAGCGCGCTCCGGGTGAGCAGGGCCGCGCCCGCGAGCAGGGCGACCGTGAGCGGCTTCGGCATCAGGCGGCACCCTTCAGGGAGCGCTCCGCCTGCTCGGCGGCGAGCGCGGCCGGGGAGGCGGCCAGATAGGCGACGGCCTGGGCGGTGGAGAACTCGTGCGAGGGGTGGTAGTCCCGGCCGAGATAGCGCGGGATGGAGCGCAGCATGGCACCGGCGCCGGGCAGCACGCCCGCACGGCCGCGGTCGTAGAAGTCCTTGAAGGACGCCTTGGCCGCCTCGCGGCCGGTCAGCGTCGGGTCGTTCGCCATGAAGAAGCGGACCCCGCGCTGCCACAGGAAGAGCAGGGCCGAGAACGCGCTCGCCCAGGTGCGGGCCCGGCGCCGGTAGCTGCCGTCCAGATGGGTGAACAGGTCGAAGGCGACGGAGCGGTGCTCCACCTCCTCCGCGCCGTGCCAGCGCAGCAGGTCCAGCATGGTGGGATCGGCGCCGCGCCGGTCCAGCTCGGCCGCGCCGAGCACCCAGTCGCCGAGGAACGCGGTGTAGTGCTCGATCGCCGCGATGAGCGCCACCCGTTCGAGGAGCCACCAGCGGCGCGCCCGGCCCGGCGGCAGGGTGCGGTCGCCGAGCAGCTTCTCGAAGAACCAGTCGACCTGCGCGGTGTACGGCGTCGGATCCAGGCCCTGCTCGCGCAGATGCGGCAGCACCTCGTCATGGGACTGGGAGTGCATGGCCTCCTGCCCGATGAACCCGATGACGTCCTCGCGCAGCCGGTCGTCCTTGATCAGCGGCAGCGCCTGCTTGTACACCTGCACGAACCAGCGCTCGCCGGCGGGCAGCAGCAGGTGCAGCACATTGATGGTGTGCGTGGTGAACGGATCCCCGGGCACCCAGTGCAGCGGTGTGTCCTCCCAGGAGAAGGACACATTGCGGGCCTTGAGCGCGATGCGCTCGGACTCCACCGGCCGGGCCTGCGTATGAGACATGGCGTCAATGTACTGACGGGTAGGCGCTCTGAGAAGGGTTCCGGCGCGGCTTG
The DNA here is from genome assembly GCF_014673495.1 of Streptomyces griseofuscus. Lineage (GTDB taxonomy): Bacteria > Actinomycetota > Actinomycetes > Streptomycetales > Streptomycetaceae > Streptomyces > Streptomyces murinus. Next base: position 6,082,016 of record NZ_CP051006.1, read on the forward strand.
TTTACGCGGATGTCAATAACATTCGTACGCGCGGCTCCTAGTGCAGCCCGTCGATCACCTTGCCGCCCGCCAGCGTGCCCTTCAGCTGGGCCTGCGCCCCCTTGGCGGCCTGGGAGATCAGCAGCGAGCCCGGCGCCGACGCGGTGATCCCGCCGCTCGCGTGGATCGCCACCGTGTCCGGGGCGCCCGCGGCCAGCAGATACCAGTGCCCGCCCTTGGACTTCCACAGCACCCCGGCCAGCACATGCGGATCGCGCGGACCGCACGCCGCGGTGTCGGTGCCCTTCGCCGTGACGGCACCGTAGCGGGAGCCGGGGACGCGGAACTGGGCCAGCGCCGCGGCGCCGTCGCCGCGCCAGGTCTCGGCGCGGGTGCAGACCCATTGGCCGGCCCCGCTGCCGTCCGGCAGCGGCTGCTCCGCGTAGTCCCAGGCGTTGACGCTGCGCACGCCCGAGGAGCGCTCGGTGGCCAGCGAGCAGGCGAACGGCGCCCACGCCTGGAGCCCCTCGGGCCCGGCGGCCGCACCGGGAGCGCCGGGACGGCCCGCGGTGAGCCGCGCCGGGACCAGCTCGCCGAGGTCGGTGGCGAGCTGGGTGCCGACGCCGCCGGAGACCTGGAGCACGGTCCAGGAGGTGCAGTTGCCGGTGGCCAGGGCGGGGCTGGTCAGTGGGGCGGTGACACCGCCGGTGACCGTGAGCGGGGTGGGCGCCGCGGCCGGCTTCAGCAGATCGCGGGTGGCCGCCTTCGTCACCCAGGGGGCCAGCAGATACTGCACATTGCCGTCGGCGCGACCGAGGACCAGGGCGCTCGCCTCGGCGCCGGTCGCGCCGTCCACCCGGGCGAAGTCCAGGGCGGCGCCCTGGGTGCCGTCGGCCGGTTCCGCGTAGCGGGCGATGCGCAGACCGTCGTAGAGGATCACCACCCGCGCGGCGTCGACCTGCCCCGCGTACAGCAGTTGGGGCGGGCCCGCGGGGCCGCCGGTCTGGGTGCCGGGGGTGGCCGAGACCCGGACGTTCTGTCCGGGCCGGGCCCAGACCGCGAGGGCGCGGCGCAGCAGGTCCTTGTCACCGGTGAGCGGGCCGCGCGCGGGCCAGGCCGAGAAGTCGGTGCGGGCCGCGGAGCGCCAGGCGGTGGGGGAGACCCGGGTCAGCTTGCCCGGGTCGAGGGCGGCCTGGGCGGCCGGGTTCTCGGCGTAGACGGGGGCGGCGGCGCCGTCCGGGCCCCAGCCGGAGTGCGGCAGCGCGAGCAGCGCCCCGCACACCGCGAGGGCGGCCGCGGCGCCGAGGGCGGCCCGGGTGTGCTGGCGGCGGCGCAGCAGATCGGTCGGCCGGGCCTGGAGGGTGCAGGGGTCGAACTCGGGGGAGGAGAGCAGGCCCGGCTGGGCGGGCACGCTGTTCGCCATGGCGAGTGCGCCGCCCGGGTCGTCCACCCCGGCCGTGTCGAGGATCTTGCGGATCTCCTGGTCCGGCAGCCGGTCAAGGCCGCGCAGCACATAGGCGGCGCGGGCCGGTGCGGACAGCTTCGACAGCCGCTGGTCCAGGGCGAGTTCATCGGCGCCGCCGGAGCGCGGGAGCAGCCGCAGGCCGAGGACGCGGGGGAGCAGCGGGGGCAGGCCGCGGTGCGGGCGGGCGGCGGTGAGGGCGGCGCGCAGGACCCGCTCGCGCAGATAGACATAGCCGGGGTCGCCCTCCCGGGCCGCCGGGTCACCGGCGTCCCGGCGGCTGTGGGTACGGCCCGAGGGCTGGGCCGGGATCAGGTCGGCCTGCTTGCGGCCCCGGGGCAGGGCGCGCTGGGTGAGGGCGTGTGCGGTCAGCACCCGGCGCCCGCGGCCGAGACTCGGCGGCAGCACCAGATAGGCGAGCCGGACCAGCTGTGGATAGTGCTCGACGAGCAGGGCCTCGGCTCGCTCGACGTCGGCCGGTCCGGAGGCGGCGGGGGCGTGACGGTGGGCTACATCCTGTGACTGCACGTCCGGAAGAACGAGCGAGCCCTTGGTTGGTCACCGTCAAGCGGCGCGTCGATGCGTCCGGGGCAGCGGGTCCGGGCCTCGACGCCGACGAGTCCGGGTCTCGCGGCCGACGCGTTCAGGCCCTCCGGTTCGGTGCGTCCAGGCCGGCGGGTTCGGCGTGTTCAGGCCCTCCGAACCGGTGCGTCCAGGCCTGCCGGTTCGGTGAGTTCACGTGGCCGGACGTGATGCGGGTGCGGCTCCGGTGCCGACCCGTTCATGCCGCCGGGCCCGGTCCGCTCGCGGCCCCGGTGTCGGCGCGCGCATCCGGCCGGCCGTCGGCGTGCTCGCGGCTTTGGAGTCGGCCCTTTCACGTCTCCGGATCGACCAGGGCGCGCGCGTAGTTGGCCATGGAACGCTGGTAGCGCGGCAGATGGGCGGCCAGCGCCTCGATCACCAGGGACAGGCCCTCGCGGTCGCGGCCCAGGCTGGAGAGGCACAGTGCGAGACAGGCGCGCACCGCGTCGTCCAACTCGTCGCTCGGCCCGTCCAGTTCGGGCGTGAGGAGCTTCACCCCCTCTTCCGGCTGCCCGATGTTGCGCAGCGAACTCGCCAGCTGGATCCGGGTCCGCCGCCCCCGGTAGCCGTCGAGGCCGCGCGCCAGCGCCTCCCGGTACAGCGGCACGGCCCGGTCCGAGTGCCCGGTCGAGTCGAAGGCGCAGGCCCGCTCGAAGGGGGCCCGCGGGCTGTCCTCGGGCAGTTCGGCGACAAGGCCGTCGATCAGGGCGCGGAACTGGGCCGCGCGCTCCTCGGGGTACTCGCCGTGGGCGAAGGCGGCCCAAGCGGCGTCCACCCGGTCTTCCCAGTCCTGGTTCACCGCGCCACCCTCGCACACATGTGCCCTCGGGGTCACCGGAATTGAACCGGTGCTCAGCGGGGCCCGCCGTCGAGATACGCCAGCACCGCGAGCACCCGCCGGTTGTCGTCGTCCGACACCTCCAGGCCGAGCTTGCCGAAGATGTTGGAGGTGTGCTTGGCCACCGCCCGTTCGGTGACGACCAGTTGGGCGGCGATGCCCGCGTTCGACCGGCCCTGCGCCATCAGCTCCAGCACCTCACGCTCGCGCGGGGTGAGCCGGCCGAGCGGCCGGTCCTCGGCCGAACTCCGGGCCAGCAGCTGCTGGATGACCTGCGGATCCATCGCCGTGCCTCCCGCCGCGACCCGCCGTACGGCGTCCACGAACTGCTCCGCGTCGAACACCCGGTCCTTGAGCAGATACCCGATCCCGCCGGCGCCGTCGGCGAGCAGCTCCCGCGCGTACAGCTGCTCCACATGCTGGGAGAGGACCAGTACCGGCAGCCCCGGCCGGGCCCGCCGGGCGGCCAGGGCGCACTGGAGGCCCTCGTCGGTGTGCGTGGGCGGCAGCCGTACGTCGACCACCGCCACATCCGGCGTCAACTCGGCCAGCGCCCGCGTCAGTTCGGGCCCCGACTCGACGGCCGCCGCGATCTCGAAGCCGTACGCCTCAAGCAGCCGGACCAGTCCGTCGCGCAGCAGGAAGAGGTCTTCGGCTAGGACAACACGCACGGGATCTCCATGGTCACCATGGTGGGGCCGCCCGCGGGAGAGCTGACGGCCAGGACGCCGTCGAATGTACCGAGCCGCTTCTCGATCCCGGCGAGCCCGGAGCCGGTCCCGACCGAGGCACCGCCCCTGCCGTTGTCGGTGACCGTGATCCGCAGCCGGCCGTCGGTGTGGTGCAGATCCACCCAGAGCCGGTCGGCGCCCGCGTGCTTGGCCGCGTTGGTGAGCACCTCGCTGACCGCGAAGTAGGCGGCCGACTCCACCGGCGCGTCGGCGCGGCCCGGCAGCTCCACCGTGACCTCGGCGGGCAGCGGCAGCCGCAGCGCCAAGGCCCTTACGGCGTCGCCGAGTCCGCGTTCGGCGAGCACCGGCGGATGGATGCCGCGGACCAGGTCGCGCAGCTCCTCCAGGGCGTCCACGGAGTTGCGCCTGGCCTGCGCGAGCAGTCGCCTGGCCTGCGCCGGGTCCTTGTCGAGCAGCATCTCGATGGTGCCGAGGTCCATGCCCATGGCGACGAGCCGGGCCTGGGCGCCGTCGTGCAGATCCCGTTCGATGCGGCGCAGTTCGGCGGCGGAGGTGTCCACCGCGTCCCGCCGGGTCTCGGTCAACACCCGTACGCGCTCCACGAGTTCTCCCTCGCTGTTGTCGAGCACCGCCCGGGCGAGCCGGAAGTGCGCGGTCAGCAGGTCCGGGGTGAACCGCAGGGCGAACCGCAGGATCACGAGGGCGAGGACGGCCGCGCCGATGGCGGTGGCCTCCCCGGTGACCGGGACGAACGCGTACCAGTAGGTGCCGCCCCGGGCGTACGCCCGCCACAGCCCGAAGGGCAGCAGCAGCCCCTCGACGGGGTAGAACAGCAGCAGGGCCGGGAGCAGCGCGCTGATGAAACCCGCCGTGAAGTCCACCGGCAGCCAGCGCACGTCCCGCCAGGTCTGGGGGTCGCCCAGCATGGTGAAGGTGCGCGTCCATGGATTGGTGCCGCGCGGGATCGGCCGGTACACCGCCCGGATCCGCACCCCGCACCACTCCGCCGCCAGCCTCCGGCGCACATCCGCCAGCGCCCTGACCCCCCTCAGTACGAGGGGGGTCGTGAGCAGTCCGATGCCGAGCGGGACGAAGGCGAGGGACACCAGGGTCAGCACCAGGAACGCGATGCCGAAGGGCATCGTGATCAGGGCCAGCACCAGTCCCCGCACGGCGGCCAGCAGGGACCGGCGGGCCCTGTCGCGCATGTTGTCGCTGTTCATACGGTGAGTCTCGCCGACCCGCCGACGGGGGTCACTGGCCCGAGGCCCCCTCTTGGGGGGTGGTGCCAGGTACACCATCGGCCTCGGGAACGCCGTCGCGCAGCGCGGCCAGCACCTTCGCCTCCACCTCCGGGTCGAGGCCCGGGGCGCCGCGCTCGGAACGCCGGGGCGGGGTGCCGCCGATCGAGGTCAGCCACCGCCAGGTGTCCGCGACGGTCTCCTGCACCGGGCGGCACGTCAGCCCGGTGGCGAGCGCCGGGGACACATCGGCCCGGTGGGCGGCGTCGTACATCTCACCGTCCGGCGGCACCCACACCGGCAGCTCGGTCCACGGCTCGATCCCGGCGTCCAGAACCGTCCGCGGCTCGGCCCAGCACAGCTCGGCGTCCGCGCCGGTGGCCGCGAGGCACGCGTCGAGGAACGCGCCCATGGTGGTGTGCCCCGGCGGGCTCACCAGGTCGTACGGCCCGCTCAGCTCCTGCTCCAGCGCGCCGAGAAGCCAGTCGGCGAGGTCGCGGGCGTCGATGTACTGGAGCGGCAGCCCGCGCGGACCGGGCGCGAGGACGGGACCCCCGCGGGCGATCCGGGTCAGCCACCAGGGCAGCCGGCCCACGTTCTCGTACGGTCCGAGGATCAGCCCCGCCCGCACCAGCAGCGAACCGTCCGCGCCGAAGGACTCCAGCGCGGCCAGCTCACCGCCCCGCTTGTCCACGGCGTACTCGCGCTGCTCGGCGTCCGCCGCCGCGCCCTCGACCAGCGGGGCGTCCGCCCTGGCCCCGGCCGGCCAGGGCCAGGCGTACACCGAGCAGCTGGAGACATACGCGTACCGCCCGACGCGGCCGCGCAGCAGCCGCGCCGTCTCGTGCACCGCGCGGGGCGCCGCCGACCAGGTGTCCACCACCGCGTCCCACTCGCCCTCGGCGAGCGCGTCCAGGCCGCCCGGCGCGGTGCGGTCACCGCGCAACACCGTTGCCCCGGGCGGCGGTCGGTGGCGTCCCCGGTTGAAGACGGTCACCTCCCAGCCGCGCCCGAGGGCCGCCTCGACGACGGCCCGCCCCACGAACTCCGTTCCACCCAGCACCAGAAGTCTCATGCCGGGCAGCCTGCCCGGTCGGGCGCCGGTCGGCACGGGAGTCCGCCGAGGGCGGAACCGAGGGGTCAACGCCCGGTCGGCGGAATGTACTTGTAGCCGACCCGGCGCACGGTCTGGATGGTCCGGCGGTGCTCGGCGCCCAGCTTGCGGCGCAGCCGGGCGATATGGACGTCGACCGTGCGGCCGTCGCCGACATGGCCGTACCCCCACACCGTGGTGACCAGCTGGTCGCGGGTGTGCACCCGGTGCGGATGGGCCACCAGATGCGCGAGCAGCTCGAACTCCAGGTAGGTCAGGTCGAGTTCACGGCCCTCGATGAAGGCGGTACGGCGCCCGGAGTCGATCCGGACCAGCGGCTCCCCGGCCGTCTGGCCCGAGGCGGCGGCCGGTGCCACCGGACCCGTCCGCACCGCGGGTCCCGCCTGTTCCGGCACCGCGACCGGCAGGAACGGCGGCTGCTGGTCGGCGGGGACCAGCACCAGATAGCCGACCATCGGCGGGCGGCCGGGCAGGACGGGCAGGGTGTGCTGGGGGGCGGGCAGCCAGGTGGCGCCGGGCGGCAGGAAGTCCGCGACATCGACCACCTCGTCCCGGTCGACGGCGCGCAGCCGGTGCCGGGCGGGGGCGTTCAGGGGGGCCGCGGAGGGGGCCGGGGAGACAGCGGAGACGGGGGAGACAGAACGAGTGGTCGCCATGAGAGGTCAGCTCTTTCGCGCGAGAGGTTCGTCGGGAAGGACGGCGGCCGCGATTCGTGGTCGGGGCACGCCGGGACGTACGTCGTTCCGCGCTGGCCGAAGGCCGGGGTTACGGCTTCACAGGGCCCGCGCGGATATCGCGCGACAACACACCCGGTCGAAGTCGTGATGCTGGCGGGAGGGCCAGAAGGGCTCGAGGTCGTGGCGACCCGTCGCGGTGATCTTCTGGAAGCTGGCCATGCGTCCATTGAAGCAGAGGTGGGTGCCGGGCACGAGAGTCCTCTCAAGGGTTGGACGTGGCATTGGCGTGAAGTCTGCGTTGCGAAGGCCGCTGGATCCGGAGTCAAGCCCCTGATCAGCGGGTTGTGGGCACGGAGAAGGCCGAATCGCTGTCTCAATATGCGGACAGCCGGGGGTGTGGAGTCCCGGTCGGGGTCCTGTGGGGCGCACCGGCGGGGCGTACCCGGGCATGCGACAGGGGCGCCCGCCGCGAACGGCGGGCGCCCCTGTCGGGGTCTGCGGGCGGATCAGACCTGACCGGCCTTCTCCAGCGCCGTGCAGCAGGTGTCCACCATCAGGCGGGTCACCAGGTAGGGGTCCACGTTGGCGTTCGGGCGGCGGTCCTCGATGTAGCCCTTGCCGTCCACCTCGACCTGCCACGGGATGCGCACCGAGGCACCGCGGTCGGAGACGCCGTAGGTGAACTCGTCCCACGGGGCGGTCTCGTGCAGACCGGTCAGCCGCTCGTCGATGCCGGCGCCGTAGTTCTTGACGTGGTCCAGCGGCTTGGAGCCCTCACCCAGCGACTCGCACGCGGTGATGATCGCGTCGTAGCCCTCGCGCATCGCCTTGGTGGAGAAGTTGGTGTGCGCGCCCGCGCCGTTCCAGTCGCCCTTGACCGGCTTGGGGTCGAGGGTCGCGGAGATCTTGAAGTCCTCGGCGGTGCGGTACAGCAGCCAGCGGGCCACCCACAGCTGGTCGGAGACCTCCAGCGGGGCGAGCGGGCCGACCTGGAACTCCCACTGGCCCGGCATGACCTCGGCGTTGATGCCGGAGATGCCGAGACCGGCCTTCAGGCAGTGGTCGAGGTGCGCCTCGACGACCTCGCGGCCGAAGATCTCGTCGGCGCCGACACCGCAGTAGTAGCCGCCCTGCGGGGCCGGGAAGCCGCCCTCGGGGAAGCCCAGCGGGCGGGTGCCGTCGAAGAAGGTGTACTCCTGCTCGATGCCGAAGATCGGCTCCTGCGCGGCGAACCGGGCGGAGACCTCGGCCAGTTCGGCGCGGGTGTTGGAGGCGTGCGGCGTCATGTCCGTGTTCAGGACCTCGCACAGCACCAGCACGTCGTCGCCGCCGCGGATCGGGTCCGGGCAGGTGAAGACCGGCTTGAGCACGCGGTCCGAGGCGTGGCCCTCGGCCTGGTTGGTGGAGGAGCCGTCGAAGCCCCACAGCGGCAGCGCGTCGAGACCGGCCGGAGCACCCGTGATGATCTTCGTCTTGGAACGGAGCTTGGCCGTCGGCGCGGTGCCGTCGATCCAGATGTACTCGGCCTTGAAGGTCACGGGGGGACACATCCTTCGGGGTGGTTCGGGCGCACTTGCGGGTGCCGGTGCGGCGCCGCGCGCCGTACTCTCGATCTGCCCGGAAGCCTGCCAACAGGCCGTTTCCCGACCATTGCCCTTATGTGAACCCCGTGTTACCTGGGGGTGCTGTGCCCCGGATCACGCAGGGGTCCGGGCCGGGGCGCAGTGATGCCGGCTGCTTGCGGCAGCGGTGCCCCGTCAGCTGTACACCAGCAGGTAGTCGCACGTGCTGGTGCCGTCGTGGAGGGAGGTGTCGCTGTTGAGGACGTAGAAGGAGCCGGCGAAGAATCCGGCGGCCGTCATCTTCGGGACCACGATGAGGGTCTGGTCCGCCATGTTCAGCGAGTTCGGGACCACCACGTTCCGGTACAGCAGCGTGAAGGGGTTCTGCTGGAGGTCCTGGAGCTTGAGGATGCGGTAGACGCGGTCACCCGAACCCGCGGGCCCCGACACGGGCGCCTGATTTCCCGGGGCGGCCCATTGGGAGGGCTGGGTGGCCATGCGGCCCTGGGCCTCGAGTTCCTGGAGCCGCCGCTGTGTGCTCGGTCTGATTCCGGCCATATGGATATGCAGCTGCTGATAGCGGCGCGCGTGCTGCGAATTGATTCCCAGCCCGATGTTCGCGTACTGAACGGGAATGCTCCCCCCGTGCCGCGCGTTCTCCCACGCTTCGTGCCAGTAGTTCGCCGCCGAGTCCATATGGATGAACGGGCATTCGATGCCCGTGATCCGGCACGAAGGAAGGAGGAGATAGTTGTGTGTGTTCTCCGGACTTCCGTGCAGCACGACGTAGTTCGGGGTCACCTTCAGGCAGTCGGGCTTGCCCTGCGACGGCGGCGGGGTGATGCCTTGCGTGCAGTACTTGACGTCGTTCCACAGCAGGTCGTCGTCATTGGGACTGCCGCAGAGGGGCTGGAGCTGAGAGGGGGGACAGGGGCTCGCCCCGCCGGGCGGAGGGGTGGTGGAACACGATGGGGTGGGCGTGGGGCCGCCGTGCGCCGCGTCCGCCGTGGCGGTCGTGCCCGCCATGACCCCCGCACCGGTCAGCAGCGCCGCGCCGCCGACGGTGCCCGAGAGCGCGACGAAGCGGCGCCTGGGGAATTCATCCGTGTTCTTCTGGTCGCTCATGCGCGTGATCTCCGATGGTGATGACTTCCGCTTCGGTTTCCGCCTCTCACCGATCCGTTCACAGAAAAGGGGCCGGGGAATCGGATTTCTCCTCGGATGCACCGGTCGGTGTGGCGCGTTCCGCCATTGAGGGGCGTTCCCTCTCATCACCCTCGACAGCGCGGCGCCGAGGTGGAACGGGGGGCCGGGACGGTGGTGCGCATTGCTCACCCGGTCCCGGGGCACCCCGTCACCCGGACGTCGCCCCGTGCCCGATCGCCTCCCGTACCGCCTCCTCCGTCCGGGCCACCAGGGCCGTGCCGTCGTCCGCCGTGATGATCGGCCGCTGGATCAGCTTCGGGTGTTCGGACAGCGCGCGGATCCAGCGGTCCCGGGAATCCTCGTCCCGGGCCCAGTCCTTGAGCCCCAGTTCCTTGGCCGCCGCCTCCTGGGTCCGGGTGATGTCCCACGGCTCCAGACCGAGGCGCCCGAGCACGGCCCTGATCTCGTCCTCGCTCGGCACGTCCTCCAGATAGCGCCGCACGGTGTACCCGACCCCCTCGGCGTCGAGCAGACTGATCGCGCTGCGGCACTTCGAACAGGCCGGATTGATCCAGATCTCCATGGCCCCCACGGTACGCGAAAACCCGTTCACCACCTCTGTCCCAGAGGCCCCGAAAGCCCTTGTGGCCAGGGCCTTTTGTCAGTGGTCCACCGTAGAATAGAAGCAGTGTTCGAGGGTGTCGCCGGGCTCGCCGGCCGGTGCCCTGATCGCGTCTGGAGGATGCCCGTGCCCGCTGCCGCTCTCAAGCCGAAGCCGTCGCCGACCCAGTCCACCGCTCAGCACCCCGTGCTCTTCGACTCGCCGTACGAGCCCACCACGAAGCGGCCCCTGCCGGCCGGGCGCCCCCGGGAGTGGTACGTCTCGCACAACCGGCGGCTGAAGGCCATGCGCCTGGCCATCGCCCTGCTCGACTCCGGTGTCTACCTGCCGGACCAGGCGCGCGACGACACCATCCGGGGCACCGCCGAGACGATCGGCATGCGCCCGCCGTCCGACACCACGTGCCGCATGGTGCGGGCGTTCATGCGCTACAACCGCTGATCCACCGCGGCGCCGGGCAGCGTGCCGACGGGGCTGCCCGGCGCCACCGGCGGTGTGCTCACCAACCGCCGTCCGTCCTCGGGGCGATCGCGGAACCGCCGGCCCAACGTATGGCCGACGTCCGGGGGTCCGAGCCGGGAGGCGGTAAGGGGGCGGCAGGACAGCGCCTCGTGCGGGGCTCGGGTCATGCCGGAGGGATCACAGGCCCGGGGCGCCCCACACCGGGAACCAGCGGGAGAGGTCCTGCTCGATCCGCAGATCATCGGCCAGTACGGACCGCACCTGGAGCTCCAGCGCGTTGTCCCGGCGCTCACCGCCCCCGGCCAGCGGGGCGAAGGGGTAGAACGTGCCCCGCTTGTAGAGGTAGACGAGCGCGAGGGCGCGCCCGGCGTCGTCGGTGAAGCCGGCCAGCGAGCACAGCAGCTGCGGACCGAAGCCGTTGAGCTCAAGGGAGCTGTTCACCGCGTGCAGGTCGTTGACCAGCTGCGGCAGCTGGTCGGGGGAGCGGCGGGAGACCAGCCACGAGTAGCCGTAATCGTCCCGGTGCAGCTCCACCGGTGATCCGGCGCGCTCCGCGTCCGCGTCCAGCAGCGCCTGTACCTCCCGGTGGGTCTGCTCGAAGGCCGCGCCCTCCACGGTCGCGAAGCACACCGCGCCCCGGCCGGTCGGCGTGAAGCCCATCGCGGCCTGGAGCGTGATGGCGGCGGACGGCAGCGCGAAGAGCTGGTCGAGATCGGGAGCGACGGGCTTGGTGCGCCCCAGCAGGATGTCCAGCAACCCCAACGCTCAGCCCGCCTTCTGTGGTGATGTCCGTGCCACCCGTGAGGTACCGGATTCCGCTCCGCTCATGCCCGGTCGGCCTCCGGCGGTACGGTCGTCTCGCCCAGCTCCGCCGAGATCCGGCCCAGCTGGTCCAGCCGCTGCTGGAGCGTCGGGTGAGTGGAGAAGAACCGCTCGATGCCCGGCTCCTTGCCGGTCGCCGGGGTGAAGTAGAAGGCGTTGAACGCCTGGGCCGTGCGCAGATCCTTGGTGGGGATGCGGGCGATGTCCCCGGTGACCTTGGTGAGCGCCGAGGCCAGCGCCGAGGGGCGCCCGGTCAGCTGCGCGGCGGCGCGGTCGGCGGCCAGCTCCCGGTACCGGGACAGCGCCCGGATCAGCAGGAAGCTGATCGCGTACACGGCCGCCGAGACGCCCATCACGCCCGCGAAGACGACGGCGGTGTTCTGGTCCCTGCGGCCCCCGCCGAAGATCTGCGAGTAGAAGGCGAACCGCACCAGCAGGCCCGCGACCACGCCGAGGAAGGAGGCGATGGTGATCACGGCGACGTCCTTGTGCGCCACATGCGACAGCTCGTGCGCCAGCACGCCCTCCAGCTCGCCGGGCTCCAGCCTGCGCAGCAGCCCGGTGGTCACACAGACCACGGCGTGATCGGGGTTGCGTCCCGTCGCGAACGCGTTCGGCATGTCCATCTCGGACACGGCGACCGTCGGTTTCGGCATGTCCGCCATCGCGCACAGCCGGTCCACCACCGCGTGCAGCTCGGGATACTCCTCGCGCTCCACGACCCGCCCGTGCATGGCGAACATCGCGATCCGGTCGGAGAACCAGAACTGGGCCACGAACATCACGCCCATCAGGACGACGACCAGCAGCCAGGACTTCAGCAGTACGAGCAGCGCGGCGATGAAGGCCACGTACAGCAGTCCGAGCAGAAACATCGTGACCGTCATCCGCACGGTCAGTCGCCGGTCGCTCCTAAAGCGGCTCTGCATCTTGCATCACCCCGCAGTCGGGCACCTTCGTCCCGCTGTCCAGTGTGCACCTGCCGCGCGGTATGGCGAGGGGGCCGACAGACCCCGCTCACCGACCTGCGGCCTTCGTCACCCTCGACGCTACTCTCGGTGACCGATCAGTAACCGTTCCGTATTCGAGCGTACCCCAGCAGCACGATGACTGCGGCCACACAGCCGAGGACCACGGCGGTCGACACCCAGGACGAGCGGCGGGACCCCGTGAGCTCCGGGTCGGCGCGGAAGGGGGCCGGGTCCGGCGGGTTCTCCTTCCAGCGGGCGGCGAGCATCCGGGCGCGGGCGGAAGGCTCCTTGTGCTGGGCGGAGTTCGCCCAACCAAGATCGAACTCCCGCTCCCAGTCGTCCTGTTCAGACATTCCCCGTTCAACCTCTCTCGTCCGGACAGCTGCGGGGGCATGATCCCGTGGGGCCCCCGGAAATAGGAAGCGCGAGCGGTACGAAAGGTTGCACAGCGGCTCTGAGCAGCCCGTTTACACCCGATTCGCGTCCGGATGCCGGGTGCTGATCCGGCCGCTAGCATTTTCAGCAGAGCCGCGCCGCAGGGTGCGCCGGACGTGCGCCATCCCCGTCGACCAGGGGAACGTCAGCCCTGCTTCCTGAATCCAGGCGGCATCACCCACGACCGCGTCCCGCCGACAGCGCGGGCGCGGCCATCTTCCGGTGCCCGAGACGGTGCCGGGGGAATGGAAGGAGGGCAGTTCGATGAATGCACAGCGCGCGAGGCGTCTCGCCGCGGTGTCCGCCGTCGGCGTTCTGCTGGCGGGCGGCGCCACCGTCGCCACCGCCGGCTCCGCGTCGGCGACCACCCAGACCCACGTCTCCACCAACCGTGGCTGCTACGGCCGTAACTGCTTCGGCTTCAACAACTTCAACCGCGGCTTCAACCGCGGCGGCTTCTTCGGCTTCAACAACGGCTTCGGCTACGGCTACAACTCCCCCGTGGTGGTGGTCGTGGTGCCCTGACGCACCCAGGCTGTGACGTACGTCCGGGGCCGCTTCCCGCGAGGGGGCGGCCCCGCGCATACGCATCTCCCATCCTTCGGCCGGCGTGAGCGCTATGGGGTGTCCTGGTCGTTAGGATTCGTCTCGTTGCGAAGCTCGCTCCGGACCTGTCGCCAGGCGCGAATGATGGGGGGAATTTTAGACAGAACCTCTCCTATCTGTGCCAGTAGAAGAGTGAGGCACCCAAAAGAGGCGAGGATGGCCAGGCTGAGGTTGTCCCAGCTCACAGGGTCACCCCCGATTTCTGTCTCAGGGATCCCCGCTGTCCTACCAGGCGCAATATCGCGCTGCCCAGGCGGACTTCGTGATGGTCGCCGGCATCACGTGCACTGGCGCTGGAAACACCTATGGGAGAAGCGGTCAGCGATGCGGCGACGTCTTCGACGAAGGGAAAGCCATTCCACTGGAGCGACCATCGGTTCCCGGAGCCCCGCAGCTGCTTCATGTACCGGTCTTCGCCGTGGTCGGTAAGCCAGCCGGGACGCATCAGGGGATCGGAGAACCAATTCCCGATCGCCCATTTGCCGTCAGCGTCCTGTGCGGCGATACGGCAGGTGAGGCCCGCCAGCAGACGCTCAGCGTCTTCGCTCATGTCGGGAACTTCGGCGAGCCGAGTCCGCTCAGCCCCCGTGAGGGGCTCGGTGACGGGGAAGAAGTCCCATCTCGGTGATCGGTGCGCCTTTCCTCCCCATGTTCCGGAGGGGTTGCCGGTTATGACGAGTTGAGCGCCTGTGGGCATATGTCGTGCTATGTACGTCCGCTTACCCCGGACCTCTTCCAGGCAGAGCCCCGGCAGAGAGCTTCCACCGTCACTGCTGGGCAGGAGATACGGGGCCACGTTATGTGGAACATCCGTGATGAGGACAAGGCTCTTGAATCGGGGCGAGACAATGATGTCGTACGCGACAAGCGTGTGGATCCCCCCAGCGGCGGCGCCGTGATGGGGCTGCCAGAACCCCGCTCGGTTGAACAGTCCAAGGGCTAGCAGAGCGCGAAGCTTCCGCTGCTCCGGAGAGCATGCGTCCAGACCGAGAGAGCCATCGCGAGGCACGGAGCCCAGCGCAGCTGCCTTGGGTTCACCCAAGTACTGCATACGAGCGCGGGCAACTGATTTATGGGTACTTCTGGGCATGTTGATACCTCGCGCCACCCCGGCTGGCACTTCAGGTCACATACCAAGTGAACCCACGAATGAATACTCGCGGAGCTGAGCGAACCACGCCCATATGCAGCGTCCCAAGGTGCCGGGCCCGTAGGAAGATGCTGCCCACCGACTCTCCGCGAGCCGGACACACCGATGCTACCCGGTGCGAAGGGCTTTTCCGGCTCGGACCTGTCGGTGACGGGTCGGCCGAGTGGAGCGCTAGCCGAGTAGCGCCTTGTCGCAGATCCAGTCGAGGGCATCTGCCCCCAACTGGTCGGGATCGTCGAGCAACCCGGTCTCAACTGCCGCGAGATCGGCGAGTGCCTTGGGCGCCTCCGACCGGTCCAGCGTGGCCAGTCGCTCCATCGCTGTGGTGACGGCTCCGGGCCAGCCCGGCATACCGAAGCAGGTGGCAGCCTTGATCGCGGCCGAGGTCGCTCTGTGGAGCAGCCCTGCGCGCCAGCCCTGTTCACGCATCACTTCCATGGTGAACCAGGCCCGGTTTTCGACGTGTTGAACGAACTCCTCCACCGGTTGGGCCGTTGCCCGCAGTGTGAAATGTGAACCTCCGGCCCAGGGGAGGTCCAGATCAGAGGCGACGGCAGTGAACGCGAGCAGCGCCTCGGGTCCTTCGTGCTGTGCGGCCACCAGAGCCGCACGGGCCCTGCGGTAGAGATCGACGCTCTGCGCGAAGATCTCCCCGTCGGTGGGCCCGTCGTCGGCCCTGTGGATCTCGTCCAGCGGCCCGTCGCGCCAGGCATCGGCGACGAGGCCGACTGCCGCCGCACTCGTCAGGACGTCCAGGTCGTCCGTCTCGATGCCGAAGTGCGCCAGAACCACGGAGGCTTGTTCCTCGATGTCCGGCAACGGAGCGCGTTTCTCCTCGGTCTCGCCCTTCTTCCCGAGGAGAGCCGCGAGCCGGGGCGACAGGGGTTCGGGCTCCGGCTTCTCCACGGCGATGCCGTGCTCGGCCAGGTCATCGAAGATGCTGTCCGGCCCGCAATCGATGTGCGAGGAGTCATGGCGCCCCGAGCAGTCCTCCGGGCATTCGAACTCCTCGCACATCTCGGGCTCGTCGGGCTGTGCCTCATTGATCAGGTGATAGGCGAGCCGCTCGGCCACCGCCTCACGCGCCGCGATCAGGGAAAGGTCGAGCCGGAAAGCCTCCTCCCTCAGCTCCGATTCGCCATCGTCCACAGAGGCAGGTGGTTCCGGTGCGTCCGGCATCCAGTTGAACGCCGATTCCAACGAGACCAGAAGCCAGGCGACCTGCTGTGCCTCGGCCTCCGTCCCCCGGGCCAGTTCTGCCACGGCCTCTGCGGCCTGCCGAACTCTGTCGAGCCGGGCGAGATGACGTTCGCGCACCGGCAACCAGGCCGCCTGCTCCGCCCGGACCTGCTCGGCTTTCCGGGTGAGCGAGGTGTCACGGGCCCGTCGCGCTTGTCTGACCAATCGGGTCAGACAAGGGCGGCATCCGAACAGTCCCGAGGTCGGCGTCGGCCCGAGCGGTATGGCGGCGAGGTCTTCGCCGAACGGCTCGTCGCATACGCAGCAATCCAGAGCCCCTACCTGGCGGGAGGTGGGAATGCCGGGCAACGCGGCGCGGATCGTGTCATGGGCGTAGGGCGGAATGTGCATGCGTGGTGACTCCTTGAGTGGTCGGCGCTTCACCGGCGCCTTCTCCATGCTCACCTCACCGATTGGCCGCGAGTCACGGTTTGGCGCCCCGAATGGTGAACTTGACGAAAGCTGACTCGGCTCCGGCCGACGGCTTCTGAGTCATCGGCGAACTTGACAACTCGAGCACGGAGGAACGTACGTGGCTGCTTCCAGCGCCCCGCCACAACCAGAAGGCCCGCACAAGGACTTGGTCGAAGCACTGCAAGAACTGCATCGTGCGGCCGGCCTGTTGAGCTTCCGGAAGGTGAGCACGCTCATCCGGGGCCGCGACGACAGGCTCTCGGATGCCAGCCACGAGAGCGTCAGGTCCGCCGTCCAGGGAATACGGGTGCCGCGGTGGGAGACCGTGCACGACATCGTCACGGCTCTGGCCGGGCAGTGCAGTCCGCCCCGGGACGAGGATCTGGAGACCGCCAGGTTCCTCCCGCTGTGGCGTGCCGTCCGCGAAGGGGAGTCGGGGGCGCTGAAGTCGTTCCAGGAGCTCGTCAACGGCGGTTGGGGAGGTGAGGACGGCAAGTGGACGCCGGAGATGATCATGGGCATCCTGGTGAACCCGTTCAGCGCCATCGAGATTCACCCCTCGCTCGCCGCCCCGCACGAGCCGCTGGTACCCGAAGACCACTGGGTGCAGGCGATGATGCGATTCATCGAGGAGCAGGGAGCCGAACATGCGCTCCGGGTCTTGCTGCACACGCTGAAAGGCGACTACATAGGCGCGGCGGAAGGCTCGCCGTACGGCTACAGCAATCCCGATCGGGAGGCCATGGAGGCGTACGCGGCTTTCCGCTACGGCTGCCAGGAGATACACCGGCGGCTGAGGCGCGAGCCGAATCTCCTCGCGGAGTCGATCCGTGCCATGCGTGCCGACGAGACGATGGACCGGGACGACCGGGCGGAGATGCTGGAGAACGAGTCGGACGTGAGTCTGATGCACGAGGTGATGATCGTGACCCCGGACACCTGGGACGAGGTCTCGGAGGAGGCGCATCACATGGTCTTCGGCTACCTGATCAAGCAGGTCAGCCCGGTCGGCCCGCTCGGGCTGCCCGACGCCGAACGCTTCCGGATCACGTGGCGCATCCCCGAGCCGACCGCGGAGTAGTCCCGCTCGTTGCGTGCACAGGGCCAGCGTGACGAAGGCTGCCACCCGTGCGGGTGGCAGCCTTCATTCCGGGGTGCGCGCGGCTTACACGTCGAAGTACAGCTCGAACTCGTGCGGGTGCGGGCGCAGCTGCAAGGGGGCGATTTCCTGGGTGCGCTTCAGGTCGATCCAGGTCTCGATCAGGTCGGACGTGAAGACGTCGCCCTGGAGGAGGAACTCGTGGTCGGACTCCAGGCGGTCGAGGACGGCGCCGAGGGAGGTCGGGACCTGGGCGACGCCCGCGTGCTCCTCGGGGGCCAGCTCGTAGAGGTCCTTGTCGATCGGCTCGGCCGGCTCGATCTTGTTCTTGATGCCGTCCAGGCCCGCCAGGAGCAGCGCCGAGAAGGCGAGGTAGGGGTTGCCGGAGGAGTCGGGCGCGCGGAACTCGACGCGCTTGGCCTTCGGGTTGGAGCCGGTGATCGGGATACGCATCGCGGCGGAGCGGTTGCGCTGCGAGTACACCAGGTTGATCGGCGCCTCGAAGCCCGGCACCAGGCGGTGGTACGAGTTCACCGTCGGGTTGGTGAAGGCCAGCAGCGACGGGGCGTGCTTGAGGATGCCGCCGATGTAGTAGCGAGCCGTGTCGGACAGGCCCGCGTACCCGGCCTCGTCGTAGAACAGCGGGTCGCCGTTGCTCCACAGCGACTGGTGGACGTGCATGCCCGAGCCGTTGTCACCGAAGATCGGCTTCGGCATGAAGGTCGCGGTCTTGCCGTTGCGCCAGGCCACGTTCTTCACGATGTACTTGAAGAGCTGGAGGTCGTCGGCGGCGGCGAGCAGCGTGTTGAACTTGTAGTTGATCTCCGCCTGGCCGGCCGTGCCCACCTCGTGGTGCTGGCGCTCCACCTTCAGGCCGGAGTTCTCCAGCTCCAGGGAGATCTCGGCGCGCAGGTCGGCGAAGTGGTCCACCGGCGCGACCGGGAAGTAGCCACCCTTGTAGCGGACCTTGTAGCCGCGGTTGTTCTCCACGGCGCCGGTGTTCCAGGCGCCCGCCTCGGAGTCGATGTGGTAGAAGGACTCGTTCGCGCTGGTCTGGAAGCGCACCGAGTCGAACACGTAGAACTCGGCCTCGGGACCGAAGAACGCGGTGTCCGCGATGCCGGTCGAGGCGAGGTACGCCTCCGCCTTGCGGGCCACGTTGCGCGGGTCACGGGAGTACTGCTCGCCCGTGATCGGGTCGTGGATGAAGAAGTTGATGTTGACCGTCTTGTCCCGGCGGAACGGGTCCACACGGGCCGTGGACAGATCGGCCCGCAGCGCCATGTCGGACTCGTGGATGGCCTGGAAACCGCGGATCGAGGATCCGTCGAAGGCCAGCTCCTCGTCCGGGTCGAACGCCTCCGCGGGCACGGTGAAGTGCTGCATGATGCCCGGCAGGTCGCAGAACCGGACGTCGATGAACTTGACGTCCTCGTCCGCGATGAACTTCTTGGCCTCGTCGGCGTTCTGGAACATCCAGCTCCTCCTACTCCCGACCGTCCTCGCCGGGGTGGTAGATCGTTCGTGCGGCCAGTGCGGTGGCACACGCTCGTCCTGACCCTAGAGACGGGTGATTTCTCCGGCGTGACCCGATTGTTTCGCAGAAGTTAACCGGCCACTCCTCAACCGTAGCCCCGGGACACCCCGGCGTCCCCCGGTCATATGGGGACGCAGTACCGTGGTCGGGTGGACAACAGGCAGGCAATCGGATCGTGGCTCTCCGGCCCTCGCGCGGCCATGGAAGACGCCGGCGCGGACTTCGGTTACCGGGGTGAGCAGCTGGGTCTCCCAGAGGAGGGCCCCAACTCGCTGGCCCGGCCGGGCAGGCGGCTCGGGGCCATCGCGGTCGACTGGGCGCTGTGCCTGCTGATCGCATACAGCTTGATCACGCATGGCTACGACCAGGGCACCGGCAACTGGGCGCTCGGTGTGTTCTTCGTCATGAGCGCCCTGCTGGTCGGCACCATCGGCTTCACCCCGGGCAAGCGCCTGTTCGGCATCCGGGTCGTGGCCCTGGAGACCGGCACCGTCAACCCGCTGCGCTCCCTGGTCCGCACCGTCCTGCTGTGCCTCGCCATCCCCGCCCTGGTCTGGGACCGGGACGGCCGCGGTCTGCACGACCGGCTGGCCAGGACGGTCGAGGTCCGGGTCTGAGCCCCTGAGGGCACGCGGTACGGGGCGGCAAGCGCTGTACGACGATGGGGGCGCCCGGTGTCACACCGGGCGCCCCCATCGTCGTACAGCGAGTCGAGTCGTCTCGCGTCGCGGGCCTAGCGGCCGCTCTTGCCGCCCTTCGGCATCCGCATGCCCTTGGGCATCGGACCCTTCGGCACCGGCATGTTGCTCATCAGGTCGCCGAGCGCGCGCAGCCGGTCGTTGGTGGTGGTCACCTGGGGGCCGGTCAGCACACGCGGCAGCTTCAGCATGGTGGTGCGCAGCTTCTTCAGCTCGACCTGGCCCTCGCCGGCGCCCACGATGATGTCGTGCACCGGCACATCGGCGACGATGCGGTTCATCTTCTTCTTCTCGGCGGCCAGCAGGCTCTTCACCCGGTTCGGGTTGCCCTCGGCGACCAGCACGATGCCGGCCTTGCCGACCGCGCGGTGCACCACGTCCTGGCTGCGGTTCATCGCCACCGCGGGGGTGGTGGTCCAGCCCCGCCCGACGTTGTCCAGCACCGCCGCCGCGGCACCCGGCTGGCCCTCCATCTGGCCGAAGGCGGCGCGCTCGGCCCGGCGGCCGAACACCACCGCCGCCCCCAGTAGGCCCACCAGCAGACCGAAGATGCCCAGGTACACCGGGTGGCCCAGCAAGAAGCCGATCACGAGGAACACCGCGAGCGTGCCGAGGCCGACCGCCGCGAGCACAAGGCCGATCTTGGTGTCGACCTTGCGGGTCATCTTGTATGTGAGGGCGATCTGCTTCAGTCGCCCGGCATTCGCGGCGTCCGCCGCGGTTTCCTTCCTCGCCATGGCACGAAGTCTACGTGGCCCCGGGAGCGCGGACGACGGCAGTGTCCGCGAGGGGCGGCGGTGCTACGAGCCGTCCGCGGACCGCTCGTAGAAGCGCTGCGCCTCCACCCGGTCCTTGGCCCGGCGGCGGTCCTCCAGGACCGAGGTCCAGGCGTTGCGGCGGGCGGTGCGCTGGCCGCCGCTCATCAGCAGCGACTCGACGGCGCGAAGGGCGTCGGTGAAGGAGGGGAGGGCGGTGGCGCGTACCGGCGAGGCCTGCATGGTCGAGATACCCCCTGCGAGCGGGTGGTGTACGAGGCGTGATTCGAGGGTCACTGATCGGTGTTACCAGGGCGTGTCCGAGCGGTCAAACACCAATGAAGCCTTGATATGGGACCCACAAACCCTGACGCGGCCCTGACGGGCGCCCCCATCAGGGAGGACGGTCAGGACCGCGTCGAACCGGCCGATACTGGCCGGTAATCACTTGTGCGCGAATTCACACACGGACGGGGGTGCGGGGCTCACACCGCCTGGCCGGCGACGTAGCTCCCGCGCTTCTCGATCGCCATCTGGTACAGGCGGCCGGCGCGGTACGAGGAGCGCACCAGCGGGCCGGACATCACACCGGAGAAGCCGAGCTGCTCGGCCTCCTCCTTCAGCTCCACGAACTCCTGCGGCTTCACCCAGCGCTCGACGGGGTGGTGGCGCACGGAGGGGCGCAGGTACTGCGTGATGGTGATCAGCTCGCAGCCGGCCTCGTGCAGCTGCCGGAGCGCCTCGCTGACCTCCTCGCGGGTCTCGCCCATGCCGAGGATCAGGTTGGACTTGGTGACCAGACCGAAGTCGCGGGCGTCCGTGATGACCTTCAGGGACCGCTCGTAGCGGAAGCCGGGGCGGATCCGCTTGAAGATCCGGGGCACGGTCTCGACGTTGTGCGCGAAGACCTCGGGGCGGGACTCGAAGACCTCGGCCAGCTGCTCGGGGACCGCGTTGAAGTCCGGGGCGAGCAGTTCGACCTTCGTACGGCCGCTCGCGCGCTCCGCGGTCTGCTGGTGGATCTGGCGCACGGTCTCGGCGTACAGCCAGGCACCGCCGTCCGCCAGGTCGTCGCGGGCGACACCGGTGATGGTGGCGTAGTTGAGGTCCATCGTGACCACGGACTCGCCCACCCGGCGGGGCTCGTCGCGGTCCAGCGCCTCGGGCTTGCCCGTGTCGATCTGGCAGAAGTCGCAGCGACGGGTGCACTGGTCGCCGCCGATGAGGAAGGTGGCCTCGCGGTCCTCCCAGCACTCGTAGATGTTCGGGCAGCCGGCTTCCTGGCAGACCGTGTGCAGGCCCTCGCTCTTCACGAGGTTCTGCATCTTGGTGTACTCGGGGCCCATTTTCGCCCGGGTCTTGATCCACTCGGGCTTGCGCTCGATGGGGGTCTGGCTGTTGCGGACCTCCAGGCGCAGCAATTTGCGTCCGTCGGGTGCGACTGCGGACACGACCGGCTCCCTCAGCTTTGATTCTTCGGCGTCCCCCAGGGTACGCCCGTGTTCTGCACGCCCTGGCGACGAGATCAACCTCATGACCGCAGGGCGCATTCCCGTCCGGGGGATCGTCAGGCGGACGCCTTCTCGATCGGCCGGGGCCTCAGGTCGGCGTGCTCCAGGACCTCCCGCAGATGCTTCTCGGCCACCGGTACGACCTCCTCCACCGTGACGTCCCGGCCCAGCTCGCTCGCCAGGGAGGCCACGCCCGCGTCGCGGATGCCGCAGGGGATGATGCGGTCGAACCACTTCATGTCGGGGCAGACATTGAACGAGAAGCCGTGCATGGTGACGCCCTTGGCGACCCGGATGCCGATCTGGGCGATCTTGCGGTCCTCGCGGCGCTGGCCGGCGTTGGAGGGGGCGTACTCGGGGCCGTTGAGACGAGGGTCGAACTCCTCGTCGGTCAGCCGGGGGTCGAAGTCGAGGGAGAGGCCGCCGATCGCGGGCCGCTGCTCGACGGGGTCACCGAGCACCCAGACACCGCTGCGCCCCTCGACCCGGGTGGTCTCCAGGCCGAACTCCGCGCAGGTGCGGATCAGGGCCTCTTCGAGGCGTCGTACATGCGCCACCACGTCCACCGGGCGCGGGAGCTTCTGGATCGGGTAGCCCACCAGCTGGCCCGGGCCGTGCCAGGTGATCTTGCCGCCGCGGTCCACGTCGATCACCGGGGTGCCGTCCAGCGGGCGCTCGCTGTCCTCGGTGCGCCGGCCCGCCGTGTAGACCGGGGGGTGCTCCAGGAGCAGCAGCGTGTCCGGGATCTCGTCGGCGAACCGGGCGGCGTGCACCCGGCGCTGCTCGTCCCATGCCTCCTGGTAGTCGACGGCCTCCGCGCCGAACCCCATACGGACGAACCGCAATTCACTCACGGCAAGCGCCTCCCTAGCGATGTCAGGCACGTAACGCGCCCACGCCACTGTACGTCCGTCCGCGAGCCGTCAGCCCTGCGGGCAATCCTCACACGATCGGATGAATGAAAGCTGAAGTATCCGACCGGGTGCTCACTCTCCGCTACATTCGCGCCGTTCATAAGGCCAAAAGGGCTGCTCACAGGCAATCCCGGCACGTCACGACGCCCGGAGGCAGGAGACCGCACCACAGATGACGGACCGACCCGCGCAGCGCACACCCAACCGCCAGCTCGCCGCGCTCATCGCAGAGGCGGGGTTCTCCAACGCGGGTCTGGCCCGGCGCGTCGACCAGCTCGGCCTGGAACACGGGCTGGATCTCAGATACGACAAGACCTCCGTCACCCGCTGGCTGCGCGGCCAGCAGCCGAGAGGTACGACGCCCGCGCTGATCGCCGAGGTGTTCACCCGCCGGCTCGGGCGCCGGCTCTCCGCCCAGGATCTCGGCCTGGACGCGTGTGCGCCGGTGTACGCCGGGCTGGAGTTCGCGGCCACCCCGGAGGAGGCCGTGGACATCGTCAGCGGGCTGTGGCGCAAGGACTCCGGCAGCCATGCCGAGCTGCGCAAGATCGCGTTCACCCCGGCGGGGCTCGTCGTGCCCAGCCGGGACTGGCTGATCGGCAAGCCCGACGACCGGGTAGCCCGGGAGCCGGCGCCCCGGGTGCCCGCACAGGGGCGTCCGGGAGTGCTGCGGACCCCGGTCGGGCGGCCCCGGCCGCGCGGACCCCTGGAGCGGATCCCCGGGCACCGGGTCGGCGCGGGCGACATCGCCGCGCTGCGCTCGGTGGGCGAGCTGTTCCGCACCCTGGACGACCGGTTCGGCGGCGGGCACGCGCGGCAGGCACTGGTGCGGTACCTGGAGCACGAGTGCGAGCCGATGCTGCGCGGCAGTTACGACGAGGGCACCGGGCGCCGGCTGTTCTCGGCGGCCGCGGACCTGACCCGGCTCGCGGGCTGGACCTCGTACGACATCGCCGCGCACGGGCTGGCCCAGCGGTACTTCGTGCAGGCGCTGCGGCTCGCGCAGGCGGCGGGGGACCGGCCGTACGGCTCCTTCGTGCTGGTCACGATGAGCAGGCAGGCGGTGTACCTCGGGCACGGCAGGGAGGCGGTGCAGCTCGCCCGGGTCGCCCAGCAGGGGATCGGCGCCGGGGGACCGCCGGCCGTGCAGTCGCTGCTGCACGCGGCGGAGGCACGGGCGCACGGCGTGCTGGGGGAGGTACGGGCGTGCACGGCGGCGCTGGTGCGGGCCGAGCGGGCGCTGGAGGCGGCCCGGCCCGGGGACGAAGTGCCGTACTGGGCACGGTTCTTCGACGAGGCGCAGCTCGCGGACGAGCTGGGGCACTGCCACCGGGACCTCCAGCAGTTCCGGGCGGCCGCACAACACGCGGAGCGTTCGCTCCAGTTGCGCGCCCCCGCGTACGCCCGCAGCCGGCTCTTCTGCCGGGTCGTCCTCGCCACGGCCCGCCTCGGCCTCGGTGAACTCGACCAGGCGTGCGCACTCGCCACCGAGGCCGCGGCCCAGGCCGCCGACATGCGCAGCGCCCGCGCCATCGAGTACATCCGCGACTTCGAGCGCCGCCTGGAGCCCTACAAGGACGCGGCCCCGGCGCGGACGTACCACGAGAAGGCGGCGGCCCTGAACTGACAACGGTCCCAGCCGACTTGGCCGGAGCGGGTACGGTACCGCCGGGTCACGCCGTGGTGGTGGCCCGGCGGGGCGGGGTCAGGCCGCCTTGGGCATGGTCGGGGCCGGGTCGGCGCTGTGCAGGGAGCCGGTGGCGCCCAGGTCGGACAGGATGGACCTGGCGGCGCGGTGCGCGGAGTGGAGGGCGCCCTGGAGGGTGCTGGTGCCGCGGTGGTCGCCGCAGACGTAGAGGCCGGCGAGCAGGCGCACCGGGCGGCGGAGGTCGTGCGGGGGGCGCATGACCGGGACCGCCTCCGGGGTGTGATGCACGGCCAGCGTCTCCCAGCGGCGCGTGGACATGCCGTACAGCCGGGAGAGATGGATACGGACCGCGGTGTCCACGCCCTCGGGCGGGGTGCCGAGCACCGTCGAGGAGATCAGCACCCGCCCGCCCGGCGCCCGGCTCGGGTCGACATTGCTGAGCACCGACGTGTGCGCCACCGGGCCGCCCCGGTCCGCGTCCAGCAGCAGCGACGCCCCGGTGGCGAACGCCGCCGCCGGCTCGTCCGTCGTGTGGTGGACCACCGTCACCGGATGGAACTCCGGCACCCTGAGCCCCGGCAGCAGCTCCGCCGCCGAGCGCGCGTCGGTCGCCAGCAGCACCGCACGGCAGCGGATCAGCCCGTGCTCCGCCGTGGTCACCGAGGTCGTGGACACCGAGGTGACCCGCACCCCGGTGCGCACCGTGCCCCGCGGCAGCCCCCGCGCCAGCAGCTCCGGCAGCATGTCCGCGCCGCCCTCCGGCACACACAGCCGCCCGCCCGCGAACGCTCGCAGCGCGAGGTCCGCACACCTGCTGGACGTCGTCAGCTCCGGGTCGCACAGCAGCGCGGCGAGCAGCGGCCGCAGGAACCCCTGGACCGTGCGGACCGGGACCCCCCGGGCGGCGAGGGCCTGGGCCGCGGGCAGTTCCGGGCGGGCGAGCAGCCGTTCGACCGGCATCGCGGCGATCCGGCTCAGCGCCGCGCCGAGCCGCGCCTGGTCCATCGCGCCGCCCACCGGCGCGCCACCGCCCCTTCCAGGTGGCGCCGCCGCTCCCCTGGGGGCGCTCGCCAGGGCGCGCACCGCATGGAGTGCGCCCCTCGCGCCTCCTCCATTCGCCGGCGCGCCCGCCCGATGGGTGCGCCCGTCGCGATGCAGCAGCACACCCGGTGCGAAGGACCGCAGGACCAGGGAGTCCAGCCCCGGCGTCAGCCGGAGCTCGGGATACGCCGTGGACAGCAGCTGTCCGATCCGGTCGAGCCGGAAACCGTCGACCTTCTCCGTCCCCATGCGGCCGCCGACACAGGAGGCGGCCTCCAGGACTGCGGTCGTTACTCCTGCGCTGGTGAGCCGGTGGGCCGCCGAGAGTCCGGCGATTCCGGCCCCCACGATGACGACGTCCACCTGGTTCGCGGGCTCAAGCACGAGGCCCCTCCTGTGGTTGCGCTGAGCGGTCGGTGGAGACGTAGTGCCCCAACCGGCTTCAGGGATACCCGAGTTCGGGTCGAGTATCAGCGCCCTGATCGGTCGTAAGGAGTCGCGCATGGACAGGGCACGGTCGCATGGAGGTCGCATACGGTCACATCCGTTCCGTGCGCCGCACGACGCCCTTGCGCGCCACCCTGAAGCGCCCGCGCGCGCCCGGAGCGCGGACGGGAAGGCCCCCTGAGCCACCCGAGGCGCGGACAAGGAAACCCCGTGGGCCGCCCGGGGGCCGCCGACTTAGGGTGACCACCATGCCCGAGTCGCACATACGCCCCGCCACGCTCGCCGACGAGGAACCCCTCGCCCACCTCGACCGGATCACCTGGTCCACCCTGCACGCGGTGATGCCCCGCCCCGAGCCGCCGTACCCGCCGCTCTTCGACGAGCGCCACCGGCCCGAGGACTTCCTCGTGGCCGAGCTGGACGGGCACGTCGTCGGGTACGTCCGCCTCGTCCAGATGATCCCGCTGCCCGCCCACGCGCACATCCTCACGATCCAGGGCTTCGTGGTCGCCGAGGAGGCCCGCGGCCGGGGCCTGGGGCGGGCGCTGATCCGGGCCGCCGTGGCCGAGGCCCGCGCACGCGGCGCACGCCGGCTCAACCTGCGGGTGCTCGGCCACAACACCCCGGCCAGGAAGCTCTACGAGGCGGAGGGCTTCGCCGTGGAGGGCGTCAGCCCGGAAGAGTTCTTCCTCGACGGCGCCTACGTCGACGACATCTCCATGGGCCGCGCCCTCTAGGCGGACCGGGCGGACCGGGCGGCCGTGCTCAGCCCACCAGCGCGCCCGTGTCCACCGCCGCCGTCGCCGTGGCCGCCCGCTGGGCGTCCGCCGCCACCTCGGACGCCGTCAGCACGTACCCGGTCTCGGCGTCCGAGGTGGAGCGGGCGAACACCACCCCGAACACCCGGCCGTCCGTCGTCAGCAGCGGCCCGCCGGAGTTGCCCGGGCGGACCGTGGAGCGGATCGAGTAGATCTCCCGGGTGACCGCGCCGTCGCTGTAGATGTTCTGCCCGGTCGCCCGCACCAGGTTCCCCAGGGTCGCCGCCTGGAGATTCAGGCTGCCGTCCTGCGGATAGCCCGCCACCACCGCCGAGTCCCCGCGCGAGGCACTGGTGTCGAAGCGCAGCACCGGCGCGTGGAGCCCCGGCACATACAGCACCGCCACATCACGGTCGGGGTCGAAGAGCACCACCCGCGCCGGATACACCGGGCCGACCCCGCCCACCCGCACGCTCGGCCGGGCGATACCCGCCACCACATGCGCGTTGGTCATCACCCGCCCCGGCGCGAACACGAACCCGCTGCCCTCCCGGCCCTCGCTGCCCGAGACCCCCTCGATCTTGACCGTGCTCGCCTTGGCGGCGTTCGTCGCGGCCGCCGTGACACTGTCCCCGGTGGGGCGCGGCACCTGCGCCGTCGACTCGTTCTCGAACGGGTTGAAGACCTGCGGGAAGCCCGCGTCGGTGAGCGCCGAGGTGGCCCGGGAGAACCAGGCAGGCGTCGTCTCCGGCATCGTCCGCTGGACGGCACCGAGCAGCGAGGAGTCCCGGATCGCCGTGGTCAGCGCGGGGGAGGGGGCCGCGCTGAGCACGCTCGCCGCCACCCAGGCCACGATCAGCACCGCGACCGCGTTGGCCGCCGCGCCCCCGACGCCGTCCACCACCCGCAGCGGGCCCTTGTCCAGGCCCCCGCGCAGCCGCAGCGCGAGCCGGCCCGCCAGCTCATGGCCCACCGCGGCGGGCACCAGCACGGTCAGCACCGCGAGCACCGTCGCCGTGGCCGTGCCCCGCGCCACCTGGCCGGTCACCCACGGCAGCGCCCATACGCCGACGACCGCGCCGCCGACGAACCCGGCCAGCGAGACACACCCGGCCACCAGGCCGCGCCGGTAACCGGACGCGGCGTACAGGAGGATCACGAGCACCAGGATCAGGTCGAGCAGGTCCACGGAGCCGCCTTTCTCTTCGGACCCCTCACACGGGCGGGTCGGGCCCGCTGAAGGGTCACAGGTACATGATCGGGCGCCGACGGCGAACCGGCCACGTGTGCCTGTAACCGCAGAAACGCCTCGGACCGGGACGTTGGTTCCGCCAGGTGGCACAGCGCACATCGCGGGCAGGGGCGGCCGGTCCGAGAGTGGGACCATGTCCGTCGTCCGAAGAGCCAGGGGGATCCGCGGCTCGCTCACCGCACGACTGCCGCGACTGCCGCGGCCCTCACGGCTGCTTCGCCGGTCCCGGTCACCGCGACCGGATCCGGCGCCCCGGCCATCCCGGCCGAGCCGGCTCCCCGGCCCGCTGCTGGTGCTGCTGGGCTCCCTGCCCGGTCTGATGGCCGTCCTCGCGCTCGCCCTGTACGCGCGCGGTGTGGAGCGGCCCGCCCGGATCCCGCTCGACCGGCCCGCCGCCCTCGACCTGCGCACCGCCGCGCCAGGGACCGGGATCACCCACCTCGCCGGCCGGCCCCTGATCGTGCCGCGCTCCGCCTGGCTGGCCGGCGCCCTCGCCGGGCACACCCAGCAGCCGCCGCGCTACGACGACAAGGTGATCGCCGTCTTCGTGCACCACACCGACTCGTCCAACACCTACAGGTGCGCGGACACCCCCGAGATCATCCGCCGTCTTTACGCCGGGCAGACCGGCGTACGGCAATGGGACGACATCGGCTACAACTTCCTCGTCGACCGCTGCGGCACGATCTACGAGGGCCGGGCGGGCGGCGCCGACCGGGCCGTCACCGGCGCCCACGCACAGGGCTTCAACCACCGCACCGCCGGGATCGCCGCGATCGGCACCTTCAACGCGGGCGTGCCGGTGCCGCGCGCCATGACCGACGCCATCGCGGCCCTCGCCGCCTGGAAACTGGGCCTGGCCGACATCGATCCGCGCGAGCGGGTGCGGCTGGTCTCCAGCAACGGGCACAGCCGCTTCCGCGCGGGCACCGCCGTCACCCTGCCCGCCGTCTCCGGTCACAACGACGGCTTCATGACCACCTGCCCGGGCGCCGCCCTCACCGCCCGGCTGCCGGAGATCAGGGAGACGGCGGCCCGCCTCCAGGGCCGGGCACCCACCACGCCGACGCCACGCGCCACGCACACACGCGCCACGCGGACGCCTGCCACGCAGACACCCGCCACGCGCACGCCCCCCACCTCGCACACCCCCAACACGCCCCCCGCGCCCACCCGGTCAGCTCCGTCCGCCCCCCTCAGCCCTTGAAGCGCGCCCAGAGCCTCGGGTAGAGCTCGGCGAGCAGCGTCTCGTTCTCCAGGTCGACCGGGGTGCCCGCCGGTTCCGCGGGCGCGGGCGGGATGCCGAGGTCGGCCGCCACGGTGCCGGTGAGCTGCTCGTACGCCTCGTCGGCCGCGTACCCCAGCTCCTCCGCGTCGCCGTCGACCTCCTCGTCGAAGTCGCCCAGCAGCCCGGCCAGCGCGTCCGGATCGTGCAGGGCGCCCTCGAACACCTCCCGGCCCTGGCCGATCAGCCAGCACCGGAAGAAGTCGAACGCGTCATCGCTCGCCCCGTCCAGAAGCACCCAGGCGGCGCCCCACAGGTCCCAGCGGTAGGCCCGGTTGTAGCGGGCCTCGAAGTGCCGGGCGAAGTCCAGGACCCGCTCCGGGTCCAGTTGGGTGAGCCGGTCCACCAGCAGCTCGGCCTGGTCCTCGGGATCGCCCCCGGCGGCCTCGCGCGTGCTGTCGATCAGCTCCCAGAACTCCGTCTCGTCCATCACCGCTCCAGCATCGGGCCTTCGCCGGTGGGGCGCACGCGGGAGTACGGCGGCCGCGTCACCCTTGTCCGTACAGCGCCGCGAGGCGCGCCGCGTCCCGCACGAAGCGCGCCCGCAGGCTCCCCGGCGCCAGCACCTCCACCTCGGGGCCGAGCCCGGTCAGCTGGGCGTAGGCGACCTCCTCCGACTCCACCGGCAGCGTCACCGTCACCCACCCCGCCCCGTCCGGCTCCCCGGCACCGGCCAGCCCCTCCCGGGCGGCCGGAACATCGACGGCGCCCGGCAGTCTGCGCACTCCCTCGGGGGAGAGCCGTACGACGGCCTCGGCGCGCAGCAGCGAGCGCGCGAACCGTTCGGCCTGCGCGGACCAGTGGGCGGGCAGGTCGAAGTCCTCGTCCCGGTGGAAACGGGTGTCCGCCGCCTCGACGGAGGTGAACCGGTCGACCCGGTAGGTGCGAAAGGCCCCCGGATCCGGCACCCGGGCGCACAGATACCAGGCGCCCGCCTTCAGCACGAGCCCGTACGGCTCCAGCAACCGCTCCACCTCGCCGTCCCCGCGCCGGTAGCGGGCCGTGACACAGCGGTCGTCCCACACCGCCTCGGCGAGCGCGGGCAGCAGCGCGGGTGTCTCGGGCGCGCGGAACCAGCCCGGCGCGTCCAGATGGAAGCGCTGGGCCGCGGCCCGGGGAGCGTCCTGGAGGGAGGGCAGCAGCGCAGCCGCCACCTTCAGCCGGGCCGCCGACGCCGCGTCCGCGAGCCCCATCTCCCGCAGGGCCCCCGGCACCCCGCTGAGGAACAGCGCCTCCGCCTCGTCGCGCCCCAGCCCCGTCAGCCGTGTCCGGTACCCCCCGACCAGCCGGTAGCCGCCGGCCCGCCCCCGGTCCGCGTACACCGGCACCCCCGCCTCCGACAGGGCCTGCGCGTCCCGGATCACCGTCCGCTCCGACACCTCCAGCTCCCGCGCCAGCTCACCGGCGGTCATGGCCGCCCGCGCCTGGAGGAGCAGGACCATCTTGATGAGCCGGGCCGCACGCATGGATCCATGATGCCGGGAGCCACTGACAAAGAAGGGATACGGCGAGCAGCCGTACCCCTTCTGGAAACCGCGGAGACTACAGCCCGTACTTCTCCCGGGCCTCCTTCACCGCCGTCGCCTTGACCTCGCCGCGCTTGGCGAGCTGGGCGAGGGCGGCGACCACGATGGACTCGGCGTCCACACCGAAGTGGCGGCGGGCGGCCGGACGGGTGTCCGAGATGCCGAAGCCGTCGGTGCCGAGCGAGGACCAGTCCTGGTCGACCCACTGCGCGATCTGGTCCGGGACCTGGCGCATGTAGTCGGAGACCGCGAGGACCGGGCCCTCGGCGCCCTGGAGCGCCCGGCGGACGAACGGCACCCGCTCCTCGCCGCGCAGCAGGGCCGCGTCGGCCTCCAGCGCGTCACGGCGCAGCTCGGTCCAGGACGTCGCCGACCAGACATCGGCCGCGACACCCCACTCCTCGGCCAGCAGGCGCTGCGCCTGAAGCGTCCAGTGGATCGCCGTACCGGAACCCAGCAGCTGGATGCGCGGGGCGTTGGCCGGGACGGTCACGCCCGCGGACTCCGCGGTGTTGAAGCGGTACAGGCCCTTGACGATGCCCTCGTCGACACCGGCGGCGCCCGGCTTGGCCGGCTGCGGCAGCGGCTCGTTGTAGACGGTGAGGTAGTAGAAGACGTTCTGGTCCTCGCCCGGCTTCGCCTCGCCGTACATCCGGCGCAGACCCTCGCGGACGATCACCGCGATCTCATAGGCGAACGCGGGGTCGTACGACAGCGCGGCCGGGTTGGTCGCGGCGATCACCGGCGAGTGGCCGTCGGCGTGCTGGAGGCCCTCGCCCGTCAGCGTCGTACGGCCGGCCGTGGCGCCGACGAGGAAGCCGCGGCCGAGCTGGTCGCCGAGCTGCCACATCTGGTCGGCGGTGCGCTGCCAGCCGAACATCGAGTAGAAGATGTAGAACGGGATCATCGCCTCGCCGTGCGTCGCGTACGCGGTGGACGCGGCGATGAAGTCGGCCATCGAACCGGCCTCGGTGATCCCCTCGTTGAGGATCTGGCCGTTCTTGGCCTCCTTGTAGTACATCAGCTGGTCGCGGTCGACCGGCTCGTACGTCTGGCCCTTGGGGGAGTAGATCCCGAGCGAGGGGAAGAGCGACTCCATACCGAAGGTGCGCGCCTCGTCCGGGACGATCGGCACCCAGCGCTTGCCGGTCTCCTTGTCGCGGACCAGGTCCTTGACGAGGCGGACGAAGGCCATCGTGGTCGCCACGTTCTGCGAACCGGAGCCCTTGTCGAAGGAGGCGAACGCCTTCTCGGCCGGGGCGGGCAGCGGGGCGAGCGGGTGCGTACGGCGGGCCGGGGCCGGGCCGCCGAGGGCCGCGCGGCGCTCCTGGAGGTAGCGGACCTCGGGGGAGTCGGCGCCCGGGTGGCCGTAGGGCACCACGCCGTCGGCGAAGTCGCTGTCCTTGATCGGCAGGCCGAGCAGGTCCCGCATCGTCTTGAACTCGTCCACCGTCAGCTTCTTCATCTGGTGGTTGGCGTTCTTCGACGCGAAGCCGTCGCCCAGGGTGTGGCCCTTGACCGTCTGGGCCAGGATCACGGTCGGCGCGCCCTTGTGCTCGACGGCCGCCTTGTACGCGGCGTAGACCTTGCGCGCCTCGTGACCGCCGCGGGAGAGGTGGAAGCACTCCAGGATCTTGTCGTCCGAGAGCAGCTTCGCCATCTCCACCAGCGCCGGGTCGGCGCCGAAGAAGTCCTGGCGGATGTAGGCGGCGTCGCGGGTCTGGTACGTCTGCACCTGGGCGTCCGGCACCTGGCGCAGCCGGCGGACCAGCGCGCCCGTGGTGTCGAGCGCGAACAGCTCGTCCCAGGCGGTGCCCCAGAGCGTCTTGACGACGTTCCAGCCGGCGCCGCGGAACTGGGCCTCCAGCTCCTGCACGATCTTGAAGTTGGCGCGGACCGGGCCGTCCAGGCGCTGAAGGTTGCAGTTGATGACGAAGGTCAGGTTGTCGAGACCCTCGCGGGAGGCGAGCGCGAGAGCCGCCGTGGACTCCGGCTCGTCCATCTCGCCGTCGCCGAGGAACGCCCATACGTGCGAGGACGAGACGTCCTTGATGCCGCGGTTGGTCAGGTAGCGGTTGAAGCGCGCCTGGTAGATCGCCGACAGCGGGCCGAGGCCCATGGAGACGGTCGGGAACTCCCACAGCCAGGGCAGCCGGCGCGGGTGCGGGTACGACGGCAGACCGTCGCCGCCCGCCTCCTGGCGGAAGTTGTCCAGCTGCGCCTCGCTCAGGCGGCCGTCCAGGAAGGCACGGGCGTAGATGCCGGGGGAGGCGTGGCCCTGGATGTACAGCTGGTCGCCGGACCCGGCGGCCTCCCCGGTGTCCTTGCCCTTGAAGAAGTGGTTGAAGCCGGTCTCGTAGAGCCAGGCCGCGGAGGCGAAGGTGGCGATGTGGCCGCCGACGCCGTGCTTGCTGCCCCGGGTGACCATCGCGGCCGCGTTCCAGCGGTTCCAGGCGGTGATCCGGGCCTCCATCTCCGGGTCACCGGGCAGGCCCGGCTCCGCGGAGGTGGGGATGGTGTTGACGTAGTCCGTCTCCAGCAGCTTCGGCAGCGCGATGCCGCCCGCCTCGGCGCGCTCCAGCGTGCGCCGCATCAGATACGCGGCGCGATGCGGGCCTGCCTCCCTGGCCACGGCGTCCAGGGAGGCCTGCCATTCGGCGGTCTCCTCAGGGTCGCGGTCCGGGAGCTGGTCGAGCTCGCTCGGCTGGATGGCGTGGGGGTCGGTCATGTCGCCGCCTTCCTCAGTCGAAGGGGGTTCCCTCATCGGTAAGGGTTCGGGGGTGCCCTTGGTCTTTGGCAGGACAGGGCAGAGGACCTCGGGTGGAAGTCCGTCGGTGACTGTAACTCCCTGATCGATGATCGATCAAAGGGTTGAGCGGGAAAACCTCTTGATTCCAAGAAAGTCGGCACCGGGTGCCTTGGAACTGGGCACCCGGTGCCGTATTTGATCAGGGATTTCCCAGGTGAGCGGGGGTGTGCTCGGGTGGTGGCGCGTCAGCCGGACATCAGGGCGCGTCAGCCAGACATCAGAAGCGGACGGACTTCAGGCGCGCGGGGCGCAGCCGAGGACATGCGCCTTCACGAGCTCCGCGATCCGCGGGTCCCGGCGCTTGAACGCCTGCACCAGCTCCTCGTGCTCCTCGGCGTACGACTGCTGCACCGTGCCCAGCCAGCGGATCGACAGGGCGGTGAAGACCTCGATGCCGAGGCCCTCCCAGGTGTGCAGCAGCACCGAGTTGTCGGCGGCGCGCACGAGCTCGCGGTGGAAGCCGACGGTGTGCCGCACCTGCGCGGTGCCGTCGGCGGCGCGGTCGGCCTCGTACAGGGCCAGCACATGGGGTTCCAGGGCCGAGCAGTCGAGGGAGAGGCGGTCGGCCGCCAGCTCGGCCGCGATGGCCTCAAGACCGGCCCTGACCGGGTAGCTCTCCTCCAGGTCCGCCGCGGTGAGATTGCGGACCCGCACGCCCTTGTTGGGCGCGGACTCGATCAGCCGCAGCGTCTCCAGCTCCCGCAGCGCCTCGCGCACCGGGGTCTGGCTGACCTCCAGCTCGGTGGCGATACGACGCTCCACGATGCGCTCGCCCGGCTGCCAGCGCCCGCTGACGATCCCCTCCACGATGTGCTCGCGGATCTGTTCGCGCAGCGAGTGGACTACGGGCGCGGTCATGAGGGCTCCTCCCGGGGGCTGACATCTAGACAATACGGCGGCTTCGCCCGGCGGGAGCGTGTGCGGGGGGCGCTTCGGTGCAGGTGAGACGAGGCTTACACGGGAGGCATGGCGACAAACACGAACACCCCGCCCGGAACGTTCCGGACGGGGTGTCGTACCGCTTGATCAGGCCAAAAGCCTCGATCGGGGTCAGAGGCCGAGCTCGACCTCGAACTCGCCGGCCTCCAGGATCGCCTTGACCGCCGTCAGGTAACGGGCCGCGTCGGCGCCGTCGACCAGACGGTGGTCGTAGGAGAGGGTCAGGTAGGTCATGTCGCGGACGCCGATGACCGTGCCCTCCTCGGTCTCGATGACGGCCGGACGCTTGACCGTGGCACCGATACCGAGGATCGCGACCTGGCCCGGCGGCACGATGATCGTGTCGAACAGAGCACCGCGCGAACCGGTGTTGGAGATGGTGAAGGTCCCGCCGGACAGCTCGTCCGGGGTGATCTTGTTGGCGCGGACCTTGCCCGCCAGCTCCGCCGTGGCCTTGGCGATGCCCGCGATGTTGAGGTCGCCGGCGTGCTTGATGACCGGGGTCATCAGGCCCTTCTCGGAGTCCACCGCGATACCGACGTTCTCGGTGTCGAAGTAGGTGATCGTGCCCTCGGCCTCGTTGATCTTGGCGTTGATGACCGGGTGGGCCTTCAGCGCCTGCGCGGCGGCCTTGACGAAGAACGGCATCGGGGAGAGCTTGACGCCCTCACGGGCCGCGAAGGAGTCCTTCGCCTGGCCGCGCAGCCGCATCAGCCGCGTCACGTCGACCTCGACGACCGACGACAGCTGGGCCTGCTCGTGCAGCGCCTTGACCATGTTGTCGCCGATGACCTTGCGGATGCGAGGCATCTTGACGGTCTGGCCGCGCAGCGGGGAGACCTCCAGCGCCGGGGCCTTCTTGGCGGCCGGGGCGGCCGCGGCGGCCGGAGCCGGAGCGGCGGCGGGCGCCTTCGCGGCCTCGGCGGCGGCGATGACGTCCTGCTTGCGGATACGGCCGCCGACGCCGGTGCCCTTGACGGTGGCCAGGTCGACGCCGTTCTCGGCGGCGAGCTTGCGCACCAGCGGGGTCACGTACGCGCCCTCGTCCGTCGCCTGGGTGGCGGTCGGGGAGGTCGGCGCGGTGGCCGGGGTGACCGGAGCCGGAGCGGGCGCCGGAGCCGGGGCGGCGGGCTGCACCGGGGCGGCCGGGGCCGGAGCCGGAGCGGCGGGAGCCGGGGCCGCGGGGGCGGCCGGAGCGGCCGGGGCGGGAGCCGGGGTGGGCTCGGCGACCGGGGCCGGGGCGGCGGCAGGGGCCGGAGCGGCCGGAGCCGGAGCGGCGGCCGGGGCGGCACCGGGGGCGCCGATGACGGCGAGCTTGGCGCCGACCTCGGCGGTCTCGTCCTCGGCGACCACGATCTCCAGCAGCACGCCGGAGGCGGGCGCCGGGATCTCGGTGTCGACCTTGTCCGTGGAGACCTCGAGCAGCGGCTCGTCGGCCTCGACGGAGTCGCCGACCGACTTCAGCCAACGGGTGACGGTGCCCTCGGTGACGGACTCACCGAGCGCGGGCAGCACCACGTCGGTGCCCTGGGCGCCACCGGCGGGGGCGGCGGCCGGAGCCGGTGCGGCGGGGGCCTCGGCGACCGGCGCCGGGGCGGGCTCGGCCACCGGGGCCGGAGCCTCGGCGGCGGGGGCCTCGGCGGCGGCCGGGGCCGGGGCGGCGGCGGGGGCGCCGCTGCCGTCGTCGATCAGGGCCAGCTCGGCACCGA
Source organism: Streptomyces griseofuscus (assembly GCF_014673495.1). Classification (GTDB taxonomy): domain Bacteria; phylum Actinomycetota; class Actinomycetes; order Streptomycetales; family Streptomycetaceae; genus Streptomyces; species Streptomyces murinus. The sequence continues at coordinate 6,117,958 of NZ_CP051006.1, forward strand.
CCTCGACGGTCTCGTCCTCGGCGACCTTGATGGACGCCAGCACGCCGGAGACGGGCGAGGGGATCTCGGTGTCGACCTTGTCGGTCGAGACCTCGAGCAGTGGCTCGTCGGCCTCGACGCGTTCACCCTCGGCCTTCAGCCAGCGGGTGACGGTGCCCTCGGTGACGCTCTCACCGAGCGCCGGAAGGGTTACGGAAACCGCCATGGTTTCGGTTGCTCCTTACGAATTGCGGAAGTCTGTGTCGTCGCGCCCGTGACCGAGGGCTCAGTCGTGGGAGTGCAGCGGCTTGCCGGCCAGGGCCAGGTGGGCCTCGCCCATCGCCTCGTTCTGCGTCGGGTGGGCGTGGATGAGCTGGGCCACCTCGGCCGGCAGCGCCTCCCAGTTGTAGATCAGCTGGGCCTCGCCGACCTGCTCGCCCATGCGGTCGCCGACCATGTGGACGCCGACCACGGCACCGTCCTTCACCTGGACGAGCTTGATCTCGCCCGCGGTGTTCAGGATCTTGCTCTTGCCGTTGCCCGCCAGGTTGTACTTCAGAGCGACGACCTTGTCCGCGCCGTAGATCTCCTTGGCCTTGGCCTCGGTGATGCCGACGGAGGCGACCTCGGGGTGGCAGTACGTCACCCGCGGGACACCGTCGTAGTCGATCGGGACGGCCTTCAGACCGGCCAGGCGCTCCGCCACCAGGATGCCCTCGGCGAAGCCGACGTGCGCGAGCTGGAGGGTCGGGACCAGGTCACCGACGGCGGAGATGGTCGGGACGTTGGTCCGCATGTACTCGTCGACCAGGACGTAGCCACGGTCCATGGCGACACCCTGCTCCTCGTAGCCGAGGCCCTGGGAGACCGGGCCGCGGCCGACGGCGACGAGGAGGACCTCGGCCTCGAACTCCTTGCCGTCGGCGAGGGTGACCTTGACGCCGTCCTGGGTGTACTCGGCCTTCTGGAAGAAGGTGCCGAGGTTGAACTTGATGCCGCGCTTGCGGAACGCGCGCTCAAGAAGCTTCGAGGAGTTCTCGTCCTCGACCGGCACGAGGTGCTTGAGGCCCTCGATCACGGTCACGTCGGAGCCGAAGGACTTCCACGCGGAGGCGAACTCGACGCCGATGACACCGCCGCCCAGGATGATCGCGGACTTGGGCACGCGGTCCAGGACGAGGGCGTGGTCGGAGGAGATGATCCGGTTGCCGTCGATCTCCAGGCCCGGCAGCGACTTCGGCACGGAGCCGGTCGCCAGCAGGACGTGACGGCCCTGGACACGCTGACCGTTCACATCGACGGAGGTGGGGGAGGACAGCCGGCCCTCGCCCTCGATGTACGTCACCTTGCGGGACGCGATCAGACCCTGGAGGCCCTTGTACAGACCGGCGATCACGCCGTCCTTGTACTTGTGGACGGCCGGGACGTCGATGCCCTCGAAGGTGGCCTTGACGCCGAACTGCTCGCTCTCGCGGGCCTGGTCGGCGATCTCGCCCGCGTGCAGCAGGGCCTTGGTGGGGATGCAGCCCCGGTGCAGGCAGGTGCCGCCGACCTTGTCCTTCTCGATCAGGGCGACGTCCAGGCCCAGCTGCGCCCCGCGCAGGGCCGCGGCGTAACCACCGCTACCACCGCCGAGGATCACTAGGTCGAAAACGGTGCTGGCGTCGTTCGCCACGTCACGTCCTCCATGCATGTGCGCCTTGCGCCGATCTCCGATGACCGGCGGGCGGCTGGTGTCCGGCCGCTTGATGCTTCGGCCCTTCGGTGGGGGCCCTGTCCTGCCGGGCTCCATCTTTGCACTTGTTGGAGGCGGACGAGACGCCGGGCTGGTGTGTGAGACGTCCCACTCCAGGCACTCCTCAGGAGCGCGGGGCCGTGTCCGATGTGCGGCTCCGCCGCGTGGGCGCGAGCATTTGTCGGGTCTCACCTGCCAGGAAGTCCGGCCGCGGCCGACCTCGAGGGGCGCGGGGAACCGCGCGAGCAGCCACCCACGCCCCTGTGGTCGCCCCGCTACGGAAGCGACCGAGCTCTCAGGCGAGTCAGCCGAGCTCACCCGCGGCGGTCAGCTCCACGAGGCGCACCAGCGTACGGACCGCCGTGCCGGTGCCGCCCTTGGGCGTGTACCCGAAGGCCGCGCCCTCGTTGAAGGCCGGGCCGGCGATGTCGAGGTGCGCCCAGGCGATGCCCTCGCCCACGAACTCGCGCAGGAAGAGGCCGGCCAGCAGCCCGCCGCCCCAGCGCTCGCCGACGTTGGTCATGTCCGCGACCTGGGACTCCAGGCCCTTGGCCAGGTGCTCCGGCATCGGCATCGGCCACGCCGGCTCGCCGGTCTCCTCCGCCGCCTCGTACACCGCGGTGCGGAACGCGTCGTCGTTGGCGATGACACCCAGCGTCCGGCTGCCCAGCGCCACCATCATCGCGCCGGTCAGCGTCGCGACGTCCACGATCGCGTCCGGCGCCTCCTGCGAGGCCGCCCACAGCGCGTCGGCGAGCACCAGCCGGCCCTCGGCGTCGGTGTTGAGCACCTCCACCGTCTTGCCGCTGTACATGCGCAGCACGTCACCCGGGCGCACCGCCGAGCCGGACGGCATGTTCTCGGCCAGCGCCAGCCAGCCGGTGACGTTCGCCTCCAGGCCGAGCCGGGCCGCGGCGACGACGGCCGCGAAGACCGCAGCGGCACCCGCCATGTCGCACTTCATCGTCTCGTTGTGACCGGCCGGCTTCAGCGAGATGCCGCCCGAGTCGTAGGTGATGCCCTTGCCGACGAAGGCGAGGCTCCGCTCGGCCTTCGGGTGCGTGTACGCGATCTTGACCAGGCGCGGGGCCGCCGCCGAGCCGCCGCCGACGCCGAGGATGCCGCCGTAGCCGCCCTTGGTCAGCGCCTTCTCGTCGAGCACCTGCACCTTGAGGCCGTGCTCCTTGGCCGCGGCCTGCACGATGCCCGCGAAGCTCGCGGGGGTGAGGTCGTTCGGCGGGGTGTTGACCAGGTCGCGGGCGCGGTTCAGCTCCTCGCCGACCGCGAGGGCGCGGGTGAGGGCACCCTTGTGGGCGGCGTCGCGCGGCTTGCCGCCGAGCAGCACGGCCTCGCCCAGCGGGGCCTTGCCGTTCTTGGCGCGGGCGCCCTTCGCCTTGCCGTTGCTCTCCTTGTAGGAGTCGAAGGAGTACGCGCCGAGGAGCACGCCCTCGCCGATCGCCTCCAGGGCACCGGGGCCGTCCACGGGCAGCGCGAGCGCGGCCTTCTTGACGCCGGCGAGCGCCCGGGCCGCCGTGCCCGCGGCCTTGCGCAGCACCTCGGCGTCGAAACCGGCCGCCGCGTCCATGGTGTCCGGCTCCGCGCCCAGGCCCACCGCCACCACGAGCGGGGCCTTGAAGCCCGCCGGGGCGGGCAGCTTCGTCAGCTCGCCCTCCGCGCCCGAGGCGCCGAGGGTCTCCAGGACGCCGGCCAGGCTGCCGTCGTACGCCTTGTCCACGGCCTCGGCGCCCGGCGCGACGACGGGTCCCTTGGCGCCCTTGGCGACACCGATCACGATCGCGTCGGCCCGCAGGCCGGGCGCCGCGGCGGTGCTGAGAGTCAGAGCAGTCACGGTGGTGAATTCTCGCTTCCGATGTGAAGTTGCTTGGGGTGGGTCGACCGGGCCCGACAGCCGACCCCAGGTCAAGGTCTGGGGACAGGCGGCAACCGGGGCCCCCGCCTTGTAAGGCGGGCACCCGGGACGAGAGTACGCGCGTGCCCCGCCGCGCTCATGCCCCCGGTGTTCACCCGTAGGTGGCGCGGCGGCCCCCACCGCCCGCCCGGGCAGGCCCTGTGACCTTCCCTTTCATGGTCAAGTACGCCCTCGCGCGAGGAAGTTGCGGCCGCTCCGTCAGCGCCCGAAGGCCAGCACCACGAGGGACGCCGTCGCGGCCGTCTCCGCGAGCGCGCCGAACACATCCCCGGTCACCCCGCCGAAGCGGCGCACACAGCGGCGCAGCAGGAGTTCGGCGGCCCCGAGCGCGAACAGCACGGCGGCCGCGGCGCGCAGGGCGCCGTACGGGCCGGTCCCGGCACCCCAGGCGGCCGCGCCCGCGGTGCACAGCACGGTCAGCGCGAGCGCGCCCGGCACCGGCACCACCCCGGCGACGGCCGCCCCGAGCCCCTCGGGCCGCGCGGCCGGCACCCCGGTGCGGGCGGCCAGGGTGAGCGCGAGCCGGGCGGTCACCGCGGAGGTCACCGCCGCCGCGGCGCCGCGCGCCCACGAGTCGTCGTACGACTGCGCCAGCACGGCCACCTGGGCCAGCAGCGCCAGGACGAGGGTGAGCACCCCGAACGGGCCGATGTCCGACCGCTTCATGATGCGCAGCGCCTCCTCGGCCGGCTTGCCGCTGCCCAGCCCGTCCGCGGTGTCGGCGAGCCCGTCCAGATGCAGTCCGCGGGTGAGGACGGCGGGTACGGCGACCGAGCCGACGGCGGCGAGCAGCGGGCCCGCGCCCAGGAGCAGCAGGAGCAGCGCGAGGGCGGCCGAGAGGGCGCCGGCGACCAGGCCCACCAGGGCGGCGGCGAGCATGCCCCCGCGCGCGGCCCCGCGGTCCCAGCGGTGCACCCGTACGGGCAGCACGGTGAGCGTGCCGAAGGCGAACCGGAGACCGTCGAGGGGCGAGGACGTGCGCATCGGCGCAGGCTACCCGGCGGCCGCGGGCCCGCCGTCGGCCGGGCGCCGGGGATAAAGTGCCCACATGGGGCACTGGTGGGTGCGGAACATCATCGAGCCGGGCAAGCTTCCGCTGCTGCTCGCCCTCACCGCCTTCGTGCTGACGTTCGTCGTCACCCGGGTGATCACCCGTCTGATCCGGGCCGGCAAGGGCCCGTTCCGCAATGTCAGCGCGGGCGGCCTGCACATCCACCATGTCGTCCCCGGGGTCGTGCTCACCGTCGTCGGCGGCTTCGGCGCGGTCGCCAGCGACCGGCACGGCGCCGGCGGGGCGCTGGCCGCCGTGGTGTTCGGGATCGGCGCGGGCCTGGTCCTGGACGAGTTCGCGCTGATCCTGCATCTCCAGGACGTCTACTGGACCGAGGAGGGCCGCCAGAGCGTCGAGGCCGTGGTGCTCACCGCCGCCCTGGTGGGGCTGCTGCTCGCCGGGTTCGTGCCGTTCGGCGTCAACGACCTGACCCAGGAGGAACTCGCCGACCGCGGCACCGTCATCGCCAACGTCGCCGCCAACTTCGTGCTCTCCCTGGTCGCCCTGAGCAAGGGCAAGACGCGCACCGCGGTGTTCGGCGCGATCGTGCCGCTGGTCGCGCTGGTCGGCGCGCTCCGCCTGGCCCGCCCCGACTCCTTCTGGGCCCGCCGCTTCTACGGCCGCCGCCCCCGCGCCCGCGCCCGGGCCACCCTGCGCGCCTACCGCCACGACCGCCGCTGGACCCCGCGCAGCCGCGCCGTTCAGGACTGGATCGGCGGCAGGCCCGACCCGGACCCGGCCCGGCTGCCCGGCGGCCGCCGCTGAAGCAGCGGATGAGGGCGGTGCCGTACCGCCACCGCCAGGCACAGCGAGCCCACCGCCATCAGCGCGGCCAGATGCTCCTTGCCCGCCAGGTTCTCCTTGAGCAGCACCTCGGCGACCATCGCCACGGTCACCGCGCCCGTCGTGGCGTACGCGCCGTGCCGCCAGGCCACGAACACCGCGAGACCCACCACGGCGGCCGACGGGCCGGTGTCCACCACCTGCGCGTCCGTCCACGGCAGCCCGAACGGGGCGTGCGCGCCGAGGGTGATGCCGAGGCGCGCGTACAGCGTCCCGGCGAGCGTGGCGAGATACGCGATGACGAGCGTGCGCCACCAGCCCAGGCACAGCTCGGCGATCCCGAACACGAGCAGGATCTGCGCCAGCGCGCCCCACACCGGCAGGTCGAGGGCGGGCACGAACAGCGACAGGGGGGTGCGCAGCAGGCTCAGCCACAGGGGGTCCTCGGCCCGGACCGCGCCGAGGCTCTGCACCAGCCGGAAGCCCCACGGCCGGTTCTGCGCGAACTGGAGCAGCGCGGTCAGCAGCACCGCCGCGGTGGTCATCGGCATCGCCCACGGGCGCGGTCTCAGCAGAGGCCCGCGCACGCTGCCGTACAGCGGTCCCCACTCGGCGCGGGCCCAGCGAGTGAGCGATCCCATGCGAAAATTCCTACCCCGGTACGGTCATCGGCGCGCCCCGAGCCGGCCCCGGTGCAGCCACCTGGGCAGTCCCGGGGCCTCCAGGAAGCCCTCCGCGCGGGCCGAGGCGAGGCCGATGCGCGGCAGGTCCGCGCTCTTCTCGAAGAGCAGGAACCGCGGCTCCCAGATGGGCCGGTACTTGGCGTTGGCGCGGTACAGCGACTCGATCTGCCACCAGCGGGAGAAGAAGCTGAGCAGCGAGCGCCACAGCCGCAGCACCGGTCCGGCACCGAGCCGCGCGCCACGTTCGAAGACCGAGCGGAACATCGCGAAGTTGAGCGACACCTGTGTGATCCCGATCTCCCCGGCGCGCCGCAGCAGTTCGATGACCATGAACTCCATCAGCCCGTTCTCACAGGCGCGGTCGCGGCGCATCAGGTCCAGCGACAGCCCGCTCGGGCCCCAGGGCACGAAGGACAGCAGCGCCCGCGGGCGGCCCTCGGCGTCCGTGCACTCCAGCATCACGCACCGGCCGTCCGCCGGGTCCCCGAGCCGCCCGAGCGCCATGCTGAACCCGCGCTCGGTCGCCCCGTCCCGCCAGTCGTCCGCGCGCTCGACCAGCAGCGCCATCTCGGCCGCCGGAATGTCCTCGTGACGCCGTACGCGCACCTCGTACCCGGCCCGCCGCACGCGGTTGTACGCCTGCCGCACGGTGCGCATCGCCCGCCCCTCCAGGGTGAAGTCGGCGACCTCCACGAGCGCCTCGTCGCCGAGCTCCAGCGCGTCCAGGCCGTGCCGGCGGTAGACGGTGCCCGCCTCCTCGCCCGCCCCCATCACCGCCGGGATCCAGCCGTGCGCCCGCGCCTGTGCCAGCCACGGCACGATCGCGCCCGGCCAGGCCTCGGGGTCCCCGAGCGGATCCCCGGAGGCGAGGCTCACCCCGCCGACCACCCGATAGGCGACGGCCGCCTTGCCGGTCGGCGACCACACCACGCTCTTCTCCCGGCGCAGCGCGAAGTAGCCGAGGGAGTCCCGCTCGCCGTGCCGCTCCAGCAGCGCCCGCAGCCGCCGCTCGTCGTCCTCGGTGAGCGGGTCGACGGCGCGCCGGGAGCGGAAGGCGGCGTAGAACACGGCGAGGACCAGGACCGTACTGAGCACATTGACGACGACGTTGGCCCAGGTGGGCGGGGCGATGCCAGGGAAGTGGCGCTCGTCGGCGGAGACCGAGACCAGGCGCAGGGTGCCGTAGTGCCAGCGCTCCCAGAACGTCGAACGGGCCGCGTCCGGCGCCTGGTTGGTGACCGTCACCAGCAGCCCGGCCAGCAGGCTGGCGGCCAGCCCGCCGCCGACGGCGACGGTGGCCGCGAGCCGGGGATTGGCGCGGTCGCCCTTCGCGTAGAACTCCCGCCGCCCCACCAGCAGCGCCCCGACGAACGCGGCCGTCAGCACCAGCGACACCCAGTTCTGCGCGTACCGGTGGATCTCCGGGAACGCCATGGCGAACGCGAACAGCGCGAGGAAGACGCCGCTGAGCACGAGGTTGAGGATCCACGCCGCGCGCTTGCGGCGCCGCATCGTGATCGCCAGGAACGCGGTGAACACCCCGGAGGCGAAGCCTGCGGTCAGCAGGTACGGCGTGAAGAAGTCGTCCTGGTTGTGCCGGCGCACGTCCTGGTACAGCGAGACCCACACCGCGGTGAGGAAGTTGATGAACGCGACGACCCGCAGATACCAGACGGCGAATGCGGCGGCCTTGGGGGACACCCCGCCCGACCGCCGCCCGGCCGCACCCGACCGCTCCGCTTCGACCGACCGCTCCGCCACCACGCGCGGCGGGGTGGCAATCCGGGCTTCTCCCATGGTGATGGATCATATGGGGGTTGCCTGAACGAACGGCACTTATCGCCTCTTCGGGCCGGCTGTTTCCCGCCGACTACGCTTCCCCGGCCTCCGGCTCCTTCTCGGCCTCCGGCTCCCGCTCGGGCATCTCCGCGCCCAGCGCCGCCGCGGCCTGCACCAGGGGGAGTGCCAGCAGCGCGCCCGCGCCCTCGCCGACCTTCACGCCCTGCTGGAGCAGCGGTTCCAGGGCCATCCGGTCCAGCGCCTTCGCCTGGCCCGGCTCCCCGCTGTCGTGCGCCGCCAGCCACCAGTCCGGCGCCCGGAACGCGACCCGCTGCGCGACCAGCGCGCACGCCGCGCTCACCACGCCGTCCAGGATCACCGGCAGCTTGCGCACCGCGCACTGGAGCAGGAACCCGGTCATCGCCGCGAGGTCCGCCCCGCCGACCGTGGCCAGCAGCTGAGCCTGGTCGCCGAGCACCGGCCGCGCCCGGCGCAGCGCGTCCCGGATCGCCGCGCACTTGCGCATCCAGGTGAGGTCGTCGATCGCGACGCCGCCCCGGCCGGTCACCACCGACGCGTCGGTCCCGCACAGCGCCGCGATCAGCACCGCGGCCGCGGTGGTGCCGCCCACGCTGATGTCGCCGAGCACCACCAGGTCCGTACCGGAGTCGGCCTCCTCGTCGGCCACGGCGATACCGGCCCGCAGCGCGGCGTCCGCCTCCTCCGCGGTGAGCGCGTCCTCGATGTCGATACGACCGCTGCCGCGCCGCACCCGGTGCCGTCCGACGTCCTCGGGGAGGTCGCCCGGGTCGCAGTCCAGGGCCATGTCCACGACCCGGACCGGCACCTGGAGCCGGCGCGCCAGCACGGCGGCGGGGCTCGCGCCCTCCAGCACGTCGCGCACCAGCTCCCGCGCGCCGCCCGCGGGCCGCGTCGAGACATCCAGTTCGGCGATGCCGTGGTCGCCGGCGAAGAGGATCAGCCGCGGCCGTTCGACCGTCCGTACCGGTACGGCGCTCTGCGCGGCGGTCAGCCACTCGCCCAGCTCGTCCAGGCGCCCCAGCGCCCCCGGCGGCACGATCTGGCGCTCCCGCCGGGTCTCGGCGTCACGGCGCACGCCCCCGTCCGGGCGCTCGATCAGATCGGTGAAGTCGTCCAGATCAATCCTGCTCATTCGCCGAACAGTACCGCCAGCGGGCGAACGGTTCCGCGCCACATCGCCACCACGACCCGGCGATGTCATTGCGTCCAAGATCGCCATCCCATACGTTCCGTTTTGCCGCGAAATGTCGCACAGGAAGCCACTGTCCATGCCGACCTCGCCCCGCACGCTGAAGCCCCTTCTCCGACGCAGCTTCTACGAACACCAGTTGGCCCGGATCCGGCACCTGCTCACCGCCCGTGCGCTGTCCTCGCTCCCCGGGCTCCCCGAACCGGAGAGCTGGCTGGACGTGGGCACGGGATACGGCCATTTCCCGGAGGCGGCGAAGCGGTACTTCCCCTACACGAGCTTCGACGGCGTCGACCCGACGGACCGCGTACGGCGGGCGCTGGCGGAGGACCGGCTGGAAGAGGCGTACCAGGGCCGGCTGGCCGACGTGGCGCCGCGACTGCGTGCCCGCTATGACGTGGTGAGCGTCCTCGGGCCGCCGCCGCACGCCCCGGAGACCGAACTCGACGCGGCGTTCACCGTCCTGCGCCCCGGCGGCCACCTCGTCCTGGGCGCCTGCTGGGCACCTGCCGACGTGGAGGCGCTGGCCTGCGCGGTCCTCCCCGGCACCTTCCGGATCCCGTTCCTCCACCACCACCGGTTCGTGGCCCGGAAGGACATCGCGCGGCCGCACCATGGCTGATCGCGCACCTCGCGGGGCCGCTCGACTCACCCCCGCAGGACCACGGCCTGCCCCGCCACGATCAGCAGCACCTGCTCGCACTCCGAGGCGAACGCCGCGTTCAGACGCCCCAGTTCATCCCGGTAACGGCGCCCGGACGCCGTCGCGGGGACGATCCCCGAGCCCACCTCGTTCGACACGGCCACCACCGTCCGCCGCGCGCACCGCACCGCCTCCGTCAACTCCCGCACCCGCTCCCGCAGCGCCTTCTCACCCCCGCCCGCCCACTCCGCGTCGTCCCACGCCCCCACCTCGTCCATGACGTACGTCAGCCACAGCGACAGACAGTCGATCAGCACCGGCGGCCCGTCCGCCGCGAGCACCGGCACCAGATCCGTCGTCTCGGACGTACGCCACGACCCCGGCCGCCGCTCCCGGTGCGCCGCCACCCGCGCCGCCCACTCGGTGTCCCCGCCCCGCGTCCCGCCGGTCGCCACGTAGAGCACATCGGGGAAGGACTCCAACCGCCGCTCCGCCTCGACCGACTTCCCCGAGCGCGCCCCGCCGAGCACCAGCGTGCGCCGGGGCACATCGGGCACGTCCTCGTACGCGCCGACCACCAGCGTCGTACCGTCGGGCACCGCCCGCGCCCCCGCCGCCGCGAGCCGTCGCCGCAGCTCACCGCCGGGCGGCACATCGTGGTCGAGATGGACCGCGAGCACATCCGTCGTCGGCCCCACCGAACCGACCGCCCGCAGCCGGGCCAGCGCGTCCGGCCGGCCGACGGCATCCGCGAGGACCATGTCGTACGACTCCGCTGTCGCCGTCTCCAGACCCGCGGGCGCCCCGCCCGGCGGCAGATACAGCAGCCGCCTGCCGTCCGGACCGGTCACCGCGTACCCGGTGCCGCCCGCGTCCATCGCCACCGCGCGCACCCGATGCCCCGTCAGCAGCGTCAGCTCCCGCCCGTCCGGCACCCGTACCGGCTGCGGCAGCCCGGCCGGCACCTCCACCGGCGGCCCGTCGTGCGGGTGGGACAGCAGCACCTGGCGCACCCCGCCCAGCGAGTGCCCGGCCCGCGCCGCCGCGAAGGCCGCGCCAGGGGTGAGGTCGAGCAGCAGCGCGCCGTCCACCAGCAGCGCGGTGGCCGCCCGCGCGTCCGGACCCAGCGCCGTCGCGCAGGCGGCACAGGGGCAGTCGGGGCGGGGCAGGCCGGCGGGGGCACCGGTACCGAGCAGAGTCACTTCCACGGAACGATTTTCGCCTGTCCGATCGGGTATTGCGCTTCCGTCTACTCTTCCAGCAGGTGTCGGATCACTAGGAGGCCCACATGACGGCATGGACGTGGCGGTTCGAGAAGGCCGACGGGAGCGAGGTCCAGCCCGCGGTCCAGCCCGAGGAGTTCACCACCCAGGGGGACGCCGAGTCCTGGGTGGGGGAGCACTGGCGGGCCCTCATGGAGGGCGGCGCGGACCAGGTACGGCTGTTCGAGGAGACCACCGAGATCTACGGCCCGATGAGCCTGCACGCCGACGCCTCCTGACGCCCCGATGAGGAGGGGCGCACCCCGGAGGCCCGGCACCCGGAAGGTCGTACCCCTCCTCATCCGCGATCCGCGCGGTCGCCCTCACTGCTCGCCCAGCGTCACCTGCGCCGTCCGCTCCGCCCCGTCGCGCTGATACGTCACCGTCGTCCGCCGGCCCGGCTCGGCCGCCGCCAGGGCCTCCTGGAGCGAGGTGATGGTGGTGATGGGCCGGTCGCCGACCTTGGTGATGATGTCGCCGGCGCGCAGCCCCGCCTGTGCCGCGGGGCCCCCGCTGCGGACGGTCGCGATGGCGACCCCGGCCGGCTGGAGACGGTCGTCCACCACGGTCCGCCCGGTGATGCCGAGCGCGGCCCGGCCCGAGTCCACGACCCGGCCCTCGCGCACGATCTGACCGGCGATGGTCCGCGCCATCGACGCGGGGATGGCGAAGCCGATCCCGGCCGCCGCGCTGCCCAGATTGGGGTCGGCCGCGGCCAGTGTCGGAATGCCGACGACCTGCCCGTCGAGGTTGACCAGGGCGCCGCCGCTGTTGCCCGGGTTGATGGCCGCCGAGGTCTGCACCATGTTCGCGATGGTGGCGCCGGTGCCCCCGTCGCTGCTGCCCTCGCTGACGGTCCGCCCGGTCGCCGAGACGATCCCCTGGGTCACGCTGGAGGACAGCCCGAGCGGCGAGCCCATGGCCAGCACGATCTGGCCGACCTCCACCTTCTCGGAGTCCCCGAACACCGCGGGCTTCAGACCGTCCGGCACCCGGTCCAGCTTGATCACGGCCAGGTCCTGCTGGGGGTAGGAGTAGACCAGGCTCGCGGTGAGCGGCTCCTCGTTGCCCGCCGTGGTCACCCGGAAGGTCTTCTCGTCGCCCACCACATGCGCGTTGGTGACGATGTGCCCCCGGTCGTCGTACACGATCCCGGAGCCCAGATCACGGCTCGCCTCGATCTGCACGACCGAGGGCAGCGCCTGCCTGATCACCCGCTGGTAGGCGCTCTGGAGATCGTCCGCCGCCATCGGCACGGTCACCGGGCTGGCCGTCGCCGCGCCGGGCCGCCGCGCGCTCGGCGCGCCGGGACCCTCGCAGCCGGCGCCGAACACCGCGCAGCACAGCAGTACGAGGGCGAGGAAGGCGCGGCACCGGACAGGGGTACGGGAAGCGGAAGCGTCCATGCACCGAGTCTGGCCGCGCGTTGATCAGCGGGCCCGCCGTATTGCCCCGATCGGGCTCAGCCGCGCGCCCAGTGGGGGCCGCGCACTCTGTGGGGATCGCGCACCCCGCGGGGGTTCAGTCTCGTACCCCGCACAGATGCAGCAGCGCCGCGACGCCCCGGTAGGGATCCGTGCGGCCCGCCCGCTCCTCGGCCGCGAGCAGCGTCGGAAGATCGTCCGGCAGCGGCGCGTCGTCCCCCGCCAGATCCGTGAAGACCCGCACGCCGTACCAGGCGTGCAGCGGGGCGGCGATGCCCGCGAGGGTCGCCGTCAGCTCGGACAGCCGGTCGGCCCGCACATTCAGGCCGAGGCGGTTGGTGTACGCGGTGCTGTCGAAGGCGGCCAGCGCGCCCGCCGGGTCACCGGCGAGACCGGGCCGCATGGCGAGCGCGTCGCCGTTGCGCACCAGCAGCGAGAGCAGCCCCCCCGGCGCCAGCACCCGCGCCAGACCCGCCACCAGCGGATCGGGCTCGGTGACGTACATCAGCACACCGTGGCAGAGCACCAGGTCGAAGCTGCCCGGCAGGAAGTGCACCCCGGTGTCCCGGCCGTCGCCCTGCACCAGCCGCACCCGCTCCCGGATGCCCTCCGGCTCCCGGGCCAGCGCCTCGCGCGCCGCCGCGACCATCACCGGATCCTGCTCGACCCCGGTCACCTGATGGCCGAGGCGGGCCAGACGCAGGGCCTGGGTGCCCTGCCCGATCCCCACGTCGAGCACACGCAGCCGCCGCCCGACCGGGAACCGCCCGGCTATCTGCTCGTCCAGCTGCCGCGCCACCAGTTCCTGGCGTACGACATCCCGGAGCCCACCCACCTTGTCCAGCCAGGAATGCGCCGCACCCCCGGTGAAAGCGTCTGCGCTCAGGGCCGCTCTCCGCGCTTGACCTGCGGCTTCGGCAGCCGGAGCCGGCGCATCTGGAGCGAACGCATCAGGGCGTAGGGCACCGCGCCCCGCGTGTTGCCGTCCGGGAAGCGCTCCTTGAGGCGCTTCTTCAGCCGGAAACCGCTGACGGCGGCGTCGACCACGATCAGGACGATCACCACGGCCCACAGCAGCAGCGCGATGTTCTGGATCGAGGGCACCCGCACCACGCTGAGCACGAGGATCACGATGGCGAGGGGCAGGAAGAACTCCGCCACGTTGAACCGCGAGTCCACCCAGTCGCGGGCGAACCTGCGGACCGGGCCCTTGTCGCGGGCCGGCAGATAGCGCTCGTCACCACCGGCCAGCGCCTCGCGCTGCTTCTGGAGCGCCTGGCGGCGCTCCTCGCGCTGGCGCTTGGAGGCGTCCTTGCGCGTCGTCGGCGTATGGGCGACGCTGCGGCGCTGGGACTGGGCCTCACTGCGCTTGGGCGTGGGCCTGCCCTTCGGGGCCTGCGGGTCACGGGGCTGCTTGGAGAAGTTCACCGGCTTGTCGGCCTGGGACTTCTCTTCCTTGGCACGGCTACGGAACACAAAGACCAAGGGTAAGGGCATCCGAGGCATGGACCCCAGCCCGGCTGGGAACGATCCGGCAACACCGAGCGTCTGTACGACGCAGAGGGGGCGTTCCGGAGGCCCGGAGCGGGGTTCGACCGGGGGACCATCTCCTCCCTGCGCCGGAGCGGTACCGTCCGCAGTCGTTCTTGGGGATGAGCGCATCACGCCCCGGACAGTGCGGTAATGGAGTCAGGGCCCGTACTGTGGGTCTTGTCGCAGGATCGGTGAGCTGGAGTCCGTCAGAAGGGGGCGCGCGAAGCCCATGAGCGGTGTCATGAAGCGTATGGGGATGATCTTCCGCGCGAAAGCGAACAAGGCCCTTGACCGGGCCGAGGACCCGCGCGAGACCCTCGATTACTCGTACCAGAAGCAGCTGGAGCTGCTCCAGAAGGTGCGCCGCGGGGTCGCCGACGTGGCGACCAGCCGCAAGCGCCTGGAGTTGCAGCTCAACCAGCTCCAGCAGCAGTCCGGGAAGCTGGAGGACCAGGGCCGCAAGGCGCTCGCGCTCGGCCGCGAGGACCTGGCCCGCGAGGCGCTGTCCCGGCGCGCCGCGCTCCAGCAGCAGGTGACCGACCTGGAGACCCAGCACGCCACCCTCCAGGGCGAGGAGGAGAAGCTCACCCTGGCGGCACAGCGCCTTCAGGCCAAGGTGGACGCCTTCCGCACCAAGAAGGAGACCATCAAGGCCACCTACACCGCCGCCCAGGCCCAGACCCGGATCGGCGAGGCCTTCTCCGGCATCTCCGAGGAGATGGGCGACGTCGGCCTCGCGATCCAGCGGGCCGAGGACAAGACCCAGCAGCTCCAGGCCCGCGCCGGCGCCATCGACGAGCTGCTCGCCTCCGGCGCCCTGGACGACCCGACCGGCATGGCCAAGGACGACATCGCGGCCGAGCTGGACCGGCTCTCCGGTGGTAGCGATGTAGAGCTGGAGCTTCAGCGCATGAAGGCCGAGCTGGCCGGCGGCAGCCAGCAGCAGGCCATCGAGGGCGGCACCGGTCAGGGGCAGCCCCAGGCCCAGCAGCAGCCGCAGGACACCCCGCGCTTCGACAAGCAGTAGCGGGGCCGCAGCCGGGAGACGAGTCGAGGAGGCCGACGTGATCGTACGGATCATGGGGGAGGGCCAGGTCAGGCTGGACGACTCCCACTTCGCCGAGCTGAACAAGCTCGACGACGAGCTGCTGGCCGAGACGGAGAACGACGACGAGGAGGGCTTCCGGCGCACCCTGGGCGCCCTCCTCGACGCGGTCCGCCGACTCGGCACCCCCCTCGCGGACGACGAACTGGAACCCTCCGACCTGATCCTCCCGGCCCCGGACGCCTCCCTGGCGGAGGTCCGCCTGATGCTCAACGAGGACGGCCTGATCCCGGACTGAGCGTCCACCCCTCCCGCCCGGCCCCCGTACCGCGAACGCCGCCGTCCGCCGGTGCCCGGACCGTACTGTTCCTTGTGTGACCACTCTCGAACGCGCCCGCTGCGAGCTCAAGGCCCACCCCCTCGCGCTCGACGCGGCCCTCGCCGCGGCCGTTCTCGTCTGCATGGTCGCCGGCTCCCTCGCCACCCCCAAGGACGGGCAGGGCGTCACCTGGGGCACCCACGTCCCCGCGCCCCTGAGCCTGCTGCTGATGCTGCTGGCCGCCCTCACCCTCGTCTTCCGCCGCCGCGCCCCCCGCACCGTCCTCGCCCTCACCGGCACCCTCTCCGTCGTGGAGTGCGTCACCGGCGATCCCCGCGCGCCCGTCACGATGTCCGCCGTCGTCGCCCTGTACACCGTCGCCGCCACCACCGACCGCACCACCACCTTCCGCGTCGGCCTGCTCACCATGACCGTGCTGACCGCCGCCGCGATGCTCGCCGGGCCCCTGCCCTGGTACGCGCAGGAGAACCTGGGCGTCCTCGCCTGGACCGGCATCGGCGCCACCGCGGGCGATGCGGTGCGCAGCCGCAGGGCCGTCGTCCAGGCCATCCGGGAACGCGCCGAACGCGCCGAGCGCACCCGCGAGGAGGAGGCCCGCCGCCGGGTCGCCGAGGAGCGCCTGCGCATCGCCCGCGACCTGCACGACGTGGTCGCCCACCACATCGCCCTGGTCAATGTGCAGGCCGGTGTCGCCGCCCATGTCATGGACAAGCGCCCCGACCAGGCCAAGGAGGCCCTCGCCCATGTCCGCGAGGCCAGCCGCAGCGCGCTCAACGAGCTGCGCGCCACCGTCGGTCTGCTCCGCCAGTCCGGCGACCCGGAGGCGCCCACCGAACCCGCCCCGGGGCTCAGCCTCCTGGAAGAGCTGGCCGACACCTTCCGCAGCGCCGGCCTGCCGGTGGAGGTCGCCCGCACCGACCAGGACACCCATCTGCCCG
Source organism: Streptomyces griseofuscus (assembly GCF_014673495.1). Classification (GTDB taxonomy): domain Bacteria; phylum Actinomycetota; class Actinomycetes; order Streptomycetales; family Streptomycetaceae; genus Streptomyces; species Streptomyces murinus. The sequence goes on from NZ_CP051006.1 coordinate 6,134,314, forward strand.
CGGCCGTGGACCTCGCCGCCTACCGGATCGTCCAGGAGGCCCTGACCAACGTCCGCAAGCACGCGGGCACGGGCGCGCGGGCCGAGGTGAGCGTCGTACCCGTCGGACGGAACATCGAGATCACGGTCGTGGACGACGGCTCCGGCGAGACCGGTGCCCCCGGCACCCACCCCGAGGGCGCCCCTGACTCCGCCCCGGAGAAGGGCGGCGGCCACGGCCTGCTCGGCATGCGCGAACGCGTCGGCGCCCTCAACGGCACCCTCACCACCGGCCCCCGCTACGGCGGCGGTTTCCGGGTCCATGCGATCCTGCCGGTCAGCACCACCGACACCCGCATCGACGGCCGTACGACGGCACCGGGGGAGCCCGTATGACGATCCGTGTCCTGCTCGCCGACGACCAGGCCCTGCTGCGCAGCGCGTTCCGGGTGCTGGTCGACTCCGAGCCGGACATGGAGGTGGTGGGGGAGGCGTCCGACGGCGCGCAGGCGGTCCTGCTGGCCAAGGAGCGGCGCCCCGACGTCGTCCTCATGGACATCCGTATGCCCGGCACCGACGGCCTCGCCGCCACCCGTCTGATCAGCGAGGACGCCGATCTCGCCCAGGTCCACGTGGTCATCCTGACCACCTTCGAGGTGGACGACTACGTGGTGCAGTCGCTGCGCGCAGGCGCCTCCGGCTTCCTCGGCAAGGGCAGCGAACCGGAGGAGCTGCTCAGCGCCATCCGGATCGCCGCGGGCGGCGACGCCCTGCTCTCCCCGGCCGCCACCAAGGGCCTGATCGCCCGGTTCCTCGCCCAGGGCGACGGCGACGACGACCGCGCCCCGCTCCGCGCCGAGCGGCTCGGCGCGCTCACCGGACGCGAGCGCGAGGTGCTCGTCCAGGTCGCAGGAGGCCACTCCAACGACGAGATCGCCGAACGCCTCGCGGTCAGCCCGCTGACCGTGAAGACGCACGTCAACCGGGCCATGGCCAAGCTCGGCGCGCGCGACCGCGCGCAGCTCGTGGTGATCGCGTACGAGTCCGGTCTCGTCCGGCCGCGGGTGGACTGACGGTGGACCGACCTCCACCCGCCCGTACCCCCACTTCTCCACCCGCGTGTACTGCGCGCGGAGTAGGAGACGGGTAAGGAAACGGGACCTGCGGCCTACGCTGCGGGCCTCTCGGATGGCCGAGGGTGGTGGGGTGTGGACGCTCCTGGGCGTCCGTCGCCGCTTCCCGCGCACCCTGTGGGTCCCTTGGGTCCCATGTGTCCTCCGGGTCCCATGTGTCCTCGGTGACCGGAAGCGCTTCTGCCGCTCACGGAAGAGAGACCCTCACCCATGTCCTGGCTGTCCAGATTCAGCCTCGCCCAACGGGCCCTCATCGGCCTGATCTCGATCGTCGCCCTGGTCTTCGGCGCGATCGCGATACCGCAGATCAAGCAGCAGCTGCTGCCCACCATCGACCTGCCCATGGTGTCGGTGATCGCGCCGTACCAGGGCGCCGCCCCCGACGCCGTCGAGAAGCAGGTGGTCGAGCCGATCGAGGACGGCCTCCAGGGCGTCGACGGCGTCACCTCGGTCACCTCCACCGCGGGCGAGGGCAACGCCGTGATCATGGCGTCCTTCGACTACGGCAACGACACCCAGCAGATCGTCGCCGATGTGCAGCAGGCCGTGAACCGGGCCCGCAACCAGCTGCCGTCCGAGGTCGACCCGCAGGTGATCTCCGGCTCCACCGACGACATGCCGACCGTCGTGCTCGCCGCCACCTCCGGCACGGACCAGCAGGCGCTCGCCGACCAGCTCGACAAGACGGTCGTACCGGCCCTGAAGGACATCGACGGCGTCGGCCGCGTCCAGGTCACCGGCGTCCGCGACCTCCAGGTCGATGTCACCCCCGACAACGCCGAGCTCGCGCGGGACGGCCTCACCCCCGCCGACCTCGCCCAGGCCCTCCAGGCGGGCGGCGCGAGCGTCCCGGCCGGCTCCTTCGACGAGAACGGCGCCAACCGCACCGTCCAGGTCGGCGGCGGCTTCACCACGCTGGAGCAGATCAAGGACCTCACCGTCACCGGCGCGGGCGCCCACAAGGCCGTACGACTCGGTGACGTGGCCACCGTCAAGGAGCAGCCGGCCCCGGCCGACTCCCTCACCCGCACCGATGGCAGGCCCAGCCTCGCCGTCAACGTGACCATGGACCACGACGGCAGCGCGGTCACGATCTCCAACGCCGTCAAGGACAAGCTGCCCGGCCTGCGCGAACAGCTCGGCGCCGACGCCAAGTTGACGGTCGTCAGCGATCAGGGTCCGGCCGTCTCCAAGTCCATCAAGGGCCTGACCACCGAGGGCGCGCTCGGTCTGCTCTTCGCGGTCCTGGTCATCCTGCTCTTCCTCGCCTCGCTGCGCTCCACGCTGGTCACTGCGGTGTCCATCCCGCTGTCCGTCGTCCTCGCGCTGATCGTGCTGTGGACCGACGGCCTGTCCCTGAACATGCTCACGCTCGGCGCCCTGACCATCGCCATCGGCCGGGTCGTGGACGACTCGATCGTGGTCCTGGAGAACATCAAGCGGCACCTCGGCTACGGCGAGGAGCGCCGCTCGGCGATCATCGAGGCGGTCCGCGAGGTGGCCGGCGCGGTCACCTCCTCCACCCTCACCACGGTCGCGGTGTTCCTGCCGATCGGCCTGGTCGGCGGCATGGTGGGCGCGCTGTTCGGCTCCTTCAGCATCACCGTCACGGCGGCCCTGCTGGCCTCCCTGCTGGTCTCGCTGACCGTCGTCCCCGTGCTCTCCTACTGGTTCCTGCGCGCCCCCAAGGGCACCCCCGAGGACGCGGCGGAGGCCCGCCGCGAGGCCGAGGAGAAGGAGGCGAACAGCCGCCTCCAGCGCGCGTACGTCCCGGTGCTGCGCTTCGCTACGCGCCGCCGCCTCACCAGCGTGCTGATCGCGATCGTCGTCCTGGTCGTCACGTTCGGCATGTCCGGACTGCTCAAGACCAACTTCTTCGACCAGGGCGAGCAGGAGGTCATCACGATCAAGCAGGAGCTGAAGCCCGGCACCAGCCTCGCGGCGACCGACGCGCAGGCGAAGAAGGTCGAGAAGCTCCTGGCCACCACCGACGGCGTCAAGGACTACCAGGTCACCGTCGGCTCCTCCGGCTTCATGGCGGCCTTCGGCGGCGGCACGGACACCAACCAGGCGTCCTACCAGGTGATGCTGAAGGACTCGAAGTCGTACGACAGCGTGCAGAAGCACCTGGAGAGCGGCCTGAAGGACCTCAAGGGCATCGGTACGACCACGGTGTCGGCCGGTGACGGCTTCGGCAGCCAGAACCTCAGCGTCGTGGTGAAGTCCGCCGACGCCCAGACCCTGCGTACGGCGGCCGAGCAGGTCCGCTCCACGGTGGCCGGGCTGGACGGCGTCACCGACGTCACCAGCGACCTGTCCACCAGCGTGCCGCGGATCTCGGTGCGGGCCAACGCCAAGGCGGCCGCGGCCGGTTTCGACAACCAGAAGCTCGGCGCGGCGGTGGCCCAGGCGGTGCGCGGTACGACGGCGGCGAAGGCGACCCTCGACGACACCGAGCGCGATGTCGTCATCAAGTCGGCCGAGCCCGCCACGACCGTCGCCCAGCTGAAGAAGCTGCGCCTCGGCCCGGTCGAACTCGGTGACATCGCCACGGTGAAGCTGGTGGACGGCCCGGTCTCGCTGACCCGGATCGACGGTCAGCGTGCCGCGACGATCACGGCCAAGCCGACCGGTGACAACACGGGCGCGGTCAGCACCCAGCTCCAGTCGAAGATCAAGGCCCTGAAGCTGCCCGCGGGCGCCGAGGCCCAGATCGGCGGCGTCACCTCCGACCAGAACGACGCCTTCAAGAACCTCGGCCTCGCCATGCTGGCCGCGATCGCGATCGTCTTCATGCTCCTGGTCGCGACCTTCCGCTCGCTGGCGCAGCCGCTGATCCTGCTGGTCTCCATCCCGTTCGCGGCGACCGGCGCCCTGGGTCTGCTGATCATCACGGGCACCCCGATGGGTGTTCCGGCCATGATCGGCATGCTGATGCTGATCGGCATCGTGGTGACCAACGCGATCGTGCTGATCGACCTGATCAACCAGTACCGGGCCCAGGGGTACGGCGTGGTCGAGGCCGTGGTCGAGGGCGGCCGCCACCGCCTCCGCCCCATCCTGATGACGGCCCTGGCCACGATCTTCGCCCTGCTGCCGATGGCCCTGGGTGTCACGGGCGAGGGCGGCTTCATCGCCCAGCCGCTCGCGGTCGTGGTGATCGGCGGCCTGATCACCTCCACCCTGCTGACCCTCCTGCTGGTCCCGACCCTCTACGCCATGCTGGAACTCCGCAAGGAACGCCGCGCGAACAAGAAGTCGGCCAAGCACCAACCCCCGACACCGGCAGAACCCGACCTCCTGGCCCAGGTCTGACCCCGGCCCCACCCAAAGAGGGGCACCCCCTGGATATCCGGGGGATGCCCCTCCGGGCTTTCCGGCTCATGGACGACTCGTCCGCTCACAACTCCACAACCTGAAGGAGCTCCGCCCGGGCTCGTCTACCTGGAGACCCCGAGCGAGGATCCGGGGATCGACGCGCCCGAACGCGACCGGATGCAGGTCGAGCCGCCGGAGGCTACGGCAGGGCCAGCATCCGTTCCAGGGCCAGCTTTGCGAAGGTCTCCGTTTCCTCGTCGACCTGGATGTGGTTGACCAGGTTGCCCTCGGCGAGGGATTCCAGGGTCCAGACCAGGTGGGGGAGGTCGATGCGGTTCATGGTGGAGCAGAAGCAGACCGTGCGGTCGAGGAAGACGATCTCCTTGCCCTCGGGGGCGAAGCGGTTGGCGAGGCGGCGGACCAGGTTCAGTTCCGTGCCGATCGCCCACTTCGAGCCGGCGGGAGCCGCCTCCAGGGCCTTGATGATGTACTCGGTCGAGCCGACCTGGTCCGCCGCGGCCACGACCTCGTGCTTGCACTCCGGGTGCACCAGGACGTTCACCCCGGGGATACGGGCGCGCACATCGTTCACCGAGTCCAGGCTGAAGCGGCCGTGGACCGAGCAGTGGCCGCGCCACAGGATCATCTTCGCGGCGCGCAGCTCGTCCGCCGTCAGGCCGCCGTTCGGCTTGTGCGGGTTGTAGACGACGCAGTCCTCCAGGGACATCCCCATGTCCCGCACGGCGGTGTTGCGGCCCAGGTGCTGGTCGGGCAGGAAGAGCACCTTCTCGCCCTGCTCGAACGCCCAGTCCAGCGCGCGCTTGGCGTTGGAGGACGTGCAGATGGTCCCGCCGTGCTTGCCGGTGAACGCCTTGATGTCGGCCGAGGAGTTCATGTACGACACCGGGACGACCTGCTCGGATATCCCGGCCTCGGTCAGCACGTCCCAGCACTCCGCGACCTGTTCGGCCGTCGCCATGTCGGCCATGGAGCAGCCGGCCGCGAGGTCCGGCAGTACGACCTTCTGGTCGGCGGAGGTGAGGATGTCCGCCGACTCGGCCATGAAGTGCACACCGCAGAAGACGATGTACTCGGCCTCCGGACGCGCCGCCGCGTCCCGGGCCAGCTTGAAGGAGTCGCCCGTGACGTCGGCGAACTGGATCACCTCGTCACGCTGGTAGTGGTGACCGAGCACGAACACCTTGTCGCCGAGCTTCTCCTTGGCGGCGCGGGCGCGCTCGACCAGGGCGGGGTCGGAGGGCGACGGCAGATCGCCGGGGCACTCGACACCCCGCTCGCTCTTCGGGTCGGCCTCGCGGCCGAGCAGCAACAGGGCGAGCGGAGTCGGCTGGACGTCGAGCTCCGGGGTCTGGGCGGTGGTCACGGCACGCACCCTTTCTATTTCTCGTCTATCTGACGCTATCTATCATAAACGCTTCACGTCAGTTTGACGATGGCCCTCGTGTCCATGTGACGTGAATCCCGGCCCGGCCGCCCCGGATCCCCCCGCGGGCCGCTGTGCGCCTTCGCGCGCGTATGCGAGCATGAAGGGGCAGAAAGCAAAATCGCGACCACGTGACGCCCGGCCCGGAATGAATCCGCGGAAGCGCCGGTTGCACTCGTCGGCAAGCAGTCTCCGTACAACCCGGGAGAGATGTAGATGTCCGTATCGGACGAGACCACAACCGTCAGCGACGGCATCATCCTGACCGACGCCGCCGCGGCCAAGGTCAAGGCCCTGCTCGACCAGGAAGGCCGTGACGACCTCGCGCTGCGCGTCGCCGTTCAGCCCGGCGGCTGCTCGGGCCTGCGGTACCAGCTGTTCTTCGACGAGCGCGCCCTCGACGGCGACGTGGAGAAGGACTTCGGCGGGGTCAAGGTCGTCACCGACCGCATGAGCGCCCCGTACCTGGGCGGCGCCACCGTCGACTTCGTGGACACGATCGAGAAGCAGGGCTTCACGATCGACAACCCGAACGCGACCGGCTCCTGCGCCTGCGGCGACTCCTTCAGCTGAATCATCCGGCTGAGCCATCGCCATCGCGTGTGAAGATCGGCTGAAGACAGAGGCGGCGGCCCCCGTGCGGGGGGCTCGCCGCCTCTGTCGTACGACCTCGGGGGCCGGGCTCCGTCAGGAAGCCGCCGCCGGGTGCGGGTCGCCGAGGTACGGGAAATGGTCCAGGGTGTCGGTGTGCGGCGACAGACCGGTGGGCGGCGCCTCGTTCTTGGTCAGGAACGCCACGCGGATGTCGATGACGTCCTCCGTGAACGTCCGGCCGTTCGGATACACCGCGGGCCTGGACGGGTCGAAGTGCAGCACGTCCGGCAGGATGCCGTGCTCGTCGAGCGCGGCGATCGCCTCCTCGCGCGAGTAACCGCCGGTGTGGCCCAGCAGATGGACGAACTGGTCCGTCCATCTGGCCCGGTCGTTCGCCGGCTCGCTCGCGTTGTACTCCTCCTTCGTGTCGTCGGTGTTGAAGAAGCTGCTGATCGACGGGTGGCCGGCCCGGTCCGCGTGGACGAGTTCACCGTCGCGCAGCACGCTGCACCGGCCCCAGATCCGCAGTTCGGACTGGGGCGCCAGCTCGGCCGTCGGCAGTTCGATGGCCATGGAGAAGACATTGGCCGTGGTGTTGGAGTCGACGCCGGTCCACGGGGACTTCCCGCCCAGATGCGGCGCGGTGAAATTCCGTTTGCCGCTGGTGTCGAACAGATTCTTGATGCCGTCGAAGTCGAAGAAGAAGGCGTCGCTGCGGCTGCCGGCGGCCACCTGGTACTCGCCGAAGGTGACCACATTGGCCCGGGGGCCGAAGGAGACGGCGGCATCCGAGACGATCTTCGTGCCGACCGCCTCGGGGCTCCGGGACTCCGCGCCGGTCGCCATGTAGACGCTGTAGGTCTGCGAGCCGTCGGCCGCCGGCGGGCCGAAGACCCAGCTGAAGGCGACGTCGGTCAGCAGGTCGCCGTCATTGTCGATGTTCAGGCGGTACACGGCGTCGGGGTGCAGGGCGTCCGCGTTGGGGTTGGCGTTGAGGATGAGCACGGTCCTGCTCGGATCGCCGGGTGCCGTGAAGGCGTAGAGGTCGCACAGATCGAGGCGTTGGTCGCCGAGTGGTGGTCCAAGACTGAGGCCGGTGAAGTGGTTGGACATGCCAGGCCCTTCCGTTGCTCGCCCTGCGGAAAACCGCTGAAATGTCACGTTAGCCGTCATATCGTTCCGGCCATCGAGGGCGAAGGTGCGGTCATCGGACAACCGCTCGAACGGGTCACCGACGGCCGGGAGGCGATCACCTCCCGGTCCGGGAGCCGCCCTTCGGCGAGGGCGGGCTACGGCCGCGCGCCCTGCTTCGCCTGCGGGATCCGCGTGCCGTCCGCGCCGACCACCGCCCGGCCGTCCACCGGCGCCTTCAGTCGCACGGTCCGTGTGAACTCCTTGGCGATCATCGGGCAGATCTTGCCCTCCTGCCGGTGCTCGGTGACCGTGACCGTCACCCGGGTGGCGCTCTCCCGGGCCGCCACCGCGTAGTCGGCACACAGGCCGCCGTAGAAGCTCACGGTGAGTTTCCGGTCGTCGGCCGTGTAGCCGGTGACCTTGACCGAGCTGCCGGGGCCGGCCGTCGGTGACGCCGGGGGCGCCGAAGAGGTCAGATAGCGGGGATCGATCGCGGGGTACGACACCGTGCCCGAGTCCCGCGTCTCGAACAGCCAGGACGGCACCAGGGTCTGCCGGCCGCCGACCGAGTGCGCGGCCAGCCCGAACACCGCCCTGTCCACGGTGACCGTCCCGGCGGGCGCCGGGGACGCCTGCCCGCACGGCCCGTCCAGACGTGTCGCGAACCGCCCCGGGTCCGCACAGCCCCCGGGCCCCATCCGGTGGTCGCCCTTCGGCGCCGCGTTCATCAGCGCCAGGGTCTTCTCCGCGTCCAGGACGGGGTACGTCGCCCCCTTCACCGGCGTCGACAGCAGTCCGTGCCCGCCGACCACCTCGCCCTGCCCGCTGATCGTCAGCCCGGTCGCCCAGCCGGTGGTGGGCAGCCCGCCCACCACCGGGTCGGCGGTCACCACCCGCTGCTTGCCCATGACCTGGCCGGCATCGGTCCTCGCGCCCGCCAGACCGGCCGCGCGCAGCACCGGCGCCGCCGCCTTCTCGGCCACCGCCGCGCTCACCGGCGCCCCGGTGGGACCCACCGGCCCGGTCGCGCACAGGGGGCCCTTCTTGCAGTCGTCGGTGCCCGGCGCGTACCGGCTGAAGGTCCAGCTGCCCGGCGCCTCCCGGTTCACCTGGAGGGTCGGCCCGGAACCGTCCTTGCCGCCGAGCCGCCAGCCGTGCCCCTCGGCCACCGGCGTCCCGCTCACCCCGAGCGCCTTCGCCAGCCGGAGCACCTGGTCCACGCGGACCTCCGCCCCCGCTCCGTACACCGCCGCCGAGCCGGGCCCCCGGGGCAGCGCGCCCTGGGCCACGTAGTGGGCGCCGTAGGGGTCCGAGCCGTCGTCCAGGGCGAGCGGTGGGGGAGTGGTGGAGTCCGCGGCGGTGGGGGCCGTACGACCGCCCGGGCCGTCGCTCGCCGCGACGTACGCGCCACCGCCGCCGATCAGCAGGACGGCGGCCAGGGCGGAGAGGACGACGGCACGCGAGCGCCGTCGGGAACGCCCCGCCTCCCGCACGTCTGGCACCTCGGGGACATCCCCCGTGTTCTCAGGCCGCTCCGTGTTCACCGCATCGCTCCTCGCCGGTCCGTGTCCCGCGTGCCCCGCGTGAGGGGACGACCATGGGACGAGGGAGGGGAGCGGGAGGTTCCCGGGCCTACGCCGTACGGGTGAGCGGGATCAGTCGCCGTAGTCGGACATGCCGTCCAGCAGCCGGACGGAGTGCTGGGACACGGAGACCTTGTGGATGCGGGACGGCGGCACCGGGCGGGACGCGCTGCGCGCGGGCGCCGGCCAGCGCCGGGCCATCCGGGCGCAGTCGCCGCGCAGGGTGTCGAGGCCGCCCTCCAGATCGCCGGGGGCGGGGGGGGACGGGAGTGCCGGACGCGGCGGACGAGGAGCCCTTGAGGTTCGTCATGAGGGAACCGTAGGCACGGTCGAGCCTGCGAAGAAAGATCTACTATCGGGTAGTTTCGTCAACTACAGCGCCGTCCCCTGACCGGGTAGCGTGAACTGTCAATCCCGCCTCCCGCAGGAGAACCCCGTCGTGCGCATCGCAGTCACCGGCTCCATCGCCACCGACCACCTCATGACCTTTCCCGGCCGGTTCGCCGACCAGCTCGTCGCGGACCAGCTGCACACGGTTTCGCTCTCCTTCCTCGTCGACAACCTCGACGTGCGCCGTGGCGGTGTCGCCGCCAACATCGCGTTCGGCATGGGCCAGCTCGGCACCCGGCCGATCCTGGTCGGCGCCGCCGGCTTCGACTTCGACGAGTACCGGGCCTGGCTCGACCGGCACGGCGTCGACACCGAGTCGGTCCGCATCTCCGACACCCTGCACACCGCGCGCTTCGTGTGCACCACCGACGCCGACCACAACCAGATCGGCTCCTTCTACACGGGCGCGATGAGCGAGGCCCGGCTGATCGAGCTCAAGACGGTCGCCGACCGGGTGGGCGGCCTCGACCTGGTGCTGATCGGCGCCGACGACCCCGAGGCGATGCTCCGCCACACGGAGGAGTGCCGGTCCCGCTCGATCCCGTTCGCCGCGGACTTCTCGCAGCAGATCGCCCGCATGGAGGGCGAGGAGATCCGGATCCTGCTGGAGGGCGCCACGTACCTCTTCTCGAACGAGTACGAGAAGGGCCTCATCCAGACCAAGACCGGCCTCACCGACGAGGAGATCCTCGCGAAGGTCGGCCACCGGGTGACCACGCTCGGCTCGCGGGGCGTGCGCATCGAGCAGGCGGGCGCGGACCCGATCGAGGTCGGCTGCGCCGAGGAGGAGCGCAAGGCCGACCCCACGGGTGTCGGCGACGCCTTCCGCGCGGGCTTCCTGTCCGGCCTCGCCTGGGGCGTCTCGCTGGAGCGGGCGGCGCAGGTGGGCTGCATGCTCGCGACGCTGGTCATCGAGACCGTGGGCACGCAGGAGTACCAGCTGCGCCGCGGCCACTTCATGGAGCGCTTCGTGAAGGCGTACGGCGACGAGGCGGGCGAAGAGGTCCGCACGTACCTGCGCTGACGACCCGTACCCGCGCTGACGGCGCGGGTCAGCCGAGCCGGCGGACCAGGTACGCCGTTCCCCCGTCCGCCGGTTCCTCGCCCACGTACTCCTGTTCCCGCATCTCGCACCACGCCGGGATGTCCAGGCGGGCCGCCTCGTCGTCCGAGAGGACGCGGACGGTGCCGCCCACGGGGACGCCGGGGAACACCTTGGCCAGTTCGATGACCGGGATGGGGCACCGCTTGCCGAGGGCGTCCACGACCAGGGCGGCCGGCTCGGCAGCCGCGGGGGCGGCGGCCGCGGGGGCGCCCAGCTTGTCCCGCGCCCCGGCGACGACCCCCGGCAGCACGGCCAGGAAGCGTTCCACGTCCTCCTCCGCCGTGCCCAGCGGCAGCGACACCCGGACATTGCCCTCGCTGAGCACGCCCATGGCCTTCAGCACATGGCTCGGGGTCAGCGTGCTGCTGGTGCAGGAGGAGCCGGAGGAGACGGCGAAGCCCTCGCGGTCCAGCTCGTGCAGCAGGGTCTCCCCGTCGACATAGAGACATGAGAAGGTGACGATCCCCGGCAGCCGGTGCTCCGGGTCGCCCACCACCTCCACATCGGGCACCAGCCGCGGCACCCGCGCCCGGATCCGCTCCGTCAGCTCCCGCAGCCGTACCGACTCCTGGGCCGCCTCGGCCCGTACCGCGCGCAGCGAGGCGACCGCCGCCACGACGGCCGGGATGTTCTCGAACCCCGGGGCGCGCCCCGACTCCCGTTCGTCCGCCGGGCCTTGGGCGGCGAACCGCACCCCCTTGCGCACGACGAGCAGCCCGACCCCCGAAGGGCCGCCCCACTTGTGCGCGCTGGCCGCGAGCAGCGACCAGCCGCCCTCGACCGGCCCCCAGCCCAGCGACTGCGCCGCGTCCACCAGCAGCGGCACCCCGGCCGCCCGGCAGACCTCGGCCACCTCGGCCACCGGCTGGGCGGTGCCCACCTCGTGATTGGCCGACTGGAGCACGGCGAGGGCGGTGTCGGTACGGAGCGCGGCGGCGTAGCCCGAGGGGGACACGGCGCCCGTCCGGTGCACCGGCACCTGGGCCACCGAGCCGCCCTCCGCCTCGAACGCTTCCGCCGAATGGAGGACAGAGGAATGTTCGACCGCTGACACGATCAGGTGGCGTCCCACCCGGCTCCTTCCGGCCAACGCCCCCGCGACGCCCGTATGTACGGCCCGCGTCCCCGACGGGGTGAAGACCAGTTCGTCCGCCCGGCACCCGACCGCCTCGGCCGCCGCCTCCCGCGCCGCGTCCAGCAGCATCCGCGCCTTGCGGCCCTCCCGGTACAGCCGCGCGGGGTCGGCCCACCCGTCGTCGAGGGCGGCCAACAGAGCCTGGCGGGCGACGGGATGAAGGGGAGCGGCGGAAGCCGCGTCGAAGTAGGCCACGGTCCCACGGTAAAACGCCGGTGACCTGTACCGACCCGAGGGGCGCGCGTTAACCGCCACCACTGGCACCCGCCCCCCAAACCCCCACAACCCGAGCTATTGGGCGCCCATCCACACCCCAACTGAGTGAGGCGCGACGCGTATGCCCCCCTCCCCGCGAACCCCCGGAAGGCGTCGGCTAGGGTTTGGTCCGCATAAACATCCAAACCCCTGCCCGACGCAGGGCGGCGACCGACCAGCGAGAAGGCCGCAGCCGACCGCGCGGGCGAGACTCTCGGGAAGGCGCTACGTGAGTCCCAACGGCTCCGACCGCTCGCCGCGGCGCCCGATGCGGCGGAAGCTGCTGCAGGCACTGACCGCGGGCCTGGTCCTGGCGACCGCAACCGGTTGCACATACAAGGACTTCCCCCGCCTTGGCATGCCCACCCCGACCACGGAAGAGGCTCCGCGGATCCTCTCCCTGTGGCAGGGCTCCTGGGCTGCCGCGCTCGCCGTCGGCGTGCTGGTGTGGGGCCTGATCCTGTGGAGCGCCATGTTCCACCGGCGCAGCCGCACCAAGGTCGAGGTACCTCCGCAGACTCGGTACAACATGCCGATCGAGGCCCTGTACACGGTGGTCCCGATCATCATCATCTCGGTGCTGTTCTACTTCACGGCCCGGGACGAGACGAAGCTCCTGAGCCTCGACAAGAAGCCCGACGTCACGGTCAACGTGGTCGGCTTCCAGTGGAGCTGGGGCTTCAACTACATCGAGAACGTCCCCGGTGTCTCGGGTGACGCGAAGACGGACACCAACCTGTCCGCGATCCCCGACCGGTTCAAGGCCGCCTTCCCGGCGAACGCCGGCGGCGTCTACGACGTCGGCACCCCGGGCACGCGCAACCCGCAGACCGGCAACCCTGGTCCGACGCTCTGGCTCCCCAAGGGCAAGACGGTCCGTTTCGTTCTGACCTCGCGTGACGTCATCCACTCCTTCTGGGTGGTGCCGTTCCTCATGAAGCAGGACGTCATTCCGGGCCACACCAATGCCTTCCAGGTGACCCCCAACAAGGAGGGCACCTTCCTCGGCAAGTGTGCCGAGCTCTGCGGCGTCGACCACTCCCGGATGCTGTTCAACGTGAAGGTCGTCTCCCCGGCGGCCTACGAGCAGCACCTCAAGGACCTCGCCAAGAAGGGGCAGACCGGTTACATTCCCGCCGGCATCGCGCAGACGAGCCACGAGAAGAACCGGGAGACGAACAACCTGTGAGCATCCTCAACGAACCCCAGGGTGCCGCGGCCGCTGAAGGCTCGTACGTGGACGAGCAGCCGGTTCGGCGCAAGCAGCCCGGCAATTCCGCGGTGAAGTGGCTGACGACCACCGACCACAAGACGATCGGGACGATGTACCTCGTCACGTCGTTCGCGTTCTTCCTGATCGGCGGCGTCATGGCGCTGCTCATGCGCGCCGAGCTGGCCCGTCCGGGCCTGCAGATCATGACGAACGAGCAGTTCAACCAGGCGTTCACGATGCACGGCACGATCATGCTGCTGATGTTCGCGACGCCGCTGTTCGCGGGTTTCGCGAACTGGATCATGCCGCTCCAGATCGGCGCGCCCGACGTGGCGTTCCCGCGGCTGAACATGTTCGCCTACTGGCTGTACCTGTTCGGCTCGACGATCGCGGTGGGTGGCTTCCTCACCCCCGAGGGCGCGGCCGACTTCGGCTGGTTCGCCTACTCCCCGCTGTCGGACGCGGTCCGCTCGCCGGGCGCCGGCGCCGACATGTGGATCATGGGTCTGGCCCTGTCCGGCTTCGGCACCATCCTCGGCTCGGTCAACTTCATCACGACGATCATCTGCATGCGCGCTCCGGGCATGACGATGTTCCGTATGCCGATCTTCGTGTGGAACGTGCTGCTGACCGGTGTGCTGGTCCTGCTGGCCTTCCCGGTGCTCGCCGCCGCGCTGTTCGCCCTGGAGGCGGACCGTAAGTTCGGTGCGCATGTGTTCGACGCGGCAAACGGCGGCGCGTTGCTGTGGCAGCACCTCTTCTGGTTCTTCGGCCATCCAGAGGTGTACATCATCGCCCTGCCGTTCTTCGGCATCATCTCCGAAGTCATCCCGGTCTTCTCCCGCAAGCCGATGTTCGGCTACATGGGCCTGATCGCCGCGACGATCTCCATCGCGGGTCTGTCCGTGACGGTGTGGGCGCACCACATGTACGTGACCGGCGGTGTGCTGCTGCCGTTCTTCTCCTTCATGACCTTCCTGATCGCGGTACCGACCGGTGTGAAGTTCTTCAACTGGATCGGCACCATGTGGAAGGGCTCGCTGTCCTTCGAGACACCGATGCTCTGGGCGACCGGCTTCCTGATCACCTTCACCTTCGGTGGTCTGACCGGTGTCATCCTGGCCGCGCCGCCGATGGACTTCCACGTCTCGGACTCGTACTTCGTGGTGGCCCACTTCCACTACGTGGTCTTCGGTACGGTCGTCTTCGCGATGTTCTCCGGCTTCCACTTCTGGTGGCCGAAGTTCACCGGCAAGATGCTGGACGAGCGCCTCGGCAAGATCACCTTCTGGACGCTGTTCATCGGCTTCCACACCACCTTCCTCGTCCAGCACTGGCTGGGCGCCGAGGGTATGCCGCGGCGTTACGCCGACTACCTGGCGGCCGACGGCTTCACCGCGCTGAACACGGTGTCCACCATCGGTTCGTTCCTCCTCGGCCTGTCGATCCTGCCGTTCCTCTACAACGTCTGGAAGACGGCCAAGTACGGCAAGCCGGTCGGCGTGGACGACCCGTGGGGCTACGGCCGCTCGCTGGAGTGGGCGACCTCCTGCCCGCCGCCGCGGCACAACTTCACCACCCTGCCGCGGATCCGCAGTGAATCCCCGGCGTTCGACCTGCACCACCCCGAGATCGCCGCGCTCGAACAGCTCGAGTACGCCGGTCACGCGCCTGCCGTCGCGGGCAGCAAGGAGGCCGGCAAGTGAAGATCCAGGGCCGGATGTTCATCTGGCTGAGCTTCTTCATCCTGATCATGGCCATCGTGTATGGCGTGTGGTCGAAGGAGCCGGCCGGCACCACGGCGCTCTTCCTGGCCTTCGGCCTGTCGATCATGATCGGCTTCTACCTGGGCTTCACCGCCCGCCGGGTGGACGCCGGTGCGCAGGACGACACGGAGGCCGATGTCGCCGACGACGCGGGCGAGCTGGGCTTCTTCAGCCCGCACAGCTGGCAGCCGCTCATGCTGGGCTTCGGCGGTGCGATCGCCTTCCTCAGCATCGCGGTCGGCTGGTGGCTGATCTACTTCTCCGCGCCGTTCATCGTGATCGGTCTGTTCGGCTGGGTGTTCGAGTACTACCACGGTGAGAGCCGCACCCAGTAAGACCCCGAGCACCATCCGGAAGCCCGGACCCTCCGTCAAGAGGGTCCGGGCTTCCGGCTTTTTCGCGTGCCGAGCGGGTGTCCTTCGGGTGCGGGAGTGTCGTTCCCTCGTATGGGTTACGTACCGCGCCAGTAGGGTCTCCATCTCATAGCGTGATCGTATGAACCACATTCCGCGGACCCGTACCGTCGTCAGCTGTGTCGTGCTGGTGACCGCCCTGGGCGCGGGCATCACCGCCTGCGGTTCGGACGGCGACCCCCTGTCCGCTACGCCGTATGACGCAGCGGGCCTGATCTCCTTCAACGCCCCCACCCAGGTGGGCGAGCGGGCCGACCCGGACAAGCCCCTGGAGATCAGCGTCAAGGACGAGGGGCGCATCACCGACGTGACCGCCCAGGACTCCACAGGACGCTTTGTGGCGGGCGAACTCACCGCCGACGGCAGCCGCTGGCACAGCACCTCCCCGCTGGCCGCGAGCGCCCACTACACGGTCACGGTGAGCACCGAGGACGACGACGGGGCGCCCGGCCGCAAGGTCCTCAGCTTCGACACCACCCAGCCGACCGCCAAGAAGCAGCTGGGTGTCACCTTCGGGCCGGAGGCGGGGGAGTACGGCGTCGGGCAGATCATCACCGCCCAACTCAGCGAGGAGGTCAAGGACCCGGCGCAGCGGGCCGTGGTGGAGCGCGCCCTGCGGGTGGACTCCGTACCCGCCGTGCCCGGCTCCTGGTACTGGGTGAGCGGCAAGGAACTCCACTACCGGCCCAAGGACTACTGGCCCGCCCACGCCACGATCCTGGTGCACAGCAACCTGGAGGGCGTGAAGGTCGGCGACCGGCTGTGGGGCGGCAAGTCGAAGCCGGTGAAGCTCACCACGGGCGACCGGATCGAGGCCGTCACGGACGCCGCCGCGCACGAGCTGACGGTGTTCAAGAACGGCGCCGTGATCAATGCCATCCCGGTCACCACGGGCAAGCCCGGCTTCGAGACCCGCAACGGCGTCAAGGTGGTCCTGGAGAAGCAGTACTTCGTACGCATGCGCGGCACCACCGTCGGCATCGCCGAGGGCAGCAGGGACAACTACGACCTGCCGGTGTACTACGCCACTCGCGTCACCTGGTCCGGTGAATACGTGCACGCGGCGCCCTGGTCGGTCGGCTCACAGGGCTACGCCAACGTCAGCCACGGCTGCACCGGCATGAGTACGGCCAACGCGCGGTGGTTCTTCGACACCGTCCACGAGGGCGACATCGTCCGGGTCGTCAACTCCAACGGCCAGCCGATGGAACCGTTCGGCAACGGCTTCGGCGACTGGAACGTCACCTGGAAGAAGTGGCGTACGGGCTCCGCTTTGACGGGCACCCAGACCAACGGCCAGTCCTCCTCGGACACGGTCCGCCTCCAGCCAGCGGCCGTGTGAACAGCGCCTCGACGGGACGCGGGACCGTGTCGGCACACGGCCCGCGCCCCGTCGTCGGGCTAGGCGCGCACGAGCCTGTGCTGCCGCAGCAGGGCGGCCAGCGAGGCGGCGAACTCCACCGGGTCCACCGGCAGGGTCACCGCGGCGTCCGCACGGCTCCACGTGGCCAGCCAGGCGTCCTGGGGCCGGCCGATGAGCAGCAGCACGGGCGGGCACCGGAACACCTCGTCCTTGATCTGCCGGCACACCCCCATACCGCCCATCGGGACGGCCTCGCCGTCGAGCACGCACACATCGATGCCCCCACGGTCCAGCTCGCGCAGCACCGCCGCGGGCGTGGCGCACTCCACGAACTCCACTTGGGGCACATCCGGGGCGGGACGCCGCCCGGTGGCCAGCCGTACTTGCTCGCGGGTGTTGGAGTCGTCGCTGTAGACCAGCACGGTGGCGGTCGGCTGCATTGTTCCTCCGGGTCGACGTCGGCGTCGTACGGACAGGACGGACGGGGCCGTTTGGGCGGATGTTACTCCCATGAACACCACGTCAACACCGGTTCGGAGGGCAGCAACACTCCGAACGGCACCCCCCGGAGTGAGGGCGAGATAAGCGACCGACATAATGTCGGTCGTGGCGACAGCAACGACAGTAGAAACCGGGCACGCGCACCCGTCGGTCAACCGGCCGAACCTCACCAGCGTCGGAACCATCATCTGGCTGAGTTCCGAGCTGATGTTCTTCGCGGCCCTCTTCGCGATGTACTTCACCCTCCGGTCGGTGACCGGACCGGCTCACTGGAAGCACATGGCTTCAAGCCTCAATGTGCCTTTCTCCGCGACGAACACCACGATCCTGGTGCTCTCGTCGCTCACCTGTCAGCTCGGCGTGTTCGCGGCCGAGCGGGGCGATGTGAAGAAGCTCCGTGGCTGGTTCATCCTCACCTTCATCATGGGTGCGATCTTCATCGGCGGTCAGATCTACGAGTACACGAGCCTGGTGAGAGAGGACGGTCTCTCGCTGTCCTCCGATCCGTACGGCTCGGTGTTCTACCTGACCACCGGCTTCCACGGCCTGCATGTGACGGGCGGTCTCATCGCCTTCCTGCTGGTCCTCGGCCGCACCTACATGGCCAAGAGGTTCACCCACGAGCAGGCGACGGCCGCCATCGTCGTGTCCTACTACTGGCACTTCGTCGATGTCGTCTGGATCGGCCTCTTCGCCACGATCTATTTGATCAAGTAGCCGGGACCGCTCCCGCTAAGTCCAGAAGCACCGACGCAGAAGATCCTGACACCGGGGTAATCCGTGAAAAAGCTCTCCGTACGACGACGCCATCCGCTGGCGGCGGTCGTCGTCCTACTCCTCGCGCTGGCGGCCACTGGGGGGCTGTACGCCGCGTTCGCGCCCGCGGGCAAGGCGCAGGCCGACGCAGGCTCCCAGTCCTTGACCATCAAGGAGGGTAAGAAGCTCTTCGAGGTCGGCTGCGCCAGCTGCCACGGCACCGGTGGACAGGGATCCTCCGACGGGCCGAGCCTGGTCGGCGTGGGCGCCGCGGCCGTCGACTTCCAGGTCGGCACCGGCCGTATGCCGGCCGCGACCTCGCAGGGCGCCCAGGTCCCGCGCAAGAAGACCGTGTACACCCAGACCCAGATCGACCAGCTCGCCGCGTACATCGCGTCGCTGGGCGCCGGTCCGGTGGTGCCGACCAAGCAGCAGTACGGTCCGGACGGGGCGGACATCGCCAAGGGTGGCGAGCTGTTCCGCACCAACTGCGCGCAGTGCCACAACTTCACCGGCAAGGGTGGTGCCCTCACCAAGGGCAAGTTCGCCCCCACGCTGGAGGGTGTCGACCCGAAGCACATCTACGAGGCCATGCAGACGGGCCCGCAGAACATGCCGTCCTTCCCGGACACCACGCTGTCCTCGCAGAACAAGAAGGACATCATCGCGTACCTGCACGCGGTCGACAGCAGCGAGACGACGAACCCGGGCGGTCTGGAGCTGGGCGGCCTCGGGCCGGTCAGTGAGGGCCTGTTCGCCTGGATCTTCGGTCTCGGCGCGCTGATCGCCGTCGCCGTCTGGGTCGCCGCTCGGACCGCAAAGGCCAAGAAGTCATGAGTAGCCAAGACATTCCAGAAGAGAACCTGCCCGCTGAGCAGGACCACGCGCACGGCGCGGTAGCGGTCGCGGACGAGGAGAACCCGTTCGCCGACCCGGGGCTGCCGCCCCACGAGCACCGCATCCAGGACATCGACGAGCGGGCCGCCCGGCGGTCCGAGCGTATGGTCGCCCTGCTGTTCACGATCTCGATGCTGGCCACCGTCGGCTTCATCGTGTCGTACGTGACCATCCCGCACGACAAGAACATCTTCGTGTTCCCGATCGGGCACATCAGCGCGCTGAACTTCGCGCTGGGCCTGACCCTGGGCGTGGCGCTGTTCTGCATCGGCGCGGGCGCGGTCCACTGGGCCCGCACCCTGATGTCCGACGTCGAGGTCGCCGACGACCGGCACGCGATCGCGGCCTCTCCCGAGGTCCGGGCGAAGGTCCACGCGGACTTCCGCCAGGGCGCCAAGGAGTCGGCGCTCGGCCGCCGCAAGCTGATCCGCAACACGATGTTCGGCGCGCTGGCCCTGGTGCCGCTCTCCGGCGTCATGCTGCTGCGTGACCTCGGTCCGCTGCCCGGCACCTCGCTGCGGCACACCCTGTGGGCCAAGGGCAAGCGCCTGGTCAACATGAACACCAACCAGCCGCTGCGTCCCGAGGACATCGCGGTCGGTTCCCTCACCTTCGCCAAGCCGGACGGCCTGGAGGAGACGGACGAGGAGTTCCAGAACGAGCTGGCCAAGGCCGCGCTGATGATCGTCCGGCTCCAGCCGGACAACATCAAGGACAAGCGCGAGCTCGACTGGTCGCACGAGGGCGTCGTCGCGTTCTCCAAGATCTGCACCCACGTCGGGTGCCCGATCTCGCTGTACGAGCAGCAGACGCACCACGTGCTGTGCCCGTGCCACCAGTCCACCTTCGACCTCTCCGACGGCGCCCGAGTGATCTTCGGCCCCGCCGGCCACGCCCTGCCGCAGCTGCGCATCGGTGTGGACAGCGAGGGTTACCTCCAGGCGCTCGGCGACTTCGAGGAGCCCGTCGGTCCTGCATTCTGGGAGCGCGGATGAGTACTACGGCGAACGACACCTCCCGCGCACGCGGGAAGGCCCCGGCCGGCGAGCGCATCGCCGACTGGGCCGACGGCCGGCTCGGGATCTACTCCCTGGCCAAGGCCAACATGCGCAAGATCTTCCCCGACCACTGGTCGTTCATGTTGGGCGAAGTGTGCATGTACAGCTTCATCATCATCATCCTGACGGGTGTCTATCTGACACTGTTCTTCCACCCGTCGATGAACGAGGTCGTGTACCACGGCAGCTATGTCCCGCTCCAGGGGCAGATGATGTCGGAGGCGTTCAACTCGACCCTGCACATCTCCTTCGATGTGCGCGGTGGTCTGCTCGTCCGGCAGATCCACCACTGGGCCGCGCTGATCTTCCTCGCCGGCATGTTCGTGCACATGATGCGTGTGTTCTTCACCGGCGCGTTCCGCAAGCCGCGTGAGATCAACTGGCTGTTCGGCTTCCTGCTGTTCGTCCTCGGCATGTTCACCGGTTTCACCGGTTACTCGCTCCCGGACGACCTGCTCTCCGGCACCGGTGTGCGCTTCACCGAGGGTGCGATCCTGTCCATGCCGATCGTCGGCACGTACATCTCGTACTTCCTCTTCGGCGGTCAGTTCCCCGGCCACGACTTCGTCGCCCGGTTCTACTCGATCCACATCCTGCTGCTGCCGGGCATCATGCTCGGCCTGATGGTGGCGCACCTGATCCTGGTCTTCTACCACAAGCACACGCAGTTCGCGGGTCCGGGCAAGACCAACAACAACGTCGTCGGGATGCCGCTGCTGCCGGTCTACATGGCCAAGGCCGGAGGCTTCTTCTTCCTGGTCTTCGGCGTCATCGCGGCCATCGCCGCGGTCGCGCAGATCAACCCGATCTGGGCCATCGGCCCCTACCGGGTCGACCAGGTCTCCACCGGCGCCCAGCCCGACTGGTACATGGGCTTCGCCGAGGGTCTGATCCGCTTCATGCCGGGCTGGGAGATCAACTTCTGGGGCCACACCCTGGTCCTGGGCGTGTTCATCCCGCTGGTCCTCTTCGGCGTGGTGCTGGGCGCGATGGCGGCCTACCCGTTCATCGAGTCCTGGATCACCGGCGACAAGAGCGAGCACCACATCCTGGACCGCCCGCGCAACGCCCCGACCCGTACGGGTCTCGGTGTCGCCTGGGTGACGATGTACATGATCACGCTGGTCGGTGGTGGCAACGACCTGTGGGCCACCCACTTCCACCTGTCGATCAACGCCGTGACCTGGTTCGTGCGGATCTTCTTCTTCGTCGGTCCGGTCATCGCGTTCATCGCCACCAAGCGGATCTGCCTCGGCCTCCAGCGCCGCGACCGCGACAAGGTGCTGCACGGTCGCGAGACCGGCATCATCAAGCGGCTGCCGCACGGTGAGTTCATCGAGGTGCACGAGCCGCTCAGCCAGGAGCAGCTGCACACGCTCACCACGCACACGCAGTACGCGCCGGCCGAGATCGGGCCCGCGGTCGACGAGAACGGTGTCGAGCGCAAGGTGACGGCGTCCGAGAAGCTCCGGGCGAAGCTGTCCAACGCCTACTACGGCGAGGACAACCAGATCCCGAAGCCGACCTCCGAGGAGTACAAGGAGATCACGAGCGGCCACGGCCACCACTGATCCCCGCGTCGCCACGCCACAGAGGGGCCCCGTCCGCGAGCCGGACGGGGCCCTTCCCCGTGCCGGGGGCTCGATAAGGTGGTGTACGAGTTTCCACCCCTGTGTACGACAAGGAGCGGCCGATGAGCGCTGTGACCCCCGCTGGAGGCGACATCGCGGCGGGCCGCTCCTGGCCCGCCCTGCTGAACGGCCTGCTGACCGGCCAGAACCTGTCCGCGGACGACACCGCCTGGGCGATGGACCTGATCATGCGGGGCGAGGCGACCGACGCCCAGATCGCCGGGTTCATGGTGGCGCTGCGCGCCAAGGGCGAGACCGTCGAGGAGATCTCCGGTCTGGTGCGCACCATGTACGAGCACGCGAACGTGATCGAGGTGCCCGGCCCGGCCGTGGACATCGTCGGCACCGGCGGCGACGGCGCCAAGACGGTGAACATCTCCACCATGTCCTCGATCGTGGTCGCGGGCACCGGCGCCAAGGTCGTCAAGCACGGCAACCGCGCCGCCTCCTCCGCCTCCGGCTCCTCCGACGTCCTGGAGAAGCTGGGCATCAACCTCCAGCTGACCCCGAAACGGGTCGCCGAGGTCGCCGAGGAGGCCGGCATCACCATCTGCTTCGCGGTGAAGTTCCACCCCTCGCTGCGTCATGTCGCCGCCGCACGCGGCCAGTTGGGTATCCGTACGACCTTCAATGTGCTCGGTCCGCTGACCAACCCGGCGAAGGTGCGCGCCCAGGCGGTGGGCGTCGCCGACCCGCGGATGGCGCCCGTGGTGGCCGGGGTCTTCGCCGAGCGCGGCAACTCCGCGCTGGTCTTCCGCGGCGACGACGGCCTGGACGAGCTGACCGTCACCGCCACCTCCCGGGTGTGGGTGGTGCGCGACGGCAAGGTCTCCGAGGAGGTCTTCGACCCGCGGGACGTCGGCATCGAGCTGGTCCCGGTGGAGGCCCTGCGCGGCGCGGACGCGGCCTACAACGCGGAGGTCGCCCGCCGGGTGCTGGACGGCGAGCGGGGGGCCGTACGGGACGCGGTGCTGCTGAACTCCGCGGCGGCCCTCGTCGCCCTGGAGCCGGCCGACGCCCCGCTCACCGAGCAGCTGCGCGACCGGATGGCCAAGGCCGCCGAGTCCATCGACTCGGGCGCGGCCAAGCGCACGCTGGAGCGCTGGGTGGCCGTCAGCAACGCCTGACGCCCATCGGCTGACGACTGATCGTCCCGCGATCCGGACACGGCTTGCGGGACATCGATCTTTTCGCGTACGTTCCCTGTCAGGTCATGAGTGACAGTCATGAGGCCCCGGCCGACTGTCCGGCAACCCTCCGTCCGTGGCGGGGTGCCCCGGGTGAGGACCAGGTCGTAGGCAGCGAGGTCTACGGCAAGCGCGGACCCCTCGGGCGCTCTCGATAGCGCCGGGCCAGGGGTCCTGGCCGGTCGAGGGAGCCTTCCGTGAGCAAGCGAATGCGTTAGGGCCGCCGAGCCCCGCCTCCGCGCACCCCTTTCACCTTTTTCCGTACGCCGACTTCGGCGTGCGTTCTCACGGGAGTTCCCCATGTCTGTCTCCACCGTCGCCGTCGACCCCTCGGTTTGCACCCCGCTGCCCGTTCTCGGGCGAGATGTCACCGTGCCGCTCGTCACCGGCGGCACCATCACCTACGCGGCCCTCGACTACGCGGCCAGCGCCCCCGCCCTCCAGCGCGTCTGGGACGACGTCGCCGCCTACGCCCCGTACTACGGCAGCGTCCACCGGGGTGCCGGGTACCTCTCCCAGTTCTCCACCGACCTGTTCGAGAAGGCCCGCCGCACGGTCGCGGAGTTCCTCGGCTGCCGCGCCGACGACCAGGTGGTCTTCACCCGCTCGACCACGGACTCGCTGAACCTGCTGGCCCGGGTGGTCCCGGCCGGCTGCCGGGTCTTCGTCTTCGAGACCGAGCACCACGCCTCGCTGCTGCCCTGGCGGGACGACCAGGTCACCTACCTGGACGCACCGCGCAGCCCCCGGCAGGCCGTCGAGACGCTGGAGCGGGCCCTCGCCGACCGGGACCCGTACGGCCCGGCCCTGGTCTGCGTCACCGGTGCCTCCAATGTCACCGGGGAGCTGTGGCCGGTGCGCGAGCTGGCCGCCGCCGCGCACGCCCACGGCGCCCGGATCGTCCTGGACGCCGCCCAGCTGGCCCCGCACCACCCGGTCTCCCTCGCCGACCTGGACGTCGACTGGGTCGCCCTCTCCGGGCACAAGCTGTACGCCCCGTTCGGCGCGGGCGTGCTCGCCGGGCGCGCCGACTGGCTGCGGGACGCCGAGCCGTACCTCGCGGGCGGCGGCGCCAGTCGCAGTGTCGCCCGGCGTGCGGACGGGGGTGTGGAGGTGGAGTGGCACGAGAGCGCCGCCCGGCACGAGGCGGGTTCCCCGAACGTCATCGGCGCCTACGCCGTCGCCTCCGCCTGCCAGGCCCTCACCGAGGCCGGCTGGGACGCGCTGGTCGCCCGTGAGCAGTACCTGATCGACCGGGTGCGCGCGGGACTGGCCGAGATCCCGCAGGTCAGGGTGTTGTCCCTGTTCGGGGAGGACGCCCCGCGGGTCGGGGTGCTCTCCTTCGTGGTGGACGGCTGGAACAGCTCCCACTTCGCGGCCGCGCTCTCCGCCGAGTACGGCATCGGCGTCCGCGACGGCCTCTTCTGCGCCCACCCGCTGCTGCGCACCCTGCTGGGCACGGCCCCGGAGACCCCCGCGGAGTGCGGCGCCCCGTCCCTGAACGCCATCCGCGTGAGCTTCGGCGCGGGCACCCCGGACGAGCATGTGGACCGCTTCGTCACGGCCGTACGGCAGCTGGTGACGGAGGGCGCGAAGTGGACGTACCGCACGGAGGAGGGGCGCTGCGTGCCGGTGGCGTAGCGGCCCGAACGGGCCGGTGAGGCGGCTTTCGGCGGTCGGTCAGGAGTCCAGGCCGATCGCGAAGGCCGCCTCCAGGTCGTGCTGCGAGTACGTCCGGAACGCCACATGCGTGTCCGTCGCCTCGACGCCGGGGATCTTGCTGATCCGGCCGGGGATCACATCGGCGAGGTCCTCGTGCTCCCGCACCCGCACCATGGCGATCAGGTCGTACGTACCGGTGACGGAGAAGACCTCGCTCACCGACTCCAGCGAGGCGATCTGCTCGGCGATCTCGGGAATCCGGTCCACGCTGGTCTTGATGAGGACGATCGCGGTGATCACGGCTGGTTCTCTCCCTCGGGGGCCGGTTCAGGTGCGCATTTCACTCTATCCCCACGCCCATGGCGCACCCACGCGTAGACGAACCCCGCCCCGAACCCCACCAGGTGCGCCAGATACGCCACCCCCGGGCCCTGCGCCGAGCGCCCCG
Organism: Streptomyces griseofuscus; assembly: GCF_014673495.1. Classification (GTDB taxonomy): domain Bacteria; phylum Actinomycetota; class Actinomycetes; order Streptomycetales; family Streptomycetaceae; genus Streptomyces; species Streptomyces murinus. Next base: position 6,159,278 of record NZ_CP051006.1, read on the forward strand.
CCGCCAGCCACTGGAGGGTCACCCAGAACGGCAGCACGACCCAGGCGGGAAAGCGCAGTGGAAGGAAGAAGAGGAACGGCAGGAGACTGGTGACACGGGCCCGCGGGAACAGGAAGAGAAACGCCCCGAGCACCGCCGAGATCGCCCCCGACGCGCCCACCAGCGACTGCTCGGAGGTGTCGTTGGCGACGGCGTACCCCAGCAGGGCCAGATAGCCGCAGCCGATGTAGAAGAGGGTGAACTCCACCCGGCCCATCCGCTCCTCGGTCAGCACGCCGAAGACGAGGAGGAAGAGCATGTTGCCGAGCAGATGCACCCAGTTGCCATGCACGAACAGCGCCGTGACCGGGGTCAGCGCATGCCCCAGGGGTGCGGCGAACAGCTCGGCCGGGACCACCCCCCAGGTCCGGAAGTACACCCGCTGCGCGTCCTGGAGCACATACCCGGTGCCGTACCCGGGGACGATCCCGGAGGCCGGGCCCAGGACGAAGATCAGACAGCACAGGGCGATCAGGCCGTACGTCATCGGCGCGTCCCGAAGTGCCCTGAAGGTCCTGCCGGCCGCCGCTCTCCACTCGCTGATCATGAACACAGAGCATGACGTAACCGGACGCAAGCTGACAGACCGCCTCGCCGCCTCGGACGGACGGGCGGCGAGAGGCCGCCAGGCCGTAGGGTTACGAGCCACACGCGTCGGCCCGCCGGCGCGGTCCGACCGACCTGAGAAGGGCACGATGACGGTTCCCCAGCCGACCGCCACGACGCGATGGCGCTGCACCCTGTGCGGCAACCTCACCCGCTTCGACGTCACCCGCTCCTCGAAGGTCGTGGAGTATGTCCACCTCGATCTGGCGGGCGAGCCGACGGTGGAGGAGCGCCAGGTGGTCAGTGAGACCATCGAATCGGTGCGCTGCCGCTGGTGCAACGCGGTGGATCAGGTGGAGCTCGTGGACAGGCCGGGCACCGACTCCTGACGGGGCCGGGCCCGAAGAGGCATTTCTTCGGCAAGGTAGTGGGGTGTGACGGATGGTGGAGAGCGCAGGCGGGGGGCCGGGCGACGGCACCGCTGAGGTGCTTGACCGTCCGCTGTCCGACGGGGTGCGCCGCAGGGTCGTCGCGATCGTCTCGGAGTGCTTCGGCAAGCTGACCGTGGCCGAACTGCCCGCACAGCTGCGGCAGTACGCCCGGTTCGCCCCGAATCGTCGCGCGAAGTTCGCCGGGAACGCGATGGCCGCGGCGCTGGAGACCGACACACTGTTCCGGCAGCGGATCGGCGAGAAGTTCCGCGCCGCGCAGCCGGAGTTGGCCGGTGCCCTGGAGGCCGGCTCCGTGCCCGCGGCAGTCGACCCGCTCGATGTGGCGGCGGCCGCCTATGTGCTGCGCCCGGCGGGCTGGGTGAAGCTGGTCACCGCGGCCGGCGAGGAGGCGCAGCGCGCCGACGCCGAGCGGGCCGACGAGGAGAGCCGCGCCGAACTGGAGCGGCTGCGCGCCGAACTGGACCGCGCCCGCGAGCACACCAGGACCGAGACCGAACGGCTGCGTGGTGAGCTGGAGTCGGCGAAGCGGGACCTGGAGTCCCTGAACCGCAAGCTGCGCTCCGCGCAGAGCGATGTGCGCCGGGGCGAGGCCGCGCTGCGCAAGGCGCAGGGCGAGATGGACGCCGTACGCGCGGAGGCGGGCACCCGGGTGTCGGCCGCGGAGAGCGAGTCGCGGCGGCTCAAGGCGCGGCTCGGCGAGGCGGAGGCGGCCCTGGAGGCCACCCGCAAGGCCGCCCGCGAGGGGCGCAGCGTGGAGGACATGCGGGTACGGCTGCTGCTCGACACCCTGCTGGAGGCCACCCAGGGCCTGCGGCGCGAGCTGGCGCTGCCGCCGGTGTCCGTGCGCCCGGCCGAGACCGTCGACGCGGTGGAGCCGGGCCGGATGACGCCCAAGGACATCGCGGCGCGCGCCCTGTCCGAGCATGACCCGGCGATCCTCGACCAGTTGCTCGCGCTGCCGCAGGCGCATCTGGTCGTCGACGGGTACAACGTGACCAAGACCGGCTATCCGCAGATGCCGCTGGAGAAGCAGCGGCTGCGGCTGCTGGGCCAGTTGTCCGCGCTCGCCGCGCAGACCGGCGCCGAGGTGACCTGCGTCTTCGACGGCGCCGAGCTGGCCGCGCCGGTGCTGCTCGCGCCGCCGCGCGGGGTGCGGGTGCTGTTCTCCAAGCCGGGCGTCACGGCCGACGAGCTGATCCGCCAGCTGGTGCGCGCGGAGCCGCCGGGCCGGCCGGTCATCGTCGCCTCCACCGACCGCGAGGTGGCCGACGGTGTGGCGCGGGCGGGTGCCCGGCCCGTGGCCTCTGCGGTACTTCTGAAGCGACTGTCCTGAAGGCCCAACGGGCGTGGTTAATGCCCGAATTGGCCGTCCCCTCACGCAACGTAGGGTCAATCGGCCATCACTGCTCGTGGATTGTGTGCAAAGAATGCATTGCGTGACGGGAATTTTTGCCGTGAGGATTTGAATGATCACAACATGGTCACTAGGGTCGGGGCTCGAACCTCCGAACGGGTGAACACTCACAAGAAGGAGTTCGTCCTCCGTGGCGTCCCACCGTCGACCCAAACAGCAGAGCCGTGCACGCGTGACCGTGCTGACCACCGCAGCAGCCGCCGCCGTCGTGCTCAGCGCGAACGCCGCGAACGCCGCGCCGAGTGAGAAGCTCAGCAAGGACCAGGTCAAGTCCAAGGTCGACAAGCTGTACGAGCAGGCCGAGCAGGCCACCGAGAAGTACAACGGCGCCAAGGAGAAGCAGCAGAAGCTCCAGAAGGAGATCTCCACGATCCAGGACAACGTCGCGCGGGGTCAGGAAGACCTCAACAAGCTGCGCGACGGCCTGGGTTCGCTGGCCACGGCCCAGTACCGCTCCGGCGGTATCGACCCCTCGGTCCAGCTCTTCCTCTCCTCCAACCCGGACGACTTCCTCGACAAGGCGTCCACCCTCGACCAGCTGAGCGGTCAGCAGGTCGACGCGCTGCGCAAGATCCAGAGCAAGCAGCGCGAGCTCGCCCAGGAGCGCTCCGAGGCCACCGAGAAGCTCAAGGACCTCGCGGACACCCGCACCGAACTGGGCAACAAGAAGAAGGACGTCCAGGCCAAGCTCGCCGCGGCCCAGAAGATCCTCAACAGCCTCACCGCCAAGGAGAAGGCCGACCTCGCCGCCCAGCAGCAGCGCGCCGACCGCTCCTCCAGCGAGCGGGTGAACCTCGGTGACGCCCCGCCCGCCTCGGGCAGGGCCGCGGCCGCCTTCGCCGCCGCCCAGGGCCAGATCGGCAAGCCGTACGTCTACGGCGCCACCGGCCCCTCCTCCTTCGACTGCTCGGGTCTGACCTCCTACGCCTACGCGCAGGCCGGCGTCTCCATCCCGCGCACCTCCGAGGAGCAGGCCAACATAGGCACCCGGATCTACAGCCAGAGCCAGCTCAAGGTCGGCGACCTGGTGTTCTTCTACGGCGACATCCACCACGTCGGTCTGTACGCGGGCGGCGGTCAGGTGCTGCACGCCCCGCACACCGGTGCCGTGGTGCGCTATGAGGCGATGTCCGACATGCCGTTCCAGTTCGGCGTCCGGGTTTAAACCCCCGACGCTCCCGGGGAGGGCGCCCGATCGGGCGAATCCACGGGACGCAAACTGACTCCACGCCCCGCCGGTGACCTGCGTCAGCGGCGGGGCGTCACTCTTTGTTGCCGTCGCGGTCTTTGGCCGCGGCCCTTCCACACGGCTACTGTCTGCCGCGTTTCCCCGGCGCCGGGGCCTCCCCGTCCCCAGGCGCCGGGGAACGTCGTCCATGTCAGCCAGTGGAAGGGGTTCGGCGAACCGTGGGGTCCCATCGCCGCCTTGCACCGTCCGGTCAGCGCCGCGCACCGGGCGGATTCGACCGGGGTGCCGCAGCCCTGTGCGCCCTGTCGGCCGCCGCCGCGGCCCTCGGCGCAGTACCGGCGCACGCCGCGCCGCATCCCGACGCCCGCGCCGAGGTGGACCGGCTGTACACGGAGGCGGAGCAGGCGACCCAGGCCTACGACCGGGCCCAGGAGCGCACCGACGCGCTGCGCCGCGAGGTCAGCCACACCCAGGACCGGGTCGCCCGCCGCCAGCAGGACGTCAACACGCTGCGCGAGGAGCTGGGTTCGCTGGCCGGGGCGCAGTACCGCTCGGGCGGCATCGACCCGGCCGTCGCGCTGCTGTTCTCCGACGATCCCGACGACTACCTCGACAAGGCCGCCACCCTCGACCGGATCAGCGCCCAGGAGGCGGGCCGGCTGCGGGAGTTGCGCTCCGCGCTGCGCGAGCTGGAGCAGGAGCGGGCGGAGGCGGCCGACGAGCTGGACGCGCTGGACCGCGGCCGCCGTGAGGTCGCCGCGCACAAGCGGACGGTGGAGGGCAAGCTCGCCCGGGCCCGGCAACTGCTGAACACGCTGTCGGCGGCCGACCGCGCCGCCTACGACCGGTCCTCCCGCTCGGCCGGCCCCGACCGGCTCGGCCTGTCCGATCTGACCGGCCTGGCCGGTGCCCCCGACGCGCGCGCCGCCGCGGCCCTGGCCGCCGCCCGCTCCGCGCTCGGCCGCCCCTATGTGTGGGGCGCCAACGGGCCCTCCGGCTTCGACTGTTCGGGCCTGATGCAGTGGTCGTACGCGCACGCCGGCATCCAGCTGCCCCGCACCTCCCAGGAGCAGCGGTTCGCCGGGCGGCGCGTCCCGCTCTCCCAGGCCCGCCCCGGCGATCTGGTGGTGTACCGCTCCGACGCCAGCCATGTGGCGATGTACGTCGGCCACGGCCAGGTCATCCACGCGCCCCATCCGGGAGCCGCGGTGCGCTACGACCCGGTGGGGATGATGCCGATCTCCTCGGTGACCCGGCCCTGACGCCCCGGCGGCGCGCCGTACGATCGTGTGATGGCCGGTGGCAGGCGGGTGAGAAGCGGCGGGGCGGCGGCCCTGTGCCTGCTGCTGTCCCTGACCGGGTGCGCCGGGCGGACGGCGGCCGACTCCGCGAAGGGCGAGGTGCAGCACCTCCTGGACCTGCGCTCGGCGGCCCTGCTGCGGCATGACGCGGAGGCGTACGGCGCGACGGGCGCGAGCACCGAGTACACCAGGCTGCGCGCCCTGCCGCTGGCCTCCTGGGCGTACCGGATCACCACCCTGCGCCGCACCGCCGTGGGGGCCACCGCGGACGCCGACCTCACCTACAAGGTCGCCGGGTACGACCGGGCCCCCGTCGACACCCGGCGCACCCTCAGCCTGGCCCGCACCGCCTCCGGCACCTGGTACGTCAGCGCCGACCGGCCCGCCGACAAGTCCGGGCAGCAGCTGTGGGACCAGGGCACGGTGACCGCCGTACCCGGTGCGCACAGCCTGGTGCTCGGCACCGGGCAGTCGGCGGCCGATCTGCGCGCCTACGCGCGGATGGCCGACGAGGCGGTACCGGCGGTGTCCAAGGAGTGGGGTACCGACTGGACGCGCCGGGTCGTCGTCCTGGTCCCCAAGTCCCTGGCGGGCATGGCGGGTCTGCTCGGCTCGCCCGCCGCGAACTACCGGGGGATCGCCGCCGTGACCACCGGGGAGGCGGGCGGCGCGGGACAGACGCCGGCCGACCGGGTGGTGATCAACCCGGACGCGTACGCCGTCCTCGGCGCGATGGGCAAACAGGTCGTCCTCACCCACGAGACCGCCCATGTGGCCACCCGCACCCACACCACCGCGGCCACCCCCCTCTGGCTCTCCGAGGGCTACGCCGACTGGATCGGCTACCTGGGCACCGACCGCACCCCGGCCCAGGCCGCCCCGGAACTGGCCCGCGCCGTCGGCGCCGGCCAGGTGCCCGCCGCGCTCCCCACCGACAAGGACTTCGGCTTCACCAGCGACCCCACCGAGCTGGCCCGGGCCTACGAGAGCGGCTGGCTGGCCTGCCGCATGATCGCCGAGCAGTGGGGCGCGGCCCGCCTCGCCGCCTTCTACCGCGCCGTCGGCACCCGCACCACCCGCCCCGGCGCCGTCGAGAGCGCCCTGCACCACGTCCTCGGCCTGACCCCGGACGCCTTCACCACCCGCTGGCAGAAGTACGTCAAGGCGCAGCTGGGCTGAGGGTCTCGATCGCCTCCGTGAGCCAGGCCCGCTCCGCCGCTCCGGTGGCCCGCGCCACCCGCAGCATCCCCTCCCGGAACAGATCCCCCGCCTCCTCCGCCCGTACCGGCTCGCCGCCCCGGTAGAAGAAGCTCGACGGCGCGTTCAGGAACTCCAGGCGGCGGCGCAGCACTTCGGCCTGTTCCGCCGGGTCGGGCAGATACCGCAGGAACGACAGCACCGTGTTGAAGCGGACCTGGTCGCTGATCTCGACGGCCTTCGGCTCCCGCAGCCGCGCCAGCAACTCGGCCCGCCCCGCGGCGGTCAGCGACAGCACCTTGCGCGGCGCGGCGCTCGCGCCGTCCTGGGTGTGCTGTTCGAGCAGTCCGGCGGCGGCGAGCCGGTTGATCGCGGGGTAGAGCGCGCCGTCGCTGACCGGGCGGACGTGGCCGCTCAGCGCCTTGATGCGCTCCTTCAGCTCGTATCCGTGCAGCGGTCCCTCGGCGAGGAAACCGAGGATCGACAACTCCAGCACGCCCATTCCTCCTTGCGGCAGGCCCGTTCGCCATGCTAGCTCTTTTCGAGTTACCTCGAATCGAGGTAACTCGTTTCGATGTACAGCCTCCGAGGAACTCCAGGAGCCCTGGTGAACGCCCACCGCGCCCAGCTCATATCGCTCGCCCGGCCCGTCTACTTCTCCCTCCTCGCCTCCGTCGCCTCCGGGATCGTCGGCACTCTCTGGGTCTCCCGGCTCGGCGGGGCCGCCGTCGCGGCGGTGGCCGTGGCGACCAACACCGAGAACGTGCTGCTCGGGGTGGCACTGGTCTTCGCCTCCGGTACGACCGTGCTGGTGGCGCACGCGCGGGGGGCCCGGGACCCGGCCGGAGTGCGGACGGCGGTGCGGGGCGGCGCCGTGCTGTGCGCCCTGGTGACGCCGTCGGTCGTGGCGGCCGGGTTCACGCTGCGCGAGCCGCTCGCCCGGCTGGTGCTCGGCGGCTCCGACCCGGCGGTCCTGCGTCTGGCCACCGCCTACTTCGCGATCTCCCTGCCCGGCACGGCCGTGTTCTTCGCCCAGCAGCTCGTGGACGGCATTCTCAAGGGCACCGGTGACACCCGGACCCCGATGCGTCTCGCGCTGCTCGCCAACGGGCTGATCCTGGTCTGCGACCCGTTCCTCGTCCACCGCTACGGCGTGCGGGGCGCCGCCGTCTCCACCGTGCTGTGCCGGAGCGCGGCCCTCGCGGCGGGCATCGCGGTCCTGCGCCGCGATCCCCTGCTGCGTACGGCTGCCCGTGTGCGCCCCACCACGCGGCCCGGGCCCTCCGCCCTGCGTACCCTCGCCACCGGGCTGCCGATGTCCGCCGACTTCACCCTCCGGCAGGGCGGGGCTCTCGTCCTGGTGGCGGTGGTGGGGCGGCTCGGGGTCACCGCCGTGGCCGCGTACGCGATCGCCTACAAGACGCTGTACCTGGCCACCATGGCCTTCTACGCGGTGCGCCAGGCCGCCGCGATCCACACCGCGCACACCCGGGGCGCGGGCACGGACGCCCGCGGGGACATCGGCCGGCAGGCGGTACTGCTCTCCGGGGCGCTCGGCCTGACCGCGGCCGTCCTGTTCGCGGGCACCGCGCCCTGGGTCATGGCCGCGTTCGGCGCCGGACCCGCCGTCGCCCACCAGGGCGTGCTCTTCCTGCGCTGCGTCGGCCCCTATCTGCTGCTGATGGCCGGCTTCATCGCGCTCGGCGGAGTCTTCGAGGGCAGTGGGGGAGCGCCCGCGCTGCTGCGGATCACCCTGCTCGGCACCGCCGTCCAACTCCCGCTCGCCGCCGCCCTGTCGGGGCTCCGGCTGCCCGGCGTCGCACTGGCCCTCGCGGTCTCGATGGCCGTGCAGTGCGCGGCGGTGGCGACGCTGTCGCGGCGCGCCCTGAGCACGGCGGGCGTGCCGGCCTGAGCGGGGTCAGGGGGAGACCGAGGTCTCCCGGGGCGTGGGGAGCGGCTGGACGGGGGGCGTCGCCGGGGAGGTGGTGGCGCGCCACAGGCGGCGGGCCGCGAGCAGGGTGGCGGCGGCCAGGAGGGCGTTGCGCAGGAGCAGGAGGGTGATTCCGTACCAGTCGCTGGAGACCACATGGACGAAGCCGATGGGGAATTCCAGGAGGGTCAGGAAGGAGGCGGGCAGGACCAGGAGGGCCGGGGCGGTCATCCGGGAGGCGCGGTGGGTGAGGCAGACGGCGGCCAGGCCGATCAGCCAGACCAGGTACTGGGGGCTGATCACCCGGCTCGTGGTGGTGAAGAGGAGCACGGCGGTCAGCGCCGCGTCCGTCAGGACGTGCGGGGGGAAGCGGCGGGCCCTGAGGCGCCACAGCAGCAGCCAGCCGAACGCGCCCGCCGTCAGGGCCAGCGCCGCCGCGCTCACCTCGGGCACGTACGGGCCCAGGAACTCGATCGAGCCGTAGTTCAGCAGCACCTGCCCGCTCCAGCCGAAGTGCCGGGCCACATGGAAGACCAGGGCGCCCAGCGACTCCACCTCCGTACCCCGCTCCCGCTGGAAGGTCAGGAAGGCGAACGCGCCAGGCATCCACAGCGCGAACGCCGCCGCGAGCCCCGCCCCGGTCACCGCCGCCGACACCCATGCCCGGCGCCGTACCGCACCGGCCAGCAGCAGCGCAGGCCACACCTTCAGCAGCGCCCCGAAGGCCGCCAGCGCGCCCATCACCCGGGGATGCCGGGCCCCCGCGAGCAGCGCGGCCACGGCCACCGCGGTCACCATCACGTCGTAGCGCGCGTACACCGTCGGCCCGAGCAGCGGGGCACCCGCCACCCACACCCAGGCCCCGCGCCGGGACCGGCCGGGTTGCCGGGCCGAGCGCAGCAGGAGTGCCAGGACCACCAGGTCGGCGAGGAACGCCAGCGCGAAGAAGGCGTGCGGGTAGGAGAGGAACGGCAGCAGGGCGGGCGCGAGGATCGCCAGCGCGGCGGCCGGCGGGTACTGCCAGGTGACGTCGTCCAGCGGGAACGTGCCCTGGCGCAGCACCTCGTACCAGTTGCGGTAGATCACCGACACGTCCGTGGTGACGTCCGGGCCGGGGACGACGTACACCCCGAGGACGAGGAGCAGCAGCACCGCACGGGTGACGCACCAGGTCGCGAGCAGGTACGCCGGCGACCGCCGGGCGTCCTTGGTCTCCACGTGTTCCCCTGCCGTTCGATTTCGCTTCGAGTCCGGTGCCGCGGGACCATGATGTCCCGAGCGCCCCTGGCCGTGCCAACGCACCGGCCGCCGCCCGGCGCCGGACGGCCGATTCGGTAGGGTCGGCGACGATGCACAAGACCCTGATCGTGACCAACGACTTCCCGCCCCGGCCGGGCGGCATCCAGGCCTTCCTGCACAACATGGCGCTGCGCCTGGACCCCGACCGGCTGGTCGTCTACGCCTCCACCTGGAAGCGGGGCCGGGAGGGCGTCGAGGCGACCGCCGCCTTCGACGCCGAGCAGCCCTTCACCGTCGTACGCGACCGTACGACCATGCTGCTGCCGACCCCCGGGGCGACCCGGCGCGCGGCCGGGCTGCTGCGCGAGCACGGCTGCACCTCGGTGTGGTTCGGGGCCGCGGCACCGCTCGGCCTGATGGCGCCCGCGCTGCGCCGGGCCGGTGCCGAGCGCCTGGTGGCCACCACCCACGGGCACGAGGCCGGCTGGGCCCAGCTGCCCGCGGCCCGGCAGCTGCTGCGCCGGATCGGCGAGGCCACGGACACGATCACCTACCTGGGCGAGTACACCCGCTCCCGGATCGCCGGGGCGCTCACCCCGGCGGCGGCGCGGCGGATGGTCCAACTGCCGCCCGGCGTCGACGAGAAGACCTTCCACCCGGCCTCCGGCGGTGACGAGGTGCGCGCCCGGCTCGGCCTCACCGACCGCCCGGTCGTCGTCTGCGTCTCCCGGCTGGTGCCGCGCAAGGGCCAGGACACGCTGATCCGGGCCATGCCCGCGATCCTCGCCGCCGAGCCGGACGCCGTGCTGCTGATCGTCGGCGGCGGCCCCTACGAGCAGGAGCTGCGCCGCCTCGCCCGGGAGACCGGCGTCGCCGCCTCGGTCCGCTTCACCGGCGCCGTCCCCTGGTCGGAGCTGCCCGCCCACTACGGCGCGGGCGATGTCTTCGCCATGCCCTGCCGCACCCGCCGCGGCGGTCTCGACGTCGAGGGCCTCGGCATCGTCTATCTGGAGGCGTCCGCGACCGGTCTGCCGGTCATCGCGGGCGACTCCGGCGGCGCCCCGGACGCGGTCCTCGACGGGGAGACCGGCTGGGTGGTCCGCGGCGGCGAACCCGGCGAGGCCGCCGAGCGCATCGTCACCCTGCTCGGCGACCCCGAACTGCGCCGCCGGATGGGGGAGCGGGGCCGCCGGTGGGTGGAGGAGAAGTGGCGCTGGGACCTGCTGGCCGAGCGGTTGAAGGAACTTCTCTGACGGCCGGTTCATGAATTGACGGCCCGTCAATTCTTCCTGACGGGCCGTCGATTTCCTTGCGCTGCCGATCGCTTGAGGCGACTCGCCTACTTCGCGTAGATCGCCTCGATGTCGTCCGCGTAGTCCTTGGCCACCACGTTCCGCTTGAGCTTCAGCGACGGCGTGAGATGGCCCGAGTCCTCCGTGAACTGGGACGCGAGGATACGGAACTTGCGCACCGACTCGGCCTTGGACACCGCCGCGTTGCCGTCGTTCACGGCCTCCTGGATCGCGGCGTTCAGGTCCGGGTCGTCGCGCAGGGACGAGGCCGTGGAACCCGCCGGCTTGCCGTGCTCCGCCGCCCAGCGCGTCAGGAACTCCTCGTCCAGCGTGATCAGCGCGCCGACGAACGGCCGTCCGTCGCCGACCACCATGCACTCCGCGACCAGCGCGTGCGCGCGGATACGGTCCTCGATCACCGCGGGGGCCACGTTCTTGCCGCCCGCCGTGACGATGATCTCCTTCTTGCGGCCGGTGATCCGCAGATACCCGTCCTCGTCCAGGGTGCCGATGTCCCCGGTGTGGAACCACCCGTCGGCCAGCGCCTCCGCCGTCGCGCCCGGGTTGTTCCAGTACTCCTTGAACAGGTGCTCGCCGTGCAGCAGCACCTCGCCGTCGTCCGCTATCCGCACCACGGAACCGGGCAGCGGCTGGCCCACGGTGCCGATCTTCTGCCGGTCCCACGGGTTGAACGCGGTCGCCGCGCACGACTCGGTCAGGCCGTACCCCTCCAGCACCGTGAAGCCGATGCCCCGGAAGAAGTGGCCGAGCCGCTCGCCCAGCGGGGCGCCGCCGGAGATGGCGTACTCGCCCCGGCCGCCGAGGACCGCGCGCAGCTTGCCGTAGACCAGCTTGTCGAAGACCTTGTGCTTGATCTTCAGCCCCAACGACGGCCCGGACGCGGTGTCCTGGGCCTTGCTGTACGCGATCGCGGTGTCGGCCGCCTTGTCGAAGACGCCGCCCTTGCCGTCCGCCTGCGCCTTGGCGCGCGCGGAGTTGTAGACCTTCTCGAAGACGCGCGGCACACCGAGGATCAATGTCGGCCGGAACGCGGCCAGTTCATCGGTGAGGTGCTTGATGTCCGGGACGCAGCCCAGCTTGATGGGCGCCATCATCGGCGCGATCTGCACCAGCCGGCCGAAGACATGGGCCAGCGGCAGGAAGAGCAGCACCGAGCACTCGCCGGTGCGGAACAGCGGACGCAGCCGCTCCACGATGTTGCCGCACTCCGCGAAGAAGCTGCGGTGGGTGAGCACGCAGCCCTTGGGGCGGCCGGTGGTGCCGCTGGTGTAGACGATGGTGGCCGGATCGTCGGCGCGGGCGAGCGAGGAGCGCTCGTCCACCGTCTCCTCCGACACGTCCTGGCCGAGCCGCTCCAGCTCCTCGATGGCACCGGCCTCGATCTGCCAGACGTTCTTCAGCGCGGGCAGCGTGTCGCGTACGGCCTCCACGGCGGCCGCGTGCGCGTCCAGCTCCACGACGCAGGCGGTCGCGCCCGAGTCGGAGAGGATCCACTGCACCTGCTCGGGCGAGCTGGTCTCGTACACCGGCACGGTCACCGCGCCCGCGCTCCAGATGGCGAAGTCGAGGAGCGTCCACTCGTAGCGCGTCCGGGACATCAGGCCCACCCGGTCGCCCGGCTGCACCCCGGCGGCGATGAGTCCCTTGGCCGCGGTGTGCACCTCGGCGAGGAACTGCCGGGCCGTCACGTCCTGCCAGGTGCCGCCGGACTTGCGGGCGATCACGGCGACGTCGGGATGCTGCGCGGCGTTTCTGCGGACGATGTCGGTCAGGTTTCCGTCCGCAGGGACCTCGTACAAGGCCGGAAGGCTGAACTCGCGCAAGACTGCTGCTCCTCATAGGGCGCCGGCGCCACGACGTTGTGTGATGCGACGGTGCGGTCCAAGGCTCGGGCTGGTGCTCGGGGCCACCGGTGGCTGAAACCCAGAGCACGACTGGACTGCCCGGACGTTACCCGTCGGTATGCGGTTCCCGACAGGGGGTCCCGGCCAGATGTTCGCTGCGTCACACAGGATGGCGTTCCTTCGCGCACAGTAGTCCACGGCCTCTCCGACCGGCGAGTAACCGCAGGCCACGACCAGGACTGTTCACCTACGACACACACGCCTACGCTTGATCGCCATGGCATCCACACCCCCTCGAAGCAGCCGGCATCGCGTCCATGTGGTCAGCGATGTACACGGCAACGCCCGGGACCTGGCGCGGGCCGGCGAGGGTGCCGATGCCCTGATCTGCCTGGGCGATCTGGTGCTCTTCCTCGACTACGCCGACCACTCGCGCGGCATCTTCCCCGACCTGTTCGGGGAGGCGAACGCCGACCGCATCGTGGAGCTGCGCACCGCCCGGCGCTTCGAGGAGGCCCGGGCCTTCGGGGCCGAGCTGTGGGGCGGGATCGAGGGCGACCGCTTCACCGCCATCGAGAAGGCGGTACGCAAGCAGTACGCCGAACTCTTCGCCGCGTTCCCCACCCCGACGTACGCCACCTACGGCAATGTCGACATGCCGCAGCTGTGGCCGGAATACGCCGGTCCCGGTGTCACCGTCCTGGACGCGCAGCGGGTGGAGATCGGCGGCTGGACGTTCGGCTTCGTCGGCGGTGGGCTGCGCACGCCCATGCGGACGCCGTACGAGATCTCCGACGAGGAGTACGCCGCGAAGATCGAGGCCGTCGGCGAGGTCGACGTGCTGTGCACCCACATCCCGCCGGAGGTGCCGGAGCTGGTGTACGACACCGTCGCGCGCCGTTTCGAGCGGGGGAGCCGGGCGCTGCTGGACGCCATCCGGCGGACCCGGCCCCGGTATTCGCTCTTCGGGCATGTCCATCAGCCGCTGGCGCGCAGGATGCGGATCGGGGCGACGGAGTGCGTGAACGTCGGGCACTTCGCGGGCAGCGGCCGGCCGTGGGCCCTTCAGTGGTGACGGGGCGAGGGCGGGGCTGAAGCGGGCGCACGGTAGCCTTCACGCTGCACACACGTGCGCAGCAGCGCACGGCAAGAGTCTCTTCGGTCCGCATCTGGAGGAGCCACGGCGATGGCGGAACACACCAGTTCGAGCATCACGATCGAGGCGGCTCCGGCCGACGTCATGGCGGTGATCGCCGACTTCGCCCGCTACCCGGACTGGACCGGTGAGGTGAAGGAGGCGCAGGTCCTCAAGACCGACGAGCGGGGGCGTGCCCAGGAGGTACGGCTCGTCATGGACGCCGGCGCGATCAAGGACGACCAGACGCTCGCGTACACCTGGGCCGGTGACAACGAGGTCTCCTGGACGCTGGTCAAGTCCCAGATGCTGCGCTCGCTCGACGGGTCCTACCTGCTGGCACCGGCGGGCCAGGGCGGTACCGAGGTCACGTACCGGCTCACCGTCGACGTCAAGATCCCCATGCTCGGCATGATCAAGCGCAAGGCGGAGAAGGTCATCATCGACCGCGCCCTGGCGGGCCTGAAGAAGCGCGTCGAGACCCCCTGACACCGGTCCCCTCACCGCGACACCCCGCACGGAGTGTCCGTTACCGTTCGGACTCATGCGGACCATCCTGATCACGGGGCCCGGTGGCAGCGGGCGGACGACCGTCGCCGCCGCCACCGCGCTGCGCGCCGCCCGCGAGGGCAGTCGGACCCTGTTGTTGAGCGCGGAGCGTGCGGACACCCCCGGCGCGGTGCTGGGGACACCGACCGGGGCCCGGCCCGTGGAGATCGAGCCCCGGCTCACCGCCTGGCGCCCCGACGCCGTCGCCGGTTTCCGCCGGGACCTCGCCGAGTTCCAGCAGCGCGCCGCCGGCGTCCTCGATCTGCTCGGCGCCTCCCGGCTGGACGCCGAGGAGGTCACCCCGCTGCCCGGCGCCGAGGAACTGACGTTCCTTCGCGCCCTGCGCGACGCCGCGCTCTCCGAGCGGTACGACCTGCTCGTCGCGGACCTGCCGCCCCTGCCGGGGGCCCTCGCCCTGCTCGCCCTCCCCGAGGAACTGCGCCGCTATCTGCGCCGCCTGCTGCCCCCCGAGCGCCAGGCCGCCCGCGCCCTGCGCCCCGTGCTCGGCCGGCTCGCCGGTGTCCCCATGCCCGCCGACTGGCTGTACGAGACGGCGGGCCGCTGGGACGTGGAGCTGGCCGCCGTGGAGGCCGTACTCACCGACCGCGACACGGCCGTACGCCTCGTCGCCGAACCCACCCCCGCCGCCGTGGACGCCCTGCGTACCGCCCGCCTCGGCCTCGCCCTGCGCGGTCTGCGCACCGAGGCCCTCGTCGCCAACCGCCTCCTGCCCGACACCACCCCCGACACCTGGCTCGCCGGCCTGGTCGCCCAGCAGCGCAAGGCGCTCCGGGAGTGGGAGGGCGAGGAGGAGTGCGAGGTGCACGCCGTGCCGCACCTCGGCCGCGACCCGGGCTCCCCGGACGACCTCGCCGCCCTCGCCGTACCCGCCGTCACCGGCACCGACCGCCCCGTCGAGTGGCCCGTCGCCGACCGGATCGCCGAGGACGGGGTGCTGGTCTGGCACATCCCGCTGCCCGGCGCCATACGGGAGGAGCTCGACCTGATCCGGCGCGGCGACGAGCTCGTGATCACCGCGAGCGCCTTCCGGCGGATCGTCTCCCTGCCCTCAGCGCTGCGCCGCTGCACCGTCTCCGGCGCCGGTCTGCGCGAGGGCGAGCTGCGGGTGCGCTTCGCCCCGGACCCCGGTCTGTGGCCCGCCGCCGCACGGTGAACGGGTCACGGCGGTTCGGGTAACGTCGTATACGTAAGGGCGTACCGCAGTCAGGAGTCCGCCATGAGCGAAGAGCGCCCCGCCGAGCCGCACGAGGAGCCGCGGGTGAGCGACGCCGACGCCTGGGCCACGGCCTGCGCCGAGGACCTGGAGGCCGAGAAGGCCCGCCGCCGCACCACCTACGGCCCGCCCCCCGGCTCCGCCGCCGAGGAACTGAAGAAGCTCGTGGACTCGGTGGCCGACAAGCTGTCCGGCCTCCAGTCCCCCCTCGGCGCCCTCGCCGGACCCGCCGCCCAGCAGATGGTCAAGCAGGTCGTCCAGCAGGCGAAGGCCGCCGTCGAACCCGTCATAGAGCGCAACCCCGGCGTCTTCGACCATCTCGCCGCCGCCGGCGGCGAACTGCTCGCCGCCTACCGCTCCGCCGTCCAGTCCCAGGAACAGCGCTGGACCGCCGGTCCTGGCGACGTCACGGACGAGTGGCGCAAGGAGCGCGAGGGCGACGGCGGCAAGGGGCGCGACCGGGGCGAGGGGACCGGCTCCGGAGAGCGCATCGACCTGGACTGAAGCCCTCGCCCGTAAGGGCCTCGGGTACGGTTGGCCGTAGCGGGGCTCGACCGAACTGAGGGATTCATGGGACTCACCATCGGCGTCGACATCGGCGGCACCAAGATCGCGGCCGGCGTGGTCGACGAGGAAGGCAACATCCTCTCGACCTTCAAGGTGCCGACCCCCACCACGCCCGAGGCCATCGTGGACGCCATCGCCTCCGCGGTGGAGGGCGCGCGTGCCGGGCACGAGATCGTCGGCGTGGGCATCGGTGCGGCCGGTTACGTCAACCGGCAGCGCTCCACCGTCTACTTCGCCCCCAACATCGACTGGCGCAACGAGCCGCTCAAGGAAAAGGTCGAGGCCCGCACCGGCCTCCCCGTCGTGGTCGAGAACGACGCCAACGCCGCCGCCTGGGGCGAGTACAAGTTCGGCGCCGGCAAGGGCCACCGCAACGTCATCTGCATCACCCTCGGCACCGGCCTCGGCGGCGGCATCATCATCGGCAACAAGCTGCGCCGCGGCCACTTCGGCGTGGCCGCCGAGTTCGGCCACATCCGGATGGTCCCGGACGGCCTGCTGTGCGGCTGCGGCTCGCAGGGCTGCTGGGAGCAGTACGCCTCCGGGCGCGCCCTGGTCAGGTACGCCAAGCAGCGCGCCAACGCCACCCCCGAGAACGCGGAGGTGCTGCTCTCGCTCGGCGACGGCACCCCGGACGGCATCGAGGGCAAGCACATCTCCATGGCCGCCCGGCAGGGCGACCCGGTGGCCGTCGACTCCTACCGCGAGCTGGCCCGCTGGGCCGGCGCCGGACTCGCCGACCTGGCCTCCCTCTTCGACCCGTCCGCCTTCATCGTCGGCGGCGGCCTCTCCGACGAGGGCGAGCTGGTCCTCGACCCGATCCGCAAGTCGTACAAGCGGTGGCTGGTGGGCGGGAACTGGCGTCCCGTCGCCGATGTGATCGCGGCGCAGCTCGGCAACAAGGCGGGCATGGTCGGCGCGGCGGACCTGGCCCGTGAGCCCGATCCGATCATGTAGCGATCGCTGGTGAGGGGGGTGGACCCACCCACCTCGGGGCGCGGCCGGCCACCGGGAACCGGCTGCCGCGCACCCACCCCCCTGGGCGTACATTGATCCACATGGCGCCGCTCCCCAACTCCCACACAGAACCCGATGGTTCAGCCGTCGTCCGCGTGCTGAGCTACAACATCCGCTCCCTGCGCGACGACACCGACGCCCTCGCCCGGGTGATCACCGCCTGCGCGCCCGACCTGGTCCTCCTCCAGGAGGCGCCCCGGTTCTTCCGCTGGCGCAAGAAGCTCGCGCGGCTCGCCGGGGCCAGCGGTCTCGTCGTCCTCACCGGCGGCGGCACCGCCGCGGGCCCCGCGATCCTGTGCTCGCTGCGCGCCACCGTGGAGCGCACCGAGGACGTCCTGCTGCCGCTCACCCCCGGTCTGCACCGGCGCGGTCTGGCCACCGCGGTGGTCCGCTTCGGCGGCGCCCGGCTCGGGGTGATCAGCTGTCACCTCAGCCTCGACGGCACCGAGCGGTACGCCCAGGGCGGCCTGCTTCTCGACCGGCTCGACGGACTCGGTGTGGAACACGCCCTGGTGGGCGGCGATCTGAACGAGGGCCCCGACGGCCGCACCTTCCACCTGCTCGCCGGCGCCCTTCAGGACTGCCGGGCGGTGGCCCCCTGGGGCGGAGAGGAGACCTGGACGCGGGACGCGCCGGCACGGCGTATCGACGCGGTGTTCGCCACCAAGGGCATCGAGGTCCTCGGCTGCGGGGTCCCCGAGGACCTGCCGGGCGTCAGCCGGGCCGACCTGGCCGCCGCCACGGACCACCTCCCGGTCCTGGCCGCCCTGCACATCCCGGCCACCGAACAGGAAACCGAGCCGACCTGAGCCCATCAGCCCGGGTCCCGCCCGGCCCCGGGTCCCGCTCGGCCTCGGTTCTTCGCCCGGCCCCGGGTCTTCGCCCGGCCCCGGGTCTTCGCCCGGCCCCGGGTCTTCGCCCGGCCCCGGGTCCCGACCGGACCGGGTCTTCGGCCCGGCCCCGGACCCGACTAGACCACGGCGCCCCGGCCCGGATCATCGTCGTCGTCCTCGTCCGTCCGCATCCGCGCCACCAGCGTCGCGAAGCCGCCGAGGAAGCCGCCGATGCCGAGGGTGGTCAGCCACCAGGTCATGTCCCAGCCGAGCAGCACCGCCACCAGCAGCAGGATCGGCCCGCCGACCACACCGAGCCAGGCGAACTTCGACGTGGTGTCGCCGGTGTCCAGCGGGGGCGGCTCGGGCGGCACGAAGTGCCCCTCGTCGTCCTCGTCGAAGTCGTCCTCGGACGCCTCCGGCGCACGGTGGTCGCGGGGACCGACGCCGGGCGCGAATGAGATGGAGCTGCCCAGCGGCCGGGCGGGCCGCGGCTCCTCCCTCTTCTTCTCCTTGCCGCCGTCCTTCTCGCCGTCGTCGCCCTCGTGCGCCGCGGCGTCCTTCTCCAGCTTCTCCAGCAGCGCGTCCTTCTCCAGCAGCGCCAGGTCCTCCACCGGCTTGAAGGGCCTGCTGCCCGGCGGGTCCGGCGGCTCCTCGCCGTATCCGGCCACGATGGCCCGCCAGGCGGCGTCCTCGTCGAAACGCAGCCCGTTCTCCTCCGGCTCCCGGTCCTCCCGGTCCTCGCGGCCCTCGGGACCCGGGTCGTGCTCAGCCAACTGCGGCCGTCCCTTCCTTGCCCGGAATCGGTGCGAGCCGGCCGATGAAACCGAGGCTCTCCTCGAAGATCCGGTCCGCGTCCACATCCAACGTCGCGACGTGGTAGCTGTGTTCCAGCACGATCTCCCGGACATCGGCGGACGAGATCCGCTCCAGCACCCGGGCCGAGTCGACGGCCGGTACGACATGGTCCTGGGCGCTGCGCAGCAGCAGCAGCGGCTGGTCGATCCGGGGCAGCTCGCCGTCGAGACGGCGCAGGAACCGGCGCAGCGAGTGCGCCGCGTGCAGCGGCACCCGGTCGTAACCCGTCTCGGCCACGCCGCCCTTGGCGATGTCGCTGGCGATGCCCTTGGTGGACCGCACCAGGTACCGGGCCACGGGCAGGGCGTGCGCGGACAGGCCGTGGACCTTGTTCGCCGGATTGACAACGACCACGCCGCTGATCCGTTCGCCGTGCAGGGCGGCCAGCCGCAGCGCGAGGGCGCCGCCCATCGACAGGCCCGCGACGAACACCTGGGAACAGCGCTCGGACAGCAGCCGCAGCTCGCGGTCCACCTCCGCGTACCAGTCCTGCCAGCCCGTGA
Organism: Streptomyces griseofuscus; assembly: GCF_014673495.1. Classification (GTDB taxonomy): domain Bacteria; phylum Actinomycetota; class Actinomycetes; order Streptomycetales; family Streptomycetaceae; genus Streptomyces; species Streptomyces murinus. The sequence goes on from NZ_CP051006.1 coordinate 6,178,438, forward strand.
GCTGCATGTCCTCCCAGCGCGTGCCGTGTCCCGGCAGCAGGGGCAGCGACACCGTCAGGCCCCGCGCGGCGTGGTGCTCCGCCCAGGGGCGCAGTGACTGCGGGGAGCCGGTGAAGCCGTGACAGAAGAGGACGCCCACCTCGCCGCCGGAGTGGCGGTACGGCTCGGCTCCAGGGAGAACCGGCACCTTCGACGCTCCTGTTCCTGGGGAAGGGCCCCGCCGCCGTCGGCCGGGGCGTTGAGAGAACACGCGGATGTGCTTCACCGTACGCGACCGCACGGACACCGACCAGGGCCGTCGGGTGCTTTGACGGTCCAGGGGGTTAAGGTCTGTTCGACGGAAACGGGAGGCACACGGGTGTTGTACGGCACGATGAAGGTCGCCATCGGAGGGCCGCTGAAGCTCGCCTTCAGGCCCTGGGTGGAGGGTTTGGAGAACATTCCGGCCGAGGGAGCGGCCATCCTGGCCAGCAACCACCTGTCCTTCTCCGACTCGTTCTTCCTGCCGACGATGCTGGACCGCAAGGTCACCTTCATCGCGAAGGCCGAGTACTTCACCACGCCCGGGGTGAAGGGCCGGCTCACCGCCGCCTTCTTCAAGGGCGTCGGCCAGCTCCCGGTGGACCGTTCCGGTGCGCGCGGCGCCGGTGAGGCCGCGATCAAGAGCGGCATCGAGGTACTGGAGCGCGGCGAGCTGTTCGGCATCTACCCGGAGGGCACCCGCTCGCCCGACGGCCGGCTCTACCGGGGCAAGCCCGGCGGTCTCGCCCGGGTGGCGCTCGCGACCGGAGCACCGGTGATCCCGGTGGCGATGATCGACACCGAGAAGATCCAGCCGCCCGGCCAGGTGATGCCGAAGCTGATGCGGCCCGGCATCCGCATCGGCAAGCCCCTCGACTTCAGCCGCTACCAGGGCATGGAGCACGACCGCTTCGTACTGCGCGCGCTGACCGACGAGGTCATGTACGAGATCATGAAGCTCTCCGGCCAGGAGTACGTCGACATGTACGCGACCGCCGCCAAGCGGCAGATCGCGGAGGCGGCGAAGGCGGCCAAGGAAGCCGACAAGGCGGAGAAGGCCAGGGAAGTGGAGAAGGCCAAGGAAGCGGAGACGGCCAGGGAAGCGGAGAGCAAGTAGCCGCACGGGGTCAGCGGGTTCACGGGGTCTACGGGGGGCACGGGGGATGGCCGGGCGCGAGCGTGTGCTGAGGATGTCGGTGGAGCTGCCGCTGTGGCGCGCGCTCGCCGGGTACCGCGTGCTGACCATGCTGTACGCGCTCGGTCTGTGCGTCACCACGTACGACCAGTTCACCCGTCCGTGGATAGCGATCGGCTACGACGCCGTGCTCGCCGTCTGGACCCTCGCCACCCTGCCCCGGGTGCGCGGCGCGGCCAGCTGCACCAAGGGCTTCCTCGCCGCCGACCTGACCATCGCCCTCGCCGGCGTCCTGCTCACCGCGTTCGCCGACAGCCATCAGCGGATCGCGGGCGGCCCCACCCTGCCGACGATATGGACCGGCGGCGCCGTCCTCGCCTTCGCCGTCAAGGGCGGCTGGCGCTGGGCCGCCGTCGCCTCCACGGTGGTGGCCGCCGCCAACCTGGTCGAGCGCGGCCAGCTCGCGCGGGACACCCTGCACAGCCTGATCCTCGTCTGGGTGGCCTCGATCGGCATCGGCTACGTCGTGGAGGTGGCCCGCGTCTCCGAACGCACCCTCGCCCGCGCCCTGGAGATCCAGGCCGCGACCCGGGAACGGGAGCGGCTGGCCCGGGACATCCACGACAGCGTGCTCCAGGTCCTCGCGATGGTGAAGCGGCGCGGCACCGCCCTCGGCGGCGAGGCGGCCGAACTGGGCAGGCTGGCCGGGGAGCAGGAGGTGGCCCTGCGCACCCTGGTCGCCGGCGGGCTGCTGCCGGTCGCCCGGATCGCCGAGGACACCGCCGCACCGGTCGCGGAGCCGACGGGCCCGGCGGACCACGAAGGCCCGGACGGCACCGGGCCGGTCGATCTGCGCACCCTCCTCGCGCCGTTCGCCCGCGACGGGGTGAGCCTGGCCGAGCCCGGCGCCCCGGTGCCGCTGCCACCGGCCGCCGCCCGGGAGCTGGCCGCGGCCGTCGGTGCCGCCCTGGACAATGTGCGCAGGCACGCCGGTGCGGACGCGCGGGCCTGGATCCTGGTCGAGGACGAACCGGCGGACATCCTCGTCACCGTCCGGGACGACGGCCCCGGCATCCCCGAGGGACGGCTCGCCGAGGCCGAGGGCGAGGGGCGGCTCGGCGTCGCCCAGTCCATCCGGGGCAGACTGCGCGACCTCGGCGGCAGCGCCGAGCTGATCTCGGTGCCCGGCCAGGGCACGGAGGTCGAACTGAAGGTACCGAAGGGTGCCCTGGCGGCGCGGGGGAAGAAGGCGGAGCGGCGATGACACAGCGGCAGGACCCGATCAGGGTCATGGTGGTGGACGATCACCCCATGTGGCGTGACGCGGTCGCCCGGGACCTGGCCGAGTCCGGCTTCGAGGTGGTCGCCACCGCGGGCGACGGCGAACAGGCCGTGCGCCGCGCCAAGGCCGCCGCCCCCGAGGTGCTGGTCCTCGACCTCAACCTGCCCGCCAAGCCCGGCGTCCAGGTGTGCAAGGAACTCGTCGCGCACAACCCGGCGTTGCGTGTCCTGGTGCTGTCCGCGAGCGGTGAGCACGCCGATGTCCTGGAGGCGGTGAAGTCCGGCGCGACCGGCTATCTGCTGAAGTCCGCGTCCACCGGCGAACTGCTGGACGCGGTGCGCCGTACGGCCGTCGGCGACGCGGTGTTCACCCCGGGCCTCGCCGGACTGGTCCTCGGCGAGTACCGGCGGCTGGCCGCCGAACCGGTGCCCGCGCCCGACACCGACACCCCGGGCGCGCCCCGGCTGACCGAGCGGGAGACGGAGGTGCTGCGGCTGGTCGCCAAGGGCCTGAGCTACAAGCAGATCGCCGAACGCCTCGTCATCTCCCATCGCACCGTGCAGAACCACGTCCAGAACACCCTCGGCAAGCTCCAACTCCACAACCGCGTCGAGCTGGTGAGGTACGCGATCGAACGCGGCCTCGACGAGGAGTAGCGCCCGGCACATCCGCCGCACCGGTCCCGACTCCCGCGGGCGCGCCCCGACTTCCATGGAAATCCCCCCGATTCACCCGTACCGCCTCTCCCGATGTGACACGCATCACCATTAGCGTGACAAAGCGTCAGGCACTGCGGGTGAAGGGACATTTCCATGCGGGTCGGAGTACTGACCGGAGGCGGCGACTGCCCCGGGCTCAACGCCGTCATCCGAGGCATCGTGCGCAAGGGCGTGCAGAGTTACGACTACGAGTTCGTCGGTTTCCGGGACGGCTGGCGTGGCCCCCTCGAAGGCCGCGCCGTCCGCCTCGACATCCCCGCCGTGCGCGGCATCCTGCCCCGCGGCGGCACCATCCTCGGCTCCTCCAGGACCAACCCCCTCAAGATCGAGGGCGGCATCCGCCGGATCAAGGACAACCTCGCCAAGCAGGAGGTCGAGGCGCTGATCGCGATCGGCGGCGAGGACACCCTCGGGGTGGCCGCCCGGCTGTCCGGCGAGTACGGCGTGCCGTGCGTCGGCGTGCCCAAGACCATCGACAACGACCTGTCCGCCACCGACTACACCTTCGGCTTCGACACCGCCGTCAACATCGCCACCGAGGCCATCGACCGGCTGCACACCACCGCCGAGTCCCATATGCGGGTCCTGGTCTGCGAGGTGATGGGCCGGCACGCCGGCTGGATCGCCCTGCACTCGGGCCTCGCCGGCGGCGCCAACGTCATCCTCATCCCCGAGCAGCGCTTCGACCTCGACCAGGTGTGCGCCTGGATCACCTCGCGCTTCAAGGCGTCGTACGCCCCGATCGTGGTGGTCGCCGAGGGCGCCATGCCCAAGGACGGCGAGATGGTGCTCAAGGACCAGTCGCTGGACTCCTTCGGACATGTGCGGCTGTCCGGGGTCGGCGAGTGGCTGGCCAAGGAGATCGAGGAGCGCACCGGCAAGGAGGCCCGCACCACCGTCCTCGGGCACATCCAGCGCGGCGGCACTCCCAGCGCCTTCGACCGCTGGCTCGCCACCCGCTTCGGGCTGCACGCCGTGGACTGCGTGCGCGACGGCGACTTCGGCAAGATGGTCGCCCTGCGCGGCACCGACGTCGTACGTGTGCCCCTCGCCGAGGCGACCGCCAAGCTGAAGACGGTCGACCCGAAGCTCTACGAGGAGGTCGGGGTGTTCTTCGGCTGAGCCCGGCCGGCCGCACCGGGCTGTGGGCCGGACACCCGGCCCACAGCCCTTCGGCCGACGGCTTCAGACCGCGCTCGCGCCGCGCAGCCGGCCCATCGACTCCCCGACGATCGCCACCCCGTCGAGCGTCAGCACCGACTCCGGGTGGAACTGCACCCCCGCGAACCCGGGCCCCCGTACGGCATGCACCTCGCCGTTCGCCGCCCGGCTCACCTCGATCCCGTGCGCCGCCAGCTCCCGTGCCGCCTCCTCGTCGCAGCGGGCGGTGAAGCTGTTGTAGAAGCCGACGGTCTCGGGGCGTCCGAACAGCTCGATCTCCGTCTGCGCGCCCTGGTACGGCACCTCCTTGCGGACGATCTCCAACCCCAGCTCCGCCGCGAGCAGTTCATGGCCCAGGCACACCCCCAGCACCCCGTGCCGGTGCTCCCGCAGCACGGTCCGGGCCAGCTCCCGCAGGAAGCGCATCTTCGGATCGGCCAGGTCCGAGGGGTCCCCGGGGCCGGGGCCCAGCACCACCGGGCCCTCGTGCGCGAGCACCGCGGCCCGCAGCCCCGGCTCGTCGTAGCGCCGTACCGTCACCGCCAGGCCCGTCGCGCGCAGCAGATGGGCCAGCATCGCGGTGAAGGTGTCCTCCCCGTCGACCACCAGGGCATGCCCGCTCACCTCGGCGGCCGGCTGCTGCATCCGCAGCCAGAACGGGGCGAGAGCGGACCGCCGCCCGTCCAGCGCGGCCCGCACCCGGGGATCGTCGGCCAGCCGGGGCAGCTTCCGCTCCGCGCGCGGCCGCCCGGGCCGTACCCCGAGGGCCGCGAGCACGCCCGCCGCCTTGGCATGGGTCTCGGCGACCTCGCCCGCCGGCTCCGAACCGCGCACCAGCGTGGCCCCGACCGGCACCCGCAGCCGCCCGTCCGCGCCGATGTCGGCGGTGCGGATCAGGATGGGGGAGTCCAGGGTCTGCGTGCCGCCGGCGTCCCGCCCGAGCAGGGCCAGCGCACCGGCGTAGTACCCGCGCCCCCCGACCTCGTGCCGCTCGATCACCCGGCACGCGTTCTGCACCGGCGACCCGGTGACCGTCGCCGCGAACATGGTCTCCCGCAGCACCTCCCGGGCGTCCAGCGAGGACTTCCCGCGCAGCTCGTACTCGGTGTGCGCGAGATGCGCCATCTCCTTCAGCCGCGGTCCGACGACGACCCCGCCCATGTCGCCGACGGTGCACATCATCTTCAGCTCCTCGTCGACCACCATCGACAGCTCCTCGATCTCCTTGCCGTCGGCGAGGAAGCCCAGCAGATGCTCCGGCGTCGGCCCCTCGGCGGGATAGCGGTAGGTGCCGCTGATCGGGTTCATCACGACCGTGCCGCCCGACATCCGCACATGCACCTCGGGGCTCGCGCCGACCAGCGTCCGGTCCCCGGTGTGCACCACGAACGTCCAGTACGCCCCGCGCTCGCCCTCCAGCAGCCGCCGGAACAGCGCCAGCGCGTCCGCCCGGCCGAACCCCGGGATCTCGCCCTCGTACGTCCGCCGGATCACGAAGTTCGCGCCCTCGCCCCCGCCGATCTCCTCTTCCAGGACCCGCCCGACGATCCCGGCGTACTCCTCGTCGCCGACGTCGAAGCCGCCGCCCTCGACCCGGACCTCGTGCGCCGGGAGCCGCCGCAGCGCCTCGTCCAGCGGGATCTCGTACGACTCCTCGGGCGTCAGCACCAGGAGCGGGGTGCCGTCGTCGCGGACGTCGAAGCCGCGCTCGCGGATCTGCCGGAACGGCACCAGGGCGAGGCCCTCGTCCGGCAGCTCGGCGAGCCGGTCGCGGCTGCCGACCGGGCCGATCAGCACCTCCACCGGGTGCTCGGCGCGGCCCGGCACCCGGCGGCGCAGCAGGGCGAAGGGGCGGGGGTCGGACAGCAGGTCCCTGAGGTCCACGGGTCGGTCTCCTACTCGATCGGACGAAGCGGTCGCGAGGAACGCGAGGAAGGAGAGGAACGACCCCGGAAAACACCGAAGGCCGCCCTCGGGCGGCCTTCGCGAAATCTGGGTGCGCGCGATCAGTGGGCCGCCGGAGGAGCGGTCCACCACCAGTTCTGGTCGGAAAGCGCGAACATGCGAAAGACCCTACCCCACCCCGAACCGTCCACGAATCAGTCACCGCGTCTCATTTTCCGGGCGACTCGTGGAACACGGGACACGACCCCGTAATGTGTACGAGGTGACCGTGAACGCTAAGACCAGCGCGAGCGCTGGCAACACCTGGCGAGACCTGCCCGCGGCGCAGCAGCCCGAGTACCCCGACGCCGAGGCTCTGCGCGCAGTGATCGCGGACCTCGAGTCGTATCCGCCGCTCGTCTTCGCGGGCGAGTGCGACCAGCTGCGCGCCCGGATGGCGGCCGTCGCCAAGGGAGAGGCGTTCCTCCTCCAGGGCGGCGACTGCGCCGAGGCATTCGACGCGGTGTCCGCCGACCAGATCCGGCAGAAGCTCAAGACGCTGCTCCAGATGGGCGCCGTCCTCACCTACGCGGCCTCCGTGCCCGTGGTGAAGGTCGGCCGCATCGCCGGCCAGTACTCCAAGCCCCGCTCCAAGCCGACCGAGACCCGTGACGGGGTGACGCTGCCGACCTACCGGGGCGACTCCGTCAACGGCTTCGACTTCACCGAGGCCGCCCGCATCCCGGACCCCGAGCGGCTCAAGCGGATGTACAACGCCTCCGCGTCCACGCTGAACCTGGTGCGCGCCTTCACCACCGGCGGGTACGCCGACCTGCGCCAGGTGCACGCCTGGAACCAGGACTTCGTGAAGACCTCCCCATCCGGCCAGCGCTACGAGCAGCTGGCCCGGGAGATCGACAACGCGCTGAACTTCATGCGGGCCTGCGGCACCGACCCGGAGGAGTTCAAGACCGTCGAGTTCTTCTCCTCGCACGAGGCGCTGCTGCTGGACTACGAGTCCGCCCTGACCCGGGTCGACTCCCGCACCGGCAAGCTGTACGACGTCTCCGGGCACATGGTGTGGATCGGTGAGCGCACCCGCCAGCTGGACCACGCGCACATCGAGTTCGCCTCGAAGATCAACAACCCGATCGGCATCAAGCTCGGCCCGAGCACCACGGCCGAGGAGGCGCTGAAGTACATCGACCGCCTCGACCCCGACCGGGAGCCGGGCCGGCTGACCTTCATCGTCCGGATGGGCGCCGACAAGATCCGCGACCATCTGCCCGAGCTGGTCGAGAAGGTCACGGCGTCCGGCGCCACGGTGGCCTGGGTGACCGACCCGATGCACGGCAACACCTTCGAGGCGGCCTCCGGGCACAAGACCCGCCGCTTCGACGACGTGCTCGACGAGGTCAAGGGCTTCTTCGAGGTGCACAAGGGCCTCGGCACCCACCCGGGTGGCATCCATGTGGAGCTGACCGGCGACGATGTCACCGAGTGCGTGGGCGGCGGCGACGAGATCTTCGTGGACGACCTGCACCAGCGCTACGAGACGGCCTGCGACCCGCGGCTCAACCGCAGCCAGTCCCTCGACCTGGCCTTCCTGGTCGCGGAGATGTACCGGGACCAGTAGGCGATCCCTTCGTCAGAAGGCGGGCTGGGGCGCGGATCACATGGGATCCGCGCCCCTCGCCCTTTTGCGGTCGTGAAGCGGCGGGTAAGGTTAGGTTTGCCTCACCGGGAACGGGGACGGCAGAGTTACGGCGATCCCGTCGGGAGGTGAGTCCGCGTGTACGTGTGCAGCTGCTTCGGCATCACCGAGGCCCAGGTCCAGCAGCACGCCGAGGACGGCGCCGCCACCCCGCGCCAGATCGCCTCCGCGTGCAAGGCCGGCACGGACTGCGGCCGCTGCGTACGCCGCATCCAGGCGCTGCTCGGCCGGGGCGCCTGCCCCCGCCGTGAGCTGATCGAACAGCGCGCCCCGGCGACCCTCGGCCGACTGGACGACGCCGCCTGAGGCCCCGCGTCTAGAAGCTGCCGGTGCCCGGCCCCGAGGGGTCCGGCTGGCTCTGCTCGATCAGCGTGGAGATGTAGAGCGCCTCGCCCAGCTTGTCGACCAGTTCCAGCTGGGTGTCCAGATAGTCGATGTGGTGCTCCTCGTCGGCCAGGATCGCCTCGAAGATGTTCGCGGACGTGATGTCGTCCTTGTCGCGCATGATCTGCACGCCCCGGCGCAGCCGGTCGATCGCCTCGACCTCGATCTGCCGGTCGGCCCGGAACATCTCGGTCACCGTCTGCCCCACCTCGATGTGGGAGAGCCGCTGGTAGTTCGGCAGCCCGTCGAGCAGCAGGATGCGGTCGGTGAGGATCTCCGCGTGCCGCATCTCGTCGAACGACTCGCGCCGGGTGTACTCCGCCAGCTTGGACCACCCGCGGTGGTCCTGGATCTTGGAGTGCAGGAAGTACTGGTTGATCGCCGTCAGCTCGGCGGTCAACTGCTCGTTGAGCAGTTCGATGACGTCGGGGTCGCCCTGCATCGCAGCGGCTCCTTCCACACGGATGTCTCCCGCACGGATATCGGGGGAGGTGTGGGCCGCATGATTGCACCGGACGCGAAGATCGTCCAGTAAGTGCGGACTTAGTAAGTGTGCTGCGGTTTGATGGCGTTTGCCCGTTTCGGGGAGGGGCGGTCAAGGGCACTGCCCCAGGTCTGTCAGGATGGTTACATGGGTCATCCGGTGGAGCGAGAGTCTGGAGCAGCGGCAGGGTCCGAGCTTCCGCCGGGGCAGCGACTCCAGCGCGGCTGGCCGGTCACGCACTACGGACCCGTCCCCAAGTTCCGGCCCGAGCGCTGGGACTTCCGGGTCTTCGGCGCCACCGCCGACGGCGACAAGCACTGCTGGAACCACGAGGAGTTCACGGCCCTGCCGTACGCCACCGTGGTGGCCGATCTGCACTGCGTGACCAAGTTCAGCATGCTGGGCGCGGAGTGGGGCGGGGTCCCGGCCGCCGCGATCGTGGAGCTGGCACCGCCGGCCCCGGACGTCACCCATGTGATGGTCTGGGCGGAGTACGGCTTCAGCTCCAATCTGCGCCTCGCGGACTTCCTCTCCGACCGCACCCTCTTCGCCACCCACAAGGACGGCGAGCTGCTGACCGCCGAGCACGGCTTCCCGGTCCGTCTGATCGTGCCCCATCTGTACGCCTGGAAGGGGCCCAAGTGGGTGCGGGGCGTGGAGTACATGACGGCCGACCGGCGCGGGTTCTGGGAGGAGCGCGGGTACCACAACGTGGGCGATCCCTGGAAGGAACAGCGCTACTCCTACCAGGAGGAGCCGGGCGAGGGGCCGGAGCTGTGAGCGGACGGACCGCGACCCCCGAGGCACACGGTCCGGTGGTCCCGGAGGCCCGCGTCAGCCGTCCCTGAGGCGCTTGAGCCGGGCCACGTCCGCCGCGTGGCCCTCCTTGCCGCCAGGGGTCTCGATGACCAGCGGGACGCCCGCGGTCGCCGGGTGGTTCATCAGGGCGCGGAAGGGCTCCTCGCCGATGTGGCCGGAGCCGATGTTCTCGTGCCGGTCCTTGTGCGCGCCGACCACGTCCTTGGAGTCATTGGCGTGGATCAGCTTCAGCCGCCCCTCGCCGACGGTCTCCACCAGCAGGTCGAGCGTCTGGTTCATGCCGGCCGGGCCGGTCAGATCGTGCCCGGCGGCGAAGATGTGGCAGGTGTCCAGGCACACGCCCAGCTTGGGGTGGGCGTCCAGCGCCTCGAAGTACGGCCCGAAGTCCCAGGTCCGCGAGCACAGCGAGGCACCCTGGCCCGCGGTGGACTCCAGCAGCAGGAACGGATCGTCGTCCTGGGTCAGCTCGTCCAGCAGCGGCAGCATGTGCTCCCGCACCTGCTTCAGGGCCACCTCACGGGCCCGTCCGCCGGTCGCGCTGCCGGTGTGCACCACCACGCCGAGCGCGCCGATCTCCCGGCCGCGCCGCAGCGAGTGCCGCAGCGACTCCACCGACTTCTCCACGGTCGCCTCGGTGTGCGAGCCGAAGTTGATCAGGTAGGGGGCGTGCACGTACGCAGGTACCGACTCCTCGGCGCAGGCCGCGCGAAACGCCTCGTCCTGCTTCGGGTTCCCGGCGGGGGTGGCCCAGCCGCGCGGGTTGGCCACGAAGACCTGGACGGTCTCGGCCTTCAGCTCATGGGCGTACGACAGCCCCACGGAGTGCAGGCCGCCGGCCACCGGGACATGGCCGCCGACCGGATTGCGCGGAAGGGGCCGGGGGAGGGACGAGGAAACGGAACTCACCCGTTCAGGGTGTCATGTCCGCGGGTGCGCCCGGACCGGCCCCGGAGGTGAACCCGGTCACCGGCTCGCCGTCCGGGCGGCACGGCGTCACCTGATGGTGATCGTGATCGTGGACCCCTTGGGCGCGGTCTTCCCGCCCTCGACGGACTGCTTCTGCACGGTGTCGCCGAACAGCCCGAGGATCCCGCGGTCCTCGTTGACCTTGAACCCGGCGTCCTCCAGTGCCTGGTGGGCGTCGTCCACGCTGTCGCCGGTCACATCCGGGACCTCGATCATCTGCGGGCCCTTGGACAGGGTGAGCGTCACCGTGTCGCCCGCGGCGGCCTGCTTGCCGTCGCCGGGGCTCTGCCGGGCCACCTTGCCCTTGTCGTACTCGGAGTTGACCTGCTCGCTCGCGATCTTCACCTTGAGCCCGGCGCTCGTCAGCTCCTGCCGGGCGTCGGCGGGGTCGTCGCCGGTGACGTCCGGTACGTCGATCGGGCTGCCCTTGCTGACGGTCAGCGCGATCGCCGAGCCCGCGTGCCGCTCGGTGCCCGACGCGGGGGCGGTGGAGATCACGGCGCCCGCGTCGACGTCGTCGCTGAACTCCCGGCTGACCATGCCCGGCTCCAGACCGGCCGCCTTGAGCTTCTGCCGGGCCTCGGCGAGCGGCCGGCCGGCCAGGTCCGGCACCTTGACCGTCTCCGGGCCGAGCGAGACGGTCAGCGCCACCGCGTCATGGTCCCGGATCCGGGCGCCGGGCGCCGGGTCGGTGCTGATCACGGTGCCGCGCTCGACGGTGTCGTCGTAGGCCCGCTTCACCTTGCCGATGTGCAGCCCGGCGTCCTGGAGCCGGTCGCGGGCCTGTGCCTCGGTCTTCGTCAGCAGCGGCGGGACCTTGGTGAACTGGCCGGAGTTGATGTACCAGACCCCGGTGCCGGCGCCGAGCACCAGGAGCACGGCGACGGCGATGCTCAGCATGAGCCGCCGGGACCGGCGCGGGGGCGCCGCGGGCGCGGTCTGGAAGCGGGCGGTGCGGCTGACGCCGTCGCCGTCCTCGTTGACCGGCAGCGGCCGGGGCACGGTGAGCGCGCGCGGGATCACGCTCGTACGGTTCTCCGCGTTCTCGTGCTCCACCGTCCTGGCCCCCGGCGGCACGGCGTCCAGCTGCTCCTCGGTCAGCGCCTCGCGGGCCTCCCGGGCCTCGGCGAGCAGCGCGACCGCGTCGTACGGGCGCACCTCGGGGTCGCGGGCGGTGGCCGAGGCGACCAGTTCGTCCAGCTGCGGGGCAAGCCCCGGCGCCAGCGCGGAGGGCGGCGGCACGTCCTCGTTGATGTGCCGGTAGAGCACCTGTGCGGGGGAGTCCCCGGAGTGCGGCTTGGCGCCGGTCAGCATCTCGTAGAGCACGACACCGCAGGCGTACACGTCGACGCGCGGGTCGGCGGTGCCCTGGTCGATCTGCTCGGGGGCGAGGTAGGCGACGGTGCCGAGCACGGAGCCGGTCGTACTGGTCACCGTGTCCACGGAGCGGACCAGGCCGAAGTCGGCGACCTTGACCCGTCCGTCGTCGCCTATCAGCACGTTCTCGGGCTTCATGTCGCGGTGCACGAAACCGGCCCGGTGGGCGGCGCCGAGCGCGGCGAGCACCGGCTCCAGGATGTCCAGCGCGGCACGCGGCCGCAGTGCGCCGCGCTCGCGCAGCACATCACGCAGGGTGCACCCGGCGATGTACTCCATCGCCATGTACACATACGAGCTGTCGGTGCCCTGGTCGAAGACCTGCACCACATTCGGATGGTCGAGCCGGGCCGCGGACTTCGCCTCGCGGATGAACCGCTCCACGAAGACGCCGTCGGCCGCCAGCGCGGGATGCATCACCTTCAGCGCGAGCACCCGGTCCAGGCGCATGTCCAGCGCCCGGTACACCGTCGCCATCCCGCCGGCCGCGATCCGCGCGTCCACGCGGTACCGACCGTCGAGCACCTGCCCGACGAGGGCGTCCTGAAGGGTCATATCCACACGCCGAGTCTACGAGCCCCCACGGGCATCCCCCGCCCCTCCGCCTCTCCCACCAGGGCACTGAAGCCGACCTGTGACGCTTCTTACCCAGGGACGCCATATTCCGCGGGAGGCGCGGGCTCGCGTACGGGCGGAGAGCCGCCGACGGTGAGCGCGCCCCACGGGGAGGTCCGGGTGGTGCGTGGGTGGGAGAGGAAGGTGGTGTGCGGACGCGGGTTCAGAACGCGGGGCGCTCGGGGTCGAGCACGGCCAGGCCCGCCGCGGGCGAGGACGCCTCCGCCCAGTACCGGCGAGGTATCCGCCCCGCCACCCGCGCCAGCCGCCCCCCGGTCACCGCGTGCCGCATCGCCGCCGCCATCAGCTCCGGCTCCCGCGCCCGCGTCACCGCCGACGCCAGCATCACCCCCGCACACCCCAGCTCCATCGCCAGCGCCACGTCCGACGCCGTACCCGCCCCCGCGTCCAGGATCACCGGCACCCCCGCCCGCTCCACGATCAACTGGAAGTTGTGCGGATTGCGGATCCCGAGCCCCGACCCGATAGGCGACCCCAGCGGCATCACCGCCGCGCACCCCACGTCCTCCAGCTTCCGCGCGAGCACCGGATCGTCGTTGGTGTACGGCAGCACCGTGAACCCGTCGTCCACCAGCGTCTCCGCCGCCTCCAGCAGCTCCACCGGATCCGGCAGCAGCGTCCGCTCGTCGGCGATGACCTCCAGCTTCACCAGCGACGTGCCCAGCGCCTCCCGCGCGAGACGCGCCGTGAGCACGGCCTCCCCGGCGGTGAAGCACCCCGCCGTGTTCGGCAGCACCCGGATGCCGAGCTTCTCCAGCACGGACAGCACCGAGCCGTGCACGGACGGATCGACCCGCCGCATCGCGACCGTCGTCAGCTCCGTCCCCGAAGCCACCAGCGCCCGCTCCAGCACATCGAGGCTGGGTGCCCCGCCGGTGCCCATGATCAACCGCGACCCGAAGGCCGTACCCCCGATGACCAAACGATCGTCGGTCATCGCTCAGCCCCCCTGCACCGCGGTGAGCACCTCGACCCGGTCGCCCTCGGCGAGCGCGGTCCCGGCCCACTGCGCCCGCGGTACGACCGTCTCGTTGACGGCGGCCGCGACCCCGGCGGGGGCCCGCACGAGGGACCGTACGAGGGCGTCGAGCGCGGTACCCGGCGCGATCTGCCGGCGCTCCCCGTTGACGGAGACGGTGATGGTGGACGACACGGCGCTCATACGGTCTGCTCCAGTTGCTGCGTGCGCGGCGCGCCGAAGCGCTCCGGCGTGAACGGACGGGCTTCCTCGGGCAGCGGGCCTCCCGCCAGCAACTGCCCCATCACATCCCCGGTGACCGGCGTGAGCAGCACCCCGTTGCGGTGGTGCCCGGTCGCCAGCAGCAGCCCGTCGAGCCCGGACGGCCCGAGCAGCGGCGCGTTGTCGGGGGACCCGGGCCGCAGCCCGGCCCGGGTCTCGGTGAGCGGCAGCTCGGTGATGCCCGGCACCAGCTCGTGCGCGTCGCGCAGCAGCTCGTACACCCCGCCGGCGGTGACCGTCGTGTCCCAGCCCAGCTCCTCGCTGGTGGCGCCGACGACCAGCTCGCCGTTCTCCCGGGGCACCAGGTACAGCTGCCCGCCCCGGACCACGGCCCGCACGGTCCGGCTGAGGAACGGCGCGTACCGCTCGGGCACCGCCAGCCGCAGCACCTGTCCCTTCACCGGCCGCACCGGCGGTACCAGCTCCGGGGGCACCCCCGCGAGCCGCCCGCTGAGGCTGCCGCCCGCGAGCACCACCTGCCCGGCGGTGAGCGCCGTACCGTCCGCCGCGGTGACCCCGACGGCCCGGTCCCCATCGACGTCCAGCCGCTGCGCCCACACCCGGTGGAACACCACCCCGGCCCGCTCGCACGCGGTCACCAGCGCCGCGGCCAGCCGGCGCGGATCGATCTGGTGGTCGCCGTCGACCCGCAGCCCGCCACGCACCCCGGGCGCCAGCATCGGCTCCAGGCGGCGGCACTCCCGTCCCGACAGCCACTGCGCGTCCAGGCCGCAGCGCTGCTGGAGGGCGTGCAGTTCACGCAGATGGGCGCGGTCGTCGGCGTCCAGCGCGACCGCGAGCGTGCCGCAGCGCCGGTAGCCGAGGTCCCGGCCGCTCGCCTCGGTCAGCTCGGCCACGAAGTCGGGATAGCGGCGCGCCGACTCCAGATTGAGGGCGAGCAACGTCTCCTCGCCGTAGTGCAGTTCGGTGACCGCGGCCAGCATCCCGGCCGCGACCTGCGCGGCCCCGCCGCCCGGAGCCGGATCCACCAGGGCCGTCGCGAGCCCCCGGCGCGCCGCGCGCCAGGCCGTGACCAGACCGATGATCCCGCCCCCGACGACCAGGACGTCGGTTGTGCCCGACCCCTCGGACGCGGGGGACGTACGGGACACGTGTGGCGTATCGGATGTGTATGACGTACGTGACGGCATGGGCGTCCAGCCCCTCCCTTCGCCGGCATGACCCGGATCAGGTTCGTACGGTCGGAGGCCGCCAGCCTCCCTCTCAGCCCGGTGCGTCCGGGCTCCCGCGAGTGCTTGTACGGTGGCCACCCTAGCCCGCCCCCCTCCTCACCCGTAAGGGAGCCCTTGGTCATGGCCCCATCGCTGGACGGACTGGTCCTCGCCCCCGTCGCCGACCAGTCCGCAGGTCAGGTCGGTACGCGGACCCGCTTCGCCTACCACGAGCGGGACGGCGCGATCTGGGCCGAGTACCGGGGCGGCGACATCGTCCGCGGCCATCTGGTCGGCACCCGCGGGGGCGACCGCCTGGACTTCCGGTACGTGCAGCTGCGCACCGACGGCAGCACGGCCTGCGGCCACTGCGTGTCCACGGTCGTGGAACTGCCCGACGGCCGGGTGCGCCTGGAGGAGACCTGGGAGTGGGAGTCGGGACCCGGCTCCGGCACGAGCGTCGTGGAACAGGTCACCGCGCACGCCCCCTGACTGACTGATCGTCATCTGTCTATGGTGATCGGGTGAGCGAGCAGACAGCCCAGGAGGGCACGGCAGGGATCCGGCGCGTGGTCGTCGTCGGCGCGGGCATGGCCGGGGTGCAGACCGCGGTCGCCCTGCGGGAACGGGGTTTCGCGGGCGAGGTGAGCGTCATCGGCGCCGAACCGCACCAGCCGTACGACCGGCCGCCGCTGTCCAAGGCCGTCCTGCTCGGCAAGGCCGAGGACTCCGCCTTCGACCTCGACTTCGACGCGCTCGGCGTGGACCTCAGGCTCGGCTGCGAGGTCCTCGGGGCCCGCCCCGCCGACCATGAACTGGACACCGAGGCGGGCCCGGTGCCCTACGACGTCCTGGTGCTCGCCACCGGCGCCGAACCGGTCACCCTGCCCGGCACCGAGGGCGTCCCCGGTGTGCATCTGCTGCGCACCCTTGACGACGCCGAACGGCTGCGGCCCGTGCTCGCCCGGCAGCACGACATCGTGGTCGTCGGCGCCGGCTGGATCGGCGCCGAGTTCGCCACGGCCGCCCGGGAGGCCGGCTGCGCGGTGACCGTCGTCGAGGCCGCCGACCGGCCGCTCGCCGGGGTGCTGCCCGACGAGGTCGCAGCCCCCATGACCCGCTGGTACGCCGACAGCGGCGCCGAACTGCGCACCGGCGCACGCGTGGAGCGCGTCGAGCCCGGCGCGGTGGTGCTGGCGGACGGCACCCGGCTGCCCGCGGGCGCGGTCGTCGTCGGCATCGGTGCCCGCCCCGCCACGGGCTGGCTGACCGGCTCCGGCATCGAGCTGGGCGCGTCGGGCGAGGTCGTCACCGACGCGCGGCTGCGTGCCTCCGCGCCCGATGTGTACGCCGTCGGCGACTGCGCCTCCTTCCCCTCGTCCCGCTACGGCGAACGCCTTCTCGTGCACCACTGGGACAACGCCCTGCAGGGTCCGCGCACCGTCGCCGCCGGCATCCTCGGCGAGACCACCGCTGTCTACGACCCGGTGCCGTACTTCTGGTCCGAGCAGTTCGGCCGCTTCGTCCAGTACGCCGGGCATCACGCCGCCGCCGACCGGCTGGTCTGGCGCGGCGACCCCGAGGGCCCCGCCTGGACGGTGTGCTGGCTGCGCGAGGACCGCCTGGTCGCCCTGCTGGCCGTGGGCCGGCCGCGCGATCTCGCCCAGGGCCGCAAACTGATCGAGGCGGGCCGCCCGCTGGACGCGCGGGCGCTGGCGGATCCGGGCAGGCCGCTGAAGGACGCCATGACCGGCTGAGGCCGCCACCAGCACACCGGCATAAAGCACCACACCCGGCCGAACGCCTACGCTAGTACTCGTGACCGAGATTGACACGAAGATCGACGCTCTCGTCCCCGCCTGGCTCACCCTCCCCGACATCGCCGAACAGTTCGGCGTCGAGGTGACGCGTGTGCGGCAGATGGTCAAGGACGGCCAGCTCATCGCAGTACGCCGAGGTGAGAACCGTGCGCTGCACGTTCCCGCCGCCTTCATCGACGAGGACAAGATCGTCAAGGGCCTGACCGGAACCCTGACGCTCCTGCGGGACGACGGCTTCACGCCCGAAGAGATGATCGAATGGCTCTTCACCCCCGACCCGACCCTGCCCGGCACCCCCGCGCAGGCGCTCAGCGAGAATCGCGGCACGGAGGTGAAGCGCCGCGCCCAGGCGCTCGCCGTCTGAGCCCGGCCGTCTGAGCCCGACCGTCTGGGGGGTGGTGTACGACGCCCCGCGCGCCGTGCGCCACCGCCCGCCCAGCACCCACACCGACCCCCGGGGGGCCCACGCATGTCCGACACCGCCCGCGCCGAGCTCGCCGACGCCCGGCTGTACCTGTGCACGGACGCCCGCAGGCGCCAGGGCGACCTGCCCGAGTTCCTGGACGCGGTGCTGGCCGGCGGCGTCGACATCGTGCAGCTGCGCGACAAGGGCATGGAGGCCGCCGAGGAACTGGCCTGTCTGGAGATCCTCGCCGAGGCCTGCGCCCGGCACGGCAGACTCCTCGCGGTCAACGACCGGGCCGACGTCGCCCACGCCGCCGGCGCCGATGTGCTCCACCTCGGCCAGGGCGACCTGCCGGTCCCCGCGGCCCGCGCGATCCTCGGCGAGGACGTGCTGATCGGCCGATCCACCCACACCGAGGACGAGGCCGCCGCGGCCGCCGTCCAGGACGGTGTGGACTACTTCTGCACCGGGCCCTGCTGGCCCACCCCCACCAAGCCCGGCCGCCCCGCCCCGGGCCTCGACCTGGTCCGTCACACCGCCGCGCTCGGCACCGAGCGCCCCTGGTTCGCCATCGGCGGCATCGACCTCGGCAACCTGGACGAGGTCCTGGCGGCCGGGGCCCGCCGGGTGGTCGTGGTGCGCGCGCTCACCGAGGCCGACGACCCGGGCGCCGCCGCGGCCGAGTTCGCCCGGCGGCTGCGGCGGTCCTGAGGGGCCCGTCTCGGAAGCGCGTCCCAAGGGGTGGACAGTAAGTCGACAAATCGGGCAAATTTCCGGAGTTCGGTTGGGGGACCGCTGTCCCCTGGCTAACCTGCGGGTATGGCCCTCGGAACCGCATCCACCAGGACTGATCGCGCACGGACCGTGCGTGACATGCTCGCCGGCGGCAAGACCACGTACTCCTTCGAGTTCTCGGCGCCGAAGACCCCCAAGGGCGAGCGGAACCTGTGGACCGCGCTGCGCAGGGTCGAGGCGGTCGCCCCCGACTTCGTCTCCGTGACCTACGGCGCCGGCGGCTCGACCCGCGCGGGCACCGTCAGGGAGACGCAGCAGATCGTCGCCGACACCACGCTCACCCCGGTCGCCCACCTCACCGCGGTCGACCACTCCGTCGCCGAACTGCGCAACATCATCGGCCAGTACGCCGACGCCGGGATCCGCAACATGCTCGCCGTGCGCGGCGACCCGCCCGGCGACCCCATGGGCGCCTGGGTGGCGCACCCCAAGGGCCTGACCTACGCGGCCGAACTGGTGCGCCTCATCAAGGAGTCGGGCGACTTCTGCGTGGGCGTCGCCGCCTTCCCGGAGATGCACCCACGCTCCGCGGACTGGGACACCGATGTCGCCCACTTCGTGGACAAGTGCCGCGCGGGCGCCGACTACGCCATCACCCAGATGTTCTTCCAGCCCGAGTCCTATCTGCGGCTGCGCGACCGGGTGGTGGAGGCGGGTTGCGACACCCCGGTCATCCCGGAGATCCTGCCGGTCACCAGCGTGCGCATGCTGGAGCGGCTGCCCAAGCTCAGCAACGCTCAGTTCCCGGACGCCCTGAAAGAGCGGATCCTCGCGGCGAAGGACGATCCGGCGGCTGTACGCTCCATCGGTATCGACTTCGCCACGGAGTTCTGCGCGCGACTGCTGTCCGAAGGCGTGCCCGGACTGCACTTCATCACGCTCAACAGCTCCACGGCGACCCTGGAGATCTACGAGAACCTGGGCCTGCACCACCCCCCGCAGGCCTAGACCTGCCGCGTGGTGTTGAGACACACTGCGTAACGGCCACTGGGAGAGGGGCGTACATGGGCTGGACGGTCCTCTACATCGCATTCGGCGGCGTCGCGCTGTGGTTGCTCGGCGAGGTGCTGTTGCAGTACAAGGCGCGTCTGCGCTGGCGGCTGCTCGCCTTCGCGGGCTTCCTCGGGGTGGTGGTCGGCGTCCTGATGCCGTCCGTCCTCGTGATCGGGGCGGGCGCGATCGCCTTCGCCATCGGGCAGACCCTGGTCACGCTCTCCTTCCGCCGCGGCTTCGTGGCCGGTTGGGCGGTCCGGCGGCCCGAGGCCGACGCCGTGGGGAGCGGCGGCAGCAAGCGCCGCCGCGGCCGCGGCGACCGCAAGGCCCAGGCCGCGCAGGCCCCCGCGCCCGCCCCCACCGGCACGGACGACGACCTGGCCCCCGGTCAGGACCCCTACGCCCAGGACGGCTCCGTCCCGGACGGGTACGACGACTACGACCGCGACGACGTCTTCTCGCCCGCGCGTCCCCCGTCCGCCGAACCCGTCTCCGTCTACGAGCCGCTGCCCCTGCCCGACGACACCGGCAACTACGGCGTCTACGGCGACACCGCCACCCACGCCGCCCAGCAGCAGGGGCAGTCCTACGACCACTCCGGTTACGGACAGCAACAGGGCTACGGCTACGACGCCGCCGCCCAGCAGGGCTACGCCAACTACTCGGACCCCTACATCGGCAGCCAGTCCCACCCCGGCGACGGCTACGACCCCGGCTATGCCCAGCAGTACGGCCAGCAGGGCTACCCCCAGGACCCGTACGCCACCGGCGGTTACGGGGAGACCCCGGCCGGCGGGGTGTGGGTGCCGCAGCAGCGCACCGACGAGGGCCAGGGCGGCGAACTCCCGCAGGAGCAGCCGTACCCCTACCAGGGCCATGACCGGCAGCAGCCGGGCGCCGGGTACGACGAGCAGCAGTACCGCTACTGAGAACCGGGCGTCGGCCGGAGTGAGGCCCGGGCCCTCGTCGGGGCCCGGCTCACGTGTGGGTCACTGCGAGCCCCGGAAGTCCGGACCCTCCACGATCAGCCCGGACACCAGCGCGCCCGACATGCCCGCGTGCGGCAGCCCGCCGCCCGGGTGGGACCAGCCGCCGACCGCGAACAGGCCCGGTATCGCCGTGGTGTTGGCCGGGTGCAGCGCGCCTCGCGGCGCGGCCAGCGCGGGCGGCGGGACCGCGCCTCCGGTGGCGCCCGTCTCCCGGGCGGTGTCCAGGGGGGTGCGCACCTCGCGCCACAGGATCCGCTCCCGCAGCCCGGGCACCGCGCGCTCGGCGGCGGTGATCATGCGCTCGGCGAACGCGTCGGCGACACCCGGCGCGCCCCAGTCGTACCGCGTCGCCGCCGGGACCGTCGCCGTCAGCACCATCGACTCATGCACGTCGTCGGGGCGCAGCGCCGGGTCGTCAGGGCGGTCGACGCGGACCGTCGGCAGGCCCGGCGGGGTGCCGTGCCGGAACAGGTCCAGTTCGCCCTCGGGGTCGGCCGAGTGCACCACCGTGCGATGCGCGGCACCGGGATCGCGGGCGCCGCGCAGGGCCAGGCAGACCACCATCCGCCCCGGGAACCGGTCCTCGGGCTCCGGCGCGACCGCCCCCGGTCCGTACGGCACCCCCGCCACCAGGCCGGCCAGCCGCCAGGGCTCCGCCCCGACCACGAAGTCCGCCTCGGCCACGGTCCCGTCGGCCAGCTCGACCCCGGCCGCCCGGCCGTCCTCGACCAGGACCCGGGTGATCTCGGCGCCGAAGACGAACTCCACCCGCCGGGCCAGGCAGCGCTCGTACACCGCGCGCGCCAACTCCCGGATCCCGCCGCGCACATACCAGGTGCCGAAGGCATGCTCCATGTACGGCAGCACGGCCGCGCTCGCCGGGGCGGTGGCCGGGTCGACGCCATGGGCCAGGGCGTATCCGGCGAGCAGGGCCGACAGCCGGGGGTCGCGCAGCTCCCAGGCGCCGATCTCGGCCAGGGTGCTCGCCCGCCGGGTGCGCAGCAGTCGCTTGTGCGGGACCGCCGGATACGGCTCCTTGTCCCTCAGCACCTGCCAGTCGGGCCACAGGGGCTCCTCCAGCAGCGGCCGGCGGGTGCGGTCCCAGGCCTCGCGGGCCCGCACCAGGAAGTCGCCCCAGCGCCCGCCCGCGCCGCCGCCCAGCGCTTCGTCCAGCGCCGCGACGACGCCCGCGCGCGAGGCGTTGGGCAGGGCGGCCTCGGTGCCGTCCGCGAAGAGGTGCCGCGCGGACGGGTCGACCTGGACCAGCTCGACCCGGGCCTCCAGCGGCTCCTTGCCGGTCTTGACGAACAGATCGCGGTAGACGGCGGGCAGCGTCAGCAGCCCCGGGCCGGTGTCGAAGCCGAAGCCGTCCCGCTCGAAGCGGCGCACCCCACCGCCGTAGGTGTCCGTGCGCTCGTACACCACCACCCGGTGGCCCGCGACGGCCAGCCGGGCGGCGGCCGCCATCGCGCCCGTACCGGCGCCCATCACCGCGATCCGTGCCATGTCCGCGACTCTAGCGACCACCACTGACAACGCGATCTCGGGGCGGACTCCGCGCAGCTCAGGGCGCCCGTGAGATGGGCTCAGGCACCGTGAGGCCGTCTCAGGCTCAGGGCACCCGTGAGGCCAGCCGGCGCTCCTCGCGGCGCTGGGCTCGGCGGCGCAGGAAGCGCCGGATGCGGGAGACCAGGAAGAACAGCGCGGCCAGCCCCGCGGCCAGCAGCACCGCCGCGATGATCGCCGCCGCCTGCGGATGGAACATCGCGAAGGAGACCAGCGCGCCGACGCCCAGATCCTCGCCGATGCTCAGCGCGATATTGCTGAACGGCTCCGGCGAGGCGTTGACCGCCATCCGCGTCCCGGCCTTGACCGAGTGGCTGGCCAGCGCCGTCGAACCGCCGATCAGCGCGGCCGCCACCTCCGAGTACGAACCGCTGTGCCCGGCGAGCAGCGCGCCCACCCAGGCGCCGGCCGCGGGCCGGATCACGGTGTGCACGGAGTCCCATATCGAGTCGACGTAGGGCACCTTGTCGGCCGCCGCCTCGCACAGGAACAGCACGCCCGCGATGATCAGCACCTCGGGCCGCTGGAGGGCCCCGGGGACGTCGTCGCTCACCCCGCTCACGCCGAACAGGCCGAGCAGGAGCACCACCGCGTAGGCGTTGATGCCGCTGGCCCAGCCACTGGTGAAGACGAGCGGGAGTACGGACACGCAGGCGATCGTAGCGAGGCCCGGGGATGCCCGTCCTGGGCAGGTGCGCGCAGGTCTGAGTATCCGTACCTAGGCCGAGGGATGAGTAGGCGCACGGATGGGCCGGAGGGGCCCGGCACGGAAGAGTGGAGCTCGGCAAGGGGGCGCGGCCCGGTACCGCCGGCACGGGGCGGCGGAACGGTGCCCGCCGCCTGGCCATGACCCAGGGGGAGTACGGGGGAGTACGGGGGAGCGCGAAGGCGCCGGTCCAGCTGTGGACCGGCGCCTTCCGTGCGCCCTTCGGCGGCGCGCCGCCGCCCCGGTGGCTCAGACCCTGCCGCTGACCCGGCCCTGGAGCAGCCGGGACAGGGCCGCGTGCACATCGTCCAGGGAGCGCTGCGGCTGGAAGGACTTCCAGTCGAGCGCGGCCACCAGGACCATGCCGACCAGGGCCGCCGCCGTCAGCTGGACGTCGATCTCCTCGCTGAACTCGCCGCCCGCCACGCCCTCGCGCAGTACACCCTCGACCACGGCGACGGCCTCCTGGCGCACCACCATCAGCGTGGACTGCCAGGCCCGGTTGGTGCGCCACAGCTCGGCCACGTACAGCTGGGTGAAGGCCGGGTAGCGGTCGATGAAGACCAGTCCGGCGCGGACCATCGCGTCCAGCGCGTCCACCCTGCTGCCGCCCTCGTGCGCGGTCTGTTCGGCGGCCTCCTTCAGGGAGGCGGTGAGCAGGCTGACCCCGTGCCGCAGCAGCTCCTCGAAGAGGACCGACTTGCTGGCGAAGTTGTAGTAGACGGTGCCCTTGGCGACCCCCGCCCGCTCGGCGATCTCGTCCACGGTGGTCGCGGAGAAGCCCTGGTCGGCGATGAGCGTGACGGCCGCCTCGTAGAGCTTCTGCCGGGTCGCCTCCCGGCGCGTGCTGCCGCCGGACCTGGCGCTGCTGCTTTCCATGGCACCGATTCTCACAGGTACCCGGGCCGGCCGGGTCGGTCCGGGGCTCACAGGCTCAGCTCCGGGTGCAGCCGGTCCAGCGTCCACACCTGCCGCTTGCGGGCCGCGAGCGCGGTCAGCGCGAGGGCGCCCACGGTGAACGCGGTCAGCACCGCGCACGCCTGCCACACCGGGCCGAGCCCGCCGCCGGTGATCAGCCGGCGCAGCGCCGACACGACGTAACTCATCGGCAGATACGGGTGGATGGCGTTGAAGAAGCCCGGGCTGGTCTGCACCGGATAGGTGCCGCCCGCCGAGGTCAGCTGGAGCATCAGCAGGGCGAGGACCAGGATCCGGCCGGCCGCGCCGAAGCGGGCGTTGAGCCACTGCACGATCGCCGCGAAGCACGCGGTGACCAGGAACAGGAAACCGATGGTGCCGGCCGCCCGGAGCATCTGGAGCCCGATCGCCCAGTGCAGTACGGCCATCAGCGCGCCCACCTGGAGGACGCCCAGCGCGACCACCGGCAGCCAGCCGGCGAGCGCGATCCGCCACGCCGGTGAACCGGCCGCCAGGGCACGCCGGTTGAGCGGTGCGATCAGCATGTAGGCCACCATCGCGCCCACCCACAGGGACAGCGGGATGAAGTACGGGGCGAACCCGGTGCCGTAGTTGGGCGCCTGGTGCAGATCGTGGGAGGCCAGCTGGACCGGGTCGGCCATGACGCCGGTGCGCCGGTCGCGGTCGTGCTTGTCGTAGTCGGGGATCTTCTTGGCGCCGTCGTGCAGCCCGCCGGCGAGCTTCCCGGAGCCGTCGGTCAGCTTGTACAGGCCCCCGTCGAGGGTCTGGGCGCCGGTCTTGGCGGTGCCGATGCCCGCGTCCAGGGTGGTGGCGCCCGTGTCGGCGGTGGTCAGCCCGGTGTGCAGCTTCTTGGCGCCGGCGGCGACCTGCTGCGCGCCGGCGTTCAGCTTGTCGATCTTCTTGACGGCGTCGCTGACGTCCTCGGAGAGGTGGGGCGCGCTCTTCTGGAGGGCGGTCGCCTGCTTCTGGAGGGTGCCCAGGTTGTCCCGCATGGTCGTCAGATCGCCGTTCTGGTCGGCGATCAGGGTGTTCAGGTCGTCGGCGACGCCGGACACGTCCGCGGCGGCCTGCTTCGCCTTCTGGAGCTGCGGGCAGGCCGGGTCGGGGACGGTGGCGCTCTCGCAGCGGTCCTTGTAGACGTCCGCGAGGACGGTGGCGGACAGATGCGCGGCCTTCGCGGCCTGGGGCGCGTGCTTCACCAGGACGTCGAGGTTGTCCTGGACCGTCTTGGCCGAGTCGGCGACCAGGCCGGCGGTGTCCCCGATGGTCTTCTCGTTGTCCTTCAGGAACGGGCCCGCCTGGGCGTAGACGCCGTCCACCTTGTCGGCGAGCGCCTGGGTGCCGTCGGCGACCTGCCGGGAGCCCTCCTGGAGGTCTCCGGAGCCGGTGTGCAGCTTCTTGACGCCCTTGGCGAGTTTTCCGCTGCCGCTCTTGGCGTCCACGAGCCCGTCGGCGAGGTCCTTGGACCCCTTCTCGGCCTTCCCCAGGCCGGTGTTCAGCTTGTCGGCGCCCTTGGCGGCCGTGACCGTCTTGTCGTGGATGCCGGAGAACGAGATGAAGATCTTGTCCAGGAATGACCGCGACGCCTTGCTGGACGCGGCCGAGCGCACCTCGTTGAAGACCGTGCGGGATATCTGCCCGACGATGTAGTTGTTCGCGTCGTTGGTACGCACCCGCAGGGCGCCGGTCTCCGGGTCGTCGCCGGAGCTGGAGGCGATGCGCTCGCTGAAGTCCGTCGGCATGGTGAGCGACAGGTAGTACGTGCCGTCCTCCACGCCCTCGCGGGCCTCGGCGTCGCTGACCTCGTGCCAGTCGAAGGTCTTGCTGTCGCGCAGCCCCGACACGAGGTCGTCGCCCGCGGTGATCTTTTTGCCGCCCGCCGTGGCGCCCTTGTCGTCGTTGACCAGCGCCACGGGGATGCGGTCCAGGCGGCCGTACGGGTTCCAGAAGGACCACAGGTACAGGCCGCCGTAGAGCAGCGGCAGCACGAGCAGGGCGACGAGGGCGGCGCGCGGGAGCCTGCCCCGTCCGAAGCGCCGCAGTTCGAGGGCGGCGAGCCTAGGCGAGCGCATCGGCGTCCTCCTCGGTACGGCTCTCGGTCCGGGGGCTCGGGGCGTCCTCGTCGGTACGGACCGTGGACACGGTGACACAGCCCTCGGGGGCGGTACGGCACACCGCGAGGACCGTGGTGCCCGCGTCCGCCAGTGAGCGCAACAGGTCCCACACCTCGGCGAGTTCGGCCTCCGACAGCTTGGTGTCGAGGTCGTCCACGCCCAGCAGCCGGGGCCGGCCGATGAGCGCCAGGGCGACGGACAGACGCAGCTCCTGCACCCGCTTCAGATCGCGTACGGCCGTCCGGGAGCCCTTGGGCAGCGTCTCCAGGTCGAGCCCCGCCGCGGCGAGCGCCTCGTCCACGCGCAGCCGCGCCTCGTGCGAACGGCCGGCCCGCGGGTGCAGCAGCTCGCGCAGGGAGTCGCCGAACCGGTGCTGGAGCAGGGCGCGTTCGCGCAGGTGCTCGCCGACGGTCAGGGCGGGTTCCAGATCCGTCACCCCGGCCACATCGGCGAGCGCGCTGAAGCGGCGCACGGCCGCCAGGTGCCGGGGAAGTGTGGATCCGCCGATGGTGGCTACTCCCTCACTGCACTTCATCCGACCGGTGAGCGCGAGCAGCAGACACGTACGGCCGGAGCCGGACGGTCCCTCGATCGCGATCAGCGAGCCGGGTTCCGCGTCGAGGGTGACGCCCCGAAAGGCCCACCCCCGTGGTCCCTTGAGCCCGAGGCCCTCGGCCGTGACGTGCGCGCCGTCCACAAGCCCCCCTGCGGTTGGGTAATTTGAACTGACTGGTCAGTACAAAACTATGCCCGACCTTCTCCTGAGGCAAAAGCCCAGGTCGGATCGGATTGTCAGTGGCATACCTCACGATGGGCACATACGGCATCCGTGCCGTCACCCAGACGACAGGAGGTTCGTCATGGCCCACTCCTCCGCAGCCGCCGCATCCCGGCGCCGCGCCCTCGGCCCTGCCCCCTCACTGACCCGCGCCACCCCCTCCGCGACCGGCCCGGCGAGCGATGTGCACCCCGTGCTCCGGCACGCCACGGCCCCGCCCGCCGCCCTCGACCTGCTCGCCCAGGCCCACGCCGGCCTCTCGGAGGCCCTCGCCCTCCGAACGCCGAACGAGCGCTATGCGACGGCCCACCTCGCCGCCCTGCGCACCGCCGCCGCCGTGCTCGCCGCCCGCGGCCGCCCCGAGACCTCCCCGCGCCGCCGCGCCCGGATCCGCAGCGCCTGGGAGGTCCTGCCCGAGATCGCCCCCGAACTGACCGAGTGGAGCGCCCTCTTCGCCTCCGGCGCCGCCCGCCGGGCCCGCGCCGAGGCCGGCATCCAGGGCGCCGCGAGCAGGCGGGACGCCGACGACCTGATACGGGACGTGGCGATGTTCCTGCGCCTCGTGGAGCGGATGCTCGTCCTCCAGCCGGTCCTGCCCCGGCCCCGCCCGGACGCCGAGGAGCCCGGCGCCGCCGGGGGCCCGCGGTGACCTGTCGGATGCGGGCTGACCACGGGTGGTGTGCCCGGCGTCCGCCGAGCGAGACGGACACGGCCGCGACCCCCGCGATGACCAGGCAGAGCGCCGAAGGCAATAGGGTGGAGACGCCTGAAAGACGTCCAGCCCTGCCGAGGAGCCAACTGCCGTGCCGGACCCGATGCGCCCGCCCGTCTCCCCTCCCCACTCGCATACGGCCTCGCTGCGCTCCGACCGTTCCGGCACCCGCGCCTCGCTGCGTACCGCCGTGGTCTCGGAGGTCCTCCAGGACGCCCTCGACCGGCGGGTCAAGGCGACGGGACGGGACGCGCTGGACGTCCTCGACACCGGCGGCGGCAGCGGCAACTTCGCGGTGCCCCTCGCCCGGGCCGGCCACCGGGTGACCGTGGTCGACCCCAGCCCCAACGCGCTGTTCGCGCTGGAGCGCCGCGCCGCCGAGGCCGGCGTCGCCGACCGGGTCAAGGGCGTCCAGGGCGACGCCCACGGCCTGTTCGACGTGGTCGAGCGCGGCGGCTACGACGCGGTGCTGTGCCACGGCGTCCTGGAGTACGTGGACGACCCGGCCGAGGGCATGCGCAACGCGGTCGCGGCCCTGCGCCCCGAGGGCGTCCTCAGCGTGCTGGCCGCGGGCCTCGGCGGCGCCGTGCTCGCCCGCGCCCTCGCCGGCCACTTCACCGACGCCCGGCAGGCCCTCCAGGACCCCGACGGCCGCTGGGGCCCCGGCGACCCGATGCCGCGCCGCTTCACCGCCGAGCAGCTGACCGCGCTGGTCGAGGACGCGGGCCTGCGGGTCGGCGCGGTGCACGGCGTGCGGGTCTTCGCCGACCTGGTGCCCGGCGTCCTGGTGGACACCGAGCCCGCCGCGCTGGACGCGCTGCTGCGGCTGGAGGCCGCCGCGGCCGAGCTGCCCGCGTTCCACTCCGTGGCCACCCAGCTGCATGTGCTCGGCGAGACGCCGGGCGCCACCGAGGTCTGAGCACACGGCCGACCCGCCGCTGATCAGGGCATCGGCGGCGGATGGAGTACAGCACAAGCCCCCCGATCGTGGGGTTTGCGCCGTATGATCGAGGTACACCACCCGGCATGACGGGTCGGCCGCCGGGGAATGGAAGCATCGGCGAGCCGGGACGGCCATGGCGGGACCCCGGTTGGTCAATTGGCGCAGAGGGGCGGGTTTCACGGGGGCGATTCCCTGCCTATCCTGAAGGGACCCCCCGGGTCGCCCCGGCGACCGCACGATGAGGAGGACTCCGTGCCGCTCTCGGAGCACGAGCAGCGCATGCTCGAGCAAATGGAGCGAGCGCTGTACGCCGAAGATCCCAAGTTCGCGTCAGCGCTTGAGGGAAGCGGGCTGCGTACGTACACCCGGCGGCGGGTCTACCAGGCGGTCGCGGGCTTTCTCGTCGGTATCGCGCTCCTCATGGCCGGAATGGTCGCCCAGCTGATCTGGATCAGCGTCGTAGGTTTCCTCGTCATGCTCGGCTGCGCGGTGCTCGCGGTCACGGGCTGGCGCAAGGCGCCCAAGCCCGGGGAACAACCCGCGGGCGCGGTAAGGCGCCCGGTGCGGGCCAAGCGGTCCATGATGGATCGCATCGAGGAGCGGTGGCAAAGACGGCGGGACGAACAGGGACGGTAGCGCTCCGCTGGTTCGGCCGTTCTTGATCTGAGCTTTTCCGAGGGGTGACCACCGGGACCGGTGGTCACCCCTCGGGCTTTGCCTCCAGCTTCGCCGCCGCCTCGCCGTCGTCGGGTGTCCCGCCGTGGTGGCCGGTCGCGCGGTTCCCCGCGCCCCTCGCGGGGCGAGGGGCGCGCGTCCGGCTAACGCTCCGAGGGGCGCGGGCGTCGTAGCGACGGCCGGGCCGCCGTCGCCCGGGTGCGGAGCGTCGACCAGCGGGCCGAGACCGCCCACAGGGCACGGACCGCCGAGCGGGGCAGGAGGCGGGCCCGCAGACGGGCCTTGCGGGGGGCGGTGCCGTAGAGGGCCGCCGCGACCTGGCGTACGTCGTCGGCCACGCCCGGGGCGGGATGCGGCCGGGGGGCGTACAGGACCTGCTCCAAGGCGCCGGCGACGCGGCGGACCGCGGCGCCGGCCGACCCGTCGAGGCGGCCCAGGCGGATGATCCGGTCGGCCGCGCCCCGCGGGGTCAGCGACTCGTCCGGCAGGATGCCCAGGTCCCACGCGCTGTCGGTCAGCTCCTGCCACGCGGCCAGTGTGTGCGCCGCCGCCCCCGCGTCAGTGCGGGCATGCTCACCGAGCCGTACCGACCGCACCCGCGTCCGCCACAGCAGCGGCGCGAGCGGAACGGCCAGCACCACCAGGACGGCCAGCGCGGTCAGCGCGAACCACCAAGGGCCCGGACCGCTGCCGCCCCCGGCCGGGACCGCCGCCGCCGACGGCGTGTCACACGCCCCCGGACCGCCCGCGCAGTCCGCACCGGCCGACGGGGCCGCCGACGGCTTCGACGAGCCGTTCTTGGACGGCAGCGACTGATCCGGCTGCGAGGTGCCGGACGTCACCGACTGGGTGTACGACGGCACCACGCCCCGCGTCGGCGTCGGCTCGAACCGCGTCCAGCCCACGCCCTGGAAGTACAGTTCGGGCCAGGCGTGCGCGTCCTTCAGGCTCACCGCCACCGAACCGTCCGCCTGCGGGGTGCCGGGCGCGAAGCCCACCGCGACCCGGGCCGGAATGCCGAGGGTGCGCGCCATCGCCGCCATCGCGAAGGAGAAGTGGACGCAGAACCCCTGCTTCTTCTTCAGGAAGCTCGCGATGGCGTCCGGACCGCTGCCGACCGCCACCTGGGTGTCGTACTGGAAGCCGCCGTCGGTGGAGAACCAGTCCTGGAGCCGTACGGCCTCCTCGTAGTGGTTCTTCGCGCCCGCCGTGACCTCCCGGGCGGTCCGCGCCACCACCTTCGGCAGCGTGCCCGGCACCTTGGTGTACTCGCGCCGCAGCGCGGCCGGCGGCTCCGGCGCGGTCGCCAGCTCGCCCGCGGTCGGCCGCACGTCCAGGCTGGTCACCTGGTACGTCTTGCCGCGCGTGGTCTGGCCGTGGTCGCCCACCAGCGTCATGCCGACGGGTTCGTACCGCCAGCTGCCGCCGATCTGCACCTTGCTCGGCGGATAGGGCATCGGCAGCCAGTCCTGCGCGTACCAGTCCGCCGCCGTGACGGTGGTTCGCTGGGTGTCCCGCCGGACGTCAGGGCTCAGCCCGGACGGCGCCGGGAAGGTGTTCGGCACGCCCACGATGTGCCGCTGCGCCGGCTTCCAGGTGGTGCCGTCGAAGTCGTCCAGGGAGACGATGCGCAGATACAGGTCCGAGAGGTCGGGGCTGCTGGTGCGCACGGACAGCACTGTGCGGTCGTCGGTGGTGTTCAGGCTGTCGCGCAGCGACACCAGCGGGTTGACCGCGGAGATGGTGCCGCCGCGGCCCGGACCCGCGCCGGCCCCGGCGCCGTCCGCGGCCAGCAGACCGCCCTGCATCGCGGGCAGCACCAGCGGCACCAGCAGGGCCACCCCGAGGGCGACCGCGCCGATCCGCCGCCCGGTGCGCACCGGGGCGGCCGTGCCCCCGTCCGGGGCGCCGCCCTGGGCGCGGGGCGGTGCGCCGAAGACGCGGCCCCACTGGGCGAGCCGGTCCCGGCCCTCGGCGAGCAGCAGCATCAGATAGCCGCCCGCCGCCACCAGGAACCACAGCCAGTCCGGGCCGCCCTGGGACAGCCCGGCGGCCACCGAGTACAGCGCGAGCAGCGGCAGCCCGGCGGGCGCGGCGCTGCGGAAGGTCACCGCGAGGGTGTCCACCAGCAGGCCGATCAGCAGCACACCGCCGATCAGCATCAGCCGGATGCCGTCGGTCAGCGGTGCCGGTATGGCGTACTGGCTCACGTCCTGCGCGCCCTGCCGCAGCAGTTCGGCGAGGTACGAGAAGGTGTCGGGGCCCGGGATCACCCCGGCGATCGCGTGCCCGCGGGCGAAGACCAGGGTGAGCAGCAGCAGCGTGGTCACCGCCTGCACCAGCACGGTCAGCGGCCGGCCGAGCGGCACCCGCCGGGCCGCCGCGCCCACCCCGCTCTGCACGACCACCAGCGGCACCAGCTCCAGCAGCCAGGACGGTCCGTTCACCAGCGGCAGCAGCGCGCACGAGGCCATCAAGGTGGCCGCCGCCGCGCACAGCGCCAAGCGCGCCCGCCCGCTCATGCCCGTGCCTCCCCGGCCACCGCGGCCAGGCCCGAGCGCTCACGGTCCGCCCGGTGCCACAGCTCGTCGAGGGCGGCGCCGCGCGGCACACCGACCACCGTCCAGCCCGCGTCGCGCAGCAGGTGCAGCCGGTCCGGGCGCGGGTCCTCGGGGCGCGGGGGCTCGGCCGGGTCGCGGGTCCAGACGGCCGGATCCAGGACGAAGGCGACGGCGCCGCCGCCGCGCCGGTTCATCCCGGCGACCGTGGTGGCCTGCTCCTCGTCCAGGTCGCCGAGGAAGGCGATCAGCAGGCCCTCGCCGCCGCCGCGCAGCGCGTCATGGGCCCGGGAGAGGTCCTCGCCGCCGGAGTGGTCGATCACCGCGAGGGTGTCCAGGATCAGCCCGGCCGCGTCCGCGGCCTCCTGGCCGCCGCCCGCGAAGCCGTCGGCGCTCTCGCCGGGCACCGCGCTGCCGGTGTCCGTCAGCAGCCGTACCGAGAAGCCCCGTTCGAGCAGGTGCACCAGGGTGGAGGCGGCGCCGGAGACGGCCCATTCGAAGGCCGAGTCGGGGCCCGCGCCCTCGTAGGCGCCGCCGCGGGTGTCCAGCAGGACGGTGCAGCGGGCGCGCCGTGGCTGTTCCTCGCGGCGCACCATCAGCTCGCCGTAGCGCGCGGTGGAGCGCCAGTGCACACGGCGCAGATCATCGCCGTACCGGTAGCCGCGCGGGATCACGTCGTCCTCGCCCGCGAGGGCCAGTGCGCGCCGGTGTCCGTCGCCGTAGCCCTTGGCCTCGCCGGCGAACCTGGCCGGGGCCAGCGGGGTCACCCGGGGGATGACGGTGAGGGTGTCGGACTCCGCGAAGGAGCGGGTCAGTTCGCACATCCCGAAGGGGTCGGTGAGGCGCAGCTGGAGCGGGCCGAGCGGATAGCGGCCGCGCAGGTCCGAGCGGACCCGGTAGGACACCTCGCGCCGGCCGCCCGGCTCCATCCGGTCCAGCACGAACCGGGGCCGGGGCCCGAGCACATAGGGCACCCGGTCCTGGAGCATCAGCAGACCGGTGGGCAGCCGGGAGACGTTGTCCATCCGCAGCCGGACCCGGGCCTCGCCGCCGGCGGGGACGCGCGCGGGGGACAGCGCCCGGGTGCCGGAGACCCGGTAGCGGGTGCGGTAGAGCACGGTCGCGCAGGTCAGCGGCAGCGCGGCCAGCAGCAGGCCGACGCGCAGCAGTTCGCTCTGGCCCAGCACATAGGCGCAGATCGCGGCGGCGATCCCGGCCGCCAGGAAGGAGCGGCCGCGGGTGGTCAGACCGGCCAGCGCGGTACGGATCCCGCCCGCCTCCGGGCGTTCGCCGACTGCCCGCTCCGTCCCCCCGGCGCTCATCACAGACCCCGCGGGGGCTGCTGGGGATAGGCGGGCACGGCGCGGCCGATGCCGTCGAGCCCGCCGCGCGTGCCGGGGGCCGCGGGCACCGGGGTGCGCTGGAGGATCTCCTGCACCACCTGCTCCGCGCTGCGGCGGTTGAGCTGGGCCTGGGCGGTGGGCAGCAGCCGGTGCGCGAGGACGGCCACGGCGAGTTCCTGGACGTCGTCCGGCAGTGTGTACTCCCGGCCGGCCAGGGCGGCGGACGCCTTCGCGGCGCGCAGCAGATGCAGGGTGGCACGCGGGGAGGCGCCGAGTCTGAGATCGGGATGGACGCGGGTGGCGGCGACCAGCTCCACCGCGTACCGGCGCACCGGTTCGGCGACATGGACCCCGCGCACCGCGTCGATCAGCTTCACGATCTCGTGGGCGTGCGCCACCGGCTGGAGGTCGTCCAGCGGGTTGGCCCCGCCGTGCACGTCCAGCATCTGGAGCTCGGCCTCCACGCTGGGGTAGCCGACGGAGACACGGGCCATGAAGCGGTCGCGCTGGGCCTCGGGCAGCGGGTAGGTGCCCTCCATCTCGACCGGGTTCTGGGTGGCCACCACCATGAAAGGACTGGGCAGTGCATAGGACTGTCCGTCGATGGTGACCTGGCGCTCCTCCATGGACTCCAGCAGCGCCGACTGGGTCTTGGGCGAGGCGCGGTTGATCTCGTCGCCGATCACGATCTGCGCGAAGACCGCGCCCGGCTTGAACTCGAAGTCGCGGCGCTGCTGGTCCCAGATGGAGACACCGGTGATGTCCGAGGGCAGCAGGTCGGGCGTGAACTGGATGCGCCGCACCGAGCAGTCGATGGACCGCGCCAGCGCCTTGGCGAGCATCGTCTTGCCCACACCGGGGACGTCCTCGATCAGCAGATGGCCCTCGGCGAGCAGCACGGTCAGCGCGAGCCGTACGACCTCGGGCTTGCCCTCGATCACGCCTTCCACCGAGCCGCGTACCCGTTCCACGGTGGCACTCAGATCGCTGAGGTTCTCTCGACCGTCATAGGTCGTCACCCGGCCCTCCTCGGCCCGTTCTTCCCGGGCCGGCACGCTTGATCACGGCCGGCCCACCCCGAAACACGGACACCACGCGGAAATGGTTCCGCGCGATGTCGCACACCGTATTCTCGCTGCCGTTACCGATTCGTGTCACCGCCTGTGGACAACTGCCCGCACGATGTCGGTCGTACGGACCTTTGGGCCAGGCTTTCGGTACGTTTCGGTGGGGATTGCCTCGGGGGCGGAAGTCGGACGGAAAGTGCCCCGGGCCGCCGGGGCGCCGGTCAGGCCGGGTCCACCTCGCGCAGCGCGCCGGTGCGCACGTCGAAGACGAAGCCGCGCACGTCCGAGGTGCTCAGCAGGAACGGCGAGGTCCGCACCCGCTGCATCGACTGCCGTACGTCCTGGTCGACGTCACGGAAGGACTCCACCGCCCACGCCGGGCGCTGGCCGACCTCCATCTCCAGGTCGTGCCGGAACTCCTCGGTGATGGTCTCCATGCCGCAGCCGGTGTGGTGGATGAGCACCACGCTGCGGGTGCCCAGCGCCCGCTGGCTGATGGTCAGGGAGCGGATGACGTCGTCGGTGACGACCCCGCCCGCGTTGCGGATGGTGTGACAGTCACCCAGTTCGAGGCCGAGGGCGGCGTGCAGGTCGAGACGGGCGTCCATGCACGCCACGACGGCGACCTTGAGCACGGGACGGGCGTCCATGCCGGGATCGGTGAACTCGGCGGCGTACCGCTGGTTGGCCTCCACCAGGCGGTCGGTCACAGCGCCACCGCTACTTATGGCGCCTTCGGATCCAGTGGGAACTGCTGCGGAAGTCGACATACTCATGACGTTACTGGTCACTCGTGGACGCGGCCTGCCGTGAGAGCGGACAAAGAGCGTCATCGTGGCTTGTTGTGAGCTACCCCATACGGACGGCAAACCAGGGCCGGAAGGGTGAATCTGTTCGAAAGACGGCGTCCGTGCGGAGGCGGTGCGCGACGCGCAGGCCGGTTGATTGACCGTGAGACACCGTGGACTAAAGTGACGCGAAGCGGGAGGCGTGCTTCTCCCTGCTGGTGAAACCCCCGGAGACCCGGCACCCGCCCGGACCCGTCTCCCCGCGTGCGCGGCGCGTACGTACGGCTCGGCCTCCTCCCGCTCCCCGGTCGGCTGACGCTTCCGGCGCCGGCCGCGGCCCTGTTCACGAGCTGGCGGGGGCCCGCGGTGCGCACGGCGCCTCGCCGGAATGAGAGGCCCCCTTGAGCCAGAGTCGACACGTCCCGGTGATGCTCCAGCGGTGCCTGGACCTGCTGGCACCCGCCCTGGAGCGCCCGGGAGCGGTGGTCGTCGACTGCACCCTGGGCCTCGGCGGGCACAGCGAGGCACTGCTGGACCGGTTCCCCGAGGCCCGCCTGATCGGCCTCGACCGGGACAAGGAGGCGCTGCGTCTGTCGGGGGAGCGCCTCGCGCCCTTCGGTGAGCGGGCCACCCTGGTGCACGCCGTCTACGACGAACTGCCCGAGGTCCTGGAGCGGCTGCGCGTCCCGCGTGTCCAGGGCGTCCTGTTCGACCTCGGCGTGTCCTCCATGCAACTGGACGAGGCCGACCGCGGCTTCGCCTACGCCCAGGACGCGCCGCTCGACATGCGCATGGACCAGACGACCGGCATGAGCGCCGCCGAGGTCCTCAACACCTACCCGGCGGGCGAACTGGTGCGCATCCTGCGCGCGTACGGCGAGGAGAAGCAGGCCAAACGGATCGTCGGGGCGATCGTGCGCGAGCGCGAGAAGGAGCCGTTCAGCAACAGCGCCCGCCTGGTGGAGCTGATCCGTGACGCGCTGCCGCAGGCCGCCAAGCGCACCGGGGGCAACCCGGCCAAGCGCACCTTCCAGGCGCTGCGCATCGAGGTCAACGGCGAACTGTCGGTCCTGGAACGGGCGATCCCGGCGGCCGTGAAGGCCCTCGCCGTCGGCGGCCGGGTCGCCGTGCTGTCGTACCACTCGCTGGAGGACCGGCTGGTCAAGCAGGTGTTCGCGGCGGGAGCGGCGAACACCGCGCCGCCCGGACTGCCGGTGGTGCCCGAGCGCTACCAGCCGCGGCTCAAGCTGCTCACCCGCGGTGCCGAACTTCCCACCGAGGAAGAGATCGCCGAGAACCGCCGGGCCGCCCCCGCCAGGCTGCGGGGTGCCGAGCGCATCAGGGAGGACGCCGAGTGAGCCGGACGGGTGGGCTGGTCTCCGGGACCTCGGTCCTCGGAACTCACTGGGGGAGCGGTGCCTAGGAAACCCGAACTGAAGGGGCGGGCCGCGCGGCTCGCCCGGCTCTTCCCGGCCGGCCGCGCCAAGGCCGCCCGCACCCCGTTCGTCCTCCTTGTCGTCCTGCTCCTCGGCGGCGGCCTCATCGGGCTGCTGGTGCTGAACTCCGCTCTGAGCGAGGGCTCGTTCAAACTCGCCGACCTCCAGAAGCGCACCCAGAACCTCACCGACGAGGAACAGGCCCTCCAGCGGACCATCGACGCCTACTCGGCCCCCGACGCGCTGGAGCGCCGGGCCCATGAACTCGGCATGGTCCCCGGCGGCGACCCCGCCTTCCTCGACCCGGACGGCACGGTCAAGGGCGTACCCGGCGCCGCCACCCCCGAGGCGGCGGTCCTGGAGGGCCCGCCCGCCCCCGAGGCCCTGGACCTCACCCCGCCGCCCGGCCTCCCGGCCACCCCCACCCCGGTGACCGGGGCGCAGCGTCCCGCGCCGTTCGGAGGCACCTCCGCCGCGGCCCCGGCCGCCTCCACCACCCCCCAGTCCGCTCCCACCCCGACCCCCGGCAGGTGACGGAAGTGTCCGACAGGGAACCCCCGCGCCGCCGCGTGCCCCGCCCCGCGAAGCCGTCCCGGCCGCAGGGCGCCGTACGCCGGCGGCCAGGGCCCGGCGCCCGCCCGGCCCGGCGCCCGAGCACCGGCCGGGTGCCCGCCCAGCGCCCGCTGCGGCTCGGCAGCCCCCGGCCCCGGCTGCGCCTGGTGGGCCTCGCCCTCGGCCTGGTGCTGGCCGTCTTCGTCGTACGACTGCTCCAGGTGCAGGCCGTGGAGGCCAGCGCATACGCGGCCAAGGCCGAGGTCAACCGGTACGTCGTCCATACGCTGGCCGCCGAGCGCGGCGGTATCACCGACCGCAACGGCGTGGCCCTCGCCGTCAGCGAGGACGCCTACGACATCACGGCCGACCCGACGATGTTCAGCGCCAAGCAGCTGAAGATCGCCGACGGACCCGAGCGGGCCGCCGCCCTCCTCGCGCCGATCCTCGGCCAGGACCAGGCCGCCCTGGTCAAGAAGTTGCGGCCCGCCGACAAGAACTCCCGCTACGCGCGGCTCGCCACCCGGCAGACACCCCAGGTCTGGAAGCAGATCAAGGACCTGAAGTCGGCCCTCGCCCAGAAGACCGCCACCGCCAACGTCCTGGCCGGGGTCTTCGCCGATCCCAGCAGCCAGCGCGTGTACCCCAACGGCGACCTCGCCGCCGGGATACTGGGCTGGGTGAACGCCGACGGCCAGGGCGGCGGCGGCATCGAGCAGATGCTGGAGAAGCAGCTCGTCGGGAAGAACGGCAAGATCCGCTACGCCCAGTCCGGCGGCCGCGAGGTGCCCACCGCGGGCTCCGCCGAGACACCCGCCGTGCCCGGCTCCGACGTCGAGCTGACCATCGACCGCGACATCCAGTGGGCGGCCCAGAACGCCATCACCGAGCAGGTGAAGAAGTCCAAGGCCGACCGCGGCTACGTCGTCGTCCAGGACACCCGCACCGGCCAGATCCTCGCCATGGCCGACGCCCCGGGGTTTGACCCCAACGACCTCTCCAAGGCGGACCCGGACGCCCTCGGCAACGCGGCCGTCCAGGACGCCTACGAGCCCGGTTCCACCGCCAAGGTGATGTCCATGGCCGCCGTCCTCCAGGAGAACGCGGCGACCCCGCTCACCCATGTCGTCGTACCCAACCGGCTGCACCGCGGCGACCGGCTCTTCCAGGACGACATCGACCACGCCACCTGGGACCTCACGCTCAACGGCGTGCTCGCCAAGTCCAGCAACATCGGCACCATCCTCGCCACCGGCCAGCTCGGCAGGACCCAGCCGCAGGCCAACAAGGTCCTCTACTCCTATCTGCGCAAGTTCGGCATCGGCGGCTACACCGGGCTGCACTTCCCGGGCGAGACCCCGGGCATCCTGGCGCCGCCGCAGAAGTGGTCCACCTCGCAGCAGTACACGATCCCTTTCGGCCAGGGCTTCTCCATCAACGCCCTCCAGGCCGCGTCCGTGTACTCGACCATCGCCAACGGCGGCGTCCGCATCCAGCCGAGCCTGATCCGCGGCACCAAGGGACCCGACGGCCGGTTCACCCCCGCGGCCAAGCCCGAGGAGACCAGGGTCGTCAGCGCGAAGACCGCCAAGTCGGTCGCCGAGATGCTGGAGTCCGTGGTCGACGACGAACAGGGCACCGGCATCTCCGCGCGGATCCCCGGCTACAACGTCGCCGGTAAGACCGGCACCGCCAACCGAGTGGATCCGGCCACCGGCAAATACCGCGGCTACACCTCGTCCTTCGCCGGCTTCGCCCCCGCGGACAAGCCCCGCATCACGGTCTACTGCGCCATCCAGAACGCCACCTCGGGCGGCTACTTCGGCGGCCAGATCTGCGGGCCCATCTACAAGAAGGTCATGGAGTTCGCCCTGAAGACCCTCCAGGTCCCGCCCACCGGCGCGCCGCCCGCGAACCTGCCGGTCTCCTACAAGCCCTGACCAGCACCGAAAGCACAGGATCCAGCCAGTGACAACGATCACCCCAGGACCCGGGAATCACCGGCCCCCCGAGCCCTCGCTTCGCTCCGAGGCGGGTACGCCCGGTACGCTCACCGCCGTGCCACACGCTGATCAGTCCCAAACCACCCAGAAGGGCGCTTCCGTGACATATCCGGGACCGCCGCGACCGGTCCACGTCTCCGCCACACCCCTCGCGGAGCTGGCCGATCAGCTGGGTGCCGCCGCCCCGGACGCCACCGCCGAGATCACCGGGATCACCCACGACTCGCGCGCCGTCCGCCCCGGCGATCTGTACGCCGCCCTCCCGGGTGCCCGCCTGCACGGCGCCGACTTCGTCACCCAGGCCGCCGGCCTCGGCGCGACCGCCGTGCTCACCGATCCGACCGGCGCCGAGCGCGCCGCCGCGACCGGACTGCCGGTCCTGGTGGTGCCCGACCCGCGGGCCCGGATGGGTGAACTGGCCACCACCATCTACGGCCACCCCGGGCGCGACCTGCTCCAGATCGGCATCACCGGCACCTCAGGCAAGACCACCACGGCCTACCTGGTCGAGGGCGGCCTGCGGACCGCGAAGGCCACCGGGCTGATCGGCACCGTCGAGATGCGCATCGGCGACGAGCGCATCAAGTCCGAGCGCACCACCCCCGAAGCCACCGACCTCCAGGCCCTGTTCGCCGTCATGCGCGAACGCGGCGTCGAGGCGGTCGCCATGGAGGTCTCCAGCCACGCCCTGGTCCTCGGCCGGGTCGACGGCTGCGTCTTCGACATCGCGGTCTTCACCAACCTCAGCCCGGAACACATGGAGTTCCACTCCGACATGGAGGACTACTTCCGGGCCAAGGCTCAGCTCTTCACGCCGAAACGCAGCAAACTCGGCGTCGTCAACGTGGACGACGAATACGGCCGCCGCCTCGCCGCCGAGGCCACCGTCCCCGTCGTCACCTTCTCCGCCGAGGGCCACCCGGACGCCGACTGGCGCGCCGAGCACGTCCAGGTCGGCCCGCTGGACTCGACGTTCACCGTCCTCGGCCCGAACGGCGAGCGGGTGCGGGCCAGGTCGCCGCTGGCCGGCCCCTTCAACGTGGCGAACACCCTCGCCGCCGTCGTCGCCCTCGCCGCAGCCGGCCTGGACGCGCAGACCGCCGCCGACGGCATCGCCGCCGTCCCGGGCGTCCCCGGCCGCCTGGAGCGCGTCGACGCCGGACAGCCCTACCTCGCCGTCGTGGACTACGCCCACAAGACCGACGCGGTCGAGTCGGTGCTCAAGGCGCTGCGCAAGGTCACCAAGGGCCGGCTGCACATCGTCCTGGGCTGCGGCGGCGACCGCGACCAGACCAAGCGCGCCCCGATGGGCGCCGCCGCGGCCCGGCTCGCCGACACGGCCGTACTGACGTCGGACAACCCCCGCTCCGAGGACCCGCTCGCGATCCTCGCGACCATGCTCCAGGGCGCGGCCTCCGTGCCCGCGCACGAGCGCGGCGAGGTGCTCCTCTTCGAGGAGCGGGCCGCCGCCATCGCCGCCGCCGTGGGCCGCGCCCAGGCCGGCGACACCGTGCTGGTCGCGGGCAAGGGCCATGAGCAGGGCCAGGACATCGCCGGTGTGGTCCGTCCCTTCGACGACCGCCAGGTGCTTCGCGAAGCTATCCAGAAGACCCAGGGATGAACTTGTGATCGCCCTCTCCCTCGCCGAGATCGCAGCTGTCGTCGGCGGGCAGACGCACGACATACCGGATCCGTCCGTGCAGGTCACCGGACCGGTCGTCCGGGACTCCCGGGAAGTGGTGCCCGGCAGCCTGTTCGCCGCATTCGTCGGCGAGCGGGTGGACGGCCACGACTTCGCGCCGCAGGTCGTCGAGGCGGGCGCGGTCGCCGTACTGGCGTCGCGCCCCGTCGGCGTGCCCGCGATCGTGGTCGAGGACGTCCAGAACGCCCTCGGCGCCCTCGCCCGGCACGTCGTCGCCCGGCTCGGCGCGACCCTCGTCGCCCTGACCGGCTCGGCCGGCAAGACCAGCACCAAGGACCTCATCGCCCAGGTGCTGAGCGGCAAGGCGCCGACGGTGTTCACACCTGGCTCGTTCAACAACGAGATCGGGCTGCCGCTGACCGCCCTCACCGCGACCGAGGAAACCCGTTTCCTGGTCCTGGAGATGGGCGCCCGCGGCATCGGCCACATCCGCTACCTCACCGGCCTCACCCCGCCGCGGATCGGTGTCGTCCTCAACGTCGGCACCGCCCACATCGGCGAGTTCGGCGGCCGCGAGCAGATCGCCCAGGCCAAGGGCGAGATCATCGAGGGGCTGCCCGAGGACGGCGCGGCCGTGCTCAACGCCGACGATCCGCTGGTGCGCGCCATGGCACCGCGTACCAAGGCGAAGGTGATTCTTTTCGGAGAGTCGGCCGAAGCGGACGTACGTGCCGAGAATGTACGACTCACGGACACCGGACAGCCCACCTTCAGGCTTCACACACCCTCCGGTGCATCTGATGTGACCATGCGCCTGTACGGTGAGCATCACGTGTCGAACGCGCTCGCCGCGGCCGCCGTCGCCCATGAGCTGGGCATGTCCGCGGAAGAGATCGCCACCGCGCTCTCCGGAGCGGGCTCCCTCTCCCGCTGGCGCATGGAGGTCACCGAGCGCCCGGACGGCGTGACCATCGTCAACGACGCCTACAACGCCAACCCCGAGTCCATGCGGGCCGCCCTTCGGGCACTCGCGGCGATGGGCAGGGGACGGCGCACATGGGCGGTGCTCGGCAAGATGGCCGAGCTGGGGGACGAGGCGCTCGCCGAGCACGACGCCGTCGGACGGCTCGCCGTCCGGCTCAACGTCAGCAAGCTCGTCGCCGTCGGGGGGATTGAGGCCTCCTGGCTGCAACTGGGCGCATATAACGAGGGTTCGTGGGGTGAGGAGTCGGTGCACGTGTCCGACGCACAGGCGGCGATCGACCTGTTGCGCAGCGAGTTGCGCCCGGGGGACGTCGTCCTCGTGAAGGCGTCCCGTTCGGTGGGGCTCGAAGGTGTCGCCGCGGCGCTGCTGGAGACCGGTGCCGAGGGTGAGGTTGCCGCCCGATGATGAACCAGATCCTGTTCTCGGGTGTCATTGGCCTCTTCCTCACCCTGGTCGGCACCCCGCTGCTGATCAAGCTGCTGGCCCGCAAGGGCTACGGCCAGTTCATCCGTGACGACGGGCCGCGGGAGCACCTCAGCAAGCGCGGTACGCCGACCATGGGCGGTATCGCCTTCATCTTCGCCACGGTCGCCGCGTACTTCCTGTCCAAGGTGATCACCGGCAAGCCGCCGTCCTTCTCCGGTCTGCTGGTGCTCGGCCTGATGGTCGGCATGGGCCTGGTCGGCTTCCTGGACGACTACATCAAGATCGTCAAGCGGCGTTCGCTGGGTCTGCGCGCCAAGGCGAAGATGGCCGGCCAGCTGATCGTCGGCATCTCCTTCGCCGTCCTGGCGCTGATGTTCCCCGACTCCCGCGGCAACACCCCGGCCTCCACCAAGCTGTCGTTCATCACGGACTTCGGCTGGTCGATCGGCCCGGTGCTGTTCGTGATCTGGGCGCTGTTCATGATCCTCGCGATGTCGAACGGCGTGAACCTGACCGACGGTCTGGACGGCCTCGCCACCGGCGCCTCCGTCCTGGTCTTCGGCGCCTACACGTTCATCGGCGTCTGGCAGTACCAGGAGTCCTGCGCCAACGCGCAGACCCTGACCAACCCGGCCGCCTGCTACGAGGTGCGCGACCCGCTCGACCTCGCCGTGGTCGCCTCCGCGCTGATGGGCGCCTGCCTGGGCTTCCTGTGGTGGAACACGTCCCCGGCGAAGATCTTCATGGGCGACACCGGCTCGCTCGCCCTCGGCGGTGTCCTCACCGGCCTGGCCATCCTCTCCCGCACGGAGCTGCTGGTGGCCATCATGGGCGGCCTGTTCGTCCTCATCACCATGTCGGTCGTCATCCAGGTCGGCTCCTTCCGGCTCACCGGGAAGCGCGTCTTCCGGATGGCGCCACTCCAGCACCACTTCGAACTCAAGGGCTGGTCCGAGGTCCTGGTCGTGGTCCGCTTCTGGATCATCCAAGGCATCTGTGTGATCGTCGGACTGGGCCTCTTCTACGCGGGATGGGCAGCGGAAAAGTGACCACCGGCTCGGCGCCCTTCGACTTCCAGGGCAAGCACGTCACCGTCGCGGGACTCGGCGTCTCCGGTATCCCGGCGGCCAGAGCACTGCACGCGCGCGGCGCGCTCGTCACCGTCGTCAACGACGGCGACGACGCCCGCTCCCGCGAGCAGGCCGAGGCCCTGGAGGCACTCGGCATCACCGTGCGCCTGGGTGACGGCGCGACCCTCCCGGAGGGCACCGAGCTGATCGTCACCACCCCCGGCTGGCAGCCCGGCAAGCCGCTCTTCCAGGCGGCCGCCGAGGCGGGCGTGCCGGTCTGGGGCGACGTGGAGCTGGCCTGGCGGC
Source organism: Streptomyces griseofuscus (assembly GCF_014673495.1). Taxonomy (GTDB): domain Bacteria; phylum Actinomycetota; class Actinomycetes; order Streptomycetales; family Streptomycetaceae; genus Streptomyces; species Streptomyces murinus. The sequence goes on from NZ_CP051006.1 coordinate 6,221,044, forward strand.
TGCGGGGGCCCGACGCGGCCCCCTGGCTGGCCGTCACCGGCACCAACGGCAAGACCACCACCGTGCGGATGCTCGCCGCCATCCTGGAGGCGGCGGGCCTGCGCACGGCGGCCGTCGGCAACATCGGCGTCTCGCTGCTGGACGTCGTCCTGGGCGAGGAGACGTACGACGTCCTCGCCGTGGAGCTGTCCAGCTACCAGCTGCACTGGGCGCCCTCGCTGCGCGCCCACTCGGCCGCCGTCCTCAACCTCGCGCCCGACCACCTCGACTGGCACGGCTCCATGGAGGCGTACGCCGCCGACAAGGGCCGTATCTACGCGGGCAACCAGGTCGCCTGTGTCTACAACGTGGCCGACAAGGCCACCGAGGACCTGGTGCGCGAGGCCGACGTCGAAGAGGGCTGCCGGGCCATCGGGTTCACCCTCGGCACCCCCGGACCCTCCCAACTCGGCGTCGTGGACGGCATCCTGGTCGACCGCGCCTTCGTGGAGAACCGGCAGAAGAACGCACAGGAGCTGGCCGAGGTCTCCGACGTCCGTCCCCCGGCCCCGCACAACATCGCCAACGCCCTCGCGGCGGCGGCCCTCGCGCGCGCCTTCGGGGTGCCCGCCCAGGCCGTACGGGACGGACTGCGCTCCTTCAGGCCGGACGCCCACCGCATCGAGCACGTCGCCGACCTCGACGGCGTGGCCTACGTGGACGACTCCAAGGCCACCAACACCCATGCCGCGCAGGCATCGTTGGCGGCGTACGAGTCGATCGTATGGATCGCGGGCGGCCTCGCCAAGGGCGCGACCTTCGACGAACTGGTCGCCGCCTCGGCGAAGCACCTGCGCGCCGTCGTCCTGATCGGCGCCGACCGGGCCCTGATCCGCGAGGCCCTCGCGCGACACGCCCCGGAAGTACCCGTGGTCGACCTCGACCGGACCGACACTGGGGCGATGCTCCAGGCGGTGACGGAGGCCAAGCGGCTCGCGGTCGCCGGCGACACGGTGCTCCTCGCTCCGGCCTGCGCCTCCATGGACATGTTCACCAACTACAACCAGCGCGGTGACGCGTTCGCGACGGCGGTCGGCGAACTCCGCGCCTGACCCCGGCCGCCCGCCGGGCGGATCCTGGGAGGGACGCGAGGGGCGGCCGACGTCCAGTGGAGGCGCCGATGCCCAGTAGCCGTACCGGAAAGCCCCCTGTGCAGCGGGCGTCCCGGCGTCCCGTCGTCCCCCGGCCCGGGCGCGAGAACCCCGTACAGCGGTTCGTCACGCGCGCCCGGCGGGCCTGGGACCGGCCGCTGACCGCCTATTACCTGATCGTCGGCGGCAGCATGCTGATCACGGTGCTCGGCCTGGTGATGGTCTACTCGGCCTCCCAGGTCACCGCGCTCCAGATGTCGCTGCCCGGCTCGTACTTCTTCCGCAAGCAGCTGCTGGCCGCGGTGATCGGCGGCATCCTGCTCTTCGCGGCCTCCCGGATGCCGGTGAAACTGCACCGGGCGCTGGCCTACCCGATCCTCGCCGGCGCCGTCTTCATGATGGCCCTGGTGCAGGTCCCCGGGATAGGGATGTCGGTCAACGGCAACCAGAACTGGATCTCCCTCGGCGGCTCCTTCCAGATCCAGCCCAGCGAGTTCGGCAAGCTCGCCCTGGTGCTGTGGGGCGCCGACCTGATCGCCCGCAAGCAGGAGCGGAAACTGCTGACCCAGTGGAAGCACATGCTGGTGCCGCTGGTGCCGGCCGCCTTCCTGCTGCTCGGACTGATCATGCTCGGCGGCGACATGGGAACCGCGATCATTCTCACAGCGATCCTGTTCGGACTGCTGTGGCTCGCGGGCGCCCCGACCCGGCTGTTCGCGGGCGTGCTCTCGGTCGCGGTCGTGATCGGGGTGATCCTGATCGAGACCAGCCCCAACCGGATGGCCCGCCTCGCCTGCATCGGCGCCACCGAACCGCGGGCCCAGGGCGCCGACTGCTGGCAGGCCGTGCACGGCATCTACGCGCTGGCCTCCGGCGGACTCTTCGGCTCCGGGCTCGGCGCGAGTGTGGAAAAATGGGGTCAACTGCCGGAAGCGCACACCGACTTCATCTTCGCGGTCACCGGTGAGGAACTGGGCCTGGCGGGGACACTGTCGGTGCTCGCCCTGTTCGCGGCTCTAGGCTATGCGGGTATCCGCGTGGCCGGACGCACGAAAGACCCCTTCGTGAGGTACGCCGCGGGAGGCGTGACCACCTGGATCATCGCTCAGGCGGTGATCAACATCGGTGCGGTGCTCGGTCTGCTGCCGATCGCCGGTGTCCCGCTCCCGCTGTTCTCCTACGGAGGATCCGCCCTGCTGCCGACCATGTTCGCCATCGGACTGCTGATCGCGTTCGCGCGCGACGACCCCGCTGCGCGGACGGCGCTTGCGCTGCGGCAACCTCGCTTTGGTAGAAAGCGGGCGGGAGGCTCCGGAGCGGATCGGGGGTCTCGGAGATGGAACACGATGCGACGGCGTGCCTCGGCGGCGCGTTCGTCCGGAGAGCGGTGAATTTCGGTGCATGTCGTACTCGCCGGTGGGGGGACCGCCGGCCACATCGAGCCCGCGCTCGCCCTCGCGGACGCCCTGCGCAGGCAGGACCCGAGCGTGGGGATCACGGCCCTGGGCACGGAGCGTGGCCTGGAGACCCGGCTCGTCCCGGAGCGCGGCTACGAGCTGGCGTTGATCCCCGCGGTGCCGCTGCCACGCAAGCCCACCCCCGAGCTGATCACCGTCCCGGGCCGGCTGCGCGGCACCATCAAGGCCGCCGAGCAGATCCTCGAACGCACCAAGGCGGACGCCGTGGCCGGCTTCGGCGGCTATGTCGCGCTGCCCGCCTACCTCGCTGCCAAGCGGCTCGGCGTGCCCATCGTGATCCACGAGGCCAACGCCCGCCCGGGCCTGGCCAACAAGATCGGGTCCCGGTACGCGGCGCAGGTCGCCGTCTCCACGCCGGACAGCAAGCTGCGCGGCTCCCGCTACATCGGCATCCCGCTGCGCCGCTCCATCGCCACGCTGGACCGCGCGGCCGTGCGCCCGGAGGCCCGGCACCGCTTCGGCCTCGACCCCAACCTGCCCACGCTGCTGGTCTCCGGCGGCTCGCAGGGAGCGCGCCGGCTCAACGAGGTCGTCCAGCAGGTCGCCCCGTGGCTCCAGCAGGCCGGTATCCAGATCCTGCACGCGGTCGGCCCGAAGAACGAACTGCCGCATGTGCAGCAGATGCCGGGGATGCCCCCCTACATCCCGGTAAGTTACCTGGACCGGATGGACCTCGCGTACGCCGCGGCCGACATGATGCTCTGCCGCGCGGGCGCGATGACCGTCGCCGAACTCTCCGCCGTCGGACTGCCGGCCGCCTACGTACCGCTGCCCATCGGCAACGGTGAACAGCGGCTGAACGCCCAGCCGGTGGTCAAGGCGGGCGGCGGACTCCTCGTGGACGACGCGGAACTGACGCCCGAGTGGGTGCAGCACCATGTGCTGCCCGTGCTCGCCGATCCGCACCGGCTCTACGAGATGTCGCGCGCCGCAAGCGAGTTCGGCCGCCGGGATGCCGACGAGCTGCTCGTCGGCATGGTGTACGAGGCCATCGCCTCGCGCCGTTAGGACCGTATGACGAAAGGGTAGTGAGGGTGGCCGGACCGACGACTCGCGAACGCGGGGAACGCCAGCAGGAGTCGTCCGGCCCTCCGCTTGTCCGAAGGATAAAGCGACTACGTCTTCGTACGATCGTCATCCTGGCGATGGCCGTGGTGCTCGTAGCGGCCGGTACCGTCTGGGTGTTGTACGGCTCCTCGTGGCTGCGCGTCACCCGGGTCCCGGTCTCCGGCACCCGGGTGCTGACGCCCGCCGAGGTGCGTGACGCCGCCGCCGTACCGGTGGGGGCGCCTTTGGTGTCGGTCGACACCGATGCCATCGCGGCCCGAATGCGCCGCAAACTGCCACGAATTGACACGGTCGACGTGTCGCGTTCCTGGCCGCACGGCATCGAGCTGAAGGTGACCGAGCGAACCCCGGTCCTCCTGATGCGAAAAGGAAAGAATTTCGTCGAAGTCGACCACAAGGGTGTCCGGTTCGCCACGATCGCGCAGGCCCCCAAGGGCGTTCCGCTGCTGCGGATGTCCGTGTCCTCGTCGGGCTCGGCCGCCGCGAGCCTGCGGCGTTTCGGCACCGACCGGCTGGTGCGCGAGGCGGTCCTGGTGGCCGGCGAACTGCCGGGCTCCGTCCGGCGCCTCACCGGCACCGTCGAGGTGCACTCCTACGACGACATCCGGCTGGAGCTGGCCGACGGCCGCACCGTCGCCTGGGGGAGCGGGGAGAACGGCCGCGCCAAGGCACGGACCCTCACCGCACTCATGAAAGCAGCTTCCGGCGCACGCCACTTCGATGTCAGTGTTCCCACCGCCCCTGTGTCATCGGCGAGTTGACGCGCATCAGTGCAGGCCAGCACCCTGGTTGGGCAGCGCTATGGCTGATCACATAGGGTGAAAAGAAAAACGGGAGGTTCGGCGTGTTCGTTGAACGGGCGCCGCTTGTCGACTTAGTGTCCTGTTCAGAAGACTCCAGGGAACAGACACACTGGTAACCCTAAACTTCAGGCTTAGGGTTCGGGTCGGCGCTACGGACCGTCCCATTCGGCATCTGTCGTCACGGCGCGGGCAACCGCCCGCGGCGGCGACGTAATTCGAGGCGAGAGGCCTTCGACGTGGCAGCACCGCAGAACTACCTCGCAGTCATCAAGGTCATCGGTGTCGGCGGCGGTGGTGTCAATGCCATCAACCGGATGATCGAGGTCGGTCTCAAGGGTGTCGAGTTCATCGCCATCAACACCGACGCACAGGCGCTGTTGATGAGCGACGCCGACGTCAAGCTGGACGTCGGCAGGGAACTCACCCGCGGACTCGGCGCCGGCGCCAACCCGGCCGTCGGCCGCAAGGCCGCCGAGGACCACCGCGAGGAGATCGAGGAGGTCCTCAAGGGGGCCGACATGGTCTTCGTGACCGCCGGTGAAGGCGGCGGCACCGGCACCGGCGGCGCACCCGTCGTGGCCAACATCGCGCGCTCGCTTGGCGCCCTCACCATCGGCGTGGTCACGCGCCCGTTCACCTTCGAGGGACGGCGCCGCGCGAACCAGGCCGAGGACGGCATCGCGGAACTGCGCGAAGAGGTCGACACCCTCATCGTCATTCCGAACGACCGGCTCCTGTCCATCTCGGACCGCCAGGTCTCGGTCCTGGACGCCTTCAAGTCCGCCGACCAGGTCCTGCTCTCCGGTGTCCAGGGCATCACCGACCTCATCACCACCCCGGGCCTGATCAACCTGGACTTCGCCGACGTGAAGTCGGTCATGTCCGAGGCCGGTTCGGCCCTCATGGGCATCGGCTCGGCCCGCGGCGACGACCGCGCGGTGGCCGCCGCCGAGATGGCGATCTCCTCGCCGCTCCTGGAGGCGTCCATCGACGGCGCCCGGGGCGTGCTGCTCTCCATCTCCGGCGGCTCCGACCTCGGCCTCTTCGAGATCAACGAGGCGGCCCAGCTGGTCAGCGAGGCCGCCCACCCCGAGGCCAACATCATCTTCGGCGCGGTCATCGACGACGCCCTCGGCGACGAGGTCCGCGTCACCGTGATCGCGGCCGGCTTCGACGGCGGTCAGCCGCCGGCCCGCCGGGAGAACACCCTGGGCGCGGCCTCCACTTCGGCCCCCGCCCGCCGTGAGGAGCCCACGCCGGTACGGCAGTCCGAGAGCCGCCCGTCCTTCGGCTCGCTCGGCAGCGTGAAGCCGAAGGAGGAGCCCGAGCCGGCCCCCGAGCCGGTGGCCGACATCCCGGTCGCACCGCCGCTCACCCCGGCGCCGCGCCCCGCCTACTCGGACAGCGCGGCCGAGGAACTGGACGTCCCGGACTTCCTGAAGTGATAGGTCGGCGCGAGAGCGTGAGCGGCGCGCACTTCGCCTTCACCGACAGGTGGGGCGGGGTGAGCGCCGCTCCGTATGAGGAGCTGAACCTGGGCGGCGCGGTCGGCGACACGCCCGAGGCGGTGGCGGCCAACCGGAAACTGGCCGCCACGTCGCTCGGCCTGGACCCCGCCCGTGTGGTGTGGATGAACCAGGTGCACGGCGCCGAGGTGGCCGTGGTGGACGAGCCCTGGGGCACCCGTCCGGTGCCGGAGGTCGACGCCCTTGTCACCGCCCGGCGCGGACTCGCCCTCGCGGTCCTCACCGCCGACTGCGTGCCGGTACTGCTCGCCGACCCCGTCGCCGGGATCGCCGCCGCGGCCCACGCGGGCCGGCCCGGCATGGTCAAGGGGGTCGTCCCCGCCGCCGTACGGGCCATGGTCGAACTCGGCGCCGCGCCCGAGCGGATCGCCGCCCGCACCGGACCGGCCGTCTGCGGCCGGTGCTACGAAGTACCCGAGACCATGCGGGCCGAGGTGGCGGCGGTGGAGCCGACGGCGCACGCTGAAACCAGCTGGGGCACACCGGCGGTTGACGTGAGCGCCGGAGTGCACGCGCAGCTCGACCGGCTCGGGGTGTGCGACCGGGCGCATTCGCCGGTGTGCACGCTGGAGTCGGGGGACCACTTCTCATACCGCCGCGACCGCACCACCGGGCGGCTCGCGTCCTATGTCTGGCTGGACTGATGGGGAATGACGGACCGTAAGACCGAACTCGCCGAGAATCTGGCGAATGTGGAGGAGCGCATCGCCCGCGCCTGCGCGACCGCGGGCCGGCGGCGGGAGGAGGTGACCCTGATCGTGGTCACCAAGACCTACCCGGCGAGCGATGTGCGGATCCTGTCGGAGCTCGGTGTGCGCCATGTCGCCGAGAACCGCGACCAGGACGCCGCGCCGAAAGCGGCGGCTTGTGCGGATCTGCCCCTGAAGTGGCACTTTGTCGGCCAGTTGCAGACCAACAAGGTGCGTTCCGTGGTCGGTTACGCCGATGTCGTGCAGTCGATCGACCGCGCACGGCTCGTCACCGCGCTGTCCAAGGAGGCGGCGCGCGCCGGGCGCGAGGTGGGGTGTCTGATCCAGGTCGCGCTCGACGCGGACGCGAGCGGACGGGGGGAGCGCGGGGGCGTGGCCCCCGAGGGAATCGAAGAGTTGGCCGACCTCGTCGCCGGCTCGCCCGGACTGCGGCTCGACGGACTGATGACCGTGGCTCCGCTCACCGGTGAGTACGCGGGACGCGAACAGGCGGCGTTCGAGCGCCTCATGGATTTGTCGACTGACCTGCGCCGAGCCCATCCGGCTGCAACCATGGTGTCGGCAGGGATGAGTGCGGACCTGGAGCAGGCCGTGGCGGCCGGGGCGACACATGTGCGCGTCGGTACTGCGGTACTCGGTGTCCGTCCCCGGCTCGGGTAACGTCGCCAGGAAGTCGGACCACAGCAGAAAATATGGTCAGTGTTCGCGAAACGGACACAACGACCGCGTGGATCGCGGGCACTTGGCAGTCGTCAGCCGATCCACCACAGAGCGGAGGACTCAGAGCATGGCCGGCGCGATGCGCAAGATGGCGGTCTACCTCGGCCTCGTGGAGGACGATGGGTACGACGGCCGCGGATTCGACCCCGATGACGATTTCGAGCCCGAGTTGGACCCGGAGCCCGAGCGGGACCACCGGCGGCACGAGCCGCTGCATCAACCGCATGATGCACATCAGCCCCAAAGGGATGAATCGGTGCGAGTGGTGCAGCCTCCGGCACCCCGTGAACCGGTGTCCCGGGCGGCTTCGCTACCCGCGGAATCCGGTCGCCCGGCGCGGATCGCGCCCGTGGCGTCCATCACACAAGAACGTCAGTCCCTGGAGAAGAACGCGCCGGTGATCATGCCCAAGGTCGTGTCGGAACGAGAGCCTTACCGGATCACCACATTGCACCCACGGACCTACAACGAGGCCCGTACCATCGGGGAACACTTCCGTGAGGGCACCCCGGTGATCATGAATCTGACTGAGATGGATGACACAGACGCCAAGCGACTTGTCGACTTTGCGGCCGGTTTGGTGTTTGGTCTTCACGGCAGTATCGAGCGGGTGACGCAGAAGGTGTTCCTGTTGTCTCCTGCTAACGTCGATGTCACGGCGGAGGACAAGGCCCGCATCGCAGAGGGCGGGTTCTTCAACCAGAGCTGAGACGCAGACCGGACCGCAGTACGCAAGAGCTCGGAACAGGGGAGAGGGAAACACAGGCCATGGGCGTGTTCGCGCAGGTGATCTACATCGCGCTGATGGTGTTTCTCGTCGTGCTCATCTTCCGGCTGGTCATGGACTACGTCTTCCAGTTCGCCCGCTCATGGCAACCCGGCAAGGCGATGGTGGTCGTACTGGAGGCCACCTACACTGTCACCGATCCACCGTTGAAGCTTCTGCGGCGGTTCATTCCGCCGCTGCGTCTCGGGGGCGTGGCGCTCGACCTGTCCTTCTTCGTACTGATGATCATCGTCTACATTCTCATCGCCATCGTGCAGAACTTCGTGAGATGAGCGTGTGGACGATCCGGTCTTGCCGACTGCCGATGACTACGTTGAGGTGAAGAGATGCCGTTGACCCCCGAGGACGTGCGGAACAAGCAGTTCACGACCGTCCGCCTCCGAGAAGGCTATGACGAGGACGAGGTCGATGCCTTCCTCGATGAGGTCGAAGCCGAACTGACCCGTCTGCTCCGGGAGAACGAGGACCTGCGCGCGAAGCTGGCTGCCGCCACGCGAGCCGCGGCGCAGAACCAGCAGAACTCCCGAAAGCCTCCGGAGCAGGAACAGCAGCAGCAGGGCATGCGAGGTCCCGGCGCTCCGGTACCCGCCGGCATATCGGGCCCGCCGCAGCAGCAGATGGGTGGCCCCATGGGTGGTCCGCCCCAGCTGCCGAGCGGTGCCCCGCAGCTGCCCGCCGGTCCCAGTGGGCAGGGTGGTCCGCAGGGTCCCGGCCCGATGGGCCAGGGTCCGATGGGACAGGGCCCGATGGGCCAGGGCTCCATGGGTCAGGGTGGCATGGGCCAGGGCGGTATGGGTCAAGGCGGCATGGGCCAGGGCCCGATGGGTGGCCAGCCGCCCATGCAGCAGCAGATGGGTGGCCCCATGGGTGGCCCGATGGGCGGTCCCATGGGCGGTCCCGGTCAGGGCCCCGGTGGCGACAGCGCCGCCCGTGTCCTCTCGCTGGCCCAGCAGACCGCCGACCAGGCGATCGCCGAGGCCCGCTCCGAGGCCAACAAGATCGTCGGCGAGGCCCGCAGCCGCGCCGAGGGTCTGGAGCGTGACGCCCGTGCCAAGGCCGACGCCCTGGAGCGGGACGCGCAGGAGAAGCACCGCGTCGCGATGGGCTCCCTGGAGTCCGCTCGCGCCACGCTGGAGCGCAAGGTCGAGGACCTGCGCGGCTTCGAACGCGAGTACCGCACGCGCCTGAAGTCGTACCTGGAGTCGCAGCTGCGTCAGCTGGAGACCCAGGCCGACGACTCGCTGGCCCCGCCGCGTACCCCGGCCGCCGCGTCCCTGCCGCCGTCCCCGGCGCCTTCGATGGCTCCGGCCGGCGCGAGTGCCCCGTCCTACGGCGGCAACCAGACGATGGGTGGTTCGCCCGCTCAGACGTCCGGTCCGTCCTACGGCGGTCAGCAGCAGATGACGCCCGCCATGACCCAGCCGATGGCTCCGGTCCGCCCGCAGGGCCCGTCCCCGATGGGCCAGGCCCCCTCGCCGATGCGCGGTTTCCTGATCGACGAGGACGACAACTGAGCGCCGGCCACGGTGAGTAGTACGCCATAGGCGTCGGCAACGCTGAGAACGCGGCCCCGGACTTCGGTCCGGGGCCGCGTTCTTGTGTGCGCGGCGCTCTTTCGAACGGGGCGTGTTGAAGCTTTCAGGGGCGCGGGGAACCGCGCACGACAAGAGTTCCAGGCCGCACCCACCAAGGAAGGCCGCACCCACCAAGAAGGGCCCGCCCTCCGAAGTGGAGGCCGGGCCCTTCTCGAACTACTGGTGGCGCCTACGCCTTGCGCAGCCGGAACACCAGGCTCAGACCCTCGTCGCTGAAGGCGTCCCCATAGCTGTCGTCGGCCTCGCCCTGGGCGAAGTCCGTCGCCAGGACCTCCTCCGCGATCAGCTCGGCATGCTCACCGAGCGCCGCGATCACCGCCGGGTCGGTGGACGTCCACCGCAGCGCGATCCGGTCCGCGACATCCAGGCCGCTGTTCTTGCGCGCCTCCTGGATGAGCCGGATCGCGTCGCGGGCGAGACCCGCCCGGCGCAGCTCCTCCGTGATCTCCAGGTCCAGCGCCACCGTCGCACCGGAGTCGGACGCCACCGACCAACCCTCGCGCGGCGTCTCGGTGATGATCACCTCGTCCGGCGCCAGGGTGATCGTCTCACCGTCGACCTCCACCGAGGCCGTGCCCTGCCGCAGTGCCAGCGACAGCGCGGCGGCGTCGGCTGCGGCGACCGCCTTGGCCACGTCCTGCACCCGCTTGCCGAACCGCTTGCCCAGCGCACGGAAGTTGGCCTTGGCCGTGGTGTCCACCAGGGAGCCGCCGACCTCGGACAGCGAGGCCAGCGAGGAGACGTTCAGCTCCTCCGTGATCTGCGCGTGCAGTTCGCGGTCCAGGGTCTCGAAACCACTCGCCGCGATCAGCGCACGGGACAGCGGCTGACGCGTCTTGACGCCCGACTCGGCACGCGTGGCACGGCCCAGCTCCACGAGCCGGCGCACCAGCACCATCTGCCGGGACAGCTCCGGGTCGATCGCACCGAGGTCCGTCTCCGGCCAGGACGCCAGGTGCACCGACTCCGGCGCGCCCGGGGTGACCGGCGCGATCAGGTCCTGCCACACCCGCTCGGTGATGAACGGGGTGATCGGCGCCATCAGCCGGGTGACCGTCTCCAGCACCTCGTGCAGCGTGCGCAGCGCGGCCTTGTCGCCCTGCCAGAAGCGGCGGCGCGAACGGCGGACGTACCAGTTGGAGAGGTCGTCGACGAACGCGGACAGCAGCTTGCCGGCGCGCTGGGTGTCGTACCCCTCAAGGGCCTGCGTCACCTGGTCGGTGAGCGCGTGCAGTTCGGACAGCAGCCAGCGGTCCAGCAGCGGGCGCTCGGCGGGGGCCGGGTCGGCCGCGCTCGGCGCCCAGTTCGACGTACGGGCGTACAACGCCTGGAAGGCGACCGTGTTCCAGTACGTCAGCAGCGTCTTGCGGACGACCTCCTGGATGGTGCCGTGGCCCACCCGGCGCGCCGCCCAGGGGGAGCCGCCCGCCGCCATGAACCAGCGCACCGCGTCCGCGCCGTGCTGGTCCATCAGCGGGATCGGCTGGAGGATGTTGCCCAGATGCTTGGACATCTTGCGGCCGTCCTCGGCGAGGATGTGGCCGAGGCACACGACGTTCTCGTACGAGGACTTGTCGAACACCAGGGTGCCGACGGCCATCAGCGTGTAGAACCAGCCGCGGGTCTGGTCGATGGCCTCTGAGATGAACTGGGCCGGGTAGCGGCTCTCGAACAGCTCCTTGTTCTTGTACGGGTAGCCCCACTGCGCGAACGGCATCGAACCCGAGTCGTACCAGGCGTCGATGACCTCCGGCACGCGCGTGGCCGTCTTGCCGCAGCCCTCGTGCGGGCAGGCGAAGGTGAGCGCGTCGATGTACGGGCGGTGCGGGTCGAGCTCGGACTGGTCGGTGCCGGTCAGCTCGGACAGTTCGGCGCGGGAGCCGACGCAGGTGAGGTGGTCGTCCTCGCAGCGCCAGATCGGCAGCGGGGTGCCCCAGTAGCGGTTGCGGGACAGCGCCCAGTCGATGTTGTTGTTCAGCCAGTCGCCGAAGCGGCCGTGCTTGACCGTGTCGGGGAACCAGTTGGTCTTCTCGTTCTCCTGGATCAGACGGTCCTTGATGGCCGTCGTACGGATGTACCAGGAGGGCTGCGCGTAGTAGAGCAGCGCGGTGTGGCAGCGCCAGCAGTGCGGGTAGCTGTGCTCGTACGGCAGATGCCGGAAGAGCAGGCCCCGCTGCCCCAGGTCCTCGGTGAGCTGTTCGTCGGCCTTCTTGAAGAAGACGCCGCCGACCAGCGGCACGTCCTCCTCGAAGGTGCCGTCGGGGCGCACCGGGTTGACGACGGGCAGGCCGTAGGAGCGGCAGACCTTGAGGTCGTCCTCACCGAAGGCGGGGGACTGGTGGACCAGGCCCGTACCGTCCTCGGTGGTCACGTAGTCGGCGTTCACCACGTAGTGGGCCGGCTCCGGGAACTCGATCAGCTCGAACGGGCGCTGGTAGGTCCAGCGCTCCATCTCGGCGCCGGTGAAGCTCTGCCCGGTGGGCTCCCAGCCCTCGCCGAGCGCCTTGGCGAGCAGCGGCTCGGCGACGACGACCTTCTCCTCGCCGTTCGTGGCGACGAGGTAGGTGACCTCCGGGTGGGCGGCGACCGCCGTGTTGGAGACCAGGGTCCAGGGGGTCGTCGTCCACACCAGGAGTGCGGCCTCGCCGGCCAGCGGGCCGGAGGTGAGCGGGAAGCGGACGTACACCGAGGGGTCGACGACCGTCTCGTAGCCCTGCGCCAGCTCATGGTCGGACAGGCCGGTGCCGCAGCGGGGGCACCAGGGGGCGACGCGGTGGTCCTGGACCAGCAGGCCCTTGCCGAAGATCTCCTTCAGCGACCACCAGACGGACTCCACGTACTCCGGGTCCATGGTCCGGTAGGCGTCGTCCAGGTCGACCCAGTAGCCCATGCGGGTCGTCAGCTCGGCGAAAGCGTCGGTGTGCCGGGTCACGGACTCGCGGCACTTGTCGTTGAACTCGGCGATGCCGTACGCCTCGATGTCCTGCTTGCCGGAGAAGCCCAGCTCCTTCTCCACGGCCAGCTCCACGGGCAGGCCGTGGCAGTCCCAGCCGGCCTTGCGGGCCACGTGGTAGCCGCGCATGGTGCGGAAGCGGGGGAAGACGTCCTTGAAGACGCGCGCCTCGATGTGGTGGGCGCCGGGCATGCCGTTGGCGGTGGGCGGGCCTTCGTAGAACACCCATTCGGGGCGGCCCTCGGACTGCTCCAGGGTCTTGGCGAAGATCTTCTGCTCACGCCAGAAGTCGAGCACGGCGTGCTCAAGCGCGGGCAGGTCGACCTGTGCGGGCACCTGGCGGTACGTCGGCGCTGTCATCTGCGAGCATCCTCCAACGGACTTGCTGCCTTCCGTCGGAGGGACGAGAGCTTCGATTCGTACGCCGTGTGCGGCGCGCTCCCGCGGTACCACCCTCCTTGGCCCGCCGCCGTGCCTCGGTCGCCGGTGGGCCCCCTCATTGGGTTCGCGAAACCGGTTCTACTGGCCTGGCCCTGCGGCTGCGGCTTTCTTCCGGCGGCTCCGGGGTGATCTTCACGTCGCGCTCGCCCCCGGGCTTCCACCGTCCCCGGGTCGCTCTGGGCTGCGTACGCCGCTACTCGTCCCCATCCATGCTGCTCGCTGCGCCCAGTGTACGGCGCCGCGCGGACAGCGGCCGACCGCTTTTCGGGGGGCCGGTCGGCGGTGGCCCGGTGCGGGTCGCCGGATGCCCCGAATGGCGAGGGTGCGGGGGTGATGCCCGGCGTGGCGGATTACCCGGCGGGGAGCTGGGCACAACGGATGCAGGCCCGTCGCGCCGGGGGTGCGGCCGGGCGAATCGGGCGGTGTGCCCCGTTGCCGCGGGAGGCAAGTCGATTTATCGTCCCAGCACGATTCGCGAGCGAGATCACCCTATGTGAAGGGGCCGCGGCCATGGTGGCGAGAGAGAGCGCGAAGAAGACCGTGGCCAGGAAGTCGGATACCGAGAAAACCACTGCTCACAAGGCCGCTGCCAAGAAGGCGGCGGCGCGGCGGGCGGTGGCCGAGGAGGGGGAAGGGAAGGCGGTGGCCAGGAAGGCCGCCGCCGAGAAGGGAGCCGCCGTGAAGCCGGTCCTGGAGCAGACGGGCGCGGCCGAGGAGGCCGCCGCCCACCCGGTGGCGAGGAAGACGGCCGCCAGGAAGACACCGGAGAAGAAGGCGGCGGCCGAGAGGACCGCGGCGGCCGGGCACAAGACGCCCGCGGCGGCGAAGGCCCCGGCCGGGAAAACGGCGGTCTCGGCCGAGAAGACGGCGGCCGGGAGAACGGCGGGCAAGAAGGCGGCGGCGAAGAAGTCGCCCGCCAGGAGGACCGCGGCCAAGGACACGGCGGCCGGGGACGCGGCCACGGGCGGCACGACGGCCGGGGACGCCACCGCGGCGGGAACCGCCGCCGGGAAGGCCGCGAGGACCGCGGCCCACAAGGCGGAGCCGGACGAGAAGAGCACGGCCAAGAAGGCGGGCGCGGCGCGGGCCGCGAAGCAGACGGGAGCCACGAAGGTGGTTGCGAAGAAGACCCCTGGCACGGCCACGGCGGAGGACACCGCCGTTCCCAAGGCGCGCCTGGCCGCCGCGGACCCCGGCGAGCTGGCGGTGCGCCCCGGCGAGGACCCCTGGACCGACCAGGAGGTTTCCGAGGCGCGTGCGGAGCTCCAGTCCGAGATGGAGCGGCTGCGGCGGGAGATCAGCTCGTCCGAGGAGTCCCTCGTCGGCCTGATGCGCGACTCCGGGGACGGCGCGGGCGACGACCAGGCCGACACCGGGACCAAGAACATCACCCGCGAGCACGAACTGGCGCTGGCCGCCAACGCGCGCGAGATGCTCACCCAGACCGAACGCGCGCTCGAACGACTGGACGCGGGCACCTACGGCCTGTGCGAGAACTGCGGCAACCCCATCGGCAAGGCCCGGATGCAGGCCTTCCCGCGGGCCACCCTGTGCGTGGAGTGCAAGCAGAAGCAGGAACGCCGTTCCTGAGCGTGTGGGGCCGCTCAGGCGTGCCGTAGTCTCGTCCTCAGTCAGGTACCTAGGTCGAGGGACGCACGTGGCAGAGGCGGAGCGCATCATCAATACGCCGGACACCCCGGAGGACGGCGCACATCAGGCCCCCGAGCAGGCGGCGGACCAGGAGCGGGAGCGGACCGGCCGTGGGCGCCGGATCGCCGTGCTGTTCGCCGTGGCCGCGTTCGCGTACGCGCTCGACCTGATCAGCAAGACGCTGGTGGTGGCCAAGCTGGAGGGCCACGCGCCGATCAAGCTCGTCGGGGACCTGCTGGAGCTGCACGCCATCCGCAATCCGGGCGCCGCCTTCGGCTTCGGCGCGGCCTTCACCGTGATCTTCACGGTGATCGCCGCCTCGGTGATCGTGGTGATCATGCGGCTGGCCCGCAAGCTCTACAGCTTCCCCTGGGCCGTCGCGCTCGGCCTGCTGCTCGGCGGCGCGCTCGGCAACCTCACCGACCGGATCTTCCGCTCGCCCGGCGTCTTCAACGGCCAGGTCGTGGACTTCATCGCGCCCAAGGGCTTCGCGATCTTCAACCTCGCCGACTCGGCGATCGTGTGCGGCGGCATCCTGATCGTGCTGCTGTCCTTCCGCGGTCTCGACCCGGACGGCACGGTCCACAAGGACTGACGGCGCGGCCCCGGCGGACCGGGGCCGGAGCCGGTTTTCCACAGGCTCGGTCGGGGCCGTGCCGCCCGTCCGGCATACTCGACGGGTGAGCACGATTCCCGAGATCCGTACCCTGCCCGTGCCCGACGGCCTGGAGGGCGAGCGCGTCGACGCCGCCATCTCCCGCATGTTCGGCTTCTCCCGCACGAAGGCGGCCGAGCTGGCCGCGGCCGGCAAGGTGCAGGTCGACGGCGCGGTCGTCGGCAAATCCGAGCGGGTGCACGGCGGCGCCTGGCTGGAGGTCGAGATGCCGCAGGCCCCCGCGCCGGTGCAGGTGGTCGCCGAGCCCGTCGAGGGCATGGAGATCGTGCATGACGACGATGACGTGGTCGTGATCGTCAAGCCGGTCGGCGTGGCCGCGCACCCCTCCCCGGGCTGGACCGGCCCGACCGTCATCGGCGGTCTCGCCGCCGCCGGCTACCGCATCTCCACCTCCGGCGCCGCCGAGCGCCAGGGCATCGTGCACCGCCTGGACGTGGGCACCTCCGGCCTGATGGTGGTCGCCAAGTCGGAGTACGCCTACACCTCGCTCAAGCGCCAGTTCAAGGAGCGCACGGTCGACAAGCGCTACCACACCCTGGTCCAGGGCCACCCGGACCCGACGAGCGGCACCATCGACGCCCCGATCGGCCGCCACCCGAACCACGACTACAAGTGGGCGGTCACCGCCGACGGCAAGCCCTCGGTGACGCACTACGACCTCATCGAGGCCTTCCGTGCCGCCTCCCTGCTCGATGTGAAGCTGGAGACCGGCCGCACCCACCAGATCCGCGTCCACATGGCCGCCCACCGCCACCCGTGCGTCGGCGACCTCACCTACGGCGCCGACCCCACCCTCGCCAAGCGGCTGCGCATCACCCGCCAGTGGCTGCACGCCGTGCGCCTCGGCTTCGAACACCCGGGCGACGGCCGCTGGGTGGAGTTCTCCTCCGACTACCCCGAGGACCTCCAGCAGGCCCTGGACCTGGTCCGCGAGGAGACCTACGGATGACCGGAGCCCCCACCGTCCGCGTCGCCGAGGACCCCGCCGACCTGGAGGCGTGCTTCGCGGTCCGCAAGGAGGTCTTCGTCCATGAGCAGGGCGTGGACGAAGCCGTCGAGTACGACGTGTACGACGCCGTCGCCGTGCATGTGCTGGCCCTGCGCGCGGACGGCACCCCGCTGGGCACCGGCCGGCTGCTGACCGGTGAGGCGGCCGTCGCCAAGACCGGCGCGGACGCCTCCGTCGGCTCCCTCGGGCGGCTCGCGGTCTCCCGTCGGGCCCGCGGGCTCGGTATCGGCGCCGCCCTGGTGCGGGCCATCGAGGAGGCGGCCCGCGCGCGTGGCCTGGCCGCGGTGGACCTGCACGCGCAGACCCAGGCGCTCGGTTTCTACGAGCGGCTCGGCTACGCGGCGTACGGACCGGAGTTCCTGGACGCCGACATGCCCCACCGGGCGATGCGCCGCGCCCTGTAACCACCGGCGGAAGAGCCGGTGAACGGGGTGCGGTGACACCCCCCGGGGCGATGCCCTGGAACGGCCGGTGGCCGGGCGGCATGGCAGGCTTGAAGCCTCGCGTGCCATGTCGACCCCGGAGCGCCGGCCTTGGATCAGTTGGCTCTGTTGTTCGCCCTGCTGCTCGGGGCCCTGGTGAGCGTCCCGGTGGGCGACCGCCTCGGGGTGCCGGCCCCGGTGCTGATGACGCTGTTCGGCGGGGTCCTCGCGGTGGCCGACTTCGTGCCCAACGTGAACATCCCGCCCGAGCTGATCCTGCCCGGACTGCTGCCGCCGCTGCTGTACGCGGCCGTACGGCGCACCTCCTGGCGACAGTTCACGACCAACAAACGCCCGATCCTGACCCTGGCCGTCGCCCTGGTGTTCGTGACCACGGTGTGCGTCGCCTTCGTGGCCCACGCGATCGTGCCCGGTCTGTCGGTCGCCGCCGCCGTGGCGCTCGGCGCGCTGATCGCCCCGCCCGACCCGGTCGCCGCGACCAGCGTCGCCGGACAACTCGGGCTGCCGCGCCGCCTGGTGTCGGTCCTGGAGGGCGAGGGGCTGTTCAACGACGTGACGGCCATCGTGCTCTACCACGTGGCGATCGCCGCCGCGGTGAGCGGACTGTTCTCGCCGTGGAAGGCCGGGCTCGCGCTGGTGCTGTCCGCCGTGGTCGCGGTGGCCGTGGGGCTGCTGCTCGGCTGGGGCGCGAACCGGATGATGGACCTGCTGGGCGACCCGACCCTCCAGATCGGCCTGACCCTGCTGGTGCCGTACGCCTCCTACGTGCTCGCGGAGAAGCTCCAGGGCTCCGGCGTGCTCGCCGTGCTCACCACGGCCCTCTACCTCTCCGAGTACGCCACCGGCGCCGACGATGTGATGACCCGACTGGCGGGACACACCTTCTGGGACATCATCGACACCCTCGTCACCGGCGTCGCCTTCGGGCTGATCGGCCTGGAGCTGCACAACGCGATCCGTACGGCCAGCGGACGGTGGGGCGAGCTGCTCGGCTGGGCGGTGGCCGTCGCCGGTGTGGTGATCGTCGTACGACTGCTGTGGCTGCTCCCGGCGACCTGGCTGACCAAACGGCTGCACGCCCGGCGCGATGTGGAGGAGGAGATCCCCACGAGCTGGCGGGAGACGGTCGTGATGTGGTGGTCCGGGATGCGCGGGGTGGCCTCGGTCGCGCTGGCGCTGGCCATCCCCCTGGAGACCGACGCCGGCAAGCCCTTCCCGGACCGGGACGAGATCGTCTTCATCGCCTTCGGGGTGATCGTCGCCACCCTGGTGATCCAGGGGCTGACCCTGCCGTGGCTGGTCAGACGGCTGGGGGTGCAGGCCGACTCCGAGCGGGAGAAGGAGTACGAGAAGGAGCTGGCGGTGCGCGCGGCCAAGGCGGCCAAGCGCCGGCTGCGGGAGATCGAGCAGGTGGAGGACCTGCCCGAGGAGCTGTCCGAGCAGATGCTGCGGCAGGCCTTCGACATCGGCATCCGGATCAGCCCCGACATGGGCGAGGAGGAGCGCCGCGAGGCACAGCACCAGCGGGCCAAGCGGCTGAAGCGGATCCGGCGTATCCAGGGCGAGATGCTCAGCGCCGCCCGGCACGAGGTGCTCGCCGCGCGCAGCGAACCGGGGATGGACCCGGAGATCGTGGACCGGGTCCTGCGCCATCTCGATGTGCGCAGCCTGCGCTGACGGCGCCCGGCCGGCCGGGTGTATCGGCCAGCTGTGTATATCCGGTCATACAAATACCCGGTGGCTGTGGACAACCGGAAGCGCCGTCCGCCGCGGACTCCTACTCTCGGATCATGACTCGCAACATCGTGATCAGCGGAGGCGGTACGGGCATCGGGCTGGCGACGGCACGTGCCTTCGCCGCGGACGGGGACCGGGTGCTGCTCCTCGGACGGCGTGCGGAGGTGCTGGAGAAGGCCGGGGTGCCGGGGGCGCTCACCCACGCGGCCGACCTCACCGAGCCCGCCGAGGTGCGGGAGGTTGCCCGGCTCGTCGCCCGGGAGTTCGGCACCGTCGATGTGCTCGTGCACAGCGCGGGGGGCTCCGGCGCCCTGGAGCCACCGGCCGGCAGCGAGGACCCCCTCGACCGGGTGGCCCATGCCTGGACCGTCGCCTTCAGACTCAACACCCTGACCGCGGTGCTGCTCACCGAGGCCCTTCAGGAGCGGCTCGCGGAGCCCGGCGGCCGGGTGCTCTTCCTCAGCTCCATCGCCGCCTACCGCGGCTCGGGCAGCGGCGCCTACGCGGCGGCCAAGGCCGGGCTGCACCCCTACGCCCATGATCTGGCCCGCCGCCTGGGCCACCGGGGCATCACGGTGAACGTGGTCGCGCCCGGTTACATCGAGGACACCGACTTCTTCGGCGGCGGCATGTCCGAGGAGCGGCGCGGACAGCTCGTGGCCGAGACCTCCACCGGCCGGGCGGGCGAGCCGGGCGATGTGGCGGCCACCCTGCACTGGCTGGCCTCGCCAGCCGCCGGGCACATCACCTCACAGATCATCCAGGTCAACGGAGGCGCCGAACGCGGCCATTGAACCGGACCGAGGCGCCCGCCCGCCCCGCTCAGCTCCGTCCGGTGCGCGGGAACTCGTACGCCTTGCGCAGGGAGTGGCGGTCCGGGGAGGGCACGCGGTAGGGCGGCAGCACCGCGTCCGAGGTGTTGACCCGGGGCAGCGCGTAGGGGTGCTCCGCGGACAGCCAGGTGATCATCTGCTCGCGGACGGCGACCCGCACCGTCCAGATGTCGTCGGCGTCCTTCGCCGTCACCAGCGCGCGCACCTCCATGGTGTTGGCGGTGGAGTCGGTGACCACCAGGTTGGAGGCGCGGCCGTCCCAGGCCGGGCACTGGCGCAGGATGTCCCGCAGCTTCTCGCGCATCGCCTCCAGGGGCGCGCTGTGGTCGAGCTGCCAGAACACGATCCCGGTCATCTGCGGGGTGCCCCGCGACCAGTTCTCGAAGGGCTTGGAGGTGAAGTACGACACCGGCATGGTGATCCGGCGCTCGTCCCAGGTCCGTACCGTCAGAAAGGTCAGGGTGATCTCCTCGACCGTGCCCCACTCGCCGTCCACGACCACGGTGTCGCCGATGCGGACCATGTCGCCGAAGGCGATCTGAAGCCCGGCGAACAGGTTCGACAGCGTGGACTGCGCGGCGACACCGGCCACGATGCCGAGGACACCGGCCGAGGCCAGCAGGGAGGCACCCGCGGCCCGCATCGCCGGGAAGGTCAGCAGCATCGCGGCCACCGCGACCACGCCGACGACCGCCGAGACCACCCGCATGATCAGCGTGACCTGGGTGCGCACCCGCCGTACCCGCGCCGCGTCGTGGTGGGCGCGCGCGTAGCGGCTGTACGTCGTCTCGACCACGGCGCCCGCGATCCGGATCGTCAGCCAGGCCGCGGCCCCGATCAGCACCAGGGTCAGGGTCCGGCCGACGCCGACCCGGTGCACCTCGAACAGCTCGGCCTGGTCGTACGAGCCTCTGAGCAGGGCCGCGCACAGGACCAGCTGGTACGGCACACGGGCGCGCCGCAGCCGGTCCCACAGGGGGGTCTCGGGGTGGCGTTCGTCCGCCTTGCGCAGCAGCACGTCGGTGGCCCAGCCGATGAGAACGGTCAGGAACACGGATGCGCCGACCACGATCACAGGGCGCAGTACGGTCTCCATGCCTTGGAACGTAACCGGCTACGGCGATCGTGAACCTGTGACTTGTCCCGCTCCCGGGCACGGCCCCCGGAGCTGGCACCATGGGCTCATGAACATCATGCTCTTTCACTCGACCTATGGGCTCAGGCCCGCGGTGCGCGATGCCGCTGACCGGCTGCGCGCGGCCGGCCACGAGGTGTGGACGCCGGACCTCTTCGAGGGGCGGACGTTCGACACCGTCGAGGAGGGCATGGAGTTCAGCGACGGGGTCGGCAAGGAGGAGCTGCTGAAGCGGGCCGTGCTGGCGGCTGCGCCGTACTCGGAGCGGGGTCTGGTCTACGCCGGGTTCTCGCTCGGCGCCTCCGTGGCGCAGACCCTCGCCCTCGGCGACGACAAGGCGCGCGGGCTGCTGCTTCTGCACGGCACCTCGGACATCGCGCCGAACGCGCACGTGGACGAGCTGCCGGTGCAGCTGCACGTGGCCGAGCCGGACCCGTTCGAGACGGACGACTGGCTCAGCGCCTGGTACCTCCAGATGGGCCGGGCGGGCGCCGATGTGGAGGTCTACCGGTACGCCGGGGCCGGGCATATGTACACCGACCCCGACCTGCCGGATTACGACGCGGAGGCCGCCGAGGCGACCTGGCGCGTGGCGCTCGGCTTCCTCGACGGCCTGCGGGCCGTCTAGGGCCTCTCGTTTGGATCATGCCGGGCTCGGCCTGATCCAAACGAAAGACCCTAGACCGGGTCGTAGGTGCGCTCGACCTTCTGTGTGCCGGTGCGGGTGCGGTACGAGCGCTCCCACTTGACGGTGGCGTTCTGGTCGGTGCGGTCGGAGAGGACGTAGTAGTCCATCTGGGCGCGGTCGGTGGTGATGTCGAGCACGCCGAAGCCGTGCCGGTCGGTGTCCACCCAGTGGACGTGCCGGTTGGCGGCCTCGATGAGCGGCGCGGCGGCCGTGGAGACGAGGCCCTCGGGGACCTTGACGATGTCGTCGAGGTTGTCGGAGGTCACCGAGGTGATGACGAACTCGGTGGCGGCCGACTCCGACAGCGGGTAGGTGCCCGCGTCCACCGGCACGTCGTTGGCCCAGGACATGTGGATGTCACCGGTCAGGAAGACGGTGTTGCCGATGTTGTTCGACGTCAGGTGGTCGAGGAGTTCCCGGCGGTCGTGGGTGTAGCCGTCCCACTGGTCGGTGTTGACGCCTATGCCGCCCTGCGGCAGGTCGAGCAGCTGGGCGAGCGGCTTGAGCAGGTCCGCGGTGAGGGAGCCGATGACGAACGGCGCGATCATCACCGAGTTGCCGACCAGCCGCCACTTGGTGTCGGACGCCTTCAGGCCCGCCTTCAGCCAGTCGAGCTGGGCCCGGCCGGTGATGGTGCGGCTCGCGTCGTCCACCGAGCCGCTGGTGCCGGACACCTGCTGGGAGCGGAAGGAGCGCAGGTCCAGCAGGGACAGGTCGGCGAGCTTGCCGAAGCGCAGCCGCCGGTAGGTGGTGCCCTCGATCGCCGGGCGTACCGGCATCCACTCGAAGTAGGCCTGCTTGGCGGCGGCCTTGCGGGCGGTCCAGGTGCCCTCGGCGCCCTCGGTGTGGTTGACCGCGCCGCCCGACCACGCGTTGTCGGCGAACTCGTGGTCGTCCCAGATCGCGATGACCGGCGCCTTCAGGTGCAGGGCCTGGAGGTCGGCGTCGGTCTTGTACTTGCCGTGCCGGGTGCGGTAGTCGGCGAGCGTGATGGTCTCGTTGGTGGGGGCGTGCTGCCGGATCACCTTGCCGCGGGCCGCGTACTCGCCGGACTTGTACTCGTAGATGTAGTCGCCGAGGTGCAGCCAGGCGTCGAGGTCGCCCCGCGCCGCGAGGTGGCGGTACGAGGAGAAGTAGCCGGCCTCCCAGTTGGCACAGGTGACCACGCCGAAGCGGAGCCCGGAGACGTCCGCGGTGGCGGCCGGGGCGGTGCGGGTGCGCGCGACGGGCGAGTCGGTGCCGCCGCAGGAGAAGCGGAACCAGTAGTCATTGGCCGGCTGGAGGCCGCGGATGTCCGCCTTCACCGTGTGGTCCGAGGCGGCCGTCGCGGTGGTGGAGCCCTTGCTGACGACCTGGGTGAGCGCCTTGTCGGTGGCGACGACCCAGCTCACCACGGTGTCCGGGCCGATACCGGAGCCGGGAGTGGCGTCCGGGGTCGGGGTGATGCGGGTCCACAGCAGGATGCCGTCGGGCAGCGGGTCACCGGAGGCCACACCGTGCAGGAAGGCGGGGGCCTGACCGGAGGCGCGGGCGGGCAGGGCGGCGGCGAGCGGCCCGGCCAGCACAGCCGTCGCCGCCGCGGCCTTGACGACCGTACGGCGGCGAGGGGAAGGGGAGTTGAGGCCCTGGGAGGCCGGGAGTGATCTGTTTCGACTGGTCACGGCCGATCAGGTTACCGAGCGGTAGAACAAAAGAGCGAGCGAACAAGGAATGTTCGCCCGCTCTTCACCGAGCCGTCGGTTTTCGAAGGGGTGCCGGCACCCTGGAGTGCGTCGGCCGGGAGGGAGTCGTCAGCCCTTGACGGCCGCGTCGATGACCTTGTTGAACTCGTCCACCGACGTGATCATGTTGCCGCCGTTGAGCTGCTTGCCGTCCATGACGAAGGCCGGAGTGCCGGTCACGCCGTCCTTGTTGTTGTCGAACTGCTTCGACATGTTCACCGCCCAGGCGTCATAGGTGCCCTTCTTGACGGCGTTCTGGAAGGTGACGTTGCCCTTCAGCGCCGGGACGGTGTCGGCGATCTTGATGAGGTAGTTGTCGTCCTTGAACTTGTCGTCGTTCTCGTCCGGGTGCCACTTCGTGGAGTACAGCGCGGACTTGTAGTCCAGGAACGCCTCGGGGCTGATGTTCAGCGCGGCGCCGAGCGCGCTCAGCGCGTTCTTGGAGCCCACACCGTTGTCATGGGCGTCCAGGAACGTGGCGCCCACGTACTGGTACTTGAACTTGCCGTCGTCGATGTCCTTGTGCAGCGTCGAGCCGACCGTCTGCTCGAACTGGGCGCACACCGGGCAGCGCGGGTCCTCGTACATCTTGAGGGTCTTCTTGGCGCTCGCCTTGCCGATGACGACCGTGGCGCCCTTGGCGCCCTCGGTGTGGGCCGGGGCGACGACCTTCGCGTTCTTCAGACCCTCCCAGTAGCTGGGCTTGTTGGCCTGGACGACGGCGTAGCCGATGCCGCCCGCGGCCGCGAGCGCGACCACGACGCCGCCGGCCACGAACGCCTGGCGCCTGGCCTTGTCGCGCTTGGCCTGGCGCTCGCGCTCCACGCGCAGCCGCTCCCGGGCCGCGTTCTTCGACGCCTGGCTGTTCCGCTTGCTCATCTGGGTGTTCTCCCTGGGGGTCGCGCAGTTGCCCTGCGCGGGGTACGAGTGGGGGACGGGCGCGTCGCTCACCAGGAGGCGAGCGGAGCGGCGCACGGCGGTCCACGCCGTCCCAGGGAGTGGGCGAGAAGCCGGTCACGGGCGGCGGCCCGGCGCCGGGCCGGGCGGGGCGGGCGGCCCTCCGGCAGCCGTCGTACGGCGATCGCGGCCACCGCGAGGAGCAGTGGCCGGAAGGAGGCGGCGGCCACCGCGCGCAGCAGCTGCACCAGGGCGCGCTCGCCCCGGCGCAGCCAGGCGGCGGCCAGCAGGCTCACGCCGATGTGCGCGGCGAGCAGCAGCCAGGCGGTGGCCGGGGAGGCGTTCGCCAGCACCCCGGCGGCCTGCCCGCGGCCCACCTGGGCCAGCGGGGTGCCCACCGCGCCGCCGTGGCACAGCAGGTCGAACCCGAAGGCGTGCAGGGGGCCGGCGACCGGGCCGCCCGCCCGGCCGTAACAGGTCTGCTGGCCGGTGGTGAACACCGTGTCCGCGGCCAGTTCCAGCGGCACCAGCAGGGCCGCGATCCGGCCGAAGCCGCGCTCGCGGCCCGCCAGCGCGTACGCGCCGGTGAAGACACCGGCGGCGACCGCGGCCACGGTCGCGGCCGGCAGCGGGGTCCGGGACAGCAGCACGTGCGACGCGGTGCCGAGGGTCACGACGAAGGCCGTGAACAGCACCGCGCGAACGGCTCTGAGGTAGGTCCCGGATATGTCCATAGCGATAGCAGAGTCTGTCACGAACCGGAGTAAGGGACCCCTAAAGGGGGCCTGTGAGTACGCGCACGCCACCGCCTCGGCGGGGCGCTCTACAGCCCCGGGATCCGGCCGTTGCGGAACAGGTCCACGAAGATCTGGTGGTCCGCGCGGGCCCGTGCGCCGTACGTGTGCGCGAAGTCCACCAGCAGGGGCGCGAAGCCCTCCTCGTGGGCCGCGATCGCCGCGTCGATGGCGCGCTCGGTGGAGAAGGGCACCAGGGACTCGCCGGAGGTGTCGTCCGCCGCCGCGTGCATGGCGGCCGTGGCCCGGCCCAGGTCGGCCACGACCAGCGCGATCTCCTCCGGGTCGTCGAGATCGCTCCAGTCCAGATCGACCGCGTACGGCGAGATCTCGGCGACCAGCTGGCCCGCGCCGTCCAGCTCGGTCCAGCCCAGCCACGGGTCGGCGTGCGCCTGGAGGGCGCGCTGGGAGATCACCGTGCGGTGGCCCTCGTGCTGGAAGTACCCGGCGACGGCCGGATCGGTGATGTGCCGGGAGACGGCCGGGGTCTGGGCCTGCTTGATGTAGATCACGACGTCGTTCTCCAGGGCGTCGCTGTGGCCCTCCAGGAGGATGTTGTACGACGGCAGCCCGGCCGAGCCGATGCCGACGCCCCGGCGGCCCACGACGTCCTTGACCCGGTAGGAGTCCGGGCGGGCCAGGGAGGAGTCGGGCAGCGTCTCCAGATAGCCGTCGAAGGCCGCGAGGATCTTGTAGCGGTCGGCCGCGTCCAGCTCGACGGTGCCGGGACCCGACGCGAACCTGCGTTCAAAGTCGCGGATCTCGGTCATCGAGTCCAGCAGTTCGAACCGGGTGAGCGAGCGGGCCGCGCGCAGCGCGCCGAGCAGCGGGCCCTCCGCGGTGTCCAGGGTGAACGGCGGCACCTCGTCGCTCTTGGCGCCGGTGGCCAGGGCGTGGATCCGCTCCCGGTACGCGTCCGCGTAGACCGTCACCAGCTCGGTGATCTGCTCGTCGCTCAGCGCCTTGGCGTACCCGAGGAGCGCGATCGAGGCGGCGAAGCGCTTCAGGTCCCAGGTGAAGGGGCCGACGTACGCCTCGTCGAAGTCGTTGACGTTGAACACCAGGCGGCCGTACGAGTCCATGTACGTGCCGAAGTTCTCCGCGTGCAGGTCGCCGTGGATCCACACCCGCGAGGTGCGGTCGTCCAGGTAGGGGCCGCCCCGCCGCTCGGCGTCGAGGTCGTGGTAGAAGAGGCACGCCGTGCCCCGGTAGAACGCGAAGGCCGAGGCCGCCATCTTCCGGAACTTCACCCGGAACGCGGCCGGGTCGGCGGCCAGGAGCCTGCCGAAGGCGGTGTCGAATACGGCGAGGATCTCCTCGCCGCGCTGCTCGGCGCTGAGCTTAGGGACCGACATCGCGGGATGCCTCCTGGTGCGGGAGTGGTGCGTCACTGTGTGTCCATGGATACGACAGCGCTTTCGCCGTCTCCAACGGGCGACGCGGCGCGGGAGTGCCCGGTTCCCGACCGACGTACGCGGGGATCCACTCCGGCTGTCAGTGCCAGGGCATAGGATTCGACGCTGTCCCCCAGAGTGTCCGCCCGCCCGTCGCCTGACGTTCTCCGTTGGAGGCCAAACCGTGTCAAAGCCGCCGTTCACGCACCTGCACGTCCACACCCAGTACTCGCTGCTGGACGGTGCCGCGCGGCTGAAGGACATGTTCAATGCCTGCAATGAAATGGGCATGACGCACATCGCCATGTCCGACCACGGCAACCTCCACGGGGCGTACGACTTCTTCCACACGGCCCAGAAGTCCGGGGTCACGCCGATCATCGGGATCGAGGCCTATGTGGCCCCCGAGTCCCGGCGCAACAAGCGCAAGATCCAGTGGGGCCAGCCGCACCAGAAGCGCGACGACGTCTCCGGTTCCGGTGGTTACACCCACAAGACGATGTGGGCGGTGAACCGCACCGGTCTGCACAACCTCTTCCGGCTGTCCTCCGACGCGTACGCCGAGGGCTGGCTCCAGAAGTGGCCCCGGATGGACAAGGAGACCATCTCCCAGTGGTCCGAGGGCATCGTCGCCTCCACCGGCTGCCCCTCCGGCGAGCTCCAGACCCGGCTGCGCCTCGGCCAGTTCGACGAGGCACTCAAGGCCGCCAGCGAGTACCAGGACATCTTCGGCAAGGACAAGTACTTCCTGGAGCTGATGGACCACGGCATCGAGATCGAGCACCGGGTCCGCGACGGCCTCCTGGAGATCGGCAAGAAGCTCGGCATCCCCCCGCTGGTCACCAACGACTCGCACTACACGTACGCCCATGAGGCGACCGCCCATGACGCGCTGCTGTGCATCCAGACCGGCAAGAACCTCTCCGACCCGGACCGCTTCAAGTTCGACGGCACCGGCTACTACCTGAAGTCCACGGACGAGATGTACGCCATCGACTCCTCGGACGCCTGGCAGCAGGGCTGCGCCAACACGCTCCTGGTGGCCGAGATGGTCGACACCACCGGCATGTTCGAGAAGCGCGACCTGATGCCGAAGTTCGACATCCCCGAGGGCTACACCGAGGTCACCTGGTTCAAGGAGGAGGTCAGCCGGGGCATGCAGCGCCGCTTCCCCGGCGGCATCCCCGAGGACCGCCAGAAGCAGGCCGACTACGAGATGGACGTCATCATCTCGATGGGCTTCCCCGGCTACTTCCTCGTGGTCGCCGACTTCATCATGTGGGCCAAGAACAACGGCATCGCGGTCGGCCCCGGCCGAGGCTCCGCGGCCGGTTCGATCGTCGCCTACGCCATGGGCATCACCGACCTCGACCCGATCCCGCACGGCCTGATCTTCGAGCGGTTCCTCAACCCCGAGCGCATCTCGATGCCCGATGTCGACATCGACTTCGACGAGCGCCGGCGCGTCGAGGTGATCCGGTACGTCACCGAGAAGTACGGCGCCGACAAGGTCGCCATGATCGGCACCTACGGCACCATCAAGGCCAAGAACGCGATCAAGGACTCGGCGCGCGTGCTGGGCTACCCGTACGCGATGGGCGACCGCATCACCAAGGCCATGCCCGCCGACGTCCTCGGCAAGGGCATCCCGCTGTCCGGCATCACCGACCCGCAGCACCCCCGCTACTCGGAGGCGGGCGAGGTCCGGGGAATGTACGAGAACGAACCGGACGTGAAGAAGGTCATCGACACCGCGCGCGGCGTGGAGGGCCTGGTCCGGCAGATGGGTGTGCACGCGGCCGGCGTGATCATGTCCAGCGAGACCATCACCGACCACGTCCCGGTCTGGGTCCGGCACACCGACGGCGTGACCATCACACAGTGGGACTACCCGAGCTGTGAGTCGCTCGGCCTGCTGAAGATGGACTTCCTGGGCCTGCGCAACCTCACGATCATGGACGACGCGGTCAAGATGGTGAAGGCCAACAAGGGCCTCGACATCGACCTGCTGTCCCTGCCGCTGGACGACCCCACGACCTTCGAACTGCTCCAGCGCGGCGACACCCTCGGCGTCTTCCAGTTCGACGGCGGCCCCATGCGCTCACTGCTGCGCCTGATGAAGCCCGACAACTTCGAAGACATCTCCGCCGTGTCGGCCCTGTACCGGCCGGGCCCGATGGGCATGAACTCCCACACGAACTACGCCCTGCGCAAGAACGGGCAGCAGGAGATCACGCCGATCCACCCCGAGCTGGAGGAGCCGCTCAAGGAGGTCCTGGACGTCACCTACGGCCTGATCGTCTACCAGGAGCAGGTGCAGAAGGCCGCCCAGATCATCGCCGGATACTCGCTCGGTGAGGCCGACATCCTGCGCCGCGTGATGGGCAAGAAGAAGCCCGAGGAGCTGGCGAAGAACTTCACCATCTTCCAGGGCGGTGCCCGCAAGAACGGCTACAGCGACGAGGCCATCCAGGCGCTGTGGGACGTGCTGGTCCCGTTCGCCGGCTACGCGTTCAACAAGGCGCACTCGGCCGCGTACGGCCTGGTGTCGTACTGGACCGCCTACCTCAAGGCCAACCACCCCGCCGAGTACATGGCCGGACTGCTGACCTCCGTCAAGGACGACAAGGACAAGTCGGCGGTCTACCTCAACGAGTGCCGCCGCATGGGCATCCGGGTGCTGCCGCCGAACGTCAACGAGTCGGAGTCCAACTTCGCCGCCCAGGGTGACGACGTGATCCTCTTCGGCCTCTCCGCGGTGCGCAACGTGGGCACCAACGTGGTCGAGTCGATCATCAAGTGCCGCAAGGCCAAGGGGAAGTACGCCTCCTTCCCCGACTACCTCGACAAGGTCGAGGCGGTCGTCTGCAACAAGCGCACCACCGAGTCGCTGATCAAGGCCGGCGCGTTCGACACCATGGGGCACACCCGCAAGGGCCTCACCGCGCAGTACGAGCCGATGATCGACAACGTGGTCGCGGTCAAGCGCAAGGAGGCCGAGGGCCAGTTCGACCTCTTCGGCGGCATGGGCGACGACAGCGCGGACGAGCCCGGCTTCGGTCTCGACGTGCAGTTCACCGACGACGAGTGGGACAAGACCTATCTACTCGCCCAGGAGCGGGAGATGCTCGGTCTGTACGTCTCCGACCACCCGCTGTTCGGCCTCGAACACGTGCTGTCCGACAAGGCCGACGCGGGCATCTCCCAGCTCACCGGCGGCGAGCACGCGGACGGCGCGGTGGTCACCATCGGCGGCATCATCTCGGGCCTCCAGCGCAAGATGACCAAGCAGGGCAACGCCTGGGCGATCGCCACCGTCGAGGACCTCGCGGGCTCCATCGAGTGCATGTTCTTCCCGGCCACCTATCAGCTGGTGTCGACCCAACTGGTCGAGGACGCCGTGGTGTTCGTCAAGGGCCGCCTCGACAAGCGCGAGGACGTGCCCCGGCTCGTCGCCATGGAACTGATGGTGCCGGACCTGTCCAACGCGGGCGCCAACGCGCCGGTGGTCCTCACCATCCCGGCGACCCGGGTCACCCCGCCCATGGTCAGCCGCCTCGGCGAGATCCTCAGCCACCACAAGGGCGACAGCGAGGTGCGGATCAAGCTCCAGGGGCCCCGCAAGACCACGGTGCTGCGCCTGGACCGGCACCGGGTCAAGCCCGACCCGGCGCTCTTCGGCGACCTGAAGGTGCTGCTCGGCCCGTCCTGTCTCGCGGGCTGAGCCGGCTCCCGGCAGCGTGAGAGGGGCGCACCCGTCAGGGGTGCGCCCCTCTTTTCTTACGCAACAGGCGTCAATCGCCCATTAGTTGTGGCCGAAGCTCTTCTGCTTCTTGCCACGCCCGGTATCACCGGAACTGCCCTGGATGTGTGTCACCGGAGACTCGTGGGCCTCCGTGGTGTGCTGCGCCTGCTCGTGAGCCTGACCGGCGTGCTGCGCGGCGCGGTTCTGCGAGCCACCCTGCTTACGGTTCTTGTTCTTGGCCATGGTGATCTGCCTCCTGCGGGGGATCTAGGGGCCAGGGCCGGATTCAGATTCACATACGCTGACATCAATCGCATGTCGGACAATTACCCTGTGTGACAGGGTAGGTTGGCGAGTAACAGCCGCAAACGCCACGCCGAAGATCGAGTTCGGGCCGTTAACCCCCGCGCGGTCGGGCAGACTCGAAGGAAGTCCGAAGCAAAACCTCCCGGGAAGAGGGTGAGTCGCGTGGACCGCTGCATCGTCCTGGTGGACGCTGGGTATCTGCTGGGCGCAGCCGCCAGCCTCCTCGCGGGCGAGCCCTCGCGGTCCCGGATCACCGTCGACCACACCGCACTGATCCAGGCGCTGCGCGACCGCGCCGAGTCCGACACCGAACGGCCGCTGCTGCGCATCTACTGGTTCGACGGCGCCCCCGACCGGGTTCCCCAGCCGGAGCACCGCCGGCTGCGGGTGATGCCCCGGGTCACCGTCCGCCTCGGCGCCCTCACCCGCAGCGACGGACGCTGGGCGCAGAAGGGCGTGGACGCCGCCATGCACGCCGAGCTGACCGAGCTGGCCCGCAACGGGGCCTGCTCCGACGTCGTCCTCGTCACCGGCGACGGCGATCTGCTGCCGGGCATGATGGCGGCCAAGGAGCACGGCGTCGCCGTACACCTGTGGGCCGTGCAGGCCGCCGACGGCGACTACAACCAGTCCGAGGACCTGGTCGCCGAGGCCGACGAGCGGCGCGTCCTGGACCGGGCCTGGATCACCCAGGCCGTCCGCGCCAAGGAACTGACCGGCGTGTGCGCCCCTCAGCCCGTGCCCCGCCCCGAGATCGCCGCGATCCTCTCCGCCCCGCTGCCCGAGTCCGCGCTCGCCGCGGCCGCCGAGCGCTCCGCCGAGCAGGAGCCGCATCCGCCGAACGGCGCCGCGGACAACGGCGGCCAGGAGCGGGTGCCCGCGGCCAAGGGCGTCCCCACCCCCAAGGACCTCGCCGCGCTGCGCGCCCCCGGTGCCGTCCAGCCCGCACCGCAGCCGACCACCGCGACCCTGCGCTGGTCCTCCGACAAGGGCTGGGTGGACCGGCCGGGCGCGGTGGCCGAACCGGCCGAGGCCGCCGCCATGCCGACGCTCGCCCAGCTGACCACGGCCGAGCAGCGCTGGGCGGACCGCGAGGAGGACATCACCACCGTCGGCGGCGACCCGTACGAGGTGGGGCAGGTCTTCGCCCGCCGCTGGATGTCCCGGCTCGGCGACCAGAGCCATCTCCAGCGGCTGTCCCAGATGTACCCGCGCATCCCGCACCGCATCGACGGAGAGCTGCTGCGCTACGCCGCCCGCTTCGGCCTGCTCGCGCACAAGGACGACCAGATCGACGAACACGACCGCTACGCCATCCGGGCAGGCTTCTGGCGAGAGTTCGACATCCCGGCCGCCGCGGAGCACGCGAACGCGGGGGAATGAGCCGACGGGGTACCGGCGAGCGCCCCGGGGGAGGGCGGGGCGGATCTTTCGGGCGGCAGAGGTTCGGGTGGCCCCAAGGGCGGGTAAAGGTCCCGACCCCGTACCCTCTTCCCTTGTGAGTACGCGCGTGGGGCAGGCACTTCGGCAGGACGAGGTCGTCCGCGTACGCGGGCTCGCCAAGACCTATCCGGCCGTCAAGGGCCGCCGCGGCGCACCCGGCACCCCCGAGGTGCGCGCCACCGACGCCCTGGAACTGACGGTGCGGCGCGGGGAGATCTTCGGACTGCTCGGCCCCAACGGCGCCGGCAAGTCCACCCTCGTACGACAGCTCACCGGGCTGCTGCGCCCCGACCGGGGCAGCGTCGAGATCCTCGGCCACGACATCGTGCGCCACCCCGAGCGGGCCGCCCGCCTCCTCGCCTACCTCGGCCAGGAGTCCACCGCCCTGGACGAGCTGACCGTCTCCCTCGCCGCCGAGACCACCGGCCGCCTGCGCGGCCTGGACGCGGCGCGGGCCCGGGCCGAGCGGGACGCCGTACTGGAGGAACTGGGGCTCACCCCGATCGCCGGGCGGCCGCTGAAGAAGCTGTCCGGCGGTCAGCGCCGGCTCGCCACCTTCGCCGCCGTCCTCGTCGGCGAGCGCCCGCTGCTGGTCCTCGACGAGCCGACCACGGGTATGGACCCGGTGGCCCGGCGCGCGGTCTGGTCCGCCGTGGACCGGCGGCGCGCCGAACACGGCACGACCGTCCTCCTCGTCACCCACAACGTCATCGAGGCCGAGACCGTCCTCGACCGGGTCGCCGTCCTCGACCGGGGCCGGGTCATCGCCTGCGACACCCCCGCCGGGCTGAAGGAACAGGTCGCGGGCGAGGTCCGGGTGGAACTGGTGTGGCGGGAGCGGGCCCCGCTGGACGTGCCCGAGGTCGCCGTGCTGCGCGAACGCGCGGTGGAGGCCGGCCGGCGCTGGACGCTTCGGCTCGCGCCCGAGGAGGCCCGCGCCGCCGTCGCCACGGTGACCGGCGGCGCCGCCTTCGCCGCCCTGGACGACTTCACCCTGGCCACGCCCAGCCTGGAGGACGTCTATCTGGCCCTCGGCGGCGCCGCCCGGCAGGGGCTGGTGAAGGCATGACGGCTGGTGAGGACATGACGGCTGGCGCAGGCATGAGCACACGGGCCGCCGTACGCGGCACGGCCGGTACGACTGCCGTGGGGAAGATCGGTACGACCGCCGTAGGGAAGAGGAGCAGCTCGTCGTGAGTGTCGTACCCGCGCAGGTTCTGCCGGACACAGCCCGGAGCGTGCCGGAGGCGGGGCCGGTCGTCGTGGCCGAGCTCGCCCCCGCGGCGCGGCTGTGGCCGTCGCTGGTGGCCGTGTACCGGGCGCAGCTGTCCCGGGCCCGGGTGGCGCGGATCCCGCTGCTGTTCGTGGCGACCTTCCAGTCCATCGGCATCACCGTGATGATGCGCGGCGTCGTCGACAACGGCTTCGAGGCGCGGTCCGTGGTGGCCGGCTCGGCCGTGCTGGTCGTCGCCTTTGTCGCGCTGAACCTGCTGGCCCAGTACTTCGGGCAGCTGCGGGCCGGCGGCGGGCTCGACCACTACGCCACGCTGCCGGTGCCGCCGGCCGCGGTGGTGCTGGGCACGGCTGCGGCGTACGCCTCCTTCACGGTGCCCGGGACACTGGTGACCGCCGTCTTCGGCTGTGTGCTCTTCGGGCTGCCGCTGGCCAACCTGTGGGTCCTGCTGGCCGTCGTGCCGCTCGCCGGGGCCGCGCTGTCCGGGCTCGGCGCGGCGCTCGGCCTGCTGGCGCCCCGCCCCGAGCTGGCCACGCTGCTCGGCCAGCTGGGCATGTCGGCGGCGCTGCTGCTCGGGGTGCTGCCGCCCGACCGGATGCCGGAGCTCGTCCGGCTGGCACGGGACCTGCTGCCCTCCACCTACGGCGTGGAGGCGTACGCCCGCACCTTCGACACCCACCCGGACTGGGCCGTCGTCCTCGCTGACCTGGGGGTGTGCGCGGGGGTCGGGGTGATCTCGCTGGCCGCGGCCGCGTGGGCGTACCGCAGGGCCGCCGTCCGGTGACGCGGCGCACAGGCCGACCTGGCACGATGGCAGGGTGACCGCACCGCTGAATCCGCCCCCGCCCCCGCACGACCACTCCGCGCACCAGGTCTGGCAGGCGCCGCCCGCCGGGGCGCCGATGGCGGGCGCCTACGAAGAGGACGGCCCCGGGATGAAGACCGAAGCGCGCGAGGCCGCCGTGCTCACCGTGCTGGTGACGGTGTGCGGGGCGCTGCTCGGGCTGCTGTGGTGGCATCTGGCGCCCCAGGTGCCCCTGGTCGGCGACCGGTCGGGCAACAGCTGGGTGGTCTATCTCAAGGACACCGAGGGGGAGCAGGCGGTCGGTGTGGACGGCACGTTCACCCTGCTGGCGCTCGCGTTCGGCGCGGTGAGCGGGCTCGCGGCGTTCCTGTGGCGCAGGCGCGGCGGAGTGCCGCTGGTCGTCGGTCTGGCGCTCGGCGGACTGCTCGGCTCCCTGCTGGCCTGGCGGCTCGGTGTGTGGCTCGGTCCCACGTCCGATGTCATCGCCCATGCCCGCGCGGTCGGCAAGAGGGTCACCTTCCCGGCCCCGCTGCGCCTGGGCGCCAAGGCCGCGCTGCTGTCCTGGCCGTTCGCCGCGGTGCTGGTCCATCTCGGCCTGACCGCGCTGTTCGGCCCCCGCGACCCCGAGCCCCAGCAGCCGGGCGAGGTACCGCTCACGCCCGCCCAGTAGGCGCCCCTCAGCCCCCGGGGCTTCCCTCAGCCCCGGCCGATGGGCGCCGACACCGCTCCGGTCAGCTCCGCCAGGTCGTCCGGCGCCAGCTCCACCTCCAGGCCCCGCCGCCCCGCCGACACACAGATCGTGGCGTGGGTGAGGGCCGAGTCGTCCAGGACGGTGGGCAGCCTCTTGCGCTGGCCGAGCGGGGAGATCCCGCCGCGGACGTAACCGGTGGTGCGCTCGGCGAGGGTCGGATCGGCCATGGCGGCGCGCTTGCCGCCCACCGCCGAGGCCAGGGCCTTCAGATCGAGGGTGCCCGCGACCGGGACGACCCCGACGACGAGGTTGCCGTCCACGTCGGCCACCAGGGTCTTGAAGACGCGGTCGGGGGAGACGCCCATCGCCTCCGCCGCCTCCTCGCCGTAGGAGGGGTGGGAGGGGTCGTGGTCGTAGGCGTGGACCGTGAACTCCACGCCCGCCGCGCTCAGCGCCACCGTCGCCGGGGTACCGCCGGACTGCTGCTGCTTCTTCGACTTCTTCGCCATGAGGTGGTGGACTCAGTTCAGACTGGTCGGCGTCCGCGTCAGCTCGAACGCGGGCAGCGACGGCAGATTACGGATGATGGCGGTCTCGCCGCGCAGGAGCCGCAGTTCGTCCCGCAGCCGGGACGCGGTGTCCGGCGCCTGGAGCAGCCGCTGCTTGGTAGGCGTGTCGTGCACCATGGCGGCCGCCACCAGGTACGACACCACGCTCGGGTCGTCCGGCAGCTCCGCGCTGGTCGCGAGCGACCGCTCCCGGGCCCCCGCCAGCCGCTTCTGGTACTGCCTGAAGGCCCGCAGCACGCCCTCCGCGAGCGCCCCCGCCTCGTCGCCCGGCTCCTCCGCCAGCTCCTCCAGTTCGGCCGTCAGATAGGGCCCTGAGGCGTCCACGGACAGCAGCCGCACCCGGGTCGTACCGGTCGCGAGCACCTCGAAGGTGCCGCCGGGGCGCTCCCGGACGGTCGCCGCGTCCGCGATACAGCCCATCTGGTGGAAGGCCGCGAGCGGGTCCGGGCCGAAGCCCGCGGCCGGGCCCCGCTCGGGCTCCGCCGTGGGGTCGGGCATGCCGGGGGCGCTGGGCGCCACCTCGTACCCGTCGCGGATGGCCACGACGGCGAACCGCCGAGGCTCCTCCTCGGGGGTCTTCAGCAGCTCGCGCATCATGGCGCGATAACGCTCCTCGAAGACGTTCAGCGGCAGCACGAGTCCCGGGAAGAGGACCGTGTTCAGCGGGAAGAGCGGCAGACGGACGGTGGTCACGGCGCCCCAGCCTAATGGTCGGCGACGCGGGCGTGTCCGCGGTGCCCGGGCAGAAGGTCCTCGGGCACCGGCAGCAGCCCGGCCGGAACCGGTGCCCCGCCGCCCGACAGCAGGTGCTCGCGCAGCCGCAGGAAGTGGCCGAGCGGGTCGTCCGAGAACCGGTCCCAGGGGCAGGAGGTCACATAGGGGCCGATCAGCCGCAGCAGGGCGCGGGCGTCCTCGGGGCGGTCCAGGCGCAGCAGCACGTAGAGCAGCTTGTTGCGCACCCCGGCGGGCCAGGGATCGGCCGCAGCGAACCGCGCCGACAGGGTTATCGCCCGGTCGGCCGCCGAGTCCAGCCGCTGCCGCGGCACCCCGGGCCCGCCGCCCTCGGTCAGATAGCCGTACGCGGCCCACGCGGGCAGCATCTGCACCAGCGAGTCCGCCGGCGCGTCCTGCGCGGCCAGTTCGGCGAAGTCGAAGCACGCGCGGTGCGCGGCGCTCGGCACATGCGGGGTGTCCCCGAAGCGGACGCAGCAGAACGCGCCCAGATAGCGCAGGGCTGCCACATGGCAGCCGTAGTGGTGCGGGGCGCGGCGCAGCGCCGCCTCCCACAGTTCCTCGAAGTAGCGGTGCCCGGCCCGTGAGCCGCGCGCGTGGTCCAGCGCGATCCGCCAGGGCACCGGGTCCCGGTCGTCGGCCCGCGCGGCGGCCGTGATCAGCGGGCTGACCTCGCGCAGCAGTTCGGCGCGGGCCGGCGAGGACCACACCCGGTCCACCGCCAGCTGGGCCGCGACCAGCAGGGCGCCGGGGTCGTCCGGCTCGGCCGCCCGCCAGTCCTCGAACCACTCCGAGCGCAGCAGGGCGAACGCGGCCAGCCGCCGGGCGTACCGGTCGTGGTTCTCCCACTCGGCCGCGGCCCGGGTGCCGGCCAGCAGCTCGGCCGCGGCCCGGTACTCGCCCCGCCCGGCGGCGACCAGCGCGGGCGAGAGCCGGTCGTCGGGCGCGTCGAGCACGGCCTCGTCCCCGGAAGGAATCCCCTCGGGTGGGCGCGCGGAATGTCGGGACATCCAGGAGCGGCGGATGAACGCGGGCAGCGGAACCATGGTGCGGACCATTGAAAGTCCGCTGGTCGGGGCTGCGCCAGGGTCTTGAGGGAAGTCATGGAAGGTTGTACGGCCAAGGGTCAAGGACCGGTAAAGGGCGACTGTTCGACTTTTGTACGACGTGTGGGGTCAAGGGCACTCTTTACGCACATGACCGCACATGCCCGCACATCAGCCGCGCCGCAGCAGCCGGCTCGCCCCCGCCGCCACCGTCGTCGCCAGGACCCAGCCCAGCAAGATCATCGCGGCCGACAGCCACACCCAGGGGCCGCGCAGCTGCCACTCACCGACCTGGCCGAGGTCGATCACCGGCAGCAGCAGGTCCAGCGTGAACAGGGCCGGGCTCCAGTAGGGGTGCTCGTCGTGGTTCGTCGGCGGGTGCGCGGCATGTGAGAAGGCGAGGGTGCCCGCCGCCCAGAGCACCGCCATCCACACCGCGGCGCGGCCGGGCCGGTAGCCGTAGGCGACCGTCAGGTCCTGGACGTAGCCCCAGAGCTTGCCCGCCAGCGGCAGTGTCTCCCGGCGCCTGCGCTGCTTGGCGAGCAGCACCTCCCGGGCGTCCTCGTCCTCCCCGGCCTCGCGCAGCACCGAGGCCAGGCGCTCGTACGGCTCCGGGGCGTACTCGGCGGTGGCCGCGGCGATCCAGTCCAGGCGCCGGGCCAGCGGGAACGGGCCCTGCGGCACCAGGTTCTCGTAGGCGAAGCCGCCCATGTGCAGCCGTCCGGCGCCCGGCCAGGCGCCCGCGCGGTCCACCAGGTTCATGATCTGCGCCCCGGACAGCACCACCTTGCCGCGCCCCGGACCGTCCCCGAGGAAGCGCAGCTCGGGCGCGTGCACCCGGCGCAGCGACAGCTCCTGGTCGTCGGTGAGGGTGAACCGGGCCCGCTCCAGGTCCACCGCGTCCCCGAACCGCCCGTCGTCCAGCCGGAGCCCGCCCTGGCACTCGAACCGCTGGATCCGGGTGCCGCGCGCCGGTGTGGTCCCGCTGAGCAGCGGGTTCCCCACGCCGGCCGGGGTCAGGTACAGGGTGCGCTCCACGCTGAGCTGGGGCGCGTTCAGGGCCTGCCGGGAGTACGGGTTGGACAGGCGCGCGCCGCGCAGGCTCAGCGACACCCCGATCTGGGCGCCGCGCAGCCGCAGCTCGCCGTGCGACTCCAGCAGCTCCGCCTGGAGGTCCTGGCCGACATTGAGGCCGTCCGCGGAGATCGAGCGCCCGCTGCGGTCCCGGTACACGATCGCCTGGTTGAGCAGCAGATCGGTGCCGATGTGCGCGTCGGTCAGCCGGACACCGTTCTGGAAGCGGCAGCGCGGCAGATGCAGATCGCCCTCGGTGTGCACCCGGGCCGCCTCCAGGCGCGGCACCGAGCAGTTCACCAGGCGCAGCGTGCTGAACCGCGCCTCCGGCACCAGCACCTGTTCGTCGAAGCGGCAGTCGCGCAGCTCGACGTACGGCTGCACGGTGCCGCCCGCCAGGTCCAGGGCGCCCATGACGCGCACCCCGGCGAGCTTGAGCGCGGACACCCGCCCGGCGAGCGCCGGCGGCCCGTCCAGCAGCAGCCAGGCGATGATGCGCGCCCGCACGGACCGCTCGGGCCCCCAGGGATGCCCGCCGTGCGGATCGTCCACGACGGAGTCGCCGCTGCTCAGGTCGTACACACTGCCGTTGCGGAAGGCCTGCCACATGCCCGCTTCGGCCGCGGTCAGGTCGTCCGGCAGGTCCCCGGCGGCGAAGCCGGTCCCCTCGGTCACCGCTGTTCCTTCTTTCTCCGCTGTTCGGGTGGTTCGTCCAGCCGTTGATGCCCGCTGAGTGACGCGCGGAACACCCGGGGTGAAGGGGATCTTCCGAGTTCCGGCCAGCGTCTGTACCAGGCATTGGTCCACGCCGTGTATCAGCCATTGATACGTGCGGACGACTACGGACGGCGGTCTGAGAGAATTGGGACTGTGATTTCCCGAATCGATCTGCGCGGCGACGCCCTCCCCGAGGGACCCGCCCTGCGTGACCTGCTGCCCCGAGCCGACTTCGACGTTCAGGCCGCCCTGGAGAAGGTGCGTCCGATCTGCGAGGACGTGCATCATCGTGGCGACGCGGCGCTGATCGACTTCGCGGAGAGGTTCGACGGAGTACGGCTGGAATCCGTCCGTGTCCCGGCCCAGGCGCTCGCCGACGCGCTGGCCGGCCTCGACGCGGACGTCCGCGCCGCCCTGGAGGAGTCCATCCGGCGCGCCCGCCTCGTGCACCGCGCGCAGCGCCGCACCGCCCACACCACCCAGGTCGTCCCCGGCGGCTCCGTGACCGAGAAATGGGTCCCGGTCGAGCGCGTCGGGCTGTACGCGCCGGGCGGCCGCTCGGTCTACCCCTCCTCCGTGATCATGAACGCGGTCCCGGCCCAGGAGGCGGGTGTCGAGTCCATCGCGCTCGCCTCTCCGCCGCAGTCCGACTTCGGTGGTCTGCCGCACCCGACGATCCTGGCCGCCTGCGCGCTGCTCGGCGTGGACGAGGTGTACGCGGCCGGCGGCGCCACCGCCGTCGCGATGTTCGCGTACGGCACCGAGTCCTGCCCGCCCGCGAACATGGTCACCGGACCCGGCAACATCTGGGTGGCCGCCGCCAAGCGCTACTTCACCGGCCGGATCGGCATCGACACCGAGGCCGGACCCACCGAGATCGCGATCCTCGCCGACGACACCGCCGATCCGGCGCACGTGGCCGCCGACCTGATCAGCCAGGCCGAGCACGACCCGCTGGCGGCCGCCGTCCTCGTCACCGACTCCCCGGACCTCGCGGACGCGGTGGAGAAGGAGCTGGAGCCGCAGGTCGCGGCCACCAAGCACGTCGACGACCGGATCCGCCCGGCCCTCGCGGGCCGGCAGTCCGCGATCGTCCTGGTGGACGGCGTCGAGGAGGGGCTGAAGGTGGTCGACGCGTACGGCGCCGAGCACCTGGAGATCCAGACCGCCCACGCCACCGCCGTGGCCGACCGGGTGCGCAACGCGGGCGCGATCTTCATCGGCCCCTGGGCCCCCGTCTCCCTCGGCGACTACGCGGCCGGGTCCAACCACGTCCTGCCCACCGGCGGCTGCGCCTGCCACTCCTCGGGCCTGTCCGTGCAGTCCTTCCTGCGCGGCATCCACATCGTCGACTACACCGAGGACGCGCTGGCCGAGGTCGCGCATCACGTGGTCACGCTGGCGGAGGCGGAGGACCTGCCGGCGCACGGCGCGGCGGTCAAGGCGAGGTTCGGCTGGAAGGTACCGGAGAGCAAGTGAGCGACGTAAGGATCGACGACCTCCCCATCCGGGACGAGCTGCGCGGCAAGTCCCCTTACGGCGCGCCCCAGTTGGACGTTCCGGTCCGGCTGAACACCAACGAGAACCCGTATCCGCTGCCCGAGCCGCTGGTCGAGCGGATCGCGGAGCGGGTCCGGGAAGCCGCCCGTGATCTGAACCGCTACCCCGACCGGGACGCGGTCCAACTGCGCACCGAGCTGGCCAAGTACCTCAGCGACACCGGTGGGTTCCCGCTCGCCCTGGAGAACGTCTGGGCGGCCAACGGCTCCAACGAGGTCATCCAGCAGCTGCTCCAGACCTTCGGCGGTCCCGGACGCAGCGCGATCGGCTTCGAGCCGTCGTACTCGATGCACGCGCTCATCGCCCGCGGCACCGGCACCGGCTGGATCTCCGGTCCGCGGGGCGAGGACTTCACCATCGACCCGGCCGCCGCCGCGCGCGCCATCGCCGAGCACCGGCCGGACGTCGTCTTCCTCACCACCCCCAACAACCCCACGGGCAACGCGATTCCGCCCGAGACGGTCCGCGCGCTGTACGACGCGGCGCAGGCGGCCAAGCCGTCGATGGTGGTTGTGGACGAGGCGTACGTCGAGTTCAGCCACGGCGCCTCGCTGCTGCCGCTGCTCGAAGGCCGTCCGCACCTGGTGATCTCGCGCACCATGTCCAAGGCGTTCGGTGCGGCGGGCCTGCGCCTCGGCTACCTCGCGGCCGCCCCGGCCGTGGTGGACGCCGTACAGCTGGTCCGGCTGCCGTACCACCTGTCGGCGATCACCCAGGCGACCGCGCTGGCCGCCCTGGAGCACACCGACACCCTGCTCGGCTATGTCGAGCAGCTGAAGTCCGAGCGGGACCGGCTGGTCGCCGAGTTGCGCGCGATCGGCTACGACGTCGTCGAGTCCGACGCCAACTTCGTGCAGTTCGGCCGGTTCGCCGACGCCCACGGCGTCTGGCAAAAGATCCTCGACCGGGGCGTCCTGGTCCGGGACAACGGCGTACCGGGATGGCTGCGGGTCTCGGCCGGCACCCCCGCGGAGAACGACGCGTTCCTCGACGCCGTACGTGAAGTCAAGAAGGAGCTTGAGGCATGAGCCGCGCAGGGCGCGTCGAGCGCACCACCAAGGAGACCTCGGTCCTGGTCGAGATAGACCTCGACGGCACCGGGCGGACCGACATCGCCACCGGCGTCGGCTTCTACGACCACATGCTCGACCAGCTCGGGCGGCACGGTCTGTTCGACCTGACCGTGAAGACCGACGGCGATCTGCATATCGACTCCCACCACACCATCGAGGACACCGCCCTCGCGCTCGGTGCCGCCTTCAAACAGGCGCTCGGCGACAAGGTGGGCATCTACCGCTTCGGCAACTGCACGGTCCCGCTGGACGAGTCCCTGGCCCAGGTCACCGTCGACCTGTCCGGCCGCCCCTACCTCGTGCACACCGAGCCCGAGCGCATGGCGCCGATGATCGGCGAGTACGACACCACGATGACCCGGCACATCCTG
This sequence comes from Streptomyces griseofuscus, assembly GCF_014673495.1. Lineage (GTDB taxonomy): Bacteria > Actinomycetota > Actinomycetes > Streptomycetales > Streptomycetaceae > Streptomyces > Streptomyces murinus. The sequence goes on from NZ_CP051006.1 coordinate 6,262,598, forward strand.
GAGTCCTTCGTGGCCCAGGCGCAGATCGCGTTGCACGTTCACGTACCGTACGGACGTAACGCCCACCACATCGTGGAGTGCCAGTTCAAGGCGCTCGCCAGGGCGCTGCGTTATGCCTCCGAGCGCGACCCGCGCGCGGCCGGCATCCTCCCGTCGACGAAGGGCGCGCTGTAACCATGACCGGTCTGTCGACCATCCTGATCGTCGTCGGCCTCTTCCTGGTCGGCGGCATCATCTCCTTCGTCAAGCAGAAGATGCCCACCAGCCTGATCGTGCTGCTCTCCCTCGCGGCCGGGATGTGCCTGGTCGCCGGCGTCATGCGGCTGGCGGTGTGGAGTTGACCGCCGCCAAGAAGGTCGTCGTCTTCGACTACGGCTTCGGCAATGTCCGCTCGGCCGAGCGCGCGCTGGCGCGGGTCGGCGCCGAGGTGGAGATCACCCGCGACTTCGATACGGCCATGAACGCCGACGGGCTGCTGGTGCCGGGTGTCGGCGCCTTCGCCGCCTGTATGCGCGGCCTGCTCGACGCCCGCGGTGACTGGGTCATCGACCGCCGGCTGTCCGGCGGCCGCCCGGTGATGGGCATCTGCGTCGGCATGCAGATCCTGTTCTCGCGCGGCATCGAGCACGGCGTCCAGGCCGAGGGCCTGGAGGAGTGGCCCGGCACCGTCGGCCCCCTGGCGGCCGATGTCGTGCCCCACATGGGCTGGAACACCGTGGACGCGCCCGCCGACTCCGAGCTGTTCGCCGGCCTGGACGCCGACGCCCGCTTCTACTTCGTGCACTCCTACGCCGTCCATGACTGGACGCAGGAGACCCACAACCCGCTGATCGCCGCGCCCAAGGTCACCTGGGCCACGCACGGCAAGCCCTTCGTCGCGGCGGTGGAGAACGGCGCCCTGTGGGCCACCCAGTTCCACCCCGAGAAGTCCGGCGACGCCGGTGCCCAGCTCCTCACCAACTGGATCGGAAGCCTGTAGACCATGGCCAAGCTCGAACTCCTCCCCGCCGTCGACGTCCGCGACGGCCAGGCCGTACGCCTCGTCCACGGCGAGTCCGGGAGCGAGACCTCCTACGGCTCCCCGCTGGAGGCCGCCCTCGCCTGGCAGCGGTCCGGCGCCGAGTGGCTGCACCTGGTCGACCTGGACGCGGCCTTCGGCACCGGTGACAACCGGGCGCTGATCGCCGAGGTGGCCCGCGCCATGGACATCAAGGTGGAGCTGTCCGGCGGCATCCGCGACGACGACACCCTCGCCGCCGCCCTCGCCACCGGCTGCACCCGCGTCAACCTCGGCACCGCCGCCCTGGAGACCCCCGAGTGGGTCGCCAAGGTGATCGCCGAGCACGGCGACAAGATCGCGGTGGGCCTGGACGTGCGCGGCACCACCCTGCGCGGCCGCGGCTGGACCCGCGACGGCGGCGACCTCTACGAGACGCTGGACCGCCTGAACAAGGAGGGCTGCGCGCGCTACGTCGTCACCGACATCGCCAAGGACGGCACCCTCCAGGGCCCCAACCTGGAGCTGCTGCGCACCGTGTGCGCGGCCACCGACCGGCCGGTCGTGGCATCCGGCGGCGTGTCCTCCCTGGCCGACCTGCGCGCCATCGCCGAACTGGTGCCGCTCGGTGTCGAGGGCTCCATCGTCGGGAAGGCCCTCTACGCGAAGGCGTTCACCCTGGAAGAGGCCTTGGAGGCTGTGGCGTCATGACATCGGAAGGCGCCCGGCGGGTGCAGAGCGGAAGTCCCTGGGAAGAGAGTTTCGGTTTTGCACGCGCCGTGGCGGCGGGGGACCGGGTCCTGGTGGGCGGCACCACGCCCTTCAAGGGCACCGTCCTGTACGGCGAGGGCGATCCGTACGAGCAGACCAGGGTCGCCTTCGGCAACGCCCTGGAGGCGCTCAAGGAGTTCGGGCTCGGCATCGACTCCGTGATCCGCACCCGTATGTACCTGAGCCATGTGCGCGACGTCGACGAGGTGGGCCGAGCCCACAAGGAGATGTTCGACTCCGTGCGCCCGGTGTCGACCCTGCTGGTCGTCGAGGGCTTCGTGGACCCGCGCATCCTGGTCGAAGTAGAACTTGAAGCATTCAGAGGAGCCTGAGCGGTCATGACCCTGGCGGTCCGAGTCATCCCCTGCCTGGACGTGGACAACGGCCGGGTCGTCAAGGGCGTCAACTTCCAGAACCTGCGCGACGCGGGCGACCCCGTCGAGATGGCCAAGGTGTACGACGCCGAGGGCGCCGACGAGCTGACGTTCCTGGACATCACCGCGTCCTCGGGCGACCGGGAGACGACGTACGACGTGGTGCGCCGCACCGCCGAGCAGGTGTTCATCCCGCTCACCGTCGGCGGCGGCGTCCGCACCGCCGAGGACGTGGACAAGCTGCTGCGGGCCGGTGCCGACAAGGTGGGCGTGAACACCGCGGCGATCGCCCGGCCCGAGCTGATCCGCGAGATCGCCGAGCGCTTCGGGCGCCAGGTGCTGGTCCTGTCGGTGGACGCCCGGCGCACCGCGTCCGGGTCCTTCGAGGTGACCACGCACGGCGGCCGCCGGGGCACCGGCATCGACGCCGTCGAGTGGGCGCACCGGGCCGCCGAGCTGGGCGCGGGCGAGATCCTGCTGAACTCGATGGACGCCGACGGCACCAAGGACGGCTACGACCTGGAGATGATCGCGGCCGTCCGCAAGCATGTCTCGGTGCCGGTGATCGCCTCCGGCGGCGCGGGCAGCCTGGCCCACTTCCCGCCGGCGATCGCCGCCGGCGCGGACGCGGTCCTCGCGGCCTCCGTCTTCCACTTCGGTGACCTGCGGATCGGCGAGGTCAAGGCGACCCTGCGGGAGGCGGGACACCCCGTCCGCTGACGCGCGCGTTCCCCGGGCCCCGGTGGCTGAGCCGCCGGGGCCTTCATATGTGCGGATACGAAAGAGAAGTCGCGCAAAGTTTATTGCGCAAGATTTCTTTCGCATCTAAGGTCATGGGCATGGCAGAGAAGGAAAGAGACCGCCGGATCCAGGACATGGGCACGCTCAAGGCGCTCGCCCACCCCCTGCGGATGCGGCTGTACCGGGCCCTGACCCTCACCGGGACCGCCACCGCCTCCCAGCTCGCCGAGCAGGTCGACGAGGCGGTCTCGCTGGCCAGCTACCACCTGCGCAAGCTCGCCGAGCACGGGCTGATCGAGGCGGCGGAGCCGGGCAGCGGGGACGGGCGGGAGCGCTGGTGGCGGCCGGCCTCCGACGGTGTGCGGATCCGTGACGAGGACTTCCGCGACGCCCCCGAGCAGATCGCCGCGCACACCGCCGCGAGCCGGCTCTTCTTCGCCCAGCGGTCCGACATGTACCTGCGCTTCCTGGACGAACGCCCGCACTGGGGCGAGCAGTGGGCACCCGGCGCGGTCTCCTCCGAGGCCGTGCTGCGGCTCACACCGGCCGAACTCGCCGAGCTGACCGGCGAGATGCTCGCCCTCGTGCGGCGGTACGACGAGCTCGGCCGGGCGGCGGAGGCCGCGGGGGACGCCGAGGGCCGCGAGAACGTCGCGGTGCACACGTACGCGTTCCCCTTCCGCACCTGAGCCCCGCCGACGCCTCCCCGGCCCTTAGTCCCGCCCTGCCGCCCCGGCCCCACGCCTTCCGGCCCCCAAGGAGCCCGCCTTGAGCTCGACCCTCGTCACCCCGGCCGCCGTACAGGCCCACCGGGACCCCAATGTGCGGCGCTGGCTGACCGCCTACACGTGCTCCATGCTCGGCGACAGCGTGTACTACCTGGCGCTGTCCTGGGCGGCCGTACGGGCCGGGACCGCGGCGCAGGCCGGTCTGGTGATGTCGGCGAGCGCGCTGCCCCGGGCCGTGCTGATGCTCGGCGGGGGAGTGATCGCCGACCGGCTCGGGCCCCGGCGGGTCGTCATCGGCAGCGACGCCCTGCGCTGCGCCGCCGTCCTCGCGGTGGCCGCCCTGCTGTACCTCACCAGCCCCGGACTGTGGCCGCTCGCCCTGCTCGCACTGGTCTTCGGCACCGTGGACGCCGTGTTCGTGCCCGCCGTGGGCGCCCTCCCCGCCCGGGTCACCGGCAAGGACCAGCTGGCCCGCGTCCAGGGCATGCGCGGTCTGGCCATCCGCTTCGCGAGCGTGGTCGGCGCCCCGCTCGGCGGCCTCGGCGTGGCCGTCGGCGGCGCCTCCGCGGCCTTCGCCCTCGCCGGAGTGCTGATCGCCGTGTCCGTGCCGCTGCTGATCTCCGTGCGGATACGGGAGCTGCCCGGCGACCGCGCGGACGGCCCCCGCGCCACCGCCCGGGCCGATCTCGCGGCCGGGCTGCGCTATATCCGCGGCCACCGTGTCCTCGCCCCGCTGATGCTCGCCATCGCCCTCGGCGACCTCGGCTTCGTCGGCCCGCTCAACGTCGGCCTGACGCTGCTCGCGGACCACCGCGGCTGGGGCGCCTCCGGGATGGGCTGGGTGCTCGCCGGTTTCGGCGTGGGAGCCGGCGCCGCCTCGCTGCTGCTCACCCTGCGGGGCCGGCTGCCGCGCGCCGGACTGGTCGCCGGGGTCACCATCGTGGCCGGATCCCTGGCCATCGGCGCCCTCGCCTACGCGCCCGGCCTCTGGGCGGCCGTCGGCATCGCCCTGCTCGTCGGACTGCTGACCGGGCTCAGCGGCGCCATGTGCGGCGCCCTGCTCCAGACCCAGGCCGACCCCGCCTACCTCGGCCGGGTCACTGCCGTCTCCAGCCTGATCAGCCTCGGCTTCACCCCGCTGAGCATGCCCCTCGCCGCCGCCGCGATCGGCACCTGGGGACTCGGCCCCGTCTATCTGGTCAGCGCCTCCGTGTGCGCCCTCGGCGGGGTCGTCGCCCTCGTCGTACCGGCCCTGCGCCGCGCCGAACTGCCCGCCTGAGGCCCATGACCGCCCGCCTGGCTTCCATGCCCCCCGGCGTTCATCCCTTCGGCTGAACCAGCTGGACCAGATTGCCGCACGTGTCGTCGAACACCGCCGCCAGCACCGGCCCCTGCTCCCGCGGACCATGGGGGAAACGGACACCCAGGCCGCGCAGCCGCCGGTGCTCGGCGGCCAGGTCGTCCACCGAGAAGACGATGCAGGGAATGCCCGCCTCGTACAGCGCACGGCGGTAGGACTCGGCGATGGGGCCCTGGCCGGGCTCCAGGAGGAGCTGGAGGTCGGGCTGGGCGCCCTCGGGCGCGCCGACGGTCACGAAGAGGACGCCGTCCCCGAGATCCGTACGGGTGCGCGTCTCGAAGCCGAGGACGTCCGTGTAGAAGGCATGCGCCCGCGCCACGTCGTCCACGTACACCCCGGTCATCGCGACCTTGATCACGGGCGGCCTCCCTGGTCAGAACCCCAGCTGCTTGGAGGAGTGCAGCTTGTCGATGGCGTCCGCCTCGCCCTCCAGCTCGACCCGCGCCGCCCGGTCCCGGCCGAACGCGAACAGCAGCAGCTCGGAGGGCTCCCCGGTCGCCGTGACCACCGGGACGCCCTTGTGCGCCACCACGGTCTGCCCGTCGGGCCGGCGCAGCACCAGACCCGTCGGCACCCCGCGCCCCAGCAGCCGCGCCGTCCGCTCCAGCCGCGACCACAGCGCGTCCTGGAACACCGGGTCCAGCTCCCGCGCGCTCCAGTCCGGCTGCGCCCGGCGCACGTCCTCGGTGTGCACGTAGAACTCCACCGTGTTCGCGGCCTCGTCCACCTGCTTGACCTGGAACGGCGAGAACCGCGGCGGGCCCGTGCGGATCAGCTGGATCAGCTCCTCGTACGGCTTCGCGGTGTACTCCGCCGTCACCTTCTCCAGGCGTGGCGCGAGCTGCTTGATCAGCGCGCCCCCGGCCGCGTCCGGGCGGCGCTCGCGCACGATCACATGCGCGGCCAGGTCCCGGGTCCGCCAGCCCTCGCACAGAGTCGGCGCGTCCGGGCCCACGGTTTCCAAGAGGTCGGCGAACAGGAGCCGTTCACGCTTGGCGAAGGTCGACATGGGGTCAGCCTACGGCCAGCCACCGGTCCGCGCAGTGGACACCCGCCCGGAGTTGTCAGTGGCGCGCGGCACAATGGCACCCATGACCAGTACGCCCGGCACCCCCCGGCCCAGCAGCCTCGACCCGGAGATCGCCGCCCGCCTCAAGCGCAGCGCCGACGGCCTCCTGCCCGCCATCGCCCAGCAGCACGACACCGGAGAGGTGCTCATGCTCGGCTGGATGGACGACGAGGCGCTGCACCGGACCCTGACCACCGGCCGCTGCACCTACTGGTCGCGCAGCCGCCAGGAGTACTGGGTCAAGGGCGACACCTCCGGCCACGTCCAATGGGTGAAGTCGGTCGCCCTGGACTGCGACGCCGACACCGTGCTGGTCCAGGTCGACCAGGAGGGCGCCGCCTGCCACACCGGCGCGCGCACCTGCTTCGACGAGGACGTACTCCTCAAGGACGCCGGTCTGCCCGCCGGCGCGGACCAGTGAGGCCCGCCGCCATGGACCTGGAGACCTTCCGCAAGCTCGCCGCCGACCGGCGTGTCATCCCGGTCACCCGCAAACTGCTCGCCGACGGCGACACCCCGGTGGCCCTCTACCGCAAGCTGGCCGGCGAACGCCCCGGGACCTTCCTGCTGGAGTCCGCGGAGAACGGCCGCTCCTGGTCGCGTTACTCCTTCGTGGGCGTGCGCAGCGCCGCCACCCTCACCGCCCGCGACGGCGCGGCCCACTGGCTCGGCACCCCGCCGGTCGGCGTCCCCGTCGACGGCGACCCTCTCAAGGCCCTGCGCGCCACCCTCCAGGCCCTGCACACCCCGCACACCGAGGGCCTGCCCCCCTTCACCGGCGGCATGGTCGGCTACCTCGGCTACGACATCGTGCGCCGCCTGGAGAAGATCGGCCCCGGCGAGCGCGACGATCTCAGGCTGCCCGAGCTGACCATGCTCCTGACCAGCGACCTCGCCGTCATGGACCACTGGGAGGGCTCGGTCCTGCTGATCGCCAACGCGATCAACCACAACGACCTGGACACCGGCGTGGACGAGGCGTACCACGACGCGGTGGCCCGTCTCGACGCCATGGAGGCCGACCTCACCCGCGCCGTGGCCCAGCCCCCGGCCGTGCTGCCGCCCTCCGAGCTGCCCGAGTACACCGCGCTGTGGGGCGGCCCCGACTTCCGGCGCGCCGTGGAGGACGTGAAGGAGCGCATCCGCGCGGGCGAGGCCTTCCAGGTCGTCCCCTCCCAGCGCTTCGAGACCCCGTGCACGGCGAGCGCCCTGGACGTCTACCGGGTGCTGCGGGCCACCAACCCCTCGCCGTACATGTACCTGTTCCGCTTCGACGGATTCGATGTCGTCGGCTCGTCCCCCGAGGCCCTGGTCAAGGTCGAGGACGGCCGGGCCATGGTCCACCCCATCGCCGGCACCCGGCACCGCGGCGCCACCCCGCAGGAGGACCAGGCGCTCGCCGAGGAGCTGCTCGCCGACCCCAAGGAGCGCGCCGAGCACCTCATGCTGGTCGACCTCGGGCGCAATGACCTCGGGCGGGTCTGCGAGCCGGGCTCGGTCGAGGTGGTCGACTTCATGTCCGTCGAGCGGTACTCGCATGTGATGCACATCGTCTCCACCGTCACCGGCCGGGTCGCCGGCGGCCGCACCGCCTTCGACGTGCTCACCGCCTGCTTCCCGGCCGGCACCCTCTCCGGCGCCCCCAAGCCCCGCGCGATGCAGATCATCGACGAACTCGAACCGTCCCGGCGCGGTCTGTACGGCGGCTGTGTCGGCTACCTCGACTTCGCGGGCGACTCCGACACCGCGATCGCCATCCGTACCGCCCTGCTGCGTGACGGCACGGCATATGTGCAGGCCGGAGCGGGCATCGTCGCCGACTCCGATCCGGTCGCCGAGGACCAGGAGTGCCGTAACAAGGCCGCGGCGGTGCTGCGGGCGGTGCACACGGCCAACCGGCTCGGCGAATAGGGCGCGTCTCACGGAACCCCGGGTGACACTTCGCCCGGGGTTCAGGCGATAGTGGAGTACGTGACTGCCGTTCCTCACCCCCGTTCCGAAGCCACCGAGCCCGCACGGACCGGCCGCCGGAGCCTCGCCGTGGCCCTCCTGTTCGGCGCGCTCGGCGCGGCCGTGGCGCTGCTCGCCAGCCGGCAGCGCTGGGCGGAGGGCACCGCGTCGGTGGCCGGCGGCGCGTTCCCGCTCACCGCGAAGGGCAGCGATGTCACGGGCGTGCCCGCGGCCCTCGCCATAGTGGGCCTCGCCGCGCTCGTCGCCGTCTTCGCCGTCCGCCGGGCCGGCCGCTTCCTCGTCGCCGCGCTGCTCGCGCTGTCCGGCGCGGGCATCATGGCCGCCGCCCTCATCTCCGCCTCCGACAGCACCGCGCTGGACGAGAAGGCCGCCCAGGCCAGCGGCGACACCACCGCCACCGTCGCGGCGCTGAGCCACACCGGCTGGCCCTATGTGGCGGCCGTCGGCGGCCTGCTGATCCTGCTCGCGGGGCTGCTCGCGCTGCGCTTCGGCAGTGGCTGGCCCGCCATGTCCGGGCGCTACGAGCGCGGCACCGACCGCCCCCGCAAGACGGCCAGGCCGGTCGATCCGGAGCGCCCCGAGGAGATCTGGAAGGCCCTGGACCGGGGCGAGGACCCCACCGGCGCCTGACCCCGCGCGGATGTGGCGAACCAGACGCCACCCCCGCGTCCGACGCGCGTGCGCGTACGGGACAATGGACGGCGAGCGTCCGGCTTGACGGGCGGGCTCGGAGCCGTACGACACGTACGTCGCTCTTCTGGGACACGTACACAGCAACGAGGAGCACAGACATGGCGGGCAGCAGCCACGGCCACGGTCACACCCCGGCCGCCTGGACCGGCGTCATCATTTCCTTCATCGGCTTCCTGGTCGCCGGTGCCTTCATGGTGATGGCCAACGCCATCGGCTTCTGGGTCGGCATGGCTCTCATCATCGGCGGCGCGATCGTCGGCGGCATCATGAAGGCCATGGGCCTCGGCGACCACCAGAAGCCCCTCGCGATGGTCGGCGGTGCGCCCATCGCCGCGCGCGAGCCCGTCGCGGTGGAGAGCTGAGCGGCCGAGTACGGCACCTCTTCGCAAAGGGCGGCCCGGCGGTCCCTGACGGACCCGGGCCGCCTTTTCGCGTCCGCCGGGACCCCGCCGCCCGGGCGCTCTCCCGCGCGCACGGCCGCCGCGTCGGCGAGAATGCCTGACGTGACAGCCGCCGACCGACCGGCCCCGCCCGCCGCGTCCTTCCCCGCCGCCCGGACCGACCGCCGCCCGGCCTCCCAGGGCCAGCCTTCGCCGTCGGACGCCTGGGCCCAGCTGTCAGTGTCGGCCGCTCAGGCCCAGCCTTCATCACCGGCCTCCCAGGCCCAGCCCCCAGTGCCGGACGCCCGCCGCTGGCCCGCAGGTGCCGTCGCCGCGTCGCCGGCCCCCCGGTGGCGGCGCCTCGCCACTCCCGCCGGTGTGCTCGCGGCCGTCGCCGGTGCCTTCGCCTATGTCGGCGTCGTCGATCCGGACCATCCCGGCCACTACCCGGTCTGCCCCCTCTACCGGTTCACCGGCCTGTACTGCCCCGGCTGCGGCGGGCTGCGCAGCGCGCACGCGTTCGTACACGGGGACCTGGCGGCCGCGCTGCACGACAACGCGCCCGCCGTGGCCGGCTACTTCCTCTTCGCGGTGCTGTGGGTGGTCTGGGCCGCACGGGCGTGGCGCGGCCGGCCCGCACGGCTCGAACTCGGCAACGCCCAGATGTGGGTCATCGGCACGCTGCTGCTGGCGTTCACCGTGATCCGCAATCTGCCGTTCGGCGCCTGGCTGCACCCCTGACCTGCGGCGCCGATGTCCAAGGAGTGAAACCGGCGTCCACCGGATGCGAGGCCGGGGCCCTGCTCCGGATACCATCGAGTGACCAAGGGTTTTCACAACCTGAACGAACCTGAAGGAACCAACCGTCTGAAAGGGGGCCGCTCGCGTGAGTGTGCTCGACGAGATCATCGACGGAGTCCGTGCCGACCTCGCGGAGCGGCAGGCACGCGTCAGCCTCGACGAGCTCAAGGAGCGCGCGGCCAAAGCACCCGCCGCCAAGGACGGGGTCGCCGCGCTTCGGGGCGACGGCGTCAAGGTGATCTGCGAGGTCAAGCGCTCCAGCCCCTCCAAGGGCGCGCTGGCCGCGATCGCCGACCCGGCCGGGCTCGCCGCGGACTACGAGGCGGGCGGCGCGGCCGTCATCTCCGTCCTCACCGAACAGCGCCGCTTCGGCGGCTCCCTCGCCGACCTGGAGGCCGTCCGCGCCCGGGTGGACATCCCGGTGCTGCGCAAGGACTTCATCGTCACCTCGTACCAGCTGTGGGAGGCCCGCGCGTACGGCGCCGACCTCGCCCTGCTGATCGTGGCCGCCCTGGAGCAGTCGGCCCTGGAGTCCCTGATCGAGCGCGCCGTCTCCATCGGTCTCACCCCGCTGGTCGAGGTGCACGACGAGGACGAGGTCGAGCGCGCCGTGGCCGCGGGCGCCCGGATCATCGGTGTCAACGCGCGCAACCTCAAGACCCTCCAGGTGGACCGCGGCACCTTCGAGCGGGTCGCCCCGGAGATCCCCGAGGGCATCGTCAAGGTCGCCGAGTCCGGCGTGCGCGGTCCGCACGACCTGATCGCCTACGCCAACGCCGGCGCCGACGCCGTCCTGGTGGGCGAGTCCCTGGTCACCGGCCGCGACCCGAGGACCGCCGTCTCCGACATGGTCGCCGCGGGCGAGCACCCCGCGCTGCGGCACGGCCGCGACTGAGCTCCCGCTAGGCTGACCCCGATGACTGTGACCATGACGACCGCCGCGGACCGCTACGCGCGCCTCGCCCGTGGCTGCCGCCCCCGCGGCTGCCGCGCGCCCGCGCGCCGCGTCCACGGCCGCCGGGTCCGCTACGTCATCGGTGACGAACCGGGGCAGGTCAACGGCATGCGATGGCACCGGCCGACCTTCAGGGGCGCGGGGCAGAGTTGAACTGCGGCTCCGCCGCGTGAGCGCGGCGAGCCATTGACGGCCCGCAGTCGACAGACGACCTCCCGCCCCACGGCGAACAGTGTCTTTTCACCGCACTCACCGTGAGGTTTCCGCATGCCCAGCAACTACTTCTTCCCCGACCCGGAGGGTCAGGTCCCCAGCTCCGAGGGCTACTTCGGAGCGTTCGGCGGCAAGTTCATCCCGGAGGCCCTCGTCGCCGCCGTGGACGAGGTCGCCGTCGAGTACGACAAGGCCAAGCAGGACCCCGAGTTCGCCCGCGAACTGGACGACCTGATGGTCAACTACACCGGCCGCCCCTCGGCGCTCACCGAGGTGCCCCGGTTCGCCGAACACGCCGGTGGCGCACGGGTGTTCCTCAAGCGCGAGGACCTGAACCACACCGGCTCGCACAAGATCAACAACGTGCTCGGCCAGGCGCTGCTCACCAAGCGCATGGGCAAGACCCGGGTCATCGCCGAGACCGGCGCGGGCCAGCACGGCGTCGCCACCGCCACCGCCTGCGCCCTGTTCGGCCTCGACTGCACCATCTACATGGGCGAGATCGACACCGAGCGCCAGGCCCTGAACGTGGCCCGGATGCGGATGCTCGGCGCCGAGGTGGTCGCCGTGAAGTCCGGCAGCCGCACCCTCAAGGACGCCATCAACGAGGCGTTCCGGGACTGGGTCGCCAACGTCGACCGCACCCACTACCTGTTCGGCACCGTCGCGGGACCGCACCCCTTCCCGGCCATGGTCCGCGACTTCCACCGGGTCATCGGCGTCGAGGCCCGCCGCCAGATCCTGGAGCGCGCCGGACGCCTGCCCGACGCGGCCGTCGCCTGCGTCGGCGGCGGCTCCAACGCCATCGGCCTCTTCCACGCCTTCGTGCCCGACGAAGGCGTCCGCCTCATCGGCTGCGAACCGGCGGGCCATGGCCTCGACACCGGCGAGCACGCGGCCACCCTGACCGCGGGCGAGCCCGGTATCCTGCACGGCTCCCGCTCCTACGTCCTCCAGGACGAGGAGGGCCAGATCACCGAGCCCTACTCGATCTCGGCCGGTCTGGACTACCCCGGCATCGGACCCGAGCACGCCTACCTCAAGGACTCGGGCCGCGGCGAGTACCGCGCGGTCACCGACGACGCCGCGATGCAGGCCCTGCGCCTGCTGTCGCGCACCGAGGGCATCATCCCGGCCATCGAGAGCGCCCACGCCCTCGCGGGCGCCCTGGACATCGGCAAGGAGCTGGGCCCGGACGGGCTGATCGTCGTCAACCTCTCCGGTCGCGGCGACAAGGACATGGACACCGCGGCCCGCTACTTCGGGCTGTACGACACCGACGCGGAGGTGGCCGCGGACGCCGCCGCCACCGCCGAGATCGCGGGGGACGCCAAGTGAGCGGAAACATCAAGCTGTTGACGGACACCCTCGCCGCCGCCAAGGCCGAGGGCCGGGCCGCGCTCATCGCCTACCTCCCGGCCGGGTTCCCGACCGTGGACGGCGGCATCGAGGCGATCAAGGCCGTGTTCGACGGCGGTGCCGACGTGGTCGAGGTGGGCCTGCCGCACAGCGACCCGGTCCTGGACGGCCCGGTCATCCAGACCGCCGACGACATCGCCCTGCGCGGCGGTGTCAAGATCGCGGACGTGCTGCGCACGGTCCGGGAGGCCCACGCGGCCACCGGCAAGCCCGTGCTCGTGATGACGTACTGGAACCCCATCGACCGCTACGGCGTCGAGCGGTTCACCGCCGAGCTGGCCGAGGCGGGCGGCGCGGGCTGCATCCTGCCCGACCTGCCGGTGCAGGAGTCCGCGCTGTGGCGGGAGCACGCCGACAAGCACGGCCTCGCCACGGTCTTCGTGGTGGCGCCGAGCAGCAGGGACGCGCGGCTCGCCGAGATCACCGCGGTGGGCAGCGGCTTCGTGTACGCCGCCTCGCTCATGGGCGTCACCGGCACCCGTGCGTCCGTGGGCGCACAGGCCCAGGACCTGGTGCAGCGCACCCGGGTCACCCGTGCCGAGCTGCCCGTGTGCGTAGGACTCGGCGTCTCCAACGCGGTCCAGGCCGCCGAGGTCGCCACCTTCGCCGACGGTGTGATCGTCGGCTCGGCCTTCGTCAAGCGGATGCTGGACGCCCCGGACCACGCGTCCGGCCTCGCGGCGGTGCGCCAACTGGCCGGGGACCTGGCGAAGGGCGTACGCGGCCAGGCGTGACCCGCGGACCGTCGCGGAGCGCCCGGCGCCCGCCGATCGTCATGTATCGGGCATTACGGTCACTCGAACGGGTGGACCTCGGGCCGGGGAGGCGCGCTGCGCCTCCCCGGTTCGTTCTGGGGGTGTGAGCGAGAAGAACCGTGACGGAAAGCGGACCGCCCGCCAGCGGCTGGCGGCCGAACGCGAGAAGCAGAAGTCCGCGGAGAAGCGGCGGCGGTCGCTGATCGTGGGCGCCAGCGCCATCTGCGTCCTGGCCCTCGCGGCGGTGATCGGCGTGATCGCCGCGAACGCGGGCAAGAACAAGGCGAGCAGCGACGCGGGCCCGGTCGTGGCGCCCTCCGGCGCGCAGGGCAAGGACAGTCTCGCGATCCCGGTCGGCAAGGACGGCGCGAAGTCGACGCTCACCATCTGGGAGGACTTCCGCTGCCCCGCCTGCCAGGCCTTCGAGACGGCGTACCGGCCCACCCTCCATGAGCTGGTCGACGCGGGCAAGCTGCGCATCGAGTACCACCTGGTCCGGCTGATCGACGGCAATCTCGGCGGCACCGGCTCGCTGCGCGCGGCCAACGCGGCGGCGTGCGCCCAGGACGCCGGGAGGTTCCGCGGCTACCACGACACGCTGTACTCGAACCAGCCCAAGGAGACCGACGACGCCTTCGCGAGCAACGCCAAGCTGATCACACTGGCCGGCAAGGTCGGCGGCCTGGACACCCCGGCGTTCCAGAAGTGTGTCGACGCGGGGACGCATGACAGCTGGGTGAACCGCTCACAGAAGGCGTTCCAGGGCGGCGGCTTCAGCGGGACGCCCACGGTGCTGCTCGGCGGCAAGAACATCTACCAGGACCAGACGATGTCCCCGGCCAAGCTGAAGCAGATGGTGGAGTCGGCGGACCAGGGGTAGGGGGCCGGGGACAAATGAATCCCATGGCCCTGTTACGGACCCGTAGCCAGGCGGCTTGGTGTCCCCGGGGCCCGGCACGGTAGCGTCGGACTTGCCATGGAACTTGCCTACATTCCCAGTCCGTCCCGCGGGGTGCTGTACCTCGGCCCCATTCCGCTGCGCGGCTACGCCTTCTGCATCATCATCGGCGTCTTCATCGCCGTCTGGCTCGGCAACCGGCGCTGGGTCGCCCGTGGCGGGCAGTCCGGCACGGTCGCCGACATCGCGGTGTGGGCCGTGCCGTTCGGCCTGGTCGGCGGCCGGCTCTACCACGTGATCACGGACTACGAGCTGTACTTCAGCCCCGGCCGTGACTGGGTGGACGCCTTCAAGGTGTGGCAGGGCGGTCTGGGCATCTGGGGCGCGATCGCGCTCGGGGCGCTGGGCGCGTGGATCGGGGCGCGGCGCCGGGGCATCCCGATGCCGGCGTACGCCGACGCGGTGGCGCCCGGAATCGCCCTGGCGCAGGCCATGGGGCGCTGGGGCAACTGGTTCAACCAGGAGCTGTACGGCAGGGAGACCCATCTGCCCTGGGCGCTGCACATCACGTCCTCCGAGGGCGGCCGGGTGCCGGGGTACTACCACCCGACCTTCCTCTACGAGTCCCTGTGGTGCATCGGCGTCGCCTTCCTGGTGATGTGGGCCGACCGCCGCTTCAAGCTGGGCCATGGCCGGGCGTTCGCCCTCTACGTCGCCGCGTACTGCGTGGGCCGCGGCTGGATCGAGTACATGCGGGTGGACGACGCCCACCACATCCTCGGCCTGCGCCTCAACGACTGGACGGCGCTGATCGTCTTCCTCCTGGCGGTCACCTACATGATCGTCTCCTCCCGCCTCCGCCCGGGCCGCGAGGAGACCGTGGAACCCCTCGCCGCCGACGGCCCGACCGACGGCCCGGTCGCCTCCGGCGGTTCGACGGAGGGCACGGAGACGGACGCCGAGGCCGGGAAGCCCGCCGCGTCGGAGCCGAAGGCCGAACCGGCCGACGAGCCAAAGCCGAAGGCGCCTGCCGAGGAACCCGAGTCGGCGACGAAGAAGAGCTGACGCCGGCCTGTACGACCCCGAGGGCGCCCGGATCACCCCGGGCGCCCTCGGCGTTTGCGGCACCGGACGCGGGCGGCCCGGGTATCGCCGTGATGGCCGTGTGCCGGTGATGCCGAGCGGGCCGATGGGCGTGGGCGGGCCGGGTACCCCTGCGGTGGCCGTGTGCCGGTGCGGTCGAGAGGCGGCGGGGGGGGCATGGGTGGGTTGCGGCGGAGGGCCGGTCGCCGGCCGGTCGCGGGTGGTGCACCGGGCGCGGGCGGCCCGGGCATCGCCGTGATGGCCGTGTGCCGGTGATGCCGAGCGGGCCGATGGGCGTGGGCGGGCCGGGTACCCCTGCGGTGGCCGTGTGCCGGTGCGGTCGAGAGGCGGCGGGGGGGGCATGGGTGGGTTGCGGCGGAGGGCCGGTCGCCGGCCGGTCGCGGGTGGTGCACCGGGCGCGGCCGGCACGCCGGGGCGGACGCCGGGAAATAGCGGAGGCCGGGCCGACACGGGACGCATCGTCGGCTCGCCCGTCCGTTGCCCCGTCGCCCCGTTGCCCGATCGCCCCGCGCACGGCGGTTGGCGGTCGGGGACCGCGCGGCGGCGGAAAGCGGGTGCCCGAGCGCCGGGCGCCCGGCCGCACCCTTGCCGCCGCGCCCTCTTTCCGGCGCAACGTCATCGTCTCTGCGCAGGCCCGCTGACCTCTCTGCGCAGGTCTCCTCTCCCTGTAAGCCACTTCTCCCGGCGCCGCCCCCCGGCATCCGCCGCGACGGCGACCGGCGGTGTCCGAGCAGCCGCAGCCCCAACCCGGCCGGAGCCACCGTCGGCGCCAGGGTCCCCGCCCGGTCCTCAGTGCCTCCGGGCCAGTGACAGGGTGCGGTGGGCCGTTGCCACCACCGCCGCGTCGATGAAGCGGCCGTCGGGGAGGGCCTGGGCGCCGGGGGTGGTGGTGGCGGCTTTGAGGATGGTTTCGGCGTGGTCCAGTTCGGCGGGGGTGGGCAGGTAGGCGCGCTCGATGACCGGGAGCTGGCGGGGATGGATCGCGGCGCGGCCGAGGAAGCCGAGGGCGCGGCCGTGGGCGCAGGAGGCGGCCAGGCCGTCGAGGTCGCGGATGTCGGGGTGCACGGTCTGCGCCGGCGGGGGCAGCCCCGCGGCGCGCGCGGCGACGATCACCCGGGAGCGCGGCCAGTCCAGGCCCGAGTCGGCCCGTACCCCGAGGTCCGCCCGCAGGTCCGCCTCCCCGAGGGAGATGCCCCGCAGCGAAGGGTGCGCGCCCGCGATGGCGTACGCGTGCTCGACGGCCAGTGCCGACTCCAGCAGCGCGTACAGGGGGAACGGTACGGCGGCGGCGACCCGGCGTACCTCCGCGGGACCGCTCACCTTCGGCAGCCGTAGCCCCGACAGCCCCCGCAGCCCCCGCAGCGCCGCCAGGTCCGCGCTCGCCCACGGTGTGTCCAGGGCGTTCACCCGCACATGCACCGGCACCGGGTGCGTCTCCGTCAGCAGCTCCGCCGTGGCGGCGCGCGCGTACTCCTTGCGCTCCGGTGCCACCGCGTCCTCCAGGTCGACCACCACCACGTCCGCGCCCGCCACCAGCGCCTTGGTCACCACCTGGGGCCGGTCCCCGGGGACGTACAGCCAGGTCAGCGGCGTCACAGGGCGCCCTCCGCGCGCAGGGCGGCGATATCGGAGGGGGCGAGGCCCAGCTCGGTGAGGACCGCGTCGGTGTCCGCGCCGTGCGGCCGCCCGGCCCAGCGGATCGCGCCGGGCGTGGCGGACAGCCGGAACAGCACGTTCTGAAGGCGCAGCGGACCCAGCTCCGGGTCCGGCACGGTCGTCACCGTGTTCAGCGCCTGGTACTGGGGATCCTCGAACACGTCCCGCACATCCTGCACCGGCGCCACGGCCGCCTCCGCCTTCTCGAACGCCGCGAGCACCTCCGTACGGCTGCGGGCGGCGATCCAGGAGCCGACCGCCGCGTCCAGCACCTCCGCGTGCGCGGCCCGCTCCGCGCCCGTCGCGAACCAGGGCTCCTCGATCAGCTCCGGCCGCCCCACCAGCCGCATCACCCGCTCCGCCACCGACTGCGCGGACGTGGAGACTGCCACCCAGGTGCCGTCGGCGGTGCGATACGTGTTGCGCGGGGCGTTGTTCGCGGACCGGTTGCCGGTGCGTTCCTGGACGTAGCCGAGCTGGTCGTACCAGGTGGGGTGCGGCCCGAGCACGGATAGGATCGGCTCGATGATCGCCATGTCCACGACCTGCCCCGTGCCGGTGCGTTCCCGCGCGGTCAGCGCCGTGAGCACGGCGTACGCGGTGGTGAGGCCCGCGACCGAGTCGGCGAGCCCGAAGGGCGGCAGCACCGGCGGCGCCTCCGGCTCCCCGGTGAGCGCGGCGAAACCGCTCATCGCCTCCGCGAGGGTGCCGAACCCGGGCCGGTGCGCATACGGCCCGAACTGCCCGAACGCGGTGACCCGGGCGAGCACCAGGCGCGGATTGGCCGCGGACAGATCCGCCCAGCCCAGGTCCCATTTCTCCAGCGTCCCGGGGCGGAAGTTCTCGATCACGACATCGGCGGTGGCGGCGAGCCGCAGCAGGGTTGCCCGGCCGCCCGGCCGGGACAGGTCCAGGGTGATCGCCCGCTTGTTGCGACCGAGCACCTTCCACCACAGTCCGATCCCGTCCTTCGCCGGTCCGTGCCCCCGCGACGGATCGGGACGCCCCGGATGCTCGACCTTGATCACTTCGGCGCCGAAGTCACCGAGCAGTGTCGCGGCCATGGGCCCGGCGAAGAGCGTCGCCAGGTCCAGCACCCGCAACCCCTCCAGCGCCCCGGCGCGCGCCGTCGTACCCCCGCTCGCTCCCTCGCTCCTGCCCCCGTTCACGCGGTGAACCGCGCGTCGATCTCCGGGCGGTACGGCATCGACGCCGACGCCCCGGCCCGCTCGACCGAGAGGGAGGCCGCGGCGGCGGCCCAGGACAGGGCCTCCCGTACGGGTTTCTCCTCGGCGAGGGCCACCGCGAGCGCCCCGGTGAAGGTGTCGCCCGCGGCCGTGGTGTCCACGGCCTCGACCCGGGGCGCGGGCACCACCAGCGGCTCGGCGTCCCGGGAGACGTACAGACAGCCGGTGGCGCCCAGGGTGACCACCGCGCGCGGCACCAGTTCGAGCAGTGCGGTGGCGGCCTCGCGCGGGTCGGTGCGGCCGGTGAGGGTGATCGCCTCGTACTGGTTGGGCACCAACAGGTCGGTGGCGGCGAGGAGTTCGGGTGGCAGCGGCTGGATGGGTGAGGGGGTGAGGATCGTCCGGACCCCGTGCCGGTGCGCGGCGGCGGCGCCCGCGACCACCGCCGCCAGCGGGATCTCCAGCTGGAGCAGCAGGGTGTCGGCGGAGGCGATCAGCCCCTCGTCGCCGGGTGAGAGATGGTCGACGGTGCCGTTGGCGCCCGGGATGACGACGATGGAGTTGCCGCCCTCGTCGTCCACCACGATGTGCGCGGTGCCGGAGGGACCCTCGACCGTGCGCAGGAAGTCGGTGTCCACGCCGGAGTGTTCGAGGGTCTCGCGCAGCCGGGTCCCGGCCGCGTCGTTGCCCACGGCGCCGATCATCGAGACGGTCGCGCCGGCCCGCGCGGCGGCGACCGCCTGGTTGGCGCCCTTGCCGCCGGGGATCGTACGGAACTCCCGGCCGGTCACCGTCTCGCCGCGCTGCGGGGCCTTGGCGACGAAGGCGACGAGGTCCATGTTGGTGCTGCCGAGCACGGCGATATGGGTCATGGGCGGTACGCCTCCAGGTGGGTGAGATGGGCGAGGGTGTCGAAGCCGGTGCCGTCGAAGTCGGCGACGGTGGTGGCGAGCCGGTTCTTCAGCGGGGCCCGCCAGTGCTCCGGGATCACGGCGGGGGAGCCCGCGAGCAGCCCGGCGACGCTGCCCGCGCTCGCGCCGACCGAGTCGGTGTCCAGACCGCCCGCCACCGCGCGCCCGATCGAGCCGGTGAAGTCGCCGTCCGCGTGGGTGAGCGCGGCGGCCAGCAGAGCGGTGTTGGGCAGGGCGTGCACCCAGTGGTGGGTGGGGGAGTAGCGGGCGTGGAGTTCGTCCACCACGGCGTCGAAGTCCTCGTGCCGGGCGGCCAGTTGGACGGCGTGGTCGAGGGCCCCGGCGAGCCGGGAGCGGTGCGGGACGACCGAGCGGCCGATCCGCAGACAGGTGTGGACGTCGTGGTCGCCGGTGGCGGCCGCGGCGAGGGTGGCGGCGGCGAACATGGCCGCGTAGACGCCGTTGGCCGTATGGGTCAACACGGCGTCCCTGTAGGCCTGTTCGGCCGCCGCACCCGGGTCGCCCGGGTTGGTCCAGCCGTGGACGTCGGCGCGGATCAGGGCGCCGATCCACTCCCGGAAGGGGTTGCGGTGGCGGGCGGTGTGCGGGGGTTCCACGCCGCTGAGGAGGTTGCGGTAGGCGAGGCGCTCGGCTGTGAACGTGCGCCCCGGCGGCAGCTCGTCCAGCCACAGCCGGGCGACGTCCGCGGTGCTGAAGCCCCTGCCGTGCCGCTGGAGCAACAGGAGGTTGAGCAGCGGGTAGTCGAGGTCGTCGTCCTCAGGCATGCCGTCGATGTTCTCGGCGAGCGAGGTGGCGGCCGAGCGACGGTTCCACGGGTGCGCGTCGAGCAGTTCGGCGGGCACGCCCCGGGCGGTGAAGTAGCCGGTCAGCGGCCAGTTGCCGCTCGCCCGGGCGAGGGCGCGCACGCCGTCCAGGCGCAGCTTCTCGACCGGCTTGCCCAGCAGGCAGCCGGCGGCCCGGCCCAGCCAGGACGCCTCGAAGGCGAGCGGTCCCGGCGTCCCGGCGAGCCGTGCGGTGGGCCAGTCGGGGCAGGCGGCCCGGATCGCGGCCGGCTCGGTCGGCTCGTCGTCGGCCAACCGGCTGGGCAGATCGGCCAGTTCGTCCAGCAGGTCCTCGGCGAGCAGCCGCAGATAGCGGGAGACGCGGTGCGGGGAGGCGCCAGCGCGGTCCGGGGCGTCCGGGCCGCCCGCCGCCCGCCAGCGCTCCTCGATCCGGGACGGCTCGCGGCCGTCGAGGCGGGCCTGGCGCAGCTCGTGCCCGAGCAGGTCCTCGGGCTGGACCCAGGTCAGTCGGAGCACCGCACACCTCCCCGGTCGGAGCGGGACGCGTCGCCGGGCTCCGGCGTGCCGCCCAGGGCCGCGAAGGCCAGCTCATGGGCGCGGCGCCGGCCGTGGTCGAGGGCGAACACCTCGCGCGTGACCTGGGCGAGCGTCCGGGCCGGCTGCCACAGGTCAAGGCGGCTGGCCTCCGCGACCGGCTTCGCCCACTCCTCGGGCACCGGCGAGCCGAGCGCGCCCGCGAGGGCACCGGCCATGGTGGCGATCGAGTCGCAGTCGCGCCCGTAGTTGACCGAGCCGAGCACCGCGTGCCGGTAGTCGCCACCGGAGATCACCAACATGCCGAGGGCGACGGGGAGTTCCTCGATGGAGTGCAGCCGCGAGGGGCGGCGGGCGCCGAGCGAGGGGGCGCGGTAGTCCGGGCCGACGGTGTCGTACGGCTCGACCGCCGCGCGCAGCGGACCGAGCGCCGAGGCGAAGTCGCTGTGCCTGCGGGCCACTTCGCAGACCTTCTCGATCGCCTCCCGGGTGCCGTCCTTGGCCAGCGCGAGACAGGCGGTCACCACCGAGTCCGCCGTCGCGTCCGGCGCGGTGGCGGCGGCGACGGCCGCGGCGAAGACACCGGCCGCCTCCCGGCCGTACGACGACTGGTGCGCACCGGCGATGTCCAGCGCCTCGGCGTAAGCGGCCCGCGGATCGGCCGCGTTGACCAGGCCGACGGGCGCCATGTACATCGCCGCACCGCAGTTGACGATGTTGCCGGTGCCCGCCTCCCGGGGGTCCGCGTGACCGTAGGCGAGCCGGGCCACCAGCCACTTCTCGGCGAGGAAGAGGCGGTGCAGCGGCAGCGCCTCCGCCTCCAGCTCGGGGATCCAGCGGGGGTTGGTCATCAGGTCCGGCACCAGGTGCTCGGCGAGCGCGTAGGCGTCGAGGTGGTCGCGGACGCGGTCGTAGACCCGGACCAGGGCGTGTGTCATCAAGGTGTCGTCGGTGACGTGTCCGTCGCCCTTGTGGTACGGCGCGAGCGGGCGGGCGGTGCGCCAGGCGTCGCCGTGCCAGGGGCCGACGATGCCGTGCACCAGGCCGCCGTGGCGCTCGGCGATCTGGTCGGGGGAGTAGCCCTCGACCGGTCCGCCGAGGGCGTCGCCGACGGCGGCGCCGACGAGGGCGCCGGTGATCCGTTCGTCCAGATCGGGCTGTCCGGTGCCTTTGGGTTGCTTGGGCGTCATGCCCGAATCATCCTCCCGGGTGGGCCGGTTGCGCGGCTTCCAGGAGTCCGGCGAGTTCCACCAGATCGGTGCCGGTGAGGCGGGGCAGGGCGCAGCCGGGCAGTACCCGGCAGGCGTCCCGCCAGGTGTCGGGGATCGCGGCGGCGCCGCCGAGCGCGCCGGTG
Source organism: Streptomyces griseofuscus (assembly GCF_014673495.1). Classification (GTDB taxonomy): domain Bacteria; phylum Actinomycetota; class Actinomycetes; order Streptomycetales; family Streptomycetaceae; genus Streptomyces; species Streptomyces murinus. The sequence goes on from NZ_CP051006.1 coordinate 6,284,272, forward strand.
AGGGCGCCCGTGAGGGCGGGGGCGGAGTCGGCGACCCGGGACAGGCAGGCGGCGGCGGGTACGGCCGCGGCGATACGGCCGTCGGTGGCGGTGGTCAGCGCGAGCGCGACGGGGACGGTCTCGGCGGCGGCGACGCCGTAGCTGTAGACGTGGTCCACGATCTGGTGTTCGAGGAGCGGTACGAGGGCGAAGGCGGACGCGCCGTCCTCGGCGAGCGCGAGCGCGTGCCGGGCGTTGCGGCCGATCTCCGTGTCGGGCGGGAGTTCGGCGAGGGCGGCGGTGACGCAGGTGCGGGTGTCCGCGCCGGTGAGGGCGAGCGAGACGGCCGCGGCCATGGCGCGGGCGCCGTGCACACCGTCGCCGTCCTGGGTGTAGCGGGCGTCGAACTCGGCGAGGGCGGCGGCGCGTTCGGGGTCCCCGGGGTGGGCCACGGCGAGGGCGCAGGCGCGTACACAGGCGGCGTCGTCGAAGTAGTGCGGGTTGTCGTGGCCGCTGGCGGGCGGGCGCAGACCGGTGGCGAGGTTGCCGAGTCCGGCCCGGACCGAGATGCGGGCGCGCAGCGGCAGTACGGCGGACTCGATCTCCGGCGCGCGGTCCGCGGCGGCGGCGACCTCGCAGGCGACGGCGGACCAGGTGAGGTCGATGGCGGCCCGCATACGGCGGTCACGGCTGAGGTCGCCGAGGGCGTCGTCGGGGCCGGCCCGCAGTACCGCCTCCGCGGCGAAGGCCGCCCATTCGGCGTCGTCGGAGGGGCCGAGGCGGAGGGGTTCGGGGGGCTGGTTGAGGGCGATCGGCACCGGGAGGGTGGTGGTCGCGTTCTGCTCCGCGAAGGTGTCCAGCTCGCGGGTGAGCCGACGGGTCCACTCGGGCATCCGCGCGGCGCGGTGCCGGGCGGCGGGCCAGCCGGCGGCGTCCCCGGCCGCCAGCCCCAGCAGCATCCCTTCGACGCGCCCGGCCATCACACGGCCCCCTCGGTGCCGACCCTGGCGGCGCACCCGACCGCGCCCCTGCCGCCGTCCACCGCGACGCCCGCCTCGGCGGTGAGGACGGGGAGGGAGACAGGGACGGGTGCGGGGACGGCGGTCGGCCGATGGGCCGCGAGAGCGGGCAGGGGCGGGGCCGTCGGTTGAAGCGCGGCTGGTGTCGGTTGGGGTGCGGCCGTCGGTCGGGGTGCGGCTGGTGTCGGCTGAGGTGGGGACGTCGTATCGAGGACGGCTGGCGTCGGCTGAGCTGGGGCCGGCGTGTCAAGGGCCGCCGCTGCGGGCCGGGGTGGCTCCGCGGGCTGGAGGAGGAGGTCCGCCAGCTCCAGGACGTGCCGCCCGCCCATCGACGGCAGGCACCTGCCCCGCGCCGGGCCGATCGCGTCCGCCCAGGCCGCCGGGATCGCGGACAGTCCCTGGGTCGCGCCCGACAGCGCGCCCGCCACCGCCGCCGTCGTGTCCGCGTCGCGGCCCATGTTGACGGCGGTCAGGACCGCCTCGCGGAAGTCGCCGTCGGCTGTGGCGTAGGCGCCGAAGGCCAGCGCGACGGCCTCCGGGGCGAGGTCGGTCCAGGGATAGCCGCCGATGACGACCGCGGAGCGGACCGCGCGTTCGCCGCGGTGGGCGACGGCCACCGCGCGGCGCAGCGAACGCGCGGTCCAGGAGTCGTCCGGGATCACCGCGAGGGCCGCGGCGATCACCACCGGGACCGGGGCACCCGCCATCGCCGCGGCCACTCCCGCCGCGACGGCCTGGCCGCCGTAGATCCCCTCGCCCTCGTGGCTGACCGAGCCGTCGATCGCGACCAGCCGGGCCGCCTCCCCGGGGCGGCCCGCCGCGAACACCCCGAAGGGGGCCGCGCGCATCGCGAGCCCGTCGCTCCAGGCGTGCCGGTGCTGCGCGGAGATCGGCGCCGCAAGGCCCCGGCGCAGATTCTCCAGCGTGCCCCGCTCGCTGAAGCCCGCGCCGCGGAACGTGGCCCGCTCGGTGATCCACTCGTGCCAGGCCGCCTCCGCGTGCGCCGGGGTGAGCGCGGAGCCGTGCCGGGCGAGCAGCAGTCCGGAGAAGAGGGCGTACTCGGTGTCGTCCGTACCCTGCGGCCGGTCCGCGACGAACCCGGTGATACGGCCCCAGCGGGCCCGGATCTCGGAGGGCTTCAGATTCTCCGCGGGGGCGCCGAGCGCGTCCCCGACGGCCAGGCCGAGCAGCGCGCCCCGGGCCCGGGAGCGGGGACCGGTGAGCTCCCCGGGCGCCGGGGGCGGGGGAGTGCAGGCGGTCGATGCCATGGGCGGCCTCCTTCGGCGGGGCCCGTCCGGGCCCGCGGACCCTTTGCGGATGTGTGCCACGACGGGCCGCGCTACGTGCCTGGGAAGGGGACCTGTCACCCGCTCGGCAACCTGAGCAGTAAGGGGCACCGATGAGCGCAAAAACCGTAAAGTCGCAGGTTAGCCCAGCCTTTCCTTGCTGGCGGCGCGATCACGAACGGCGTAGATTCTGTGGTGTCGAAAAGTAGAACTCGTCCAAAGTTAGCTTTGGCTAAGCTAAATCGGGGAAGAAGATCATGGCCCTCATCGAGACCACGGCGGCGCTGCACGAAGCGCACCGCGACAACCACACGCACCGCGATGTCAACGGCGGCTGGCTGCGCCCCGCCGTGTTCGGCGCTATGGACGGCCTGGTCTCCAACCTCGCCCTGATGACCGGCGTGGCCGGTGGCGCCGTCGGCCACCAGACCATCGTCATCACCGGGCTCGCGGGCCTCGCCGCCGGCGCCTTCTCCATGGCCGCGGGCGAGTACACCTCCGTCGCCTCCCAGCGCGAGCTGGTCGAGGCCGAGCTGGACGTCGAGCGCCGGGAGCTGCGCCGCCACCCCCAGGACGAGGAGGACGAGCTCGCGGCGCTCTATGCGGCCCGGGGTGTGGCCCCCGAACTGGCCCGCGAGGTCGCCCGGCAGCTGTCCAAGGACCCCGAGCAGGCCCTGGAGATACACGCCCGCGAGGAACTGGGCATCGACCCGAGCGACCTGCCCTCGCCGCTGGTCGCGGCCGTCTCCTCCTTCGGTTCCTTCGCGCTCGGCGCGCTGCTGCCGCTGCTGCCGTATCTGCTCGGCGCGACCGTCCTGTGGCCCGCCCTGCTGCTCGCGCTGATCGGGCTCTTCGGCTGTGGCGCCGTCGTGGCCAAGGTGACCGCGCGCAGCTGGTGGTTCAGCGGTCTGCGGCAGCTCGCGCTGGGCGGTGCGGCCGCCGGTGTGACGTACGCCCTCGGCGCACTGTTCGGAACGGCCGTAGGATGACGCGCGCCGGTACTTATACGTGATGACGAATAAGTAGCCGTTACCCGTTGGTTTCGGATGCGTGACCACGGGGCATGAGCCGTAAGCGCTGTGGGCAATGACGCCTGCCGCACCCCTGTGGGGTGGGCCGACGAAGACCCCCCTGCTCCCCGGACCGATGGACACCGATCCGACCGATGGTGTCGCAGCGGTCCACCCCCCACGCGTTTCGCCGCCACCGCGGCGGCCAGGTCGCCCCGGGCGGTACCGGCCGTCGCGCCATGCGGCACCGGCCGCTTCGTGCGGTACCCGGCCGCCCCGCGCGGCTCCCGGGCACCCGTCATGAACCCCCGTGGTGTCCGCATGATGAAACGGAGTATCCGCTTCCCGAGAACCGGGTCATCATGTAACCTGCACGAAATTTCGCCATCTCCGCAGAGGGCCAACGTCGTCCCTCGGCACACGCCACATGCCATATGACGACGACGGGAGAGCCGATGCGTACGCCGCGCCAGCCGTCCCAGCATTCCGAGAACGGCCAGAACTGGTCGTTCATGGATGCTCGCCCTGCTGCGCAGGGTATGTACGACCCCCGCAACGAACACGACGCCTGCGGCGTCGGTTTCGTCGCCACTCTCACCGGCGAGGCCTCCCACACCCTGGTCGAACAGGCGCTCACCGTGCTGCGCAATCTGGAGCACCGCGGCGCCACCGGCTCCGAGCCGGACTCCGGCGACGGCGCGGGCCTGCTCTCGCAGGTGCCGGACGCCTTCTTCCGAGAGGTGGCCGGATTCGAACTGCCCGCCGCCGGTTCGTACGCCGTCGGTATCGCCTTCCTGCCCGGCGAGGGCATCGAGGACGCCGTCTCGGCGATCGAGACGATCGCCGCCGAGGAGGAGCTGACCGTCCTCGGCTGGCGCGAGGTGCCGGTCGCGCCCGAGCTGCTCGGTGCCACCGCCCGCGCCACCATGCCGGTCTTCCGGCAGATCTTCGTCGCCGACGGCGCCAGCGAGGGCATCGCCCTGGACCGCAAGGCGTTCGTGCTGCGCAAGCGCGCCGAGCGCGAGGCGGGTGTCTACTTCCCGTCGTTGTCCGCGCGCACCATCGTCTACAAGGGCATGCTGACCACCGGCCAGCTGGAGCCCTTCTTCCCGGACCTCTCGGACCGCCGCTTCGCCTCCGCGATCGCGCTGGTGCACTCCCGGTTCTCCACGAACACCTTCCCGTCGTGGCCGCTCGCCCACCCGTACCGCTTCATCGCCCACAACGGCGAGATCAACACGGTCAAGGGCAACCGCAACTGGATGCGGGCCCGCGAGTCCCGGCTGGCCTCCGACCTGTTCGGCCCCGCGGAGAAGCTGGACCGGATCTTCCCGGTCTGCACCCCGGACGCCTCCGACTCCGCCTCCTTCGACGAGGTCCTTGAGCTGCTGCACCTCGGCGGCCGCTCACTGCCGCACTCCGTGCTGATGATGATCCCGGAGGCCTGGGAGAACCACGCCTCCATGGACGCGGCCCGGCGCGCCTTCTACGGCTTCCACGCCACGATGATGGAGCCGTGGGACGGCCCCGCCTGCGTCACCTTCACCGACGGCACCCAGGTCGGCGCCGTGCTCGACCGCAACGGTCTGCGCCCCGGCCGCTACTGGGTCACCGACGAGGGCCTGGTCGTCCTCGGCTCCGAGGTCGGCGTCCTCGACATCGACCCCGCCCGGGTGGTCCGCAAGGGCCGCCTCCAGCCCGGCCGGATGTTCCTCGTGGACACCGCCGAGCACCGCATCGTCGAGGACGACGAGATCAAGGCCTCGCTCACCGGCGCACAGCCGTACGCCGAGTGGCTGGAGGCCGGCGAGATCGAGCTGGGCGACCTGCCCGAGCGCGAGCACATCGTGCACACCCACGCCTCGGTCACCCGCCGCCAGCAGACCTTCGGCTACACCGAGGAGGAACTGCGCGTCATCCTCGCCCCGATGGCCCGCACCGGCGCCGAGCCGATCGGCTCCATGGGCACCGACTCCCCGATCGCGGCCCTGTCCGAGCGCCCCCGGCTGCTCTTCGACTACTTCACCCAGCTGTTCGCCCAGGTCACCAACCCGCCGCTGGACGCCATCCGCGAGGAGCTGGTCACCTCCCTGCGCAGCGCGCTCGGCCCGCAGGGCAATCTGCTCGACCCGACCGCCGCCTCCTGCCGGTCCGTCATGCTGCCCTTCCCGGTGATCGACAACGACGAGCTGGCCAAGCTCATCCACATCAACGCCGACGGCGACATGCCCGGCTTCAAGGCCGCGACCCTCTCCGGACTGTTCCGGGTGAGCGGCGGCGGCGAGTCGCTGGCCGCCCGTATCGAGGAGATCTGCGCCGAGACCGACGCGGCCATCGAGAACGGCGCCCGGCTGATCGTCCTCTCCGACCGGCACTCCGACGCCGAGCACGCCCCGATCCCCTCGCTGCTGCTCACCGCGGCCGTCCACCACCACCTCATCCGCACCAAGCAGCGCACCCACGTGGGTCTGCTGGTCGAGGCCGGTGACGTCCGCGAGGTCCACCATGTCGCCCTGCTGATCGGCTTCGGCGCCGCCGCCGTCAACCCGTACCTTGCGATGGAGTCGGTGGAGGACCTGGTCCGCGCGGGCACCTTCCTCGACGGCGCCGACCCCGAGAAGGCCATCAAGAACCTGATCTACGCCCTCGGCAAGGGCGTCCTGAAGGTCATGTCCAAGATGGGCATCTCCACCGTCGCCTCCTACCGCGGCGCCCAGGTCTTCGAGGCCGTCGGCCTGGACGAGACCTTCGTGGAGAAGTACTTCAACGGCACCGCCACCAAGATCGGCGGCGTCGGCATCGACGTCATCGCCGACGAGGTCGCCGCCCGGCACGCCAAGGCGTACCCCGCCTCCGGCATCGCCCCGGCGCACCGCACCCTGGACATCGGCGGCGAGTACCAGTGGCGCCGCGAGGGCGAGCCGCACCTGTTCGACCCGGAGACGGTCTTCCGCCTCCAGCACTCCACGCGCACCGCGAGCTACGACATCTTCAAGAAGTACACCTCGCGTGTGAACGAGCAGTCCGAGCGCCTGATGACGCTGCGCGGCCTGTTCGGCTTCGACTCGGGCCGGGCGCCGATCCCGGTCGAGGAGGTCGAGCCGGTCAGCGAGATCGTCAAGCGGTTCTCGACCGGCGCGATGTCGTACGGCTCCATCTCCAAGGAGGCGCACGAGACCCTCGCCATCGCCATGAACCAGCTGGGCGGAAAGTCCAACACGGGTGAGGGCGGCGAGGACCCGGACCGTCTGTACGACCCCGCGCGCCGCTCGGCGATCAAGCAGGTCGCCTCCGGCCGCTTCGGCGTCACCTCCGAGTACCTGGTCAACGCGGACGACATCCAGATCAAGATGGCCCAGGGCGCCAAGCCCGGCGAGGGCGGCCAGCTGCCCGGCCACAAGGTCTACCCGTGGGTCGCCAAGACGCGGCACTCGACGCCCGGCGTGGGCCTGATCTCCCCGCCGCCGCACCACGACATCTACTCCATCGAGGATCTCGCCCAGCTGATCCACGACCTCAAGAACGCCAACCCCCGGGCGCGGATCCACGTCAAGCTGGTCTCCGAGGTCGGCGTCGGCACGGTCGCGGCCGGTGTGTCCAAGGCACACGCGGACGTCGTGCTGATCTCCGGCCATGACGGCGGCACCGGCGCCTCCCCGCTGACCTCCCTCAAGCACGCGGGCGGCCCCTGGGAGCTGGGCCTGGCCGAGACCCAGCAGACGCTGCTGCTCAACGGACTGCGCGACCGGATCGTCGTACAGACCGACGGTCAGCTCAAGACGGGCCGCGACGTGGTCATCGCCGCGCTGCTCGGCGCCGAGGAGTTCGGTTTCGCGACCGCGCCGCTCGTCGTCTCCGGCTGCGTCATGATGCGCGTCTGCCACCTGGACACCTGCCCGGTCGGCATCGCCACCCAGAACCCGGTGCTGCGCGAGCGCTTCGCCGGCAAGGCCGAGCACATCGTGAACTTCTTCCGGTTCATCGCCGAGGAGGTCCGCGAGCTGCTCGCCGAGCTGGGCTTCCGCTCCATCGAGGAGGCCGTCGGCCACGCCGAGGTGCTGGACGTGCGGCGCGCCGTCGACCACTGGAAGGCGCAGGGCCTGGAGCTGGCGCCGCTGTTCCATGTGCCGGACCTGCCCGAGGGCGCTGTCCGCCACCGGCAGATCGCGCAGGACCACGGCCTGGAGAAGGCCCTGGACAACCAGCTGATCAAGCTCGCCGCCGACGCCCTGGCCGCCGACGACGCGACCGAGGCCCAGCCGGTGCGCGCCCAGGTCACCATCCGCAACATCAACCGCACGGTCGGCACCATGCTCGGCCACGAGGTGACCCGGAAGTTCGGTGGCGCGGGCCTGCCCGAGGACACCATCGACATCACCTTCACCGGTTCCGCGGGCCAGTCCTTCGGCGCCTTCCTGCCGCGCGGCATCACGCTGCGCCTGGAGGGCGACGCCAACGACTACGTCGGCAAGGGCCTCTCGGGCGGCCGGATCATCGTCCGCCCGGACCGCGCCGCCGACCACCTCGCCGAGTACTCGACGATCGCGGGCAACACCATCGGCTACGGCGCCACCGGCGGCGAGCTGTTCCTGCGCGGTCGTACCGGTGAGCGGTTCTGTGTGCGCAACTCCGGCGCGCTGGTCGTCTCCGAGGGCGTGGGCGACCACGGCTGCGAGTACATGACCGGTGGTCACGCGGTCGTCCTCGGCCCGATCGGCCGCAACTTCGCGGCGGGCATGTCCGGTGGCATCGCCTACGTCATCGACCTCGACCCCGACAACGTCAACGCGGGCAACGCGGACGCCGTCCAGGAGCTCACCGACGCGGACAAGGCGTGGCTGCACGACGTGGTGCGCCGGCACGCCGAGGAGACCGGTTCGACCGTCGCCGCGAAGCTGCTCGCCGACTGGGACGCGGCCGCGGCCCGGTTCAGCAAGATCATCCCCAGCACGTACCAGGCAGTGCTCGCCGCCAAGGACGCCGCCGAGCGAGCCGGTCTCTCCGAGACCGAGATCACCGAGAAGATGATGGAGGCGGCGACCAATGGCTGATCCGAAGGGCTTCCTCAACCACGGCCGCGAGGTCGCCAGGACCCGTCCCGTCGGTGAGCGTGTCCAGGACTGGAACGAGGTCTATGTCCCCGGCTCCCTGCTGCCGATCATCAGCAAGCAGGCCAGCCGGTGCATGGACTGCGGCATCCCGTTCTGCCACAACGGCTGTCCGCTCGGGAACCTGATCCCGGAGTGGAACGACTACGCCTACCGCGAGGACTGGGGCGCCGCCTACGAGCGGCTGCACGCCACCAACAACTTCCCGGAGTTCACCGGGCGGCTGTGCCCCGCGCCGTGCGAGTCGGCGTGTGTGCTCGGCATCAACCAGCAGCCGGTCACCATCAAGAACGTCGAGGTCTCCATCATCGACAAGGCGTGGGAGGGCGGGCACGTCGCCCCGCGCATCCCCGAGCGCCTGTCCGGCAAGACGGTCGCGGTCATCGGCTCGGGCCCCTCCGGGCTGGCCGCCGCCCAGCAGCTGACCCGGGCCGGCCACACGGTCGCCGTCTACGAGCGCGCGGACCGCATCGGGGGCCTGCTGCGCTACGGCATCCCCGAGTTCAAGATGGAGAAGCGGCACATCAACCGCCGTATCGAGCAGATGCGCGCGGAGGGCACCCGCTTCCGTACCGGCGTGGAGGTCGGCCGCGACCTCAACGCCCGCGACCTGAAGAAGCGCTACGACGCGATCGTGATCGCCGCCGGCTCCACCACCGCCCGTGATCTGCCCGTCCCCGGACGGGAGTTGAAGGGCATCTACCAGGCGATGGAGTACCTGCCGCTGGCCAACAAGGTCCAGGAGGGCGACTATGTGGCGGCGCCCGTGACGGCCGAGGGCAAGCATGTCGTCGTGATCGGCGGCGGTGACACCGGCGCGGACTGCGTGGGCACCGCCCACCGCCAGGGCGCGGCCTCGGTCACCCAGCTGGAGATCATGCCCCGCCCGAACGACGAGCGGCACCCGACCGGGCAGCCCTGGCCCACCTTCCCGATCCTCTACAAGGTCACCTCGGCCCACGAGGAGGGCGGCGAGCGGATCTACTCCGCCTCCACCACCCACTTCGAGGGCGACGAGGACGGCAATGTGCAGTGGCTGCACATCGCCGAGGTCGAGTTCGTGGACGGCAGGCTGACCCAGAAGCCGGGCACCGAGCGCCGCATCCCGGCCCAGCTGGTCACCCTGGCGATGGGCTTCACCGGCACCGACCGGGAGAACGGCCTGGTGGAGCAGTTCGGCCTGGAGCTCGACGAGCGCGGTAACATCGCCCGCGACGCCGAATTCCAGACCAACGTGCCGGGAGTGTTCGTCGCCGGTGACGCCGGCCGCGGACAGTCCCTCATCGTCTGGGCGATCGCGGAGGGCCGCTCGGCCGCCCGCGGCGTCGACCGCTACCTGACCGGGGCCAGCGACCTGCCGGCCCCGATCCGCCCGACCGACCGCGCGCTCGCGGTCTGACGGCACCCCGGAACGTCCCGCACAAAGGCGTGCGGAACACCAATGGCGTCTGCCCACCTGTCCCCGACCGGACGACCGGGCAGACGCCGTTGACTTTTCCGCGGCACCGCGCGGTGCCCCGGCTCAGGCGGTGAGCGAGGCCGCCTTCAGCCAGGCGAGCGCGGCCAGCAGGGCGAGCAGGGCCACGCACACCCCCGCCTGCACCAGGGCGCGCCGCGCGTCGCGGGGCGCGTAGGCGTACGCCAGCGTCACCACGGCGCCCGCGAGCAGCCCACCGAGGTGGCCCTGCCAGGAGGTCAGCCCCGCGGAGATCATCAGCCACAGCAGCAGGCCGGCCATGTACCGGTTGACCTCGCGCATGTCGTGGCCGAGGCGGCGGCCCATGACCCAGTAGGCGGCGCCCAGCCCGAAGATCGCACCGGAGGCGCCGACGGTGTACGACTCCGGGATCAGCAGCAGCTCCAGCACCGAGCCGCCGAGCGCCGACAGCAGATACAGGGCGAGGTAGCGCGCCCGGCCCAGCTGGGTCTCCACGACCCGGCCGATGTTCCACAGCGCCACCATGTTGAACAGGATGTGCGTGATCCCGAACGTCCCCTCACCGGGCGTCAGATGCAGGAATGCGCCGGTCAGCAGCCGGTACCAGTCCCCGTGCGCGACCCCCTGCGGGACATAGCCGGCGGGCGTGGTGCCGAGCATCGCGAAGCGGTACTCGAACGACGGCCGGGCCAGCTCCACCAGATACGCCACCACGTTCAGCCCGACCAGTACATAGGTCACCAGCGGCACCGCGGCGATCCGGCCCCCGAACACGGTCCGCGCCTGCCGGATCGAACGGGCGCCCTCCTTCACACAGTCGACGCACTGATGGCCGACGGAGGCGTCCCGCATGCAGGACGGGCAGATGAAGCGGTCGCAGCGGGTGCAGCGGACATACGACTCCACCTGCGGATGGCGGAAACAGGTGGTCACGACGGACTCGGCGGCCACGGGCCGGCTCCTCGAAAAGGGAAGTACGACAAGGAAAGGGGAGGCGCGGGGGGAAGCACAGCGAGCCGGTGGGGCGGCAGCGAACAAAATAGCGAACCTGTGGGGCGGCCGTGACGCCCGGTGCGCGTGATCACGTAGGCTCGGCCCCTCGGAACAGCCGGAGGGGGCGGGCCATGGCCGCGATCAGTCTGCGCAAGGTGGAGGAGACCGCGCCCGCGCTCGTCGGCGCCTACCGCTCGGCCGGGGTCAGCCTGCGCGAACACGGCCTGGACGGGTCGCGGGCCGCGGTCTACCTCGTCCTCGACTACTCCGGCTCCATGCGGCCCTACTACCAGGACGGGAGCGTCCAAGCGCTCGCCGACCGGGTGCTGGGGCTGTCCGCGCACCTGGACGACGACGGCCGGGTGCCGGTGGTGTTCTTCTCCACCGACATCGACGCCGTCACCGAACTCCCCCTCGCCGGTCACGAGGGCAGCGTCGAGCGGATCGTCGCCGGGCTCGGCCACATGGGCAAGACCAGCTACCACCTGGCGATGGACGCCGTCATCGACCACTACCTGGACAGCGGCGCCACCGACCCCGCCCTGGTCGTCTTCCAGACCGACGGGGGCCCGATCAACAAGCTCGCCGCGGAACGCTATCTCTGCAAGTCCGCCAAGCTCCCCCTGTTCTGGCAGTTCATCGGCTTCGGCGACCCGCACAGCAAGCAGTTCGACTTCCTGCGGAGACTGGACGAACTCCCCGTGCCCGGCAGGCGGATCGTGGACAACGCCGGTTTCTTCCACGCGGGCGAGGACCCCCGGCGCGTCCCCGACACCGAGCTGTACGACCGTCTCGTCGCCGAGTTCCCCTCCTGGCTGTCGGCCGCGCGCGCCGCGGGCATCCTCCGCACCTCCTGAACCGGGCCGCTCAGCCGGTCACCTCCCCGAGGGCGTCCGCCAGGACCAGCTCCCGGCACTCCTCGGGCGTCCCCCACGCGCCGCGCAGCGCACGGGCCTTGATGAGCCACAGGGAGAGGTCGTACTCCGCGGTGTAACCGATCGCGCCGTGCAGATGCAGCGCCGTCCGCGCGGTGGTGTACGCCGCCTCGCACGCCCTGAGCTTGGCCGCGGCGACGTCCGCCGGGCGCATCGACACCGCCGCGCCGAGTACGAGGGGCCGGGCGAACTCCAGGGCCGTCTTCGCGTCGGCCAGCCGGTGCTTGACCGCCTGGAAGGAGCCGACGGGCACCCCGAACTGGGTGCGCTGCCTGACATAGCGCACCGTGCGGTCGAGCAGGGCGAGACCCACACCGAGGGCCTGGGCGGCGACGGCCAGCCGAGCCCAGCAAAGAGCCCGTTCGTACGGGGGAGCGGTGAGCAGCGGCGCGCCGTCCGGGGTGAGCGGGGTCAGCCGGCGGGCGGGATCGAGGGACGCGCGCACCGGTCCCGGGGTCGCCAGGTACAGCCCGCCGGGGGTGAGCGCGAGCCGGAGCGCGGCCGCGTCCCCGTCCAGGGCGAGGCCGCCGGGCGGTGCCACGGTGGCCGCCGCCTCGCCCGCCGCGAGCCTCGGCAGAAAGCGCCCGGCGTGCGGCGGCGCGTCCAGGAGCACGGCCCCCGCGACCGTCTCCACCAGCGGCCCGGGCATCGCGTGCCGCCCCAACTCCACGAACGCGAGGGCCAGTTCCACAGGATGCCGCCCCGCCCCGCCGTACTCCTCCGGCACCGCGAGCCCGAACACCCCCGCCGCCCCGAGCCGCGCCCACAACGCCCGCCCGCGCGCGTGCTCGCCACGGCTCCACTCGCGGACCACCGCCGGGGTGTCCGCCGCCGCCAGCAGGGCGCCCAACGCGTCGGTGAAGGCCCGCTGTTCGGCATCGGGCAGGAAGCGCATCAGCGGCGTCCCTTCGGCAGGCCGAGCAGCCGCTCGGCGATGATGTCGCGCTGGATCTCGTTGGTGCCCGCGTAGACCGGCCCGGCCAGCGCGAAGACATACCCCTGCGACCAGGCGCCGTCGGCCGCCTCGCCCTCCGGGCCCAGCAGATCGAGCGCCGTCTCATGCAGTGCGAGGTCCAGCTCGGACCAGAACACCTTGTTCATGCTGGTCTCCGGGCCGAGCCGGTCGCCGGCCAGGAACCGGGAGGCGGCCGCGTAGGTGAACAGCCGGTAGGCACGGGCGCCGATCACCGCGTCCGCCACCCGCTCCCGCGCGTGCTCCGGGCAGCCGCGCGCCCGCCACAGCCCCACCAGCCGGTGCGCCGCCGCGAGGAAGCGGCCCGGTGAACGCAGCGTCAGCCCCCGCTCGTTGCCCGCCGCCGACATCGCGATCCGCCAGCCCTGCCCCGGCTCGCCGATCACGTCCTCGTCCGGCACGAACACCTCGTCCAGGAACAGCTCCGCGAACGCGGGCCTGCCGTCCAGCCGGCCGATCGGACGCACCGCCACCCCGGGGGCCCGTAGATCGAACATCAGATAGGTGAGCCCCTGATGCGGTCGCGCGGCCCCCGGATCGCTGCGGAACAACCCGAAGGCCCGGTCGGCGAAGGCCGCCCGCGAGGACCAGGTCTTCTGCCCGCTGAGCAGCCAGCCGCCGTCCGCGCGCACCGCTCGGGAGGTGAGCGAGGCCAGATCGGAACCCGCTTCCGGCTCCGACCACGCCTGCGCCCACACCACCTCGCCCGAGGCCATCGACGGCAGCACCCGCGCGCACTGCTCCCGCGTCCCGTGCTCCAGCAGGGTCGGCGCCAGCAGATCGACCCCGTTCTGCCCGACCCGGCCCGGCGCGCCCGCCGCCCAGTACTCCTCCTCGAACAGCAGCCACCCCAGCAGCCCCGCGTCCCGCCCGCCGTACCGCCGCGGCCAGGACACCACCGACCAGCGGTCCGCGGCCAGTTCGGCCTCCCAGGCGCGATGGGCGGCGAACCCGGCCGCCGTCTCCAGCGAGGGCAGCGGCACCCGCGGCACATGCGCCGCCAGCCAGGCGCGGGCCTCGGCGCGGAACTCCTCGTCGGCCGGGGAGAAGGTCAGGTCCATGGTCGCTGTCACCATCCTTCCCTAACAAGTGTTTGGTAGGTTAGCTTGGCCCTATGACAGGCGTCGAGAGCCCGGCGTACGTCCCCGGGCACGGACTGCTCAAGGGCCGCACCGCCGTCGTCACCGCGGCGTCCGGCACCGGCATAGGCGGGGCCACCGCGCGCCGCTTCCTGGAAGAGGGCGCCCGCGTCCTGCTCAGCGACGCACACCCCCGGCGCCTCAAGGAGCACGAGGCCGAACTGGCCCGGCGGTTCCCGGGCGCGGTGACCGCCCTGCCCTGCGACGTCACCGACGAGCGGCAGGTCCAGGCCCTGTTCGAGACGGCCGCCGCCGAGCACGGCCGACTGGACATCGTCGTCAACAACGCCGGACTCGGCGGCACTTCGCCCCTCATCGACATGACCGACGACCAGTGGACCCGCGTCCTGGACGTCACCTTGAACGGCACCTTCCGCTGCACCCGCGCCGCCCTGCGCGCCCTGCGGACCACCGGCGGCGGAGTGATCGTCAACAACGCCTCCGTCATCGGCTGGCGCGCCCAGGCAGGTCAGGCCCACTACGCCGCCGCCAAGGCCGGGGTGATGGCCCTGACCCGCTGCGCCGCCATCGAGGCCGCCCCCTACGGGGTGCGGGTCAACGCGGTCGCGCCCAGCCTCGCCCACCACCCCCACCTGGCGAAGGTCACCACCCCCGAACTGCTGGCGGACCTGGCCGGGCGCGAGGCCTTCAAACGCGCCGCCGAGCCCTGGGAGGTGGCCAATGTGATCGTGTTCCTCGCCTCCGGCTACTCCTCGTACATGACCGGCGAGACCGTCGCCGTCAGCAGCCAGCGCGCCTAGGACCGAAGGGGGAGCGTCCAGAATGGGTGCGTGCCGACCAAGAAGAAGCCCCAGGTGACCGCCGCCGCTATCCGGCGCGGCGAACTCCTCAACACCGCCGCCGAAGTGTTCGCCGAACACGGCTACAACGCCACCACGGTCCGCCGCATCGCCGACCACGCCGGCATGCTCGCGGGCAGCCTCTACTACCACTTCGACTCCAAGGAGTCGATGCTGGAAGAGATCCTGCGCACCTTCCTCGACGAGCTGTGGGGCGGCTACGACACCGTCCTCGCCGCCGAACTGGGGCCCCGCGAGACGCTGGAGGCCCTGGTCACCGAGTCCTTCCGGGAGATCGACCGGCACCGCGCCGCCGTCGCCATCTACCAGAAGGAGAGCCGGCAGCTCGTCGCCCAGGACCGGTTCGCCTTCCTCGCCGAGTCCCAGCGCCGGTTCGAACGGGCCTGGCTCTCCACCCTGGAACGCGGGGTCGCCGAACACGTCTTCCGCTCCGACCTGGACGTCCGGCTCACCTACCGGTTCGTCCGCGACACCGTATGGGTCGCCGCCTCCTGGTACCGGCCCGGCGGACAGCACAGCCCCGAGGAGATCGCCCGCCAGTACCTGTCGATGGTGCTGGACGGCATCGCCGTACGCGCGACACAGCACGAAGAGCACAGCGAGAAGAACAGACACAGCGGATAACACCCCTTTCCTGGTGAGGGAGTCGAGTCGCATGGCCGAGGCCTACATCGTCGAAGCGGTCCGCACGCCCGTCGGGCGGCGCGGGGGAGGACTCAGCGGCGTCCACCCGGCCGACCTGGGCGCCCATGTCCTTCGAGCCCTCGTGGAGCGGGCCGGTATCGACCCGGCCGCCGTCGAGGACGTCGTGTTCGGTTGTCTGGACGCGGTGGGTCCCCAGGCCGGGGACATCGCCCGCACCAGCTGGCTGGCCGCCGGACTGCCCGAGGAGGTGCCGGGCGTGACCGTGGACCGGCAGTGCGGCTCCTCGCAGCAGGCCGTGCACTTCGCCGCGCAGGCCGTGCTCTCCGGCACCCAGGACCTGGTGGTCGCGGGCGGTGTGCAGAACATGTCCCAGATCCCCATCGCCTTCGCCTCCCGCCAAGCGGCCGACCCGCTCGGTCTGACCGAGGGCCCCTTCCTCGGCAGCACCGGCTGGCGCGCCCGCTACGGCAACCGGCCCGTCAACCAGTTCGCCGGCGCCGAGGCCATCGCCGCCCAGTGGCGCATCGGCCGCGCCGAGCAGGAGGAGTTCGCCCTGCGCTCGCACCGCCGGGCGGTGTGGGCCATCGACACCGGCCGCTTCGCCCGCGAGACCGTCCCCTACGGCCCGGTCGCCGTGGACGAGGGCCCCCGTCGCGACACCTCCCTGGAGAAGATGGCCGCCCTGAAGCCGGTCCTCGACGGCGGCACCATCAGCGCCGCCTGCTCCTCCCAGACCTCCGACGGCGCCGCCGCCCTCCTCCTCGCCTCCGAACGCGCGGTCCGCGACCACGGGCTGCGTCCCCGCGCCCGCGTCCACCACCTCTCCGCGCGCGGCGAGGACCCCATCCGTATGCTCTCCGCCCCCATCCCGGCCACCGCGCACGCCCTGAAGAAGACCAGCCTGACCATCGACGCCGTCGACCTCGTGGAGATCAACGAGGCCTTCGCCCCGGTCGTACTCGCCTGGCTGAAGGAGACCGGCGCCGACCCCGAGAGGGTCAACGTCAACGGCGGCGCGATCGCCCTCGGCCACCCCCTCGGCGCGACCGGCGCCCGCCTGATGACCACCCTGCTCCACGAACTGGAACGCACCGGCGGCCGCTACGGCCTCCAGACCATGTGCGAGGGCGGCGGCCAGGCCAACGTGACCATCATCGAACGCCTCTGATCGGGGCACGACCCCGGGCGTTCACGGGGCTCGCCCCCGCCCGTTGGCCAGCCGCCTTCGGCTGACCGCTTCTGGCCGACTGCCTCCGGCCGACCGTCTTCGGCCAGTCGCCTCCGGCCGCCCGGCTCCGGGTCTCCAGCCGTCTCCGGGGGTCTTCGCCTGGGGCTGTCGGACTTCCGGTTTCCGGGCCTGGCGCCGATTGGGCTCGCTGCCGATTGGGCCCGCTGGTAACTGGGCTCGCTGGGCAACGGGGCCTGGCGGCGACCGGGCCCGTCGTCGTCCGGGGTCGTCCGCCTCTGGCCGTCCGCCTCTGGCCGACCGTCTTCGGCCAGTCGCCTCCGGCCGCCCGGCTCCGGGTCTCCAGCCGTCTCCGGGGGTCTTCGCCTGGGGCTGTCGGACTTCCGGTTTCCGGGCCTGGCGCCGACTGGGCTCGCTGCCGATTGGGCCCGCTGGTAACTGG
Source organism: Streptomyces griseofuscus (assembly GCF_014673495.1). Classification (GTDB taxonomy): domain Bacteria; phylum Actinomycetota; class Actinomycetes; order Streptomycetales; family Streptomycetaceae; genus Streptomyces; species Streptomyces murinus. The sequence continues at coordinate 6,301,246 of NZ_CP051006.1, forward strand.
GCTCGCTGGGCAACGGGGCCTGGCGCGACCGGGCCCGTCGTCGTCCGGGGTCGTCCGCTGTCCGAGCCCGCCAGCTGGCCGGCCTCGTCGTCCGGGTCCGCTGCCCGAGTCCGTTCGTCGTCCGGGGGCGCCGCCCAAGCCCTTCCGCCGCCCGAGGCTGCCCGTCCGAGTCGGCCCGCAGTCCGGGGTCGCCGTCCGGGTCCGCCGCCCGAGCCCGCCCGCCGTCCGGGTCCCCCCCCCGGGGCGGTCGGCCCCCGGCCCCCGAGGGCTCATGGACCCGTCAGCCCCGTGTGCCTTTCGCCAGGCCGGCCAGCGCTTCCAGCACCTCCTCCGCATCCTTCACCATCCGTTCCACCAGTTCCGCGCACGAGGGCAGGTCCTCGATCACTCCGGCGACCTGTCCGGCCGCCATCACCCCCAGGTCCGTACGGCCGTCCACCATCGCCGACTTGAGCAGCATCGGTGTGTTCGCCGCGAGCAGGAGGCTGCTCCAGGACAGTTCCTTTCCGTGTCGCAGGGCGAGGCCGTCCCGGGCCAGCTGCCGCCAGGTCAGTCCCGACAGCCGCCGGAAGCCGGCCGCCCGCCGCAGCGCGTGCCCGAGGGGCCGTATGCGGCCCGAACGCTCCAGCGCCGCCACCAGGTCCGTGCGCAGCATCCGGTGCGGCAGGCCGTCCACCGCGCGGGTCACGGTGACGTCCCGGACCGTGGCCGCCAGATATCTGGCCTTCACCGGATCCGGCACCGTGGAGTCCGAGGTGAGCAGGAAGCGGGTGCCCATCGCCACCCCCGCTGCCCCGTACGCCAGCGCCGCCACCAGGCCCCGCCCGTCGAAGAACCCGCCCGCCGCCACCACCGGTATCCGCACCGCGTCCACCACCTGCGGCAGCAGCACGCTCGTGGCCACCTCGCCGGTGTGCCCGCCGCCCTCGCCGCCCTGCACGATCACCGCGTCCGCGCCCCACGCCGCCACCTTCTCCGCGTGCCGCCGCGCCCCGACGGACGGGACTACCACCACCCCCGCCTCCTTGAGCCGGGTGATCAGCTCGGCGGAGGGAGCCAGTGCGAAGGAGGCCACCCGGACACCCTCCGCCAGCAGGATCTCCACCCGCTCGGCCGCGTCCTGGGCGTCCGCGCGCAGATTCACCCCGAACGGCGCTCCCGTACGCGACCGCACCTCCCTTATCGCCGCGCGCAGTTGAGCGGGTGTCATCGTGGCCGAGCCCAGGATGCCCAGCGCGCCCGCGTTCGCCGCCGCCGACACCAGCCGGGGTCCGGCCACCCAGCCCATCCCGGTCTGCACCACCGGATGACGGACGCCGGTCAACCGGGTGAGCGCGGTCTCCATCAGCCCCGCACCTCCTCGGGCACCGCACGCTCGCGGGCCCCGTCCGGGTCCAGCACCTCGCGGATCAGCCGCAGTTCCTCGGGCGCGGGCTCCCGGGTGCCCGGCACCTCGTCCGGCACCACGAGGTCAAAGCCGGTCGCCTCTCGCACCTTGGCCACACGCACCCCTGGATGCAGCGAGGCCAGCCGCATCGAGTGGTCCGGCGTCGCGAAGTCGAGGACCCCGAGATCGGAGACGACCCGCCCGAGACGATGGAAGCGGGCCGTCCGGCCGAGCGCGGCCGCCCGGTCGTACCCCACCCCGCACACCATGTCCACCCGCTCCACGAACACCCGCCGGGAGTGCCGGGGGATCCAGTAACTCGTCGGATTGTTCAGCGTGTTGAGGGAGGCCCCGCGCACCCCGAGCAGCTGGCGGCGGGGGCGGGCCCAGTCGCCGACGCAGGAGATGTTCTGACTGCCGTACCGGTCGAGCTGGCTCGCGCCCATCATCACGTGCCGGCGGCCGCCCGCCACCAGCGTCAGATGCTCCCGGAAGGTCAGCCGGCCCTCCGGAGTGCCGTCCGGGCGGACCAGCAGGGCTTCCCCGTCGGTCAGCAGCAGGTCCGGAGCGAAGGTGAGCCGGGCCAGCCGGGCGCCCAGCGAGGGGATCAGGCCCATCGGGCTCGCCAGTATCTCCCCGGCCCCGCGCCATGCCTCGGCGCAGGCGATCACGCAGTACTCGGCCCGGGTCGCCCTCATCGCCCCTCCTCCTTGCGCCACTCGGCCACCGCCGCCCGGTACCCGCCCTCGTCGGCGCCGAGAAACCGCCCGGCGAACTCCGGCCACGGCGTCTTCGCGTACAGCCGCTGGAACTCCTCGTCCCGTTCGTAGTCCGGCGCGCAGGACGTGAAGTGCGCGCCGTTCGGCGCCTCCACCACGCCCGTCACCGCGAGCCGCCGCAGCAGCAGCGACTCCACCGGCGCCTTCTCGGTCAGCTCGGCCGTGTCCACGATCCGCTCGCAGGAGACGTAGGCCGTATCCGCCGCCGCGCAGAACAGATCGTCGAAATACGGGTCCGGGCCCAGGCACTGGCCGGTGCCCAGCCGATCGGCGCGGTGCACATGCACCAGGGCCGCGTCCAGCCGCAGCGCGGGCATCGCCACCAGCGTCTCCCCGTCCTCGTACGGCGAAGTGACCGTCCGCAGACCGGGGTTGACCCGCATGACGTCCGAGCCGACGCCCGCCCGCACCGGCAGGAAGGGCAGCCGGTGCGCCGCCGCCTCCAGGCCGCGCAGCAGCATCCCCTCGTCCACCTCCGCCAGTTCGAGCCCGCCGCGCTCGCGGACCGCACGGTAGTGCGGTTCGAGCGGGATCGAGTCGAGGGTGACGAAGGCCGTGACCAGTCTCCGCAGCCGCCCGGCCGCGGCCAGCATCCCGACGTCCGGGCCGCCGCAGGAGACGACCGTGAGATCGCGTAACCCGGACCGCAGCAGCGCCCGCACCAGGGCCATCGGCTTGCGGCGCGCGCCCCAGCCGCCGATGCCCAGGGTCATCCCGCTCTCCAGCCGGCCGACGACCTCCTCGGCGGTCATCGTCTTGTCGCCCATCTACACCCCCTCCTCCCTGTCCTTGCCGAATGTGTCGCGCACCCGGTCGGCCAGGCCGCTGAGGCCCGCCTCGAAGGTGAAGCCCTGCTCGAATCGGTAGCTGCGGCGCACATCGACCGGATCGATGCCGTTGATCGCGGCCTTCGCCATGCGCAGCAGCCGGCCGTCCTTGGCGGCGATCTCCCGGGCCAGCTCCAGCGCCCCCGCCCGTAACTCCGCGCCCGGTACCACGCGCCACACCGAGCCGTGCCGATGCAGCTCCGCCGCGCTCGCCGTCCGCCCCGTGTAGTACAGGGCGCGCATCAGATGCTGCGGGACCAGCCGGGCCAGATGGGTCGCGGCGCCCAGCGCGCCCCGGTCCAGCTCGGGCAGCCCGAAGACGGCGTCCTCACTCGCCACGATCGCGTCCGCATTGCCCACCAGGCCTATCCCGCCGCCCAGGCAGAACCCCTGCACCGCCGCGACGACGGGTGTCTCGCACTCGTACACCGCGGCGAAGGCGTCGGCGCAGCCCTGGTTCGCGCCGATCAGCGCCCGCTGTCCGTGCGTCTGTATCTCCTTGATGTCCACGCCCGCGTTGAACCCCCGGCCCTCGGCGGCCAGCACCACGCAGCGGACCTCGGGGTCGCGGCCCGCCGCGCGCACGGTCTCGGCCAGCGCGGACCAGCCGGTCACCGGGAGCGCGTTGACCGGCGGGAAGTCGACGGTGACGACGGAAATCCCTTTTTCCGGGGACGAACGGGAGACACCCATGGGCGCATCAGCTACCTTTCCACCAAACATTTGTTAGGTGCGATGGCTTCGAAATTAGCAGCCGCCACGGACCAGCGGGAGGCCCTGTGGAAAACTCGACCGCGCGCCCTGTGGACAACTCCTGGCGCGCCCCGGCCGACTCCCTGCGCGGCCGCACCGTCCTCGTCACCGGCGGCACCCGCGGGGTCGGCGCAGGCATCGCGCGGGCCTTCGCGGACGCGGGCGCCCACGTCCTGACCTGCGCCCGCAGACCTCCCGAACAGCCGCTGGACGGCGTCGAGTTCACCCCGCTCGACCTGCGGGACCCGCCCGCCGTCCGGGCCTTCTTCGGCGCGCTGCCCCGGCTCGACGTACTCGTCAACAACGCGGGCGGGACGCCCTACCGGCGACTGCTCGACGCGGAGGCCGAACGGCACGCCAAGGTCCTGGAACTGAACCTGACCGCCCCGCTGACCGCGTCCCTCGCCGCGTACGAGCAGCTGCGGCGCAGCCGGGGCTCCATCGTGATGATCGGCAGCGTCAGCGGGGGCCGCCCCTCGCCCGGCTCCGCCGCCTACGGCGCGGCCAAGGCGGGGCTCGCCCATCTCGCCGCGTCCATGGCGGTCGAGTGGGCGCCGCATGTACGGGTCAACACGCTGGTGGTGGGCATGGTGCGCACCGAACAGTCCGCCGCGCACTACGGCGGCCCCGACGGCATCGCCGCCGTCGCCCGCACCGTCCCGCTCGGCCGGCTGGCCACTCCCGCCGACGTCGGCGCCGCCGCCGTCTTCCTCGCCTCCGACGCCGCGGCGTACATCAGCGGGGCGAGCCTCCAGGTGCATGGGGGCGGGGAGTGGCCGACGTTTCTGGGGGCGATGGGGCGGGGGCCGACCGGGGACCCGGTTGCGTCCGAGGGGCCGGTCGATGGCCCGGCAGCTTGCACGGAAGGGGGCGAGCCGTCCGATGGCCCGGCATCTGCCGGGGACGGGCGGCCCGGTGGCCCGGGTCCTTCCGCGAAGGGACGGTCCGGTGGCGCGGGGCCTTCCGAGGAGATCCGAGGGGAACGGAGAGGGGAGTGGGGATGAGCGGAATCTGCTCGGGTCGGGTGGTCGTCGTCACCGGTGCGGGGCGGGGGCTGGGGCGGGCGCACGCCCTCGCCTTCGCGGCCGAGGGGGCACGGGTCGTCGTCAACGATCTCGGGGTACGGCTGGACGGCGAGCCCGGCGGTGAGAACCCCGCGGAGGCCGTCGCCGCGGAGATCCGCGCGGCGGGCGGCGAGGCGGTGGCGCACGGCGGGGACATCGCGACGAGCGCGGGCGCGGCATCGCTGGTGCGGACCGCGGTGGAGGCGTACGGGCGGCTCGACACGCTCGTCAACAACGCGGGGTTCCTGCGCGACCGGATGCTCGTCAATCTTGACGAGGACGACTGGGACGCCGTGCTCCGGGTCCATCTCAAGGGGCACTTCCTGCCGCTGAAGCATGCCGCCGCGTACTGGCGGGCCGAGGCGAAGAGCGGGCGCGAGCCGGTCGGGCGGGTCGTCAACACCAGCAGCGGGGCCGGTCTGCTGGGCTCGCTCGGGCAGGGGAACTACAGCGCGGCCAAGGCCGGGATCGTGGCGCTCACCCTGGTCGCGGCGGCCGAACTCGACCGGTACGGCGTCCAGGTCAACGCCATCGCCCCCGCGGCCCGCACCCGGATGACCGAGCGCACCTTCGCGGAGACGATGTCCGTCCCGGCGACCGGCTTCGACGCCATGGCGCCGGAAAACGTCTCGCCGCTGGTGGTGTGGCTGGGTTCGGCCGCGAGCGCGGGTGTGAGCGGACGGGTGTTCGAGATCGGGGGTGGTCGGCTCAGCGTCATGGAGGGCTGGCATCACGGCCCCACGGCGGACAAGGGGGCCCGGTGGGGGGTGGAGGAGGTGGGCAAGGTGGCGCTACGGCTGCTGGGTGAGGCGGAGCGGCCGGGTGCGGTGTACGGGACGGGAACCGGCTGACCGCGCCGCAGCCCAACGATCCCAGTCCCCAGATCGCAGAGCCCAGGCCCCAGCTTTGCAGCCAACTGATCCCAGTCCACGGATCCCAGGCCCCAGGCCCCCGGTCAGACCACGGGACAACCGCGCAACCCCCTGCCGGCCTGCCCCGTCGGCCGCGCCCCCGCTTACGTATCGCACTCCAGCACCACCCCACACAACCCGCACCGCGCCCGCACGCGCCCCCTTACCGGAACCCTGATCCGTTGATGGCAGGTCGGGCAGGGGAAGGTGACGTGGAGGCCGCCGGAGGGATCGGAGCCGAAGGAGTAGGGGGCGCCCGGGGGAGCCGGCGCCGCGTGGCGGCGGTCGTGGGCGTAGCGGCGGCGGCCCGTCCAGCCGGCGCCGGTCAGCGGGGGCTGCCGGCTGTCGTGGCGGGCGCGCGCCAGCCCCTTCGTGTACGCGGTGTACGCCTGCGGGCTGGTGAACCGGATCGAGGGGTCCTCGTCGAAGAGCAGGGCCCGCTTGGCCAGCACGTACCCGAACTCCTCCGGGGTGAGATAGCCCAGCTTCTGCGAGGAGAGCGAGTCCTCCCGGTAGGCGTCCAGCAGCAGCCAGCCCGCGCCCAGGTACGTCGTCACCGTGTCCGTGAGGATCTCGTTCTCCGCCGTCGTGGGGAAGGCGAGGTCCAGGCGGTGCAGATAGACGTGCGCCACCTCGTGCGCGAGCGCCGCGCCGATGTCCTCGCGGTGGGTGCGGAAGCGGTCGTTCAGCTCCACGAAGTACTCGGGCCCCGCCGTCAGTTCGACGTTCGCGGCATGGGTCATCTCCCGGAAGCCGACGATCAGCCGCGCGTCCGGCAACCGGAAGTGCCGCACCATCTCCCGGGCCACCCGCTGCGCCCCCAGATGCAGGTCGTCGGTGTCGCAGAACGCCACGTCCGCGGGGGCCACACTGGTCGCGAAGGTCTGTACGGTCGTCGGCGACAGCCGCCGGTACAGCGCGGTGATCGCCGCCCGTACCGTCTCCAGATGCGGGAACCCGTGCTCCACCGGTCCGCCGTTCGCCATGTCGGCACCCCCAAACCCCGAACAGCCCGCGCCGGTCCCCGACGACCGCTCTTCCAGGGTAGGTGCCGCACCGCCCCCTCACACGGGCAGCAACCGCGGTACCGGCGTCGGCACCGCCCCATCCCCCTCCGCCCCCTCCAGCTCCAGCACCCACACCTCGTTCTCCCCCTCACGCAGCACCGGCCCGGGTACGTACAGCGACCGCTGGGGCCCCACCGACCAGTAGCGGCCCAGGCAGAAGCCGTTGACCCACACGAATCCGCGCGTCAGGCCGGGCAGTTCCAGGCGCGCGTCCCCGGCCGCCCCGAGGACGGTGGCCGTGCCCCGGTACAGCCCGGGCGCCCCCGCCGAGGGCGGCGCGGTGAACGGCACCGCCGACACGCCGTCCTCGAACGCGTCCAGGTCCAGTCCCCGGGCCCGCACCCCGTGCAGGTACTGCCGCTCGTGCAGCACACCCCCGGTGATCCCCTTCGCCTCGCCCAGGAGCGGCCCGTAGTTCACCCGGCCGAGGGACTCCACCCACAGCTCCACCCGCGCCGGACCCGCGACGGGCTCCTTGAGCCGCGGTTCCGCCTCGGTGAGCACCCCGGCCCGCACCCCGTCGACGTACACCACGGCCAGATCCCGCAGCCCCCGTACGGACAGCGGGTACGGCTCGCGCGGTCCGGGCACGTCCACCTCGTAACGCACCAGGCCCCGTGTGATGCCCAGCTCCTCGAACGTGGGCGCCTGGGGGCGTGTCGTCTCCTCGCCGCCCAGGACGGCCAGCACGGCGCCCATAGGAGCCCATTCGGCGAGCGAAACCTCGGTGAGGGAGGCCAAGCGGGCGGGTTCCGGCGGGAGTTCCGGCAACGAGCCCTCCTGGTGGCGCGCCAGTACCTCTCGAAAGCGCCGGAACTTCTCCGTGGGGCGGCCGTATTCGTCCACCGGGGCGTCGTAGTCGTACGACGTCACATCCGGCTGGAGCTCGCCCTCGTGCAGCTCGCCGCCCCGGTTCGCGCCCGCCCAGCCGCCGAAGCTCGTACCGCCGTGCGCCATGTAGAGGTTCACCGAGGCACCGCACTCCAGAATCTCCCGCAGCGCCTCCGCGGCCTCCCCGGGATCACGGACGGCGGGCGTGCCGGACCAGTGGTCGAACCAGCCGCACCAGAACTCCATGCACATCAGCGGGCCCTCGGGGCGATGGCGGCGCAGCGCGGCGAAGGACTCGCGCGCGCGGGAGCCGAAGTTCGCCGTGGCGAGCACCCCGGGCACCGATCCGCCGGTCAGCATGTGGTCCTCGGGGCCGTCGGAGGTGAACAGCGGCACGGTGACACCCTCGGCGCGCAACAGGGCGGCCAGTTCGGCGAGATAGCCCGCGTCGGAGCCGTAGCTGCCGTACTCGTTCTCCACCTGGACCAGGACCACCGGGCCGCCGCGGTCGGCCTGCCGGGACACGATCTCGGGCAGCAGCCGGCCGAACCAGGCGCGGACATGGCGCATGTACCGCTCGTCCCGGGTGCGCATCCGCCCGCCCGGTTGTGCCGTCAGCCAGGCCGGCAGACCGCCGTTCTCCCACTCGGCGCAGATGTAGGGACCGGGCCGCACGATCGCCCACAGGCCCGCCGCGCGTGCCGCGTCCAGGAACCGGCCGACCGCCGCCACGTCCCGGTGGCGCCCCGGGGCGGGCTGGTGCAGATTCCACGGCACGTACGTCTCCACGCAGTTGAGACCCATCGCCCGCAGCATCGCCAGCCGGTGCCCCCACTGCTCCTCGTGCACCCGGAAGTAGTGCAGCGCGCCGGACAGCAGCCGCACCGGCCGCCCGTCCAGCAGGAAGTCCCTCTCGCCCACGCTGAACTCGCTCATACCGCCAAGGCTCACCCCTTCCGGTGCCCGGCGCCATGGACGAAGATCGGCACCACTTGGACAAAAAGCGACCACCGCCGACGCCGGGAGGAGCAGCGATGTACCAGACCTGGATGCGGTTCTTCAGCCCCGGCCCCGCCCACCACCGCCTGGGTCTGGTCTGCCTCGGGGTCGGACTCCAGCACGGCGCGCTGCCCACCGTCGGCCCGCGCACCCTGGACCACCATGTGGCCGTCGTGATCAGCTCCGGCGGCGGCTGGTACGCGGGCGCGGACGGCCGCCGTACGACCGTCACCGCGCCCGTGCTGCTCTGGCTCACCCCAGGCGTGCCCCACCACTACGCACCCGATCCGGACACCGGCTGGGACGAGGGCTTCGTGGACTTCGCCGGGCCCGCCACCGCCACCTACGCGGAACTGGGCTACATCGAGCCCGAGCGGCCCGTGGTGGCCCTCTCCGACGCCGCGGGACCGCGCGCGGTGGTCGCCCGCATCGCCCGCGCCGCCCGCCGCGGCAACCCCCTCCTGGAGGTGGAGACCGGCGCCGCCGTGCACGAGCTCCTGGTCGCTCTGCGCCGTGCCCGCGCCGACCTCGCCCCCGACGGCGACCAGGTGCTCGAAGCCCTCGCCCGGGACGCCTGCGCCCCGCTCAGCGTCGCCGACCACGCCGCCCGGCACGGCATGACCACCGCCGAACTGCGTGGCGCGGTCCGCCGGGCGGCAGGCTGCACCCCCAAGGACTATCTGCTCGGCATCCGGCTCGGCCGCGCCAAGGAACTCCTCGCCGCCACCGAACTGCCCGTCGCCGCCGTCGCCCGCCGCGTCGGCTACGACGATCCCGCCTACTTCTCCCGCCTGTTCACCCGGCGCGTCGGCCTCGCCCCGGTCCGTTTCCGCGCCCAGCAGGGCCGCAGCGTCCCGGGCGGCTGGAGCGACCGGGTCCCGGACCCGGACGATCCCCCGATGATCGACCCTGGATTTCCCCTGAACATCGACCCCGACCCCGGTCTTCCCCCGAAGCCCCGACCATCGATCCGCCCATAGGCCCACCCATGGGCCGGCCCACTGGCCCGCCCATACGTCCGTCCATCGATCCGTCCGGTGATCCATCCATCGGACACCGTATGAGTCCCACCCCGCCGACCACATAGGGTTGGCGACCATGACCACCAGCAACACGGGTACGGGTGACGTGGACCCCGCGGTCCGCCAGGAACTGGAGCGGCTGCGCGACAGCATCGACAACATCGACGCGGCCGTCGTCCATATGCTCGCGGAACGCTTCAAGGCCACCCAGCAGGTCGGCCGGCTCAAGGCCGTGCACCAGCTGCCGCCCGCCGACCCGGCCCGTGAGGCCCGCCAGATCGACCGGCTGCGCCGGCTCGCCGAGAACGCCAAGCTCGATCCCGCGTTCGCCGAGAAGTTTCTGACGTTCATCATCGCCGAAGTGATCAGGCACCACGAACGCATCGCCGAGGACACCAACGGGAGCTGAATCCGGAACCCGGATACCCGGCACCGATTTCCGAACAAGGGGAAGGAAAGGGGCGGGTCGGATAATAACCGTGTAACGCTCCTCCTCTGTGCGCTGTCAGTCCCATCAGGCAGCATGGCGTGTATGTCCGCACTCACGCGCGATGAAGCGCAGCTCCGAGCTCAGCTCCTCGACGTCCACCGCTACACGGTCGAACTGGACCTCACCACCGGGGACGAGACCTTCGACTCCCGTACCGTGATCCGGTTCACCACGCGGTCCGACGGGGACACGTTCCTCGAGGTGAAGCCCGCCGAGCTGCGCTCCGTCACCCTCGACGGACAGCCCCTGGACCCGGATTCGCTGCACGAGGACCGGCTGCCGCTGAAGAACCTCACCGCGGGCGAGCACGAGCTGCGCGCCGAGGCGTCCATGCGCTACTCGCGCACCGGCGAGGGCATGCACCGCTTCACCGACCCGGTCGACGGCGAGACCTACCTGTACACGCAGCTGGCCATGGACGACGTCCAGCGCGTCTTCCCCGCCTTCGACCAGCCCGACCTGAAGGCCGTCTTCGAGGTTTCGGTCAAGGCACCCGACGAATGGACCGTGCTCGCCAACGGCATCACCGAACGCGGCGCCGACGGCATCTGGCGGGCCGCGCCCACCCCGCCGATCTCCACCTACCTGGTCGCCGTCGCCGCCGGCCCCTGGCACTCGGTGCGCACCGAGCACCGCGGGCTGCCCTTCGGCATCCACTGCCGCCGCTCGCTCGCGCCCTACCTCGATGTCGACACCGAGGAGATCTTCGAGGTCACGCGCGCGTGCTACGACCGCTACCACGAGAAGTTCGAGGAGCCGTACCCCTTCGACTCCTACGACCAGGCGTTCGTGCCCGAGTTCAACGCGGGCGCCATGGAGAACCCGGGCCTGGTCACCTTCCGCGACGAGTTCGTCTACCGCTCCGCCGTCACCGACACCGAGCGCCAGCTGCGCGCCATGGTCATCTCGCACGAGATGGCCCACATGTGGTTCGGCGACCTGGTCACCCTCAAGTGGTGGGACGACATCTGGCTGAACGAGTCCTTCGCCGAGTACATGGGCTACCAGACCACCGCCGAGGCCACCCGCTTCAGCGACCCCTGGACCGAGTTCGGCGTCACCCGCAAGGCGTGGGGCTACGAGGCGGACCAGCGCCCCACCACCCACCCGGTCGCTCCCGAGGGGGTGGACGACGCCGCCACCGCCCTGCTCAACTTCGACGGCATCTCGTACGCCAAGGGCGCCTCCGCGCTGCGCCAACTCGCCGCCTGGCTGGGCGAGAAAGACTTCCTGGCGGGCATCAACACCCACTTCGCCCGGCACAGGTTCGGCAACGCGACCCTCGCCGACTTCCTCGACTCCCTCGCCTCCGTCACCGAACGCGATGTGCGCGCCTGGGCCGACAGCTGGCTGCGCACCACCGGCGTCGACACCCTCACACCCGTGATCGAGACCGCCGACGGCGCCCGCACGCTGACCGTCGACCACAAGGGCAGCCGCCCGCACCGCATCGTCGCCGGTCTGTACGACCACGACGTCGCCGACGAGGGCCGGCTGGTCCTGCGCGAGCGCCTCGAACTCGACGTCCCCCAGGACGCCCCGCGCCCCATCGGCAAGCGCCCCGCGCTGCTCCTGCTGAACGACGGCGATCTCACCTACGCCAAGGTCCGCTTCGACGCCGAGTCCTTCGCATCGGTCCGCAGCAGCCTGTCCGGGCTGCCCGACCCGCTCACCCGCGCGATCGTCTGGAACTCCCTGCGGGACGCGGTGCGCGACGGCGAACTCGCGCCCGGCGCCTACCTGGAGATCGCCCGCGCCCATCTGCCGCGCGAGACCGACCTCGCCATCGTGCAGGGCGTGCTCGTCTTCGCGAGCGGCCAGATCGCCGACCAGTACCTGCCGGCCGAGGAGCGCCCGGCCGCGCTCGCCACCCTCACCGCCCTCTGCCGCGACCTGCTGCGCCGCACCGAGGACGGCGACCACCCCGGTCTGCGGCTGATCGCCGTCCGCCACCTGATCAACGTGGCCGCCCACCCGGACACCATCGCCGCCTGGCTGGCCGACGGCACCGTGCCCGGCGGACCCGAGCTCGACCCCGACCTGCGCTGGCGCATCCTGGCCCGGCTCGCCGTGCTCGGCGCCACCGACGAGGCCGCCATCGCCGCCGAACTGGCCCGCGACCCGAGCGCCACCAGCCAGGAGGGCGCCGCCCGCTGCCGCGCCGCCCTGCCCGACGTGGCGGCCAAGCGCGCCGCCTGGGCCGCGATGTTCGAGGGCGACGACCTGTCCAACTACCTGTTCACGGCCACGGCCCACGGCTTCTGGCAGCCCGAACAGGCCGACCTGGTGCGGGAGTACGTGCCGCGCTTCTACGAGGAGTCGGTGCCCCTCGCCGCCCGCCGCGGCCCCGCCATCGCCGCCTCCGTCGGCCGCTGGTGCTTCCCGGCCCACGCCGTCGACGCCGAGCATGTGCGCCTGGGCGAGGCATGCCTGGACCGCGACGACCTCACCCCGTCCCTGCGCCGCGCCCTGGCCGACCGCCTGGACGACCTGGGCCGCGCCCTGCGGGCCCGCGAGGGGGAGGCACGGCAGTAGGTCCGACGGACCAGGGCCTCTCGTTTGGATCAGGCCGGGCTCGCGGGCCCTGGCACCGCGCCTCGCGGCGTTGTCGTCGGTTGCCATGGCTCCGCCATGTCGCCCTCCTCCGCCTTGCGACGCACGGCACCAGACCCCGCTCCCTGATCCGGCCTGAGCCAAACGAAAGACCCTAGGCGCCGCTGGTCCTTGACGCCGATGCGGTGCCCGGACCGCCCTCCTAGGCTCGGGGGGATCGACATGATCGACCGAGCCGGGAGGCAACCATCGTGATCGCAGTGACCGGCGCGACCGGAAACGTGGGCCGCGCCCTGGTGGACCGACTCCTCGCCGCGGGCCGCCCGGTACGCGCGCTGACCCGCGACCCGAAGCGGGCCGCGCTGCCCGAGCGGGCCGAGGTGGTGGAGTTCAGGCCCGAGGAGCCCGCCGCCCTGTTCGACGGGGTGAGCGGGGTCTTCCTCTACGCGCAGGCCGTCACCGAGCCCCTGCTGGCGGCGGCCCGCGCGGCCGGGGTCCGCCACGCCGTCCTGCTCTCCAGCGGCATCGTCCGGGAGGGCGCCGACGAGACCCACCCCATCCATGTCCTGCACGCCAACGCCGAGCGGCTGATCCGCGACAGCGGCCTGGAGTGGACGTTCCTGCGGCCCAACGGGTTCGCCACCAACGCCCTCCAGTGGGCGTCCCAGATCCGCGCCGGGAACACCGTCCGGGGCGTCTACGCGGACGCGGTCGCCGCGCCGATCCACGAGGACGACATCGCCGCCGTCGCCGAGCGCGTGCTCCTGGACGACGGCCATGAGGGCGCCGTACACCGCCTGACCGGACCGGCGGCGGCCACCAACGCCGACCAGGTCGCGGCGATCGGCGCGGCCGTCGGCAGGGAGCTGACCTTCGTCGAGATCGACCCCGCCGCGGCCGGACCCGAGCTGTTCCCCTACCTGGACGCGCACATGCTCGACCGCCTTCTCAAGACCTTCGAGGCCACCATCGGCGTAACCCCGGAGATCACCGACACGGTCGAGCGGATCACGGGCACCCCGGCCCGCACCTTCGCCCGCTGGGCGCGGGACCACGCGGCGGACTTCGGCGCCGATTCCGCGGCCTAGAAGGTACATCGCGGCGCCTGGTGCTCAGCGGCGCCCGAGACCGCCGGGCGGCCTTACCGACGCCGCGGCTCACAAACCCCCGCCCCGGCGCAGCACCGCCCGCCGCACCGCCCTCTCCCGCGGCCCCGGCCTGCGGTTGGCGCCGCTCGGCCCGGACTCCGGGTCCAGGCCGAAGCCGAGCCGCTCCAGGAAGCGTTCCCCGGCGCGCCAGCCGGCCGGGACCGTCGCCGTCACCAGGGGCGGATCCCCGGCCCGCGCCAGCAGGGAGCGGGCCAGCCGGCGGCCGAGGCCGCGGCCCCGGCACCAGGGGGCCAGCAGGAACAGGCCGACGGCCACCGCGCCCGGCTCGGGGTGGTCGCGCACCGCGTCCACGACGCCCGCGACCACCCCGTCCCGCTCCAGCACCAGCAGCACCTTGTCCTCGGGGCGCGCGCCCTCGGGCAGGCCGTAGTACAGGCTCTGCACATCGCCCGGCGCCGACGGCAGCCCGGTGGCCGCCAGGAACCAGTCCTCGCACTCCTCGAACAGCCGGACCAGCGGTGCCTCGTCCGCCGGGGCGAGTTCCCGCACCAGCACTCTCTCGCCGGGCACTTCGAGCATCCACGTCTCCACCATCCGGACGACGGTAGTGGCGGATCCCCCCGCTCCGACAAGTTTTCCCCGTACGGCAGTACCCACGTGCGGGTTCGGCTCGTTGGACATACGGGACACCCGCCCCTCTTCCCGTACCACCCGGAGCCCACGCGGCGCGCCCCCGAGCAGCCCCGAGAGCGGAGGCCAGCCCATGCCCACCCAGCCCCTCGCCTCGGGCCCGTACGGCCCGGACGCCCTCCGCCCGCTCCTGGACACGGTGCTGGACGCGCTGGCGGAAGGCCGGAAGGCGCGCGGCGGCCCCCTCCCCGCGGGCGGACCCGAGGCCACCGCCCGGCGGGTCGCCGACGCCCTCGGGGACGTACTGCCGGACGAGGGCGACCCGGACGGCCTGCGCGCTCTCGTACGGCTCCTCGCCGAGGGTGCCGCCGACCCCGCCGACCCGCTGTGCGCCGGCCATCTGCACTGCCCGCCGCTCGCCGTGGCCACCGCCGCCGACCTCGCGGTCAGCGCCCTCAACCCCTCCCTCGACTCCTGGGACCAGGCCCCCGGCGCCACCGCCCTGGAAGCCGTCGTCACCCAGGCCCTCGCACGGGAGGCCGGACTGGCCGACGCCCTGGTCACCACCGGCGGCACCGAGTCCAACCAACTCGCCCTGCTGCTCGCCCGCGAGGCCGGCCACGGCAGCGTCCAGCTCGTCTGCGGCGCCGCCGCCCACCACTCGCTGGCCCGCGCCGCCTGGCTGCTCGGACTGCCCGACCCGGTGCTCGTCCCGGCCCCCGGCGGCACCCTCGACCCGGCCGCCCTCGACGCCGCCCTCACCGCGCTCCCCGGCCCCCTGCTGGTCGCCGCCACCGCCGGCACCACCGACGCCGGCCTCATCGACCCGCTGCCCGAGATCGCCGCCCTGTGTGCGGCCCACGGCGCCCGGCTGCACATCGACGCCGCCTACGGGGGCGGACTGCTCTTCAGCGACCGGCACCGTGCCAGACTCGCCGGACTCGACGCCGCTCACACCGTCACCCTCGACCTGCACAAACTCGGCTGGCAACCGGTCGCCGCCGGCCTGCTCGCCGTCGCCGACCCGGCCGAACTCGCCGTACTCCACCACCGGGCCGACTATCTGAACGCGGACGACGACACCGAGGCCGGCCACCCCGACCTGCTCGGCCGCTCCCTGCGCACCACCCGCCGCCCCGACATCCTCAAGGCCGCGGTCACCCTGCGGACCCTCGGCCGCCGCGGCCTCGGCGCCCTGGTCGACCAGGTCTGCGACCTGGCCCGCGAGTTCGCCGCGCTCATCGAGGCACACCCCGGCTTCGAGCTGTACGACACCCCCGTCATCAGCACGGTCCTGTTCCGCCCCGCCGAGGCCACCGACGCCGCCGTGGCCGACGCCCGCCGTGAACTGCTGCACGAGGGCCGGGCCGTCCTCGGCCGCGCCCGGCTCGACGGCCGCCTCTGGCTGAAGGCCACCCTCCTCAACCCCCGCACCCGGCCGGACGACCTGGCCCACCTGTTGAAACTCGTCGAAGGAAGCACCCCCAGATGACCCCCCACCCGGTTCCCCAGACGGCCTCCCGCCCCACCCTGCTGCCGCGCCGCGACCCGGACGCCCCCCGCGACCTGGTCGGCATCGGCATCGGCCCCTGCAACCTCTCCCTCGCCGCCCTCGCCCAGCCGCTGCCCGAACTGGACGCCGTCTTCTACGAACAGCGGCCCGGCTTCAGCTGGCACCCCGGCCTGCTCATCGAGGGCTCCACCATCCAGGTGCCCTTCCTCGCCGACCTGGTGAGCCTCGCCGACCCCACCAGCCCCTGGAGCTTCCTCAACTACCTCAGAACCCGCGAACGACTGTTCCCCTTCTACTTCGCCGAGCGCTTCCACATCGAACGCGCGGAGTACGACGCCTACTGCCGCTGGGCCGCCCGGAACCTTCCCGGACTGCGCTTCGGCCACCAGGTCGACGCCGTCCGCTGGAGTTCCGAACGCGCCCTGTTCGAGGTCGACTTCACCCAGCTCGACGCCGAAGGAGAGGCCGACGCCCTGGGCCGCGCCTACACCCGCAACCTGGTCGTCGGCGTCGGCACCGTCCCCCATGTGCCGGCCCCGCTCAAGCCCATGGTGGACGCCGAGGGTCTGCCCGTCGTACACGCCGCCGACTACCTCGACCACCGCGAGGAACTGCTGGCCGCCGGGCACATCACCGTGGTGGGCTCCGGGCAGTCCGGCGCCGAGATCTTCCTCGACCTGCTGCGCCGCCGCCCGGCCGGCGAGGAGCGGCTGCACTGGATCGGCCGCAGCCCCGCGTTCTCCCCGATGGAGTACTCCAAGCTCGGCCTGGAGCACTTCACCCCCGACTACACGCGCTACTTCCACGCCCTCGCCGAACCCGTCCGCGACCGGCTGGTCGGCGCCCAGTGGCAGCTGCACAAGGCCGTCGACGCCGGCACCCTCGCCGCCATCCACGACGAGCTGTACCGGCGCACCGTGAACGGCGGCTGGCCCGACGCCGTCCTCACCCCGGGCGTGCGGGTGCGCACCGCGGGCCGGATCGCCAGCAACAAGATCGAGCTCCATCTGGAGCACCTGGACGAGAGCAGCCGCTCCCGGCTCGCCACCGACGCGGTCGTCCTCGCCACCGGCTACCAGCAGCGGCCCCTCGACCGTCTGCTCGCCGGGCTCGACCCCTATATGCGCCGGGACGCCGGCGAACGGCCGCGCATCGACGCGGACTTCCGCCTGGTCCTCGACCCCTCGGTCACGGGCTCCGTCTACGTCCAGAACGCCGAACTGCACACCCATGGCGTCGGCGCCCCCGACCTGGGCCTCGCCGCCTGGCGCGGCGCCACCATCCTCAACTCGCTCACCGGAAAGGACCCGTACCCCCTGCCGACCCGTACGGCCTTCACCACCTTCGGACTGCGCGAACCGCATACCGTCCCCCAGGCCCGGCACTCCACCCAGCGACTCACCCCGCTCGTCGAAGAGAAGTGAGCGGAATTCGCTCATAGGAGCGGCCGGCCGCACAATTCAACACTTGTCAATAAGGCTTCACGTAAAGGTTGTTGAGTGGTCATGCGGCCCGGAATCTCTACCGACGGGTAAGCCCTAGGCTCGAACCATGCGCCGAGCAAAGATCGTTTGTACATTGGGGCCCGCCACCGACTCGTACGACCAGATCAAGGCACTGGTCGAGGCCGGAATGGACGTCGCCCGCTTCAACCTCAGCCACGGCACCCGCGCCGAACACGAGGAGCGTTACCAGCGCGTGCGCAAGGCTGCTGACGAAACCGGCCGCAGTGTCGGAATCCTCGCCGACCTTCAAGGTCCGAAGATCCGCCTCGGCCGTTTCGCCGAAGGTCCGGTACTCCTTGAACGCGGCGATGAGTTCACCATCACCGTCGAGGACGGCGTGGAGGGCGATCGCCACCGCTGCGGCACCACTTACGCGGGGCTCGCCGGGGACGTCACCCCCGGCGAACGCGTGCTGGTGGACGACGGCCGGGTCTGCCTGGAGGTCACCGCCGTCGACGGCCCCCGGGTGCGCACCCGGGTGATCGAGGGCGGCATGGTCTCCGACCACAAGGGCCTCAATCTGCCCGGCGTCGCCGTCTCGGTGCCCGCCCTGTCCGAGAAGGACGAGGAGGACCTGCGCTGGGCGCTGCACATCGGGGTCGACATCATCGCCCTCTCCTTCGTGCGCAGCGGCGACGACGCCCGGGTGGTGCACCGCATCATGGCCGAGGAGGGCCGCCGCCTCCCGGTGATCGCCAAGATCGAGAAGCCGCAGGCGGTGGCCAACCTGGACGACATCGTGGCCGCCTTCGACGGGCTGATGGTCGCGCGCGGCGACCTCGGGGTGGAGATGCCCCTGGAGCAGGTGCCGATCGTCCAGAAGCGCGCCATCAAGCTCGCCCGGCGCAACGCCAAGCCGGTCATCGTCGCCACCCAGATGCTCGACTCCATGATCGACAACGCCCGGCCCACCCGTGCCGAGGCCTCCGACGTGGCCAACGCGGTCCTCGACGGCACGGACGCGGTGATGCTCTCCGGCGAGACCAGCGTCGGCAAGTACCCGGTCGAGACCGTGCGCACCATGGCGAAGATCGTCATGGCGGCCGAGGAGGACATGCTGGCCAAGGGGCTGCCGCCGCTGACCGAGCGGAACAAGCCGCGCACCCAGGGCGGCGCGGTCGCCCGCGCGGCCGCCGAGATGGGCGACTTCCTCGGCGCCAAGTTCCTGGTGGCCTTCACCCAGTCCGGGGACACCGCCCGCCGGCTCTCCCGCTACCGCCCGCCGATTCCGCTGCTCGCCTTCACCCCCGAGCCGGCCACCCGCTCCCAGCTCAGCCTCACCTGGGGCGCCGAGACCTTCCTCGGCCCGCATGTCGACTCCACCGACGCCATGGTCGAGCAGGTGGACGAACTGCTGCTGCGGTACGGCCGCTGCGAGAAGGGCGACGTCGTGGTGATCACGGCCGGCTCCCCGCCCGGGGTCTCCGGCTCCACCAACATGGTCCGCGTCCACCACATCGGCGAGGACGACGACCCGGAGGCGTGAGCGGCGACCCGGACGCGTGAGCGACGGCCGGGAGCGTACGCGGCCGGGAACGAGAAAGGGCCCCTTCGTCGAAGGGGCCCGCACAAACCTGCGAATCAAGAAAACCGGTGACCTTGGAAAACAAGGAAAAAGTGCCCCGGGTCGGACTCGAACCGACACTGTACGGGTTTTGAATCCGTTGCCTGCTGCCAATTGGGCTACCGGGGCTCGCAGAATCAAAGGTTTCCCCCGACCCTCCGCGCGTCCACCATACCGTAGCTAGGTAGGCTCTTGTCAGCAGTACCCCTGCACCGAACGAGGAGCCCCCGTGACCGCCGAGTCGCCCCAGCCCGTAGACGCGCCCGACGACGACAAGTCGCACGTGCCTCCGCTGACGACCCGTGTCGTCATCGCCGAGGACGAGGCACTGATCCGCCTCGACCTCAAGGAGATGCTGGAGGAGGAGGGGTACACCGTCGTCGGTGAGGCCGGCGACGGCGAGCAGGCGATCGAGCTGGCCCGCGAGCACCGGCCGGACCTGGTCATCCTGGATGTGAAGATGCCCAAGCTGGACGGCATCTCCGCGGCCGAGAAGATCGCCGAGGAGTCCATCGCCCCGGTCCTGATGCTCACCGCCTTCTCCCAGCGCGACCTGGTCGAGCGTGCCCGGGACGCCGGCGCGATGGCGTACCTGGTCAAGCCGTTCAGCAAGAGCGACGTGGTGCCGGCGATCGAGATGGCCGTCTCCCGCTTCACCGAGCTGAAGCAGCTGGAGCAGGAGGTCGCCGACCTCACCCTGCGCCTGGAGACCCGCAAGCTGGTCGACCGCGCCAAGTCCATCCTCCAGACCGAGTACGGCCTGACCGAGCCGGCCGCCTTCCGCTGGATCCAGAAGACCTCCATGGACCGCCGCATGTCGATGCAGCAGGTCGCCGAGGCCGTGATCACGGACAACGAGGAGAAGAAGGCCGCCAAGAACGGCTGAGCCCGTTCCCGCGTACGACGATGCCCGCGCCCCCTGCGGAAAGGGGGCGCGGGCATCGTCGTACCAGAGAGGGTGTCAGTCCTCGCCCAGATACGCCTTGCGGACCGACTCGTCGTGCAGCAGGTCCTGTCCGCTGCCGGACAGCACGATCGAGCCCACCTCCATCACATGGCCCTGGTCGGCGAGCGAGAGCGCCGCCTGGGCGTTCTGCTCGACCAGCAGGATGGTGGTGCCCTGGGACTTCAGCTCCGCGATCGTCGCCAGGATCTTCTGCATCATGATCGGCGACAGACCCATGGACGGCTCGTCCAGCATCAGCAGCTTGGGCCGGGACATCAGCGCCCTGCCCATGGCCAGCATCTGCTGCTCGCCGCCCGATAGGGTGCCCGCGGCCTGCTTGCGCCGCTCTCCCAGGATCGGGAAGAGGTCGTAGGCGCGCTGGATGTCCTGCTCGATGCCGTCCTTGTCCTTGCGCAGGAAGGCGCCGAGCTGGAGGTTCTCCGCGATGCTCAGACGCGGGAAGATGTGCCGGCCCTCGGGGGAGTGGGCGAGTCCCAGGGCGACGATCTTGTGCGCCGGGACGCCGCTGAGCGGCTTGCCGTCGAAAAGGATCTTGCCGCCGACCGGCTTGAGCAGCCCGGACAGGGTGCGCAGGGTGGTCGTCTTACCGGCGCCGTTGGTGCCGATGAGGGTCACGACCTGGCCGGCCTCGACGCTGAACGAGATGCCCTTGACGGCCTCGATCTTGCCGTAGGCGACCCTGAGGTCCTCGACCTCCAGCAGTGCGGTCACTGGGTCTCTCCCTCTGTGCTGTCGGCGGAACCAGCCGCCTCGACGTCGGCCGCCCCGGCCTCCGCCGCCTCGCCCTCGCCCTCGGCCGTGCCGGCCCGCGTCGCGTCGGCCGTGTCGGTCGCGGTCGCCGCGGCCTTCGCCGTGGCCACCGTCCCGGCCGTGTCCGCCGCGGCCGCTCCGGCCTCCGCCGCCTCGACCTCCGCGGCTTCCGCCGCGCCCGGCTCGCCCTCGAAGGGCTCGCCCAGGTAGGCGGCGATGACCCGCTCGTCGGCCTGGACGACCTCGGAGGTGCCCTCGATCAGCTTCTCGCCCTGTACGAGCACGGCGACGCGGTCGCACAGATTGAAGATGAACCGCATGTCGTGCTCGATGACGAGGACGGCGATGCCCATGTCCCGGATGGCGAAGACCAGTTCCTCGGTGGTCCGGGTCTCCTGCGGGTTCATGCCCGCCGTCGGCTCGTCCAGGAGCAGCAGGCCGGGCTCGCTGGCCAGCGCCCGCGCGATCTCCAGCTTGCGCTGCTCGCCGTAGGGCAGATTGCGCGCCAGGTGCTCGCGCTTGTCGGCCAGGCCGACGAACTCCAGGAGTTCCAGGGCCCGCGCCTCGGACTCGCGCTCGGCCTTGCGGAAGCCGGGGCCGCGCAGCAGCGCCGACCACAGGCCCTCCTTGGTCCGCGTGTGGCGGCCCACCAGGACGTTCTCCAGAACGGTCATGTTGGCGAAGAGCCGGATGTTCTGGAAGGTACGGGCGATGCCCGCCTGCGTCACCAGGTGCGGCTTGGGCGGCAGCACCTTGCCCTGGTAGGCGACGGTGCCCTCGGTGGGGACGTACAGGCCGGTGAGGCAGTTGAAGAAGGTGGTCTTGCCTGCGCCGTTCGGCCCAATCAGGCCGACGATCTCGCCGCTGTTCACCGTGAAGTCCACGGACCGTACGGCGGTCAGACCGCCGAACCGCATGGTGACGTCACGGGCTTGGAGTACAGGTGTCGTCATGGTTCCTTACGCCCCTGCCTTGGTGACGGCCGTGTCCTCGGACAGCGTCGTCTGTGCCGGTACGTCGAGCTGGCCGGTCTCGTGGAACTCCAGCTTGCGGCGGCGGTTGGCGATGATGCCCTCCGGCCGGAACCGCATGAGCAGGATCAGCGCCACACCGAAGGCGAGCAGCTCGTAGTTCTGCATGAACTGGAGCTTCTCCGGGATGAGGTAGAGCAGGCTGGCGCCGAGCAGCGGGCCGCTGACGGTGCCCATGCCGCCGAGGACGACGGCGGCCAGCAGGAAGGCCGAGTTGGGCGGGGCGGCGCCGGCGAACTGGTACGGCTGCGGGTTGACGCTGTAGTTCACATGCGCCATCACGGTGCCGGCCAGACCCGCCAGGGAGGCGCCGAGCGCGAACGCGATCAGCTTGACCCGGAAGCCGTTGATGCCCATGGCGGTCGCGGCGGTCTCGTCCTCGCGGATGGCGATCCAGGAGCGGCCGATACGGGAGTCGGCGGCGCGGGTGAAGACGAGCACCACGATGGCCGTGATGATCAGCATCAGGAACAGGTAGTTGGCGAACCGGCCGAGGGTGAACGAGCCGAGGGTGTGGGCGTCGCCCAGGTTGAACCCGAAGAGCTGGATGTCGGGGATCTGGGTGATGCCGTTGGGTCCGCGGGTGACGTTCGGACCGGAGTCGCCGTCCAGGTTGTTGACGGTGATGCGGAAGATCTCTCCGAAGCCGAGCGTCACGATGGCCAGGTAGTCACCGCGCAGCCGCAGCGTCGGACCGCCGATCAGGACACCGAAGACCAGCGAGGCGGCCATGCCGGTGAGCGCGGCGGCCCAGAAGGGGAAGTGCACCTGGAAGGGCGAGTACTCGGAGCCGGAGACCAGGGCGGCCGCGTAGGCGCCGACGCCGAGGAAGGCGACGTAACCGAGGTCGAGCAGACCGGTGAGGCCGACGACGATGTTCAGGCCGAGCGCGACGGTGGCGAAGATGAGGATGTTCACGCCGATGTTGGCGTTGTGGTCGTTGCTCTGCGTGAACGGGAAGATCACGGCGGCCACGAACGCCAGGCAGGCCGCGAAGCCCTTGTGGCGGGTGGACATGGTCGTGTACCGGTCCAGGAGCCCGGCGTGCACCAGGCCCCAGGCGGCGAAGACGCAGATCAGCAGGAAGCCGATGAAGGTCTCGCTGTCATCGTCGTCGATACCGATGCCGTAGGTGAAGACCACCAGGCCGAGGGCGGTGCCGACGGTGACGACGGCGCGTTCCACGAGCGGCGACAGGGTGCCGGGGCGGGGCTGGTCGGGCTTGGTGAGATAGCCCTTGAGACCGGTGCCCGGGGCCGGGTGCGGCAGGGCGAGGGCGCCGAGCACGGGCAGCAGGGAGGCGACCATCGCCACGTATGCGCCCGGGTCGAGGTTGACCAGTCCGCCGAGGTCGACGGCGATGGCGATACCGGTGAACCAGCAGACGGCGAACGCCGACAGAGCGGTCAGGAACACCGGGCTGGTGGCGCCCGCCGGGTTCAGCCAGCCGAGCCCCTTCACCCGCCACAGGGCGAGCACGTACAGCAGGGTGAGCGCGCCGGCGACCAGGGCCAGGATCTGGAGTCCGGCCGGGTAGCCGTAGATGGTCAGGTTGCCGGGGAAGTCGGGCGTCCAGGTCCAGCTCATGAAGGCGCTGGCGATGGTGCCGACGGCGCCGACGGCGATGAGCGGCCGGGCCACGGCGGCCGGGAGCGGCAGGGGGCCGCGCTCCACCGGGGTCTGGAGGGTGGTGTCGGTCATGGTGCTCACGCCCTGTCCGCGACGCGTTCGCCGAGCAGACCTTGTGGTCTGAAGAGGAGTACGAGGATGAGGAGGACGAAGGCCCACACCGGCGCCCAGCCCTGGCCGCCGAGCTGGTGCATGCCGGGGATGTCCGCGATGTAGGCGGTCGCCATGGCCTCGGCGATGCCGAGGACGAGTCCGCCGAGCATGGCGCCGTAGATGTTGCCGATGCCACCGAGGACGGCCGCGGTGAAGGCCTTGAGGCCGGCGAGGAAGCCCATGTCGTAGGAGACCGAGCCGTACTTGAGGCCGTACGCGGTGCCCGCGACCGCCGCGAACAGGCCGCCGATGGCGAACGCGATCACGATGATGCGGTTGGTGTCGATGCCCATCAGCTGGGCGGTGTCCGGGTCCTGCGCGGTGGCCTGCATGGCACGGCCGGTGCGCGAGAGCCGGACGAAGAAGGCGAGGATCGCCATGCACACCGGGGCGGCGATGATCAGGAAGAGGTCGCCGCTCTGCACGGTGACCGAGCCCAGGTGGTAGGGCCCGAAGGGCAGCTGCGGGAAGACCCGGGCGGCCTTGGCGTTCGGGTACAGGTTGAAGACGAGCTGCTGGAGCGCGAGCGAGAGACCGATGGCCGTGATGAGCGGCGCCAGGCGTGGCGCGCCGCGTAGCGGCCGGTAGGCGAAGCGTTCGGCGCCGACGGCGATGAGTACGGCGACCAGGGCGCCGCCGACGAGCATCGCCGGCAGGGCTATCCACATGGATACGCCGTCCGGCAGGACGAGATACACCGTGAGGGCGCCGAAGCCTCCCGTCATGAAGATCTCGCCGTGAGCGAAGTTGATGAGCTGGACGATGCCGTACACCATCGTGTATCCGATGGCGATCAGACCGTACATCGAGCCGAGGAACAGCCCGTTGGCCAGCTGCTGCGGCAGGGTGTTCACCGCATGGCCTCCATGTGGTGGGGAGAGTCAAGGGGGCGGTAGAGGGCGGGCCGCGCGGTGACGGTGGTCATTGCCGCGCGGCCCTGGAGTCGCGATGGGTGCCGCGGGCTACTTGGGGTTGGCGACGCCGCTCTTGACGGACTTCCACGCACCGTTGACGACCTGGTAGACGGTCAGCTGCTTGTTCGTGGTGTCACCGAACTCGTCGAACGAGATCTTGCCGGAGATGCCGTCGAAGGAGTTGTGCTGCACGGCGTCGACGACCTGGGCGCGGGCGTCGTCGGGGAGCTTGCCGTCCTTGATGACCTGGCCGACGGCCTTGATGATCGCGGTGGCGGCGTCGTAGGAGTACGAGCCGTAGGTGCCGTAGTCACCGGGGTACTTCTTGGCCTTGTAGGTGGCCACGAAGTCCTTGGCGGCGGGCAGGGTGTCGACCGGGACGCCGATGGAGGTCGCGAGGTCGCCCTCGGCGGCCTTGCCGGCGGTCTTGATGTAGGTCGGGGTGAACATGCCGTCGCCGCCGAACAGCGGGATGTTGGCGCCGGCGTCCTTGAGCTGCTTGGTCAGCACCTGGGACTCGTCGTACTGGCCGCCGTAGTACAGGATGTCGGCGCCCGAGTTCTTGATCTTGGTGACGAGGGTGGAGAAGTCGCGGTCGCCCACGCTGACGTGGTCGGTACCGATGACCTTGCCGCCCTGCTTGGCGAACTGCTCCTTGAAGATCTTGGAGAGGCCGGCGCCGTAGGTCTGCTTGTCGTCGACGACGAACGCCTTCTTCTTGTGCAGACCGTTGTAGGCGTAGTCCGCCGCGAAGGCGCCCTGGAGGGCGTCCGTGGTCGCGGTGCGGAAGTAGTTCTTGAACGGGCGGACCTTCTTGGTCTGCCAGTCCTTGCCCTGGGTCAGCTCCGGGGCGGTGTTCGACGGGGAGATCTCCACCAGGTTGGCGGTGTTCAGGACCTGCTGCATCTGGGTGGCCACGCCGGAGTTGAGCGGGCCGACCACACCGAGGACGTCCTTCTCGGCGACCAGCTGGGTGGCGTTCTGCTGGCCGGTGGCCGGGATCGCCTTGTCGTCCAGCGCCTTGACCTTGAAGGTCACGCCCGGGACCGTCTTGTTCTTGTTCGCGTCGTCGACCGCTATCTGCGCGCCGTACTGGATGCCGAGGCCGGTCGCGGAGTTCTGGCCGGTCAGCGGGGCGTCCACGCCGATGGTGACCGTCACGTTGCCGCTGTCGCCGCCCTTGCTGTCATTGTTGCGGGAGCCGCAGGCGGTGAGAGTCAGAGCTCCGGTCGTCAGAACGGAGGTAAGAATCACCAGAGAACGCTGTCGCACAATCGATCCTTTCCGCAGGCATGAGCGGTCCCTGGAACGGGACGGCGTAGAGCCGCGTTGGTACCGAACTCCCGTTGGAGCGGTGACTGGCCGTGACTCTAAGCCCGCTATGGAGACCTGGGCAGCGCCGTAGGCGTCCTTGTGACTTTCTTGTTATGACGGCGTGGACGGAAAAGTTCCGCCGGGGATACTCTCGGCCGGTTTGGCGGAATTTCCCCGCGGTCCACATTTTGAGAATGTGCACTTCCGGTTGGCCGTCGGGCCGAGGTCGCGGGCCGGTGGGCGTGGTGCCCCCGGGGCGCCCGGGAAAGATCACCCAGGGGTGCGCCCCCACCGGGGAGCCGACAGGTGCTTATTGCGCGCGCGTTACGCAGCGTTACGCCGGAAAATAAAGGTGCGGCATACAGCAATTTTGGGCGGCCGAAGGTCGATATCTCCACCCCGGTCCCGGTGGACCTCAAGGGGTCGTTCCGGACGGACGAGGGAATTCCACTTTTCCGTATGAGAGATGACGCCGCATCGATGACAAAAATGCCCGGTCGCACCCCTTTTGGGGAGTGGACCGGGCCTTTGCTGAGGTAACGTCAGACCGCTGCGGGTGCCTGCTCGCCGTTCCGGGCGCCGAGGTCGCGGAGCATGCAGGTCAGCCGCGCGCTGCACACCCGACGGCCCTGTTCGTCGCTGATGACGACCTCGTACGTCGCCGTCGACCGGCCCCGGTGCACGGGCGTGGCCACACCGGTCACCAGACCCGAGCGGATCCCGCGGTGATGCGTGCAGTTGAGGTCCACGCCGACCGCGACCTTGGTGCTGCCGCCGTGCAGCATCGCGCCGATCGAGCCCAGCGTCTCCGCGAGCACCGCCGAGGCGCCGCCGTGCAGCAGTCCGTACGGCTGGGTGTTGCCCTCCACCGGCATCGTGCCGACGACCTTCTCGGCGGACGCCTCCAGGATCTGCACACCCATCCGCATGCCGAGGTCACCGGCCGAGAAGAGCGCGGGCAGGTCCACGCCGAGCGCCGCGTACTCCTCGATGACCTCCTGCGGGAACTGCACCTGCTGCTGCTCGCCCATGAGCCGGCTCCGTTCGTCGTACACCTGTCTTAACCTGAGCGAACGCTCAGTCGGTCGCCGATTGTTCCAGACGGCCTTCCACGTGCGCCTCCAGGCGTACGACCACCGACTTGCTGGCCGGGGTGTTGCTGGTGTCGGCGGTCGCGTCCAGCGGCACCAGCACATTGGTCTCCGGGTAGTACGCCGCCGCGCAGCCCCGGGCCGTCGGGTAGAGCACCACCCGGAAGCCGGGCGCCCGCCGCTCCACGCCGTCCCGCCACTCGCTCACCAGATCCACGTACATCCCCTCGGCGAACCCGAGCGCACGCGCGTCCTCGGCGTTCACCAGCACCACCCGGCGGCCGCCCGTGATGCCCCGGTAGCGGTCGTCCAGGCCGTAGATCGTGGTGTTGTACTGGTCGTGCGAGCGCAGCGTCTGCAACAGCAGCCGCCCCTCGGGCAGTTCGGGGTACTCCACCGGCGCCGCGGTGAAGTTCGCCTTGCCGGTGGCGGTCGGGAAGCGGCGCTCGTCGCGCGGCGCGTGCGGCAGCGCGAAACCGCCGGGCCGGGCCACCCGAGCGTTGAAGTCCTCGAACCCCGGGACCACCCGCGCGATCCGGTCGCGGACGGCCGCGTAGTCCTTCTCGAACTCCTCCCACGGCACCACGCTGCGCTCCCCGAGCACCGCGCGCGCCATCCGGCACACGATCGCCGGCTCGGACAGCAGACGCGCGCTCGCGGGCGCCAGCCGGCCGCGCGAGGCGTGCACCATGCCCATGGAGTCCTCGACGGTCACGAACTGCTCGCCGCTCGCCTGCTCGTCGCGCTCGGTACGGCCCAGGGTGGGCAGGATCAGCGCCCGCGCGCCGGTGACCGTGTGCGAGCGGTTCAGCTTGGTCGACACATGCACCGTCAGCCGCGCCCGCCGCATCGCCGCCTCGGTCACCTCGGTGTCCGGGGACGCGGAGACGAAGTTGCCGCCCATGGCGAAGAACACCTTCGCCTCGCCGTCGCGCAGCGCGCGGATCGCCCGTACGACGTCGAAGCCGTGCTCCCGGGGCGGCGCGAACCCGAACTCCCGCTCCAGGGCGTCCAGGAAGGCGGGCGCGGGCCGCTCGAAGATGCCCATCGTGCGGTCGCCCTGCACGTTCGAATGACCGCGCACCGGGCACACGCCCGCGCCCGGCCGGCCGATGTTGCCGCGCAGCAGCAGGAAGTTGACGACCTCGCGGATCGTCGGCACGGAGTGCTTGTGCTGGGTCAGACCCATCGCCCAGCACACGATGGTCCGCTCGGAGGCGAGCACCAGCTCCAGCGCCTGCTCGATCTCCGCGCGGCTCAGACCGGTCGCGGCCAGCGTCTCGTCCCAGTCGGCGGACTCCGCGGCCTTGGCGAACTCCTCGAATCCATGCGTGTGTTCGCGCACGAACTCCTCGTCGACCGCGCCGTCCGTCGCCAGGATCAGCTTGTTGAGGAGCCGGAAGAGCGCCTGGTCGCCGCCGATGCGGATCTGGAGGAACAGATCGGTGAGCGCGGCGCCCTTGAGCATGCCCTGCGGGGTCTGCGGGTTCTTGAACCGCTCCAGGCCCGCCTCGGGCAGCGGGTTGACGCTGACCACCTTCGCGCCGTTCGCCTTGGCCTTCTCCAGCGCGGACAGCATCCGGGGGTGGTTGGTGCCCGGGTTCTGGCCCGCCACGATGATCAGATCGGCCTGGTACAGGTCCTCCAGGAGGACGCTGCCCTTGCCGATGCCGATGGTCTCCGTCAGTGCCGAGCCCGACGACTCGTGGCACATGTTCGAGCAGTCCGGCAGGTTGTTCGTGCCCAGCTCGCGCGCGAAGAGCTGGTACAGGAACGCCGCCTCGTTGCTGGTGCGGCCCGAGGTGTAGAAGACGGCCTCGTCCGGGGAGGCGAGGGCGGCGATCTCCTCGGCGATGATGCCGAAGGCGCGCTCCCAGGTGACCGGCTCGTAGTGCGCCGCCCCTTCGGGGAGGTACATGGGATGGGTGAGCCGCCCCTGCTGGCCCAGCCAGTACCCGCTCCTGGCCGCCAGGTCGGCGACGGGGTGCGCGGCGAAGAACTCCGGGGTGACCCGGCGCAGGGTGGCCTCCTCGGCCACCGCCTTCGCGCCGTTCTCGCAGAACTCCGCGGTGTGCCGGTGCTCCGGCTCCGGCCAGGCGCAGCCCGGGCAGTCGAAGCCGTCCTTCTGGTTCACCCGCAGCAGGGTCAGCGCGGTGCGCCTGACCCCCATCTGCTGCTGGGCGATCCGCAAGGTGTGCCCGATGGCCGGCAACCCCGCCGCCGCGTGCTTCGGCTCCGCGACCTGCGGCGCGTCCTGCACCGGATCACCCTTGGGCGGCTTCGTCGCCATCGCGCGCTCCCCTTCGACTGCGTGTACCACGTACGGGGCCGATCCTCCCATGGGGCACTGACAGGGGGAATGGGCGGCTCCAGGGGGCGAGGAGGGGGCGGCGAGTGGGTGAGGAGGGGGCGGCGAGTGGGCGAGGAGAGGGGCGGCGAGAAGCTGGGGCGCGTCTGCGGGGCCGGGCGTGTCCCCGCTCACCGACAAACGATCACCGACACCGCCCTCCCGCTATCACCCTCCCGGCGATACGGGACCGCCCCGAGGCGCCCGGTCCGGTCGCCGGGCGGCCGCCGTCGTCGTACGCGATCGCCTCGCGGCGCCGCCCCGTGAGCCGCCCCCGGGCCCGCGGCGGCTCGCCCCGCCGCAGGCCCCTCGGGCCGGGCCCGGTGGCGCCGGACCGGGTCCGGCCGGCGCCGTCCGCCCGGCCGCCGGAGGCACACGCGGTCCGGAGTGTCAGTGGGGCGTGGCAGGATCGGTGGCGTGGCAGAGACAGCATCGAAGAAGACCGACAAGACCCCCGGCGGCTCCCGTCCCCGGCTGATGCTCATGGACGGGCACTCGCTGGCCTACCGCGCGTTCTTCGCGCTGCCCGCGGAGAACTTCACCACCGCGACGGGCCAGCCGACGAACGCGATCTACGGGTTCGCGTCGATGCTGGCCAACACCCTGCGTGACGAGTCGCCCACCCACTTCGCGGTGGCCTTCGACGTCTCCCGCAAGACCTGGCGCTCCGAGCGCTTCACCGAGTACAAGGCGAACCGCTCCAAGAGCCCCGACGAGTTCAAGGGCCAGGTCGAGCTGATCGGCGAGCTCCTGGACGCGATGCACGCGCCGCGCTTCGCCGTCGACGGCTTCGAGGCCGACGACATCATCGCCACCCTCGCCACCCAGGCCGAGGCCGAGGGCTTCGACGTACTGATCGTCACCGGCGACCGCGACTCCTTCCAGCTGGTCAGCGAGCACACCACCGTGCTCTACCCGACCAAGGGCGTCTCCGAGCTGACCCGGTTCACCCCGGAGAAGGTTCTGGAGAAGTACGGCTTGACGCCCGCCCAGTACCCCGACTTCGCCGCCCTGCGCGGCGACCCGTCCGACAACCTCCCCGGCATCCCCGGCGTCGGCGAGAAGACCGCCGCGAAGTGGATCAACCAGTTCGGCTCCTTCGCCGAGCTGGTCGAGCGCGTCGAGGAGGTCAAGGGCAAGGCGGGCCAGAACCTCCGCGACCACCTGGAGTCGGTCAAGCTCAACCGCGTCCTCACCGAGCTGGAGCGCCAGGTCGAGCTGCCGAAGGCGGTCACCGACCTGGAGCGCGCGCCGTACGACCGCAAGGGCGTCGCGCTGGTCCTGGACACCCTGGAGATCCGCAACCCGTCCCTGCGCGAGCGCCTCTTCGCCGTCGACCCGGGCGCCGAGGAGGCCGACACCACCCCGGTCACCACCGAGGGCGTCGAGGTCGACGGCACCGTCCTGCGCACCGGCGAGCTGGCCCCCTGGCTCGCCGAGCACGGCACGCAGCCCCTGGGCGTCGCCACCGTCGGCACCTGGGCGCTGGGCACCGGCTCGGTCGCCGAGGTCGCCCTGGCGGCGGCCGGGGGAGCGGCCGCCTGGTTCGACCCCGCGGAGCTGGACGAGGCCGACGAGAACGCGTTCGCGGCCTGGCTGGCGGACACCGAGCGCCCCAAGGTGTTCCACAACGCCAAGGGCGCCATGCGGGTCTTCGCCGAGCACGGCTGGAGCATCGAGGGCGTGCGCATGGACACCGCGCTCGCCGCCTACCTGGTCAAGCCCGGCCGGCGCTCCTTCGACCTGGACGCGCTGTCCCTGGAGTACCTGCACCGCGAGCTGGCCCCCGCCGCCGCGGCCGACGGCCAGCTGGCCTTCGGCACGGACGAGGCAGCCGAGGCCGAGGCCCTGATGATCCAGGCCCGTGCCGTCCTGGACCTCGGCGAGGCGTTCGAGGGCCGCCTGGAGGAGGTCGGCGCCGCCGATCTGCTGCGCGACATGGAGCTGCCCACCTCCGCCCTGCTCGCCCGCATGGAGCGGCACGGCATCGCCGCGGATCGCGCGCACCTCGACGCGATGGAGCAGATGTTCGCGGGCGCGGTGCAGCAGGCCGTGAAGGAGGCGCACGCGGCCGCGGGCCACGAGTTCAACCTGGGCTCGCCCAAGCAGCTCCAGGAAGTCCTCTTCAACGAGCTGGCCCTGCCCAAGACCAAGAAGACCAAGACCGGCTACACCACGGACGCCGACGCCCTGGCCTGGCTCGCCACCCAGACGGACAACGAGCTGCCGGTGATCATGCTCCGCCACCGCGAGCAGGCCAAGCTCCGCGTCACCGTCGAGGGCCTGATCAAGACCATCGCGGGCGACGGCCGTATTCACACCACCTTCAACCAGACGGTGGCCGCGACCGGCCGGCTGTCCTCCACGGACCCGAACCTCCAGAACATCCCGGTCCGCACCGACGAGGGCCGGGCGATCCGCCGCGGCTTCGTCGTCGGCGAGGGCTTCGAGTCCCTGATGACCGCCGACTACAGCCAGATCGAGCTGCGCGTGATGGCCCACCTCTCCGAGGACGAGGGCCTGATCAGGGCGTTCACCTCCGGCGAGGACCTGCACACCACGGCCGCCTCCCAGGTCTTCGGCGTCGAGCCGGCCGCGGTCGACGCGGAGATGCGCCGCAAGATCAAGGCGATGTCGTACGGCCTGGCGTACGGCCTGTCCGCGTTCGGCCTCTCCCAGCAGCTGAACATCGAGGCGGGGGAGTCCCGCGCCCTGATGGACGCGTACTTCGAGCGCTTCGGCGGGGTCCGCGACTACCTGCGCCGCGCCGTGGACGAGGCCAGGGCCACGGGCTACACGGCGACCGTCTTCGGGCGCCGCCGCTATCTGCCCGACCTCAACAGCGACAACCGCCAGCGCCGCGAGGCCGCCGAGCGGATGGCCCTGAACGCGCCCATCCAGGGCACGGCGGCGGACATCGTCAAGATCGCCATGCTCAAGGTGGACACCGCCCTGCGGGCCGCGGACCTGAAGTCCCGGATGCTGCTCCAGGTCCACGACGAAATCGTCCTGGAGATCGCCCCCGGCGAGCGCGCCCGCGTCGAGGAGATCGTCCGCCACGAGATGTCCGGCGCCGTGACCCTCCGGGCCCCTCTGGACGTCTCGGTCGGCGTCGGCCCGGACTGGGAGTCGGCCGCGCACTAGCCCGCGCGGCAACGACCCGGGAGCCGCCGCACCCGGGCCGCACCTGTGAGGGGGTGCCGTATTCCGTCGGAGTACGGCACCCAGCGGCCCGCGCAAGCCGGAATCCCCCATTCCGCACCGGTACCACAAAGACGGCTCAACCCCCGGCGGGACCGTCACTCACGTGGCCCCCGTCAAAACGCCCCGCACCCTCCGCAGCCGCAAAACTGCGGGCATGGGTATACGCATGCTTCACCGCCGGACGCCCGAGGCAGTGACCCGGGTCTGGGCGGACACCGCCTCGGCGCAGGCACTGCCCGCCTCGCCGGTCCCGGCCCTCGCGGCCGACGCAAGCACCGCCCGCATCCCCGCCGACCCGGCCACGACCGTCCGCAGGGCCGCCAGGAAGGTTCGGCGCAGGCTCAAGGACCGCACCGCCAGGACCGGGGCCGCCGCCCGTGCGGGCCACGCCCCCGACTGGCGCCAGTGGGCCGATCTGGCCCGCGGCTATCTCGCGCTCGCGCTCACCCTGATCCCGAGATCCCGCCCCCGCCCCACCCTCACCGTCTTCGTCGCCCCCCTCGACGAACGCCCGGCCCGCCACGATCCCCGCGACCCCGGCCCACGCACCGCCTTCTAGGGCCGCGCCACCCCCTCCCCCCAACTCAAGAGCGGGCCATTGTCACCGCCCTGGCGGGCCGTCGGGCGCGCCCACCTCAACGTCAGGTGGCCAACCGGTGAAAATCGGGCATGAACGGGTGCCCCGGCAAAGCAAGTTGTCGTAGGGTCGCCTGCGGCGCCGTGCCGAGCGCACGGGCCGGACACCGTCACACAGGTGAAAGGGCGGCACAGGAGCAACCGGAACGCCGGGTCGTTCGTCAGACCAGGGCGGGACACACATACGTGGATACGGACGCACGACGTCCTTGGGAGGGGTTCACTCTATGGCGGCGCATTTCGGCAGGCGGCTGCGCAAGGGGGCGGCGACCACCGCCGTGGCCGCGGCAGCGGTCGCGGCTCTCTCCGCGTCCCAGGCTCCGGGAGCGACCGGCGACGACCACGGCAGACAGGCGACGGCCGGCGCGTCCGCCCCCGTACCGGACCCCACCGGCGACGACGCCACGGGCAACTCGCCGTACTACACGGACCTGCCGCCCCTGAACAGCCCCAACCCGAGCCCCTCGCCGAGCGCAGGCACCCCGGTCGTCCAGGGCGCCGCCGAGGCCGGCATACCGGCCACGGTCCTCGACGCGTACAAGAAGGCCGAGGCGGAGCTGCGCGCCTCCAAGCCCGGCTGCAACCTGCCCTGGCAACTACTCGCCGCCATCGGCAAGGTGGAGTCCGGTCAGGCCCGCGGCGGCGAGGTCGACGCCTCCGGCACCACCCTGCGGCCGATCCTCGGCCCGGTCCTCGACGGCAACGGCTTCGCGCTCATCAAGGACACCGACCACGGCGCGTACGACGGCAACGCCCAGTACGACCAGGCCGTCGGGCCCATGCAGTTCATCCCGTCCACCTGGGCCTGGGCCGGCCGCGACGGCAACGGCGACGGCAAGAAGGACCCCAACAACATCTACGACGCCGCGCTCGCCGCCGGCCACTACCTGTGCCGCGGCGACCGGGACCTGTCCCAGGCGGCCGACCTGCACGGCGCGATCCTCGGCTACAACAACTCGCAGGACTACCTGAACACCGTCCTGTCCTGGATGGAGTACTACAGCAAGGGCACCTACTCCGTGCCCGACGGCACCGGCGCCGCGCCCGGCCATCGCAGCGACGACGGCACCCCGCGCACGACCCCGTCCACGCCGGCCGAGCCCGCGAACCCGCACCAGGGCAAGCCGGGTTCGAAGGACCAGGGCGGCCGGCCGAGCCCCTCGCCGACGCCGTCGAAGCCCGGCGGCGGCCAGGACGGCGGCGACCCGGCCCCGCGGCCGCCCGGGACACCGGACCCGACCACGCCCACCCCCACCGACACGGTGGACCACCTGGAGAACGCGGGCACCGCCACGGCCGAGCTCACCGCGACCGCCGGGGACGCCTTCACCGGGACGATCAGCACCCGCGCCGAGACCAAGGCGGGCGCCGCCGTGGCCAAGGTCAGGATCCGGTTCACCATCTCCGGGGACACCGACGCCACCTTCACCGGCGGCGAGGACGTGGCCACGGTCGCCACCGACAGCAAGGGTGTCGCGAAGGCCCCCGCGCTCCAGGCGGGCGAGAAGACCGGCGACTTCAAGGTCACCGCCACCGTCGTGGGCCGCTCGCTCAAGGGCGTCGACTACCAGGCGACCGTCACCGAACGCCCCGCCGACACCCTGACCGCCACCACCAACGGCGACACCCCGCTGACCTGCACCCCCGGCGGCGAGTTCGCCGACCAGGTCCAGTTGAAGGCGACGTACAAGGGCGCCGTCGCGGACAAGGTCGCGGCCACCGCCACCCTGATCAAGTCCGCCACCGACGCCACCGAGAACGACAAGGGCCCCTACTTCAAGGACGCCACCACCGGCAAGGCCGTACGCACCCTCACCGGTCTGAAGACGGACGCCAAGGGCCTGTTGACGCTGCCGAAGCTGTACGCGGACGACACCACCGGCACGTTCCTGCTGCGCGTCACCACCCCCGGCGGCGGCACCCTCACCGTCCGGCTGACGGTGGCCGCCGACGGCACCGCCACGGCGAGCCCGTCCCCGTCCCCGAGCGTATCGGCCGGCTCCTGAGCCGACCGGACCGCCACGGCGCCCTCCCCGCTTCCGGCGGGGAGGGCGCCGTCGTTCGTGGGCGCACCGCTGTTCTCATCTCGTCCGCCCGTTGCTACGGTGCCCGCACCTGACGCCGCATCAGAAACGGCCAGAACACCGACCGGCCACCGGGAGGCCCCGCATGCGCGCCCTGATCGCCGCCGCGACCGGCCTCGCCCTCGCCTTCGCCCTGGTCCTCACGATCGCCGCCCTCGGCGCTCCGTCCGGCCGCACCTCGCCGAAACCGCTGCTGACCACGGTCCCCGCACATCCGTAACCCGCCCGGAAGGGAGGCCGCGATGCGCCGCAAGGCAAGCCTGATCCTGCTCGCCTGTGCCGTCTTCTGCGCGGCACTGTCGCCACTGACACGCTGGTACGCCTTTCCGCGCCTGGCCCGGATCCCCGCGAACCAGTACCAGGACATCGTCCTGGAGGCCAAGAACGCCACCCTCCTCGACTACGGCACCATGCGCGCGAAAAAGGTCCCCGAGGTCACCATCGTGCAGACCCTCAAGGGCGATGTGAGGGCCGCTGAGAAGATCGAGAAGAGCGCACACCGGCCGGTCGTCGTCTGGAACGCCCTGTCCTACGTCCAGGGCCCCGACGGCAAGATGGTCTCCGAGGTCCCCGAGCGCTACATCTTCGACGCCCACAGCCAGGCCCCCGTCCACGCCACCGGCGAGATGGTCGACGGCGACCCGGTCGAGCGGACCGGCATCGAGTTCAAGTGGCCCTTTCTGACCGAGAAACGGGACTACGAGTACTTCGACGCGCAGACCCGCACCACCAGCCCCATCCACTACCGGGGCACCCGCGAGTTCCACGGCCTGAAGGTCTACTACTTCGAACAGACCGTCCCCTGGACCAAGGTCCCCATGCCGAAGTCCATGCCGGTCAAGGGCATCACCCCGCAGACCGTCGCCAGGACCGGCACCACCCGCTGGTACACCACCGTGCGCCGCTTCTGGGTCGAACCGGTCACCGGCGCACCGGTTTACGGCGAGGAGATCCACCAAGAGGAACTGCGCGGCGGCACCCTGCTCGGCGGACGCGCCAAGGTCACCGCGTTCGCCGGGGACGTGAAGATGCGCGAGGACTACGTCGAGCACACGGTCGCCCTCGTCAGACACAACCGCACGCTCGTCCTCGCACTCACCTCCTACGTCCCCCGGGGCTCCCTGACCCTCGGCCTGCTCCTGCTCGCCCTCTCCCTCGTCCTGGAGGCCCGCGCCCGCCACCCCGGGGACCCGACACCCGCCCGGGCGGCGGAACCGCGGCCGGTCAGCGCCTGAGCCGCGCGTTGGTGTGCCGGGTGGGCTCGGCCGCCGCCGGGTCCTCCGGCCACGGGTGCTTCGGATAGCGGCCGCGCAGCTCGGCCCGCACGGCCCGGTAGCCGTCCCGCCAGAACGACGCCAGATCGGCCGTCACCGCGGCGGGCCGCCCGGCGGGGGAGAGCAGATGCACGAGCAGCGGCACACCCGCCACCGACGGCGTCTCGCGCAGCCCGAACATCTCCTGGAGCTTCACCGCGAGCACCGGCCGCTCCGGATCCCGGTAGTCGATCCGGATCCTGGACCCGCTCGGCACGGTCATCCGCTCGGGCGCCAGCTCGTCCAGGCGCACGGCCTCCCCGCTCGCCCAGGGCAGCAGCCGCGACAGCGCCTGCCCGGCGTCGATCCGCGCGAGATCCGCCCGCCGCCGGGCCCGGCCCAGCTCCGGCTCCAGCCACCGCTCCGCACTCGCGTGCAGCGCCTCGTCCGACACATCCGGCCACGGCTCCCCGAGCCGGGCGCCCAGGAACGCCAGCCGCAGCCGCAGCACCTGAGCGTCCGGCGTCCACCGCAGCAGCGCGGGCCCCTCCTGCCGCAACCCTTCGAGCAGCGCCGCGCGCACCAGCTCAGGCGCGGCGTCCTTCAAGGGCCGCACCGTCAACTCGACCGCCCCGAGCCGCTCGACCCGCCGGGCCACGACATCGCCGTCCGCCCAGCGCACCTCGTCCCGCTCGTCCAGCACCGCGCCCGCCGCCGCCCGCGCCACCTCCTCCGACACCGCGGCCCCGAGCCGCACCCGGGCATGCCCCTTCCCGCCCGGCCGGTCGGCCACGGCCACGACGACCCACGGCGCCCCCCGCAACGCCGACCCCTCCACCACCTCGGCCCGCGTCCCGGACACCATGAGGTACGACCCGCCGTCCGACTTCCCGATCCGCTCGGGGAAAGCGAGCGCGGCGACCAGCCCGACGAGGCCGTCCGCACCGGCACCGGCCGACGGGACCGCCTGCGCGGAGCCCCGGATCCCGGTGCCCGGCCCGGGGCTCACCCGGGGCCCGCTCTCCTGGCCGGGCGGGCCGGAGAACTCCGCCGCGACAGACCGCAGCCGCCGTACCTCCGCCGCCCACCGACCCGCGTAGGCGTCACCCCCACGCCGAGCGGAGCGCAACGCACCGGCGAGATCGTCGCCGTACTCCCGCGGCACCTCCTCCGAGAGCAGCGCGACCACCTCCGCCCCCGCCCCGGACGTGTCCAGCAGCGCCCGGCCCAGCCGAGGGTGCAGCCCCAGCCGGGAGAGCCGTACGCCGCGTTCCGTCGCCCGCCCCGCCGAGTCCACCGCGCCCACCGCCACCAGCGCGGAGCGCGCCGCCGCCATCGCACCGCCCGGCGGCGGATCCAACAGGGCAAGACCCGAGGCGTCCGGATCGCCCCAGCAGGCCGTCTGGAGCGCGAACGACGTCAGGTCGGCCACCTTGATCTCCGGCGCCGGGAACGCCGGCAGACGGCCGTCCTCGGCCTCCGCCCAGCACCGGTACACCGCGCCCGGTGCCTCCCGCCCGGCCCGGCCCGCCCGCTGCCGCCCGGCCGCCCGCGACGCCCGTACCGTCGTCAGCCCGCTGAGCCCCCGCGCATGATCCACCCGGGGCTCCCGGGCCAGCCCCGAGTCCACCACCACCCGCACCCCGGGCACGGTCAGCGAGGACTCCGCGACCGACGTCGCCAGCACCACCCGCCGCCGCTCCCCGGCGGACAGCACCGCCTCCTGCACGGCCGCGGGCGCCCGCCCGTGCACCTGGAGCACCTCGACCCCGGCCGGCGCACCCAACTGCGCGGCCACCCGCGCGATCTCGCCGACCCCGGGCAGGAAACACAGCACGTCACCGTCCCGCTCGGCCAGCGCCCGTCGCACCACCGACGCCACATGCGCCAGCAGCGCGGGGTCCACCCGCATCCCGTGCGGCGGCCGCACCGGCCGTACCGGCGGCGCCCACACCACCTCCACGGGATGCGCGGTCCCCGCCGCCTCGACCACCGGCGCCCCGCCCAGCAGCCGCGACCATCCCTGCGCGTCCGTGGTCGCCGACGCGGCCACCAGCCGCAGCTCCGGCCGCAGCGCCTGCCGTACGTCCCACAGGAAGGCCGCCACCGTGTCGGCGTCCAGATGCCGCTCATGGCACTCGTCGAGCACGACGACGTCCACCCCGGCCAGCTCCTGATCGCGCTGGAGCCGCTGGAGCAGCACACCCGTGGTCACGACCTCCACCCGCGTGCACCGCCCCACGGCCCGCTCCCCGCGCACCGTGAAGCCCACGCTCTCGCCGGGCCGCTCGCCCACCAGCCACGCCATCCGCCGCGCCGCCGCGCGCGCCGCGATCCGCCGCGGCTCGGCCACCACGACCCGCCGCGCCGGCCCGTCCCCGACCAGCCCCGCCAGCACCAGCGGCACCAGGGTCGTCTTGCCGGTACCGGGCGGCGCCACCAGGACGGCGGTGCCGTCGGCCGCGAGCGCGTCGGTCAGGGCGGGCAGGGCGGAGCGCACGGGCAGCGCGTCCAGGGCGTCGTAACGGATCACGTCCTAAGTGTCGTACGACGCCCGAACCCGCTCCCTCGTCCCCGATCGGGGAGGTTTCAGTCCCGCTCGCACACGAAGACGGCGGTACCCGGGATCAGACTGCCCCGCAGCGGGGACCAGCCGCCCCACTCCGAGCTGTTCCAGGCCGGCCACTCCGGCTCCACCAGGTCCACCAGGCGGAACCCGGTGGCCACGATGTCGCGGACCCGGTCGCCCAGCGTCCTGTGGTGCTCCACGTAGACCGCCCCGCCCCGCTCGTCCTGCTCCACATAGGGCGTGCGGTCGAAGTACGAGGCGGACACCGACAGGCCCTCGGGACCCGGCTCGTCCGGGAAGGCCCAGCGGATCGGATGGGTCACCGAGAAGACGAATCGGCCGCCGGGCCGCAGCACCCGCCGCACCTCGCTCAGCACCAGGCGCGGATCCGCGACGAACGGCAGCGCGCCGTACGCCGAGCACGCCAGGTCGAAGGAGCCGTCCGCGAAGGGCAGCGCGCCCGCGTCCGCGCACACCAGCGGAAACGATCCGCCGATGCGCAGCGCGTGCTGGAGCTGGCGGTGCGAGAGATCCAGGGCCACCGGACGGGCACCCTGGGCGGCCAGCCAGCGCGCGCACTGCGCCGCGCCCGCGCCGATCTCCAGGACCTCCTTGCCCTTCAGGTCCTCCGGCGGGCCGAGCAGCTCGGCCTCCACCTCGTCCAGACCCTCCGGGCCCCACACGAAGCGGTCGTCGCCGAGGAACGTGCCGTGATCGACCTGGTACTCGTCCGCGTTGCGGTCCCACCAGCTCCGGTTGGCCCGGCTGCTCTCCGCGACATCGGCGTCACGGCGGGTGGCTTCGGGCTCGAACCCCTCGGGCTCGGCCCGTTCGGACTCTTGGATGATCGGCTCCCTCGTCGTAATCTTCCGTCCCGACCCACCGGACGGCGGTACGCCGTGGACGGGGTCGCACGGCCCTGCCGCGCGGTCCTGTGGGACTTTTCGTGCCGGGTATACGGCGATCCGCCCCGGGTGTGCGCCTTCGCGCATTGACCCTTTCCGGCTGCCCCCGTATGCTACAAGTTGCGCTGCGGGCCTGCGCGCCTCAGACGTAGCAGGCTGCGCTCGCATCTGTATGTATGTCCCCTCGGTTTTCGAGGCGCCACCGGGCACCCGGTGTCCTGAAAAGGTGGCGCTTCCTTGGCTGTCCGGCTTCTACAGGGCGAAACAGGCTCCCGGCGTAAGCAGTACCTACGACTTCAATGTCCGTACCGGAGCCCTTTCCCACATGACGAGCAGCACCGAGACCACCGCCACCACCCCGCAGGTAGCGGTCAACGACATCGGTAACGAGGAAGCCTTCCTCGCCGCGATCGACGAGACGATCAAGTACTTCAACGACGGCGACATCGTCGACGGCGTCATCGTGAAGGTCGACCGGGACGAGGTCCTGCTCGACATCGGTTACAAGACCGAAGGTGTCATCCCGAGCCGCGAGCTCTCGATCAAGCACGACGTCGACCCGAACGAGGTCGTGGCCGTCGGCGACGAGATCGAGGCCCTGGTCCTCCAGAAGGAGGACAAGGAAGGCCGCCTGATCCTCTCGAAGAAGCGCGCCCAGTACGAGCGTGCCTGGGGCACCATCGAGAAGATCAAGGAAGAGGACGGCATCGTCACCGGTACCGTCATCGAGGTCGTCAAGGGTGGTCTCATCCTTGACATCGGCCTCCGTGGCTTCCTGCCGGCTTCCCTCGTCGAGATGCGTCGTGTCCGCGACCTCCAGCCGTACGTCGGCAAGGAGCTCGAGGCCAAGATCATCGAGCTGGACAAGAACCGCAACAACGTGGTCCTGTCCCGCCGTGCCTGGCTGGAGCAGACCCAGTCCGAGGTCCGCCAGACGTTCCTCACGACCCTCCAGAAGGGTCAGGTCCGCTCCGGCGTGGTCTCCTCGATCGTCAACTTCGGTGCCTTCGTGGACCTGGGTGGCGTCGACGGTCTGGTCCACGTCTCCGAGCTGTCCTGGAAGCACATCGACCACCCGTCCGAGGTTGTCGAGGTCGGCCAGGAAGTCACCGTCGAGGTCCTCGACGTGGACATGGACCGCGAGCGTGTCTCCCTGTCGCTGAAGGCGACCCAGGAAGACCCGTGGCAGCAGTTCGCCCGCACCCACCAGATCGGCCAGGTCGTGCCCGGTAAGGTCACGAAGCTGGTTCCGTTCGGTGCGTTCGTCCGCGTGGACGAGGGCATCGAGGGTCTGGTCCACATCTCCGAGCTGGCCGAGCGCCACGTGGAGATCCCGGAGCAGGTCGTCCAGGTCAACGACGAGATCTTCGTCAAGGTCATCGACATCGACCTCGAGCGTCGTCGCATCAGCCTCTCGCTGAAGCAGGCCAACGAGTCCTTCGGCGCCGACCCGTCGGTCGTCGAGTTCGACCCGACCCTTTACGGCATGGCCGCGTCCTACGACGACCAGGGCAACTACATCTACCCCGAGGGCTTCGACCCCGAGACCAACGACTGGCTCGAGGGCTACGAGAAGCAGCGCGAGGAGTGGGAGCGCCAGTACGCCGAGGCGCAGTCCCGCTTCGAGCAGCACCAGCAGCAGGTCATCAAGTCCCGCGAGGCCGACGCCGCTGCCGCGGCCGAGGGCGGCGAGGCTGCGGCTCCGGTCGCGACCGGCGGTGGCTCGTACTCCTCCGAGGGTGCGGACACCTCTGGCGCCCTGGCGTCGGACGAGGCGCTGGCTGCGCTGCGCGAGAAGCTCGCGGGCGGCCAGAGCTGAACGCAGGCCGCTGAGGCTTAGCAGGTAGCTGCTGAGGGGCTCCACCTTTCGAGGTGGGGCCCCTCAGGGTTTTTCGGGGGTCCGGCGGTCGTGTTTCGGGTGCGGGTCCGTCGTGGCCGGTCCCGCAGTGCCCCGCGTCCCTAGGGGATCACCGCAGCCCTTGTCAGGAGGTCACCCCGATATTCGTCAGGCCCTTGCCGCCCGTCACCGTGTTCGAGGTGTAGACCGTCGTCTTGCAGTCAGTGCCGTAGTTGGTGACGTCGACGGCCAGCTGGGTGGGGCCCGTGGCGCCGGTCAGGGTGGAGTGGTTGTTTTTGAAGACCGTGCCGCAGCCCCAGCCGGGCTGCTGGGTGTGGGTCTGGTAGCCGTCGTTGCTGGTGCGGGTGCCGGTGTTGTTCTGGACCAGGACGTCGTCGCCCTTCACATCGACCCAGGAGTCGTCGTAGTTCGCGCCGGTCAGGCCGCTGCCGTCGAAGGTGTTGCCGATGATCCGCGTGCCGGTCGTGCCCTCCTTGACGTCGACGTTCTCGCCGCCCACGTCCGGGCCGATGGTGTTGTCGAGGATCTGCACGCGGTCGCTGTTGTCGGAGAGCGTGTTGGCCGTGCCGACGTAGACGCCCTCACCCTTGCCGCCGCCGTCGTTCCCGGTGTCGTAGATCCTTGAGTTCCTGATCACGCCGTCCGTGCTGGAGTCGCGGAAGTGCACGCCCTCCATGGCCAGGCCGTGCACCGTGACGCCGTCCACGATCACGCCCTGGGACGCGTCGATCATGATGCCCTTCTGGCCACCGGTCACGGTCAGGCCGCTGACCGTCCAGTAGGAGGCGCCGTTCAGATGGAGCCCGTAGCCGCCGCTCGCGGTGAGGACGGCCTCGGCGGAGCCGGTGAGGGTGATCCGGGCGGACGCCGTGGCCGGCGCGGTCGCGTTGAAGTTGCCCTTGTAGGCGCCGTCCGCGAGATGGATCGTGACGCCGGGCCGGGCGTTCGCGAGTGCGGTCTTCAGCTGGGCCGCGGTCGTCACCTCGACCGTCGAGGCGGCCATGGCCGGAGCCGGGCCGGTGAGCAGCAGACCACCGGTGACGGTGACCGCGGCGAGCAGGGAGGTGAGCGGCATGGATATGCGCATGGGGGGGGTGCCTTCCTGTCCCAGGGCGAGCTCTTGCGTGAAACCGGTCGATCTCATACGTGAATCACGGCCGTCATGGTGAACAGTGCACCGTGAAGGTACGGACCAGGTGACGGAGCGTCAAGACGGTCCGCGGGAGATCGCTGATCAGCGGCGTGTCGTGGGAATGCCCCCGTTCCAGGGTGCGTTGTAGGGGAGGAACAGGAGGAGGAGCGGTCACAGTGCTTGATCCGCAGGGTTTGTACGCATGGGAGCCGAAGGGCCTCGCCGTGGTCGACATGGCGCTCGCCCAGGAATCGGCCGGCCTTGTCATGCTCTACCACTTCGAC
This sequence comes from Streptomyces griseofuscus, assembly GCF_014673495.1. Taxonomy (GTDB): domain Bacteria; phylum Actinomycetota; class Actinomycetes; order Streptomycetales; family Streptomycetaceae; genus Streptomyces; species Streptomyces murinus. Next base: position 6,344,371 of record NZ_CP051006.1, read on the forward strand.
GGATACATCGACGCGGGCGAGACCGGTGACCTCATCGTCGACCGGATGCTCGACTCACTGCCCCACCAGGTCGTCGCCCGGTTCGACCACGACCGGCTCGTGGACTACCGGGCCCGCCGGCCTCTGCTCACCTTCAAGCGCGACCGCTGGACCGACTACGAGACCCCGGCCATCGAGGTCCACCTCGTCCAGGACACCACCGGCGCCCCCTTCCTGCTGCTGTCCGGGCCCGAGCCGGACGTGGAGTGGGAGCGCTTCTCGACGGCGGTACGACAGATCGCCGACCGGCTCGGCGTCCGCCTGGCCGTGAACTTCAGCGGTCTGCCCATGGGCGTCCCGCACACCCGCCCGGTGGGCCTCACCCCGCACGGCAACCGCACCGACCTGGTCCCCGGCCACACCAGCCCCTTCGAGGAGGCCCAGGTGCCCGGCAGCGTGGAGCAGCTGGTGGAGTACCGGCTGATGCAGGCCGGTCATGACGTCCTGGGCGTCGCCGCGCATGTCCCGCACTACGTCGCCCGCTCCCCGTACCCGGACGCCGCGCTGACCGTCCTGGAGGCCATCACCGCCGCCACCGGTCTGGTCCTCCCCGGCATCGCGCACTCCCTGCGCACGGACGCACGGCGCACCCAGACCGAGATCGACCGGCAGATCCAGGAGGGCGACGAAGAGCTGACCGCCCTCGTCCAGGGCCTGGAGCACCAGTACGACGCGGCGGCCGGCGCCGAGACGCGGGGCAACATGCTCGCCGAACCGGTGGAGATCCCGTCCGCCGACGAGATCGGGCGGGAGTTCGAGCGATTCCTCGCGGAGCGTGAGGGGGAGGCCTGAGCCCCGGGTTCCGCCGCTGCCCGGCCTCCGGTCCTGCCACTGTCGGTGGCAGGGCCTAAGCTTCCGCTCATGCTGAAAGTTGGCCTGACCGGCGGGATCGGCGCCGGCAAGAGCGAGGTCTCCCGACTGCTCGTGGAGCACGGAGCCGTGCTGATCGACTCGGACCGCATCGCACGGGAGGTCGTGGCCCCCGGCACGCCCGGCCTCGCCGCCGTGGTCGAGGCGTTCGGCCCGGACATCCTTACCGAGGACGGCAGCCTGGACCGGCCCCGCCTCGGCTCGATCGTCTTCGCCGACCCGGACAGACTCGCGGTCCTCAACTCGATCGTGCACCCCCTGGTCGGCGCCCGCTCCCGCGAGCTGGAGGAGGCCGCGACCCCTGACGCCGTGGTGATCCACGACGTACCCCTGCTCACCGAGAACGGCCTGGCGCCGTTCTACGACCTCGTGATCGTCGTGGACGCGAGCCCCGAGACCCAGCTCGACCGGCTGATACGGCTGCGCGGCATGACCGAGGAGGACGCCCGCGCCCGTATCGCCGCCCAGGCCACCCGCGAGCAGCGGCACACGATCGCGGACGTCGTGATCGACAACGACGTGCCCCTGGACGCGCTGCGCAAGCGGGTCGACGCCGTCTGGGACGACCTGGTGCACCGGGCCCACGCACGCTCCACCGGGGAGCGGCCCGCGGAATAGCGGACCGGGCAGGGGCGTTGAACCTCGGGAACAAGGGAAGGACTCTGCCGTGCCCGAGACCAGCGGTTCCCCCGGACCCACTCCGGAGACGCATGTCATCGATTTCCGTGCCGCCGAGCAGCTGCTCCACGCGCGGGATCCGCGGGGTGCGGTGAAGCTGCTCGACGGAGTCATCGCCGCGCATCCCGAGAACACCGCGGCCCGGCTGCTGCGCGCGCGTGCCTTCTTCGCCGCCGCGCAACTGCGGCCCGCCGAACTGGAGTTCACCATCGTCCTGGAGCGCGAGCCGGACAACGCGTTCGCGCACTTCGCGCTGGCCCGCACCTATGAGCGCCAGGGCCGCGCCGACCAGGCCAAGCGCCACTTCCGGCTGGCCGCGGCGCTGGATCCGAACCCGGAGTACCTGAAGGCGGCCCGCTTCGACGGCTGATGCCGTGCCCGTGACGGCTGACGTCCGTCAGGGGTGCCGGTGGCGCGGCGGCCTGGGCCAGGAGGGGCCGCGCCGCGACAGCCGGGGGTGGCGGGGCCCGTCGTCGTCCGGTGGCTGGTACGGCGGTACGTCCCGGCCCGGCTGGTAGTGCGGGCCCTGGTGGAGATGCCGGACGATCATGGCGAGGTCGACGGTGACGACCAGCAGCAGCACCCCGCAGGCGGCCGCCCAGCCGGGGCGTCCGACGAGCGCGAACACCGTCGTGCCGAAGACCGCCCAGATCAGCCCCCACACGCTCAGCCACAACCGCGCCCGCAGAGCACTGCGCGCGGTCGCCGGTTCACTGCCCGTACGCATCGGATCGCCATCTCCTCCTTGCAACGTACTCTCCGGAGCGGTGGGGTGCACGCAGCGGTGAGCGGGGGTGGCCGGAGGTGGTGGGGAGGGTGCGCCTCGGCGCCTCGGCGCCTCGGCTCCTCGGTCGGTTTTCGCGCCGCCGGTTTTCGCTCGGTCGGCTCCCGTTCCGTTCGTTCCCGGTCCCGCGAGTTTCCGTTCCGCGGTGAATCGCTCGAACGGATGAACCGTGGTCGAACGGGAACGGGAGGGCGGGGACGGGCCGTTCTTCGGGCATGACGGTCGAGATGCGTGAGGGATACGAGGGCACAGGCACGGGTGCGATCACCCCGGACGGCTGCGCGGTAGAGGTCTACACACGGCTGCCGATCGGCCCGGAGCCGGACATCATTGCCGCGGCGGTACCGGCCGGGGCGCACATCCTGGAACTGGGCAGCGGAGCGGGCCGGATGACCCACCCGCTGCTGGAACGCGGCTTCACGGTCACCGCGGTGGACGAGTCCGCCGACATGCTCGCCCGGATCCACGGGGCACGCGCCATATGCGCCCCGATCGAGGAACTGGACCTGGGCGGCGAGAAGTTCGACGTGGTGCTGCTCGCCTCGTTCCTGGTCCACGCCGGTGACGAGGAGGTGCGCCGGGGCCTGCTGCGCACCTGCGCCCGCCATGTGGCCGAGGGCGGCTGCGTGCTCATCCAGCGGGAGGGCGCGGACTACCACACCGATGTGCCGAGAGAACGGGTCGACCCGGCCGGCTTCACGATTCGCGTCGCCTCGGTGACCCCCGTCGGCGACGGAGTGGACTCCGTCCATGTGGAGTACGACTTCCCGGACGGCACCTGGACCCAGACCTTCCTCGCCCGGCCCCTGACGAAGGAACAGTTCGAATCGGCGCTTGCGGAGGCGGGACTGGAGGTGGACAAGTACCTCACGCCGGACGGGATGTGGGTACGGGCCGTGCGGACGACGCGGTAGGCGTCAGGGGGGCGTGGCGGGTGCTCAGGGGGCACAGGGGATGTCAGGAGACCTGGTGGGTGCGACGCGGGTGCGGGCCGCTGTGGACTGGTGCGGCGGGCCCGGTGTTGCCCGTCACCGTCCCCGGGGGCGTCCCTCCGGTCCGCTCATGCCACTGCTGAATCCCGGTGGTGTGAGGCCACGCAGGCGTTCCATGTCCCGGCGGTCGCGCTTGGTAGGCCGACCGGTGCCCCGGTCGCGGATCCCGGCGGGGGCGACGGTCTCGCGGGGCGGCGGGGGAGGGGAGTTGTCGATGTAGCACTGCACGGCCACGGGCGCACCGACCCGCTTGCGGATGAGGCGCTTGACGATCACGATCCGCTCCCGGCCCTCGTTCCGCAGGCGGACCTCGTCGCCCACCCGCAGCGAGTAGGCGGGCTTCACCCGCTCACCGTTCACACGCACATGCCCGCCACGGCAGGCGGTGGCGCCCTGGGAACGCGTCTTGATCAGCCGTACCGCCCAGATCCAGCTGTCGATCCGGACCGTCTCACCACTGCCGGGTCCCGCGGCTCCGGCGGCGGCGACCGCTGCGGCGATCTCGGGGTCCACCGGCTCGCCGGCCGAGGGGCCGGCGTTCCCGGCACCCTGGGCGGATTCCGTCCCGGCCGGCCCGTCGGTGCCCCGGTCCACGTTCTCGTCCGCATCCTCGGAAGCCATGTCCCGACCCTAACGCCGGGCGCCGGGTGATCTGGACAGGTTTTCCGGGTGCGGGCCGAAGGCTCGCAGAAGAAAGGGTGGCTGGTTTGAAGGAAGGGGGGTGCCAGTTCGGAGAGGGGGCGCGGAGGGGCCGGTGCGCGGGGGTCGGCGTGGAGCGGCTGGTATCGAGAGGCCAGATCGGACATGGGCGGCGGAGACCTGGGCATACGGTGACCCTATGGACGACAGCAGCCCCCTTGCCCGGTTGGACCGGCGGGTCACGGGCTGCCGGGCCTGCCCCCGGCTGGTGGAGTGGCGCGAGGAGGTGGCGCGGACCAAGCGCGCCGCCTTCGCGGACTGGACGTACTGGGGCCGCCCGGTACCCGGCTTCGGCCCCGCCGACGCCCGGCTGCTGATCATCGGCCTGGCCCCGGCCGCGCACGGCGGCAACCGCACCGGACGCATGTTCACCGGCGACCGCTCCGGCGATGTGCTGTACCAGGCGCTGTACGACCTCGGGCTCGCCAACCGGCCCACCTCGGTCCATATCGACGACGGCCTGGAGCTGTACGGAGTCCGGGTCACCTCCCCGGTGCACTGCGCGCCGCCCGCCAACAAGCCGACCCCCGGTGAGCGCGACACCTGCCGCCCCTGGCTGGTCCAGGAGCTGGGGCTGCTGCGCCCGACACTGCGGGCCGCGGTGGTCCTCGGTGCCTTCGGCTGGCAGGCGGCGCTGCCCGCGTTCACCGAGGCGGGCTGGACGGTGCCCCGGCCCCGTCCGGCCTTCGGCCACGGCACCCGCGTCGCGCTCGACGGCCTGGACCTCTTCGGCTGCTTCCACGTCAGCCAGCGCAACACCTTCACCGGCAAGCTCACGCCGGAGATGCTGCGCGAGGTACTGGGCACTGCGGCGCGAACGGCCGGGCTGCCGGTGTCCTGAACCGCTCCGCCACCGGGCGCCGCGGCGAGCCGTGACCCGCCGGCACCCCTCGATACCCGGCGTTCAGGGCCGCCAGACGTACCTCACATCCGGCTCCCGCTCCTCGTTGCCGCTGCCGTCCGTGGACTCGGCGGCGAGGAAGCCGTGGCGTTCGTAGAAGCGGTGCGCGGGCTTGTTGACCTGGAAGGTCCACAGGGTCAGCCCGTCGGGGCTGCGCTCCTTGGCCAGTGCGACGAACCGGTCCCCAAGGCCCCGCCCCCGCCGCTCCGGCTCCAGGTAGAGCTGGGACAGCAGTGGGCCGTCGAGCACCATCACCCCGATGATCCGCCCGTCCTCCTCCGCCACCCAGGTCTCCCGCGACGGCACGACGACATCCCGGAAGTAGTCGCGGACGTCGTCGTCGGTGCGCGGCCGGACGACCGTGGGCAGGGCGGCGGCGAAGGAACGCAGCCAGACATCGGCGGCGGCCCGCGCGTCGGCGTCCTGCGCCCGCCGGAGGAGGACGACGGTCATCGTCGTACCCCCTCCTCCGCCCGGTCCTCGCCCTCGGCCGTCCCGGCGTCCGGTACCACCGCCGTCGCCGTGATCTCCACCAGCTGACCGGTGTATCCGAGGCAGGCGACCCCGAGCAGGGTGGAGGAGTGCGGTCCCTTGCTCAGTCCCGAGTCCTCCACGACCTCCCAGACCGCGGACAGCGTCGCGGGTTCGGTGCTCACCACGTACACCTCCGTGCTGAGCACATGCGCCAGATCGCTGCCCACGGCGCGCAGTTGCTCCCGCAGGTTGGCGATCACCTGCCGGGCCTGGCGGACCGGATCGCCCGGTCCGACGATCTCACCGCGCTCGTCGAGCGGCACCGATCCGGCGAGGAACGCCAGCTTCGTGCCCGCCTCCACGACGGAGGCATGGGAGTAGGTGGGCGGCGGGAAAAGAGTGGGGACGGTGACACGCTGGATCATGGAGCTGCTCCTACGACGGTCAGCGGACAATCTCCCGATCATCAGCCCCCGCCGGACGCGCGCGCACCCCAATTTCCGGGTGCGGCAAGGGACACGGAGGAAAACTCGCGAGCGAACCCGGCGCACCATGACGCAGGCTGACCCCATGCCTCATCCCGACCCGGGCGCCCGCCCCGACGCCGACTTCCTCTCCGCCACCGCCGACCGGCTGGCCGCGCTCCCCACCGTCCGCGCGGTGGCCCTCGGCGGCTCCCGCGCCCAGGGCACCCACCGCCCGGACAGCGACTGGGACCTGGCGGTCTACTACCGCGGCCCCTTCGACCCCGCCGACCTGCGCGCCCTCGGCTGGCCCGGCGAGGTGAGCGAGGTCGGCGACTGGGGCGGCGGTGTCTTCAACGGCGGCGCCTGGCTGACCGTCGACGGGCGCCGCGTCGATGTGCACTACCGCGATCTGGACGTCGTGGAACACGAGTTGGCCGAGGCGGAGCGGGGACGGTTCCGGGTGGAGCCGCTGCTGTTCCATCTCGCCGGCATCCCCACCTATCTGATCGTCGCCGAGCTCGCCCTCAACCGGGTACTCCGCGGCGACCTGCCCCGCCCGCCCGGCTACCCGGAGCCGCTGCGCCGTACCGCCGCCGAGCACTGGGGCGGCACCGCCCGCGCCACCCTCGGCTATGCCAGGGCCAACCACGCGCCCCAGGGCCGCCTCACCGAGACCGCCGGTGCTCTCGCCACCGCCGCGGCCCAGGCGGCCCACGCGGTCCTCGCGGCCTGTGGCAGGTGAGTCACCAACGAGAAGCGGCTGCTGGAGCGGGCCGGACTGCGGGAGTTCGACGAGGTGACGGGCCGGCTGCGGGCCGCCCCCGACGCCCTGGTCGCGGCCGTCACCAGGGCCGAGGAGATCATCGCCGGAGCACTGCCGCCGACTTGGTGAACAGCGCCGTCGTAAACCAACCGGAGAAAATGCGCGCCTGGGCGATGAATTCCGTGTCCGCCGCCGGTCACCACCCGAACCGACCGTCGGACAGGAGGGCCCATGTCGCTACCGGAGATCGTCTCGCGCGAGCAATGGCGCGCCGCGCGCGAGGAGTTGCGGCGCCGCGAGGAGTCGGCCAGGCGGGAGCGCGAGGCACTCGGCGCCGAGCGGCGGCGGCTGCCCATGGTCGAGGTCGACCCCGAGTACCTCTTCGAGGGCGGCGACGGCAAGGCCACCCTGCTCGACCTCTTCGAGGGGCGTTCCCAACTCGTCGTCCACCACTTCATGTTCGCCCCCGAGTGGGTGACCGGCTGCCCGTGCTGCGCCGCCTTCCTGGACCAGGTCGGCCACCTCGCCCATCTGCGCGCCCGCGACACCTCGTTCGCCGCCGTCTCCCGGGCGCCGTTCACCCGCATCCTGCCGTTCAAGGCGCGGATGGGCTGGACGGTGCCCTGGTACTCCTCGGCGCCGGGCGACTTCAACGACGACTTCGAGGCGACCGTGCGGGACGGCGGGAAACCGGTCGAGCGACCGGGCCTGAGCTGCTTCCTGCGCGACCGCGACCGGGTCTTCCACACCTACTCGGTGTACGACGCCGACCTGGACGAACTGGGAACCACCGCCGCCCTCCTCGACCTGACCGCCCTCGGCCGCCGCCCCGCCGGCAGCCAGGCGCTCCGTCTGCACGACGAGTACGACTTCTGACCCGGACGGCACACTCCGTGTCGATCGGTGACCGAATCATCACGATCTGTGCCGGAATCGTGTCAACCATGTCTCAGTCGGGTCACCGGGCGAGGCGTTCGGCCCCTCCAGCGCGTTAACTCCAAACAGGACGACGCTTTGTGGAGGTGCGCGATGGTGAACGGGCGAACAGTGCTCGAACGCTTTCCCGCCGGCGGCCCGCGCGGATCGTGGCCCGCGGAGGAGTTCGCGCACGCGCGACGTCTGGAGGGCCTGCCCGCCGAGGTCGTCATGGATCTCGCGACGGACACGTTCCTGGTGATCGTGCGGGGGAGCGGGGCGATCGATTGAGGCCCGCGCGACGACGGGCCCTACCGGGTCTTGTCTGGGCAGGGCCCCGCGGTGACGGTGAACCCTACGCGGTGATGGTGCGCGACCAGTCCGGAGTCGTGCCCGTCGCCCGGCACAGCGCCAGGTAGAGGGGGATCGGCGGGGTGTACGGCGCCGTGCCCCCTGGCCGGTGGATCAGTCGCGCGCTACCCCTGACCAGGGCGCCCGGAGCGTACTGGGCGGGACCGGGCCACGGCAGGGCGTAGTCGGAGTCCGACGGGACGATCCACCACCAGTAGGCATCGTCGGCGTACACACATCCCAGCCGCGGCAGCCGCGACACGACGAGCGGCCCGAGCCGGTCGGGTACGCCAACGGCGTCACAGCCCAGCGGCACCGTCATGCCCTCCGGCACCTGGAGCCGGTGGAGCGGCTGCGTGGCCGGACGGCGGCGCTGGAGCCGTACCAGCGTGTCCATGCCCATCGCCCGCTCGGAGCCGGCGGCCTCGGAACGGACGTCGAGACGCCTGCCGGAACCCCGGGCGTCGTGCCGCCCCCGGCCCGTCGCGCCGGTCACGGCCGCTCCCAGAGCCGCGGCTCGGGCGCTCTGTGCGAACGGCGGTCCGGTACGCCGTACCGCTCCTGCGCCCCGTGCCACCGGTGATCCGGGGTCCGCAGCGGGGCCCGGCCGGACGTCTCGTACGGAGGATGCTGCGCCGGCACCCGGTGCGCGGGCTGTTCGAGAGTGCCCCAGAGTCGGTCGGTACCCATGTCACCGTCCATACCGTGATCCGGGCCGTGGCCCTTGTCGTGATCCGAACCGAGACCTGAACCGAGCCCCGGACCGAGATCCAGGCCATGACCCGGACCGCGGCCCGGGCCGTGTCCCATCCCGGGGCCCTCGGCCGGCTCCTCGCCGTCGGAGCCGGCCGGCCGGTCCGGCTTGGGTCGGGCGGCACCCCAGCCCAGGTCGTCGCGCGGCTCGGCACATCCCGGAGGCATCTCGCCCCGGCGAGCCAGCTCCGCCCAGACCAGCAGTCCGGAACCGTGCTCCTGCGCGCCCCAGGACCGGCACAGCGCCTCGACGAGGAGCAGCCCCCTCCCGTGCTCCTCGTCGGGGCGCTGTGGGGACGGGTGGGGCTCGCCGGGGGCGCAGCCCTCGTCACGCACAGCGATGCGCACCAGGTCGTCGCGGTCGTGCAGCTCGCACACCACCCGTGTGCTCGCGGTGTGCACGATCGCGTTGGTGACCAGCTCCGATATGACCAGGGCCGCGCTGTCACAGGTGTCCGCGCACACCGACCAGCCGGTCAGCCGGGCATGCGCCAGGCGCCGTGCCCGGGCCACGGAACCCGGATGCGCGGCCAGCTCGAAGCGGAACCGGCGCTCGACGGCGGCGACACCCCGAGGGGCCGCCGCCGCTGCGGCGCCGCGACCGTGACGGTCTGTGGCGGCGTCTGTTCCTAAAGGCGCGGACGGAATCACGCCTGCCACTATCGCCCCGCCGCGGACACTTGGCAAGGGTCACTCTGAAAATTGCAGAGTGCGGTGTGACTCGGTCAGGCGCCGTGGCACACTGCTCGCAACAGCACGTCGAGCGGCGCCAATTGGGTCCATCGGAGGTCCGACCCGATCTCCGAGTGAGTCTTCGAACGGCGCCGCACGGCTGTCAGGGTTCCTTTGGGAGAAGGCTTTCGGTGGAGGTGGGAGCGTGAGCGAACCGCGGTCCGCGCCGACGGTGGGTCAGGTGGTCCTCGGGCGGCGCCTGCTGGACCTGCGGGAACGCGCCGGACTGAAGCGCGAGGACGCCGCCCGGGTGCTGCGCGTCGCCCCCGCGACCGTCCGCCGCATGGAGATGGCCGAGGTCGCCCTCAAGATCCCGTACCTCCAGCTGCTGCTGAAGGCGTACGGCGTCCCCGACGAGGAGGCCGAAGCCTTCGTCCAGCTGGCCGAGGAGGCCAACCGTCCCGGATGGTGGCAGCGTTTCCACGACATCCTGCCGGGCTGGTTCTCCATGTACGTCAGCCTGGAGGGCGCCGCGAGCCTCATCCGCTCCTACGAGCCGCACTTCGTCCCCGGACTCCTCCAGACCGAGGACTACGCGCGCGGAGTGCTCAGGTCCGGAGCGATCGGCGAGACCAGCCCGGACGACATCGAGCGCCATGTCGCGCTGCGCATGCGACGCCAGGAACTCCTCCACCGCCCCGACGCGCCCCGGTTCTGGGCCGTGATGGACGAGACCGCCCTGCGCCGCCCCGTCGGCGGCCCCGAGGTGATGCGCGCCCAGCTCGAACGGCTCATCGAGGCCGCGAGCCTGCCGAACGTGACGCTCCAGGTCGCCCCGTTCGAGAACGGTCCGCACCCGGGGACGTACGGGCCCTTCGTGCTGTTTCGATTCGCCATGTCAGAACTGCCGGACATGGTCTACAGCGAGTACCTGACCGGCGCCGTCTACCTCGACGCGCGCTCAGAGGTGGCGACCCACCTCGAGGTCATGGACCGCATGGCGGCGCAGGCCGCCACGGCACAACGCACGAAAGAGATCCTCCGGGATCTCTGCAAGGAGCTGTGAATGAAACACATCAAGCCGCGCGCCCGCGTCTACAACGGCATGCCCGCACGGGAGCTGGGCAGCGAGGGCTGGCACAAGCCCTGGAGCGGCGGCAACGGCGGCAACTGCCTGGAGGCGATGAAACTGGCCGACGGCCGGATCGCCGTACGCCAGTCCACCGACCCCGACGGACCGGCCCTGATCTACACCACGGACGAGATGACCGCCTTCATAGAAGGAGCCAAGGCGGGGGAGGCCGACTTCCTGCTCTCCTGACACGTGTCGCTTGTGTTGCTACTTGCTCGACTTCTCGCATTGACAACAGACTTGACTACCCATCACCACAGACGTTTACGGAGTGCCGCATGAGCGGGCAGGACCCGACGGCCGTAGAGATCGACACCAGCAAACCGCATCCCGCACGGATGTACGACTGGTACCTCGGCGGCAAGGACAACTACCCCGTCGACGAGGAAATGGGCCGCCAGATGCTGGCGCTCGAACCCCGCGTCCCGGTCATGGCCCGGGTCAACCGCGCCTTCATGCACCGCGCCACCAGGTGGCTTGCCCAGCAGGGCGTACGGCAGTTCCTCGACATCGGCACCGGCATACCGACCGAGCCGAACCTGCACCAGGTCGCCCAGAAGGTCGCGCCCGACGCCCGGGTCGTCTACTGCGACAACGACCCGATCGTCCTCGCCCACGCGGCCGCCCTGCTGCGCAGCACGCCCCAGGGAGCCACCGAGTACCTCCAGGCCGATGTGCGCGACCCGGACGCGATCATCGCCGGCGCCCGTGAGGTCCTCGACCTGAAGCAGCCGGTCGCCCTCTCCTTGATCGCCCTGCTGCACTTCATCACGGACGCGGACGGCGCCCACGAGCTCGTCGGCCGACTGCTGTCCGAACTGCCCTCCGGCAGCTACCTGATGATGACCCACGCCACCTCGGACTTCACCCCCGAGGACTCCGTCACCGCCACCGACAAGCTCAAGGGCGCCGGCATCACCATCGCCCTGCGCTCCCGCGACGAGTTCACCCGCTTCTTCGACGGACTCGAACTCGTCGACCCCGGCGTCGAGATCGTCCACAAGTGGCACCCGGAACTCGGCGAACCGGTGCCGGGCCAGGACGACGGGGTGATCCCCGGATACGGCGCGGTGGCCCTCAAGCGGTAGGCGATAGGTGGTGAGCGGTAGGCGGTGAGCGGTATGCGGCAGGTCGTGAGCAAGTAGGCCGCAACCGCGATGGGGGTGGCGTCCACGGGCGGGACGGCACCCCCGCTCGCATCCCTGCCGGGCCACTCACACCCGCATCGGCTTGTCCCCGGGGGATATCGGCGCGGGCAACTGCGAACTGCCCGTCAGATACCGGTCGACGGCCGCCGCCACCGCCCGCCCCTCCGCGATCGCCCAGACGATCAACGACTGCCCGCGCGCCGCGTCCCCGGCCGCGAACACCCCTGGAACATTGGTCGCGAAGCCGATGTCCCGGGCGATCGTGCCCCGCTCGTCGAGCACCAGCCCCAACTGCTCGACCAGCCCGTCCTCCCGGTCCGGCCCCGAGAACCCCAGCGCGAGCAGCACCATGTCCGCCGGGATCGTCTGCTCGGTCCCCGGCACCGGCTGCCGCCGCTCGTCCACCTCCACCAGTTCGAGCGCCCGCACATGCCCGCCCTCGTCCCCGGAGAAGCGCAGCGTCGACGCCGCGAACACCCGCGCGTCCGCGTGCGCCGCCGGCGCCGTCCGCAGCTCCCCTGCCTCCTCGTGCGCGGGCGACAACCGGTAGATCTTCGGATACGTCGGCCACGGCTCCGCGTACTCGTCGCGCGCCGCCTCCGGCTGTGCGTAGATGTCCAGCTGGGTCACCGACGCGGCACCCTCCCGCACCGCCGTCCCCAGACAGTCCGCCCCCGTGTCCCCACCACCGACGATCACCACATGCCGGCCCGCCGCCGACAACGGTGAAACCGCCAGATCCCCCTCACCCACCCGGTTGGAGAGCGGCAGATACCGCATCGCCTGATATATCCCCTCCAACTCCCGGCCCGGCACCGGAAGTTCCCGCCACGCCGTGGCACCCGTCGCGAGCACCACCGCGTCGAACCGCGTCCGCAACTCCGCCGCGTCGACATCCCGGCCCACCGACATCGAGGTACGAAACCTCGTCCCCTCGGCCCGCATCTGCCCCAGCCGCCGCTCCAGATGCCGCCTCTCCATCTTGAACGAGGGGATGCCGTACCGCATCAACCCACCGATCCGGTCGTCCTTCTCGTACACCGCGACCGTGTGCCCGGCCCGCGTCAACTGCTGCGCGGCCGCGAGGCCCGTCGGCCCCGAGCCGATCACCGCGACCGTCTTCCCCGACAACCGCTCCGGCGGCCGCGCCGGCACGAACCCCTCCTCCCAGGCCCGGTCGGCGATCGCGCACTCGACGTTCTTGATGGTGACGGCCGGCTGATTGATCGCCAGCACACACCCCGCCTCACAGGGCGCGGGACACAACCGCCCGGTGAACTCCGGGAAGTTGTTCGTCGCGTGCAACCGGTCGCTCGCCGCCCGCCAGTCCTCCCGGGCCACCAGGTCGTTCCACTCCGGGATGAGATTCCCCAGCGGACAGGCCTCATGACAGAACGGCACCCCGCAGTCCATGCACCGGTCCGCCTGCTTGCTGATGATCGGCAGCAGCGCCCCCGGCACATACACCTCGTCCCAGTCCCGCACCCGCTCCTCGACGGGCCGCCGAGCCCACTCCTGACGCGGAGTGGTCATGAACCCCTTGGGATCGGCCATGATCGTCTTCCTCGCCTACGGGCACCCCGTTCCTCGCCTGCCGGTGCCCTCGCCTCGCCTGCGGGCACCCGGCACCGGCCACCCGACCGGCCATATGCCGCCGGACGGCACGTATCGGCATCCTTCCGGCCACGATACGTCCGCGCGGGGGGTGGCGCAGGGCGGGCGATGGCGGGGGGAGAGGTGAGGGGAGGAGAGTAGGGCTCACGGTCTGTAACCGCGGGCACCCGCCCCCGCGCGCCCTCAGCCCACGTCCTCCTCCCCGGCCCCCTGCCACTCCCGCAGCACACCCTCCACGGCAGGGGCGATCCGGCGCCGGGCCTCGTACCGTGACACTCCGCTCATCAGCAGCTGGTCGTACGGCGTGTCCACATGCCGTACGCCCGCCACGACCGCCGAGATCACCGCCCCCTCGGACAACGCCCGCCCCGCCGCACTGCGCCCCACCCGTCCGCTGCCCCGTACAGAGGCATGCGCCGCGATCGCCCGCGCCCGCTCCGCCGGACACCCTGGGAACAGCCTGAGGATCTCCGCCGCGAACGCCGCCGCGAACCGCTCGTCCTCCACCCCCCTGCGCCGCGCGTCCCGCGCCCGTCGCCGACGCCGTGCCTCCGCATCCGCCAGACACCGCTCCTCGGCACGGACCAGCGCCGCCTCCTCCACGAGCACACCCTGCCGCTCGTACCGGCCCTTACGCCGGTTGAACCGCACCACCACCGCCGACAACGCGCTCTCCTCCCGCGACCTGCGGGTCAGCGCCGTGTCACCACGCGGAAGAAGGACCAGGTGTCCGAGATCCGCGCAGTTCAGGCAGCGGGGAGCGCCGCTCTCCAGGACCAGGAGGGACAACGGTCCGCGCCGGCAGGCGGAGCAGCGCTGATGCTTGAGGGGCTGGATGACGACAAGGCCGTGGATGGGGTGGGGAGTTGAGGGGATTCCCATGGTTCCTTTCTTCCCCGTCGGTGGCACCGGCTCCCGTTCGGGTTCGTCGCACTTCGTGTGCGCGGATGCGGTAGCCAGATACCGAGGCCAGGCCGGACGAAAGCGTGATGGAGGGGCCCTGCGCGTGATCGACATCGCCGACAGCAACGCCCTCCGATATCTCGGAGGGGACCGGAGAACGCGTCCAGCCGCTCCTGCGCGTGCAGCTCCGCAGGTCGCCGTCGAAGTCGACTTCATCCTCGCCCCTCTCCGTCCTTGCCCCCTCCGCCCTCTCCCCCCCCACCCCGCCCTCCCCTCCACCCCCCGAACCCACCCGGCATCATGTCCCTGTGCGACTCGAAGCGATCACCTGGGACCGGCTCGCCGAACTGCTCGCCGACCGGCTGGCCGGGCTGGAGCCGGCCGACGGTGGCGCGTGGCTGCGCGTCGCCTTCGACGGGGCCCCGGCCGCCCGTCCCGGCGATCTGGCCGAGCGGGTCGGCGAGGCGCTCCGCGTGCGCGGCCGGCCCTCGCTGGTCGTCGGGGCGGAGGGTTTTCTCCGCCCCGCCTCATTGCGCCTGGAGCACGGGCGACGCGACGCGGAGTCGTACTACGGCGGCTGGCTCGACACCGGCGCCCTGTGGCGGGAGGTGTTCGGCCCGCTCGACCCCGGCGGCAGCGGGCGCGTCCTGCCCGACCTGTGGGACCCGGCCACCGACCGCGCCACCCGCAGCCCGTATGTCCAACTCCGGCCCGGCGGCGTCCTGTTGCTCCATGGCCCCCTACTGCTGCGCCACTGGTTCCCGTTCGATCTGACCGTCCACGTCCTCCTGTCCCCGGCCGCCCTGCGCCGCCGTACTCCCGAAACCGACCACTGGACGCTCCCCGCCTTCGAGCGCTACGAGTCGGAGACCGACCCGGCGGCCTCGGCGGACGTCCTCGTCCGCGCCGACGATCCACGCCACCCCGCCTGGCGCGGCTGACCCTCGACGGCCGTCGCGCAGACCTCCTCCGCCGCACGTGCCGCGTGTGCCGCCCGCGCCGGACCACGGGCCCCGCTGTCGCCCGGCATGCCCGCCGCTCCGGGGGCGGTCGGCGCGGCTCAGAGCCAGCCGTTGCGGCGGAAGCCCCGGTACAGCGCCAGACAGGCCGCCGCCATCACCGCCATGGCCAGCGGATAGCCGAACCGCCAGTGCAGCTCGGGCATGTGGTCGAAGTTCATGCCGTACACCCCGCACACCATGGTCGGTACGGCGATCACGGCCGCCCATGCCGTGATCTTCCGCATGTCCTCGTTCTGCGCGACCGTCACCTGTGCGAGGTGCGCCTGGAGGATGGAGTTGAGCAGTTCGTCGAAGGCGGCTATCTGCTCCTTGGCCCGGGTCAGATGGTCGAGGACATCCCGGAAGTACGCCTGTATGTCCGGGGCGACGACCCGCAGGGGCCGGGTGGCCAGGTCCTCCACGGGGCGGGCCAGCGGCATCACCGCCCGCTTCAGTTCCAGCAGTTCACGCTTCATCTGGTAGATCCGCCCCGGGTCGAGCCGCGCACCCCCTTCCGAGAACACCTCCGTCTCCACCTGGTCGATGTCGGCCTGCACCGCGTCCGTCACACTGAGATAGCCGTCGACCACATGGTCAGCGAGTGCGTGCAGCACCGCGGCCGGGCCCTTGGAAAGCTGGTGCGGGTGTGCTTCCAGCTCTTCGCGCAGCGGCCCGAGCGAGCCATGCCGGCCGTGTCGCACCGTGATGACGAAGTCCTCGCCGACGAAGGCCATGATCTCGCCGGTGTTCACCACCTCGCTGGTCGCCGTCAGCCGTTCGTGCTCCACGTAGCAGACGGTCTTGAACACCGCGAACAGGGTGTTGCCGTAGTGCTCGAGCTTCGGCCGCTGATGGGCCTCGACCGCGTCCTCCACCGCGAGCGGATGCAGGTCGAACAGCTCGGCGACGCCCGCGAACTCGCGGTCCGTCGGCTCGTGCAGCCCCAGCCAGACGAAGCCCTCGCCGGTCTTGCGGACCATCCGCACCGATTCCAGCAGATCGGTGCACTGCGGTACCCGTATGCCGTCCACGTACGTCACGCAGTTGACCACGGAGGAGCCCAGGGGTGAGCGGGCGGGATGGCTCAGGTCCACGCGCGGCCGCCGCCGGGCCAGCTGTGCGACCTTGCGCAGGCCGCCGGCCGTGCCCAGCTTTGTGACCTTCCGCAGATTCCCTGCCATGGACATCTGGATCTCCTCGCGTGGATCCTCCCCGTGCGACGCTTTCGCGCCCTGGCCCGAAAGTGTGCCAGTCCTGAGCAAAGAGCGGGCAAGCCTGTGGGAACGTGGAGTTCCGCTTTGTTCCCGCCTGTGGAAAACCTCCGCCCGTACGCGAGGAGGCGGCCGGCCGCCCCGGGCGAACCGATCAGCCGCGCCTGCGGAGCCGACCCCCCCTACCCGCCCGCCACCTGGGATGATGCGCGGCATGACAGCATCCGACGGGTACCTTCTGGACAACCGGCAGCGCGAGGCGGGGGAGCGCTTCGACGCATTCGCCACCCTGTTCGACCCCACGACGTTCCGGCATATCGAGGCCCTCGGTATCGAGCCGGGCTGGCGCTGTTGGGAGGTCGGGGCGGGCGGCACCTCCGTCGTGTCCTGGCTCGCGCGGCAGGTGGGGCCGGACGGCGCGGTCGTCGCCACCGATATCGACACCTCGCGGCTGGCCCCCGTGGACCACTCGCCGGTGGAGATCCGCACCCACGACGTGGGTGCCGAGGAGCCGCCGGGGGAGGGCTTCGACCTGGTCCACGCCCGGCTCGTCCTCGTCCACGTCCCGGACCGGGCAAGCGCGTTGAGCTCCATGATCAAGGCGCTGAAGCCCGGCGGCCGACTGCTGATCGAGGACGCCGACCCCGCCCTCCAGCCGCTGACCTGCCCCGATGAGCACGGCCCCGAACAGCGGCTCGCCAACCGGCTCCGCCAGGGCTTCCGCAGCCTGCTCGCCGAACGGGGCGCCGACCTCTCCTACGGCCGCCGACTGCCGCGCCTGCTCCGGGAGGCCGGACTGCACGAGGTCGAGGCCGACGGCTT
Source organism: Streptomyces griseofuscus (assembly GCF_014673495.1). Lineage (GTDB taxonomy): Bacteria > Actinomycetota > Actinomycetes > Streptomycetales > Streptomycetaceae > Streptomyces > Streptomyces murinus. The sequence continues at coordinate 6,361,560 of NZ_CP051006.1, forward strand.
CTTCCCCATGACCTCGCCCGCCTGCACCGCGCTGGAAGCCGCGACCGTCCGCCAGATCCGGGGCCGGCTCCTCGACGCGGGCCTGGCCACCGACGAGGAGATCGACCAGCACCTCGCCAACGTCGAGACCGGCGCCATGGACCTGACCACGGCACCGATGATCTCGGCGTGGGGCCGCAAGGCGTAACACGGGCCGTCAGGCATGGCACGGGCCGGCGGAGGCAACCCGGGCCGCATGGCGTATCCGCCGGTCATAAGTCGCGGCCGGCGCGGCGACCGGCCCGGCCTCTGACGCGGCCGACCCGCCCGCGCCCGCCCCGACCGACACCGACTCAAGTCCCGTTGTCCGGTGGCTCTCTCCGGCGCCCCTCAGTTGCCCCGCGCCCCACTCTCCTCGGTCGCCTCGCCCCGGTGCGGTGGCCTGCCGCCGACCCGGCTCACCGCCCGCGCGCCCGCCCGGCACCCCCGTGCCGCCGCCTCCCGCGGGTCCGCGCCCGCGAGGAGGGCGGCGAGGAAGGCGCCGGTGAAGGCGTCACCGGCGCCCGTGGTGTCCCGCGCACTCGTCGGTACGGCCGGAACTCGCACCGGCGTACCCCCGGAACGGGACACGAGCGCCCCGTCCGCCCCCGCCTTGACCACCACCAGCGGGACGACACGGCTCAACTCGGCCGCCGCGTCGGCCGGTTCCGGCAACCCCGTCAGCAGACACGCCTCGTCCCGGCTGGGCAGCAGTGCGTCCAGCCCCTCGGCGAAGGCGAGGAACCGGCCGACCCCCAGCTCCGCCAGAAAGCCGGCCGACGCCGGATCCATGCTGACCGGCACGCCCCGCGCCCGGGCGGCATCGAGCGCGGTTTTCGCGAGTGCACGACTCGACTCCGTGAAGAGCAGATAACCCGACAGATGCAGCCAGGCGACCCCGTCGAGCAAGGCGTCCGACCAGTCGGCGGGCTCCAGTCGCAACGACGCCCCGCTGTCCGTGAGAAATGTACGTTCAGCCGCCGCGCCCGCGTCGACCAGACACACCACCGTCCCGGTCGCCGCCTGCGGATCGGCCACCAGGAGCGGCCGTACCCCGGACGCGACCAGCTCCCGCCCGTGCCATGCCGCCGCGTCCGCGCCGACCCGGCCGAGCAGCCGTACGTCCGCGCACCCCGAATCGGCCGCCCAACAGGCCACGTTGGCACCCGCGCCGCCCGGCAGCGTCCGGATCACCGCGGCCGTGTCCGTGCCGGTCGCGAGCGGTCCCCGGTGCCGGGCGACCACATCGGTGACGACATCGCCGACGACCAGCAGCGCACCCGTGCGGTCCCCGGTCACCCCCGCGCCCACGCCGTGGCGATCCGCGCCCCCAGCCGCACATTTCCACGCACCGCCGCCAGGTTGGCGCGCAGTGACGCGCCGTCCGTGTGCCGTACCAGGTAGTCGAGGAGGAACGGGGTCACCGCCTGACCGGTGATGCCCCGCTCCGCACAGGCGGCGAGCGCCTCGTCGAGCACACGCGCGTGCAACTCTGGGTCGAGCTGTTCCGCCTCCGGCACCGGATTGGCGACGATCAGCGCCGACTCCGCCACGCCCAGCGCGTCCTGCGCACGCATCACCTCCGCCACCTCCTCGGGGGCGTTCAGCGTCCAGTCGACCGGATGTCCCGAGTCGGAGAGGTAGAAGCCGGGGAACCGGTCCGTGCCGTACCCGGCGACGGCCACGCCCAGCGTCTCCAGGCGTTGCAGGGTCGCGGGCACGTCCAGGATCGACTTCACGCCCGCGCACACCACCGTGATCCCGGTCCGCGCCAGCAGCCCCAGATCGGCCGACTCGTCCTGGGTCACCGTCCACTCCCGGTGCACCCCGCCCAGCCCGCCGGTGGCGAAGACCCGGATGCCCGCCAGTGCGGCCAGCCGCGCGGTCGCCGACACCGTGGTCGCCCCGCTCGCCCGCGCCGCCACGGCGAACGGCAGATCGCGATGGCCCAGCTTGCGGATGCCGCTGTCATTGGCGACCCGCTCCAGCTGCGCCTTGTCCAGACCGATCAGCGGCCGACCGTCGAGGACGGCGACGGTCGCCGGTACCGCGCCCTCGCCGCGAACGGCGTCCTCCAGCTCCAGGGCCACCCGCAGATTGCGCGGGCGGGGCAGACCATGGGCGATGATCGTGGACTCCAGGGCCACCACCGGCCGCCCTGCCTCGATCGCCTCCTGGACCTCTTCCGACACCACCAGCACCATGTGCCCGCCTCCCGTCCGCCGGTCCCTGCCGGTATCTCTGGCGGGCACCGGCCACGGCTAAACGCCCAGGAGCCCGGCGCCGTACACGAAGCGGCCGTACCTGGCCGAACGGCTACCAGCCCTGGCCGGATACGGCGGGGCCGCTCAGAGCCGGATACGGCGAGGCCGTTCAGAACAGCGGCTCGGGAAGCACCCCCTCCAGGGCGAGCAGCTGCCGCTTGGTCTCCAGACCGCCCCCGAAACCCCCGATCCCGCCGTCGCTCTCGACCACCCGGTGGCACGGCACCACCACCGGCAGCGGATTGGCGCCCATCGCCACGCCCACCGCCTGCGCCCCGCCGGGCTGTCCCACCCGGCCGGCGAGATCGCCGTACCCCACCACGCTGCCGTACGGCACCCCGGACGCCAGCTCGCGGAGCACCTGCCGGTTGAACCCGGAGATCAGCGACCAGTCCAGCGGCAGCTCGAAGTCCCGTCGCTCACCCGCGAAGTAAGCCCGCAGCTGGTGTATCGCCTCGACCAGCACCGGCGCCCGCGGGTCAGCCACGGGCGTGCTGCCGAACCGGGTCGCCAGCCGCTCAAGCGTTCGCTCGCGCACCGCGTCGGTGGCGTGGAAGACCACGTTGACCAGTCCGTTCCTGGTCGCCGCCAGCATCAGCGGGCCGATGCCGGTCTCGATGACGGCCCACACCACCCGCTGCTCGTCCTGCCCATGGCTGTCCATGCGCCCACGGTACGACCCACCACTGACAACGCCCGCCGGTCCGGTGCCGCCCGCCCCCGACGACGCGCCCGCCGCTCGCCCGGTCGGGGCCCGGTCACTTCGTGTCCAGCGCCGCTCGCACCACGTCCGCCTTGCTGCTGATGATCCCGTCGACGCCGTACCCGGCGACCTTGCGGGCCGTGGCCTTGTCGTCCACCGTCCAGGCGTACACCCCCAGCGGTCGGCCGTGCGGCCCGCGGACACCGTGCACCGCCGACACGTACGACCTGGTGAGCGATCCGTACGACGGGTTGACCAGGTCGACGAAACGCGCGTACTGCTTCAGCCGCGAGACCGGGGGCGCCCCGAGATAGGCCGTGGTCAGCGCGGGCTTCAGCTCATGGACGGTCCGCACGCTGTCCGCGCTGAAGCTCTGCACGACCAGCCGCTTCAGATGACCGCGGTCCAGCCAGCCCTCGTTGCCGAGGACCTTCAGGATCTGCTGTTCGATGCCCGGATACAGCTCCGGGTTCTTGACCTCCAGGAGCAGACTCTCGTGGTTGTGCTCGACCCGGCGCATGTACTGCTCCAGGGTCGGCACGCGCGTGCCCGCGAAGGCGGGGGAGAACCAGCTGCCCGCGTCCAGCCGGGCGATCTCGGCGGCGGTGAAGTCCTTCACCTTCCACGGCGCCCGGCCGGGGAAGACCTTCTCGGCGTTCGTGGTGCGCTTCAGGCTGTCGTCGTGGATGACCACCAGCTCGCCGTCCTTGGTGCGCTGGACGTCGTTCTCGACCCAGGTGGAGCCCAGCCGTGCCGCCTTGTCGATCGAGGGCAGCGTGTTCTCGGGAGCGTAGGCGGGGGCACCTCGGTGGGCGATCACCAAGGGCGGCCGAACGCCCGCCTTGGCGTCGGAGGTGAGGCTCACCAGGGCCACCGCGGACAACACGGCCAGGACCACGGCGGCCAGAACGGCGACCAGGCGCGCGCGCATGCTTACTCCTCGCGTCGAACGAAAACCCACGCCGGACCGGCGACCGACAGCACCAGAGTGACAGCGGAGAGCCAACGGTACGCGACCGTACGAAGGTCACATATCGCGGTAGGACGCCGCCAGGTGCTCACCGGTGCCCCACAACTGGGGCAAGGCCGTGTTTCTTTGTCGGAAAGTCGTTCGACCATTCCGGTGGCAGTCATACTCTCTGCGACACCCCCGGCCGCCCGCGCGGTCCTGGCACGGCGCGGATCTTCAGGGTTTCCGGGACACACGAGGGCGAAGGGCAGCCGCGGATGCAGGGCACGGTCGACGGTTTTGGCTACGGGGCCGTCACCCCGTTGGTGGCCTTTCTGATGGCCTGCCTCGGTGGCGCCCTCGGGCTGCGCTGCATCACGCGGTCCCTGCTGGTCACGCACGCGCACCGGCCGGCCTGGCTGGCCCTCGGTGCCGCCGCGCTCGGCTGCGGCACCTGGACCATGCACTTCGTCGCCATGATGGGCTTCAGCATCGAGCAGGCACCGGTCCACTACGACGAGCCGGTCACCTACGCGAGCCTCGGACTCGCCGTCCTCATGGTCGGCGTGGGAGTCTTCATCGTCGGCTACCGGGGCGCCACCGGTGCACCGCTCTTCACCGGCGGCACCGTCACCGGACTGGGCGTCGCCTCGATGCACTACCTCGGTATGGCCGGGATGCGTTTCCACGGGAGCTTCGCCTACAGCACGCCCAAAGTCGTCGCCTCCGTCGCCATAGCGGTCGCCGCCGCCACCGCCGCCCTGTGGGCCGCCGGACGCGCCCGCGGCCCGCTGCCGACCGTGGGGGCGAGCCTCCTGATGGGCCTCGCCGTCAGCGGCATGCACTACATGGCCATGGCGGCCCTCAGCGTCCGCCTCGACGGCACCGCCGAGATCGCCGCCGACACACCGGACGCGTCCGCGCTCGTCCCCATGCTGCTCGGCCCCCTCGTCCTCCTGGTCCTCGCCGGGGTCGTCGTGATCCTCGACCCGATGCTGGTCCTGCGCCACCCCGACCGGGCGCCCGCCCTGCCCGCCCCCGGAGTCCCGGCCGCCGCGCTCGCCCCCCGTACCGACCCCCGATCCGCCCCCCACCAGCACATACACCCCGACCGCAGGCCCGTACGGCAGGGCGCCCGCGCCTCGCAGAACCGCTGATCGGGACCCGTTGTCAGTGGGGGGTCGTACGGTTGATGGCATGCGGCCCGTTTCCCACATCGAACGCACGGTGGCGCCCATCGAGGTCGTCAGTCCCTACCAGCCCAGCGGCGACCAGCCGACGGCCATCGCCGACCTGGCCAAGCGCATCAAGGCCGGTGAGAAGGACGTCGTCCTGCTGGGCGCGACCGGCACCGGCAAGTCCGCCACCACCGCGTGGATGATCGAGAAGCTCCAGCGCCCCACCCTGGTGATGGCGCCGAACAAGACACTGGCCGCCCAGCTGGCCAACGAGTTCCGCGAGCTCCTCCCGAACAACGCGGTCGAATACTTCGTCTCGTACTACGACTACTACCAGCCCGAGGCGTACGTCCCGCAGTCGGACACCTACATCGAGAAGGACTCCTCGATCAACGAGGAGGTCGAGCGGCTGCGCCACTCGGCGACCAACTCGCTGCTCACCCGCCGTGACGTCGTCGTGGTCGCCTCGGTGTCCTGCATCTACGGCCTGGGCACCCCGCAGGAGTACGTGGACCGCATGGTCCCCCTCAGAGTCGGCGACGAGATCGACCGGGACGAGCTGCTGCGCCGCTTCGTCGACATCCAGTACACGCGCAACGACCTGGCCTTCACCCGCGGCACCTTCCGCGTCCGCGGCGACACCATCGAGATCTTCCCGGTCTACGAGGAGCTCGCCGTCCGCATCGAGATGTTCGGCGACGAGATCGAGGCGCTGTCCACCCTCCACCCGCTCACCGGCGAGATCATCAGCGACGACCAGCAGCTGTACGTCTTCCCCGCCTCCCACTACATCGCAGGGCCCGAGCGCATGGAGCGGGCCGTCAACGACATCGAGAAGGAGCTGGCCGAGCGCCTGGCCGAGATGGAGAAGCAGGGCAAGCTCCTGGAGGCCCAGCGGCTGCGGATGCGCACCACCTACGACATCGAGATGCTCCGCCAGATCGGCACCTGCTCCGGCGTGGAGAACTACTCGATGCACTTCGACGGCCGCCTGCCCGGCTCCCCGCCCAACACCCTGCTCGACTACTTCCCGGACGACTTCCTGCTCGTCATCGACGAGTCGCACGTCACCGTCCCGCAGATCGGCGCGATGTACGAGGGCGACGCCTCCCGTAAGCGCACCCTCGTGGAGCACGGCTTCCGCCTGCCCTCCGCCCTGGACAACCGGCCCCTGAAGTGGGAGGAGTTCCAGAAGCGCGTCGGACAGACCGTCTACCTGTCGGCCACCCCGGGAAACTACGAGCTGTCGCGCTCCGACGGCGTCGTCGAGCAGATCATCCGCCCGACCGGCCTGGTCGACCCCGAGGTCGTGGTCAAGCCCACCGAGGGCCAGATCGACGACCTGGTGCACGAGATCCGCAAGCGCACCGACAAGGACGAGCGCGTCCTGGTCACCACGCTCACCAAGAAGATGGCGGAGGACCTCACCGACTACTTCCTGGAACTGGGCATCCAGGTGCGCTATCTGCACAGCGACGTCGACACCCTGCGCCGTGTGGAACTGCTGCGCGAACTGCGCGCTGGTGAGTACGACGTCCTGGTCGGCATCAACCTGCTGCGAGAGGGTCTCGACCTGCCCGAGGTCTCCCTGGTGGCGATCCTCGACGCCGACAAGGAGGGCTTCCTGCGCTCCGGTACGTCACTGATCCAGACGATCGGCCGCGCGGCGCGCAACGTCTCCGGTCAGGTTCATATGTACGCCGACAAGATCACCCCGGCGATGGACCGCGCCATCGACGAGACCAACCGCCGCCGCGAGAAGCAGATCGCCTACAACAAGGCCAACGGCATCGACCCGCAGCCGCTGCGCAAGAAGATCAACGACATCGTCGCGCAGATCGCCCGCGAGGAGGTCGACACCGAGCAGCTCCTCGGCAGCGGCTACCGCAAGTCGAAGGACGGCAAGGGCGCCAAGGCCCCCGTGCCCGCGCTGAGCGACAAGGCGGTCAAGGGCGGCAAGGCGGCCAAGGGCGCGAAGGGCAAGGCCGCGGCCACGGTGCCGACGGACCGTCCGGCGGCCGAACTCGCCGAACAGATCGAGGAGATGACCGAGCGCATGCGCGCCGCCGCCGCGGAGCTCCAGTTCGAGATCGCGGCCCGGCTGCGTGACGAGGTCTCGGAGATGAAGAAGGAGCTGCGCCAGATGCGGGAGGCGGGCATCGCCTGATCCACCAGATGCCGCCGGACCTCGGCATACGCGCCCAGAGTGTTGCAACACCGACACAAAGCGCGGGCCGGGGTGCGGCGGTGTCAGTGTCTCTGCGTAGGGTTCTGAATCAGCCGCGCGGTCTGCGGCAACAGGGGACCTTCGAGAGGGGATTCAGCCGTGTCCGTCAACTTGAGCAAGGGTCAGGCCATCAGCCTGGAGAAGAACGACGGGGGCACCCTCACCGCGGTCCGTATGGGGCTGGGCTGGCAGGCGGCCAAGCGCCGCGGTCTGTTCGGCTCGCGCACCAAGGAGATCGACCTGGACGCCTCCGCGGTGCTCTTCGCCGAGAAGCAGCCGGTCGACGTCGTCTTCTTCCGGCACCTGGTGAGCGACGACGGATCGGTGCGCCACACCGGCGACAACCTGGTGGGCGGCGTCGGCCAGGGCGGCGACGACGAGGCGATCCTCGTGGACCTCCAGCGCGTCCCGGTCCACATCGACCAGATCGTCTTCACCGTGAACTCCTTCACGGGCCAGACCTTCCAAGAGGTGGAGAACGCGTTCTGCCGTCTGGTGGACGAGTCCAACGGCCAGGAACTCGCCCGCTACACGCTGGCCGGCGGCGGCGAGTACACCGCCCAGATCATGGCCAAGGTGCACCGTGCGGGCTCGGGCTGGACGATGACCGCCCTCGGCACCGCCGCCAATGGGCGCACCTTCCAGGACCTGATGCCGGCGATCCTGCCGCACCTGTAGCCGCGGATCCGGCGGCCGGGGCTTCACCACAACACGACACGGGGGCGACGGGGATGACGGCCGAGCTGGTGCGGGGACAGAACCACCCGTTGCCCCAGGTCCGGCTGGAGATCCGGATCTCGGTCGGGGTCCCGGTCCTGGCCGGTGCCACGCTCGGCGACGAGAACGGCACGGTGCGCGGCCCCCAGCTGATCGCCCACCCCGGTGCCCCCACGCTCCCCGGTGTCGAGGTCTCCGGGCAGGCAGCCGCCGAACACCGCCTGGCCGTGGACCTGTCGGCCGTGCCCGAGGCCGTCCACCGGGTCGGTGTCTTCCTCGCCCTGCCCATCGGGACCACGGGCCCGCTCCGATTCGGCGCCGTCCCCGCCCCGCGCACCGCGGTGCACGGCCCCGACGGCACCGAGATCGCCCGCTACACCGTCAGCGGCCTGGACACCGAGGCGGCCCTGATCGCCCTGGAGCTGTACCGCAGGCAGGGCGCCTGGAAGATCCGCGCGATGGGCCAGGGCTATGCCGGCGGCCTCCCCGCCCTCTTCGCCGACCAGGGTCTGCCCGAGGCCGGCATGCTCGCCGCCGCCATACACGGGACCACGAACCCCGGCCCCACGGCCGCGTACGACCACGGCACGCACCGCGCGAACGACGCGGCCCGCAACCCGTACGACACCCCGGCGCCGGAAGGCGCCCCCGCCCTCGACACCCCGGCGCCGGCGGGCGCCCCCACCCTCGGCGGGCCGATCGACTACTCCCACCCCCGCCGACCGCGGCACACCGCACCGCCCTCGCCCACGCCTGCGGCCTGCCCGGCCGCCGACGGACAGCCCGCCCCGCCGGTCGCGGGCGACGCCGTGGGGTGGTCGATGGAGGAGCGGCTGTACAACCAGGTCTGGGGCATGTTCGAGGACCTGGCGCGGGCCATGGCCGCGTACCGCGGTGCCGTCGACTTCGCCGACACCCGCCTGGAGAGAGAGCTCGACCAGGCCCTCGCCGACCCGCGCGCCCGCCTCGGCGACGGGAACGCGGCCGCGCGCGAGGCGGCCCAGACCCGCCGGGACCAGCTGGTCGACCAGGCGCGCGCCGTCCTCGACCGCGACCTCGCCCAGCTCACCGCGGAGTCCGAGGTGGTCGAACCGGCGCTCCCGCCCGCCTACGCCCGCTGGGACAGCCCTGCCTGGCACGGCTACCGAGTGCCCGCCGAGCCGCCGATGGCGCTTCGGCTCGGCGATCTGCATCTGCCCGAGAGCCTGCCGTTGCGCATCCCGCTGCTGGTCAGGTTGCCGCTGGAGCACGGTCTGTGGATCGACAGCGGTGCCACGGCCATGCCCGAGGGATCCTTCGCGGACTCGACCGCGCTGCGGCAGGCGGCCATGGAGACGGCGGTGGCGCTCGCGGCCCGGCTGCTCGCCGTGCATCCGGCGGGGGAGTTCGCCGTGCGGGTCATCGACCCGGCCGGCGCGGGGACCCGCGCGCTGTGGCCGCTGACCGGCGCCGGGGTCCTCGCGGCACCGCCCGCGACCGGGGCGGCGGGTGTCATGGACGTACTGGAACGGCTCACCCGGCGGGTCGATCTGGTGCAGATGGCGGTGCGAGGCGGTGCGGCCGGGTCACTGCCGGACGACGTGGACACCGCACGGCAGCTGCTGATCGTCAACGACTTCCCGCACGGCTTCGACGACCGGGCCATCACCCGGCTGCGCTACCTCGCGGACGAGGGCCCGGCGGTCGGCGTGCACCTGGTGCTGGTGGCGGACCGTGCGGACGCCGCAGCCTACGGCCCCCTGCTGGACCCGCTGTGGCGCTCGCTGATGCGCCTCACCCCGGCCCCCGACGAGCACTTCGCCGACCCCTGGGTGGGCCATGCCTGGACCTACGAGCCCGCGCTGGTGCCGGTCGGCAGCCGCATCGTGGAGCAGGTGCTGGCCGAGGTCGCCGCCGCCTTGATCAAGCACAAGTAAAGTCAGCGTGAGCTGCGGATTTGAACTTTCCTTTGCCTTCTACTTTACCAATGCTTGGTAATTGGGGTACTGTCTTCTCAAGCGGAGGGGAGTACTCCCTGACTGCGGCGCACCCGTCAATACGGACCGGTTCCGGTCCCGGGGCGTCGGCCCCCGTGCGGGTGGAAGAGACCTCCGGCAGTGACAACGCATCTGTGCTTGCCATCTCGAAATGCCGGAGGTTGCCGTGGAAGTTTCCATGACCCTGTGGGTCCTGACCGTCATGGGTCTGGTCGCCCTGATCGGAATCGACTTCCTCATAGGGCGCAAGCCCCATGAGGTCTCGATCAAAGAAGCCGGTGTCTGGACCGTCGTCTGGATCGTCCTGGCCGGCCTCTTCGGCCTCGGCCTGTTCCTCTTCGGCGGCGGACAGCCGGCCGGCGAGTTCTTCGCGGGCTACATCACCGAGAAGTCGCTGAGCGTCGACAACCTCTTCATCTTCGTCCTGATCATGACGAAGTTCGCGGTTCCCGCGCTCTACCAACAGCGCGTCCTGCTCATCGGCGTCCTCATAGCCCTGGTGCTGCGAGCGGTGTTCATCGCCGCCGGAGCCGCGATCGTCACGAACTTCTCCTGGGTGTTCTACCTCTTCGGCGCCTTCCTGGTATGGACCGCCTGGAAGCTCGTCCAGGAGGCCCGCGCCGACGACGAGGGTGAGGAGGAGTTCGAGGAGAACCGGCTGCTGAAGGCCGCGGAACGCAGGTTCGGCGTGGCCGACCGGTACCACGGCACCAAGCTGTGGATCCGGCAGAACGGCAAGCGGATCATGACCCCGATGCTGGTCGTGATGCTCGCCATCGGCACCACCGATGTCCTGTTCGCCCTGGACTCGATCCCCGCGATCTTCGGCCTGACCCAGGACCCGTACATCGTCTTCACCGCCAACGCCTTCGCCCTGATGGGCCTGCGCCAGCTGTACTTCCTCCTGGGTGGCCTGCTGAAGAAGCTGGTCCACCTCTCGTACGGCCTGTCGGTGATCCTCGGCTTCATCGGCGTGAAGCTGGTGCTGCACGCCCTGCACGAGTCGGGCGTCCCGGTGCCCGAGATCAGCATCCCGGTGTCGCTCGGCGTGATCTGCGCCGTCCTGGTCGTCACCACGGTCACCAGCCTCATGGCTTCCAGGAAGCAGGCCGCCGTCGCGGCGGGCGCCGACTCCGAAAGCGCGGAGAAGAAGGAGTCCGTGGACGTCTGACCCCACGGCTCGCACGGCGGTTCGTAAGGGCCGCCGCCCACAGGGAGGGCCCTCCGCTTGCGGAGGGCCCTCCTTCGGACACGATCGGACACGCGGAGCCTGGCCCGGGCCGGTCCCGGGGCGCCGCAAGGAAGGGACGGAAGCATCCGGAACGAACAGAATGCGAACCATGTGGCACTCTGCGACGATCGCGGCATGATCACTTGGCTGCGATCGCTCGCCCGGCGATGGACGATCCCCGTGCCGGTGCTCGCGGTCGTCCTGCTGATCCTCACCTGGCACCGTGCCATGCCGGGCCCGGTCATCGCCCTGGTGACGGTGGTGCTCGCCGGGGCCGTCCTCGCGGCGGTGCACCATGCCGAGGTGATCGCCCACCGCATCGGCGAGCCCCTGGGCTCCCTGGTGCTGGCCATCGCCGTCACGGTCATCGAGGTGGCGCTGATCGTCACGCTGATGGCCGACGGCGGTGACAAGAGCTCCACCCTGGCCAGAGACACCGTCTTCGCCGCCGTGATGATCACCTGCAACGGCATCGTCGGCATCTGCCTGCTCGTCGCCTCGCTGCGGCACGGCACCGCCGTCTTCAACCCCGAGGGCTCCGGCGCCGCTCTCGCGACGGTCGCCACCCTCGCCACGCTGAGCCTGGTGCTGCCGACCTTCACCACCAGCAAGCCGGGACCGGAGTTCTCCACGCTCCAGTTGACCTTCGCCGCGCTGTCCTCACTGATCCTCTACGGCCTGTTCGTGGCCACCCAGACGGTGCGGCACCGGGACTACTTCCTGCCCATCACCCGGCAGGGCGAGGTCATCAACAACGAGGACCACGCCAGCCCCCCGTCCAAGCGCACGGCCCTGATCAGCCTGGGCCTGCTCGCTCTGGCGCTGGTCGGGGTGGTCGGCCTGGCCAAGGGCGTGTCACCCGCCATCGAGGCGGGCGTGGCGGCGGCCGGTCTGCGCCAGGCCGTCGTCGGCGTGATCATCGCCCTGCTCGTGCTGCTCCCGGAGACCATCGCCGCGTTGCGGGCCGCACGCCGGGACCGTGTGCAGACCAGCCTCAACCTCGCCCTGGGCTCGGCGATGGCCAGTATCGGACTGACCATCCCGGCCGTGGCACTGGCCTCCCTCTGGCTGCCGGGGCCGCTCGTCCTCGGCCTCGATCCCGTCCATATGCTGCTGCTCGCGCTGACGGTGGTGGTCGCCTCCCTGACCGTGGTGCCGGGCCGGGCCACCCCCTTGCAGGGCGGTGTCCATCTGGTGCTGTTCGCGGCCTACCTGGAGCTGGCGATCAACCCCTGACCGAGCCGGCCACCGGTTCCACCGCGGGCACCGGCGCCGGGTGCGTCTCCGGCAGCAGCGCGAAACATCCCAGGCTGAGCAGCGCCATGCCGGTCAGATAGCCGCCCACGCCCCAGGGGACGCGCCCGCCGCCCTGTACGAGCGCCGTGGCCACGATCGGGGTGAGCGCGCCGCCGAACACCCCGCCGAGGTTGTAGCCCACCGCGGCGCCCGTGCAGCGCACCCGGGCGTCGAACAGCTCCGGCAGATAGGCGGAGACCACCGAGAACACGGTGACGAAGGCGAGCAGCGCGCCCAGCATCCCGAGGAACATCAGCACTGGCTCGCCGGTCGCCAGCAGCGAGACCATGGGCAGCATCCACAGCGCGCAGGCCGCACACCCCATCACGCACAGCGGCCGGCGCCCGTAGCGGTCGCCGAGCAAGGCCGCGGCGGGGATGAGCGGGGCCTGCACGAGCACCGCCGCCATGACACAGGTCAGCATGACGCTCCGGCTCACATCGAGCCGTTCCGTGGCGTACGACAGTGACCAGGTCGTCACCGCGTAGAACACCGCGTACCCGGCGGACAGCGCACCCGCGGCCAGCAGTACCAGCCGTCTGTGGTGCCGTACGACCTCCATGAAGGGCACGCGTGCGTGGTCGTCGATCTCCAGGAACCTGGGGCTCTCGGCGAGCGACGAACGCAGCCACAGACCCGCCAGCGCGGGCACCGCGGCCGCCCAGAACGGCACCCGCCAGCCCCACTGCGCGAACTGCGTGTCGGAGAGCCCGGTGGACAGCGCCAGCGTCACTCCGTTGGCGAGCACGAAACCGATCGCGGGCCCCAGCTGCGGAATGCTCGACCACAGGGCTCGCCGTCCGGCGGGGGCGTGTTCGACGGTGAGCAGTACGGCCCCGCCCCACTCGCCGCCGAGCCCGAACCCTTGCAGAAACCGCAGCAGCAGGAGCAGCACGGGCGCGGCCACGCCGATCGAGGCGTACGAGGGCACACAGCCCACCGCGATTGTCGAGGCGCTGGTGAGCAGCAGCGAGGCGATGAGCACCGGCCGCCGTCCGCGCCGGTCTCCGAGATGCCCGAACAGCACCGAGCCCAGTGGCCTGGCCACGAAACCCACGCCGAACGTCGCGAACGCCGCCAGCGTCCCGGTGGCCGGAGAGAAGGAAGGGAAGAACAGCGGCCCGAGGACCAGCGCGGCCGCGGTCCCGTAGGCATAGAAGTCGTAGAACTCGACCGCGGTGCCGGCGAGGGATGCGGCGGCCAGGCGCGGCAGAGAGGCTGTGGTGACAGCGCGTACGTCGTGCATGGTGCTTCAACTACCCACCGTGATCACGGGTTACGGGGGCGTACAGGGGTGACCGAGTGGCCGAAGCGCGCGCCCGGGGCGAGTGGGGCACGGGGCCGGAGCGCACGCCGGAGCCGTGATAGACCGGGGTCGAGCGGCGGTCGCGGACGCACCGCCCTGAACGACCGGAGGAACCGTGCCCCGCACCCTGGCCAACGCCCCGATCATGATCCTCAACGGGCCCAACCTGAATCTGCTGGGCCAGCGCCAGCCGGAGATCTACGGCAGGGAGACACTTGCCGACGTCGAGGTGCTGTGCGCCGAGGCGGCGGCCGCGCACGGTGGCACGATCGACTTCCGGCAGTCCAACCACGAGGGCGAACTGGTCGACTGGATCCATGAGGCGCGCCTGGGCCACTGCGGCATCGTCATCAACCCCGGCGCCTACTCGCACACTTCGGTGGCGATCCTGGACGCGCTCAACACCTGCGACGGCATGCCCGTTCTTGAGGTGCACATCTCCAACATCCACCAGCGCGAGACGTTCCGGCACCACTCGTACGTCTCGCTGCGTGCCGACGGCGTGATCGCGGGCTGCGGCGTGCAGGGCTACGCGTTCGGCGTCGCGCGTGTCGTGGCACTCCTGGGCGCCACACGGGCAGACGTGTAGCCGCCTGCCGCGCGGGGCCCGCGGCGGTCCTACAGGCGACCCGCCTCGACGATCCGCCGCAGGAAGCGCCGGGTGCGTTCCTGCTGCGGATCCCCGAACACCTGCTCGGCGGTGCCGTGTTCGAGAACGACCCCGCCGTCCAGGAAGCACACCTGGTCGGCGACGTCCCGCGCGAAGCCCATCTCATGGGTGGCCAGCACCATGGTCATGCCCTCGTCCTTCAGCCCCCGGACCACCTCCAGCACCTCGCCCACCAGTTCGGGGTCGAGCGCGGCCGTGATCTCGTCCAGCAGCAACAGCCGGGGCCGCACGGCGAGGGCCCGTACGATCGCCACCCGCTGCTGCTGGCCGCCGCTGAGCCGGTCCGGGTAGGCGTCCGCCTTGCCGGCCAGCCCGAGGCGCTCCAGCAGCCCCCTGGCCCGCTCCTCGGCCTCGGCGCGGGAGGCGCCGTGCACCCGGCGCGGAGCGAGCGTGATGTTGTCCAGCACGGTCATGTGCGGGAAGAGGTTGTACGCCTGGAAGACCACGCCGATCCGGCGCCGCACCGCGTCCTGGTCGGCCCGGGGATCGGTGATCTCCTCGCCGTCCAGCCAGATCGCGCCGTCGTCGATCTCCTCCAAGAGGTTGGCGCACCGCAGCAGCGTCGACTTCCCGGACCCGGAGGCGCCGATCAGCGCGGTCACCGTGTGCGGGGCGACCTCCAGGTCGACGTCCCGCAGGACCACCGACTCGCCAAAGGTCTTGCGGACCGACTCCATGCGCAGCACAGACGCGTCGCTCATAGGGATCCCCCCTGTTCCCGCCGCCGGTCAAGGCGGGCCGTCACCCAGTCCGTGAAGCGGGTCATCGGAATGGTCAGCGCCACGAACACGAGGCCCGCCACGATGTACGGCGTGTAGTTCAGGCTGCGGCCCACGATGATGTCGGCCGCCCGTACGGCGTCCACCGCGCCGCCGATCGACACCAGGCCGGTGTCCTTCTGGAGCGACACCAGGTCGTTGAGCAGCGGCGGCACCTGCCGGCGCACCGCCTGGGGCAGCACCACGTAGCGCAGGGCCTGGCGGTTTGTCAGACCCAGCGAGCGGGCCGCCGCGCGCTGGGAGGGGTGGATCGACTCGATACCGGCCCGGAACACCTCGGCGACGTACGCCGAGTACGTCAGCGTCAGCGCCGTACCGCCGAGCAGCACCGGATCGACCGTCACACCCTGGAGCCGCAGCGCCGGCACGCCCAGCACCACGATCATCAGATTGATGATCAGCGGCAGCCCGCGGAAGAAGTCGGTGTACGCCGCCGCCAGCACCCGCAGCGGGAAGAACACCGGGCCGCGCAGGGTGCGCGCGATCGCGATCAGCATGCCGAGGACCAGGACGGCGACACCGCAGATCAGCAGCAGGCGGACGTTCAGCCACAGCCCTTCGAGGACCTTCGGGAGCGCCTCGCGCGCGTACTGGGCGCTGAAGAACGTCTCCTTGGTGCGCGGCCAGCCGGGCGCGTCCACCACGACCAGGTAGAGCACGGCGGCGGTGACCAGGGTGGACAGCGCCGCGACGGCCGTCGCGCGGCGGGTCCGTGCCCGCTTGTGGCGTTCGCGCGCCAGCCGCCGCGCGGAGGGCACGTAGTCGTCGCCGGGCATGCCGTCCTTGTCGTCGGCCCCCTCTCGGGCCGACTCGCCCTTGGTGACGGTCACTTGAGCACCGGGGCGCCGACGGCGTCGGACAGCCACCGCTGGTCGAGCCGCGCCAGCGTGCCGTCCTTGCGCAGGGCGTCGACGGCGCCGCTCACGCACGGGGTCAGCGCGCTGCCCTTGTCGAGTACCAGGCCGAACTGCTCGGGCGTGCCGCCCTGGTTCTCGAACTGGCCGACGATCTTGGCGTTCGTCACCTCGGCCGAGGTGATGTAGAAAGCGGTCGGCAGGTCGGTGACGACGGCGTCGACCTGACCGTTCTTCAAGGCGGACTTGGCCTGGTCGTTCTTGGCGTAGACGGCGGGGTCCTGCTTCGGCTTCACCACGTCGGTGATGTAGTCGAGGCTGGTCGTGCCCACCTGGGCGCCCAGTTTGAGGCCGCGCAGGTCCGCGATGCTCTTCGCCTCGGCGGCCTTGCCGCCCTTGAGCGCGATGACGGCCTGGCGCACGTCGTAGTAGCCGGAGGAGAAGTCGACGGCCTTTTTGCGTTCGGTGCTGATCGAAACCTGGTTGATGTCGAAGTCGAAGGTCTTCACACCGGGCGCGAACGCCTTGTTGAAGGGCACGCTCTGCCAGACCACCTTGTCCTTGCCGTACCCGAGTTGCTCGGCCACGGCGTAGGCGACCGCGGACTCGAAGCCCTTGCCGTTGGCGGGCTTGTCGTCCTTGAACCACGGCTCGTAGGCGGGCTCGTCCGTCGCGATGGTCAGCTTCCCGGGCGTCTTGGTGGCCTGCTTGCCCTTGACGCAGCTCGCGGCGGCCGAACCGGGCGCGGTGGCCGACGACTTCGCCTCGGGCTGCGGGGCGCAGCCGACGGCGGTGGCGAGCAGGGCGAGGGTGGCGGCCGCTACCGCGCG
The DNA here is from genome assembly GCF_014673495.1 of Streptomyces griseofuscus. Classification (GTDB taxonomy): domain Bacteria; phylum Actinomycetota; class Actinomycetes; order Streptomycetales; family Streptomycetaceae; genus Streptomyces; species Streptomyces murinus. The sequence goes on from NZ_CP051006.1 coordinate 6,378,558, forward strand.
GCGCACTGTGCGAGAAGCGAGGTGCATGGCGGGAGAGTGGCAGCGAACTCGGCCTTTGTCGAGGTCACGACCATTTTTGTCCGCATAGTGGGAGCGGGTGTTGCGGCCGTGTAACGCGGGCCGGGGCGGCGGTACAGGAGCCCAGGCCCGGGCCGCCGGCCCAGGGCAGGGTGGGCAGACCGGCGGCCCTGCCGCTCGGGAGCCGTCATCCCGGGCGGGGCCGCGACCAGTTGACCGCCTGCCACCGGCTCGGGGGAGCGTGCGTGTGCGCCGGCCGCGTGCGAAGCGTTCACACGGGGCGCGCGGAACGGCATTTGCGCCGGGCGCATGTGCGGGTCGTACGGCATACCCCTTACAGGCGGCCGGAGTTCACCACCCGCGCGCGTGCCACTCCGGCAGATGCGGGCGCTCGGCGCCGAGCGTGGTGTCGTCGCCGTGCCCCGGGTAGACCCAGGTCTCGTCCGGCAGCGCGTCGAAGATCTTCGTCTCCACGTCGTGGATCAGACTGGCGAACGCCTTCGGGTCCTTGCGCGTGTTGCCGACGCCGCCCGGGAAGAGGCAGTCGCCGGTGAAGACGTGCGGATGGCCGTGCGGGTCGTCGTAGACCAGCGCGATGGAGCCCGGTGTGTGCCCGACGAGGTGGCGCGCGGTGAGTTCCACCTGGCCCACCCGGATGACGTCGCCGTCGTCCACGAGCACGTCGGTGGCCACCGTGATGCCGGGCGCGTCCGCGCGGCCGGCGTGCGTGCGCGCGCCCGTAGCGGCCACGACCTCGGCGAGCGCCTGCCAGTGGTCGCCGTGCTGGTGGGTGGTGACGACGGACGCGATGCCGTCGTCACCGATCATCCCCAGGAGCGTCCGCGGCTCGTTCGCGGCGTCGATCAGCAGCTGCTCGTCGGTGGCCCGGCAGCGCAGCAGATAGGCGTTGTTGTCCATCGGCCCGACCGCGATCTTCGTGATCATCAGGTCCTTGAGCTCATGCACATCCGCCGGCCCGCCGACCCTGACCTCGCCCGTGTACGTCATGGTGATCAGCCTATGCCGTCCACGACGGCGGCGACGCCTCACTGACACAAGCGACCCGCACCGCGAACGTCCTCACCGGACGACGCGGATTTCCGGCAGCACGGAGGCGTCGACCCACCTTGACCGTCGCACGCCTCCGAACCGCAGCGCCCGCCTTTCGCCCGGCGCCTTCGCCCGGCACCTTCGTCCGGCGGCGGCAAGCGCTCTGCCGTGCCGCGGGTTCAAAACCTAGAGCGGCGGAAGCTTCGGCAGAGCGTCGCCGTCCGTCGTCAGGGCGGAGCCGTCGCGGCGGCCGGCGAGCCAGCCCAACAGGTCCGCCGGGGTGCCCGCGACGGTGACCTCGGGCTTGTCCGCGGGCCTTCCCGTGGTCCACTCGTGCGTGCCGTCCGTCACACGGGTCGCGGGAACGTCGGGATTGCCGGAGAAGCGCCGGGTCAGGAAGTCGGTCTCGCGCTCCAGGAACTCGGCCGGGAGGTCCTCCAGGTCGTAGCCGATCCCGAGGTCCACATGGTGCAGCTCCACCTCGCCCCACCGGCGGAACGGCACCCGGGCCGCGTCGTCGGTGACCCCGTTGCGCAGCTCCACCGTGCGCGTCCAGTCCGCGGGCGCGTCCCCCGCCGCCCGGAACCGCTCGGTGGACTCGCGCAGGTCGGCGAGCTGGGTCTCCAGAGGGCGCGCGGCGCCGTTGTCGATGTCGGCGTCCCGCGCCTCGGCGCTCGCGTACATGGGACGGCCCTCGAGGACGTTCACGAGCGCGTCCGCGTTGCGGGCGAGGTGGGCGAGGACATGGCCGCGGCTCCAGCCGGGAAGCCGTGACGACTCGGCGAGTGAGGCGTTGTCCAGTTGTGCGACCGCGTTGAGCAGCCGCTCGGTCGCGTCACGTACACATGCCAGGTCATGAGCGTGATCAATCATGGGCTCGACCCTAGCCCCGCCACACGTTCGGGTGAAGCTGGTGAAGCTCGTCCGTAATTCGAATGCGCGTGCTATATGGTCGAAGGCGGCGTCGGGCATGCTGGAAGGCCGGGGGTTGTTATGCAACCGAGCAATCCGACCGGCGTTGTCAGTGGCTCCCCCTAGTGTGAAGAGGCACGGGGGCTTCGCCCCTGTCACTTCCCCCAAGAAAGGTGCGGACCGGCGTGGCCGACCGTCTCATCGTCCGTGGCGCGCGCGAGCACAACCTGAAGAATGTCTCGCTCGACCTGCCTCGTGACTCGCTCATCGTCTTCACGGGCCTGTCCGGGTCGGGCAAGTCCTCCCTGGCCTTCGACACGATCTTCGCCGAGGGCCAGCGACGCTACGTGGAGTCGCTTTCCTCGTACGCACGGCAGTTCCTCGGACAGATGGACAAGCCGGACGTCGACTTCATCGAGGGCCTGTCCCCGGCCGTCTCCATCGACCAGAAGTCGACCTCGCGCAACCCCCGCTCGACCGTCGGCACCATCACCGAGGTCTACGACTACCTCCGGCTGCTCTTCGCACGCATCGGCAAGCCGCACTGCCCCGAGTGCGGCCGCCCGATCACGCGCCAGTCGCCGCAGGCCATCGTGGACAAGGTCCTGGAGCTGTCGGAGGGGAGCCGCTTCCAGGTGCTCTCGCCGCTGGTGCGCGAGCGCAAGGGCGAGTTCGTCGATCTCTTCTCCGACCTCCAGACCAAGGGCTACTCCCGCGCTCGCGTGGACGGCCAGACCATCCAGCTGTCCGAACCGCCCACCCTGAAGAAGCAGGAGAAGCACACCATCGAGGTGGTCGTGGACCGCCTCACGGTGAAGGACTCCGCCAAGCGTCGCCTCACCGACTCCGTGGAGACCGCCCTCGGCCTGTCCGGCGGCATGGTCGTGCTCGACTTCGTGGACCTCCCCGAGGACGACCCCGAGCGCGAGCGCATGTACTCGGAGCACCTGTACTGCCCGTACGACGACCTGTCCTTCGAGGAGCTGGAGCCGCGCTCCTTCTCCTTCAACTCGCCCTTCGGCGCGTGCCCCGAGTGCACCGGCATCGGCACCCGCATGGAGGTCGACGCCGAACTGATCGTCCCGGACCCCGACAAGTCCCTGGACGAAGGCGCCATCCACCCCTGGTCGCACGGACACACCAAGGACTACTTCGGCCGCCTGATCGGCGCCCTCGCGGACGCGCTCGGCTTCCGTACGGACATTCCGTTCGCGGGCCTGCCGCAGCGCGCCAAGAAGGCCCTGCTGTACGGCCACAAGACCCAGATCGAGGTGCGCTACCGCAACCGGTACGGCCGCGAGCGGGTCTACACCACGCCCTTCGAGGGCGCGGTGCCCTTCGTCAAGCGCCGGCACAGCGAGGCCGAGAGCGACGCCAGCCGCGAGCGCTTCGAGGGCTACATGCGCGAGGTGCCCTGCCCCTCCTGCGAGGGCACCCGCCTGAAGCCGATCGTTCTCGCCGTCAGCGTCATGGGGAAGTCGATCGCCGAGGTCTCGGCGATGTCCATCAGCGACTGCGCGGAGTTCCTGGGCGAGCTGAAGCTCAGCGCCCGCGACAAGAAGATCGCCGAACGCGTGCTGAAGGAGGTCAACGAGCGACTGCGCTTCCTGGTCGACGTCGGCCTGGACTACCTCTCGCTCAACCGCGCGGCCGGCACCCTCTCCGGCGGCGAGGCCCAGCGCATCCGCCTGGCCACCCAGATCGGCTCCGGCCTGGTCGGCGTGCTGTACGTGCTGGACGAACCCTCCATCGGTCTGCACCAGCGCGACAACCACCGGCTGATCGAGACCCTGGTCCGGCTGCGCGACATGGGCAACACGCTCATCGTCGTGGAGCACGACGAGGACACCATCAAGGTCGCCGACTGGGTGGTGGACATCGGCCCCGGCGCCGGTGAGCACGGCGGCAAGGTGGTGCACAGCGGCTCCCTGAAGGAGCTGCTCGCCAACACCGAGTCGCAGACCGGCGCCTACCTCTCCGGTCGCAAGGCCATCCCGCTCCCGGACATCAGGCGCCCCCGCGACCCCTCGCGCCAGCTCACCGTGCACGGCGCCCGCGAGAACAACCTCCAGGACATCGACGTGTCCTTCCCGCTGGGTGTGTTCACGGCCGTCACGGGCGTCTCGGGATCCGGTAAGTCCACCCTGGTCAACGACATCCTGTACACCCACCTGGCGCGCGAGCTGAACGGCGCGCGCACCGTCCCCGGCCGCCACACGCGCGTGGCGGGCGACGACCTGGTGGACAAGGTCGTCCATGTCGACCAGTCGCCGATCGGCCGCACCCCGCGGTCCAACCCGGCGACCTACACCGGCGTCTTCGACCACGTCCGCCGCCTGTTCGCCGAGACCACCGAGGCCAAGGTCCGCGGCTACCTGCCCGGGCGCTTCTCCTTCAACGTCAAGGGCGGCCGCTGCGAGAACTGCGCGGGCGACGGCACCATCAAGATCGAGATGAACTTCCTCCCGGACGTCTACGTCCCGTGCGAGGTCTGCCACGGCGCCCGGTACAACCGGGAGACCCTGGAGGTCCACTACAAGGGCAAGTCCATCGCCGAGGTGCTGAACATGCCGATCGAGGAGGCCATGCACTTCTTCGAGGCGGTCCCGGCGATCTCCCGCCACCTGAAGACGCTGCACGACGTGGGCCTCGGCTATGTCCGCCTCGGCCAGTCCGCCACCACGCTCTCCGGCGGCGAGGCCCAGCGTGTGAAGCTCGCCAGCGAACTCCAGAAGCGCTCCACCGGACGCACGGTCTATGTGCTGGACGAGCCGACCACCGGTCTGCACTTCGAGGACATCAGCAAGCTGCTGAAGGTGCTCGGCGGCCTGGTCGACAAGGGCAACACGGTCATCGTCATCGAGCACAACCTCGACGTGATCAAGACCGCCGACTGGCTCGTGGACATGGGCCCGGAGGGCGGCGCCGGCGGTGGCCTGGTGGTCGCCGAGGGCACGCCGGAGGAGGTCGCCGGGGTCCCGGCCAGCCACACCGGCAAGTTCCTGCGCGAGGTCCTCGGCGCCGACCGGGTCAGCGACGCGGAGCCCGTGAAGGCGCCGCGCACCACCAGGAAGACGGCCGCGGCCAGGACACCGGCCAAGAAGACGGTGACGGCCAAGGCCAACAACACGGCGACCAAGAAGGCCGCCGCGGCCACGAAGAAGACGGCTGCGAAGAAGACGGCTGCGAAGAAGACGGCCACGAAGAAGGCGACGCCCGCGAAGAAGACGACGCGGGCGAGCAAAGCCTGACATCGGGTCAGAAAAGTGGCGCCCCGCGGGAACTCCCCGCGGGGCGCCGTTCGTTCCACCATCAGCCGCACGAACCGGCGGCCGCTCCTTGACAAGAGCAGATGGAATACGGACGGCTCACACGCCACCCAGCTCGTCCGCGTACGGCGGCTCCGCCCCCGCCCGAGAACAGGTGATCGCCGCCGCACGCGCCGCGAACCGCAGCAGCCGCGCCCAGCCTTCCGTCCCAAGGGCGGCCAGTGCCTCCCGTGACAGCGCGTCCAGGGCGGACAGACCGTGCAACAGCGCCGCGTTCACGGTGTCACCGGCGCCGATGGTGTCCACGACATGGACCTTCTCACCGGGCACGGAACACTCCCCGCCGTCCCGGGTGTACACGGTCAGACCCTCGCCGCCCCGGGTCACCACCACGGCCGACGGGCCCTCGGCCAGCCATTCGCGCGGCGTCCCGCCCAACCATGCCGCGTCCTCCGCGGACACCTTCAGCAGCGTCACCCAGGGCAGCCAGCTCGCGAAACGCGCCCGATAGGCGTCCGCATCCGGGATCAGTCCCGCCCGGATGTTCGGGTCGAGCGCGGTGAACAGCCCCTGCCCGGCCGCCCGGCGCATCAGCTCCTCATAGGCGCTCGCCCCCGGTTCCAGGACGAGTGACAGGGTGCCGAAGGACACCGCGCGGGTCTCCGCGGGGAGCGAGGCGGGCGCGGTGAAGAGACGGTCGGCGGTGCCGTCGACATGGAAGGAGTAGGACGCCGAGCCGTCGCCGTCGATCGTGGCCACCGCGAGGGTCGTCGGCTCCGGCCCGCGCTGGACGCCCGCCACCTCGACCCCGGCCCGCCGCAGCCCGTCGAGCAGGGCCTCGCCGAAGGCGTCGTACGACGTCCGGGAACAGAAGGCGGTGGGAGAGCCGAGCCGGCCGAGAGCCAGGGCGGTGTTGTACGGGCCGCCGCCGGGCGCCGGTTTCAGGGCCGCGAGGGCGCCGGGGCCCTGCGGTACCAGGTCGATCAGTGCCTCACCGGCGACGACGATCACGAGGTGGTTCCCTTCTCGGACGGGGGCTCGGGCGGGATCTCGGACAGGGCGGCCGACGTGGAGTGCGCGGCTGCCTCGGGCCGCTCGGGTTCCTCCGGGCAGCCGCAGGACGTGCGGTGGACGAACGCGCAGGGCAGCCGCACGGTCCGGGACGGCCGGTCCGGCTCGGCCAGGCGTTCCAGGAGCAGTCGTACGGCCCGGGCGCCCAGTTCCCTGCTGGGCTGGGCGATGGCGGTGAGCCGGGGCGAGAAGAGATCGGCCCAGGGGAAGTCGTCGAAACAGCACAGGGCGATGTCTTCGGGCACGGACCGGCCGTGCCGGCGCAGGGCGCGCAGAGCGCCGAGGGTCATCGCGTTGTTGGCGGTGACGAGCGCGGTGGGCGGATCGGGGAGGGCGAGCAGGGCGGTGGTGGCCCGCTTGGCACCGGCGGACTCGGAGTTGCCGGACACCAGGAGACGGTCGTCGTGCGCGAGGCCCGCCGCGGCGAGGCCGTCCAGATAGCCCGTGACGCGCTCACGCGTCGTGCTGAGCCCCGCCAGCCCGGCGATCAGGCCGACCCTGTGGTGCCCCCGTCCGGCGAGGTGGGTGACGAGGCGGGCCATCGGCCCGGTGCTTTCCGCGCAGACCTGATCGAAGAACGGGGCGCCCTGAGTCGCTGCGGCAGCCGTCCCGTCGCCGGATCCGGGCGGGTCGATCAGCCGGTCAAGGAACACGGTGGGTACGGCATGACGGCCGAGGTAGTCGACCAGCTCGCCCGGCTGCGCGGACGGGGCGACGATCATGCCGTCCACCCGGCGCTCATGGAGGAGTTGCGCGACCTTGCGCTCCTGGAGGGGGTCGTCGTGCGGATCGGCCAGGAGCAGCCCGTAACCGGCCTCCAGGGCCGCGGCCTCGACGCCCTGGAGGATCTCGGTGAAGTACGGATTGCTGATCGCCGACACCGCGAGCCCGATGGAGCGGGTGCGCGCGGTGACCAAGGAGCGGGCCAGGGTGTTGGGGGTGTAGCCGAGGACGTCCACCGCGTCCAGGACGGCCCGACGGGTGCCGGGCGAGACCGGGCGGGTGCCGTTCAGGACGTGGGAGACGGTCGCCACGGAGACTCCGGCGCTCCGCGCGACGTCCGCCATGGTGGCCATCGTGCCCCCTTCCCCTAACCCGCCGTACGGGTGCTCGGCCGGGAACGTACCCCATCGGCTGACCCCGCGTAAACGCTTGCGCAAGCGTTTACGTGCTCGATTTCGCCGTACGGGACACGCCTTCCCGCACGCTGTCGTCCCTCCGCGGTCGCACACCGCACCCCGCTTCAGGCCCGGATTCCAGCCCCGGTATCGTCGCCGTCCACACCCCTTGACCAGTGGAGTTCGAGATGCCTACGCGTCCTTCCGCGAGCCGCCGTACCGTCCTTCGAGGGGCCGCCGTGGTCCCGGTCGCCGGGCTCGGCCTGGCCGCGTGCTCCGGCCCGGGGGGCAGTGGATCGGCCGCCACCCCGAGCGCGCCGGTGGACCTCGGCGCCGAGAGCGATGTCGCCAAGGGCGGCGCCAAGCTCTACAAGGACCACAATGTGGTGGTCAGCCGGGACAAGAGCGGCACGCTGAAGGCGTACAGCACGGTCTGCACGCACGCGGGTTGCCCGATCAACAAGCTCCAGGGCACCACCCTGATCTGCCCCTGCCACGGCAGCGAGTTCGACGCCGTGACCGGCAAGGTGGTCCAGTCGCCGGCCACCGAGCCCCTGACGGAGCTGTCGGTGAAGACGCAGAACGGCAGGATCGTCGCCGGCCCGGCCGCCTGATTCACCCCTGCGCCGGCCGGCCCCAGGTTCAGCGGGGCCACTCCCAGGCGATGCCCACGATGCCCGGCCGGATACGCGGCTCGACCACATGGGCGCAGTGGTGTGGCCCGGTGACGGGGAGTTCCTGCCGGGCGCTGCGCGGGGCCTCCGGCGAGTGCTGGGTGAAGCGCCGGCAGCGCACGGGCAGCGCGGCCGCGTCGAAGCGCACCTGGAGCGCGTACTGACCGCCGGGCGCGTCGAAGTGGTGCAGATACTCGTGGGCGGCCTCGGCGGCGCCGTCCTCGACGGCGTACCGGAAGAGGAAGGTCTCGCCGGCCCGTAGCCGGGTGTCGAAGAGCAGCTCGGCCACCAGCACCCCGGCATCCTGGTCCCGGCGGACACGGCCCGTGCGGCAGTTCTCCAGGGGCCGCACCCCCGTCTCGTGCGGGGCGCAGCCGGGCTCGCCCCGGTGGACGACCAGGAAGCGGTCGACGCCGTCGCGGTGGGCCCGCACGATGTGATGGGCCTCGCGGGCCACCAGCTCCCGTCCGGCGCCGATCCGGACGCACTCATGGTGGCCCAGGGTGTGCAGCCCGCTGTCGGCCGGCCGGTCCAGCTCGGCCCGGAGCCGGTCCAGCACGCCCGCGGCCTCGATCAGCGAGCGGTACGCGCGGCCCGCGGGAGTGTCGGGCTCCCCGTGCGGGTCGGACTCGGCGAGCAGCCGGATCAGGGAATCGTCCGGCAGCTGGAGGATCTCCTCCAGGGCGCGGACGGCGCGCAGCGACTCCGGGCGCTGGGGGCGGCGGGCGCCCTGCTGCCAGTAACTCAGGCTGGTCACACCCACTTTGACGCCATGGCGCGAGAGATGGTGCTGAACGCGCTGAAGCGGCAGCCCGCGCGCGGCGATCGCGGCGCGCAGCGCCACGTGGAAAGGGCCGCCCCGCAGGGCCGTGTCCAGTTCCCCGGTGGGGAGATCCGCGTGCTCTAGGGCATGCCGCATGCCGTGGGGCCTTTCTGTCGGATTCACTACGGCTGGTCAGACCGTCTGCGCGGGTGTGCGGGGCCACCCCCGTGGCGTCGTGGACGCCTGTGGCCGCGCGCGCCGCGCCCCTTCCTGCGCGTGCCGGCCCCGAGTTCCCCCGCATTGAAGCGTGTTGACCAGAACCCGACAACACCTTGGGGTCGTACGCCCCGTACTACTGGCCGGACCGTGTCCCCCGGCGGCCCGTCGGCACCGGCGGGCGGGATCTCCGGCGACCAGCGAAGGGCCCGCCGGACGAGCCGTGTGGCCGGGGTTATCCACAGGCCCGACGCGGTGTCGGCGCTCGCCAGTAGGGTGTGAGACATGGCCGATCCCTCCAGCTACCGCCCCAGGCCGGGTGAGATCCCGGACACCCCCGGGGTGTACAGGTTCCGCGACGAGCACCGCCGGGTGATCTACGTCGGAAAGGCGAAAAGCCTGCGCCAGCGCCTGGCGAACTACTTCCAGGACCTGGCGAACCTGCACCCGCGCACCCGGACGATGGTGACCACCGCCGCGTCCGTGGAATGGACCGTGGTCTCCACCGAGGTCGAGGCGCTACAGCTGGAGTACTCCTGGATCAAGGAGTACGACCCCCGGTTCAACGTCAAGTACCGCGACGACAAGAGCTACCCCTATCTCGCGGTGACGATGAACGAGGAGTTCCCACGCGTCCAGGTGATGCGCGGTCACAAGAAGAAGGGCGTGCGGTACTTCGGGCCGTACGGACACGCGTGGGCCATCCGGGACACCGTCGACCTGCTGCTGCGGGTCTTCCCGGTGCGCACCTGCTCGGCGGGCGTGTTCAAGAACGCCGCCCGCACCGGCCGCCCCTGTCTGCTCGGCTACATCGGCAAGTGCTCCGCCCCGTGCGTCGGCCGGATCAGCCCCGAGGACCACCGGGACCTGGCCGACGAGTTCTGCGACTTCATGGCCGGCCGCACCGGCACCTACCTCCGCCGCCTGGAGAAGCAGATGATGGAGGCGGCCGAGGACATGGAGTACGAACGGGCCGCCCGGCTGCGCGACGACATCGGGGCCCTGAAGAAGGCCATGGAGAAGAGCGCGGTCGTGCTCGCCGACGCGACCGACGCCGACCTCATCGCGGTCGCCGAGGACGAACTGGAGGCGGCCGTGCAGATCTTCCATGTGCGCGGCGGCCGGGTACGCGGCCAGCGCGGCTGGGTGACCGACAAGGTCGAGGAGATCACCACCAGTGCCCTGGTCGAGCACGCCCTCCAGCAGCTGTACGGCGAGGAGACCGGGGACGCCGTGCCCAAGGAGGTGCTGGTCCCGGCGCTGCCCGAGCCGGTCGAGCCGGTCCAGGAATGGCTGACCGGCCGCCGCGGGTCGAACGTGTCGTTGCGCATCCCGCAGCGTGGCGACAAGAAGGCGCTCATGGAGACCGTGCAGCGCAACGCCCAGCAGGCGCTCGCCCTGCACAAGACCAAGCGCGCCTCCGACCTCACGACCCGTTCGCGCGCCCTGGAGGAGATCGCCGACGCCCTCGACCTGGACAGCGCCCCGCTGCGCATCGAGTGCTACGACATCTCGCACCTCCAGGGGGACGACGTGGTCGCCTCCATGGTCGTCTTCGAGGACGGCCTCCAGCGCAAGGGCGAGTACCGCCGCTTCCAGATCAAGGGCTTCGCCGGCCAGGACGACGTCCGCTCCATGCACGAGGTGATCACCCGCCGCTTCAAGCGGTACCTCGCGGAGAAGGAGCGGACGGGGGAGTGGGCCGACGGCGAGGAGCCGGGCACCGACGGCGAGGCCGTCCGCACGGATGACGGGGCCGTGCCCGCCGAGACCGGCGTCACCCTGACGGACGAAGGAACCGCCCCCGCGAACACCGGGATCCCGCTCACGGACGAGCGGCCCGCGCCGACCGACGCCGAGGCCATGCCCGTCGACGCCGGCACCGCGCCGGAAGACACCCCGACCACGCCCCTCGGCACCGCGCCGCCGCTCACCCCCGTCGGCACGGACCCCGGTGCCCCGGCCGACACGGACCCCGGCGCCCCCGCCGGCACGGCGTCCCTCGCGCCCGCCACCCCGGAGACCGCCCCGCGGCCCGCCCCCCTCACCACCAGGCCCGGCCCCACCACGCCCGACCCTCTCGACGACCCCCTCGCCACCCCCCTCAACGGCTCCCTCAAGGACGACGACGGCCGGCCCCGGAAGTTCGCCTACCCGCCCCAGCTGGTCGTGGTGGACGGCGGCCAGCCGCAGGTCGCGGCGGCCCGGCGGGCGCTGGACGAACTGGGGATCGACGACATCGCGGTGTGCGGCCTGGCCAAGCGGCTGGAGGAGGTCTGGCTGCCCGGCGAGGACGACCCCGTGGTGCTGCCCCGCACCAGCGAGGGTCTGTATCTGCTCCAGCGCATCCGGGACGAGGCGCACCGGTTCGCGATCACCTACCAGCGCACCAAGCGCGCCAAGCGCTTCCGCGCCGGCCCCCTGGACGACGTCCCCGGCCTCGGCGAGACGAGGAAACAGGCGCTCATCAAGCATTTCGGCTCGGTGAAGCGGCTGCGGTCCGCCACAATCGAACAGATCCAGGAAGTGCCCGGGATAGGCCGCAAGACGGCCGAGACCATCGCCGCGGCCCTCGCCCAGGCGGCCCCGGCCGCACCCGCCGTGAACACGGCGACCGGAGAGATCATGGAAGACGAGGAACCCGAGACGACGGCGGGTTCCTCGGGGGAGCCCGTGACCGCGGGCCCCCCGGACGAACGACGGGGGCAGGAGACATGAGCGAGAACGACGCACAGCCCACACAGCGCCGAGATCAGGCGCACGCGGACCCGGGCGGGCAGACCGCCCCGCCGCCCGCCGGCCAGGAGAGCGGCCAGGACACGGGCGACCACAACGGAGCACAGCTGAGCACGGGCGGCGAGGCACCCGGGGTGCCCGAAGCGGCGATCCCCGAGCTGGTGATCATCTCCGGCATGTCCGGAGCGGGCCGCTCGACGGCCGCCAAGTGCCTGGAGGACCTCGGCTGGTTCGTCGTGGACAACCTGCCGCCCGCCCTCATCCCCACCATGGTCGAACTGGGCGCCCGCTCCCAGGGGAACGTGGCGCGGATCGCGGTCGTGGTGGACGTCCGCGGCCGGCGCTTCTTCGACAATCTGCGCGAGTCCCTGGCGGACCTGGAGGCCAAGCACGTCACCCGGCGGATCGTCTTCCTGGAGTCCTCCGACGACGCCCTGGTGCGCCGCTTCGAGTCGGTGCGCCGCCCGCACCCCCTCCAGGGCGACGGCCGCATCGTGGACGGCATCGCCGCCGAGCGGGAGCTGCTGCGCGAACTGCGCGGCGACGCCGACCTGGTGATCGACACCTCCAGCCTCAACGTGCACGAACTGCGGGCCAAGATGGACGCCCAGTTCGCCGGCGAGGAGGAGCCCGAACTGCGGGCCACCGTGATGTCCTTCGGGTTCAAGTACGGCCTCCCGGTCGACGCCGACCTCGTCGCGGACATGCGGTTCCTGCCCAACCCGCACTGGGTCCCGGAGCTGCGCCCCTTCACGGGCCTGAACGAGGAGGTCGCCGCCTATGTCTTCAACCAACCCGGCGCCAAGGAGTTCCTGGACCGCTACGCCGAGCTGCTGCGGCTGATCGCGGCCGGCTACCGGCGTGAGGGCAAGCGCTATGTGACCATCGCGATCGGCTGTACCGGGGGCAAGCACCGCTCGGTCGCGATGTCGGAGAAACTCGCCGCGCGCCTCGCGGCCGAGGGTGTGGAAACGGTGGTCGTACACCGGGACATGGGACGGGAATGACGGAACGTACACCGCGGCTGGGCCGGCTGCGCCGGATGGTGCCCGAGGCGCGCTCCGGCCGCTCGGGCGAGACCCGTGCCGGCCGCCCGGTCGAGGCCCGCGGGGGCCGACCCCGCCGCCGGGGCGCACAGCCCAAGGTCGTCGCGCTCGGCGGCGGCATGGGCCTGTCGGCCTCGCTGGCCGCGCTGCGCCGGATCACCGGCGATCTCACCGCCGTCGTCACCGTGGCCGACGACGGCGGCTCCAGCGGACGGCTGCGCGACGAGCTGGGCGTGCTGCCGCCCGGCGATCTGCGCAAGGCGCTGGCCGCGCTGTGTGGGGACGACGACTGGGGCCAGACCTGGTCCCGCGTCATCCAGCACCGCTTCCATTCCCAGGGCGATCTGCACGACCACGCGGTGGGCAATCTGCTGATCGTCGCCTTGTGGGAGCAGCTCGGCGACCATGTCCAGGCGCTGGACCTGGTCGGCAAGCTGCTCGGCGCGCACGGGCGGGTGCTGCCCATGTCGGCCGTGCCGCTGGAGCTCCAGGCCCTCGTCAAGGGGCATGATCCGGAGCACCCGGAGGCCGTGGACACCGTGCGAGGGCAGGCCACCGTGGCGCTGACGCCCGGCGAGGTGCAGTCCGTCCACCTGGTGCCGAACGACCCGCCGGCCGTCCCGGAGGCCCTCGCGGCGGTCCTGGACGCGGACTGGGTGGTGCTCGGCCCCGGGTCCTGGTTCTCCTCGGTGATCCCGCATCTGCTGGTGCCCGAGCTGCTGGACGCCCTGACCGAGACCAAGGCCCGCAAGGTCCTCTCCTTGAACCTCGTTCCGCAGCCGGGGGAAACCGAGGGCTTCTCCCCGCAGCGTCATTTGGAGGTTTTGGGGCGACACGCCCCTAAACTCGCCCTGGACGTGGTGCTGGCCGACGAGGCCGCCGTGCCCGACCGCGACTCGCTCACCGAAGCCGCCAAGCGGCTGGGAGCCGCGGTCGAGCTGGCCCCGGTGGCCCGGACCGACGGAACACCCCGGCATGACCCGGAGCTGTTGGCCGCCGCGTACGACCGTATTTTTCGGATGCATGGAAGGATCGGCCCATGGCGATGACGGCAGCGGTGAAGGACGAGATCTCCCGGCTACCCGTCACCCGGACCTGTTGCAGGAAGGCGGAGGTCTCCGCCGTTCTGCGGTTCGCCGGCGGCCTGCACCTGGTGAGCGGGCGCATCGTGATCGAGGCGGAGCTGGACACGGCGATGGCGGCCCGCCGCCTCAAGCGGGACATCCTGGAGATCTTCGGCCACAGCTCGGAGCTGATCGTGATGGCGCCCGGCGGACTGCGCCGCGGCTCGCGCTATGTCGTCCGGGTCGTCGCCGGCGGGGACCAGCTCGCCCGGCAGACCGGCCTGGTCGACGGCCGCGGCCGGCCGATTCGCGGACTGCCCCCGCAGGTGGTCTCGGGGGCCACCTGTGACGCGGAGGCGGCCTGGCGCGGGGCGTTCCTCGCGCACGGCTCGCTGACCGAGCCCGGCCGCTCCTCTTCCCTGGAGGTGACCTGCCCGGGCCCGGAGGCCGCGCTGGCGCTGGTCGGCGCCGCCCGCAGGCTGTCGATCGCCGCCAAGGCCCGGGAGGTGCGCGGGGTGGACCGCGTGGTCGTCCGGGACGGTGATGCGATCGGCGCGCTGTTGACGCGGCTCGGCGCACACGAGTCGGTGCTGGCCTGGGAGGAGCGCCGGATGCGCCGCGAGGTGCGGGCCACGGCCAACCGGCTCGCCAACTTCGACGATGCGAACCTGCGGCGTTCGGCGCGCGCGGCGGTGGCCGCGGGGGCGCGGGTGCAGCGGGCGCTGGAGATCCTCGGCGAGGAGGTGCCCGAGCATCTCGCGGCGGCGGGACGGCTGCGCATGGAGCACAAGCAGGCCTCGCTGGAGGAGTTGGGCGCCCTCGCCGACCCGCCGCTGACGAAGGACGCGGTCGCGGGCCGGATCCGCCGGCTGCTGGCCATGGCCGACAAGCGCGCGTCGGATCTGGGCATCCCGGGCACGGAGGCCAATCTGGCGGACGAGCTGGCGGACAACCTGGTCGGCTGACCCGAGCCACGCCGACACGCCGGTGCCGTCCCCCGTTCGAGGGGGTTCGGCACCGGCTTTCGTCTGTCCGCGCCCGGTGAACCGGAGTGCTCATACCACAGGTGAGCGGAGCCCTCATCAACGGTGCGGAATCGGGGTAGTCAACAGGTGAGCCGACCCGCTCACGAACGAGTGACATTGGCGTCAACAAGGGGCGACATTCGATAGCAAAAACGGGTGAATCCACTGCCGATCCGAGACGGTCCGTACCTCTACTGCCAGGTACGGAAGGCCTGCCCATGTATGCGTCATCTCGATGTCACCGAGGGGGTCGCGGAGAGGTAGGGTCGGTGGTGGTCGGGGACATCCCAAACAGAGCTCGCCGGCTCGCATGCCGGCGTACCACGAGGAGATCGGTTCGTGACGATCCGCGTAGGCATCAACGGCTTCGGCCGCATCGGTCGTAACTACTTCCGCGCACTGCTGGAGCAGGGTGCGGACATCGAGGTTGTGGCTGTCAACGACCTGGGTGACACGGCCACCACGGCCCACCTGCTCAAGTACGACACGATCCTGGGCCGCCTCAAGCAGGAGGTCTCCCACACCGCCGACACGATCACCGTCGACGGTCACACCATCAAGGTGCTGTCCGAGCGCAACCCGGCCGACATCCCCTGGGGTGAACTGGGCGTCGACATCGTCATCGAGTCGACCGGCATCTTCACCAAGCGCGAGGACGCCGCCAAGCACCTGGCCGGCGGCGCCAAGAAGGTCCTCATCTCGGCTCCGGCCAAGGACGAGGACATCACCATCGTGATGGGCGTCAACCAGGACAAGTACGACGCGGCCAACCACCACGTCATCTCGAACGCGTCCTGCACCACCAACTGTGTGGCCCCGATGGCGAAGGTCCTGGACGAGAACTTCGGCATCGTCAAGGGTCTGATGACCACGGTGCACGCGTACACCAACGACCAGCGCATCCTGGACTTCCCGCACAAGGACCTGCGCCGCGCCCGCGCCGCCGCCGAGAACATCATCCCGACCACCACCGGTGCCGCCAAGGCCACCGCTCTGGTGCTGCCGCAGCTCAAGGGCAAGCTGGACGGCCTGGCCATGCGCGTGCCGGTCCCGACCGGCTCGGTCACCGACCTCGTGGTCGAACTCAGCCGCGAGGTCACCAAGGAAGAGGTCAACGCCGCCTTCCAGAAGGCCGCCGAGGGCGAGCTGAAGGGCCTCCTCGACTACACCGAGGACCCGATCGTCTCCTCGGACATCGTCAACGCCCCGGCGTCCTGCACCTTCGACTCCTCCCTGACCATGGTCCAGGAGGGCAAGAACGTGAAGGTCATCGGCTGGTACGACAACGAGTGGGGCTACTCCAACCGTCTCGTGGACCTCACGGCCTTCGTCGGCAACCAGCTCTGATCGCCGAAGACCGCAGCAGTACGACCGTGACATGAGAGCAGGGCTCGGCCAGCGCACCGTCGCGCTGACCGGGCCCTGTCTCGCGCACGGACCACGTCCTCATACGATCAAGGTGCACCACGAGCCCTCCTCAGGAGTCCACTCAATGAAGACGATCGACGAACTTCTCGCCGACGGCGTAAGCGGCAAGCGGGTCTTCGTCCGCGCCGACCTCAATGTGCCGCTGGCCGACGGGACGATCACCGACGACGGCCGCATCCGCGCCGTGCTGCCCACCGTCAAGGCGCTCGCCGACGCGGGCGCCAAGGTGATCGTCGCCTCGCACCTGGGCCGCCCCAAGGGCGCCCCGGACCCCGCCTTCTCGCTGCTGCCCGCCGCCGAGCGCCTCGGTGAACTGCTCGGCGCCCCGGTCGCCTTCGCCGAGGACACGGTCGGCCCCGCCGCCCATGACGCCGTCGACGGCCTTCAGCCCGGCCAGGTCGCCGTCATCGAGAACCTGCGTTTCAACCCCGGCGAGACCTCCAAGGACGACGCCGAGCGCGGCGAGTTCGCGGACCGACTGGCCGCCCTCGCCGATGTGTACGTCGGCGACGGCTTCGGCGCCGTGCATCGCAAGCACGCCTCCGTCTACGACCTTCCGGCCCGGCTGCCGCACTACGCCGGCTACCTCATCGCCACCGAGGTCGGCGTCCTGAGGAAGCTCACCGAGGACGTCAAGCGCCCCTACGTCGTCGCGCTCGGCGGTGCCAAGGTCTCCGACAAGCTCGCCGTCATCGACCAGCTGCTCGGCAAGGCCGACCGGCTGCTCATCGGCGGCGGCATGGCCTACACCTTCCTCAAGGCCAAGGGCTACGAGGTCGGCATCTCCCTCCTCCAGGAGGACCAGATCCCGGCCGTCACCGAGTACATGGAGCGCGCCGAGAAGCTCGGCGTGGAACTGCTGCTCCCCGTCGACGTCCTGGTCTCCCGGGAGTTCCCGGACCTGAAGACCAAGGCGCCGAGCCAGTACAACACCGTCGACGCGGACAAGATCCCCGCCGACCAGGAGGGCCTGGACATCGGCCCGAAGACCCGGGAGCTGTACGCCTCGAAGCTCGCCGACGCCCAGACCGTGTTCTGGAACGGACCCATGGGCGTCTTCGAGCACCCGGACTACGCCGAGGGCACCAAGGCGGTCGCCCGGGCGCTCGTAGACTCGAACGGTTTCACCGTCGTCGGCGGCGGTGACTCCGCCGCGGCCGTGCGCACGCTCGGCTTCGACGAGAACGCATTCGGCCACATCTCGACCGGTGGCGGCGCCTCCCTCGAATACCTCGAGGGCAAGACGCTTCCCGGTCTCGCCGCACTGGAGGACTGACCCCGTATGACCACCCGCACGCCGCTGATGGCGGGCAACTGGAAGATGAACCTCAACCACCTCGAGGCCATCGCCCACGTCCAGAAGCTCGCCTTCGCCCTGGCCGACAAGGACTACGAGGCCGTCGAGGTCGCCGTCCTGCCGCCCTTCACCGACCTGCGCTCCGTACAGACCCTGGTCGACGGCGACAAGCTCAAGATCAAGTACGGCGCCCAGGACATCTCGCAGCACGACTCCGGTGCCTACACCGGCGAGATCTCCGGCCCGATGCTGTCCAAGCTGAAGTGCGCCTACGTGGTCATCGGCCACTCCGAGCGCCGCCAGTACCACGCCGAGACCGACGAGATCGTCAACGCCAAGGTCAAGGCCGCCTACAAGCACGGCCTGACCCCGATCCTGTGCGTCGGCGAGGAACTGGACGTCCGCGAGGCGGGCAACCACGTCGCCCACACCCTCGCCCAGGTCGAGGGCGGTCTCAAGGACCTCCCGGCCGAGCAGGCCGAGACGATCGTGATCGCCTACGAGCCCGTGTGGGCCATCGGCACCGGCAAGGTCTGCGGCGCCGACGACGCCCAGGAGGTCTGCGCCGCCATCCGCGCCAAGCTCGCCGAGCTGTACTCCCAGGACGTGGCCGACCAGGTCCGCATCCAGTACGGCGGCTCCGTGAAGTCGGGCAATGTCGCCGAGATCATGGCCAAGGCCGACATCGACGGCGCCCTGGTCGGCGGCGCCTCGCTGGACACCGACGAGTTCGTCAAGATCGTGCGCTTTCGCGATCAGTGACGGGTCGGCTACGCCATCCATGAGTAGGCGGTAGCCGCGATACGTCGTACTCTTGCGGGGGCACGGCCCAGGTGCTGTGCCCCCGTCGTCCATCCGAATCCGAGGAAGTTGGTCCAGCCGTGGTTTTGGGGTTCTCGATCGCCCTGATCGTCTTCAGCCTGCTGCTGATGCTGCTGGTGCTGATGCACAAGGGAAAGGGCGGCGGTCTCTCCGACATGTTCGGTGGCGGCATGCAGTCCTCCGTCGGTGGCTCCTCGGTCGCCGAGCGCAACCTCGACCGGATCACCGTCGTGATCGGCGTGCTGTGGATCGCGTGCATCGTGGTCCTCGGCATCCTGATGAAGACGAACAGCTGATCCCGGCCTTCCAGGCACACTCATTCCGTACGTTGAGCCCCATGTTCGGTACGCGCTCCCGAGCGCGGCCTATCATGGGGCTTGCGTCTGGGCGCGGGGGCGGTAACTCCCATCACTGGACGCGCGTTGGGCCTTACGTAGACTGAGGCGCTCGCAGCGAAGCGGTACGCCGACTCGCTTCGCGGCACCATCACGCAGGGAGTTACGACCGTGGCAAGTGGCAACGCGATCCGAGGAAGCCGGGTCGGGGCGGGGCCGATGGGCGAGGCCGAGCGCGGCGAGTCCGCACCGCGGCTGCGCATCTCCTTCTGGTGCTCCAACGGGCACGAGACCCAGCCGAGCTTCGCCAGCGACGCACAGGTCCCCGACACCTGGGACTGCCCGCGCTGTGGCTTTCCGGCCGGCCAGGACCGGGACAACCCGCCGGACCCGCCGCGCACCGAGCCGTACAAGACGCACCTCGCGTATGTACGGGAGCGGCGCAGCGACGCGGACGGCGAGGCGATCCTCGCCGAGGCACTCGCCAAACTGCGCGGCGAGATCTAGACGTTGAGCCCGGCCGGGCACCCTCGGGTGCCTGGCCGGAGCCGTATCCGCGGCTCGCTCCCGATCGATTGTCAGTGGCACCCTCTACGGTTCTCGTGAAGGCGACGACCGCGAGGGGGAGTTGTGACGACGGTGGCGGGGGAGTTGCGGGCGCCCGCGTGGCGCGGGGGCTTCGGGCGGCTGTGGAGTGCCGCCGTGCTGTCCCGCTTCGGTGACGCGCTGCGCACCGCCGCCCTGCCGCTGCTCGCCGCCTCGCTGACCGACCGGCCCCTGCTCATTGCCTCCGTGACCGCCTGCGGCTATCTGCCCTGGATCCTCTTCGGGTTGTGCGGCGGGGCGATCGCCGACCGGGTCGACCAGCGGCGCGCCATGTGGACCGTGGACACGGTACGAGGGGTGCTGGTCGCCGCCTTCGCGGTGGCCGTGGCCCTCGGACACGCCTCGATCGTGCTGCTCGTCGCGCTGGCCTTCACCCTGACCACGCTCCAGACCCTCTTCGACAACGCCTCCACCGCCCTGCTGCCCGCCCTGGTCGGCCCCGAGGCTCTCGGCAGTGCCAATGCCCGGCTGATGACCGGCCAGAAGATCGCGGGCGGGCTGTTCGGAGCGCCCCTCGTACCGGTGCTGCTCGCCGCGGGGGCCGCCGCGCCCTTCCTGGCCGACGCGGGCACCTTCCTGCTGGCCGCCGCGCTGGTCGCCTCCCTGCGTACCGGTGCGCCCGAGCGGGCCCCGAGACCGGCGGGCAGCACCCTGCGCCGGGAGATCGCCGCCGGGGTGCGCACCCTGTGGCAGGACCGGCCGCTGCGCGGACTGTGCGCCGCCACGGCGTTGTGCAACATCGGCATGGGCGCCCTGATCGCCACCCTGGTCGTGCTCGTGACCGGCTGGCTGCACGCGGGCACCGCCGGCTATGCGGCGGTCACCACCGCGTACACCGTCGGCGGCCTGGCCGGGGGTGCGCTGAACCGGCGGCTCATGGCCGCGCTGGGCCCGGTGCGCACTATCCTGCTCGCCGGTACGGCACAGACCGTGACGCTCGTCGTCATGGGCTCCGTGCCCAGCCTGACCGCCCTGGTGGCGGCCATGGCGGCCTTCGGGTTCATGGGGATGCTGTGGAACGTCACCAGCACCACCCTGATGCAGCAGCGCGCTCCCGCCGGCGCCCTCGGCCGGGTCAGCTCCGCCTTCCGCACCCTGGGCGTCGCCGGAGCCCCGCTGGGCGCCCTGCTCGGCGGGGCCGCGGCCACCGCCTGGGGCCGGGGCACACCGGCCCTTTTCGCGGCCGCCTTCTTCGTCCTCTCCGTCCTCGCGCTCATACCGGTCGCCCGGCCGGACGCACCCGTCGCCGCGCCGGGGGACGGCGCCACGACGGCTCGCGTCCCCGGGTGATCAATTAGGTTGGAACCGCTGGGACAGGCACGAAAGAAGGCGGAAGTCGGAAATGAACGCAGACGGCCGTACCAGGCTCAACCAGACGCCCGAGTGGACCGCTCTCGCCAAGCACCGGGAGGAGCTGGCCGACACCCATCTGAGGGAGCTGTTCGCCGCCGACCCCGGGCGCGGCACCGGGTACACGCTGCGGGTCGGCGACCTCCACATCGACTACAGCAAGCACCTGGTCACCGGCGAGACGCTGCGGCTGCTGCGCGAGCTGGCCGCGGCGACGGACGTGTTCGGGCTGCGGGACGCCATGTTCCGCGGCGAGAAGATCAACGTCACCGAGGACCGTGCGGTGCTGCACACCGCGCTGCGCGCGCCCCGGGACGCGGTGATCGAAGTCGACGGCGAGAACGTGGTGCCCAAGGTGCACGCCGTCCTCGACAAGATGAGCGACTTCGCGCAGCGGGTGCGCTCCGGTGCCTGGACCGGCCACACCGGCAAGCGGATCCGCAATGTCGTCAACATCGGTATCGGCGGCTCCGACCTCGGGCCCGCGATGGCGTACGAGGTGCTCCGCAGCTTCGCCGACCGCGATCTGACGGTCCGTTTCGTGTCGAATGTGGACGGCGCGGATCTGCACGAGGCCACCCGCGAACTGGACCCGGCCGAGACGCTGTTCATCATCGCCTCCAAGACCTTCACCACCATCGAGACGATCACCAACGCCACCTCCGCGCGCACCTGGCTGCTGCACGCGCTCGGTGACGACGCCGCGGTGGCCAGGCACTTCGTGGCGCTGTCCACCAACGCGGAGAAGGTCACCGAGTTCGGTATCGACCCGGACAACATGTTCGAGTTCTGGGACTGGGTCGGCGGCCGCTACTCGTACGACTCCGCGATCGGCCTCTCCCTGATGATCGCCATCGGCCCGGACCGGTTCCGGGAGATGCTGGACGGCTTCCGGCTGATGGACGATCACTTCCGCACCGCGCCCGCCGAGGCCAACGCCCCGCTGCTGCTGGGCCTGCTGGGCATCTGGTACGGCAACTTCCATGACGCCCAGTCGCACGCCGTACTGCCGTACAGCCACTACCTGTCCAAGTTCACCGCCTATCTCCAGCAGCTGGACATGGAGTCCAACGGCAAGTCGGTGGCGCGGGACGGCAAGCAGGTCGACTGGGGGACCGGGCCGGTCGTGTGGGGCACGCCGGGCACCAACGGGCAGCACGCGTACTACCAGTTGATCCACCAGGGCACCAAGCTGATCCCGGCCGACTTCATCGGCTTCGCCGAGCCGGTGGCCGAGCTGAGCGGCGAACTGAAGGCGCAGCACGACCTGTTGATGGCCAACTTCTTCGCCCAGACCCAGGCGCTGGCCTTCGGCAAGACGGCCGAGGAGGTCCGCGCGGAGGGCGTGCCCGAGGAGCTGGTGCCGCACAAGACCTTCCAGGGCAACCGGCCCACCACCACCGTCCTGGCCAGGGAGCTGACCCCGTCCGTGCTGGGCCAGCTGATCTCCTTGTACGAGCACAAGGTGTTCGTCCAGGGCGCCGTGTGGAACATCGACTCCTTCGACCAGTGGGGCGTGGAGCTGGGCAAGGTCCTCGCCAAGCGCGTCGAACCGGCCCTCACCGAGGGCGCGGAGGTCCCCGGCCTCGACGCCTCGACCAAGGCGCTGGTCGCCACGTACCGGGAGTTGCGCGGCCGTAGCTGACAAGAGCGGGGAGCACGGGGCACCGGGCGGTCCGCCGGCCGGTGTCCCGTACACTCCGATGATCATGAAAAATGCTACTCGGGGGAGTGCGCAGTGGCACGGGGGAACGGGACGCGGAGCGCCCGGGGCGATCGCAACTATCTGAAGGCCCATCACGCGGCCTGGGCGGTGTTCCATCCCGCCTGGATACCGGAACCGCTCGATCCGGGCGTCGAACAGCTCAAGCGGATCCGGGTGGCCGCGGGCACGGTCGCCGCCGTCGGCGTCTACACCTTCGTGGAGGGCGGCTTCGCCGTCACGGAGATGCTGGAGAACCTGCTGGTCGCCTGCGGGGTCCTGCTGGTGATCGCCCCGCTGACGGTCGGCGTGATGCTGTGGATCTGGCGGCGCGGTGGCAGCCTGCGCACCCTGCGGCCGCCGCTGCTGCGCGCCCTGGGACTGCTGCTCACCTTCGTGGCCGCGGCCGCCCTGACCCTGTTCCTGCTCCAGAACAGCAGCCGGACGGACATGGGACTGCTGATCCTTCCGGCGGGTCTGCTGACGCTGTGGCTGGTCTGGTTCGTCGGTGCCGGGGCCCTGCGCGTCACCGGGAACTTCTTCGGCACGGCCGCCGTGCACCGGGGTCTGCCGCCGCTGCTCGCCATCGTCACCACCTGGCTGATGGCCCTGCCCGACCTGTTCACCGGTGATCTGCACGGCCTCGGGCTCACCCTCGGCATCGTCTTCATCCTCGGCGCCCCGCTGACGGTCACCGGTATCGCGCTGTACGAACTGGCCGTCCTGAAGCGGCGGTTCGGCATACGGTTGGCGGACCATCCGTCGCTGCACCTCGGCCGGACACCGTACGACCCCCGGTACTCGTACGGCCGCTGAGCCCCGAAACGGGAGACGGCGGGGAACATCGGCCCCCGCCGTCTCCTCCGCCTACCCGTCGAGCGATGTCACGGGGACGCCGGCGGATACAGCGAGCGCGGCAGCTGGGAGGCCGCCGCCGAGTCCAGCAGCCACAGGGTGCGGCTCCGGCCGCGGGCGCCCGCCGCCGGGGCCTGGATCTCACCCGCGCCGGACAGCGCGATGGCCGCCGCCTCCGCCTTGTCCTCGCCCGCCGCGAGCAGCCAGACCTCACGGGCCGAGCGGATCGCGGGAAGGGTGAGCGAGATCCGGGTCGGCGGCGGCTTGGGCGCGCCGTGCACGCCCACCACCGTGCGCTCGGTCTCCCGTACGGCCGGCAGCTCCGGGAAGAGCGAGGCCACATGGGTGTCCGGACCGACGCCCAGCATCAGCACGTCGAAGGTGGGTACCGAGCCGTGGTTCTCCGGCCCGGCCGCCTTCGCCAGCTCCGCCGCGTACGCCTCGGCCGCCGCCTCGACGTCCGTGCCGTACGGCCCGTCGGAGGCGGGCATGGCGTGCACGCGCGCCGGGTCCAGCGGGACGGAGTCCAGCAGGGCCGCGCGTGCCTGGGTGATATTGCGCTCCGGGTCGCCCTCGGGCAGATAGCGCTCGTCGCCCCACCACAGGTCGAGACGGGTCCAGTCCACGGCGTCCCGGGCCGGCGCCTGGGCCAGCGCGGCCAGCAGACCGTTACCGTTGCGGCCGCCGGTGAGGACCACGGACGCGGTGCCCCGGGAGGCCTGCGCGTCCACGATCTTCGTGATCAGGCGGGCCGCGGCGGCCTGGGCCATCAGCTCCTTGTCACGGTGGACGACCAGCTGAGGTGTGCTCACTTCGCCGACGCCTTCCTGGAGGGTGCCTTCTTCGCGGCCCGGGACGACGTCGCCTTCTTCGCGGGCGTCTTGGCCGCCTCGGCGGCGGCCGGCTGCGCCGCGTCCGGGGAAGCCGAACCCGAATCCGAGGTCGAACCCGAGTCCGAGGTCGAAGCCGAACCCGAAGCCGAACCCGGCTTCGAAGCCTCCTGCTCCGGGACCGCGTTCAACCGGTCCACCCCGTACCGCAGCGCCGCCGCATAGGTGTCGTCCGGGTCCAGCCGGCGCAGCTCCTCCGCGATCAGCTCGGCGGTGTCGCGCCGCTTGAGCGCCACCGCGCGGCCCGGCTGCCCCTTGATGGACAGCGTGGCCAGCGAGCCGTCCGCGCGGTCCAGGGTGATCGGGCCGCACGTGGTGTCCATGCGGACGCCGGTCAGACCGGGGCCCGCGGACGAAGACCGCCGTACCGGCACGTCCAGCCGGTCCGCGAGCCACATGGCCAGCAGCTCGCAGCTCGGGTTGAACGCCTCGCCCTCCACCTCGACCGCCTGCACCCGGCAGTCGACCTGGTCCAGGGCGGCCGCCAGCATCGAACGCCAGGGCGTGATCCGGGTCCAGGACAGATCGGTGTCGCCGGGGGTGTAGGCGTCGGCGCGGGCCGTGAGTTCCCGCACCGGCTCCTCGGCGGTGTAGGTGTCGGTGACCCGGCGCTGGGCCAGCGCGCCCAGCGGGTCCTTCGCCGGGTCCAGCGGGGCGTTCACCGGCCACCACACGACGACCGGGGCGTCCGGCAGCAGCAGCGGCAGCACGACCGAGTCGGCGTGCTGGGACACCTCGCCGTACAGCCGCAGTATGACGGTCTCGCCGGTGCCCGCTTCCGCGCCCACCCGTACCTCGGCGTCGAGGCGCGAGCTGGTGCGGTCGCGCGGGGTGCGGGAGATCCGCTTGATGACCACCAGCGTGCGCGAGGGGTGCTCGCGCGAGGCGTCGTTGGCGGCCTTCAGAGCGTCGTACGCGTTCTCCTCGTCGGTGACGATGACGAGGGTCAGGACCATGCCGACGGCGGGGGTGCCGATGTCCCGACGCCCCTGCACGAGCGCCTTGTTGATCTCGCCGGCGGTGGTGTCGGTCAGGTCGATCTTCATGGCCTGCGCCAGCTCCGTCCGTCTCGTGCGAGCATCTCGTCCGCCTCGGCGGGGCCCCAGGTGCCCGAGGGGTACTGCGCGGGCCTGCCGTGCTTGTCCCAGTACTGCTCGATCGGATCGAGGATCTTCCAGGACAGCTCGACCTCCTCCGTGCGCGGGAAGAGGTTGGCGTCGCCGAGCAGCACATCCAGGATGAGCCGCTCGTACGCCTCCGGGCTGGACTCCGTGAACGACTCGCCGTAGGCGAAGTCCATGGACACGTCCCGGATCTCCATCGAGGTGCCCGGCACCTTGGAGCCGAAGCGGACCGTGATGCCCTCGTCCGGCTGGACGCGGATCACGATCGCGTTCTGGCCCAGCTCCTCCGTCGCCGTGTGGTCGAAGGGGGAGTGCGGGGCCCGCTGGAAGACGACGGCGATCTCCGTCACCCGGCGGCCGAGCCGCTTGCCGGTGCGCAGATAGAAGGGGACGCCCGCCCAGCGGCGGTTGTCGATGCCCACCTTGATCGCCGCGTACGTGTCGGTCTTCGACTTCGGGTCGATGCCGTCCTCTTCGAGGTAGCCGATGACCTTCTCGCCGCCCTGCCAGCCCGCCGCGTACTGTCCGCGCACGGTGCCCTTGCCCAGGTCCTTCGGCAGCCGTACGGCGCCGAGCACCTTGGTCTTCTCCGCGGCCAGCGCCTGCGCGTCGAAGGAGGCGGGCTCCTCCATCGCGGTCAGCGCGAGCAGCTGGAGCAGATGGTTCTGGATGACGTCACGGGCGGCGCCGATGCCGTCGTAGTAGCCGGCCCGGCCGCCGATGCCGATGTCCTCGGCCATGGTGATCTGGACATGGTCCACGAAGGACCGGTTCCAGATCGGCTCGAACATCGTGTTGGCGAAGCGCAGCGCCAGGATGTTCTGGACGGTCTCCTTGCCGAGGTAGTGGTCGATCCGGAAGACCTGGTCCGGGGCGAACACCTCGTGCACGATGGCGTTCAGTTCCTCGGCCGACTTCAGATCGTGTCCGAACGGCTTCTCGATGACCGCGCGCCGCCAGGAACCGCCGGACTGGTCGGCGAGTCCGTGCTTCTTCAGCTGCTGGATGACCACAGGGAAGGAGCGCGGCGGCACCGACAGGTAGAAGGCGAAGTTGCCGCCCGTGCCCTGTGCCTTGTCCAGCTCCTCGATGGTGGAACGCAGCCGTTCGAACGCCTCGTCGTCGTCGAAGGTGCCCTGCACGAAGCGCATCCCCTGGATGAGCTGCTGCCAGACCTCCTCGCGGAACGGCGTACGGGCGTGCGCCTTGACGGCGTCGTGGACCTCCTGCGCGAAGTCCTCGTTGGCCCACTCGCGGCGGGCGAAGCCCACCAGCGAGAAGCCCGGCGGCAGCAGACCCCGGTTGGCGAGGTCGTACACCGCGGGCATCAGCTTCTTGCGCGACAGGTCGCCCGTGACCCCGAAGATGACCAGACCCGACGGCCCCGCGATACGCGGGAGCCGTCGGTCGGCCGGGTCACGGAGCGGGTTCGCTCCGGATCCCGAAACGGGTGACAAGTCAGCCCTCCGAAGGGGCGAGGCGCTCGAGCTCCGCCTGGGTGGACTTCAGCAGGTCGTTCCAGGACGTCTCGAACTTCTCGACGCCCTCGTCCTCCAGCACCTGGACGACCTCGTCGTACGAGATGCCGATCTTCTCCAGCGCGTCCAGGTCGGCGCGGGCCTCGGCGTAGGTGCCGGTGACCGCGTCGCCGCGGATCTCGCCGTGGTCGTCGGTGGCCTCCAGGGTGGCCTCCGGCATGGTGTTGACCGTGTTCGGCGCGACCAGTTCCTCGACGTACATGGTGTCCTTGTACGCCGGGTCCTTCACACCGGTGGAGGCCCACAGCGGACGCTGCTTGTTGGCGCCCGCGTTCTCCAGCACGTTCCAGCGGTCGGAGGAGAAGACCTCCTCGTACGCCTGGTAGGCGAGGCGCGCGTTGGCCACGCCCGCCTTGCCGCGCAGCGCCTTGGCCTCGTCGGTGCCCATCTCGTCGATACGGCGGTCGATCTCGGTGTCCACCCGGGACACGAAGAAGGACGCCACCGAGTGGATCTTCGACAGGTCCAGGCCGCGCTCCTTGGCCTTCTCCAGACCGGAGAGGTAGGCGTCCATGACCGCGCGGTAGCGCTCCAGGGAGAAGATCAGCGTGACATTGACGCTGATGCCCAGGCCGATGACCTCGGTGATCGCCGGCAGACCGCCCTGGGTGGCCGGGATCTTGATCAGGGTGTTGGGGCGGTCCACCAGCCAGGCCAGCTGCTTGGCCTCGGCGACGGTCGCCTTGGTGTTGTGCGCGAGGCGGGGGTCCACCTCGATGGAGACCCGGCCGTCCTGGCCGTCCGTGGCGTCGAAGACCGGGCGCAGGATGTCGGCGGCGTCGCGGACGTCCGCCGTGGTGATCATGCGGATGGCCTCTTCGACGGTGACCTTGCGGGCGGCGAGGTCCGAGACCTGGAGGTCGTAGCCGTCGCCCCCCGAGATCGCCTTCTGGAAGATCGTCGGGTTCGTGGTGACGCCCACGACGTGCTGCTGGTCGATCAGCTCGGCGAGGTTGCCGGACGTGATCCGCTTGCGCGACAGGTCGTCCAGCCAGATCGCGACGCCTTCGTCGGAGAGGCGCTTGAGTGCGTCTGTCATGGAATTACATCTCCTACGTGTCGTATATGAGCGTCAGCGCTGGGCGGCGGCGATGGATTCCCGGGCCTTCGCGGCCACGTTCTCCGCGGTGAAGCCGAACTCCTGGAAGAGCACCTTGCCGTCGGCGGACGCACCGAAGTGCTCCAGGGAGACGATGCGGCCGGCGTCTCCGACGTACTTGTGCCACGTCAGTCCGATGCCCGCCTCCACGGAGACACGGGCCTTCACGGACGGCGGCAGCACGGAGTCCCGGTACCCCTGGTCCTGCTGCTCGAACCACTCGACCGAGGGCATGGACACGACCCGGGTCGGGACGCCGTCGGCCTGGAGCCGCTCACGCGCCTCGACGGCCACGTGCACCTCGGAACCGGTGGCGATCAGGATGACCTCCGGCTCGCCGCCCTCGGCCTCGAACAGGACGTAACCGCCCTTCGCGGCGTCCTCATTGGGCTCGTACGTCGGCACGCCCTGGCGGGTCAGCGCGAAGCCGTGCGGCTGGCCCTTGCCGAACTCCTTGGTGTAGCGCTTGAGGACCTCGCGCCAGGCGATCGCGGTCTCGTTGGCGTCGGCCGGGCGGATGATGTTCAGGCCCGGGATGGCGCGCAGCGAGGCCAGGTGCTCGACCGGCTGGTGGGTGGGGCCGTCCTCGCCCAGGCCGATGGAGTCGTGCGTCCACACGAACGTCACCGGCAGGTGCATCAGGGCCGACAGACGCACGGCGTTGCGCATGTAGTCGGAGAAGACGAGGAAGGTGCCGCCGTAGACACGGGTGTTGCCGTGCAGCGTGATGCCGTTCAGCTCGGCGCCCATGGAGTGCTCGCGGATGCCGAAGTGGATCGTACGGCCGTACGGGTCGGCCTCCGGCAGCGGATTGCCCTCGGGCAGGAAGGAGCTGGCCTTGTCGATCGTGGTGTTGTTGGAGCCGGCGAGGTCGGCGGAGCCGCCCCACAGCTCGGGGATCACCGGGCCGAGCGCCTGGAGCACCTTGCCGGAGGCGGCACGGGTGGCGACCGACTTGCCGGGCTCGAAGACCGGGATCTTCTCCTCCCAGCCGGTGGGCAGCTCGCCCGCCGCGATGCGGTCGAACTCGGCGGCGCGCTCGGGGTTGTCGTCCCGCCACACCTGAAAGGCCTTCTCCCACTCGGCCTTCGCGCGGGCGCCGCGCTCCAGGGCCTTGCGGGTGTGCGTGATCACGTCGTCCTCGACGGCGAAGGACTGCTCCGGGTCGAAGCCGAGGACGCGCTTGGTGGCCGCGACCTCGTCCGCGCCGAGCGCCGAGCCGTGCGCGGCCTCGGTGTTCTGCGCGTTCGGGGCCGGCCAGGCGATGATCGAGCGCATCGCGATGAAGGAGGGCCGGTCGGTGACCTGCTTGGCCGCCTGGATCGCGGCGAAGATCGCCGCCGGGTCCAGGTCGCCGTCCGCCTTCGGCTCCACGCGCTGCACATGCCAGCCGTACGCCTCGTAGCGCTCGGCGGTGTTCTCGGAGACGGCCGTCTCGGTGTCGCCCTCGATCGAGATGTGGTTGTCGTCCCACAGCAGGATCAGGTTGCCGAGCTTCTGGTGGCCGGCCAGCGAGGACGCCTCGGCGGAGATGCCCTCCTGGAGGCAGCCGTCACCGGCGATGCAGTAGATGAAGTGGTCGAACGGCGACTCGCCCTGGGCGGCCTCCGGGTCGAACAGACCGCGCTCGTAGCGGGCGGCCATCGCCATGCCCACCGCGTTGGCCACACCCTGGCCCAGCGGGCCCGTGGTGGTCTCGACGCCCTTGGTGTGTCCGTACTCCGGGTGGCCCGGGGTCTTGGAGCCCCAGGTGCGGAAGGACTCCAGATCCGCCAGCTCCAGGCCGAAGCCGGCCAGGTAGAGCTGGGTGTAGAGGGTCAGGGAGGAGTGGCCGGCGGACAGCACGAAGCGGTCGCGCCCCACCCACTCCGGGTCGGCCGGGTCGTGCCGCATCACCTTCTGGAAGAGGGTGTAGGCGGCGGGGGCCAGGCTCATCGCCGTACCGGGATGGCCGTTGCCGACCTTCTGTACGGCGTCGGCGGCCAGGACTCGGGCGGTGTCCACGGCCCGCTGGTCCAGGTCGGTCCACTCAAGGTCTGTGGTGGTCGGCTTGGTGCTCACCCTGGGTCAGGGCTCCTCTCCACATGTCGGGCGCCGGTCTTCGGGGCACGCGCCCCACCCGGCCGCCGGCGTGCTTCTGCCCGCCGGCCGTTGTCGAGCCTACCCTCGTAAGGACGTGCGTTTTCGCGGGTGATTCCAGACTGCCGGGCATCGACGGGATCCGCCTCCCGACTGGGCGAGACGGCATTTGGCACATGAATAAAGAGGCGCTCATCTGACCGCTCAAAAGAGTGGTGGGGGCCCTCTTATGCGATCTCCGGCAAAGGGTGTTCCGAGAGGTCCCGGGAGCGCCCCGCGGGGGTCCGTCCGTGTGACCGCCAACACGACCCCACCCCCGCGAAGGCCGGGGTATGGGCAACGTCTAAAGTGGCGTGGTACGCGCGAGCCCTTCATGAAGACCTCATCCGGGGGAGGCTCGCTGGGATGTCTCTGTCAGGGGTGTGCGTGACGGCCGTCGAATCCCGTCCAGCTGCCGTGCTCGGTGATACGAACCCGAGCCCGGCCCACCGGCCGTTCGGGGCCCGTGTCAAGGCATTCGTGGCGCTGACCAAGCCGCGGATCATCGAGCTGCTGCTCATCACCACCGTGCCGGTGATGTTCTTGGCGCAGCAGGGTGTGCCCGACCTGAAGCTGGTGCTGCTGACCTGCCTCGGCGGCTACCTCTCCGCGGGCGGCGCCAACGCGCTGAACATGTACATCGACCGCGACATCGACGCCGTCATGGACCGCACCGCGCAGCGGCCGCTGGTGACCGGCATGGTCAGCCCGCGCGAGTGCCTCGCCTTCGGCATCGGTCTCGGAGTCGTCTCCACGCTGCTGTTCGGTCTGACGGTCAACTGGCTCAGCGCCTGGCTGTCGCTCGGCGCGCTGCTCTTCTACGTCGTCGTCTACACGATGATCCTCAAGCGCCGCACCGCGCAGAACATCGTGTGGGGCGGCATCGCGGGCTGTCTGCCGGTGCTGATCGGCTGGTCCGCGGTCACGGACTCGATGTCCTGGGCGCCGATCATCCTCTTCCTGGTGATGTTCTTCTGGACGCCGCCGCACTACTGGCCGCTGTCCATGAAGGTCAAGGACGACTACGCGCGCGCCGGTGTGCCGATGCTCCCGGTGATCGCCTCCAACAAGGTCGTGGCCCGGCAGATCGTCATCTACAGCTGGGTGATGGTCCTCGTCTCGCTGCTGCTCACCCCGCTGGGGTACACGGGCTGGTTCTACACGGTCGTGGCCCTCGCGGCCGGCGGCTTCTGGCTGTGGGAGGCGCACGGGCTCCAGAACCGGGCGAAGGCCGAGGTCACCGGCGTGAAGCTCAAGGAGATGCGGCTGTTCCACTGGTCGATCACCTATGTGTCGATCCTCTTCGTCGCCGTCGCGGTGGACCCGTTCCTGCGCTGAGGCACCTTCTTCCTGACGCGGGTTTCCGCCGCGGGCGTTCCGCACGGGAGGGGTGCGTGGTCAAGGCCACGCACCCCTCCCGTCGCCGTTCGATCTACTCGTCGGTAGCATCCAGGCATGGCAGACACGCAGCAGGTTGACGCGAAGGCCGAGCGCACGGTGGCCCGGCTCGCCCAGAGGATCAGCGCCTTCTCCAAGGCCCACGGCGGCGCGGAGGGGCAGGTGGCGTACATCGGGGAGCGCGGGGCGCGGATCGTGCTCGTCGGCGAGGACGGCGGCTGGGGCGATGTGGTGGCCCCCTCCTACGCGATCGCCGAGCAGGCGGTGGCGAAGGCCGGAATCACCCGGCACGAGGAGTTCGACGGGGAGTTCGCGGCCAAGGTGACGACCGGGCCGTACGAGTGGAAGCGGATGGCGGGGATCCAGCTCGGGGGCTGATCCCCGGGCCGGCCACGGGCGCGCCGCGGTGTGCGCCCGCGCGGCGGGGCCGTATGCCTGATACCGAATACCGCCCCGCGCGCCCCGGGGGAGCGCCACACTGGGCGGCATGCGGACGCGGACGGAAGCCCTGCTCGGATGTTTTCTCGACGCCCTCACGCCGTTGCGCCCCCGTGCCGTCTGGGCGCACGGCTCGCTCGCCGGCGGTGACTACCAGGAGAGCCGCAGCGATCTCGATCTGATCGCGGTGCTTCCGGGGCCGCCGGGTCTGAAGACCGTACGCGAGGTCGTATCCCTGCACCGGCGGCTGCGCCGGGAGCCGCTCGCCGCGAAGCTGCACTGTAGCTATCTCGCCCCGGCCACCCTCGACGATCCGGGCCGGGCGCATCTCACCTGGGCGCACGGCCATGTGCTGCGCCGCCCGGTCACCCCCGTCACCCGGCGCGAGCTGCACGCCTTCGGGCGGGTGCTGCACGGGGAGGCACCGGGGGGCCTCTTACCGCCGGTTCCGGATCAACACCTGCGCGCGTTCGTCGTGGCGGACCAGCGGGACTACTGGCGGCCCGCCGTGGACCGGGCCCGGCTGTGGCGCCAGGACATCTGGGTCGACCTCGGGCTGCTGACCTTCGCCCGGGCGACCGTGACCCTGCGCGAGGGACGGCTGATCTCCAAGCGGGAGGCCCTGGCCGGGCTGCCGGACCTCGGCGCGCCCGCCGAGGTCGTCGAGGACATCACCCGCAGGCGGTACGAGGACCCGGCGCCGGTGGGTGACGACGCCTGGCTCACCCGGCGCGCCACGCTGACCCGGGCCTACCTGGGCCCGGCGATCGACGCGTTGGTCGCCGGGTACGAGTGAGCGAGGCGGGCGCAGGGGTGCGTCAGGCGTTCGTGGGAACCGTGGCTCCGGCCGCGGGCTCGGGCACCCCGAGCTCCGTCTCCGGGCGCTCGCGCAGCGCCAGCAGGACCCGCAGGACGCCGATCCACACCAGGCAGGAGCCGAGCATGTGGAGGCCGACCAGCAGCTCGGGCAGGTGCGTGAAGTACTGCACGTAGCCGATGACGCCCTGGCTCAGCAGGATCAGGAACAGCTCCCGGGTGCGGGCCAGCGGGCCGTGCGGGGCGTCGACGGCCTTGAGGATGAACCACAGGGCGAACGTCAGCGTCACCACGATCCACGCGAGCACCGCGTGCAGCTTGGCCACGGTCTCCCAGTCGATCGGGATCCGCTGCACATCGCTGGAGTCGCCCGCGTGCGGACCCGCGCCGGTGACCACGGTGCCGACCGCGATCAGCAGCACGGCCGCGACCACCAGGAACCACACCAGCTGCACCACGGCCTTGCCGACCAGCGGCCGGGGCGCGGCGTCGCCCTCGCGGGTGCGCTGCCACATCACCACGGCGACCGTGGTCAGCGCGGTCGCCAGCAGGAAGTGCGCGGCGACGGTGTACGGGTTGAGGCCCACCAGTACCACGATGCCGCCGAGCACCGCATTGCCCATCACCAGCCAGAACTGCGCCCAGCCGAGCCGGGTCAGACCGCGCCGGTACGGCTTCTGGGCGCGGGCGGCGATGATCGCCCAGCCGACCGCCGCGCACAGTACGTAGGTCAGCATGCGATTGCCGAACTCGATGGCGCTGTGATAGCTCAGCGCCTGCGTCGGCGTCAGAGACCCGTCGGTGCACTCGGGCCAGGTCGGGCAGCCGAGACCCGAGCTGGTCAGCCGTACGGCACCGCCGGTGACGACGATCACCACCGACATCACGAGCGCGATGAGGGCCGCCCGCTGCACGGTCCCCGGCTTCGGGGTCCAGCGGTCGGCGATGAAGGCGAGCGGATTACGCAGGGCCGCTACGGCGTCGGCGCGGTTCAGCTTTGGCACGCCCACCATCGTAGGCCGCCGCTTGTGCACGCTTTCACGAGGGTCCCGTACCGGCGCCGTGTCGCCGCTCACTTCCCGGCCGCCCGCCCTCGGGACGGGCCCGCTCACTCCCAGCGGAAGAACTTCCCCGCCGCCGCGAGCCCCACGACCGCCCACACCGCGAGGATCCCCAGATCGCCCCAGGGCATCCCGGCGCCGTGCTGGAGCACGTCCCGCAGGCCGTCGGAGAGGGCGGAGATGGGCAGCAGGCCGAGGATGTGCTGTCCTGCCGAGCCGAACTTGTCCAGCGGCACGATGACCCCGCCGCCGACCAGCAGCAGCAGGAACACCAGGTTGGCCGCGGCCAGCGTCGCCTCCGCCTTCAGGGTGCCGGCCATCAGCAGGCCGAGCCCGGAGAAGGCGGCGGTGCCGAGGACCAGGAGGAGGAGTACGGCGGCCGGGTTGCCGTGCGGGGACCAGCCGAGCGCGAGGGCGATCACCGTCAGGAGGATCACCTGGAGCACCTCGGTGACCAGCACGGACGCCGTCTTCGCGGTCATCAGGCCCCAGCGTGGCAGCGGCGAGGCGGCGAGCCGCTTGAGCACGCCGTAGCGGCGCTCGAAGCCGGTGGCGATGGCCTGCCCGGTGAACGCGGTCGACATCACGGCGAGGGCGAGGATGCCCGGCGCGAGGAAGTCGACGGCCTTGCCCCTGCCGGTGTCCACGATGTCCACGGAGCTGAACAGCACCAGCAGCAGGGTCGGGATGACGACCGTCAGCAGCAGCTGCTCGCCGTTGCGCAGCAGCATCCTGGCCTCCAGGGCCGCCTGCGCCGCGATCATGCGGGGCAGGGGCGCGGCCCCCGGCTTGGGCGCGTACGTACCCGACGCGGTGGTCATGAGCGCAGCTCCTTGCCGGTCAGCTCCAAAAAGACGTCTTCCAGGGTGTGCCGTTCGACCGAGATGCGGTCCGGCATCACCCCGTGCTGGGCGCACCAGGAGGTCACGGTGGCCAGCAGCTGCGGATCGACCTGGCCGACGACGCGGTAGGCGCCCGGGGTCAGCTCGGCGGCCGTGCAGCCGTCCGGGAGCGCCTTGAGCAGCGAGCCGACGTCGAGTCCGGGGCGGCCGGAGAAGCGCAGGGTGTTCTCGGCGCCGCCCCTGCACAGCTCCTCGGGAGAGCCCTGGGCGATGACCTTGCCGCCGTCGATGATCGCGACGTCGTCGGAGAGTTCCTCGGCCTCGTCCATGTGGTGCGTGGTGAGGATCACCGAGACGCCGTCGGCGCGCAGGTCCCGCACCAGGTCCCAGGTGGCCCGGCGGGCCTGCGGGTCGAGGCCGGCGGTCGGCTCGTCCAGGAAGACCAGTTCCGGGCGGCCGACGACGGCCATGGCCAGCGCGAGGCGCTGCTGCTGGCCGCCGGAGAGCCGGCGGTAGGAGGTACGGCCGCAGCCGGCGAGGCCGAGCCGTTCGATCAGGGCGTCCACGTCCAGCGGGTGGGCGTGCAGCCTGGCGACATGGCGCAGCATCTCGTCCGCGCGGGCGCCGGAGTACACGCCGCCGGACTGGAGCATCACACCGATCCGGGGCCGCAGCTCGGCCGACTGCCGCACGGGGTCGAGGCCCAGGACGCGCACCGTGCCGGAATCCGGCTTCCGGTACCCCTCGCAGGTCTCGACCGTCGTCGTCTTGCCGGCGCCGTTGGGTCCGAGTACGGCGGTCACGCCCGCCCCGGCCTCCAGGTCGAGGCCGTTGACCGCGGTCTTCGCGCCGTACCGCTTCACCAGGGCCTGGACCTGGACGACAGGCTCACTTCGCATGGGACCTGAGTCTAGGGAGAGCGCTCGCCGATCAGTCGCGGGGGTGCGGGAACCCACGCGTGACGGGCCTGCGCGCCCTGAGCCACGCCTCGGCGTAGGCCACGGCGTCCGGCACCGGGAACAGCCGGGCGTCGGCCGCGGCCACCGCGCCCCGCAGGACGGGGCGCTCCCGCTCGAAGTCGCGGCCCAGCTCCTCGAAGGGCTCGGAGCTGATCGACACCTCGGTCACCGTCTCCCAGCCGCCGCCGGGCGCGGGCCGGCCGACCCGCACGAACGGGCCGGGTACGCGGTATTCGGCCAGGTGGAAGGCGGTGCAGGTGTGGTAGCCGGTGCCGAGCAGCAGGACCCGGGCGCCCAGTTCCTCCAGGCGGGCCAGGGGGCTTCGCTCGCCGAGCCGGCAGTCGGGGGCGTGGCCGCCGGTGATCTCCCGCGCGCGGGGGCCGAGGGCCGCGAAGGAGGTCTGCGGATGGGCGCTGCGCAGGGCGCCCGGCCAGGTGCGCACCGTCTCCGGGATCACGCCGACGCCGCGGGTGGGGGTGATCAGGGGGTCGTACGGCGGCATGGTGGCCCGGATCCGGTCCCACCATTCCGCGGGCACCGGCGGGTTCCCCCACTCGGCGGGGTCGGAGAGGTCGGAGGACTGGGCCGGGACGACCAGGGTGCCGTGCGGACCGAGGGTGTCGAGAAGTGCCTGGACGACCGCCACGGCTCCGCCGTTCACCCACCCGAGGGAACTTAGGGACGAATGTACGAGGAGTGTCTCGCCGCTTTCGACACCGAGCCGCCGCAGTCCGGCGGCGATGTCGTCCCGGGTGACAAGAGGCCCGGTCGGAGGGGGTGTGGCCATGGCCGGGGAGTCTTCCGGACGGGCGCGCGGGACGCCACCGGATTCCGCGCCGACCGGGCTCAGGATGATCGATCAGAGATCATTTTCGCAGGTCACATTAGGTATACCTAAGTGATGCAGGGCACCGTCGATGATCCCGACGGCGCTTGTCAGGCCCGGATGAATTACGCAACAATGGCGTTGTGAAAAACGTCGACGAGGCTCGGGAGGCCCTCACAGGGGCCCCGCAGGAGGAGCTCGCGACCGGTGAGCGCTCCACGCGCAACCGTGTCGTGCGATCCATCCTGGACCACGGGCCCTCGACCGTCGCCGAACTCGCGGGCCGGCTGGGACTGACCCAGGCGGCCGTCCGGCGCCATCTGGACGCGCTGGCCGCGGACGACGTCGTGGAGGCCCGCGAACAGCGGGTGTACGGCACGCGCACACGCGGCCGTCCCGCCAAGGTCTTCGCGCTCACCGACTGCGGCCGCGACGCCTTCGACCAGTCGTACGACAAGCTGGCCGCGGACGCGCTGCGCTGGATCGCCGAGCACGAGGGCGGGCCCGGCGCGGTCTCCGCCTTCGCCCGTGCCCGGATCGCCTCCCAGGCGAAGGCGTACCGCCGGGCGATCGAGAGCGTGAGCCCCGACAAGCGCGCGGAAGCGCTGGCCAAGGCCTTGAGCGCGGACGGGTACGCTGCTACGGCGCGCAGCGCACCGGTCGGCGAGCAGCTCTGCCAGCACCACTGCCCGGTCGCCCATGTCGCGGAGCAGTACCCGCAGCTGTGCGAGGCGGAGACGGAGATCTTCGCCGAGCTGCTGGGTACCCACGTCCAGCGACTGGCGACCATCGCGCACGGCGACGGCGTCTGCACGACGTTCATTCCCAAGATTTCCACTGACGCACCTGCAAGCACGGCCGGGAGGAACCCCGCATGACTCTCCCCACGGAGACTGCCCACCCTGAGCTGGAGGGCCTGGGCAAGTACGAATACGGCTGGGCCGACTCCGACGTGGCCGGTGCCTCCGCCCGGCGCGGTCTGAACGACGACGTCGTCCGCGACATCTCCGGCAAGAAGTCGGAGCCGGAGTGGATGACCAAGCTGCGCCTCAAGGGCCTCCGGCTCTTCGAGAAGAAGCCCATGCCGAACTGGGGCTCCGACCTCTCGGGCATCGACTTCGACAACATCAAGTACTTCGTGCGCTCCACGGAGAAGCAGGCGGAGTCCTGGGAGGACCTGCCCGAGGACATCAAGAACACCTACGACAAGCTGGGCATCCCCGAGGCCGAGAAGCAGCGCCTGGTCGCCGGTGTGGCCGCCCAGTACGAGTCGGAGGTCGTCTACCACCAGATCCGCGAGGACCTGGAGGAGCAGGGTGTCATCTTCCTGGACACCGACACCGCTCTCAAGGAGCACCCGGAGCTCTTCAAGGAGTACTTCGGCACCGTGATCCCGGCCGGCGACAACAAGTTCGCCGCGCTGAACACGGCCGTGTGGTCCGGCGGCTCCTTCATCTACGTGCCGAAGGGCGTGCACGTGGAGATCCCGCTCCAGGCCTACTTCCGTATCAACACGGAGAACATGGGCCAGTTCGAGCGGACCCTGATCATCGTCGACGAGGGTGCCTACGTGCACTACGTCGAGGGCTGCACCGCGCCGATCTACAAGTCGGACTCGCTGCACAGCGCCGTGGTCGAGATCATCGTCAAGAAGAACGCCCGCTGTCGCTACACGACCATCCAGAACTGGTCGAACAACGTCTACAACCTGGTCACCAAGCGCGCCGTGGCGTACGAGGGCGCGACCATGGAGTGGATCGACGGCAACATCGGCTCCAAGGTGACGATGAAGTACCCGGCCGTCTACCTGATGGGCGAGCACGCCAAGGGCGAGACCCTGTCCATCGCCTTCGCGGGCGAGGGCCAGCACCAGGACGCCGGCTCCAAGATGGTCCACATGGCGCCGAACACGTCGTCCAACATCGTGTCGAAGTCCGTGGCGCGCGGCGGCGGCCGCACCTCGTACCGCGGTCTGGTCGAGATCGGCGAGGGCGCGCACGGCTCCAAGTCGAACGTGCTGTGCGACGCGCTGCTCGTCGACACCATCTCCCGCTCCGACACGTACCCGTACGTCGACGTCCGCGAGGACGACGTGTCCATGGGTCATGAGGCGACCGTCTCCAAGGTCTCCGAGGACCAGCTCTTCTACCTGATGAGCCGCGGTCTGACCGAGTTCGAGGCGATGGCGATGATCGTGCGCGGCTTCGTCGAGCCGATCGCCAAGGAGCTGCCCATGGAGTACGCGCTCGAACTCAACCGGCTGATCGAGCTGCAGATGGAAGGCGCGGTCGGCTGACCGCCCACCGCCCCACCATCACGCCACTGACCTGAGAAAGCGAGCAATACGACAGCCATGGCTGAGGCCCAGAACATCCCGGTGGGCTCCACCACCGCCGGCCAGATCGCGGTGGCCGCGGAGTCGACCGTCGCCACGCGCATGAGCGTGCCCCCGTCCTTCGACGTGGCGGACTTCCCCGTCCCGCACGGCCGCGAGGAGGAGTGGCGGTTCACCCCGCTGGAGCGCCTGCGCGGGCTGCACGACGGCACCGCCGTCGCCACCGGCGACGGCGTGAAGGTCGACGTGCAGGCCCCCGAGGGCGTCGTCGTCGAGACCGTGGGCCGCGAGGACGCGCGCCTCGGCCGGGCCGGCACCCCCGTGGACCGGATCGCCGCCCAGGCGTACTCCGTCTTCGAGCAGGCCTCGGTCGTGACCGTCCCCAAGGAGACCGTGCTCACCGAGCCGGTCCGTATCGCCGTGCACGGCCAGGGCGGCACCGCCTTCGCCCACCAGGTGATCGAGCTGGGCGCCTTCGCCGAGGCCGTGGTCGTCATCGACCACACCGGCGACGCGGTGCTCGCGGCCAACGTGGAGTACGTGCTGGGCGACGGCGCCAAGCTGACCGTCGTCTCCGTCCAGGACTGGGACGACAAGGCCGTCCACACCGCCCAGCACAACGCGCTGATCGGCCGGGACGCGTCCTTCAAGTCGGTCGTCGTCACCTTCGGCGGCGATGTCGTACGGCTGCACCCGCGCGTCTCCTACGCGGGCACCGGCGGCGAGGCCGAGCTGCTCGGCCTGTACTTCACCGACGCCGGGCAGCACCAGGAGCACCGCCTCCTGGTCACCCACAACACCCCGCACTGCAAGTCGCACGTCGTCTACAAGGGCGCGCTCCAGGGTGACGGCGCACACGCGGTCTGGATCGGCGACGTGCTCATCGAGGCCAAGGCCGAGGGCACCGACACCTATGAGATGAACCGCAACCTGGTGCTCACCGACGGCGCCCGCGTCGACTCGGTGCCGAACCTGGAGATCGAGACCGGCGAGATCGTCGGCGCCGGCCACGCCTCCACCACCGGCCGTTTCGACGACGAGCAGCTGTTCTACCTGATGGCCCGCGGCATCGCCGAGCAGGACGCCCGCCGCCTGGTGGTCCGCGGCTTCTTCGCCGAACTCGTCCAGCAGATCGGCGTCGCCGACATCGAGGAGCGCCTGCTCACCAGGATCGAGCAGGAGCTGGAGGCCTCGGTCGCATGAGTTTCGTACGCGCCTGTGGGCTGAGCGAGCTGGCGGAGGACACCCCCAAGCGGGTGGAACTCGACGGCACGCCGGTCTCGGTCGTCCGCACCGAGGGGGAG
This sequence comes from Streptomyces griseofuscus, assembly GCF_014673495.1. Lineage (GTDB taxonomy): Bacteria > Actinomycetota > Actinomycetes > Streptomycetales > Streptomycetaceae > Streptomyces > Streptomyces murinus. The sequence continues at coordinate 6,418,663 of NZ_CP051006.1, forward strand.
GTGTTCGCGATCTACGACATCTGCTCCCACGCGAACGTCTCGCTCTCCGAGGGCGAGGTGGAGGACTGCCAGATCGAGTGCTGGCTGCACGGCTCCGCGTTCGACCTGCGCACCGGCAAGCCGTCCGGCCTCCCCGCGACGCGCCCCGTACCCGTATACCCCGTAAAGATCGAAGGGGACGACGTGCTCGTCTCCCTCACCCAGGAGTCCTGAGGCATCCATGGCAACGCTTGAAATCCGAGACCTGCACGTCACCGTCGAGGCCGACAACGCCACGAAGGAGATCCTCAAGGGCGTCGACCTGACCGTGAAGCAGGGCGAGACGCACGCCATCATGGGCCCCAACGGCTCCGGCAAGTCGACCCTCGCCTACTCGCTCGCGGGTCACCCGAAGTACACGATCACCGAGGGCACCGTGCTGCTCGACGGCGAGGACGTCCTGGAGATGTCCGTCGACGAGCGCGCCCGCGCCGGCCTGTTCCTGGCCATGCAGTACCCGGTCGAGGTCCCCGGCGTCTCGGTCTCCAACTTCCTGCGCACCTCCGCCACCGCCGTGCGCGGCGAGGCCCCGAAGCTGCGCACCTGGGTGAAGGAGGTCAAGGAGGCCATGGAGCGTCTCCACATGGACCCCGCCTTCGCCGAGCGCAATGTCAACGAGGGCTTCTCCGGTGGTGAGAAGAAGCGCCACGAGATCCTTCAGCTCGAACTGCTCAAGCCGAAGATGGCGATCCTGGACGAGACCGACTCGGGCCTGGACGTCGACGCGCTGCGCATCGTCTCCGAGGGCGTCAACCGCGTCCGCGAGACGGGCGAGGTCGGCACCCTGCTGATCACGCACTACACGCGCATCCTGCGCTACATCAAGCCCGACCACGTCCATGTGTTCGCCGGCGGCCGCATCGTCGAGTCCGGCGGCCCCGAGCTCGCGGACAAGCTGGAGAACGAGGGCTACGAGGCATATGTGAAGGGTGGCGCATCCGCGTGACACAGCTGTCGGGCCTCCTCGACACCGAGGCGATCCGCAAGGACTTCCCCGTCCTGGACCGTGTCGTCCATGACGGCAAGAAGCTCGTGTACCTGGACAACGCGGCGACCAGCCAGAAGCCGCGCCAGGTACTGGACGCCCTCAACGAGTACTACGAGCGTTACAACGCCAACGTCCACCGCGGCGTGCACGTCCTCGCCGAGGAGGCCACGGCACTCTACGAGGGCGCGCGCGACAAGGTGGCGGAGTTCGTCAACGCGCCGAGCCGCGACGAGGTGATCTTCACCAAGAACGCCTCCGAGTCCCTCAACCTCGTGGCCAACATGCTCGGTTGGGCCGATGAGCCCTACCGGGTCGACCATGAGACCGAGATCGTCATCACGGAGATGGAGCACCACTCCAACATCGTGCCGTGGCAGCTGCTGGCGCAGCGCACCGGCGCGAAGCTGAAGTGGTTCGGCCTGACCGACGACGGCCGCCTGGACCTGTCGAACATCGACGAGGTCATCACCGAGAAGACGAAGATCGTCTCCTTCGTGCTGGTCTCCAACATCCTCGGCACCGTCAACCCGGTCGAGGCGATAGTGCGCCGTGCCCAGGAGGTCGGCGCGCTGGTGTGCGTCGACGCCTCGCAGGCCGCGCCGCACATGCCGCTGGACGTGCAGGCCCTGCAAGCCGACTTCGTGGCCTTCACCGGCCACAAGATGTGCGGTCCGACCGGTATCGGTGTGCTGTGGGGCCGCCAGGAGCTGCTGGAGGACCTGCCGCCGTTCCTGGGCGGCGGCGAGATGATCGAGACCGTCTCGATGCACTCCTCCACGTATGCCCCGGCGCCGCACAAGTTCGAGGCGGGCACGCCCCCGATCGCGCAGGCGGTCGGCCTGGGCGCGGCGATCGACTATCTCCAGTCGATCGGCATGGAGAAGATCCTCGCGCATGAGCACGCGCTCACCCAGTACGCGGTGGAGCGCCTGGCCCAGGTCCCCGATCTGCGGATCATCGGCCCGACCACGGCCGAGGACCGGGGCGCCGCGATCTCCTTCACTCTGGGCGACATCCACCCGCACGACGTGGGCCAGGTCCTGGACGAGCAGGGCATCGCGGTCCGCGTCGGCCACCACTGTGCCCGTCCGGTCTGCCTGCGCTACGGAATTCCCGCGACCACGCGAGCGTCGTTCTATCTGTACTCCACGCCGGCCGAGATCGACGCTCTGGTCGACGGCCTGGAGCACGTACGGAACTTCTTCGGCTGAGAGGCGTGTCGAAAACCGTGAAGCTGGACTCCATGTACCAGGAAGTCATCCTGGACCACTACAAGAACCCGCACGGGCGTGGTCTTCGGGATGGCGACGCCGAGGTGCACCATGTGAACCCGACGTGCGGCGACGAGATCACCCTCCGTGTGAAGTACGACGGCACGAAGATCGCGGATGTCTCGTACGAGGGCCAGGGCTGCTCCATCAGCCAGGCCTCGGCCTCCGTGCTGAACGAACTCCTCGTCGGCAAGGACCTGCCCGACGCGCAGAAGATCCAGGAGACCTTCCTGGAGCTGATGCAGTCCAAGGGCAAGATCGAGCCGGACGACGCGATGGAGGAGGTGCTGGAGGACGCGGTCGCGTTCGCCGGTGTCTCCAAGTACCCCGCGCGGGTCAAGTGCGCCCTCCTGAGCTGGATGGCGTGGAAGGACGCGACGGCCCAGGCGCTGGGTGGCGCCGAAGCCGAAAGGAAGACCGCATGAGCGACACCGTCGAGATGAAGCCGGCCTCGGAGGAGGAACTCCGCGAGGCCCTGATGGACGTGGTCGACCCCGAGCTGGGCATCGACGTCGTCAACCTCGGCCTGATCTACGGCATCCACGTGGACGACTCCAATGTGGCCACCGTGGACATGACCCTGACCTCCGCGGCCTGCCCGCTGACGGACGTCATCGAGGACCAGGCCAAGTCCGCCACGGACGGCATCGTCAACGAGCTCCGGATCAACTGGGTCTGGATGCCGCCGTGGGGCCCGGACAAGATCACGGACGAGGGCCGCGAGCAGCTGCGCGCGCTGGGCTTCAACGTCTGAGGACGGTCTGAGGACGGCCTGAGGGCGTCCGACACAGGGCCTGTGCGAGGGGCCGCGGCAGGAACGCCGTGGCCCCTTTCGCATGCCCGTCGCCCGCCCCGGCGCCCACTGTTCGCCGACCTGTCGCACAGTCGTTGTGTACGACCGTACGCATCATATGTACGCTCGTACACATGGGATATCTGACGCTCGCCGGCGCCATAGCCGCCGAGGTGACCGCCACGACGGCGATGAAGTACAGCCATGGGTTCAGCAGGCTCGGGCCCTCGCTGGTGACGGCGCTGGGGTATCTGGTGTCCTTCCTGCTGCTGGCGCAGACGCTGAAGACGGTGCAGATCGGCACGGCGTACGCGATCTGGTCCGGGGTGGGGACCGCGGCCATCGCCGTGCTCGGGCTGCTGCTGTTCGGGGAGGGGCTCGATACGGTCAAGGTGGCGGGGATCCTGCTGATCATCGGAGGAGTGGTGGTGCTGAACCTCGGCGGGACGAGTCACTGATGGCCCGGCGCTACGACCCCGACCGGCGCCAGCGGATCATCGACGCGGCGATCCGGGTGGCCGGGCGGGACGGGCTCGCCGGGCTGAGCCATCGCACGGTCGCGGCCGAGGCGGACGTACCGCTCGGCTCCACCACGTACCACTTCGCCACCCTGGACGATCTGCTGGTGGCCGCCCTGTGCCAGGCGAACGAGGGGTTCGCCGCGGTGCTCGACGCCAGTGGGGCGCTTGCCGACGACGACCTCGCGGCCGGGCTCGCCCGGGTCCTCGGCGACTGGCTGAACGGCGACCGCCCGGGTGCGGAGCTGGAGTACGAGCTGTACCTCGCCGCGCTGCGCCGCCCGGCACTGCGGCCCGTCGCCGCCCGGTGGGCCGAGGAGACCGGCGCGCGCCTGTCCGCCCGGATCGACGCGGTGACGGCGCGGGCGCTGCTCGCGCTGATGGACGGGATCTGCCTCCAGGTGCTGCTGACGGGCGGCTCGTACGACGAGGAATACGCGCGGGAGGCGTTCGAGCGGGTGATCGGCTGAACGGGAGGCGCCCGGCCGAAAGCGCCCGGCCGAGGGCGGGTGGATGAGGGAGGGCGGATCGGGTGAAGGCGGATCCCGCGACCGGCACATGAGACACGGTTCGCCCCCGCACCCCGCGCCACGTTAGGTTTTGTCCCATGACCGACACTGCTTCCCGTACCACCGGCGCCGTCGCCGCCGGCCTCGCCACGATCGCCTCCGACGGCACCGTTCTCGACACCTGGTTCCCCGCGCCCGAGCTGGTCGCCGAGCCGGGCCCGGCCGGCACCGAGCGGCTGACCGCCGAGCGCGCGGCGGAGCTGCTGGGCGGCGGCGCGACCGCGGCGATCGGCCCGGACGCCCGCAGGGGCGTCGAGGTGGTCGCGGTCCGTACGGTCATCGCCTCGCTGGACGAGAAGCCGCTGGACGCGCACGACACCTATCTGCGGCTGCACCTGCTCTCACACCGCCTGGTCAAGCCGCACGGCCAGAACCTGGACGGCATCTTCGGCCACCTCGCCAACGTCGCCTGGACCTCGCTCGGCCCGGTCGCGGTGGACGACATCGAGAAGGTGCGGCTGAACGCCCGCGCCGAGGGCCTGCACCTCCAGGTCACCTCGATCGACAAGTTCCCCCGTATGACGGACTACGTGGCCCCCAAGGGTGTCCGTATCGCCGACGCCGACCGGGTCCGCCTCGGCGCGCACCTGGCCGAGGGCACCACCGTGATGCACGAGGGCTTCGTCAACTTCAACGCCGGCACGCTCGGCACCTCGATGGTCGAGGGCCGGATCTCCGCCGGTGTCGTCATCGGCGACGGCTCGGACATCGGCGGCGGCGCCTCCACCATGGGCACCCTGTCCGGCGGCGGCAATGTGATCATCTCCGTCGGCGAGCGCTGCCTGGTCGGCGCCGAGGCGGGCGTCGGCATCGCCCTCGGCGACGAGTGCGTGGTCGAGGCGGGTCTGTACGTCACCGCCGGTACCCGTGTCACCATGCCCGACGGACAGATCGTCAAGGCCCGCGACCTGAGCGGCGCCTCCCACATCCTCTTCCGCCGCAACTCGGTCACCGGCACGGTCGAGGCCCGCCCGAACAACGCGGTCTGGGGCGGCCTGAACGACATCCTGCACAGCCACAACTGACCCGCCCGGTACGCCCGGAGCGCCCCTCGCCCGTGTGGTGAGGGGCGCTCGGTCATGTCGGGGGCAGGCCGGCGGCGAACTCCGCCAGGGTGGTGAAGTCGCCCGCGCGCAGGCCGATGCGGGGGTTCACATGGTGCAGGAGGGCCGGGCCGGGGTGGTGGTCGGCCACGAACACCGCGTCCTCGGTGCTCTGTTCGTCGTCGACCCAGGCGAACGGCCGGCCCCCGGCGTACGCCACGATCGTCTCCGTCTTCCAGTGCACCCCGTCGGGCCGGTGCGCGAACAGGCCCGCGCCGAAGTCGACATAGGGCAGTTCGGGCAGTCCGAGGACGGGGGCGATCCAGTGGTTGGCCTCGGCCATCCAGGTCGTCGCCCAGCACAGCTCGTAGTCGAGGGCCAGCAGCGCGGGGCCATGGGCCGGGTTCAGCCACACCCGCAGGGGGCGGCGCGAGGCCAGCGGCACCCGGATCGTCGTATATCCCTCGGGCCGGCGCTCCCGTTGGGCCGCGTACGGGTTCAGCGGACCGTCGACGTCCAGGAAGAGCAGGGGACGGCTCACGGGGACACCGTACGGCAGGCGGGGGGAGCGCGGATCAGGATTCGGTCAGTTCTTCGAAGCGGGCGTGCAGTTCGGCCGTCGTCCCCGGGGCGGCGGGCAGCAGCGGGGCACGGACCGGGCCCGCGGGCAGGCCGAGCCGGGACAGGAGGGCCTTGGCGGTGACCGTCCCGGGCAGGCCCGCGGCCATCATCGACTCGATCAACGGGGTCGCCCTCAACTGGAGTTGCCGCGCCCGCGCGGTGTCGGCCGCGTCGAAGGCGTCCAGGACGGCGCGGATGTGGCGCGGGGCGGCATTGGCGACGGTGCTGATACAGCCGGCCGCGCCGATGGCGTAGAGGGCGAGGTTGTGTTCGTCGCAGCCCGCGTAATAGGCCAACTCCGCCCGGGCCAGCACCTTCTGGGTGCCCAGAAGGTCGTAGGAGCAGTCCTTGACGCCGACGATCCTGGGGTGGCCGGCGAGGCGCAGGATCGTCTCCGGATCGATACGGGTGCCGGTGCGCCCCGGGATGTCGTAGAGCAGGACCGGCAGTCCGCTCGCGTCGGCGACGGCGCGGAAGTGCGCGGCGACGGCCTCCTGCGGCGGCCTGCTGTAGTAGGGCGCCACGACCAGCACGGCGTCGGCGCCCGCCTTCTCGGCCGCCAGGGCCAGTTCGGTGGTGTGCCGGGTGTCGGCGGTGCCGATGCCCGCGATCAGCGGGATCCGCGGCCCGACCGCCTCCCGCACGGCCGTGATCAGCTCCGCCTTCTCGGCGTCGGTGGTGGTCGGCGACTCGCCCGTGGTGCCGTTGAGGACCAGTCCCTCGCAGCCCTCCGCCACCAGATGGGCGGCCAGTTCCTGGGCGCCGGCCCGGTTCAGCGCCCCTTCCGCGGTGAACGGGGTGATCATCGCGCAGAGGGCGCGGCCGAAGGGGGAGGGGGCCTGTGTGATCGTCATACCCGCTAGTGTCGGCAGGTCTTCTGTGTAGCTCTACTTAATTTTCCTTCAGGGTATCGATAAGTTTGCTTACACGTTCAGGTGTGGCGCAAGGTCGTGTGTCCAACTCGGCCGTTCATGGGTCACTATGGGCGAAGGGTCACCATCGACGTCAGCCATGGAGGCACCATGAAGCTCGGCAAGGCACTGGCCACCGGGGTCGCCGAGGAGCGGCCGGACATCCGTGACGAGGAAGAGACGGTCCGGCAGCCCGCCGAGGCCGCCCGTACCGCACCGGCCGAGCCGGCCCGCGAAGAGGTCCCGGCCGGCCGATGAGGCCCCGGCTCCCGGCGGAACGCCCCACGGAGCCGCCGACCGGCTACAAGATCGCCCACCCGGTGCTGTCCCAGGACGGCACCCGGGCGGGGTTCACCGGGGTGTCGCTCGGCGGTGCGCTTCCCTACGGGGTGCTCGACCAGGCGTCCTGCGTCTACGGCCGCAGGCACCGCCCTCCCGCGCGCCTGTGCGACTGCGGTTTCCACTGCGTCCATGAGCGCACCGCCGCCGACGCCCTGCGCTGCACCGCCGAGCACCGCACCGCGCTGCTCCTCGAAGTCTCCGTGCTCGGCGCCTACATCCGCTTCGAGCGCGGATTCCGCTACGCCCGCCAGCGGGTGCGCACCGCCACCGCGGGCCCCTGCGCCTGCGGCGCCACCGCGACCCTGCTGGCCGACGCCGGCTGGGGCCGCCCCGGCTGGCGCGCCCTGGCCCCCGGCTGCGCGGGCTGTGCGCGCGGCCGTACGTCCGTCACCCTCGCGGAGTTCGCCCGGCTCGCCGGGGAGGGCCTGCGGGTACGGGCGGACGGCGGCGTCCCGGCCGAGACCGTCACCGAGTTGACGACGGGCACCGAGATGGGTGTGCCCGAACTGGTCGCCGAGGCAGCCCTGTTGCAGGCGCGGCTCGACTGGTTCCAGTCCCAGCTCGCGCGGCTCGGCGACCGCGGGACCGGGGGAGCGGACAAGGGCTGACGCTCCCCGGGCCGGGTACCCGGATGTTCCCGTACAGAAAGGAGGCGGGACACCGTGACCATGACCTCGCACACGCGACCGCACACGCGCCCCGCACTCGACGGCCACCCCTCCACGGGGGAACTCGTCAATCGGGCCACCGAACAGCTCTCCCTGCTGCTGCGGCAGGAGGTCGCCCTCGCCAAGGCGGAGCTGACCCAGAAGGGCAAGCGCGCCGGAACCGGCGGCGGGCTGCTGGGTGCCGCGGGCGCCCTCGGCTATGTCGGGCTGATCGTGCTGGCCGGCGCGGCCACCGCCGCCCTCGACCTGGTGCTGCCCCTGTGGGCGGCGGCGCTGACCGTCGCGGTCGCGCTGTTCCTGGTGGCCGCCGTGCTGGCCGCCACCGGACGCGCCCAGCTGCGCCGCGCCGGATCGCCCATGCCCGAGGAGACCCTCGGCAGTGTCCGGGCCGATGTCGACGTGATCAAGGAAAGGGCACATCGATGACCCACAGGACCCCGCACGGCTCGGGCGCCAAGGGCCCCGACGAGCTGCGCGCGCAGATCGAGCAGACCAGGAACCAACTCGGCGACACCGTGGCCCAGTTGGTGGACCGCGTCGATGTGAAAGGGCGCGCGCGGGCCCGGGCCGCCGATCTGAAGGACAAGGCCGGTGCCATGAGGGTGCAGCTGCGCTCCAGCGCCGCCCAGGCCGGGCACGGCGCCCAGGGCCGGGCCACGCACGCGGCGCACGCGATGAAGGGACGGGCCGCGCAGGCGGGCCACGCGGTGCAGGGGACGGCCGCGCGCACCGGGCACACACTCCAGAGCCGGGTCGCCCAGCACGGCGGCTCCCAGGACGGGCAGCCGCTGCGGGACCGCGCGCTGGAGGCCGGGCGCCAGGCCCAGAGCAGGGCGATGGACGCCGGGCACCGGGTGCAGGACCGGGCCGCCGTGGCCCAGCGGCAGCTCGCGCCCCCCGCCCGCAAGGCCGCCGAGGGCCTGCGCGGGGTGCCGCGCCCGGTGCTGGTGGCAGGTGCGACCGGGGCGATCGCCCTGATCGCGGCCGGGGTGCTGCGCGGTGGCCGGAGCCGTGGCACGGCCCGTGGCGCGTCCCGCGTCATGAGCCGCCGCCCCTGCTCCTGCTGAGCATCTGAAAGGAGCGTCCGACGGGGCGTCCGAAGGGCTCCCCGGCGCCCGCCCCCGGCCCCCTTTCCAGCCATACCGTTCCACCCTCCCACCGAAAACTAAGGCCGTCTGGACAAAAAAAGTTTTCGGTGGGAGGGTAGGCGCATGCTGGATGTGACCGTGATCGAGGACCCCGAGGCCGCGGCCGTGTCGCTGGACCCCGTCCGGGCCCGGCTGCTCGCCGAACTGGCCGCCGGACCCGCGTCGGCCGCGATGCTGGCCGGCAAGGTCGGACTGCCCCGCCAGAAGGTGAACTACCACCTCAAGACGCTGGAGCGGCACGGACTGGTCGAGCTGGCCGGGGAGCGCCGCAAGGGCAATGTCACCGAGCGGCTGATGCGCGCGAGCGCCGCGTCGTACGTCATCTCGCCCGCCGCCCTGCCCGCCGTGCAGCCCGACCCGGACCGCTTCCGGGACCAGCTGTCCGCGCGCTGGCTGCTGGCGCTCGGCGCCCGCCTGGTGCGCGACGTCGGCACGCTGATCGGCGGCGCGGCCAGGGCCCGCAAGCCGCTCGCGACATACGCCCTGGACGGCGAGGTGCGCTTCGCCTCCGCCGCCGACCGCGCGGCGTTCGTGCGGGAGCTGACGGCGGGCGTCAGCGCCCTGATCCGCAAGTACGACGCCCCGGACGCCGAGGGCGGCCGGGACCACCGGGTCGTCGTCGCCCTGCATCCCACGGTCAAGGACCGGCCCGCAGCCCTGGAACCCGCACCGGAAGCCGAGTAGGAGCCCCCGCCATGAGCAAGGAATTCGAGATCGTCCGCGAGTTCGAGGTAGATGTACCGCCGGAGCAGGTCTGGGCGGCGATCACCACCGGGACCGGGGGCTATCTGTGGCCGATGGAGCCGCCCGAGCCGCGGGAGGGCGGGCGGGGGCCGTTCGGCTCGACCGTCGTGGTCTGGGAGCCGCCGCGCCGCTACGTCAACCGCAGCGAGGACGTGGGCATGCCCACGCAGTCGCTCAACCAGCTCGACCACACCATCGAGCCCCGCGACGAGGGCCGCCGCGCCTTCGTGCGCTACGTCCACAGCGGGATCTTCACCGACGACTGGGACACCCAGTACGACGGCGCGAACAAGCACACCGACTTCTATCTGCACACCCTGCGCGAGTATCTGACGCACTTCGCGCCGGCCCCGGTCGCCTTCGCGCAGGTGAACGGCCCCGCGACCTCGGCCGTACCGGAGGCGCTCGCCATCGCGGCCCGCGCGCTCGGACTGCCGGACGGCGCGACCGCGGGGACGAAGGTGAGCGTCCGCGGACCCGGCGGGCGGGACCTGGACGCCGTACTCGACTACCGCGAGGCGGAGTTCATCGGACTGCGCACCGAGCGTGCCCTCGTCCGCTTCTTCGGCCGGGGCCGCTGGGGCGCGCCGTTCGGCATCAGCGTGCACGACTTCGCGCCGGGCGCCGATGCCGAGACGGACGGGGCCGCCTGGCAGGACTGGCTGAACGGGGTGTTCAGCCAGTCCTGAACCCCTCGTGGCTCAGGGGCGGAAGCGCAGCACCTGCGGGTCGTGGTCGCTGATCTGGTCGTTGAACTCCGAGTTGATGTGCACGCTGTCGTACTGGAACGAGTCGCGGCGCACCGCCGGGCTGATCAGGATCTGGTCCAGGACCTGCGAGTTGCCCTCGTAGTCGTAGGTGTAACGCTCGCTCCTGGGCAGCGACTTGATCGCCGACCACAGCTCGCCGTCACCTTCGAGGATCTTCGCGGTGCCGGAGAACTCGAAGTCGTTCATGTCGCCGAGGGCGAGCACGTTCGCGTTCTTCTGGACCTTCAGGAGGTCCTTGACGAACGCGTTGATCTCCTGCGCCTGGGCGTGGCGCTGGGTCTCCGAGCTGCGCGTGACCGGCTGGTACTGCGCGGTCAGGCTCTGGTCGCCGCCCTTGGAGATCAGGTGGTTGGCGATCACGAAGACGGTCTTGCCCTGGAAGACGAACTGGCCGACGAGCGGCTTGCGGCTGTCCTCCCAGGCGGCGCTGGTGGGGTCGATCCGGCCCGGGGACGCGGTCAGCTGGGCCTTGCCGTGCTCCTTGACGACACCCACCGCGGTGGTGGAGTCGCCGCCCGCGCGGTCCACGAAGGACACCCGCTCGGGGTTGAACAGGAACACCTGGCGGATGTTGCCGCCGGGCTCGCCGCCGTCCTTGTCGTTGACCGGGTCGATGGAACGCCAGTCGTACTTCGGGCCGCCCGCCGCGACGATCGCGTCGATCAGCTTGTTCACCGTGACGCTCGCGTCGACCGTGCCGTCGTCCGTGGCACCGTTGTTGTCCTGGATCTCCTCCAGGGACACGATGTCGGGGGACTGGAGGTTGTGCACGATCGCCGCGGCGTGCTGGTCGAACGTCTTGTCCGACGGGTCGAGGTTCTCGACGTTGTACGTCGCGACCGCGAGCTGCTTGCCGGTCTGCTTCTCCGTGGTCTCGCGCTGGAGACCACCGCTCTTGAGCGTCCCGATCTGGCCGGCGACCAGGGTGTAGCCGCCGTACTGGTTGAAGTCCAGCGGGCCGGTGGTGGTGCCGGTCAGCGTGTCGCCGACATTCGCCTTCGGGAAGTCGGCGGTGGCGCCCAGCGACTGGATCTGGAGGCGGCCGGTGTTCTGCGAGTCGTAGGACCCGTAGACCGTGCCACCGCGGCTGTCGTGGTGCTCGTGCGGCTTGACCGTGACCCACAGCTCGGCGTACCGGTCGGTGGCGGTGACCACATGGGCGTCCTTGACCTGGACGTTCATGCCCTCAAGGGACTCGTAGTAGTCCAGGGCGTACTTCTCGGGCTGGAGCGGCAGGTTGTTGATCGAGCCGCCGTTCGCGGTGTCGCCCTGCGGCGTGTACCGGCTCGGCACCGACTTCGCGTCGATGACGACCGGCGCCGGGACGGCGTTGCCGGTGGAGACGGTGGTGATGGTGGGCTTGGTGATCTCCGTGACGGACTGCTCGCCGGAGGCGACGCCGCCCGGGACGTACTCGGAGACCGTGCCGGTCACCGTCACCGAGTCGCCGACCGCGACCTTCGGCGCGGAGCTGGTGTAGACGAATATGCCCTCGCTGGTGGCGGGGTTGTCGTCGGGCGTCGTGTCCTGGAGCCAGAAGCCCTTGGACGAGCCGTAGGTGCGCGTGGCGGTGACGATGCCCGGCACGTCCGTCACCTTCTGCCCGGCGTACGGCGACAGACGGGTGGTGCCCTGGATGTCGTGGATGCGCACCGCGTCGGCGTGCGCGGGGGAGGTGAGGACGACGGCCGACGCGGCGGAGCAAACAGCGGCGACGGTGAGCGCGGCGAGACGCGCGGTGGACCTGCTCGGCAAGGGATCCCTCCGGGGATGTTACGAGGCGCCGGGACGAGGTGGATCAGCTGCGTGTGGGGGCCGTTGCCCTCCGTGACACGCATAGAGCCGAGTGAACGGTCGTTCCCCGACTTCTACGCGCGTCAATCTCCAGCCTGCGCCCGGGACTTGTCAAGGTTTCGGCCATGTACTGGGGTTGACGAGGAGATGAACCGGGCGGCATGGGCCCAAATCCGTCTAGGCTGAGGGGCTGAGCACGTTTCACGGTCCGAGGAGATCCAGCCGATGTCAGACAGCTCCCCCCTGCCGCCCGTACGGCTGCACTCCGAAGCGGAGCTGGCACGCGCCGCGCTGTCCACGCCCCTGCTCGCGCGGGCGGCCCGGCTCGCCCGCTGGGCCGGCCCCGACACCCGGGTGGACGCGGGCGGCAGCCTGGTCGAGGAGCAGCTTCCCGCCGCCGCAGACCAGCTCGGACTGACCGGCGACGACGCGGCCGCCTACGCCGCCGAGGCCTGGCGGGTCGCGCTGGACTCGGGACTGGTCGAGGTCGCCGACGAGGATCGCGGGACGGTCCGCACCGGCGAGGCGCTGGCCCTGCTCACCGGTTCCCCGCAGGAGGTGCTCACGGTGTGGCTCGCCGCACTGGAGACCGTGCTGGCGGATGCGAGCGTGCCCGATCTGGACGATCTGGTGGACGCGCTCGACGAGGGCGGGGAGATCGATTTCGCGTCACTCGACTGGGACTCCGAGTCCGAGGCCGAGTTCCTCGACGGTGTGCTCGGCAACCTCTATCTCCTGACGGTGAGTGAGGACGGCGCCGGGGACGGGCCGGTCCCGCTGCCCGCCCTCGCCGCGTCGATGATCGTGCCGGACGACATGGGTGAGCCCACCGACGACGTCCTGGAGCAGGTGTCCGACGCGATGATGCGCCTGGACGACCAGTTCCGGACGCTGGAGCCGGTCGGCCTGGTCGAGTACCGGCCGGTGGACGAGGCGTTGATGGCCGACGCCGACGAGGAACTCGCCGCGCCGGTGGAGGAGGCCGACGTCTCCCGCTACGGCATGGTGCGGCTGACCCCGCTCGGCGCCTACGGGCTGCGGGCGCGGCTGATGGAGGCCGGTTTCGAGGCGCCGGTGGTCGGCGAACTCGCCGACAAGGGGGCGGACGTACTGCTCGACGGCACCGCCGCGTTCGGCCCGTCGGCCGCCCTCGCCGAGACCGAGCTGTGGCTGAACCGGCATGAACCGCTCTCCGGCGCAAGGGAGTTGCTGGCCGCGGCCCGGGGCACCGATGCCGGGGGGCCGCTGCGCCGGCTGCGCTGCCAGCAGGCGCTGTCCCTGGTCGGCGGGGAGGCCGAGCCCGCGCTGCGGGAGGTCCTGGACGACCCCGAGCTCGGCGGCCTCGCCCGGGTATGGCTCAGCGAACGGGGCGCCGCCGAGGTGCCCGCGCCCTCCCAGGACCTGGTGTTCTGGCTGACCATCGACACCGTCGCCGCCCAACTGGCCGCCGAGGGCAACAGCGAGGAGCTCCAGGCGCTCGTGGAGGGCCTCGCGGAGCAGCACAGCGGGTTCTTCGCGGCCGCGTGGCGGGTGGAGCACCCGGCGACGGCCGATGTGCTGGAGGCGATGGGCCGGCTGCACCCGGACAAGAAGGTGGCCAAGGAGGCCCGCAAGGCCGCGTTCAAGGCGCGTTCGCAGCAAGGGGGTTGAGCGGGCCGGGGCGCCGCTGTCCGGCCCGGCCCGCTTGCCGAGCTCCGTCGGGGTGAAGAGGGAAGCGCGGGCGGGCTCTGGCGCGGTGGAAGGGGAGTGTGACCGGCGTCGGCGGGACGCCGGCCCGCCTGACGCTTGGTCCGCTCTTGGGATGGCGCATACGGTTTCTTGAACAAGGGTGCCTGTGGTGGCCCAGCGTTCAACTCCCGTTCAGGCGCCGCCGGGAGCGTGTGCGCCGAACGAGGACCGCCGCCCTCCACGGCACACCCATCCGTCACAGGAGACACCATGTCGCTCACCCGCAGGGACTTCGCCAGAACCTCCGCGATCACCGGTGCCGGGATCGCCCTGGCGGGCAGCGCCGGCGTGCTCGCCACCGCGCCGAACGCCCTCGCGTCCACGGAGACCGACACCGCGCACGGGGACGCCGCGGTGGCCCAGGGCCAGGGCCACGGCCTGCCCGGTGTCGGCTACGGCCCCCTGAAGTCCGACCCCAAGGGCATCCTCGCCCTGCCCGCCGGCTTCAGCTACCAGATCATCACCTACAGCGGCAAGACCCGCCTGGAGTCGGGCGAGTTCACGCCGTCCAACCATGACGGCACCTCCACCTTCGAGGGCCCCCGGGGCGCCACCCTCCTCGTCAACAACCACGAGCTGGCGGGTCCGCGCGCCAACTGGACCTACCCGGTGCCGCTCACCGATGGCCTGGTGTACGACCCCGCCGCGGCCGGTGGCTGCACCGTGGTCGAGGTGCGCCGCGACAAGGTCGCCGAGTGGGTCGGCATCGCCGGCACCGCCACCAACTGCGCGGGCGGCAGCACCCCGTGGGGCACCTGGCTGACCTGCGAGGAGACCGAGGACAAGGCCGGCCAGAACGGCATGACCAAGGACCACGGCTACGTCTTCGAGGTGGATCCGCTCGACCACCGGGCCAACCGCGCCCCCAAGCCGATCAAGGCGCTGGGCCGGTACGCCCACGAGGCCGTCGTGGTCGACCCCAAGCGCGGTCACCTCTTCCTCACCGAGGACGCCGCGGGCCCCAACGGCCTGCTCTACCGCTGGACCCCGCCGACCGGTTTCCGCCACGGTCGCGGCAGGCTGCGCACCCTCGCCGCCGACGCGGGCGTCCTCCAGGCCTTCAAGTGCTTCGACTCCGGCGGCCGGTTCGTGGACGACCTCTCCCGCGCCACCAGGACCGGCACGGTCTACGGCGTCGACTGGGTGGACGTGCCCGACCGCGACGCCCGGCAGGTCTCCACGCGCAAGCAGTTCGGCGAGGGCCAGGTCACCCGCGCCCGCAAGCTGGAGGGCATGTGGTGGGGTGACGGCGGCGTCTACATCGTCTCCTCCTTCGCCCGCGCGGAGAGCCCGGTCCAGCACGACGGCCAGGTCTGGTTCTACGACCCCCGGCGCCGGACCCTCACCCTCAAGGTGCTGCTCGGCGTGAACCCGGACCCGGGCAAGGACGGCGCGTTCGACGGCCCGGACAACATCACCGTCTCGCCGTACGGCGGTCTGGTCATCGCCGAGGACGGCGAGGGCGTCCAGCATCTGTTCGGGGCCACCGACAGCGGCCGCACCTATCCGATCGCGCGCAACGAGCTGAACATCGGCACCGAGGCCGAGCCGGAGTACAGCGAGTTCACCGGCGTCACCTTCTCGCCCGACGGACGGACCCTGTACGCCAACATCCAGACCCCGGGCATCATGGTCGCCATCACCGGGCCCTGGAAGCGGCAGAGGAAGTAACGGCCACCGAAGGGGGGCACGGTCCCCGCGCCCCCCTCGCTCAGAGAGCCCTGGCCGCCGGGTCCACCATGTTGCGGACCGTCCGCGCCTTCACGAAGTCGCCGATCGCGGTCATCTCCCACTCGCCGGAGAACTGGCGGATCAGCTTGGCCATCAGCACACCGGTCTGGGGTTCGGCCTGGGTGAGGTCGAAGCGGACCAGCTCCTCGTCCGTCGCGGCGTCCACGAGACGGCAGTACGCCTTGGCGACATCGGTGAACTTCTGGCCGGAGAAGGAGTTGACCGTGAAGACGAGACCGGTGACCTCCTGGGGGATGCGGCCGAGGTCGACCACGATCACCTCGTCGTCGCCCGCGCCCTCGCCCGTGAGGTTGTCGCCGGAGTGCTTGACCGCGCCCTTGAGGATCGTGAGCTTGCCGAAGTAGCAGCTGTCGATGTGGTTGCGCTGCGGGCCGTAGGCGATGACGGAGGCGTCGAGGTCGATGTCGGCGCCCCGGAACGCCGGCTCCCAGCCGAGGCCCATCCGCACCTGGGACAGCAGCGGCCGCCCGCCCTTGACCAGCGACACCGTCTGGTTCTTCTGGAGGCTGACCCGGCCCTTGTCCAGGTTGATCTTCCCCGAGCCCGAACCCGGGGTCGGAGCCGCGGGTGCGGCCGGCGGGGCGGCGGGCATCGGCGGAGCCGTCGAGGGCGCCACCGGAGGTGCCGTCGGCTGCGGGGGCGCCGCCGGAGCCGCCGCCGGTTCCTCCACCGTCACACCGAAGTCCGTCGCGATGCCCGCGAGTCCGTTCGCATACCCCTGGCCGACCGCGCGGGCCTTCCACTGACCGCCTCGGCGGTAGACCTCCACCACCACGAGCGCGGTCTCGGTGCCCAGCTGCGGCGGGGTGAACGTGGCCAGCACCGCACCGCCGTCCGCGTCCCGGATGGTGGCGGTCGGCTCGATGCCCTGGAAGGTCTGCCCGGCCGCGTCCGGGCTGGCCGTGACCACGATCTTCTCGATGTCCGGCGGCACCGCCGCGGTGTCGACCGTGATCGCGTCGGGCGCGGCACCGCCGCCGGACCGGTAGGCCACACCCGGTCCGGACGGCTGGTTGTAGAAGATGAAGTCGTCGTCCGAGCGCACCTTGCCGTCGCCCGTGAGCAGCAGGCCCGAGACGTCCAGCCGCACGGGAGCGGCCACGTCCACCGTGATGCGCGCGGCGGAGAGCGGAACGTTCGAACCAGGGGTCATAGCTGTCATGTGGGGGGTAACGAACGAAACCGCTTTACCGTTCCCTTACCACCGGCATCACCCGTCACCCACGGCACAGCCCTTCAGGGAACGACGACGATCTTCCGTCCCACCCCCGCCGCGAACTGCTCCAGCGCCTGCGGATACCGCTCCAGCGGGAGCCGGTCGCTGATGAAGACCCCCGGGTCCAGGACGCCGTTCGCGAAGAGTTCCGCCGCCCGCTCATAGCTGTGCAGCACCGCCATCGAACCGGTGATGGTGATCTCCTGGTTGTAGATGCGGTACGGGTCGATCTGCACCCGGGTGGCGTAGTCGGCGACACCGAACTGGAGGAAGGTGCCCGCCTTCGCCACCCGGCCCAGACCGTCCTGGATGGCCGCCGCGTTGCCCGTCGCGTCCACCACCACGTCCCAGCCTCCCGGCCGGTCGAGCTCGTCCGCGCCGGCCGCCGCGCCCGAGACCCCGAGCAGCCGGGCCGTCTCCAGGCGGGCCGGGTTCAGATCCACCACGTCCACGCTCGCCGCGCCGGTGCGCTTGGCCAGCTCCAGCATCATCAGGCCCATGGTCCCGGAGCCGTAGATCAGCACATGGGAGCCGAGCCGGGAGCGCAGCACGTCGTAGCCGCGCACCGCGCAGGACAGCGGCTCGATCAGGGCCGCGTCCTCGGTGCGCACATGGTCGGGCAGCTTGACGCAGTTGGCGACGGGGGCGACGGCGTACTGTGCCGCCCCGCCGGCCGTGGTCACGCCGATCGCGGCCCAGCGTTCGCACAGGTTGTTGTGGCCGCTGCGGCAGTAGCGGCACTCGTAGCAGTACAGGGACGGGTCCACGGCCACCCGGTCGCCGGTGGTGATCTCGGTGACCTGGGCGCCGGTGGCGACCACCGTGCCCGCGAACTCATGGCCCGGCACGATCGGCAGCTTGGGCGCGAACTCGCCCTGGAGGATGTGCAGATCGGTGCCGCACAGCCCGCACGCGGCGACCTCGACGACGACCTCGCGGGGCCCCGGCGCCGGGTCGGGGACCTCGGTGACGACGGCACGGCCCAGTGACTCGATGACGGCGGCCTTCATTTCACTGCTCCCAACGACAGGCCCTGGACCAGCTTGTCCTGGGCGGCGAACCCCGCGGCGAGCACCGGCAGGGAGATGACGAGCGAGGCGGCGCACACCTTGGCCAGGAACAGGCCCTGGCTGGTGATGAAGCCGGTCAGGAAGACGGGCGCGGTCTCGGCGACGACACCGGTGAGCACCCGGGCGAACAGCAGCTCGTTCCAGCTGAAGATGAAGCAGATCAGTGCCGTCGCCGCGATGCCGGGCAGCGCGATGGGGGCGACGACCCGGGCGAGGATCGTCGGCAGCCGGGCCCCGTCCACCCGGGCCGCCTCGATGACCGCGACCGGCACCTCGGCGAGGAAGGACTGCATCATCCACACCGCGATCGGCAGGTTCATCGCGGTGTAGAGGACGACCAGCAGCCAGATGTCGTCGAGGGTCCCGGTGTGCTTGGCGAACAGATAGATCGGCAGCAGCCCCGCGACGGCCGGGAGCATCTTCGTGGACAGGAAGAAGAACAGCACGTCCGTCCATTTGCGCACCGGCCGGATCGACAGCGCGTAGGCGGCGGGGAGGGCGAGCAGCAGGACGAAGAGCGTGGAGACCACCGACGCCACCGCCGAGTTGATCAGCGCGGGCCAGGGGCTCGCCCCGCCGCCGACGCCGAAGAACTCGCGGTAACCGTCCAGGGTGAGGGCGGCGCCGAAGGACGGCGGGTTGGTCGCCGCGTCCTGCTCGGAGTGGAAGGACGTCAGCGCCATCCAGGCGATGGGCAGGAAGAAGACGATGCCGGCCAGCCAGGCCACGAGGCCCAGGCCGTGACGTCGCAGCGCGGTCATGAGCGGGCCGCCTCCTCGCGGAACAGGGACGAGACCACGCGCAGGGCGAAGGTCGCGATGACAAGGGAGCCGATGACGACCAGGACGCCCGCGGCCGAGGCCAGCCCGTTCTCATGGGCCTGGTAGAAGCTCTGGTAGACGGTGTACGGCAGGTTCGCCGTGCCGAGGCCGCCGGAGGTGATGGTGAACACCGCGTCGAAGTTCTGCACGATGTAGATCGAGCCGAGCAGGGCGCCCAGTTCGAGGTAGCGGCGCAGATGGGGCAGGGTGAGATGGCGGAAGATCTGCCAGTCGCCCGCGCCGTCGACCCGGGCCGCCTCGATCTGTTCCCGGTCCCGGCTCTGGAGCCCGGCCAGCAGGATCAGCATCATGAACGGTGTCCACTGCCACACCAGGGACGCCTCCACCGCGAGCAGCGGGGTGTTCGAGATCCAGTCCGGCTGGGGGCCGCCGACGTAGTGCAGCAGCCCGTTGAGCAGGCCGTACTCGGGGTTGTAGAGCACATGTTTCCAGAGCAGCGCGGCGGCCACCGGCACCACGAGGAAGGGTGCGATCAGCAGGGTGCGGACGACGCCCCGGCCGCGGAAGCGCCGGTCCAGGAGCAGGGCGAGGAGCAGCCCGAGCACCAGGCTGGCCAGCACCACCGCCACGGTGAGCAGGACCGTCGTCCACACCGAGTGGCGCAGGTCCGCATCGGTGAGCACCTGGCGGTAGTTGGCGAGGCCGGTGAAGCGGCGGGCCTTGGGATAGAGGGCGTTCCAGTCGAAGAACGAGATCACCAGCGTGGCCACGAAGGGCAGTTGGGTGACCGCGATCATGAAGACGAGGGCGGGCAGCAGCGGGGCCCGGGTGGCCCAGGCGCGCAGCCGGGCCGGGGGCCGTTTCAGCGGCCGGGTGGAGGCGGCCGGGTACGGGGCCGTGGTGGTGGCGGTCATCGTCCCTCGTACTCCTTGGAGATCTTCTCGGCGAGCTGCTGGGACTTCTTCAGGGCCGCGTCGACGGACTGGCGCCCGGCGATGGCCGCGCTGATCTCCTGGGAGACCCTGGTGCCGAGATCGGTGAACTCGGGGATGTCGACGAACTGGATGCCGGGCGCGGGACGGGGCTGCACGCCGGGGTCGCCGGGGCGGCTGCTCTCGATGGCCTGCCGGGTCATCTCCTGGAAGGCCGCGGCGGATCGCCGGTAGTCGGCGTTGTCGTACGTCGAAGCCCGTTTGCCCGCCGGGACGTTCGGCCAGCCGCTGGTCTCTCCGACCAGCTGCTCGTACTCCTTGCTCGACGCCCAGGAGACGAACTTCCAGGCCTTGTCGGGGTTGTGGGAGGCGTGCTGGATGCCCCAGGCCCAGGTGTAGAGCCAGCCGGAGGAGGTGGTCCGCTCGACGGGGGCGGGGGCGTAGCCGAGCTTGCCCTCGACCGGGGAGCCCTTCGCCTCCAGGGAGCCGGCCGCGGAGGTGGCGTCGTACCACATGGCGACCTTGCCCTGCGTCATGTCGTTCAGGCACTCGGCGAACCCGGACTGCGCCGCGCCGGACTCGCCGTGCGCGCGGACCAGGTCGACATAGAACTTCGTCGCCCCGCGGAAGGCGGGCGAGTCCAGGCGCGCCTTCCAGTCCTTGTCGAACCAGGTGCCGCCGAAGGTGTTCACGACCGTGGTCAGCGGCGCCGCCATCTCGCCCCAGCCGGGCAGTCCGCGCAGGCAGATGCCCCGCATACCGGGCCGCGCGCCGTCGGCCTTCGCGGCGAGGTCGGCCACCTGCTGCCAGGTGGGGTGGGCGGGCATGGTCAGGCCCTTCGCCGCGAACACGTCCTTGCGGTACATCAGGAAGGACGACTCGCCGTAGAAGGGCTGCCCGTAGAGCTTGCCGTCGTCGCCGGTGAGGGAGGCGCGCATCGGCGCCAGTACGTCCTTCTCGTCGTACGAGGGGTCCTTCGCGACGTAGCCGTCCATCGGGCGCAGCCAGCCGTTGCGGGCGTAGATCGGGATCTCGTAGTTGGAGAGGGTGGCGACGTCGTACTGGCCCGCCTGGTTGGCGAAGTCCTGGCTGATCTTGTCGCGGACGTCGTTCTCCGGCAGCACGGTGAAGTTCACCTTGATGCCGGTCTCCTTGGTGAAATGCGGGGCGGTGAGCTTCTGGAGCTCCACCATCTGGGGGTTGTTGACCATCAGTACGTTGATCGAGTCGCCGCCGGATCCGGCTCCGCCCGCCCCGACCCAGCAGCCGGACAGCAGGGGGGTGAGCAGCGTCCCTGCGGCGGCCAGGACGAGCAGGGCTCGTGGCCTCCGTCGGCTCGGGGTGCGCATGGATCACTCCTGGATGTATGGGGATATAAGGGGTGTTCAGTGGGTGGGGAGCGCCCACGGGGGACGGGGGACGGGCATCTCAGACCCGGATGACCTGCGGGCCCAGCAGGGCGTAGCGATGGGCCTCGGCCACCGGGAGCTGGGTGCTGGTCACGATCGCCTCCAGCGCGCCGACGTCCGCGAACCGGCAGAAGCTCGCCGCGCCGAACTTGGTGTGCACGCCCGCGAACACGGTGCGCCGCGCCGCCCGCATCGCCTGCGCCTTGACCTCGCCGACCGCCGGATCGGGCGTGGTCAGGCCGTGTTCGCGGGAGATGCCGTTGGCGCCGACATAGGCGAGGTCGAGGACGAAGCCGGACAGCATCGTGGTCGTCCAGTGGTCGACGGTGGCCAGCGTGCCGGCCCGTACCCGGCCGCCGAGGAGCAGCACCTGGATGTGGTCCGCGCCGGCGAGGGCGCCCGCGACCGGCAGGGACGCGGTGACCACGGTCAGCGGCCGGTCCCTCGGCAGGGCCTCGGCGATGAGCTGCGGGGTGAAGCCCTCGTCGACGAAGACGGTCTCGGCGTCGCCCAGCAACTCGGCCGCGGCGGCGGCGATCCGGCGTTTCTCGGGCACCTGGCTGGTGGCCCGGAAGGCCAGCGTGGTCTCGAATCCGGCGCTCTCCACCGGGTAGGCCCCGCCATGGGTGCGGCGGATCAGCCCGTGGTCCTCCAGAGCGCGCAGATCACGCCGGACGGTCTCCTTGGCCACGCCCAGTTCGGCGGCGAGCGCGGTGACATCGACCGCGCCGGTGGCGCGCGCGGCCCGCACGATCTCGCGCCGGCGTTCCTCCGTCGTTCCGGTCATCTCGTCATCCTCCTCCCCGCGGAACTGCCCGTTCGGGCCCATGGGGGAAGTTGTACCGTCGGTCCGCCGCCCTGACCAGGCTTGTTGCCCGCCCGATGCTGCCCGCTTGAGCCCGTTTGCCGGGCACGCTGCCCGCCGCGGACCTGCGCGGCGGCGCGGGCCGGTGTGGAAACGGGCGGTGCGCATGCCCGGATGCGGGGCCGGAGAGGTCCGTTCGGCGCCCGTCCGCCCGTTTCCGGGCGGCGCGAGGGGATCCGGTGCGGCGCGATATGGCCCGGAACCGTTCATGGGGCGCCCGGTGTTGACCGCCTCGCGAGGCCCCCTTAGCGTGAGCCCGTTCATGCATATGGACGATGGTCACAACAATGCACGTCAAGGAGTCCGGGTGAAGGCCGCCGCGTTCGTCTACCCCTGGGACGTCAACGGGGACCCCGACGCCCCCGCCCGCATCGCCGGGCTCGGCGTCGAGCAGGTGACCCTCGCCGCCGCCTACCACTCCACCCGCGCCCTGACCCCGCGCCACCCCCGCCACCGCGTCGTCACCGCCGAACACGCGGCCGTCCTCTATCCGCCGGGCGACCACTGGACCGGCCGAATCCCGCGCCCGTACCCCGCAGGCCGCTGGGCCCCCGGCGACGCCCACGGCGAGGCGGCCCGGGCGCTCGCCGGCGCCGGTCTCGCGGTGCACACCTGGGTGGTCCTCGCGCACAACTCCCGCCTGGGCGCGGAACATCCGGACACCTCCGTCGTCAACGCCTACGGCGACCGCTACCCCTGGGCGCCCTGCGTCGCCCAGGAGGCGACCCGCGCCTACCTCGTCGGCCTCGCCGCCGAGGCCGCCGTACGCCCCGGCGCCCAGGGCACCGAGCTGGAGTCCCTCGGCTGGTACGGACTGCCGCATCTGCACGCCCACGACAAGATCTCCGGTGTGCCCCTGGGCGAGGCCGGGGAGTACCTGATGTCCCTGTGCTTCTGTCCCTCCTGTCGTGCGGGCTACGGCGAACAGGGCGTGGGAGACGAGGAGTTGGCGGCTGCCGTACGGGCCGCCCTGGAGCCGCTGTGGCGGGGCGCGGCGGTCGACGGCGGCCTGCCGGCGGTGCCGGAACTGCTCGGCGAGGAGCGGGCCGCCGCCGTCCGGGCCTGGCGGGACAGGACCGCCCGGAGCCTCCAGGAGGAGGCCGTGGCCGCCGTACGCGCCGCCGCGCCCGCCGGGTTCCAGATCCTGCTGCACGCCGACCCCGTCCCCGAGCACTGCGGCGCGAACGCGGGTGTCGATCCGGCCCACATCCTCTCCGTGGCCGACGGCGTCGTGGTCCCCTGCACCGCGGGCACGGCCCTGCTGGCACCCTTCGCCGCGCACGCGGGCGAGCGGACCGTGCTGGCCGCCAACTTCACCGTCGTCTCCGGGATGGGCGGCAGCCCCCGCACCCTCGCGGCGGACGCGGCCCGCGCCCGGGCGGCCGGCGCGACCGAACTGCGGCTGTATCACGCCGGGTTGGCATCGGACGGCGATCTCGCGGCGGTGCGCGAGGCGCTGGCGGCACGCTGAACCAGCGGGACCGCGCTCGCCACCGTCGCCAGGCCGTAGCAGGGCAGCAGCAGCCCGGGACCCACCGGTTCGACCGGAGCGGCGCCCGCGCCGGCGAGGACGCGAGCGCCACCGGGCCGGACGCGGCGGCCCGCGCGATCACCGCGAGCCCGGTCAGGGCTGCGCCCGCCGCCGCGAACCGCCGGGCGGCCAGCAGGCGCGGCGCGGCGCCGATGACGTTCGGTGTGCTCGCGGTGGCCGCACCCGGCCGAGCAGCGCGTCCGGGGGCTCCCGCTGCACGGCGGTGAGCGCGGTCGTCAGCACACAGGGCAGACCGAGACCGGATGCCGATGGGGACGCGAGCGCCACCGGGTCGGACGCGGCGGCCCGCGCGATCACCGCGAGCCCGGTCAGGGCTGTGCCCGCCGCCGCGAACCGCCGGGCGCCCAGCAGGCGCGGCGCGGGGCCGGTGAGCAGCCCGACCGTCACCGAGCCCGCGCCCTGGACGGCGTACGGCACGCCCGCGTAGGCGGGGGAGTGGCCGAGGCGGTCGATCACGGCGTACAGCGCGGCGCCGGCGAGGGAGGTGAGCGGCAGTGTCGTACCGCCCGCCCGGACCAGGGGGCGCAGGCCGTCATGGCGCCACAGGTACCGGACGCCCCCGGCGGCGCCGGTCGCCGCCGTCCGGAAGTACCGGACGCTCCTCGCGCACGCGCAGCAGGGCGCACGGTCCGGCCGCGGCGGCGAAACTGGCCGCGCCCGCCGCCGAAGGCCGTGTACAGAACGGCGCCGGTGAGCGGGGCGACGAGCTTCATGGCCTCGGTGACCGTCATCCGCAGCCCGTCGAAGTCGCCGAGGAGGTCGGCATGCCGAGCCATGGTGGCTCTGAGGAGGGCCTCCGTGGATCGGTCGGATTCCCTGTGCGCCGATGAGTTCCGGGCCGCCGGCCGGTCCACCCCTGAGGAACCCCCTAAGGAGCAGTCCATGACCACGACCATGATCGACCTGGGCCCTCAGACCCGTCTGGTGGCGGAACTGGCCCGGGCGGTCGCCGACGAGCAGCTGGCGGCCCCGACCCCGTGCCCCGAGTACGCGGTACGGGAGTTGCTGGCCCACCTGCACGGGCTGTCCGTCGCCTTCCGCGACGCCGCCCGCAAGGACCTCGGCCCGACCACCGGCACCAGCCCCGGCGCCGCCCTCCCGATCCTCGACCCCGGCTGGCGCGCCGAACTGCCGAAGGCGCTGGACGAACTGGCCGACGCCTGGCGCGACCCGGCCGCCTGGACCGGTATGACCCGCGCGGGCGGGGTGGACCTGCCCGGCGCGGTCGGGGGCGCCGTCGTCGCCGACGAACTGGTCGTCCACGGCTGGGACCTGGCCCGCGCCCTCGGCCACCCCTACACCCCCGACCCGGCCGCGCTGGACGCCGCCCGGTCCTTCCTCCTGGCCGCCGCGCAGGACCCCGGCCGGGGCGGTGGCATCTTCGGCCCTGTCGTCCCGACCCCGGAGGACGCCTCCCCGCTGGACCGCGCGCTCGGCCTGAGCGGTCGTGACCCGGGGTGGCGGCCGGCCGGGTGAGGGGCCGGGGCCGGGGCCGGGTGTCCCACGTCCTGACGGCGCCCTGGGGGAACCTCCTTTGATGCCCGAATTCCCGCCCCGGAACACGGAGTTCCGGGGCGGCGCTCGGACATGGCTGGAAAAAGACGTCCGTATCGATCGGGTAACAGGCCTCGCGGTACCGCTTGTTATGCGCGTAGACAATCCGTGACCTGGTCACTCACTCTAGCCACCAGATCCGGAGAATCCATGCGGAAGTCCCTCAGAGCGGCCGCCGCCGGCGCCGCCTGCGTCGTCGCCGGTGCCGCCCTGTACGGCGCGGGCGCGGCCACCGCCGGTCAGTCGACGGCCAACTCCACCCACGAGCCCTACAACATCGGGCTCCTGACGAAGGACATCGACACCTACTACGGCACCACCGCCGACAGCAACGGCGTCTACCAGGCGTCGCCGACCAGCCCGTACGCCAAGGACCTGGCGCGGATCGACGCGGACGCCAAGAAGTACATCGACCGGGCCGCCCGTACCTCGCGCGCGCGCCACCAGAAGCCCGCCGTCATGTTCGACATCGACGACACGGTGCTGCTGAGCCTCGACTACGAGAAGCGCAACAACTACGGCTACAACTCGGCCACCTGGAACGACTACGTCAACAAGGCCAGCCGTCCCGCCGTCTTCGGCAGCCCCGAGCTGATCCGCTACGCCCAGTCCAAGGGCGTCGCGGTCTTCTACAACTCGGGTCTCACCGAGGCGCAGCGCGGTGCCGCGGTCACCAACCTGAAGAGGGTCGGTGCCGACGTCAACCTGGACGCCGCCCACATGTTCCTCAAGGACTCGGCCAACCCGCCGGCCTACCTGAAGGACTGCGCCACCCCGGGCGCCTGGACGTGCACGACCGTCCAGTACAAGGCCGGTACCCGCGAGCACATCGAGAAGGACCTCGGCTACGAGATCGTCGCCGACTTCGGCGACCAGTACTCGGACCTGGACGGCGGCTACTCCGGCCGTACGTACAAGCTGCCGAACCCCACGTACTTCGTCGGCTGAGGTCTCCCAGACCTTCGTCCGAGGCCCTCGTAGGGCCCTCTGACGCCCGCGCCCCCGCCACCGGCCGCCGCATGGACGGCGCCGTGGCGGGGGCCCGGTGTTCTCGCCGGCTGTCGGTGTGCCAGGGCCTCACTTCTTCAGCGCCGCCGCCATCATGGCCCGCGCCACCGGCGCCGCCAGCCCGTTGCCGCTGACCTCCGAGCGCGCCGCGTCCGACTGCTCGACCATCACCGCGACGGCCACCTCCTTGCCGTTGCTGTCGGACTTGCCGAACGAGGTGAACCAGGCGTACGGCGTCTTGCTGTTGTTCTCGCCGTGCTGCGCGGTACCGGTCTTGCCGCCGACGGTCGCACCGTCGATCAGCGCGTTGGTGCCGGTGCCGTCCTTGACCACGGTCTCCATGGCGGACTGGAGCTGGGCCGCGGTCCGGGCGCTGATGATCCGCTTGGAGCCGGTGTCGGCGTCGTAGTCGTGCACCACGTCACCACCGCTGTCCACGGTCCGGGAGACCATGTGCGGCGAGGGCAGCTCACCGCCGTTGGCGATCGCCGCGGACACCATGGCCATCTGGAGCGGGGTCGCGGTGACGTCGTACTGGCCGATGCCGGTCAGCCCGGTCGAGGACTTGTCCATGTCCTTCGGGTAGACGCTCGGATACGCGCGCACCGGCACGTCCTGGCGGTCGTCGTTGAAGCCGTACTTCTCCGCCATGGCCCGCACCTTGTCCTGGCCGAGGTCGACGGCCATCTTGGCGAAGACGTTGTTGCAGGAGTACTGGAGCGCCACCCGGATCGAGGCGTTGCGGCACGGCGCCGAGGGGTTCTCGTTGGCCAGGTCCCTCAACGTGCCCGGCAGCCGGTACGGATCGGGGCTGTCGGTGTGCTGGTCGACGTTCTCGTACAGCCCGCTCTCCAGCGCGGCCGAGGCCACGACCAGCTTGAACGTGGAGCCGGGCGGCAGCGGCTGGCGCAGCGCCCGGTTGTTCATCGGCTTGTCCGGGTCCGCGTTCAGCCGCTTCCAGGCGCCGCCCGCCGTGTTGGCGTCGGTGAGCTGCGAGGGGTCGTACGACGGGGTCGACACCGCGGCCAGGATGCGGCCGGTCTTCGGGTCGATGGCGACGGCCCCGCCCTTCTTGTCGCCGAGCGCGTCATAGGCGGCCTTCTGCACCGCCGGGTCGATGGTGGTCACGACGTCGCCGGGGTCGGCCCGCTCACCGGTGAGGGTGTCCATGATCGTCTTCAGGCCCGGGTCCGTGCCGTTGAGCAGATCGGTGTAGATGCCCTCAAGCTGGGTGGGCGCGTACGCCTGCGAGGCGTAGCCGGTCACCGCCGCGTACAGCTTGCCGTCCTTGTACGTGCGCTTGTAGGCGAGATCGCCTCCCTTGGTCCGGGCCGAGCCGGTGATGGCGTTTCCGGCCACGATGATGTTCCCGAGCGGCTGCGAGTAGGTCGCGATCGCGTTCCGCCGGTTGTTCGTGTCGTCCGCGAGGGCCTGTCCGTCGTAGAACTGCACCCAGGTCGCCCGCACCAGCAGGGCGATCACCAGCAGCAGTGAGAAGACGGACGCTCGCCTGATCGTCTTGTTCATCCCGTTCATCCCGCACGGAAGACGCGCGGGAAGGGCACGAACGTTCCCGCACGCCGGGATTTCTCATGTCCCGTTCATCCCGAGCGCCCCCGTTCATCCCCTGCTCATGCGTCACTCATGCGTGCAGGACGAGCACGACCTCCTCGATCTCCTCGCCCCGGCCGTTGGCGAAGCCCCGGGCCCGGACGGACTCGCGGAAGCCGCATTTGGCCAGGACCCGCAGCGAGGCGGCGTTGTCGGCCGCCGCCCGCGCGTAGAGCGGCCGCTCGGGAACTTCGGCGAGCAGGGCGCGCAGCGCGGCCGTGGCCACGCCCCGGCCCCAGTGGGCGCGGTCGATCCAGTACGTCACCTCGCGCTCGCCGGGCTCCCCGTAGACCGCCGCGCTGCCGGCCACCCGCCCGTCGGCCAGCACCGTGCGCAGCACGTCGGCAGAGCCGCGGATCCGTTTGAGACGGGCCTCGAACGCGTCCCGGTCGGTCGCATCCTGGGGGCCGAACGCGGCCATCCGCAGGGCCACCGGGTCGGTCATCTGCCGGAAGAACAACGGCAGATCCTCGTCGCGGACGGTCCGCAGCGTGATCTCCATGGGGCCCGAGAATACGACGGTACGAGCGCCGTGCCGGGCCGCGCCGCGCGTGGCCCGCGCTCAGAGCCTGCGGGTCGCCAGGGTCAGCCGGTCGCGGGCCTCGGACAGCGCGTCCTTGATCGTCTGTTCATGGGCGGAGGTCAGCCGGGCCACCGGAACCGAGCAGCTGACCGCGTCGCGGGCCGGGGCCCGGTACGGCAGGGCCACGCCGAAACAGCGCAGGCCCACCGTGTTCTCCTCGCGGTCGACCGCGAAGCCCCGCTCCCGCACCCGGCGCAGCTCCTCGATCAGCCGCTCCCGGTCGGTGATGGTGTGCTCGGTGAGCGCGGGCAGCTCCGGCGGCAGCAGCGCCCGTACCTCGTCATCGGTGTACGTGGCGAGGATCGCCTTGCCGAGGGAGGTGGAGTGGGCCGGCAGGCGCCGTCCGACCCGGGTGAAGGGGCGCAGATAGTGCTGGGACTGGCGGGTGGCGAGGTAGACCACGCTGGTGCCGTCGAGCCGGGCCAGATGGATGGTCTCGGTGGTGTCGTCGGCGAGCCGGTCCAGCGCCGGGCGGGCGGCGGCCACCACCTCGTCGCCGTCGATGTACGAGGTGCCCACCAGCAGGGCCCGCACCCCGATGCCGTACCGCGTGCCCGTCGCGTCCGTCTCCACCCAGCCCAGCTCCACGAGGGTGCGCAGCAACATGTACAGACTGGACTTGGGGTAGCCGACGGCCTCCTGCACGGTCGCGAGGGAGTGCATGCCGGGGCGGCCGGCGAAGTACTCCAGCAGCTCGACCGTCCGTACCGCGGACTTGACCTGAGCCCCGCCCGCGTCGCCTGCCGTCATCGCCCTCGACCCCTTCGCCTCGACGGCGTTCAGTGTAAAGAACGCCGGGAACCGGCGGCACGGGCGCGACGTCCTCCGTGCCATGACCAGTGAACCGACCAGTGAACCCGGAAGCACCCTGGAGATCCGCACCGCGCTGCCCGCCGAGGCCGAGACCATCGCCGAGCTGCATCTGCGCGCGCGCTCGACGTACTACCCGGACGGTGTCCCGCAGGCGGAGTTCGACTGGACCGAGGCATGGCGGGGGTCCATCGAGCGGGCCGACGGACGGGTGCTGTGCGCCGTCGAGGAGGGCCGGCTGGCCGGGATCGCCTCCTTCCGGACGCCGGAGGGAGCCGGCGCGGACACCGTCAAGCTGTTCCAGTTCCATGTCGACCCGGACCGCTGGCGGGGCGGTATCGGTACGGCCCTGCACACGGCCTGCGTGGGGGAGTGGCGGGCGGCCGGGCGGCGCACGGCCGTGCTCGACGTCCATGTGGACAACCTGCGCGCCCAGGGCTTCTACGCCCGGCAGGGCTGGGTGCCGGACCCGGAGAACCCGCCCGCGGCGGGGGACCACCATCTGTTCCTGCGGTACGCCGTGCCGCCGGGGGAATGACCAGGGGCACTTGAACGTTCACGTACTCGGCGGAGATCGTCCCCGCACCCGTACGACCTGGAAAGAGCCGAAGACATGCGCGTCGAGATCTGGAGCGACATCGCCTGCCCCTGGTGCTATGTGGGCAAGGCCCGCTTCGAGAAGGCGCTCGCCGCCTTCCCGCACCGCGAGGACGTCGAGGTGGTGCACCGCTCCTTCGAGCTGGACCCCGGCCGCGCCAAGGGCGATGTCGAGTCCGTGCTCACCATGCTGACCAGGAAGTACGGCATGAGCGAGGCGCAGGCCGAGGCCGGGGAGGACAACCTGGGCGCCCAGGCCGCCGCCGAGGGCCTGGACTACCGCACCCGGGGCCGCGACCACGGCAACACCTTCGACATGCACCGCCTGCTGCACCTGGCCAAGGAGCGCGGCCGGCAGGACGAGCTGATCCAGGCGCTGTACCGGGCCAACTTCGCCGAGGAGCGGTCCGTCTTCGCCGAGGGCGACGAGCGGCTGGTCGAGCTGGCCACCGGCGCCGGGCTCGACGCGGCCGAGGTGCGCGCGGTGCTCGCCGACCCCGAGGCGTACGCCGACGCGGTGCGCGAGGACGAGCGCGAGGCCGCCGAGCTCGGTGCGAACGGCGTCCCCTTCTTCGTGCTCGACCGCAAGTACGGCGTCTCCGGCGCCCAGCCCGCCGAGGTCTTCGCCCAGGCGCTCGGCCAGGCCTGGGGCGAGCGTGCCCCGCTGAAGCCGATCGCCCAGGGCGACGCGGAGGCCTGCGGCCCGGACGGCTGCGCGGTGCCGCCGAGGGGCTGACCGCCCGGGGCGGGAACCCCAGGTCGGCGCGGTCGTATAAGAAACCCTTGGCGCGTCCCCGTGAAAACGCGCAATGGACGGGGGCCCCGCCGACCCGCACAGTGGGCTCATGGAGACCTTCGAGAGCCTCGTCCGCGCCGAGTTCCGCCCGAAGAACACCTATCTGAACACCGCGAGCAGCGGCCTGCTCCCGGCCCGTACCCTCACCGCGCTCCAGGATGCGATGGCGATCCGGGCCGAGGGCCGCCCGCTGGACCCGCTGTTCGAGGACGTCGAGCGCGCCCGCGCCGCCTTCGCCCGGCTGGCCGGGGTCCCGGCGAGCCGGGTGGCGGCCGGTCCCTCGGTCGCCGCGCAGACCGGTCTGATCGCGGCCTCGCTGCCCGCGGGCGCCGAAGTCCTCACCGCCGAGGACGACTTCACCTCCGTGGTGAACCCCTTCCATGTGCGCGGCGACCTCAAGGTGCGCGCCGTACCCCTGGAGCGGATCGCCGAGTCGGTGCGCCCCGGCACCGCGCTGGTCGCGGTCAGCGCCGCGCAGTCCGCCGACGGCCGGGTCGCCGACCTGCCCGCCCTGCGCGCGGCGGCCCGCACCCATGGCGCGCGCACCTATGTCGACTTCTCCCAGGCCGCCGGCTGGCTGCCGATCGACGCGGACGGTTACGACTTCACCGTCGCCACCACCTTCAAGTGGCTGCTCGGCCCGCACGGCGCCGCCTTCCTCGTCGTCCCCGAGGACCTGGGCGGGCTGACCCCGCTGCTCGCGGGCTGGGTCGCGGCCGAGGACCCGTGGGACAGCTGCTACGGCCCGGTCGCCGAACTCGCCCGCTCCGCCCGCCGGTTCGACGTCAGCCCCGGCCTGTTCACCTACAGCGGGGTCCACGCCTCGCTCACCCTGCTCGAGGAGCTGGGCGTGGCCGCCGTGCACGCGCACGACCTGGCGCTCGCCGACCGCTTCACACAGGGGCTCGCCCGGCTGGGGCACGAGCCGCTGCCCGCGCCCGGCTCGGCGATCGTCTCCGTGCCCGGACTCGGCGCGAAGCAGGCCGAGTTGAGCCGCGCCGGCATCCAGGTGTCCGACCGGGCGGGCAATCTGCGCGCGTCCTTCCACCTCTACAACACGGCGGCGGACGTGGACCGGCTGCTCGACGTGCTGGCCGGTTAGCCCCGTCGGGACATGACCGGGCCGGGGCCTCCCGTCCCACACGTGGAGGCCCCGGCCCGGTGCTCAAAAGCGCCTACCTCACCGGGGTGAAGTCGCGCGCGCCGATGAACTCCGGTCGGCGCACCGGCGCGGCGAACGGCTCCACCGCCGTGTTCTCCACGCTGTTGAACACGATGAAGACGTTGCTGCGCGGGAACGGGGTGATGTTGTCCCCGGAGCCGTGCATGCAGTTGCAGTCGAACCAGGTGGCCGAGCCCGGCCTGCCGGTGAACAGCTTGATGCCGTGCTCGCCCGCCAGCTCGGTCAGCGCCGCGTCGGAGGGGGTGCCCGCGTCCTGCATCTGGAGCGACTTCTTGTAGTTGTCCTTGGGCGTCTCGCCCGCGCAGCCCAGGAACGTCCGGTGCGAGCCCGGCATGATCATCAGGCCGCCGTTGGTGTCGTGGTTCTCGGTCAGCGCGATCGAGACGGACACCGTGCGCATGTTCGGCAGACCGTCCTCGGCGTGCCAGGTCTCGAAGTCCGAGTGCCAGTAGAAGCCGCTCGCGCCGAAGCCCGGCTTGACGTTGATCCGCGACTGGTGGACGTACACGTCCGAGCCGAGGATCTGGCGGGCCCGGCCGACCACGCGCTCGTCGCGCACCAGGGCCGCGAACACCTCGCTGATCCGGTGCACCTCGAAGACCGAGCGGATCTCCTGCGACTTCGGCTCCACGATGGAGCGCTCGTCGAAGCGGATCGCCGGGTCGGTGACCAGCCGGTCCAGCTCCTGGCGGTAGATCTCGACCTCGTCGGAGCCGATCAGCTGGTCGACGGAGAGGAAGCCGTCACGCTCGAACGCCTGGAGGTCGGCCGCCGCGATCGGTCCCGGTGTGCTGGGCGAACCCCAGACGACCGGATCCTGGCGCGGGACGGTCACCTCGGTGGCACCACGGGTCGGGTAGAGGTCCTTCACGGTGGCGGTGGTCATGGTCGCTCACACCTCCTCGGGCTCGGGCTCCGTGAGCAGCGGGTAGACGCCGTTCTCGTCGTGGTCCTCCCGTCCGGTGACGGGCGGGTTGAACACGCAGATGCAGTGGAAGTCCTCCTTGACACGCAGCGTGTGCCGCTCGTGCCCGTTCAGGAGGTACATGGTGCCGGGCGTGATGGTGTACGTCTTCCCGGTCTCGCGGTCGGTCAGTTCGGCCTCGCCCCGGGTGCAGACGACGGCCTCGATGTGGTTGGCGTACCACATCTGGGTCTCGGTCCCCGCGTACAGGATGGTCTCGTGCACGGAGAAGCCGACCCGCTCCTTGGCCAGGACGATGCGCTTGCTCTCCCAGGTGCCCGACTTCGACTTGATGTGCCGGTCGGTGCCTTCGATGTCCTTGAACGATCGGACGATCACGGTGGTGCTTCCTCCTGGTCGGACGTTGCGGTCAGACGGTGTGCTTCAGATGGTTCAGACGGTTTCCCGGACGGCGCGGGCGAGGATGCTCAGCCCCTCGTCCAGCTCGTCGGGGGTGATGGTCAGGGCCGGCAGCAGCTTGACGACCTCGCTCTCCGGCCCCGAGGTCTCGATGAGCAGGCCCAGCTCGAAGGCCCGCCGCGCGATGCGCCCGGCCCGGGCCTTGTCGTGGAACTCCATGCCCCACACCAGCCCGCGCCCGCGGTACTCCTTGACGTCGGCGAGGTTCTCCTCGGTGATGGAGATCAGTGCCTGCTCGACCTGCTCGCCGCGGGTCCGGGTCTGCTTCTCCATGGCCGAGCCGTCGGTCCAGTACGCCTCCAGGGCCGCGGCGGCGGTGACGAACGCGGGGTTGTTGCCGCGGAAGGTGCCGTTGTGCTCGCCCGGCTCCCAGACGTCCAGCTCGGGCCGGAACAGGCACAGCGACATCGGCAGGCCGTAGCCGCTGATGGACTTCGACACCGTGACGATGTCGGGGGTGATCCCGGACTCCTCGAAGGAGAAGAAGGCGCCGGTACGGCCGCAGCCCATCTGGATGTCGTCGACGATCAGCAGCATGTCCTGCCGCTCGCACAGCTCCTTGAGCGCGCGCAGCCACTCGGGCCGGGCCACATTGATGCCGCCCTCGCCCTGCACGGTCTCCACGATCACCGCGGCGGGCTTGTTCAGACCGGAGCCCTGGTCCTCCAGCAGCCGCTCGAACCACAGGAAGTCCGGGACGGTGCCCTCGAAGTAGTTGTCGAACGGCATCGGGGTGCCGTGCACCAGCGGGATGCCGGCGCCGGCCCGCTTGAAGGCGTTGCCGGTCACCGCGAGCGAGCCGAGGGACATGCCGTGGAAGGCGTTGGTGAAGGACACGATGGCCTCGCGGCCCTTCACCTTCCGGGCCAGCTTCAGCGCCGACTCCACGGCGTTGGTGCCGGTCGGGCCCGGGAACATGACCTTGTACGGCAGGTCGCGCGGGCGCAGCACCAGGTTCTGGAAGGTCTCCAGGAAGCGGCGCTTGGCCGTGGTCGACATGTCCAGGCCGTGGGTGACACCGTCCCGGGACAGGTAGTCGATCAGCGCCCGTTTGAGTACCGGGTTGTTGTGGCCGTAGTTGAGTGATCCGGCCCCGGCGAAGAAGTCGAGGTAGGCATGGCCGTCCTCGTCGTACATCCGGCTGCCCTGCGCGCGGTCGAACACGGTGGGCCAGCCGCGGCAGTAGCTGCGCACCTCGGACTCGAGGGTCTCGAAGACGCTGAGGTCGGGCTGGGTGATGGTCACGGTGATTCGCTCCTCAGTGGGCGTGGGAATCGGTCGGCGGGCCGATGCGGTAGAGGATTTCGGAGTCGTGCGGGCCGTCCGGGAACAGCTCGGCGGGGAACAGCACCTCGCGGGTGAGGTGCGCGCCGTGCCGCTCGGCGTACGAGGTGAACAGCCGCTCGGAGGCGGTGTTGCCGGGCGTGATGGTGGTCTCGATCCGGGTGACGCCGGACTCGGCGAGCCGCGCGGTCAATCCGTCCAGCAGGGCGGCGGCGATGCCGTGGCCCCGGTGGGCGGAGTCCACGGCGACCTGCCAGACGAGCAGGGTGTCCGGGCGGTCGGGCCGCACGTACCCGGTGATGAATCCGACGGGTGTGCCGTCCGCACCGCGCGCCACCGCCGAGGTGCCGGCGAAGTCCCGGCACCACAGCAGATAGCTGTAGGACGAGTTGAGATCGAGCGTTTTCGAGTCCTTGGCGAGACGCCAGAGCGCGGCGCCGTCGGCCGTTGCCGGTCGGTCTATGAGTAGGTCTGCGGGTGCGGCAGTCATGCGGCACGAATTTAGCGAGGCAAATTAAAAAATGCACGACCGCAGATGCGGCGCCGCTCGGAAAGCTGTGTGGAATGTCAGGATTGCCCCATGGCAAAGTGGGGCAAAATCCCCTCATTGTTGGGTGTGTCACACCCCTGAAACCGTCAGAAATCTCCTGGAAAACTGGCCCGTTTAGCCGTGCAAAAAGCGGGCAGAAGACTATGGGAAGCTACCGTCCGGGAAATTGACGGGAATTGTGAAACTAAATTGAATTCAAGCTCCGGTGGCGCCGTCTATTCGTTCGCGGAGAATGTCCGCGTGTCCGTTGTGGCGGGCGTACTCCTCGATGAGGTGGATCAGCACCCAGCGCACGCTGACCTCCGTCCCGGCCATCGGACCGTCCGCGATCCGGCCGGTGGCCTCCAGCGGCCGCCCGGCGCACAGCTCGCGGCCGCGCGCGATCTCCCGGTGCCAGACGGTCAGCGCCTCGTCCAGCCCGCGCGCCGGATCCAGGCCGTACCCGGACTCCTCCTCGAACAGCGGCGGCAGGTCGAGGCCGCCCAGCACCCGCTGGAACCAGGTCCGCTCGACCTCCGCGAGATGCTGCACCAGGCCCAGCAGGGTCAGCTCCGACGGCTGCGCCGAGGCGGCCCTCGCCTGCCCGTCGGACAGGCCCCGGCACTTCAGCTCCAGCGTGGCCCGGTGGAAGTCCAGCCAGCTCTCCAGCATGGGGCGCTCGGGGCCGGTGGGCAGGGGGATCGGGCGGCCGTCGGGGAGGGCCGGGTGTGCGGAGGTGTGGTCCGGTCGCGGGGTGTGATCGCTCGTCATGGGCGCAGCATGGCAGCCGGGTGTGACAACGGCCCGCGCCTCGGGGCGCGGGCCGTCGTGATGCTCACCGGTGGATGGCGGTTATCGCCAGGCCTGTTCCACGGCCTGCCGGGCGGCCGCCGGGTCCACCGTCGCGCCCTGAGCGGCGAGGGCCGCACCCAGGGCGGCCAGCGAGGCCTGGACGGCGGACTCGGTGGCGTCGGGGCCGTAGTGGTTGACCCGGATCATCTCCTTGGCCAGCGCGCCGCCGCCCGCGGCCAGCGGGAGGGCGGGGTCGGCGGCCAGCGCGGCGGCGACCAGGGCGGAGGCCGTGAGCGACGGCGGGACGCGCAGGGTCGTGGCGACCGGGGCGGCGTCCGCGGCGTCGTGGACGTACGGCTCCAGGCCGCCGCCGAGGGCCGAGGCGCCCGCCCGGGTCGCCGCGGCCGCGCGGCGGTGACGGGCCATCACCGTGTCCGGGCCGGCCGCCTCGATCCGCTCCAGGCAGGCATCCAGCGCCAGCATCTCCAGCTGTGCGGGGGCGTGCGGCAGGGCCCGCCGGCCGGCGTCCAGCCAGCGCTCCTTCCAGTCCAGCAGGGAGAGGTAGGAGCGGCGCGGCGCGTTCGGGTTCGCCGCCATCCGGGCCCAGGCCCGCTCGCTCACCGAGATCGCCGAGACTCCCGCCGGTCCGCCCATCGCCTTCTGCGCGCCGATCACGCACAGGTCCACGCCCCAGGCGTCCGGCAGCACCGGCTCGGCGCCCACCGAGGCGACCGCGTCCAGATAGAACAGCGCGCCCTGCTCCCGCACCGCCGCACCGATCTCCGCGACCGGGTTGGTGTTGCCGGTCGCCGCCTCCGCGTGCACCAGCGAGACGAAGTCGATCTCCGGGTGCTCGGCGAACGCGGCACGGATCTGCTCGGCCCGCACCGCCGTGTGGAAGGGGACCGAGATGTCGTACACGGTCGCGCCGGCGTCCCGCAGCCAGTCACCGAAGGTCTGCCCGTAGGGGCCGGTGATCACGTTCAGGGCCACCGTGCCCGGACCGGCGGCGGCGCGGATCGCGCCCTCCAGCGGCAACAGCGCCTCGCCCTGGGTGATCAGGACGTCCTGCCGGGTGTCCAGCAGCCGGGCCACCCGGTCCTCGATCGCGGCGAAGCGCCGCGCGGTCAGCGGGGGCAGGTCGAGGAGGGGGTGCGTCACGGCGGTGCTCTCTCTTCGTCGGGCGGTTCGCAGGGGTCACGGCGGCCTGCTCCCCCTGATCTTAGGTCCAGGCCCCCCAAGGCCATGGGTTTGGTTTGAGATACCCAAACATTTCCTTATAATCGGAACCTATCGTTCCCTCCTCAGGAGACTCCCCCCATGAAAACGCCCTTCGGACGCCGGACCCGCCTGCTGGCCGCCACCACCGCGACCGCGGGCCTCGTGCTCGTCGTGGCGGGCTGCTCCTCCGGCGGCTCGGGGAGCGGCCAGACCGTGGCCGGCGGTGTCCACCTCGCCAAGGCCGGGCAGCTCACCACCTGCACCCACCTGCCCTACCCGCCGTTCCAGTCGGTGGTCGACGGCAAGGTGCAGGGTTTCGACGTCTCCCTGATCGACCTGGTCGCCAAGGACCTCGGCGTCAAGCAGCAGATCGTGGACACGCCGTTCGAGAACTTCAAGACCGGCGCCTTCCTGAACTCCGGCCAGTGCGACCTGGCCGCCGCCGGTATGACGATCACCGCTGAGCGTGCGAAGAACGTCGACTTCTCCGACCCGTACTTCGAGGCCACCCAGGCCGTGCTGGTCGCCAAGAACAGCGGGATCACCTCGCTCGACGGCGCCAAGGGCAAGAAGCTCGGCGCCCAGGCGCAGACCACCGGTGAGGACTTCGCCAAGAAGAAGGGCCTCGACCCGGTCTCCTTCGCCTCCTCCGACGCCGTGCTCAACGGTCTGCGCACGGGCCAGGTCCAGGCCGTCGTCATCGACTACCCGGTGGTCCAGGGCTGGCTGAAGGACAAGGCCAACGCGGACAAGTTCAAGGTGGTCGACAACCTGAAGACCGGCGAGCAGTACGGCTTCACGGTCAAGAAGGGCAACAAGCCCCTGCTGAAGGCCATCAACAAGGCTCTCAAGGACGCCAAGGCCGACGGCACGTACAAGAAGATCTACGAGAAGTGGATCGGCCCGTACGACTCCTCCGTCGCCTCCCCGGCCGGTTCCTGACCCCATGGCCGACACGGACACCGGCATCCAGCCGAAGCGCACGGGGCTGACGCGCACGCAGAAGCGCAGGCTCTCGCGCGGCGCCCAGTACGCCGTCCTCGCCGCCGCGGTGATCGCCTTCGCGCTCACCGCGGACTGGGGGCGGCTCCAGAACCAGTTCGCGCAGCCCGGCATCGCCAAGCAGCTGTTCCCCGACCTCATCACGGTCGCCCTGAAGAACACCGTGCTGTACACGCTGTCCGGGTTCGTCGTCGGCCTGGCCCTCGGCATGGTCATCGCCCTGATGCGGCTGTCCTCCGTGGGCCCCTACCGCTGGCTCGCCGGCATCTACATCGAGATCTTCCGCGGCCTGCCCGCGCTGCTGATCTTCATCTTCGTCGGCGTCGGGGTGCCGCTGGCCTTCCCGACCGTCCAGTACCCCGGCGGCACCTACGGCAAGGTGGCCGTCGCGCTCGGCCTGGTCTCCGCCGCCTATATGGCCGAGACCATCCGCGCCGGCATCCAGGCGGTGCCCAAGGGGCAGATGGAGGCGGCCCGTTCGCTCGGGTTCTCGCCCGCGCGGGCCATGGTCTCGATCATCCTGCCGCAGGCCTTCCGCATCATCCTGCCGCCGCTGACCAATGAACTCGTCCTGCTCTTCAAGGACTCCTCGCTGGTGCTGTTCCTCGGGGTCACCCTGGAACAGCGCGAACTGTCCAAGTTCGGCAACGACCTGGCCAGCCAGACCGCCAACTCCACGCCGATCCTGGTCGCGGGCCTGTGCTATCTGCTGATCACCATCCCGCTCAGCCTCGTCGTACGCCGTATGGAAACCAAGGCCCTCAGGGAGATCAGGTGACCACCCCCGAGATCCGCGTCCAGGGTCTGCACAAGTCCTTCGGCGACAACCATGTCCTGCGCGGCATCGATCTGGAGATCGCCCAGGGCGAGGTCGTCTGCGTCATCGGCCCGTCCGGCTCCGGCAAGTCCACGCTGCTGCGCTGTGTGAACCTGCTGGAGGAGCCCACCGAGGGGCAGGTCTTCGTCGGCGGCACCGAGGTCACCGACCCGGACGTCGACATCGACGCCGTCCGCCGCCGGATCGGCATGGTCTTCCAGCAGTTCAACCTCTTCCCGCACCTCAGCGTCACCGAGAACCTCACGCTGCCGCAGCGCCGGGTGCTCCGGCGGGACAAGGCGGCGGCCGAGCGCGTCGCCGCCGAGAACCTGGCCCGGGTGGGCCTCGCGGAGAAGGCCGGCGCCTACCCCTCCGCCCTCTCCGGCGGCCAGCAGCAGCGGGTGGCCATCGCCCGCGCCCTCGCCATGGGCCCCGAGGTGATGCTCTTCGACGAGCCGACCTCGGCGCTCGACCCCGAGCTGGTCGGCGATGTCCTCGCGGTGATGCGGTCCCTCGCGCGCGAGGGCATGACGATGATGGTCGTCACCCACGAGATGAGCTTCGCGCGCGAGGTCGCCGACCGGGTCGTCTTCATGGACGGCGGGGTGATCGTGGAACAGGGCCGCCCCGAGCAGGTCATCGGCGCCCCCCGGCACGAACGCACCCGCCACTTCCTCTCCCGCATCCTCGACCCGGCGATGGCCGAGGTGGAGGAGGGGGTCGCGGACCAGGGGGGAACCGGCTGACCCTGGCCCTCTAAGGTGCCGGTATGAGCGATCAGCCGGTGCTGCATGTCAAGGGCGGGGTCCTCGTCGGACCGCGGGACGTACGCGACGAACTGTGGGTGGTCGGCGGCCGGGTGTCGTACGACCGCCCCACCGGGGCCCGGGACGTGCGGACCGTGCGGGGGTGGGCGCTGCCCGGGCTCGTCGACGCGCACTGCCACGTGGGCCTCGACGCGCACGGCCCGGTCGACGCGGAGACCGCCGAGAAGCAGGCGCTGACCGACCGGGAGGCGGGCACCCTGCTGATGCGGGACGCGGGCTCGCCCTCCGACACCCGCTGGATCGACGACCGGGCGGATCTGCCGAAGATCATCCGGGCCGGGCGGCACATCGCGCGCACTCGCCGCTACATCCGCAACTACGCCTGGGAGATCGAGCCGGACGACCTCGTCGCCTACGTCGCCCAGGAGGCCCGGCGCGGTGACGGCTGGGTCAAGCTGGTCGGCGACTGGATCGACCGCGAGGTCGGCGACCTCTCCCCCTGCTGGCCCCGGGAGGCGGTCGAGGCCGCGATCGCCGAGGCCCACCGGCTGGGCGCCCGGGTCACCGCGCACTGCTTCGCCGAGAACTCCCTGCGCGATCTGGTCGAGTCGGGCATCGACTGCATCGAGCACGCCACCGGCCTCACCGAGGACCTGATCCCGCTGTTCGCCGAGCGGGGCGTCGCCATCGTGCCCACCCTCGTCAACATCGCCACCTTCCCGCAGCTCGCGGCAGGCGGTGAGAGCAAGTTCCCGAACTGGTCGGCCCATATGCGGCGGCTGCACGAGCGCCGCTACGACACGGTGCGCTCCGCGTACGACGCCGGGATCCCGGTGTTCGTCGGCACCGACGCGGGCGGCTCGCTGCCGCACGGACTGGTCGCGGCGGAGGTCGCCGAGCTGGTCACCGCGGGCATCCCGCCGATCGAGGCGCTCGCGGCGACCAGCTGGTCCGCGCGCGCGTGGCTGGGCCGGCCGGGCCTGGAGGAGGGCGCCCCGGCTGACCTCGTGGTGTACGACGAGGACCCCCGGGCCGAGGTGGGCGTGCTGGCCGCACCGCGCCGGGTGGTGCTGAACGGGGCGGTGGTGGAGTAGTGCCGATGGGCAGGCGAGGGAACGCGTGTGCACGGTGATTCGAAGAGGCGTACGGAATTTCCACGTTTGAGTGAAGTGACCGAAGTTTGCTGACCGTTCACCCACACTGACGACAAGGTTGACGGGTCCCAAGCAGTTTCAAGTGGGGGGTCCCACCGCCTTGAACAGCACCAACTTCCGTATGCCCGTGCGTCGTCTGGCCGCCGCGGCGACCGTCACCGCACTGGCCACCGCGCCCGCCGTCCTCGGCGCGGGCACGGCGCACGCGACCGGGAATCCCGGCCGCGCCACCGCCGTCGTCCTGCACACCGGGCTCGATGTGTCCCTGCTCGACAAGTCCGTCGACGTTCCGCTCGCCGTCTCCCTCAACGAGGTCACGGCACCGCGGAGCGCCGACCGAACCGCCCTGTCCGCCCGCCTCGACGGGGTGTCCGGCGGCAGTCCGTTCACCGTCCTCAGCGCGGACGTGGCCCAGTCCCGGGCCACCGTCACCGACCGGCGCGCCGCGGGCTCCGTCCGCCTGGTGCACGCCAAGCTGCACGTTCCCGGCCTGCCCCTGCTGTCCCTGATCGAGGTGGACACCGTCACCGCGCAGGCCACCTGTGAGGTGGGCCGGGCCCCGGTCGCCGACTCGAAGATCGTCGGCACCGTCACCGTCCTCGGCCGCAAGGTCTCGGTCACCGCCGGGGGGCCGGTCGAGGTCAAGGTGCCCGGCGTCGGCGAGGTCCGCCTCGACCTCGCCCAGCGCAGCACCACCTCCCGTACGGCGGCCGCGACCGCGCTCCGACTCAAGGTCTCCGTCAATCCGTTGAAGCTGAACGTGGCGGATGTCGAGGGCACGGTCACGCTGGCCAAGGCGACCTGCGAGTCCCCGATGGCGCCGCCCTCGAAGCCCCCGACGCAGAGCCACGACCCGGGCTCCGGCACCAAGCCGGGCTCGGCCTCCGGCACCAAGTCCGACGCCGCCCCGGTCTCCGATGTGAAGCCCCAGGGCGGTGCCTCGGACGCGGACCTCGCGGAGACGGGGGGCGACCCGGCGACGCCGTACATCGCGGGCGGCGCGGTGGCGCTGCTGGCGGCGGGCGGCGGCGCGGTGCTGATGGCCCGCCGCCGCAGGAGCTGACGGCAGGCGGGGGAACGGGGCGGGACCGGTGAGGCCGGGGGAGCCTCGCCGGTCCCGCCCTGTGCGGACAGAGCGGGGGGTATCCGTCAGTCCAGGGCGGTCGCGAGCGCGGCCAGGAAGGCGTTTGTCGTGGGCCGGTCGCGGACGGCGAGGCGTATCCAGTCGGTGCCGAGTCCGGGGAACGTGTCCCCGCGGCGCACGGCATAGCCGAGGGCGCGCAGCCGCTGCCGTACGGCGGCCGCCTCCGGGACGGCGACCAGGACGAAAGAGCCTTCGGCCGGTCCCGCGACCCGCACCCCGCGGGGGGCCAGCGCGGACAGGCCCGCGACCAGGTGCGCCCGGTCACCGGCGATGCGGTGCGCCGCGTGGCCCGCCTCCGCCATGGCGCGGGGCGACACACACGCCTCGGCGGCGGCCAGCGCCGGTGTGGACACCGGCCACAGCGGCTGGGCCCGCTCCAGCTCGGCGATGATCTCCGGCTCGGCCAGCGCATAGCCGATGCGCAGACCCGCGAGGCCCCAGGTCTTGGTGAGGCTGCGCAGCACCACGAGGCCGGGCACGTCCGTCCGCCCGGCCAGCGCCTCCCGCTCGCCCGGCACCGCGTCCATGAACGCCTCGTCGATCACCAGCACCCGCCCGGGCCGGGCGAGTGCGGCGAGCACCGAGGCCGGGTGCAGGACCGACGTCGGGTTCGTCGGATTGCCGATCACCACCAGATCGGCTCGCTCCGGCACCAGCGCGGCATCCAGCCGGAAGCCCTCCTCGGGCCGCAGCAGCACCCGCTCCACCGTGTGCCCGGCGTCCCGCAGCGCCGCCTCGGGCTCGGTGAACTGCGGGTGCACCACGACCGGTTGGCGGACCTTGAGGGCGCGGGCGAGCAGCACGAACGCCTCCGCCGCGCCTGCCGTCAGCAGCACCCGCTCCACCGGCAGCCCGTGCCGCGCCGCCACCGCCGCCCGCGCGGCCCGCCCGTCCGGGTAGGCCGCGAGGGAGGTCAGGGAGGCGGCGATCCGCTCGCGCAGCCAGGGCGGGGGCGTGTCCGCCCGTACGTTGACGGCGAGGTCGACCAGCGCCGCGCCGTCGTCCCGTACCTCGGCGTCCCCGTGATGGCGCAGATCGGGACCGGGGGAGTCCTCAGTGGGCATGGCTGTGCGTGTGCCCGCCGTGGTGGTGTCCGTGCCCGTGGTCATGGCCGTCGTCGTCCGGGTGGAAGTGCGGCTGCTGCGGCAGTCCCACCTTGTCCTCGAAGCCGGGCAGCGCGATCCGGTACACGCAGGAGTCGCAGTTCATGCGCAGATCGCCCTTGACGGCCTCCTCGTACCGTTCGAGCACCAGGTCGAGCAACTCCGGCTCGGGACCGATGACATCGGCCGAGGTCACCGGGGTCTCCGGGTGCGCGGCCGCCCACTCCTCGGTCTGCCGCCGCACCCGGTCCGGCAGGATCCCGGTGAACAGGAAGTAGGGGAGCACGACGATCTTCCGCGCCCCCAGCGCCACACAGCGGTCCAGACCGCTCGGCACGTCCGGCGCCGCGAGCGACACGAACGCCGTCTCCACACCGGCGTACCCCCGGCCCTCCCACAGCAGCCGGGCCGCCTTGAACACCTCCGCGTTGGCGTCCGGGTCGGTCGAGCCGCGGCCGACCAGGAGTACGGTCACCTCCGCGCGGTCCTGGTCGCCGATCGCGTCGTCCAGGCGCCGCTCCAGCACGTTCAGCAGCGCGGGGTGCGGACCCAGCGGGCGGCCGTAGGTGTACGAGATGCCCGGGTGCCGCTCCTTCTCACGGGCCAGCGCGGCCGGGATGTCGCCCTTGGCGTGTCCGGCGGACACCAGCATCAGCGGCACGGCCGCGAACCGGCGTACGCCCCGCTCAACCAGCTCGGCCACCGCGTCGCCGAGCGGCGGCGGGGACAGCTCGATGAAGCCGCCCGCGACGGGCAGGTCGGGACGGCGCAGCCCCAGCTCCCGCACGAAGGCACGGAACGCCTCGGCTCCGGCGTCGTCACGGGTGCCATGGCCGGCGATCAGCAGGGCGGGCGGGGTGGTCACAGGGTCTCCTCGGGTGAGATCGGTTGGTACAGCAGGGCGTTGAGGGCGGCGGCCGCGACCGCCGAGCCGCCCTTCTCGGACACGTTGCTCACGGCGGGCAGCCCGCTCTCGCGCAGCGCGGCCTTGGACTCGGCCGCGCCGACGAAGCCGACGGGCAGACCGATGACGAGCGCCGGGTCGGCGTCCAGGGTCAGCAGCTCCTCCAGGGCGGTCGGCGCACAGCCGATCACCCACAGGGCGCCGGGCCCGACCTCCTCGTGGGCGAGCCGGATCGCATGCGCCGAGCGGGTCAGCCCGGGACCGGACCTGGCGTCCTTGAGGCGGCACACGGTCTCGCGCCGGGTGATCCCGGCCGCGACCATCTCCACGTCCACGACGACCGGCGCCCCGGCGTGCAGCGCGGCATGCGCCTTTGCCAGGTCCGCCTCGGCCAGGACGAGGTCGTTCGCGTACTCCAGGTCGGCGGCGGAGTGGATGACCCGCTCCACCACCGCCCGGGTCAGCGGCGGGAGGTGCGAGGTGTCCAGGCGGGCACGCAGCCGCCGGAAGGACTCCTGCTCGATGGGGTGCACGATCCTGTTCACCGGGTCGCCTCCGGCTGCTCGCTCCGGCCGTTCTGCCAGCGGTAGCCGCGCGGGGTCACCATGCGCCCGGCGACGGTACGGGTCGCGGTGTTGCCCACGGTGACGACCGTCATCATGTCGACGCTCGCCGGATCGAGCCCGGCCAGCGTGCTGACCCGGCTCGATCCGTCCGGCCGCGAGGCGTTGCGTACGACACCCACGGGCGTCGTCGGCGCGCGGTGCTCGGCGAGGATGCCGAGCGCTTTGGGCAGCTGCCAGTCGCGGCCCCGGGAGCGGGGGTTGTAGAAGGTGACCACGAGGTCCGCCTCGGCCGCCGCCCGCACCCGCCGCTCGATGACCTCCCACGGCGTGTGCAGATCGGAGAGGCTGATGGAGACATGGTCGTGGCCCAGCGGCGCGCC
The DNA here is from genome assembly GCF_014673495.1 of Streptomyces griseofuscus. Taxonomy (GTDB): domain Bacteria; phylum Actinomycetota; class Actinomycetes; order Streptomycetales; family Streptomycetaceae; genus Streptomyces; species Streptomyces murinus. The sequence goes on from NZ_CP051006.1 coordinate 6,463,377, forward strand.
GAGGATCGCGGCGGCGGCCAGCGCGGCCGTCACCCCGGGCACCCCGATCACCTCGATGTCGTCGGACGCCTCGGCGAGCGCGGGCGAGGCCATGGCGTACACGCCCGCGTCCCCGCTGCCGATCAGCGCCACCGCGTGCCCGAGCCGGGCCTGTTCGACCGCGGTGCGGGCCCGCTCCTCCTCGGCGCCGAGCCCGGACTCCAGTACCCGGGTGCCGGGCCGCAGCAGATCGCGGATCTGGTCCACGTACTGGTCGAGACCGACCAGCACCGAGGCCCGGCGCAGCTCGGCCGTCGCGCGCGGGGTGAGCAGATCACGGGCGCCGGGTCCGAGCCCCACCACCGCGAGCCGCCCGCGCCCGGGCCTGCGCACCACGGCGCAGGTCGCCATCGCCGGGGAGGCGTCCGACTTCCGCTTGGGGACGAGGAGTTCACCGCCGCCGAGCAGCGCGGCCGCCTCGGCGACCGACGGGGTGCCGACGGCCGCGAGCGGCGCGGCGGAGGGGTTGGGCACCTCGACCGCGGCCAGCTCCTCGGCGGAGTACGTCACCACGGGCACACCCAGCCGCTCGGCGGCGGCCAGGATGCCCGGCTCCTCCGACTTGGCGTCCACGGTGGCGAGTTCGGCGACGGACCGCGGGGACAGCCCCGCCTCCCGCAGCGTCTCCTGGATCAGCCCGAGCACCTCGTCCACCGGGGCGCCCCTGGACGCGCCGACCCCGACGACGAGGGACGGCGGCCGCAACAGCACTTCCCGCGGGCCGGGTTCGACGTCCTTGTCGGTGAGCCGGATCGTGTACGACCCCTGCGGCGACACCGGCAGCGGTGGCAGCGGCCACGCCAACTCGGCATCGAGCGCTACCGGTTCGCCGTCCAGCAGGGCCCGGGACACGGCGGCGACCGCGCCCTCGCAGGGCAGCCCGAGCGTGTCGAGACCGGCCAGTCCCACGGCGTCCGTGGCGGTGGTCACCACCGGCTCGGCGCCGAGCAACTCACCGACTTCCCGGGCGAGTCCGTTGGCGCCGCCGCCGTGTCCGCCGACCAGCGACACCGCGAACCGGCCGCCCTCGTCCACGCAGACCACACCGGGGTCGGCCGCCTTGCCGGCGAGCAGCGGCGCGAGCAGTCGTACCGTCGCGCCCGTCGCCAGGAAGCACACCAGCTGCTCGCACTCGGAAAACGCGGACCGCACCGCCTCCCCGACCGGGCCCTCGTACACCCGGGTGCGGTCCGGCCAGGCCGCGGCCAGCCGGTCCCGTGCCGCCGCCCCCGCCGCGGTGGCGGAAATCAGGCCGATCACTGGTCAACTCCTTCGATGGGAACGGGGGTTCTGACGCCCCAGAGCAGAAACACCGGGTTGGTGGCCGCGAGCCGGGTCACCTCTCCCGGCAGCGGGGCGAGCCGCGAGGACTGGAGCAGCACGCCCTCACAGCCGAACCCGGCGTCGGTCAGCGCCGCGCGGGCCGCGGGCACCCGGTCCAGGGCGGCCATGGCCACCACCACGGACCGGCGCGCCCGCAGTGCGCACGCCCGGATCACGGCGGGCAGCTCGCGCCCCCCGCCGCCGATGAACACGGCGTCCGGATCGTCGGCCAGCGCGGCCAGCGCGTCGGGCGCGGTGCCGTGCACGACATCCACCTCGACGCCATGGGCGCGGGCGTTCTCCCGGATCCGGTCCACCCCGTCCGCGGCCTTCTCGACCGCGACGACGGCCGCGCCGAGCCGCGCGCACTCCACCGCGACCGACCCGGACCCGGCGCCGACGTCCCACACCAGATCCCCGAGCCGCGGCCCGAGCCGGGCCAGCGCCAGCGCGCGCACCTCGAACTTGGTGATCATCGAGTCGCGGTGGGCGAACTCGGCCTCCGCCAGGGCCCAGCGGGCCGGACCTGCGGGCACCCCGGCGACGGTGCGCAGGGGGCCCGGCGCCGAGGGCTCGGCCAGGCACAGCACCACACTGACCGCCGTACCCCAGTCCCGTGCCGCCGCCCGCGCGGGCGTCACCCGCTCCACCCGCTCCCGCTCCGGGTCGCCCAGCGCGGTGGCCACCACGAGGGTCCGGTCGCGGCCGGCGAGCGCGGCGCCCAGTTCGGCGGGGCCCGCGCCCGGTCCGGTGAGGACGGCGACCTTCGGATGCGCGCGGCAGACGTTCGCGGCGGTGCGCAGGTCCCTGCCGTGCGCGCTGACCACGAGCGCGTCGTCCCAGGGCAGCCCGAGCCGGGCGAACGCGGTGGCCACCGAGGAGACCCCGGGCCGTACCGCGAGCCGCTCGGGGCCGAAGCGCTCGGCGAGCGCCCGGACGATCCCGAAGAAACCGGGGTCCCCGGAGGCCAGCACGAGGACCGGCAGCTCCTTGTCGACGTACCCGGCGATGGCGTCCAGGGCGGGCGCCAGCGGGCCGAGCACGATCCGCCCGGCCCCGGCGGGCAGCCGTACCGCGTCCAGATGCCGCCGCCCGCCGACGACGAGCGCGGCGCCCGCCGCGACGTCCTCGGGAAGCGGTGCCCCCGTCCCGGTACCGACGACCGTGATCAACTGCCCGCCCCCCGCTCGCGCAGCGCCCGCCGGGCCCCCGGGTCGGCCTTGCGGAAGCCGTGGAAGTGCCCGGGGTGGTAGAGGTGCGAGCGGGTGCCCTGCGCCGCCAGGGCGGGGCCGACCAGGAACAGCGTGTGCTTCCACAGCTTGTGCTCCTTGACCGTCTCCTCCAGGGTGCCGATCGTGCACCGCACGATCAGCTCCTCCGGCCAGGTCGCCTGGTAGGCGACGATCACCGGCGTGGACGTCGGGTAACCGCCCTCCAGCAGCTCCCGCACCAGCTGACCGCTGCGCGCCGCCGACAGGAAGAGCGCCATCGTGGTGCCGTGCCGGGCGAACTCGCGCACCTCCTCGCCGGGCGGCATCGGCGTCTTGCCGCCGCCGAGCCGGGTGAGGACGACGGACTGCGCCACCTCGGGGATCGTCAGCTCGCGCCGGGCGAGGGCGGCCACCGCGGAGAACGACGACACCCCGGGCACCACCTCGGTGTCGATGCCCAGCTCCGCGCACCGGTCCAGCTGCTCCTGGGTGCCGCCCCACAGCGCCGGATCGCCGGAGTGGATCCGCGCGACCTTCAGGCCCTCGGCGCGCGCCCGCGCGTAGACCGCGACGACCTGCTCCAGGGACATGGCCGCCGAGTCCAGCACCTCCGCGTCCGCGCGCGCGTGCTCCAGCACCTCCGCCTGCACCAGGCTCGCCGCCCAGATCACCACGTCCGCCTCGGCGATCGCCCGCGCGGCCCGGAAGGTCAGCAGATCGGCGGCGCCGGGGCCCGCTCCGACGAAGGTCACTTTTCCGCCACCGTCACCCAGGGGGGTGGCGGCGACGGTCTCGGCGGCGGTTTCGGCGGTGGCGCCGGCAGCGGCGTCCGGGACGGCGTCGGCCATCGGAAAAGTCCTCTCGTACGGAAAGCACACGGCAGTAGCGGGGTGAAATGTCAGGATGCGAGGCGATATGTAAGGCGCTCGATGTGCGCGAAGGCGCCTTCATCGGATAGCAAGTGCCTATGGCGGTCTTCGTCGCGCTCGGCGCGTTCCTGATGACGCTGGCCGGCGGCTGGACGGCTCAGCGAGTGACCGACCGTCGGCATCTCGTCCTGGGACTCGCCGGCGGTCTGATGTTGGGCGTGGTCGGCCTCGACCTGCTGCCGGAGGCGCTGCGCGCCGCCGACCGCGAGATCTTCGGCGTCCCCGCGGCCCTGCTGCTGTTCGTGGCCGGATTTCTGCTGGCCCATCTCGTGGAACGCACCCTCGCCGCGCGCCAGGCCGCCCACGGCGGGGACGAGCACGACCACCACCGGGCGCCCGAGGTGGGTCTCACCGCGGCCGGCGCCATGGTGGGCCACAGCGCCATGGACGGCGTCGCCATCGGCGCCGCCTTCCAGGTCGGCAGCGGCATGGGCACGGCCGTCGCGCTCGCCGTGATCGCCCATGACTTCGCCGACGGCTTCAACACCTTCACCATCACCAGCCTGTACGGCAACGCCCGCCGCCGCGCCATCGGAATGCTGGTCGCGGACGCCTGCGCACCCCTGCTGGGCGCGCTGTCGACCGTCTTCTTCCACATCCCCGAACCGGTGCTCGGCGGCTATCTCGGCCTCTTCGGCGGCGTCCTGCTCTACCTCGCCGCCGCGGAGATCCTGCCCGAAGCCCACCATGAGCACCCCGCCCGCTCCACCCTGCTGTGCACGGTGGCCGGGGCCGCGTTCATCTGGCTGGTGGTCGGCATCTCCGGCTGACCGCGCGGGGCGCCGGGCAACGCTCACAGCTTCCCGCCCCGCCCGCCGTCCCGCCGCGGCGGCGCGATCAGCGTCGACAGATACGGCAGCGGGGAGCCGTTCAGCTCCGCCGCGGGCCGCACCGACTCCTCCGGCAGCCCCAGCGCCGAGCCCCACACCGCGTCCTCCAGCCGCCCGGCCCGCGCCAGCGCCCCGGCGACCTCGGCGGCCTGCCGCCCGAACTTGTACGCCACGACCGTCCCCGGACCGGCCAGCGCCTCCTCCAGCACCGCCGCGCCCGCCGTCACCGGCACCAGCGTCAGCGGCTCGGTGCCCTCGGTCAGCACGGCACCCGAGCGCGCCGCGAGATCCTGCATCGCGGTGATCCCCGGCACGGTCTCCACGACCACCCCGGGCACCAGCTCGGCGATGGTCTGCGCGAGGTAGGTGAACGTCGAGTACACGTTCGGGTCACCGATGGTGGCGAACGCGACCGAGCCGTGCCGCCCCAGCAGCTCCGCGACCCGCGCGCCCGCCGCGTCCCAGGCGGCCTCCCGGCGCACCCGGTCGGACCGCTCGTTCAGCGCGAACACCACGCGGACGATCTTCTCCGCGGACACATAGTGCGCCACGGTCGCCTCGGCCCGCCCGCGCTCACCGCTGTCCATCACGGGTACGACGACCACGTCGGCCGCCCGCAGCGCGTTGACCCCCTTCACGGTCACCAGCTCCGGGTCCCCGGGGCCGACCCCGACACCGATCAGCCTGCTGCTCATGACGTCCGGCACCTCTCCACGAACCGACGGGCCACACCGGGCTCGGACGCCCAGTGCGTGTGCAGATAGCTCGCGTGCACGCCCCGCTGTACAAAACCCTCGACCCGCCGCTCCCGGCCCCGGATGCCCCAGGCGGGCGCGGCACCGGCCCCCGGCTCGACCACGGTGCGATGGAACTCGTGCCCCCGCATCCGCGTCCCGGCGGCGGCCAGCACACTGTCCCCGACGGCCACGGCGTCCCGGTACCCGAGCGTGAGCCGCTCCGCCATCCGCGCGGTGGCGTCCAGCACGCCGCACATGGGACTGCCGTCCAACTCGCGGCACAGGTACAGCAGTCCGGCGCACTCCGCGGCCACCGGCGCCCCGGACCGGGCCAGTTCGGCCACGGCCTTGCGCAGCGGCCCGTTCGCGGACAGCTCGGCCGCGTACACCTCGGGGAAACCGCCACCGATCACCAACCCGGCGGTGCCCTCGGGCAGTTCCTCGTCATGCAGCGGATCGAAGGTGACGACCTCGGCTCCGGCGGCGGTGAGGAGTTCGGTGTGCTCGGCGTAGGAGAAGGTGAAGGCGGGGCCGCCGGCGACGGCGACACGGGGCTTCGGCCCTTCGGCGGACGGCGACGGGCCGTCGTGGGTGGGCGAGAGGCCGGGGGCCCAGGGGGCGGGGTCTCCCGGGACGGTGCCCGCGGAACGCGCCAGCCGCTCCAGCGCGGGCAGGTCGCACCCGCGAGACACCAGCTCCGCCATCTCCGAGACGGCGGACACCGCGAGCGCCCGCCGCTCCGCCACCGGCACCAACCCCAGATGCCGGGACGGCGTCTCCACCGGCCGGGCCCGCCGCAGCGCGCCCAGCACCGGCACCCCCACGGAGTCCAGCGCCTCCCGCAACAGCTCCTCGTGCCGCGCGGACCCCACCTTGTTCAGGATCACGCCCCCGACCCGCACCTGCGGATCCCATGACACGAATCCGTGCACCAGCGCCGCCACCGACCGCGACTGCGCGGACGCGTCCACCACCAGCACCACCGGCGCCCCCAGCAGCTTCGCCACCTGCGCGGTGGACGCCAGCTCACCCTCCCCGGCCGCCCCGTCGTACAGCCCCATCACACCCTCGACCACGGCGATGTCACACCCCCGCGCCCCGTGCAGGAACAGCGGAGCGACCAGCTCCGGCCCGCACAGATACGCGTCCAGGTTCCGCCCCGTCCGCCCGGTCGCGAGCGCGTGGTACCCGGGGTCGATGTAGTCGGGCCCGACCTTGTGCGGGGACACGGCGAGCCCCCGCGCGGCGAACGCGGCCATCAGCCCCGTGGCCACGGTGGTCTTGCCGCTGCCCGAGGAGGGCGCGGCCACGACCAGCCGAGGCGTCGACGGTGTCACCACTCGATCCCCTTCTGGCCCTTCTGCCCCACGTCCATGGGGTGCTTGACCTTGGACATGTCGGTCACCAGATCCGCGAAGTCCACCAGCGCGGCCGGCGCGTTCCGCCCGGTGATCACCACATGCTGGGTACCGGGACGGCCCCGCAGCACCTCCACCACCTCGTCGGTGTCCACCCACCCCCAGTGCATCGGGTACGCGAACTCGTCGAGGACGTAGAACCGGTACGTCTCGGCCGCCAGATCCCGCTTGACCTGCTCCCAGCCCTCCCGCGCCTTCTCCTCGTTGTCCATCTGCGCGTCCCGCTGCACCCAGGACCAGCCCTCGCCCATCTTGTGCCAGTCCACCCGCCCGCCCTCGCCGGAGGCGCCGAGCACGCGCAGCGCGTTCTCCTCGCCGACCTTCCACTTCGCGGACTTGACGAACTGGAACACCCCGATGGGCCACCCCTGGTTCCAGGCCCGCAGCGCCAGCCCGAACGCGGCGGTCGACTTCCCCTTGCCGACGCCCGTGTGCACCACGACCAGCGGCCGGTTGCGCCGCTGACGGGTCGTCAGTCCGTCGTCCGGTACGACACTCGGCTGTCCCTGCGGCATTACGCGGCCCTCCTCGACGTCCCCTGCACATCCCGCACAAGCCCGGCGATGGAGTCCGCCCGCAGCTCGTCCAACGTGACGGCCGTACCCGCGAGTTCACCCGCGAGCCGCCCGGCGAGCCCGAGCCGCACCGGCCCCGACTCGCAGTCCACCACCACCGAGGCGACCTGCTCGGCCGCGAACAGCCGCGCCGCCCGCCCCGCGAGCGCCACCGGCTCAGGACCGCCCGTCGCCCGGCCGTCGGTCACGACGACCAGCAGCGCCCGCCGCGCCGGATCCCGCAGCCGCTCCACCCGCAGCACCTCGTGCGCCTTGAGCAGCCCGGCCGCGAGCGGGGTACGGCCACCCGTCGGCAGCGACTCCAGCCGTACGGCCGCCGCGTCCACCGAGGACGTCGGCGGCAGCGCCACATCCGCGCCCGAGCCCCGGAAGGTCACCAGACCCACCTTGTCCCGCCGCTGATAGGCGTCCAGCAGCAGCGACAGCACGGCGCCCTTCACCGCGCCCATCCGCTGCCGGGCCGCCATCGACCCCGAGGCGTCCACGACGAACAGCACGAGATTGCCCTCGCGGCCCTCCCGGCTCGCCTGCCGCAGATCGTCCCGGCGGATCACCAGACCGGGCCCGGACCGGCCGCGCGCCCGCTGATACGGCGCCGCCGCCTGCACGGTCGCCGCCAGGTGCAGCTTGGTCAGGGCACCCTGCGGCCGGCGCGCCCCCGTGGTCCGCCCGTGCTCGGTCCGCGCCCGCGAACGCCGCCCGGCGGCGCCCTCCCCGATCCCGGGCACGCTGAGCACCTTCGTCCGGAACGGTTCGGCCGCCCGCACCGGGGCCTGCTCGCCCGCACCGGCACCGGCGGGCCGCGGCTCCCCGCCCTCACCGGCCTCCGGGCGCGCGGCGGTGTCCCCGCCGCCCTCGGGGCCGGACTCGGGCGCCGGCTGCCCGCCGCCACCGGGACCGTCGGGATCGTCGTCGCCGTCCCCGTCCTGACCGGCGGACTGCTCCAGCGTCTCGTCCAGCTTGTCCTCGTCCAGGCCCGGCGCGTCGAAGGGGTTGCGGCGCCTGCGGTGCGGCAGCGCGAGCAGCGCCGCCTGCCGTACGTCCTCGGCGAGTACGTCCGTCCGCCCGGCCCACGCGGCCAGCGCGGTCGCCGTGCGCGCCATCACGATGTCGGCGCGCATGCCGTCCACCTCGAAGGCCGCGCAGGTCGCCGCGATCTGCCGCAGTGCCGCGTCACCCAGGCGCACCTGGGGCAGCAACGCCCGTGCCGCGACGATCCGTTGCCGTACGGCGGCCTCCTCGCCTGCCCAGCGCGCGGCGAAGGCGGCGGGGTCGTCGTCGTACGCGAGACGCCGTCGTACGACCTCCACCCGCTGGTCCGGCTCCCGCGAGGCGGCGACCTCCACGGTCAGCCCGAACCGGTCGAGCAGCTGCGGCCGCAGCTCGCCCTCCTCCGGGTTCATGGTCCCGACGAGCAGGAACTTCGAGGCGTGCCGCACGGAGACGCCCTCGCGCTCCACGTACGAGGCGCCCATCGCCGCCGCGTCCAGCAGCAGGTCGACCAGATGGTCGTGGAGCAGATTGACCTCGTCCACGTACAGGATCCCGCGATGTGCGTCGGCCAGCAGGCCCGGCTCGAACGCCTTCACGCCCTCGGCGAGCGCCCGCTCGATGTCCAGCGCGCCGACCAGCCGGTCCTCCGAGGCCCCGACGGGCAACTCGACCATCCGCGCGGCCCGTTCACCGCCCGGGCCCGCCTCGTGCGGCCCGTCCGGGCACCCCGGGTCCGGCGCCCCCGGATCACAGGAGAACCGGCACCCGGGCACCACGGCCACCGCGGGCAGCAGCGCCGACAGGGCCCGCACGGCGGTGCTCTTCGCGGTGCCCTTCTCGCCGCGCACCAGCACACCGCCGACCGCCGGGGACACGGCGTTCAGCAGCAGCGCGAGCCGCAGATCGTCCTGGCCGACAACGGCCGTGAAAGGAAAGGGGGTGGTCACTGGTCGTCGCCCTCCAGGTCGCCCTCAAGCTCCAGATAGGTGGCGCGCAGCCGCTCCAGCGTCTCCGCGTCCGGCTCCGCCCACAGGCCCCGGTCCGCCGCCTCCAGCAGCCGCTCCGTGACGCCGCGCAGCGCCCACGGGTTGGACTTCTTCATGAAGTCCCGGTTCTCCGGGTCGAAGACGTACTCGGCCGACAGCTTCTCGTACATCCAGTCGTCGACCACGCCCGCCGTGGCGTCGTACCCGAACAGGTAGTCCACGGTCGCCGCCATCTCGAAGGCGCCCTTGTACCCGTGCCGGCGCATCGCCGCCATCCAGCGCGGGTTGACCACCCGCGCCCGGAAGACCCGGTGCGTCTCCTCGCCCAGCGTGCGCGTCCTCACCTGGTCCGGCACGGCCGAATCGCCCACGTACGCCTCGGGGTTGGCCCCCGTCAGGTGCCGCACCATGGCGACCATGCCGCCGTGGTACTGGAAGTAGTCGTCGGCGTCGACGAGGTCGTGCTCGCGGGTGTCGACGTTCTTCGCCGCCACCGCGATCCGCTTGAACGCCGTCTCCATGTCCCCGCGCGCCGCCCGCCCGTCCAGGCCCCGGCCGTACGCGTAACCGCCCCACACCGCGTACACCTCGGCGAGGTCCGCGTCGGAGCGCCAGTTGCGCGCGTCGATCAACGGCAGCAGCCCCGCGCCGTACGCGCCCGGCTTGGAGCCGAAGATGCGGGCGGTGGCCCGGCGCCGGTCGCCGTGCTCGGCGGCGTCCTCCTCCACATGCGCCCGCACATAGTTGGACTCGGCAGGCTCCGCCAGCGCGGCCACCGCGCGCACCGCGTCGTCGATCAGCCCGACCACATGCGGGAACGCGTCCCGGAAGAACCCGGAGATGCGGACCGTGACATCGATGCGCGGGCGCCCCAGCTCGGCCGGCGGGATCACCTCGAAGCCGGTCACCCGGCGCGAGGCGTCGTCCCAGACCGGGCGGCAGCCCAGCAGCGCCAGGATCTCGGCGATGTCGTCGCCCTGGGTGCGCATCGCGGACGTGCCCCAGACCGTCAGGCCGACGGACTTCGGGTACGCGCCGGTGTCGGCCAGATACCGCTGCACCAGGGAGTCCGCGAGCGACTGTCCGACCTCCCAACTCAGCCGGGACGGAATGGCCTTGGGGTCGACGGAGTAGAAGTTCCGGCCGGTCGGCAGGACGTTCACCAGTCCGCGGGTCGGCGAGCCGGAGGGCCCCGCCGGGACGTAACCGCCGTCCAGCGCCCGCAGGATGTGCCCGATCTCGTCCGTGGTGCGCGCGAGCCGCGGTACGACCTCGTCGCAGGCGAACTCCGACACCGCGATGGCGTCGGGGAGTTCGACGCCCCCGAGCGCCTCCCGCACGACCTCCCGTACGGCCTCGCGCGCCCAGTCCCGGGCCTCCATGCCCTCCGCGATCCGCCGGCACAGCTGCTCCAGCAGGTCGATCGTGTCGGCGGCCGTCCGCGCCGGTCCCGCGACCAGGTCCGTCAGCTCCACGGGCACCTTCACCGGCGCGCCCGGCTCGGCCAGCAACTCCTTCTCCACCAGCCCGAAATGCTCGGCCAGGGCGGCCCGCAGACCCGGCAGCGCGTTCGCCTGCCCGCCCCACACCTGGGAGGCGCGCAGCACGGCGAGGACGAGGTTGACGCGGGGCTCGCCGACCGGTCCGCCGCCCAGGATGTGCAGGCCGTCGCGGATCTGCACGTCCTTGATCTCGCACAGATAGCCGTCGATGTGCATCACGAACTCGTCGAACGCGGCGTCGTCCGGCTGCTCGTCCACATGCAGGTCGTGGTGCAGCTCGGCGGCCTTGACCAGGGTCCAGATCTGGGCGCGGACGGCCGGCGCCTTCGTCGGGTCGAGGTCGGAGACGAGCGCGTACTCGTCCAGCAGCTGTTCCAGCTTGGCGAGGTCGCCATAGGTGTCGGCGCGGGCCATCGGCGGCACCAGGTGGTCCACGACCGTGGCGTGCCCGCGCCGCTTGGCCTGGGTACCCTCGCCGGGGTCGTTGACGATGAACGGGTAGATCAGAGGGAGTTCGCCGAGCACCGCGTCCGGCGCGCAGCCGCCGGACAGGCCGAGGCCCTTGCCCGGCAGCCACTCCATCGTGCCGTGCTTGCCCATGTGCACCACGGCGTCCGCGCCGAAGCTGTGGTCCAGCCAGCGGTAGGCCGCCATGTAGTGGTGGGAGGGCGGCATGTCGGGGTCGTGGTAGATCGCGATCGGGTTCTCGCCGAAGCCGCGCGGCGGCTGGATCATCACCACGACGTTGCCGAACCGGAGGGAGGCGAGCACGATGTCGTCGCCGTCCACGTAGAGGTTGCCCGGCGGCTCGCCCCACGCCTCGGTCATGGCCTCGCGCAGCGCGGGGTCCAGCTTCTCGAACCACGCCCGGTAGTCGGCCAGCGGCACCCGCGCGGGCGCGGCGGCCAGCTGCTCCTCGGTCAGCCACTCCACGTCGTGGCCGCCGGCCTCGATCAGCCGGTGGATCAACTCGTCGCCCTCGGAGGGGTGTTCGCCGATGGAGTACCCGGCGTCCCGCAGCGCGTCCAGCACCCGGACCGCGGAGGCGGGCGTGTCCAGGCCGACCGCGTTGCCGACCCGGGAGTGCTTGGTCGGGTAGGCGGTGAAGACCAGCGCGACGCGTTTCTCGGCGTTCGGCTTGTACCCGAGCCGGGCGTGCCGCACCGCGATCCCGGCCACCCGGGCGGCCCGCTCGGGGTCGGCGACGTACACCGGGACCTCGTCGGGGCCCTGCTCCTTGAAGGAGAACGGCACGGTGATCAGCCGCCCGTCGAACTCCGGGATGGCGACCTGCATCGCCGCGTCCATGGGGGAGAGCGCGGCGTCCGACTCGTCCCAGGCGGTGTGCGAGGAGGTGAGGCAAAGACCTTGCAGCACGGGAATGTTGAGGTCGGCCAGCGCGCCGATGTCCCAGGCCTCCTCGTCGCCGCCCGCCGACGCCTCCGAGGCATGGGTGCCGCCGGCCGCGAGCACGGTCGCCACCAGCGCGTCGGCCCGGCCCAGCAGCTCGTACAGCCCGGCGTCCGCGCCGCGCAGCGAACCGCAGTACACCGGGAGGGCGTTGGCGCCCTGTGCCTCGATCGCCGTGCACAGGGTGTCCACGAAGGCGGTGTTGCCGCTGAGTTCATGGGCCCGGTAGAAGAGCACGCCCACGGTCGGGCGGCCGTCCCGCACCTCGTACCCGCCGTGCAGCCCGAACTCCGGCATCCGGCGCGGTTCCTCGAAGCCCTCACCGGTCAGCAGCACGGTGTCGGACAGGAACCGGGACAGCTCGCGCAGATTGTCCGGGCCGCCCTCGACCAGATAGCGCAGCGCCTCGGCCACCACTCCGGCGGGCACGGTCGAGTCGGCCATCAGCTCCGCGTCCGGCACCGCCTCACCGCCCAGCAGCACCGCGGGCACCCCGGACGCCTTCAGCGCGGCCAGCCCGTCCTCCCAGGCGCGCTTGCCGCCGAGCAGCCGTACGACCGCGAGGTCAGCGCCCGCCAGCAGCCGCGGCAGTTCCTCGGCGACGTCGACCCGGGTGGGGTTGCCGATCAGATAGCCGGCGCCACAGGCCCGTGCCGCCAGCAGATCGGTGTCGGCGGTGGACAACAACAACACTGTGCTCATGCGGGCGCTCCCGGTGGGATGAAGGGCAGTCCTTGCGGCGCGCCGGACTCGATGAGCCGCCACAGCGCGTCCGTGTCCGCGTGCTGTTCGATCAGATCGCCGAGCCGGTCGAGCTGCTCCTCGCGCAGCGCGGCGAAGGAGGTGTCCGGCGCGGGCACGAAGCGGCGGCCCGCGGCGGCGGCCACCTCGCGCAGAAAGGCCCGCCGGAAGCCGTCCGACTCCAGTGAGCCGTGCCAGTGGGTGCCCCAGGTCTGGCCGACCCGGCAGCCGTCGAGGAAGGGTTCGCCGCCGGTGACTTCGGCGACGCCGTGGTGGATCTCGTACCCCTCGACCGGCTCGCCGAGGGCCCGGCCGGTGGGGCGGGTGAGGGTCTTCTCGCGGGCGAACCGCACCCGCACGGGCAGCAGTCCGAGGCCGGGCACATCGCCCGCCCGCGACTCCACGTCGTCCTCGATGTGCTCGCCGAGGATCTGGAAGCCGCCGCAGACGCCGAGCACCGGCCGGTGTTCGGCGGTCCGTCGGGCGAGCGCGTCGGCGAGGCCGCGCTCGCGCAGCCACCTCAGCGCCCGGACGGTGCCCCGGGTGCCGGGGACGACGACCAGGTCGGCGTCGGCCAGCTCCTCGGGGCGGTCCACGAACCGCACCACGACGCCGGGTTCGGCGGCGAGCGCGTCCACATCGGTGAAGTTGGACATCAGCGGGATCGCGCACACGGCCACGCGCAGCACGTCCGCGCCGAGCGGGGGAGCGACGGCCGACTCCCGCACCGCGCCCCGCAGGGAGACACGCAGGCCGTCCTCCTCGTCGATCCCGAGCCCGTGCCAGAACGGCAGCACGCCGTACGCCGGCCGCCCGGTGAGCCCCTTGAGCATGTCCAACCCCGGTTCCAGCAGCGAGACATCGCCGCGGAACTTGTTCACCAGGAATCCGGCGACCAGCTCCTGGTCCTCGGGCGAGAGCAGGGCGAGGGTGCCGAAGAAGGAGGCGAAGACGCCGCCGCGGTCGATGTCGCCGACGACGAGCACGGGCAGCCGGGCGCCGCGCGCGATCCCCATGTTGACGATGTCGGTGCGGCGCAGATTGATCTCGGCCGGGCTGCCCGCGCCCTCGCAGATCACCGCGTCGTACTGGCCGCGCAGCTCGGCCAGGCAGTCCAGGACCGTGCCGAGCAGCCGCTGCTGGCGCCCGCCGTGATAGCCGCGCGCGCTCATCTCGCCCACCGGCTTGCCCAGCAGCACCACCTGGCTGCTCTGCTCGCCGCCCGGCTTGAGCAGCACGGGGTTCATCAGCGCGGTCGGCTCGATCCGGCACGCCTGGGCCTGCATGGCCTGGGCCCGCCCGATCTCGGCACCCTCCCGGGTGACGAAGGAGTTGAGGGACATGTTCTGCGCCTTGAACGGCGCGACCTTCACACCCTGGCGCACCAGCCACCGGCAGATCCCGGCCGTCACGACGCTCTTGCCGGCATCGGAGGTGGTGCCGGCGACGAGGAGACCACCGTTCATTTCCCGCGTCCCTTCGGTCCGTTGACGAGGAGGCGCGCGGCGACCGTGGTGCCGAGCGCGAGCAGGCCGACACGCCGGGAGAGCCGTACGGCCCGCCCGATGTCGGGGACCTGTACGGCCCGTCCGGTGGCGCCGTTCAGCACGGGACGGTGCTCGACGCGGCCGCCGTAGGAGAGGGTGCCGCCCAGGCGCACGCCGAGGGCACCCGCGAAGGAGGCCTCCACGGGACCGGCGTTGGGGCTCGGATGGCGGCGGGCGTCGGCGCGCCACGCCCGTACGGCGCCGCGCGGATCGGGTCCGGCCGCGGCGGCGAGGACGGCGGTCAGCCGGGCCCCCGGCCAGCCGGCCACGTCGTCCAGGCGCGCGGACGCCCAGCCGAAGCGGCGGTGCCTGGGGGACTTGTGACCCACCATGGCGTCCAGGGTGTTGACGGCCCGGAAGCCCAGCAGTCCCGGCACCCCGGCGACCGCGCCCCACACCAGGGCGCCCACGACCGCGTCGGAGGTGTTCTCGGCGACCGACTCGACCACGGCCCGCGCGATCCCGTCGGCGTCCAGGGCCTGCGGGTCCCGGCCGCACAGATGCGGCAGCCGGGCGCGGGCCGCCTCGATGTCCCCGGCCGTCAGGGCGGCCCCGACGGCCTGCGCCTCGCGGGCGAGGGAGGTGCCGCCGACGACGGCCCAGGCGGCCGCGGCGGTCAGGGCGACGGAGGCGGCGGGGGAGGGGCGTACGACACGGGCGGCCAGTGCGCCGAGCGCGACGGCGCCACCGGCGCACACGGTGGTGTGCAGAGCGCCCCAGCCGCGGTGGTCGTGCCACAACGCGCCCTCAACAGCGGCGGCCGCGCGCCCGAACGCGGCGACCGGATGCCCGCGGCGGGGATCGCCGAGGAGGAGGTCGCCGAGAAGTCCGGCGGCGGCGCCGTACGCGTACCTGCGATCGGCGGCCATCGGCTCAGTCGGCCGTGGTCACCGCGACAGTGGTCCTGGTACTGGTCCTTCGGCAGCCGAGCATGGCGATGTGTCCTCACTCAGGGTGTCCGCGCCCTGGTTCGACGTGATCCGGCAGCGAGAGTTCCTGGCTACCCGGGGGTTCTTCCCCGGTGACAGTGGCGGGACCGCGCCGGATTCGCACCGGCTTCCTCTTCTGCTGCCGTAAATGGCGTGGGCAGTCCACCACGCCCCTGGAACGGCCGTCAACTTGCCGTTGACCTGCGGGAGTGTGCAGATTCCCACACCACGAGGGGTGGCCGGGCACACGAGAGGCTCCCCTGCCGCGGGTGGCGCAGGGGAGCATTCGGGAACCGCCGGGGCCTTGGCCCCGGGCTCAGGACTTGGAGACGATCAGGAGGATGCCGTACGCCACCGCCGCCGCGCAGGCCGCGAAGCAGACGTAGGCGCCGGTGACGGCGAGCGTGGCGGTGCCGCCCTCGGCCGCGGCCTTCTCGCGCCGGGCAAGGCCGTTGATGCCGAGGGTGAACAGGACCACCAGGCCCACGGTGAACGCGAGGCTGACGCCGAAGACGGAGCCGATGGACGCCCAGTCGATCTTCATGGGGATGCTTCCTTGGTGAACGGGCTCGGGGTCAGACGGTGGCGGCCGGCGGGGCCGTGGTGGCGGGGGCCGGCGTCTCGGCGGCCGGAACCTGCGCGGGGGCCGGGATGGTGGCCGTCAGGTCCTCGGTGATCGCGCCCGCGGGCGGGGGGCTCACCGCGGCGATGGCGGTGGTCACCACGCCGGAGGGCTCCGCGGCCGGGTCGGCGACCACATTGGTGTGGTCGATGACCTCGCGCCGGGACAGCTTGTAGATCCAGGCGCTCGCGGCGATCAGGAAGACGGCGACCGCGGCGGTGCCCCAGTCACCGAGTTCGGTGACGGCCTCGGCGCCCGCGCCGACCAGCGCGGCGGCCGGCAGGGTGAGCACCCAGGCGACGGTCATCCGGGTCGCGGTGGACCACCGGACCACACCGCCCTTGCGGCCGAGGCCCGAACCCATCACCGCGCCGGAGACGACATGCGTGGTGGAGAGGGAGAAGCCGAGGTGGGAGGAGGCCAGGATGGCGGTCGCGGCGCTGGTCTGCGCGGCGAAGCCCTGACGGGGCTCCAGATCGGTCAGGCCCGTGCCCATGGTGCGGATGATGCGCCAGCCGCCGATGTAGGTGCCGAGCGCGATGGCCAGGCCGGCGGAGAGGATCACCCAGGTGGGAGGGTTGGAGCCGGGGGCGATGGCGCCGCCCGCGATCAGCGCGAGGGTGATGACGCCCATCGTCTTCTGCGCGTCGTTGGTGCCGTGCGCGAGGGAGACCAGCGCGGCGGAGGCGACCTGGCCGACGCGGAAGCCCTTGCGGGTGGCCTCGCCCTCGGTCCTGGTGCCAGCCTGGTAGGAGAGCCGGGTGGCCACCAGGGCGGCGACACCCGCCACGACCGGCGCGGCGACCGCGGGCAGCAGCACCTTGGTGACCAGGACGCCGCCGTGCACGGCGCCGAATCCGGCGGAGGCGACGGCGGCGCCGATCAGACCGCCCATCAGGGCGTGCGAGGAACTGGAGGGCAGGCCCACCAGCCAGGTCAGCAGGTTCCAGAGGATCGCGCCGACCAGGGCGGCGAAGATGACCTCGGGGCGGATGCCGCTCTCGTCGACGAGTCCCTTGGAGATCGTGTTGGCGACCTCCACGGAGAGGAAGGCGCCCACCAGGTTGAGGGTGGCGGACATGGCTACCGCGAGCTTCGGCTTCATCGCGCCGGTGGAGATGGTGGTGGCCATCGCGTTCGCGGTGTCGTGGAAACCGTTCGTGAAATCAAACGCGAGTGCGGTAACCACCACAATCGCGAGGATCAGCGAGAAGCTTTCCATTTACCCAGACAATCATTCGAGGTCGTTGTCCGGATGAACGTAGGCAACCTGGGTGAACGGAAGATGAACTGGGGCGGGCACGGGGGTGTCCGCATCGGGGGTGTGAGCCTCCGCTTCCGCTTCCCGAACCGGACGCGCCCGTGCGCCCCTTGGGCTACCAGCCCGCGGCGAAGGTCCGCAGCCCGCTGGAGCTGCCGTTGAAGAGATTCTGGTCACCCGGCAGCCGGCCCGCGGTGGCGTACTGCCAGAAGGTCCAGTACTGCCAGCCGCCGGGCAGCCTGCCCGGATCCGAGGTGCCGTGGCGGGCGACCCACAGGGGATGGCGGGAGGCGAAGGCGTGGCTGTCGCCGGTGCACTGCTTCCACCACTGGGCCGTGGTGTAGATCACGGGACGGCGGCCGGTCTCGCGGGCCATCTCGTCGCTGAACGACCAGATCCACGACTTCATGCGCTTCCAGCCCAGCCGGTAGCAGGGGTGCTTCGCGCTGTACGGGTTGTACTCGATGTCCAGCGCGGGCGGCAGCGTCCAGCCGTCGGCCCGCCAGTCCCCGCCGTGCGCCACGAAGAAGCGGGCCTGCGCGGCGCCCGAGGACTCGTCCGGCAGCGCGAAGTGGTAGGCGCCGCGGATCAGCCCCGCGTCGCGGGCGCCGTCGTACTGCTGGCGGAAATAGGGGTTGCGGTAGCTCGTGGACTCGGTCGCCTTGACATAGGTGAAGCGCGCCCCGCGGGCCTGCGCGGCCGGCCAGTCCACCTCCTTCTGGTGGGACGACACATCGTGCCCCTTGGGGCGGCTCGCGATCCGGTCCGGGGGGTCGGCCGCGGCGGTGGCGGCGCAGGTGAGGGCGAGGGCCGCGGTGGTCGCCGCGAGGGCACCGGCGCGGCGGCGGAGGTGGGTGCGGTCACGGGCCATGGGCCGGCTCCCCGGGGGTGACGGACGACCAGGTCGCCCGGAGGGCAAGGAGGGCTCATTCAAGGGCCGGTGATCATCGAAGCGGTGGAGATTTTTAGCGTTTGGCCCGATATACACCCTTTTGGTGGTGCGAGAGTTCGGACGGAGGTGCGGCGACCGGCTGCCGGGTGTACAAGCGGCTGGCAGGATCGCGGGCATGACCTCCAAGCTGCGGGAGACGGGCGGAGAAGTGCGCGAGGAAGTGGCCCGGTCCTGGGCGGCGGTGGTGGCGACGGCGCGGCGGAGCGTCGCCGACGGACTGGTCGTCGGCACCTCCGGCAATGTCTCCGCGCGCCTCGGGGACCTGGTGCTGGTCACCCCGTCGGGTGTGCCCTACGACCGGCTCACCCCGGACGACGTCACCGGCGTGGACCTCACCGGGCGTCAGGTGCTCGGGACGCTGGTGCCGACCAGTGAGCTGCCCATGCATCTCGCCGTCTACCGCACCACCGACGCCCGCGCGATCGTCCACACCCACGCCGTGCACGCCACCGCGGTCTCCATGCTGGTGCCCGAGCTGCCGCTGGTCCACTACATGGCCGCCGCCCTCGGCGGACCGGTGCGCGTCGCGCCGTACGCCGCCTACGGCACCGACGAGCTGGCCGAGCACATGCTCCGGGCCCTCGCCGACCGCTCCGGCTGCCTGCTGCAGAACCACGGCACCCTCACGTACGGCGCCACCCTCGACCAGGCGTACGACCGCACCGCCCAGCTGGAGTGGATGTGCCGCCTCTGGCTGACCGCATCCTCGGTCCCGGGTCTGACCCCCTCTTTGCTGACGGAGGCACAACTCGCCGAAGTCGGGGAACGCCTGAAGGGATACGGCCAACGGAGGTGACCCGTGTCCCGCAGCTTCCCGATCGACTCCTCGATCAGCTCCTCGATCCATGACCTGACGTCGACTCTGCACCTTTCGTCCCGATATCTCCCTCCTTCACTCCGCCCCGCCTCTCCGCTGGCCGGGCGCCGCGCCCCCCATGACACTGGTGCCGTGCGCCCCCTCAAAGCGACCGCCGCCGCGGTCACCGCCGTCGTGGCCGCCGGTCTGGCCTCCGTGGCCGCCGGGCGGTTCGCCAGTGATGTCGCGCTGAAGGCGACCGGCGGCCGGCCGCTGCCCACCGAGCCCCGGCTCACCGTGCACGGCACCGCGGCCGGCCAGATCACGCTCACCCGGGACCTGGCCTCCCTGCGCCCCGGCACCTACGGCCTCGCGGGCGACGGCTCGCACGCGGTCGTGGGGCCCGTCCTGGAGACCGCGCCGCACACCGCCGACACCGTCGTACGCCGCCTGGACGGCGTGACGCACGGCACCCTCGCGCCCGGCGACTCCGTCTGGCTCACCCCCAATGTGCACGTCGGCAACCCGCGCACCGCGCTCGGCCTCGACCACGCCGACGTGGACGTTCCCGGCGAACTCGGCGCGCTGCCCGCCTGGTTCCTGCCCGGCGACCGGGACACCTGGGTGATCGCCGTGCACGGCCTGGGCACCACCCGCGAGCACGCCATGAACGTGATGGACTTCCTGCGCGCCCGCAGACTTCCGGTTCTGGCCCTCGCCTACCGCGGCGACCTCGGCGCGCCCCGCCCGGCGGACGGCCTGAACCACCTCGGCGAGACCGAGTGGCGGGACGTGGACGCGGCGATCCGCTACGCCGTGCGCTACGGCGCCCGCCGCGTCGTCCTGCTCGGCTGGTCCACCGGCGCCACCATGGCGCTGCGCGCCGCCGAGCACTCCGCCGTGCGCGAGCACATCGCCGGGTTGATCCTCGACTCGCCGGTGCTCAGCTGGGAGGCCACGTTGCGTGCCCTCGCCCGCGCCCGGCACACCCCCGCCCCGCTGCTGCCGCTCGCGGTTCGCGCCGCCCAGGGCCGCGCCGGGCTGCATGCCGACCGGGTCGCGGAGATCACCGACCCCGAGCGGCTCGCCGTCCCCACCCTGATCATCCACGGCCCCGGCGACCGGGTCGCCCCCTGGGAGTTCTCCCGGCTGCTCGCCGCCCGCCGCCCCGACCGCGTCGCCCTGCACACCGTGCCGAACGCCCCGCACGCGGCGATGTGGAACCCGGACCCACCGGCGTACGAGGAACGGCTACGGCGCTTCCTGACCCCGCTGATGTGACGGCGTACGCCGGGGCGCACAGGGTGCACCGGGAACGGCCGGGCCCGTTCCGGTTGTGACCGTGCGATTGGCCGAAACACGCCTGCCGACCCCCTGGGGGACCCGGTGCGTTGGCCAGCCCTGTCGCCCGCCGTGACATTCCGTTTGGGTTTTCGGACCGTCAACCGGAAGACTGCTCCTGTGACGTCCCGTATCCCGCGCGACTCCAGGCTCCGACTCGTCCGACCTCGACCCCTGGCCGCCGCCCCCGCAGCTGTGAACCAGCGGCGCCCGCGCCGCCCCGCACCCCGGCCGCCGGAGGGCACACCCGCGCCCGCCGAGCTGGCCAAAATGGCCCGCACCGGGCTGGCCGGCGCGGTCCGCGTCGCCCGCTGGGCGGACAACGCCCTGGGCCCCGGCCGTGACGCCGCCACCGCCGACGGCAAGGCCACCCTCTCCGCCGCCACCGCCGACCGTGCGGCCGCCGACCTCGGGCTCACCCCCGAGCAGATCCGCGCCGACTGGGACACCGCACGCCTGGCCGGACTGGTCGAGGTGCACGGCGACAGCGCGCGCCCCGGCTGGCGGCTGCGCGCCTGGGACCGGGACGACAGCGCCGTGCTGCGCGGCTGGGTCGCCCTCTTCGACGCCTGGTCGCTCGCGCTGCCCGAACCCGAGGCACATGAGCCGGCCGCCGTCGCGGAGGCCGTCTCCGCCATGCCGCAGGTGCTCTCCTTCCTCCAGCTGTCCGCCGGGCCCGTCCCGGTCGAACAGCTGCTCGACCTGCTCCAGCAGCGGGTCATCGAGCTGCGCACCGAACGCTGCGAGGTCTCCTACGAGCCCGGCGCCGAGCCCCCCGTCGAGGCCGCCGAGCCCACCGGGACCCCGGACGCCCCGCCCGCCTCCCTCGCGCCGCTCCTCGACTGGGCGCTGGAGGCCCTCGCCTCCGTCGGCGCCCTCACCTGCGGCGCCGGCCAGGCCACCCTCACCCCGCTGGGCAGCTGGGCGGTGTGGGTCAAGCTGGAGCAGATCTGCGTGGCCGCGCAGAGCCCCGCCGGCAACATCGAGCAGTCCGCCGAGGACATGCTGCGCGGCTGCGCCCAGCTGCGCCCCAACGCGGCCCGCGCCGAGTACCGTGCCTGGCTCGCCGCCCGCACCGTCGGCAGCGCCGTCAGCGAGCTGATCGACGCGGCCCGCGGCGAGGACGCCCTGCTGCGCGGGCTGGCCTTCGAGGCGCTGCGCGTGGTCGGCGCCCCCGCCGAGCCCGACGTACGCGCGGTGGTGGACGAGCCGACACTGCGGCCGTACGCCCTGCTGTGGCTCGCCGAGCACGACGGTCTCGACCCGGAGGACGCCCACGAGGTGCTCACCCGCGAGGAGGCCACCTGGCTCTGGGTGGACACCGCCGCGGCCGTCGCCGACCACGGCGAGGCACCGATGCTGGTACGGCACCTGGAGTCCGCCGTGCAGCCCACCGTGCCCCGGCTGCTCGACGAGGTCCGCGCCGTCGGCCACCCGCGCACCGTGCAGGTCCTGGTCGCCCTCGCCGCCGCCCACCCCGACCCGGCCCTCGCCAAGGCCGTGCGCCGGGCCGCGTTCCAGGTGCACACCGGCGGCTGAGGCCGTACGTCGGCGGGTGACGGTGACGCACCCGCCGGGGACGGCTCAGACGCCGATCTCCGGCGCGTACGTCCCGAAGCTCCAGACGTTGCCCTCGACGTCCCGGGCCAGATAGTCCCGCGAGCCGTAGTCCTGGTCCGTCGGGGGCATGAGGATCTCCACGCCGTACGCCGCGGCCCGCCGGTGGTGGACGTCCACGTCGTCCACCACGACATAGACCCCGGCGGGCCCCGCCTGCCGCATCGCCGCCTCGAAGGGCCCGCCGCGGCCCTTGGAGGCGATCATCACCGCGCCGTTGCCCTGGACCAGCTCGGCGTGCAGCACCTTCCCGTCGGCCGCCTCGTACACGGTCAGCTCGGTGAAGCCGAGGCCCTGTGTGAGCTGCCGGATCGCCGCCTTCGCGTCCGTGTACAGCAGCGTCGGACAGATGCCCGGCCGCCCTCCACCCATCGATGCCATGCGGATCGCTCCTCCCGTGGCTCCCGGGAATTCCTCCCCGGTCCGCCGCCCGGGGATGCGGGTGCGGAGGCGCGGACGCGGGAAAACGGCTTGCACGGCCCCGTTAGACTTGTTCCCATGGCCATTCTCCTCGCGCATTAGACGGCGGGAACGTCCTCAGCCGCCCACCCGCCAACCTCTGTACGCCCAGGAGTCTGTCCGTGATCTCCGCCACCGGAATCGAGCTGCGCGCCGGCGCCCGCATCCTCATCGAGAACGCCACCTTCCGGGTGGCCAAGGGTGACCGCATCGGCCTCGTCGGCCGCAATGGCGCAGGCAAGACCACCCTCACCAAGTGCCTGGCCGGCGAGGGCATCCCCGCGGCCGGCACCATCACCCGCTCCGGCGAGGTCGGCTACCTCCCGCAGGACCCCCGCACCGGCGACCTGGACGTCCTCGCCCGCGACCGCATCCTGTCCGCGCGCGGCCTGGACGTGCTGCTGCGCAAGATGCGGGAGAACGAGGAGCGGATCGCCAACGGCAAGGGCTCCACCCGCGACAAGGCGATGAAGCAGTACGAGCGCCAGGAGACCGAGTTCCTCACCAAGGGCGGGTACGCCGCCGAGGCCGAGGCCGCCACCATCGCCGCCGCGCTGAATCTGCCCGACCGGGTGCTCGGCCAGCCGCTGCACACCCTCTCCGGTGGTCAGCGCCGCCGAATCGAGCTGGCCCGGATCCTGTTCTCGGACGCGGACACCCTGCTCCTGGACGAGCCGACCAACCACCTCGACGCCGACTCGATCATCTGGCTGCGGGACTACCTGAAGACCTACCGCGGCGGCTTCATCGTGATCTCCCACGACGTCGACCTGGTCGAGACGGTCGTCAACAAGGTGTTCTACCTGGACGCCAACCGCTCGAACATCGACGTCTACAACATGGGCTGGAAGCTCTACCAGCAGCAGCGCGAGGCCGACGAGAAGCGCCGCAAGCGCGAGCGGGCCAACGCCGAGAAGAAGGCCGCCGCCCTGAACGCGCAGGCCGACAAGATGCGCGCCAAGGCCACCAAGACGGTCGCCGCGCAGAACATGGCCCGCCGCGCCGACAAGCTGCTCTCCGGCCTGGAGGCGGTCCGCCAGTCCGACAAGGTCGCCAAGCTGCGCTTCCCCGAGCCCGCGCCCTGCGGCCGCACCCCGCTGATGGCCGAGGGCCTGTCGAAGTCGTACGGCTCGCTGGAGATCTTCACCGACGTCGACCTCGCGATCGACAAGGGCTCCCGGGTCGTCATCCTCGGCCTCAACGGCGCTGGCAAGACGACCCTGCTGCGGCTGCTCGGAGGTGTCGAGACGCCCGACACCGGCGCGGTCGTCCCCGGTCACGGCCTCAAGCTCGGCTACTACGCGCAGGAGCACGAGACCCTCGACCCCGGGCGCACCGTCCTGGAGAACATGCGCTCGGCCGCCCCGGACATGGATCTGGTCGAGGTCCGCAAGGTGCTCGGCTCGTTCCTGTTCTCCGGCGACGACGTGGACAAGCCCGCGGGCGTCCTGTCCGGCGGCGAGAAGACCCGGCTCGCGCTCGCGACCCTGGTGGTCTCCTCCGCCAATGTGCTGCTGCTGGACGAGCCGACCAACAACCTCGACCCGGCCAGCCGCGAGGAGATCCTCGGCGCGCTGCGCACCTACAAGGGCGCCGTCGTCCTCGTCACCCACGACGAGGGTGCCGTGGAGGCGCTCCAGCCCGAGCGGATCATCCTGCTGCCCGACGGCGTCGAGGACCTGTGGGGCTCCGACTACGCGGACCTCGTCGCCCTGGCGTGATCGAAAGTCTGATCCACTGAGTATGGATCATTCGGCCGAGCCGTGATCCACCATCTGTGTGAGATCTCCTCATACCAGGGTGTGTCGTACACCGATTTCCCGGCCGATCCCTTGTCCAGCAAGGGGTCGGCCGTGGCGCGTCTCTGACCTGGTACTTCGTGAGCCCACCCGTTCGGCCCTGTCGACGGCGACGGCTGGAATTGGGCATTCCGCTTGTGGGGATCCGCTCCTGTCGTCACAACGATGTCTCACCGACCTTGCCGAATGGGTGGCCATCACGCCCCGGAGGGGTGATCATGAGGAGACCAGAGCGCACTTCCCATGAGGAGGCACGGGTGGCCGAGACTCTGAAGAAGGGCAGCCGGGTGACCGGCGCCGCGCGCGACAAGCTCGCGGCAGACCTGAAGAAAAAGTACGACTCCGGTGCGAGCATCCGGGCACTGGCCGAAGAGACCGGCCGCTCGTATGGCTTCGTGCACCGGATGCTCAGCGAGTCGGGCGTCACGCTGCGAGGGCGTGGCGGAGCGACCCGGGGCAAGAAGGCCGCATCGTCCTGACTCCGGGCGGCCCATCGGCTTCGATGGTGGCCACCCGGTCGGCGATCCGACCGGCCGGGTGGTTACTGTGCAGTCACTTAGCTCTGCTTCGCTGACCGCACCCATCGGAGGCGCCCCATGGCCACGCCCGACCAGGACCTCGCTCCTGTACTCGACAAGGACGGCGTACGGCTCACCGTCGACGACGCGATCGCCACGGTGACGCTGACGAATCCGGCCAAGCGCAACGCACAGAGCCCCGCCCTGTGGCGGGCGCTCGCCGAGGCCGGCCGGCTGCTGCCGGGCTCCGTCCGTGTCGTGGTGCTGCGCGGCGAGG
Organism: Streptomyces griseofuscus; assembly: GCF_014673495.1. Lineage (GTDB taxonomy): Bacteria > Actinomycetota > Actinomycetes > Streptomycetales > Streptomycetaceae > Streptomyces > Streptomyces murinus. The sequence goes on from NZ_CP051006.1 coordinate 6,488,189, forward strand.
GCAAGTCCTTCTCCGCAGGGCTGGACCGACAGATGTTCACCCCTGAGGGGATCCCGGGCGAGCCGACCTTCACCGATATCGCGCGTCGTGACGACGCCGGGCTCGACGCGACCATCGCCGAATTCCAGGAGGCGTTCACCTGGTGGCGACGCAATGACATCGTGTCCGTCGCCGCCGTACAAGGACATGCCATCGGTGCCGGATTCCAGCTGGCGCTCGCCTGCGATCTGCGGATCGTCGCCGACGATGTGCAGTTCGCCATGCGCGAGACCAGCCTCGGCATCGTTCCCGACCTGGCCGGCACGCATCCGCTGGTCGGCCTGGTCGGGTATGCCCGTGCGCTGGAGATCTGCGTGACCGGGCGGTTCGTCGGCGCGCAGGAGTCGGTGGCCTCGGGCCTGGCCAACCTGGCCGTCGCCGGGGACGAACTCGACGGCGCCGTACGCGATCTGACCGCCGCGCTGGTGGCCGCCCCGCGGGACGCCGTGGTCGAGACCAAGGCACTGCTCAGTGGTGCGGCCGGCCGTTCGTACGACGAACAGCGCTCCGCCGAGCGCGCCGCCCAGGCACGCCGGCTGCGCGACCTGGCCGGCATCGGCGAATAGGGCTCAGCCCACCGAAGTGACCAGGACGGCCACCGTCGGCCTGTCCTCCAGCGCGTCCCGTACGACCGCGCGCACCCGCCGGGCCACCTCCACGGTCCGGTGGGTCGCGTCGGCCGCCAGGTCCACCCGCACATGGCGGTGCGCCAGCGCGGCCGTGCCGTCCGTCCGCTCCTCGATCCGGACCGCCCGCCCCGGGCCGGTCAGCCGGACGACCCCCGGCACCGCGAGCGCCGCCTCGGCCGCGCGCAGCTCGGACAGGTCCGTCGGCTCCCGGGCCGCCGGCGGTCGCGGCGGCCGTACCTCCACGAGCCGCCCGTCCGGCTCCAGCAGCTCCGTGATCCGCAGATCCACCTCCGTCACCACCAGGCCGAGGCGCTCGGCCGCCGCAGTCGCGAGCAGCTCCCGCAGCCGCTCCGCGGTGGCCGGCAGCGGCTCGACGGCGGTCGCCGCGAAGTCCGCCGTCACCCGCAGGGCGCCCGGCGGCAGCGCGCTCGGCGGGGCCGGTACGACCGGCTCGGCCACCCGCTGCGGGTCGGCGAGCCCGATCCGCAGTGCGCCCAGCCGCACCCCGGGCAGACCGTCCGCCGCCGCGCCGCGCAGGACCGCGCCCGCCGCGTCCTCCGCGATCCACGCGCCGTCCTCCGGCCCGCCCAACGGCAGCATCCTGCCGAGCCCGACGTGATGCCTTACGACCTGGGTCCACGCGTCCGTCATTCCTCCAGCCTGCCGCATCCCCGGCGCGCGGTCGCGCAACCTTGCTTACGGTGGTTCAAGGAGGACGACCGAAAGGGACGTACGGCGATGACCGACATGACGACGACCCCCGAAGGCGGCGGCGAGCCGCACACGTCGACCCGGAAGGCCGTCCGGCGCGGTGGCGGGGATCCGTCCACCCGGGGGCGGACCACCATCGCCGACGGCGTGGTGGAGAAGATCGCCGGGCTGGCCGCCCGGGACGTGATCGGTGTGCACGCGATGGGCGGCGGCTTCGCCCGCACCCTCGGCGCCGTGCGCGACCGGGTGCCCGGCGGCTCCAAGTCGGTGACCCGCGGAGTGAAGGCCGAGGTCGGGGAGGTGCAGACCGCCCTCGACCTGGAGATCGTGGTGGACTACGGCGTCTCCATCGGCGATGTCGCCGGGGCCGTGCGCGAGAACGTGGTCGCCGCGGTGGAGCGGATGACCGGCCTGGAGGTCGTCGAGGTCAACATCGCGGTCAGCGACGTCAAGCTGCCCGACGAGGAGGAGGACGAGCCGGAGCCCCGGATCCAGTGACCGGGCCCGCGCCGGACCCCGTACACCCGACGAGCTGAGGAGCGCTGCATGAGCACGGCCATGATCGGCATGATCGCCGGAATGGCGCTGGGGTTCGCCGGGTATTTCGGCGGGTTCGGCGCGTTTTTGCTGGTGGCGGCGCTGGGCGCCGTCGGGTTCGTGGTCGGCCGGTTCGCGGAGGGCGACCTGGACCTCGGTGACTTCTTCCGCAGCCGCGACCGGCGGCGGTGACCGCCGTGACCACCGGGACCGGGGCGGTACGACACCCGCCGCCCCGGGTGCCGCCCGGGGAACGGGGCGCCACCCGGATCGCCGACCGCGTCGTGGCGAAGGTCGCCGCACAGGCCGCCCGCGAGGCCCTGGGCCCGCCGCCCGCCGACGCCGAGGCGCCGCACGCCACGGTGGTCGTCCACCGTGACACCGCCCGGATCCGGGTCCATCTCGAACTGGGCTACCCCTGCGACATCGGCGCCCGCTGCGCCGCCGTGCGCCGTAAGGTCACCGAGCGGGTGGGCGCGCTGGTGAACATGACGGTCTCCGAGGTCGCCGTCCGCGTCGAACGGCTGCACCCGCCGACGGCCGGGGGCGGGAGGACCCGATGAGCCAGGTCACCCTCGACAAGAGCACCGACGCCCCCGCGGACGCGGGCGGCAGCGGCCGCTTCTGGGCGCCGCGCCGCGTCCCCGCGGGCATCGTCGCCGTCCTGGTGCTGGCCGGCGCGGGCCTGCTGCTCTACGACATCGTCGCGGTCCGCGCCCACCGGCCCGCGATGCGCTGGCGCCGCGCGCTGGCCCGCCAACTGGCCGAACGGCCCCTGGACAACACCTGGGTGCTGGCCGGCGCGGCCCTCGCGGTGGCCCTCGGCCTGTGGCTGCTCGCCCTCGCGCTCACCCCGGGACACCGCTCCCTGCTGCCGATGCGCCGCCCGCACCCGGACGTCCGCGCGGGGCTCAAGCGGGACGCGGCGGCCCAGGTGCTGCGCGACCGCGCCATGGAACTGTCCGGCGTACGGTCCGTACGGGTACGGATGCGCCGCCGCAAGGCCGCCGTCCACGCCGTCTCGCACTTCCGCGAACTGGACGACGTACGCGCCGACCTGGACACCACCCTCACCGAGGCGATCCACGGCCTCGGCCTGACCCATGCGCCCCGGCTCGCCCTGCGGGTGACCCGGGCCGCGCGAAAGGGGTGACGGCGATGCGCTCCGGGCGGCTCAACCGCGTCCTGCTCGCCCTGGCCGGACTGATCCTGCTGGCCCTCGGCGGCTCGGTGCTCGCCGTCGGCCTCGGCGTCCGGCCGCCCACCTGGTGGATCCACGGCGGCCCGCACGACGTGCTGCTCAGCCATGCCGAGCGCACCCACTACCGGGCCGCCGACTGGTGGTGGCCCGCGCTCATCGCCGCCCTGGCCCTCCTTGTGCTGGGGGCCCTGTGGTGGCTGACCGCGATCCTGCGCCGGCACCGCCTCGCCGAGATCCGGGTGGACACCGGCGACGGCGCCGCCGCCGTCCTGCGGGCCAGGGCACTGGAGAGCGCCCTGGCCGAGGAGGCCGCCACGGGATCCGGAGTGGCCCATGCCCAGGTGCGGTTGCGGGGCCGGCGCAAGAAGCCCAGGGCGCGGGCCCTGCTGCGGCTGGCCCCCGAGGTGGACCCGTCGACCGCGCTGGCCGACTTCACCACCGGGCCCTTGGCCCACGCCCGCGAGTCGGCGGGCCTGGCCGCCCTCCCGGCGGAGGTCCGCCTCGGCGCGGTCAAGCACCGGGCGGAGCGCGTCACCTGACGGGGCGATCGGCGAGGGCCGCGCTGATCGCGGCTCAGAACCCGTGCCGCATCCCGCCGTCCACCGGCACCATGATCCCCGTCAGATAGGACGCCGCCGGGGACAGCAGGAAGGCCGCGACCCTGCCGAACTCCTCCGGGGCGCCGTAGCGGCGCAGCGGGATGCGGGACTCGTTGGCGGCGCGGGTGGCCTCGGGGTCGGCGGACAGGGCGTCCAGCTCACGCACCCGGTCCGTGTCGATACGGGCCGGGAGCAGGCCCAGCACCCGGATGCCGCGCGGACCCAGCTCGTCCGCGAGGGACTTGGCGAAACCGGCGAGCCCGGGGCGCAGCCCGTTGGAGATCGTCAGCGCCGGGATCGGCTCGTGCACCGAACCGGACAGCACGAAGCCGATGACACCGCCCTCGTCCAGCTCGGCCGCCGCCGCACGGGCGAGCCGCACCGCGCCGAGGAAGACGGACTCGAACGCGGCCCGCCACTGTTCGTCGGTGTTGTCGGCGACGAAACCGGGCGGCGGCCCGCCCACGCTCACCAGCACCCCGTGGAAGCCGCCGAAGCGCTCACGGGCGGTCTCGATCAGCCGCTCGGGCGCCTGCTCGTCGGCGTTGTCCATGGCCACGCCCACCGCGTTCGGGCCCAGTTCGGCGGCGGCCGCCGCCGCCCGCTGCTCGTCCCGGCCGGTGATCACCACCTTCGCGCCGTCCGCGACGAGCTGCCGCGCGGCCGCGTTGCCCAGGCCGCGGGTGGCCCCGGTGACGATGTACACCCGGTCCTTCAGTCCAAGATCCATGGCCCCTATCCTGCCTCCTCGCTCCCGAACAGTGCGAGGGCGGAGTTCACCAGGCCGAGATGGCTGAACGCCTGCGGGAAGTTGCCCAGCTGGCGGTCCGCGCCGGGGTCGTACTCCTCGGCCAGCAGCCCCACGTCGTTGGCCACCCGCACCAGCCGTTCGAACAGCTCCCGGGCCTCCTTCGGGCGGCCGGTCAGATGCAGCGCGTCCACCAGCCAGAACGAGCAGGCGAGGAACGCGCCCTCGCCGCCCGGCAGCCCGTCGACCACCGAGTCGTCGTCCTCCTCGGAGACGTAGCGGCGCAGAAAGCCGTCGTGGCCGAGGTCGGCGCGGATGGCGTCGACGGTGCCGATCACCCGGGGATCATCCGGCGGCAGGAAGCCGACGCGCGGGATGAGCAGCAGGGCGGCGTCCAGTTCGCGGGAGCCGTAGGACTGGGTGAAGGTGTTGCGCTCCGGGTCGTAGCCCTTCTCGCAGACCTCCCGGTGGACCTCCTCCCGCAGCCGCCGCCAGCCGGCCAGGTCGCCGCTGCTCTCCTGGTGCTGTTCGAGGGTCCGCACCGCCCGGTCGGCGGCCACCCACACCATCACCTTGGAGTGCACGAAGTGGCGCCGCCCGCCGCGCACCTCCCACAGCCCCTGGTCCGGCTGCCGCCACGCCGACGCCAGGAAGTCCATCAGCGCCCGCTGGATGGACCACATGTGCGGCCGGGTGGGCAGGCCCGCGCTCCGGGCCAGCGACAGCGAGTCCATCACCTCGCCGTACACATCGAGCTGGAGCTGCTCCACGGCGCCGTTGCCGGTGCGCACCGGGGAGGAGCCGGCGAAGCCGGGCAGCCAGGGCAGCTCGGCCTCCGGCAGGCGCCGCTCGCCCGCGACGCCGTACATGATCTGGAGGGCGGCGGGGTTCCCGGCGACCGCGCGCAGCAGCCAGTTGCGCCAGGCCTCGGCCTCCTCCTGGTAGCCCGCGGTGAGCAGCGCGCCGAGGGCGAGGGTGGAGTCGCGCAGCCAGCAGTACCGGTAGTCCCAGTTGCGCACCCCGCCCAGCCGCTCGGGCAGCGAGGTGGTGGGCGCGGCGACGATCCCGCCGGTCGGGGCGTAGGTGAGCGCCTTGAGGGTGATCAGGGAGCGGACGACCGCGTCCCGGTGCGGCCCGTCGTAACGGCAGTGCCGGGCCCAGCGCCGCCAGTCGGCGACGCTGCTCTCCAGGGCCTCGTAGGGGTCGACGAGCCGGGGGCGCCGCTCATGGGAGGGGTGCCAGGTGAGCACGAACGCGACCCGTTCGCCCTCGTCGAGGGTGAACTCGGAGTGGGTGCCGTAGTCCTCGCCCCAGGTGCGCACCGGCGGCTCCGAGCGCAGCCACACCGAGTCGGGGCCCGCGACCGCCACCCGGTGGTCGTCGGAGCGGCGCATCCACGGCATGATCGAGCCGTAGTCGAAGCGCAGTCGCAGGGTGCTGCGGACGGTGACCCGGCCGCTGACGCCCTCCACGATGCGGACGACATCGGGGGCGCGCTCGCGCTGCGGCATCAGATCGGTGACGCGGACCGTGCCGTCGGGGGTGTTCCACTCGGTGTCCAGGACGAGGGTGTCGGGGCGGTAGGCGCGGCGGGTGCAGACGCCCGCGTCGCCCGCGGTCTCGGGGGCGATCCGCCAGTGGCCGTGGTCCGCGTCGCCCAGCAGCCGGGCGAAGCAGGCGCCGGAGTCGAAGCGGGGCAGGCACAGCCAGTCGATCGAGCCGTCCCTGCCGACCAGCGCCGCGGTCTGCTCGTCGCCGATGAGGGCGTAGTCCTCGATCCGGGCACAGTCCCTGCTACGGGCGTTCACGGGATGCGGTTTCCCGGTGGGCCCGGGGGCCAATCAGGTGGTGCGCCGGGGGAGTGACCTGACGTCCCCGCGGTTTCAGACCGCGGCCGGTTCGCTCTCCTGGGGCTGCGGCGCCGCCGCGGCCTCCTCCTGGTCCCGGATCTCCCGGCGGAGCAGGAACCACCAGCCGACCGGGACGGCCGCCGCGAACAGCCACCACTGGATCATGTAGGCGTAGTTCAGCGGGGCGTCCTCGGTGCCGGGGTCGGAGATCTGCTCCGGGGAGCCGCCCTTGGGCGTCGGCGCGGTCTGCTCCATGTAGCCGCCGAGCACCGACGCGCCGAGCCGGTGCGCCTCCTCGGTGCTGTTGATCAGCATGATCTGCCGGTCGGGCAGGCCCTTGAGGTTCTTGATGCCGCTGGCCGCGGTGGTCTCGTCGGCCATCAGGCGTCCGCTGATGGTGGTCCGGCCCGCGGGCGGGGCGGGAATCTTCGGGAAGGTGGTCTGGGACGCGTCCGCGGCGATCCAGCCGCGGTTGACCATCAGCACCTTGCCGTCGGCGAGGTCGAAGGGGGTCAGGACGTGGTAGCCGACATCGCCGTTCTCGTTGGTCCGGCGCCGGACCACTTCCGTCTTCGCGGTGTCGAAGGTGCCGGTCGCGGTGACGGTGCGGTACCTCTCGGTCCGGGTCACGGCGTGTCCGGGGGAGGACAGCCGCTCCACGGGGACCGGCTCGGCGTGCAGCGCGGTGGCGACGAGGTCGTTGCGCGCGGTGCGCTCCTCGTAGCGATGCTTCTGCCAGAAACCCAGCTTGATCATCGTCGGGATCAACGCGATCGCGACGATGGTGAGGATGACCCACTGGAGGGACAACAGGAAGCGGTAGCGATGCACCCCACGACGGTACATCCGGGCCGCGGGGTGCATTCAGGCGGGTACCGGGTCACTCCCGGTGGCGCCGGGCCGGCCGGTCACACCCGGTCGACGACCCCCGTACGGCCCTCCGCGCGGGCGCAGTGCGCGCCGCAGTACCAGTGGCCGTCCACCTCCACGCCCTGCCCGATGACCTGCACCCGGCAGTGCTCGCAGATCGGGGCCATGCGATGGATCGCGCAGGAGAAGCAGTCGAAGACATGGACCGCGCCCTGGGCGTGGACCTCGAAGGTCATTCCGTAGTCATTGCCGCACACTTCGCATCTCGCCATGTGCCACAGGGTGATCCGTCGCACGGGTCGGGGCGAGAGGACGCCGGGTGAGTCGTGCGTCAATCACTCTTTCGTACGATCACCCGTCCGTGAGGTTCGCGTCCACCCGTCCGTGAAGTCCGCGTCCACCCGTTCGTGCGGTCCGCGTCCCGCTTCGACGGCGCCGGACTCATTCGTCCGCGGGCTCGACATCCCGCAGCAGCTGTCCGAACGCGGCCTCGTCCACGACCGGCGTGCCGAACTGCCGGGCCTTGACCACCTTGGAGGTGCCCGAGTCGGGGTCGTTGGTCACCAGCAGGCTGGTCAGCCGGGAGATGCTGGACGCCACATGCAGCCCGCACTCGGTCGCCCGGTCCTCCAGCAGCTCCCGCTCGGTGGAGGTGTCACCGGAGAACGCCACCCGCATGCCCTGTTTGAGAGGTTTGCCGTCTTCATAGCGGCCCGGGTTGGGATAGGGGCATGCGGGCCTTTTGCGCGAGGGGCGCCAACTGCCCGCGCGGTAGCCGCCGTAGCCGGGGGAGGACTGCCGGGGCACCGGCGCGTCCGACCACTCCGTCAGCGAGCGGCACTCCAGCAGCGGCAGCCGTACGCCGCCCGCCGCCGCGGCCCGCAGACTGGGCCGGAACGCCTCCGCGAGCACCCGCGCGTCGTCCAGCGCGTGGTGCGCCCGCTGCTGCACCACGCCGAAGTGCGCGGCGAGCGACTCCAGCTTGTGGTTGGGCAGCGGCAGCCCCAGCTCCTTCGACAGCGCGATGGTGCACAGCCGCTGGCGCACCGGCGCCTGGCGCTCGGCGCGCGCGTACTCCCGTGCGATCATCTGCCAGTCGAAGACCGCGTTGTGCGCGACCAGCACCCGGCCGTCCAGGCGGGCCGCGAACTCCTCGGCGATGTCCGCGAACAGCGGCGCGCCCTCCAGCACCTCGCTCGTCAGACCGTGTATCCACACGGGTCCCGGATCGCGCTCCGGGTTGACGAGGGTGTACCAGTGGTCCTCGACCTCACCGCGCGCGTCCAGCCGGTAGACGGCGGCGGAGATGATCCGGTCGTGCCGGGCCAGGCCGGTGGTCTCCACGTCAACGACCGCGTATCCCTGGGGATACGCGGTCGGCCACTGGGTGGCGGAGGACACTGCGGTCGCACGGTCTTCGAGCATGGTCATTGAGGATACGGGCCGCGACCGACATCGCCGCCCCACAGGTCCCCCCGGGCCGGTCCGCACGGGTACCGGCGGCGGCCCCCGTCCGCGCCGAACGGCCCTTTTCCCCGGGCCTGTTGTCGCTCCGTGGAGCGTCGGAGCGGCACGGGCCCGCCCGGAGTGCGATCCTCGCTGCTGTGACGGAACCCAAGCACGAGGAGAACCACGGCGGCGCGCTCGGCTCGCGGCTGAACTGGCTGCGCGCCGCCGTGCTGGGCGCGAACGACGGCATCGTCTCCACCGCGGGCCTCGTCGTCGGCGTGGCCGGGGCGACCGGGAGCCGCGCCGCGCTGCTCACCGCGGGCCTCGCCGGGCTGCTCGCCGGATCGATGTCCATGGCGGCGGGCGAGTACGTCTCCGTCTCCACCCAGCGCGACTCCGAGCTGGCCGCGCTGGCCGTGGAGAAGCGGGAACTGCGCGAGCAGCCCGAGGCCGAACTGCGTGAGCTGACCGAGATGCTCCAGGCGCGCGGGCTGTCCGAGGAGGTGGCCAGGGAGGCCGCCGAGCAACTCACCGAGCGGGACGCGCTGCGCGCCCACGCCAGTGTGGAGCTGGGCATCGACCCCGACGAGCTGACCAATCCGTGGCACGCGGCCTGGGCGAGTTTCCTGGCCTTCACCGTGGGCGCGCTGCTGCCGCTGCTGGCCATCGTGCTGCCCCCGGCCGGCTGGCGGCTGCCGGTCACCGTGCTCTGCGTGCTCGCCGCGCTCGTCCTCACCGGCTGGACCAGCGCCCGCCTCGGCGCCGCCGCCCCCCGGCGCGCGGTGCTGCGCAATGTGGGTGGCGGGGCGCTGGCGATGGCGGTCACGTACGCGGCGGGCAGCCTGCTGGGGGCGGTCGGCGTGTGATCCGGGGCGCTCGTCCCCAGGTGACCGGGCTCATGCCCAGGCGGCCCGGTCCGAACCCCATGGCGTCGGCGGGTGGGCCCAATCCGCGGGCCCGTCCGCGAAGTTCACCGGGGACAGGGCGTACCGCAGCCGGCCGAGGGGACCGTCGGCCTCGGTGAGCCAGGCGCTCTGGGGGACATGAGCGTCCTCGTCCGCCCGCGGGGTCCCGGCCGCCTCCGGGCCGTCGTCGTACGGCATCCCGTCCGTCAGCCAGTGCGCCGTGCGGGCCAGTGCCAGCCGGACCGAACGGCCCGCGCCGTCCCGCGACCGCTCGGTCAGCGCCCGCAGGACGGCCGCCGCCAGCAGATAGCCGGTGCCGTGGTCCAGGGCCTGCGCGGGCAGCGCGCCGGGTTCCCGCGCCGAACCCTCGGTCACCGCGATACCGGTGGCGGCCTGCACCAGGCTGTCGAAGCCGCGCCGCCCGCCCCAGGGCCCGTACGCGCCCCACGCCGACACCTGCGCCACCACCAGCGCGGGGTGCCGCTCCGCGAGCGCCTCGGGAGAGAGGCCGAAGCGGTCCAGCGCGCCCGGCCGGTAGCCGGTGACCACGACGTCCGCTCCGGCCAGCAGCTCCTCGAAGGTGTCCCGGCGCACGGCGAGGTCCAGGATCGCGGAGCGCTTGCCGAGGCCCGTGTCGGCGTGCTGGTCTGGGAGTTCGGGCAGCCAGGGTGCGTCCAGGCGCAGCACGTCCGCGCCCAGCAGGGCGAGGGTGCGGGTGGCGACCGGACCCGCCAGGACCCGGGTCAGGTCCAGGACGCGCACCCCGGCGGCGGGCAGCAGCGGGGCGGCGGCCGCGTCGAGCGGCGGCAGCGCGCGCACGGGGGCCGTACCGAGCGTCGCGCGTTCGACCAGGGGGCGGGCGGCCACCAGGGCGGCCTGTTCGCTCGCCCGCCACTCGTGCGGGGTGCGCAGGGCCACCGCGAGGCCGCCGGCGGCGTGCACCGTCTCCTCGGTCCCGAGGGCGGTGCGCCCGGCGAGCAGGGCGGCCACGGTCGCGGGCGCGGCGTCCGCGGGCAGGCCCAGCGCGTCGAGCAACCGGGCCCGGTGGTGCGGGTAGTTGGCGTGTGTGCGCACCCAGCCGTCGGCCGTGCGCCAGAACCGCGACAGGGGCGCGAAGGAGAGCGGCGCCCGCCCGTCCACCCGCAGCAGCCGCTCGCTGTGGAACGCCGCCGCCACGGCACCGTCGTCGACCCGGACCCCGGGCACCTCGGCGCGCCCGGTCCGGCGCGCCCCGAGTTCGGCGGCGGCCAGGGTGCACGCGCCGACACAGGCACGCGCGAGCCGTCGTACGGGAAGGCGGGCCGCGAGGGTGCCGGGCCGCTCGGCCGTCGTCACCCGGGAGAGCAGGGCGGGGTCGCCGCCCAGCGCAGTCCATGCGAACGCGATATCCGTCATGACTGCACTATGCATTATTGATTCGATCAACTCATGTATGGACTCGCTGTCGACCGGTAAAGGTGCACCTCTTTACGGACATCGGAGGGCCGCAGCCGCCGGCCCTGGGCGAGCGCACGCTCCGCGACGTACCGGGTGCCCGCGCCCCGGTGGTCGCGCAGCGGTATCCGCCAGTTGGGCGGCACTGTCGGCCGGGGCCGGGAGACCTGCGCGGTGCGGCGGGCGATCGCCCTGTCGACGCGTGGGCCGACGGATCCTCGGAGGGGTGCATGGCTGGATCAAGCCGTACGGGCGGGTGGCCGGATCTCCCCGTGTCACCCGCCCGTACGGGGGCGCTAATAGGTCACTGCGGCGAGGGCGTCCGCCATACCCCGGCCGTAGAAACCGTTGCGGTTCGCCGGACCCTGGCACACGGCGTCGATCTTGCCGTCGCCGTTGATGTCGTACGGGTCCGTGCACGGCGTGGCGTCGGCCTCCGCGTACAGGAGCGCCTTGACCAGCGCGGCGGACGCATGCGGATGGGTTGACTTGATCAATGCCGCAACCCCGGCCACATGCGGGGTCGCCATGGACGTCCCCGCCATGTAGCCCCACTTGCCGCCCGGCAGCGTGCCCAGGATGAGGCCGCTGGTCGCCGGGGGCGCCGGCGTCTGGTAGACCGTCGAGTCACCGCCGGGCGCCGCGATGTCGATGACGCCCCGGCCGTAGTTGGAGTACGACGACTTGAGCCCCTTGGCGCCGGTCGCGGAGACCGTGACGACGCCGGGCAGCTGGGTCGGGATGTCGAAGCACCGGCGCGGATCGATCACCCGGTCCGAGGCGGTGCCGTCGTTGGGCGACTTCGGGTCGGTGATCGAGTCGGCGGCCAGGTCGTAGCTCTCGTTGCCCGCCGCCGCGATGTTGACCGTGCCCCGCCTCTCCGCGTACCGCGAGGCCCGGTCGACGGCGTCCACCAGCGCCCTCTGGTCCGGGTCGGTGGTGCAGTTGAAGTACCAGGGGTCGGTGAAATAGCTGTTGTTGGTCACGTCCACGTGGTGCTCGGCCGCCCAGACGAAGCCGCAGACCACGGACTCGGCGTAGAAGTACCCGTCCGGGTTTGCCACCTTGATGCCGGCCACCTTCACACCCGGCGCCACCCCCGTCATGCCGACGCCGTTCCTCGCGGCCGCGATCTCGCCCGCCACATGGGTGCCGTGCGGGCTCTCCGAGGCGCTGGGCCGCCAGGCGCCGTCGGCCGTGTCCGGCCTGCCCGACACACAGTTGACGGAGGCCGTGCGGTCGAAGTTGGGCGCGATGTCCGGGTGGGTGTCGTCCACGCCGGTGTCGATGACCCCGACCGTGACGTCCCGGCTGCCCAGCGTCTTCGCGTGCGCCTTGTCCGCCTTGATGGCGGGCAGGTCCCACTGCAAGGGCTCCAGCGGGTCCTGGTCCCCGGTCGCCGCCGCCCGGGCCGCGGCCGCCTGCGCGCCGCCCAGCACCTGCGGGGTGCCCATGTCCGCGGTGGACGCGGCGGCCAGCGGGGTGTGCCGGGTGACACCGGCCGAGGCCACCCCGGGCACCGCGCGCATCAGCCGGGCGAAGTCCGGGTTCGCGGAGTGCGCGACGAGAACGCCGATCCGGTCGTAACCCACCACCAGGGTGCCGCCGTTGCGCCCGATCTCCCGGCGCACCGAGGCGAGCGTCCGGTGGTCCGTGCGGGTGTTGACCAGGTACGACAGCTCAGGTCCTGTCCCCGTCGAGGTCGCCCCGGCCGAGGCTCCCGCCGCGGCCGTCGCAGCGGTGGCCGGGCCAGGCGCCGCGGCGGCAGCCCCGGGCAGGAAGCCGAGCGAGGCGGTCAGCGAGAGCACGGCCGGCACGGCGAGCGACGTCCGGCGTCCGGTGCGCAGATGAGCCATGGGTTCTCCACTTCATCCCGATACGAAGCCTGCCCGAGACACGGATCGGTGCTCGGGCAGGTGCATGGCGAGTGGTGCAGGCGGAACGTATCCCGTCATCTCTGTGACCGGCAATGACATGGCAATGACTCAATCAGATCGCTTGCGAAAGAACTCATAGGACTTGAATCGGTCTTCGCGTGGCGCCGTGGACCTGGGCGGGGAGCGCTAGCACCATCGAGCCCCGGCCGCCCTGCCCGACCGCACCCGCGAGGAGAACCCGTGGCCACCGAGACACCGCCCCCTGTCACACCGGGGACCACCCTTCCCACCGCCGAGGAGTTCACACAGGTGCAGCAAAGCGCGGACTTCGCCGAACTGCGCCGCGCCCACCGCTCGTTCGCCTTCCCGCTGACCATCGCCTTCATCGCCTGGTACCTGCTGTACGTGCTGCTCTCCAGCTACGCCGACGGGTTCATGGGCACCAGGGTCGTGGGCAACCTCAATGTCGCCCTGGTCCTCGGACTCGCCCAGTTCCTCACCACCTTCCTGATCGCCTGGTGGTACGCCCGGCACGCCGCGGCCGAGCTCGACCCGAAGGCAGCGGCCATCAAGTCCCGTATGGAGAGCGCCGAATGAGCCCCGCGACCCACCCCGCCCTGCTGGCCGCCGGCGAGGCGAGCGAGCACCGGACGCTGATCGTCACCCTGTTCGCCGTCTTCGTCGCCGCCACCCTCGTGATCACCGTATGGGCCGGCCGGCAGACCAAGGACGCCGCCGACTTCTACGCGGGCGGACGGCAGTTCACCGGCTTCCAGAACGGCCTCGCCGTCTCAGGCGACTACATGTCCGCCGCGTCCTTCCTCGGCATCGCCGGCGCCATCGCCCTCTTCGGCTACGACGGCTTCCTCTACTCCATCGGCTTCCTGGTCGCCTGGCTCGTCGCGCTGCTCCTGGTCGCCGAGCCGCTGCGCAACTCCGGCCGTTACACGATGGGCGACGTACTCGCCTACCGGATGCGCCAGCGCCCCGTGCGCACGGCCGCCGGGGCCTCCACCATCGTGGTGTCGATCTTCTATCTGCTCGCCCAGATGGCCGGCGCCGGCGTCCTGGTCTCCCTGCTGCTCGGCATCACCAGCGACCTGGGCAAGATCGGCATCGTCGCCCTGGTCGGCGTCCTGATGATCGTCTACGTGACCATCGGCGGCATGAAGGGCACCACCTGGGTCCAGATGGTCAAGGCGGTGCTGCTCATGGCCGGCGCCGTCCTGCTGACCTGCCTGGTCCTCATGAAGTTCCACTTCGACGTCTCGGACCTGCTCGGCCGGGCCGCCGAGAACAGCGGCAAGGGCGCGTCGTTCCTCCAGCCCGGCCTGAAGTACGGCGCCACCGGCACCACCAAGCTGGACTTCCTCTCCCTCGGCCTCGCCCTGGTCCTCGGCACCGCGGGCCTGCCGCACATCCTGATCCGCTTCTACACGGTGCCCACCGCGAAGGCCGCCCGTAAGTCGGTGCTCTGGGCGATCGGCCTGATCGGCGTCTTCTACCTGATGACCCTCGCCCTCGGCTTCGGCGCCGCCGCGCTGATCGAACCGGCCGAGATCATCGCCTCCAACAAGGCGGGCAACACCGCGGCCCCGCTCCTCGCCCTGCACCTCGGCGGGACCGGCTCCACCTGGGGCGCCGTCCTGCTCGCCACCATCTCCGCCGTCGCCTTCGCCACCATCCTCGCCGTCGTCGCCGGCCTCACCCTCGCCTCGTCCTCCTCCTTCGCGCACGACATCTACGCGAACGTCATCAGGAGGGGGCGGGCCACCGAGAAGCAGGAACTGGGCGCGGCCCGCTGGGCGACCGTCGGCATCGGCGCGGTCTCCATCGTCCTCGGCGCCCTGGCCCGCGACCTCAATGTGGCGGGCCTGGTGGCGCTCGCCTTCGCCGTCGCCGCCTCCGCGAACCTGCCGACGATCCTCTACAGCCTCTTCTGGAAGCGCTTCACCACCGCCGGCGCCCTGTGGTCGATCTACGGCGGCCTGGTCACCGCGGTCGGCCTCGTGCTGTTCTCCCCGGTGGTCTCCGGCGGCCCGGCCTCGATGTTCCCCGGCGTCGACTTCCACTGGTTCCCGCTGGAGAACCCCGGGATCGTCTCCATCCCCGTGGGATTCCTGCTCGGCGCCGTGGGCACTCTGCTGTCCAAGGAGGCGCCGGACGCCGACAAGTACGCGGAACTGGAGGTGCGCTCCCTGACCGGGACGGGCGCGCACTGACGCTCGTACGACCGTCGTACCGCGGACCGCGTCGCCGGGGCCGGGCGCCCCTCAGGGCTGTACGGTCCTACGACGCGGCCGCCGGAGACCTCGTTCGATCGGGCCGGTGCTCCTGTCAGCGGTGTCACGTAGGCTCGCAGGTGACACGGAGAAAACACCGATGATCGAGGGAGGGGGCCCACGTGCTCATCGACACGTACGGCCGCGTGGCCACCGACCTGAGGGTCTCGCTGACCGACCGGTGCAATCTGCGCTGCACGTACTGCATGCCCGAGGAGGGCTTGCAGTGGCTGGCGAAGCCCGAACTGCTCACGGACGACGAGATCGTCCGCCTCATCGACATCGCGGTGCGCCTGCTCGGCGTCGAGGAGGTCCGCTTCACGGGCGGCGAGCCGCTGCTGCGCCCCGGCCTGGTCGGCATCGTCGAGCGCGTCGCCGCCCTCGGCCCGCGCCCGCGGATGTCCCTCACCACCAACGGCATCGGCCTCGGCCGCACCGCCGCCGCCCTGAAGGCGGCGGGCCTGGACCGGGTCAATGTCTCCCTGGACACCCTGCGCCCCGATGTCTTCAAGACCCTCACCCGCCGCGACCGCCACAAGGACGTCCTCGAAGGACTCCTCGCCGCCCGCGCGGCCGGTCTCACCCCCGTCAAGGTCAACAGCGTGCTGATGCCGGGGCTCAATGAGGACGAGGCTCCCGACCTGCTGGCCTGGGCCGTCGAACACGACTATGAGCTGCGGTTCATCGAGCAGATGCCGCTGGACCCGCAGCACGGCTGGAAGCGCGAGGGCATGGTCACCGCCGGTGACATCCTGGCCTCCCTGCGCACCCGCTTCGACCTCACCCCCGAGGACGCGGGCGAGCGCGGCTCGGCACCGGCGGAGCGCTGGCTGGTGGACGGCGGCCCGTACCGGGTCGGGGTGATCGCCTCGGTCACCCGCCCGTTCTGCGCGGCCTGCGACCGCACCCGGCTGACCGCCGACGGCCAGATACGCACCTGTCTGTTCGCCACCGAGGAGACCGACCTGCGCGGCGCCCTGCGCTCGGGCGCGCCCGACGAGGAGATCGCCCGGCTGTGGCGGGTGGCGATGTGGGGCAAGAAGGCGGGCGCGGGCCTGGACGACCCGTCCTTCGTCCAGCCGGACCGCCCGATGTCGGCGATCGGCGGCTGAGCGGGGGCCTCAACTCCCGTTCTGCTCCCACTCGTCGAACCGGACGACGTCCTTCAGGAACCCCCGCGCGCCCAGGAACTTCGACAGATGCTCGCGGTGCTCCTCGCAGGCGAGCCAGGTCTTGCGCCGCTCCGGTGTGTGGATCTTCGGGTTGTTCCAGGCCAGCACCCACACGGCGGCGGTGCGGCAGCCCTTGGCGGAGCAGATGGGGGTCTCGTCACTCACAGATTCGTCTCACCAGATCGGGTGCAGAACGAGGCGACGCCGAGCAGCCACGGGGGGAGCTGCCCGGCGTCGGTCCGTCGCTCCGACGGGGGATGCGGAGCGCTTACGCAGTATGTCACGGCCGACCCGTCGCCCGGCACCGGAACTGCGTGATTGATTCTGAGCTTTTCTTGAGCATGGAATGCGACCGGCGTCCGCTTTCTTCGCGTCAGCCCTGATCACGCGGGGGCTGCTCGTCCTCGCCGCGCGGCGCCCCGATCACCGGGCGCATCGGCGCGGTGACGAACGTCGAGGGCAGCGAGGGCGGCCGCTCACGGCCCGCGTTCGCGATCACCACGGCGACATAGGGCAGGATCGCGCCTGCCACCAACGCCACGACGGCGAAGGGCCGTTCGACATTCCACAGCGTGGCCGCGAGGATCACCGCCACCGTGCGGATCACCATCGAGATGACGTACCGCCGCTGCCGTCCGCGCACGTCCTCGGCGAGACCGGTACGGGCGCCGGTGATCCGGAACACCTGGCCGCCGTCGCCGTGCTGTTTCCGTGTCGCCTTCACGCGTCTTACGGTACGCCGCGCCCGCCCCGCCGACGAGACCGGGTCGCCCGCTGCCTGCGGCAACGCCTCGGCCGTACGGCCGAACCGGACATGCGCCCCAGGGTGTCCCGGCCGACACTGACCGTAAAGCTCACGTCGACCCGGACGAGGAGGCAGCCATGGGCTGGTTGTGGGCGATCATCGTGGGATTCGTACTGGGTGTGATCGCCAAGGCGGTCATCCCCGGCAAGCAGCACAGCCCCCTCTGGCTGACCACCCTCTGCGGCATCCTGGGCGCCATCGCGGGCAACGCGATCGCCGCCGCGCTGAACGTCCGCGAGACCCGGGGCATCGACTGGAGCCGCCATATCTTCCAGCTGGTGGCCGCGATCATCATCGTGGCCGTAGTCGACTCGCTCTACATGGCGACGCTGGGCAAGAGGAAGCAACGTCAGAGGATCTGACAATCCGGACGCGCCGAGCGGGGACGCGCCAAAAAGGGGGCGCGGGGGACCGCGCGAGCCGAAACGCGACCCGCACACCGCGGTCCACCGCGCCCCTCGGCACTACCCGGCGACAACCTCCACCGCCGCCAGATTCCGCTTGCCGCGCCGCAGCACCAGCCACCGCCCGTCCAGCAGCTCCTCCGGCGAGGCCACCGCGTCCTCGGCGGTCACCTTGACGTTGTTCACGTAGGCGCCGCCCTCCTTCACGGTCCTGCGCGCCGCGGACTTGCTCGCGACCAGGCCCACCTCGGCGAACAGATCCACCACGGACCCCAGCTCGGTGACCTGGATGTGCGGCACCTCGGACAGCGCGGACGCCAGCGTCCTGCCGTCCAGCTCCGCCAGCTCGCCCTGCCCGAACAGCGCCTTCGACGCGGCGATCACCGCGGCCGTCTGCTCCGCCCCGTGCACCAGCGTGGTCAGCTCCTCGGCCAGCGCCCGCTGCGCCGCCCGCGCCTGCGGCCGCTCCTCGGTCAGCCGCTCCAGCTCCTCGATCTCCTCATGGGACCTGAAGCTGAAGATGCGCAGGAACTTGGCGACATCACGGTCGTCCGCGTTGATCCAGAACTGGTAGAACGCGTACGGCGTGGTCATCTCGGGGTCGAGCCAGACCGTGCCGGACTCGGTCTTGCCGAACTTCGTGCCGTCCGCCTTGGTGATCAGCGGCGTGCCCAGCGCGTGCACCACGGCGTCCGGCTCGACCCGGTGGATCAGGTCGGTGCCGGAGGTGAGGTTGCCCCACTGGTCGCTGCCGCCGGTCTGGAGCGTGCAGCCGTACCGCCGGTACAGCTCCAGGAAGTCCATGCCCTGGAGGATCTGGTAGCTGAACTCGGTGTAGCTGATGCCCGCGTCGGAGTTCAGCCGCCGGGAGACGGCCTCCT
The DNA here is from genome assembly GCF_014673495.1 of Streptomyces griseofuscus. Lineage (GTDB taxonomy): Bacteria > Actinomycetota > Actinomycetes > Streptomycetales > Streptomycetaceae > Streptomyces > Streptomyces murinus. The sequence goes on from NZ_CP051006.1 coordinate 6,506,582, forward strand.
TGGCGATCATCTTGTTGACCCGGAAGTGCTTGCCGATGTCGCGCAGGAACTCGATGGCCGACAGGCCCTGGGTCCAGTCCAGGTTGTTGACCATCACCGCGGCGTTCGGACCGTCGAAGTCCAGCAGCGGCGCGATCTGGCCGCGCAGCCGCTCCACCCACTCGGCGACGATCTCCGGCGCGTTCAGCGTGCGCTCGGCGGTCGGCTTCGGGTCGCCGATCAGACCGGTCGCGCCCCCGACCAGGCCCAGCGGGCGGTGGCCCGCCTGCTGGATGCGGCGCATCGTCAGGATCTGCACGAGATTGCCGAGGTGCAGACTGGGCGCGGTCGGGTCGAAGCCGCAATAGAACGTGACGGGACCGTCCGCGAACGCCTTGCGCAATGCGTCCTCGTCCGTGGAGAGGGCGATGAGCCCGCGCCACTTCAGTTCGTCGACGATGTCCGTCACGGTTCTCGTGTCTCCTCGATGATCCTCGGCGGTCGGGTGACAGCCGACTACGAGGTTATACGCCCTGGCTGACAGAACTCATGTTGAAATCGGGGACCCGCAGCGGCGGCATCGCGGCCCTGGTGAACCAGTCGCCCCATTCGCGCGGCAGCGTCTTCTCCGTGCGGCCCGCCTCGGTCGTCCGCCGCAGCAGGTCCACCGGCGACTCGTTGAACCGGAAGTTGTTCACCTGCCCGGTCACCTCGCCGCCCTCCACCAGATAGACGCCGTCCCGGGTCAGGCCGGTGAGCAGCAGCGTCGCCGGGTCGACCTCGCGGATGTACCACAGGCAGGTCAGCAGCAGCCCGTGCTCGGTGTCCGCGACCATCTGGTCCAGGGAACGGTCGCCGCCGTCCAGGATCAGATTGTCCGCGGCCGGGGTGACCGGCAGCCCGGTCAGGGCGGCGCTGTGCCGGGTCGTCGTCAGGTTCCGCAGGGTGCCCCGCTCGATCCAGTCGGTGGCCGGCGCCGCGAGACCGTTGTCGAACACCGACCGGTCGCCGTTCGAGGAGTGGGCGATCACGAAGGGCGCGCACTCCAGGCCGGGCTCGTCCGGGTCGCTGCGCAGGGTCAGCGGCAGCTCGGAGAGCCGCTCACCGATCCGGGTGCCGCCGCCCGGCCTGGAGAAGACCGTGCGGCCCTCCGCCGCGTCCCGGCCCGAGGCCGACCACAGCTGGTAGATGAGCAGGTCCGCCACCGCGGTCGGCGGCAGCAGCGTCTCGTAGCGGCCCGCGTGCAGCTCCACGCGCCGCTTCGCCCAGCCCAGGCGCACGGCCAGCTCGGCGTCCAGGGCGGCCGGGTCGACGTCCTTGAAGTCCCGGGTGGAGCGCCCGGCCCACGCGGAGCGGGTGCGGTCCGGCGACTTGGCGTTCAGTTCCAGCGTGCCGGTCGGCTGGTCGTGCCGCAGCCGCAGCCCGGTGGAGGTGCCCAGGTAGGTCGAGACCATCTCGTGGTTGGCGAAGCCGTACAGCTCCCGGCCGCCGGCCCGGGCGCGGGCGAAGGCGTCGCCGAGCGCCGGGGCGAAGTCGGCGAAGACCGCGGAGGAGGTCTCGGCGGGCGCGTCCGTGAAGCCGGGGTCCGCGGCCACGCCCGTGACCAGCGGCCGCGCGTCCTCGGCGGGACCCGCCCCGCGCGCGGCGTCCTCGGCGGCCCGCACCAGCGGCTCCAGCTCGTCGGCCGTCACCGCCGACCGGGAGACGACACCGCAGGCGGTGCCCTGCTGCCCGTCCACGGTCGCGATCACCGTGAGACTACGGCCCCGGGTCACCCCGTTCGTGGTGAGGGCGTTGCCCGCCCAGCGCAGATTGGCGGTGGACGTCTCGTCGGCGATGACGAGGCACCCGTCCGCCCGGGACAGCGCGAGGGCCCGTTCGACGATCTCGTGCGGCTTGTTGCTGCGGGCGCTCATCGACCGGCCTCCTGCGTGGTGTTCAAGACGGGGCGCCCCGGCACAGGGCAAAGGGCAACCGTGGGGCGGTGGATCCGTGCAGAGAGTACCCACCGACCGCGGGGACGAGGGCCGTTATGCGCGCCGAGCCGCTCTATCCGCGCTGGCGGGAGCAGATCAAAGCCATCAGTGGCTGTGCTCATCCGATTTACCTGTCCGGCTCCACCCTCACCCGTGATGCGGTTACGGGTGAGGTGACCTCGTCTTACTCGACCGCCGGGGAGCCTGGTGAGCGGCTGGCCGTGCGCTGCCGTAACAGGCGCGCCTCGGTGTGTGAGCCCTGCTCGCGCCTGCATGCGGGGGATACCTTCCAGCTCGTTCGTGCTGGAAGGTATCCCCCGCGGCAAGGGCGTGCCCGATGCGGTGAAGGATCGCCCTCGGCTGTTCGTCACGCTCACGGCCCCCTCGTTCGGGCCGGTGCACCGCGTCTTGGGCGGGGAACGCTGCCGTCCTCGCCGTGTTTGATCCGCGCTGTGAGCATGGGCGGCGGCTCGGCTGCGGCTTGGTGCACGCCGAGGATGACCCGCTGGTGGGTCTGCCGCTGTGCCCAGACTGCTACGACTACGTGGGCCATGTGCTGTGGCACGCGCACGCCGGGCGTCTGTGGGACCGGTTCACCACCGCCGCGCGGCGCTATCTGGCCTCGGCTGGTGGCATACCCCGCTCCAAGCTCGGTGAGCACCTGGTGGTGTCCTTCGCCAAGGTCGCCGAGTTCCAGCGGCGCGCGGCCGTCCACTTCCATGCCGTTGTGCGACTGGACGGCCCGGACGGTCCCGGCTCGTCGGCTCCGGCCTGGGCGGCAGAGGACGTGCTCTTGGATGCGGTCGAGCATGCCGCAGCGTTGACCTTCGTCACGGTGCCGGACTCCGACGCATACGGCGCCGAACGGGTCAGCTGGGGCGGGCAGTTCGATGCTCATCCGATCCGGCCGTTCCCCGATGGCGACGTGCCGTCGGATGCGGCTGTCGCCGGGTACGTGGCGAAGTACGTGACGAAGGGTGCGGCCGACACGGCCGGCGGGCTGGACTACCAGGTCACCAGCCTGGAGAACATCCGCGCGGCGGTCGTCAACCGCCATGTGCGGGCCCTGATGGGCACCTGCTGGCGCCTGGGCGGCCTCGTGGAACTGGAACACCTCCGACTGCGCCCCTGGGCTCACAGTCTCGGCTACCGGGGCCACATCCTCACCAAGTCCCGCCGCTACTCCACCACGTACGGCGCACTGCGCGAGGAACGGGCCGATCACCGCAGGGGCGGGCCAAGCCCATGGACGGCCTGGACACGGTCACGGAATCGGCCTGGCGCTACGTCGGCTCCGGCTACACCCCCGGTGAGGCTGGCGTTGCCCTCGGGATCGCTGAAGATCACGCGCAGAGTATCCAACTGGGCAGGGAGGCACGGGAGGACGCGCAGAAGCGGGGTGAGCGGTGGTGAGGGGTGGAAGCAACCTGCTCATGACGCCGGATGAGGCAGCCTCGGAACTTGGCGTGACGAAGCGGGTCCTCATGGACTCGTACCGGCGCTGGGGCATCCCGTTCCTCAAGGTCGGCAAGCATATCCGGTTCCGAACTCGCGATCTACGCAACTGGGTTGAGGGGCGCATGCAGCGAGGTTAGGCTGACGATCAGTCACTAACCAATCAACATGTGAGGGGTTAACAAGCGTGGCGACCATCAAGAAGGAAGACTGCACCTGCCCCCGGCGCAAGAAGCCCACGTGCTCTCACAAGCCGTACCGGGTGACGTACCGGGAGCCCGGGGGCAGGGCAGGCAAGCCGCGACAAGTGTCCTTCAAGAAGCTCGAAGACGCGGAAGCGTTCGCGGTCAAGGTCGAGCGGGACAAGGACTTGGGGACCTACATCAACCCCAAGGCGGGACAGCGGACGTTCGAGCAGGTGTGGCACGAGTGGGTTGACGCGGGAACTCTGGAAGAGTCATCGAAAAGGAATTACCAGAGTGTCTACGACAACCACTACGGGTCCTTCTTCGGAAACAAGCCCATCGGCAGTATCTCGCCAACAATCATCCTGGACTGGGAGGCAGACCAGAAGGAACGCGGCTACAAGGAAACCGGAATCAATGGACGTAAGAACGTCCTCTCATCCGTCTTCAACTATGCGGTAGCGGCCGAGATCATCGGCCGCAATCCGTGCAAGAAAGCGAACCCCCGTAGGCGCTCGGGTCAGCAAGTAACCCCGGTCACCGACGAAGACATCCCGACCATGGAAGAGGTGCTGGGGATCATCGCGGAGGCTCCGAAGCTGATCCGCGCTGGCTTCTGGGCCATGGCGGGCTGCGGGACGCATCCGGGAGAGTCCCTGGCACTGTCCGATGAGTCCATGGAATGGGAGCGCAGCATCCTCGTCGTGGATCACCAGGTCTCGGCCTACGGCTGCCAGGAAATCTCTGGATACCGGCGCGGCGTGAAGCGGGGCACGAAGCATCGCGCCTTCGAACAGGCGCGGAAGACTCCGGTTCCCGAGTCAATCAAGGAGATCTTCAACGATCACATCGACGCCTTCGGGATGTGGGGAGATCGGGGCTGGTTCTTCGAGTCTCCTCGGCTGAATGATCGCCACCCGTCGTATGACTGGTTCCTGGACCAGTTCAAGGCGGCGGCCAAGCTGGCCGGGACTCCGCAGTACACCCCGAAGAGCTTCCGGCACTTCTTCGTCTCCGAGGCCATCCACGCTCAGATCCCGCTGTTCGAGGTGGCGGCATGGGTCGGGCACCGAACCACCAGGACGACGGAACTGGTCTACGGCCACCTCGTCCGCCGGGCCATGGACCGTGGCGCCCGCACGATGCACAACCGCCTGGGGCTGAAGCTGGAGCCCTTCAAGGGCCTCATCGTCCCGCCCTCGCTGACGCCCTCTGAGGACGACATTGAGGACTGGGACGACGTGGCGTAGATGGTTCGCTGTGATTGCGTGTCGACCAGGTGCAGACTTCGGGCCGGATCGGTCGCCCTCTTAGGCGCGGCCGGACTCGTTCGCAGTGTTCAGGATGTTCACACTCCGAAACATTGCGGACGGGCACCCGTGAGACACGGAAGCGACCTGCCCCGGCTGGGCCTTTCCACAGTTGAAAGCCCCTCCTAGTACATAGGTCCGGGGGCCACCGACGGCTTCCATAGAGCCCCAGAACTCGGGAGTGATCCCCTGATATGCAAAGTCCTTGACTTGTCCCTCAAGGCGACCGTTCCGGATCATGTATGCCCTCTGACCCGTAAACTGGAAGTTGTAGCGCTGCATGTCGATCGACCACGAGCGGTCCCCGACCACGTAGATGCCCCGCTCCACGCCCCCGATCAGATCCTCGGTGGACAGCCCCGCGGGGTCCGGGCGCAGCGACACGTTGGCCATGCGCTGCACCGGCACATGGGCGGGGGAGTCGGCGTACGCGCACCCGTTGGACCGCTCGAAGCCGGTCAGCCGGGCGATCCTGCGGTCCAGCTGGTAGCCGACCAGCGTGCCGTCCTTCACCAGGTCCCAGGACTGCGCCTGGACGCCCTCGTCGTCGTAGCCGATGGTGGCCAGGCCGTGCTCGGCGGTGCGGTCGCCGGTGACGTTCATCAGCTCGGAGCCGTACCTGAGCTTGCCCAGCTGGTCGAAGGTGGCGAAGGAGGTACCGGCGTACGCGGCCTCGTAGCCGAGCGCGCGGTCCAGCTCGGTGGCGTGCCCGATGGACTCATGGATCGTCAGCCACAGGTTGGAGGGGTCGACCACGAGGTCGTACAGGCCCGGCTCCACGCTCGGCGCCCGCATCTTCTCGGCCAGCAGCTCCGGGATCCGCGCCAGTTCGCCGTCCCAGTCCCAGCCGGTCCCGGTCAGGTACTCCCAGCCGCGCCCGGCCGGCGGCGCCAGCGTCCGCATGGAGTCGAACTCCCCGCTGGACTCGTCCACCGACACCGCGGTCAGCTCGGGATGCAGCCGCACCCGCTGCTGGGTGGTGACGGTCCCGGCCGTATCGGCGTAGAACTTGTTCTCGTGCACGGTGAGCAGCGAGGCGTCCACATGGCTCACCCCGTCCGCCGCCAGCAGCCGCGCGCTCCAGTCCGCGAGCAGCGCCGCCTTCTCCTCGCCCGGCACGCTGAACGGATCGATCTCGTACGAGGAGACCCACGTCCGGTCGGCATGCACCGGTTCGTCCGCCAGCTCCACCCGCTCGTCGGAACCGGCCGCCTTGATCACCTGCGCGGACAGCTTGGCCATGGCGACCGCCTGGGAGGCGACCCGGGCCGCCGCGTCCAGGGTCAGATCGACCCCGGAGGCGAAGCCCCATGTACCGCCGTGCACGACCCGGACCGCGTACCCGAGGTCGGTGGTGTCCGAGGACCCCGAGGGCCGGGCGTCGCGCAGCCGCAGGGCCGCGCTCCGCACCCGCTCGAAGCGGAAGTCCGCGTGCTCGGCCCCGAGCGAGCGAGCGCGGGCGAGCGCGGCGTCGGCGAGGGACCTGAGCGGAAGCGCGGTGAAGGCTTCGTCGATGGAATGGGGCACGGAGGTCTCCCTGCTGTCGTGGCCTGTGGGCTCCGATCATGGCGCGCGAGCGGCCCCACGGACCACACCCCTTTCGGACCCGGACCCCGCGATTATGTAGGGACCCGACAGCGACGGTCCCGCGCCACTGTCGGTGCCCGAATGCCCACGGACGCGGCCGTACCGATAGGTTTTCGATGAAGCCGCCTGCCATCCAGGTGTTCGGGCGGGTTGTCGGACCTCTAGCAGACCGCTATCGAAAGGGTGATCCGTTGAGCCGCTCGGTTCTCGTCACCGGAGGAAACCGGGGCATCGGCCTCGCCATCGCCCGCGTTTTCGCCGACGCCGGCGACAAGGTCGCGATCACGTACCGCTCGGGTGAGCCGCCGGCGGGCTTCCTGGCCGTCAAGTGCGACATCACCGACCCCGAGCAGGTGGAGCAGGCCTACAAGGAGATCGAGGACCAGCACGGTCCCGTGGAGGTGCTGGTCGCCAACGCCGGCATCACCAAGGACCAGCTCCTGATGCGCATGTCCGAGGAGGACTTCACCTCGGTCATCGACACCAACCTCACCGGTACCTTCCGCGTCGTCAAGCGCGCCAACCGCGGCATGCTGCGCGCCAAGAAGGGCCGTGTCGTCCTGATCTCCTCCGTGGTCGGCCTGCTCGGCTCGGCGGGGCAGGCGAACTACGCCGCCTCCAAGGCCGCCCTGGTGGGCTTCGCGCGCTCGCTCGCCCGTGAGCTGGGCTCGCGCAACATCACCTTCAACGTCGTCGCGCCCGGTTTCGTCGACACCGACATGACCAAGGTGCTCAGCGACGAGCAGCGCCAGGGCATCGTGTCGCAGGTGCCGCTCGGCCGCTACGCACGGCCGGAGGAGATCGCCGCGGCGGTCCGGTTCCTCGCGTCGGACGACGCCTCGTACATCACTGGAGCCGTCATCCCCGTTGACGGCGGACTGGGAATGGGTCACTGATCACCATGAGTGGAATTCTCGAGGGCAAGCGCATCCTGATCACCGGTGTGCTGATGGAGTCCTCCATCGCCTTCCACGCCGCGAAGCAGGCCCAGGAGCAGGGCGCCGAGATCATCCTGACCGCCTTCCCGCGGCCCACGCTGACCGAGCGCATCGCCAAGAAGCTGCCGAAGCCGACCAAGGTCATCGAGCTGGACGTGACCAACGAGGAGCACCTCGCGCGCCTGGCCGACCTCGTCGGCGAGGAGCTGGGCGGCCTGGACGGCGTCGTGCACTCCATCGGCTTCGCGCCGCAGGACGCGCTCGGCGGCAACTTCCTGAACACGCCGTTCGAGTCCGTGGCCACCGCCATGCATGTCTCGGCGTTCTCCCTGAAGTCGCTCACCATGGCCTGCCTGCCGCTGATGCAGAACGGCGGCTCGGTCGTCGGCCTCACCTTCGACGCCCAGTACGCCTGGCCGCAGTACGACTGGATGGGCCCGGCCAAGGCCGCCCTGGAGGCCACCAACCGCTACATGGCGCGCGACCTGGGCAAGCAGAACATCCGCTGCAACCTCATCTCCGCGGGCCCGATCGGCTCCATGGCCGCCAAGTCCATCCCGGGCTTCGGCGACCTGGCCGCCGTGTGGGACAGCCGCTCCCCGCTGGAGTGGGACCTGAAGGACCCGGAGCCGGCCGGCAAGGGCATCGTCGCCCTGCTCAGCGACTGGTTCCCGAAGACCACCGGCGAGATCATCCACGTGGACGGCGGTCTGCACGCCATCGGCGCCTGAGCGCTCATGCCCGGCTGAGACGCCGCACGGCAGCACGGCGAAGGCCCGCACCCCGCACGGGGGGCGGGCCTTCGCCGTACCCGCCCCGTCCCGTGCCGCCCGGCGTCCTCACCCGTTCGGCTCACCGGTCGGGCGGGCCACCCCGCGCGCGACGCACCCTGAAGAGGCGCGCGTTCATCCCGCGCATCCCTCCGCAGCCCGGCCGAGGAGGTCCCCCTTGTGCGCCTGTCCCGCTGCCTGGCCCCGCTGACCCTGGCCGCCGCCCTCGCACTCGCCCTGCCGTACGACGCGACCCCGCACGCGCACGCGAGCGCGGGGCCGCCCGCGCCGGACCTGTTCGGGGCCGCCTGCCGGGCCGCGGTGACCGGCTCCCATGTGGTCGCCTACTGCCACAACCCCTATGTCGACACCGACCGGGTACGCCTGCACATCGAGTGCACCCGCTGGTGGGACATCGACACCGACAGCGCGCCGGTGGACGCCGGGCCCGCGCTGACGGTACGGCTCACCGGGCGTTGCTGGAAAGAAGTCGGCTCGGCGTGGATCAGCCACCAGAAGGTGCGCTGAACCGGGCCGTCACCCGATGCCGATGCCGGGCCGTCCCGGACGGCACTGGAAGGGGTAGCTCGCCGCCTCCCTGGCCGCCGCCTCGGTGTCGCCCGTGCGGATCGCGTCCACCAGGCGGGTGTGGTCCATGTGCGCCCCCGGCGTCAGCTCGGCGCCGACGTCCGCGCGCAGCGCGTCCCGCAGCAGCTCGCCCAGGTCGGCGTACATCGCCGTCATGACCTCGTTGTGGGAGGCGCCCACCACGGCCAGGTGGAAGGTGGCGTCCGCCGTCACGAAGGACTCCGCCTCACCGCTCTCCCAGGCCTCCTCGCGGCGCAGCAGCAGCGCGTCCAGCTGCTTGAGGTCCTTCTCGGTGCGCCGTTCGGCGGCGAGCTTGGCCGCGGCCGACTCCAGCGTGGCGCGCACCTCGGCGATGTGCCGGGGGTCCGCGTCGGCGAACCGGCGGTGCATCACGCCGGCCAGCTCGCTGGTCGCCACCACATAGGTGCCCGAGCCCTGCCGGATGTCCAGCAGTCCGTTGTGGGCGAGCGCGCGCACGGCCTCGCGGATCGTGTTGCGGGCGACTCCCAGTTGCTCGACCAGCTCGGGCTCGGTCGGGATACGGGAGCCGACCGGCCACTCACCGGTGGCGATCTGGTTGCGCAGTTCGGCGATCACCTGCTCGGAGAGGGCCGAACGGCGCGGGTGGCTCAGAGGCATGGCACACCTTCGCACGACAGACCGGGGCACGCACGCTCCGGTGGTTCCTGGAATGGACAACTAATCATCCTATGATTCTATGATGGGTCTCATGGCTAGTGAGGAAACCCGGGCAGTGGACACTCGTACGGCGATGTCACCGACCGAACGCGACACGCCCGCCCCAGTGGGCGCATCCGAGACGACGACCCTGGAGACGGGCCCCGCGCGCGCGTGGGCGACCCGTCTGGTGGTCGCCGGCATCGTGCTGTCCGCCGTCAACCTCCGCCCGGCCATCACCAGCCTCGGCGCCCTCCTGGAGGAGGTCCGCGACGGGCTCGGCATGAGCGGCAGCGTGGCCGGACTGCTCACCTCCGTGCCCCCGCTGTGCTTCGCCGTCTTCGGCGTGATGGCACCCCGTCTGGCCCGCCGCTTCGGACCGGCCGCCGTGGTGTGCGCCGGCATGGCCGCGATCTTCGCGGGCCTCTTGGTACGGCCGTACGCCGGCGGCACCGCCGGATTCCTGGCCGCCAGCGCGCTCGCCCTGATGGGCATCGCCGTCAGCAACGTGCTGATGCCGGTCATCGTCAAGCGCTGGTTCCCCGACCGGGTCGGCTCCATGACCGGCCTGTACTCGATGGTCCTCGCGCTCGGCACCTCCCTGCCGGCGGCGGTGACGGTCCCGATGACCCACGCCCTGGGCGGGAACTGGAAGCTGGGGCTCGCGGTGTGGGCGGTGCTCGCGGCGGCCGCGGTGGTGCCGTGGATACCGCTGGTACGGGAGGGCCGGGAGCGGCCTGCGCCCGCCGCGCGGTCGGCAAAGGCATCGGCAAAGGCACAGACGCCGGCTTCGGCTTCGGCGCGGGCCGCCGAGGAGCAGCCGCCGCTGCGGATCACCCGCAGCCGCACCGCCTGGGCGCTCGCCGTCTTCTTCGGCCTCCAGGCCACCGCTGCCTACATCACCATGGGCTGGATGCCGCAGATCTTCCGGGACGCGGGCGTCTCCGCCGGCACCGCGGGTCTGCTGCTCGCCGTCACGATGGTGATGGGCGTGCCGCTGGCCTTCGTCATCCCGCGGATCGCCACCCGGCTGCCCCACCAGGGCCCGATCGTGCTGGTCCTGGGCGTGTGCGGGCTCGCCGGATACGCCGGTCTGTACCTCGCCCCGGCCGCCGGCGCCTGGGCCTGGGCGCTGCTGCTCGGCATCGCCAACTGCGCCTTCCCGCTCGCGCTGACCATGGTCGGCATGCGCGCCCGCAGCGGTCCCGGCGTGGCCCAGCTGTCCGCGTTCGCGCAGAGCACCGGCTATCTGATCTCCATCCCCGGCCCGCTGCTGGTCGGCGTGCTCTACCAGCACAGCGGCGGCTGGGGGCTGCCGATCGCCCTGATGGCGGGCCTCATGGTGCCCCAGATGGTGGTGGGCGTCCTCGCGGGCCGCGACCGCACGGTCGAGGAGGAGGCCGCGGCGCGCTGACCCCCGCGCACGGCCGCCGGGGCAGAGGTGCGAGACTGGGCGCATGCAGCCTGTGCTCGACCCGAATCCGCGAAACGGTCAGAAGAAGATGCTGCTCGTCTTCGGCTCCTTCTTCGCGATCTTCGTCATCATCGCCATCGTCGCGACCATCGCGTCCCCCTGACGCCCCCCGCCGGGCGTCTCTGACGCCGCCCGGCCAGGCCCCGCCCACCAGGTGTTTCCGGTGGATGGTGGTGCTGGCCCCCCTGTCCCCTAGGGGGTAAGGGTCAGGGGTAACTGGGTGGAAAACCTGATGGGTTGGCGGCCCGGGATTCCGTACCTTCGAGTGGTGACCGCAGGGGGCGGTCGCACGAACCGCTCAAGGACCACGGAGGCGACCATGCCCGCCCGCACCCACTTCCGGACCCACCCGGCGACCACGGGCGGCGTCGACATGCGGCTGCCCTGGTGGGCCCTCGCGCTTCCCGTGCTCGCCTTCGGCGTCCTGTTCCTGCTGATACTGAACCCCTCGGACGCCCACGCGGCGAATGCGGACCCGGCGATAGCCCACCTCGTCGAGCGCGCGCGGCTGCTGCTCACGCGCTGACCGGGAGCCGCCCCGCATGGCGAATCCGCATGTCAACTCCCTGCGCCCCATGGCCTGTTTCATGCGAAGCTGGGACGCATGAGCGTCGCAGAACCCCGCAGGATCGCCCTTTTCCGGCATGCGAAAGCCGACTGGCCCCCGGTGTCCGACCATGAGCGCCCGCTCGCCGAGCGGGGCCGGATGGACGCGGCCGTCGCCGGGCGCAGACTGACCGACTCCGGCCTCGGCTTCGACCTGGCCCTGTGTTCCACCGCGACCCGGACCCGCGAGACCTGGAAGCTCGCCGTTCACGAACTGGACCACCGGCCGAAGACCGTCTACGAGGAGCGGGTCTACGAAGCCTCCCCCGGCCAGCTGATCGCGCTGCTGAACGAGGTCCCGGACGACGTGGGCACCCTGATCCTGATCGGCCACAACCCGGGGATCCATGGCCTGGCCGAGATCCTGGCCGGCTCGGCCGACGAGGACGCCCGCGACCGGATGAACCGCCGCGGCTTCCCGGCCGCCGCCTTCGCGGTGCTCTCCTTCGAGGGTTCCTGGAAGGGCCTGGAGCCGGGCGTGGCCAGGCTGACGGACTACTGGGCGCCGTCGGAGTGAGATGACCCCGAAGCGCCGGACCCGGGCATGGACGCGGGCCCGGACGGCATGACGAAGGCCCGGCGCCGCGAGCCGGGCCGCCGGGCCTGTCCCAGCACCGGGCAGCGGGCGCTCGGGGCCCCCGCAGCCGTGCGTGCGCCACGCCGGGGATCGACCCGGCGTCCGTGTGTGCGGGGTGCCAGGGGTCCGGTGACGCTCGCGGGGGCGTCTCAGCTCTCGTCGTGGGTGTCGGCCGCCTCGACCTCTTCGCGGGTGATGCCGAGGAGGTAGAGGACTGTGTCGAGGAAGGGAAAGTTCACGGCCGTGTGCGCGGCCTCGCGCACCACGGGCTTGGCGTTGAAGGCCACGCCGAGGCCGGCCGCGTTCAGCATGTCGAGGTCGTTGGCGCCGTCACCGATCGCCACCGTCTGCACCAGCGGCACCCCGGCCTCCGCCGCGAACCGGCGCAGCAGCCGCGCCTTGCCCGCGCGGTCCACGATCTCGCCGGTGACCCGGCCGGTCAGCTTGCCGTCGACGATCTCCAGCGTGTTGGCCTGGGCGAAATCGAGGCCGAGGCGTTCCTTGAGATCGTCGGTGACCTGGGTGAAGCCGCCGGAGACCACGCCGACCTGGTAGCCGAGCCGCTTCAGGGTGCGGATCAGGGTGCGGGCGCCGGGGGTCAGCCGGATCTCGTTGCGCACCTTCTCGACCACGGAGGCGTCGAGGCCGGCCAGCAGGGCGACACGGGCGTGCAGCGACTGCTCGAAGTCCAGCTCGCCGCGCATCGCCGCGGCCGTCACCTCGGCGACCTTGTCCTCGCAGCCGGCGTGCGCGGCGAAGAGCTCGATGACCTCGTCCTGGATCAGGGTGGAGTCCACGTCCATGACCACGAGACGCTGTGCGCGCCGGTGCAGGCCCGCGGAGACGACCGCGATGTCGACGCCGAGCGCCCCGGCGTCCGAGGCGAGCGCGGTGCGCAGGGGCGCGGTCTCCACACCGGAAACCGCGAACTCCACCGCCGTGACGGGGTACTTGGCGAGCCGGAAGATACGGTCGATGTTGCCGCCGGCCTTCGCGATCCGGGCGGCGATGGCGGCCGTCGACTCGGCGGTGAGCGGATGGCCGAGGACGGTGACCAGGGAGCGTCCGAGGCCGCGCGGACGGTTGTCGCCGTGACCCGAGATGATCTCCGCCTGCATCTTCATCGACTCGGCCCAGCTGTGCACGGTGGCCCGCAGATCACCCTCGATACCGGCCGGCGGCTGGCTGACCAGCGCGCACAGGACCAGGCGTCCCCGGGTGACGACCTGCTCGATGTCGACCACGTCGACGGAGTACGCGGCGAGGGTGTCGAAGAGTCCGGCCGTGATGCCCGGCCGGTCCTTGCCGAAGATCTTGACGAGGAGAGTGGGGACCTCGGGGGTCTGCGCAGCAGTCATGGTCTCACCACCGTATCCGGCACCGGGTGCCGCCCGCCGCCGAGGTCCGCCTGACGGACACGGAACAATGGATGGCGTCCCGGCATCAAGGATCTTGCCGACAGCTTCCCACCGAGTGCGCCACCATCGCGACCGAGAGCACCGCCGCATGGCCTGTTTCGCCGGGTACCGGGAACATGCCCGCGGCCCGACGGCGGGTGCGGACACGGCCCGCTCGACGGACGCGCCCCGCCGCTGTTCCCGTGCGCGGGACGCCGTACCGCGCCCCCCTTCCGATCCCGTCGCCCCGGCAGCGGCGCCGCCCCGCCAACTCCCCGCGCCCGCAACGCCGTACCCTCCGCCTCGCGCCCGGCACCTCCACCTGTCCCCACTCGCCCGAATTGCCGTTCTCCCGCTGGAGCGCCGTACGGCGATTCGCGCAAGGCCCGGGTTTTGGTCAGGGGTGCGGGCCTGAAATAGTTCCCCACGATGTTCGACATCCCTAGACTCCCTGCGATGGGGGTAATTCGGGGGACAACTCAGTGGGGCATGGAGTGCCGGAACTCGTACTGGAAACAAACGGACGTACCTGGACGCTCGACCCGTCCAGGCCTTACACCCTCGGCAGAGATCCGCAGGGTGACATCGTGTTCGACGACGCCAGGGTCTCCTGGCGACACGCCACGGTCAGCTTCGACGGCCGCAGTTGGGTCATCGAGGACCACGGCAGCACCAACGGCACCTATCTCCAGGGTCAGCGCGTCCAGCGCACGGAGATAGGCCCGGGGACGGCGCTGCGCCTCGGCAACGCGACGGACGGACCGCGGCTGGATCTCGCCGGTGTCGCCGTCGGCCAGGCGCAGCAGGCGCCGTACGCCGCGGCCCCCGCGGGGTGGGCCCAGCAGGGGGCCCCTGAGCAGGCGCCCGCCCAGCAACCCGGCTGGCAGCAGCCGCCGCAGGCACAGCAGCCGCCGCAGGCGCAGCCGGCCCAGCACGCCCCGCAGCAGGCGGGCTTCCCGCAGCAGAGGGACGCGGGACCCGCCGCCTTCCCGCAGCAGGCCGGTCCGGGGGCGCCCGCGCACGGGGACCGCAGCCCGACCACGTTCCACCAGTTCTCCCTCGGCCGGGTCATGCGCATCGGCCGTGCCCTGGAGAACGAGCTGGTCGTCTCCGATCTCCAGGTCTCCCGTCACCACGCCGAGTTCCACTCGACGCCCGACGGCCGCTTCGAGATCCGCGACCTCGGCTCGCACAACGGCACGTACGTCAACGGCCACCCGGTGCCCAAGGGCGGCTCGGTGCAGCTCGGCCCGGCCGACATCGTCGGCGTCGGCCACTCCACCTTCCGGATCGTCGGCGACCGGCTGGAGGAGTTCGTCGACACCGGCGAGGTCTCCTTCTCCGCGCGCCATCTGACCGTCACGGTCGACGGCGGCAAGCAGATCCTCAAGGACGTCTCCTTCGGCGTCCCGGAGAAGTCCCTGATCGCGGTCATCGGCCCGTCCGGCTCCGGCAAGTCCACGCTGCTGAAGGCGCTCACCGGCTACCGGCCCGCCAACCAGGGCGAGGTGCTGTACGACAACCGCAACCTGTACAAGCAGTTCGCGGAGCTGCGCCAGCGCATCGGTCTGGTCCCGCAGGACGACATCCTGCACAAGGAACTGACCGTCAAGAAGGCCCTGAAGTACGCGGCCAAGCTGCGCTTCCCCGCCGACACCACCGCGCAGGAGCGCGACGCCCGCATCGAGGAGGTGCTGCGCGAGCTGAAGCTGGACATCCACAAGGACAAGAAGGTCACGTCCCTGTCCGGCGGTCAGCGCAAGCGCGTCTCGGTGGCCCTGGAGCTGCTGACCAAGCCGTCGCTGATCTTCCTGGACGAGCCGACCTCCGGCCTCGACCCGGGCATGGACCGCGATGTCATGCAGCTGCTGCGCGGCCTCGCCGACGACGGCCGTACCGTGCTCGTCGTCACCCACTCGGTGGCCGAGCTGGCCCTGTGCGACAAGCTGCTGGTGATGGCGCCGGGCGGCGCGGTGGCCTACTTCGGTCCGCCGGAGGAGGCGCTGAACTTCTTCGGCTACGACAGCTGGGCCGATGTCTTCTCCGCCTTCGAGAACTACCGCGACTACGACTGGGCGGGCCGTTGGAAGGGCTCGCAGCACTACCAGATGTACGCCGCGGACTTCGACGCCGTCGCCCCGCAGCAGACGGCGTACATGCCGCCGCCGGCGGCGATCAAGCCGCCCAAGCCACAGGCGTGGGGCTCCCAGCTGCTGACCCTGATCCGGCGCTATGTGTCGGTCATCGTCTCCGACAAGGGCTTCCTCGCGCTGACGGTGATCCTGCCCGCGGTCCTCGGCTCGGTCAGCCTGCTGATGAACCACGACCGGGGCCTGCTGGTGAACCCGGCGGTCGACCCGCGCACCGGCCTGCATGTGCCCAACGGCACCGCCACCACCGTGCTGCTGATCCTCTCGGTTGGCGCGTGCTTCGCGGGCGCCGCGAACTCCGTACGTGAGCTGATCAAGGAACGGGTGATCTACGAGCGGGAGCGGGCGACCGGCCTGTCCCGGTCGGCCTACCTGATGTCCAAGGTGGTCGTGCTCGGCGCCGTCACCGTGCTCCAGGGCCTGATGGTCGGCCTGATCGGCTTCTCCCCCCGCAAGATCCCGGGCCAGGGCGTCATCCTCGGCAGCTCGACCCTCTTCGAGCTGTGCCTGCCGATCATGGCGCTGGGCTTCACCTCGATGATGGTCGGCCTGGTGATCTCCTCGCTGGTGAAGACCGCCGAGAAGACCATGCCGCTGCTGGTGATGTTCGCGATCATCCAGGTCGTCTTCACCGGCTGCCTGTTCACCCTGCACGGCACGCTCGGCGTCAACGAGTTCTCGTATCTGATGCCCTCGCGCTGGGCGGTGGCCGCGGCCGGCACCACGCTGGACCTGAACAACATCGCCCCCAACGGCGACAACCCGGGCAGCACCGATCCGCTGTGGAACCACACGGCCGGGGCCTGGAGCCTGGACATGATCGCGCTGCTCGCGCTCGGCGCGATCTGCGGCTTCTTCGTGGCCCGCTTCCTGCGCCGCCACGAGCCCGAGGTCATGCGCAAGTAGCCTCCTCGGCACGACACGCCCCGGTACGTCACAAAGGGCGGCACCCCGTTACGGGGTGCCGCCCTTCGGCGTTCGTCAGAGGTCCGCGCCGACCTCAGTACGCGCTGTTGACGTTGTCCATCGAGCCGTAGCGGTGGGCAGCGTAGTTGGCGGCGGCGGTGATGTTGGCGACCGGGTCGTAGATGTTCCACGAGGTACCGGGCACGTGGTACGTGTTGAAGGTGGGCTGGATCACCTGGAGCAGGCCCTTGGACGGGATGCCGTTGATCGCGTTGATGTCCCAGTTGTTGATGGCCATCGGGTTGCCCGAGGACTCACGCATGATGTTGCGGTACAGACCGTTGTAGCTGCCCGGGATGCCCTTGGAGTGCATGATGTCCAGGGACTGGCGGATCCAGCCGTCGAGGTTGTTCGCGTAGGTCTTCGCGGCGACGGTCTGCATCTGCGGGCGCTGCGCGGAACGGTTGGCGCTCTGCTTGGCGGCACGCTCCTGCGCGGCCTTCTTGGCGGCGGCGTCGGCGGCGGCCTTCTTCGCGGCGGCGTCGGTGCGCTGCTTGGCGGCGGCCTTCTGCTGCGCGGCGATGGCGTCGAGCTTGACGGCCTGCGCGGCGGTGGGGTCGGTGACCGAGCCTTTGACGTTCGGCAGCGTGGCGTCCTGGGTGGCGACCTTCGCGACCTGCGCGGCGGTGGCCGGGGAGCCGGTGGTGACGGTGTCCGCGTTACCGGGGACGGCCGACAGGGCGATGGCGGCGGTGCCGAGAGCGGCGACACCGGCGACGGCGATCTTGTGCTGCTTGGTCAGGGCACGATCTCGAGCACGACTGAGGATGTTCTTGGGCATGGCGTTGGACCTCTTCGTTAGCGCGGAGGTCGCTCCTGCGTCCGCCGGGGGAATCGGTTCCTCCCGCACAGAAGCCGCGGGGGGAAACCCACGGCGCTGAGCGACGGGAGCAATTCTTAGCGGCCGCAAAATGCCCTGGCAAAGGTGTGACGTACGAAGCTGGATAGTGGATCAGGGAAACCCAAAACGGGACAGATTGGACCATCTGTCCCGTTCGCGGCAGGGGGTATATCTCCTATGTCCGTTCGTACGTGATGTAGGCCCTATGCGCGGGCTCACAGGGGACGCAGATCAAACTCACGGGGAGTTGCCACCGCAACTCACTCTGTGAGGCTCAGCGCGGGGTCTCCTCCCCAAGGAGGAGATGGACGTCCCCGAACTCGTGCCACAGGTAGAGCCCGCGCAGCGCCTCCTCGTACGCGCGGTCGACCGCGGCCCGCCCGGCGACGGCCCGCAGCATCAGCAGATGCGAGGCCTCCGGCTCGTGCAGCCCGGTCAGCAGCCCGTCCACCACCCGCACCCCGCGCTCGGGCGTGACCACCAGGTCCGTCCACCCCTGGCACGCCCGCACCGCGCCGTCCGCGCCCACGGCCGACTCCACCGCGCGTACGGCCGTCGTGCCCACCGCGATCACCCGGCCGCCTCCGGCCGCCGCCGCGCCGATCGCCCGCGCGGACGCCTCCGGCACCGTGAACCACTCCGGGTAGGGCGGCTCGTGCGCCTCCGCCGACGCCACCCCCGTATGCAGGGTGACCCGCGCGAACCCCACGCCCCCGCGCACCAGCTCCGCCACCACCCGCTCGGTGAAGGGCCGCCCCGCGCTCGGCATCTCCGCGCTGCCCGCGCCGTCGGGGGAGGGGAGGGAGAACAGGGTCTGGTACGCCGACAGCGGCTGGTCCCGCGTCGTATAGGAGTACCGGATCGGCCGCCCGTGCCCCCGCAGCAACCCCAGCACGGCCCCACCCTCGACCCGCGCCCACCACAGCCTGTCCCTATACCTACCTACGGGATGCCCACCCAGGGGATGCCCGCCGACGGGCTCCGGCCCGCCCACCGGCTCCTCCACCACCAGCCGGACCCCCTCCGGCAGCCGTACCTCTGTCCCCGCGCGTGTGCCCGGCCGCGCGCGTGTGGTGCCCCGGCCGTCGGGCTCCCGGAGTTCCACCGCCCAGCGGCCGTCGTCGCCGCGGGTCGAGAAGTGCACGACCACGGGCGCGTCCCCGATCCGGCCGTCCACCGCGGCGGCCAGCGTCGGGGAGGTGTTCACCACCAGCAGGTCCCCGGCCCGCAGCAGCCCCGGCAGCTCGCGGAACGCGTGGTGCGTCACCCGGGTGCCGCGGGAGACGAGGAGCCGTACGTCGTCCCGGGCCCGCCCCGGCCCCCGCTGCTCGGCCGGCACCCGCGCGGACAGCTCCTCCGGCACCCGCACGATCGTGGTCATCGGCCCGCCACCAGCGTCGGCGCCGCGTACCGCCCGCTGGCCGGGCGCTCGTCCAGCAGCCGCAGGAACGCCGGTACGACGGTGTCCGGCGCCGGCCGCTCGTCCGTGTCGCCCGGTACGGCCGCCGCGTACAGGCCGGTCGCCATGTCCCCGGGGTCCACCGCCCACACCCGCAGACCCGGCTCCTCCACGGCGAGCACCGCCGCCAGTTGCTCCAGGGCCGCCTTCGAGGCGCCGTAACCGCCCCAGGTCTCGTACGCCTGTGCCGCCGCGTCCGAGCTGACCGCGATCACCGTGCCCGCGGCCGCCGCCCGCAGCAGCGGCAGCGCCTCCTGGACGAGGCCGAGCGCGGCGGTGACGTTCACCTCAAGCGCCCGCCGCAGCCCGTCCAGCGGCAGCTCGGCCAGCCGTACCAGCGGCTCGGCGCCGAGCGCGCTCGCGTTGCCCACCAGCAGATCGAGACCGCCCAGCGCACGGGCGGCGGCCACCAGCGCGGCCCGGTGCCCGGCGTCCGTGACATCCCCGGGCAGCGCCGACACCCGGGTGC
This sequence comes from Streptomyces griseofuscus, assembly GCF_014673495.1. Classification (GTDB taxonomy): domain Bacteria; phylum Actinomycetota; class Actinomycetes; order Streptomycetales; family Streptomycetaceae; genus Streptomyces; species Streptomyces murinus. Next base: position 6,525,987 of record NZ_CP051006.1, read on the forward strand.
CGTACCGGCCGACCGCCGCCGCGGCCTCCGCCAGCGCCTCCTCGCCCCGCGCGTCCAGCACCAGATCCCAGCCGCGCCCGGCCAGCGCCTCGGCGAGCGCCCGCCCCAGCCCCTTCGAGGCGCCCGTGATGATCCCTACCGGCATGACTACCGTCCCCTCGTCGCTCCCCGCCCGCTCGGACGGATGCCGATCACCGTAGGAACGCCCCTACGGTCACCGCCTCGGCCGCGGGTCCCGTGCGAGAGGGGCACTTCGGCGTACGACACCGGGCGGGGTCCCGGGTCCTAAGCCGGTCGGTCTAGGACCAGCGGACGGCGCCGGGCCGTCGGCGGTCCGATCCGCGCCGGCGCGCCCCGCCGGTACCGTGAGGGCATGAGCCACCGCCCCCGGTCCGGCCTCGCCGCGGTGAGTTCCGCGTTGCTGGCCATGAGCAGGCATCTGGAGACGCGCGACGTCCTGAAGACGATCGTCGCCTCCGCCCGCGAACTCCTCGACGCGCAGTACGCCGCCCTCGGCGTCCCCGACGACCACGGGGGCTTCGCCCAGTTCGTCGTGGACGGCGTCAGCGACGCCCAGTGGAAGGCGATCGGCCCGCTGCCCCGCCAGCACGGCGTCCTCGCCGCGATGCTGCACGAGGCCCGCCCCGAACGCCTCGCCGACGTACGCAAGGACCCCCGCTTCGAGGGCTGGCCCGACGCCCACCCCGACCTCGTCGACTTCCTCGGGCTGCCCATCCGCGACGGCGACGAGACCATCGGCGCCCTGTTCCTGGCGAACAAGAACTGCCCCAAGCCGGAGGGCAGTTGCGGCTTCACCCAGGAGGACGAGGAACTGCTCGCCCTCCTCGCGCAGCACGCCGCGATAGCCCTCACCAACGCCCGCCTGTACGAGCGCAGCCGCGAACTCACCATCGCCGAGGAGCGCTCCCGGCTCGCCCATGAACTGCACGACGCGGTCAGCCAGAAGCTGTTCTCGCTGCGCCTGACCGCCCAGGCCGCCGCCGCCCTCGTCGACCGCGACCCGGCCCGCGCCAAGGGCGAACTCCACCAGGTCGCCGCGCTCGCCGCCGAAGCCGCCGACGAACTGCGGGCCGCCGTCGTGGAGTTGCGCCCCGCCGCACTGGACGAGGACGGACTGATCGCCACCCTGCGCACCCAGATCCAGGTCCTCGACCGCGCCCACACCGCCCGGGTCACCTTCACCGGCGCCAACTACCGCGCACTGCCCGCCGCCCAGGAGGAGGCCGTGCTCCGGGTCGCCCAGGAGGCCCTGCACAACGCGCTGCGCCACGCGGACGCCGAGCGCGTCGATGTGAGCGTGGAGCGGCGGGGCCCCGGAGCGGTGCTGCGGATCAGCGACGACGGCACCGGCTTCGACCCGGCCGCGGTCGGCCGCGCCGGGCGCCACCTCGGACTGGTCTCGATGCGGGACCGGGCGAGCGGGGTCGGCGGCACGCTGACCGTGGATTCGGTGCCCGGCAAGGGCACCACGATCGAACTGGAGGTCCCCGGTGGCTGAGCCCATCAAGGTGCTGCTCGTCGACGACCACCAGGTGGTCCGCCGGGGCCTGCGCACCTTCCTGGAGGTGCAGGAGGACATAGAGGTCGTGGGCGAGGCGGCCGACGGCGCGGAAGGCGTGGCCCGCGCCGAGGAACTGCGGCCCGACGTCGTCCTCATGGACGTCAAGATGCCGGGCATGGACGGCATCGACGCCCTGCGCAGGCTGCGCGAACTCGACAACCCCGCACGGGTGCTGATCGTCACCAGCTTCACCGAGCAGCGCACGGTCGTACCGGCCCTGCGCGCGGGCGCCGCCGGGTATGTGTACAAGGACGTGGACCCGGACGCCCTCGCCGGCGCCATCCGCTCCGTGCACGCCGGGCACATCCTGCTCCAGCCCGAGGTGGCGGGCGCGCTGCTGTCCCAGGAGGAGGCCAACTCGGGTCAGGGCCGGGGGAGTTCGCTCACCGAGCGGGAGCGCGAGGTGCTCGGGCTGATCGCCGACGGCCGCTCCAACCGGGAGATCGCCCGCGCTCTGGTGCTCTCCGAGAAGACCGTCAAGACGCATGTCTCCAACATCCTGATGAAGCTCGACCTCGCCGACCGCACCCAGGCCGCGCTGTGGGCCGTACGACACGGGGTTGCCGGCTGAAACGTCCGTACGGACGCCGTACGCCGGTTCCCCCTAGAAGCCCCGTTCCGGACTGAGATTCATACCGTCGTGGGAATGTCACCCGGATGGCGCATCCCCGGGCGATCTCCGCCGTTCTCCAGTGCGTGCCACGGAGAACCGCCGTGGTGAACGTCCAAGAGGGGTTTGAAAGTGAAGAACCTGAAGAAGGCAGCGGCCGTGACGATGGTGGCCGGTGGCCTGCTGGCCGCCGGTGCCGGCCTGGCCTCCGCCCAGAGCGAGGCCGGCGGCGCGGCCGTGAACTCCCCGGGCGTCGTCTCGGGCAACGCCATCCAGGCGCCGGTCCACGTCCCGGTCAACGTGACCGGTGACAGCATCGACGTCATCGGCGTGCTGAACCCGGCCTTCGGCAACGTCGGCCTCAACCACTGAGGCATCTCGACCGCGGCGCGGGCCCCCCGGATCCACCGGGGGGCCCGCCCCTTTGCCCGGCCCCGGAGCTCACCTCACCCCGCGCTCCCGCTCCTCCACCATCGAGTTGTACGCCGCCACCTGCGCCCGCCGCGCCGTCCGCTCCACCGGGCGCAGCGCCTGGGTGCGCGCCGCCATCTCCGAGGCGGTCACCGCGGCCCCGTGGCCGTGGTCGTGCGCGAGGGCGATCAGCAGGGTGATGCGCTGCGCCAGCTCAAGGACCCGGGCCGCGCGGGGCGGATAGCCCGGGGCCAGGACCTCGCGGCCGGCCTCCGCCCGTGCCCGGTACGCGTCGATCGCGGCCTCGGCCACCGGGCCCGAGGCGGCCACGTCCAGGCGGGCCAGCACCGCCGTGGCGTCCCGCAGGGCCTCCGCCAGCTCGCGCTCCGCCTCGCCCAGGGAGGGCACGTCCGCGGGCGGGGCCTCGCGCACCGGCAGGGCGTGCCAGACCACCTCGACATGCACATCACCCGCGGGCCCCGCCTCGGACACCTCAGGCACCAGCCCGAACGCGGTGCCGAAGCAGACCACCGCCTCCGCCGCGTCCAGTGCCCGCGCGTTGAACTCCGGCGGGCCGCTCAGCCCCAGCGGATGGCCGGGCGCCGGCAGCGCCACCCGCAGCCCCGTCGCCCCCAGCGCCCGCAGCCGCCCCAGCGCGAGCGTCAGTCCCACCGGCGCCGCCTCCCCGGGCAGCCCGGCCACCCGGTGCACGGCGTCGTCACCCACAATGGCGAGCGCGGCGTCATCCGGCGAGACAAGTCCGGCCAAAAGGGCATTTCCCCAAGAGGCAAGGCGTCCTGAACGCGGTTCCGTGAGCATGCCCCCACCCTAAGGACCGGACCGATGGAATGGACCGGCGCACCGGTGGCGTAGATTTCATAAGGGCCGTGCCCACCGGCGCGGCGGACCGCGCCACAGGCGTACGCGACAGCCGAGACCGGCCACACTGCAAGGGGAGACAACGCGCTCATGAGCGATGTTCTGGAGCTTCAGGACGTATCCGTGGTCCGTGAGGGCCGGGCTCTGGTGGACCAGGTCTCCTGGTCGGTGAAGGAGGGCGAACGCTGGGTCATCCTCGGCCCCAACGGCGCCGGCAAGACCACCCTCCTGAACGTCGCCTCAAGCTACCTCTACCCCACCACGGGCTCCGTCGCCATCCTCGGCGAGACCCTGGGCAAGCCCGGCACGGACGTCTTCGAGCTGCGCCCCCGCGTCGGCGTGGCCGGCATCGCACTCGCCGATAAGCTCCCCAAGCGCCAGACGGTCCTCCAGACGGTCCTCACCGCCGCCTACGGCATGACCGCCGCCTGGAACGAGGAGTACGAGGACGTGGACGAGCAGCGCGCCCGCGCCTTCCTCGACCGCCTCGGCATGAGCGACTACCTCGACCGCCGCTTCGGCACCCTCTCCGAGGGCGAGCGCAAGCGCACCCTCATCGCCCGCGCCCTGATGAGCGACCCCGAGCTGCTGCTCCTGGACGAGCCCGCCGCCGGCCTCGACCTCGGCGGCCGTGAGGATCTGGTGCGCCGCCTCGGCCGGCTCGCCCGCGACCCCATCGCGCCCTCGATGATCATGGTCACCCACCATGTCGAGGAGATCGCCCCCGGCTTCTCCCACGTCCTGATGATCCGTCAGGGCAAGGTCCTCACCGCCGGCCCGATCGAGCTGGAGCTGACCTCCCGCAACCTCTCCCGCTGCTTCGGCCTCCCGCTCGTGGTCGAGCAGGTCGGCGACCGCTGGACCGCCCACGGCCTGCCGCTGTCCTGACCCCACCGGCACCCCCGGCCGCCCCCCGGCCGTCCGTGACCCCACCCCGATCCCACTCCGCCGGGACCCTCGCGCAAACCCGTCGGGGTCCTCAACGCGCCCTGTCCGCCGCCCGATCGTGGCCCTACGATGACCACGTGAACGACATCGACGCATGGGTGTGGTGGCTCGTCGGCGCGGCCGCGCTCGGAATCCCGCTCGTCGTCACCGCCATGCCCGAGTTCGGCATGTTCGCGGTGGGAGCCGTCGCGGCCGCGGTCGTCGCGGCCCTCGGCCCCGGCGTCGTCGCCCAGGTGATCACCTTCCTCGTCGTCTCCGTCGCGCTCATCGCCGTCGTACGGCCCATCGCGAACCGGCACAGCAGACAGCGGCCCCGGTTCGCCAGCGGCATCGAGGCGTTGAAAGGCAAGCAGGCCGTCGTACTGGAACGGGTCGACGGCTCCGGCGGCCGCGTCAAGCTCGCCGGGGAGATCTGGTCGGCCCGCGCCCTGGACGCCGACCGGGCCTACGAGGCGGGCCAGGAGGTGGACGTCGTGGACATCGAAGGAGCCACCGCGATCGTCATCTGAGCCATCCTGCCCCCGAGTTGGGCCGGAGTCTGTCAGACTCGACGGGCAAGATCCTTTGAACAGGCGCGAGCCGCGGACACAACGGCGTCCGCGGGCGTCCAGGCGGAGAGGGGTACGGGGAACACGATGGAACCGGTCATCATCGTCCTGATCATTCTGGTGGTGTTGGTCTTCATCGCCCTGATCAAGACCATCCAGGTCATCCCACAGGCCAGCGCGGCCATCGTCGAGCGCTTCGGCCGCTACACGCGGACCCTGAACGCGGGCCTGAACATCGTGGTCCCGTTCATAGACACCATCCGCAACCGCATCGACCTGCGCGAACAGGTCGTACCGTTCCCGCCCCAGCCGGTCATCACCCAGGACAACCTGGTCGTCAACATCGACACCGTCATCTACTACCAGGTGACGGACGCCCGCGCGGCCACCTACGAGGTCGCCAGCTACATCCAGGCGATCGAGCAGCTCACCGTCACCACGCTGCGCAACATCATCGGCGGCATGGACCTGGAGCGCACCCTGACCTCCCGCGAGGAGATCAACGCCGCCCTGCGCGGCGTCCTGGACGAGGCCACGGGCAAGTGGGGCATCCGAGTCAACCGCGTGGAACTGAAGGCCATCGAGCCGCCGACCTCCATCCAGGACTCGATGGAGAAGCAGATGCGCGCCGACCGTGACAAGCGCGCCGCGATCCTCACCGCGGAGGGCACCCGACAGGCCGCGATCCTCACGGCCGAGGGCGAGAAGCAGTCCCAGATCCTGCGCGCCGAGGGTGAGGCCAAGGCCGCCGCCCTGCGCGCCGAGGGCGAGGCCCAGGCCGTCCGCACCGTCTTCGAGGCCATCCACGCCGGCGACCCGGACCAGAAGCTGCTGTCCTACCAGTACCTCCAGATGCTCCCGAAGATCGCCGAGGGCGACGCCAACAAGCTCTGGATCGTCCCCAGCGAGATCGGCGACGCCCTCAAGGGCCTCTCCGGCGCCATGGGCAACTTCGGCTCCCTGGGCGGCGGCAACAGCGGCGGCGGCGCCACCCTACCGGCCCAGAACAAGGGCCCCGCGACGGAACGCCGCGAAAAGCCGAGCATCGACTAGCGATCACTTCGCAAGGCGGGGTTCCTTCCGCGCCCCTTCAGGGGCGCGGGGCTGTACCGATAGGCGGCTCCGCCGCGTGGCGCGATCGACCGCCTACCACCCGCACTCACCGTCAGGCAGCACTCGGCAGACGCTCAGGCCGCGTCCCGAGCGAGCCACTCAGGAAGCCCGTCCAAGTCGTCCTGCCGCAATGCCAAGAGCATCGCATCCGCCGGCGTCGGCTCAAAAGGCACCCGCAGCAACGTCATCCCGGCCTCCTCCGGAGTCCGGTCCGCCTTCCGGTGATTGTCCTCCGCACACGCCGCCACCGTGTTCAGCCATGTGTCCTGCCCACCCTGGGCCCGCGGCACCACATGGTCCACCGTCGTCGCCCTGCGCCCGCAGTACACGCACCGGTGCCGGTCCCGCACCAGCACCCCCCGCCGCGACCACGGCGCTTGTCTTCGGAACGGCACCCGTACATATCTGCACAGCCTGATCACCCGGGGCGCGGGTATGTCCACGGCGGCCCCCCGCATCCGCAGCTCGGGATGGGCCTGCTCGACCACCGCCTTGTCCTGGAGCACCAGGACGACGGCGCGGTTCAGAGTCACCGTAGACAGCGGCTCGAAACTCGCGTTCAGCACCAGCGTGTCACGCATCCAGCCCACCTCCCGTGCGCACCTGCCCACCCCCCGGCGGGCTTGGATCAACTCTGGACGGGCGCGCCGAGATGGACAACGCAATAAAAAATGCCCGCCTCCGATCACTTCCAAGACCGGAGGCGGGCAAACGTTCAATGAACGCTTGGCTCAAACGAGGCGGGGCGGTCAGCCCTGCTCGGTGTTCTCGTACTCGCCGATGAGCTGCGCCCGCGCGATCGCGTGGAAGCGCAGATTGAACCCGACAAAGGCCGGCGAGGCGTCCGCGTCGGGACCCAGCTTCTCCTGGTCCACCGCGTACACCGTGAACACATAACGGTGCGCGCCGTCACCGGGCGGCGGGGCGGCGCCGCCGAAGTCCCGCGTCCCGTAGTCGTTGCGCGCGTGTACGGCGCCCTCGGGCAGGCCCTCGAACTTGCCGCTCGCCGCACCCGCGGGCAGCTCCGTCACCGAGGCCGGGATGTCGAACAGAACCCAGTGCCAGAACCCGCTGCCGGTGGGCGCGTCCGGGTCGTAGCAGGTCACAGCGAAGCTCTTGGTCTCCGGCGGGAAGCCCTCCCACCGCAGGTGCGGCGAGGTGTTCCCGTCCGCGTAGACCTGAGCGCCCTTGAGCGTGGCGCCCTCCTGGACGTCCTCGCTGGTCACCGTGAACGACGGCACCGGCGGGTGGAAGTCATGGGGGAGCGGTCGCCGCTTCAGCTCGGTCACCTTGGTACCTCCTGATCGAAGATCTGGAAAGAACAGAGCGAACTCTAGAGCCAGTTGCGCCGGCTGCCGACCTCGGAGAGCCACTGGTTGAGGTACGCCGCCCAATCGGTTCCCTGCCAGTCGTGGTGGCCCACCTGGAAGGAGCGGTAGGTGTCCGAGCCCTCGCTGAACAGACCCGCCTTCTTGTCCATCTCCAGGACGACGTCCATGGCGTGCTCGTCGGCCACGAAACTCAGCTCGACCTGGTTCAGGCCCCGGTACTGGGACGGCGGGTAGAACTCGATCTCCTGGTAGAACGGCAGCCGCTGCCGGGTACCCCGGATATGGCCGCGCTCCATGTCGGCGTTCTTGAAACGGAATCCGAGGGCGATGAACGCGTCCAGGATCGCCTGCTGCGCCGGCAGCGGGTGCACATTGACCGGGTCCAGGTCGCCGGAGTCGACGGCCCGGGCGATCGCCAGCTCGGTCGTCACCCCGATGTGCATCCCGCGCAGCTCCTGGCCGTCGATCATCGTCACCGGCGTCTCCCAGGGAATCTCCAGGCCGAACGGCACCGCGTGCACGGCACCCGCCTGAAGTTCGAAGGCACCGCCGAGTCGCACCTTGGCGAACTCGATGTCCTGCTTGTACTCCTCGTCGCCGCTCTCGACCTCGACCCGCGCCTGAAGACCGACGGACAGCCCCTCGATGGCCTGGTTCACGGAACCGCCCTGGATCCGCACCTCACCCTGGACCACGCCACCCGGTACGACATTCACCTCGGTCAGCACCGTCTCGACCGAGGCACCGCCGGCTCCGAGGCTCGCGAGCAGCTTCTTGAACGCCATTGACTCTCCCTTTACGAACGGACCTCGCCCCTACAAACGCGATCACCCCCATGCCCGGTTCCGCCCCGGCCGTGCCCCGTCCGGACCAGCCCCGTGGACTACCCTCGGACGGCATGATCGCGCCCCGGGACCGTATGCCACTGCCCAGGAAATTCTTCGACCGCCCGGTCCTCGACGTCGCCCCCGACCTCCTCGGCCGCGTCCTGGTCCGCACGACACCCGACGGCCCGATCTCGGTACGCCTGACCGAGGTCGAGGCGTACGACGGCCCGAACGACCCGGGCTCCCACGCCTACCGCGGCCGCACCCCACGCAACGCGGTGATGTTCGGGGAGCCCGGACATGTGTACGTCTACTTCACCTACGGCATGTGGCACTGCATGAACCTGGTCTGCGGTCCCGAGGGCAGGGCGAGCGCCGTACTGCTGCGGGCCGGCGAGGTCGTCGAGGGCGTGGAGCTGGCCCGCAAGCGCCGGCCCTCGGCCCGCAATGACAGGGAACTGGCCAAGGGCCCGGCCCGGCTCGCCACCGCGCTGGAGGTCGACCGCGCCCTGGACGGCACGGACGCCTGCACCGCGGGCGAGACTCCGCTGCGGATCCTGACCGGCACCCCCGTCCCCGTCGAACAGGTACGCAGCGGTCCGCGCACCGGCGTCGCGGGGGAGGGCGGGAACGGTGAGGTCCACCCCTGGCGTTACTGGGTGGCCGACGATCCGACGGTGAGTCCGTACCGGGCCCATGTCCCGCGGCGCAGGCGAAGTTGACTCGCCCCCCGAAGGTGCGTAATGTATCCCGAGCCGCTGAACC
>NZ_CP051006.1:6537500-7000000 GCF_014673495.1 Streptomyces griseofuscus
CCCTCAGGAAGAGAAAACAACCGTGATTCCGGGAGTAGTGGCGAGCGAAACCGGATGAGGCCAAACCGTATGCGTGTGAGACCCGGCAGGGGTTGCGTGTGCGGGGTTGTGGGATCTCTCTTCTACGGTCTGCCGGCCGTAGGGCGAGTTATAAACCGTTGATGTAGACGAAGGACATGCGAAAGGTCCGGCGTAGAGGGTAAGACCCCCGTAGTCGAAATGTCAGCGGCTTGCTTGAGAGACACCCAAGTAGCACGGGGCCCGAGAAATCCCGTGTGAATCTGGCGGGACCACCCGCTAAGCCTAAATATTCCCTGGTGACCGATAGCGGATAGTACCGTGAGGGAATGGTGAAAAGTACCCCGGGAGGGGAGTGAAATAGTACCTGAAACCGTGTGCCTACAAGCCGTGGGAGCGTCGGAAACACTTCGGTGTTTCTCGTGACTGCGTGCCTTTTGAAGAATGAGCCTGCGAGTTTGCGGTGTGTTGCGAGGTTAACCCGTGTGGGGAAGCCGTAGCGAAAGCGAGTCCGAACAGGGCGATTCAGTAGCACGCTCAAGACCCGAAGCGGAGTGATCTAGCCATGGGCAGGTTGAAGCGGAGGTAAGACTTCGTGGAGGACCGAACCCACCAGGGTTGAAAACCTGGGGGATGACCTGTGGTTAGGGGTGAAAGGCCAATCAAACTCCGTGATAGCTGGTTCTCCCCGAAATGCATTTAGGTGCAGCGTCGTGTGTTTCTTGCCGGAGGTAGAGCACTGGATAGGCGATGGGCCCTACCGGGTTACTGACCTTAGCCAAACTCCGAATGCCGGTAAGTGAGAGCACGGCAGTGAGACTGTGGGGGATAAGCTCCATGGTCGAGAGGGAAACAGCCCAGAGCATCGACTAAGGCCCCTAAGCGTACGCTAAGTGGGAAAGGATGTGGAGTCGCACAGACAACCAGGAGGTTGGCTTAGAAGCAGCCACCCTTGAAAGAGTGCGTAATAGCTCACTGGTCTAGTGATTCCGCGCCGACAATGTAGCGGGGCTCAAGCGTACCGCCGAAGTCGTGTCATTGCAGCAATAAGCCCCAACGGGTGCTGTGATGGGTAGGGGAGCGTCGTCTGCCGGGTGAAGCAGCACCGGAAGGTAGTTGTGGACGGTTGACGAGTGAGAATGCAGGCATGAGTAGCGATACACACGTGAGAAACGTGTGCGCCGATTGACTAAGGGTTCCTGGGTCAAGCTGATCTGCCCAGGGTAAGTCGGGACCTAAGGCGAGGCCGACAGGCGTAGTCGATGGATAACCGGTTGATATTCCGGTACCCGCTGTGAAGCGTCAAACATCGAGCATCGTGATGCTAAGGCCGTGAAGCCGCCCTGATCTCTTCGGAGTTGAGGGGAGTGGTGGAGCCGCTGAACCAAGCGGTTAGTAGGTGAGTGATGGGGTGACGCAGGAAGGTAGTCCATCCCGGGCGGTGGTTGTCCCGGGGTAAGGGTGTAGGACGGTGTGTAGGTAAATCCGCACACCTTGTGTCTGAGACCTGATGCCGAGCCGATTGTGGTGAAGTGGATGATCCTATGCTGTCGAGAAAAGCCTCTAGCGAGTTTCATGGCGGCCCGTACCCTAAACCGACTCAGGTGGTCAGGTAGAGAATACCGAGGCGTTCGGGTGAACTATGGTTAAGGAACTCGGCAAAATGCCCCCGTAACTTCGGGAGAAGGGGGGCCACACCTGGTGAGAACACTTGCTGTTCGAGCTGGGGGTGGCCGCAGAGACCAGCGAGAAGCGACTGTTTACTAAAAACACAGGTCCGTGCGAAGCCGTAAGGCGATGTATACGGACTGACGCCTGCCCGGTGCTGGAACGTTAAGGGGACCGGTTAGCTCCATTTCGGTGGGGCGAAGCTGAGAACTTAAGCGCCAGTAAACGGCGGTGGTAACTATAACCATCCTAAGGTAGCGAAATTCCTTGTCGGGTAAGTTCCGACCTGCACGAATGGCGTAACGACTTCTCGACTGTCTCAACCATAGGCCCGGTGAAATTGCACTACGAGTAAAGATGCTCGTTTCGCGCAGCAGGACGGAAAGACCCCGGGACCTTTACTACAGTTTGATATTGGTGTTCGGTTCGGCTTGTGTAGGATAGCTGGGAGACTTTGAAGCTCATACGCCAGTGTGGGTGGAGTCGTCGTTGAAATACCAGTCTGGTCGTGCTGGATGTCTAACCTGGGTCCGTGATCCGGATCAGGGACAGTGTCTGATGGGTAGTTTAACTGGGGCGGTTGCCTCCTAAAGGGTAACGGAGGCGCCCAAAGGTTCCCTCAGCCTGGTTGGTAATCAGGTGTTGAGTGTAAGTGCACAAGGGAGCTTGACTGTGAGACCGACGGGTCGAGCAGGGACGAAAGTCGGGACTAGTGATCCGGCGGTGGCTTGTGGAAGCGCCGTCGCTCAACGGATAAAAGGTACCCCGGGGATAACAGGCTGATCTTCCCCAAGAGTCCATATCGACGGGATGGTTTGGCACCTCGATGTCGGCTCGTCGCATCCTGGGGCTGGAGTCGGTCCCAAGGGTTGGGCTGTTCGCCCATTAAAGCGGTACGCGAGCTGGGTTTAGAACGTCGTGAGACAGTTCGGTCCCTATCCGCTGTGCGCGTAGGAGTCTTGAGAAGGGCTGTCCCTAGTACGAGAGGACCGGGACGGACGAACCTCTGGTGTGCCAGTTGTTCTGCCAAGGGCATGGCTGGTTGGCTACGTTCGGGAGGGATAACCGCTGAAAGCATCTAAGCGGGAAGCCTGCTTCGAGATGAGGACTCCCACCCACTTGATGGGGTAAGGCTCCCAGTAGACGACTGGGTTGATAGGCCGGATCTGGAAGCCAGGTAACTGGTGGAGGTGACCGGTACTAATAGGCCGAGGGCTTGTCCTCAGTTGCTCGCGTCCACTGTGTTAGTTCTGAGGCAACGAACAGTTGCCGGCTAGAGCTGAAACGCATAACTACAAAGTGTGCTTGTTCGCTCGAAACCATTAGGGTTTCGGTGGTCATAGCGTAGGGGAAACGCCCGGTTACATATCGAACCCGGAAGCTAAGCCTTACAGCGCCGATGGTACTGCAGGGGGGACCCTGTGGGAGAGTAGGACGCCGCCGAACAATCTTTGGAGGACCCCTGGTCCCAGCGTTCAGCTGGGACCAGGGGTCCTTTTGTTTTTACAATGCTTGCGGTACCGAAGACAGGAGTCACCATGTCCACCAACTCTCCCGACGACCGACCGGAGCGCGATCAGCGGCGACGGGACAGTGGGGACCGTGGCGACCGCGGCGGCTACCGCGGCGACCGTGGTGACCGCAGTGACCGTGGCGGCTTCCGGCGCGACGACAACCGCGGCGGCGACCGCGGTGGCGACCGTGGCGGGTTCCGCCGCGATGACCGCCGTGATGACCGTCCCTCGTACGGTCGCCGTGACGACGACCGCAGTGGCGACCGTGGCGGCTTCCGCCGTGACGACAACCGTGGTGGCGGCTACGGCCGGCGCGACGACCGTCGTGATGACCGACGTGACGATCGCCGGGATGACCGTCCCTCGCGTCCCAGCTTCCAGCGCGATGACCGCGGTGACCGTGGTCCCCGTCGTGACGACCGCGGTGGCCGCCCCGGTGGCTTCCGCCGCGATGACCGACGCGACGACCGCCCCTCGTTCCGCCGTGATGACGACCGGGGTGGCGACCGCGGTGGCCGCCCCGGTGGCTTCCGTCGCGATGACCGTCGTGACGACAGCCGTGGCGGTGGCTACGGCCGCCGTGACGACCGCCCGTCCTACGGTCGCCGTGATGACGACCGCGGTGGCGACCGTGGCGGCTTCCGCCGTGACGACCGTCGCGATGACAACCGTGGTGGCGGCTACGGCCGGCGCGACGACCGCCGTGACGATCGCCGGGATGACCGTCCCTCGCGTCCCAGCTTCCAGCGCGATGACCGCGGTGACCGTGGTCCCCGTCGTGACGACCGCGGTGGCCGCCCCGGTGGCTTCCGCCGTGACGACCGACGCGACGACCGCCCCTCGTTCCGTCGCGATGACGACCGCCCGTCCTACGGTCGCCGTGATGACGACCGCGGTGGCGACCGTGGCGGCTTCCGTCGCGATGACCGTCGCGATGACAGCCGTGGCGGTGGCTACGGCCGCCGTGACGACCGCCCGTCCTACGGTCGCCGTGATGACGACCGCGGTGGCGACCGTGGCGGCTTCCGCCGTGACGACCGTCGCGATGACAACCGTGGCGGTGGCTACGGCCGGCGCGACGACCGCCGTGACGATCGCCGGGATGACCGTCCCTCGCGTCCCAGCTTCCAGCGTGACGACCGCGGTGACCGTGGTCCCCGTCGTGACGACCGCGGTGGCCGCCCCGGTGGCTTCCGCCGCGATGACCGACGCGACGACCGCCGGGACAGCCGGGGCGACGACCGCCGTGGCGGTGGCTACGGTCGCCGTGACGACCGGGACCGCGACCGGGACCGTCACCACGACCGGGAGCCGATCAAGCGGCTGCCGATCCCGGAGGACGTCACCGGCGACGAGATCGACAAGGACGTCCGGCAGGAGCTCCAGAGCCTGCCCAAGACGCTCGCCGAGGACGTCGCCCGCAACCTGGTGATGGTCGCCCGCCTCATCGACGAGGACCCCGAGGGTGCCTACGGCTACTCCAAGGTGGCCCTGCGCCTGGCGTCCCGTGTGGCCGCCGTCCGCGAGGCCGCCGGTTTCGCGGCGTACGCGAACCAGAAGTACAGCGAGGCCCTCGCCGAGTTCCGTGCCGCCCGCCGGATGACGGGCGGCGTGGAGCTGTGGCCGGTGATGGCCGACTGCGAGCGTGGGCTCGGCCGGCCGGAGAAGGCGCTGGACATGGCCGGCGCCCCCGAGGTGCACAAGCTGGACAAGGCCGGTCAGGTGGAGATGCGGCTCGTCGCGGCCGGTGCCCGGCGTGACATGGACCAGCTGGACGCGGCCATCGTGACCCTCCAGAGCTCCGAGCTGGCCTCCAACTCCATCCAGCCGTGGACCGCACGGCTGCGCTACGCCTACGCCGACGCGCTGCTCGCGGTCGGCCGTGAGGACGAGGCGCGGGAGTGGTTCGCGAAGGCCGTCGAGGCCGACCGGGACGGCAGCACCGACGCCTCCGACCGGCTCGCCGAGATGGATGGCGTGGAGTTCGTGGACGCCCTGGACGAGCACGAGGGCGAGGGTGACTCCGCCGAAGCCAAGGCCGCCGACGTTGACGTCGACGCCGATGCCGAGTCTCCCGAGGTCCCGGAGGCCAAGGCTCCCGAGGCCGAGGCCGACGACAGCGCCGATGACGACCTGGTCGACGACGAGGGCGACGCCGAGCGCGACGAACAGCGCGACAAGGACTGACGACTGACGCCCGTCGGTGAGTGATCGAGGGGGCAGGTTCCCGACGGAACCTGCCCCCTTTCGCATACCCGCGACCGTCCCCGGAGCAGCGCCCCGAGCCGCCCGGGATCAGATCTCCAGCGCCCGCAGCACCAGCCCCGACGCCGGCTTCGGCCCGAACGACGTCGACTTGCGCGGCATGGTCACGCCCTGGCGGGCCAGATCGCGTACGACCTCCTCGCGCACCGGGTGCATCAGCACGGCCGTACCGCCGTCGCGCTCGGCCTTCGCCACGGTCGCGGCCGTGTCATGGATGTAGGCGATGTGCGCCGGGGAGTCCTCGGGGATGTGCCAGACGTGTTCCAGCAGGGCCGCGTGCAGGACCGTGGCGTCCAGGGAGCGCCAGGCGGCCGGGCGGTCCGCGGGGACGGCACGGTCCAGCAGCGCCGGGTCCGGGCGGTCCAGCAGATGGAAGGCGCCGTCGCCGGCCAGCAGGAAGGCGTTGCCAGCGCAGGACGCGTCCGCCAGCGCCGCCAGGGCCTCGGCCAGCGGCACCTGGAGGTGTCGTACCTGGAACAGGCCCTCCACGGCGGCCAGCGCGTCCGCCACCGGCAGGCCGTGCAGCAGCCGGTGAATGGCGCGCACGCGCAGCGGATAGCGGGCCGTGTCGACCAGCAGGACGAGGCCGTAGTCCCAGGGGCCGGGCCCGGACTGCTCGTCGCGCAGCCGCAGATAGGTGGCCCAGCGGTGGTGGCCGTCGGCGATCAGGGCCTGGTGATGGGCCAGACCGGACTGGATCCTGGCCACGTCGGTGGCGTCCGTGATCGCCCACAGGCGGTGCCGGAAGCCGTCCTCGGTGGTGGTGGCCAGCAGCGGCGGCTTCTCCGCGGTGCGCTCCACCACCTCGGCGGCCGTGCCGTCGCCGCGGTAGGTCAGCAGCAGCGGTTCCAGGTTGGCGCGGGTGGCGCGCATCAGGGCGGCGCGCTCGGCGACCACCGGCGCCATGACGCCCTCGTGCGGCAGCACCACGCCCTCGGCCGGTTCGGAGACCCGCAGCGTGCCGATGACACCGCGCTGGAGCATGCCCTCGCCGTCGCTCTGCTCGTACACGTACAGGGCGGGTTCGGGGTCCGCGGCGAGGATGCCCTCGGCGAGCCAGCGGCGCAGCGTGTCGGCGGCCTGCTCGGTGCGTTCGCTGGGCGTGTGGGCCTCGGGGAGGATCAGCCGGACGATGTTGTGGGGGTCCGCCGACTGGAGGTGGTGCACTCCGTCGGGCCGTACCACGACGTCGTACGGCGGGGAGGTGACGGAGGCCAGGCTGCCGACCCGATCGGGGTCGTATCGAAGGCCGCGGAACGGGGTGAGTTCCAGGCCCCGGCGCGCCATTGCTTCCGAGTGACCTGCTGTGTCCATCCCGGCATCGTATGTCAGTGGCATGCGGGATGATCGGGGGTAAGCGAGCGAGCGAGGAGCGATGCGGATATGAGCGACGGCGTCAGGACCGGGCCCGAGAGCAGCGAGCGGCCCCTGAGCGAGGCGTACGACACGGCGCTGCTCGACCTCGACGGGGTGGTGTACGCGGGTGGCAACGCGATCGCGCACGCCGTCGGCTCCCTGGAGCGGGCCCGCGCGGGCGGGATGCACCTGGCGTACGTCACCAACAACGCGCTGCGTACGCCGGGCGCGGTCGCCGAGCATCTGACCGAGCTGGGGATACCGGCGGCGGCCGAGGACGTCATCACCTCGGCGCAGGCGGTGGCCCGGCTGATCGCGGAGCAGGTGCCGGCGGGGGCGCGGGTGCTGGTGATCGGCGGTGAGGGGCTGCGGGTGGCGCTGCGCGAGCGGGGCCTTGAGCCGGTGGAGTCGGCGGACGACGATCCGGCGGCGGTGGTGCAGGGGTACGGCGGGCCCGAGCTGACCTGGGACCGGTTCGCGGAGGCGTCGTACGCGGTGGCGCGCGGGGTGCCGTGGTTCGCGTCGAACACCGATCTGACGATCCCGAGCGGGCGCGGGATCGCGCCGGGCAACGGGGCTGCGGTGGAGGTCGTACGGATCGCGACGGGCAAGGAGCCGCAGGTGGCGGGCAAGCCGCTGCCGCCGATGCACCGGGAGACGGTCATCCGGACCGGCGCGAAGCGGCCGCTGGTGGTGGGGGACCGGCTGGACACCGACATCGAGGGCGCGTTCAACGGCGGGGTGGACTCGCTCCTGGTGCTGACCGGCGTCACCGACGGCCCCCGGCTGCTGGCCGCGACGCCGGAGCACCGGCCGACGTATGTGGACGCGGATCTGCGCGGGCTGCTCACCGGCCAGCCGGAAATCACCCGGGAGGGTGAGGGATTCCGGTGCGGCGGGTGGACGGCGACGGCCGGGAACACCCGGCTGGAGCTGGACGGCGACGGCGAGGCCCTCGACGGACTGCGGGCGCTGTGCGCGGCGGCGTGGACGGCGGCCGGGGAGGGCTCCTGCGAGCTGGACGGAGGGAAGGCGCTGGCGCGGCTCGGACTCTGAGTCGCCTTCAGCCGGCTCGGCGGCTGAGCCGCCCGTCAGGGCGTCGCGCGGCTTTCGGTACCCGGGGACCTCGACCCCAAAGGAGGATAGGCTAACCTAACCTCGTGTTGGTCGACAGTCCTCCGGAACCGCGCGCGGCGACCGCCCCCGCGCCCCCAACCCGCCGTGCGGTGCGGCCCCTTGGGCTGCTGCTCTCCGTCGTGCTCCTGACGCTGGTCGCCGTGGCGAGCATCGCGATCGGGGCGAAGGCGCTCACCCTGGCACAGGTCTGGCACGGCCTGTTCCACGGCTCGGGCACCTACGGCGACGTCGTGGTGGACGAGCGTCTCGCGCGCACCGTGCTCGGGCTGCTGGCCGGCGCCGCCCTCGGCCTGTCCGGCGCGGTGCTCCAGGCGCTCACCCGCAATCCGCTGGCCGACCCCGGGCTGCTCGGCATCAATGCCGGCGCCTCGGCGGCCGTCGTCACCGCCATCTCCTTCTTCGGCGTCACCAGCCTGAGCGGCTATGTGTGGTTCGCCTTCCTCGGCGCCGCGGCGGTGGGGGCGCTGGTCTGGTTCCTGGGCGGCAGCCGGGGCGCCACCCCGGTCCGCCTCGCCCTCGCCGGTACGGCGATCAGCGCCGCTCTGTACGGCTATCTCCAAGCCGTGATGATCATGGACGACGCGGCGCTCGGCCGGATGCGCTTCTGGACCGTGGGCTCACTGGCCTCCGCGAGCGAGACGACCATCGTGCAGGTGCTGCCGTTCCTCGCGGTGGGCGGTGTGCTCGCCCTCGGGCTGGCCCGGCCGCTGAACGCCGTGACCATGGGCGACGACACCGCCCGCGCCCTCGGCGCCCATCTGAACCGCACCCGCGCCCTGGCCATGCTGGCCGCCACCGTGCTGTGCGGCGCCGCGACCGCCGCCTGCGGCCCCATCGTCTTCGTCGGCCTGATGGTCCCGCACGCGGTGCGCTCCTTCACCGGCCCCGACCTGCGCTGGATCCTGCCGTACGCCGCCGTCCTGTCGCCCGTGCTGCTGCTCGGCGCCGATGTCATCGGCCGGGTCGTGGCCCGCCCCGCGGAGCTCCAGGTCGGCATCGTCACCGCGGTCATCGGCGGCCCGGTCTTCATCTTTCTGGTACGACGACGGAGGACGGCCCAGCTGTGAGGACACACCCCAGGAGCCGTGCCGTACGCGTCCCCGGCGGGCTGTCGCTGCGCCTGGACCCGCGTGCGCTGACCGTCGTCGTCCTGCTGCTGCTCGCCGCGCTCGCCGCCGGTCTCGCGCTGATCGGCACCGGCGACGCGCGGATCCCCGTGGCCGACGTGGTGCGGACGCTCGCCGGCAACGGCAACGCCTACCAGCACTTCATCGTCCATGAACTGCGCCTGCCCCGGGTCCTCGTCGGGCTGCTGGTGGGCGCCTCGCTCGGGCTCGGCGGCGCCCTGTTCCAGTCCGTCTCCCGCAATCCGCTGGGCAGCCCGGACGTGCTGGGTCTGTCGCAGGGGGCGACGGCGGGCGCGCTGGTGGTGATCGTGCTGATGTCCGGCAGCGCCGCCGAGGTCACCCTCGGCGCGCTGATCGGCGGCCTGGTCACCGGGCTCGCCATCTATCTGCTCGCCTGGAAGCAGGGGGTGCACGGATACCGGCTCGTCCTGGTCGGCATCGGCGTCAGCGCGGTCGTCACCGCCGTCAACGGCTATCTGCTCACCAAGGCCGACCTGGTCGACGCGGCCCGCGCGGTGGTCTGGATGACCGGCTCGCTCGACGGCCGCGACTGGGACCAGGTCTGGCCGCTGCTCGGGCTGTGCGCCGTGCTGCTGCCGCTGGTCCTCACCTACGGCCGGGGCCTGCGGATGCTGGAGATGGGCGACGACACCGCGGGCGCCCTCGGAGTGCCGGTGCAGCGGGTGCGGCTGATCCTCATGGTCAGCGCCGTGCTGCTCACCGCGGCCGCCACCGCCGCCGCCGGACCGGTCAGCTTCGTCGCCCTCACCGCCCCCCAGCTCGCCCGCCGCCTCACCCGCTCGCCGGGCCCCAACCTGGTGGCCTCCCTCTGCATGGGCGCCGCCCTGCTCGTCACCGCCGACTGGGCCTCGCAGCGCGTCTTCGGCGCGGGACGGCTGCCCGTCGGCGTGGTCACCGGCGTCCTCGGCGGCGGCTATCTGCTGTGGCTGCTGGTCACCGAGCGCCGGGCCGGCCGGATATGAGCGCCACCCGTTTCCCTAGGAGCACTGTGAACCGCCTGTCCGCCGAGCACGTCACCCTCGCCTACGACCAGCGGGTCATCGCCGAGCAGTTGTCGGTGGAGATCCCCGACCACTCCTTCACGGTGATCGTCGGGCCGAACGCGTGCGGCAAGTCGACGCTGCTACGGGCCCTGTCCCGGATGCTGAAGCCCAGCCAGGGCAAGGTCCTGCTCGACGGGCAGGCCATCGGGTCGCTGCCCGCCAAGCAGGTCGCCCGCACCCTCGGCCTGCTCCCGCAGTCGGCCGTCGCGCCGGAGGGCATCACCGTCGCCGACCTGGTCGGCCGGGGCCGCTATCCGCACCAGGGCCTGCTGCGCCAGTGGTCCACCGAGGACGAGCGCGTCGTCCAGGAGTCCATGCGGCAGACCGGGGTCGCGGAGCTGGCCGAGCGGTATGTCGACGAACTCTCCGGCGGGCAGCGGCAGCGGGTGTGGATCGCCATGGCGCTCGCCCAGCAGACCCCGCTGCTGCTCCTGGACGAGCCCACCACCTATCTCGACATCCAGCACCAGATCGATGTCCTCGACCTGTGCGCCGAACTGCACGAGACCCAGGGCCGCACCCTGGTCGCCGTCCTGCACGACCTGAACCACGCGGCCCGCTACGCCACCCATCTGATCGCCCTGCGCGGCGGTGAGGTGATCGCCGAGGGCGCGCCGAACGACATCGTCACGGCCGAGCTGGTGGAGCGGGTGTTCGGGCTGAAGTGCCAGGTCATCGAGGACCCGGAGACGGGGACCCCGCTGGTCGTGCCGGCCGCCCGCAAGGCACGGGCTCAGCGGGTCACAGCAGCTTCCTGAGCCGGAACAGATCCAGCAGGCTCGCCTCCAGGCGCACCCGGCCCTTGCCCCAGGCGGTCGCGAAGTGCAGCCCGCCGCCCACCAGGGCCAGCAGATCGTCACCGGCCATCGCCAGCCTGATCTGCGCCCGCTCCCGCGGGGGTCCGGGCAGGGTCTCGTCCACCGCCAGGCGGCCCCCGGTCATCCGGCCCGCGAAGGTGACGTCCAGATCGGTGATGTGGCAGCTCACCGAGCGTTCGAGCGCGGCGGCGTCCCGCACGTCGCCCTCGGCGCCCCCCATGTTGTCCGAAAGCTTTCGCAGTGCGGCGCGGCACTCCTCGATCGTGGCCATCGCCACCGACGGTACCCCAGCGGTTCGATGTAGCGTCTGGGCATGAGCGAGTCCGTGTCCGAGGCCGAGATCGCCGGGAACCCTGAGACCGCCGGGCGGGCCGAGCCCCCGGCCGAGTCCCACGCGCCGCCCGAGCCCGCGTACGACCCCGCGGCCCCGACCCCCCTGAACCTCCCGCGCACCCCCACCGGCGACGCCGAGGTGGACGCGCGGCTGGCGCGGCTGGCCGATGCCGACCACCTCGCCACCGACGGACATGTCGAGGTGTACGAGGATGTACACCGGGGGCTGCGCGACGCGCTGACCGCGCTCGACGGCCGCCCGGGACCTCCGGTCCCCTCACCGTCGTACGAACAAAGCAGGAGCTGAACCGAACGTGGCAGGAGTCGCACGCCGTCGTCTGGACGCGGAGCTGGTCCGCCGGAAGCTCGCGCGCTCGCGTGAGCACGCCAGCCAGCTGATCGCCGCCGGGCGGGTCACCATCGGCAAGACCGTGGCGACCAAACCGGCCACGCAGGTGGAGACCGCCGCCGCGATCGTGGTCCAGGCCGACGACAGCGACCCCGACTACGTCTCCCGGGGCGGCCACAAGCTCGCCGGCGCGTTCGCGGCCTTCGTGCCGCTGGGCCTGGTGGTCGAGGGCCGGCGCGCGCTGGACGCCGGCGCGTCCACCGGCGGCTTCACCGATGTCCTGCTGCGCGCGGGCGCCGCCCATGTGGTGGCCGTGGACGTCGGCTACGGGCAGCTCGCCTGGTCGTTGCAGAGCGATGCCCGGGTCACCGTCAAGGACCGTACGAACGTACGGGAGTTGACGCTCGACGCGATCGACGGGGAACCTGTTGATCTCGTCGTGGGCGATCTGTCCTTCATCCCGCTCGGGCTGGTGCTGCCCGCCCTGAAGCGGTGTGTGAAGGAGGACGCCGACCTCGTGATGATGGTCAAACCGCAGTTCGAGGTGGGTAAGGAACGACTCGGCAGCGGGGGTGTCGTACGGAATCCGCAGCTGCGGGCGGAGGCCGTGCGAGGGGTGGCCGAGAAGGCCTGGGAGCTGGGGCTCGGGGTGCGGGGGGTCACCGCGAGTCCGCTGCCGGGACCCTCGGGCAATGTCGAGTACTTCCTGTGGCTGCGGTCCGGCGCCCCCCGCCTGGACCCGGCCGATGTCGACCGTGCAGTGGCGGAGGGGCCGCGTTGACACAGAATCTGGCGCGTACTGTTTTCCTGCTGGCCCACACCGGGCGGCCGGCGGCGATCCGCAGTGCGGAACTCGTCGTCAAGGGCCTGCTCACACATGGCATCGGGGTGCGGGTGCTGGAGGAGGAGGCGTGCGACCTGCCGCTCCCCGACGAGGTGGAGCTGGTGGGCGAGGCGACCCCGGCGTGCCTCGACGGCTGCGAGCTGCTGATCGTGCTCGGCGGCGACGGGACGCTGCTGCGGGGCGCGGAGTTCGCCCGTGCCTCCGGGGTGCCGATGCTCGGCGTCAACCTGGGGCGCGTGGGATTCCTCGCGGAGGCGGAACGCGATGACCTCGATCGGGTGGTCGACCGGGTGGTGGCGCGCTCGTACGAGGTCGAGGAGCGGATGACCGTCGATGTGGTGGTGCACCGCAACGGGGACATCGTGCACACCGACTGGGCGCTCAACGAGGCGGCCGTGCAGAAGGCCGGCGCGGAGAAGCTGCTGGAGGTCGTCCTGGAGATCGACGGGCGGCCGGTGACCGGGTTCGGCTGCGACGGGGTGGTGCTGTCCACGCCGACCGGGTCCACGGCGTACGCGTTCTCCGCCGGGGGGCCGGTGGTGTGGCCCGAGGTGGAGGCGCTGCTGATGGTGCCGATCAGCGCGCACGCCCTGTTCGCGAAGCCGCTGGTGACATCGCCGGACTCGGTGCTCGCGGTGGAGGTGCTGCCGCATGTCCCGCCGGGGGTGCTGTGGTGCGACGGGCGGCGGACGATCGAGCTGCCGCCGGGGGCGCGGGTGGAGGTGCGGCGGGGGGCGGTGCCGGTGCGGCTGGCCCGGCTGCATCATTCCTCGTTCACCGACAGGCTGGTGGCGAAGTTCGCCCTGCCGACGACGGGGTGGCGGGGCGCGCACTAGCTCTTCGGCGGGGTTCTGTCTCGTCGGCGGGTGCGGGTGCGTCGTGGCTTGTCGCGCGGTTCCCACGCGCCTTCGGGCGCGGATGATCAGGTGGGGCATGTGCGCTCGCCGCCCGAGACCTCGTATGGTCTGTTCCGTGTTGGAGGAGATGCGGATACGGTCGCTCGGGGTCATCGACGATGCCGTCGTCGAGTTGTCGCCGGGGTTCACCGCGGTCACCGGTGAGACGGGCGCGGGCAAGACCATGGTGGTCACCAGCCTCGGGCTGCTGCTCGGAGGGCGGGCCGACCCGGCGCTCGTGCGGATAGGGGCCCAGAAGGCGGTCGTGGAGGGGCGGATCTCCGTGCCCGCGGGCGCCACCGCCGTCGTACGCGCCGAGGAGGCCGGGGCCGAGCTGGACGACGGCGCCCTGCTGATCAGCCGTACCGTCTCCGCCGAAGGCCGCTCACGGGCCCATCTGGGCGGGCGCAGCGTGCCCGTGGGGCTGCTCGCCGAGCTGGCCGACGACCTGGTGGCCGTGCACGGGCAGACCGACCAGCAGGGGCTGCTGAAGCTGTCCCGGCAGCGCGGCGCCCTCGACCGGTACGCGGGCGACGCGGTCGCGGTGCCGCTCGCCAAGTACGGCGAGGCGTACCGCCGGCTGCGGGCCGTCGCCGTCGAGCTGGACGAGATCACCACACGGGCGCGGGAGCGGGCGCAGGAGGCCGACATGCTCCGCTACGGCCTCGACGAGATCGCCGCCGTGGAGCCGCGGCCCGGGGAGGACGCGGAGCTGGCCGAGGAGGCCGAGCGGCTCGGGCACGCGGAGGCGCTGTCCTCCGCCGCGACGGCCGCACACGCCGCCCTCG
Organism: Streptomyces griseofuscus; assembly: GCF_014673495.1. Taxonomy (GTDB): domain Bacteria; phylum Actinomycetota; class Actinomycetes; order Streptomycetales; family Streptomycetaceae; genus Streptomyces; species Streptomyces murinus. Next base: position 6,551,678 of record NZ_CP051006.1, read on the forward strand.
CGGGCAACCCCGAGGACCCCGAGAGCATCGACGCCCAGGCCCTCGTCGCGGGCGCCCACCGGGCCCTGGAGGCCGTACGCGCCCATGACCCGGCGCTGGCCGCGCTCGCCGAGCGGATCGGCGAGGTCGGGATCCTGCTCGGCGATGTGGCCGGTGAGCTGGCCGGATACGCCGGTGACCTGGACGCCGATCCGCTGCGGCTCGCCGCGGTCGAGGAGCGCAGGGCCGCCCTGACCGCCCTGACCCGCAAGTACGGCGACGATGTGAACGCCGTGCTCGCGTGGGCCGAGCGCGGCGCCGCGCGGCTGACCGAGCTGGACGGCGACGACGAGCGGATCGGCGAGCTGACCGCCGAGCGGGACGCGCTGAGCGCCGAACTGGGCGGACTCGCCCAGGCGTTGACCGAGGCGCGGGCCGAGGCCGCCGAGCGGTTCGCCGCCGCGGTGACCGCGGAACTCGCCTCGCTGGCCATGCCGCACGCACGGGTCTCCTTCGACATCCGGCAGACCGAGGACCCCGAGGGCGTCGAGGTCGGCGGGCGCACGGTCGCCTACGGCCCCTCGGGCGTGGACGAGGTCGAGCTGCTGCTCGCCCCGCACCCGGGCGCCCCGCCGCGGCCCATCGCCAAGGGCGCGTCCGGCGGTGAGCTGTCCCGGGTGATGCTCGCGGTGGAGGTCGTCTTCGCGGGCACGGACCCGGTCCCGACGTATCTGTTCGACGAGGTCGACGCGGGCGTCGGCGGCAAGGCGGCGGTCGAGATCGGCCGGCGCCTTGCCAAGCTCGCCCGCAACGCCCAGGTCGTCGTCGTCACTCACCTGCCCCAGGTCGCCGCCTTCGCCGACCGGCAGCTGCTGGTCGAGAAGACCAACGACGGCTCGGTGACCCGCTCCGGTGTCAAGGTCCTGGAGGGCGAGGACCGCATCCGTGAACTCTCCCGCATGCTGGCGGGCCAGGAGGACTCGGAGGCGGCCCGCGCCCACGCGGAGGAACTGCTGGCGACGGCACGGGCGGATCAGTAGCCGGACCTAGGGTGTCGGGATGACCGGCACCCGAAAGTCTTGCTCCTTCCTGCTCTCCGCCGCGCTCACCCGGGCCGGTTTCGTGGCGCTGCGCGCCAACCCGCCCGGGCAGCCCGCGCGTTGGGAGCGGACCAACTACGCGGGCCGCACCGTCGAGCTGTGTGCCGGGCCCGCCGTGGCGGTCGGTACGGCGCTCGCGGCCGCCCGGGCGCACCCCGCGGCCGGGCTCGCCGTGCTGGCGGCCGGGGCGTGCGGCGCGTACGACGACGTGACCGGTTACTCCTGCGGGGACACCCGGCGCGGCTTCCGGGCCCATCTCGGCGCCCTGCGCGACGGCGAAGTCACCAGCGGCGCCGTCAAGTTGGCCGGGATCTCCGCGGCCGCCCTGGTCGCGGGCGCGCTGCTGAAGGAGCGGCCGCTGGACAAGCTGCTCGCCGGAGTCGTCATCGCGGGCGCCGCGCACGGCGTGAACCTCGTCGACGTACGACCGGGACGCGCGCTCGGTGCGGTGCTGGCGCTCGGCCTCCCGGGACTGCTGGGCGAGGGGCCCGGCGCGGAACTGGCGGCCGTCGCCGCGGGCGGTGCGGCGGCGGTGCTGCGCGAGGATCTCGGCGAGCGGACGATGCTCGGGGACACGGGGGCGCACGCGCTCGGCGCCGCGCTGGGGGCGGCCGTGGTGGCGGGCGGAGGGCGCGCGGGACTGCTCGCGGGCGCCGTCGCGGTGGTGACCGCCGCCGGGTCCGGGGACCGGGTCACCCGGTGGGCGCGGGCGCTGTGAGCGCCTGACCTCGGGGGACGCGCGGCGGGTCCCGTCATCTCGACAATGGCCCCATTCACCCGTGTGGGTGATGTGCTCCGGCGCATTGCCCCGGCCCGCCGCCCCGTGCGCCTGCCGGATATTGCCCCGACGGCCCTGCCTGCTGGCATGCTGGGCGGGGACAGCGACCGCGCGGGAGGCGCGCGGGGCACATCGCGCCGCCCCCGTGCGCCCGCTACTTTCTGTACGTTGCCTCGTGACCGCCCCACGCCGAACCAGGAGCCCGGCCTCGTGAGCCCCCTGAGCAGCAACGCACCGCACGGCCGGCCGCCGCTGCGCACCGTGCAGGTGCTGGGCGGGGGCGACGCCGGCGGGAGCGCGCATGTGCGCTCCCTGACCGCGGGTCTGGTCGCCCGGGGCGTGCGGGTCACGGTGTGCGCTCCAGTCGAGGCCGACCGTACCTACGACTTCGCCGGGACCGGCGCCGGCCACATCCATGTGCCGCGCAGCAGCGACCCCGCCTCGGTGGCCGCGCTCCGGGCGGCCTGTACGGACGCCGACGTGGTGCACGCGCACGGTCTGCACGCCTCCTTCCGGGCGGTGCTCGCACTCGGCGGGCGCACCACCCCGCTGGTCGTCACCTGGCACAACCGGACGTACGCCGAGGGCGCCCGGGCCCATCTGCTGCGTCTGCTGGAGCGGCGCGTGGCGCGGTCCGCGACTGTGGTCCTCGGCACCAGCCCGGACCTGGTCGACCGCGCCCGCAGGACCGGCGCCCGGGACGCCCGGCTCGCCGCCGTGACCCTGCCCGGCCGCACCCGCCCCGCGCCCACGCCCGACGACCCCGACCGGCTGCGGCCCAAGGCCCGTGCCGAACTCGGCGCCACCGGCCGCCCGTTGCTCCTCGCCGCCGGAGCGCTCGACCGGCATCGCGGCCATGAGACCCTGCTGGACGCCACCCGCGCCTGGCGGGACCTGGACCCCGCGCCGCTGGTCGTCATCGCGGGCGAGGGCCCGCTGCGGCCCCTGCTCCAGCGGCGCATCGAGGCCGAGCGGCTGCCGGTACGGCTGCTCGGCCACCGCGAGGACCTGCCCGAACTGCTCGCCGCCGCCGATCTGGCCCTGCTGACCAGCCGCTGGGAGTCCCGCTCCGCCCTCGCCCAGGAGGCCCTGTACACGGGCGTCCCGCTGGTCGCCACCCGGGTCGGCGGCATCCCCGACCTGGTGGGCGACGCCGCCGAACTCGTGCCGTACGGCGATCCGTCGGCCCTCGCCGACACCGTCGCACGGCTGCTCGCCGACCCGGCACGGCGCGAGCTGCTGCGCGAGAAGGGCGCGCGTCAGGCCGCCGGCTGGCCGAGCGAGGACGAGACGGTCGCCCAAGTCCTCAGCGTCTACGACGAGTTGACCCAGCCGCTCATTCCCTAGGGCGCGTGCCGCCGGGCGCGCAGTGCGAGGCTCAACGCCAGGACGGTCTGCGGGTCGTCGAGGTCGGTGCCCAGCAACTCACCGATGCGGGCGAGGCGGTTGTACAGCGTCTGCCGGTTCAGATGGAGTTCGCGGGCGGTCTCCGCCTTGCGGCCCGCGTGCGCGAGATACGTCTCCAGGGTGGGCAGCAGCGGCGGCTTGGACCGCCGGTCGTGGTCGCGCAGCGGACCGATCGCCCGGTCCACGAAGGCCGCGAGATCCGGATGGTCGCGCAGCCGCCACAGCAACAGGTCGATGTCGAGGCGGCGGGCGTCGTACCAAGGGCGGTCGCTCAGGCCCTGCGCGGCCGTCGCCGTCTCCGCCGCGTGCCGCAGCCCCGCCGAGGCCGCCGCCCAGCCGCCCGCCATGCCGACGACCACCACCGGCGGGGGAGTGCCGGGCCGCCGCATCCCGGCGCGCTCGACCCCGGCCCGCAGCGCCGCCGCCACCCGGTCCGCGACCGCCGCGCGCTCCGACTCCGAGCGCAGCCCGAGCAGCACCAGCACCCGGCCCTCCACCGGCCGTACGCCCAGCAGTACCGGCACGCCCACCGCGGCCAGCTCCTCGGAGACCGCGCGGGCGAGCACCGCCCAGCCGCCCCCGGCGGGGGAGAGGGGGTCGCCGACCCGCATCACCACCGGCAGCACCGGGCTCCCGCCGGGCTTGAAGCCCAGCACCCGGGCCTGGGCGGGCGCGTCCTCCGCGGAGACCCGGCCCTCGGCGAGATCGGTGAGGAAGTCACCGCGACCGCGCGCCGCCAGCTCCTCCTCCTGCCGGGCCTGCATCAGCACCACGGCCAGGATGCCCGCGGCCCGCTCCGCGGCGATCCGGTGCACCGGCGACAGCGGCGAGCGCACCGGCAGCAGCACAAGGCGGGCGCGCACGGAACCGCCCGTACCGGGACCACCGCCGGGGACGTCCACCAGCACCGAACCGGCGGGCGGCGGCGCGTCCTTGTGCGGGCCGCGCAGCCCCTCCCACACCTGGAGCGGGTCCGCGCCCTCGGGCCCCTCACCGGCCGCGTACAGCAGCCGGCCGTCGGCGGTCTCCAGGAACACCGGGTTGCCGCTGAACCCGGCCAGGATGCCCAGCACCTGCGGCACCCCGCCCCCGCCCAGCAGCGCCTCGGTGCAGCGCCGGTGCACCTCCTCGGCCCGCTGGAGCAGCGCGTAGTGGCCGTTGACGATCTCGGTGTGGATCTCCTCGGTGACCGCCACGAACGGCACCTCGCGATGCAGCTGCACCAGCGGCAGATTGGCCGCGCGCGCGGTGTCCACCAGCGCGGCCGGCAGCCGGCTGAAGCGCGGGCCCAGCTCCACCACCAGCGCGGCGATCCCGCGCTCGGCCAGCGTGCGCACGAACGCCCGCTGCTCGGCCGGCCGGGTGCCCAGGCCGTAGCCCGTGGTGAGCAGCAGCTCGCCGCCCTTGAGCAGCGAGGCGATGTTCGGCACCTCGCCCGCGTGCACCCAGCGCACGGTACGGCTGAGCCGGTCCGCGCCCGCGATGATCTCCGGCAGCCCGCTGCGCAGTCCGGGCAGTTCCAGGGCCCGCTGAACGGTGATGCCCGCGCCGTGGGTGTCGGGTCTGCTGTCCGTACCGCTGTCCATGAAGCGGACGCTACCTGCGAAAACGCCTCAGCAACATCTCCGTGTGCGGGCGAGTGCTACACCGGCCTGATGTTGGGGTTGAACCGGAAGACGTTGTCGGGGTCGTAGCGCCTTTTCACCTTCTCCAGGCGCAGCGTGCTGCCCGCGCCCAGGCCCGCCCTGACCCGCTCGGGGCCCTCGTCGCCGATGAAGTTCAGATACACGTCCCCCGTGGTCCAGGGCCGGACGGCGGCCCGCGCCTCGCGCACCCAGCCGATGCACCGCTCGTCGTCCGCCGGGTCCGCCCAGCTGGCGGCCGGGTGCACGGCCCAGGGCGCGTCCCGGTACGGCACCGGGTAGCTGTGCGGACCGGATGCGAGCGCCCCGCCCTGGGGGAGCAGCGCGTGCCGGGTGAGGGTCGGGGCCGGCATGCGGTCGCCGAGGGCGCAGTAGGCGTCCACCGCGTCGTCCGGCAACGAGCCGAGGCACTCCGCCGACCAGTGGTTCCGCAGCCCGGCCGGGGCGTCGAGCATGCGCTGCGCCTCGGCGTACGGCAGCGGGCCCAGGACCTGGGCCGCGTGCGGCGCCGCCAGCAGCGGTCCGGCGAGTCTCCGCAGCTCCTCCTCGCCGCCCGCGTAGGTCAGCAGGGCCAGGCACAGCCGGCGGCCCACCAGACGCGGCGGCACGAAATCCGCGGGAGGGCCGGTGAGGTACAGCACCGCCCCGCCGAGCGCGTCCGGTCCGGTGCGCAGGATCTCCCGGAAGGCGCGCACCACCCAGGGGCCGTACTCCGGCAGGAAGAGCAGCGACGCCACGCAGAACAGCGGGAGTTCGTGCAGTTCCAGGGTGAGCGCGGTGGCGACGCCGAAGTTGCCGCCCCCGCCGTGCAGGGCCCAGAACAGCTCCGGGTTCTCATCGGCGCTCGCCTGCGTCCGCTCGGCGTCCGCGGTCACCAGCTCCACCCCGAGGAGGTTGTCCGCGGCCAGCCCGAAGGCGCGGTCCAGCCAGCCGGTGCCGCCGCCGAGGACGTACCCGCCGATCCCCGTGGTGGAGTCCCGGGCCCCGGTCGTCGCCAGCGCGTACGGCTGGGTCGCCCGGTCCAGCTCGCTCATCGTGGCCCCGCCCTCGACGCGCACCGCCTGCGCCACCGGGTCGACCGTGACCCCGCGCATCCGGCGCAGATCCACCACGAGCGCGCCGTCCCCGAGCGCGGCGCCCGCCACACCGTGCCCGCCCCCGCGCACCGCGACCGGCAGATCCAGCTCCCGTGCGAAGCGCACCGCGCGGACGACGTCGGCCGCGCCCGCGCAGCGCGCGATCACGGCCGGGCGCCGGTCGATCATCGCGTTGAAGACGGCGCGGGCGGCGTCGTATCCGGGGTCCTCGGGGGCGAGGGCATCGCCGGTGAGATCCGCACGGAGAGCGGCGAGGGCGGCACGGGCCTTGGAACGGGGCGCCATGGCAGGCCCCCTTCCGGGAAGGGGGATTCGTGCGCTTCCAGCCTAGGGTGGCTAACCCCCGTACGCCCCCGACGCCGTCAGCCGCAGTGCCGTGTCGATCAGCGGCACATGGCTGAACGCCTGCGGGAAGTTGCCCACCTGGCGTTGCAGCCGCGGGTCCCACTCCTCGGCGAGCAGCCCGAGGTCGTTGCGCAGCGCGAGCAGCTTCTCGAACAGCTTGCGGGCCTCGTCGACGCGGCCGATCATCGCGAGGTCGTCGGCCATCCAGAACGAGCAGGCGAGGAACGCGCCCTCGTCGCCCGGCAGACCGTCCACGCCCTCGGACTGGCCCTCGGTGGGGTAGCGCAGGATGAAGCCGTCGGAGGTGGACAGCTCGCGCTGGATCGCCTCGATGGTGCCGATCACGCGCTTGTCGTCCGGCGGCAGGAAGCCCATCTGCGGGATCAGCAGCAGGGAGGCGTCCAGCTCCTGGGAGCCGTAGGACTGGGTGAAGGTGTTGCGCTCCTTGTCGTAGCCCCTCTCGCACACGTCCCGGTGGATGTCGTCGCGCAGTTCGCGCCAGCGCTCCAGGGGGCCGTCCGCGTCACCGGACTCGATCAGCTTGATGGTGCGGTCCACCGCGACCCAGGCCATCACCTTGGAGTGCACGAAGTGCCGGCGCGGGCCGCGCACCTCCCAGATGCCCTCGTCCGGCTCCTGCCAGTGGTCCTCCAGGTACCGGATCAGCTTCAGCTGGAGCAGGGACGCGTAGTCGTTGCGGGCGAGGCCGGTCATATGGGCCAGGTGCAGGGCCTCGGTGACCTCGCCGTACACATCCAGCTGGAGCTGGTGGGCCGCGCCGTTGCCGACCCGGACCGGGGCCGAGTCCTCGTAGCCGGGCAGCCAGTCCAGCTCGGCCTCGCCCAGCTCGCGCTCGCCCGCGATGCCGTACATGATCTGGAGGTTCTCCGGGTCGCCCGCGACCGCGCGCAGCAGCCACTCGCGCCAGGCGCGGGCCTCCTCGCGGTAGCCGGTGCGCAGCAGCGAGGACAGGGTGATCGCGGCGTCGCGCAGCCAGGTGTAGCGGTAGTCCCAGTTGCGCACGCCCCCGATGTCCTCGGGCAGGGAGGTGGTGGGGGCCGCGACGATGCCGCCGGTGGGCGCGTACGTCAGCGCCTTCAGGGTGATCAGCGAGCGGATCACGGCCTCGCGGTACGGCCCGTGGTAGGTGCACTGCTCCACCCACTCGCGCCAGAAGCTCTCCGTCGCCTCCAGCGACTGCTCGGGCTCCGGCAGGGCGGGCGGCCGCTTGTGCGAGGGCTCCCAGGAGATCGTGAACGCGATCCGGTCACCCGGGGCGACCGTGAAGTCGGCGTACGTCGTCAGGGACTTCCCGTAGGTCTCGACCTCGGTGTCGAACCACACCGAGTCGGGCCCGGCGACGGCGACCGTGCGGCCCTCGTGCTTGTGCACCCAGGGCACGACCCGGCCGTAGGAGAAGCGCATCCGCAGCGCCGAGCGCATCGGCACCCGGCCGGTGACGCCCTCCACGATCCGGATCAGCTGGGGCGCGCCGTCACGCGGGGGCATGAAATCGGTCACGCGGACCGTGCCGCGCGGGGTGTCCCACTCCGATTCCAGGATCAGCGAGTCGCCCCGGTAGCCCCGGCGGGCGGCCGCGGGCGGCTGGGCGTCGGCCGCGTGCGCCGGGCCGAGCCGCCAGAAGCCGTGCTCCTCGGTGCCCAGCAGGCCGGCGAAGATGGCATGCGAGTCGAAGCGGGGCAGGCACAGCCAGTCCACCGTGCCGTCCCGGCAGACCAGTGCGGCGGTCTGCATGTCTCCGATGAGTGCGTAGTCTTCGATGCGCCCGGCCACGTGCAACTCCAGTCGAACGGCCACGTCACACCCCCGCGCGAGGGGGCTGTCGCTAGTGCGGTCAAGGGTTCGTTGTTGTGCGTCGTTGAGCGGTGAAGCAAAGCAGCCCGCCGAGCCCTGAGGCAAAACGACAGTCTTTGCTCAACGAACTGCCGCGCTCTCGTTGTTCCGGGGGATCCAGGCGGGGGTGTGCCGTCGTCCGGCCGGGCCCGGCAGGGAATGTCCGAGCAGGATACGACGCACCCACAGGATCCGCGTGCCGCTCCGGGCAACCCGTGTGAGCCGAATGAGTGACCCCCCGGTGATGATCGTGTGTGCCCGCCGGGACTGTGCTCATGCCCCGGACGCCTGGGGGAGCTGTGGCGTCGTACCTCCCCGGTACGGGCCGGTGCGGGCCCCGCCGTGCGCACCCCCGTGCGCAAGGTGGCCGAAAGTCGACGCATCCGTGTACGGAGCGTGGCCGGAAGCCATCGCCTCCGGGCGCTGATACCCTGGTAGCCCGTGGACCGGTGGGCCCAAAACCCCCGAACCGCAGCGACGGCACCCTCGGAGCGATCCGGGACGTACAGCCGTACCGCACGACAGCCAGCGACCACGGGAGCCCCCTCTTGGCCATGCCGCCCAAATCCACGACGACCAAGCACATCTTCGTCACCGGGGGTGTCGCCTCCTCGCTCGGCAAGGGCCTCACCGCCTCCAGCCTGGGCATGCTGCTCAAGGCCCGCGGACTGCGCGTCGTGATGCAGAAGCTCGACCCGTACCTGAACGTCGACCCGGGCACGATGAACCCCTTCCAGCACGGTGAGGTGTTCGTCACCAACGACGGCGCCGAGACCGACCTGGACATCGGCCACTACGAGCGCTTCCTCGACCGCGACCTCGACGGCTCGGCCAACGTCACCACCGGCCAGGTCTACTCGACGGTGATCGCCAAGGAGCGGCGCGGCGAGTACCTCGGCGACACCGTGCAGGTCATCCCGCACATCACCAACGAGATCAAGCACCGCATCCGGCGCATGGCCACCGACGAGGTGGACGTCGTCATCACCGAGGTCGGCGGCACCGTCGGCGACATCGAGTCGCTGCCGTTCCTGGAGACCGTCCGCCAGGTCCGTCACGAGGTGGGCCGGGACAACGTCTTCGTGGTGCACATCTCCCTGCTGCCCTACATCGGCCCCTCCGGCGAGCTGAAGACCAAGCCGACCCAGCACTCGGTTGCCGCCCTGCGCAACATCGGTATCCAGCCGGACGCCATCGTGCTGCGCTGCGACCGCGAGGTCCCCACCGCCATCAAGCGCAAGATCTCGCTGATGTGCGACGTCGACGAGGCCGCGGTCGTCGCCTGCCCGGACGCCCGTTCGATCTACGACATCCCGAAGGTCGTGCACACCGAGGGCCTGGACGCCTATGTCGTGCGCAAGCTGGACCTGCCCTTCCGGGACGTGGACTGGACGACCTGGGACGATCTGCTGGACCGCGTCCACAACCCCGACCACGAGGTCACCCTCGCCCTGGTCGGCAAGTACATCGACCTGCCCGACGCCTATCTGTCGGTCACCGAGGCGCTGCGCGCCGGCGGCTTCGCCAACCGCGCCCGCGTCAAGATCAAGTGGGTCACCTCCGACGACTGCAAGACCCCGGCCGGCGCCAAGGCGCAGCTCGCCGGCGTCGACGGCATCTGCATCCCGGGCGGCTTCGGCGACCGCGGTGTGCTCGGCAAGGTCGGCGCCATCCGCTACGCCCGCGAGAACAAGATCCCGCTGCTCGGCCTCTGCCTCGGCCTCCAGTGCATCGTGATCGAGGCCGCGCGCAACCTGGCCGAGATCGCCGACGCCAACTCCACCGAGTTCGACCCGGCCACCGCCCACCCGGTCATCTCCACCATGGCCGAGCAGCTGGACATCGTGGCCGGCGAGGGCGACATGGGCGGCACCATGCGCCTGGGCATGTACCCGGCCAAGCTGGCCGAGGGCTCCATCGTGCGCGAGGTGTACGAGGGCAAGGAGTACGTCGAGGAGCGCCACCGCCACCGCTACGAGGTGAACAACGCCTACCGCGCGGAGCTGGAGAAGAAGGCGGGCATCCTGTTCTCCGGCACCTCCCCGGACGGCAAGCTCGTGGAGTACGTCGAGTACCCGCGTGACGTGCACCCCTACCTGGTCGCCACCCAGGCGCACCCGGAGCTGCGCTCCCGTCCGACCCGCCCGCACCCGCTCTTCGCCGGTCTGGTGAAGGCGGCCGTCGAGCGGAAGATCGCCCAGTAACCCAGGCGCTGTACGGTGGCCGGGGCGCGCGCATCCGAACGGAGCGCGCCCCGGCCGGCTGCGCACATGGGGAAGGACAGGGCATGACGACGATCAAGGACACCCCCGAGGAGTGGGAGATCCGGGCGACGGACACCCCCTTCGTCGGCAACAAGACCTCGGTGCGCACCGACGACGTGGTCATGCCCGACGGCTCGGTGGTCCACCGCGACTACCAGGTCCACCCGGGCTCGGTCGCCGTCCTCGCCCTCGACGAGCAGGACCGGGTGCTGCTGATCAACCAGTACCGCCACCCGGTGCGGCACAGGCTGTGGGAGATCCCGGCCGGACTGCTCGACGTGCCCGGCGAGAACCCGCTGCACGCGGCCCAGCGCGAGCTGTACGAGGAGGCCCACGTCAAGGCCGAGGACTGGCGGGTGCTGACCGACGTCTACACCACCCCCGGAGGCTGCGACGAGGCCGTCCGGATCTTCCTCGCCCGCGGGGTGTCCGAGGCCGAGGGCGAGCGCTTCGCGGTGGAGCACGAGGAGACCGACATGGCGTACGCCCGGGTGCCGGTCGACGAGCTGGTGCGCCGGATTCTCGCCGGTGATGTGCACAACAACTGCCTGGTCGTCGGGGTCCTCTCGCTGGTGGCCGCGCGCGGCGGGGACGGCCTGGACGCGCTGCGCCCGGCGGACGCGGAGTGGCCGGCCCGGCCTTTCGCATCCTGACCGCCCGGTCTCTCACCTCCTGAACGCCCGGCCTCCCCTGCCCTGAACGCCCCCCTCACGTCCTGACCGCCCCGCCCCTCACGGGCCGGCCGCCGTCGCCCGGACCCCGTCCCCGGGACCTTCGCACGCATTGGTGTGACCATCGCCTGATCCGATCGGGCGATGTCCCCGCCGTCCCCGTCGTGCTCCGAGCGGAACGTCGCAGAGAGTGAACTAGGCTCTTGAACGCCCGTACCGGAAGATCCGGCGGGCTTGCGCGTGCGGTGTGGGACGGGAGTGTGGCCCGTGACGGATCAGGCGGTGGACACAGGCGATGCGCGGCTGTCCGCGCCCTCGGCCGACGGGAACCAATTCCTGGGCCGCGCACGGGAGTTGAAGGAGTTGCGCGCCGACATCGAGCGCGCTGGCCTGGACACCCTCGCCGGCCGCAAGGCCCCCCGCGCACGGGTGCTGCTGATCGCGGGCCGCCCCGGATCGGGCCGTACCACCCTCGCCGAGGAGCTCGTCCGACAGGTCGCCCACCGTTACCCCGACGGGGTGCTGCGCGCCCGGCTCGCCGAGCCCGACGGCACCCCCGTACCGGTCGAGCGGGCCGCCCGCGAACTGCTCGGCGCGCTGTGTGTGCCCGCCCCGGCCGGAGCCGCCGAGGACGACCTCTCCGAAGCCCTGCGCACCGCCCTCGCCGACCGCAGGAAGCTCCTCCTCCTGGACGACGCGGCCGGCGCCGAACAGGTCGACGCCCTGCTCCCGGACGCCCCGGACTGCCTGGTGGTGGCCGTCTCCAAGGGCCCGCTCACCGGCATCTCGGACGTCCGCCCCTGCACCCTGGGCGGCCTGGACACCAAGTCCGCCCTCGAACTGCTCACCCGCTCCACCGGCTCGGTCCGCATCACCGTCGACCCGCGCTCCGCCGAGAGCCTGGTGGAGGCGTGCCAGGGCCACCCGGCCACGCTGGTGCTGGCCGGCGGCTGGCTCGCCGCCCGCCCCAAGGCGTCCGTCGCCGACCTCGCCAAGCGGATGCACAGCTACCCGCAGGACGGCGCGGAGGAGGCGGACGCGAGCCCGCTGGCCCGGATCTTCCGGCTGATCCACGAGGAACTGCCCGGTCCCGCCGCCCGGATACTGCGACTGCTGAGTCTCGCCCCGGCCGGCCCGGTGGACGACCACACCGCCTCCGCGCTGGCCGGCTGCTCCGTCGAGGCCGCCCGCGCCACCCTGGACGACTTCGTCGCCCTCGGCCTGCTGCGCCCGGTCGACTCGCCGCTCGCCGAGTACGACATCCCCGGCTGGCTGCATCCGCTGCTGCGCTCGCTCGCCGAGGCCCAGGAGCGCCCGGGGGAGCTCCAGCTGGCCCGGGCGCGGATGCTGGAGCGGACCGTACGGCTGCTGCACTCCTGCCGGGCCATCACCGAGACGGACAGCGACCGGGCCCGGGAGAAGGTCCAGGGCCTGCCCCGGCCGCTGCGCTTCGCCGACCCCCGCGCGGCCGCCGACTGGCTGCGCGTCCGCAAGCCCGCGCTGCTGGCCTCCGCCCGGCTCGCGGTGGCCGACGGAGAGCTGGACACCCTGGCCAGGCGGCTGCTGTCGCAGCTGGTCAGGGCGCTGGCCGCGCATGTCGGCACCCAGGCGGCCGCCGTCGATCTGTACGGCGTGCACAGCCTCGTCCTCGATGTCGCCGAGCGGCGCGGACTGCCCAGGGAGCGGGCGGCGGCGCTGCTGAACCTGGGCGATCTGGACGCCCAGACCGGCCGCACCCAGGGCGCGCTGGCCCGCTACCGGGCCGCGCTGGACGCCGGACGCGAGGCGAACGACCCGTACGCGACCGGCCGCGCGATGGAATCCGTAGGCGGTGCCCATCTGGAGCTCGGGGACTACGACCGGGCCGCCGACTGGTTCGGGCGCGCGCTGGCCGACCGGCTGGCCCGCGGTGAGCGCGCCGAGGCCGCGCGGCTCTACGGCCGGATCGCCACCGCCCACACCTACGCGGGCCGCTACGGCGAGGCGCTGCGCAACTGGCGGGCGTCCTGCGCGGCCTACCGCAAGGGCGGCGATGTGGCCGCTCTGGCACGGGCGTTGAGCGAGACCGCCCGGGTCCAGGAGTACGCGGGGCGCCCCCAGGAATCGCTGCGCACCTGCCAGGAGGCGGTGGAGTGGGCGCGGCGGGCGGACGACGTCCGGCTCCAGGCCGCGTTGCAGCTGCGTCTCGCGGACACCCTGGAGCGCCTCGGCGACCCGACGGCGGCCCGGTTGCACCGGGCCACGGCCGGGCGTCTCCTGGGCGAGGAGGCACCGGAGCGGCCCTCCCAGCAGGCCATAAGCCAGGAACAGGACGCGAACGCCTGCGAAATCCGCAGTGCATCCAATGAAGATTGATGCAATGAAAGGCTAGACAGGCGGAACACCTTCATTAAACTGGCTCTGCCGCATGCTCCTGCGGTGTCTCCCGGTATGCCTGGGCATGTCTGGGTACATCCGTAATGCACCCCCCAAACCCTCTGAGCCAAGGACCGTGATCGACGTGAAGGTCGGCATCCCCCGCGAGGTCAAGAACAACGAGTTCCGGGTGGCCATCACCCCCGCCGGCGTGCACGAGCTGGTGCGCAACGGCCACCAGGTCGTCATCGAGCGGGGTGCCGGCCTCGGCTCCTCGATCACGGACGCCGAGTACGTGGCCGCCGGTGGCCAGATCCTGGACACCGCCGACGAGGTCTGGGCCGCCGCCGACCTGCTGCTCAAGGTCAAGGAGCCGATCGCGGAGGAGTACCACCGCCTTCGCAAGGACCAGATCCTCTTCACGTACCTGCACCTGGCCGCCTCCAAGGAGTGCACGGACGCGCTCATCGAGTCCGGCACCACCGCCATCGCCTACGAGACGGTCGAGCTGCCGAACCGCGCGCTCCCGCTGCTCGCCCCGATGTCCGAGGTCGCGGGCCGGCTGGCCCCGCAGGTCGGCGCCTACCAGCTGATGCGCGCCAACGGCGGCCGCGGTGTGCTGCCCGGCGGTGTCCCGGGTGTGACCCCGGCCAAGGCCGTGGTCATCGGCGGCGGTGTCTCCGGCTGGAACGCCACCCAGGTCGCCGTCGGCATGGGCTTCGACGTGACCCTGCTCGACCGCGACATCAACAAGCTGCGCGAGGCCGACAAGATCTTCGGTACGAAGGTCAAGGCGATCATGTCCAACGCCTTCGAGCTGGAGAAGGCCGTGCTGGAGGCCGACCTGGTCATCGGCGCGGTGCTGATCCCGGGCGCCAAGGCCCCGAAGCTCGTCACCAACGAGCTGGTCGCCCGTATGAAGCCCGGAAGTGTCCTTGTCGACATCGCGATCGACCAGGGCGGCTGCTTCGAGGACTCCCGTCCCACCACGCACGCCGAGCCGACCTTCCAGGTCCACAACTCGGTCTTCTACTGCGTCGCCAACATGCCCGGCGGTGTGCCGAACACCTCCACCAACGCGCTCACCAACGCGACGCTGCCGTACATCGTCTCCCTCGCCAACAACGGCTGGGTCGAGGCGCTGCGCCGCGACGCCGCGCTCGCCCGGGGTCTCAACACCCATGACGGCAAGGTCGTTTACAAGGAGGTCGCCGAGGCCCACGGCCTGGAGCACATCGAGCTGGCCGCGCTGCTCGGCTGACCCTCGCGACCCGGCGCACGACCTGGTGAGTCGCTCAGTGGCCCACCGGTAAAAGGCGATTCGTCAACACGTCTCGTCAACCGCCCACGCCCGGCCGGACCTTGCCCGACAAGGTCCGGCCGGATGTGTGTATGGTCACTTTGCGACGCTCGGTCAACTCGCCTCGAACGTAACCGTTCAACCGATTCGCACCCCGGTGAAACCTGCTGTGCGACGGCCGTACGCCCTTGACAGCGACATGTTTCATTGCCGACACATCCTGCCGGGTCCGGCGGATTGTGTTGCTGCGGACCGCCGACACGCCATAGAGTCGCCAACCGTCGGCATGGTGCCACGCTGACCTTGTCTAGAAGTTTCCTGGTCACCAAGGAGGTAAGACGACTTGTGAATGAGTCGACATTTTCTCCCGGGGGTGGTCAACCAGGAATGCCCGCAGGGGGCCAGGGGCCCGCGGGATTCGAGGCTGTCGGCTCCGTAGCTGTGCGCACCTTCGCAGCCCACCAGAGTCTGGGAACTCAGATGCCCCGGACAGCACACCAGAGCATGGATGGCCATCACGTGAACGCCATGGCCGGCGACGGAAGTGGCGCGCCCCACAACCAACTCGCCGACTACGACGAACTGCCCGAGGGGCACTTCTACGACCCCGACGCCGAGTACGAGCCCGATCCGGAGTACGCCGCCACGCTCGCGCCCGACGCGGCCCGCCAGCGCCGTGAGCGCATCGGTCCCACCGGTCGCCCGCTGCCGTACTTCCCGATCCCGGGCCCGCTGACCGATCACGGCCCCGCGAAGATCATCGCGATGTGCAACCAGAAGGGCGGCGTCGGCAAGACCACGTCGACCATCAACCTGGGTGCCGCGCTCGCGGAGTACGGCCGACGGGTACTGCTCGTGGACTTCGACCCGCAGGGCGCGCTGTCGGTGGGTCTCGGCGTCAACCCCATGGAACTCGACCTCACGGTCTACAACCTGCTCATGGAGCGGGGCATGGCCGCGGACGAGGTCCTGCTGAAGACCGCGGTCCCCAACATGGACCTGCTGCCCTCCAACATCGACCTGTCGGCCGCCGAGGTCCAGCTGGTCTCCGAGGTCGCGCGCGAGTCCACGCTCCAGCGGGCACTCAAGCCCCTGCTGCCCGACTACGACTACATCGTGATCGACTGCCAGCCCTCGCTCGGCCTGCTCACGGTGAACGCGCTGACCGCCGCGCACAAGGTGATCGTGCCGCTGGAGTGCGAGTTCTTCGCGCTGCGCGGTGTGGCCCTGCTGACCGAGACCATCGAGAAGGTCCAGGAACGGCTCAACCCCGACCTGGAGCTGGACGGCATCCTCGCCACCATGTACGACTCGCGCACGGTCCACAGCCGGGAGGTCCTGGCCCGGGTGGTCGAGGCCTTCGACGACCACGTCTACCACACGGTCATCGGGCGTACGGTCCGCTTCCCGGAGACCACGGTCGCCGGTGAGCCGATCACCACGTACGCCTCCAACTCCGTCGGTGCCGCCGCCTATCGCCAGCTCGCCAGGGAGGTGCTCGCCCGGTGTCACGCCGAGTGAGTCTGCCGGGGGCCGACGAACTCTTCCGTACGACAGGGGGGACGGCGCTCCAGCCGTCGACGCCCCGGCGCGCCGCGGGCGGTGACGCCCGGGTGCCGGCGCCCGCGCAGGACAGCGACGACGTGGCCGCCGCCGAGGACGCGCCGCAGGCCGTGCCCGTGCGGAACGGGGACGGCGAGGGCGCCGAGCACGTGGCGGCGGAGGCCGAACCGGCCGACGCCGAGTCCCGCGCCCGGCGCCGGGGGCCCGCACCGGACGGCTCCGCCGCCGAGCCGCGCAAGCGGGGCCGGGCGGCGAACCGGCGGCCCAGCGGGCGCGAGCGGCACGACGAGAAGATCACGGTGTACGTCTCCGCCGAGGAGCTGATGGACCTGGAGCACGCCCGGCTGGTGCTCCGGGGCGAGCACGGGCTCGCGGTGGACCGCGGGCGCATCGTGCGCGAGGCGGTGGCCGTGGTGCTGGCCGACCTGGAGTCCCGCGGGGACGCGAGCATCCTCGTACGGCGGCTGCGGGGGCGTTAGCGGTAGCCTGCGGGGCGATGACCTCGAACGACGCCCCCCGCCCCGGCCCCGGTGCCGGCCGTCGGCGTGCGCTGGGGCGAGGTCCGGGCGCTCCCGCGGCCGAGGTCGTGGACACGGCTGAGCCCGCTGGCCCCTCGCAAGAGGCGCCCGGCACCGCCGAACCCGAAGAGGCACCCGACGGCGTCTTCAAGGTCCGCCTCGCCAACTTCGAGGGGCCCTTCGATCTGCTGCTCCAGCTGATCTCCAAGCACAAGCTGGACGTGACCGAGGTCGCGCTGTCCAAGGTCACCGACGAGTTCATGGCGCACATCCGCGCGATGGGGCCGGACTGGGACCTGGACCAGACGACCGAGTTCCTCGTCGTGGCGGCCACGCTGCTCGATCTGAAGGCGGCCCGGCTGCTGCCCGCCGCCGAGGTGGAGGACGAGGGCGACCTGGCGCTGCTCGAAGCGCGCGATCTGCTGTTCGCGCGGCTGCTCCAGTACCGGGCGTACAAGCAGATCGCCGACATCTTCAACGCCCGGGTCGACGAGGAGGCCCGCCGCTACCCCCGTACCGTCGGCCTCGAACCCGAGCACGCCGAGCTGCTGCCCGAGGTCGTGATCAGCATCGGACCCGAGGGCTTCGCGAAGCTCGCGGTCAAGGCGATGCAGCCCAGGCCCGAGCCGCGGGTGTACGTCGACCACATCCACGCCCCGCTGGTCAGCGTGCAGGAGCAGGCCGTCGTCGTGGTCACCCGGCTGCGCGAGCTGGGCGAGGCCAGCTTCCGGGAGCTGGTGGCGGACACCGATGACACGCTCACCGTGGTGGCCCGTTTCCTGGCGCTCCTGGAGCTGTACCGGGAGAAGGCCGTCGCCCTGGAGCAGGAGGCCGCCCTCGGGGAGCTGCTGGTGCGCTGGACCGGCGGGGACGGGGCGGCGGTGCCGATGGTCACCGACGAGTTCGACCGGCCGCCCGAGCGGCCGGGCCCCGAGGAGGAGAGCAAGCCGTGAGCGAGACCACGGAGACCACAGCGGCCCCGGCGGGTCCGGGCGATGTCGCGGGGCTGGAGCTGCGGCCCGCCCTGGAGGCCGTCCTGATGGTCGTGGACGAGCCCGCGACCGAGGAGCACCTCGCCAGGATCCTGGAGCGGCCCCGGCGGCAGATCGCGGACGCGCTGCGGGCGCTGGCCGGCGAGTACACCGTGCAGGGCCGCGGCTTCGAGCTGCGCCAGGTCGCGGGCGGCTGGCGCTTCTACACCCGCGCCGCCTACGCGCCCGCCGTCGAACGCCTCGTCCTGGACGGCCAGACGGCCCGGCTCACCCAGGCCGCGCTGGAGACCCTCGCGGTCGTCGCCTACCGCCAGCCGGTCAGCCGCAGCCGGGTCTCCGCGGTTCGCGGAGTGAACTGCGACGGTGTGATGCGCACCCTGCTCCAGCGCGGTCTGGTCGAGGAGGCGGGCGCGGAACCCGAAACAGGTGCGATCCTGTACAGGACGACGAACTACTTCCTGGAGCGGATGGGCCTGCGTGGCCTGGACGAGCTCCCGGAACTCGCGCCCTTCCTCCCGGAGGCGGAGGCGATCGAGGCCGAGACCCAGGAGGGAGTCCCGTCGTTCGACCCGGACGCGCCCGACGCGCCGGGTGCAGAGGACGCAGACGACTAAGACGGAACTTTGATGCGAAGCAGCGGCAGCGGCAAGAGTGGCGGGCGCGGTAACTACCGCGGCGCCGGCAACAACCGGGACGAGCGGCAGGGGCAGGGCCGGCCCAGCAAGCCCCGCCCCGAGGAGCGCCGCTACGACGTGGGCCCCGGCGCGACCCAGGACGGCCCCAAGTCCGGGCGCGGCGGTGCGGCGCGCGGCGGCGCCAAGGGCGGGCCCCGGCGGCCCCAGCAGGGCGGCCGTACGGAGCCCGCGCGCTCGCGTGAGTACGAGACGCGGGTCGAGGAGCGCAACCGCGACCGGTACGCGGGCAAGAAGGACATCAAGCTCCCCAAGACCTTCCCGGGCGCCGAGCAGGAGGGCGAGCGGCTCCAGAAGGTGCTCGCGCGCGCGGGCTACGGCTCCCGGCGCGCCTGCGAGGAGCTGATCGAGCAGTGCCGTGTCGAGGTCAACGGCGAGATCGTCACCGAGCAGGGCAAGCGGGTCGACCCGGAGAAGGACGAGGTCAAGGTCGACGGCCTGACCGTGGCGACCCAGTCGTACCAGTTCTTCTCGCTGAACAAGCCCGCCGGTGTCGTCTCCACCATGGAGGACCCGGAGGGGCGTCAGTGCCTCGGCGACTACGTCACCAACCGTGAGACGCGGCTCTTCCACGTCGGCCGGCTGGACACCGAGACCGAGGGCGTCATCCTGCTCACCAACCACGGTGAGCTGGCGCACCGCCTGACCCATCCCAAGTACGGCGTGCAGAAGACGTACCTCGCGCACATCGTCGGCCCGATCCCGCGCGACCTCGGCAAGCGCCTGAAGGACGGCATCCAGCTGGAGGACGGCTACGCGCGCGCGGACCACTTCCGGGTGGTGGAGCAGACCGGCAAGAACTACCTGGTCGAGGTGACCCTGCACGAGGGCCGCAAGCACATCGTGCGGCGCATGCTCGCGGAGGCCGGGTTCCCGGTCGACAAGCTGGTGCGCACCTCGTTCGGCCCGATCACCCTGGGCGACCAGAAGTCCGGCTGGCTGCGGCGGCTGTCGAACACCGAGGTCGGCATGCTGATGAAGGAAGTCGAACTGTAGGCCGGGCTCCGAAAGCGCCTTGCGTCGATCATCATCCCCCTTTATGGTCACGGTGACGATAAAGGGGGATGGTGTACATGTCCAAGCGGCCCGCGACCGGCTCGCTCCTCGGCCTCGCGCTGGGGGACGCGCTCGGCTTCCCGACCGAGTTCAACAAGGTGCCCGAGATCCTGGCCAAGTTCGGGCCCTGGCGCGAGATGCCGCTCGCGCGGCGCGCCTTCGTCTCCGACGACACCCAGATGACCCTCGCCCTCGGCCGGGGTCTGCGCACCGCCATGGAGCGCGGCCGACTCGCGCCGAAGCGCCTGGAGCGGCCGGTGCGCGAGGAGTTCGTGGACTGGTACCACTCACCGGACAACAACCGGGCGCCCGGCAACACCTGTCTGACCGCCTGCCGGCTGCTGGAGGACGAGGGCCGCGCCTGGCAGGACGCCAGTCAGCTCGGCTCCAAGGGCTGCGGCGCCAATATGCGTGTCGCGCCGATCGGGCTCGCGCCCGGCCTGAGCGACGAACAGCGCGCCGGCGCGGCCCAGTTGCAGTCCGGGCTCACACACGGCCACCCCACCGCGCTGGCCGCGTCCGATCTCACCGCCCGCGCGGTCCACTTGCTGGCGCGGGGCACCGAACCGTCGGCGCTCCTCGGGGAGTTGCGGGAGTACGCCCTCGCGAACCGGACCCGCTACGACGAGACGTGGCTCGGCGATCTGTGGACCCGCTCCCAGGACCCGACGCCCGAGCACTTCGTGGCGCGCGGCTGGGACGAGTGCCTGGCGATCCTGGACCGGCTCCGGGAGGCCGCGCGGACCCACTCGCCGCAGGACGATCCGTGCCTGGCCACCGGGGAGGGCTGGATCGCCGAGGAGGCGTTCGCGACCGGGCTGCTGTGCTTCCTGCTCTTCCCCGACGAGCCGCTGACCGCCCTGCGCAGGGCCGCCTGCACCGCCGGTGACTCCGACTCCATCGCCTGTCTGACCGGCGCCTTCGCGGGCGCGCGGCTCGGTGTGGACGCCTGGCCCGCGGACTGGGCCGAGCGGATCGAGTACCGGGAAGATCTGTTGGCGCTCGGCACACTCTGGGACGCTTAGGCTCATGATCGACAACCTCGACATAGACCTCGCGCCCGTGGTCGCCGAACAGCCCGACCCGCTGCTGTTCGTCACCGTCTCCGGGGCCCACCTGTACGGCTTCCCCTCGCAGGACTCGGACGTGGACCTCCGAGGCGTCCATCTGCTGCCCGCCGCGGACCTCCTGGGCCTGCGCGAGCCGGAGGAGACCCGGTCGAAGACGTGGGTGCGGTACGGCGCGGAGCTGGACCTCGTGACGCACGATCTGCGCAAGTTCGTACGGCTGATGCTGCGCCGCAACGGCTATGTGCTGGAGCAGTTGCTGTCCCCGCTGGTCGTGCACACCGGTGCGGCGCACCGCGAGCTGTCCGCGCTCGCCCCGGGCGTGATCACCAGCCATCACGCCCACCACTACCGGGGGTTCGCGGTCACCCAGTGGCGGCTGTTCGAGAAGACCGGCGAACTCAAGCCGCTGCTCTACACGTTCCGCGTCCTGCTCACCGGCATCCACCTCATGCGCACCGGCGAGGTCCAGCCCCATCTGCCCACGCTGATAAAGGAGTGGGACGCGCCCGCCTACATCCCGAGCTGATCGCCGCCAAGGCCGCCCAGGAGCACGGCACCTTCCCCGGCCTCGACCAGCCCCGCATCGCCGACGACGTGGAACGCCTGCACACCGCCCTCGACGACGCCCAGTCCACGACGTCCCTGCCGGACGCGGCGACCGGTCATGAGGCGCTGCATGACTTCGTGGTGCGGGTGAGGCTGGGCGGCTGAGGAGGGCAGGGCGGGTCGGCTCCGGTGCGGCCGGGTGGCCGAGTTGCCGGGGGCGGGTCGGCTCCCGCGTGGCCGTACGGCCGGGTGGCCGGGTGGCTTGGACGTCCGGGTCGTCCTCCCCTGGGGCCTGGTCGGCCCTGAACCGGCTCCGCGAGGGCGGGCGGGGGTGAATGCCCGTGCGGGTGGGCCGGGTGCGCGCCCGGCTCATGGGGAGGGTGGGCCGTCCGCCCGTGCGGGAGTCCGTCGAGCGGGGCGCCGGTCGACCGGGCCCGGGCGCCGTGTGCGGCCGCCGGGCGGGGGTCGGTCGTGAGCTGTCCGCACCTCCCGTACGGGCGTCCCTGCGCGAGTCGCCGGGTGAACCTGCGGGCCCGGACCCACACGGTCGGACGAGGTCTCGCGTCAGCCCCGGCCCTTCAGCGTCCGCTCCCGTACGCGCGAACCCACCAGGCGCCCGCTCCGAACCGCCCGGCGGTATGGTGCCGCGAATCGCCGGGCGGCCTCCCGTCTACGGGCGCCGCCGCCCCGCCCCGCTCGCCGGCGGGTTGCTCCGAGCCGGCCCACCCGCAGGCACCGGCACCCCGGCCCGATCCGCTCGCGGCACGCCGGGGTCCGTCCGCCCTCGGGCGGACCCGCCCACGGCTGCCGCCCCGCCCCCGTCGTC
This sequence comes from Streptomyces griseofuscus, assembly GCF_014673495.1. Classification (GTDB taxonomy): domain Bacteria; phylum Actinomycetota; class Actinomycetes; order Streptomycetales; family Streptomycetaceae; genus Streptomyces; species Streptomyces murinus. Next base: position 6,573,734 of record NZ_CP051006.1, read on the forward strand.
GAAGCGGCTCGCCGGCCTCACCCCAGCCGCGCCGACTCCAGCGCCGAATCCCTGCGCGCGCGGAACAGGAAGTCCGCCACTCGGGCGTGGTCCGGTTCCGGGGGCAGTGAGGTGTGGTGGAGGGCGGTTTCCGTCTCCGTGGCCAGTCGGGTCATCCAGGCCTCGACGGCCGTCCAGGGGACCTCGCCCCGTTTCACCGCCAGCAGGGGCTCGCGGCGGTCGCCCACGTCGAGATGCAGCTCGCCGGTGCGCAGCAGGTCGCGGCAGCAGGCCAGCAGGCGCAGCAGATGCATGGCGTGCTTCCAGCGCGGGGCGCCCGTCGTACGGACGTCGGCGTCCAGCTTCTTGCGCTGGCCGAGGGCGTAGCGGGTGAAGGTGTCGTACACCTTCACGGAGAGGAACGCCCCGCGCAGGGACAGCAGTTCGCGCCCGGTGTCGTCCAGGTGCTCCACCAGCGGGGAGTGCAGGCACTCCAGGATGTTCGGATTGCCGCGCAGCGCCAGCTCGCAGAACCGCTCGAGCTCCCAGGAGAACTGTTCCTCGCCCGGCCCCTCCACATGCGCCGGCGGCTTCTCGAACCGCCAGAACAGGGCGGTGGGCGCGAGATACACGCCCCGCCGGTCGGTGTCGCTCGCGTCCGTGGCCAGACCGAAGGCCCGGGACCCCATGACGCAGGCGTAGATCGTGTGGTCGCGTACCAGGTCCTCGGGCTGCATGCCGGGAGCCTACGCGGCCGGCCCCTCAGCTCAGCTGGATAGAGTTTCCTTCGACCTTGATCGGGCGCTCGGCCAGCGGCTTCGTCGCGGGACCATCGGCCACCGAACCGTCCTCGATCTTGAACCGGCTGCCGTGGCACGGGCAGTCGATGGTGCCGTTCTGCACCCGGCTCACCGTGCAGCCCATGTGCGTGCAGACCGCCGAGAACGCCTTGTACTGGCCCTTCGCCGGCTGCGTCACCACGATCTTCTGCGCGTCGAAGACCTTGCCCCCGCCCTCGGGGATGTCGCTCGTGCTCGCGAGCTTCTTCGCGTCCGCCGCCGCGGACGTGCCCGCGCCGGTCGGGGTCGCCGCCGTAGGACTCGCCGGCGAGGGGCTGTCCGTGCTGTCGGCGGCCGCGCTCGTGTCGCCGTTGCTGCCGCCGCAGCCGGTCGCGAGCGCCGCCGCGCCCGTCGCGATCACCATGCGCCGCGTCGCGCCCTGGGTCATGTCACCACTCCGTACACATGTCGGGATGCGGATACCGATACCGGTTTCTGGAAGAAAGCATGGAAAATGCATGAAACCGGATGACTTGTATCGTCTCAGTGATCGGGCGCCGCGCGCCGTGCCCACGCGGGCTGACTAGGCTGGACGGTCGAGCACGACAACACCTGTCAGCACCTGTCAGCTAGGAGCAGCACCGTGGCGGTACGAGCGGTCCGGGGAGCCGTCCAACTGGAACGGGACGAGGCCGGGCACATGGACGAGCAGGTCAGCGCCCTGCTCACCGCCGTCCTGGAGCGGAACGGACTGACCGCGGACGACCTGATCAGCATCTGGTTCACCGCCACCCCCGATCTGCACAGCGACTTCCCGGCGGCCGCCGCCCGGGGGCTCGGCATCACCGACGTGCCCCTGATCTGCGCCCAGGAACTGGACATCGCCGGCGCCATGCCCCGGGTCGTCCGGATCCTCGCCCATGTCGAGTCGGACCGTCCGCGCGCCGACATCGCCCATGTCTACCTCGGCGCCGCGGCCGCCCTGCGCAAGGACATCGCCCAGTGAGAACCGCACTCGTCATCGGCACCGGCCTGATCGGCACCTCCGCCGCCCTGGCCCTGACGCAGCGCGGCGTCACCGTGCACCTCGCCGACCACGACCCGGAACAGGCCCGTACCGCCGCCGCGCTCGGCGCCGGCACCGACGCGGCCCCCGAGGGACCCGTCGACCTGGTGATCGTCGCCGCCCCGCCGGCCCATGTGGCCGGACTCCTCGCCGACGCCATGCGCCGGGGACTGGCCCGCGGCTACCTCGACGTGGCCAGCGTCAAGGGCGGCCCGCGCCGCGAGCTGGAGGCGCTCGGCCTTGACCTCGGCGCCTACCTCGGCACCCATCCGATGTCCGGCCGGGAGAAGTCGGGCCCGCTGGCCGCGACCGGCGATCTCTTCGAGGGCCGGCCCTGGGTGCTCACCCCCACCCGGGACACCGACACCGAGGTGCTCAACCTCGCCCTGGAACTGGTCTCGCACTGCCGTGCCGTCCCGGTCGTCATGGACGCCGACGCCCACGACCGCGCGGTCGCCCTCGTGTCCCACATGCCCCACCTGGTCTCCAGCATGGTCGCCGCCCGTCTGGAACACGCCGACGAGGCCGCCGTACGCCTGTGCGGACAGGGCATCCGGGACGTGACCCGGATCGCCGCCTCCGACCCGCGCATGTGGATCGACATCCTCTCCGCCAACCCGGGCCCGGTCGCCGACCTGCTCGCCGACGTCGCCGCCGACCTGGACGAGACCGTGGGCGCCCTGCGTGCCCTCCAGTCCTCGGACGAGGACAAGCGGCGGGCCGGCAGCACCGGCATCGAGGCCGTGCTGCGCCGCGGCAACGCGGGCCAGGTACGGGTGCCCGGCAAGCACGGCAGCGCGCCGCGGGCCTACGAGACCGTCGTCGTGCTCATCGACGACCAGCCCGGCCAGCTGGCGCGGATCTTCGCCGACGCGGGCCGCGCCGGGGTCAACATCGAGGACGTGCGCATCGAGCACGCCACCGGACAGCAGGCAGGCCTGGTGCAGCTCTCCGTCGAACCGCAGGCCGTGCCGGTGCTCGCCGACGCGCTGCGCGAGCGGGGCTGGGCGCTGCGGCAGTAGCCCGGCGGGGCGGGCGGGGGACCGGGTGCGGCCCACCGAGGGGCCGGGCGGGGTCCGGCGGTGGTATGCGTCCGGACGAGTGACCCACACCCAGTAACCTTGTGCGGGGCGCTCTCGCTCCCCGACCCCGCCCGCACACCGCACCAGGAAGGTGTCCCCCCGTGGAAAACGGCGCCGCCCCGACCGCCAAGCCCGTGATCGTCGCGATCGACGGTCCCTCCGGCACGGGCAAGTCGAGCACGTCGAAGGCCGTGGCCGCCCAGCTCGGTCTGAGCTACCTGGACACCGGCGCCCAGTACCGGGCGATCACCTGGTGGATGGTGCACAACGGCATCGACCTGGCGGACCCGACCGCCATCGCCGCCGTCGCGGGCAAGCCGGAGATCGTCTCCGGCACCGACCCGGCCGCCCCGACCATCACGGTCGACGGTGTGGACGTGGCCGCCCCGATCCGCACCCAGGAGGTCACCTCCAAGGTCAGCGCGGTCAGCGCGGTGCCCGAGGTGCGCACCCGGATCACCGAGCTCCAGCGCTCGCTGGCCACCGGTGCCGAGCGGGGCATCGTGGTCGAGGGCCGGGACATCGGCACGACGGTGCTGCCGGACGCCGACCTCAAGGTCTTCCTCACCGCCTCCCCGGAGGCCCGCGCCGCCCGCCGCAGCGGTGAGCTGAAGGGCGCCGACCTGCACGCCACCCGCGAGGCGCTGATCAAGCGCGACGCCGCCGACTCCAGCCGCAAGACCTCTCCGCTCGCCAAGGCCGACGACGCGGTCGAGGTGGACACCACCGAGCTCACCCTCGCCCAGGTCATCGAGTGCGTCGTCACCCTGGTCGAGGAGAAGCGGGCGGGGAAGTGAGCCTGCCCTCCGCGAGACGGGAAGCGAGTCCGCCCTCCGAGAAGGGCGCCGAGGTCGGCCGGCGCATCGGCGTCGGCCTGATGTACGGGCTGTGGCGGCCGCGTGTGCTCGGCGCCTGGAAGGTGCCCGCGAGCGGTCCGGTGATCTTCGCCGTCAACCACTCCCACAACATCGACGGCCCCATGGTCATGGGTGTGGCGCCCCGGCCGACGCACTTCCTGATCAAGAAGGAGGCGTTCATCGGCCCGCTGGGCGCCTTCCTGACCGGCATCGGCCAGCTGAAGGTGGACCGCACCGCCGCCGACCGTGCCGCCATCACCCAGGCCCTCGACCTGCTGGCGGCCGGGGGAGTGCTGGGCATCTTCCCCGAGGGCACCCGGGGCGAGGGCGACTTCGCCTCGCTGCGCGCGGGCCTCGCCTACTTCGCGGTCCGCAGCGGGGCGCCGGTCGTGCCGGTGGCCGTCATGGGAAGCTCGGACCGGCCGGGGCGGTTGATAAAGGCGCTGCCCCCGGTGCGCTCGCGCGTGGACGTCGTCTTCGGAGACCCGTTCGACGCGGGCGACGGATCCGGGCGGCGTACGCGCCGGGCGCTGGACGAGGCGACCGAGCGCATCCAGAAGCAGCTCACCGCCCACCTGGAAAACGCCAGGCGCCTCACCGGGCGCTAGGCGACACTTGAGTAGTGGATCAGCCCACTGAGGGATAAGCCCACCAGGGCCTGTTCCACCGATCACCACGATGAACAACGAGGTACGGACTTCATGAACGACGACATCCAGCCCGACGGCTCGGCCGAGCACGAGTACGAGCACGGGGCTCTCGGCGATGCCGAGTACGCGCAGTTCATGGAGCTCGCCGCGGTCGAGGGCTTCGACATCGAGGACGTCGAGGGCGCCATCGAGGAGGCGGGTCACGGCCCGCTGCCCGTGCTCGCCGTCGTCGGCCGTCCGAATGTCGGCAAGTCGACCCTGGTCAACCGGATCATCGGCCGCCGCGAGGCGGTCGTCGAGGACAAGCCCGGTGTCACCCGCGACCGCGTCACCTACGAGGCCGAGTGGGCGGGCCGCCGCTTCAAGGTGGTCGACACCGGCGGCTGGGAGCAGGACGTCCTCGGCATCGACGCCTCCGTGGCCGCCCAGGCCGAGTACGCGATCGAGGCCGCCGACGCGGTGGTCTTCGTGGTCGACGCCAAGGTCGGCGCCACCGACACCGACGAGGCGGTCGTACGACTGCTGCGCAAGGCCGGCAAGCCGGTGGTGCTGTGCGCCAACAAGGTCGACGGCCAGAGCGGCGAGGCCGACGCCTCGTACCTGTGGAGCCTGGGCCTCGGCGAGCCCCACCCCGTCTCCGCGCTGCACGGCCGCGGCACCGGCGACATGCTGGACGCCGTCCTGGAGGCGCTGCCCGAGGCGCCCGCGCAGTCCTTCGGCACCGCCATCGGCGGCCCCCGCCGCATCGCGCTCATCGGCCGCCCGAACGTCGGCAAGTCCTCCCTGCTGAACAAGGTCGCGGGCGAGGAGCGCGTCGTCGTCAACGAGATGGCGGGCACCACCCGCGACCCGGTCGACGAGATGATCGAACTGGGCGGTGTCACCTGGAAGTTCGTGGACACCGCGGGCATCCGCAAGCGTGTCCACCTCCAGCAGGGCGCCGACTACTACGCCTCGCTGCGCACCGCCGCCGCGGTGGAGAAGGCCGAGGTCGCGGTCGTCCTGATCGACGCCTCGGAGAACATCTCCGTGCAGGACCAGCGGATCGTCACCATGGCCGTGGAGGCGGGCCGTGCGATCGTCGTCGCCTTCAACAAGTGGGACACGCTGGACGAGGAGCGCCGCTACTACCTGGAGCGGGAGATCGAGACCGAGCTGGCCCAGATCGCCTGGGCGCCCCGGGTGAATGTGTCGGCGCGCACCGGCCGCCACATGGAGAAGCTGGTCCCGGCCATCGAGACCGCCCTCGCCGGCTGGGAGACCCGCGTTCCCACCGGCCGGCTCAACGCCTTCCTGGGCGAGCTGGTCGCGGCCCACCCGCACCCGGTCCGGGGCGGCAAGCAGCCGCGCATCCTCTTCGGCACCCAGGCCGGCACCAAGCCCCCGCGCTTCGTGCTCTTCGCCTCCGGCTTCATCGAGGCGGGCTACCGGCGCTTCATCGAGCGCCGGCTGCGCGAGGAGTTCGGCTTCGAGGGCACCCCGATCCATATCTCGGTGCGGGTGCGCGAGAAGCGCGGCTCGAAGAAGAAGTAACCGCCGTACGACGCGAAGGGCGGCCCCTGTCCGACAGGGGCCGCCCTTCGCGTCGTAACGGTGTCACGCGCCGCGGCGCGGTCCTGGAGGCAGTGCGGCGGGCACATGGTGCATCCCGGTGTCCTGCTGCGGCCGCCCGATGGTGCCGACGCGCTGCCACTGCGACTGCTGGCGGGCGCTGTAGGCCCCCGCGCTGTAGGCGCTGTACGAGCTGCTGAACGAGCCCGCCCGATGGCCGCCGTACGACCAACCGGTGCGGTCCGGCAGGCCGAAGGGGACGAACCTCATCCCCTCCTCGCCGCTGCGGTCGCCCGGCAGCGTGCGGAACGCCTTGACCCACTCCGAGGCGAGCATGTCGAAGATCGGCGTGGCCGACGCACCACCCGCCCCTTCGTGCCCCGTCCGGGCGGACGGAACGGAGGAGAACGAGGACCGTCGGGGCGAAGTGTCGTATGCGTGCACGTATGTCCAAACGACAGCGCGCGAGAAGAGATGCGGTTTCGCAACCTTCCTTTGGCCGCGGCCCCTTGAACGCGCGGGCTCAGGTCCCCGCGAGCGGGAGCGCCGCCGCGACCAGCCGGCCGTAGGCCGCCGCCTTGTCGAGCGAGTCGCGCAGCAGGTCCTCGCGCGGCTGGCGGCCGATGGAGCCCACCGGCGCGGCGAACATCAGCACCTGCTGGTGCTTGTTGGCCGCGGCCCGCCAGCCGTCGGTGACCTGGAGCGGCTGATGGGCCTGCCACCAGGCGACCGGGTGGCCGCCGGGCGGGCCCGGCTGGAGGACCGCGTGCAGCTGGCCGACCGCCAGCAGCACCGACCAGCCGTGCAGCACCGGCGGGACGGCGGCCAGCTCGGTCACCGGCATGAAGCCCTGCTCGATGAGGAGCGGCAGGAAGTCGTCCCCGGGGCCGACGGTGCCGGGGCGCACGATGGGCGAGGTGGGCTCGACCACCAGGGCGGGGTGCAACTCGCCCTCGATCAGGACGAGTCCGCTGGTCACACCGAGCACCGCCTGCTCGGGCACGGGCCGCTGCGGCTCGCCGCCCTCGGCCTGTGCGCCGATGGAGCGGACGGCGCCCTGCAACTGCTCCTCGGTGACCTGGACGACCTGCGAGGGCAGGCAGCTGGCGTGGGCGAAGGCGAGGACCGCGGTCTCCTCGCCGACGAAGAGAACGGTGCTGGTGCGCTCCTGCTCGGAGTCGCCCGGGGTGCGGCAGGACGTGCAGTCGTAACTGCCCGGGGCGTTCTCTCCGGCGAGCAGCCGGTCGGCTTCTTCGTCGCCGATCTCGGCGCGTACGGCGTCACTGACGTCGAGCATGCGCGGCACGGGTGGCTCCCTTGGGATGCGTGCGGGACCGGTCGGGTGGCTCCCGGCCGATGAGCCCCAGGGTTCCGGGCTCATGAAGAAGACAACGGGCGTCCTGTGGTGGGGGTCACGCATGGCGGAGCATCGGTTCGAATCAACCGTCACAGCTGATCACCCAGAGTGTGGAATCGGCCACTCATCGTCAACTCTGTGGTGGGTCAGGCTACTTGAACGGGTGAAGTGGGTCACAGGGAGTCGTCGGACGGGGGCGAAAAATCAGTAAATCAGCGTATGTAGTGGGTGGCCGGAAATCGCCGATACCAGCGGTAACTGCGAACTGGCCTGGCACGACGGTCATTTGGTTGATGTCCGGCACACGCTTTCTCTACATTCCTCCGCCGTGTGCAACGAGCACCGCTCGGGTTCGTCCGTCACCCGGCACCGGCAACGCGTCATCGCCGGCACCGGGGGGCACGGACGGGGCGGGCGCGAGGAACCGCGGTCCTGCGCGGCGAGCCGCGCTCCGCCCGGGGGAACCCGGGTTCTTGGAGAGGGAGTTATATGTCCGAGTGTGCCGATACCAGCCGTACCACCACCCGTGACGACAGCGCCCGCAGAGGCCGCACGACGGCCGTGCTCGCCGGCGCCGCGCTGCTGGCCCCGCTGGGGCTGCTGGCCGCGACCGGCAGCGCAGCCGCCGCGGACAACGGGGTGTGGGACCGCATCGCCCAGTGCGAGAGCGGCGGCAACTGGCACATCAACACCGGCAACGGCTACTACGGAGGACTCCAGTTCTCCGCCCACACCTGGAGCGCGTACGGCGGTGGCGCCTACGCCTCGACCGCCGACCGGGCCTCCAGGAGCGCGCAGATCGCCGTCGCGACACGGGTCCAGCGGGCCCAGGGCTGGGGCGCCTGGCCGGTCTGCTCCGGCCGCGCGGGAGCCATGGGCTCCGCCCCCTCACCGGTGAGCCTCGACAAGGGCAGCACGACGAAGAAGTCGGCGCCGTCCAGGACACCGAGGACCTCGAACACCTCGAACACTCCGAAGACCTCGAAGGCACCGAGCCACCCCTCCCGCGGCACCGGCGGCTACACCGTGCGCCGGGGCGACACCCTGTCCGGGATCGCCGCGCGGCACGGCGTCGGCTGGCGCCACCTGTACGCGGCGAACCGGTCCGTCATCGGCACCGACCCGGCTCTCATCGTCCCGGGAACGCACTTGGCCCTCTGAGCCGCGCTCACTTCCGTGCCCGACGGCCCCTCGGCTCCGGCCGGGGGGCCTCGGCCGCGTACGCCGGGTGATGCAGATCGAACGCCGGCGACTCCGAGCGGATCCTCGGCAGCGTCACGAAGTTGTGCCGCGGCGGGGGACAGGACGTCGCCCACTCCAGGGAACGGCCGTAGCCCCAGGGGTCGTCGGTGTCGACCTTCTCGCCGTGACGGGCCGTCTTCCAGACGTTGTAGAGGAAGGGGAGCGTGGAGAGGCCGAGGAGGAACGCGCCGATGGAGGACACGGTGTTGAGCGCCGTGAAGCCGTCCGCCGCCAGATAGTCGGCGTACCGGCGCGGCATCCCCTCCGCCCCCAGCCAGTGCTGCACCAGGAACGTCGTGTGGAAGCCGACGAACAGCGTCCAGAACTGGATCTTCCCCAGCCGCTCGTCCAGCATCTTCCCGGTGAACTTCGGCCACCAGAAGGCGAACCCGCCGAACACCGCGAAGACGACCGTGCCGAAGACGACGTAGTGGAAGTGCGCGACCACGAAGTACGAGTCCGTGACATGGAAGTCCATCGGGGGCGACGCGAGGATCACCCCGGTCAGCCCGCCGAACAGGAACGTCACCAGGAAGCCCAGCGCCCACAGCATCGGTGTCTCGAAGGACAGCGAGCCGTGGATCATCGTGCCGGTCCAGTTGAAGAACTTCACCCCGGTCGGCACCGCGATCAGGAACGACATGAAGGAGAAGAACGGCAGCAGCACCGCGCCCGTCGCGAACATGTGGTGCGCCCACACCACGATCGACAGGCCGGTGATCGTCATCGTCGCGCCGACCAGCGTCACATATCCGAAGATCGGCTTGCGGCTGAAGACCGGGATGATCTCCGTGACGATCCCGAAGAACGGCAGCGCGATGATGTAGACCTCGGGATGCCCGAAGAACCAGAACAGGTGCTGCCACAGCAGCGCCCCGCCGTTCGCCGCCTCGAACACCTGCGCCCCGAACCGCCGGTCCGCCTCCAGCACCAGCAGCGCCGCCGCCAGCACCGGGAAAGCCAGCAGGATCAGGATCGAGGTGAACAGGGTGTTCCAGGTGAAGACCGGCATCCGGAACATCGTCATGCCCGGCGCCCGCATCGCGATGATCGTGGTGATGAAGTTGACCGCGCCGAGGATCGTCCCGAACCCGGACAGCGCGAGCCCCATGATCCACAGGTCGGGGCCGATCCCGGGGGAGTGCGTCGCGTCGTTGAGCGGCGCGTAGGCGAACCAGCCGTAGTCGGCGGGCCCGTCAGGCGAGAGCAGGGACCCCAGCACGATCAGCCCGCCGAACAGGAAGAACCAGTACGACAGCATGTTCAGCCGGGGGAAGGCCACGTCCGGGGCGCCGATCTGGAGCGGCATCAGCTCATTGGCGAACCCCGCGAAGCTCGGCGTCGCGAACAGCAGCAGCATGATCGTGCCGTGCAGCGTGAACAACTGGTCGTACCGCTCCGCGCTCATCAGCTGGAGCCCCGGCCGGGCGAGTTCGGCGCGCATCAACAGCGCCATCACCCCGGCGGCCAGGAAGAAGCCGAAGCCGGTGATCAGATACAGATGGCCGATCTTCTTGTGGTCCGTGGTGGTGAGCCAGTCCACCACCACCCGGCCCGCCCGCGGCCGGTCGCGCACCGGTCCCGGCGTCGCGTGCGCGGTCTCGGTCCCCATCGCTCGCCCCTTCGCGTCGTCGCGCCCCGGGCCCGCACCGGCGGTCCGCCGCGGTCGGCGGGCCTGGTACCCGGGAGCGCCCGCGGTACGCACACCCCACACCGGCATGTGCGGAATCCGTGAATTTTCCTATGCGGTGTCAGCTCCGGTGGCATAGCGCGGGATTCCGCCGGGGAATCATGCTCCCGGGGCCCGTCCCGATCTTCATCACGGCACTTTCCGCCGGGTAATTCGAGGGGGCGGCACGACACGCGGGAATTCAGTTCGAATCCCCCGGCCGGCGGTACGGAAACCCCCGATCGTGTGAGGAAGTTCGACCGAAACGAGACCCCGGAAGCTGTGACAGAAGTGTGACGGGAGTCTGGTCCTGCTCTTACCCTGCCGCTCCCGGCTTCCGTCACCGCGTGTGTCGCCCTAGCGTGGCCGTATGGCACCGATTCCCACTCCGCCAGCGGAGCCCCAGGACAGCCCGGACGGGTACGTCGGCCTCGACGCCGAGCAGGCCGAGCGGCGCGCCCGGGAGCGCGGCTGGTCGACCGTGCGCGCGCTGCCGCCGGGCGCGATCATCACCATGGAGTACCGGATGGGGCGGCTCAACTTCGAGGTGCGCGACGGCCGGGTGGCCCGCGCCTGGAAGGGCTGACCGGTCCCGCCGCGACCGCGGACGGCGCGAAGGCCCCGCTCCCGGGGAGGGAGCGGGGCCTTCGCCGTGGCGTGGGGCCCGTGGTGCGTACCGTCGCCCGGGTCCTCAGCCGCCCGTCAGCGGGCGGGCCGGGGAGGCGCCGCGCGGTGCCCGGTCGGCGCCGGGCGGGCGGCGGGGGCCCGCCGGGGTGACCGGGCTGCGTTCCGAACGGGCCGTGTGCGGGCTGGGCGCGAGATGCGCCAGGCCCCGGGAGGCGCGGGTCGAGGAGACCGGCTCGCGGGCCGGCGCGGACTGCTCGGCCGAGGCGCCGCGCGGCCCGGCGAGCACCACCGGGGCGACGGGGGCGACCGGTTCGGACACCGGCCGGGTGCGCCGGGCGCGCCAGCGGTCGCGCAGGTCGAACAGCCACGCCTCGGTGCGTGCGATCAGCGACTCGAACCAGGGCAGGGCGAGCAGGATCAGCAGGCCGGCGGCCCAGCCGAGGAGCACATCGCTGAGCCAGTGCGTACCGAGGTAGACGGTGGTGAGGCCGACGCCGAGCGAGGTGATCGCGGAGACGGCCGAGAGCCAGCGGCGGGTGCGGGGGGTGGAGGCCAGGTAGGCCAGGATGCCCCAGGTGACCACCGCGTTGGCGGTGTGGCCGCTGGGAAATATATCGCCGCCCCTGACCATCTCGTTCGAGCCGATCACGGTCGCGTAGTGCGGACCGAGCCGCCCCATGCCGTACTTGGCGGCGCCGACCGTGATGTTCAGCAGCAGCAGCGAGGTGGCGAGGGTGAGCAGCGGGCGGAGCGTGTGCTGCCGCCAGGAGCGCCAGCCGAGCCAGGCCGCGACCATCACCGCGGTGGGGCCGCGCTGGCCGAGCACCACGTAGTAGTCGAGGAAGGCGTGGATCTGCGGCCACTGCTGGTACGGCCGGAAGAACATGACCTGCCAGTCGAGCCGGACGAGCCAGGAGGTGGTCACCACGGCCCACACGATCGCCAGGTAGAAGGCGAGGGTCGCGGAGAACAGCACGACCCGGTGCCGGCTCATCACCGGCACATCGATATGGGCCGGCCGTTCCGGCTCGCGGTCCAGCCTGGCGAACACCCGGTCCAGACGCCGGGTGAGGTTCCGTTCGGTACGCACCCAATCGACGTTACAGCGAGTGAGCTGTGGTCCCGGTCGAAACAGCGTCTTTGTGATGACGATGTGATGTGGGAAACCTCTCAAGGGCGGCCGAATTTCACGGGATTCCGCAATCCGGTGAGGCCGTCCTCTGTAATTCCTTTGATCATGCCGGGTGTTGTTTATATGGCACTTATAAATGCGTTAACCCGGTCCTGGGTCGCAATTCCCCGGGGCGTCATCGGGCCGCCGGAGTGGATCATGGAGGCCCGGAGCCGTTCAGCCAGAACGCCCCGTACACCGCGGAGACGATCGCCAACCCCACCGTGACCAGGGCGGATCGGGAGGTCCGCAGCCGGGCGAGCGCGGCGGCGAGCGGGAAGAGCACCGGGAAGGCGGGCAGCAGCAGCCGGGGCTTGGAGCCGAAGTAGCTCGACGCGCACAGCGCGAGCGCGAGCACGACGCCGGTGTACGCCAGCAGTTCGAGCGGCTGGCCCCGGCGGACGCCGGTGACGTACAGCCAGAGCAGCAGCGCGACGCCCGCGATCAGGCCGACGCCCGCGAGCGCGGCGGGGAACGAGGTGAACTTCTCGGCCACGAAGCGCGCGAATGCGTACCCGCCGTCGAAGCCGTTGCGCCACCCGGCCTGGACGTCCAGATAGCCGAGCGGCCCCTTGCCGGTGCGACGGCCCACCCAGAGGACATAACCGGCCGCGCCGAGCGGGGCGAGCGACACGCCGAGGAGACGGCGGACGGTGGAGTGCGCGGGGGCGCGTGTCGAGGACCGAGCGCCGTCCGAACGCGCCGCGCTTCGGTCCCGCACGAACGAGACCGCTGCCGCGACCCACACCGCCGCCACCACCGCGCCGCCCACCGGCCGGGTCAGCCCCGCGAGCGCCGCGAGCAGCCCCGCGCCCACCCACCGACCGGTCAGCAGCGCGTACAGCGCCCAGGCGGCCAGCGCCGTGAACAGTGACTCGCTGTACGCCATCGACTGCACGGCCGCGACCGGCAGCACCGCCCACAGCAGCACCGCGCAGACCCCGGTCCGGGCTCCGTACACGTGCTCGGCCACCGCGAAGATCCCCGCCGCCGCGACCAGCGAGGCCACCAGGCTCACCACGAGCCCCGCGTGCGCGTACGACAGCGGGGTGAGCGCGTGCAGCAGCCGCTCCAGCCAGGGCAGCAGCGGGAAGAACGCCAGGTTCGAATGGATGTCGCCGTTCGGCAGCCGCACCTGGTAGCCGTAGCCCAGTTCGGCGACCCGCGTGTACCAGAGGGAGTCCCAGCGCCCCGTCAGCAGCGTCAGCGCGCTCTTGCCGCGCGCGGCGCTCCACACCGCCAGCACCACCAGGCCCAGGGCGCGGACCGCCGCGTACGCCAGCACGGCCGGCACCGCCCGGCGCAGCAGCGGGACGGCGGACGGGACGGCGGGCGGGGCGTGGGCCGCGGCCACGCCGGTCCTGAGATCGGTCACGGGCTCGATTATCGACCGGACGGGGGAACGCTCCGGCCGCCGGACCGGTACGACGTGGTGCACCCCACAGGGGTCGCCGCCCGGGGTGAGAGGTCCGCCACGCGGCGGCGGGGCGGACTCGCGTAGGCTGACGAGCCATTCCCGTGGGTTCAGCGGGGTCCGGGAACACCGCTTCTTCCCGGCCGTACGACAAAGGGAGAGCCTGTCGCTCCGCCCCGCACGAGGGAACATCTGGGAGGTGCGTACATGTCCGGGACGACCACGGCCGCGCTCCGGCCGCGCCGTCGGACGGCCGGGCCCGGTGCCAACCGCTGGGTCGTCCTCGTCGTCCTCTGCGTCAGCCTGCTGCTCGTCGCCCTCGACGCGACCGTGCTGCATGTGGCTGTCCCCGCGGTCAGCGAGGACCTGCGGCCCAGCGCCATCCAGCTGCTCTGGATCGTCGACGTCTACCCCCTGGTCTGCGCCGCGCTGCTGATCCTCTTCGGCACCCTCGGCGACCGCGTCGGACGCCGACGCGTACTCCTGCTCGGCTACGGCCTGTTCGGCGTGGCCTCCGCGGTGGCCGCCTGCGCGCACTCCGCCGAGGTGCTGATCCTCGCCCGCGCCCTGATCGGCGTCGGCGGCGCCATGATCATGCCCGCGACCCTGTCGATCCTGCGCCAGGTCTTCCCCGACCGGCGTGAGCGCGCCCTCGCCATCGGTGTGTGGAGCGCGGTCGCCGCGGTCGGCGCGGCGGTCGGACCGCTGCTCGGCGGCTTTCTGCTGGAGCACTTCTGGTGGGGCTCGGTCTTCCTGATCAACATCCCGCTGATGCTGATCAGCCTCCCCGTCGGACGGCTGCTGCTGCCCGAGTCCCGGGGCGAGACGGACGGCCCCTGGGACGTGGTCGGCGCGCTGATGGCGGCCGCGGGCCTGTTCGGCGTCGTGCTCGGCGTGAAGCGGCTCGGCGGCGGCGAGGACCCCACGGGCCCGCTCACCCTGCTGCCGCTGCTGGTCGGCGCGGCCCTCCTGGTCCTCTTCGTACGGCGCCAGCGGCGGCTGCCGCATCCGCTGGTGGACCTGTGCATGTTCCGCAGGCCCGCCTTCAGCACCTCGGTGGGCTGCATCGTGCTGGCCATGCTCGCGCTGGTCGGCCTTGAGCTGATCGCCGCGCAGTATCTGCAACTGGTGCTCGGCCTGTCCCCGCTCGCCACCGGGCTGCGGCTGCTGCCGCTGACCGTGGCGGCGATGGCGGCCGGTCTGCTGGGCGCGCGCGTGCTGCGCCGGTTCGGGCCGCGCCGGATGGTGTGCACCGGCTTCTGTCTGACGGCGGCCGCGGTGCTGACCCTGACCGCGATGGGCCCCGCCGACAACTCCCCGCTGCTGCTGTCCGCCTTCGTGCTGCTCGGCCTCGGCCTGGAGACCACGCTGTTCGGCGCCTACGAGTCGATGCTCAGCGAGGCCCCCGCCGACCGGGCCGGCGGGGCGGCGGCGATCGGCGAGACGTCGTACCAGCTCGGCGCCGGTATCGGTATCGCGCTGCTCGGCAGTGTGATGAACGCCGCCTATACGCCCCGGCTGCACACGGTCCCCGGGGTCTCCGCCCCGGACGCGACCGCCGCCGGGCACTCGCTGGGCGAGGCGTACGACGTCGCCGACCGGCTCGGCGGCCCCACCGGGGCGGTGCTGCGCCGGGTGGCACGGGACTCCTTCGTGCACGGGCTGCATCTGACCCTGCTGGTGAGCGCGGGCCTGTTGCTGCTGGGCGCGGTGATGGCGCTGCGGCTGCCGCGGATCATGCAGTGCGGCGCGGAGACCGAGTCCGGTGTGGAGCCCGGGACCCGCGCGGAGACCGGAACCGGCGCGGAGCCGGAGACCGGCGCGGCGACCGGGACCGCCGGGGATGCGGAGAGCGTGCCGGGCGCCGTCGAAGCGGCCGCCGAGCCGCCCGCCCCCGAGCCCGGCGTCGCCGGGTTGCCTTCCCCGCGCGGCTCCGAGCAGCCGCGCGCCGCCGGGCAGCCGCAGCTCCCGGAGAAGCCGCGGGTCTCCGCCTGACCCCTCTGGACGTGCGGGACACTGCGCCGTAACGTCGGCCGCACAGCCGTAACTAGCGCTGCTAGTTTTCAGTACCCGGAGGGTGTCCCATGTCCGCGAAGCTGCCCCCGTTCGACGCCGCCGACCCGCTCGGGATCGACGATCTGCTGGACCCCGAGGACCTCGCGATCCGGGACACCGTCCGCGGCTGGGCGGCCGACCGGGTGCTGCCGTACGTCGCCGACTGGTACGAGAAGGGCGAGCTGCCCCAGATCCGGGAGCTCGCCCGGGAGCTGGGCGGGATCGGTGCCCTCGGGATGTCCCTCACCGGGTACGGCTGCGCGGGCGCGTCGGCCGTGCAGTACGGGCTGGCCTGCCTGGAGCTGGAGGCCGCCGACTCCGGTATCCGCTCGCTGGTCTCCGTGCAGGGCTCCCTCGCCATGTACGCCATCCACCGCTTCGGCAGCGAGGAGCAGAAGCAGGAGTGGCTGCCGCGGATGGCGGCCGGCGAGGTGATCGGTTGCTTCGGCCTGACCGAGCCGGACCACGGCTCCGACCCGGCCTCCATGCGTACCCATGCCAAGCGCGACGGCGAGGACTGGGTGCTCAACGGGCGCAAGATGTGGATCACCAACGGGTCGGTCGCCGGGGTCGCCGTCGTCTGGGCACAGACCGAGGAGGGCATCCGCGGCTTCGTCGTACCGACCGACACGCCCGGCTTCTCGGCGCCCGAGATCAAGCACAAGTGGTCCCTGCGGGCCTCCGTCACCAGTGAACTCGTCCTGGACGACGTGCGGTTGCCCGCGAGCGCGGCGCTGCCGGAGGTCATCGGGCTGCGCGGCCCGCTGAGCTGTCTCTCGCACGCCCGCTACGGCATCGTCTGGGGCGCGATGGGCGCGGCGCGCAGCAGCTTCGAGTCGGCCGTGGAGTACGCGAAGACCCGTGAACAGTTCGGGCGGCCCATCGGCGGCTTCCAGCTCACCCAGGCCAAGCTCGCCGACATGGCGGTCGAACTGCACAAGGGGATCCTGCTCGCCCACCATCTGGGGCGGCGGATGGACGCGGGCCGGCTGCGCCCGGAGCAGGTCAGCTTCGGCAAGCTGAACAACGTCCGCGAGGCCATCGAGATCTGCCGTACGGCGCGGACGATCCTCGGTGCCAACGGGATCTCCCTCGAATACCCCGTGATGCGGCACGCGACCAACCTCGAATCGGTGCTCACCTACGAGGGCACCGTCGAGATGCACCAGCTGGTGCTGGGCAAGGCGCTCACCGGGCTCGACGCGTTCCGGTGAGCCACCGAACGGGCGGGGCCGGTGTGCGGCCCCGCCTCAGCTCTGGTTGAAGAAGCCGTCCGTGCGGTGCGCGGACGCGTCACCGCTGATGATCTCCGTGTCGGCCGGGGTCAGCAGGAACACCCGCGTGGAGACCCGGTCGATGGAACCGCGCAGACCGAAGATCAGCCCCGCCGCGAAGTCCACGACGCGCTTGGCGTCGCCGGGCTCCATGCCGGTGAGGTTCATGATGACCGGGACCCCGTCCCGGAACAGCTCGCCGATGGCACGGGCGTCCCGGAAGCTGTCCGGGGTGACCGTGGCGATCCGCCGGCTCTTCTCCTCGGCCTTGTCCGCGGCCACCTGAACCCGCGGGTCGGTCACCCAGGCGTCCCCGGACGTGGTGCCCTCGGAGTAGTCGTCGTCGTAATAGCGCTCGTCATCGTTGTCGTCGACGAGGCCGAGCCACGCACTCGCCTTGCGTACCGATCCCATGGACGCCTCCTCTCACAGCGGTCTCTCGTGCTTGCGCACCTTCCCCTATGGTCATCCATGATGCTGACAGCGCGCCAAGTGGATAGTCGCCGCACGGGGGGTTTGTGACGGTACTGGTGCACAGCCGATCCGTCGAGACTCCTTGTCCCCCAAGGGTTGTGACACGTACGGCTGCTGACTGTGAGTGAAATATGATGGTCGGCGGCGGATGGGTGACGCTCGGTGCGTCCGGGTGAAGCCATCGCCACCTCAACACACGGGGGAAACGCTGTGTTCGGAATAGTCAGGCCCTGCTCGCATCGGCTGGGTGACCGCTTCAAGTCCGAGTGGATGGCGCATCTGTGCGGGCTCTGCCTCGCGTTGCGCGGCGACCATGGTCAGTTCGCACGTGTCGTCACCAACTATGACGGTTTGTTGATCTCTGTGTTGACGGAGGCTCAGCTCGGCCGGAGCGAGGGCGGACGGCGCCTGGCGGGGCCCTGTGCGCTGCGCGGGATGCGGCCGGCGTCCGTCGCGCAGGGCGAGGGCGCGCGGCTCGCGGCGGCCGTCTCCCTGGTGCTCGCCGCGGCGAAGGTCCGCGACCACGTCGCCGACCGGGACGGGCTGCTGGCCCGCCGGCCCGTGGCCGCCGCCGCCCGCAAGGTCGCGGCGAGCTGGGGCCGGGCCGGGGCGGCGGGCGGGGCGGCGGTCGGCTTCGACACCGGTGTCCTGGTGGACGCCGTCGAGCGGCAGCTCGGCATCGAGACGCTGGCCGGGCCCGGTACCCCGCTGCTGACCGTCACCGAGCCCACCGAGACGGCCACCGCCGCCGCGTTCGCGCACACCGCGCGGCTGTCCGGCCGGCCGGGCAACGCGGCCCCGCTCGCCGAGGCCGGACGGCTCTTCGGGCGGCTCGCGCATCTGCTGGACGCGGTGGAGGACCAGCAGGCCGACGCGGCGGTCGGCGCCTGGAACCCGCTCACCGCGACCGGCACCTCCCGCGCCGAGGCGCGCAGGCTCGCCGACGACGCGGTGCACGGCATCCGACTCGCCCTGAAGGACGCCGAGTTCAGCGACGGCGGGCTGGTCCATCTGCTGCTGGTGCACGAGCTGCGCCGCTCGGTGGACCGGGCGTTCGGCACGACGACCTGCGGACACACCGGTGCGGAGGGCGCGTTCGGGCCGCCGACCGGGCCGTACGCGCCGGGGAACCCGGGCAACCCGGGGCCGCAGGGGCCGTATGTGCCGGGCGGCCCCTACGGCACCCCGCACGGCAACCCCTACGGCACCCCCCAGGGCGGGGGGCCGCAGGGCCCGGACAAGCGGGGCTTCTGGGCCGGCTGCGCCGCCGCCCTGGCCGTGTGCTGCACCTGCAAGGTGTGCTGCGCCGACGAGTTCGAGGGCCCGTGGTCGCGCAAGCGGCGCGACGGCTGTTGCGCCTCCTGCGACTGCAACTGCGACTGGTCGTGCTGCGAGGCCCTGGAGTGCTGCGAGTGCTGCGAGTGCTGTGCCTGCGACTGCGGCTGCTGAGCTGCACCGGGCCGCGTGACCCCGGCCTCTGGCCGCGTGACCCCGGCTCGGGCGGCTGACCCCCGCTCGGGCCGATGACCCCCGTTCAGCCCTTGATCTCGGGCGGGGAGATCTGTGACTTCCTGATCGCCGAGCCGGTCGTGCCCCACTTCTTCAGGATCTTGTCGTAGGTGCCGTCGGCGATCAGCCGGTCCACCGCGGCCCGGAAGGCGGGCGCGAGCTTCGTGCCCTTCTTGAAGGCGAAGCCGACGTCCAGGCGGTGGAACTCATTGAGGAACTTCAGGCCCGGCTGCCGCGCGACGGCGTAGCGCAGCCCGTTGATCGTGGACATCACGACATCGCTGCGGCCCTGCTGCACCGAGGACCAGATCGCACTCGGGTCGGCGTACGTCTGCACCTGGTACGGCTTCTTGCCCGCGTCGGCGCACAGATGCCTGCTCTCCTCCAGCGTGGCCTCGAACGTGGTGCCGGCGCCGGTCGCCACGTTCAGCCCGCACAGCTGCTTCAGATCGGTGATCCTGCCGAGCTTGCTGTCCTCGCGGGTGGCGAAGCCCTGGCCGTCGTTGATGTAGGTGACGAAGTCGATGGTCCTGCGCCGCTCGTCGGTGACCCCGAAGTTGCTCGCGCCGAAGTCGTACTTGCCGCTGTCCAGGGCGGGCAGGATCGCCTCGAAACTCGCCTGGTCCACGGTCAGTTCGAGCCCCAGCACCTTGGCGACCGCCTTGGTGAAGTCGACGTCCTGGCCGGTCAGCGTTCTGCCGTCGGCGAGGTACGTGGTGCCGGGCGGGGTGCCGCCGACGCTGATCGCGGCGGTGAGGTGCCGGGTGCCGGGCGGCAGCAGCTTCGCCGCCGCGGGGTCGGTCCGCTCGCCCGACACCACGTCCGCGGTCGGCACCGCCTCGGACCTGGCCGCGACCCCCGAGGCGTCCGTACCGCCCGGACCCGAGCCGGAGCCGCATGCGGTGAGAAGCAGAACGGCCGAGGTCAAGGCGGTAAAGGGCATGACAAATCGATAAATCGGCGTACGCATCGACGGCGTTCTCCTGAACGGGAAAAGGGGGTGCGCGAGTGCGAGGGGAGGGGCGCGTGTGAAGGCGCGGTGGAGCGGGGGATGCACGGAAACGCGGATACGCGGCAACGCGTGGGATCGGAAACGCGGAGAGCGCGAAGCGGGCCCGCCGGAGGGCGGGCATGCGCAGGGGGTCAGCTCAACAGGAGGAGGACCACACGCGACCGAAGTCGATGTGGGAGCGGGTGACCAGCCACTGCTGTGGATGCATGGGGCAAGTGGAACAGGCATCCGGTTCCGCGTCAACTGACTTGAGACGTACTGCTCACACTATGGACACCCTTGACAGCGCGGGCGATCGCTTGCGTACTCTCGGTGTACGGCCCTGCTGAGGGGCTCGGCCGTGACCGCGCCGCCCGTCCGGCGCGGCCGTGTGAAGGCATCACCCGTTCCGACGTTCGACCGATCGCGTCACGGAGCCTTCGCATGTCATCCGACACCCTCGCCCAAGCACCCACCGCCCCGGAGATACCCGGGCCCCCGGCCGTCCCCCGGATCGTGCCCCAGCGCCGCTACGGACAGTGGACCGCCGCCGTCGTCGTCCTCGTCCTGCTCGGCCTCGCCATCACCTCCGTCGTCCGCAACCGGGCGTTCCAGTGGGACGTCGTGGCCGAGTACTTCACCACCGGCTCGGTGCTGCGCGGACTGTGGCTCACGCTCTGGCTGACCGCCGTGGTGATGACCCTCGGCTTCGCCCTCGGCACCCTGCTCGCCGCGTTCCGGCTGTCCGCCAACCCCGTGCTGCGCGCGGTCGGCTGGGGCTATGTGTGGCTGTTCCGGTCCATCCCGATCCTGGTGCAGCTGCTGCTGTGGTTCAACATCGGGGCGCTGTACCCGACGGTGCTCGGGGTGAAGACGGTCGACCTGCTCAGCCCGGTCGCCGTCGCCGTCGTCGGCCTCACCCTGCACGAGGCCGCCTACGCCGCCGAGGTCGTGCGCGGCGGCATCCTCTCCGTCGACCGCGGCCAGATCGAGGCCGCCCAGGCACTCGGCCTGAGCCGGTGGCGCCGCTGGCGGCGGATCGTGCTGCCGCAGGCGATGCGCTCCATCGTGCCGCCCGCCGGCAACATGCTGATCGGCACCCTCAAGGGCACCTCCATCGTCAGCGTCATCGCCGTCAACGACCTCCTGTTCTCGGCCCAGTTGATCTATCACCGCACCTACCAGGTCATCCCGCTGCTGATGGTCGCCACCCTCTGGTACGCGGTCGTCACCACCGTGCTCGGCATCGGTCAGGCGTACGTCGAGAAGTACTACGCCCGCGGCACGGGCGGGACCCGATGAGGCCCCAGCTGGTGATCGTGGGCGCCGGGCCGCGGGGGACCGGCCTCCTCGAACGCATCGCCGCCAACGCCCCCGAGCTGTATGCCACCTCGGGCCTCGACATCCATCTCGTGGACCCGCATCCACCGGGCGGCGGACGCATCTGGCGCGAGGAGCAGTCGCCGCTGCTGTGGATGAACTCGCACGCCGAGGACGTCACCATGTTCACCGACGACACGGTGCGCATGGACGGACCGGTGCGCGAGGGCCCCACGCTGCACGAGTGGGCCGCCCTTGACGGCCGTACCTTCGCCGACCGCCGACTCCAGGGCGGATACCTGCGCTTCGTGTACGAACGGGCCCTGGCCGAGCTGCCCCCGGACATCACCGTGCATCACCACCCCACCCGCGCGCTGCGCGTCGGCGGCCCCCGCGAGGGGCGCCAGCAGGTCTGGCTGGAGGGCAGGGCGCGCCCCCTCCTCGCCGACCTGGTGATCCTCGCCGTCGGCCACCTCGACGCCGAACTCGACCAGGAACAGGCCGCGTTGGCCGCGTACGCCCGGACGCACGACCTGGTCCACCTGCCGCCCGACTTCACCGCCGACACCGACCTGTCCGCGCTCCAGCCCGGCGAACCGGTGCTCGTGCGAGGCTTCGGGCTGGCCTTCGTCGATCTGATGGTGCTGCTCACCGAGGGCCGCGGCGGCCGGTACGACGGGGACACCTATCTGCCCTCGGGACGGGAGCCGGTGCTGTACGTCGGCTCCCGGCGCGGGGTGCCGTACCACTCGAAGATCGGCTACGACTGGAGCGGCGACCGGCCCCCGCTGCCGCGCTTCCTCGGTCCGGCCGAGATCGCGGAACTGCGGTCCAGGCCGGGCGGGTTCGACTTCCGGCGCGATGTGTGGCCGCTGGTCGAGAAGGAGCTGGGCTTCGCCCACTACCACCGGCTGTTCACCGCCCACCCGGAACGCACCACGAGCGGCTGGGCCGACTTCGAGGAGAAGTACGCGGCCGCCGACGGCTCCGCCGAACGGGACGCGCTCGCCGCCGCCTCCGTACCGGACCCGGCCGACCGGCTCGACCTCACCGCGCTCGACCATCCGCTGGCCGGGGTGCGGTACGCCTCGCACGAGGACCTCCAGGACGGGCTGCGCGCCTATATCGAGGCCGATCTGTCCAGGCGCCACGACCCCTCCCACAGCGCCGACCTGGGCGTCTTCCTCGGGTTGCTCTCCGTCTACGGGCAACTGGTGCGGCTCGGGGGCATCGGGCCCTGGTGGCACGGGTTCTTCAGCTATCTGGCGTCCGGGCCGCCCGGCCCCCGGCTGCGGCAGATGCTCGCGCTGTCCCGGGCGGGGCTGCTGAGGTTCCTCGGCGCCGAGATGGCCGTCACCGCCGAGGACGGGGTGTTCCGGGCGGCCGGACCCACCGTGCCCGGGTACGCGGTCACGGCACGGGCACTGGTCGAGGCCCGGCTGCCCGAGCCCACCGTCGCCCGCGCCCGCGACCCCCTGCTGCGCGAACTGCACGCCGACGGCGCCGCCGAGACCCCGGAGGGGCTGCTGCGGGTCGACCCCCGCGACGGCCGCCTCCTCGACGGCGCCGGGCGCCCGCACCCCCGCCGCTTCGCGCTCGGCCCCTACACCGACGCCCGGACCCCCGGCGCCTTCACCCGGCCGCGCACCGGCGGACCCGCCTTCCGGCAGAACGACGCCACCGCGCGGGCCGTACTGGCCTTCCTGCGCGCCGGAGCCGGCCGCGCAGCCGCCTGAACTTCCCCTATATATAAAGGAATTGACCCATGACCGTCATGGTCGACATCCGGTCGGTGCACAAGAGCTTCGGCCCGCTCGATGTCCTCAAGGGCATCGACCTCCAGGTCCGCACCGGCGAGGTCACCGTCGTCCTCGGCCCCTCCGGCTCCGGCAAGTCCACGCTGCTGCGCACCATCAACCACCTGGAGAAGGCGGACCGGGGCGAGATCACGGTGGACGGCACTCCGATCGGCTACCGGCGCGCCGGTGACCGGCTGCACGAGCTGCCCGAACGCGAGGTACTGCGCCGCCGCACCAAGATCGGCTTCGTCTTCCAGAACTTCAACCTCTTCCCGCACCTCACCGTCCTGGACAATGTGATCGAGGCGCCGGTGTCCGCGCTGAAGCGGCCCCGCAAGGAAGCGGAGGAGGACGCGCGCCGGCTCCTCGCGCGGGTGGGGCTCGCCGACAAGTCCGCCGCGTATCCACGGCAGTTGTCCGGCGGGCAGCAGCAACGCGTCGCCATCGCACGGGCGCTGGCGCTGAAGCCCCGGCTGCTGCTCTTCGACGAGCCGACCTCGGCGCTCGACCCCGAACTGGTCGGCGAGGTCCTCGACGTCATCCGCGATCTCGCCGCCCGGGGCACCACGATGATCGTCGTCACCCATGAGATCGCCTTCGCACGGGAGGTCGCCGACACGGTGGTCTTCATGGCCGACGGCCGGATCGTCGAGCAGGGCCCGCCCGCCGCGGTGCTGGACGCGCCGCGTGAGGAGCGGACCCGGGCGTTCCTCGCGAAGGTGCTGTGAGGATGGGCGGGCGGTACCGCCGAGGGATGCTGCATCTCGCCGCCGCCCTCGACCTCGCGGACCACCCCGGCACCGGCCCCCGCACCGAACTGGTACGGCTCGCCGAGCACGGCCGGCTGGACTTCGTGACCCTGGACGGCCCCGGGGGACGGCCGGGACCCGAGACGCTGGACCTGGTGTCGGCGATGGCGGCGGCGACCCGGCGGATCGGGCTGGTGCCGAGGGGGACGGAGATGTCCGGCCTCCTGGACCGGGTCGCCCAGGGGCGGGCGGGCCGGTGGATCGAGGCGCCCGACGCGGGGTCGGGGTCGGGGTCGGGGGAGGCGGGCCGGGCGGCCGGGGTCGCTGAGGCGGGCGAAGCCCCCTTTCTCGCCGGTGAGTCGGGGGACCGTCCGGCGGATGGCGCCGGAATCCGTGACGAGGGATCCGGCCCCGATCCGTCGTACCGCCTCGCCCCGCTCCACATCGTCGACGCGAGCACCCGGGGCGCCCGGGCCCTCGCCGCCCGGTACGCCGATGTGGCCCTGGTCCGCGCCGCGACCCCGGCGGGGGCCGCCGCCGTACGCGAGGAACTGCGGGTCCTAGCGGCGAAGTCGGGGCGGGAGCCCGGCGCCCCGCGGGTCCTGGTGAGCCTGCGGGTCGACCTCGGCGGCGGGGAGTGCGCGGCCGAGCCGGGCCATGGCGGGGGCGGCCCCCGGCCCACCGCGCAGGGCCCGCTGTACCGGGGCGGCCCGGTCGATCTCGCGGACCTGCTCGCCGCCTGGCACACCGAGGGCGCCGCCGACGGCTTCCACCTGGTCCCCGTCGAACCCCGCCGCGACCTGGAACGGCTGGTCAACGGCACGGTGGCGTTACTCCAGCACCGCGGCCTGTTCCGCACCTTCTATCCGGGGGGCACCCTGCGCGAGCACCTGGGCCTGGCCCGCCCCGCCCCGCACGCACCGGGGCCGAAGAAGACACCGCACACAAAGAGATGGAACGGCATGGCAATCGACGCGTTCGACGCATGGAAGCAGTGGCGGGAGAAGCGGGAGGAGTCGGTCACCGCACCCTATGGACCGCTCGCGCTGACCGGCACCCACTGGATCGAGGACCGGCCGGAGGGGCGACTTCCGGACATTCCAGGGATTTGGCTGGCGGATGGCGAAGGCATTGTGCTGACGGCCACCGAGAGCGACGGACTCCAGGTGGACCGCCGCCCCTTCACCGGGGAGATCCGGCTGACCGCCGACACCGGCCCGGAGGCCGCAGCCCGCGTCTCGCTCGGCGAGAAACGGCTGGTCGTCCTGGTACGTGAGGGCAGTTGGGGGGTGCGGGTCTACGACCCCGGCGCCGAGGCCCGCCGGGCCTTCCGGGGCATCGCGGCCACCGAGTACGACCCCGGCTGGTCGGTGCCGGGCCGCTTCACACCGTACGAGGCGCAGCGCGTCCTGCGGCTCGGCAACGCGGACGGCAGGACCCGCGGGTTCGCCCTCGCCGGTGAACTCTCCTTCACCCTGGCCGGCCGGGAGCGGACGCTGGCCGTGGCGCGGCAGGGCGAGGGCCCGCTGTGGGCGGTGTTCGCCGACGCCACCAGCGGCGACACCAGTTTCCGGTTCCGCTTCCTCTACCCACAGGCGCCGGACGCGCAGGGCCGTACGACCGTCGACTTCAACCGCGCCCAGCTGCCGCCCTGCGCCTTCGCCGATCACTTCCTCTGCCCCCTCCCGCCGCCCGGGAACACGCTGGACACAGCGGTGGAGGCGGGGGAGCGGACACTGCGCTGACGCCAACGGGAGTTAAAGCGACGGCCGTTGGGCAAAGGAGGGCTAAAGTCCGACGGCCGAAAGGCACCCTTGTGCGTACCGGGCGGTCGGCCGAATACTCCCCTCAGCGCTTGTCAGGGACATGTATAACCGCAACCCGGTCTCGACCCTGACTGCGCCTCACCGGGCCCCGACCCCACGCGGGCCCCCGACTCCCCTTGGAGGGAACGAAAAGTGAGGATCAAGCGCACCACTGCCCCGACCGGCTCGGCGAGACGGACCCGGCTGATCGCCGTGGCCGCGGGCTTCCTGGCCGCCGCGGCGTTCGCCGCCCCCACGGCGAACGCCAGCGACGCCCACACCTTCAGCGCCGCGCAGCTCACCCAGGCGAGCGACTCGGTGATGAAGGCGGACATCCCCGGCACCGCCTGGGCCGTCGACGCCAAGAACAACCATGTCGTCGTCACCGTCGACGACACGGTCTCCCAGGCCGAGATCGCCAAGATCAAGAAGCAGGCCGGCGCCGACGCGGGCGCGCTCACCATCAAGCACACGGCCGGCACGTTCAACAAGCTGATCAGTGGCGGCGACGCCATCTACGGTGGCCAGTACCGGTGTTCGCTCGGCTTCAACGTGCACAGCGGCAGCACGTACTACTTCCTGACCGCCGGGCACTGCGGCCAGGTCGCCTCCACCTGGTACAGCAACTCCGGGCACACCACCACGCTGGGCACCAATGTGGGCTACAGCTTCCCGGGCAATGACTTCGCTCTGGTCAAGTACACCAACTCCTCGATCGCGCACCCGAGCGCGGTCGGCAGCCAGACCATCTCCAGCGCGGCCACCCCGAGCGTGGGCCAGACCGTCTACCGGCGCGGCTCGACCACCGGTACGCACAGCGGCAAGGTCACCGCGCTCAACGCCACCGTCAACTACGGCAGCGACGGCATCGTCTCCGGCCTGATCCAGACCACGGTCTGCGCCGAGGGCGGCGACAGCGGCGGCCCGCTGTACAACGGGTCCGTGGCCTACGGTCTGACCTCCGGCGGCAGCGGCGACTGCACCTCCGGCGGTACGACCTTCTTCCAGCCGGTGACCGAGGCGCTGAGCTACTACGGCGTCACGCTCCCCTAACCGGCCCCGGCTTCGGCCCGGCCGATGTGAGCCCCCGCACATATGCGCCTGTGCGGGGGCTTCTTCATGTCCGGCTTGTGAAGGAAGGGCGACGGCGGCGAAGGAAACAAGCCATGTGCCGTCGTCACGTTCCGATGAAGACCACTCGCCCGTCGTGTTTGCGCCCCGAAATTTCCTCGGTGGTGACGGTGGATCATCGGTGAACGGACGTGCGAGGTCCGTTCCTCGGTGCGTCCGGAACTCGGCCTTGTGGGTTCCCTGTGGGTTTCGGAAGAGTGGGCGCCCGTCAACCAGCCTTCCGGTCGTCGGGTCCCCACAATCCGGCGGTCGTCCCCCCACAGGAGGACATGAGTTGAAGCACCGACGCATACCCAGGCGCCGGCTCCTGATGGCCGGCGCGGGTGTCGCCGCGCTGGCCGCAGCGGGTGTCACCTTGCAGAATGCGAACGCCAGTGAGCCCGCGAAGCCCGCTGTCCAGGCCCGGCCGCTGTCCGCTCCGGCGGCCGCGACGCTGGCCTCCGACCTGACCGCGCACCTCGGTTCGGACACGGCGGGCAGCTACTACGACGCCAAGGCCAGGAGCCTTGTCGTGAACGTGCTCGACAAGACCGCCGCGAAGGCGGTCGAGGCCAAGGGCGCCAAGGCCAGAATCGTCACCCACACCCTCGCCCAACTCGACGGCGCCCGTACGACGCTGAAGAAGGACGCGACCATCCCGGGCACGTCCTGGTCCATCGACCCGGTGTCGAACAAGGTCGTCGTCACGGCCGACAAGTCCGTCACCGGGGCCCGGTGGGACAAGCTGAGCAAGGTGGTCGACGGGCTCGGCGGCACGGCCGAACTCAAGCGGTTCCAGGGCGAGTACAAGCCCTTCATCGCCGGCGGCGACGCCATCAACGGCTCCGGCGGCCGCTGCTCGCTCGGCTTCAACGTGGTCAAGGACGGGCAGCCGTACTTCCTGACCGCCGGGCACTGCACCGCGGACATCTCCAGCTGGTCGGACGCGGACGGCCAGGAGATCGGGCAGAACGCGGAGTCCCACTTCCCGGGCACCGACTTCGGCCTGGTCAAGTACACCTCGGACGCCGCCCACCCGAGCGAGGTCGACCTCTACGACGGCTCGACCCAGAAGATCACCGGCGCCGCCGAGGCCACGGTGGGCATGAAGGTCACGCGCAGCGGGTCCACCACCCATGTGCACGACGGCACGGTCACCGGTCTGAACGCCACCGTGAACTACCAGGAGGGCTCGGTCAGCGGACTGATCCAGACCGATGTCTGCGCCGAGCCCGGCGACAGCGGCGGCTCGCTGTTCTCCGGTGACAAGGCGATCGGCCTGACCTCAGGCGGCAGCGGCGACTGCACCTCCGGCGGGGAGACCTTCTTCCAGCCGGTCACCGCCGCCCTCTCCGCCACGGGCACCACCATCGGCTGACCGAAGCACCGCACGACGTCCCGTCCCGGATCCTCGGGGCGGGATGTCGTGTTTCAGGCCATCGGTCACTCTCCCTCACCCTCGGGTGAAGAATCACTCATCTGTTCGAACGGGCTCGCCGACCAGCGCCGACGAAGCTAGAGTATTCGAAGTATTCGAACGGGCGTACGATGAACGTATCGGGCGTATGGCTGAAAAGGGGTGGAGTGAGGGAGGTGCGGCATGGCGGGCTTCGCCCATCTGCATGTCGCGTCCGGCTACTCCGCCCGCTACGGCGCCGCGCACCCGGAACAGCTGGTGCGCCGCGCGGCCGAGCGGGGCATGACGGCGCTCGCGCTGACCGACCGGGACACGGTCACCGGCGCTGTTCGATTCGCACAGGCGTGTGCGCGGGAGGGGGTGCGGCCGGTCTTCGGCGTCGATCTCGCGGTGGAGGCCCTCGCCCCACCGCCACCCGCCCTGCGCCGCCGCACCCCGGCGCGCGGCGGCGCCCATGTGATCGAGCCGCCGCTGCGTGTCGTGCTGCTCGCCCGGAGCCGGGAGGGCTGGGCGCGGCTGTGCCGGATCACCTCGGCCGCCCACGCGGACGCGCTCGGCAACCGGGCGCCGGTGGTGCCGTGGTCGGCGCTGCGGGAGCACGGCGGCCCCGGGCTGCTGGCCCTGCTCGGCCCTCTCTCGGAGCCGGCGCGGGCGCTGTCGGTGGGCCGGGAGGATGTCGCGGTTCGGCTGCTGGCGCCGTGGCGGGAGGTCTTCGGGCGGGAGGTCCGGCTGGAGGCCGTCGCGCAGAAACGTCCCGGCACGGGTCCCGGCTCCCTTCGCCTCGCCGCCCGCACCCTGGCACTGGCCGACCGCACCGGTACGACCGCCGTCCTCACCAACGCCGTCCGCTACGCCGACCCCGCCCAGCACCGCCTCGCCGATGTCCTGGACGCCGCCCGGCTGCTGCGGCCGATCGACCGGCGCCGCCTGGACAGCGGGCAGCGCTGGCTCAAGGACGAGCGGGCGATGACGGTCCTCGCACGCATGATCGCCGAGTGTGCCGGAGCCGATGAGCGCCGGGCCCGCCGACTGCTCGCGGACACCGCCGCCACGGCCGCCGAATGCGCCCTCGACCCCCGCGCCGACCTGGGCCTGGGCACCCCGCACTTCCCCGAGCCCGCGCTCTTCGGCGCCGACCCCGGGGCGGACGGCGCCGCCCGGCTGCTGCGCCGGCGCTGCGCGGAGGGCCTGGCCCGCCGGGGCCTCGACCGCGACCCGGTGGCGCTCGCCCGCCTCGACGAGGAACTCGCCGTGATCTCCCGGCTGCGCTACGACTCGTACTTCCTCGCCGTCGGCCAGGTCGTCGCCGATATCCGGGCCAAGGGCATCCGGGTCGCGGCCCGCGGCTCGGGCGCCGGCTCGCTGGTCTGCCACGCGCTGGGCATCGCCACCGCCAACCCGCTCGAACACCGGCTGCTGTTCGAACGGTTCCTCAGCGACCGCCGGGTCTCGCTGCCCGACATCGACATCGACGTGGAGTCCGCGCGGCGCCTGGAGTGCTACGACACGATCTTCGAGCGGTTCGGCAAGGAGCGGGTCGCGGTCACCGCGATGCCCGAGACCTACCGGGCGCGCCGGGCCCTGCGCGACACCGGCCTCGCCCTCGGCATCGCGCCCGCGGAGGTCGACCGGATCGCCAAGAGCTTCCCGCATCTGCGCGCCTGCGACATCACCGGCGCCCTCGCGGAACTGCCCGAGCTACGGCAACTGGCCGCCGAGGCGGGCCGGTTCGGACCGCTGTGGGAGCTGGCCGAGGGGCTCGACTCGCTGGTCCACGGCATGGCCATGCACCCCTGCGGCGTGGTCATCAGCGACGCGACCCTGCTGGACCGGCTGCCGGTGCAGCCCACCCCGCAGGGCGACTACCCGATGGCCATGGCCGCGAAGGAGGAGATCGAGGCGCTCGGCAACATCAAACTCGACGTCCTGGGCGTGCGGATGCAGTCCGCGATGGCCCACGCCGTCGCGGAGCTCGAACGGACCACCGGCGACCGTATCGACCTGGACGACCCCGAACAGGTGCCGCTGGACGACGTGTTCGCGTTCAAACTCCTCCAGGAGAGCCAGACCCTCGGCCTGTTCCAGCTGGAGTCGCCCGGCCAGCAGGACCTGCTGTCCCGGCTCCAGCCGCGCAACCAGCAGGACGTCATCGCCGACATCAGCCTCTTCCGCCCCGGACCGGTCGCGGGCGGCATGCCCGAGCGGTACATCGCCGCCCGGCACGGCGGCACCCCGCGGTACGCCCACCCGGACCTGGAGCCGGTGCTCGCCGACACCTACGGCGTGACCATCTGGCACGAGCAGATCATCGAGACGCTGGTGGTGCTGACCGGCTGCGACCGGGCCTTCGCGGAGATCACCCGGCGGGCGCTCGGCGACAAGGAGCGGCTGCCCGAGATCAGGGACTGGTTCCAGCAGCGGGCCCGTGCGCGCGGCTACGGCACGGCGGTCCGTGAGGAGGTCTGGCGGACGATCGAGGCCTTCGGGGCGTACGGCTTCTGCCGGGCGCACGCGGTCGCCTTCGCCGTACCGGCCCTCCAGAGTGCCTGGCTCAAGGCGCACCATCCGGCCTTCCTGCTGGCCGGGCTGCTCGAACACGACCCCGGGATGTGGCCCAAGCGGGTGCTGGTCGCCGACGCGCGCCGGCGCGGGGTGCCGGTGCTGCCCGTCGACGTCAACCGGTCCGCGACCCGGCACACCGTGGAGAAGACCGACGGGGACCGATGGGGGGTGCGCCTCGCGCTGTCCGCCGTGCACGGCATCGGCGAGCAGGAGTGCGCGCGGATCGAGGCGGGGCAGCCGTACGGATCGCTGTCCGACTTCTGGCAGCGGGCCCGGCCCAGTCGCCCGGTCGCCGAACGCCTCGCGGAGATCGGGGCGTTGGGCGCCCTGCACGACGGCCGGCTCACCCGGCGCGATCTGCTGCTCCAGCTCGCCGAACTGCACCGGGCCGCCCGCAACCGGTCCGCGGGCACCGGCCAACTGCCCCTGATCGCGGGGGCCGTCGGCGGTTCCGAGCCGAGCGGGCTGCCGGAGATGACCGGACGCGAGGCGCTCGGCGCGGAGTTGAACACCCTCGGCATCGATGTCTCCAAGCACCTGATGGAGCACCACCACCGGCTGCTGCGCGAGATCGGCGCGACCGACGCGGCGCATCTGGCCGGACTGCGCGCCGGGCAGCAGGTCCTGGTCGCGGGTGTCCGGGCCTCCACCCAGACCCCGCCGATCGCGAGCGGCAAGCGGATCATCTTCGTCACCCTGGAGGACGGCTCCGGCCTGGTCGACCTGGCGTTCTTCGAGGACTCCCACCCGGCCTGCGCCTACACCGTCTTCCACAGCGGGCTGCTGCTGGTGCGCGGCACGGTGCAGGTGCGCGGCACCCGTCGTACCGTCGTCGGCTCGATGGCCTGGGACCTGGACGAGATCGCCGCGGCCCGCCGGGACAACGGTCCCGAGGCCGCGCTCGCCCTGCTCGGCCGGAGCCGTCCGCATCCGACGCCCGCCCAGCCGCGGCGCACCCTGGCCAACGGCACCACCGGCGCCCGGCTGCACCCGTACGCCGATCTGCTGCCCGCGGGCAGCAGATCGGCCGACCTGAAGAAGTTCGGTTACACCAGTCCGGGGAGCGCGGGATGAGCATCCGTCAGCGGCACATCGCCCAGTTGTATCTGCACGGCTCGCTGAACGAGGAGCAGTACGGCCATGTAATCGAACTGGTGTCTGATATCACGCCCCATGTGCAGGAGATGCCGCCCGACGCCGTGCAGTTGGACCTGACCTCGGCGCTGCGGTACTTCGGCCTGTCCCCCTATGACGTGGTCCAGATGACGATGATGCGTCTGAAGGCCCTCTACGGCATCGACAGCAGCGCGGGGCTCGCGGGCAACCGGATGCTCGCGGCGATGGCGGCCGATGTGTCCGCGCCCGGCGAGACCACCTGGGTGCCCGCCGAACAGGCCGCCGCATGGCTGCGCCCCCGGCCGGTCACCGCGCTGCCGGGGATCGGCCGCGGCACGGCGGCGACGCTCGGCCGGTACGGACTGCACCACATCGGCCAGCTCGCCGACCTCTCCCCGGCCACCCTGCAACGCCTGCTCGGCGCGGGCACCGCCCGACTGCTGGCCGAACGCGCCCGCGGCCACGACCCGCGCCCGGTCCTGCCCCGGGAGGCGGCGGACCGGCTGACCGCCGATCTCGTGCTGGACCGGGACTGCCTCGATCCGGCGGAGCGGCACCGGTCCGTCCTCGGGCTCGCCGACCGGATCGGCCAACTCCTGCGCGCGGAGCGGCGGGTGGCGGGCCGGGTCACCCTCACCGTGCGCTACGCCGACCGCAGCTCCAGCACCCGGGCGCGCACCCTGCCGGAGGCCACCGACCACTCGCCCGCCCTCGCCGCGGCGGCCCTCGGCCTGCTGTCCGCCCTCGGTCTGCAACGGGCCCGGGTGCGCGCCTTCACGCTCCGCGCCGACCGTCTCCGTCCGGCCGCCGACGCCTTCCACCAGCTCTCCCTGGACCCCGCCGACACCCGCGCCCGCGCCGTCGAGGCCGCCGCCGACCGTGCCCGCAGGCGCTTCGGACCGGACGCGGTACGGCCCGCGGCGACGGCGCGGCCGGCCCGTGACTCCCGTGGCGGCGGGGTCAGTTGGTCCATGGCGGGGTGAGCAGGCCGCCGTCCGCCGGCTCGGCCGTGAGCCCGACGGAGGTGGTGACCCAGGAGATCGCGGTGTGCTCGGTCCACGCCCAGGGTGGACCCGGCGTTGACGATCACCGTGTCGCCCGCAGAACTCCGAAGCCATGGCCCTGTCCGTCGCCCTGCTCGCCGAGGAGGGCGATCTCACCCAGCGCATCCATGAGGGGGTCGTGGCGCGCGGCTTCGCCGGTCTGCGGCCCGCGCACGGATCGCCTTCGCGCGGCTCGCGCCGGACGGCGCCACCGTCACCGAACTCGCCGCGCACCTCGGGGTGGCCAAGCAGGCGGCGAGCCGGCTGGTGGACGAGGTGGTGCGCAGGGGGTACGCCGAGCTGCGGCCGCATCCGGGGGACGCGCGGGCGCGGTTGATCGTGCTGACCGAGCGCGGACGGGCCTGCACCCGGGCGGCGGAGGCGGCGGCCGAGGTGGTCGGCGGCCGGCGCGAGCTGCTGGGCGAGACGGAAGTGCGGGCACTGTGGGGGGAGTTTGGCGAAGCTCTCGCCCTATGGGCCGGTGCGGCGCGTGTGGTGACGGCACGTCAGGCGGGTGGTTGAGGCGGGAAGTTTTACTTGCGCGTAACTTCCCCCGGAGGCTACCCGCCCGTAACTTGACGAATGAACAGCATCCTCGTGATCCGGATCACAGGGCCAGTCCGCCGTATCCCCCTTGAGCCGCAAGGAGATCACCCGATGCTGCCCTGGAAGCGAGTCCTCAGACCCCTCACCGCGCTGCTGCTGTCCGCCGCCGCGATCGCCCTGCCCGCCACGGCCGCGCACGCCGACACCGCCACCCACAGCGGCTGGAACGACTACTCCTGCAAGCCGTCCGCCGCGCACCCCCGCCCCGTCGTGCTGGTCCACGGCACCCTCGGCAACTCGGTCGACAACTGGCTCGGCCTCGCCCCCTACTTGGAGGCCCGCGGGTACTGCGTCTTCTCCCTGGACTACGGCCAGCTCCCCGGCGTCCCCGTCTTCCACGGGCTCGGCCCCATCGACCAGTCGGCCGCGCAGCTCGCCTCCTTCGTGGACCAGGTGCGCTCCGCCACCGGCGCCGCCAAGGTCGACCTGGTCGGGCACTCCCAGGGCGGCATGATGCCCCGCTACTACCTGAAGTTCCTCGGCGGCGCGGCCAACGTCAACGCGCTCGTCGGCATCGCCCCCGACAACCACGGCGCCACCATCAGCGGCCTGACCAACCTGCTGCCGTACTTCCCCGGCGCCACCGACCTGGTCAAGGCCACCACCCCCGGCCTCGCCGACCAGATACCCGGCTCCGCCTTCCTCACCAAGCTCAACGCGGGCGGCGACACCGTGCCCGGGGTGCGCTACACGGTCATCGCGACCCAGTACGACGAGGTGGCCACCCCCTGGCGCAGCCAGTACCTCAGCGGCTCCGACGTGCGCAACGTCCTGCTCCAGGACCTGTGCCCGCTGGACCTCTCCGAGCATGTGCTGGCCGGCCTGAGCGACCGCATCGTCTTCCACGAGGTCGCCAACTCCCTCGACCCCGCGCACGCCGGCACCACCACCTGCGCCTCCGCCCTCAGCTGACGGCCGGGCGCGGGGTCAGCCGTCGGGCCACCAGGTGCGCGCGATGTCCTTGCGCACCTCGGGGCGTCCCGCCGGACGCTCCTCCGCCTCCTCGCGGATCCGGTGGCCGTCCGTCCTCTTCAGCGGCTTCCGCACGGTCGTACGGCGCATGGCTGCCTCCTTCGGTGCCTACCGGATCCCGCGCGGGGCGGAGGTAGACGCTTGAGGGGAGAGTTCCCCAATTGTCCGGGGCTGTCAGTGGTGTGTGTCACTCTCCGGTCATGACCGATGAGCGTGCGCACAGCGAGACGACCGCCCAGCCGCCGGACTGGGACGCGCGGGCCGCCGGCTTCGACGAGGAGCCGGACCACGGCCTGCGCGATCCCGCCGTGCGGGCCGCCTGGGCGGCCAGACTCCGCTCCTGGCTGCCCGGGCACCCCGCCGATGTGCTCGACCTCGGCTGCGGCACCGGCAGCCTGTCGCTGCTCGCCGCCGAGCAGGGACACCGGGTGACGGCCGTCGATCTGTCCCCGGCCATGATCGAGCGGGCCCGCGCCAAGCTCGCCGGGCACCCGGCCGAGGTGCTGTGCGGACCGGCCGAGACCCCGCCGGTGGGGGAGCGCCGCTTCGATGTGGTCCTCGTCCGCCATGTGCTGTGGACGCTGCCCGACCCGGCCCGGGTGCTGCGGCACTGGCGGGAGCTGCTGCGCCCCGGCGGCCGGTTCGTGCTGGTCGAGGGCGTCTGGGGCGAGTCGCACCCGGTCGGTATACCCGCGGACCGGCTCACCGCGCTGCTGGCGCCGCTGACGGCCGGGGCGCGCGTGGAACGGCTGTCCGGTGACGCCGTGCTGTGGGGGAAGGAGGTGACGGACGAGCGGTACGCGGTGGTGGCGGGCGTCTGAGCGCCGCCGGGCGGGCGGTTCAGGCCAGCAGGTCGCCGAAACCGCCCGCGCGGGCGAGCCGCTCCAGCTCGTCGAGGGCGGCCACGGCGGCCGCGGCCGCCCCCGGATCCCGCTCGGCCAGGCCGCTCGCGGCGAACTCGTCCTCGTCCAGCCGGCGTACGTCCCCGCCGTCGGCGGAGCGCCACAGGTCCAGGTCGAGATCCTCCACCACCAGGTCCGCGCCGGTGCGGACCGCGGGCCGGGTGATGTCGCAGTACCAGCCCTTGACCCGGCCGTCCGCGGCACGGACCTCCTTCACCGCGTACCACCGGTCGCGCCAGTAGTACTCGGTGAACACATCGCCCGGCTCGAAGCGCACGAACCCGAAGTCACGGGTGCCGTCGCCCGCCCAGGGGGCGCGGACCACGACCCGGGTGCCGTCGTCCCCGAGCAGCCCGGCCGGGTAACGGATCTTCGTACGGCCGCCCTTGACCAGGCTGACGCTCAGCTCGGCCGTAGGCTCAGCCGAGTTCGCGGACATGGCGGACCTCCGTCGCACAGATCTCGTAGCCGAGCCACTTGTTGATCGCGATCATCGGATCATTGCCCGCGTCATTGCCCGTGAACGCGTCGGTGACACCGGCGGCGCGGGCCCGGTGCAGGGAGTGCAGCTTGGCGAGCTTGGCCAGACCGCGGCCGCGGTGGGCGCGGGCGGTGCCGGTCATCGCGGTGGAGTACCGGCCGTCGGCGTCGGTGTAGGCGACGGTGAAGGCGACGGGGCGGCCGTCGACGCACGCGGCCATGGTCAGTTCGCGGTTCAGCAGCGGATGGTTCCAGGTGCTGGTCAGCCAGTCGTCGTAGCCCCGGGACTCCAGGTCGAGGTCGCCCGGCTCGTCCGTGAGGGTCTCCGCGTCCAGCTCGAACAGGGGGCGCGGGTCGTCGGCGAACTCGGCGGCCGCGCGCAGCTCCACGCCCGGCGGGGTGGGCGGGAGCGGCGGCAGTTCGCCGCCGGCCAGGTCCAGCCGGAGGAAGTGCGCGGACCGGCCGGCCCGGTAGCCGTGCCGCTCGGCGAAGGCGCGGTTGGCCGGTGCGTCCAGGATCCAGCTGAACACCCTGGTGGCGTCCAGCGCGGCCAGGTACTCCTCGGCCGTGCGCAGCAGCAGCGTGCCCGCGCCGCGGCCAGTCCGGTCCGGCCGGACGTAGATGTTCAGCAGGCCCTGGCCCGGCTCGGTGCTGTCGTACGCCAGCAGGACCTGGGCGGTGCCGACGATCTCGCCGTCCTCCTCCGCGACGAGCGGGCGGTAGCGGGCGTCGGGATGGGTGTGCAGCGTGTTGTGCCGGACCGATTCCGAGGTGAACAGGATGTACGGCAGGGCGAGTCGGCGCACCCGGGCGAAGCCCTCGGTGTCGGCCGGCACGCCGGGGCGCACCTCACGGACGATCAATGTCATGTGGAGGGACCGTACGGGGAGTTGTCCGGGGGGTGCCTCTCATTTTCCCGCGCGTGCGTCAGAATCGGGCTGTGAGCCTGAAGATCCGCATCGATGACAGCGCGCCCCCCTACGAGCAGGTGCGGGCGCAGATTTCCGAGCAGGCACGGTCCGGGGGGCTGCCCGTGGGGTACCGGCTGCCGACCGTGCGGGGGCTGGCCGAGTCCCTGGGGCTCGCGGTGAACACGGTGGCCAAGGCGTACCGGGCGCTGGAGGGCGACGGGGTGATCGAGACCCGCGGGCGCCTCGGCACGTATGTGGCCGCCGCCGGCTCGGCCGCGGAGCGCGAGGCGTCGACGGCCGCGCAGGCGTACGCCGACCGGGCGCGGCGGCTGGGGCTGGGGGAGGAGGAGGCGCTGTCCGCGGTGCGGGACGCCCTGCGGGCGGCTTACGGGGAGTAGCCGCAGGGGTGGGTGGCCGGGGACAGGGGCGCGTCAGTGCCGTCCCGCCGGTTCCGGGAACCTCGTCACCGCCAGGCCCGCCCTCCTCGCCGCCTTCCCGAAGGTCACCGCGTCCGCCACCGCCGCGCCGCCCGGGTCGTTGTTGAAGTAGGCGTGGACGGTCTCGTCGTCGGGGAAGGCCGTGGCGATGCGGTCCACCCAGGTTTCCAGGGCGCGGTGGCCGTAGTGGGGCCAGGGGTGGGCGCGGCCCTGGTGGAAGCGGACATAACCCCAGTCGGTGGTGCGCCACAGTGGGGTGACCGGGCGGGACAGGACGTCGGCCCAGCACAGGGCCGCGCCGCGGGAGACGAGGACCTCGCGCACCTCGGGCGTCCACCAGGAGTCGTGCCGGGGCTCCACCGCGACCCTCGTACCGCGTGGGAAGCAGGCCAGGCAGGCGTCCAGCAGGGCCGGGTCGGCGCGCAGTGTGGGCGGGAGCTGGAGCAGCACCGGTCCGAGCCGGTCGCGCAGGCCAGCCGCGTGGGTCAGCAGCCGGTGCACCGGCTCGGCGGGGTCCTTCAGCCGTCTGATGTGGGTCAGATAGCGGCTGGCCTTGACCGCGACCACGAAATCCGGCGGCACCCGGGACCGCCAGGCGGCGAAATTGTCGTACGACGGCAGCCGGTAGAACGCGTTGTTGATCTCCACCGTGGCGAACAGCCTGGTGTACTCCTCCAGCCACAGCCGCGCCGGGACCCCGGCCGGATAGACGCGGTCCCGCCAGTCCTTGTACTGCCACCCGGAGGTGCCGACCGACAAGGTCATGTCTTCATGAAAGCACTACAGGTACAGCCCCGCGTCCGCGCCGTTGCGCGCCCCCGGTACCGAGGTCGGCGTGGTGCCCCGGCGCAGCGCGTACAGCTCGGCCAGGGTGGCGCCCTCGCGGCCGACGCCCTCCTCCGTGCCGAGCCAGTGCACCGACTCCTCGTGGGTCAGCGGGCCCACCTCGATACGGGCCAGACAGCGGCCGGGGCGGACCACGGCGGGGTGCAGGCGCTCCAGGTCCTCGTTCGTGGTGACGCCCACCAGGACATTGCGGCCCTGGCCGAGCAGCCCGTCGGTGAGGTTCAGCAGCCGGGACAGCGCCTGGCCCGCGGTGTGCCGGGCCTCGCCGCGGATCAGTTCGTCGCAGTCCTCCAGGAGCAGCAGCCGCCAGCGGCCCTTGCCCGCGCCGTCCTCCTCGCCGATCGCGATGTCCATCAGATAGCCGACGTCGGAGAAGAGCCGCTCGGGATCGAGGACGCAGTCCACCTGGCACCAGTCCCGCCAGGAACGGGCCAGGGTGCGCAGCGCCGAGGTCTTGCCGGTGCCCGGCGGGCCGTGCAGCAGCAGGAGGCGGCCCGCGATGTCCTCCGGCGTGGTCTTCATCAGCCGGTCCATCGCCTCGGCGACCGGCGCGGTGTAGTTGGCGCGCACCTCCGACCAGGTGCCGGCCGAGATCTGCCGGGTGGTGCGGTGCGGGCCGCGGCGCGGGGACACGTACCAGAACCCCATCGTCACGTTCTCCGGCTGGGGTTCGGGCTCGTCGGCCGCGCCGTCCGTCGCCCGGTCGAGGATCTCCTGGGCCAGCTCGGCGCTGGTCGCGGTCACGGTGACATCCGCGCCCCGGCTCCAGCGGGAGACCAGCAGGGTCCAGCCCTCGCCCTCGGCGAGGGTGGCGCTGCGGTCGTCGTCCCGGGCGACCCGGAGCACCCGGGCGCCCTCGGGCAGCAGGGTCGCGCCGGAGCGCACGCGGTCGATGTTCACCGCGTGCGAGTACGGCTGCTCGCCCGTCGCGAAACGGCCGAGGAACAGCGCGTCGACGACGTCGGACGGCGAGTCGGAATCGTCGACGTGGAGCCGGATCGGCAGAGCGTCGTGCGGGTTCGCAGGCATGCCGCCATGATCCGCCACCGATGCCCTCCGTGCACGGCATTTCCACCGCTTGTCCCGGGTGTCCCGGGGTTGTCCGAGGTCTGCCCAAGCCCCGGACCGCGCCGATACTGTTGCCCTTGATGGCACGTCATGGGTGGGTATCGGTTGGCCGGCGATGGCGGCTCGGCGCCCTGTTCGGGGGGATAGCGGCGGCGCTCGCCCTGCTGGTGAGCCTGGTCGGCGGACCGCCCG
The DNA here is from genome assembly GCF_014673495.1 of Streptomyces griseofuscus. GTDB lineage: Bacteria > Actinomycetota > Actinomycetes > Streptomycetales > Streptomycetaceae > Streptomyces > Streptomyces murinus. Next base: position 6,612,816 of record NZ_CP051006.1, read on the forward strand.
GCACCTCGGCCGCGCCGCGCGGCACCGTGAAGCCGTACGTCGGCTGGGGCTTCACCCACACCCAGTTCAGCGCCGACGAGGGCGCGCCCGCGGCCACCGCCCGGGTGCGGGGGCTCCTCAAGGCGGACGGCGGGACGGCGCAGGACCAGGCGATCATGGGCTGGGGCGCGGACAACCCCGAACCGTCCCCGGGGCACTACGACTTCGCCGCCCTGGACCGCCGGATCGCCTTCGTTCGCGCCTCCGGCGGCACCCCGGTGATCACCCTGTGCTGCGCCCCTGACTGGATGAAGGGCGGCAAGTCCGGGGCGAGCCACACCGACTGGAGCCGGTCGGCCCTGGAGACCGCGCCCGCCCCCGCCCACTACCAGGACTTCGCCGACCTCGCCGCGACCGTGGCCCGGCGCTATCCGGACGTGAAGCACTTCCTCGTCTGGAACGAGTTCAAGGGCTTCTGGGACGAGGCCGCGGGCCGCTGGGACTACGAGGGGTACACCGATCTGTACAACCGCGTGTACCGCGCCCTGAAGGAGACCGGCGAGGACGTCATGGTCGGCGGACCCTATCTGCCGATGGACAGCGTCGCCCCGACCGACCCCGACGCCTCCCGCCAGGTGCGGGGCGACTGGGGTGCGATGGACCAGCGGGTGCTCGACGCCTTCTCCTACTGGAACGCGCACAAGGCGGGTGCCGACTTCACCGTCGTCGACGGCGCCAGCTATCCCAACGGCGGCAGCCCGCGGCCCGACGAGTTCACCGCCACGCAGAAACTGACCGCCGTCAGTGCCTGGGTACGGCGGCAGACCCATGACCTTCCCCTGTGGTGGGCCGAGTACTACGTGGAGCCCGGCGACGGCGACGCCGGCTGGTCCGAGCCGCACCGGGTCGCCGTCCAGGCCACCGGCATGATCGCCCTGGCCGGGGGCGGCGCCGGTGCCGGCTTCTACTGGAACCCCGAGAAGCGCACCGGCACCGCCTGCCCCGGCTGCCTGTGGACCCCGACCGACCGCGCCGACGGAGGGCGGCCGCTGCCCATGTACGACCTGCTGTCCCGGTTCGCCGCCGCCTTCCCGCCGGGCACCCGTCACCGCACGGTCCCCGTCGACCCGGCCACCGCGTCCGACCTGCGGGTCCTCGCGAGCGACCGCGCCGTCCTCGTCGTCAACACCCGCGACCACGCGATCAGTACGCGGGTGGACGGCGACCGGCTCACGCTGCGGCCGTACGAGGTGAAGTGGCTCGACCGCTGACCCTCACTTCAGGGTCAGGAACCGCTGCACCAGCACCGCCAGCACCACCGCAAGCAGCGGCAGGGAGAACCAGAAACTCCCCTGGAGCAACCGCAGTTGGCGCACCCCGGGCCGCACCGCCACCCGCACCACCTCGCGCGCCGCCAGCAGCAGCATCAGGACGACGGCGGACAGCGCCCCGACCACCGACCAGGGCGTCCAGGTCACCCGGGGTCCGATCGGCCCGGGGCGCGGCTCGGGGACCGGGCCCGGGGGCCGCGCGCGCAGGGCGTACACCGTGACGTCGTCGTTGACCAGGACCTTCGTCAGCTCCGGCCGGGCGTCCAGGCTCCGGGTGAGCCGGGGCCCCCAGGCCGTCGGATAGCCCGCGTCCAGCCGCAGATACGTCACCTGGCTCTCGTTCACCAGGAGATACGACTGCGGCCCCGCGCCCTTGAGCGCCTCGACCAGCCCGGACACCCGGGCGGGGTCGGTCGGGGCGAGCATCGGGACGTAGTCGACCCGCTCCATGTCCTTGGCGCCCCACGGCAGCGACGGCGTCACATCGTTGACCGTGTCATTGCTCAGCCACAACAGCCGGACGGTCGGCCGGTCATGGGCGTACACCCAGTTCATCGCCGCGACCTCGCCGGGCCGGGTGCGTTCGAAGGGCTCGTTGCCCCACCGGGCCACCAGGAAGCCCCCCATCAGCAGCAGCCCGGCGAGCAGCGCGACCGCGGGGGCGAGGACCGGCCGCCGTGATCCCGTGGGGCGGGGGAAGAGGGCGAGGGCGCCGAGCAGGGCCGCGCCCGGCACCGCGAACATGAAGACGCGCAGCGCCATTTCACCGCCGTACGACTGCATGCCGAAGCCCAGGAACGGCACGAAGGTGAGGACCGGCAGGGACCGTTCGCGGTACCGGTGCAGGCGCCGGCGCCACCAGCCCCCGCAGGCCAGGGCCAGGACGGCACCGGCCAGCAGCACCCGGGTGTACAGGACCAGCTTGTGGGTCGGATCGCCGCCCTGGATACGGCCGGAGACGGAGGTGGAGACATTGCCGCCGATCCCGCCGATGCCGCCGAAGAGGTCGTCGAAGTGCCCGGACCAGTACGGCTCCGCCATGAAGCCGAGCCAGACGGCGACGAGCACCGCGCACAGCAGGGGCAGCCCGCGCAGCTCGCAGCGGCGCAGCAGGACGAGGGCCGCGAGGACGCCCAGCATCACGAACGGGGTCAGCTGGTGCGCGGGCACGGTCGCGGCGTACAGGCCCAGCGACAGCAGCAGGAGGACGGTCCGCCCGCGCCGGTCGAGCGGCGGGGGTTCCGCCTCGCCGGGGCGCAGCCGTGCCGTCAGGGCCCGGGGCGGGCGGAACCAGACCAGCAGGACCGCCGTGAAGAGCAGATACAGCAGGAAGGTGAAGCCCTGCGGGGAGAAGTAGTCCTGGCCGACCCAGCCGCACAGCACGAACAGCCAGACGCCGGTCCACTTCGCCCGCCAGTCCGCGCGCACCGACCGGACCAGCAGCAACATCGGTGCCAGATAGGCGAGTTGGATCGCCGTCGGCCACCAGCGGATGACCTCCGTGAAGTCGGTGACCCCGCAGGCCCGGCCGACGAACGCGGCCACCGCGAAGAAACCGGGCCAGCTCCAGCGGGCGTCCAGGTCCGGGACGGCCGACCCGGTGCGGTCGATGTAGTCCAGGAAGCCCAGGTGCTGCCAGGCCGTCGCGAACCGCGGCTCGGTCTCGATCACGGCCGGCAGCGCGTGCAGCGACACGACCGTGACGAGCAGTGTCACCATCAACAGGGCCCGGTGTTCCCGGCGTTGCCACAGCAGCCCGGCGAACACCACGACCAGCAGCGCCGCGCCGAGAAGCGTGGGCCACGGCAGCACCGAGACCAGACCCAGGCCGCCCATCCGGTCCAGATCACCCTCCCCGAGCCGCAGGGCGGGGAGCCAGTAGAGAAGGAGGGCGGTGATCAGGAGAAAGGTGAGGAGGAGGGTGGAGCGCAGACGGCGGGCGGGGGGAGCGGGGTCCGGCGCGGGCTCCGGCCCCGCGGGGGGTACGGCCTTCTCGGCGACCCGCTCGCGGGCCCACGCCGGCACCCGGCGCCGTACCGGCTCCTCCTCCCGCAGCCCCAGATCCGCCAGATCCCCGTCCGGCGCCACCGTGTCCGGCACGCCGCCCGCACCCCGCCCGGACCCGGACACCTGCCCCGCCCGCACCGTCCGCCACAGTCGCGGCGCGGCGATCGAGACGATCACGGCCAGGCTGGAGATCTCGGCGACCCCCGCCCCCGCGAGCCCCGTCCGGGGCAGGAGCAGCAGGGTGAGCCCGAGGACCAGGACGCACAACAGGCCCTGGAGCCAGGCGAGTCCGGCGGTGCGGCTCTGGGCGCGCAGCACGGCGAAGTAGGTCTCCATGACGACCCGGAGCAGGGTGCCCACGGCGAACAGGCGCAGCAGCCCGGTCGCCGCGTCCGCGTAGCCCGCGCCGAAGACGCCGAGGATCCAGGGCGCGCCGAGGAACAGCGCGGCGCTGATCGGCAGCATGATCCGGGCCATGCGCCACAGCGCCGCGCGGGCGTTGGCGGCCAGCCGCTCCGGGTCGTGCGAGCCCTCGACGGTGAGGGACGCGCCCATGTTGACGGCGAGCAGATTGCAGGTCCCGCTGATGGTGGTGGTGATGTAGAAGTACGCGTTCTCCGCTGAGCTGACCTGCGCCGCGATGATCACCGGCACCAGATAGACCACGGCGAGCGAGAACAGGGAGCCGGTGTAGTCCCCGGCAAGGAACCGCCCGACCTCCCGCGCGGGCGGCGGCCCGGCCCGCCCGGCGGTCGCCGCGACATGGCGGGGCACCAGGCGCCGGAACACCAGCCAGCCCAGCGGCACCACGGAGGTGGCGATCGCGGCCACCCAGGACACGAAGACCCCGGTGGCCGGCACGGCGACGGCGAACGCGGCGAGCAGCACCAGCTTCACCGCCGAGAACACCGTGTTGCCCACCGGCACCCAGGGCGCGCTGCGCAGCCCGGTCAGCACCCCGTCCTGGAGGGTGAGCAGGTTCCAGGCGACCACGGCCGCCACGAAGCCGAGGCCGGGAAGCAGGCCGTGCAGAAAGCGGTACGAGGGCCCCCAGGCGTCCAGCGTGCCCAGGAACACTCCGGCGGCCAGCGCGACGACCAGTGAACTGCCCGCGTACGTACGGAAGATGAAGCGTCCGGTGCGCTTCCCCGACACCGGGATGAACCGGGCGAGCGCGCCAGTCAAGGTTACCGCGGTGAGCCCGGCGAGCAGCTTCATCGCGGCGATGGCGGCCGAGCCCCGGCCGACCGCGGCATCGGAGTAGTAGTGCGCCGCGGCCAGCCAGAAACCGAGGCCCAGCACGGCGGAGATCCCGGTGTTCAGCATCAGCGCGTACGCGTTGCGCAGCAGCGGACCCCCGCCCGGGGCGCGGGCGGTGCCGGGCGCCTTCGCCGCCTCCGGGCCGGGCGCGGTGGTCGTGTCAGTCACGGGCCCGACCGGCCCTCCAGAGTGCAGGGCCGACCCGCCGTGCCCCGCGCACGAGCGCGTACCCCCGGGTGAGGGCCCGGTCCCGGGCGAAAGTACGGCCGATGTCCTGGCCCCGCAGCAGCCGCGTGAACTCCTCGGCGTCCGTACGGCGGCGCACCGTGACCCGGCGCAGCGCGTACGGCCCCTGGGCGCGGCGGGCGAGCCCGTTGCCGACGGCGAGCGCCTGCGCGTACCCGGCCGCGCGCACCGCCCGGCGCACCCGGCGACTGGAGTAGCCGTAGGGATACGCGAACGACCGTGGGCGCGCCCCGAGTTCACCGGTGAGGATCTCCGTGCACCGGCCCAGCTCCTCGGCCAGCGCCGCCTCGTCCAGCTGGTCCAGCTGGGGATGGGTGTGGCTGTGCCCGCCGATCTCCACACCAAAGGCGGCGAGCCGGCGCACCTGGTGCCAGTCGAGCATGGTGTCGAGGCCGCCCCCGGTGTCGTACGCGCCCCGCAGCCAGCCGGTGGAGACGAACAGGGTGGCCGGGAAGCCGTGCCGGGCGAGCAGGGGCAGGGCGTGCCGGTGCACGCCCTCGTAGCCGTCGTCGAAGGTGATCAGCACCGGGCGCGCGGGCAGCGGCCGGCCGCCGCGCCAGTGCGCCGCCAGCTCGGCGGTGGTGACGGGTGTGCTGCCCGACTCCCTGATGAGGGACATCTGTTCGGCGAAGGCGTCCGGTGTGACGGACAGGGTCCGGGTGGCGGCGCTGGGCGCCGCTGCGACCGAGTGGTACATGAGGACGGGCACCGGCTGGTCACTCATGCGGGCCCCCGGTCCGGTCGCCGGTCCCGGCGGTGGCGTACGACCCACGCCGCGCCCGCAGGCTCCCCACCGCGAACCCTCCCGCGGCCGCGAGCACCCCGGCGACGATGGCGCCCGCACGGCCCGCCCCGCCCGGCCGGCCGAGCAGGGCGTCACGCAGTCCCCGCGCGACACCGGCGGGCAACACCCGGGTGGCGTAGCGGCGTTCTGACTCCAGCCCCTTGGCCGCGCCGACGCTGCGGGCCACCAGGGCCTTGGACAGGCCCTCGGCGTAGGCGCGGGTGCGGAAGTAGGCGAAGTCCTCCCGCACCCGTGGCACCCGGTGGTGGATCACCGCACGGTCGTCGATGAGCAGCACCCCGTCGGGGCGGGCGCGGGTGAGGCGGATGCACAGCTCCGTCTCCTCGCAGCCGAGCGGGCGCCGGCCGCCGTCGCGCCCGATGCCGGTGGCGAAGCCGCCCGCCGCCTCGAAGGCCGTACGCCGGAACGAGGCGTTGCCGCCCAGCACATTGCGCACCCGCACCCGGCCCGGCGGCAGGCCACGGTAGGTGCAGCCCACCACCCAGTCGAACTCCTCCGGGAACCAGGCGGGCCGCCTCCCGGACGCCCACACCGGCTCGGTGCGCCCGCCGACCGCCAGCACCCGGGGGTCGGCGTACGCCTCGGCGAAGCGGCGCAGCCAGTCCCGTTCGGCCACGGCGTCGTCGTCCAGGAAGGCGATCACCTCGCCGCGGGCGGCGGCGATGCCGGTGTTGCGGCCCGAGGACAGGCCGCGCGGACCGGAGTTGGGCAGCACGCGCACGTCCTCGGCCGTCCGGTACGCGCGCTCCAGCCGTTCGCCGAGGGCCGGGTTGTGGTCCACGACCAGAAGGGTCTCCAGGGCCGGGCACGACTGCGCGCGCACCGAGGAGACCGCCGCGAGGATGTCCACCCAGCGGTCCTCGGTGTAGGCGCAGATCACGACGGAGATGCCGGGATCGCTCAAGACACCTCTCCCCGCCGTGCCTTGAGCAGCGGGGAGTGCCGCACCCGGCGGCGCAGGGCACGCCGGTTGGAGCGCTCGCGCAGGATCACCCGCAGCACCCGCAGCCCGTCGCGCACCGCCCGCAGATTGCTGGTGCCGTGGATGCGCAGATACTCGTGGCTCGGGATCTCCTGCACTCTCAGGCCCGCCTTGACCACTCTGATGTTCATCAGCGTCTCGACCTCGAAGCCGGTGCAGTCGAGGTCGATCTTGTCGAGGCAGTGCCGCCAGAACGCGTTGTAGCCGTAGCACAGATCGGTGTAGCGGGCGCCGAACTTGCGGTTGACGACGGTGCACAGCGCCCAGTTGCCGAGCTTGCGCACGAAGGTCATGTCGTCAGTGCCGCCGCCGTTGGCGAAGCGGGAGCCCTTGGCGAAGTCGGCGCCGGAGACCAGCGCGGAGACATAGCTGACGATCTCCCCGCCGTCCGCCGAGCCGTCCGCGTCGACCATCACGATGATGTCGCCGGTGCACGCCTCGAACCCGGTGATCAGGGCGTCCCCCTTGCCCCGGCCGCGCTGCGGGACGACCTTCAGACGCGGCCACAGGGACCGGGCCACCTCGACGGTGTCGTCGGTGGAGTTGCCGTCCACGAGGACGACCTCGTGGATCCAGTCGGGGAGGCTCTTGAAGACGTAGGGCAGGTTCTTCGCCTCGTTCATGGCGGGGATCACGACGCTCACCGGTGGAGTGATCGCCAGATGTGAGGAGATGGGCCGGTAGTGCGTGACGAGCAGCGGTTCGCGGCCCGGACTCGGCGGGCGCAGCGCTGAACTCATGGTTGGTTCCCTCTCGTCCGGTGGGCCGCCCACCCCCGGGCGGCCCGGCTCAGGGTCCGGTTCGAAAGGGGGGTTCTCCTCCGGGGGCGCGGCGAGCGGAACTCCGTACCCCTGGACGAGCTGGCAAAGCTGTCCGGGCCACCGGACGGGCATGGCGGCCGGTCGCGCGGCCCGGCCCGGTCACCGCTCGCGGCCACCGAGCACGGCACCCCCCTACCGCGCTCCGCGACGGACCCACCAGGGCGCCCGGCCCTCCCCGGGGACCGTGCACCGGCGAACCGCCGCGGTTGAGCTGTATGACGGTATTGACGGTTGAGCCCGAAAGGCAAGACCTGGAAGGTGCCTCACCTTTCCCATGATTGGCCCGTTGCGTAACAGTGGCTCACCTTGCTCAGTCTTGTGCGCTTTTACCGGTAATTCGATCCCGGAGCTGCACGAGGAGCAGCAGGGCCAGGCTCAGCACGGCGACGGCGGCCACCCCGCCCCGGACGGACCAGTGGTGCACCGCGAGCATCACCTGGGCCACCAGCATGTCGACGACTACCGCACCCGCGAGTGCGCACAGGGCGCGGGCGAAGGGGTCGAGACCGCGCAGGGCGGCGGCGAGCGCGGCGGCCGGCGCGAGCAACAGGAAGAGCAGTGTGCACGGGCCGCGCAGCGCGGAGTTCGAACCGGTGAGGGCGAGCAGCGCGCCGACCGTCGAGACGGCGGCCGCGGCGCCCGCGAGCAGCGGCGACAGTTCCCTGTTGATCCGTAAGGTGCGCATTGGCGACTTTGCCCCTCGAAGCGCCGGATGCCGGGCTTTAATGTCGCGCAGGCCCGAGGGGGGCGTCAAGGGCGGCCGTCCCCCGAAAAATCCACTGGAGCAGGTGTCTGAGGCGTGGTCAACACAGTTGACATGTACGCGCAATACATAAGCAGTAAATCTTTGAAGACGGTCTTATTGAGAGTCAAAAATTCTTGACATGAACACTTCCGCTCAACGCGCGTAGTTGCTACTTAAGTTGCCGCAGACTTCCTGCCCACCTGGGAGACACACCATGAGACGTTCCCGCCTTGTCGGATTCGTTGCTCCACTCCTCCTTGCTCTCGGCCTCGGCTTCACGCAGGCGGCGTCGGCGCAGGCGGCATCCAACAGCGGTGGCTATGTGGCGCTCGGCGACTCCTACGCCTCCGGCGTCGGCGCCGGCAGCTACATCAGCTCCAGCGGCGACTGCGACCGCAGCACCAACTCCGCGGACTACCTGTGGAACGCCGCGCACAAGCCGGCCTCCTTCGCCTTCAACGCCTGCTCGGGCGCCACGACGGACGATGTGATGGCCAACCAGCTCGGCTCGCTCAACTCCTCCACCTCGCTGGTGTCCATCAGCATCGGTGGCAACGACGCCGGGTTCGCGAGCACCATGCAGACGTGCGTGCTGAACTCGGACAGCACCTGTCTGTCCGCCATCGCCAGCGCGAAGTCCTACATCGCCAACACGCTGCCCGGGAAGCTCGACACCGTCTACAGCGCGATTCACTCCAAGGCGCCCAACGCCCGTGTGGTCGTGGTCGGTTACCCGCGCTTCTACCTGCTCGGCCAGGTCTGCCTCGGTCTGTCCGACACGAAGCGGTCGGCCATAAACGATGCCGCCGACGCCCTGGACAGCACCATCCAGTCCCGTGTCTCCGCCCACGGCTTCGTCTTCGGTGACGTCCGCAGCGCCTTCTCCAGCCACGAGATCTGCTCCAGCAACTCCTGGCTGCACAGCCTCAACGTGCTGGACCTCACCGAGTCGTACCACCCCACCGCCGACGGTCAGTCCGGTGGCTACCTGCCGGCCCTCACCAACGCGGCCGGCTGACCCGAACGGGTGAGCATTCCACGACGTACCATCGGGCCCGCCCGTCAGGGTGAACCGACCCAGCGGCCCGAGGCGTCGACGTAACACCTGGTATCTCCCGGGTGAGCCCGCCGTGTGCACCCGGCGGGGCCGCCCAACACGGCGGCGGGGACTCTGGCCGATGGGGCCTCCGCCGACCGGAGGGCCGAGCGCGTGAGATGGACCACGTTCCCGGCCGCCTCCGCACAGCTTCCTCCGCCCGCGCCGCGACCGGCGCGGGCGGTCGCGGTCGCGGCGACGGGGCGACCGCCGCCGGGCCGCCGCCGGGACCCGTCGTCACCCTGGGGCTCCAGGGAGGCGGCGCGCCCTTGATCGCCAGGGGGCCGGCGCCGGACGGGCGTCACGCGCCGTGACGGCCGCCCCGGACCGGCGAACCGGCGCGCGCCGTCGGCCAGCCCATTGTCCAACTCGCCCTGAAACCGGTCGGATTCGGAGAGTAGTCGGCTTGGGATGGTCAACCGCCTTACGGGGAAGGTGAATCCTGAAGGCGCGATACACGAGTGCCCCGGTGGGGAGATAGGGTTACTCTGCCCGGGGCCGGGTGGACTCGTACGGGTGGGGAGTGACATGGAACAGATAACAGTGCGCAGCAGGGCCAGGGTCCCTGCGATCACCTGCGGGAGCAGCGCGACCAGCTCGCGCCTCGACCGGCATCTGGCGGTGCTGGGCGGTCCTGCCATCCCGCAGCAGAAGACCGTCGAGGCGACCTCGCTGATGCGGGAGCTGACGGCGCGGGACACCCGGCGCACGCACAGCGACCGGGGTGCGCGGGTCCGCAGGGTCTCCCTCTTCGCGCCCCTGCGCCGACTGCGTCGTTCGCTGTTCGGCGGCCACTAGTCCGGTCCTCGACCGGCCGCTGATCCGGCCCCGATCCGGCCACTGATCCCCTTGAGCGCCCTTTGGCGCTCACTGGGCGAACCGACGGTCCTGGACCCTGTCCAGGGCCCGCGCTCAGGCCGCCACACCGTCCCGGCGCAGCGCTGCGATCTCGTCGTCCGTCATTCCCACGGCACGCAGCAGCGCCCCGGTGTGCTGTCCGAGCGCGGGCACGTCGCCCATCCGCGCCTCGCCCCCGCCCGGCAGCGTGAGCGGCGGCAGCAGCGCCCGCAACGGCCCCACCGGCGAACCCACCTGACGCCATCGGTCCCGGGCCGCCAGCTGCGGATGCTCCGCCAGCTCACGCGGATCCCGCAGCCGGGCACAGGCGAGCCCCGCCCGCTCCAGCCGCGCCAGTGCCTCGCCGGTGTCCAGCGCGCCGAGCGCCCGTGCCACCGCCGCGTCCGTCTCCGCCCGGTGCGCGACCCGCGCCGCGTTCGTCGCGAACACCGGGTCCGTCCCCAACTCCGGCCGCTCCAGAACCTGTTCGGCAAGCCGCCGCCACTCCCGGTCGTTCTGCACCGACAGCAGCACCTGGCCGCCGTCCGCCGTCGGATAGGCGTCGTAGGGCGCGATGACGGGATGCGCGAGACCGGTGCGCGCCGGGGGCTCGCCGTCGTGCATCGTGTGGTGCAGCGGATGCCCCATCCACTCCGCGAGCGAGTCCAGCAGGGACACCTCCACCGGACCGCCGCGCCCGGTGGCGCCCCGGCGCACCAGCGCCGCGAGCACCCCCGAGAAGGCGTACATGGCCGCCGCGATGTCCGCCGCCGGGATCCCCGCCTTCACCGGCCGCTCCGGCGTCCCGGTGACCGACACCAGACCCGTCTCGCACTGCACCAGCATGTCGTAGGCCCGCTTGTCCGCGTACGGGCCGTGGGGGCCGTACCCCGAGATGTCCACGGCGATCAGCCGCGGATGGTCCGCGCACAGGGTGGCCGCGTCCAGGCCGAGCCGGGCCGCGGCCCCGTGCGCCAGATTCTGCACGAACACGTCCGCGTCCGCGACCAGCCGCCGTACGACCTCCCGGCCGCGCGGATCCTTCAGATCGAGGGCGAGGGACTCCTTGCCGCGGTTGCACCACACGAAGTGCGAGGCGAGCCCGCCCGCCGCGGTGTCGTAGCCCCGCGCGAAGTCGCCCCCGTCCACCCGCTCCACCTTGATGACCCGGGCCCCCAGATCGGCGAGCTGCCGGGTCGCGAAGGGCGCCGCCACGGCCTGTTCGACGGCGACGACGGTGATGCCCTCCAGGGGGAGCGGCTGGGCTGCTGAGGGATGATCCGCGAGGTGCTCCATGGGGTGGATGATCTCCCCCTCGGGCGGGTCTGTCAGTACGGCGTATGTCACTCACCGCGGCGGTACCGGCGCACCGCGAGCGGCAGGAACACCGCGATCAGGGCGAGGCTCCAGGCGAGCGAACCGGCGACCGGATCCTCGACGCGTACGCATGACCCCGTCCGTCACAGCAGCGCGAACTGGCCTTCCGGGCCCTCCTCGGGGTAGTCCAGGACCGAGGCGGGCAGGTGGCAGGAGTGCGGGGGTGGGAGGACGGACGCGTGGCGCAGGTCCGTCGCGGTGATCGTCGAGGGGATCGCCAAGTCGGCCTTCTGCGGGCGTGCTTCGGCCAGGAGTGCCAGCACGGTGATCAGCTCCAGCAGTTCCGAGGTCCAGGTCTGGAGCCAGGCGGTGGGCCGGATCGCCTCCAGGGTGCCGGGGGTGCCGGGTGCCGTGCGGGCGGTGAACCAGGACTCCAGGACCCGGACCCCGTTCAGCTCGTACTCCCAGGCTCCGGCGGGGACGGGGGAGACGCGGCCCTCGTCCAGATGCAGGGCCTCCTCCTCGGGGTCGTAATGGAGGGTGGCCGGGCGGGGCGGCAGCGGGGCGCGGACGTAGGGGCGGCGGCCGCCGGGGAGTTTGGGGCGGTCGCCGTCGCGGCGCAGCAGCCAGAGCAGCCGGCGGCCCGACTCCAGGCCGGCCGACCAGAGTTCCGCGTCGTCGGTCAGCGGGACCGTGCGGTCGGGGCGGGCCGCGGCCAGGAACCAGGCCGCCAGGTCGAGAGGGGTGACCTGGACGCCCAGACGGGCCGCGAGATGGTCCAGGAGGCCGGGCGCCAGATTGGGGTCCGCGGCGGCCGGGCGGCGGTACAGGGGCCGGATCCGTCCGCTGCGCAGGGTCGGCAGCAGCCCGGTGGCCAGCAGCGGGTGGCGCTCGTCCGGGGTCTCCACCAGGAAGACCTGCCGCTCGTCCGCCACCCGCCACAGCTCCGGGCGGGCCGCGTCGAGCAGCCGGTGGTCCGGGATCAGCCACTGCTCGTCGAAGGGCGCCGCCAGCACCCGTACCGGCTCCGCGCACGGCCCCTCGGCGCGCGCCAGCCGCTCGGTACCGCCCGTCCGGCCCGGCAGCTGGCCCACGGCCGAGTGCAGGGTGCGGGCCCTGCTCGGCTCGAACAGGGCCTCGCGGTCCGGGAGTTCCGCCTTCAGCAGCGCGTCCCAGCGGGCCCGCAGACAGGCCGGATCGGGGGCCGTCGGCCAGGCGCGGCCCGGCCGCGGCGGTGCGACGGACCACGGCATGAGGTCCGCCAGCAGCGGAGCGTCGTCGTCGTACGGCACGCTGGGCATCGTACGGGCCGAGGGCGCGCGGCGGGTCAGGTGGCGTCCAAGGTCACCGTGAAGGAGAAGCGGTCGCCCCGGTAGTGGATCACCGCCACGTCCAGCACCCGGCCCTCGGTGTCATAGGTGATGCCGGTGTAGTGCAGGATCGGGCTGAGCAGCGGGACCTGGAGGAGACGGGCGGTCTCCGGGTCGGCGAGCCGGGCCTCCACCGTGTCCGTGATCCGGCTGATGTCCGCCTTGACGACGTCCCGCAGCACCTTCGTCATCGGCCAGCGGACCAGATCGTCCACGTCGATCCGCTCGGCCAGTTCGGGGCGTACGTGGTTGATGGCGTGGTTGGTCGGCTCGTCGGTCTTCTCGTCGAAGCGCAGCCTGTGGTACGTGGCCACCTCGGTGAGCCCGGGGAAGCAGTCCGTGAGCCCGCCCGGCACCGGCGCGGGCCCGTGCGCCAGCAACTCCGTGCGCATCCCGGACTGCTGGGCCACGATCGCGTCCACCGAGCCCAGCAGCCGCACCGGGGCGCCGCGCCGCGCATCGGGCTCGATGAACGTGCCGCGCCGCCGGTGCCGGCTGATCAGCCCCTCGTCCTCCAGCTCCTTCAGCGCCTGCCGCATGGTCAGCACGCTCACCCCGTAGTGCTCCGCCAGGCGCTCCTCGGTGGGCAGGCGCAGCGGGTCCGCGGGCGAGCGGCCCAGTATCGAGGCGCGCAGCGACTGCGACACCTGGTACCAGAGCGGCAGCTTGCGGTTCAGGACGATCGAGTCAGGGGCGAATGAGGTCACGCTGATATCCGTACCGGTCGGGAACAACGGGCGCAACAGAGGTGTCAGATACGGAAGTTACGCGTCAGGCCCCGCCACACGTCGTCGTACGCCCGCTGGAGGTGGTCGGCGCCGGCCGCGTCCGGGGTGAGCGTCAGCGGCCAGCGGGTCTCGAACATGAAGGCGAGGCCGTCGTCGATCTTCTGCGGCTTCAGCTCGGCCGCGCTCGCCCTGTCGAACGTCTCCCGGTCCGGGCCGTGCGCCGACATCATGTTGTGCAGCGAGCCGCCGCCCGGCACGAAGCCCTCCGCCTTCGCGTCGTAGGCGCCCTCGATCAGGCCCATGTACTCGGTCATCACGTTCCGGTGGAAGTACGGCGGCCGGAAGGTGTCCTCGCCCACCAGCCAGCGCGGCGCGAAGACCACGAAGTCGACGCCGGCCAGGCCCGGGGTGTCCGAGGGCGAGGTCAGGACGGTGAAGATGGAGGGGTCGGGGTGGTCGTAGGAGATCGAGCCGATCACATTGAAGCGGCGCAGGTCGTAGACGTACGGCACATGGTTGCCGTGCCAGGCGACCACGTCGAGCGGTGAGTGGTCGTACGTGGCGGTCCAGAGGTTGCCGCAGAACTTGTTGACCACCTCCACCGGCCCCTCGGTGTCCTCGTGGGCGGCGACCGGCGCGCGGAAGTCCCGTGCGTTGGCGAGGCCGTTGGCGCCGATCGGGCCGAGGTCGGGCAGCCGGAACGGCGCCCCGTAGTTCTCGCACACATAGCCGCGGGCCGACTCGTCCAGCAGCTCCACCCGGAACCGCACCCCGCGCGGGATCAGCGCCACGTGCGCGGGCTCCACACACAGCCGCCCGAACTCGGTGTGCAGCAGCAGCCCGCCGCGCTCCGGGACGATCAGCAGCTCGCCGTCCGCGTCCGAGAAGACGCGCTCCATCGAGGCGTTGGCGTGGTACAGATGCACGGCCATGCCCGCCCGCTGGGTCGCGTCGCCGTTGCCGCCGAGCGTCCACAGGCCCGCGAGGAAGTCGGTGCCCGCGGCCGGCTCGGGCAGCGGGTTCCAGCGCAGCCGGTTGGGGTCCGGCACGGTCTCGGTGAAGGGCGCCGTACGGATCGAGCCGTTGGCAGTCCGGGTGAACCGCGGATGCGCGGCCGACGGACGGATCCGGTACAGCCACGAGCGGCGGTTGTGCGCCCGCGGCTCGGTGAAGGCCGCGCCGCTGAGCTGCTCCGCGTAGAGGCCGAGCGGCGCGCGCTGCGGCGCGTTGCGGCCCTCGGGCAGGGCGCCCGGCACCGCCTCCGAGGCATGCTCATTGCCGAACCCGGTCAGATACGACAGTCCCTCGGCCCTCTTGCGCGCGTCCCCGCTCATGGTCGCCCCCACGCTCCTCTGCGCTTGTTGACTGCATCCGTTTATTCCTATGGGACACCGTAGGAATCAGCGGGGCCGGGCGCAAGAGGGCGGGGCCTCCTCCCTCGGGGGTAGATCGGGAACCCGACTTCAGACGGATTCCCGCGCCCGCCCCCGTGTTCTACGCTCCCGGGCATGTCGTGGACGAAGGAGACCCGAGGACGCCCGGCCGCGCTCGCGGTGTGCCTTCTGCTGACCCTCGGCGCGGCCGGCTGCGGCACCGCGCGCGGGGGCACGGGCCTCGGTCCGGGCGGGGACGCGAGCGCCGGGGCGGCCGGCGCGGACTCGCCCTCGCCCGTCGGCAAGGTCCTCGACGGCACCGACGACAGCGGCCGCCATCTGCGCGAGGCCAGCGGCGGGAACGCCCCCGAGGTCGGCGTCGAGGTCACCCCGGACGCCGCCGACGGCTGGGACGTGCGGCTGACCTTCCGCCACTTCCGGGTCTCCACGCCCGGCGCGCGCCCCACCGCGGTCACCGGGCGCGGGCCCGCCTGTCTCTTCGTGGACGGCCGCCGCGTCGCCCGGCTGTACACGCCCCGGTACCGGCTGCCCGGCCGGCTCGTCCCGCACGGCACCCACCATGTCACCGCCCGCCTGTACGCCGACGACGGCACGGTGTGGGCCGTACACGGCAAGCCGGTCCAGAGCACCGCCGACATCACGGTGTCGGACACCCGGCCGCCGGGGCCCACGCCCGCGGGCGCCGACCGCCTGTCGGACGGCTGAGGGGGGCGCGCACGCGTCTTTCGTACCCTGGGACCAGGTTCACCGGACCCCGGCGGAAAGGCATCATGAAGCCCGTGCCCCACGCGACCTCGCTCCGCCGCGCCCCCGTCCAGCGGCGCAGCGCCGAACGGCTGACCAGGATCCTCGACGCCTGCGCCGAACTCCTCGACGAGGTGGGCTACGACGGTCTGAGCACCCGAGCCGTCGCGGTGCGCGCCGGAGTGCCCATCGGCTCGGTCTACCGCTTCTTCGGCAACAAACGGCAGATGGCCGACGCCCTCGCGCAGCGCAATCTGGAGCTGTACATCGAGCAGGTCATCGGGCGCCTGGAGCGGGCGGCGGCGGGGGACTGGCGGGCCGCGATGGACGCCGTCCTGGACGAGTACCTGGCGATGAAGCGCACCGCGCCCGGCTTCTCCCTGGTCGACTTCGGCAACCAGATCCCGGTCGGCGCCCGCCAGGCGGAGCCCAACAGCCGGATCGCCGACCGGCTTTCCGAACTGCTCGCCGGCTATATCGGCCGCACCCCCGACGAGGCGCTGCGGCGGGCCTTCCTGGTCGCCGTGGAGAGCGCGGACACCCTGGTCCAACTGGCCTTTCGGCTCGATCCGGAGGGCGACGAGGCGATCATCCACGAGACCCGGGAACTGCTGCGCGCCTACCTGGGACGCCTGCTGGACTGACCGGTCGGCCACAGGGGCTCCCCGACATGCCAACCGGTCGGTAGGCTCCGGTGTGTCCGCGCTCCCGCGCCGCCGACCCTCCGGGAGGACCCGTGTCCCGCACCGCCCTGCGTGTCTGCCCGCTGTGCGAGGCCACCTGCGGACTGACCCTCACCATCGAGGGCGCCCGGATCACCGGCGCCCGCGGCGATGCCGAGGACGTCTTCAGCAAGGGCTTCATCTGCCCCAAGGGCGCCGCCCTCGGAGCCCTCGACGCCGACCCCGACCGGCTGCGCACCCCGCTGGTGCGGCAGAACGGGCGGCTGCGCGAGGCGAGTTGGGAGGAGGCGTTCGACGCGATCGCCGCCGGGCTGCGCCCCGTGGTGGAGCGGTACGGCCCCGACGCCGTCGGTGTGGTCCTCGGCAACCCCAACGCGCACACCGTGGCCGGAGCCCTCTACCCGCCGCTGCTGCTCGGCGCCCTGCGCACCCGGAGCCTGTTCACCGCCTCCACGGTCGACCAGATGCCCAAGCATGTCGCCGCCGGCCTGCTGTTCGGCGACGCCCACGCCATCGCCGTACCCGACCTGGACCGCACCGACCATCTGCTGCTCATCGGAGCCAACCCGCTGGAGTCCAACGGCAGTCTGTGCACCGCCCCCGACTTCCCGGGCCGCCTCAAGGCGCTCAGGGCGCGCGGCGGACGGCTGACCGTGGTCGACCCGCGCCGCACCCGCACCGCCCGGCTCGCCGACCGCCATGTGGCGATACGGCCAGGCGCCGACGCCCTGCTGCTCGCCGCGATGGCCCGCACGCTGTTCGCGGAGGACCTGGTCGACCTCGGCGCCCTCGCCCCGCATGTCGAGGGCGTCGCCGCACTCCGCGCGGCGCTCGCCGACTTCACCCCCGAGTCCGTCGCCCCCGCCTGCGACGTCGAGGCGGACGTCATCCGCGCCCTCGCCCGGGAACTCGCCGCCGCCCCGACCGCCGCCGTCTACGCCCGCATCGGCAGCTGCACCGTCCCGCACGGCACCCTCGCCAGCTGGCTGGTCGACGTCCTGAACATCCTCACCGGCAATCTGGACCGCCCCGGCGGCGCCCTCTTCCCGCTGGCTGCCACTGCCAGGGCCCCCCGCCCGGCGGGCCCCGGCCACGGCTTCCAACTGGGCCGCTGGCACTCGCGGGTACGACGACTCCCCGAGGCCAAGGGCGAGTTGCCGCTGGCCGCGCTCGCCGAGGAGATCGACACCGCCACCGAGGAGGGCGAGCCGATCCGGGCACTGATCGTCGTGGCCGCCAACCCGGTGCTCTCCGCGCCCGACGGCGACCGCCTGGACAAGGCCCTCGGCTCCCTCGACTTCATGGTGAGCGTCGACCCGTACCTCAACGAGACCTCGCGCCACGCCCAGGTCGTGCTGCCCCCGCCGCCGCCCTCGCAGAGCCCGCACCACGACTTCGTGTTCAACGCCTTCGCCGTGCGCAACCAGGTCCGCTACAACCGTCCCGCGCTCCCGCTGGAGCCAGGCCGGATGGCCGAGAGCGAGATCCTCGCCCGGCTCACTCTCGCGGCCACCGGTATGCACGGCGCCGACCCCGGCGCCGTGGACGCCCTGGCCGTCGAGCAGACCCTGGCCAAGGCCGTACGGGACCCCGACTCGGCGGCGTACGGCCGTGATCCGGGCGAACTGGCCGGGCTGCTCACCGGTGAGTCCGGCCCCGAGCGCCGGCTCGACCTGATGCTGCGCCTCGGCCCCTACGGCGACGGCTTCGGCGCCAGGCCGGACGGCCTGACCCTGGCCGCGCTGCTCGCCCACCCGCACGGCATCGACCTCGGCCCGCTGCGCCCGCGCCTGCCCGGACCCCTCAAGACCCGCAGCGGCAAAGTGGAGTTGCTGCCCGCACCGCTCGCCGCCGATCTGCCCCGGCTGCGCGCCGCCCGCGCCGAACGCCCTGCGGGGCTCGTCCTCGTCGGCCGCCGCCATCTGCGCTCCAACAACAGCTGGATGCACAACGTGCCCGCCCTCACCGGCGGCTCCAACCGCTGCACCCTGCATCTGCACCCCGAGGACGCGGGGCGGCTCGGTGTCCTGGACGGCGCGGAGGTACGGGTCAAGGGCGCCGGGGGAGAGGTGGTGGCACCGGCCGAGGTCACCGACGCGGTACGCCCCGGCGTGGTCAGCCTCCCGCACGGCTGGGGCCACGGCCGCCCCGGCACCCGGCTCGGCCACGCCGCCACCACGCCGGGCGTCAACGTCAACCAACTTCTCGACGGGAGCCTGCTCGACCCGCTGTCGGGCAACGCGGTCCTCAACGGCATTCCCGTGGAGCTGACCGCGGTGCTCCCCGGCGAGTCGAATTAGTCATATCGTCATATTGCTCCGCCAGGGGGATATCTGACGGCGCGCCGGGCCGCGATGCCGTCGGGCGTCGTGCGCATTGGGCAGAGTCCAGACGAGATCGATTTGTATGAAAATCGTCTGACTCGGAGGAAATGCGTATGCCTACCCGGACATTCTCACGCACCGCCGGTACCCGCGCCGGCGCCACCGTCGTCCTGACCGCTCTCGCCGCGGCGGGTGCGTCGTGGGTGGCGGCGCCGACCGCCATGGCCCAGGGGGAGAACGGCGACATCAGAGTCCACCGGGTCGGCACGCCTTACGGCGTCTCGAAGGACGACCCCGTGGTCTGCCGGTTCTACCTGGACGCCGTCAACTTCGACGTCCTGCCCGTCATCGCCTACACCATCACGCCGCAGCCCCCGCTGCCCACCTCCGCCACCGTCACCGGCACCATCCAGCTCGCCGGGGGCGCCGGGCACACCGACCCGCTGGGCCTCGCGGACGGCCAGTACCGGGTCACCTGGACCGTGGCCGGGGCCCTCAAGGAGAAGGTCTTCCGGGTCAACTGCCGGGAGAACGGCAACCAGGGCGCGCCCGGCCAGATCGACGACCACCAGCAGGAGCACAACGACACCAGCTGGGGCCAGAGCGGCGACCACGGCGGCCCGCAGGGCGGGGTGCACGCCGGCGGCGGCGGTCTCGTCGACACCGCGGCCGCGTACTCCCCGGTGGGTGCCGCCGCGGCGGTGGGTCTGATCGCGGTCGGCGGGGCCGCGTACGTCCGGCGCAACCGCCGTCGCCCCTATGGCGCCGCGTAGGCGCAGACGCAGGCCCTGGTACCGGACCCGCGCCTTTCGCCTCGCCAGGACGGCCGCCCTCACGGCCGTCCTGGTGACGCTCGTCAGCCGGTGCGGGGACGACGGCTCGCCGGACCACACGGAGGCCGTCGCCGCCGGGGCGGATCCAGGCTCGGTCCGCCCGCTGCCCCGGTCCCGGCCCGCCTCCCTGCGCATCCCCTCCCTCGGCATCGACGCCCAGATCGTCGGCGTACGGCTGGGCAAGGACCGGCAGCTGGAGACACCGCCGTTCGACCGGCCCAAGGCGGCCGGCTGGTACGAGGGCGGCGCCACCCCCGGCGAGGCGGGCACCGCGATCGCCGTCGGCCACCGCGACACCCCCACCGGGCCCGCGGTGTTCGCCGCGCTCCCGCTGGTCAAGCCCGGCAAGACGATCGAGGCGCGGCGCGCGGACGGCCGTACCGCCGTCTACACCGTGGACCGGGTGCAGGTCTTCGACAAGTCCGGCTTCCCCGACAAGGAGGTGTACGGCCGCGCCCGCCGCCCGGAGCTGCGCGTGCTCACCTGCGGGGGCCTGTACAGCAGGCGCACCGGGTACAGCAGCAATGTGGTGGTCTTCGCCCATCTCACCGCGACCAGGTGAGTCCGCTCGGCGAGAGTGTCTGGCGCCGGAAAACTATCGCCGCTAGTTTGTGGGGCGGACGACGCGCATCCGCCGGGAGGAAGCAGCATGAAGGCACACGACGGTCTGTACATCGACGGCGGCTGGCGCCCCGCCGTGCGTCCGGACGATCTGATCGAGGTCGTGAACCCGGCCGACGAGCAGGTCATCGCCCGGGTCCCGGCCGCCGGCCCGGACGACGTGGACGCCGCCGTGCGCGCGGCCCGCGCCGCCCTGCCCGGCTGGGCGGCCACCCCGCCCGCCGAGCGCGCGGCCCGGCTGACCGCGCTGCGGGACGCGCTCGCGGCCCGCAAGGAGGAGATCGCCGAGACGGTCACCGCCGAACTCGGCTCCCCGCCCGCCTTCTCGGAGGCCGTGCACGCGGGCCTGCCCATCGCGGTCGCCGGCAGCTACGCCGAACTCGCCGCGAGCCGCCCCTTTGAGGAGAAGGTCGGCAACTCCACCGTCCTGCACGAGCCGGTCGGCGTGGTCGGCGCGATCACCCCCTGGAACTACCCGCTGCACCAGATCGTCGCCAAGGTCGCCCCGGCGCTCGCCGCCGGCTGCACGGTCGTCCTCAAGCCCGCCGAGGACACCCCGCTCACCGCCCAGTTGTTCGCCGAGGCGGTGCACGAGGCGGGCGTCCCGGCGGGCGTGTTCAACCTCGTCACCGGGCTCGGACCGGTCGCCGGACAGGCGCTGGCCGAGCACCCGGACGTGGACCTCGTCTCCTTCACCGGCTCCACCGCGGTCGGCCGCCGCATCGGTGCGCTGGCCGGCGGGGCCGTGAAGCGGGTCGCCCTCGAACTCGGCGGCAAGTCCGCCAATGTGATCCTGCCGAGCGCCGACCTCGCCAAGGCGGTCCACGTCGGCGTCGCCAATGTGATGTCCAACTCCGGGCAGACGTGCAGCGCCTGGACCCGGATGCTGGTCCACCGCGACCGGTACGAGGAGGCCGTCGAACTGGCCGCGGCCGCCGCCGCCAAGTACGGCGACCGCATCGGGCCGCTGGTCAACGCCAAACAGCGGGCACGGGTGCGCGGTTACATCGAGAAGGGCGTCGCGGAGGGCGCCCGCCTCGTCGCGGGCGGACCCGAAGCGCCGCGCGAACAGGGCTACTTCGTCAGCCCGACCGTCTTCGCCGACGTCACCCCGGAGATGACCATCGCCCAGGAGGAGATCTTCGGCCCGGTCCTCTCCATCCTCGCCTACGACGACGAGGACGACGCCCTGCGCATCGCCAACGGCACCGTGTACGGCCTGGCCGGCGCGGTCTGGGCCGGTGACGAGGACGAGGCGGTGGCCTTCGCCCGGCGCATGGACACCGGGCAGGTCGACATCAACGGCGGCCGCTTCAACCCGCGCGCCCCGTTCGGCGGCTACAAGCAGTCCGGGGTCGGCCGGGAACTCGGCGGCCACGGCCTCGACGAGTACCTCCAGACCAAGTCCTTCCAGTTCTAGAGGGAGTCCGCCCACCATGGCCGTACGAGCCGCTGTCCTGCCCGCCGTCGGCGCACCCCTGGAGATAACCGGCATCGAGCTGCCCGACCCGGGCCCCGGACAGGTCCGGGTCCGGCTCGCGGCGGCCGGGGTGTGCCACTCCGATCTCTCCCTGTCCGACGGCACGATGAGCGTGCCGGTGCCCGCGGTGCTCGGCCATGAGGGCGCGGGCACGGTCGTCGCCGTCGGCCCGGACGTCACCCATGTCGCGCCCGGCGCGCCCGTCGTCCTCAACTGGGCGCCCGCGTGCGGAACTTGTCACGCCTGCTCGCTCGGCGAGGTCTGGCTGTGCGCCAACGCGCTCAACGGCGCGGCCGCCGTCCACGCCCACACCGCCGACGGCACCCCGCTGCACCCCGGTCTGAACGTCGCCGCGTTCGCCGAGGAGACCGTCGTCTCCGCGTCCTGCGTGCTGCCGCTGCCGCCGGGGGTGCCGCTCACGGACGCCGCGCTCCTCGGCTGCGCCGTGCTCACCGGGTACGGCGCGATCCACCACAGCGCCCGGGTGCGGCCCGGGGAGAGCGTCGCGGTGTTCGGCGCGGGCGGGGTCGGGCTCGCCGCGCTCCAGTCGGCCCGGATCGCGGGCGCGTCCCGGATCGTCGCCGTCGACGTCTCGCCCGCGAAGGAGGACCTGGCGCGCGGCGCCGGCGCCACGGACTTCCTCCTCGCCTCCGCGACCACGCCCCGCGAGATCCGCGCCCTCACCGGCAAGCAGGGCGTGGACGTCGCCGTCGAGTGCGCGGGCCGGGCGGTCAGCATCCGCGCGGCCTGGGAGTCCACACGGCGGGGCGGCCGTACGACGGTCGTCGGCATCGGCGGCAAGGATCAGCAGGTCACCTTCAACGCCCTCGAACTCTTCCACTGGGGCCGCACCCTCTCCGGCTGCGTCTACGGCAACAGCGACCCCTCCCAGGACCTGCCGGTGCTGGCCGAACACGTCCGCGCCGGCCGTCTGGACCTGTCCGCCCTGGTGACGGAGCGGATCGGCCTGGCGGACATCCCCGGCGCCTTCGAGAACATGAAGGCAGGGAAGGGCGGACGGGCGCTGGTGGTGTTCTGAGGGGGCGAGGTGAAACGCCCCTTGAGGGGCGCGGGGAGCCGCGCGACGAGCCATGACGCGCCCGCACCCGGCGACGCGGCACTCACCCCGCCCCCGGGGCCGAGACTCAGCCCAACTCACCCGGAGAGATCCCCAGCAGCGAGCGAAGCACCCGCTCCCCCTCCCGCGTCACCCGGACCGCCCGCCCGCTCCCGATCCGCTCGCACCACCCCTCGTCCAACGCATGCCGGCAGAGCGCCGCCCCCGCCACACCGGCCAGGTGCGGGCGGCGCTCGGTCCAGTCCAGGCAGCCCCGGGCCAGCGGACGGCGGCCGGTCGGCGTCAGGGAGATCCCCGTCGCCGCGAACCACCTAACGCCCGCGTCCGTCAGCGCGAACCCCGTGTCCTGACGCAACAGCCCCCGCGCGGTCAACGCGTCCGTGAGCGCGATCCCGAGCCGCCCCGCGAGATGGTCGTAACACGTACGCCCCCGCGCCATCGCCGCCCCCGCGCTCGCCGCGCGCAGGGTACGCGCCCGCCCCGCCGCCGGAGGCACCCGCGCCGCGAGATCCTCCACCAGCGCCGCCACCCGCGCGTCGGCCAGCCGCACATACCGGTGCCGCCCCTGGCGTTCCTGGGCGAGCAGCCCGCCCGCCACCAGCTTGCCCAGGTGCTCGCTCACCGTGGACGCGGCCACCCCGGCGTGCCGCGCCAGCTCGCCCGCCGTCCAGGCCCGCCCGTCCAGCAGGGCCAGCAGACACATGGCCCGGGTCTCGTCGGCGATCAGCCCGGCCAGCGCGGCGAGCCCCGCGGCCCGGGGGTTCTCGATCCTGGTCATGCCTCCCAGCATGCGCCCGGGACACTTCGGCCGGTACCGAAGTGTCGTCACAGGACCGCCTAGGCGTCCTGCCGTACCCGCTCGTACTGCTGCGCCAGGCCGTCCAGCAGCGCGCTCAGCCCGGTCTCGAAGGCCCGCTCGTCGATCTTCTCCTGCTGCTCCGCGAGGAGATGGGCCTGCCCGAGATGCGGATAGTCGGCCGGGTCGTACGCGCTGGCGTCGTCCACGAAGCCGCCCGCGAAGGAGCCGAGCGCGGAGCCCATGATGAAGTACCGCATCAGCGCCCCGATGGACGTGGCCTGCGCCGGTGGCCAGCCCGCGTCGACCATCGCGCCGTACGCCGCGTCCGCCACCCGCAGCGCGGCCGGCCGGCGCCCGGGGCCGCGCGCGAGCACGGGGACGATGTTCGGGTGGGCGCGCAGCGCGGCCCGGTAGGAGACGGCCCAGTCGTGCAGCGCGGTCCGCCAGGCCCGGCCGTCCTCGAACATCGACAGATCGACCAGCGCGCTCACCGAGTCCGCGACCGCCTCCAGGATCTCGTCCTTGGTGCGGAAGTGGTTGTACAGCGAGGGCCCGCTCACGCCCAGCTCCGCGGCGAGCCGACGGGTGGAGACGGCCGCCAGACCCTCCCGGTCCACGAGTTCGCGGGCCGTCCGGACGATCCGGTCGGTGCTGAGCAGGGGCTTGCGCGGTCGGGCCATGGCGCACATAGTAGGGCTGGACTCGTAAACTAGCAGTGCTAATTTAAATGGGAGAGGTGATCTCGTGGTGAACCTGGGGCTGAGCGAGGAGCAGGCGGACGTACGGCGGCTCGCGCGGGACTTCGTGACCCGTGAGATCGCCCCGCACGTGATCGCCTGGGACCGGGCCGAGGAGGTCGACCGGGGCATCGTCAAGAAGCTCGGCGAGATCGGCTTCCTCGGGCTGACGATCCCGGAGGAGTACGGCGGCTGCGGCGGCGACCACCTCTCGTACTGCCTGGTCACCGAGGAACTGGGCCGCGGGGACTCCTCGGTGCGCGGCATCGTGTCCGTCTCCCTCGGTCTCGTCGCCAAGACGATCGCCGCCTGGGGGGACGAGGAGCAGAAGCGGCGCTGGCTGCCGGGTCTGACCGCGGGCGAGTACGTCGGCTGCTTCGGCCTCACCGAGCCGGGCACCGGCTCCGACGCGGGCAACCTCACCACCCGCGCGGTGCGCGACGGCGACGAGTACGTCGTCAACGGCAGCAAGATGTTCATCACCAACGGCACCTGGGCGGATGTCGTCCTGCTCTTCGCCCGCTCCACCGACGCCCCCGGCCACAAGGGCGTGAGCGCCTTCCTGGTGCCCACCGACACGCCCGGTCTGAGCCGCCGCCCGATCCACGGCAAGCTCGGTCTGCGCGGCCAGGCCACCGCCGAACTCGTTCTGGAGGACGTGCGGGTGCCCGCCGCCGCGCTGCTGGGCGAGGAGGGCAAGGGCTTCTCGGTCGCCATGTCCGCGCTCGCCAAGGGCCGGATGTCGGTGGCGGCGGGGTGCGTCGGGATAGCCCGGGCCGCCCTGGACGCTGCCGTCGCCTACGCGGGGGAGCGCGAGCAGTTCGGCAAGCCGATCGCCCGCCACCAGCTGGTGCAGGAGCTGATCAGCGACATCGCGGTCGACGTGGACGCGGCCCGGCTGCTGACCTGGCGGGTCGCCGATCTGATCGACCGGGGCGAGCCGTTCGCCGTCGAGTCCTCCAAGGCCAAGCTGTTCGCCTCCGAGGCCGCGGTCCGCGCCGCCAACAACGCGCTCCAGGTGTTCGGCGGCTACGGCTACATCGACGAGTACCCGGTCGGCAAACTCCTGCGCGACGCCCGGGTGATGACCCTGTACGAGGGCACCAGCCAGATCCAGAAGCTGGTCATCGGCCGTTCCCTGACCGGGGTCTCGGCGTTCTGAGTACCGTCTGAGTAGCTGAGCGGATGTGACGCGGGCCGGGTGCGCCGATGCTCTCCCTCATGAGTGACACATCGGTCAAGCAGCAGAGCACGGCCGCCTTCTACGGCCAGGCCGTCGCGTCCTTCGCCATCGCCATGGTGGCCACCTCCGTCGGTATCTTCCGGCTGGACACCGACGCATGGGTGCGCGCGTTCCTCGCGATCGCCGTCCTGTATCTCGTCACCTCCGCCTTCACCCTCGCCAAGGTGATCCGGGACCGCCAGGAGGCCGGGTAGATCGTCAGCCGGGTCGACCAGGCCCGCCTGGACAAGCTCCTCGCCGAGCACGTCCCCTTCGCCGAGAAGCTCGACCCTTCGCACGGCCTCCGGGCTGCTGCGCTAAGCGCTCGCTCACCGTCGGCGGTATGGTGGTGCTCCTGTCACCGAGAGGGGCGTAAGAGCGATGAGTACGGCGGCGGAGACGACCGGCGGCGAGGCGGAGCCGTGGGAAGAGGTCACCCCTGACGCGGCCCGGCGGCTGCTGGTGGCCGCCGTGGAGGCCTTCGCCGAGCGCGGCTACCACGCGACGACCACCCGGGACATCGCGGGCCGCGCCGGGATGAGCCCGGCCGCGCTCTACATCCACTACAAGACCAAGGAAGAGCTGCTCCACCGGATCAGCCGCATCGGTCACGACAAGGCCCTGGACATCCTGCGCACGGCGGCCCGCCGCGAGGGCTCCGCGAAGGAGCGGCTGGCCGACGCGGTCAGCTCCTTCGTCCGCTGGCACGCCGGGCGGCGCACCACCGCGCGGGTCGTGCAGTACGAGCTCGACGCCCTCGGCCCCGAGGCCCGCGCCGAGATCCTCGGGCTGCGCCGGCAGGTCGACGCAGAGGTGCGCGGGATCGTCGAGGACGGCGTCGCCGCGGGCGAGTTCGATGTGCTGGACGTCCAGGGCACCACGCTCGCCGTGCTGTCGCTGTGCATCGACGTGGCCCGCTGGTTCAACATCGACGGGCCACGTACGCCGGAGGCGGTCGGCGAGCTGTACGCCGAGCTGGTGCTGCGGATGGTCGGGGCGAAGTAGCCCCGCCCTGCGGCGACTTCGGGTGTCTACAGGTAGTAGCGGGACACCGACTCCGCGACGCACACCGGCTTGTCGCCGCCCTCGCGCTCCACGGTGAAGGCGACGGCGACCTGGACGCCGCCCGTGACGTCCTCGACGCCGGTGATCGTCGCGGTGGCGCGCAGCCGGGAGCCGACGGGGACGGGGGCGGGGAAGCGGACCTTGTTGGTGCCGTAGTTGACACCCATCTTCACACCGTCGACCCGCATCAGCTGGGGGCCGAAGAGCGGCAGCAGGGACAGGGTGAGATAGCCGTGCGCGATGGTCGTCCCGAACGGCCCCGCGGCGGCCTTCTCCGGGTCCACATGGATCCACTGATGATCCCCGGTGGCCTCGGCGAAGAGATCGATCCGCTTCTGGTCGACCTCCAGCCAGTCCGTGTGGCCCAGCTGCTCGCCCACGGCCGCCTTCAGCTCGGCGGGGGAGGTGAAGATCCTCGGTTCTGCCATGTTCCCGGCCTCTCGATCGTCTGCCTAAGCAACTGCTTAGCATGGTCGGGTGTCGGGTCGATGTCAACGGACAGGCCCCAGGGCCTGTCCGACCATTCCCGTCTGCCGTGCGACGCCATGCACGCACTCTCGCGGCACCGGGCGCAGACCCGAGTACGTCCAGTACGAGGGCCTACGCCCGGCACCCCGAGAGCACGCACCTGACGCCGCGCGGCCGCCCTCCGGGCGACGACGGGAATGGTCGGACAGGCCCTAGTGTCCTGAGTCTTTGATCCGTCGGCAGTAGCTGGCGAGGGATTCGAGGATTTGATCGGCGGTCTTGGTCCAGACGTATGGGCGAGGGTTGTCGTTCCAGTCGGCGACCCAGGCCCGGATGTCTCGTTCGAGGGCCTGGACGGAGCGGTGGACGCCGCGGCGGAGCTTCTTGCTGGTCAGCTCGGCGAACCACCGCTCGACCAGGTTCAGCCAGGACGAGCCGGTGGGTGTGAAATGCAGCTGGAAACGGGGATGGGCCAGCAGCCACTTCTTGATCGTCTCGGTCTTGTGAGTGGCGTAGTTGTCCAGGACGAGGTGCACCTCCAGGCCGGTCGGGATCTCGCGCTCCAGCTTGGCCAGGAACTTCTTGAACTCGGCAGTGCGGTGGCGGCGATGCAGTGAGCCGATGACTTTGCCGGTGGCCGTGTTCAGAGCGGCGAACAGCGTCGTGGTGCCCGCGCGCACGTAATCGTGGCTGGCCCGTTGCGGGACACCGGGCATCATCGGCAGCACAGGCTGAGAGCGGTCCAGTGCCTGGATCTGGGACTTCTCGTCGACGCAGAGCACCAGTGCCCTTTCGGGCGGGTCGAGGTAGAGCCCGACCACGTCGTGGACCTTGTCGACGAAGAATGGATCGGTGGACAGCTTGAATGACTCGGCCCGGTGGGGCTGAAGGCCGAAGGCCCGCCAGACCCGGGAGACGGTGGACTGGGACAGGCCGACCCGCTCGGCCATCGAGCGTGTCGACCAGTGCGTGGCGTTCTTCGGCTTCGTCTCCAGCGTCATCCGGACCAGCTCGGCGACTTGCTCATCGGTGACCGTCCGCTCCCGGCCCGGGCGGGGCGCGTCACCCAGGCCGTCCAGCCGGTCTCTGAGGAAACGGCCCCGCCACTTGGATACCGTCTCCGTGGTCACCCCGGCGGCAGCGGCCACCGAACTGGCCGACCGGGGCAGTCCATCAGGCTCCATTTCGGCGCACGCCAGCACGATTCGGGCCCTCAACGCCAGAGCCTGCGGCGTCGATTGCCCCCGCACCAACCCACCGAGCACCCGCCGCTCGTGATCCGACAACACCAACTCGGCCAGTCTCGGCCCAGGACGTCCCATGTCCTGACCAACGATGGATCAAGGACTCAGGACACTAGGCTCTGAGGGGTGCCGCAGATTCCCGAGAAGATCCATGAGCTGACCGTCGGCCAGCTGGCCGCGCGCAGCGGTGCCGCCGTGTCCGCGCTGCACTTCTACGAGGCCAAGGGCCTGATCACCAGCCGCCGCACCGGGGGCAACCAGCGCCGGTTCAGCCGGGACACGCTGCGCCGGGTGGCGTTCATCCGCGCGGCGCAGCGTGTCGGCATCCCCCTGGCCACGATCCGCTCCGCGCTGGCCGAGCTGCCGGAGGAGCGCACCCCGACGCGGGAGGACTGGGCGCGGCTCTCGGAGGCGTGGCGCGCGGAGCTGGACGAGCGGATCACGCAGCTCAACCGGCTGCGTGACCACCTGACCGACTGCATCGGCTGCGGCTGCCTGTCGCTGGACACCTGTGTGCTGTCCAACCCGGACGACAAGTTCGGAGAGCGGCGGGCGGGGTCGCGGCTGATGGCGGAGGGCCACTGAACCCAGGGCTCAGCGGTCCGGGTCCGGACCCGGACCCGGACCCGGTCACTCGTACTCCGTGCCGCCCTTGCGGGTCAGATACGCCGGACTCACCGCCTTCGCGATCGCGCGGCCGCCGGTCACCGGGCTGTACCGCTCGCCGGCCGGCCGTATCACCACGCCCTCGCGCAGATGCAGCTCACGACCGGAGACCGTCTCCCGGCCGCTCGCGACCGAGAGCACCCGGTCGATGTCGTACGGCCCCTCGTACAGCCGGGGCACCACCGGCAGTTCGCCGTCCAGTACGGCGGTGTCCAGCCAGCGCACGGTGCCCCCGATCTCCGCCGAGACGTCGAACACCGCGTACCCGAGGGTCTCGCGGCGGCCGTCCGCGCCGTACGTCAGATCCTGCACACCCGCGCCGTACACCTCGCCGAAGACGCCGATCCGCCGGGCCCCGAGCCGTTCCGCGAGGCGGGCGGCGGCCTCGGGGACGCCGTGGGCGTGCACGGCGCGCCAGTACAGATTGCGGGGGTCCTCCTTGAGCGCGAGCGACCTGGCGCCGAAGCCCTTGGAGGAGACGTACACCCGCCCCTCGTCGGCGACATACGTCAGCAGGCAGGCCGAGCCGTGCAGCTTCTCGGTGAGCACCACCGGCTCGCCGGGGGTGAAGATGTCCGGATGGCGCTGGATGTTCTCGATGTCGACCCAGGGCAGCAGCTCGGACGCCGGCTCCACCTCACCGTTCATGGTGGGCGGGATCGGCGGCACCCATTTGGTGATGCCGAGCCGCTCCGCGAAGTCCGTGCCCAGGGCGGCCGCGGCGGCGAGATCGACGCCGTCGAGCGCCTTCGGCCGGCACACGAGGCCCTGAGACAGTTCGCCGCGCAGCCGTACCGCCCTGACCCGGTTCGCGGCCGACCCCGCGAGCCGCCCGGTCAGCCCCAGCTCCTCGATCAACTCATCGGGCAGCACGGCCTGTTCGGGGATGTACAGCGCCACCTCCCCACTGCGGAACGCCCCCTTGGCCACCACGGCCCGGTAAAGCCCCACCTGCGCCAGCTCCAGCGCGTCGGCGTTCGGGTGCTCATGGACGGTCAGCACCTCGGCGGTCACCCGCAGCGTGGACATGGAGATCCCCCGTTCCTCACGGCTTTCGACTCCCGCCACTGTCGCGGACACCAAACCCGTGGAACGAGCCAATTCCCGCCTGCTACTGTCCCGTCGGCCTACGGCGCGCGCCGGGCCGAGCCGTACTGGAGCAGGCCCTCCGTCACCAACCGGGCGTTGGACGCGACCCGTTCGCCGTCCGGCAGCAGCAGGGTGTCCTCCAGGCCGATCCGGGTCGCCAGGCCGAGCCGGGCGGCGAGGCGGAGGACGGGCCAGGTGCCGCCCTCCTCGCCGTGCAGGAGGAGCGGGCGGCCGTGCGCCTTACCCAGGGCGGCCAGCAGAGCGCGGGCCGAGGTCTCCGCCGTGGCCGGGTCCGGGTCCATGACCTCCGCCAGGACGCGCAGGACCCGGGGGCCGAGGGCGGAGACGGTGAAGCGGGCCGCGCCGTCCGTGCCGGACCAGATGCCCGCCTCGACGGCCACGCCCCGCTCCAGCAGCAGGGCGGCCAGCTCCTCCGCGCCCGGTTCATGCCAGTTGACCGAGGCGAAGTCGGGCAGCGGGGACCAGGAGCGCACCCGGGCGAGCCGGGCGGCGGGGTCGGGTTCGGCCCAGGCGCCGGTGGTCACCCCGATCGGCACCGCGACCCGCTCGCGCAGCGCTTCGAGGACCGGGGTGAGGACGCGGGGGGAGAGGCTGTCGTGCCCGCAGGGGCACTTGGGGTGGACATGGATCTCCGTGGCCCCGGCGGCGACGGCGTCCGCGGCGGAGCGCGCCAGGTCCTTCGGTGACATCGGGACGGCCGCGCCGTGCTCGGCGGTACGGCTTCCGTTCAGACATGCCTGCACCATGCTTCGATGGTGCCAGTCTCCGCCGGTGAGGTCAGCGGAGCGAGATCGGTGGAGCATGGGGGCGCGGCATCCCCTGCGCGGCCCCCGGACATTCCCCTGCCGAGGTCCTCGCCGGCCCGGTCAGGCCGGCATCAGCAGCCGCCCCCGCCTGGCGTACGCCAGCGCCTGCGAGGAGAGCACCGGGCGCGGGACGAGTATCCCGCAGTCGCCGCACACCGGTCCCGAGGACGGCTCATGGTCGAGGCCGTACTTCCATACGAGCCGGTCGGCGCCGCAGACCGGGCAGCTCGCCCCCGGCTCCCGCTCCAGCGCGTCGATCAGCCGGCGCAGCACCTCGGCCAGCGGATCGGAAGGATGCACCCGCGGATCGTCGCACCAGGCGACCCCGAAGCCGCCCCAGGTCAGCCGGTGCCAGTCGTCCACACTGCCCGGCCGGCGCAGCCCGTCGTGCTTCTCGCGGCGGCGGCGCTCGGTGAACTCGCTCTCGTAGCGGAGCCAGACGGAGCGGGCCTCCTCCAGCTCCTCCAGTGCGGCCACGAGCCGCGCCGGGTCGGGGGAGCGGTCCTCGGGACCGAACCCGGCCCGCGCGCACAGATGGTCCCATGTCGCCCGATGCCCGTAAGGGGCGAACTTCTCAAGGCACTTGCGCAGCGAATAGCGCCGCAGCGCCAGATCGCAGCCCGGATCGCGTACCTGTCTCGCCAGACTCCGGAAACCGGCCATCGCCCTGCACCTCCGTCACACCTGCACCTGCTCCGCGGCCACTTCGGCGTCGTCGTACGGACGTCGCCTGATAGACGTGTCGACAGGCGCTTCGGCTCCATCTCTTCTCGCGCTTGTTCTGCTCGGCCTTCCCGCAAACTCAAAAAGTTGACGCATGTTCATCTTCAACTTCGGGGATACCGGCGGTAACGTTCGCGCACCCCAGTCGCTAGGAGCTGCCATGCCACGGCGCACCCCACGGACCGCCCTTGACAGAGTGAGAACGTTCCGCCGACTCCCCGGGTTCCTGAAGACGGCGTCGGTATGCGTTCTGATAGCCGGACTTGTCTCCCCCATTACCCAGAGCGCCGCCGCAGCGGCCACCTCCGCGTCCCCCGCGGCCGCCGCGAACGACTACTGCGGCGGCCAGTGTTCGGACATCCTGCCGCCCGGCGAGAACGGCAACGCCACCCTCGCGCAGATCCTCCTCAACCAGACCTTCGGCACCCAGCCCGGGCACGCCGAGGACCAGCTCGGCCCGTACGCCAACCTGGCCACGGGCTACAAGGGCCTGAGCGACACGACCATCAACAACTTCTTCAACGACGCCTCGTTCGGCGTCCCGTCCGACCAGGTCGCCTCGACCGAGAAGCCGAACGGGCGCAGCGATGTGACGATCGTGCGCGACAAGAAGACCGGCGTCCCCCACATCACCGGCACCACCCGCTACGGCACCGAGTTCGGCGCCGGGTACGCCGCGGCCGAGGACCGGCTCTGGCTGATGGACGTCTTCCGGCACGTCGGCCGGGGCCAGCTGACCTCCTTCGCGGGCGGCGCCGCCGCCAACCAGGGCCTGGAGCAGGAGTTCTACCGCAACGCGCCCTACACCGAGGCGGACCTCCAAGCGCAGATCGACCGCGCCGTGGCGAACAACGGCGCCCGCGGCCAGCAGGCCCTCTCCGACGCCGACGCCTACCTGGACGGCATCAACTCCTACATCGACGCCTCCGACAGCGGTCGTTACTTCCCCGGTGAGTACGACCTGACCGGCCACAAGGACGCGATCACCAACGCCGGCACCATCGACCACTTCAAGATCACCGACCTGGTGGCGCTGGCCTCCGTCATCGGCTCCCTGTTCGGCTCCGGCGGCGGGGGAGAGGTGAACAACGCCCTCTCCCTGATGGCCGCGCAGGACAAGTACGGGGTCGAGCAGGGCACCAAGGTCTGGGAGTCCTTCCGCGAGCGCAACGACCCCGAGGCCGTCCTCACCGTGCACGGCGGCCAGAGCTTCCCGTACGGCGCCAAGCCCGCCACCGCCAAGGGGCAGGCGCTGCCCGACGCCGGCTCGGTGACCCAGGAGCCGCTGGTCTACGACCGCACCGGCAGCGCGGCCACCACCGCCGCCAAGAGCGCCTCCACCACGGCCGCGAAGACGGACCTCAGCTCCGCCCACCGGGGGATGTCCAACGCCCTGGTGGTGAGCGGCAAATACACCGCGAGCGGCCATCCGATCGCCGTCTTCGGACCGCAGACCGGTTACTTCGCGCCGCAGCTGCTCATGCTCCAGGAGATCCAGGGCCCGGGCATCAGCGCCCGCGGCGCCTCCTTCGCGGGCCTGAGCATGTACGTCGAACTCGGCCGCGGCCAGGACTACTCCTGGAGCGCGACCACCTCCGGCCAGGACATCATCGACACCTACGCCGTCGAGCTGTGCCAGGACGACTACCACTACCTGTACCACGGCACCTGCACCGCCATGGACAAGGTCGAGCAGAAGAACTCCTGGTCGCCCACGCTGGCCGACGGCACCGCCGCCGGGTCGTACACCATGCGGGTCTGGCGCACCAAGTACGGTCCGGTGGAGTACCGGGCGACCGTCGGCGGCAAGAAGGTCGCCTACACCAGCCTGCGCTCCTCGTATCTGCACGAGGTCGACTCGATCATCGGCTTCCAGATGCTGAACGACCCCGGCTACATCAAGGGTCCCCAGGACTTCCAGAGCGCGGCGCAGCACATCAACTACACCTTCAACTGGTTCTACGCCGACTCCCAGCACACCGCCTACTACAACAGCGGTGACAATCCGGTCCGCGCGGACGGCGTCGACACAGAGTTCCCGGTGTGGGCGCAGCCCGCCTACGAGTGGAAGAACTGGAACCCGGACACCAACACGGCCGACTACACCGCGTCCTCCGCCCACCCCAACTCCGTAGACCAGGACTACTACGTCTCCTGGAACAACAAGCAGGCCAAGGACTACACCACGGCCTCTTGGGGCGACGGCTCCGTGCACCGCGCCAATCTGCTGGACGACCGGGTGAAGAAGCTGGTCGCGGCCGGTGGAGTGACCCGCGCCCAGCTGGTGCAGGCCATGGCGTCCGCGAGCGTCAGCGATCTGCGCGCCGAGGACGTGCTGCCCGAGCTGCTCCAGGTGATCGACTCCTCGCCGGTGACCGACTCCACGGCCGCCGACGCGGTGAACAAGCTCCAGGCATGGGTGACCGCGGGCGCCCAGCGCACCGAGACCAGCGCCGGCTCCAAGACGTACGCCAACGCCGACGCGATCCGCATCCTGGACGCCTGGTGGCCGCTGCTGGTCAAGGCCGAGTTCCAGCCCGGCCTCGGCAGCGATCTGTACAACGCGCTCACCAGCAACCTGGCCATCGACGAGGCCCCCTCCGCCGGACACGGACCGACCGGCTCGCACGCCGGAAGCTCCTTCCAGTACGGCTGGTGGAGCTATGTCGACAAGGACATCCGGTCGGTGCTCGGGCAGAACGTGCAGGGCCCCCTCGCCGCGAAGTACTGCGGCAACGGGGACCTGGGCGCCTGCCGGGACGCCCTGATCAGCACCCTCAAGCAGGCCGCCGGGATGACCGCGGCCCAGGTCTACCCGGGCGACTCCGTCTGCTCCGCCGGTGACCAGTGGTGCGCCGACTCGATCGTCCAGCGCACGCTGGGCGGCATCAAGCACGGCAACATCAGCTGGCAGAACCGGCCGACCTTCCAGCAGGTCGTGGAGTACACCTCGCACCGGTGACCCCGGGACCGAGCGAGCGGTGACTGGCGGCGGGTCAGGCGATCCGGCCCGCCGCCAGCACCACCCGGGCCAGTTCGGGATGCAGGATGTCGCTGTGCGCCCCGGCCGGCGGACCGCCCCGGCGGACCACCGCGGCCGCGTCCACGTTCACACACCCCGACGCGGGCAGCCGGCCCGCCAGTGCGCCGGCCAGATCCAGTCGCGCCGTGCCCGGTACCGCCTGTACCCCGTCATGGCCCAGCGCGCCCCACCGGGGGCCCAGCACGGCCGCGATCTCGTTGCCCAGGCAGGACCGGTCGTCCCCCGCGAGCCGCGAGGCCAGCGGATAGAAGGTGCCGAGCGCCGCGTCGAAGTGCGAGTGGCAGCACACCAGCGGACCGTCGATCCGCCGCTGCTGATCCTTCAGCGCCCCCGACTTGTGCGGGTCGTCGGGCAGCCGGTCCGCGAACACATAGTGCGAGAAGGCCCCTTCGAGCAGCGTCAGGGACTTCACCGGGCGCGCCTGACCGGGCAGCCCGCGCAGCGCGAACGCCACCAGGCGGCCGCCGAAGCTGTGCCCCACCAGATGCACCCGCACCCCCGGCGCCTTGGCCGCCAACTTCCCCAGCAGCGGCCCGAGTCCATGCTCGCCGATGGTCCCGGCCCGCCCCTTCATCTGGTAGTACGCCGCCTGCCGCAGCAGCTCCTTCGCGCCCTCCCAGGGGTTGGGCAGACTGAATCCCTCGGTGCCGCCCGGCGCCGCGACCGCGGCCAGCGCACCGGCGAACTCGGCGCAGGCGGTGGCGGTTTCCTCGGTGAACACGGCCGGCTCGCCGTCCTCGTCGGTGTCGGCCGCCGTGCTCCCCGCCCCGTCCGCCAGCAGCCGCACCAGCCGCCCGAACTCCGTCAACCCCGCGTCCCCGTCCGGCCGTTCGTCGAGCAGCCGGGCCACCTGGTCGATGACGTCCGCCCGGCCCGGGAAGGCGATGAGCAGCCTGCGCCGGGTGTCCTGGTCCAGCGCCGGTCCGGGCGCCGCGTCCGTCGCCACCACCGACCTCGGGAAGTCGGGGATCGGTTCGTCGCTGAACCGCATCGACGGCCAGACCACCCCGACATATCCGAGGTGCGCCCTGGGCGCGAGTCCCGGGAACGGGGCGAAGAAGCGGCGGTACAGGGCGGTCGCGGCCGAACGGTCCTCGTTCCAGCCGTGTGCGAAGACGACCAGGTCACGGACGCCCTGTTCCGTGACCTGGGCCAGCAGGTGATCGCGTTCGGGCGGGTCGACGTCCCCGCTCGCGTCGAAGGTCAGCTCCCAGTAGGGAGACACGCTCATCCCGGAATCCGCCATGTCAGGCTCCCTCGCCCCGCGGAGAACGACACGTTACTCGGTGTAATTGTCCCGCGACGCAGTGGAGTTGAAACCGGTTCGCGTGTCTCACCTGTACAGCAGGTACTCCTCTCGGATCCGCCGGAACGCGGCCAGCTCCTGCCGCCAGGCGCCCGTCACCTCGTCGGTGTCCGCGCCCGCGTCGATCATCGTGCGCACCCGGTCCGAACCGGTGAGCTTGTCGATCCAGTCGTCCGACCGCCAGGCGAAGCCGTCCCAGACCTCGCGCGCGGTCACCAGCAGGGCGATCCCGGTACGCACCGGGTCGTAGGCCGCCCGGTCCGTCACATGGATCTGCACCCCGCCGGCCGTCTTCCCCTCGAACTTGGAGAACGTGGGCGCGAAGTACGCCTCCCGGAACCGCACCCCGGGCAGCCCCAGCGCGTTCGCGGCCGCCGCCCAGCGGCCGTCGATGCCCTCGGCGCCGAGGAGTTCGAACGGCCGGGTGGTGCCGCGGCCCTCGGAGAGGTTCGTGCCCTCGAACATGCAGGTGCCCGAATACACCAACGCCGTGTCCGGGGTGGGCATGTTGGGGCTCGGCGGCACCCAGGGCAGCGCCGAGGCGTCGTAGAAGTCCGTGCGCCGCCAGCCCGTCATCAGCACGGTCTCCAGGGGGACGGACCCGCCGAGGAACTCCTTGTCGAACAGCCGGGCCAGCTCCGCGACGGTCATCCCGTGGGCCTGCGCGATCGGCTGCCGGCCGACGAACGTGGCGAACTCCTTGTGCAGCACCGGACCTTGGGCCTCGCGGCCGGTGACCGGGTTCGGGCGGTCGAGCACGACGAACCGTTTCCCCGCGAGCCGGGCGGCCTCCATGCAGTCGTACAGCGTCCAGATGTACGTGTAGAAGCGGGCACCGACGTCCTGGATGTCGAAGACGATCGTGTCGACGCCGGAGGCGGTGAAGACATCGGCCAGCGGCTGACCGCTCTTGAGATACGTGTCGTAGACCGGCAGGCCCGTCTCCGGGTCGTCGTAGCGGCCCTCGGAACCGCCGGCCTGCGCGGTGCCGCGGAAGCCGTGCTCAGGGCCGAAGACCGCCGTCAGCCTGACGAGGGGGCTCGCGTGCATCGCGTCGACGATGTGCCGGGCGTCGCGGGTGATGCCGGTGGGGTTGGTGACGATGCCGACCTTCTGGCCGTGGAGGAGCCGGTAGCCGTCGGCCGCGAGCCGCTCGAAGCCGGTGCGGAAGGACTCGCGGTGCCGGGGGGACGCGGCCACGCCGGGGGACGCGGACTCCCCGGGGGAGGCGGCCGGTACGGCGGCCAGGGTGGCCGTGGCCAGGAGGTTTCTTCGGGACAGCTGCATGGGACCTCCGTTGGTGCGGAAGGTGCGGGCCTCTAGAGGTTGGTGCGATGGCCCTTCCTTCACACATACCGACCGGTTAGTCTGGCCGCGCTGAGCCGAGTCGCGTCGTGTCGAAGGAGACCGATGGTGGAAGCCATGCAGGATGCGGGAGTCGTCGTCACCGGGGCCGGTGGGGGGATCGGGGCCGCGCTGGCCCGCAGGTTCGCCGGGGCCGGGGCCCGGGTCGTGGTGAACGACCTGGACGGGCGAAAGGCGAAGGCGGTGGCCGAGGAGATCGGCGGGACCGCCGTGCCCGGGGACGCCTCCGCGATCGTCGAGGAGGCCCGGGACGCGCTCGGCGGGACCATCGACGTGTACTGCGCCAACGCCGGGGTCGGCTTCTCCGACGGCGACATCGCCGGGCCGCTGGACGAGCGGTCCTGGGCGCTGGCCTGGGACGTCAATGTGATGGCCCATGTCCGCGCGGCCCACACCCTGCTGCCGCACTGGCTGGAGCGGGGCAGCGGCCGGTTCGTCACCACCGTGTCCGCCGCCGGACTGCTCACCATGGTCGGCGCCCCCTCCTACAGCGTCACCAAGCACGGCGCCTACGCGTTCGCCGAGTGGCTGTCCCTGACGTACCGCCACCGCGGTCTGAAGGTGCACGCGATCTGCCCGGAGGGCGTGCGCACCGACATGCTCGCGGCCACCGGCACCGCGGGCGAGGTGGTGCTGGTGCCGACCGCGATCGAGCCGCAGGACGTGGCCGACGCGCTCTTCAAGGGCGTCGAGGAGGACCGCTTCCTGATCCTGCCGCACCCGGAGACCGGCGCCCGCTACCAGGTGCGCGCGGCGGACCCCGAGCGCTGGCTGGCCGGCATGAACCACCTCCAGCAGAAGGTGGAGGAGGTCTCGTGAGCGACTCCCCGTACGCGGCCAAGCCCTGGCTGGCCCTGCTGAACGAGGCCCAGCGGGTCCCCGTCGCCCCGGCCGACTCGCTGGTGCACGCCCTGCGCGCCGCCGCCGCGAAGGCGCCCGAGCGCACCTTCCTCGCCTACTTCGACGCCCGCCTGAGCTACCGCGAGGTGGACGAGCTGAGCGACTCGATCGCCGGACATCTCGCCGCGCGCGGACTGGAGCGCGGCGACCGGGTGGCCGTACTCCTCCAGAACTCCCCGCACTTCGTGCTCGCCGTGCTCGGCGCCTGGAAGGCGGGCGCGACCGTGGTACCGGTCAACCCGATGTACAAGTCGGCCGAGGTCGGCCATGTGCTGCGGGACTCCGAGGCCACCGCGCTGATCTGCTCCGACCGGGCGTGGGAGGCGTACCTGCGGCAGACGGCGGCGGACTCGCCGGTGCGGATCGTGCTCACCGGGTGCGAGCTGGACTTCCAGACCCGCGACGACCAGCGGGTGCTGGCCTTCGAGCGGCTGCCGGCGGCCCCCGACGCCGAGGACCTGGTGGCCGTGGCCCGGCAGGGCGGACGGGTGCCCGAGGGGCGGGACCCGGGACCCGGCGACATCGCGCTGATCAGCTACACCTCGGGGACCAGCGGCACCCCCAAGGGCGCCACCAACACCCACGGCAACATCATGTACACCGTGGAACGCCAGCGCACCGGGCTCCCGCTGCCCGAGGGGCCGGTCTACTTCGCGCTCGCGCCGCTGTTCCACATCACCGGCATGGTCTGCCAGTTCGGCGCCTGTCTGAACAGCGCGGGCACCCTGGTGCTCGCCTACCGGTTCGAACCGGGCGTGGTCCTGGAGGCGTTCGCCGAGCACCGCCCGGTGTTCACGGTCGGCCCCGCCACCGCCTTCATGGCGCTCGGCGCCCACCCCGGGGCGGGCCCGGAGCACTTCTCCTCCTTCGTGCACCTCGCCTCCGGCGGCGCCCCGCTGCCGCCCGCGCTGGTGGAAGGCTTCCGGGCGCGGTTCGGGGCGTACATCCGCAACGGGTACGGGCTCACCGAGTGCACCGCGCCCTGCGCCTCCGTGCCCTCCGGTCTGGAGGCGCCGGTCGACCCGGTCTCCGGGACGCTCGCGGTCGGCCTGCCGGGACCGGACACGCTGGTGCGGATCGTGGACGAGAGCGGCGCGGACGTGCCGTTCGGCGAGCAGGGCGAGATCGCGGTGCGCGGGCCCCAGGTGATCCCCGGCTACTGGCGCCGCCCGGACGCCACCGCCGAGACCTTCCCCGGGGGCGAGCTGCGCACCGGCGACATCGGGTTCATGGACCCCCAGGGCTGGCTCTACGTCGTGGACCGCAAGAAGGACATGATCAACGCGTCCGGGTTCAAGGTGTGGCCGCGCGAGGTCGAGGACGTCCTGTACGCCCATCCGGCGGTGCGCGAGGCGGCCGTCGTCGGTATCCCGGACGGCTATCGCGGGGAGACCGTCAAGGCGTACATCAGCCTGCGGCCGGGCGCCGAGGCGGACCCGGATGAACTCGCGGCGTACTGCAAGGAGAGACTGGCCGCCTACAAATATCCGCGCCAGGTGGAGATCCTGCCCGAGTTGCCCAAGACGTCGAGTGGGAAGATCCTCCGGCGGGAGCTTCGCTCCCGCGGCGACGGCAAACGTCACAACTAGCGGCATCTCAGAACGAGCGACATCACGGAAGGCAGGTGGCGGCAGTGCCCAGGACGACGGACGGCGACGGAGCACCTGTTCCGCAGCGGCTGCTGGCCGCCGCCACCCGGCTCTTCGCCGAGCAGGGCTACGACCGGACCTCGGTACAGGAGATCGTGGAGGCGGCCGGCGTCACCAAGGGGGCGCTGTACCACTACTTCGGCTCCAAGGACGATCTGCTGCACGAGGTGTACGCGCGCATGCTCCGCGTCCAGCAGGAGCGGCTCGACCACTTCGCCGGCATGGACGCGCCCGTGGAGACCCGGCTGCGGGAAGCGGCGGCGGACGTCGTGGTGTCGACCATCGAGAACCTGGACGACGCCTCGATCTTCTTCCGCTCCATGCACCAGCTGAGCCCGGAGAAGCACAAGCAGGTACGGGCCGAACGGCGCCGCTACCACGAGCGGTTCCGCGCGCTGATCGAGGAGGGCCAGAAGTCCGGTGTCTTCTCCACCGCGACCCCGGCCGACCTGGTGGTGGACTACCACTTCGGCTCCGTCCACCATCTGTCCACCTGGTACCGCCCGGACGGACCGCTGAGCCCCCAGCAGGTGGCCGACCACCTCGCGGACCTGCTGCTGCGCGCGCTGCGTCCCTGAGCACCGGTGAGGGGCGGCCCCTTTCGCGGGCCGCCCCTCACTCGTGTCCGCCTACAGGTACTTCTTCAGCTCCCGCCGCGCCAGCGACCGCTGGTGCACCTCGTCCGGGCCGTCGGCCAGCATCAGGGTGCGGGCGGCGGCGTAGACCTCGGCCAGCGGGAAGTCCTGGCTCACCCCGCCCGCGCCGTGCAGCTGGATCGCCCGGTCCAGGATGTCGACCACCGCGCGCGGTGTGGCGATCTTGATGGCCTGGATCTCGGTGTGCGCGCCCCGGTTGCCGACGGTGTCCATCAGCCAGGCCGTCTTCAGCACCAGCAGCCGCAGCTGCTCGACCGTCACCCGGGCGTCGGCGATCCAGTTCTGCACCACGCCCTGCTGGGCCAGCGGCTTGCCGAACGCCGTACGCGAGACCGCGCGCCGGCACATCAGCTCGATCGCCCGCTCGGCCATGCCGATCAGCCGCATGCAGTGGTGGATCCGGCCGGGACCGAGCCGGGCCTGCGCGATGGCGAAGCCGCCGCCCTCCTCGCCGATCAGATTGGTCACCGGCACCCGCACCCGGTCGAAGACCACCTCGGCGTGTCCGCCGTGCGAGTGGTCCTCGTAGCCGAACACCCGCATGGCCCGCCGGACGGTCACCCCGGGCGTGTCGCGGGGGACCAGGACCATGGACTGCTGGCGGCGGATGTCCGCGCCGTCCGGGTCCGTCTTGCCCATCACGATGAAGACGCGGCAGTCCGGGTTCATCGCCCCGGAGATGTACCACTTGCGGCCGGTGATGACGTACTCGTCGCCGTCCCGCTCGATCAGGGTGGTGATGTTGGTGGCGTCCGAGGAGGCCACCTCCGGCTCGGTCATCGCGAACGCGGACCGGATCTCACCGGCGAGCAGCGGCTCCAGCCACTGTTTCTTCTGCGCCTCGTCGCCGAACTGCGCCAGCACCTCCATGTTCCCGGTGTCGGGCGCCGCGCAGTTGGTCGCGGTGGGCGCCAGGTGCGGGGAGCGGCCGGTGATCTCGGCGAGCGGCGCGTACTGGAGGTTCGTCAGGCCCGCGCCGTACTCCTCGTCGGGCAGGAACAGGTTCCACAGGCCCTGCCTGCGTGCCTCCGCCTTCAGCTCCTCCACCACCGCCGGGGTTTCCCACGGCGAGGCCAGCGCGGCCCGCTGCTCCTCGGCGACCGGCTCGGCCGGGTAGACGTACTCGTCCATGAAGGCGAGCAGCTTGGCCCGCATCTCCTCGGTACGCGCGTCGAACGCGAAGTCCATGACGGTCAGCCTTCCTGAAGGGTGGTCAGTCCGTGGTCGATGAAGACGGGCACCAGCTCGCCGATCCGGTCGAAGCCGCGCCCGACGGTCTGGCCCAGCGTGAAGCGGTAGTGGATGCCCTCCAGGATCACGGCGAGCTTGAAGAACGCGAACGCCTCGTACCAGGAGACGGCCGAGACATCCCGCCCGGAGCGCGCCGCGTACCGCTCGATCAGCTCCTCGGGCGCGGGGTGCCCCGGTGCCTCGGCGGTGGTGGAGACGGGCGAGTTCGGCAGCTCCAGGGAGCGGCTGTACATCACCAGCAGCCCGAGGTCGGTCAGCGGGTCGCCGAGCGTGGACATCTCCCAGTCGAGGATCGCCGTGATCCGGTCGTCCGCCCCGATCAGCACGTTGTCCAGCCGGTAGTCGCCGTGCACGACGGTGGCGGCGGGCGAGCCGGGGAGCCCCCGGCCCAGTTCGGCGTGGAGTTCGTCGATGCCGGGCAGCTCGCGGTTGCGGGAGGCGTCCAGCTGCTTGCCCCAGCGGCGCAGCTGCCGGTCCAGATAGCCCTCCGGGCGGCCGAAGTCGCCGAGGCCCACCTCGGCGGGGTCCACCGCGTGCAGCTCGACCAGCGTGTCCACCAGGGACAGCACCGCGCCCCGCACCCGCCGCTCGCCGAGCGGGGCGAGCTGTGCGGAGGTGCGGTACGGCGTGCCCGCCACGAACTCCATCATGTAGAACGGCGCGCCGAGAACCTCCTCGTCCTCGCACAGCAGCACCGGCGCCGGGACCGGCACGGAGGTGGGGTGCAGGGCGCTGATCACCCGGTGCTCGCGCTTCATGTCGTGCGCGGTGGCGAGGACATGGCCGAGCGGCGGGCGGCGCACCACCCACTTCGAGGTGCCGTCGGAGAGCGCGTAGGTGAGGTTCGACCGGCCGCCCTCGATCAGCCGCCCGGTGAGCGGCCCCCGCACCAGCCCCGGGCGCTCCCGCTCCAGCAGGGCGCGCAGCCGGTCCAGGTCCAGTCCGGGCGGGTGGTCGGCGCTCATGTGTCACTCCTGTGAACGGTCGGATATCAGGACTCGACTCATGATGCCGACCGGTCGGTATGTCGTCCAGTGTGTGCGGCGAACCGGACGGGAAACGTGACGGGGACCACCGGGTTCCGGGTGCGCGGGAGGCTCAGTTCTCGGCGTTCCCGGTGTTCCCGGCGCGGAACTCCGCGAGCCGCTCGTACGCGGCAAGGCCGTCCGGCACCCACTCCCACTCGCCGAGGCGCGCCTCGACCTCCGCCTCGGAGAGGAAGGCGTGCCACTGCACCTCCTCCACCTGCGGGTTCACGGGCAGCTCGCAGCGCACCTCGTACACCGCCGACCACCAGGTCTTCCCGGCGCCGTCGTCGTAGAGGAACGTGAAGAGGTGTGTCGGCCGGGGCAGCCCGGACACGCCCAGCTCCTCCTCGGCCTCCCGCAGCGCCGCCTCGTCATAGGACTCGCCCGCGCCCACGACCCCGCCGACGAACGGGTCGTACAGGGCGGGGAAGACCAGCTTGGTCGCCGTGCGCCGGTGCACGAAGAGCCGGCCGGCCGCGTCCCGGGCCTGGATGAAGACACAGCGGTGGCGCAGCCCGCGCCGGTACACCTCACCGCGCGGCAACTGCCCGACGACGCGGTCGTGTTCGTCGACGACGTCGAGGATCTCGTCAGCAGGATTCATGCCCTCATCCAAGCACGGCGGCGCGGGCCGCGGGGGAGTGCTTCAGCGGCGCTGGAGTTCATGGGCCGGGGGCTCCGACTCCGTCGTGCCGCAGGGCATCGCCGGGTGCATCCCGAGCAGCACGATGCCCGCGACCACACCCGCGAGCCCGGCCGCCTCCCAGGCCAGCGCCCCGGTGTCGGTGCGCAGCCGGTCGCCGAGGAAGCCCACCCCGCACAGGATCCCGGCGAGCGGCTCGGCCGCGGTGAGCGCCGGCAGCGACATCCGCAGCGGCGCCGTCTCGAACGCGCTCTGCACCAGCACGAGACCGGTGACCCCGCACACGAACACGCCGTACGGCTGCCAGCTGGTGAAGAGTTCCGCGAAGCCGCCGTCGGAGAAGAGGGTGCCGCTGACCCGGGTCAGCGCGTCCTGCACCCCGTAGAGCAGCCCGGCGGCGAGGGCCAGCAGGACGGCGGCCCAGTTCAGCCGCGAGCGTTTGGCGTACGTCGTCAGGGCCAGGGCCACGCCCACCACCACGCCGATGATCAGCCAGTGCCGCAGCGGATCGGCGACGGCGTCACCGGCCCGCGGCTCGCCCGCCGTGATGAACGCGCTCACCCCGCCCGCGAGCAGCAGCAGCCCCGCCCAACCCTGCCGTCCCAGCGGCTGTTTGGTCTGGTAGCGGGAGAGCGCGAGCGCGAACAGCAGATTGGTCGCGAGCAGCGGCTCCACCAGCGAGATCTCACCCTTGCCGAGGGCCACCGCGCCCAGCACCATGCCGGCCACCATCAGCCCGAGACCGCCCAGCCAGCGCGGCACCCGCATCAGGTCGAGCAGCAGCCGCAGTGACAGGAAGTCGCTCGGCGGC
The DNA here is from genome assembly GCF_014673495.1 of Streptomyces griseofuscus. Lineage (GTDB taxonomy): Bacteria > Actinomycetota > Actinomycetes > Streptomycetales > Streptomycetaceae > Streptomyces > Streptomyces murinus. Next base: position 6,656,989 of record NZ_CP051006.1, read on the forward strand.
GCCTGTTGCGCGGCGTTCTGCTGGAGCACGAAGCCGAGGCCCAGACAGCAGGCCGCGCTCACGGCGAGGAGGAGAACCAGAACCGACACGCTGCGTACCTCGATCATCCGGCCGGACCACGGACGCGTAGTGGCCGACTGTAGCGCCCCCGGGACGGCATTGCCCCGGAAGAACCCGGAAAGGGGCGGTTGACCCGCCATGGTCGGCGCCGGGGGCGCGGGGCGCCATGGCGTACGCCACACGGCTCGCCACGACGGGCCGCGTGACGGCATGGCGTACACCACAGCGCCGCACCCCGCGCCGGTCCCGCACCGGTTCCGGCTCGGCCGCACGGTCGGTCACGTATCCGCGCGTCTACCCCAATTTCCCTGCCACGAACGGTAGTTGAACCCACTAACATCAGCATTCCGCTTGACGCAAACCTTGGCCTGCGGGTTTGCTGTGTGTGATCGGCCGATGGCAGCCCGAGAAACAGGAAGTCCTGCGGTGTCACCACTCCCGCCCCTGCTCGACGAGCGCCGGGCCCGCACGGCCCCCTCCGGCGCCACCGCCCCGGACCTCCCCGGCGGCTACGACGACGCCCTGGACGACGCCGAACTGCGGACCGCCCGCGCCGCGTTGCTCCAGGGCCGCCGCCAGGCCGCCCGCTCCCTGCTGCTGCACACCGGCGACGACTGGGACCGCCGGGGCCACCGGCTGACCGCGCTCGCCCGCGAGCCGTACGCCGCCGCCTGGGCCTGGGACTGGCTCCAGGCCGAACCCGGCTCCCCGGACGCCGCGGCCCTGCTCGCCCTCGCCCGTGTCCAGCGCGCCCTGCGCGGGCGGGAGAACCCCGAGCGGGCCCGCGAGGCGTGCGAGCGGGCCGCCGCGCTCGCCCCCGCCGACCCCACCCCCTGGCTCGGGCTGCTCCGGCTCGCCCGGATCGTCGGGCCCGAGCGCGAGGTCCTCGACGTGTTCGCCGAGGTGCGCCGCCGCCACCCCGAGCACCACCACGCTCACCACCTCCTCGTCGCCCGCCTCGCCGAACGGCCCTCGGGCGGGCGGTACGAGTCCCATGAGGTGTACGACCTCGCCGAGCTGGCCGCCGCCGAGGCCCCCGCCGACTCCCCGCTGGCCGTGCTGCCGGTCGTCGCCCTCGCCGAGCGCTACCGGGTGCTCGCCGGCACCGGCCTCGCCCCGGCCGACCCCACCGCCTCGGCGCACTGGTCCGGGCCGCGCGCCCGCCGGATCCTGCGGGCCGGCTTCGACTGGTGGCTGGAGTGGGAGCAGGACGAACACCCCCGCCGCCACATCGACCTCAACCACCTGGCGTTCGCGCTGTCCTGCGCGGGCCGCCCGGCCGAGGCCGCCGTCCTCTTCCGGCGCATCGGCGCCCACGCCACCCGGGCTCCCTGGAGCTACCCGCACCGCGACCCGCGCGCCGCCTTCCGCGCGGCCCGCGCCTCTGCATTCCTTACGAATCCCTGACCACGGCCCCGATTCCCTGGCCACCCCGCGAGACCGGTGTTCGAATGAGGAGGTGAACCCCGAACCCCCCGAGGAGCGGGACGGCACCCCCGTCGGCCGCCGTGTCTTCCTCGGCACCCTCGGCCTGGGCGCCCTCGGCGTGCTCGCCGCGCCCACCCTGCAACGCGCCCTGGAGGGCGTCGCGGGCAAGGACCCGACGGGCCTGACCGGTCTGCTGCCCAACGGCGGCGGCTTCCGCTACTACTCGGTCGCCGCCTCCGTCCCCGACAAGAACGCCACGGACTACCGTCTGACCGTCGGCGGCCTGGTCGACCGCCCCCGCGCCTACACCCTCGCCGAGCTGCGCGCCCTGCCGCAGACCCGGCTGGTCAAGGACGTCCAGTGCGTCACCGGCTGGCGGGTCCCCGGCACCCCCTTCGAGGGCGTACGCCTCGCCGACCTCCTCGACGCGGCCGGGGTCCGCCGCGGTGCCAAGGCGATCCGCTTCACCTGCTTCGACGGCACCTACAGCGAGAGCCTCACCCTCGACCAGGCCCGCCGCCCGGACGTCCTGGTCGCCCTGCGCATGCAGAACAAGGACATCGGCCACGACCACGGCGGCCCCGTCCGCCTCTATGTCGCGCCCATGTACTTCTACAAGTCCGCCAAGTGGCTCTCCGGCATCGCCGTCACCGACCGCGTCGAGCCGGGCTACTGGGAGAACCTGGGGTACGACGTCGATGCCTGGGTCGGCCGTTCGAACGGACGCACCGATGAGCCTACGAGCTGACACCCCGGCCCCGCCCGCCGCCCGGATCCGCCGCTTCTCCCGGGCCGAACGCTGGGTGCACCGGACCACGGCCGCGCTGATGGGCGTGTGCGTGGCGACCGCGGCCGTCCTCTACATCCCCCAGCTCGCCGTCCTGGTCGGCCGTCGCGCCCTGGTCGTCCGCGTCCACGAGTGCGCCGGGCTCGCGCTGCCCGTCCCCGTCCTGCTGGGCCTGGCCTCCCGCGCCTTCCGCGCCGATCTGCGCTTCCTCAACCGGTTCGGGCCGCACGACAAGGTCTGGCTGCGGGCCGCCCTGCGCCGCGACCGACGCCGACAGGTGCGCCCGGCGGGCAAGTTCAACGCCGGGCAGAAGATCTACGCCGCCTGGATCGCCGGGGCGACCCTGGTCATGCTCGGCACCGGCCTGCTGATGTGGTTCACCCATCTCGCCCCGCTGGTCTGGCGCACCTCCGCCACCTTCGTCCACGACTGGCTCGCCCTCACCATCGCGGTCGTCCTGGCCGGCCATATCGGCATGGCGCTGGGCGACCCGGAGGCGAGAGAGGGGCTGCGCACGGGCACGGTCAGCCAGGAGTGGGCGAAACGGCAGCACCCGCTGTGGCGAACCCGCCAGCGCCCCTGAACGGGTCCCGGCCCACGAAGAGGCCCGCCCCCCGAAGCAAGGGGGCGGGCCTCCGTCGTCGTACCGCCGTCGCTACACCACCAGTGACAGCACCAGCACCAGCGCACCGCCGACCACCGACAGGATCGTCTCCATGATCGACCAGGTCTTGACGGTCTGGCCGACGGTGAGTCCGAAGTACTCCTTGACCAGCCAGAACCCGGCGTCGTTGACGAAGCTGAAGAAGAGCGAGCCGGCGCCGATCGCCAGGACCAGCAGCGCGGTGTGCGCGGTCGACATGTCGGCCGCGAGCGGGGCGACCAGACCGGCCGCCGAGACCGTCGCCACCGTCGCCGAGCCGGTCGCGAGCCGGATCACCACGGCGATCAGCCAGGCCAGCAGCACCGCCGGGATCGACCAGCTCTTGGAGACGTCCAGGATCATCTGGCCGACACCGCAGTCGATCAGCGTCTGCTTGAAGCCGCCGCCCGCGCCCACGATCAGCAGGATGCCGGCGATCGGCATCAGGCCCTTCTCCACCGTGGCCTGGAGCCGCTCCTTGCTGAACCCGGCGGGCCGGCCCAGCGTGAAGAAGCCGACGATCACCGCGGCGAGCAGCGCGATCAGCGGGGCGCCGATGACATCGAAGGCGCGCTGCGTGGTGTTCGCCGGGTCGTCGATGACGATGTCCACCAGCGCCTTGAGCAGCATCAGCGCCACCGGCAGCAGGATGGTCACGAGCGTCGCGGCGAAGCTCGGACGGCGGGTCAGCTCCTGCGAGGGCCGCTGCGGCAGCATCCGCTCGGGCGCCGGGACGTCCACCCAGCGGGCCGCGACCTTCGAGAACAGCGGGCCGCCGACGATCACCGTCGGGACTGCGACCAGGATGCTGAACGCCAGCGTCACACCCAGGTTGGCGTGCAGTGCGGAGATCGCGACCAGCGGGCCGGGGTGCGGCGGGATCAGACCGTGCATCACGGACAGACCGGCCAGCGCCGGGATGCCGATGCGCATCAGGGAGTAGTTGCCGCGCTTGGCGACCATCAGCACGACCGGGATCAGCAGCACGATGCCGACCTCGAAGAAGATCGGCAGCCCGATCACGGAGGCGATGAGCACCATCGCCCATGGCATCGCCCGGCCGCTCGCCCTGGCCAGGATCGTGTCCACGATCTGGTCCGCGCCCCCGGAGTCGGCGAGCAGTTTGCCGAGCGTGGCGCCCAGCGCGATCAGCACACCGACGCTCGCGACCGTGGCGCCGAGCCCGGTGGTGAAACTGGTGAGCACCTTGTCGAGGGGCGCGCCGGCGGCCGCGCCGAGCGCCAGCGACCCGATGGTCAGCGCCAGGAAGGCATGCAGCTTGAACTTGGTGATGAGCAGGACGATCACCGCGATGCCCACCAGGACGGCGATGCCCAGCTGGGCGTGTCCTGCGGTGGAGATCGGCGGAGGGGCGTCCGCTGCCAGCATCTCGACGCTGAGTCTGGTCACGGGGGTTCCTTGCGGTTACGGGGAGTTAGGGGAGCGCTACTGCGACGCGGATGCGGTGGACAGCCCGTCCAGCGCCAGGACGGCGCGTTCGGTGATCTCCTCGGGGCCGCCGGTGACGTCCACGGCGACGCCCGCCTCGTCCGGCCCGAGGGGCTCCAGCGTGGCGAACTGCGAGTCCAGCAGCGCGGTCGGCATGAAGTGGCCCTGCCGGTGCGCCATCCGGTCCTCGATCAGCTTCCGGTCGCCGGTCAGGTGCACGAACACGACCCCGGGCGCCACCGCCCGCAGCCGGTCGCGGTACGCCCGCTTCAGCGCCGAACTGCTGACCACCCCACCGAGCCCCGCCCGCCCGTGCGCCCAGTGGCCGATGGCGTCCAGCCAGGGCCAGCGGTCGCTGTCGTCCAGCGGGATCCCGGCCGTCATCTTGTCGATGTTGGCCTTGGGGTGGAAGTCGTCGCCCTCGGCGTACGGGACGCCCAGCCGCGCGGCGAGCAGGGGACCGATCGTGGTCTTGCCCGTCCCCGCGACGCCCATCACGACGACGACCTGGGGGGTTCGCATGTACTGCCTCGCTGTCTTCCTCGACATCCGACGCCACAGCGGCGTCGCCACACTGAAACCCATTACGTACGACGAATTCAAGAGTCTGTGATGTATAAGTCTGACTTTTTGTTTCCGTGACCTACGCCGTACGCTGAGTGCATGAGCACACCGGGCCGGGGGCTGCACGGCCGCGTACTGGACAGCCTCGGCCCCGCGATCACCGCGGGCGAGTACCCGCCGGGCAGCATCCTGCGCACCGACGAACTCGCTCAGCACTTCGAGGTGTCACGCTCCGTGATGCGCGAGGCGGTGCGGGTCCTCGAATCCATGCACCTCGTCGAGTCCCGCCGCCGGGTGGGCGTCACCGTCCGCCCCAAGAGCGAGTGGAACGTCTACGACCCGCAGGTCATCCGCTGGCGGCTGGCCGGCGCCGACCGCCCCCACCAGCTGCGCTCGCTCACCGTGCTGCGCTCCGCGATCGAACCGGCCGCGGCCGGACTCGCGGCCCGGCACGCCACCGCCGAGCAGTGCGCCGAACTCACCGAGTGCGCGCTCGGCATGGTCGCCCACTCACGCGGCCACCGGCTCGCGGAGTATCTGTTCCACGACGTCGCCTTCCACCGGGTCATCCTCACCGCCTCCGGCAACGAGATGTTCGCCCGCCTCGGCGATGTCGTGGCCGAGGTGCTGACCGGTCGGACCCAGCACGAGGTCATGTTCGAGGACCCCGACCCGGCGGCCGTCACCCTGCATGTGCGGGTCGCCGAGGCGGTGCGCGCCCGGGACGCGGTCCGCGCCGAGGAACTCACCCGGCAGATCACCGTGGGCGCGCTCCAGGAACTGGACATCCTGGCGCCCTGACCGGGGTGAGCCCGGCATGATCCAAACGAGAGGCCCTAGTCCAGGAAGTCCCCGTCCACGTACACCCACGCCCCGTCCACCCGCTCGAACCGGCTGCGCTCATGCAGCGAGCCGCCCCGGTAGGAGGCGCGGAAGGTCACCGTCCCGGTGGCGTGGAAGGCGGACCCGTCGGTGCCGTCGAGGATCTCCAGACCGGTCCACCGCATCCGCGGATCGAGGGCGAGCCGCTCCGGCCGGGTCCGCGGATGCCAGGTGCGCAGCAGATACCCCGGGTCCCCCTTGACGAAGGCGCAGTACCGCGAGCGCATCAGCAGCTCGGCGGTCGGCGCGCCCGCGGCGCCCGAGTGGAAACGGCCGCAGCAGGCGTCGTAGGACTGCGGCAGTCCGCAGGGGCAGGTACGCGTGGTCATGCGCCCCATTGTGCCGGGACGGGACGGGCGCACCGGGCCCGGGGCAGGGGAGGCGTCCGCCGCCGGGCGGGTGCACAGTGGAGAACGGGCGGACCCGCGGCGGACGTACGGCCCGGGGGCCCGCGCCGCGAGGAGGAGGGACGGACGATGACCCGACCCGTGAGCAGCCATCACCCGCCGGCCGTCAAGGAGTGGCGGCTGAACCTGTACCTGTCCGAGCACGACCCGGACACCACGGCCCGGATCGTCCTGGACACCGGGGACAACGTCCTGGAGAGCCACGCCGAGGCCCGCCGCAACCCGTACGACCGCGACATACCCGAGATCGGCGACGAACTCGCCGCCGGACGTGCCCTGATCGCCATGGGCCGGCTGCTGGTGCGCGCGGCCAACGGCGACATGCGGGCGCTGGGCGCGATCGACACGGAGAGCAGCCCCACACCGCTCTGGCTGCCCCGGGAGTGAGGTGCCGCCGTGCGGTTCGCCGACCGCCTGGAGGCGGGGCGCAGACTGGGCGCCCGCCTGGAACAGCTGCGGGGCCCGGACGTGGTGGTGCTCGGACTGCCGCGCGGGGGAGTACCGGTGGCCGCCGAGGTCGCCGCCGCCCTGGACGCCCCGCTTGACGTCTGCCTCGTGCGCAAACTCGGGGTGCCGTACCAGCCCGAACTGGCGATGGGCGCGATCGGCGAGGACGGCGTACGGGTGCTCAACGCGGACGTGCTGCGCGGCACCGGCGTCCGCGAGGACGAACTCGCCCGGATCGAGGAGCGCGAGCGCCGGGTGCTCGCCGAACGCGCCGAACGCTACCGGGGCGAATGCCCCTCCGTGCCGCTCACCGGCCGCACCGCCGTGGTCGTCGACGACGGGGTGGCCACCGGCTCCACCGCCCGGGTCGCCTGCCGGGTCGCCCGCGCCCGCGGCGCCGCCCGTATCGTGCTCGCGGTCCCCGTCGCCCCCCGCGACGTCGCCCGCCGCCTCGGCGGCGACGCCGACGACGTCGTCTGCCTGGAGACACCCTGGGACTTCGCCGCCGTCGGACAGTTCTACGACGACTTCACCCAGACCGAGGACGCGGAGGTCACGGCATGTCTGCGCCGGGCACGGCGACGTCGTCCGAGCGCCGGACCGAGCGGCCGGGCCACCGAGCGGGAGGTGACCGTGCCCGCGGGAGCCGTGCGGCTGGGCGGCGGCCTGACCGTGCCCGAGGGCGCCACCGGCGTCATCGCCTTCGCGCACGGCAGCGGCAGCAGCCGGCACAGCCCCCGCAACCGACAGGTCGCCGAGGGCCTGCACCGCGCCGGGCTCGGCACCCTGCTGTTCGACCTGCTCACCGACGCGGAAGCGGGGGACCGCGACAACGTGTTCGACATCCCGCTGCTGGCCGGCCGACTGCTCGCCGCCACCCACTGGCTGCGCGCTGAGCCCGCGACCGCCGGCCTCGCCCTCGGCTACTTCGGCGCCAGCACCGGCGCGGCCGCCGCCCTGTGGGCCGCCGTCGAGGGGCACCCCGCCGCCGTCGTCTCCCGGGGCGGCCGTCCCGACCTCGCCGGACCCCGGCTCCCCGAGGTCACCGCGCCCACCCTGCTGATCGTCGGCGGCGCCGACCCACTCGTCCTCGACCTCAACCGGGACGCGCGCTCCCGGCTTCGCTGCGAGAACCGGCTGGAGACCGTCCCCGGCGCCACCCACCTCTTCGAGGAACCCGGCACGCTGGAGAGGGTGACCGAACTGGCCCGCGACTGGTTCACGGACCACCTGGCACCCGCGCACGTCTAGCGCCTCCCCACCCCGGCACCGGGCGGCTGAGCGCCCCGAGACCGCTGCTCTTCCAGGCCCGCCGGACGCGCCTCGAACCCGCCGTCCCTGCGCGGGCCCCTCGACGCGCGGACCCGGCGCCCGCGTCGAGCCGGGACTCGACGGCGTCCTCGTCGTCCCTCCCTGAGGCTCAGCGACCGCCTTTGCGCAGAAACCGCCGCAGCCGGGTCAGCGGCCAGGTGTTGATCACCTCGTCCGGGGTCAGCCAGCCGCGCTGGGCGGTGCCGATGCCGTACCGCAGCTGCGCCAGCTGCGGCACCGAGTGCGCGTCGGTGTTCACCGCGAACCGCACCCCGTGCGTCCGCGCCCGCAGGATGTCCTCGTCCCCCAGGTCCAGCCGGTCCGGCTGGGCGTTGACCTCCAGAGCGGTCCCCGTGCGCGCGCAGACCGCGAACACCTCGTCCCAGTCCGCGTCCACCCCCGCCCGCCGGCCGATCAGCCGGGTGGTCGGATGGCCGAGAATGTTCACGTACGGGTTCTCCACCGCCCGTACCAGCCGCCGCGTCATCGCCTTGCGACCGAGGTCGAAATGCGAGTGCAGCGAGGCCACGCACAGATCGAAACCGGCCAGGAACTCGTCCGGCCAGTCGAGCCCGCCGTCCGGTCCGATGTTCAGCTCGGTGCCGTGCAGCAGCCGCATCCGGTGATGCGCCCCGTCCAGCTCCCGCAGCCGCTCCCGCTGGGCGAGGATCTTCTCGTCCGTCATCCGCTGCATATACAGATCCGGCGCGTGATCGGTCACCGCGTAGTACGCGTACCCGCGCTTCGCCGCCGCCTCCACCATGGCGTCCAGGGACGCCAGACCATCGGTGAGATCCGTATGGGTGTGCAGATCACCGCGGACGTCCCGCTCGGTCACCACCTCGGGCAGCTCCCCGCGCAGCGCCGCCTCGATCTCCCCGCGGTCCTCCCGCAGCGTCGGCACGATCCACGGCAGCCCGAGCCGCGCGTACACCTCCTCCTCGGTGCGCGACGCCAGCGACTCCCCGCTCTCCGCGTCGAACACGCCGTACTCCGACAGCTTCAGCCCTTCGCGCACGGCGATCGTCCGGGTGCGGATGTTGTGCGCCTTGGACCCGGTGAAGTACTGGAGCCCCGCGCCCCACGACTCCGGCGGCAGCACCCGCAGATCCACCTGAAGCCCCTTGCCGGTGCGCACGGACGTCTTCTTCGTCCCCCGCGCGATCACCTCGGCGGTGTCCGGCAGCTCGCACAGCGCCGCCATGAACGGCGCCGACTTCCTCGCCGCCACCAGGATGTCCAGGTCCCCGACGGTCTCCCGCATCCGCCGCAGCGACCCCGCGTACGCGCACCGCCGGCACCCTGTCACCTCCTCCAGCGCGCCGACGATCCCCTCGGCGGTGTCCAGCGCCAGCGCCAACGGCACCCGCGCCCCGGCCCCCCGCAGCAGCTCGATCCCGTGCCGGATGTTGTCCTGCGTCTTCTCCCCGAACCCCTTGAGATCGGCCAGCCGGTCCGCCTCGATCGCCGCGGCCAGTTCGCTCACCGAGGAGATGTGCAGATCCTCGTACAGCCGCAGCGCCTTCTTCGGCCCGAGCGTCGGGATGGTGATCAACTCCCGCACCCCGGCGGGAATCCTGGCCCGCCGCTCCTCGACGGCCGCCATCTTCCCGGTCCGCAGATACTCGACCACCTTCTCGGCGATCGACCGCCCCACATTCGGAATCTCCCGCAGCCCCTTCTCGTCGAGCTTCGAGACATCCGCCGGAAACCCCCCGACGGCACGCGCCGCCTTCTCGTAGGCACGCGCCTTGAACGCGTCACCTCCGGTGATCGCGATGAGATCCGCGTACTCCCGCAGAACCGCCTCGACCTCGTCATTGACCCGGGCCACATATCGAGTCTAGGAACCCGGCGGCGTCCGGGCATGCGAAAGGCCCCCGCAGAGCAGGGGCCTTCACTGGTGTCCGAGGGGGGACTTGAACCCCCACGCCCGATAAAGGGCACTAGCACCTCAAGCTAGCGCGTCTGCCATTCCGCCACCCGGACAAGGTGTCTGTCGTGCGCGGTTTTCCCTCGGCGGGGTTTCCCTCGCGGCGACAGAGGAAACATTACCAGGCTTTCGGGGGTGGCTGATCACCCCCCGGCCAGGGGCGGGCGGGCGTGAACGGCGTGTGACGGGCCGGGACCGGTCTTGGGCCGGGGGCGTGCGCGGAGAGAGGATGAGGGGGACCCACCAGCAGGGAAGCGGGAGGAAGCAGCGTGAGCGAGAAGGACACGGCCCAGGGCGTCACCGGTGAGGACGAGGTCGTGGACCTCTGCCGCGATCTGATCCGGTTCGACACCAGCAACTACGGCGACCACTCGGGACCCGGCGAGCGCCAGGCCGCCGAGTGGGTCGCCGAGAAGCTGGCGGAGGTCGGCCTGGAGCCGAAGATCTACGAGTCCCACCCCGGCCGCGCCTCCACCGTGGCCCGCATCGCGGGGGAGGACCCCTCCCGGCCCGCCCTGCTGATCCACGGCCACCTGGACGTCGTACCGGCCAACGCCGACGACTGGACCCACCACCCCTTCTCCGGCGAGATCGCCGACGGGTGCGTATGGGGGCGCGGGGCGGTCGACATGAAGGACATGGACGCCATGACCCTCGCGGTGGTGCGCGACCGGCTGCGCAGCGGGCGGCGGCCCCCCCGCGACATCGTCGTCGCCTTCCTCGCCGACGAGGAGGCGGGCGGCACCTTCGGCGCCCGCCACCTGGTCGACCACCACCCCGAGCTGTTCGAGGGTGTCACCGAGGCGATCAGCGAGGTCGGCGGCTTCTCCTTCACGGTGAACGAGCACCGGCGGCTCTATCTGATCCAGACGGCCGAGAAGGGCATGCACTGGATGAAGCTCACCGTGGCCGGCACCGCCGGGCACGGCTCCATGATCCACCGGGACAACGCCATCACCGAGCTGTCCGAGGCGGTCGCCCGGGTCGGCCGGCACAAGTTCCCGGTGCGGGTCACCAAGACCACCCGGGCCTTCCTCGACGAGCTGGGCGACGCGCTCGGCACCGAGCTGGACCCCGAGGACATGGAGGCGACCATCGCCAAGCTCGGCGGCATCGCCAAGCTGATCGGCGCGACCCTGAGCAACACCGCCAACCCCACGCAGCTGAACGCCGGTTACAAGGTCAACGTCATCCCCGGCGAGGCCACCGCGCACCTCGACGGCCGCTTCCTGCCCGGGTACGAGGAGGAGTTCCTCGGCGACCTCGACCGGCTGCTCGGCCCGCATGTGCGCCGCGAGGACGTGCACGCCGACAAGGCCGTCGAGACCAGCTTCGACGGGGCGCTGGTCGAGGCCATGCAGTCCGCGCTGCTCGCCGAGGACCCCATCGCCAAGGCGGTCCCGTACATGCTCTCCGGCGGTACCGACGCCAAGTCCTTCGACGACCTCGGCATCCGCGGCTTCGGCTTCGCCCCGCTGAAGCTGCCGCCGGAGCTGGACTTCGCCGGCATGTTCCACGGCGTGGACGAGCGGGTGCCGGTGGACGGCCTCCAGTTCGGCGTGCGGGTGCTCGACCGGTTCATCGACGCGTCCTGAGCGGTCGCCGGGGCGTTCGAGCTGGGCCGCCTTGATTTCGGACGCACGTTCGAGATCGACTGAGAAGGGTGAATGCGACCATAAGCTCGTAGCTCCATTACTCCCTCCTCGTTACAGGTGATGCGACCCCGCACCTTGGGGCCGCTTTGCCAACGAGGAGGAACAATGATCAAGAAGGTCGTCGCTGCCGCGGCTGCCACCGGTGGGCTGGTTCTCGCGGGCGCGGGCCTGGCCGTCGCCGACGCCGGTGCCCAGGGTGCCGCCCTGCACTCCCCGGGTGTCGTCTCCGGCAACGTCATCCAGGTGCCCGTGCACGTTCCGGTGAACGTGTGCGGCGACACGATCAATGTGATCGGGCTCCTGAACCCCGCCTTCGGCAACACCTGCGTCAACAGCTGACACCGGTTCCCCGGAGGGGCTTTCCACCCCGAGGGGCGTCTTCTTTCAGCCGTCGGCCTCGGAGTGCGCGCCATGCGCTCCGAGGCCGACCGGCCTTTTCCAGACAGTGAAGGCAAGCGAAGGCAGGGGGGTACGCAGCAATGCGACAAGGAACCCGTAAAGGTCTGATGACCATGGCGGCGGCGGCCGGGGTACTCGCCGCCGCGACCGGTATGGCGCACGCGGACGCGGGCGCGTCCGGCGCCGCCACCGACTCACCCGGCGTGCTGTCCGGCAACACCGTGCAGGCGCCGGTGCATGTGCCGGTGAACGTCTGCGGCAACACCGTCAACGTCGTCGGGCTCCTCAACCCGGCGATGGGCAACGCCTGCGCCAACTCCGGTGGCGGCCACGGAGGCCAGGGCCACGGCGGCGCCGGCGGCTCAGGAGGAGCGAGCGCCGGCGGACACACCTCCGGCTCGCCGGGCGTGGGATCGGGCAACACCGTCCAGGTGCCGATCGACGTCCCGGTGAACGCGTGCGGCAACAGCGTCGACGTCATCGGCGTGGGCAACCCCGCCATGGGCAACGACTGCGCCAACGGCGGCGGTACGCACGGCCTTCCGCCGGGCGGCGGCCACACCACCCCGCCGAGCCACCCCGGTCACCCGGGTCACCCGGGCCACCCCGGTCACCCGAGTCACCCTGGCCACCCGACTCAGCCGGGCACGCCCACCACCCCGGGCAAGCCGACCACCCCGGGCACTCCGCACCACCCGGGCGCCCCGGCGACTCCGCCCGCCCGCCAGGTGCATGTGCCGCAGGCGCCCTCGGCGTCCCTGACCACGGGGCAGCTCGCGCACACCGGCAGTGACCTGCCGCTGGGCCTCGCACTGCCGGCCGGCGCGGGCGCGCTGATCGCGGGCGCCGCGCTCTACCGCAAGGCACGGGCCAGGGCCTGAGCCGGCGGACGGTCACGCCGTGACGAGCGGCGAACAAGCCGTTACGAGTGGTGAACAAGCCGTCACGAGTGGTGAAAATGCCGTGACGGGTGGCGCATGAGGAGCGGGTCCGGCCCTGTCGGCGGGCCCGCTCCGCCTCTTTCGCGCCCCCGTCGTCCTCAGGGGTCCCGCCTCACCAGGTGGCCCGCAGCTGGCGGATGATACGCCGCCGCAGCCGCACCTTGCGGCTGCCGTCGCGCAGCAGGCTCAGGCGGTCCAACTCCCAGTGTCCGTACTCGGCATGGTCTGTCAGTAGACGTGTGGTCTCCTTGCGGGACACCCCGCGAGGCACATACACGTCGACAAATTCGTATTCCGGCATCGCATCTATTGTGCGGGCTGGTGCCCGGTACGGATAGCGTCTGCACTATGTCTGATGCTGCGCAGCCCACCGCTGCCGAGGTACGCGCCGCCGCCGAGGCGATCAAGACCGCGCTCGACCGTCACCTGGCGGCGGTCGAACGCAGGTCAGGAGACGACGACCCGGCCGTTTTCGAGGCGTTCAACCAGCTGGCCGCGGCCGCCGAGGTGTACGACGAGCTGCTCTACGACCGCTATGACGAGGTCACCCCCTTCGAGATCCCCGGCGCCGACGAGACGCTGCCGCCGTACGCGGGCCCCGAGGAACCCCACGCGATCAGTGTGCTGATCCGCCGCGACTACACCGTGGCGGAGCCCGAGCGGCTGCTGGCCCAGGCCGAGCGGGTCGAGGCCGCGGAGGACTTCGAGGACCTCGCCGGTCTGGACGAGGACGCCGCGGGCACCGTGCCCGGGGCGCTGGGCCTGCTCTTCGGCGAGTTCGAACCGGACGAGATCGCCTCCCGGCACAAGGAGTTCGGCCTGGAGGAGGGCGACTCCACGCTCTGGGTCACCGCGGCCGACGAGGCCCCGGAGGCCGGGGAGTGGCTGGAGGCCCCCTTCGAGCACTTCGATCCACAGGCGGTGGTCTGCCGCTTCGACGTCAGCGCCGTGTTCGACGACGAGGACGACGAACACGACGACACCGACCCGGACGCCGAGGACGACGACCTGGAGTTCGTGGACGACGAAGACCTGGACGAGCACGACGGCGAGGCCGACGGCGCGGGCGTCCGGGGCGCCGGCCGGTGACCTCGGCGGCGGTGCCGTGACGGCGCGAAGCCGGTACGGCACCGCCGCACAGCGCCGTCCCGGGTGATCCCCACCCCGACGGCGCCGGGGCGTCTCAGTCCATGGGGGACTGCGGGCGCAGCAGGGTCGCCAGCCGGGTCGTACGGGGCTTCGCCGGGATCTCCGCGACCGCCCGCGGCAGCGCACCCTCCGCGCCCTGGACCACGGAGAGATGCCGCTCGCCCCGGCCGAACGCCGTGTACACCCACGGCCTGCTCAGCGCCTGCGCGGCATCGCCGGGCAGCACCACGACCGCCGCCGGCCAGCGCCCGCCCACCGCCTGGTGCGCGGTCAGCGCCCATCCGTGCCGCACCCACGCCTCGACCCGCTCTCGCGGTACGACCACGGGGGCGCCCGCGCACGACAGGTGCAGCCCCTCGGCGTCGGCCTTCACCAGCGTGCCCGGCAGGGTCCGGCCCGGGGCGGGGGAGTAGGCGATCCGGTCGCCGGGGTCGAAACCGCCGAACCGGCCGGGGCCGGGATTGAGGCGTTCCTTCAGAGCGGCGTTGAGGGCCCGGGTGCCGGCCGCGCCGCCATGGCCCGGCGTGATCACCACGGTCCCCTCGACGGGCACCCCGAAGGCCCGCGGCACCGAGTCCGCGACCAGCTGCACGGTACGGTGCACGGCCTCGCCCGCGTCCCGCACCGGCACGATCACGACCTCTTTGCCGGGCGCCTCGACCTGGTTCAGCTCGCCGATGCCGATCCCGGAGACCAGCTCGCCGATCGGGCCGGGGTCGGGCAGCCGGGAGGCGATCTGGGGGCAGACGCGGGCCGCGAGCAGATCGGCGAAGACCCGCCCGGGACCGGCCGACCACAGCAGCGCCGGATCCCCGCCGAGCACCAGCCGCGCCCCGTCGGGCAGCGACTCCACCAGCATCGCCGCGCTCTCCACGTCCAGTTGGGGCGCGTCCGGCACGATCAGCAGATCCAGCTCCAGCGCTCCGTCCCCGTCCCGGCCGGGTCCCTCGGTACCGGCCAGCAGCCCGGCGACCGTGCCCACGCCCGCTCCCCGCGTCGGCGGCAGCGCGGCGAGCCGGTCGCGGCCGTCGGCGGTGTGGCACACGGCGAGGGCCCGCAGGCCCGCGTCCCGGGCGGCACCGAGCAGGGCCGCCGGTTCGGCGCGGGAGGCGTCGCCGCCGGTGTGCAGGACCAGACCGTGCCCGGCGACCGCGCGGGCCAGCTCGGCAGCACCGCCCGACAGTGCCGCGACGACCTGCGCCCAGGTCTCCTCGCCGTCCTGGGACGGGGAGTTGATCAGCCGGGCCAGGCCGTCGGCGAGGCTCTCCTCGGCCATCGCGTACCGCTCCAGGGCGATCAGCACCCGCACCGGGCGCTCCGCCTCCTCCTCGTCGTCCGCCGGCTGCGCGGCCGGGGCGCCCGGCTCCTCCAGGGCGTCCTCGAACACCAGCGCCTCACCCTCGGCCAGGGTGCTCTGCACGGCCTCCTCTGGGTCCGGCACCCCCCGCTGGGCCAGCGCCGCGGTGAGCGCGGGCGCCTCCAGGGCGGTGTGTCCGGCGAGGGCCGCCTGCTCAAGCAGCCAGACCGTCACCGCCCGCCCCCGCCGCTCGTCCTGCGGACCGCACTCGGCACCGAGCAGCGCCCGGGCGAAACCGTCCGCCTGCTCGGGCCGTACCCCGGGGACCCGCAGCAACTGCCAGGGGTCCGCCCGCAGCAGTTCCCCGGCACTCTCGCCGAGCGCCACGGCCGCCTGCTGCCCCAGCGCCTCCGGCGCACCACCCTCCGCGAGCACCCGCCGTACGGCATCCACCGTCCGCGGCGAGGGCCCGGTCGGCGTGGGCGCGGGCGCGGGCCGCTCCCGACGCACCGGCTCCGGCTCCGGTTCGGGTGCCGGGCGGGCCGGGGCGGCCGCGGTTGCCGCGGGGCCCGGCTCGGGTGTCCGCTCGGGGGCGGGCCGCGAGGGCGCGGCGAACACCGTGGACGCCGGCTTCCCGCCCGCCTCCACCGCCCGCACCGCGGCCAGCAGATCGGCCGCCTTCCCGCTCAGCTTGGCGCCGCTCTCGACGGGTCCGTCCCGCTCCGCCCTGCGCCGCTCGATCCGCTCCCGCTCCACCCGCTGCGCGGCCAACTCGGCCGCCGCCTCGGACAGCTCCGGCTTCCCGGCACCATCGGCAGCCGCCTCAGCCGCCTCAGCCGCCTCAGCCGCCTCAGCCGCCTCAGCCGCCTCAGCCGCCTCAGCCGCCTCAGCCGAGGCCGCCCCTTCGGCCGACTCCGCCGTCTCCTCGCCCACGCCGCCTTCCGCCCCCTCGGACGTCTCGCCCGCCCCGGACACCTCGGCCGCCCCGGCACCGCCTTCCGCCGCGAGCCCACCCCCGGCCGCCTCGTCCGGCGCTCCCGGCGTCCCAGGCGCTCCCTGCGCCTCCGGCATCTCCGGCGTCCCCGGCCCCGTTTCCTCCGTGGTCTCCGGTTCCGTGCTCACAGCGTGCTCCAGTCGTGATCGGGATAGCGGTGCAAGGGCGCCGACACATCGTCCAGCGCCCGGCAGATCTCGTCAGGAAGACTAAGCGCCTCCACTGACAATGCCGCCGTGAGCTGCTGCGCGGTGCGCGCGCCGACGATCGGGGCGGTGACCCCTGGGCGGTCGCGGACCCAGGCGAGCGCCACCTGGAGCGGGGTGACCGCGAGCCCGTCGGCTGCCGTCGTCACCGCGTCCACGATGCGCGTCGCGGTGTCGTCCAGATACGGCTCCACGAACGGCGCCAGATGCTCGGAGGCGCCGCGCGAGTCCCCGGGCGTGCCGTGCCGGTACTTTCCGGTCAGCACGCCCCGGCCGAGCGGGGAGGAGGGCAGCAGGCCCACGCCCAGGTCCAGCGCGGCGGGCAGCACCTCGCGCTCCACGCCCCGCTGGAGCAGCGAGTACTCCATCTGCGTGCTGGCCAGCCGGGTGCGGGTGCCC
Organism: Streptomyces griseofuscus; assembly: GCF_014673495.1. Classification (GTDB taxonomy): domain Bacteria; phylum Actinomycetota; class Actinomycetes; order Streptomycetales; family Streptomycetaceae; genus Streptomyces; species Streptomyces murinus. The sequence continues at coordinate 6,673,940 of NZ_CP051006.1, forward strand.
GGCGCCGCGAGCTGCCAGGTGGCCGCCTTGGCGAGCTGCCAGCCGCAGAAGTTGGACACCCCCGCGTACCGGGCCCGGCCGCTGGCCACCGCTATGTCGAGGGCCTGGAGCGTCTCCTCCAGCGGGGTCCCGGTGTCGTACGCGTGGATGTGCCACAGGTCCACATGGTCCGTGCCCAGGCGGACCAGCGAGGCGTCCAGCGCGGCGAGCAGATGGCCGCGGGAGCCGTCGAAGCGGCGCCCGGGGTCCGGGACGCTGCCCGCCTTCGTGGAGATCACCAGGTCGCGGCGCGGCACGAGCCGTTCCATCAGCCGCCCGAGCAGATACTCCGCCTCCCCGCCGCCGTACACGTCCGCGGTGTCGACGAGGGTGCCGCCGACCTCCCAGAACGCCTTGAGCATGTCCGCGGCGTCATGCTCCTCGGTGTCCCGGCCCCAGGTGAGGGTGCCGAGTCCGATCCGGGACACGCGCAGGCCGGTACGGCCGAGATGCCTCTGCTCCATGACCGCGAGATTACTGGCCGGAACGAGTGGGGCGGGATGCCTGTGGACAACTCGCGCGGGCCCGCACGGGGCACCGCCCGCGCCCCCGCGCTAAGGTCTGCGCCACAGGGACGTTACTCATGGGTAAGGGGATTCGGCCATGCAACTCGGACTCAACCTCGGCTACTGGGGTGCGGGAATGGACGGGGACAATCTGGCCGTGGCCCAGGAGGCCGACCGGCTGGGCTACGCCGTGTGCTGGGCCGCCGAGGCGTACGGCTCCGACGCGGCCACCGTGCTCAGCTGGGTCGCCGCCCAGACCGAGCGCATCGACGTCGGCTCGGCCATCTTCCAGATCCCGGCCCGCCAGCCCGCGATGACCGCGATGACGGCGGCCACCCTGGACACCCTCTCCGGCGGCCGCTTCCGGCTCGGCCTCGGCGTCTCCGGGCCCCAGGTCTCCGAGGGCTGGTACGGCGTCAGGTTCGACAAGCCGCTGGCCCGCACCCGCGAGTACGTGGAGATCGTCCGCAAGGCGATGACCCGTGAGCGGCTGTCGTACGAGGGCGAGCACTGGACGCTGCCGCTGCCGGGCGGTCCGGGCAAGCCGATCAAGCTGACCGTGCACCCGCAGCGCGAGCACATCCCGCTGTACATCGCGGCGATCGGCCCGAAGAACCTGGAGCAGACCGGTGAGATCGCCGACGGTGCCCTGCTGATCTTCCCCGCCGCCGAGCACCTGGAGGAGACCACCCTCACGCATCTGCGCGCGGGCCGGGCGAAGGCGGGCAAGACCCTCGACGGGTTCGACGTGTGCCCGACCCTGCCGCTGGCCGTCGGCGACGACAAGGACGTGGCCGCGCTCGCCGACACCTTCCGCCCCTACACCGCGCTCTATGTCGGCGGCATGGGCAGCGCCAAGCAGAACTTCTACAACAAGCTTGCGCAGCGCATGGGTTACGAGCGGGAGGCCGCCGAGATCCAGGAGAAGTACCTGTCAGGGGACAAGCAGGGCGCGGCCGCCGCGATCCCGCAGGACCTCATCGACAAGACCACGCTGCTGGGCTCCGTCGACCGCATCGCCGACCGGATGAAGGCCTACGCCGAGGCCGGTGTCACCACCCTCAGCCTCGCGCCCGCCGGCTTCACCCTTCAGGAGCGGCTCGCCTCCCTGCGCGCCGGCACCGAGGCCCTGGAGCGCGCCGGACTCGCCTGAGCAAGGGGCTTCTACGGCCGTGGTGGGGGCTCGGGGGTCTTCCCCGCCACGGCCGTCACCGGGAACAACGCGCCCGGCGACGAGCGGTTACGACTCCCCGGACCCCTTCTTCCGGAGGTTTTCCGGAGGGCCCCCGCGGCCGCCGCGGCTCACAGCCACTCGCGCCGCTTGAACAGCCGGTACAGGAGCACCTCCAGCAGCGCCATCACCAGGATCACCACCGGGTACGACCACAGCCAGTGCAGCTCAGGCATGTGGTCGAAGTTCATGCCGTAGATACCGGCGATCATCGTGGGCACCGCGGCCATCGCCGCCCAGGCGGAGATCTTCCGCATGTCGTCGTTCTGACGCACGCTCGTCTGCGCCAGATGCGCCGACAGCACGTCCGACACCAGCCGGTCCAGGCCCTCCACCGACTCGTTGACACGGGCGAGATGGTCGCCCACGTCCCGGAAGAACGGCCGCGCGTCCTCGTGCACGAACGGCACCCCGCTGCCCGAGCCGAGCGGCCCCGTCCCCGCCAGCCGGTTCAGCGGCACCGTCAGCGGCCCGGTCGCCCGGCGGAACTCCACGATCTGCCGCTTGAAGCCGTAGATCCGCGAGGCGGTGTTGCGCGCACCGCCCCCTTCGGGCCGGAACACCTCCGCCTCCACCTCCTCCAGATCCGTCTGGAGCTCGGTCGCCACCTCCAGGTACCGGTCCACGATGGCGTCGGCGATCGCGTACAGCACCGAGGTGGGCCCCTTGTGGAGCATCTCCGGCTCCTCCTCCAGCCGGTGCCGCACCGCCGCGAGCGGCGAGGCCTCGCCGTGCCGCACCGTCACCACGAAGCAGTCCCCGACGAAGACCATGATCTCGCCCGCCGAGACCGTGTCGCTCTCCGGTTCGTACGCGACCGGTTTCAGCACCACGAACAGCGAATCCTCGTACACCTCCAGTTTGGGCCGCTGATGAGCCTTGAGAGCGTCCTCCACCGCCAGCGGGTGCAGCCCGAACTCCTGGGTCACCAGGCCGAACTCCCGCTCGGAGGGCTCGTACAGCCCTATCCACACGAAGCCACCCGCCGCCCGCGCCTCGGCGAGCGCGTCGGACAGGTCCTCCGGACCCTCGGTCCGCTGTCCGTGCCGATAGATGGCACAGTCGACGATCACGGAGCGCATTCTCCCTTCACGAGATCAACAACGCATCACCTGATGCGCCTACCCTGGTCCGCATGCCCACGCTGATCCTCGTAAGGCACGGACGTTCCACCGCCAACACCTCCGGCGTGCTCGCCGGCTGGACCCCGGGGGTCTCCCTGGACGAGCGCGGCACCGCCCAGGCCGCCGCCCTGCCCGCCCGGCTCGCAGCCCTGCCGCTGGCCGAGATCGTCACCAGCCCGCTCCAGCGCTGCCAGGAGACCCTGGCCCCGCTCCTCGCCGCCCGGCCCGGGCTGAGCCCCCACACCGACGACCGGATCGGGGAGTGCCACTACGGCGACTGGTCCGGCCGCAAGCTCGCCGAACTCAAGGACGAGCCGCTGATGGACGTCGTCCAGGCCCACCCCTCCGCCGCCGCCTTCCCCGGCGGGGAGTCCATGCGCGCCATGCAGACCCGCGCCGCCGAGGCGGTCCGCGAGTGGAACGCGCGCGTGGAGCGCGACCACGGCGCCGACGCCACCTACCTGATGTGCTCCCACGGTGACATCATCAAATCCCTGGTCGCCGACGCACTCGGTCTCCACCTCGACCTCTTCCAGCGGATCTCCGTGGAACCGTGTTCCGTCACCGCGATCCGCTACACCCGGCTGCGCCCCTTCCTCGTCCGCCTCGGCGACACCGGCGATCTCGCCTCGCTCGCCCCGCGCGAGGAGCACCCCGACGGCGACGCACCGGTCGGTGGCGGTGCGGGCGCACCGTGATCGTCGCCCGCAGTAGGGTGAAGCGATCCGCGCCGTCGCGTATCCGCAGCGGCCCGCACTCGCACCGCCGAAACTCTCGACTCAATGGAGACAGGACGTGTCCCGTCAGGTGTTCCTCTACGATCCGCCGGACCGCTTCGTGGCCGGCACGGTCGGACTGCCCGGACGCCGTACGTTCTTCCTCCAGGCCATGGCGGGTCCCCGGGTGACCAGCGTGGTCCTGGAGAAGACCCAGGTCGCCGCGCTCGCCGAGCGCATGGACGAACTCCTGGACGAGGTGGTGCGCCGCAGCGGCGGCAGCGCCCCCGTCCCGGCCATGGCGCCCAGTGAGATCTCCGACACGGCCCCGCTGGAGAGTCCCGTGGAGGAGGAGTTCCGGGTCGGCACCATGGCCCTGGCCTGGGACGCCGAGGAACAGCGCATGGTCGTGGAGGCACAGGCCCTGGTGGAGCTGGACGCCGACACCGAGGAGGACCTCGCCGAGGCCGAGGAACGGCTGCTCCAGGACGAGGAGAACGGGCCCCCGATGCTGCGGGTCCGGCTGACCGGCGCGCAGGCCCGTGCCTTCGCCAAACGCGCCCTCGACGTCGTCAACGCCGGGCGGCCGCCGTGCCCGCTGTGCAGCCTCCCGCTCGATCCGGAAGGACACGTATGCCCGCGCCAGAACGGATACCGCCGCGGGGCGTGACCGCCGCCGACCCGGGCGCCGCCGAACTGCTCGCCCGCGGTGAGCTGACCGTGCGCGGCCGCATCCGCGACGCCTCGAACGCCGCCCTGTTCTGCACCGTCGCCCACGACGGCCGCGAAGCCGACTGCGTCTACAAGCCGGTGGCGGGGGAGCGCCCCCTGTGGGACTTCCCCGACGGCACCCTGGCCGCCCGGGAGGTCGCCGCCTACGAGGTCTCCGAGGCCACCGGCTGGGGCCTCGTCCCGCCCACCGTGCTGCGCGACGGCCGCTACGGCGAGGGCATGTGCCAGCTGTGGATCGAGGTCTCCCCGGAGCCCGAACTCCTCGCCCTGGTCGACGGCGAGGAGCCCGAGCCCGGCTGGAAGGCCATCGGTTTCGCCGAGGTCGGCGAGGGCCGCACCGCGCTGCTCGTGCACGCCGACGACGAGCGGCTGCGCCGGCTCGCCGTCCTGGACGCCGTGATCAACAACGCCGACCGCAAGGGCGGCCATCTGCTGCCCACCGCCGACGGCCGGCTCTACGGCATCGACCACGGTGTGACCTTCAACGCCGAGGACAAACTGCGCACCCTGCTGTGGGGCTGGGCCGGCGAACCCCTCACCGCCGAGGCCGTCGGGGTCCTCAAGGGGCTCCGTGACGCCCTGGACGGCGATCTGGGCGAGCGCCTGGGCCCGCTGATCACCCCCGCGGAGCTGGACGCCACCCGCGCCCGGGTCGCCGCCCTCCTCGCCTCCGGGCTGCACCCGGAACCCGGCGGGGACTGGCCGGCGATCCCCTGGCCGCCCGTGTGAGCACAGACCGGGTGAGCACAGTGCGACCGAAGATACAAGAGCGCACAACCGGCCATCCGACTCGATCCCGGTCGTGTGCGCCACGCGCGGCCGGTTAGGCTCATGTACATGCATGCCTGGCCCGCTTCCGAGGTCCCCGCCCTGCCTGGTCAGGGCCGCGACCTGAGGATCCACGACACCGCGACCGGCGGCCTGGTCACCCTCCAGCCCGGTCCCGTCGCCCGTATCTACGTCTGCGGCATCACCCCGTACGACGCGACCCACATGGGTCACGCGGCGACTTACAACGCGTTCGACCTCGTTCAGCGCGTGTGGCTCGACACCAAGCGGCAGGTCCACTACGTCCAGAACGTCACCGACGTCGACGACCCGCTCCTGGAGCGCGCGGAGCGGGACGGCGTCGACTGGGTCGCCCTCGCCGAGAAGGAGACCTCCCTCTTCCGCGAGGACATGACCGCCCTGCGGATGCTTCCGCCCCAGCACTACATAGGCGCCGTCGAGGCCATACCCGGCATCGTCCCGCTCGTGGAGCGGCTGCGCGACCTCGGCGCGGCCTACGAGCTGGAAGGTGACATCTACTTCTCCGTCGAGTCCGACCCGCACTTCGGCTCGGTCTCGCGTCTCGACGCGGCGGCCATGCGGCTGCTGTCCGCCGAGCGCGGCGGCGACCCGGACCGCCCGGGCAAGAAGAACCCCGTGGACCCGATGCTGTGGATGGCGGCCCGCGAGGGCGAGCCCAGCTGGGACGGCGCCTCCCTCGGTCCCGGCCGGCCCGGCTGGCACATCGAGTGCGTGGCCATCGCCCTCGACCACTTCGGCATTGGCTTCGACGTCCAGGGCGGCGGCTCCGACCTCGCCTTCCCGCACCATGAGATGGGCGCTTCGCACGCCCAGGTGCTCACCGGCGAGTTCCCGATGGCCAAGGCGTACGTACACGCCGGCATGGTCGCCCTGCACGGCGAGAAGATGTCCAAGTCCAAGGGCAATCTGGTCTTCGTCTCCCAGGTGCGGCGCGACGGCGTCGACCCGGCCGCGATCCGCCTGGCCCTGCTGGCCCACCACTACCGGGCCGACTGGGAGTGGACCGACCAGGTCCTCCAGGACGCCGTCGACCGCCTCGACCGCTGGCGCGCCGCGGTCTCCCGCCCCGACGGCCCCTCCGCCGACGCCCTCGTCGAGGAGATCCGCGACGCCCTGTCCAACGACCTGGACGCCCCCACGGCGCTTGCCGCGGTGGACCGCTGGGCGGCCCGGCAGAACTCCGAGGGCGGCCCGGACACGGGCGCCCCGGGCCTGGTCACCAGGGCCGTGGACGCCCTCCTGGGAGTGGCCCTGTAGAACGCGCCCCGAAGGGGCGCGAGGCCGTATCGATGGGCGGCTGCCGCGTGGGCGCGAGAAACCACGACGACGCGGCAGCCGCCCGACGACCTCGGGCGGCACCCCGCGGCGTATCGGTGACATGAAGAAGGGGCGGCCCCGATCCGGGACCGCCCCTTCGCCGTACCTCAGTCCTCCGGGCCGCCCTCATCCCCGTCGTCGTCGGCCGAACCGCCGGCGGTATCAGGCTTCGAGGGGCGCGCCTTGCCGCCCGGGGTGTCCCGGCGCCGCAGATAACGCTCGAACTCCCGCGCGATCGCCTCACCGGACGCCTCCGGCAGCTCCGCGGTGTCGCGGGCCTCCTCCAGCGTCTGGACGTACTCCGCGACCTCGCTGTCCTCCGCCGCCAGCTGGTCCACGCCCACCTGCCAGGCCCGCGCGTCCTCCGGCAGCTCGCCCTGCGGGATCCGCAGGTCCAGCAGATCCTCAAGACGGTTGAGCAGCGCCAGCGTGGCCTTCGGGTTGGGCGGCTGGGAGACGTAGTGCGGCACCGCCGCCCACAGCGACACCGCCGGCACCCCGGCATGCGTGCACGCCTCCTGGAGGACCCCGACGATGCCCGTGGGGCCCTCGTACTTCGTCTCCTCCAGATCCATCCGCTGCGCCAGATCCGTGTCCGAGGTGACCCCGCTGACCGGTACCGGACGGGTGTGCGGGGTGTCCCCGAGCAGCGCGCCCAGGACGACCACCAGCTCCACGCCCAGTTCGTGCGCGAAGCCCAGCAGCTCGTTGCAGAACGAGCGCCATCGCATGGACGGTTCGATGCCCCGGACCAGCACCAGGTCGCGCGGCTTGGCACCGCCGACGCGGACCACCGAGAGCCGGGTCGTCGGCCAGGTGATCTTGCGTACCCCGTCCTCCATGAACACCGTCGGCCGGTTCACCTGGAAGTCGTAGTAGTCCTCGGCGTCCAGCGCCGCGAACACCTCGCCCTTGAACTCGCGTTCCAGGTGCGCGACCGCCGTGGAGGCGGCATCACCTGCATCGTTCCAGCCCTCGAACGCGGCCACCATGACTGGGTCGATCAGCTCGGGAACCCCCTCCAGCTCGATCACCCAGTGCCTCCTTCCGACGTGCCCTCGCTTGACTCACCAACCTTACGGCGTCCGGCAAGGGCGTCCGCAGTCCCCTTGTAGGGGCAGTGAACGGATCACTGCCCCGCGCTCCCCGCTCGAACACCCCTCACGCCCCTGAGAAAGCCCGGACCCGGAACCCGGATCCGAGACCCGCGCGGACGGGCGCGCGGAAGGGGCGGCCCGTGCGTACGGCGCCGCCCCTTCCCCGATGTCGCTGTCCGACCGGGACTACTTCTCGTCGAGCAGACCCTGGACCTTCGCCCGGACCTCGTCCGTGGCCAGGCCGCGGATCGTCAGCGTGGTACGGCGGCGCAGCACGTCGTCCGCCGTCTCGGCCCACTCGTGGTCACGGGCCCACACGACCTGCGCCCAGATCTCCGGCGCGTCCGGGTGCACCCGCTGCGCCAGCTCCGGGTTCTCGTTCGCCATACGGGCGATGTCGAAGGCCAGCGAGCCGTAGTGGGTGGCCAGGTGCTTGGCGGTGTCGGCGGCCATCCGCGGGCCGGGCGCCGGGCCGTCCACCAGCAGCCGGTGCGCGACCGCGCGCGGGTTGGCGACACCGGGCAGCGGCAGCTTCTTCGGCAGCGAGGAGATCGGCTCGAAGTCGTCGCCCAGCGGGTGGCCCGGCAGCGCCTCCAGCTTCTTCATGATCGTACGACCGATGTGGCGGAACGTGGTCCACTTGCCGCCCGCGACGGACAGCATGCCGCCCTTGCCCTCGGTCACCACCGTCTCGCGCTTGGCCTTCGCGGTGTCACCGGGACCGCCCGGCAGCACCCGCAGACCGGCGAACGCGTACGTGATCAGGTCCTTCTTCAGCTGCTGGTCCCGGACGGAGAACGCCGCCTCGTCCAGGATCTGCGCTATGTCCTTGTCGTTGACCGAAACATCCGCCGGGTCGCCCTCGTACTCCTCGTCGGTGGTGCCGAGCAGCAGCATGTCCTCCCACGGGAGGGCGAAGGTGATCCGGTACTTGTCGATCGGAGTGGCCAGCGCGGCCTTCCACGGCGAGGTCCGCTTCAGGACCAGGTGCGCGCCCTTGGACAGGCGGATGGACGGCGCCGCGTTCGGGTCCTCCATCTTGCGCAGGTGGTCGACCCAGGGGCCGGTCGCGTTCAGCACCAGACGGGCGTCGACACCGAACTCCTCACCGGAGGTGCGGTCCTTCAGCTCCGCGCCCGTCACCCGGCCGCGGGTGAAGCGCAGGCCGGTGACCTCGGCGTGGTTCAGGACGACCGCGCCCGCCTCGACGGCCGCGCGGACCGTCATCAGCGCCATGCGCGCGTCGTTCATCTGGTCGTCGCCGTACACGGCCACGGCCTTGAGGTTCTCGGTACGCAGCTCGGGCACGTCCTGCGCCGCCTTGGCGGGGGAGAGCAGGTGGCCGACGCCGTCGCCGAACGCGGACAGCGCCGAGTAGGCGAAGACGCCCGCGCCGAGCTTCGCCGCGCCGTGCGGCCCGCCCTTGTACACGGGGAGGTAGAAGGTCAGCGGGTTCGCCAGGTGGGGAGCCACCTGACGGGACACCGCACGGCGCTCGAAATGGTTCTCCGCCACCAGCTTCACCGCACCGGTCTGGAGGTAGCGCAGACCGCCGTGGAGCAGCTTGGAGGAGGCGGAGGACGTGGCACCGGCGAAGTCGCCGGCATCGACCAGCGCCACCCTGAGCCCGGACTGCGCGGCGTGCCAGGCGGTGGAGATGCCCAGGATGCCGCCGCCGATCACAAGAAGGTCGTACGACGCCTTGGAGAGCTGCTCCCTGGTCTCGGCGCGACTCGGGTTGGAGCCGGAGGCCGGGCGCGTTCCCAGGGCAGGCACGGACTGCAGGGTGGACTGACTGGTCATGTGGGGTACTTACTCCTCGTCAGAGCTGTCTGCGCGGAAAGAGGCAGCTCAGCTCTCGTCCTCGATCCAGCCCATGGTCCGGTCGACGGCCTTGAGCCAGTTCTTGTACTCACGGTCGCGGGTCTCCGCGTCCATCTGGGGGGTCCACTCGGCGGCCCGGCGCCAGTTGGCGCGCAGCTCGTCGGTGCTGGACCAGAAGCCGACGGCGAGGCCGGCGGCGTAGGCGGCGCCGAGGCAGGTGGTCTCGGCGACCATCGGGCGCACCACGGGCGCGTCCAGGACGTCGGCGAGCGTCTGCATCAGCAGGTTGTTGGAGGTCATGCCGCCGTCGACCTTCAGGGCCACCAGCTCGTCGCCGGAGTCCTTCACCATGGCGTCGGCGATCTCCCGGGTCTGCCAGGCGGTGGCCTCCAGGACGGCGCGCGCGAGGTGCGCCTTGGTGACGTACCGGGTCAGACCGGCGATCACACCGCGGGCGTCGGAACGCCAGTGCGGGGCGAACAGGCCGGAGAAGGCCGGCACGAAGTAGGCGCCGCCGTTGTCCTCGACCGAGAGCGCGAGGGTCTCGATCTCGGCGGCGGTGGAGATCAGGCCCATCTGGTCGCGCATCCACTGCACCAGCGAACCGGTGACGGCGATCGAGCCCTCCAGGGCGTAGACCGTGGGCTGCTCGCCGATCTTGTAGCCGACGGTGGTCAGCAGACCGGCGTACGAGTTGATGATCTTGTCGCCGGTGTTCATCACCATGAAGGTGCCGGTGCCGTAGGTCGACTTGGTCTCGCCCTCGGAGAAACAGGTCTGGCCGAACAGGGCCGCCTGCTGGTCGCCGAGCGCGGAGGCGACCGGGATGCCGCCCAGCAGGTCGCCGAGCTTGCCGCCGGTGACCTCGCCGTAGACCTCGGCGGAGGAGCGGATCTCGGGCAGGATGTTCAGCGGCACACCGATCGACTCGGCGATCTTCGCGTCCCACTGCATCGTGTGCAGGTTCATGAGCATGGTGCGCGAGGCGTTGGTGACGTCGGTGACGTGCTGTCCGCCGTTGACACCGCCGGTCAGGTTCCAGATGACCCAGGTGTCCATGGTGCCGAAGAGGATGTCCCCGGCGGCGGCGCGCTCCTTGAGGCCCTTGACGTTGTCGAGCAGCCAGCGGGCCTTGGGGCCGGCGAAGTAGGAGGCCAGCGGCAGGCCGGTCTCGCGGCGGAAGCGGTCCTGGCCGACGTTGCGGCCGAGCTCCCGGCACAGGCCGTCGGTGCGGGTGTCCTGCCAGACGATGGCGTTGTGGACGGGCTCACCGGTGTTCTTGTCCCACAGCACGGTGGTCTCGCGCTGGTTGGTGATGCCGATGGCCTTGATGTCGTCGCGGGTGATGCCGGCCTTGGCGACGGCTCCGGCGACGACCTCCTGGACATTGGTCCAGATCTCGTTGGCGTTGTGCTCGACCCAGCCCGGCTTCGGGAAGATCTGCTCGTGCTCCTTCTGGTCGACGGAGACGATACGGCCGTCCCGGTCGAAGATGATGCAGCGCGAGGAGGTGGTGCCCTGGTCGATCGCCGCGATGAAGGGGCCTGCGGTGTGGGCGTCGGTCACTGTGTGCTCCTGAAAGGTCCGTGGTTGAGGGGCTGAACGTACGGCGCGTGCGCGAATCCCTTGTGGGGGTTTCGTCAGAAGGCGACGTTGTAGATACCCGCCGCGATGGCGGCGCCGATCAGCGGGCCGACCACCGGGATCCAGGCGTAGCTCCAGTCGGAGCCGCCCTTGTTGGGCAGCGGCAGCAGGGCGTGCACGATGCGCGGGCCGAGGTCACGGGCCGGGTTGATCGCGTAGCCCGTCGGGCCGCCGAGGGACAGGCCGATGGCCACCACCACGAAGGCGGTGATCAGACCGCCGAGCGCGCCGAGGCCGTCGCCATTGTTGTTCAGGCCCTGCGTGAGGACCGCGAGGATCAGCACGATGGTGCCGATGATCTCCGTGACGAGGTTCTGCACCACGTTCCGGATCTCCGGGCCGGTGGAGAAGATGCCGAGCACCGGGCCGGCGCCCTGCTCCTGGGCCTCGACCGCCTTGGCCGACGTGGCCTGGGCGCCAGGACCGCCGACGATCTCCTTGTCGGTGAGGTGCGCGTGGAACTGCCCGTAGTAGGCGAGCCACACGAGGACCGCACCGATCATGGCGCCGAGCAGCTGGCCGCCGAGGTAGTACGGAACGTTGCTCCAGTCGCTGTTCTTGATGGCCAGGGCGACGGTGACGGCCGGGTTCAGATGGGCGCCGGAGAGCGGCGCGGAGATGTAGACGGCCGTCATGACCGCGAAGCCCCACCCGAAGGCGATGGCGACCCAGCCGGCGTTACGGGCCTTGGAGGCCTTCAGCGTGACAGCGGCGCAGACGCCGCCGCCGAGCAGGATGAGTATGGCGGTACCGAGGGTCTCGCCGATGAAGATGTCGGAGCTGGACACCCGCGACTCCTTTGTCCTTCGTCCAGGGGGAAGCGAACCCCGGTCCCACCGGGGGTTCTGGTGCCCTCGGGGGTGAGAGCGATGCCGGCCCTTGGCGTTGTCACACTCTAACGCGTATTACCGATAGGTGTTCGACAATGCCGACCGATGGACGGGAGTCTCGCTTCGGTGTTACGCGTGCGTCAAGAGTTCTCTTATCGAAAACCGGATCGTTATTGATCGTTGTTGGCTATCACCCTTCGCCACGCTATGTAGTTATAGCCCCACTTTGTCCACTTCAGGGTAGGCCGAGAGCCGGAACGCCGCCCGGCGTCCCGGTCATACCCACAACAGAGCGTGATCCCTCAGGGACCTTCAGAACCGCCCGGCGCCCAGGTCCCTGGAGACCGCACGGGCGCAGTCGCGCACCGCGGCGATCAGCTCGGGCCGCAGCTCGCCGTCCCGGCGCAGCCGCTCCACCGCACCCGTGATGCCGACGGCACCCACGGGCATCCGGCGCCGGTCGTGGACGGGCGCGGCGATCGACGCCACGCCCTCCCACGTCTCCTCCACATCGGCCGCGTAGCCCCGCGCGCGCGTGAGGTCGAGGATCTGCTCGAACTCCGCCGCGTCGCACACCGTGCGGTCCGTGAACGCCTTGCGCTCGGCCTCCAGCGCCTCGCTGTGCGCCACCGGGTCGTACGCCGAGAGCACCTTGCCCAGCGCCGTGCAGTGCAGGGGTTGCATGGCCCCGATCTCCAGCACCTGCCGGCTGTCGTCGGGCCGGAAGACGTGGTGCACGATCAGCACGCCGTGCTGGTGCAGCACGCCCAGGTGCACGCTCTCCCCGCTGGAGCGGGCCAGATCGTCGGTCCATACGAGGGCACGCGCCCGCAGCTCGTGGACGTCCAGATAGGTGGTGCCAAGGCGCAGCAGCTCCGCGCCCAGCTGATAGCGGCCCGAGGCGTCGTCCTGCTCCACGAAGCCCTCCTGCTGGAGGGTGCGCAGAATGCCGTGCGCGGTGCCCTTGGCGAGGCCGAGCGAGGAGGCGATGTCCGACAGCCCGAGCCGTCGCTCGCCGCCCGCGAGCAGCCGCAGCATCGCGGCCGCGCGTTCGAGCGACTGGATGTTCCGTGCCATCGCCGTCCTGCCTCCGTCCCCTTCGACTGCCGAAACACATCTATGGGCGAAGCGCCACCGACTCCCTGCGCTTCGCTACCACCGTTCGGCAATGTCGAACACTACCGGTCCATGTCGACCTCCCGCTAATGGTCGGCCGACACCTGTTACATCACATGTGGCCCGCATGTGGCGCCGGGGGCCATCCGCGTCCGTCTCGTGGACGCCTGTGCCCATCCAAGCCCACTCCCGGTTAGTCTGGCGCCGTGCGGCCTTCCCGCCCGACGTGGGGGCACCGCATAGCCGACAGCCGTCGCACCTCCAGGGAGCCCTTACATGGCCTCGTTGCCAACGTCCCCTATCGCCGACAGCCGGACCCGTGCGTCCGCGCTCCGAGAGGCGCTCGCCACCCGCGTGGTGGTCGCCGACGGAGCCATGGGCACCATGCTCCAGGCCCAGGAACCGACCCTGGACGACTTCCAGCAGCTAGAGGGCTGCAACGAGATCCTCAATCTCACCCGTCCCGACATCGTCCGCTCGGTCCATGAGGCCTACTTCGCCGTCGGCGTCGACTGCGTCGAGACCAACACCTTCGGCGCCAACCACTCCGCCCTCGGCGAGTACGACATCTCCGACCGCGTCCACGAGCTGTCCGAGTCCGGCGCCCGGGTCGCCCGCGAGACCGCCGACGCGTTCACCGCCCGCGACGGCCGCCCCCGCTGGGTCCTCGGCTCCATGGGCCCCGGCACCAAGCTGCCCACCCTCGGCCACGCGCCCTACCCCACGCTGCGCGACGCCTACCAGGCGAACGCCGAGGGCCTGATCGAGGGCGGCGCCGACGCACTCCTCGTGGAGACCACCCAGGACCTCCTCCAGACCAAGGCCTCGGTCATCGGCGCCCGCAGCGCCCTGGCGGCCCTCGGCCTGGACCTCCCGGTGATCGTCTCGGTCACCGTCGAGACCACCGGCACCATGCTGCTGGGCTCCGAGATCGGCGCGGCCCTCACCGCGCTCGAACCGCTCGGCATCGACATGATCGGCCTGAACTGCGCCACCGGCCCGGCCGAGATGAGCGAACACCTGCGCTACCTCGCCCGCAACGCGCGCATCCCGCTGTCCTGCATGCCCAACGCGGGCCTGCCCGTCCTCGGCAAGGACGGCGCCCATTACCCGCTGACCGCCCCCGAGCTGGCGGACGCGCAGGAGACGTTCGTCCGTGAGTACGGCCTGTCGCTGGTCGGTGGCTGCTGCGGCACGACCCCCGAGCATCTGCGCCAGGTCGTGGAGCGGGTCCGGGGGCTGACCCCGCCGGCGCGTGATCCGCGCCCCGAGCCGGGCGCGGCGTCGTTGTATCAGTCGGTGCCGTTCCGGCAGGACACCTCGTATCTGGCGATCGGTGAGCGGACGAACGCGAACGGGTCGAAGAAGTTCCGCGAGGCGATGCTGGAGGCCCGCTGGGACGACTGTGTGGAGATCGCCCGGGAGCAGATCCGCGAGGGCGCGCACATGCTGGATCTGTGTGTGGACTACGTCGGTCGTGACGGTGTGGCGGACATGGCGGAGCTGGCCGGGCGGCTGGCGACGGCGTCGACGCTGCCGATCGTGCTGGACTCCACCGAGGTGAACGTCATCGAGGCCGGTCTGGAGCGCCTGGCCGGCCGCGCGGTGATCAACTCGGTGAACTACGAGGACGGCGACGGCCCCGAGTCCCGCTTCGCGAAGGTCACCGGCCTCGCCCGCCGGCACGGCGCCGCGCTGATCGCGCTGACCATCGACGAGGAGGGCCAGGCCCGCACGGTCGAGAACAAGGTGGCGATCGCGGAGCGTCTGATCGCGGATCTGACCGGGAACTGGGGGATCCTGGAGTCGGACATCCTGATCGACACGCTGACGTTCACGATCTGCACGGGTCAGGAGGAGTCCCGCAAGGACGGTGTCGCGACGATCGAGGCGATCCGTGAGCTGAAGAAGCGGCATCCGGACGTGCAGACGACGCTCGGGTTGTCGAACATCTCCTTCGGTCTGAACCCGGCCGCCCGCATCCTCCTCAACAGCGTCTTCCTGGACGAGTGCGTCAAGGCGGGCCTGGACTCGGCGATCGTGCACGCCTCGAAGATCCTCCCCATCGCCCGGTTCAGCGAGGAAGAGGTGCAGACGGCGCTCGACCTCATCTACGACCGCCGCGCCGAGGGCTACGACCCGCTCCAGAAGCTGATGCAGCTGTTCGAGGGCGCGACGGCGAAGTCGCTGAAGGCGGGCAAGGCCGAGGAGCTGGCGGCGCTGCCGCTGGAGGAGCGGCTCAAGCGGCGGATCATCGACGGCGAGCGCAACGGTCTGGAGGCCGACCTGGACACCGCGCTCCGGGAGCGTCCCGCTCTGGACATCGTCAACGACACGCTGCTGGACGGGATGAAGGTCGTCGGTGAGCTGTTCGGGTCGGGGCAGATGCAGCTGCCGTTCGTGCTCCAGTCCGCCGAGGTGATGAAGGCCGCGGTCGCCCATCTGGAGCCGCACATGGAGAAGTCGGACGCGGACGGCAAGGGCACCATCGTGCTGGCCACCGTGCGCGGTGACGTCCATGACATCGGCAAGAACCTGGTCGACATCATCCTGTCGAACAACGGCTACAACGTGGTCAATCTGGGCATCAAGCAGCCGGTCTCCGCGATCCTGGAGGCCGCCGAGGAACACCGCGCGGACGTGATCGGCATGTCCGGGCTGCTGGTGAAGTCCACGGTGATCATGAAGGAGAACCTGGAGGAACTCAACCAGCGCGACCTGGCCGGCACCTACCCCGTCATCCTCGGCGGCGCCGCCCTCACCCGCGCCTACGTCGAGCAGGACCTCCACGAGATCTACCAGGGCGAGGTCCGCTACGCCCGCGACGCGTTCGAGGGTCTGCGCCTCATGGACGCCCTGATCGGCGTCAAGCGCGGTGTGCCCGGCGCGAAACTGCCCGAGCTCAAGCAGCGCCGGGTCCGCGCCACCGCCCCGGTCGAGGTGACCGAGCGCCCGGAGGAGGGACACGTCCGCTCCGACGTCTCCACCGACAACCCGGTACCCGTCCCGCCGTTCTGGGGCACCCGGGTCATCAAGGGCATCCAGCTCAAGGAATACGCCTCCTGGCTCGACGAAAGCGCCCTCTTCAAGGGCCAGTGGGGGCTGAAGCAGGTCCGCACCGGCGAGGGACCGTCGTACGAGGAACTGGTCGAGACCGAGGGCCGGCCCCGGCTGCGCGGACTCCTGGACCGGCTACAGACGGAGAACCTGCTCGAAGCGGCCGTGGTCTACGGCTACTTCCCCTGTGTGTCCAAGGACGACGACCTGATCGTCCTGGACGAAGAGGGCAACGAGCGCACCCGGTTCACCTTCCCGCGCCAGCGCCGGGGCCGCCGGCTGTGCCTGGCCGACTTCTTCCGCCCGGAGGAGTCCGGCGAGAAGGATGTCGTCGGCTTCCAGGTCGTCACCGTCGGCTCCCGCATCGGCGAGGAGACGGCCAAGCTGTTCGAGGCCAACGCCTACCGCGACTACCTCGAACTGCACGGCCTGTCCGTCCAGTTGGCCGAAGCCCTCGCCGAGTACTGGCACGCGCGCGTCCGCACCGAACTCGGCTTCGGCGGCGAGGACCCCGCCGACATCGAGGAGATGTTCGCCCTGAAGTACCGCGGCGCCCGCTTCTCCCTTGGCTACGGCGCCTGCCCGGACCTGGAGGACCGCGGAAAGATCGCGGCCCTGCTGGAGCCCGAACGGATCGGCGTCCACCTCTCCGAGGAGTTCCAGCTGCACCCCGAGCAGTCCACGGACGCCATCGTGATCCACCACCCGGAGGCGAAGTACTTCAACGCCCGCTGAGGCATATGCCAAGGGCATGGCGAAGCGTCCCCTGGGCCACGCCCGGGGGACTCTCGGGATACCCCGGACCACCAGCGATAAACGAAGCGTTTCGCCGCGCGGAGTCGTACACTGGTCGGTCCACCGCAGGCCGGTTCCCCGCAGGGGAACCGGCCTGAACGTCCCTCAAGGAGGTGCGCCGGATGACCAGCACGGTCCCCGCGCTCGGAGCCCGTTCGGCCGAAGGGTCCGCCCTGCAAGCGGTCCTCCTCGACATGGACGGCACCCTGGTGGACACCGAGGGCTTCTGGTGGGACGTCGAGGTGGAGGTCTTCGCCGCCCTCGGCCACACCCTGGACGACTCCTGGAAGCACATCGTGGTCGGCGGCCCGATGACCCGCAGCGCCGGCTTCCTCATCGAGGCCACCGGCGCCGACATCACCCTCGCCGAACTCAGCGTCCTGCTCAACGACGGCTTCGAGGCCCGCATCAGCACCGGCCTGCCCCTCAAGCCCGGCGCCGCCCGACTGCTCGCCGAACTCCACCAGCACCGCATCCCCACCGCTCTCGTCTCCGCCTCCCACCGGCGCATCATCGACCGCGTCCTCGCCGTCCTCGGCCCGCACCACTTCGCCCTGTCCATCGCCGGCGACGAGGTCACCCGCACCAAGCCCTTCCCCGATCCCTACCTCCTCGCCGCCGGCGGACTCGGCGCCCACCCCGCCCGATGCGCCGTCGTCGAGGACACCTCCACCGGCGTCGCCGCCGCCGAGGCAGCAGGCTGCCGCGTCGTCGCCGTACCCTCCCTCGCCCCCATCGGACCGGCCGAACGACGCACCGTCGTCCCCTCTCTGGAACACGTCGACCTCGCATTTCTTCGGGGCCTGATGACGGAAATGCCCTAGCCGTTCACCCAGCGTGCAAAGGTCATTGACCGCGGCCCATGAATAACCGCGGAAGTACATCCAAGGGAATTCACGGCAAGTCGACACGGCCGAATTCGACCGCCGCCCCGCGTAGTTGAAGGTGTGACGTTCGCCACCCCCAAGGCTCTCGACAAGGTCTGACGAGTATGCAGACCCGCCCGGTTCACCCCGGAGTGGCGCGCCCTTGTGTCCCGATTGATGAGACGCTGCACTAATCCTGCCAGTGTCGGGTTTTCGGTGTGTCCACACCCGGTTTCACAGCGTGATGGAGAGTCAACTCACGCGGCTGTGAACGCCCCACGAGGCGCGGACTAATCTCGTCGCGAGAACATCACCGAAGAAACCCCCGTACTCCGCCGCGCGCCACCCATGCGCGCCGGAAACACGGACCCGAACAGCTCTGGAGAAACCCCCGCATGAACCGCAAGACTCTGGTGCTGCCGGCGGTGGCCGGCCTGCTCACCCCGGTCCTCGCCGCGTGCGGCGGATCCGGCAGCGGGAGCAAGGGCGGCGACGCCATCGTCGTCGGCACCACGGACCGGTTCACCGTCACCAAGGACGCCCCCGCCCCGGTCGACCCTGCCTACGCCTACGACGTCGGCAGCTGGAACCTGCTGCGCCAGACCGTCCAGACCCTGATGGCCGAGCCCAAGGGTGAGGGCGACCCGGTCCCGGACGCGGCCGAAAGCTGCGGCTTCACCGACAGCGGCAGTGAGCGCTACGCCTGCAAGCTGCGCGAGGGCCTCACGTTCGCCAACGGCGACCCGGTGACCGCCCAGGACGTCAAGTTCTCCATCGAACGCGCCCTGCACATCAAGGCCGACAGCGGTGTCGCCTCGCTGCTGAACACCATCGACACCATCGAGACGCAGGGCGACCGCGAGGTCGTCTTCCACCTCAAGACGGCCGACGCCACCTTCCCCTACAAGCTGTCCACCCCGGTCGCGGGCATCCTCGACCCCAAGGACTACCCCAAGGGCTCCCTGCGCGACGGCTTCCACCTGGACGGCTCCGGCCCCTACACCTTCCAGGCCGAGGTCAAGGACAACGCGATCGTCAGCGTCACCTTCACCAAGAACCCCCACTACAAGGGGGCCCAGACGGTGAACAACAACAAGGTCGTGGTCCGCTCCTTCGCCGATGCCGACGCCATGGGCGCCGCCATCGACAAGGGCGACATCGACGTCATGACCCGCACCATGTCGCCCGCCCAGATCCAGAAGCTGGACTCCGGCAGCGACGACAACGTCGACCTCGTCGACATGCCGGGCCTCGAAATCCGCTACCTCGCCTTCAACACCAACGCCCCCACGGTGAAGTCCAAGGCCGTACGCCAGGCCATGGCCCAGGTCATCAACCGCGGCGAACTGGTCTCCAAGGTCTACGGCACCGAGGCCGAGCCGCTGTACTCGCTGGTCCCCGCCACCGTCACCGGGCACTCCAACTCGTTCTTCAACAAGTACGGCAACCCCAGTGCCGCCAAGGCCAAGAACCTGCTCACCAAGGCCGGCATCACCACCCCGGTGAAGCTGACCATGCACTACACGACCGACCACTACGGCACGGCCACCAAGCAGGAGTTCGAGGTCCTCCAGAAGCAGCTCAACGACAGCGGCCTGTTCGACGTCACCATCCAGGGCCACCCCTGGGACAGCTTCCGCCCCGCCGAGGAGAAGGGGCAGTACGACGTCTACGGCATGGGCTGGTTCCCCGACTTCCCCGACGCCGACAACTTCCTCGCGCCCTTCCTCGACAAGGACAACTTCCTCAACTCGCCGTACTCCAACAGCGACATCCAGCGGAACCTGATCCCGCAGTCCCGCCGCGAGGCCAACCGCCTCTCGGCCGCGGACAGCCTGACCAAGATCCAGGACACCGTCGCCGAGGACGTACCGGTCCTCCCGCTGTGGCAGGGCAAGCAGTACATCGCCGCCCGCGACGACATCACGGGCGTCGCCTACGCCGTCAACTCCTCCTCCACGCTCCAGCTCTGGGAGCTCGGCCGGGGTGTCAGCGGCTGACCCGCCGACAACAGCGAAGGGCGCCTCTCTCCCGGTGGGGAGAGAGGCGCCCTTCGCCGTCGTACGGAACAGGCCCCCGACGACCGGCCGTCGAGGGCCCGCGCCGCCTACTGCGCGCCGGGGCGCACCAGACCGCTCTCGTACGCGTACACCGCCGCCTGCACCCGGTCCCGCAGACCCAGCTTGGTCAGCACATGCCCGACATGCGTCTTGACGGTCGTCTCGCTGACGAACAGATCAGCCGCGATCTCCGCGTTGGACAGCCCCCGCGCCACCAGCTTCAGCACCTCCACCTCACGGTCCGTGAGCGTGTGCAGGGTGTTCGGAACCGGCTCCTCGCCCGAGGGCAGATGCGTCGCGTACTTGTCCAGCAGCCGACGCGTGATGCTCGGCGCCAGCATCGCCTCACCGCCCGCCACCACCCGGATCGCCTGCACCAGCTCGTCCGCGGGCGCGTCCTTGAGCAGGAAACCGCTGGCACCGGCGCGCAGCGCCTCCACCACGTACTCGTCCAGATCGAAGGTCGTCAGCACCAGCACCTTCGCCGGGCCGTTCCGCTCCGGACCGCTGATCTGCCGGGTCGCCTCCACCCCGTCCATCCGCGGCATACGGATGTCCATCAGCACGACATCCGGTTGCAGGGCCCGCACCTGATCGAGAGCCTGTAGGCCGTCACCGGCCTCGCCCACGACCGCGAGGTCCTGCTCGGCCTCCAGGATCATCCGGAAACCCGTACGCAGCAGGGGCTGGTCGTCGACCAGTAGGACGCGGATGGCCACGTGACACTCCTTCGCTAGTCCGCGCCCATTCTGCCCTGCGGCACACCGCCCGACTCCCGCGCCCTCACCGGCAGCGGATACGGCGGGGGAGTGCCCCCGAACTCCGGGCAGTGCGCCTGGTGATCGCACCAGCCGCACAGCTTCGTCGGCCGCGGCCGCCACTCCCCGCTCTCCGTGGCCTCGCAGATGGCGTCCCACAGCGCGCGCAGCCTGCGCTCCACCCGCTCGAGATCGGCGAGCACCGGATCGTACGTCCGCACCTCGCCACTGCCCAGATACACCAGCTGGAGCCGGCGCGGCACGACGCCCTTGAGCCGCCACACCACCAGCGCGTAGAACTTCATCTGGAACAGCGCGCCCTCGGCGTACTCCGGCCGCGGCGCCTTGCCCGTCTTGTAGTCGACGATCCGCACCTCGCCGGTCGGCGCCACGTCCACCCGGTCGATGATGCCGCGCAGCCGGGGCCCCGACTCCAGCTCGGCCTCCACGAACAGCTCCCGCTCGGCGGGCTCCAGGCGGGTCGGGTCCTCCAGCGTGAACCAGCGCTCCACCAGCCGCTCGGCCTCGCCAAGCCAGCGCGCCAGCCGCTGCCCGTCCGGATCGTCCGCGAACAACTCCGCCAGCTCCGGGCGGCTCTCGCGCAGCCGGTCCCACTGGCCCGGCACCAGCGCCCTGGCGCGCGGCGCGGTCCGCTCACCGGCGGGCGCGTCGAACAACCGCTCAAGCACCGCGTGCACCAGGGTGCCCCGCGTCGCCGCCTCGCTCGGCTTCTCCGGCAGCCGGTCGATCACCCGGAACCGGTACAGCAACGGACACTGCATGAAGTCACCGGCGCGGGAGGGGGAGAGCGAGGTGGGCGCGGCGGCGGGACGGGGCACGGACGGCGCGGTGGGGACCGGGGTGGCCTCGGTGGGGGCACCGGCAGCGGCGGTTGCGGCGGATCCAGCGGAGTCAGCGGTTTCACCGGTCTCGGTGCCCTCAGCGGCCTCGCCGGTGCCGGTGCCGGTGCCGGTGGTGGCTTCGGTGGCCGAAGGGCTCGGCGCGACCGTGGCGTCCGGCGCGGTCGAGGGGTTCGGTACGGCCGCGGGGGCGGACGCCTCCGTCGCCGCGGCGCTCGCCGCTATGGCGTCCGCAGCCACGGTGTCCGTCGCCACGGCGCCGGTCGTCGCGTCCGCCGCCGGCGGATCCGTCGGCTCGGGACCGCTCGCCGCGGCTCCCGCCTCCTCGAAGCTGGTGTCCATGTCCACAGACCATACGGCCCACCACTGACAGTGACCCAGTCACGGGCCGGAGCGGGCACCCGACCACGGGGCGAACTCAAGGGGTGCCGGGGCGAAACGTGCCACCACGGCCGCATACCATCGATCAGAGACCCTTCCGCCCCAAGAGGCGCGGAAGACGCTTCGAACGAGGGGACACCGTGGACGTGAGCGGCGCGAGCGGGCAGCCGCGGTCCGGCGACGATCAGCCGACCGACCACCCCGCAGTCCCAACGCCCCCGCCGCCGGCCGCCGAGGCCCCGGCACCGACGGAAGACGGCCCCGGCACGGACACCGCCGCCACCCCCGCCTCGAATACCCCCGGTCCCGAAGCCGCCCGCGCCGAGGAACCCGAGGACGAGACACCCGACACCACCGGGGCGACCGCGCCAAAAACCAAGACACACGAGACCGGCGCGGACGAGGCCGGGGCGGACAAGGCCGGGGCGGACAAGGCCGCAGCCGACGGGGCCAAGACCCCCGAGAGCGCCCCTGACACCGCCGCCGGCACCCACGAAACCCACCGCACCCTCGCCCACACCGAACCCCCCACCGGCCCCGCCCCCGGCATGGCCAAGGGCGAACCCCCGCGGCCCCCCAAGGAACCCGGCGGCGGCATCCTCATGGGGCGCCCCTTCGGCGTGCCCGTGTACGTCGCGCCGAGCTGGTTCCTCGTCGCCGCCCTGATCACCTGGGTGTTCGGCGGACAGCTCGACCGGGTACTGCCCGAACTGGGCGCCGCCCGCTACCTCGTATCGCTGTTCTTCGCGGTCGCCTTCTACGCCTCCGTACTCGTCCACGAGCTCGCCCACACCGTCGCCGCGATCCGCTTCAAGCTCCCCGTCCGCCGCATCCAGCTCCAGTTCTTCGGCGGCGTCTCCGAGATCGAGAAGGAAGCCGAGACACCCGGCCGGGAATTCGTCCTGGCCTTCGTCGGCCCACTGCTCTCCCTCGTCCTCGCCGGACTCTTCTATCTCGCCATGAAGCCCGTGCAGCCCGGCACCGTCCCCGGCGTCCTCCTCGCCGGCCTCATGGTCTCCAACCTCATCGTGGCCGCCTTCAACCTGCTCCCCGGCCTGCCCCTCGACGGCGGCCGGATGCTCCGCGCCATCGTCTGGAAGATCACCGGCAAACCCATGAGCGGCACCGTCGCCGCCGCCTGGGTCGGCCGCGCCCTCGCCGTCGCCGTCCTCGTCGGACTGCCCCTGCTCAACTCCTCCGGCGGCCTCGGCGGCGGCACCGAGGAATCCGGCGGCATGAACACCGTCACCGACGCCCTGCTCGCCGCCATCCTCGCCGCGATCATCTGGACCGGCGCCGGCAACAGCCTGCGCATGGCCAGGCTCCGCGAACACCTCCCCGAACTACGCGCCCGCACCCTCACCCGCCGCGCCGTACCCGTCGAGACCGACACCCCCCTCTCCGAGGCCCTGCGCCGCGCCAACGCCGCCGGCGCCCGCGCCCTCGTCGTCGTCGACGCCGACGGCCACCCCCTCTCCCTGGTCCGCGAGTCCGCCATCGTCGGCGTACCCGAACACCGCCGCCCCTGGGTCCCCGTCAGCGGCCTCGCCCAGGACCTCACCGACGACATGCGCGTCTCCGCCGAGCTGTCCGGCGAAGAACTCCTCGACGCCCTGCGAGCCGCCCCCGCCACCGAATACCTCGTGGTCGAGACCACCGGCGAGATCTACGGCGTCCTCTCCGCCGCCGACGTGGAACGCGCCTTCGTCAAGGCCATGGCCCGCCCCAGCTAGTGGTCGGCGGCCCGCCCCGCTGCCGGTAGTCTGGTCACATGTCCGAACCGACCGGTGCCGCCCGCAGGCGCGGGCCCTTCAAGGTCGGGGACCAGGTACAGCTGACCGACCCCAAGGGCCGCCACTACACGTTCACGCTCGAAGCCGGAAAGAACTTCCACACCCACAAGGGTTCCTTCCCGCACGACGAACTGATCGGTGCTCCCGAGGGCAGCGTTGTCCGCACCACCGGCAACGTGGCCTACCTCGCGCTGCGCCCCCTGCTCCCCGACTACGTCCTGTCCATGCCCCGCGGGGCAGCCGTCGTCTACCCGAAGGACGCGGGGCAGATCCTCGCCTTCGCCGACATCTTCCCCGGCGCCCGCGTCGTGGAGGCCGGCGTCGGCTCCGGCTCCCTCAGCAGCTTCCTGCTGCGAGCCATCGGCGACCAGGGCATGCTGCACTCCTACGAGCGCCGCGACGACTTCGCCGACATCGCACGGCAGAACGTCGAGCGCTACTTCGGCGGCCCCCACCCCGCCTGGCAGCTCACCGTCGGCGACCTCCAGGACAACCTGTCCGACACCGACGTCGACCGTGTCATCCTCGACATGCTCGCCCCCTGGGAATGCCTGGAAGCCGTCTCCAAGGCACTCGTCCCCGGCGGCATCGTGTGCTGCTACGTGGCCACCACCACCCAGCTCGCGCGCACCGTGGAATCCATCCGCGAGATCGGCTGCTTCAACGAGCCGACCGCCTGGGAGACCATGATCCGCAACTGGCACATCGAAGGCCTCGCCGTCCGCCCCGACCACCGCATGATCGGCCACACCGGCTTCCTGCTCACCGCCCGCCGCCTCGCCGACGGCGTCGAGCCGCCGATGCGCCGCCGCCGCCCCGCCAAGGGCGCCTACGGCGAGGACTACGCGGGACCCAACGCCGACGGCGGCACCGGCCGCTGAGCCACCCGCACCCGGCACACCGACAGGGCGCCGTGGCCGAGTTCCCCGACCGACCGGGGAACTCGGCCACGGCGCCCACTCGTTGACACGGCACCATGCCCCCGGAAAACCGGTGACCCGCCCCCAGCGGGCCCACCACCACCGGGAATCCCGACCCCGCCGTTCCCACGCCCTGTGACGTGTGGCACCATGCAGGCCACACCCCCCGGCACAGCCCTCACAGGAGACACTCCTCGTGCAGCAATCCGCCGTTCCGGAGCTCGCTCACACCCACACCCGCCCCATCCACTGGCTCGCCACAGCCACCGCCGTGGCCGGCGTCGTGGCGCTCTCCTCCCTCGTCCACCCCGGATCGGCCACCGCCGCCCAGCCCACCACGGGCACCAAAGCGGCCCCCGCCCCCGGCACCGCTGTCGCACCCCCCGGCACCACCGGCGTCACCTTCCCGCTCGACTGCGGACCCGAGAAGGCCATCGTCGTCAAAAAGGCCACCGGCGACCTCGACGGCGACGGCCGGCCCGAAACCGCCGCCGTCGTCCACTGCGACAGCGCCATGGGCACCCCACCCGACGGCGTCTACGTCCTCACCCGCGCCGCCGACGGCCACACCCCCCGCGTCGTCGCCACCCTCGTCGCCCCCAAGGACCGGCTCACCGTCACCGACTTCGCCATCCACACCGGCACCGTCAGCGCCACCCTGCTCGGCTACTCCTCCGACGCCGTACCCCGCTGCTGCCCGGACACGAAAACCCCGGCCGCATGGCACTGGAACGGCATAGCCTTCCTGCGCACCACCCCGGCCGGGGCCCACAGCGTCTGAACGACGCCCCACGTCCGAAAAACGCGGCTCAATCCGCGTCCGGACCATAAACCTCCACCCTGTCCAAAACCCTGCGCACATGGATGCACTCACCAGGACACTCCCTGGCCGAATCCACCACATCCGTGAGCAACGGCAACGGCACCGGCGTCACCGCCCCCGCCTCCTGAAGCAGCTCGTCGTCCGCGCCCTTCACATAGGCCAGACCGTCGATGTCCAGCTCGAACACCTCCGGGGCGTACTGGACACAGATCCCGTCGCCAGTACACAGGTCCTGGTCGATCCACACCTCCAGCGCCTCACCGGCCGGGGCCTCCTGCTGCACGGTCACCTCTCCTGACATCGGTACGCCGCACCCCCCGCACGGCACACACCGACCGGGACCACACCAGCGGCAGTCGAACACGCCCGACCCTACCCCCGCCCCCGGAACCGGCCACCTCCGGCCACCAACGGGTTTCCACCGCCACCGGCTCGGGTACGAGCGCTCGACCAGAAACAGGACGCCCCACACCCCCGGACGCACACTTCCAGCCACACCCACCATGACACCGCCAGGCCACACCGTCGCTCTACGTGATGACCGTACGAGCGCCCCCCGGCCTGCCCAAGAACCCGCCCACCCGGCCCGGAGCCGACAACTCCGGCCACTCCCGAAGGGATTCGACCACGCCAA
This sequence comes from Streptomyces griseofuscus, assembly GCF_014673495.1. Classification (GTDB taxonomy): domain Bacteria; phylum Actinomycetota; class Actinomycetes; order Streptomycetales; family Streptomycetaceae; genus Streptomyces; species Streptomyces murinus. Next base: position 6,699,873 of record NZ_CP051006.1, read on the forward strand.
CCAAGGAACAAGCCGCTTCCCCATCACGTTGAGTGGGTATCCACTCCGTGCGAGGGAGTGCGCACCGGGTGACCGACGACACACCTTGACAGTCATTGTGATCTAGGGGTTTCAATCGACACCCACCCAGGTAGGGTCTGGAAGCGTCCAGCTCCCCTTGGAGGAGGTGAGGACCGTGGCAGCCCACGACGACGACATGAACCGCGGCATCCGCCCGGGACGCGGGTCCGACGACCCGGCCGGGCAGATCGCCTACCTTGAGCAGGAGATCGCCGTCCTGCGACGCAAGCTCGCCGACTCTCCGCGACACACGAGGATTCTCGAAGAGCGGATCGTCGAGTTGCAGACCAACCTGGCCGGCGTGTCCGCCCAGAACGAACGACTGGCCAACACCCTCCGCGAGGCCCGCGACCAGATCGTGGCCCTCAAGGAAGAAGTCGACCGGCTCGCCCAGCCGCCGGCCGGCTTCGGAGTCTTCCTGCAAGCCAACGAGGACGGCACCGCCGACATCTTCACCGGCGGCCGCAAACTCCGGGTGAACGTCAGCCCCAGCGTCGACCTCGACGACATGCGGCGCGGCCAGGAAGTCATGCTCAACGAAGCGCTCAACGTGGTCGAGGCCATGGCGTACGAGCGCGTCGGTGACATCGTCACCCTCAAGGAGATCCTCGAGGACGGCGAACGCGCCCTCGTCCTCGGACACACCGACGAAGAACGAGTGGTCCGCCTCGCCGAACCCCTCCTCGACGTCACCATCCGACCCGGCGACGCCCTCCTGCTCGAACCCCGCTCCGGATACGTCTACGAAGTCGTCCCCAAGAGCGAGGTCGAGGAACTCGTCCTCGAAGAAGTCCCCGACATCGGCTACGAAGCCATCGGCGGTCTCGGCAACCAGATCGAAGCCATCCGCGACGCCGTCGAGCTTCCCTACCTCTACCCCGACCTCTTCAAGGAGCACGAGCTGCGCCCGCCCAAGGGCGTCCTGCTCTACGGCCCCCCCGGCTGCGGCAAGACACTCATCGCCAAGGCCGTCGCCAACTCCCTCGCCAAGAAGGTCGCCGAAGTCACCGGCCAGGCCGCCGGCAAGAGCTTCTTCCTCAACATCAAGGGCCCCGAGCTCCTCAACAAGTACGTCGGCGAAACCGAACGCCAGATCCGCCTCGTCTTCCAGCGAGCCCGCGAGAAGGCCAGCGAAGGAACCCCCGTCATCGTCTTCTTCGACGAGATGGAATCCCTCTTCCGCACCCGCGGCTCCGGCGTCAGCTCCGACGTCGAGAACACCATCGTCCCCCAGCTCCTCGCCGAGATCGACGGCGTCGAAGGCCTCCAGAACGTGGTCGTCATCGGCGCGTCCAACCGCGAGGACATGATCGACCCCGCCATCCTGCGCCCCGGCCGCCTGGACGTGAAGATCAAGATCGAACGTCCCGACGCCGAGGCCGCCAAGGACATCTTCGGCAAGTACCTCACCGAGCGACTCCCGCTCCACACGGACGACCTCGGCGAACACAGCGGCGACAAGAACGCCACGGTCCAAGCCATGATCCAGACCGCGGTCGAGCAGATGTACGCCGAATCCGAGGAAAACCGCTTCCTGGAAGTCACCTACGCCAACGGAGACAAGGAAGTCCTCTACTTCAAGGACTTCAACTCCGGCGCCATGATCGAGAACATCGTCGGCCGCGCCAAGAAAATGGCGATCAAGGACTTCCTCGAAAAGAGCCAGAAGGGCCTCCGCGTCTCCCACCTCCTCCAAGCCTGCGTGGACGAGTTCAAGGAGAACGAAGACCTGCCCAACACCACCAATCCCGACGACTGGGCCCGCATCTCCGGAAAGAAGGGCGAACGGATCGTCTACATCCGCACCCTCATCACCGGAAAGCAGGGCGCGGACACCGGACGCTCCATCGACACGGTGGCCAACACCGGTCAGTACCTGTAAAAGCGGGGCGGCTGCGGGTGCCCACGACGGGTACCCGCAGCCGACTGTTTTTCTGGCCACGACCGGAGCAGGCAATGACGCAAATGATCTCCCCACCAGCGCAAAGGCGTTCTAGGCTCTTTCCTACCGCCGAGTCGCGCAGTGCGGGCACGGGCACCGCACACGCACCGGAGCGCCAGCGGTACGTGAGCGGCACCCATCACCGAGGGCGCCGCCGGGCAAGGAGGGCCGCATGACCGTACGGCGAGTAATGGGCATCGAGACGGAGTACGGCATCTCCGTCCCCGGCCACCCCAACGCCAATGCCATGCTCACCTCGTCCCAAATCGTCAACGCCTACGCGGCGGCGATGCACCGGGCCCGCCGGGCCCGCTGGGACTTCGAGGAGGAGAACCCGCTGCGCGACGCGCGAGGCTTCGACCTCGCCCGGGAGACCGCCGACGCCAGCCAGCTCACCGACGAGGACATCGGCCTGGCCAACGTGATCCTCACCAACGGCGCGCGACTCTACGTCGACCACGCCCACCCCGAATACAGCGCCCCCGAGGTCACCAACCCCCGCGACGCCGTCCTGTGGGACAAGGCAGGCGAACGCATCATGGCCGAGGCCGCCGAACGAGCCGCCCAGCTCCCCGGCGCCCAGCCCATCCACCTCTACAAGAACAACACCGACAACAAGGGCGCCTCCTACGGCACCCACGAGAACTACCTCATGCGGCGCGAGACCCCGTTCTCGGACATCGTGCGCCATCTGACGCCCTTCTTCGTCTCCCGCCAGGTCTTCGCCGGCGCCGGCCGCGTCGGCATCGGCCAGGACGGCCACGAACACGGCTTCCAGCTCAGCCAGCGCGCCGACTACTTCGAGGTCGAGGTCGGACTGGAGACCACCCTCAAGCGCCCCATCATCAACACCCGCGACGAACCTCACGCGGACGCCGAGAAGTACCGCCGCCTGCATGTGATCATCGGCGACGCCAACCTCTCGGAGATCTCCACCTACCTCAAACTCGGCACCACCTCCCTCGTCCTCGCCATGATCGAGGACGGCTTCATCGCGGTCGACCTGGCCGTGGACCAGCCGGTCCGCACCCTCCACCAGGTCTCCCACGACCCCGGCCTCAAGCACCTGGTCACCCTCCGCAGCGGCCGCACACTCACCGCCGTACAACTCCAGATGGAGTACTACGAGCTGGCCCGCAAATACGTCGAGGAACGCCACGGAGCCGACGCCGACGACCAGACCAAGGACATCCTCAGCCGCTGGGAGGACACCCTCACCCGGCTGGAGAACGACCCCATGAGCCTCGCCGGCGAACTGGACTGGGTCGCCAAGCGCGAACTGATGGAGGGCTACCGCAACCGCGACGGACTCGACTGGGACGCCGCCCGGCTCCACCTGGTCGACCTCCAGTACGCCGACGTACGGCCCGAGAAGGGCCTGTACAACCGCCTGGTGGCCCGGGGCCGGATGAAGCGGCTGCTGGACGAGTCCGAGGTCGAGCGGGCGCGCACCAAGCCGCCGGAGGACACCCGGGCGTACTTCCGCGGCCGCTGCCTGGAGCAGTACGCCGACGACGTCGCCGCGGCCAGCTGGGACTCGGTCATCTTCGACCTCCCCGGGCGGGACTCCCTCCAGCGTGTTCCAACCCTGGAACCGCTACGCGGAACGCGAAATCACGTCAAGGAGCTGCTGGACCGCTGCCGTACCGCGGAAGACCTGGTCAGGGTGCTTTCGGGCGGGTGAGCGGGGCCAGGGGGGTACTCGGTGCGGTCCGTGACGGCGGGTGGAAATCCCGCCGCCCGGGAATCATCGAGATGGCCCCCGTACGTTGCATGAACTGCGGGGCCGATGTCGGACCCGGCTTGTAGGGTCTGATCATCACCGATCGGCAGGCTAACTGAGCGGGGTGAGGGTTATGGCAACCAAGGACACCGGCGGCGGCCAGCAGAAGGCCACACGGTCCACCGAAGAGGTCGAGGAGCAGGCGCAGGACGCCCAGTCCTCCGAGGACCTCAAGGAACGACAGGAGAAGCTGTCGGACGACGTGGACTCCGTCCTGGACGAAATCGATGACGTACTTGAGGAGAACGCCGAGGACTTCGTGAGGTCCTTCGTGCAAAAAGGTGGAGAATAAAGGCACACTGGTCACTTCACCTTCGAAGTGAAGGTTACGGGGGATGCGGGTGGCTGAGGAGCCGAACGCCAAGGGATGTGGGAAGTGCGGGCGGGATCTGCCTCGCGCGGCCTTCGCGCGGGACAGGAACCGGCGTGACGGTCTTCAGCCTTACTGCCGGGAGTGCGTGGCGGAGTACAGCGCCACGCACTACCGGCGCCGTCGAGAGGCCATGGGCAAGACCGTCCGACAGAAAGTGACGGTCCCGCCCGGGCACAAACGCTGTCCGCAGTGCCAGGAGGTGAAGCCCCATACGGAGTGGGAGCGGAACAGGTCCTCGTCCGATGGTTGGGCGAGTTACTGCCGCACCTGTCGCGCGGGGCGGACCCGAACCAGCTACCTCAAGCGCAAGTACGGCCTCACCGAAGCCGAGCGGGACGCGATGGTGGCCTCCCAGCGGGGCTTGTGCGTGATCTGCTTGAAGGCTCCGGCCGCGCATGTGGATCACTGTCACAAGACGGGTAGGGTCCGTGGCGTACTGTGCTTCAACTGCAATTCGGCCATCGGCAAGTTGGGAGACGATCCCGACGCCGTACGCCGGGCCGCCGCCTATCTGGAAGGAATCTCGTGGAAGCCAATACTCGTGGCACCGGGCGTCTACCAGCTGCCTTCCTGACGCCCGGGTCCTCCTCCTTCATGGATTTCCTCGCCGGGCACCAGCCGGAGATGCTTCCCGGGAACCGGCAGCTGCCCCCGACTCAGGGGGTGATCGAGGCCCCGCACGGCACCACCATCGTGGCGGTGACCTTCCCCGGTGGCGTGGTGCTCGCCGGTGACCGCCGGGCGACCATGGGCAATGTGATCGCGCAGCGGGACATCGAGAAGGTGTTCCCGGCCGACGAGTACTCCGCGGTCGGCATCGCCGGCACCGCCGGTCTCGCGGTGGAGATGGTGAAGCTCTTCCAGCTGGAGCTGGAGCACTTCGAGAAGGTCGAGGGCGCCCAGCTGTCCCTGGAGGGCAAGGCCAACCGGCTGTCGACGATGATCCGTTCCAACCTCGGCATGGCCATGCAGGGCCTGGCCGTGGTGCCCCTGTTCGCGGGATATGACGTGGACCGGGACAAGGGCCGGATCTTCTCGTACGACGTGACGGGCGGCCGTTCCGAGGAGCACCACTTCGCGGCGACGGGTTCCGGCTCGGTCTTCGCCCGGGGCGCGATGAAGAAGCTGTTCCGTGACGACCTGACGGAGGAGCAGGCCACCACGCTGGTGGTGCAGGCCCTCTATGACGCGGCTGACGACGACTCGGCGACCGGTGGTCCCGATGTCGCCCGCCGGATCTACCCGATCATCACCGTGATCACCGAGGACGGTTTCCGCCGGCTGACCGGGGAAGAGGCCTCCGAGATCTCCCGTTCGGTGCTCCAGCGGCGCCTGGAGGAGCCGGACGGTCCCAAGGCCGCGCTGCTCTGAGCGCGGCCCGGTTCTTGACAAGGTGATCACAGTGACCATGACAGAAAGGGACGGATAACCGGTGTCGACGCCGTTCTATGTCTCACCTCAGCAGGCGATGGCCGACCGGGCGGAGTACGCCCGCAAGGGCATCGCTCGTGGCCGCAGCCTGGTGGTCATGCAGTACGCCGACGGCATCGTGTTCGCCGGCGAGAATCCGTCCCGCGCGCTGCACAAGTTCAGCGAGATCTACGACCGGATCGGCTTCGCGGCGGCCGGTAAGTACAACGAGTACGAGAATCTGCGCATCGGTGGCGTCCGTTACGCCGATCTGCGTGGTTACACCTATGACCGGGACGATGTGACGGCCCGGGGTCTGGCCAATGTGTACGCCCAGACGCTGGGCACCATCTTCTCCTCGGCGGCCGAGAAGCCGTACGAGGTGGAGCTGGTGGTGGCGGAGGTGGGGGAGACCCCGGAGGGCGACCAGATCTACCGGCTGCCGCACGACGGTTCCATCGTGGACGAGCACGGCTCGGTCGCGGTGGGTGGCAACGCGGAGCAGATCAGCAATTACCTGGACCAGCGGCACCGGGACGGGATGAGTCTGGCCGAGGCGCTGAAGCTGGCGGTGCAGGCGCTGTCGCGGGACACGAACGGCGGCGAGCGGGAGATTCCGGCGGAGCGCCTTGAGGTCGCGGTGCTGGACCGTACGCGTCCGCAGAAGCGGAAGTTCAAGCGGATCGTGGGCCGGCAGCTGGCGCGGCTGCTGGAGGCGGACGGCGCGGCCGCGGTCGCGGACGGCTCGGAGGAGTCCGACGACGCGGAGTAGTCCGCCGCCTTCCTGGTCCTGAGGTGCCCCGGCCGTTTCGGCCGGGGCATTTCGCGTTCAGTCCCGGGGGGCCCGTGGGGGCGCGGTGGAGCCGCGTACGACGAGTTGGACGGGGATGTCGCCGCCGTGGGGTTCGCGGCCTTCCAGGACGGCGAGGAGGGCGTGCATGCCGCGTTCGCCGAAGAGTTCGGCGTCGAGGTGGACGGTGGTGAGTTCGGGGTCGAGGGCGGTGGCGAGGGCGAGGTCGTCGAGGCCGGTGACGGAGATGTCGTCGGGGATGCGCAGGCCGAGGCGGCGGGCGGCCTTGTAGGCGCCGGCGGCGAGTTTGTCGTCGTCGCAGACGATGGCGGTGGGGCGGGGGCCGGGGGTGGTGAGGGCGGCTTCGGTGGCGGTGCGGGCGCCCTCGATGGAGATGGGTGCGCGGGCGGTGCTCAGTTGGGTGCCGGGGGTGGTGGTGAGGCGGGTGGTGAGTTCGCGGGCGCGGGCCTCGAAGGTCCAGGAGGGTACGTCGGCGGCGAGGTGCAGGATGCGGCGGTGGCCGAGGCCGAGGAGGTGGTCGGTGACCTGGCGGATGCCGTCGGCGATGTCGAGGTTGACGGTGGCGGCGCCGGGGCTGGCGGTGGGGTCGCTGTCGAGCATGACGAGGGGGAGGCGGTCGCCGCGGATGGCGGTGAGGGCGTCGGCGGCCATGGAGGAGGCGAGGACGCCGTCGAGGGCGGCCTGGGCGGAGGCGAAGGGGTCGCGGGCCGGGCCGATGCCTTCGGGGGAGGGGTAGAGGACGACGCCGAAGCCGTGCTGGGCGGCGACGCGGGCGGCGCCGGTGTAGACGCCGGCGAAGAACTCGGTGGTGAGGGCGGGTACGACGAGGAGGACGGTGCGGGTGCGGCCGAGGCGGAGGTTGCGGGCGGCGAGGTTGGGGCGGTAGTCGAGGGCGCGGGCGGCCTCGCGGACGCGTTCGGCGGTGGCCTCGGAGACGCGGCCGCGCCATTTGTCGCCGAGGACGAGGGAGACGGCGGCCTGGGAGACGCCGGCCGCGTGGGCCACGTCGCGGCTGGTGGGTCGCGTGCTGCTGCGTGCCACGGGTGGGCCTGCTCCTTCGCCTGGACGCCTGAACAGCGCACATGGTACGTATGGGAGTGGAAGTTATACGTAACACTTGGGCGTCGAGGCGCCTGGTGCGAGCCACGGGAGGCGCCGCGACATGGCCACGGGATATCTGGAGATACTCCGGGCGCGGCATGCGCTGCGGCTGCTGACGGGCACGTTGGTGGGCCGGTTGCCCAATGCGACGGCGGCGATCGCCCTGGTGCTGTTCGTGCGGGCGTCGGGCGGTACGTACAGCCTGGCGGGCGCGCTGGCGGCGGTGTACGGCGTCGCGAACGCGGTGGGGCAGCCGGTGCTGGGCCGGCTGGTGGATCTGTACGGGCAGCCGCGGGTGCAGTTGCCCGCGGCGGTGCTGGCGGCGCTGTCGATGACGGTGTTCGCGTTCGTGGGCACCGATCCGCTGCCGCTGGCGTATGCGGCGGTGGCGGCCTCGGGGTTGTGCGCGCCGCCGTTGGAGGGCGGGCTGCGGGCGCTGTGGCCGTCGGTGCTGCGGGGTGAGGAGCAGGTGCACTCGGCGTATGCGATGGACGCGGTGGCGCAGGAGGTCATGTTCACGGTGGGGCCGCTGCTGGTGACGGTGTGCGCGGCGGTGTGGGACGCGCGGGCGGCGCTGCTGGTGCTGAATGTGCTGGGGGTGCTGGGCGCGCTGTCGGTGGTGGTGTCGCCGCCGTCGCGGGCGTGGCGGTCGGCGCCGCGGGAGGCGCACTGGCTGGGTGCGTTGCGTTCGCCGGGGCTGCTGGTGCTGCTGGGGGCGTTCCTGTTCGTGGGGATGGCGCTGGGTTCGATCACGGTGGCGTCGGTGTCGTACGCGGACGGTCATGGCGGGGACGCGGTGTACGGCTGGTTGATGGCGGGGCTGGGGCTGGGCGCGCTGGTGGGTGGTTCGGTGTACGGGGCGCGGCAGTGGGCGGGGGTGCCGGAGCGGCGACTGCGGGTGCTGGTGGCGCTTCTGGCGGTGTGTTATCTGCCGTTGATGCTGATGCCGGGTGCGGTGGCGATGGTGTTGTTGTCGGTGGTGTCGGGGGTGTTCCTGGCGCCGTGTATCGCGTGTGCGTTCATCCTGGTGGACCGGCATGCGCCGCGGGGGACGGTCACGGAGGCTTTCTCGTGGCTGGTGACGACGTTCACGGTGGGCGCGTCGGTGGGTACGGGCCTTGCGGGGCCGGTGGTCCAGGCCGGTGGCACGGTGTGGGGTTTCGCGGTGCCGGGTGCTGCCGGGGTGGTGTCGTTGCTGGTGTTGCTGGCGACGGGGCGGGTCCTCGCAGCTCCTGTGCGGGGGGCGGTGGTTGCGGCTTCATCGGAAAATGATCCAAATCGTGCTGTCGAACCCCGTTTCAGCTCAACGGATCGGGCGTAATGTTCCCTCATGGACCGCCGCATTTTCGGGCTGGAGAACGAGTACGGCGTCACGTGCACGTTCAGGGGACAGCGCCGCCTGTCGCCTGACGAGGTGGCGCGGTACCTCTTCCGCCGTGTCGTGTCATGGGGCCGCAGCAGCAATGTCTTTCTGCGGAACGGCGCCCGGCTGTATCTCGACGTGGGCTCACATCCGGAATACGCGACACCCGAGTGTGACAATGTGATCGAACTGGTCACCCACGACAAGGCCGGCGAGCGCATTCTCGAGGGACTCCTGGTGGACGCGGAACGACGCCTGCACGAGGAGGGAATCGCGGGCGACGTCTACCTGTTCAAGAACAACACCGATTCGGCGGGAAACTCGTACGGCTGCCATGAGAACTATCTGGTGGCGCGGCACGGCGAGTTCTCCCGGCTCGCGGACATTCTGATCCCGTTCCTGGTCACGCGGCAGTTGCTGTGTGGCGCGGGCAAGGTGCTCCAGACTCCGCGGGGTGCCGTGTACTGCGTGAGTCAGCGTGCCGAGCACATCTGGGAGGGCGTGTCGTCGGCCACGACGCGTTCCCGGCCGATCATCAACACCCGTGACGAGCCGCACGCGGACGCGGAGCGCTACCGTCGGCTGCATGTCATCGTGGGCGACTCGAACATGTCGGAGACGACGATGCTGCTCAAGGTCGGGGCGACCGACCTGGTGCTGCGGATGATCGAGGCGGGCACGGTGATGCGGGATCTGACCCTGGAGAACCCGATCCGGGCGATCCGCGAGGTCAGCCATGACATCACGGGGCGGCGCAAGGTGCGTCTGGCCAGTGGCCGGGAGGCGTCGGCGCTGGAGGTGCAGCGCGAGTACTTCGACAAGGCGGTGGACTTCTGCGAGCGCCGCGGGATCCGTACGGGCACGGTCGAGCGGGTCCTGGAGCTGTGGGGCCGCACCCTGGACGCGATCGAGTCGGAGGAGCTGGACCGGATCGAGACCGAGATCGACTGGGTGATGAAGTACAAGCTCATCGAGCGGTACCGGGCCAAGCACAATATGACGATGTCGCATCCGCGGGTCGCGCAGATAGACCTCGCGTATCACGACATCCACCGTCGGCGCGGGTTGTACTACCTGCTGGAGAAGAAGGGTCAGGCGGCGCGGGTCTGCAATGACGTGCGGATCTTCGAGGGCAAGTCGGTTCCGCCGCAGACGACTCGGGCGCGGCTGCGCGGTGACTTCATCCGGCGGGCGCAGGAGCAGCGCCGGGACTTCACGGTGGACTGGGTGCATCTGAAGCTCAACGACCAGGCGCAGCGCACCGTGTTGTGCAAGGACCCGTTCCGCTCGGTGGACGACCGGGTGGAGAAGCTGATCGCCGGAATGTAGCGATCGGGCTGGTCGTGGTGGGTGTGGCGTTGCGGTGGTGTGTGCCGCAACGCCACACGCGCGTCGTGCGTTTCGTGTGCGGCGCGCGTGTCGGTCGTAGAGTTGCGCGCACGTCATCCGCAAGACCGACCGATTACGAGGCTCTTCCGTGCGCCGACGTTCGCTTCTTCTCGCCACCGTTCCCGCTGGACTGGTCACGCTCGCCGGGTGTGGCGGCAAGTCCGGTTCGAGTCAGGCCGGTGCGTCTCCGTCGCCCTCGGCGCCGAGCGCGCCGCCGCCCAAGATCGTGGACGGTCCGCTGCCGGCGATCACGGCGGGGACGCGGTTCGGTGAGAAGCCGACGGTGGCGAAGGGCGCGGGTGCGCCGTCGAAGAATCTGGCGGTGCGGACGGCGATCCCGGGGACGGGCCGTACGGTCGCGGAGAACGACTTCGTCCAGGCGAACTATCTGGGTCAGATCTGGGACACCGGCAAGGTGTTCGACAATTCGTACGACCGGCATGCGCCGCTGGTGATGCAGTTGGCGCAGGGCAGTCTGATCGACGGCTGGCGGTACGGTCTGGTCGGGAAGAAGACGGGCAGCCGGGTGGAGATCGCGGTGCCTCCGACCTGGGGTTATGGCAAGGCGGGCAATCCGCAGGCGGGGATCAAGGGGACGGACACGCTGGTGTTCGTCGTCGATGTGATCGATTCGTTCAACTCGAAGAGCTCGGCGCGCGGCAGGGCCGTTCCGCAGAACGATCCGGCGCTGCCGAAGGTCGCCACGGTCACCAATGGCACGATTCCGGTGGTGAAGGTCCCGCACACGGCCGCGCCGGACAAGCTGGTGTCCACGTATGTGCTGGAGGGCGACGGTCCGGAGCTGAAGGCGGATCAGACGGTGCTGTGCCAGTTCCAGGGGCTGGTGTGGGAGGGCGGCAAGACGTTCCAGCGGACGTACGGTTCGGGGCGGTTGAGCCAGTTCTCGCTGCCGCAGATGCAGGAGACGGTCAAGGGCCTGGCCCAGGGGCTGGTCGGCAAGAAGGTGGGCAGCCGGGTGCTGGTGGTGGTGCCGCCGCAGCTGGGGTACGGCGACAATCCGCCGAGCGGCGGCCCGGTGGGCAAGGGGGCGACGCTGGTGTTCACGGTGGACATCCTGGCCGCGATGTAGGGGGTGTCCGTGTAGGGCGGTGGGGGTGCGGGGATGAAAGACTGTCCGTGTTTCGTGTCGTACCTACGCAGGAGCTTTTGACGTGAACATCGAGAAGCCCGAGATCGACTTCCCCGAGGGCGATGCCCCGAAGGACCTTGAGATCAAGGACATCTGGGAGGGCGAGGGGCCGGTCGCCGAAGCGGGTCAGAACGTGACCGTGCACTACGTCGGTGTCGCCTTCAGCACCGGCGAGGAGTTCGACGCCAGCTGGAACCGTGGCACCCCGTTCCGCTTCCCGCTGGGTGGCGGCCGTGTCATCGCGGGCTGGGACCGCGGTGTGCAGGGCATGAAGGTCGGCGGCCGTCGCCGGCTGACCATTCCGGCCCACCTCGCCTACGGCGACCAGAGCCCGACCCCGGCGATCAAGCCGGGCGAGACGCTGATCTTCGTGGTGGACCTGCTCGCGGTCTGAGCCGTACCCGAGCCATCGGCCGTTTCCGATCGGATCCGACCGTCTGGGGCCCATGCCTGTCCGGGCATGGGCCCTCGGCTTTTGTCCCCGCGCCCGGGAGCGGTACGGTCGACGGTCGGAAGCACAAAACAGAAGGCGAAGGGCGTCGATGGCCATTGCCAAGGCCGAGCGGCTGATGAACCTCGCGCTGTGTCTGCTCGGCGCACGGCGGCCGCTCAGCAAGCGCGAGCTGCGTGACTCCATCGAGGCATACGTCGAGGCCGCGAGGCCGGAGAAGGGCGGCAGCGGCAGCGACGACTCCTTCAACCGGATGTTCGAGCGCGACAAGGACGATCTGCGCGAGCTGGGCCTGGTGATCGAGACCGTCGAGAACCTCGACGGCGAGGTCGGCTATCTCGCCCGCCGTGACAGCAACCGGCTGCCGCCCATCACCCTGGACGCCGAGGAGGCCGCCGCCCTCGGCCTGGCCGCCAAGGTCTGGCAGCAGGCCCGGCTCGCCGGTGCCGCCAGCGGCGCCCTCCAGAAGCTGCGTGCCGCCGGGCTGCCCGAGGAGGTCGACCCGTACGAGGGGCATGCCGCGCTGGAGCCGCGCATCCCGGTGCACGAGGCCGCCTTCGAGCCGCTGATGCTGGCCTGCCGCGACCGCCGCCCGGTCCTGTTCGACTACCGCAAGGCCTCCGCCGCCCACCCCGAGCCCCGGCATGTCGAGCCGTGGGCGCTGGAGTGCTGGCGCGGCCACTGGTATCTGGCCGGTTTCGACCGGGACCGGGGCGCCGAGCGCGTCTTCCGGCTGTCCCGGATCACCGGCAGGGTCCGCTCGCGCGGTACGGGCTTCACCGCGCCCGTGCCCGATGTGGTGACCGTCCGGGAGACCGTGGCGGGCTGGGCCGGTGAGACGGCCGACCGTTCGGCGCTGATCCGGCTGCGGTCCGGTGCCGGGTACCCGCTGCGGGCGAAGGCCGCGAAGGTGCGGGAACTCGGGGACGGCTGGGACGAGTTGGAGATTCCGTACGGCCATGGTCTGGATGCCTGGCTGGTGGAGTTCGGACCCGATGTGGTGGTCGTGGAGCCGGCCGAGCTGCGGGCCGATGTGGTGGACCGGCTGCGTGCCGTGGCCAAGGGCTGAGGGGGAGCAGGACTGTGGCAGGCAAACCGGCCAGGGCCGTCAACGCCATCGACCAGACCCGGCGGATGCTCTCCCTGGTGACGTATCTGCGGGAGCGGCCCGGCGCACGGATCGCGGATGTGGCCCGCGCCTTCGGCATCACCGAGGACGAGCTGGTCGCCGATCTCGATCTGCTGCCGATGTGCGGGACCAGTTTCCGCGGCGGCGATCTGCTGGACATCGACACCGACGGCGAGCGCATCTGGTGGCACAACCCGGCGGCGCTCGGTGAGGAGGCCGCGGAGCCGCTGCGGCTGGCCGCCGACGAGGCGACCGCGCTGCTGGTGGCCGCCCGCGCCGTCGCCACCCTGCCGGGGCTGCGCGAGGGCGACCGGCAGGCGCTGCTGCGGGCCACCGCCAAGGTGGAGACCGCGGCCGGCGAGGCAGCGGGCGCCAGTTCCCGGCTGTCGGTGACCTTCGAATCGGAGGGCGGTGTCTTCGCGGACGTGGACCGCGCCATCTCCGAGCGCCGCCGGCTGTGGATCCGCTACTACTCCCCGGCCCGCGACGAGGTCACCGAGCGGGAGATCGACCCGATCCGCCTGGTCAGTGTCGGTCACACCTATGTCGAGGCGTGGTGTCGCCGCTCCGAGGCCCGGCGCACCTTCCGGCTCGACCGGGTCGCCGAGATCCGCATCCTGGACGAGCCGTCCGCGCCGCCCGAGGTGGAGCTGCGCGATCTGTCCGAGGCGCTGGTCCAGCCGGCCGCGGAGGACCCCGAGGTGGTCGTCGAGGTCGGGCCCGGTGGCCGCTGGGTCGCCGAGTACTACCCCCACGACAGTGCCGAGGAGCTCTCCGACGGAGGGCTGCGCATCACCCTGCGCACCCCCGAGCCGGCCTCCCTGCGCCGCCTGGCGCTGCGCCTGGGCCGCGACGGCCGGATCGTCTCCCCGCCCGAGCTGGCCGACAGCGCCCGTCGCGCGGCCGCCGAGGCGCTGGCGGCGTACGACGTCCCGCACGGACCGGCGCCGGAAGCCGCCGGGGCGCGCGGGTGAGCCGCCGGGCGGCGGGTCCCGCCCGCTCTTTAGGGCGTGCCCGCCGTGCGCGTCCGGGGCGTCCGGCAGGCGGGCGAGTGGCGGTTCGGCCGGTGGTCCGGCCGGTGGAAGAGGAGTGACGGCTGTGAACGAGTCCGCGGTGTCCGAGGTGTCCGAGGCGAGCGGGATGACGGTGGCGACCGCGTTCGCGGAGATGCGGGGCGTGGCCCCCGTGGTGTTCAGGGCCGGCTGCCCGGACTGCCGGGGCCGCTTCGAGCTGTCCGCGAGCGAGCTGCGCCTGGCCATCGGCGCCAGCGACCGGACCACGTTCTACTCCTTCACCTGCCCCGACTGCGGTGCCGCGGTCCGTAAGCCGGCCGGGGAGCGCATCGTGGAACTGCTCACGGACGGCGGGGTGCGGACCCTGCGGCTCCATTCGGCGGTGTAGCAGGCCGCCGCCCCGGTGCGGCCGGGTGCGGGGCGGGCCGCCGGACGGTCTAGGCTCGGCGTCATGTTCTGGCCGATGTTCGCGGTAGCCATGGGGTTCCTGGGCCTCGCCGTCCTGGGAGTCCTCGCCGTCCGGGTGTTCGTGGAGGCGCGGCGCCTCGGGCGACAGGTCGCGGACTCCGCGCAGCGCATCAACCGGGCGGCCGAGGACCTGGAACGGTCGGCGGTGAGCGCGGTTCAGGCGGTGGACGCCCTGTGATGTCGTCTTGTGATGCGCTTTGGGTCACTTCGCCCTGTCACCCTGCCGCTCCGGCCAGGTACGCTGCTGGTCGCGGCCCGGAGATCGAGGCGCGGTCCGCAGAGCTGGAGTACGCACGGGGTGTGTCCGACGTTCACCCCCGGGCGATACGATCGCTGCCGGCACGATGGTCGGACACCTGTCCGATCAGTCGGACAAGCCGTCGCCCCGCCTCAGTGAGAAGGTGAAGACTTATGTTCCGCAACGCACTTGAGCCGTGGCACCTGGTGCTTCTGGTGCTGGTCATCGTCCTCGTGTTCGGTTCCAAGAAGCTCCCGGACATGGCTCGTTCCCTCGGCAAGTCCGCTCGCATCCTGAAGAGCGAGGCCAAGGCGATGAAGGACGACGGCGGCAAGCAGAACGCCACCCCGGCCCAGTCCGCCGAGGAGCCGACTCCCGCGCAGCGCACGATCCAGGCCGCGCCCGGCGATGTGACCAGCTCCCGCCCGGTCAACGAGCCGACCGACTCCACCCAGCGCTGACGCGAGGACCGGGGGTTCCGGTCCGCTGCACGAGATGAGGATGTGGGTTGCCCAAGTCCGCCCGCACGGAGAGGGACCCCGAGGGGCGCATGCCGCTCGGGGATCACTTGCGTGAGCTGCGCAATCGGCTCACCAAGGGTGTCCTGGCGATCGTCGTCGTCACGATCGTCTCCGCCTTCTTCTACAAGGACATCATCGACTTCATCACCGCGCCGCTGCTGCGTTCGGTGGGCTGCCACCAGTCCTTCGGTGAGCTGTCGAAGGCCAGCAAGGACACCCACTGCGCGCACATCACCATCGGTGACCTGCTGGGCCCGTTCACGCTGGCGCTGAAGGCGTCGCTGACCGCCGGTGTGGTGCTGGCCTCCCCGGTCTGGCTCTACCAGCTGTGGGCGTTCGTCGCGCCCGGTCTGCACCGCCACGAGAAGAAGTACGCGTACGCGTTCGTCGGCTTCGGCGTCCCGCTGTTCCTCAGCGGCGGCTTCCTCGCGTACCACGTGCTGCCCATCACGGCGAAGGTCATGATCGACCTCACCCCGTCCGGGGTGGAGAACCTGCTGTCGCTGGACAAGCTGCTCGACCTGGTCACGCGCATGGTGGTGGTCTTCGGTCTCGCCTTCGAGATGCCGCTGCTGCTGGTCATGCTCAACCTGACGGGCATCCTGTCCGGGAAGCGCATGCTCGGCTGGTGGCGTGCCATGGTCGTCGGTATCGCCGCCTTCGCGGCGGTGGCCACGCCCGGCGCGGACCCGATGTCGATGCTGGCGCTGGCGGCGCCGATCTGGGCGCTGTTCTTCATCGCGGTGGCCTTCTCCCTGATCAACGACCGGCGCCGGGCCCGCCGTGCGGACGACGGACTGTCGGACGACGAGGCCTCGGAGCTGGACCTCACGCCCGAGGCGGTCGGCGAGGTGGAGTCCGTGAGCGCGAGCTCCGCCCCCGAGCTGCCGGGCAAGGACCACGTCAACGGCTACGACGATGTGACCTGACCCACAGAGCGGACGAGGCGTACCGCCCCCGGCCCGGGTTCTCCCGGGCCGGGGGCATTTCTCTGCTCAGCGCACGTTCGGGATAATGATCGTCCTGTTGTCGGTGGGGCCCGGTACGCTCGAAAGCACGATGACAGAGGATCTCTCACCGGCCGAGCGGTACGCGGCGTCCCGCAAGAGGGCAGCCGAGCAGGCCACCGCGCTCGCGTCCTTCCGCGAGATGTACGACTTCGGCCTCGACCCCTTCCAGATCGAGGCCTGCCAGGCACTCGAAGCCGGCAAGGGCGTGCTGGTCGCCGCCCCCACGGGCTCGGGCAAGACGATCGTGGGCGAGTTCGCCGTCCACCTCGCCCTGCTCCAGGGCAAGAAGTGCTTCTACACGACACCCATCAAGGCGCTGTCGAACCAGAAGTACGCCGACCTGTGCCGCCGCTACGGCGCGGACAAGGTCGGCCTGCTCACCGGCGACAACAGCGTGAACTCCGAGGCGCCGGTGGTCGTGATGACCACCGAGGTGCTCAGGAACATGCTGTATGCGGGCTCCCAGACCCTGCTGGGCCTCGGCCATGTGGTCATGGACGAGGTGCACTACCTCTCCGACCGCTTCCGCGGCGCCGTCTGGGAGGAGGTGATCATCCATCTGCCCGCCTCCGTGACCCTGGTCTCGCTGTCCGCGACCGTGTCGAACGCGGAGGAGTTCGGCGACTGGCTGGACACCGTCCGCGGTGACACCGAGGTGATCGTCTCCGAGCACCGGCCCGTGCCGCTGTTCCAGCATGTGCTGGCCGGGCGGCGGATGTACGACCTGTTCGAGGAGGGCGAGGGCCACAAGAAGGCCGTCAATCCCGACCTGGCGCGCCTCGCGCGCATGGAGGCGGCCCGGCCGTCGTACCAGGACCGCCGCCGGGGACGGTCGATGCGGGAGGCCGACCGGGAGCGGGAGCGCCGCCAGCGTTCGCGGGTGTGGACGCCGGGCCGGCCCGAGGTCATCGAGCGCCTGGACGCCGAGGGCCTGCTGCCGGCCATCACCTTCATCTTCAGCCGTGCCGGCTGCGAGGCCGCCGTACAGCAGTGCCTGTACGCGGGGCTCAGGCTGAACGACGAGGAGGCGCGGGAGCAGGTCCGGGCCCTGGTCGAGGAGCGCACCGCCCATATCGTCCCCGAGGACCTGCATGTCCTCGGGTACTACGAGTGGCTGGAGGGCCTGGAGCGGGGCATCGCCGCCCACCACGCGGGCATGCTGCCGACCTTCAAGGAGGTCGTGGAGGAGCTGTTCGTGCGCGGCCTGGTCAAGGCCGTGTTCGCGACCGAGACCCTGGCGCTCGGCATCAACATGCCCGCCCGCTCCGTGGTGCTGGAGAAGCTCGTCAAGTGGAACGGCGAGCAGCACGCCGACATCACGCCGGGCGAGTACACCCAGCTGACGGGCCGTGCGGGCCGGCGCGGCATCGATGTCGAGGGCCATGCGGTGGTGCTCTGGCAGCGCGCCATGAGCCCCGAGCACCTGGCCGGTCTCGCGGGCACGCGTACGTATCCGCTGCGCTCCAGCTTCCGGCCGTCGTACAACATGGCGGTCAATCTGGTCGAGCAGTTCGGGCGGCACCGTTCGCGCGAGCTCCTGGAGACGTCGTTCGCGCAGTTCCAGGCGGACCGCTCGGTGGTCGGGATCTCCCGGCAGGTGCAGCGCAATGAGGAGGGGCTGGCCGGTTACCAGGCCTCCATGACCTGTCACCTCGGCGACTTCGAGGAGTACGCGCGGCTGCGGCGCGAGCTGAAGGACCGGGAGACGGAGCTGGCCCGGCAGGGCGCCCATCAGCGGCGGGCCGAGGCGGCCACGGCGCTGGAGAGGCTCAAGCCGGGCGATGTCATCCATGTGCCCGCCGGCAAGTACGCGGGGCTCGCCCTGGTGCTGGACCCGGGTCTGCCGGCCGGCCGTTCGAACGGCCATCGCGGCTTCGACCACCAGGACGGCCCGCGCCCGCTGGTGCTGACGGCCGAGCGGCAGGTCAAGCGGCTGGCGTCGATGGACTTCCCGGTGCCGGTGGAGCCGCTGGACCGGATGCGGATCCCGAAGACGTTCAATGCGCGCTCTCCGCAGTCCCGCCGGGACCTGGCCTCCGCGCTGCGCTCCAAGGCCGGGCACATCCCGCCGGAGCGGGCCCGCAAGAAGCGCTCCCAGGCCGCCGACGACCGGGAGATCGCCCGGCTGCGCACCGCCCTGCGCGCGCATCCCTGCCATGGGTGCGACGACCGTGAGGACCACGCCCGCTGGGCCGAGCGCTATCACCGGCTGCTGCGCGACACCTCGCAGCTGGAGCGCCGGATCGAGGGCCGTACGAACACCATCGCGCGGACCTTCGACCGGATCGTGGCCCTGCTGACCGAGCTGGACTATCTGCGGGGCAATGAGGTCACCGAGCACGGGCGGCGGCTCGCCCGGCTCTACGGCGAACTGGACCTGCTGGCCAGCGAATGCCTGCGCGAGGGCGTCTGGGAGGGCCTCGCGCCCGCCGAACTCGCCGCGTGCGTCTCGGCGTTGGTGTACGAGTCACGGCTCAGCGACGACGCCATGGCGCCCAAGGTGCCCTCCGGCAAGGCGAAGGCCGCGCTGGGGGAGATGGTGCGGATCTGGGGCCGGCTCGACGGTCTGGAGGAGGACTTCCGGATCAGCCAGACCGAGGGCGTGGGCCAGCGCGAGCCCGATCTCGGGTTCGCCTGGGCCGCCTATATGTGGGCGTCGGGCAAGGGCCTGGACGAGGTGCTGCGTGAGGCGGAGATGCCCGCGGGCGACTTCGTGCGCTGGTGCAAGCAGGTGATCGATGTGCTGGGGCAGATCTCCGCGGCGGCGCCCCGCGAGGGCTCGACCGTGGCCAAGGCCGCGCGCAAGGCCGTCGATCAGCTGCTGCGGGGCGTGGTGGCCTACTCGTCGGTGGGCTGACCGGCATCTCGGCGACGACCGGCTCATCCTTCGGGGTGAGCCGGTTTTCGTATGCCTGTACGCCCTGACCGAACGTGTTCGAATGGAAGCTCAGCGTGCAAATGGGGCCGAGCGTACTCCTGGTGCCGAGGGGATTTCAGGCGGTCGCTGAATATGACACGGCGATGATCCGGTCGGACTAAGCTCGCCCGCGGCGCACCAAGTTGAGGTAATTCGCGCGCCTGTTCCCAAACATGCCGAAGATCCGGTCTGTGCCATGAATCTTCCCCCCGAAAACTCTCCCGACACCCAGCCGATCCGTCCCAGAAGGCATCCATGGTGAGTGTTCCGAAGCCGCCCGGTCGCCGGGAACGTCCCTACGCCCGCGTCCTGTTGCCGCCCGCCATAGTGATGGCCGTGGCGAGCGCGGTCGCCGTCGCCCTGGTGCCGCAGTCGGCGCGGGTCGCCGTCGGCCTGTGCGGGGCCCTCGCCGTGCTGCTCGTCCTGGTCACCGGCGCCGAGGCCGCCCGGCGCGGCCGGCTGCTCCGCGAGGAGCAGGCCGCGCACGCCCGCGACACCGCCTGTCTGGAGGAGCGGCTCGCCGAGCACGAGGCGCTGATCCACCGCTTCACCAACGACATCCTGCCGTGGGGCTTCGCCCGGCTCTCGCGCGGCGAGATGCTCCGCGACGTCCTCGCGAACGTCTATGACGCCGACCCCGACCTGCGTGTCCTGCCCGATGTCTACCGCGAGATGACCCGGGTCGCGCTGCGCGGCGCCGACCACGAGATCACCATGCGGATCGCCACCGAGCGCTCCTTCGTCAGCATCGCCCGCCGCGTCCAGGCCATCGTGCACCAACAGGCCGTGGAACTGCGGGAGATGGAGGAGGACCACGGCCGCAACCCCGAGGTCTTCGACGACCTGCTGCGGCTGGACCACGGCAGCTCGCTGATCGGCCGGCTCGCCGACACCATCGGCGTCCTCGGCGGCGGCCGCCCCGGCCGCCAGTGGCCCCTGCCGGTGTCCCTCTACAGCACCCTGCGCGGCGCCATGTCCCGGATCCTGGACTACCACCGCATCCATCTGGCGTCGATCTGCAACATCAACATCAAGGGCACCGCGGTCGAGCCGGTCATCCACGCCGCGGCCGAACTCTTCGACAACGCCACCCGCTACTCGCCGCCCACCACCAAGGTGCATGTCACCGCCGTGGAGGTGCAGACGGGCATCGTCATCGAGATCGAGGACGCCGGGGTCAGCCTCAACGAGGAGTCCCGGATCCGCATCGAGAAGATGATCGAGGACGCCAAGAACGGCGACGACGCGCACAACCTCGGCGACAACCCGCGCCTCGGCCTCGCCGTCGTCGGACGGCTGTGCAAGCAGTTCGACATGGAGGTCTCGCTGCGCACCTCCGCGTACGGCGGGCTGCGCGCGATCCTCATCGTGCCGCGCGTGATGACCACCACCGAGCCCGGTGTCGGCGTCGCCCACGGCATCGGCGCGACCGGCATCCCGATGCCCGAACTCGGTGCCGTCGAGGGCCCCAGGCGCCGGCCCAAGAAGCGCCGCCCCACCAGCCCGAAGATCCCCGCCGGGATCTCCATGGAGGACGACGTCCCCGAGGTCACCGAGTGGACGGCGGGCGGGCTGCCGCAGCGCCGCAGCCGGGTGAAGGTCCCGCTGAGCCAGCGCTGGGCCGAGGAGGCCGCCATCGAGCGGGCCGAACGCGAGGGCCGCCCCACCATCTGG
Organism: Streptomyces griseofuscus; assembly: GCF_014673495.1. Classification (GTDB taxonomy): domain Bacteria; phylum Actinomycetota; class Actinomycetes; order Streptomycetales; family Streptomycetaceae; genus Streptomyces; species Streptomyces murinus. The sequence continues at coordinate 6,720,676 of NZ_CP051006.1, forward strand.
TCCCAGACCCGTCAGGAACCCGAGCCCGAGCCGGAAGTGGACCCCGAGCGCCAGAAGCTCATCGAACGCCCGCCGGGCATGTGGATCGACGACTTCTTCGACGGACTGCGCAAGGGCATGCCCGAGGACGCCACCGCCCCCGAGCTGACCGACTTCACGCTCAACCCCACCAAGTACCTGCACCTGATCGATGACTCGGCCGCCCCCACCGAGGCCGACGACGAGGGGACCGTCCAGTGATCCAGCAGCGAGGCAACTTCGACTGGATGCTCAAGCAGCTCAACGACGGAGTGCCGGGCATCGAGATGATCGTGGTGCTCTCCTCCGACGGCCTGCGCATCGCCCGCTACGGCGGCGATCCCGACGCCGCCGACCGGGTGGCCGCCGCCTGCGCGGGCGTGCAGAGCCTGGCCGGCGCCATCATCCAGGAGATCCCCGGCGCCGGCGAGATGAAGGTCGTCGTCGTGGAGATCGAGGGCGGCTACTTCTATCTGATGAACGCGGGCGCCAACGCCTACCTCGCCGTGCTCGCCGACGTCACCTGTGAACCGGGCCGGATGAGCGGCATGATGCGCGACCTCGTCGTGCGGATCGGCGCCCACCTCACCAGTCCGCCCCGGCGGGACGGGCAGACCGTATGACCCCTCCACGACGACAACGGCGCCAGCCGAACCCGCCGAGCCCGCCGTCACCTTCCCCGTCCTCACCGCGGTTACGGCCGCCCCCGTACGCCGAGACGCCGGACGGCCGTACCCCGCACAGCGCGGTGGACGGCCGGTCCGCGCACGGCGTCGCGGACGGGCCGCACGCGCACGGCACCCCGGACGGCCAGCCCCCGCCCCGCAACCCCGAGCGGCTCTACGCCGTCACCGGGACCGCCGACGGCGGCCGCGCCGAACTCGACCTGGTGACCCTGATCGTGGCCCGCCGGACCCCGCCGCCCGGCGCCTCGCCGGAGCACACGGCGGTGCTCGACCTGTGCGCCGCCCCGCTGTCCCTGGCCGAGCTGTCCGCCTATCTCGCCCTGCCGTTCAGCGCGATGACCGTACTGATCACGGAGATGATCACGGCCGAACTGGTGCAGGCGCGCGCCCCGGCCACCCGCCGCACGGCCCCCGACCGTTCCCTCCTCGAAGCGGTGATGCATGGACTTCAAAAGCTCTGACACGATCCCCGGACCGCGCACCGCGGACCAGTTGCCGCACACGGCCCAGGCCGCGGTGAAGATCGTGATCGTGGGCGGCTTCGGTGTCGGCAAGACCACCATGGTCGGCTCCGTCAGCGAGATCAAACCGCTGACCACCGAGGAGACCATGACCCAGGCCGGCATCGGGATCGACGACAACTACGGCTCCGAGACCAAGACCGCCACCACCGTCGCCATGGACTTCGGCCGGATCAGCATCACCGACAAACTGGTGCTCTACCTGTTCGGCACCCCCGGCCAGGAGCGCTTCTGGTTCTTGTGGAACGGCCTGTTCGAGGGCGCGCTCGGCGCGGTCGTGCTCGTCGACACCCGGCGCCTGGAGGTCAGCTTCGACGTCATGGGCCGCCTGGAAGAACGCGGCGTGCCCTTCGTGGTCGCCGTCAACTCCTTCCCGGACGCGCCCCGTTACCCCGTCGAGGAACTGCGCACCGCGCTCGATCTGACGCCCGAGATCCCGATCATCGACTGCGATGTGCGCCGCCGCGCCTCCAGCAAGGACGTGCTGCTCACCCTGATGCGGTTCCTGCACTCGCTCGCCCTCTCCGGCGCCCTCGCCTGACTCACCCGCACTCCTTCTCCGTTCCGGAGCGATCACTGTGACGCCTGAACACCAGCCGCCGACCGGCACCCCGGCCACCGACACCCACGACCCCCTGTTCGGGCCGCCGCCCGGCTGCCCCGCGGGCGCCCTCGGCCCCGGGGGACTGCACCGCCTCTACGGCGCGGGCGCGGAGGACCTGGACGACCTCTACGAACGGCTGCGCGAGCAGTACGGCCCGGTCGCCCCCGTACTGCTGCACGACGACGTACCGATGTGGGTGGTCCTCGGGCACGCCGAGAACCTCTAGGTGGTGCGCAGCCCCTCGCAGTACACCCGCGACAGCCGTATCTGGGCCCCGCTCCTGGACGGCCGGGTCAAACAGGACCACCCGCTGATGCCGCACATCGCCTGGCAGCCCATCTGCTCCCATGCCGAGGGCGACGAACATCTGCGGCTGCGCAACGCCGTCACCTCCGCCATGGCCACCATCGACCACCGCAGCGTCCGCCGGCACATCGGCGGCCACACCCAGCACCTGGCCAACAGCTTCTGCGAGCGCGGCCGCGCCGACCTCGTCGCCCAGTTCGCCGAACATCTGCCGATGGCGGTGCTGTGCGAGATCCTCGGCATGCCCGAGGAGTACAACGACCGGATGGTGCAGGCCGCCCGGGACGCCCTCAAGGGCACCGAGACCGCCATCCAGAGCCATGCCTACGTCATGGACGCGCTGAACCGGCTCACCCTGCGCCGCCGCGCCCGGCCCGAGGACGACTTCACCAGCCACCTCGTCATGCACGAGGCGAAGCTCAGCGACGACGAGGTCCGTGAACATCTGCGGCTCGTCCTGTTCGCCGCCTACGAGGCCACCGCCAACCTGCTCGCCAACGCGCTGCGCATGGTCCTGACCGAACCGGGTTTCCGTGCCCGGCTCAACGGCGGGCAGATGACCGTACCGGAGGCGATCGAGCAGTCCCTGTGGGACGAGCCGCCCTTCAGCACCGTCTTCGGCTACTACGCCAAGCAGGACACCGAGCTGGGCGGGCAGCGCATCGCCAAGGGCGACGGGATCCTGTTCGCGCCCGCGCCGGGCAACATCGACCCGCGGGTACGGCCCGACCTGGCCGCGAGCATGCAGGGCAACCGCTCCCACCTCGCCTTCGGCGGCGGCCCGCACGAGTGCCCGGGGCAGGACATCGGGCGCGCCATCGCCGATGTCGGCGTCGACGCCCTGCTGACCCGGCTGCCCGACGTCCAACTGGCCTGCGCCGAGGACGAGCTGCGCTGGCGCTCCTCCATCGCCTCCCGGCATCTGGTGTCGCTCCCCGTACGGTTCGAACCCAAGCCGCAGCAGGACGCCGACATGCCGCCCCGCGCCTACGCGGGCCCCGGTCTGCCCGCCGATCTGCGGCTGCCCGCCCAGCGCCGGGAGTCGCAGGGCGCGGCGCTCCCCGCGGCCGTACCGCCGCCCCGGCCCGCGCCGGAACCGCCGGTCCCGGTCGGCGCCCCGGCGCGGGGGCCCTGGCAGCGGCTGCTGCGCTGGTGGCGCGGCGAGTGACCGGGCCGGTTCAGTCCGCCGCCCAGTGGGGGTAGGAGGACCAGGCCAGCAGGGTGCGCCCGCTGGTGAACGCGTGCTCGGCGCCGGTGACCGGATCGGTGAACTCCAGCCTCCGGGCGAGCAGTTGCAGGGGGCGGCGGAAGTCACCGGCCGGCACCGGCGGGAGCACCTGCGGGTAGAGCGGGTCGCCGAGGATGGGTACGCCGAGCGCGTTCAGATGCACCCGGAGCTGGTGGGTCTGCCCGGTGCGGGGGAGCAGCCGGTAGCGGCCGAGGGCGCCCCGCCGCTCCGCCAGCTCCACCCGGGTCTCGGCGTTGGGCTCGCCCGAGACCTCCCGGGCGGCCTGCACCCCGCGCTCCTTCAGGATCCGGCTGCGCACGGTCCGGGGAAGGGTGAGCGCCGCGTCGTACGGCGCGACGGCCTCGTACTCCTTGGCCACCCGGCGGGCCCCGAACAGCGTCTGGTAGGCGCCGCGTTCCTCGGGCCGCACCGTGAACAGCACCAGGCCGGCGGTGAGCCGGTCCAGACGGTGGGCGGCCGAGAGCGTCGGGATGCCCAGGTCGTGCCGCAGCCGGGCGAGCGCGGTCTGGGTGACATGGCTGCCGCGCGGGGTGGTCGCGAGGAAGTGCGGCTTGTCGGCCACGACGATGTGCTCGTCCCGGTAGACCACCGGCAGCGGGAACGGCACGGGCACCTCGGCGGGCAGCTCGCGGTGGAACCACACGAACATCCCCGGCCGGTACGGCGCGTCCGCCGGGACCGCCCGCCCGTCGGCGCCCACGATCCGCCCGGCCGCGAACATCGCCTCGATCACCCCGGGCCCGGCACCGGAGAGCCGCGCCACCAGATGCTCGCCGACGGTGGCCCACTCCTCGCCCGCGGGCAGCCGCACCCGCACGGGGTCGACCCCGTCGCGCTGGGGGAGTGGGGCGGGCGGGGGCGGCGTACGGCGTCTCACCTGGTCAAGGGTACGAGGGGAGGGGTGACGGGTGCAGTATGTCGGTCATGCCCATTCTCACCAGCCCGGTACTGACCGCCGGCGCCCTCGCCCGTATCGACCAGCCCGTCATCCCGACCGGTGACGGTCTGGTGCTGCGCCCCTGGCGGGCGGGGGACGCGCCCGCCGTGCACGCGGCGTTCCAGGATCCGCTGATGCATCGCTTCCACGGCAAGTCCTGCGAGTCCGAGGCGGAGGCCGCCGGGTGGATCACGCAGTGGCAGGAGGCGTGGGCAGGAGAGCGGGAGCCGCAGTGGGCGGTCGTGGCCGAGGGCACCGAGCGGCTGCTGGGCAGGGTCGCGCTACGGCAGATCGAGCTGGCCGACGGTTCGGCCGAACTCGCCTACTGGACCGTGGCGGGGGCCCGTGGCCGTAACGTGGCGACCCGGTCGGCCGCCGCGCTGACGCACTGGGCGTTCGAGGAGATCGGCTTCCACCGGCTGGAGTTGATGCACTCCACCGCCAACGAGGCGTCCTGCCGGGTCGCGGCCAAGGCCGGGTTCGCCCCGGAGGGCACCCGGCGCAAGGCGTATCTGCACCTCGACGGCTGGCACGACATGCATCTGCACGCCCGGGTGCGCGGGGACTGAACCCGCGCGGGCGGCCGTGGGATCCGGCAGGCGTTTCCGGTGTGAGGATAAGGCGCATGCCTGCCTATGACCTCGCGAACCGGCTTGTCGTCGGTGTCGCCTCCAGCGCCCTGTTCGATCTGCGGGAGTCCGACGCGGTGTTCAGGCAGCAGGGCGAGGAGGCCTACCGGGCCTACCAGGAGGAGAACCGGGACCGCACGCTGCGTCCCGGGGTGGCGTTCGCGTTCATCCGCAGGCTGCTCTCGCTCAACGACCTGGGAGAGCCGGGCGATCCGCTGGTCGAGGTCATCATCCTCTCCCGCAACGACCCCGACACCGGGCTGCGGGTCATGCGCTCGATACAGGCCCATCACCTGCCCATCAGCCGGGCCGTGTTCATGCAGGGCCGGTCCCCGTACAAGTTCATGCCGGCGCTGAACATGTCGCTGTTCCTGTCCGCGAACGGCGACGATGTGCGGGAGGCCGTTGCGGCGGGGCTGCCCGCCGGGCATGTGCTCGGGGCGGCGTACCCGGACGACGAGGCGGACCGGGAGCTGCGGATCGCGTTCGACTTCGACGGGGTGCTCGCCACCGACGCGGCCGAACAGGTCTACCAGGCCGAGGGGCTGGAGGAGTTCCGGGCGCACGAAGCGCGCAACGCGGCGACTCCGCACGACGCGGGGCCGCTGCGCGACTTCCTCGCCGGGGTGAACCGGATCCAGAACCGGGAGGAGGAACGGCGCAGGGCGCACCCGGAGTACGAGATGCGCGTGCATGTCTCCATCGTGACCGCGCGCAACGCCCCGGCGCACGAGCGTGCCGTGAACAGCCTCAAGCAGTGGGGCGTGCGGGTCAACGACGCGTTCTTCCTCGGCGGCATAGACAAGGGCGCCGTGATGAAGGTGCTGGACCCGCACATCTTCTTCGACGACCAGGTGACGCACCTGGAGAGCACGGCACGGACGACCCCGAGCGTGCATGTGCCGTTCGGCGAGATCAACGCACGCTGAGGCCCGGGGGGTTCGCGCCGCGCGGCTCAGGCGGCCCGCGCGCCGTCCTCCTGCTCCGCCTCGATGCGGGCGTTCCACTCGCGCTTGGAGGCCTGCCAGCCGTCCTCGTTGTGACCGAGGCGCCAGTAGCCGGAGATCGAGAGGTCCTCGCGCGGGATGCGCAGGTCGACCCGGAGCATCCGGCGCAGCTCCTTCACGAAGCCGGCCTCGCCGTGCACGAAGGCGTGCAGGCGGCCCTCGGGGAACTCCAGGGCGCGTACGGCCTCCAGCAGGGCGGCGCCGACCGGGCGGTCCCCGCGGTGCAGCCAGACGATCTCCGCGGCGGAGTCGATCTTCTGCTCCTCCTCGGGCCCGGCGACCTCCACGAAGGCGTGGGCGCGCGCGTCGGCGGGCAGCGTCTCCAGGGCGCGGGCGATGGCGGGCAGCGCGCTCTCGTCACCGACGAGCAGATGCCAGTCGGCGTCCGGGTCGGGGGCGTAGGCGCCGCCGGGGCCCGTGAAGCGCAGGCTCTCACCGGGCCGGGCGCGCAGCGCCCAGGGGCCGGCCAGGCCCTCGTCGCCGTGGATCACGAAGTCCAGGGTCAGCTCGCGGTGCTCGGCGTCCCAGTCGCGCACGGTGTAGGTCCGGGTCACCGGCCACTGCTCGCGCGGGAACTCGGCGCGGATCCGCTCCAGGTCGAAGGGCTCCGGGTAGTTGACGCCCGGGGGGCCGAACAGGAGCTTCACATAGTGGTCGGTGTAGGTGTCCGCCGCGAACCCGGCGAGTTCGTCGCCGCCGAGCACCACGCGCTGCATGTGCGGGCTCAGCCGCTCGGTGCGCACCACCTGGGCGGTATGGACCTTGCGCGGCTTTCGTTCCGGACGCTCTGCCATCACGGCCTCCTGCGAACTGGGTTAGGTATACCTAAGTTAACATCTCTCCTTACGGCCCGATCTTCCTTTGTGATTCAACGGTCGTGCTTTGCTCGAAAATTGCCGATCTGACGGCCCCGTTTACGAGGTGGACGCGCGGTTCCTACGCGCTCAGCGTCGTCAGCAGCCGCTGGAGCGAGCCGCCCAGACCCCACCGGGCCGCCAGCTCGTCCAGGCCCGCCGGATCGCGCGGGGCGCCCGGCAGCGCGGTGTCCACCTGCGGCAACGGCACATCACCGGCCACCCGCACCACCTCCGGCGCCACCGCGAGATACGGCCGCGCCTCGGTCAGCCGCTTGCGCTGCGAGGGCGTGAGCTTCGCCTTCGGGTCGTCCGCGGCCGCCATGATCCCGGCCAGGTCGCCGAACTCCGCGAGCAGCTTGGCGGCCGTCTTCTCGCCGATCCCGGGCACGCCCGGCAGTCCGTCGCTCGGGTCGCCGCGCAGCAGCGCCAGGTCCGCGTACCCCCGTCCGTCGACGCCGTACTTCTCGCGCAGCACCGCCTCGTCGGTCACCTGGAGGGTGCCCACGCCCTTGAGCGGGTACAGGACCCGCACGCCGCGTCCGTCGTCCACCAGCTGGTACAGATCGCGGTCGCCGGTGACGATGTCGACCGGGCCCGCGGCGCGGGCGGTGAAGGTGCCGATCACGTCGTCCGCCTCGTAGTCGGCGACCCCGACGCGGGCGATGCCGATCGCGTCCAGCACGGATTCGATGACCGGCACCTGCGGGGCGAGGGTGTCCGGCACCTCCTCCGCGTCCGGGGCGCCGGTGTGCTCCTCGGCGACCCGGTGCGCCTTGTACGTGGGGATCAGCTCGACCCGCCACTTCGGCCGCCAGTCGGCGTCCATGCAGGCCACCAGGTGGGTGGGCCGGTGGTCCTTGACCAGGCGGTCGATGAAGTCCAGCAGTCCGCGCACGGCGTTCACCGGGGTGCCGTCCGGCGCCCGCACGGAGTCGGGGACGCCGAAATAGGCGCGGAAGTACAGCGAGGCGGTGTCGAGGAGCATCAGTCGTCCGGTCACGCTTCGCATCATGCCGTACGCCACTGACAGTCACTCATGGATCACCCTCGCGCACCTTTCGTCCTGGAACGCGTTGCGCGATACGCATCGCGGTGAGCCCGGCCACCTATCAGTTTGCCTTTGCTTGACCTGGGAAGGCGCGCCCTCAGGAGCGAAGTAGTGCGTTTTTCAACTGTCGGGCCCCCTCGGGTCCCGGCTTTCTGACCGCCGTACGGCTTCGCCTCCTGTCCCCTGTTCCCGAGACAAGAGGTTCGCGTGCAAGCCAGGCTTGAGGCGGAGCACCTGTTCAAGGTGTTCGGCAGACGACCGGACGAAGCGGTGGAGCGCCTGAAGAAGGGCGCCGACCGGGAGGAGCTGCGCGCCGACGGCACCATGGCCGCCGTGATCGACGCGTCCTTCCGTGTCGAGGCCGGCGAGATCTTCGTGGTCATGGGCCTGTCGGGCTCCGGCAAGTCCACCCTGCTGCGGATGCTCAACGGCCTGCTGGAGCCGACCGCGGGCAGCGTGCGCTTCGACGGCGAGGAACTCACCGCCCTCGGCGACCGCGGCCTGCGCGAACTGCGCTCCCGGAAGATCAGCATGGTCTTCCAGCACTTCGCGCTGTTCCCGCACCGCAGCGTCCGCGAGAACGCCGCCTACGGCCTGGAAGTGCAGGGCGTGCCCCGCGCCGAGCGCGAACGCCGCGCCGACGAGGCGCTCGCCCTGTGCGGCCTGGCCGGCTGGGAGAAGTCCTGGCCCGACGAGCTGTCCGGCGGCATGCAGCAGCGCGTCGGCCTCGCCCGCGCCCTGGCCACCGACGCCGACCTGCTGCTCATGGACGAGTCCTTCAGCGCCCTGGACCCGCTGATCCGCCGCGACATGCAGGACCAGCTCCTTGAGCTCCAGAAGACGCTGAAGAAGACCATCGTCTTCATCACCCACGACCTCAACGAGGCCATGCGCCTGGGCGACCGCATCGCCGTCATGCGCGACGGCCGCATCGTGCAGACCGGCTCCGCCGAGGACATCCTGCTGCGCCCCGAGAACGACTACGTGGCCTCCTTCATCCAGGACGTCGACCGCTCCCGGGTGCTCACCGCGGGCGCCGTCATGGACACCGAGCTGCGCGGCGACGAGGCCGACTGCGCCTGCGAGACGGCGACCCCCGACACGCCGTTCACCGAGCTGTGCGCGATCAGCGCCCGGCTGCCGCACCCGGTCGCCGTCCTCGACGCCGGCCGCACCCTCGTCGGCGTGGTGCCCCGGCAGCGCTTGGTGGGCTTCCTCGGCGACGAACAGGGCGAGCCCACCGCCTGCGACGGCTCCGGCAACGACGGGAAGAAGGTGATCGGCCGTGCCTAGGCTGCCCCTCGGCGACTGGGTCGACTCCGGTGTGAACTGGCTGGTCGGCCACCTCTCCTGGCTCTTCGACGCCATCAAGGCCGTCATGGAGGGCATGTACAGGGGCATCGACGCCGTCCTCGGCGCGCCCACGCCGCTGCTGATGGCCGGCATCCTCGCCGTCCTCGCCTGGTGGCTGCGCGGACTGCTCGCCGGTGTCCTCGCCTTCGCCGGATTCGCCCTGGTCGACTCGCTCCAGCTGTGGGACCAGGCGATGTCGACGCTCGCCCTGGTCCTCGTGGCCACCGTGATCGCCCTGGTCATCTCGATCCCGCTGGGCATCTGGGCGGCCCGCTCCAAGGCGGTCGGCGCCGCCGTACGGCCCGTCCTGGACCTGCTCCAGACGATGCCCTCCATGGTCCTGCTGATCCCGGCCATGCTCTTCTTCGGGCTCGGCACCGCGGCCGGTGTCGTGGCCACCCTGATCTTCGCCCTCGCCCCCGGCGTCCGGATGACCGAACTGGGCATCCGCCAGGTCGACGCCGAACTGGTCGAGGCCGCCGAGGCGTTCGGCACCACCCCGCGGAACATCCTGTGGCGCGTCCAGCTGCCGCTCGCCCTGCCCACCATCATGGCCGGCGTCAACCAGGTGATCATGCTGGGCCTGTCCATGGTCGTCATCGCCGGCATGGTCGGCACCGGCGGCCTCGGTGGCGCCGTGAACGAGGCCATCGGCCAGCTCGACATCGGCTACGGCTTCGAGGCCGGTGTCGGCATCGTCGTCCTCGCCATCTACCTGGACCGCATCACCGGCGCCATGGGCACCCAGCTGTCCCCGTCCGGGCGCCGCGCCGCCGCCAAGGCGCCCGCGCGCGTGTGGTCGTACCGCCCGCGTCCGGTCGTCGCCGTCGTCGGGATCGTCGTCCTCGCGCTCGCCGCGGGCGGCATCGGCGTCTTCGGCCCCAACGGCACCACCTCCGAGGCCTCCGGCGCCGATGTCGGCAAGGGCAAGGAGATCAAGATCGGCTACATCCCCTGGGACGAGGGCATCGCCTCCACCTTCCTGTGGAAGGAGATCCTCCAGGAGCGCGGCTTCAAGGTCACCACCACCCAGTACGCGGCCGGCCCCCTCTACACCGGCCTCGCCACCGGGCAGATCGACTTCGAGACCGACTCCTGGCTGCCCACCACGCACGCCGAGTACTGGAAGAAGTACGGCAAGCAGCTCGACGACATCGGCAAGTGGTACGGCCCCACCTCCCTGGAGCTGTCCGTCCCCTCCTATGTGAAGGACGTCAACTCCCTGGCCGACCTCAAGGCGCACGCCTCCGAGTTCGGCGGGAAGATCGTCGGCATCGAGCCCAGCGCCGGCGAGATGAGCCTGCTCAAGACGAAGGTCCTCAAGGAGTACGGCCTCAGCGGCAGCTACCAGGTGATCGACGGCTCGACCCCGGCCATGCTCGCCGAGCTCAAGCGCGCCTACGCCCGCAAGCAGCCGGTCCTCGTCACCCTGTGGTCCCCGCACTGGGCCTACAGCAGCTACGACCTGAAGAAGCTCCAGGACCCCAAGGGCGCCTGGGGCAAGGGCGACGGCGTGCACACCCTGTCCCGCAAGGGATTCGCCGGGGACAACCCGCAGGTCGCCGACTGGCTGAAGAACTTCTCCATGACCGAGAAGCAGCTCACCGGCCTGGAGGCGAAGATCCAGGGGGCCGGCAAGGGCAAGGAGCAGGACGCGGTCCGCTCCTGGCTGCGCGCGAACCCCGGCCTGGTCGACAAGTGGGCGCCGGTCTCCGGCACACAGACCAAGGGATGACCCACGACCGGGCGGCCGGGTGACCCGACCGGCCCGGACCGGCCCGCCGAGGGGCGGACGGCACCGTACGACGATGGGGTACGGAGCCGTCCGCCCCTCGGCGCGTTCTCGGGGCGGGGAGTCCACGTCCCCTACGGGCGGAATCCGGCCAATCACCCAGCGTGATGAGTCTGGCTGGTGGGCATGTTCATCCCCGGGGAGGAAGCAGCGGGGGACCCCTTCGGGGCCGCCGACGCCTGGCGCGAACGTGAGGGTAGGGGGTATTCGGTGAGACGGGGATGTGACACGCGCATGAAACCGTTTGCCGAACATGCGTAGGGTGCAGTGAAGCCAATTGAGGAACCCACACGAGCGAGGGAGGGAGCCGGAGCGATGGGCGACCACAAAGAGCAGCAGCCCGTACGGGTGGGCGCGGCGGTCCGGCGGCGCCGGCGTGCCCTGGAGTTGACCCTCGCGGTCGTCGCCGAGCGCACCGGCCTGTCCGTGCCCTTCCTCAGCCAGGTGGAGAACGACCGGGCGCGGCCCAGCAGCACTTCCCTGGAGAAACTGGCCGACGCGCTGCGCACCACGGCCGTCGAACTGCTCGCCGCGGCGGACCCGGCGGCCACCGTCGACCTGGTGCGCGCCGAACCGCTCGCCGAGGGCGACTTCGCCCCCCGCACCCGCAATCTGGTCCGCGGCCACCATCAGCTGCACGCCTCCGAGTTCACCGGCGACCATGACGCGGGACGCGAGTTCCAGCATCGCAATGACGAGTTGATGTACGTCGCCGACGGCGCCGTCGAGATCGAGGCCGAGGGCCGCGCGTACCGCCTCGGCCGCGGCGACACCCTGTATCTCACCGGCGGAGTCAGACACCGCTGGCGGGCGACCGTGCCGGACACCCGGATCATCGTGGTGGCGGTGGCCGAGCACATCGAGGCCGTGCGGGACCGGTCCCGGTGAAACGCGTCGTCTCCCTGGTCCCCTCGCTCACCGAGGCGGTGGCCGAGACGCTGCCCGGAGCGCTCGTCGGGGCCACGGACTGGTGCAGTCATCCGGGGGAGCTGGACGTCGTCCGGATCGGCGGGACCAAGAACCCCAAGGTGGAGCGCATCATCGAGCTCGCGCCCGATGTGGTGATCGCCAACGAGGAGGAGAACCGCGTCCCCGACCTCGACGCGCTGCGCGCGGCGGGCCTCGATGTCCTGGTCACCGAGGTGCGGACCGTGCCGGACGCCTTCGGGGAGCTGGCCCGGGTGCTGGCGGCCTGCGGGGCGCCCGGGCGGCCGGGCTGGCTGCGGGAGGCCGAGACGGCGTGGCGCGCGCTGCCGGAGCCGGCCGAGCGCCGGACGGCGGTCGTACCGATCTGGCGCAGGCCCTGGATGGTCGTCGGCCGGGACACCTTCGCGGGCGATGTGCTCTCCCGCCTCGGCGTCGACCATCTGTACGCGGACCATCCGGAGCGCTACCCCCGCATCCCGCTGGACGAGCTGGTGGCGGCGGCCCCGGACGTGGTCGTCCTCCCCGACGAGCCCTATCGCTTCACCGCCGAGGACGGCCCGGAGGCCTTCCCCGGCCTTGCCTGCGCGCTGGTCAGCGGGCGCGATCTGACGTGGTACGGCCCGTCGCTGGCGTGGGCGCCCCGGGTGCTGGGCGAGGCCCTGCGAGCAGCTCACCGCTGAGCAGTCCGCGCACCGTGCCGGACGCCGCCGCGAGCCAGGCCGCGACGAGCAGCACGTACAGCGCGACGGACAGCGCCTGGAACGCGGTGAGGGAGGTGTGCCGGGTGAGGGCGGCCGCGCCGGTGACACAGGTGCCCACCGGGAAGGTGGCGCCCCACCAGGTCATCGCGAACCCCATGCCCTGGCGGCGGGCCCGCACCAGATGGGCGACGGACAGCGCCAGCCACATCAGCGCGAAGCCCATCACGGGCACGCCGTAGAGCACGGAGAACACGGCGAGGCCGTGCGCGTAGGAGGCCGGTACGACCCCGGGCGCGGCGTTCGCGATCGAGCCGAGGGCGGTGGTGGACTGCCCGAGCGGGCCGAGGACCAGGAACAGGGTCGGGGTGAGCGCGAGCGCCAGCGGGCCCGAGGTGATCAGCCGGCCGAGGACCAGCGGCAGCATCAGCAAGGTGGCGAACAGGCTCAGTCCGAACATCGCGAGACAGGCCAGCAGCAGGGTCGCGCGGGGCTGGCCCGGCGGCAGATGCGGCACGAGCAGCGGGCCGAGCGCGGCCGACACCATCGGCGCGACCAGCGGCAGCAGCCACACCGGGGACGCCTGGGAGGGCTCGATACGGTGCCGTACGGACATCAGGTACGGCACGGCCACGGCCGCCCACAGCCCGATCGCCGTGCCCGCCGTGTACAGCACGGTGTCAAGGGCGACGGCCGCCGGGGTGCCGAGCCAGTCGTGTCCCGCGGTCAGCGCGCCGCCGCCGACGGCCAGCAGGGCCATGGAGAGACAGCCGTAGAACGGGGCCATCGCCGGGTCGAGGAGATGGGCACGGGCCTGGTCGCGGTGGTGGATCCAGTGCAGGGCCCGGGCCGCCAGCAGGGTCACCAGCATCAGCAGCGACAGCGCCCAGACCGCCGCGAGCAGGGTGTGCAGCGCGCCCGGCAGGTCCATCGGCAGCGCGGTGCCCGCGGTGCCGACGGCGGCGGTGCCCATGACGGAGGCGTACCAGTTCGGGCCGAGATGGCGGAGCCGGGCGGCACGGGGCGCGCGGGTGGCGGGAAGGGGTTGGGCAACGGTGACCATGGCATCAACCGTGCCCGGGGGAATGGTCCCTGACCAGGGATTTCCCTTCTATGAGGGCATAAGCTGGTCTTATGAGCGAGGTGGAGGGGCCCGGCGGGCGGGGCGAGGGTACGGGGTCGTTGGCGCACCGCGTACCGGATCTGGCGGCGCTGGAACTGCTGCTCGCCGTGGCGCGGCTGGGGAGTCTCGGCGCGGCGGCGCGGGAGGTCGGGATCACCCAGCCGGCGGCGAGCAGCCGGGTCCGGTCGATGGAACGGCAGCTGGGGGTCGCCCTGGTGGACCGCTCCCCGCGCGGCTCCCGGCTCACCGACGCGGGTGTGCTGGTGACGGACTGGGCGCGGCGGGTGGTGGAGGCGGCGGCGGCGTTCGACGCGGGGGCGCGGGCGCTGCGGGACCGGCGGGACTCACGGCTGCGGGTGGCCGCGAGCATGACCATCGCCGAGTATCTGCTGCCGGGCTGGCTGCTGGCGCTGCACGCCGAGCGCCCGGACACCGCGGTGTCGCTGCTGGCCGGGAATTCGGCGCGGGTGGCGGAGCTGCTGCGGTCGGGCGAGGCGGACCTGGGGTTCGTGGAGGGGCTTTCCGTGCCCGCGGGGCTCGACGCGGTGGTGATCGGGCACGACCGGCTGATCGTGGTGACGGCGCCGGGGCATCCCTGGGCCCGGCGCCGCCGGCCGCTCTCGCCGCAGGAGCTGGGGGAGACCCCGCTGATCCTGCGGGAACGGGGATCGGGGACGCGGCAGGTGCTGGACGCGGCGCTCGGGGGGCTGGCGCGGCCGTTGATCGAGCTGTCGTCCACCACGGCGGTGAAGGCGTCGGCGGTGAGCGGTGCGGGACCGTCGGTGCTCAGCGAACTGGCGGTGCGGGAGGAGCTGGCGCTGCGGCGGCTGGTCGCGGTGCCGGTGGAGGGGGTGTCGCTACGACGTGACCTGCGCGCGGTGTGGCCGAAGGGACACCGGCCGACGGGACCGGCGCGGGATCTGCTGGCTCTGACGCGGGCGTGAGCGGGGGCGGTACGGGGGTGGGGACGCCTGCCCGTGCCGACGGGGGCGGCACCCCGGAAGCCGACGGTGCTGCGGTTCGCCAGGGGTGCGGGGAACTGCGCGAGTGGCCACTTGCGGCCCGCAGCTGCCCACCGGGCCCGGCTTTCGGCGGCGGCTTCCAGTCGGCCCCGGGAAGGGGCGCGGGGAACTGCGGCGGCTTCCAGTCGGCCCCGGGAAGGGGCGCGGGGGACTGCGCGAGTGGCCACTTGCGGCCCGCAGCTGCCCACCGGGCCCGGCTTTCGGCGGCGGCTTCCAGTCGGCCCCGGGAAGGGGCGCGGGGGACTGCGCGAGTGGTCACCTGCGGCCCGCAGTCGCCCGCCGGGCCGGGCTTTCGGTGGCGGTTTCTGGTCGGTCCCGCGGCTGAGGTGCCCTGAAGGGGCGCGGGGAACTGCGCGAGTGGCCACCTGCGGCCCGCAGTCGCCCACCGGGCCCGGCTTTCGGCGGCGGTTTCCGGCTGGTCCCGGTGCTGAGGTGCCCTGAAGGGGCGCGGGGGACTGCGCGAGCGGCCAGGACGGACCCGCGGCCGGCCACCGGCCCCGGCGCCGGCCCCCGTGGCGCGGACGAATCAGCCCGCTGCCCGCACCAGCCCCTCCATCACCCGCAGATCCTCCCCCATCTCCGGATGCCACTGCACCCCCAGCACCCACCCCCGCCCGGCCGGTAGTTCCACCGCCTCCACCGTGCCGTCCTCCGCATGCGCCGACGGCACGAGATCGCGGCCGAGGAGGGAGACCGACTGGTGGTGGTACGTGGGGACCGACACCCTCTCGGGGGCGAGGGAGGCGTACAACGTGCCCGGTACCGGCTCGACGGGGTGTGTGCCGAAGGTGCCCACCACCTCCGCGTGCCCCTCCAGGTGCTGGACCAGCGTCCCGCCGAGCGCCACGTTCAGCAGCTGCATGCCCCGGCAGATACCCAGCAGCGGTGTGCCGGAGGCCAACGCGGCACGGATCAGGGCGAGTTCCCAGGCGTCGCGGGCCGGGGCCGGCGGCCCGGTGCGGGGGTCGCGGTCGGCGCCGTAGTGCACCGGGTCCACGTCCGGGCCGCCCGCGACGACCAGACCGTCCAGCCGGGCGACCGCCGCCGCGGCGAGCGAGGGATCGTCCGGCGGCAGCATGCAGGCGAGGCCCCCGGCCCGCTGGACCAGTCGCGGATACGCGGCCGGCAGCAGCGCGGCCGCCAGCTCCCAGACGCCCCAGCGCGCCCCGGCCTCCAGATACGTGCTCACACCGATCAGCGGTCGTCCGCCCACGCCAGCCTCCAAAAGGTATATGAGAATACCTTTGCAGAATCCGCTTACGTCAGGAAGCCCCGCAGCAGCGCCGCCGTACCCGCGCAGTGCTCCCGCATCATCTCCCGCGCGCCGTCGGCGTCCCCGTCGAGCACCGCCTCCACCAGCGCGGTGTGCTGCCGCTGGGAGTGCTCCAGATTGCGCACCAGCAACGGGATGCAGTCCAGCAACTCGTTGACCTGCGCCCGCACCGCCGCGTACTGGGCGGTCAGTGAGGGGGAGCCGCACAGCTCGGCCAGGGTCAGATGCAGCAGCGTGTCCAGGCGCCGGTAGTCGGCCAGCGGCGCCTCGTGCGTCTCGGCCAGCGCCTCCCGCAGCAGCCCGGCCTGCTCCCCGGTCAGTCCGTGCGCCGCGCACAGCCCGGCCGCGCCCACCTCCAGCACCTCCCGGAACCGCAGCACGTCCTCGACGTCGACCGCCGCGATCCGCCGCCGCAGCTCGTCCTCGCCACCGGCGTCCGCGCGGGGCAGTACGAACGTTCCGCCGTACCGCCCGCGCCGCGCCTCCACCAGGCCCTGGTCCTGGAGCACCTTCAGCACCTCGCGCAGCGTCACCCGGCTGATCCCCAGCCGCTCCGCCAACTCCCGCTCCGCCGGCAGCCGTTCGCCGCCCGGCACCAGGCCGAGCCGCACCACCTGGAGGATCTGCTCCAGGGCCTCCTCGAAGCCGTTGCCCGCCCGCACCGGCCGCAGCACCGGGGCGAGCCGGTCGCCCACCCCGTGCCACTCCGTATGAGACGACATCCGCCGTACCCCCTTCCCAAGCAATGGTTCTTGGCAATACCTTATGGCTCCCGGCCCGGCCGAAGAAGCGCGAAGGCGCCCAAGGAGGCTTTTCCGTGGCAGACCGCACAGCCCCGCTCCCCGTCGAGGAACTCCGTGCCCTCGTGGAAAGCGGTGAGATCGACACTGTCGTCCTGGCGTTCCCCGATATGCAAGGGCGCCTCCAGGGCAAGCGGTTCGCCGCCCGGTTCTTCCTCGACGAGGTACTGGAACACGGCACCGAGGGCTGCAACTACCTGCTCGCCGTCGACACCGAGATGAACACGGTCGACGGTTACGCGATGTCCTCCTGGGAGCGCGGCTACGGCGACTTCGCCATGCGCCCCGACCCCGTCACCCTGCGCCGCATCCCCTGGCACCCCGGCACCGCCCTGCTCGTCGCCGACCTCGCCTGGAGTGACGGCGCCCCGGTCGTCGCCGCCCCCCGGCAGATCCTGCGCCGCCAGCTCGACCGGCTCGCCGGACTCGGCTACACCGCCCAGGTCGGCACCGAGCTGGAGTTCATCGTCTTCAAGGACAGCTACGAACAGGCGTGGGACGCGGGATACCGGGGGCTGACCCCGGCCAACCAGTACAACATCGACTACTCGATCCTCGGCACCGGCCGCATCGAGCCCCTGCTGCGCCGGCTGCGCAACGACATGGCGGGCGCCGGACTCACCGTCGAGTCCGCCAAGGGCGAGTGCAATCCCGGGCAGCACGAGATCGTCTTCCGCTACGACGAGGCGCTCACCACCTGCGACCAGCACGCCCTGTACAAGACCGGCGCCAAGGAGATCGCCGCCCAGGAGGGCGTCTCGATCACCTTCATGGCCAAGTACAACGAGCGCGAGGGCAACTCCTGCCACATCCACCTCTCGCTCACCGACGCCGACGGCACCAACGCCATGGCGGGCCCCGACGGGATGTCCGAGGTGATGCGGCACTTCCTCGCCGGACAGCTCGCCGCCCTGCGCGACTTCTCCCTGCTCTACGCCCCCAACATCAACTCCTACAAGCGGTTCCAGCCCGGCTCCTTCGCCCCCACCGCCGTCGCCTGGGGCCACGACAACCGCACCTGCGCCCTGCGGGTGGTCGGCCACGGCAGCTCCACCCGCTTCGAGAACCGCCTGCCGGGCGGCGACGTCAACCCCTACCTCGCCGTCGCCGGACTGGTGGCCGCGGGCCTGTACGGCATCGAGCAGCGGCTCGAACTCCCCGAGCCCTGCCCCGGCAACGCCTACACCGCGGGCTTCGCGCACGTCCCCACCTCCCTGCGCGAGGCCGCCGAGCTGTGGGAGAACAGCCCGATCGCCAAGGCCGCCTTCGGCGACGAGGTCGTGGCCCACTACAGCAACATGGCCCGCGTCGAGCTGGAGGCATTCGACGCCGCCGTCACCGACTGGGAGCTGCGCCGCTCCTTCGAACGCCTGTGAGCACGCCCGCCCCGAGCCCGCTCACCCGCCCGTTCGCCCGCCCGTGAAAGGTCGATCCGTGTCCGACTCCGACGAGTTGAAGGTCCTCAACCCCGCCACGGAAGAGGTCCTCGCCACCGTCCCCGCCGCCACCGCCGAGGACGTCGACGCCGCCGTCGTACGGGCCGTCCGCGCCCAGCACGGATGGGCCGCGCTCGCCCCCGCCGACCGGGCCCGGCTGCTGCGCCGCTTCGCCGACACCGTCGACGCCCACCTGGAGGAACTCGCCCGCCTGGAGGTGAGCGAGGCCGGGCACACCCTCGGCAACGCCCGCTGGGAGGCCGGCAACGCCCGGGACCTGCTGGAGTACGCGGCCGGCGGCATCGAACGCCTGCTCGGCAAGCAGATCCCGGTGCCCGGAGGCTGGAACATCACCTTCCAGGAACCCCTGGGGGTGGTCGGGGTGATCGCCCCCTGGAACTTCCCCATGCCGATCGCCGCCTGGGGCTCCTTCCCGGCGCTCGCCGCGGGCAACGCAGTCCTCCTCAAACCCGCCGAGACCACCCCGCTCACCGCCCTGCGGCTGGCCGAACTCGCCCTGGCCGCGGGCCTGCCCGAGCACCTCTTCCAGGTGCTGCCGGGCCACGGCCACATCGCCGGGCGCGCCCTGGTGGACCACCCGGACGTGGCCAAGATCGTGTTCACCGGGTCCACCCGCACCGGCCGCGAGGTCATGGAGCGCTGCGCCCGCCTGGTCAAACCGGTCACCCTGGAACTCGGCGGCAAGAGCCCCAACATCGTCTTCGCCGACGCCGACCTGAGCACCGCCCTCGACCCGTTCTCCTTCCTGGACAACTCCGGGCAGGACTGCTGCGCCCGCACCCGGATCCTCGTCCAGGAGACCGCCCTGGACGAGGCCCGGGACTTCCTCGCCGACGCGCTCGCCGCCGTCGTCGTGGGCGACCCGGCCGACGAGAAGACCCAGATGGGCCCGCTGATCTCGGCGGCACAGCGGGAGCGCGTACGGTCGTACGTCCCCGCCGGCGCCCCCGCCCTGCGCGGCAGCGCGCCCGACGGACCCGGCTTCTGGTTCCCGCCGACCGTCCTGGTGGGGGAGCGGCACGACAGCCCGGCCGCCCGCGAGGAGATCTTCGGGCCCGTCGCCGTCCTGCTCCCCTTCACCGACGAGCGGGACGCGATCCGCCTCGCCAACGACACCCCCTACGGGCTGGCCGGCTCCGTCTGGACCCGCGATCTCGGCCGCGCCCTGCGGGTCTCCGGGGGCGTGCGCGCGGGCAACCTGTCCGTCAACTCCCACTCCAGCGTCCGCTACTGGACCCCGTTCGGCGGCTACAAGCAGTCCGGCCTCGGCCGTGAACTCGGCCCCGACGCCCTGACCGCCTTCACCGAGACCAAGAACGTCTTCATCAGCACGGAGGGCCCCGCACAGTGACCGACAACAGTGTTTGCCGCCGCCTGGTCGGCCGTACCGCCGTCGTGACCGGAGCCGGCAGCGGCATCGGCCTCGCCACCGCCCGCCGCCTCGCCGCCGAGGGCGCCCATGTCGTCTGCGCCGATGTGGACGAGGTCCGCGGCAAGGCCGCCGCCGAGGAGGTGGGCGGGCTCTTCGCCAAGGTCGACGTCACCGACCCCGAGCAGGTCGAGGCGCTGTTCAAGACGGCGTACGACACCTACGGCAGCGTGGACGTGGCCTTCAACAACGCGGGTATCTCCCCGCCCGACGACGACTCCATCCTGGAGACCGGCCTGGAGGCGTGGAAGCGCGTCCAGGAGGTCAACCTCACCTCCGTGTACCTGTGCTGCAAGGCCGCGATCCCCTATATGCGCCGCCAGGGCAAGGGCTCCATCATCAACACCGCGTCCTTCGTGGCCCGGATGGGCGCGGCCACCTCCCAGATCTCGTACACGGCCTCCAAGGGCGGCGTCCTCGCCATGTCCCGTGAACTGGGCGTGCAGTTCGCGCGCGAGGGCATCCGGGTCAACGCGCTGTGCCCCGGCCCCGTCAACACCCCCCTCCTCCAGGAACTGTTCGCCAAGGACCCGGAGCGGGCCGCCCGCCGGCTCGTGCACATCCCGGTGGGCCGGTTCGCCGAGGCCGAGGAGATCGCCGCCGCGGTCGCCTTCCTGGCCAGCGACGACTCCTCCTTCGTCAACGCCACCGACTTCCTGGTGGACGGGGGCATCGCGGGCGCGTACGTCACGCCCGTGTAAGCCCCCCTCTCAGGGGCTCAGAGGAAGGTGTGCCCCTCGCCCCGGTACGTGGGCACGGTCGCCGTCACCTCGTCGCCCTCGACGAGGTGCAGCGACGCGAACCGCTCGCACAGCTCGCCCGCCTTGGCGTGCCGGAACCACACCCGGTCGCCGATCAGCAGATCGTCGGCGGGCGAGCCGAGCAACGGGGTCTGCACCTCGCCGGCCCCCTCCTGCGGGTCGTACTTCAGCCCTTCCGGCAGATACGGCACCGGCGAGCGGTCGGGGCCAGCCGCGCCGGAGGCCGGGTAGCCGCCGCCGAGCACGGTGACGACGCCCACGCCCGGCCGCCGTACCACCGGCAGCGCGAAGAGCGCCGCCGGACGGCCGCTGAAGGACGTGTAGTTGTCGAACAGCCGCGGCACGTACAGCCCGGAGCCGGCCGCGATCTCGGTGACGGCGGACTCGGCTGCGGTGTGCTGCACACTGCCGGTGCCGCCGCCGTTGACGAACTCCAGGTCCGGCGCGACGGACCGCACCGCGCGCACGGCCGCGCCGCGCCGCTCGGCCAGCTCCCGGCGGGCGGCGGCCTGCATCAGCCGGATCGCCCGCGACCGCAGCGGCCGCCCGGCGACCGCGTCACCGACTCCCGCGATATGACCCTCGTAGGCCATCAGTCCGACCAGCCGGAACCCGGGGCGTTCGGCCACCACCCGTGCGACCTCGGCGAGTTGGGCGGGGGAGTGCAGCGGGGAGCGGCGGGCGCCGACCCGCACCCGGCCGCCGAACAGCTTCAGGGAGGTGTCCAACTCCAGGCATATCCGGACCACCTCGCGCCCGTCGCCGCGGGCCGCGTCGATCAGGTCGAGCTGGGCGGGGTCGTCCACCATCACGGTGACGGCGGCGGCGAGCTTGGGATCGGCGGTCAGTTCGGCGAATCCGGAGCGGTCGGCGCAGGGGTAGGCGAGCAGGATGTCGTCGAAACCCGAACGCGCCAGCCACAGCGACTCGGCGAGGGTGAACGACATGATGCCCTGGAAGCCGTCCTTGGCCAGCACCCGCTCCAGCAGGGCACGGCAGCGCACGGACTTGCTCGCGACCCGTACCGGCTTGCCGCCGGAGCGGCGGACCAGATCGGCCGCGTTGGCGTCGAAGGCCTCCAGGTCCACGAGCGCCAGCGGCGCTTCGAGATGGGCGGTGGCCCGGTCGTACCGGGCCCGGTCGGCGGCACGCGCAGTCATGCCGGAAGCCTGCCAGAAGGGATTACCGCAGGGTAGGGGGACGTTCCGGGCAAGTGCCCCGGCCTCCCGTACTGGTTCCGCCCCGGCCCCCGACAACCCGTAGAGTGACGCGCACGTACGACGGACCCGCCCGGGACGGGGGCCCGGTCGTACGGGTACGAGGAGACGGCCCGGGTCGCGAGGAAACGGGGAACGCATGACCACGGAAGCACGCCACTCCTCCCTGCCACCGGGCCCACCGCCCTCCTCCGGCCCCCGCGCGGGCGCCGGTTGGAACGCGGGCAGCGGCATTCCGGGTGGCGTTCCCGGCGCGGACGGGCGACGGGTCACCGCCGCCGCTCCCCTGGGGGACGACCCCGGTGACGAGCCGTCCGTCTTCGCCCCGCGCGGCCCGGGGAACGGGACACCCCGGAGCCGTACCGTCCCCGAGGCCGTCGACCCCGTGAGCCCTCCGCCGCCCCCCGCCTCGGCCCGCTTCCCCGACACCCCGCCCCGCGCGGCGCGCCCGCGCACGGAGACCGACGCGCCGCGCCCCGCGCACGCCGACGAGGGGAGTACGGGTACGGGGGGTACCGGCAGCGGTCCCGGCGATCGCGCCGGTGCCGGGGGCTCCGGGCAGCCCGGTGCGGGCGGTTCCGTGCCATGGGATCGGCAGGCGGGGCGTACCGAGGTGCCCGCGCGGACCGCCCCCGGGACGGCGACCCCGCCGACCGCGGAGGACACCTCCGAGACGACCGCCCGGCTCCGGCCGGTCCCTCCCGGCCCCCCCGCCGCCGCCGCGAACCCGCCCGGCGCCGCGCCCGCTTCCGGCACGCCCGCGGGCGCTCCCGCGAGCACTCCTCCCACGGACGCGCCGGCGCATGCGACCCGGCCCAGCACTCGATGGCACCCCCAGCCGCCCGCCCCGCGCGCCCCCGACATCGCCCGGACCCGGGGAAGCGCCGCCCGGCCCCATGTCACCCTCGGGGAACCCGACCTGTTCCGGACGCGCAGACGGGGGCGGGCCGTCGTCGCCGGGGTCTGCCTGGTGCTCGGGATCGGGCTCATCGGCGGTGCCGCGGCCGGGAGTTGGATCGCGGAGGACCACGAGGACAGCGCGGCGCGGGGCTTCGCCGCGGCCGTACCCGTGTGGCACAGCGTGCCCGTCGACACCTTGTTCCCGCCCGTCGTGCAGGGAGCGGGAGACGGCCCCGGCGGGGCGGACCGGACCTGGACGCGGATCGCCGTCGCCCCGGACAGCGGCTGCGCCGACGCGTTCGACCCGCTGCTGTGGAAGGTCCTCGCCGACGCGGGCTGCCGCCGGCTGCTGCGCGCCACCTACACGGACGCCACCCAGAGCTATGTGACCACCGTCGGCCTGCTGTTCACCAGGGCCGATCCCGCTGGCATGTCCGCGCTCGCCACCCGCTTCCGCACCCAGCACCTCACCGAACGCCCCGACCTGATGCCCCGCCCGTATGCCGCGCGGAACACCCCCGCGGCCGGGTTCGGGGACGACCAGCGCGCCACCTGGACCATCTCCGTGCGCACCGACGCCCCCGTCGTCGTCTACGCCGTCTCGGGCTGGGCGGACGGCCGGAGCGTGGACACCCCCCAGCCCGCCGCCGACGCCGTGCGGGCCGGTGCCACCACCGCGCAGGCCCAGTCCGGTCTCGGCGACGAGGCCCAGGGACTGTCCGGGCAGATAGCGCAGCGGCTGCGCCGGACCGTCGGCTCCGCCGCCACGAACGCCACGAAGAGACCCTCATGAAGCGTGCCTGCGGGGCCGCGGTGAGCGCTCTGCTCGCCGGCGCCCTCACCCTGCTGCCCACCGCCGCCGCCCACGCCGACGGCATCCGCGCCCAGCAGTGGGGCCTGTCCGCCCTCCACCTCGACCAGGCCTGGCACACCACCAGGGGCCAGGGCGTCACCGTCGCCGTCCTCGACACCGGCGTCCAGGAGGACCACCCCGACCTGGTCGGCAATGTGCTGCCCGCCAAGGACATGATCGGATTCGGCGCCCGGCCCGGCGACCGCACCTGGGGACGGCACGGCACCGCCATGGCCGGCATCATCGCCGGACACGGCCATGGGCCCGGCGGCGCCGACGGCGTCATGGGCGTCGCCCCCGAGGCGAAGATCCTTCCCGTACGGGTGATCCTGGAGGACAGCGACCCCGCCCGCGCCAAGGCCCGCACCACCCGCGGCACCGCCCTCGCCGACGGCATCCGCTGGGCCGCCGACCACGGCGCCGACGTCATCAACCTCTCCCTAGGCGACGACTCCGCCTCCGCCCACCCCGAACCCGGCGAGGACGAGGCCGTGCAGTACGCCCTGAAGAAGGGCGTGGTCGTCGTCGCCTCCGCGGGCAACGGCGGCGACAACGGCGACCACGTCTCCTACCCGGCCGCCTACCCCGGCGTCGTCGTCGCCACCGCCGTCGACCGCTACGGCACCCGCGCCGCCTTCTCCACCCGCCGCTGGTACGCCGCGGTCAGCGCGCCCGGCGTCGACGTCGTCATCGCCGACCCCGACCACAAGTACTACGAGGGCTGGGGCACCTCGGCCGCCTCCGCCTATGTCTCGGGGGTCGCCGCACTGATCAAGTCGGCCCGCCCGGGGCTGAGCCCGGCCCAGATCAGGACGCTCCTGGAGGACACCGCCGACGCCCCGCCGGCCGGTGGCCGCGACGACTCCCGGGGCTACGGCACGATCGACCCGGTGGCCGCCCTGGCCGCGGCCGACCGCCTCGAACCCGAGAAGCTGAGCCCGGCGTCGTACCCCCACGAGTACTTCGGCCCCGGCCCCGACGCGCCCCGGGCGACCGGATCCGCCGCCGACTGGGCGGCGCCCCTCGCGGGCAGTGCCGGCGGGGTGCTGCTGGTCGTGGGCGTGATCCTGTGGCGCGGCCGCAGACAGCCCTTCTGAGACGGGCGCCGGGCCGCCGCCGAGCCCTGCCGTTTCCCCCGATAGGGTCGGTGACCGTGGCGAACAAGAACATCCCCGACTCCGGTTACTCCGACGACGACGGCTCCGCCGATCCCCGGCTCGGTGCCGCGCTCGCCGCGTGGGCCGAGGACCGCACCGCCGTCGGACCGGTCCTCCAGGCGCTGAAGGGCGCCCGGCTGCTGGTCCCCGTCGTCGCCGTCCTCGGTGAGGTCGAGGAGGACGATCAAGAGGGGCGCAAAGCTCGTCACAAGGGTGGTGGGAGACGGGTGGGCGGGCTGCGCCGTGAGAAGACCAGCGACATGGCGGTACCCACGCTCAAGGCCGGCGGCCGTACCGCGCTGCCCGCCTTCACCTCCACCGACTCCCTCGCCCGCTGGGACCCCGAGGCCCGCCCGGTCGCCGTACCCCTGCACCAGGCGCTCCAGGCCGCCGCGCACGAGAAGGCCGACACGGTGGTGCTGGACCTCGCGGGGCCGGTGCCCTTCGAGCTGACCGGGCCCGCGCTGCTCGCCCTCGCCGAGGGCCGCACCAGCACCGACCCGCTCGCCGACCCGGCCGTGGCCGAGGCCGTGCGTACGGCGGTGGCCGCCGAACCCGCCGTACGGCGCGCCCACCTGGTGCCCGGCCCGGCCGACGGCACCCTCGCCCTCGTCCTCGACCCGGCCGCGCCGCCCGCCGAGACCGCCCAGGCGATCGCCGGCCGGCTCGCCGCCGACGAAACACTGAGGGCCCGCCTGGTGCGCGGTCTCGACCTGGCACTGCTGCCGGCCGGGACGACGCCTCCGGGCGAGCCCCTGTACGTGAGGGAATAGCTCAGCTGTAGATCGGGCCGGTGTACTTCTCGCCCGGCCCCTGGCCCGGCTCGTCCGGGACGATCGAGGCCTCGCGGAAGGCCAGCTGGAGCGACTTCAGACCGTCGCGCAGCGGAGCCGCGTGGAAGGAGCTGATCTCGGTCGCGCCGCCGTCCAGCAGACCGGCGAGGGCGGTGATCAGCTTGCGGGCCTCGTCCAGGTCCTTGAACGTGTCGCCCTCCTCGCTGAGCCCGAGCTTCACGGCGGCGGCGCTCATCAGGTTGACGGCGACCGTCACGATCACCTCGACGGCGGGGACCTCGGCGATATCGCGGGTCATCGCGTCGAAGTCGGGGTTCTCGGCAGGGGTCTCACTCATGCCCCTCACCCTAAGGCGGGATTACGGCTTTACGGTTACGGGCTCCCGATTAGCCCTTGTCAAGCCATCCTGCTAATCTGGTGGGCGACCGGCCGGACGTAGGTATGCACCTATTGCTCGGCCCACAAGTGGAGGCTCCGATCTCCCACCCGATCCGTCCCCCGGGACGGCGGGTCTCCGGTCAGGCGGCCGCCATCGTTCCGTACGGACGATGGAGTCGCCCGATTCGCGCCCCGCGTTCATCGCGGCGGTGCTCCGGTAGTCAGGAGCCCCGCCTGTGATCGTCCGGGGCATTTTTTGTGCCTCGGCGCGGTTGGTCGGACGAACACAGACGTTACGCGGCAGTCCGCCAGGCCGTCGCGTGGTGCTATCGAGGAGGATCCATCAGCGCCGAGCCCCGCATCAACGACCGGATTCGCGTTCCCGAGGTGCGACTTGTCGGTCCCAGTGGCGAGCAGGTCGGCATTGTGCCGCTCGCGAAGGCACTGGAGCTTGCGCAGGAGTACGACCTGGACCTGGTCGAGGTGGCGGCGACCGCCCGTCCGCCCGTGTGCAAGCTCATGGACTACGGGAAGTTCAAGTACGAGTCGGCCATGAAGGCCCGTGAGGCGCGCAAGAACCAGGCGCACACGGTCATCAAGGAGATGAAGCTCCGGCCGAAGATCGACCCGCACGACTATGACACCAAGAAGGGTCACGTCGTCCGGTTCCTCAAGCAGGGCGACAAGGTCAAGATCACGATCATGTTCCGTGGTCGCGAGCAGTCCCGGCCCGAGCTGGGCTACCGACTGCTCCAGCGGCTCGCGGAGGACGTCCAGGACCTCGGTTTCGTCGAGTCGAACCCGAAGCAGGACGGCCGAAACATGATCATGGTTCTCGGTCCGCACAAGAAGAAGACCGAGGCGATGGCCGAGGCCCGTCAGGCGCAGGAGGCCCGCAAGGCCGACGCGAAGGCGAACCCCGGCAAGTCGCAGAACGCGGCCGAGGCGTCGTCCGAGGAACCCGTCGAGGCTGTCGAGGCCGAGGCGTCGTCCGAGGAAACTGCCGAGGCGTGATCCCGGGGAGCCTCACGGCTCCCGAGGATGTAACCGAAACAAGAGCGACGCTCCACCGTGCCCGGTTTTCGCGACCGGGCACCGGAGCGCCACCGACGAGGAGAGAACGGCGCTATGCCGAAGAACAAGTCGCACAGCGGTGCCAGCAAGCGCTTCAAGGTCACCGGCTCCGGCAAGGTGCTCCGCGAGCGCGCCGGCAAGCGCCACCTGCTTGAGCACAAGTCGTCCCGCGTGACGCGCCGCCTCACCGGCAACGCCGAGATGGCCCCGGGCGACGCCGCGAAGATCAAGAAGCTTCTCGGCAAGTGACGCCGCGGCGCTCGACGAGCGCCGTGCGTCTGGACCGGGACCCAATCGTTTCCGGGTCGTGTGAGGACACCCACGACCCCGCTACAAGGAGTTAACAAGTGGCACGCGTCAAGCGGGCAGTCAACGCCCACAAGAAGCGCCGGGCGATCCTGGAGCAGGCCTCCGGCTACCGTGGTCAGCGTTCGCGCCTGTACCGCAAGGCCAAGGAGCAGGTCACCCACTCGCTGGTCTACAACTACAACGACCGCAAGAAGCGCAAGGGCGACTTCCGTCAGCTGTGGATCCAGCGCATCAACGCCGCTGCCCGCGCCAACGGCATGACCTACAACCGCTTCATCCAGGGTCTGAAGGCCGCGAACGTCGAGGTCGACCGCAAGATCCTGGCCGAGCTGGCCGTCAACGACGTGAACGCGTTCGCCGCGCTCGTCGAGGTCGCGCAGAAGGCGCTGCCGTCGGACGTCAACGCGCCCAAGGCCGCGTGACGCCGCGCTGAGCTTCAGCCGAAATAACCCCGGGACCCGCAGGCTGTTGGCTTGCGGGTCTCGCTGTTGAGGTTCCCCGGCGCGTTTTCGGCCGCGGGTGCGTCGGGGTTGCTCGCGCCCACGCGGCGGAGCCGCAGATCAAGCACAGCCCCGCGCTCCTTGCGGGGCGCTGAAGCAGACGTTCTCTGGAAAGTGAAGAAAGCATGGCCCCTGCCGTCCCCGAGTTGATCTCTCCCCGTTCCGCCCGTGTCGCCGCCGCGCGGCGGCTCGCCAAGCGGAATTTCCGGGGGAAGGACCGGCTGTTCCTCGCGGAGGGGCCGCAGGCCGTGCGGGAGGCGGCCGCGCATCGGGACGGCGGGCAGGCGACGCTGGTCGAGCTGTTCGCCACGGTCGAGGCCGCGGAGCGGTACGCCGACATCGTCGGAGAGGCCCGTGCCGTCGGCGCCCGGGTGCATCTCGCCGCCGAGGACGTCATCGCCGACATCTCCACCACGGTCACCCCGCAGGGGCTCGTCGGCGTCTGCCGGTTCCTGGACACCCCGTTCGAGGACGTCCTCGCCGCCCGCCCCCGGCTGGTCGCCGTGCTCGCGCACGTCCGCGACCCCGGCAACGCGGGCACCGTGCTGCGCTGCGCGGACGCCGCGGGCGCCGAGGCGGTCGTCCTCACCGACGCCTCCGTGGACCTGTACAACCCCAAGGCCGTCCGCGCCTCCGTCGGCTCCCTCTTCCACCTCCCGGTCGCCGTCGGCGTCCCCGTGGAGGAGGCCATCGAGCGGCTCAAGGGCGCCGGGGTGCGCATCCTCGCCGCCGACGGCGCAGGCGACCGCGACCTGGACGAGGAGCTGGACAAGGGCACCATGGGCGGCCCCACCGCCTGGGTGTTCGGCAACGAGGCCTGGGGGCTGCCGGAGGAGACCCGCGAGCTCGCCGACGCCGTCGTACGGGTGCCCATCCACGGCAAGGCCGAGAGCCTGAACCTGGCCACGGCCGCCGCCGTCTGCCTGTACGCCTCGGCTCGTGCGCAGCGCGCCCCCGGAGGGTGCCGTTCCGTCACCCAGAGCTAGTAGGGTGGCCAGCTCGGGGCCCTGCGCCGTATGAGAGGTGGGGTACGGGGATGAGTGTGGCCGGCACGAGCACCGGGCCGGAGGGACGGGACACGCGGGGCGCACCCGCGTCCTCGTGCGGTGCGGGCGGACTCGATCCCGACCAGCTCCCCGACGGACTGGTGGTCGCCGACGAGCGGGGACGCGTCGTCGGGTTCAACGCGGCCGCGGAGCGCATCACCGCCGTACCCGCCGCCGACGCCCTCGGGCAGCCGCTGGAGAAGGCGCTGCCGTTAGAGGACCTGGAGGGGCGCCGCTGGTGGCAGCTCACCGACCCCTACGGGGGCCTCTCCACCCGGACCCGGCAGCCCGAGCGCAATCTGCTGCTGCCCGGCGGCCATGAGGTGCTCGTCACCGCCCGGTACGTCCGCACCGCGCCCCTCGGCCCCGTGCACCGTCTGATCATCTGCCTGCGGGACACCGAGGCCCGCCGCCGCACCGAGCGCAGCCACGCCGAGCTGATCGCCACCGTCGCCCATGAGCTGCGCTCCCCGCTGACCTCCGTCAAGGGTTTCACCGCCACGCTGCTCGCCAAGTGGGAGCGGTTCACCGACGACCAGAAGCGGCTGATGCTGGAGACCGTCGACGCGGACGCGGACCGGGTCACCCGGCTCATCGCCGAGCTGCTGGACATCTCCCGGATCGACTCGGGGCGCCTGGAGGTGCGCAGGCAGCCCGTCGACATAGGGGCCGCCGTCTCCCGCCACATCCAGGCGTACGTCGCCGCCGGGCAGAGCGCCGGGCGCTTCCTGCTGCGCATCGAGCAGCCGCTGCCCGATCTGTGGGCCGACCCCGACAAGATCGACCAGGTGCTCAGCAACCTGCTGGAAAATGCCGTGCGGCACGGCGAGGGAACCGTCACCATTGACATCACGCCCACGGCGTCCCCCCGCGAGGGCGAGGAGGCCGGCACATCGGTCACGGTGAGCGACGAAGGGCCCGGCATCCCGGAGGAGTCCATGAACCGCGTCTTCACCCGCTTCTGGCGGGGCAGCAAGCGCGGTGGCACCGGACTGGGGCTGTATATCGTCAAGGGCATCGTCGAGGCCCACGGCGGCACCATCACGGTCGGCCGCGCCCGCGGCGGCGGCGCCGAGTTCCGATTTACGTTGCCCGTGAGCGCCCCGGCGTATCTCGCCTAGCGGCCCACGGGCTCTTCGGACAGCTCCACCCCGTTAGACTCGGCCTTTGGCACCTTTGTGTCCTGCACACGGCCCTCGCGAGTCGAGTCGGTGACGGGGACCATCCGCCAGCAATCGGAAGCATGGAAGAGATGTCGGCACCCAATAAGTCGTACGACCCTGTCGAGGTCGAGGCGTTGAAACCGGAAGAGATCGAGCGCATGCGGGACGAGGCGTTCGCCGCCTTCGCCGCCGCGGACTCCCTCGACGCGCTGCACGAGGCCAAGGTCGCCCACACCGGCCCCGCGTCCGCGCTCTCGCTCGCCAACCGCGAGATCGGCGCCCTGCCCCCGCACGCCAAGGCCGAGGCCGGCAAGCGCGTCGGCATGGCCCGCGGCGCCGTCAACAAGGCCCTCGCCGCCCGCCAGACCGAGCTGGAGGCCGAGCGCGACGCCCGGGTGCTCGTCGAGGAGGACGTCGACGTCACGCTGCCGTACGACCGCGTCCCGGCCGGCGCCCGGCACCCGCTGACCACGCTGTCGGAGCGCATCGAGGACATCTTCGTGGCCATGGGCTACGAGGTCGCCGAGGGCCCGCAGGCCGAGGCCGAGTGGTTCAACTTCGACGCCCTGAACATCGGCCCGGACCACCCGGCCCGCGGTGAGGCCGACACGTTCTTCGTGCAGGGCCCGGACGGCGGCGCCGAGTCGGGTGTGGTCCTGCGCACCCACACCTCGCCCGTGCAGATCCGCTCGCTGCTCGACCGTGACCTGCCGGTCTATGTGATCTGCCCCGGTCGCGTCTACCGCACCGACGAGCTGGACGCCACGCACACGCCCGTCTTCCACCAGGTCGAGCTGCTCGCCGTGGACGAGGGCCTGACCATGGCCGACCTCAAGGGCACCCTGGACCACATGGTCCAGTCCCTGTTCGGCGCGGGCATGAAGACCCGGCTGCGCCCGAACTTCTTCCCCTTCACCGAGCCGAGCGCCGAGATGGACATGCTCTGCTACGTGTGCAAGGGCGAGTCCGTCGGCAACCCCGACCGTCCCTGCCGCACCTGCTCCAGCGAGGGCTGGATCGAGCTGGGCGGCTGCGGCATGGTCAATCCGCGGGTGCTCATCGCCTGCGGCGTCGACCCGGAGAAGTACAGCGGCTTCGCCTTCGGGTTCGGCATCGAGCGGATGCTGATGTTCCGCCACAACGTCGAAGACATGCGAGACATGGTCGAGGGTGACGTCCGGTTCACCCGGCCCTTCGGGATGGAGATCTGATGCGGGTCCCGCTTTCTTGGCTGCGGGAGTACGTCGACCTGCCGGCCACCGAGACCGGTCGTGACGTCCAGGCCAAGCTCATCTCCGCCGGTCTTGAGGTCGAGACCGTCGAGCAGCTCGGCGCCGACCTCAAGGGCCCCCTGGTCGTCGGCCAGGTGCTGACCATCGAGGAGCTGGAGGGCTTCAAGAAGCCGATCCGCTTCTGCACGGTCGACGTCGGCCAGGCCAACGGCACCGGTGAGCCCCAGGAGATCGTCTGCGGCGCCCGTAACTTCGCGGTCGGCGACAAGGTCGTCGTGGTGCTGCCCGGCGCCACCCTGCCCGGCGGCTTCTCCATCGCCGCCCGCAAGACGTACGGCAGGGTCTCGCACGGCATGATCTGCTCCAGCGACGAGCTGGGCATGGGCGAGGACAGTACCCACGGCATCATCGTGCTGCCGCCGGAGACCGAGGTGGGCAAGGACGCCATCGAGCTCCTGGAGCTGGTGGACGAGGTCCTGGACATCGCCGTCACCGCCAACCGCGGCGACTGCCTGTCCATCCGCGGTGTCGCCCGCGAGACCGCCATCGCCTACGGCCTGCCGCTGCGCGACCCCGCCCTGATCGACGTGCCCGCGCCCAACGCGTACGGCTACCCGGTCCAGGTCTCCGACCCGTTCGGCTGCGACCGCTTCACGGCGCGCACCGTCACCGGTCTGCGCCCCGAGGCCCGCTCCCCGCTCTGGCTCCAGCGCCGGCTCCAGAAGGTCGGCATGCGCCCGATCTCGCTGGCCGTCGACATCACCAACTACGTGATGATGGAGCTGGGCCAGCCGCTGCACGCCTACGACCGCTCCTCGGTCCAGGGCACCATCGGGGTGCGCCGTGCCCAGGAGGGCGAGAAGCTCGTCACCCTGGACGGCGTCGAGCGCACGCTGCACGCCGAGGACCTGGTCATCACCGACGAGCGGGGCCC
This sequence comes from Streptomyces griseofuscus, assembly GCF_014673495.1. GTDB lineage: Bacteria > Actinomycetota > Actinomycetes > Streptomycetales > Streptomycetaceae > Streptomyces > Streptomyces murinus. The sequence continues at coordinate 6,752,730 of NZ_CP051006.1, forward strand.
CATCGGCCTCGCCGGTGTGATGGGCGGCGCCAACACCGAGATCGCCGACCACGGCGAGGACGCGGAGAACGCGACCACCGAGGTCGTCATCGAGGCGGCCCACTTCAACGCGATCTCCGTCGCGCGCACGGCCCGCCGGCACAAGCTGCTGTCCGAGGCCTCCCGCCGCTTCGAGCGCGGGGTGGACCCGGCCGCCGCGGCCGCCGCCGCACAGCGCACCGTGGACCTGCTGGTGCTGCTCGCGGGCGGCACCGCCGAGGCGGGCGTCACCGAGGTCATCGCGCCCTCCGCGCCGCACACCATCACCGTCCCGGCGGACCACCCGGACAAGGTCGCGGGCGTCACCTACGGCCGCGAGACCGTCGTACGCCGCCTCCAGGAGGTCGGCTGCGACGTCTACGGTCAGGACGAGCTGATCGTCACCGTGCCGTCCTGGCGGCCCGACCTGACGGACCCGAACGACCTCGCCGAAGAGGTCATCCGGCTGGAGGGCTACGAGAACCTGCCCTCCACGCTGCCCAAGCCCCCCGCGGGCCGCGGTCTGACCGCCCGCCAGCGGCTGCACCGCCGCATCGGCCGCGCGCTGGCCGGGGCCGGCTATGTCGAGGCGCTGAACTACCCGTTCCTCGGCGAGCAGGTCTTCGACCAGCTCGGTCTGGACGCGGACGACCCGGTCCGCCGGGTGGTCAAGCTGGTCAACCCGCTCAGCGACGAGGAGCCCGCGCTCCGTACGACGCTGCTGCCGGGCCTGCTGGGCGCGCTGCGGCGCAACACCGGCCGCGGCGGGCACGACCTGGCCCTGTTCGAGACCGGTCTGGTCTTCCACCCGCGCGAGGAGCGCCGGGCCGCCGGGCATCTGCCGGTGGACCGGCGTCCCACCGACGAGGAGATCGCGCGGCTGAACGCCGCGCTGCCCGAGCAGCCCCGGCACGCCGCCGTCGTCCTCACGGGCGCCCGTGAGCAGGCCGGCTGGTGGGGCAAGGGCCGTCCGGCCGACTGGGCCGACGCCGTCGAGGCCGCGCGCACCGTGGCCCACGAGGCGGGTGCCGAACTCGTCGTGCGCAAGGGCCGGTACGGCCCCTGGCACCCGGGCCGCTGCGCCGAGCTGCTCGTCGTCGTGAAGGGCGCTGAGCGGACCGTGGGGCACGCGGGCGAGCTGCACCCGCGTGTCGTCAAGGCGCTGGGCCTGCCGGAGCGCACCTGCGCGATGGAGCTGGACCTGGACGTCCTGGAGGAGGCCGGCGACGGCATCCCGATGGCGCCGAGCATCTCCACCTTCCCGGTCGCCACGCAGGACGTCGCCCTCGTGGTCGACAAGCCGGTGCCGGCGGCCGAGGTCGAGGACGCGCTGCGCGCCGGTGCCGGTGAACTGCTGGAGTCCATCCGGCTGTTCGACGTCTACGAGAACGCCGAGCAGCTGGGCGAGGGCCGTAAGTCGCTGGCGTACGCGCTGCGCTTCCGCGCCCCCGACCGGACGCTGACGGTGGACGAGGCGTCGGCGGCCCGGGACGCGGCCGTCGCCCTGGCGGGCGAGCGCACCGGAGCCGTGCTGCGCGGCTGACCGCCCTAGCGCGAGGAGCGCGCCCGGTCACGGACTTCCGTGGCCGGGCGCGTTTTCGTTCCGGCCGAAGGAACGTTTCTGACGCGCCGTCACCCCCTGCATAAATGCACTCCCACCTGCGCTTTCTCACTCGTTCGAGTGGATATGCGAGGCGATCCAGTCCTCCCGGGCCATGCCGTCGACAGAATCGGACCGGCCTTTCGGGGTCGGTTCGTCCGCTCTGTCAGGGACTCTCCATGGGGGACAGAGGCATGATCCGCATCAAGGCACGGGCACCTACCGCGCGAGGCGTCGTGCTTCCCACCCTCTGGGGCGCGCTCGCGGTCGCCTACAAGTTCGGCTGCCCGCTCGCCACCCAGGAGCGGCTCGGCGCCCGTATCGCCACCAGCGTCGTGTTCTTCGGCGTGGGCATCGGGCTGCTGGTCCATGTACGGCGCACGTTGCTGCGGGAGTTGCGGCTCGCCCGGCGGGCGGCGCGGGTCGCGCAGGGCGTGGTGCTGCGGCCGCCGCCCCCGCGGCTGGACGGACTCGGTGTCGCCGCGGCCCAGTTGTCCGCCGACCGGGGCGCGAGCGTCGGTGGCGATCTGTACGAGGCCGTCGCCACCGAGCACGGGGTGCGGGTGGTGATGGGAGACGTACGCGGGCATGGTCTGGACGCTCTCGGCACCGTCGCCGCCGTCCTCGGCAGCTTCCGCGAGGCCGCCCATGACGAGGCCCGGCTCGACGGCGTACTGCGCAGACTGGAGCGGGCGCTGGCCCGGCATCTGCGGGAGCGGGCCCGCGCCGCACACCCCTCGACCGGTGGCACCGCCGACCTCGACCACCCCGTCGCCGAGGAGTTCGTCACCGTCCTGCTCCTGGAGATCGGCCGGGACGGCGCGCTCGGCGTCCTCAACTGCGGGCATCCCTGGCCGTATCGGCTCACCGGCACCGCCGTAGAGCCCCTGACCCGCGCCGAACCGCTGCCCCCGCTCGGCCCGTTCCCGCTCCCCGCGGACCTCGCCCCGCACCGCTGCGAGCCGTTGCGGCCCGCCGAGTCGCTGGTGTTGTTCACCGACGGCGCCGAGGACGCCCGGGACGCCCGGGGCCGGTTCTTCGCCCTGCCCGACGCACTGCGCACCGCCGTACGGGACCAGCCGGCCTCGCCCCAGCGGGTGTTGCGGACCGTCTTCACCGCGCTGCTGCGGCACACCGGAGGCACCCCCACCGACGACGTGGCCCTGCTGGTGCTGCGCAATGAGCGGGGACCGGCGCCGAGGGCGCGGGAGCCGGCCCGACCGGCCACCACCACACACGGCTGAGGGTTCCCGCCAGGCCACCGCTGTAGGAGGGGGAGCCGGTGACCTGGCGGGCCTCTTGAGGAGGACCACCAGTGAACCGGCCCGGCCACGCTCCGCGACAGCGCGCGCACGCCCCGGATGCGGGCATTCGGTTCACACCCCGTGTGAAGGCATGGCCACTACGCTGACGGCATCAGGCACTCGGGGGTCATCCCATGCAGCCCAACACGCTCCTTGACGCCATCCTGGACGAGGCGGGGATCTCGCACGCCGGTCTCGCCGCCCATGTGAACCAGGCGGGACGCCGTCGGGGCCTCGCGCTCCGCTATGAACACACCGCCGTGGCGCGGTGGTTGAAGGGCCAGCGGCCACGCGGTCAGGTGCCCGACCTGATCTGCGAGGTACTGGCCGCCCGGCTGCACCGCCCCGTCACCCTGGACGACATCGGTCTCGGCGTGCCCGGCCGGCCCGGCACCGCCTCCACCGGCACCCTGTCCGGCTTCGTGGAGCGGGCCACCGCCCTGTGGCGCTCCGACGAACAGCAGCGCCCCCATGTGCTGGGCGCCCCGGCCGTCACCGGCACCCCCGCCGTGATGCCGGTATGGGAGTGGGAGAACCCGCCGGAGGACACCGATGTGTCCCGGGGCGGCAGACACCGGGTCACGGCGGCCGACATCGAGACGCTGCGCGCGGCCCGTGCCCACTACGAGCAGATGTACCGCAAGGCCGGCGGCATCGCGACCCGCGCCCGGATCGTCGGCTTCCTCAACGCCGAGGCGGCACCCCTGCTGCGCGGCAGCTACACCGATGCCACCGGGCGCCAACTGCACCGCGCCACCGGCGGGTTGGTCGCCGTCGCCGGGATCTGCGCCTACGACTCCGACGCGCACGGACTCGCCCAGCGCTACTTCCACCAGGCGCTGCGGCTCGCGAAGGCCAGCGGGGACCGGGGACTTGGCGCCTATGTCATAGCGTTGCTGGTCAACCAGTCCCTGTTCATGCGGGAGTTCCGGCAGGCGGTGGCCTTCGCGGAGGCCGCGCTGCGCACCGCGGGACGGCACATCACCCCCGCGCTCGCCTCCGATCTGTACGCGATGCAGGCCAAGGCGTACGCGCATCTGGGCGACGCGGGCAGCGCGCTCGCCTGCATCCGGCGGGCGGAGAGCGCCGCCGAACGCATCCGGCGCGGCCATGAACCCGACGAGACCGGCTATGTACAGCCCGGGCTGGTCAATGTGCAGGTCGCCGAGGCACTGCTCAGCCTGGGTGAACTCGCCGCCGCCCGGGAGCACGCGGCGGCCGCCGTGGACAACCCCGCCCACGACCGGGGCCGGGTGCACCGGCTGGCCATGCTCAGCACCATCGAACTGCGCCAGGGCAACGCGGAGAAGGCCGTGGTCACCGCCGTGCAGATGGCCGAGCAGGCGCGCGGTATGGAGTCCCAGCGGCTGCGCGACCGGCTGCGCGCGGTGCGCGAACATCTGGCGCGCTGCGGGTCGCCCGGCACCACCGAGGCCGCCGAACTCATCGACGGAGCGCTGCGCGTGCCCCTGTAGACGCCCTGTGGGCGCACGGCCGCTGCTGCGATATTGCCACCTACCCCCCGAAAGGTGGCAGAACCGTGCAGTGGACGAAACAGAACGAACAACCCGTGTATGAAAACCGCTGGTTCAGCGTCAAACTCGCAGATGTCGAGCTGCCCGACGGCCGGCATCTGGACCACTTCCTCATCCGGATGCGCCCGGTGGCCGTCGCCACGGTCGTCAACGAGGCCAACGAGGTGCTGCTGCTGTGGCGGCACCGCTTCATCACCGACAGCTGGGGCTGGGAACTGCCCGCGGGCGTCGTCGAGGACGGCGAGGACATCGCGCGCGCGGCCGCCAGGGAACTGGAGGAGGAGACCGGCTGGCGGCCGGGGCCCCTGCACCACCTGATGACGGTGGAGCCGTCCAACGGCCTCACCGACGCCCGGCACCACATCTACTGGTCCGACCGTGGCGAGTACCTCGGGCACCCCGTGGACGACTTCGAGTCGGACCGCCGGGAGTGGGTGCCCCTCAAGCTCGTCCCCGACCTGATCGCCCGTGGGGAGGTCCCGGCCGCCAACATGGCGGCCGCGTTACTGCTGCTGCATCACCTCAGGCTCGCCGAGGGCTGACGCGCCGAGGGGCGCCCGGCCGAGGGCTAATGGGCGCGCAGGGCCGACCAGACGGTCACCACGAGCGCGCCGAGCGCGGTCAGCGCGGCGAGCGAGGGCAGCGGCCAGCGCGTGTGCTCCAGCGAGACCATGCGGGAGTTCAGCTCGTCCAGCTCCTTGGCGGTCTCCTCGGTACGGTGACCGAGCAGGGCGAGTCCGCCCTCGACCCGGGCGTAGGCCACGTCCAGTCGGCGCCGTAACTCTGCGAGTTCTCCATGGACCACGGGATGCTCCGGATCGCCGGTCAAGGGTCCACTCCTTTCCGTAGTCGAACGGGGGGTTCCGCACCCCCTTGCATGCGCATGAAGAGTGAACTCGCCTGGTGGTCGCGTGGGGAGCGTGTGCGATGAGGCTCTGCGGGCCCGCCGCGCACACGGTGTGTGAAACGGATGTGCCCGGCACCGAATCCGGTGCCGGGCACGTCTGTTGGTAGCTGAGCGTGATCAGCCGTAGGTGTAGAAGCCCGAGCCCGTCTTGCGGCCCAGGCGGCCCGCCTCGACCATGCGCTGGAGCAGCGGGGGAGCGGCGTACAGCGGCTCCTTGTACTCGGCGTACATCGAGTTGGCGATGGAGACGATGGTGTCCAGGCCGATCAGGTCGGACAGCTTCAGCGGGCCCATCGGGTGGGCGCAGCCCATCTCCATGCCGTTGTCGATGTCCTCGCGGGAGGCGATGCCCGACTCGAACATCCGGATCGCGGAGAGCAGATAGGGCACGAGCAGCGCGTTCACCACGAAGCCCGAGCGGTCCTGGGCGCGGATGGCGTGCTTGCCGAGCGCCTTCTCGGCGAAGGCCTGGGCGCGGCTGAGGGTGCCCTCGGAGGTGGTGAGCGCGGGGATCAGCTCGACCAGCTGCTGCACCGGGGCCGGGTTGAAGAAGTGGATGCCGACGACATGATCCGGGCGCGAGGTGGCGACCGCGAGCTTCACCAGCGGGATGGAGGAGGTGTTGGAGGCCAGGATCGCGTCCGGCCGGGTCACCACCTGGTCGAGGACCTGGAAGATCTCGGTCTTCACGGCCTCGCTCTCCACGACCGCCTCGATCACGAGGTCGCGGTCGGCGAACTCGCCGAGGTCCGTGGTGAAGCTGAGCCGCGCCTGGGTGGCGTCCCGCTCCTCCACGGAGATCTTGCCGCGCTCGGCCGCCTTGGACAGGGAGTTGTGCAGCCGGGTGCGGCCGATCTCCAGGGCCTCGCCGGTGGTCTCGGCGACCTTCACGTCCAGGCCCGCGCGGGCGCACACCTCGGCGATGCCCGCGCCCATCTGGCCGCAGCCCACGACTCCGACGCGCTCGATGTCGGTCACATCGTCCCCTTCGCTGTTCTCCGGCTTGGCTGGCAGACCTCCGGGTTTCGGCGCCTGCTCCGATCGTGCACGTTACCGCGAAGTATCGATGATCGATCGTCTGGGTGCGGGCATTCTTGGCCACGGAGACCATCCGTGACCGAGCGGATCCGGAACGTCAAGGAAAGTGGCCGATGGGACCCATCTCACGCCGGGCCTTCGCCCTCGGGACGCTGTCGGCGCTGACCACGACCGGATGCGGGGCGGCGACGACCGGAGCCGCGGAGATCAAGCCGCCGGTCAGGAGGACCGGGGCCGAGGGCGCCACCGGCCTGCGCGCCGCCACCGAGATGCGGGGCGTGTGGATGGCGACCGTCGAGAACCGGGACTGGCCCTCCCGCCCCGGCCTGACCGCCGCCGCGCAGCAGGAGGAGCTGATCGCCCATCTCGACCGGGCGGTCCGCAACCGGCTGAACACCGTGCTGCTCCAGGTGCGGCCCACCGCCGACGCGCTGTGGCCCTCGCCGTACGAGCCCTGGTCCCAGTTCCTCACCGGCACCCAGGGCCGCGACCCCGGCTGGGACCCGCTGGGCACCGCCGTGCGCGAGGCCCATGCCCGGGGTCTCCAGCTGCACGCCTGGTTCAACCCGTACCGGATCGCGAACCACACCGACCCGGGCCTCCTCGCCGCCACCCACCCGGCGCGCGTCCACCCCGACTGGGCGGTGCCGTACGGCGGCAAGCTCTACTACAACCCGGGCCTGCCCGAGGTGCGCGCCTTCGTCCAGCGGGCGATGCTCGACGCGGTCGCCCGCTACCCCGTCGACGCGGTCCACTTCGACGACTACTTCTACCCCTATCCCGAGGACGGGGAGAGTTTCGCGGACGACGACGCGTACCAGCGCCACCGGGGCGCCTTCACCAGCCGGGCCGACTGGCGCAGGAACAACATCGACCTGCTGGTCCAGGAGATGGCGGCGGGCATCAAACGGGTCCGGCCCGCCGCCCGGTTCGGGATCAGCCCCTTCGGGGTGTGGCGCAACGCGTCCACCGACCCGCTCGGCTCCGACACGGACGCGGGCGCGCAGACGTACGACGACCTGTACGCCGACACCCGCACCTGGGTCCGGGAGAACCGGATCGACTACATCGCGCCCCAGCTCTACTGGGAGATCGGCGCGAGCGGCGCGGACTACGCGACGCTGCTGGACTGGTGGGCGCGGACCGCCGAGGGCACCGGGACACGGCTCTATATCGGCGAGGCCCTGTACCGGGCCGGGGCGTCCGGCGCGGACGGGCGCCCCGCGGCCTGGCAGGACCCGGCGGAGCTGACCCGGCACCTCACCCTCGCCGCCCGCCGTCCGCAGGTGGGCGGGCACATCTTCTTCGCCGCCCAGGACATGGCCGACGATCCGATCGGGGCGATGCGCCGCGTGGTCGCGGACCACTACGCGCAACCGGCGAGCCCGCCCCGCTGAACCGACGCGGGCACCGCAGGCATCGGCGGACCCCGGTGCTTACCGCTGCCCGTCCTCCTTGTGTTTGACCTGGCAGTCGGGCCCCGGCGACATGATCGCCTCGTGCCCGTCCGTGAACCGGACCCGGTAGGGCGGATTGCCCTCCTGACCCATCACCTCGACGACTTCGGACTCCTGGTCGTGTTGGCCGACCACCCTGCCGTGCTGGACAAGCCGGTCGCCCTTGGATGCGCGCATCTACAGGCCCTCCTCAACGATCACGACCGCTGGGTGACGGCGATGCACACGAGCACGGCGACGGCGGTCAGGGGAGCGGCCGCCGTGAAGTGTTCGCCCAGCAGCAGCGCCGACCACACCAGTGTGAGCAGGGGCTGAGCCAACTGCAACTGGCTCGCCCTGGGCACCCCGATGGCCGCCATCCCCCGGTACCAGACGACCAGCCCGAGGAACTGCGAACCCAGCGCCACCCAGAGCAGTCCGGCGATCCCGTGGGCGGTCACCCGGTACGGCTCGTACGACAGCGCCAGCGCGGCGGCCGGCAGCGTCAGCGGCAGGCACAGCACCAGCGCCCAGCCGATGACCTGCCAGCCCGGCATCTCCCGGGCCAGCCGTCCGCCCTCGGTGTACCCGGCGGCGCACACCAGCAGGGCCGCGAACAGATAGCCGTCGGCCGCGGTGAGCGCGCCCCCGCTCTGCACCACCGTGAACGTGAGCACCGCCACCGCGCCCGCCACCGCCGCGAGCCAGAACCGGCGGGAGGGGCGATGGCCGGTGCGCAGCGCCGAGCAGACGGCCGTGGTCAGCGGCAGCAGGCCCACCACGACGGCCGCGTGCGCGGTGGTGGAGGTGCGCAGCGCCAGCGTGGTCAGCGTCGGGAAGCCGAGAACCACGCCGAGCGCCACGACGGCGAGGCCGCGCAGGTGGCGCCGCTCGGGCGGCCGTACCTTCAGGGCCAGCAGGGCGCCGCCCGCGACCAGTGCGGCCAGGGCGCTGCGCACGGTCACCAGCGTCCAGGGGCCGAAGCCCTCCAGGCCCCAGGCGGTGGCTGGGAAGGTGAGGGAGAAGGCGGCGACGCCGAGGGCGGCGAGCGCGGTGCCGAGCGTTCGGCGCTCCGGCCGGGGAGCGGTGACCGCTATCGGTCCGGCATCAGTAGCGCTACTCTGTGTCTTCATGCATGAGCGTAGCAGTGTGGGTGAACTGGCGGAACAGCTGCGAAGGGAGCTGGACCGCTACTCGCCAGGTGGGAAGCTGCCATCGAGTCGGGCGCTGGTCGAGCGGTTCCGGGTGAGCCCGGTGACCGTCTCACGGGCGCTCGCCCAGCTGGCCGCCGAGGGGCTGGTGGTCACCCGGCCCGGCGCGGGCGCCTTCCGGGCCCGGCCGCGTACCCCGGAGGCGCCGGCCGGGGACACCTCCTGGCAGGAGGTCGCGCTGAGCGCCGACGGCGCCGCCGACCTCGTACCGCGCACGGTGGACGCCACCGGGGTCACCGTCTCGCTCGCCGCCCCGCCGCCCGGGGTGCTGGAGTTCAACGGCGGCTATCCGCACCCCTCGCTCCAGCCCGAGCGGGCCATGGCGGCGGCGCTGGCCCGCGCGGGGCGACGGCCCGGCGCCTGGGGGCGGCCACCGCTGGAGGGGCTGCCGGAGCTGCGCGAGTGGTTCGCGCGGGAGATCGGCGGCGCGGTCACCGCGGCCGGGGTGCTGATCGCGGCGGGCGGTCAGTCCGCGCTGGCCACCGCCCTGCGCGCGCTCGCCCCGCCCGGCGCCCCGGTGCTGGTCGAGTCGCCCACCTACCCCGGCATGCTGGCCCTCGCCCGCGCGGGCGGGCTGCGCCCGGTCCCGGTGCCGGTGGACCGCGACGGGGTACGGCCCGAACTGCTCGCGGACGCCTTCCGGGCCACCGGCGCCCGGGTGTTCGTCTGCCAGCCCCTCTTCCAGAACCCGACCGGCGCGGTCCTCGCCCCCGGCCGGCGCGCCGAGGTGCTGGGCATCGCCCGCGCGGCCGGCGCCTTCGTCGTGGAGGACGACTTCGTACGGCGCCTCGTGCACGCCGACGCGGGCCCGCTGCCCCGCCCGCTGGCCGCCGACGACCCGGACGGTGTGGTGGTGCACGTCGGTTCGCTGACCAAGGCGACCTCGCCCAGCTTCCGGGTGAGCGCGCTCGCCGCGCACGGGCCGGTGCTCGAACGGCTGCGCGCCATCCAGGTGGTGGACTCCTTCTTCGTGCCCCGCCCGCTCCAGGAGGCCGCCCTCGAACTGGTCGGCTCACCGGCCTGGCCCCGCCATCTGCGCACCCTGTCGGGGGAGTTGAAGGAACGCCGGGACGCCATGACGGGCGCGCTCGCGCTGCGGCTGCCCGAACTCGCCCTGCCGCACATTCCGGTGGGCGGCTACCACCTGTGGGCCAGGCTGCCGGACGGCACCGACGACGACGCGTTCAGCGCCGCCGCCCTGCGCGCGGGCGTGGCCCTCACCCCGGGCCGCCCCTACTTCAGCGCCGAACCCCCGGCACCCTACGTCCGGTTGAGCTTCGCGGCGGTGGCGGGCCTCGGGGAGATCACGGAGGGGGTGCGGCGGCTGCGGGCGGCGTGCGACGAGGTGCTGTAGGGGTTGGCGCACGGGGAGTGACCGGGCGTCGTACGGGAGTTAACGGCTCGCCTCCGGGTCCGGGGCCTGCGACGATCGCGGGATGAGTGACGCATCCCGGCTCCGGCTCCCCGACGGCTACGAGTTCTCCACCGACACGGCCCGCGTCGATGTCGACCTGGTCCACCGCTGGCTGTCGACCGACGCCTACTGGGCGAGCGGCCGCACCCGCGAGAAGCACGAGCAGGCCATGGCGTCCTCGATCAACTTCGGGGTCTACGACAGGGCCTCCGGCGCCCAGGTCGCCTATGCGCGCGGGGTCACCGACCGGGCGCTGTTCGCCTGGCTGGCCGATGTGTACGTCGACCGCTCGGTGCGCGGCAAGGGTGTGGGCACCGCCTTCGTCGCCGGTGTCCGCGACCACCTCGCGTCCTTCGGTATCCGCCGCATCCTGCTCGCCACCGCGGACGCGCACGGGGTCTACGAGCGGCTGGGCTTCACACCGCTGGAAGACCCCGGGACCTGGATGATCCACCGCTTCGAGTGAGCGGGCGCTCATCGCCGATGCATCACCGGCGGAAAACCTTGACCTGTGCCCGTCACGGCCGCACCATCACCGCATGCCACTGAGGGTGACGTTCGTCGCCGCGGCGCGGAGTGCGCCGCTGCTCGCGGAGCGGTTCGACGACGAGCGGCCGCTGGACCAGGCCGGCTGGGACGAGGTACGGCGCGCCGCCGCCGACCTGGTGCCGCTGGCCGCCGCCGAGCTGCGCTACTGCTCGCCGACCCCGCGCAGCCGTGCCACCGGCGACGCCCTGGGCTATGCCCCGCTGGCCCAGCTCGCGCTGCGGGACTGCGACATGGGGCGCTGGCGCGGGCTGACGCTGGGCGAGGCGATGGCCCGGGAACCGGCGGCGGTGGACGCCTGGCTCGCCGACCCGCGCGCCACCCCGCACGGCGGCGAGTCCCTGCTCGCCTTCATCTCCCGGGCCGGCGGCTGGCTGGACACCCGCCCCGCCGACGACGGCGCCCGGATCGTCGCGGTGGCCGAGCCCGCGGTGATCCGCGCGGCCCTCGTCTACGCCCTGAAGGCCCCGCCCGCCACCTACTGGAACCTCGACATCCGCCCCCTGTCGACCACCACCCTCACCGGCCACCGGGGCCGCTGGAACCTCCGCTTCGAGGGCCCGGCCGTACGGACGTCCCAGCTCTAGGGGTACCCCGGCTCCAGGGGCACCCCCAGGGTCATGTCACCTTGAAAACGCCTGTGAATAACGTGCAGGAAAGGTCGAGTTTCCCGGCCGGACATCATGTCCCTTAATTTCTGGTGATGTTCGCTGCAAAACGCATCAACTTCCGTTGAGAGCACAACCGATCGGAATGCTGTCCCGTCTAGGTTGGCGAAATCCAAGGTGAATTCACTGGGGGTCTGCCGACCGATGGAACGTACGACCGCGCCGGGTGCGACATGCCGGGCCGCCGCGGCACTCGCCGCCCTCGTGGCGGGCGTGGCACTGTGCGCCGGTGATCTGCTGGCCCGCGACTTCCCCTTCGGCTCCCGCACCCGCAGCGTCAATGACCTGGGCAACCAGTACGTGCCCCTGCACGCCCACCTCTGGGACCTGCTGCACGGCAGGGCCGACGGCGGGCTGCTGGTCAACTGGCAGTCCGGGTACGGCTCCAGCTTCCTGCCGGACTTCGGCACCTATCTCTCCAGCCCGTTCGCACCGCTGGTCGCGCTCTTCCCGCGCGACCGGATCGACCTCGCGGTGTACGCGATCACCGTCCTGAAGATCGCGAGCGCCGCCGCCGCGATGGCCTGGCTGCTGCTCCGGCTGCGGCCCGGCCGCTGGTGGGCGGCGGCGCTGCTCGGAGCGTCATACGCGCTGTGCGGCTGGACGCTCGCCGCCGACTACAACCCGATGTGGCTCGACGGGCTGATCGCGCTGCCGCTGCTCTGCCTGGTCGGCGAGTGGGCCCTGGCCGGACGGCACCGGATCCCCGGGGTGCTGATCGTCGCGCTCGCCTGGAGCGCCAACTTCTACACCGCCTACATGGCCACCCTCGGCGCCGGACTCGTACTGCTGGTACGGCTGTCGCTCGCCGCCCCACCGCGCCGGCAGGCCCTGGCCGCCGCCGGTCGCGCCGTGCTCACCGTCGTCCTCGGCATGGGCCTGGCCGCCCCGCTGCTCGCGGTCGTCTACCTGGGCACCGAGCACGCCTACCCGGGCCGCCTCGCCCGGTTCCATCCGGTCCCGGCCGAGAACCTGCCGGCCCGGCTGCTCCCGGCGACGTACGACTACAGCTCCCCGGCGCTCTACGTCGGCACCACCGCCCTGCTCCTCGCCCTCGCCCTGCCCTTCCACCGGGCCGTCCCCGGCCGTGTCCGCGCCGGCTGGACCGCGCTGGTGCTCCTGGTGGCCCTCTCCCTGCAATGGGCGCCCACCAGCCTGGCCTGGCACGCCTTCGCCGTCCCGCAGGGCAGCTCCTACCGGCAGAGCTTCGTGCTGTGCGGGCTGCTGGTCATCGCCGCCTGGCACGCGCTGTCGTACGGCCCGCCGGGGCTGCCCGCCCTCGGCGCGGCCGGGGCCCTGCTCGCCCTGTCCACCGCCGCCGCGAGCCGCACGAACCTGGTGCACGCGCACACCTGGCCCGTGCTCCTGCTCGGCACCGCCGGGGCGCTCACCGGACTCCTCCTGCTGCGCCGCAGCGATCAGCGCGGACAGCCCGGTCGGCGCGGCCGGCTCGCCGTACTGGCCGTGCTGGTGCTGCTCGGCGCGCAGACGGGGGAGAGCGCCGCCAGTGCCGCCGTGGCGAGCGGGCTGCGCCTCAAGCACCTGGACGACTACGCGCCCTGGGGCGAGCGGCAGCGGCTCCAGGCCGCCGCGATCGCCCGCGCCGACGGCTGGCCCCGCTACCGCACCGACCCCGGCCGCGAACAGACCGTCGCCAACGACCCGTTGGCGGTCGGCGGACAGGGCGCCGGCTACTACAGCAGCCTGACCTCCGACGTCCTGACCCGCACCCTCACCGCCCTCGGCGGCGGCTGGACCTCGGGCGGCCGGGGCGTGCAGAGCCTCGACAACGCCGTCACGGACGTGCTCTTCTCCGTCGGCGCCCGGGTGCACAGCCCGCCCGACCCGCACCTGACCCACCTGCCCGAGGAAACCGCCGCGCCGACCGTCACCCGGCGGGACGTGCCGCCCCTGGTGACCGTGCGGGCCCGCCCCGATCACGCCGCCTTCGGCTCCTCGCCGTACCGCAACCAGGAACTGCTGCTCGGCAGCCGCGTCTACACCGTGCCCCGGATCACCGTGCGGGGCGACGACGGAACTCCCGTGCCCGGCCGCCGGGTCGGCTCCGGGACCGCTCTGACCGGTCCCTCCGTCAACGCCCGCTGTCCGGCCGGCACCCAGGTCTACCTGGCCGCCCCGCACTTCTCCGGCACCGCCCGGCTCGCCGGGGGCACGGGGAGCGCCGTCCCGTTCCACTACGACCAGGGGCGCGCCCTGGCCGCCATGGAGCCGCTGGGCCGCGCCCCCGCCTCCGGGCAGGTACGGATCGACCTCGTCCCCGACCGGCCCGGCCGTATCCCGCCCGGCGCCGTCGGCTGCCTGGACACCGCCCGGCTGAGCACGGCCGCCGCCCGTCTCAAGGCCACCGGCGCCACCTCGGTCACCGTCGCGGACGACACCGTGCACGCCCAACTCCCTCTGGGAAGCCAGGGACTCGCCGTCCTCGCCGCGCCCCGCATCGCCGGCTGGCGCTGCGCCACGGGGGCCGGACCGACCCGCCCCGCCCGGAGGTACCACGGACTGATCGCCGTCCCCCTTGACGGCACCGAGACCAGCCTGACCTGCACCTTCCACCCACCCGGCCTCCGCCTCGGCACGGCCGTCGGCTTCGCCTCGCTCGCGGCACTCCTGCTGCTCACCGCCGCGAGCGCCGTCCGCCGCCGACGCCTGCCGGCACCCGCCCCGACCACACCACCGGCACCGCGCGAGCGCGTGACAGCCGCGCCCTGACCGCGATCCGACCGCGCCCCTGGGGGACCTCCGCCATGCTGATATCGATCGTCGCGCCCTGCTACAACGAGGAAGCCGTCCTGGAACGCTTCCACCAAGCCGTCCAGAAGATCGCCGACGAACTGCTGCCGCTCGGTCACGACATGGAGTTCGTGTACGTCGACGACGGCAGCCGCGACCGCACCCTCACCGTCCTCGAACGCCTCGCCGAACGCGACCAGCGGGTGCGTTACGTCTCCTTCAGCCGCAACTTCGGCAAGGAAGCAGCCCTGTTGGCCGGGCTGCGGCACGCCTCCGGCGACTCGGTCGTCGTCATGGACGCCGACCTCCAGCACCCGCCCGAGCTGATCGCCCGCATGGTCCGGCTGCGCGAACAGGGCTACGACCAGGTCATCGCGCGCCGCACCCGCACCGGCGACCGCCTCACCCGCACCCTCACCGCCCGCCTGTACTACCGACTCGTCAACCGCCTGGTCGACGTCGAACTCATGGACGGGGTCGGGGACTTCAGGCTGCTGTCCCGCCGGGTGGTGGACGCAGTGCTCGGCCTGACCGAGTACAACCGCTTCTCCAAGGGCCTGTTCGCCTGGGTCGGCTTCCCCAGCACCACCTTCGCCTACGAGAACGCCGTGCGCGAGGCGGGCAGCAGCTCCTGGAACCTGCGCGGACTGCTCGACTACGGCCTGGACGGCGTCCTCTCCTTCAACAACCGCCCGCTGCGCGCCGCCCTCTGGCTCGGCATCAGCCTGCTGCTGTGCGCCGGTCTCTACACCGCCTGGATCGTGGTCGCCGCCCTCCTGCACGGCGTCCAGACGCCCGGATATGTCACCATCATCACCGCGGTCACCGCCCTCGCCGGGGTGCAGATGGTCATGCTGGGAGTGATCGGGGAGTACACCGGCCGCATCTACTACGAGGTGAAGGGCCGCCCGCACTTCCTGGTGAAGGCGACCAATGTGGAACGGACGAAAGATCTCATTCCTTGATAGCGCGACAGATCATCACCTTCGCCGTGGTCGGCGTGCTCAACACGGCCGTCTACTACGGCCTTTACCTGCTCTTCCTGACCTGGCTCCCGTATCTCGCCGCGCACGTTCTCGCATTCGCGCTGAGCATGGTGGGATCCTTTTTCCTCAATGCGCGGTTCACCTATCGCATCCGCCCGACCTGGCGGAAATTCCTGCTGTTCCCGCTGACCAACGCGGCGAATTTCGTGATCACCACGGTGGGCGTGTACGTGATCGTGGACGTCCTGGGCGCCGGCAGCCGCTTCGCCCCGCTGCTCGCCTCGGCGGCGGCGATCCCGATCACCTTCGTGGTGTCCCGCTGGATCATGCTGCCGGGGGCGTCGCCGCGGGTGGCGGTCGAGAAGTGATCGCGGCGGTCCGGCGCCGGTGACGTCAGCGGTCCGCCTCGACGCCCCACGCGGCGGCCCGTGCCCGGTGAGCCACCGCCCGCCCGGCTCCCGCCGAAGGCGCACCCGTGCAGATGGGAGTCGTTGATCCCCCGCGGCAGCGTCCCGCCGGGCGGCTCCACGACCCGGGTCCCGGCCCCGACGAGAGCCGCGGCCTCCGCCCGCTCCCCGACGGCACTGATCACCCCACCGCTCACCGCGAGCGGCGACGCCGGGGAGAACCCCGCATCCGCCGTGACCCCGGGCACATCGGTCGTCCCACCGATACCGAGGCGGTACGACGACGTCAGCGGGCGCGGTCGTGGGCACCCGTGGCGGCAGGGGTGTCCGGCGGCACGGGCGGGGTCCGGCCCAGGCGGCCGAGCTGGGACAGGGCCATCACGGCCGGGGACAGCAGCATGCCCGCGGCCGTCACGAGGAGGCCGGTGCGCGTGCCCCAGGCCTCCGCGAGGAAGCCGCCGAGCAGGGAGCCGAGCGGGGTCAGGCCCATACCGGCGAAGTTGATCGTCGCGGCGGCCCGGCCCTGCATCCCGTCCGGGGTGACGGCCTGCCGTACGGCCATGAGCGTGACGTTCACCAGCTGGCCGCAGGTCCCGAAGACCACGTTGACCGCGAGCAGCGCCGGAACCGTCACCGCGGGGGAGCCGTGCAGCGCGGGCACGAGCAGGAACGCGCCGTCACCGAGCGCCGCCGCCGACAGCAGTACGGCGCCCCGCCCGAAACGGCCCGGCAGACGGGCGGCCAGCAGCGAGCCGAGGAGCGCGCCGGGCCCCGCCGCCGCGAGCACCGACCCGACGACGGTGCCCGGCAGCCGCAGCTCCCGGGGCAGGAACAGCAGACAGCAGGTCGTCACGGCCGAGAAGAAGAACTGGAAGGCGGCCGAGGCGAGGCACACGGCCCGCAGGGTGGGGTCACCGGCGACGAAGCGCAGGCCCTCATGGATGTGCCGCCCGATCCGGGGCGGGTGCGCCGGGCGTTCCGGGGCGGACTCGCGGCGGCCGATCCGGCGGATCGACAGGAACGACAGCGTGAAGAACAACGCCCCGGTGGCGGCCGCGATCGGCGCCGACAGCGCGGTCACCAGCGCGCCGCCGAGGGCGGGACCGCCGATCTGCGCGGCGGACCGGCTGCCTTCGAGCGCGCTGTTGCCCCGTACCAGCTGATCGCGCGGCACCAGCCGTACCAGGGACGCCTGGTACGCCACGTCGAAGAACACGGACAGCGCTCCGACGGCGAAGGCGACCACGAACAGCGCCGGCAGACCGAGCCCGCCCAGCAGGCCCGCCACCGCGACGGCGGCCAGCGCCAGCGCCCGTCCGGCGTCGGCCGGAACCATCAGCGCCCGCGGCCGCCATCGGTCCACCCAGGCACCGACGAACAGCGACAGCGGCAGGATCGGCGCCTGTTCCACGGCGCGCAGGGCGCCCAGCTGACCGGCACCGGCGCGGAGCGTCAGGACGGCGAAGAGCGGCAGCACCACCAGGCTCGTGTGCTCGCCCAGTTGGGAGACCGTCTGGCCCACCCAGAGCCGACGGAAGTCGCGATCGCGCCACAGCGTCGACGGAGCACCGGGTACGGCGGCGGGAGAAGAGGAAGTGGACGGCACGGGTGAGAACCCCTCGGAGCAGCCGGAGACGAGTCCCGCCGACCGTCTCGGGCAGCGGGCAGGAAGAGCTCGCCGTGCCGCGTGTTCAGGGCGGCACGCGATGACCGGCCGTTCTCACGGCCACGACGTCAACGCGTGCTCTTACGACCGACCATTCCTCGCCCCTCCCCGGTCACCGACCGCACGCACCCTAACCCTCACCCGGCACATCCCGGAAGCGGATTGACGCAGCGGGTCAGGACCGGGTGGGCACGCGGAACTCGTGACCCTCCGGGCCCGTCAGACAGGTCCGGGAGACGGCGCGGTCTTCAGGCCGGGCACCCGGAGGAATTCGAGGCAGGGGTCCCTGCCCCGGGCAGCGCAGCACCGCGAGGTCGCCGGTCACGCCGCGCACGGGCCAGTCCGTCGCCGCGCCCCAGAACCGGGCCGTGGCCCGTGGGTCCGCGCAGTCGACCAGCACCGCGGCGATCGGCCCGGTGTCCCGGTAGACCTCCCGGGGCTCCAGCGCACAGAACTCATTGCCCTTAGGGTCGGCGAGGCACCGGCCACGGCACCTCGCCCTGCCCCACGTCGACGGGCGTCGCGCCGAGTGCCGTCAGGTGTGCGACCAGTTCCGCCTGGTGGGCCGGGGAAGTGGTGGCGAGATCGAGGTGCGTACGGTTCTTCACCGCCGGTTCGGGCTCCGGTACGGGCACGACCCCGATGCCGAGGACGACCGGGCCCGCGGGCGAGGCCGCCCGCGGGCCCGGCGGAATCCGGCGTCCTGGGGTGGCCGGCCGCACCTCCTACTTGTTGTGCGTCGGGTAGACCTGGACACCGACGTAGGAGCCCTTGACCGGCTTCGCGCCCGCGGGCCACTTCAGGTCCACGGTGTGGGTCTCGTTCGGGGGCGTCACCAGGATGTCGGTCGGGGACGTGAGGCTCTTGCCGCTGGAGTCGATGTCGTAGGCGATGTCGAAGACGGCGGCGGCACCGGGCTTGAGGACGGTGATACGCGGCTGGGCGGGCCCGCGGTCGACAGGGCTGGAGGTGTGGTCGGCGTCCTTGATGTCGACGCCCGGGAAGCCCGTCGCCGAGCAGGTGGTCGAACCCCGGTTGACCATGGTGACGTCGATCCTGCCGGACGTCTTGTCGGGCGAGGCGTCGACGGCGTCGATGGCCAGGTCCGCCGTCCGGCAGAACGTGACCTTGCCGCTGGTCGTCGTCCCGCCGCCCGTGCTGCCGGAGCCGGCCTTGCCGCTCCCGCCGGAGGACGACGCCGACTGACCGTCCGTCGAGCCGCCGGAACCCGAGCCGCCACCGGAGGACGAGGAGGCCGAGGACGCGGAGGACGACGCCGACTCCGTGGGCGCGGACGACGCCGAGGAGCCCTTCGCGGACGTGTCCTTCCCGGAGTCGTTGCCGCAGGCGGTGAGCGAGAGGCCGGCGACGAGGCCGATGGCGGCGAGAGCGGTGATACGGGTGGTCTTCACGGTGGTTCCCCCAGGAACTGTGCACTGCGTGTGGTCGGAGATATTTGTATCCCGCAGCCAGTTACAGGCGGTTCTCCACGACGTCCGCGTTCTGTCACGGCCGGAAGCCGCTCCCTCCCATCCACTCATTGCATAAACGTGCAGTGATGCGTATAGTCATGCCATCCAGAGGAGGACGGACATGGCGGTACGTGCGGCGGTTGCCGGAGCGAGTGGATACGCGGGCGGAGAGGTCCTGCGGCTGCTCCTCGCGCACCCCGAGGTCGAGATCGGGGCCCTGACCGGGAACTCCAACGCCGGACAACGGCTCGGAGCGCTCCAGCCGCACCTGTGGCCGCTGGCCGACCGGGTGCTGGCCGAGACCACGCCCGAGAGCCTCGCCGGGCACGACGTGGTCTTCCTCGCGCTGCCGCACGGACAGTCCGCCGCCGTCGCCGAACGGCTCGGCCCGGATGTGCTCGTGATCGACATGGGCGCCGACTTCCGGCTGAAGGACGCGGCCGACTGGGAGAAGTTCTACGGCTCCCCGCACGCCGGCACCTGGCCCTACGGCCTGCCCGAGCTGCCCGGCGCCCGCGCCGCGCTCACCGGCACCAAGCGGATCGCCGTGCCCGGCTGCTACCCCACCGCCGCGACCCTCGCCCTCTTCCCGGCGTACGCGGCGCGGATCGCCGAGCCCGAGGCCGTGATCGTCGCCGCCTCCGGCACCTCCGGCGCCGGCAAGGCACCCAAGCCGCAACTGCTGGGCAGCGAGGTCATGGGCAGCATGTCGCCGTACGGCGTCGGCGGCGGCCACCGGCACACCCCTGAGATGATCCAGAACCTCGGCGCGGTCGCGGGGGAGCCGATCACCGTCTCCTTCACGCCGACCCTCGCCCCGATGCCCCGCGGCATCCTCGCCACATGCAGCGCGAAGGCCGTCCCCGGGGTGGGCGCCGAGGCGGTGCGCGCCGCGTACGAGAAGGCGTACGCCGATGAACCCTTCGTCCGTCTGCTGCCCGAGGGGCAGTGGCCCGCGACGGCCGCCGTCCACGGTTCCAACGCCGTTCAGGTGCAGGTCGCGTACGACGCGGCCGCGGGCCGCATCATCGCGATCAGCGCCATCGACAACCTGACCAAGGGCACCGCCGGCGGTGCCGTCCAGAGCATGAACCTCGCCCTGGGTCTCGCCGAGACCACCGGGCTTTCCACGATCGGAGTCGCACCGTGAGCGTCACGGCAGCCAAGGGATTCCGGGCGGCCGGTATCGCCGCCGGGATCAAGCAGAACGGCAACCCCGACCTGGCCCTCGTGGTCAACGACGGGCCCCGCCGTGCCGCCGCCGGCGTCTTCACCGCCAACCGCGTCAAGGCCGCGCCGGTGCTGTGGTCCGAGCAGGTCATGAAGAGCGGCCAGGTCTCCGCCGTGGTCCTCAACTCCGGTGGCGCCAACGCCTGTACGGGCCCCAAGGGCTTCCAGGACACCCATGCGACGGCCGAGAAGGCGGGCGAGGCCCTCGGCCGCGGCGCCATCGAGGTCGCCGTCTGCTCCACCGGCCTCATCGGCGTCCTGCTGCCCATGGACAAGCTGCTCCCCGGCATCGACACCGCAGCAGCCCAGCTGTCCGAGCACGGCGGCGAGAAGGCCGCCATCGCCATCAAGACCACCGACACCGTGCACAAGACCTCGGTCGCCACCGGCGCCGGCTGGACGGTCGGCGGCATGGCCAAGGGCGCCGGCATGCTCGCCCCCGGCCTCGCCACCATGCTGGTCGTCATCACCACCGACGCCGACGTGGACGACGCCACCCTGGACCAGGCCCTGCGCGCCGCCACCAAGGTCACCTTCGACCGCGTCGACTCCGACGGCTGCATGTCCACCAACGACACCGTGCTGCTGCTCTCCTCCGGCGCCTCCGGCATCACCCCGGAGTACGACGCCTTCGCGGAGGCCGTACGGCAGGTCTGCGACGACCTCGGCCGCCAGCTCATCGGCGACGCCGAGGGCGCCAGCAAGGACATCAAGGTCGAGGTCGTGGGCGCCGCCAGCGAGGCGGACGCCGTCGAGGTGGGCCGCTCCATCGCCCGCAACAACCTCCTCAAGTGCGCCCTCCACGGCGAGGACCCCAACTGGGGCCGCGTCCTGTCCGCGATCGGCACCACGAGCGCCGTCTTCGAGCCCGACCAGCTCAATGTCGCCATCAACGGCGTCTGGGTGTGCAAGAACGGCTCCGTCGGCGAGGACCGCGACCTGGTCGACATGCGCTACCGCGAGGTCCACATCGTGGCCGACCTCGCCGCCGGCACCGAGACCGCGACGATCTGGACCAACGACCTGACCGCCGACTACGTCCACGAGAACAGCGCCTACTCCTCATGACCACGACCCGTAAGCACACGGCCCTGCCCAAGGCGCAGATCCTCGTGGAGGCGCTGCCCTGGCTGACCCGGCACCACGGAAAGACCGTCGTCATCAAGTTCGGCGGCAACGCCATGGTGGACGAGGAACTGAAGGCCGCCTTCGCCCAGGACGTCGTCTTCCTGCGGCACGCCGGACTCAAGCCGGTCGTGGTGCACGGTGGCGGCCCCCAGATCAGCGCCGCCCTCGACCGGCACGGCATCGTCAGCGAGTTCAAGGCGGGCCTGCGGGTCACCACCGAGGACGCCATGGACGTCGTACGGATGGTGCTCGCCGGACAGGTGCAGCGCGAACTGGTCGGCCTGCTCAACCGGCACGGCCCGCTCGCCGTCGGCCTCACCGGCGAGGACGCGCACACCATCACCGCCACCAAGCATCTGCCCGAGATCGACGGGGAACTGGTCGACATCGGGCGCGTCGGCGAGATCACCGCGATCGACACCGGCGCCATCGAGGCCCTGCTCGCCGACGGCCGTATCCCGGTCGTCTCCTCCATCGCCCGCAGTCAGGACGACGGTCATGTCTACAACGTCAATGCTGATACGGCGGCTGCGGCACTCGCTGCGGCCCTTGGCGCCGAAACTCTCATGGTCCTCACCGATGTCGAGGGCCTCTACGAGGACTGGCCGCACTCCGACGAGGTGATCAGCCGCCTCACCGCCACCCAACTGGAGAAGCTGCTCCCGGAGTTGAGCTCCGGCATGGTGCCCAAGATGCGGGGCTGCCTGCACGCGGTGCGCGGCGGTGTGCGCACCGCCCGCGTCATCGACGGACGGGTACAGCACTCCATCCTGCTGGAGATCTTCACCGACGAGGGCATCGGCACCATGGTCGTGCCCGACGAGCCCGAAGGGGACGCATCGTGACGGGGTATCAGACCGGCAACCAGGACCTGACCCAGCGCTGGCAGGGCGCGCTCATGAACAACTACGGCACCCCCCGGCTGCCGCTGGTGCGCGGCGCGGGCACCACCGTGTGGGACGCCGAGGGCCGCGCGTACACCGACTTCGTCGGCGGCATCGCCACCAACGCGCTCGGCCACGCCCACCCGGCGATCGTGGACGCCGTCAGCAAGCAGATCGCCTCCCTCGGCCATGTCTCCAACCTGTTCATCGCCGAGCCGCCCATCGCGCTCGCCGAACGGCTGCTCCAGCTCTTCGGCCGCGAGGGCCGGGTGTTCTTCTGCAACTCCGGCGCCGAGGCCAACGAGGCCGCCTTCAAGATCGGCCGGCTCACCGGGCGCACCCATGTCGTCGCCACCGAGGGCGGCTTCCACGGCCGTACGATGGGCGCCCTCGCGCTCACCGGGCAGCCCGCCAAGCAGGACCCCTTCCGGCCGCTGCCCGGCGATGTCACCCACGTCCCCTACGGCGACGCCCAGGCCCTGGCCGCGGCCGTCACCGACGAGACCGCCCTGGTGATCATCGAGCCGATCCAGGGCGAGAACGGCGTGGTCGTGCCCCCGGCCGGCTATCTCAAGGCCGCCCGCGCCATCACCGCCGCCACCGGCGCCCTGCTGGTCCTGGACGAGGTGCAGACCGGCGTCGGCCGCACCGGCACCTGGTTCGCGTACCAGGCCCACGAGGGGGTGCTGCCCGATGTGGTCACCCTCGCCAAGCAGCTGGGCGGCGGCCTCCCGCTCGGCGCCACCGTCGCCTTCGGCCGCGCCGCCGAACTGCTCGGGCCCGGCCAGCACGGCACGACCTTCGGCGGGAACCCGGTCGCCTGCGCCGCGGGCCTCGCTGTCCTCGACACCATCGAGGGCGAGGGACTGCTGGAGAACGTGAAGCGGCAGGGCGAGAAGCTGCGCGCGGGCATCGAGGCGCTGGGCCATCCGTTGGTCGGCCATGTCCGGGGTGCGGGCCTGCTCCTGGGTATCGTGCTCACCGGGCCGCGCGCGCACGAGGTGCAGCAGGCGGCCCAGGAGGCCGGGTTCCTGGTGAACGCCCCCGCCCCCGACGTCGTACGGCTCATGCCCCCGCTGAACCTGCGCGACGACGAGGCGGGTGCCTTGCTCCAGGCGCTGCCCGGCATCCTCGACGCAGGCGGGGACGGACGATCCGGAGAATGAGACGACGATGAGCCAGGCGCAGGAGCACGAGCAACAGACAGGTGCCGGGCCCGCCGTGCCGCAGACCCGCACCGCACGGCACCGCCGGATCGTGGACATCCTCAACCGCGAGCCGGTGCGCTCGCAGAGTCAGCTGGCCAAGCTGCTCGCCGACGACGGGCTCAGCGTCACCCAGGCGACGCTGAGCCGGGACCTCGACGAGCTGAACGCGGTCAAGATCCGCAACAACGACGGCGATCTCATCTACGCCGTGCCCAGCGAGGGCGGCTTCCGCACCCCGCGCGCACCGCTCGGCGAGTCCGCCAAGGAGGAGCGGATGCGGCGCCTGTCCCAGGAGCTGCTGATCTCCGCGGAGGCCTCGGCCAACCTGGTGGTGCTGCGCACCCCGCCCGGGGCCGCCCAGTTCCTCGCCTCGGCCATCGACCAGGCCGAACTCCACGACATCCTCGGCACCATCGCCGGCGACGACACCCTGCTGCTGATCAGCCGCAACCCGACCGGCGGCCAGGCCCTCGCGGACCATCTGCTCAAGCTCGCGCAGAACGGCCACTGAGCCGGGCCCCGACCGGCGCATGCGGGTGCCCGCTCCGCGACGGAGAATGGGAGCGGCAATCTCCCTGTGGCCGTCGGCCGTATAAAGAGGTGTGTCGGGTTTGCGGTTCCCCGTGGGTCGCCTCCCGGACGAGGCTCTGCTGTCCGGGCTGGCCACCGGAGACCAGGAGCTGGCCGTCGTCTTCGTACGACGTTTCCAGCACCGGGTCTTCGGTGTCGCCATGGCCGTCACCGGAGACCGCCAGCTCGCCGAGGACGTCGCGCAGCAGACGTTCGAACGCGCGTGGCGGCACGCGCAGATCTACGACTCGCGCCGTGGTTCGGTCACCACCTGGCTGACCACCATCGCGCACAACCTGGCCATCGACGCGGTACGCGCCCGGCGCACCGAGCCGGTGGCCCCCGAGGACCTCGACGCCCTGCTCGGCACCGTCACCGAGACCCCCGAGCGCTGGGCGCTGGCCGACGAGGCCTCCGCCCGGCTGCGGGCCGCGGTCTCCCGGCTGCCCCGCGAACAGGCGCGGGCCCTGATGATGGCCGGTATCTACGGAATGACCGCCCAGCAGGTCGCCGACGCGGAACAGATCCCGCTGGGCACCGCCAAGACCCGCATCAGAGCGGCGATGGGCAAACTGCGCACCACACTGTCGGCTCCGGAGCGAGGCGGCCATGTCCAGTGACGCGAACTGCGAGAAAATGCGCGAGATCGGCGCCGAGCTGGCGCTGGGCGTGCTGCCCGGGCGGGAGCGCGCGGAGGCGGTCGCCCATCTGGACACCTGCGCGGACTGCCGGGAGTTCGTCCGGCAGCTGACCCTGGTCGGCGACCGGCTGATCGGCCTGCTGCCCTGCCAGGAGCCGCCGCTCGGCTTCGAGACCCGGGTGGCCCGCAGCCTCACCCAGCAGGCGGCCGCGGACGGGCGCACCGCCGCCCGAGCCCCGGCGTTCCCGGTGCTGCGCGGGCGGGCGCGCCGGGCCCGGGTCCGGCTCGGGGCGGCCGCGGCGGGGCTCGCGGTGGTCGCCGGGTTCGCCGGCTGGGGCATCGGCACCGCCGTGGAGACGGTCACCGCCGCGGCCCCGCGCACCATGGACTCCGAGCCCATACTGGTCGGCGACATGACCGCGGACTCGGCCGCCGGCGGTTCGCCCATCGGCGAGGTCTACGCCCACCCCGGCAGCCCCGGCTGGATCTTCGTGACCGTCGACCTGGCCGGGCACGGCAGCGCGTACAGCGGCCGGGTCAGCTGTGTGCTGGAGCGCTCCGACGGTAGGACCGTGCGCGTGGGCGACTTCACCGTGCGCGACGGGCAGGGCCACTGGGGGGCCCAGGCGCCGGTCGACGCGGACGCGGTCTCCGGCGCCCGGCTGACCTCCGCCGACGGCACGGTCCTCGCCCGCGCCCACCTCCAGACCGGGCACGTGCTGACCCGGGAGACGCATGTGCCGTCCCAGCAGACATGAGAGGGCGGTCAGGGGGAGCGCGACGAGGGTCTACGACAGCACGGTGCCGGTGTTCAGCCGGTGCAGCCGTGCGTACGTCCCGTCGCGCACCAGCAGATCGCCGTGGGCGCCGTCCTCCACGACCCGGCCCCGGTCCAGCACCACGATCCGGGTGGCGTCGCGCACGGTGAGCAGGTTGTGCGAGATGACGATGGTGGTCCGCCCGGCCATCAGCCGCCGCAGCGGCTCCATGATCCGCCGGCCGGAACTCGCGTCGATCCCGGTGGTCGGCTCGTCGAGGAGCAGCACGGGCGCGTCCCTGACCATCGCGCGGGCGATCGCGAGCCGCTGGCACTGACCGCCGGACAGGGTGCGGCCGCGCTGCCCGACGAGGGTGTCGTAGCCGTCCGGGAGCCGTTCGATGAACTCGTGCGCGTCCGCCGCGCGCGCCGCCGCGACGATCTCCGCCTCGGACGCCTCCGGACGGCCGTAGGCGATGTTCTCCCGCACCGTGCCGTGGAAGACCAGGGTCTCCTGGAGCACCACCGCGACGCTCTCGCGGACCTCGGCCAGGCGCAGTTCGCGCAGATCGGTGCCGTCGAGCCGGACCGCGCCCCGCTCGGGGTCGTAGAACCGCAACTGGAGCCGCGCGGCCGTGGACTTGCCCGCGCCGCTCGCCCCGACCAGCGCCAGCGTCTCGCCGGGCGCCACCCGGAACGAGACGTCCGCGAGGGCCCAGGGGGTGGTGCCGGGGTAGCGGAACCAGACGCCGTCGAACTCCACCGCCCCGCGTGCCCGGCCGAGTGAGCGGGCCCCGGGGAGTTCGGTGACCTGCGGCCGCTGGTCCAGCAGTTCGATGATCCGCTCGGCCGAGGCGGCGGCGGAGTAGAAGGTGGTGCCGAGCCCGGACAGGCCGTGCACGGGGCTGTACATCTTGCCGATCAGGGCGAGGAAGACCAGCAGCCCGCCCAGGGTGAGCTGGCCCTGGGACAGCTTCCAGGTGCCGAGGCCCAGCACCGCGAGCCCGCCCGCCACCTCGATGATCTCCACGAGCGGGGCGTACAGGGACCGGATCCGCGTCGAGGCCATCACCGCCCGGAACCGCCCGACGTTCTCCCGATCGAACCGGCGCGCCTCCCAGTCCTGCCGGTTGTACGCCTGCACGAGCGCGACATTGCCGAGCACCTCCTCGGCGATCGCGCTGAGCGAGCCGGTGCGCCGTCTGCGCTCCCGGGAGGCGTCCTTGATCAGCCGCGAGAAGTGCCGGGCCGCGCCCCAGAACAGGGGCACGATGACCAGCGCGAGCAGGGTCAGATCCCAGCTCAGGTAGAACAGCAGGCCGACGAAGACGGCCAGTTGGAGCACGTAGTACAGGGCGTCCGCCACGCCCGAGAGCAGGAAGGTCTCGACCGCGTCCACATCACCCGTGACGCGGGAGAGCACATCGCCGAGCCGGCGGCGTTCGAAGAAGCCGAGGGACAGGCCCTGCACATGCCGGAAGACATCGCGGCGCAGCGAGAGCAGGAAGCGTTCGCCGACCCAGGTGGAGGTCATCTCGTCGGCGAAGCCGAGGACGCCGGAGCACAGGATCAGCCCCAGGTAGGCCGGGGCGATCCACAGAAAGGGGTGCAGGTCCCGGGGGACCAGCACCTGGTCCACGACGCTCTTGAACAGCCACAGCTCACCGGCGTCGATGACCGGTCCGGTCAGGCTGAGCAGCAGCAGCGGGGCGAGCCAGCGCCGATTGCCGCGGGTGTAGGGCCAGAACCGGCGGAAGACCGCGCGCGGTGAGACGGCGGGCGCGGCCGCGACGACATCGCCGGATGCCTCGGGGATGTCGGAGGAGGGGCCGTCGGGGTCTCCCCAGGACAGCAGCCGCCGCAGGACTTGCGCCATGGGATGCGTTCCTCGGACAGCGGCCGGGCGGACCGGGTCCTCCGGGCCCCGGTCCGCTCAGCCTGTGGGGATGGTCAGTAGCCGCCGTGGCCGCCGTGCCCGTGACCGTGGCCACCGTGGCCGTGGTCGTGGCCATGACCGTGGCGGTCGCCGTGCCGGTCTCCGTGACGGTCGAAGCGGTCGAAGCGGTCGAAGGCGTCGAAGCGGTCGTCGCTGTGGTCACGGCCGTGACCCCGGCCGTGGCCGCCGCCGTCCTTGGGCAGCAGACTGCTGAAGATAGCCATGGTGTTCCTCCCGGAAAATTTGCCGCACAGGGGATACGTCCGAGGGCGGCACAGGGATGGCTCTTCGGCGAAAAAATTTCCCTTTCAACCCCTTTTTCACGCTATGTACGTGGCCAGTCCCGCGGTGTGGAGCACCTCGCCGTCCGCCGTGAGCAGCAGTGCCTCGGTGTCCGGCAGCGACTCCAGCCATCCGAGGCCCGCCCGCGACCCCCGGGCGAACGCGGCCGTGGCCCAGCAGTCCGCCCAGGTCAGACGGGGAGCCACCACGGTCACCGCCACCAGGTCGGTGACCGCGGGCCGTCCGGTGCGCGGGTCCGTGATGTGCGCGCCCCGCTCGGCCGTGCCCGAGGTGGCCACGGCCAGCTCGCCCGCCCCCGCCGTCGACACCACCGCGATGAGCCCGCCGGGGCGCAGGGGGTCCGCGATCCCCACCCGCCAGGGCCGCCCCGGCTCCGGCGCGCCCAGCGACTGCACATCGCCGCCGCCGTTGACGCTGACCCCCCGCACCCCGGCCACCTCGGCCAGCCGCCGCGCGGCCCGTTCCGCCGACCACCCCTTGACGATCCCGGTGGGATCCGGCACCCCCCGATGCCGCGCGCTGAACCACCCCTCGCTGACCCGTTCCGCCTCCGCCGCGAGCCCCAGCACCCGCGCGACCTCGGCCGGGCACCGCTCCACGGGCAGCTCACCCCGGGCCAGCCGCGACACCGCGCTGTCCGCGCGGTAGGTGCTGAACACCGTGTCCACCTCGTGCAGTTCCGCCACCACCTGCCCGAGCGCCGCCCGCACCGCGCCGGCCTCGCCGCCCCGCACATCGAAGGAGAACACGGTCCCCATGACCTCCTCCGCGTGCCGGACGCCCTCACCCATGGACCTGGTCCAGCGCGGACTGGAGCGACTGCTGGTAGCCGGTGCTTGTGTACGTCGCGCCCGAGACCATGTCGATCCGTGCGCTCTGCGCGGCCAGCGCCTCGCGCCGCAGCTGGGGGAGCGCGTAGCTGTTGATCTCCTGGTCGCGCGGGTTCTCCGTGGGGTACTGGATGGCTGTCACCTCGGTGAGCCTGCCGCCCGTGACCGTCACCCGTACCTGGACCGGTCCCCAGCGGGTCTGCGCGGTCTCACCGGTGACGGTCTTCGCGGCCCCTCCGGCCGCCGGGGCACCACCGGACGCCGAGGAACTCCCCGATGCCGCGGAACTCCCGGGCGTCGGAGAACCTCCGGAAGCGGCGGGCGCGCTCGCGCCGCCCCCGGAGCCCTGCGCCGACGCGCCCAGGGCGAGACCAGGGCTGCTGTGCGGCTTCAGGGACAGCAGCAGCACCACGGCGGAGACCGTCGTGGCACTCGCCAGCACGACACGGCGCAGCGGGCGGTTCTTCCTCAATGCGTGCATGACCTCGGCCTCACAGCTCGAACGACTCGTGATGGATACGGCGGTCCGGCGAACCCGCCGCGCGCAGGGCCTCGTACACGTCCCGGGCGAACCCGTGGGGCCCGCAGATGTAGACGTCATAGGCGGGCAGACCGGGGAAGCGCGCCCGCAGCGACTCCGCGGTGATGCGGGGCCGCTCGCCGCCCGGGCCGTTCAGCGCGTACAGCACCTTCGCGCCGCGCCACCGCGCTATCGCCTCCAGCTCCCCGCCCAGCGCCAGGTCCTGCGCCGAGCGCGCCCGGTACAGCAGCGTGACCTCGCCGGGCAGCGTCTCGAACAGGGCCCGCAGCGGGGTGATGCCGACCCCGGCCGCGATCAGCAGGGACCGCCCGCCGCTCGCCCGGTCGGCGGTCAGCGCGCCGTAGGGGCCCTCCGCCCACACCCGGGTGCCGGGCCGGAGTGTGGAGATCGCCGCGCTGTGGTCGCCCAGCGCCTTCACGGTGATCCGCAGCCGCTCCGGGCGCGGCGGCGCCGACAGGGAGTACGGCGTGGACGTCCAGGCCATCCCCGCGGTGCGGAACCGCCACCGGAAGAACTGCCCGGGCCGCGCGCTCAGCAGGTCGAGGTCCCGCCCGCGCACCACGACCGAGAACACCCCCGGCGCCTCCGGCGTCACCGACTCCACCCGCAGCCGGTGGCGCCGGTTGAGCCGGATCGGCGCGAGGACCCGGAACCACACCACGAGCGCCGCGACCCCGAGGTACAGCGCGTACCAGGCGGCCGTCGCCACCGGCTCGCCGTTGAACTGCTCGCCCAGTGACACCTGGTGGAAGAAGGCAAGGAACACGGCCGCGTACGTCAGCAGATGGACGTAGTACCAGAACTCGTGCCGGATCCGGCGCCGGGCCGCCCGCGCCGAGGTGATGCCGACCGCGAACAGGATCAGCGTGCCCGCGGTGGCCTTCAGCATGTCCGGGTAGTCCAGCACCACGGTGACCGCCTCGTGCCACAGCGACGCCCGGTCCTGCGCGGCGTACCCGGTGAGGATCAGCACGATGTGCGCCACCAGCAGGCACACCGTGTACCGCCCGGCCATCGCGTGCCAGCGGGCCACCCGGTCCGAGCCCACCCGGTTCTCCAGCACCGGCACCCGCGCCATCAGACCGACCAGCACCGCGCAGGCGTACCCGCACAGCAGCCCGGCGAGCCGTCCCGCACCGGTCAGCCATCCCGCCGCGCCGGCCACGGAGGCGGTGTCCACCCACCACAGCGCGACCACGGCCGCCGCCCCCGCCCACAGCACCGCCAGCAGCGGCCCCGCCGGGGAGCGCCGCGCGACCCCCGGCCGGGGCGGTGCCGCCCGTCTCATGTCCACGGCTGTCATCAGTGCCGTTCCCTTCGTCCGCCGCCCGGGCCACCGGCCGGCCCGAGTCACTGTGCGGGACCCAGCTCTCAGGCGCCTCTGAGAAAGGGCCCCGCGGCCGGTTCTCTGAGGGCTTTCTCACAGAGGTCTCAGCGAGCTCTCACACACCGCCCTGACCAGGGAGTACGACACTCCGCCGAGCCCACTCAGAGGAAACTCAGAGCCGCAGCGGCGGCCGGGCGCCGCGCGCACCCGCGATGCTGGGAGGCGCGATGAACACGACCCGTTCCGGCCGCCCGGCCCTCACCCGCCCCGACGGCACCGCGCTGCGCGTCCTCGTCGTGGACGACGACCCCGACCTCGCCGAGGTGCTCACCGGCGCCCTGCGCTACGAGGGCTGGCAGGTGCGCGCCGCCGGTGACGGCGCCGCCGCCCTCGCCGCCGCGCGCGAGCTGGCGCCCGACGCCGTCGTACTGGACGTGATGCTGCCCGACATGGACGGCTTCACCGTGCTGCGCCGGCTGCACGAGACCCAGCCCGAGGTGTGCGTGCTCTTCCTCACCGCCCGGGACGCGGTCGAGGACCGGATCGCCGGGCTCACCGCGGGCGGCGACGACTACGTCACCAAGCCCTTCAGCCTGGAGGAGGTCGTGGCCCGGCTGCGCGGACTGCTGCGCCGCGCCGGCATGGCCCGCCGCCCGGAGCCGGAGGAGGACCCCGGGCTGGTCGTCGGCGACCTGGTGATGGACGAGGACGCCCGCGAGGTGACCCGGGCCGGCGAGCTGATCGAACTCTCGCCGACCGAGTTCGAGCTCCTGCGCTTCCTGATGCGCAACCCCCGCCGCGTCCTGAGCAAGGCGCAGATCCTCGACCGGGTCTGGTCCTACGACTTCGGCGGCCGCGCCCATGTGGTCGAGCTGTACATCTCCTACCTGCGCAAGAAGATCGACGCCGGCCGCGAGCCCATGATCCACACGGTGCGCGGGGCGGGGTACGTACTGAAACCGGTGGCCGGGTGAGGATCGGTGAGTGGGCGCGGACAGATGGCCGGGTGCGGGCCGGTGGCCGCGACCGCGCGACGGAGGGGGCCCGCGCGACGGAGGGGGCCCGCGCGAAGGGCGGTGACCAGGTGCCGTCCGGTGACCGGGCGAGGTCCGGTGGCCGGACGGAACGCGGTGGCCTGCTCGCCAAGCCGTCCCGTTTCCTCGCCCGGCTGCCCCGCTTCCGCTCCCTGCGTGCCCGGATCACCTTCGGCCTGGTGGTGCTGCTCGCGGTGAGCTGCGCCGCGGTCGGGGTGGCCGCCGTGGTCGAGCTGAACGGCTTCCTCACCCAGCGCCTGGACGAGCAGCTCGCCCAGGTCGGCACCCGGTTCCCGGAGAGCCTGGAGCACCAGGGCAAGCTCCCCGACGACCACGACGGGGACGAGGAAGCCGACACCCGCCGAATGGCCACCGGCACCTTCGGCGCCTGTCTGCGGAGCGGCGCCGTCACGGACAAGGGCCTCATCCGCTCCGGCGACCTCTCCGTCGACCTGGACATCACGCTGAGCGCGCGGGACGCCGAACGGCTCGCCCGAATCCCCGACGACGGCCGCCCGCACACCGTCGAACTCTCCGCCCTTGGCCACTACCGGGTCGTCGCCACCCCCGGCCGCGACGGCGACGTCCTGATGGCCGGGCTCCCGCTGAAGCCCGTCGAGGCGGCCGTGCACCGCCTGGAACTGGTCGCCGGGATCGTCTTCGGCCTCGCCCTCGTGACGGCCGGGGTGAGCGGCGCCCTCTGGGTCCGCTGGTCCCTGCGCCCCCTCGGCCGGGT
The DNA here is from genome assembly GCF_014673495.1 of Streptomyces griseofuscus. Lineage (GTDB taxonomy): Bacteria > Actinomycetota > Actinomycetes > Streptomycetales > Streptomycetaceae > Streptomyces > Streptomyces murinus. The sequence continues at coordinate 6,784,813 of NZ_CP051006.1, forward strand.
CACCGCCACCGCCACCCGGGTCAGCGAACTCCCGCTCGCCAGCGGCGTGGTGGCACTGCCCCCGCGCGCCCCCGTCGCCGACCCGCACAGCGAGGTCGGCCAGGTCGCCGCGGCCCTCAACGGCATGCTCGGGCATGTCGAGGACGCGCTCACCAAACGGCACGCCAGCGAGGAGCGGCTGCGCCGGTTCGCCGCCGACGCCAGTCATGAGCTGCGCACCCCCGTCGCCTCGGTGCGGGGCCACGCCGAGCTGGGCCTGCTGCACCCGGGGCCGGTGCCGCCGGAGATCACCCGGGCCCTGGAGCGCATCGCCGCCGAGTCCTCGCGGATGGGCCTGATGGTGGACGATCTGCTGCTGCTCGCCCGCCTCGACGCGGGGCGCCCGCTGGAGCGCGGCCCGGTCGATCTGACCCGGCTGGTCCTGGACGCGGTCACCGACGCCCGGGCCGCGGGCCCCGGCCACGGCTGGGCCCTGGACCTCCCGGAGGACCCGGTCACGGTCACCGGCGACGCCCACCGCCTCCACCAGGTGTTGGCCAACCTGCTGGCCAACGCGCGTTTGCACACACCTGTCGGCACCAAGGTCACCATCACCCTGGACCCCGGCGCCGGCCCCGACGCCGTCCTGCTCTCCGTCCACGACGACGGCCCCGGGATACCCGAGGAGCTGCGCTCCGCCGTCTTCGAACGCTTCACCCGCGCCGACCACCGCCGTCACGGCGACGCCTCCGCCACGGGCGCGGGCCTCGGCCTGTCGATCGTGTCGGCGGTGGTGGAGGCACATGGGGGCACGGTCGGCGTGGAGAGCACATCGGGCTCCACGACGTTCACGGTGAAATTGCCGACGGATACGTAGTCAGGGGCGCGAGGAAGCGCGCACAGCAGATCAATACCGGTTAACCCCTGTGGCGCCGCCCTCCGTGCCGATGGCGATACGCGGCGCAGCCCCCGGCACCACCCACCGGAGGATCCGCCGCATGGCATCCTCCGGCACCGACACACAACCGGCCGTCGCCCCCGCCCCGTCGACATGCAGGAAGATCCCGGCTCCCCGCCCCCGCACCGGCCGGTGGTAGTTGAACCCCACGACGAGCGCGTACGCGTACTGCCCGGCGTACGCGCTGAGATGCTCCGCCTCCGCGGCCCGGCAGTCGCCCGGCAGCGGATCCGTCCAGCGGTTGTACGACGACGACGCGTTGTCCTGGCACCACCAGGAACTCTCCTTCACCGCCCGGTAGGAGATCCCCGTGCCGGCCGGCGCCGCCTTGACCCCGAACCCGAACGGAAGGTCGTACAACCCGGTCGGCGTCGTGTCCGTCCCCTGGGTGCGCGCGCTCCCCTCGACCAGCCCCTTCGCCCCGAACCGCGCCGGCGCGGAACCGGCCCGGGTCCAGGTGCCGCCGCGCAGGTCCCACCAGCTGACCGTGCCCGTCGTGGACGAGGTGTCCGGCGCCTGCGCGATGATCAGCTGGGTGCCGCCGCCGGTGTCCGCGAGCCGTGCGGGCAGTGGCACCGGGACCGGCGCGCGCGGCGCGGGCGCGGCCCCGAGCAGGCCGAGCACGGAGAAGGACAGGAGGCTGGCGACGACACCGGGGCGCATGCTCAGACGCTAGACGGGGGCAGCGGCAACGGCAGCCCGGGCAGTCCGTCCAGGCTGCTGGCGATGTGCTCCTTCTTGGTGAAGTAGTCGTTCAGGGAGGCGTCGTCCTCCCGCGCGAAGCGCCGCTCGTGCAGATCGCGCTCCTCCTCGTACGCCATGAAGGGGACGGCGTATCCGCAGGTGTCCCGCACCAGCTCGGCGTGCACCACGATGACCGCGCGCAGCCCGTGCGAGCGCGCGTCGACGCCGGGGAAGCGGGCGAGCAGTCCGGGGAAGCGCGGGTCGTCGCGGAAGACCGGCTCGCCCCGGCCGTGCACCCGCACGATGTTCGGCGGGCCCTGGAAGGCGCACCACATCAGCGTGATCCGTCCGTTCTCGCGCAGATGGGCGATGGTCTCCGCGTTGGATCCGGCGAAGTCCAGGTAGGCCACGGTGAGTTCGTCCAGTACGGCGAACGAGCCCTTGAGGCCCTTGGGGGAGAGGTTGACCCGGCCGTCGCCGGACAGCGGCGCGGTCGCGGTGAAGAAGAGGGGCTGTTCCTCGATGAACGTACGGAGCCTGCCGTCGATGCGCTCGTAGGTCTTTCCCATGTCCGCGGATTATCCCCGGAACTCTTTCGGCTGTCTAAGGATTCTCGGGCCCCGCCCGCATCACCCGGAGGGGTGATTGACGAATCATGCGGTGTACTGCATACTCATGCATATCAGCGAATGCACTGTGAGGAGAAACCCCGTGACCGAGCGCGTCGTACTCGCCTACTCAGGCGGTCTGGACACCTCCGTCGCCATCGGCTGGATCGCCGAGGAGACGGGCGCCGAGGTCATCGCCGTTGCGGTCGACGTCGGCCAGGGCGGCGAGGACCTGGACGTCATCCGCAAGCGCGCCCTCGCGTGCGGTGCGGTCGAGGCCGAGGTCGCCGACGCCAAGGACGAGTTCGCCGACGAGTACTGCCTCCCGGCGATCAAGGCCAACGCCCTGTACATGGACCGCTACCCGCTGGTCTCCGCCCTCTCCCGGCCGACGATCGTCAAGCACCTCGTGGCCGCCGCCCAGAAGCACGGCGCCACCACGGTCGCCCACGGCTGCACCGGCAAGGGCAATGACCAGGTCCGCTTCGAGGCCGGCATCGTCGCCCTCGCCCCCGACCTGAAGTGCATCGCCCCGGTCCGCGACTACGCGATGACCCGGGACAAGGCGATCGCCTTCTGCGAGGCCAAGCAGCTCCCGATCGCCACCACCAAGAAGTCCCCGTACTCCATCGACCAGAACGTCTTCGGACGCGCCGTCGAGACGGGCTTCCTGGAGGACATCTGGAACGCCCCGATCGAGGACATCTACGAGTACACCTCCAACCCCGCCACCCCGCGCGAGGCCGACGAGGTCGTCATCAGCTTCAAGCAGGGCGTCCCGGTCGCGATCGACGGCAGGCCCGTCACCGTCCTCCAGGCCATCCAGCAGCTCAATGAGCGCGCGGGCGGCCAGGGCATCGGCCGGATCGACATGGTCGAGGACCGCCTGGTCGGCATCAAGTCCCGTGAGGTCTACGAAGCTCCCGGCGCGATCGCCCTGATCACCGCCCACCAGGAGCTGGAGAACGTCACGGTCGAGCGCGAGCTGGCCCGCTACAAGCGCCAGGTCGAGCAGCGCTGGGGCGAGCTGGTCTACGACGGCCAGTGGTTCTCCCCGCTCAAGCGCGCCCTGGACGGCTTCATCAACGAGGCCAACCAGCAGGTCAACGGCGACATCCGGATGACCCTGCACGGCGGCCGCGCGGTCGTCACCGGCCGGCGCTCCGAGTCGTCCCTGTACGACTTCAACCTCGCCACCTACGACACCGGCGACAGCTTCGACCAGGCCGCTGCCAAGGGCTTCATCGACATCTACAGCCTGTCGTCGAAGATCGCCGCCAAGCGGGATCTCGCGTAACCCCTACGGGTTCACCTCGCACGCATCACACTGACGGCCGCCTCCCCACCTGCAAGGGTGGGGAGGCGGTGGCACAGAGACAACATTCCGAGGAGCAACGCAGTGAGCAGCAACAGCGGTGACGTACGGCTCTGGGGCGGCCGTTTCGCCGACGGTCCCGCCGAGGCCCTGGCGAAGCTGTCCGCGTCCGTCCACTTCGACTGGCGGCTCGCGCCCTACGACATCGCCGGCTCGCGCGCCCACGCCCGCGTGCTGCACAAGGCCGGACTCCTCACCGAGGGCGAGCTGACCCGCATGATCGCCGGCCTCGACCGGCTGGAGGCGGACGTCGCCGACGGCTCCTTCACCGGCACCATCGCCGACGAGGACGTGCACACCGCCCTGGAGCGCGGTCTGCTGGAGCGCCTCGGCCCGGACCTCGGCGGCAAACTCCGCGCCGGCCGGTCCCGCAACGACCAGGTGGCCACCCTCTTCCGGATGTACCTCAGGGACCACGCCCGGATCATCGGCGGCCTGATCGCCGACCTCCAGGACGCCCTGGTCGGCCTGGCCGAGGCCCACCCGGATGTGGCGATGCCCGGCCGCACCCATCTCCAGCACGCCCAGCCGGTGCTCTTCGCCCACCATGTGCTCGCCCATGTCCAGTCCCTGTCCCGGGACGCGGAGCGGCTGCGCCAGTGGGACGAGCGCACCGCGGTGTCGCCGTACGGCTCCGGCGCCCTCGCCGGTTCCTCGCTCGGCCTTGACCCGGAGGCGGTGGCCGCGGACCTCGGGTTCGAGCACGGCAGCGCGGCCAACTCCATCGACGGCACGGCCTCCCGGGACTTCGTCGCGGAGTTCGCCTTCATCACCGCGATGATCGGCGTGAACCTCTCCCGGATCGCCGAGGAGATCATCATCTGGAACACGAAGGAGTTCTCCTTCGTCACCCTCCATGACGCGTTCTCCACCGGCTCCTCGATCATGCCGCAGAAGAAGAACCCGGACATCGCGGAGCTGGCCCGGGGCAAGTCCGGCCGTCTGATCGGCAATCTGACCGGTCTGCTGGCCACGCTCAAGGCGCTGCCCCTCGCCTACAACCGCGATCTCCAGGAGGACAAGGAGCCGGTGTTCGACTCCTGCGACCAGCTGGAGATCCTGCTGCCCGCCTTCACCGGCATGATGGCCACCCTCACCGTGCACCGCGAGCGCATGGAGGAGCTGGCCCCGGCCGGCTTCTCCCTCGCCACCGACATCGCCGAGTGGCTGGTCCGCCAGGGCGTCCCCTTCCGGGTGGCGCACGAGGTCGCGGGGGAGTGCGTCAAGGCCGCCGAGGCCGAGGGCAAGGAGCTGGACGAGCTGACGGACGAGCAGTTCGCCAAGATCTCCGTCCACCTCACCCCCGAGGTCCGCACCGTCCTGAACGTCCCCGGCGCCCTGGCCTCCCGCAACGGCCGCGGCGGCACCGCCCCGAGCGCGGTGGCGGTCCAACTGGCCGAGGTGAAGAAGGACGTGGCTCGGCAGCACGAATGGGCGACGGCCAAGAAGTAGCCGTACGGCAGGCGCCCGAAGGGGCGCGGGGCTGTGCCGATAAGCGGCTGCCGCCGCGTGGGCGCGAGCAACCCGGACACACTCGCGCACCCACCGCACGAGCCACGCCCCTGGACGAAGCCCCTCGCGGGTTACGTTGGTCGTGAACCGGAACCGAACCGGAACCGACCGAACCGGAGCCCGCGATGCCCTTCGCCCGCCTCGCCCACGCGACCACCCCGACCTGCCACATCGGACTCGGTCTCGCCGCCGTCGGTCGCCCCGGCTACATCAACCTCGGCCGGGACGACGACCTCGGCGCGGACCGCAGCGTCGACGCCCTGCGCGCCCGTAGCCATGAACTCCTCGACGCCGCCTACGCGCAGGGCGTCCGCTACTTCGACGTGGCCCGCTCCTACGGCCGTTCGGAAGAGTTCCTCGCCCAGTGGCTGGCGGCCAACCCGGGCATCGACGACGTGGTCATCGGCAGCAAGTGGGGCTACACCTACACCGCCGACTGGTCCACCGACGCCGAGCGGCACGAGGTCAAGGACCACACCCTGGCGACGTACGAGCGGCAGCGCGCCGAGTCCGACGCCCTGCTCGGCGACCGGCTCGACCTCTACCAGATCCACTCGCTCACCCCGGACAGCCCCGCCCTCACCGACAAGGAACTCCACGCGCGGCTCGCGGAGGCCGCCGCCGGGGGACTGACCATCGGCTTCTCCACCAGCGGGCCCCGGCAGGCGGACACCGTCCGCGCCGCCCTCGCGGTGACGGTCGACGGCGAGCCCCTCTTCCGTACCGTCCAGTCGACGTTCAACATCCTGGAGCACTCGGCCGAGTCCGCACTCGCCGAGGCCCATGACGCCGGGCTGACCGTGATCGTCAAGGAGGGCATGGCCAACGGCCGGCTCGCCGACCCGAACGCCCCCGAGGCACTGAAGTCGATCGCCGCCGAGGAGGGGCTCGGCCCCGACGCCGTCGCCCTCGCCTGGATCCTGCGCCGGCCCTGGGTGGGCGTCGTCCTCTCCGGCGCCGCGACCCTCACCCAGCTCTCCTCCAACCTGCACGCGCCTGCCGTCGACCTGGACGCTGACCGGATGACCCGCCTCGCCACGCTCACGGAGGAGCCGCGCGTGTACTGGGAGCGGCGCGGACAGCTGCCCTGGCACTGATCGAAGAGCCTCGCTGATCAAGGTCACCCGCTGATCCACGACTCCCGCTGGCCCCTCGCTGACCAGCGGCGATGAGTCACGCGCGCCCGTGGTGAGACATTCATGTCTCACATGGGTTACTCTTGTCTCATGGCCCTGGACCGTGACCATGTACTGCGCAGCGCCGCCGCCCTGCTGACCCGCAAATCCACCGCGACCATGGACGAGGTCGCCAAGGCCGCCGGGATCAGCCGGGCGACGCTGCACCGGCACTTCGCCGGCCGCGACGCGCTGGTACGGGCGCTGGAGGCGCTCGGCATCGCCGAGTGCGAGGCGGCGCTGGACCGGGCCCACCCCGAGGAGGGCACCGCGACCGACGGCGTACGCCGGCTGGTCCGCGAGATGCAGCCGGCCGCGGGACTGCTCGCCTTCCTGTACGGCGAGAGCCAGCTGTGGGAGGGCGAGCGGCAGAACGACGGCTGGCAGCGGCTCGACAGCCGGATCGGCGCCCTGTTCCAGCGCGGACAGCAGGACGGCGAGTTCCGTATCGACCTGACGCCCGTCTGGCTCACCGAGGCCCTGTACGGCCTGACCGCCTCCTGCGCCTGGGCCACCATGGACGGCCGGGTGGCCGCCCGCGACTTCCCGACCATGGTCGCCGAACTCCTGCTCGGCGGCGCTCTACGGAGAGAGGAATCATGACCAGCACAGTGCAGCCGGCCAAGGCGGCGCAGCCCACGGCGCGTCCGGGCCGCTGGCTCGCGCTCTGCGTCCTCGTCCTGGCCGTGCTGCTGGTGGCCGTCGACGCCACCGTGCTCGGCCTGGCGACCCCCTACATCAGCGAGGACCTGCATCCCTCCGGCACCCAGCTGCTGTGGATCGGTGACGTCTACTCCTTCGTCATCGCCGGCCTGCTGGTCTCCATGGGCAGCCTCGGCGACCGCATCGGCCGCAAGCGGATCCTGCTCTGCGGCGCCACCGCGTTCGGCGCGATATCCGTGCTCAACGCCTATGCCACGACACCGGAGTTGATGATCCTGGCGCGGGCGCTGCTCGGTGTCGCGGGCGCGACCCTGATGCCGGCCACCCTCGCCCTGATCCGCAATCTCTTCCACGACCCGCGCGAGCGCAGCCTCGCCGTCGGCATCTGGGGCGCGACCGCCTCGGCCGGTACGGCGGTCGGTCCCATCGTCGGCGGCTTCCTGCTGGGGCACTTCTGGTGGGGCTCGGTCTTCCTGATCAACCTGCCGGTGATGGCGGTCCTCGTGCTGGTCGGCATCCGCACCCTGCCCGAGTCCCGCAACCCCGACCCGGGCCCCTGGGACCTGGCCAGTGTGCTGCTGTCGCTCATGGGCATGATCGGTGTGGTCTACGCCGTCAAGGAGGCGGCCACCCACGGCTTCTCCTGGCCCACGCTCGCCGCGGGCCTGCTGGGCGCGGGCGCGCTGTACGGCTTCGTACGCCGCCAGCTGACCATGCCGGCCCCGCTGCTGGACATGCGGCTGTTCCGGCACCGCGGCTTCAGCGGCGCGGTCCTCGCCGACCTGCTGACCGTGCTCGGCATGTCCGGCCTGGTCTTCTTCCTCTCCCAGTACCTCCAACTCGTCCAGGGCAGGCGCCCGTTCGAGGCGGGTCTGGCCGAACTGCCCGCCGCCGTGGGCGCGGTGGTGGCCGGACTGGCCGCGGGCAGCGCCGCCCGGCGCTTCTCGGTCCGCTCGGTGGTCTCGGCCGGCCTCGCCGCGGTCGGCCTGTCCCTGGCCGCGCTGACCTGCCTCGGCCAGAGCACGGGCTATCCGGTGCTCGGCGCCGCCCTGCTGGTGGTGGGCGTCGGCGCGGGCCTGTCCTTCACGGTCACCGCCGACGTCATCCTCTCCAGCGTCCCCAAGGAGCAGGCGGGTGCCGCCTCCGCGGTCTCCGAGACGGCCTACGAACTGGGCGCCGCCCTGGGCATCGCCCTCCTCGGCTCCATCGTGACCGCCGTCTACAGCGGCTTCCACGGCCCGGCCGGCACCCCGCCGGGCGCCCATGACTCACTGGGCGCCGCCGTCCAGGCATCGGCCCACCTGCCCCCGCAGACCGCCGAGTCCCTCCTGGACGCGGCCCGCGACGCCTTCGTCCACGGGCTCCACCTGGCCTCCGGGGCGGGCGCGGCGGTCCTGCTGGGCACGGCGGCCGCGGCGTGGTTCCTGCTGAAGGGGCAGCGGCTGGAGAACGCCGGGTGAGCGTGCCGCACCCGGCGGCCCCTCACCGCTTGTAGCCGAGCACCGTCATCATCCCGCTCTCCGAGTGGTACTGGTTGTGGCAGTGCACCATCCACAGCCCGGGGTTGTCCGCGTCGAACTCCACCACCAGCTTGCGGTGCGGCAGCACCAGGGCCGTGTCCTTGCGCGCGCCCACCGCGTCCAGGCCCGTCATCGCGAAGGTGTGCCCGTGCAGATGCATGGGGTGCCACATGTCCGTCGCGTTGATGAGGGTCAGCCGCACCCGCTCGCCGGCGTGGATCTCGTGCCGCTGGCGGACGTCGTACGGCTTGTGGTCGAAGCCCCAGTCGAACTTCTGCATACTGCCGGTGATCTTGATGCGCAGCTGGCGGTCGGGGTGCCGCTCGGGCAGCGCCACCGAGTCGGCCGGCCTCAGCCGCCGCGCGGGCACGCACTCGCCGTCCAGTTCATCGGGGCGGACATCCGGCGCCGGAAGGTTCTTCCCCTTGTCGGTGCGCAGGACGGCGAGCGCGTTGCCCTTCTTGCCCTCGGCCAGCGCGACCAGCGGGAAGCAGCCGTCCTTGGCGGTCACCAGCACGTCGTACCGTTCGGACATCCCGATGAGCAGCGCGTCGGTCTCCTTGTGCCGCACCGGGTAGCCGTCGGTGTGGGTGACCGTCATGGCGTGGCCGCCGAGCGAGACCCGGAAGGCCGTCTCAGAGCCCGCGTTTACGAAGCGCACCCGGATGCGGTCGCCGGGACGGCAGCGGAACTCCTGGGGGTGGTGCGGCAGGCGCCCGTTGGCGAGGTAGTACGGGTAGTCGACGCTGCCGCCGTCGCCGTCCAGCATGCGGCTGTGGGAGTCGTGCAGCACCCGGTCGGGGCCGCCCCCGGCCTTCGCGGACGGCGCCCGCTTCGCCCTGGCCGATCCGCTCGGGCTCGGGGCGGGGCTTCCGCTCGCGTGCGGGTGCTCCGGACCCATGCCCATGCCGGCCATCCCGGAGCCGCCCGGCTTGAGTTGTTCGAGCACGCTGTCGGGGGTGGAGCCGTCCACGCCGTCGAGCCAGTCGTCCAGGACGACGACCCACTCCTTGTCGTAGGCGAGCGTCTCCTTGGGATCGTCCACGACCAGCGGCGCGTACAGCGCGCGGTCCGGCTGCATCCCGACGTGGGAGTGGAGCAGATACGTGCCGGGGTGCTTCACGGTGAACCGGTAGCGGAAGTCCGTGCCGGCCGGGATCGGCCGCTGCGTCAGATCAGGGACGCCGTCCATGTCGCAGCGCAGCCGCACCCCGTGGGAGTGCAGGGTGGTGGTGGTCGGCAGCCGGTTGGCGAGCGTCAGATCGAGGACATCGCCCGCGGTCACCCGGACCAGCGGCCCCGGCACCGTGTCGTTGTACGCCCAGGTGCGCACCGAGCGCCCGCCCAGGTCGAGCTTGGTCTCCGCGGCGGTGAACCGGTACGTGCGCACGCGCCCCGCCCCGCGTTTGCGCTCGGCGGCGAGCACCTCCGGGTCCGAGGGGTTGACGTACCCCTTGGGCCCCGCCGGTACGAAGTTCCCCTCGATGCCCGCCCCGAGGGGACCGGTGTCCGGGTGGTGCGGACCGGAGCGGGCCTCGGGCCCCGAACCGGAGCCGCAGGACGCCAGGAAACCCGCGCCGACGGCTGCGATCGGGACACGGAGGAGGGTTCGCCGCGAAGGTGTATCCATGTCTGAATAAGACATGTTCTGTGGATCATGCGCTCGGGGGCGTAGGCCGAATGACCCTGCCTCAGGGCAGATTCACACCGGCAGACGGACGAACGCGGGCCGCCCCGGTACAACCGGAACGGCCCGCGACCATCTGCTGCGCCGGACTCAGGCGGCCTTCGCCTTGGTGGCGTACATGTCGACGTACTCCTGCCCGGACAGCCGCATGACCTCGGCCATCACGGAGTCGGTGACGGCGCGCAGCACATAGCGGTCGCGGTCCATGCCCTCGTAGCGGGAGAACTCCATCGCCGGGCCGAACCGGACGGTGACCTTGCCGGGTCGCGGCATGCCGTTGCCGCCGGGCTGGAGCTTGTCGGTGCCGATCATGGCGAACGGCACCACCGGCGCGCCGGTCATCAGGGTCAGCCGGGCGATGCCCGTACGCCCCCGGTACAGGCGGCCGTCGGGGGAGCGGGTGCCCTCCGGGTAGATCCCGAAGACCTTGCCCTCCTCCAGGACCCGGCGCCCCGTCATCAGCGCCGCCACTCCGCCGTTCGCGCCGTCCCGGTCCACCGGGATCATGCCGACCCCGGTGAAGAACCACGCCATCAGCCGGCCCTTGAAGCCCTTGCCGGTGACGTACTCGTCCTTGCCGATGAAGAGCACCTGACGCTTCGTGACGACCGGGAGCACGATCGAGTCGATGAAGGTGAGGTGATTTCCGGCCAGAATCACCGGCCCGTCCCCCGGGATGTTCTCCATGCCCTCCACCTGTGGGCGGAACATCAGGCGCATGATCGGTCCGAGCACTGCCTTGATGAGGCGGAAGCGGGACAACGGGTCCTCCGATGTCAGGGGGCGGTATGAATCTGTGCGAAGTGGGTCTGTGCAGGTGAGGACATTACTCGCGGCTTCGCCGCGAACGCACATCGGGGACGAGCGGTTCACCGAGGTCTTACGAAGTGTTGACATGGGTTTACCTGCGGTGACGTGCCACGGACGGCGTGTAACGCCCTTGTGCCGATGTGACGGACATCGCTCGTCTCGTCCCTGTACCCGACACCCCGTCACCTGCCCGCACACACGGGCCATACGCCGGCACCCGCGAGTTCGACGCGAAGCCGCCCTTCTGTCATATGCGCGCCCCTACGATCTCCCGGACTGATGAGCGTCGGACTGATGAGCGAAGAAGACAGAAGACGGCAGGAGGCCGCCATGGGAACCGAACGTACGAACGAGACGCAGCCACAGACGCAGGTCACGGGACGGCGGGCGCTCCTCGGCGCCGCGATGCTGGGCGCGAGCGGCGCGGTCCTCGGACTGTCCGGCACCGCCCGGGCCGCCGAGGCCCCGGCGGCCAAGCGCACCGCGCGCGGCCTCAAGGGCCTGCCGGTGCCGACCATCGTCGGCCACCGCGGCGCCAGTGGCTACCGCCCCGAGCACACCTTCGGCTCCTACGAACTGGCCCTCGACCTCGGCGCCGACATCGTCGAGGCCGGCGACCTGTGCCCCACCAAGGACGGCCATCTGGTCTGCCGGCACGAACCGGAGATCGGTGGCACCACCGATGTCGCGGACCACCCCGAGTTCGCCGGCCGCAAGACCACCAAGGTGCTCGACGGCGTCCCCACCACCGGCTGGTTCACCGAGGACTTCACCCTCGCCGAGCTGAAGACGCTGCGCGCGATCGAGCGCATCCCGGACAACCGGCCGCACAACAAGCTCTACAACGGCCGCTGGGAGATCCCCACCTTCGAGGAAGTCCTGAAGTGGCAGGACGAGCAGACCCGCAAGCGCGGCAAGCAGGTCTGGATCTACCCCGAGACCAAGCACCCCACCTACTTCCGCGAGTTGGGCCTCGCCCTGGAGGAGCGGGTGGCCAAGCTGCTGCGCAAGCACGGCAAGGACACCCGCAACTCCCCGGTGATCCTCCAGTCGTTCGAGCCCACCAGCATCCAGCGGCTGAACCAGCTGGTCGACAACCCGCTCGTGGTGCTGCTGTCCACGGCCGACAGCCGCCCCTTCGACTTCGTGGCGGCGGGCGATCCGCGCACGGTCGCCGATCTGATCACCCCCAAGGGCCTGCGGGAGATCGCCGGTTACGCCCAGGGAATCGGCCCCACCCTGGACCTCGTCATCCCCAAGAAGGCGGACGGCTCCCTCGCCGAGCCCTCCACCCTGGTCTCCGACGCGCACCGGGTCGGCCTGATCCTGCACCCCTACACCATGCGCAACGAGAACCCCTTCCTGCCCACCGAGTTCCGCAAGGGCGGCGCGGCCGACGGCTACGGCGATCCGTTCGGCGCCTTCAAGGCGTACTTCGCGACCGGCATCGACGGCGTCTTCACCGACAACGCCGACACCGGCGTCCTGGCCCGCGCCGACTTCCTGGGCTGACCCGCGTACCTGACGCCGTGTCGCCGCCCCCGCGATCTCCCGGAAGGCCCAGGTCCGCCGGGAGATCGCGGGGAGTTGGCTATGTCACAGGGCGTCCCCGCGCGACGAAGGTTGCTTCCCGTCGAGCGCGGGGATAGGAGTGTGGGGGGACAGCAGATGATCAGGTGAGCGGGAGGCATGCGCACATGGGCATGAGCGTGACCATCTCGGTGGCGACCGAACAGGACGCGGAGGAGATCTTCCGCCTCCAGTACCTGTGCTTCCAGAGCGAGGCGCAGCTGTACGGCAATTACCGCATCGACCCGCTCGTCGAGACCCTCGACGCCGTCCGCCGCGAGATCGGCGTCGACTGCGTCTTCGTCGCCCGGCTCGGCGACGAGGTGATCGGCGCCGTCCGCGGCAGGATCACCGAGGACGGCTCGGCCGCGATCGCCCGCCTCTGCGTCCACCCCCGCCTCCAGGGCCATGGCATCGGCGCCCGGCTGCTGCGCGCCGCCGAGGCCGACCTGGCGGGGGCGCGCGGCGCCACCCTCTTCCGCCTCCAGACCGGCCACCGCAGCGAGGGCAACCTGCGCCTCTACCGCCGCGTCGGCTACGAGCCGGTGGGCAGGGCGAAGGGAACGGACGGGGTGGACCTGATCGTGCTGGAGAAGCCGGCGGCCACTTATGTGGCTACGGCGTGAGGGCCGCGCGCCCGCCCACGTGGCTCAGCCGGCCCCCTGCGACCGCGCCTTCCGCAGCCAGTACATCGCGGAGACGGGCAGCAGCACGGGAATGAACACGTAGCCCATCCCGTAGTCGGACCACACCGTGGAGTCGGGGAACGCCGAGGGATCGACCACCGTCCATGTGCCGACGAGCAGCACACCCGCCAACTCGACCCCGCAGCACAGCAGCGCCGCCCGCCGGGCCACGTCCCCGCCCCGCACCAAGGTGTAGGTGATGAACGCGTAGATCAGCCCGGCGACCGCGGACAGCGCGTACGCGAGCGGCGCCCGTCCGAAGTCCGTCGCGATCTGGTAGACGGAACGCGACACCGCGCCGACGACCATCACGCCGTAGAACCACACGAGCAGCATTCCCGGCCCGCTGATCAACCGGGCCGGCTTCTCCTCGACCGTCGTCATCCTCAGCCTCCCCAGATGTCAAAGAGCCGGACCTGAAGCACGGCCAGCACCACGCCGCCCGCCGCGGCCGTCACCGAACCCCACCGGGTCCGCTCGGCCAGCGACATGAAGCCCGCGGCCGGCACACACGCGAACGCGCCCAGCAGATACGCCACGAAGATCGCGGTCCCCTGCTCCGGCTTCTCGCCCCGGGCCAGCTGCACGATCCCGATCACCAGCTGGATCACGCCCAGCAGCGACACCACGGCCATACCGATGAAGTGCCAGTCCTTCGTCGGCTGGTCACGATAGGCGGCCCAGCCGCACCACGCGGCGAGCAGCAGCGCGGCGACCCCGGTCACCAGCGTCAGGACAGTGAGCATGCGGTCGACCTTATTACGGCGGAATCGGGCCAACGCCGCCGACCCCGCCGTACGCCGTAGGGTCGAGGCCATGACGATCCACGCGCACGCTCTCCTGTTCGACAACGACGGCACCCTGGTCTCCTCCTACGACTCCGTCGTGCGCTGCTGGACGCTCTGGGCCCAGGAGTGCGGCGTGACGGCCGAGCGGTTCGGACAGGTGGAGCTGCACGGCCGTACCGCGGCCGAGATCATCGCCGACCTGCTGCCCGACGATGTGGTGCCCCAGGCCGTCGCCCGGGTCGAGCAGCTGGAGGTGGCGGACGTGTCCGGCGTACGGCTGCTGCCCGGCACCCGGGAGTTCCTGGACGCACTGCCCGCCGACCGCTGGGCCGTGGTCACCTCCGCCACCCGCCGGCTCGCCGAGGCCCGCCTAACGGCCGTGGGCGTCACCCCGAAGTGCCTGGTCAGCGCCGATGACGTGAGCCGGGGCAAGCCCGACCCGGAGCCCTATCTACTGGCCGCCCGGCAGCTCGGCGCGGAGCCCGCCGACTGCGTGGTCTTCGAGGACGCCCCCGCGGGACTGCGCGCGGCCCGCGCGGCCGGCATGCGGACCGTGGCGTTGGCCACAACCCACCGGGCCGAGGAGCTCGACGCCGACCTCGTCGTGGACGACCTGGCGGCCTTGCGCGCACTGGTCACCGACGGGGGAGTGGAGATCTCCGTCCGCGACTGAGCCCGCCCCGAGGTGTCCGCCGCTGTCCACTATGCGGACGGCGGCCACCGCTCCCCGGCGGGCTTCTGCTTTACTGGGCCGCATGACCACGACGAACAGCCGCATCCCTGCGACCGAGGCGACCATGACGCCCGGTGCTGTTTGTCTGTGTCCGTGTCGAATGTGCGCCTTCTAGAGGGCCCCCGCACCATCTGAGCCTCGCGCCCCGAAGCGAGAGCCGCGGCCCGTCCCGCGCCCCCACCCGGGCGAGCGGGACCCGAGGGCCGTACCGCGCACACCACGTTCTCTCCACTGCACCGCCACCCGAGAACCGTGCCGCGTACCCCACGAACGCACGCAACGCACCCGTGCCCGGGCACACCCGCGCCCGCGCACTCGACAGTGACGGAAATCCTGTGATCACCACATCGGGCCTGACCAAGGTCTACCGCTCCCGCGGCCGCGATGTCACCGCCCTCGACGGCGTCGATCTCCACGTCCGCGAGGGCGAGGTCTACGGCGTCATCGGCCAGTCCGGCGCCGGCAAGTCCTCGCTCATCCGCTGCGTCAACCTGCTGGAGCGCCCCACCTCCGGCACCGTGACCGTGGCCGGGCAGGACCTCACCGCCCTGGCCGGCCGCGGCCCACGCGCGGGCCGGGAACTGCGCCGGGCGCGCAGCCGGATCGGCATGGTCTTCCAGCACTTCAACCTGCTGTCCTCGCGGACCGTGCAGGACAACATCGAGCTGCCGCTGGAAATCCTCGGCACCTCCGGGAAGGAACGTTCCCGCAAGGCGCTGGAGCTGCTGGACCTGGTCGGCCTCGCCGACAAGGCCAAGTCCTACCCAGCCCAGCTCTCCGGCGGCCAGAAGCAGCGCGTCGGCATCGCCCGCGCCCTGGCCGGCGACCCCAAGGTGCTGCTCTCCGACGAGGCCACCAGCGCCCTCGACCCGGAGACCACCCGCGCCATCCTCCAGCTGCTGCGCGACCTGAACCGGCAGCTCGGCCTCACCGTCCTGCTCATCACCCATGAGATGGACGTGGTCAAGTCGATCTGCGACTCCGCCGCCCTGATGGAAAAGGGCCGGATCGTGGAGTCCGGCACGGTCAGCGAGCTGCTGGCGACCCCCGGCTCGCAGCTGGCCGCCGCGCTGTTCCCGGTGAGCGGCGAGCGCACCGGCGCCGAGCGCACCGTCCTCGACGTCACCTTCCACGGCGAGGCCGCGACCCAGCCGGTCATCTCCCAGCTGTCGCGCACCTACAACATCGACATCTCGATCCTCGGCGCCGCCATCGACACCGTCGGCGGGCTCCAGATCGGCCGGATGCGCATCGAGCTGCCCGGCCACTACGAGGACAACGTGGTGCCCATCGGCTTCCTGCGCGAGCAGGGGCTCCAGATCGACGTCGTGGGCCAGGAGGCCGCACTGGTGAAGGAAGGTGCCAAGTGACCTGGTCCGAGATGCGGCCGCTGCTGTCGGACGCGTGTACCCAGACGTTCGACATGGTGCTCTGGTCCACCCTGATCGCCATCGTCGTGGGCCTCCCGCTCGGCCTCCTCCTCGTCCTCACGGACCGCGGGGGCCTGCTCCAGAACGTCGTCGCGAACAAGGTGATCGGCCAGATCGTGAACGTCGGCCGCTCGCTGCCGTTCATCATCCTGATGGTCGCCCTGATGAGCTTCACCCGCTGGGTCACCGGGACGACGATCGGCACCGCCGCCGCCGTCGTACCGCTCGCCATCGGCGGCATCCCCTTCTTCGCCCGGCTGGTCGAGACGGCCGTGCGCGAGGTGGACGGCGGGCTGGTCGAGGCCGTGCAGTCCATGGGCGGCAACACCTGGACCATCGTCCGCAAGGTGCTCGTCCCCGAGTCCCTGCCCTCCCTGATCGCCAGCACCACCACCACGGTCATCGCCCTCATCGGCTACTCCGCCATGGCCGGCACTGTCGGCGGCGGCGGCCTCGGCGACCTCGCCGTCCGCTACGGCTACCAGCGCTTCGAGACCGAGCTGATGTGGATCACCGTCGGCATCCTCGCCGTCGTCATCTCCCTCATCCAGTTCGCCGGCGACTTCGCGGCCCGCGCCCTGCACCACCGCGGCGGCCGCTCGGGCCCCGCGCCCAAGCTGCGGCTGCTGAAGGCCGAGGAGACCGAGAAGCCGGACACGGCAGAGGTCACCAAGGCCGCCTAACGGCACCCTGAGACTCCCCGTCACCCACACGGGGTCGCACCACCCTTAAGGAAAGGCACTTTTCGTGCGTAACACCGCCAAGCTCACCACCGCCGTCCTCGCCGCCGGAGCCCTCACCTTCGGGCTGACCGCCTGCGGCTCCGGCAAGTCCTCCGCCTCCCATGACTACAGCGGCCCGCTGGTCGTCGCCGCCAGCCCGGTCCCGCACGCCGAGATCCTGAACTTCGTCGAGAAGAACCTCGCGAAGAAGGCCGGGCTCGACCTCCAGGTCAAGGAGTTCACCGACTACATCACGCCGAACACGGCGACCGAGGACGGCTCGGTGGACGCCAACTACTTCCAGAACCAGCCGTACCTGGACGACTTCAACAAGAAGCGCGGCACCCACATCGTGCCCGTCGTCACGGTGCACCTGGAGCCCCTCGGCCTGTACTCCCACAAGGTCAAGAAGGCGGACGAGCTGAAGAGCGGTGCGACCGTCGCCGTCCCCAACGACGCCGTCAACGAGGGCCGCGCCCTCAAGCTGCTCGCCGACAACGGGCTCATCACCCTCAAGTCCGGCGCGGGCAACGACGCCACCCCCGAGGACATCGCCAAGAACCCCAAGCACCTCCAGTTCAAGGAGGTCGAGGCGGCCCAGACCCCGCGCTCCCTGGACGACGTGGACGCGGCGGTCGTCAACGGCAACTACGCCATCTCCGCGGGCCTCAAGCCCGCCAAGGACGCCCTCATCCTGGAGTCCGCGAAGAACAACCCCTACGGCAACTTCCTCGCGGTGAAGAAGGGCAACGAGAACGACCCCCGGGTCAAGAAGCTCGCCAAGCTCCTCACCTCGCCCGAGGTCAAGAAGTTCATCGAGGACAAGTACCAGGGCTCGGTCATCCCGTCCTTCTGATCCGGCCACCGGCAGCGCACGGCATCGCGACGCACGGGGTCCGCTCCCTCACCGGGAGTGGACCCCGTCGTGCGGTTCAGTGGTTTCATGCTGCATGCTGGGCAGTTCAGCAGGTACTTCCGAAGGTTACGGAGCGGCGCATGACAAGCACCTTCCCCAACATCTCCATCAGCACGGAGCGGTTGGTGCTGCGCCCCCTCGACGAGGACGACGTACCCGCACTGGCCGAGATGATGAACGACGAGCAGGTCGCCGCCTGGACCGAGGTGCCCCAGCCGTTCACCGAGGCCGGCGCCCGCCACTGGATCACCCAGCACGCGCCCGCCGAACGCGCCGCGGGCCGCGGACTCGACCTCGCCGTCACGGAGTTCCTCACCCAGCGTCTGGTCGGCATCGTCCGGCTGACCCGCACCGACTGGCGCATCCGCGGCACCGAGCTGTCGTACATCGTCGCCCCCTGGGCCCGCGGCGAGGGCTACGCCTCCGAGGCCGCGCTCGCCACCGCCCGCTGGCTCTTCGGCGACCAGCGCTTCGAGCGCATCGAACTGCGCACCGCCGCCGACAACACCGCCTCCCAGCAGGTCGCCCAGAAGATCGGCTGCATCAGCGAGGGCGTGCTGCGCAACGCGTGCATAGTCCATGTACGCACCGAGGACGGCGGCTGGGCCGATCTGCGCACCGACTTCATCGTGTGGAGCCTGCTGCCGGAGGACCTGGAGGGCGCCGACGAGCAGCTCGCCGACACCAGCGGCTTCACGTCGTACGCCGACTGGAACTGATTTCCGACGGCCGCCCGACCGGGTACCCTCACGGAGCCCGCCCACGGGCCCTGTACCCCTGACGACCTGCGAAAACCTGGAGATGGACGACGATGGCCGACCGGGTCACGGTGATCGGCTGGGACGGCTCGCCGCTGACCGAGGCGGCACGCTCCGCGCTCGGCGCCGCCACCCTCGTGGCGGGCGCGGCCCACCATCTGGCACTGCCCGAGGTCCCGCCCTTCGCCGAACGCATCCGCCTCGGCAGCGTCGCGCTCGCCGCCCGCCGTATCGCCGGCCACCGCGGCACCGCGGTCGTGCTCGCCGACGGCGACCCCGGCTTCTTCGGTGTCGTACGCACCTTGCGCGCACCGGAGTTCGGCCTGGAGGTGGAGGTCGTCCCCGGCGTCTCCTCCGTCGCCGCCGCCTTCGCCCGCGCCGGGATGCCCTGGGACGACGCCCAGGTCGTCGTCGCCCACCCGCGCACCCTGCGCCGGGCCGTGAACGTCTGCCGCGCCCACGCCAAGGTGGCCGTCCTCACCTCACCGGGCGCGGGCCCCGCCGAACTCGGCCTGCTCCTCGCGGGTGTCCACCGCACCTTCGTCATCTGCGAGGAACTGGGCACCGAACGCGAACAGGTCTCCGTCGTCACCTCCGACAAAGCCCCCGACCACACCTGGCGCGACCCCAACGTCGTCATCGTCATCGGCGGCCCGGTGAGCGCGGCCGAGGACGGCGGCTGGATCGCCGGCCGCGACCCGGGCGCCGGCCCGCGCGGCTGGGTCCAGCCCGACGAGGCGTACGGCGACGGCACCGCGCTCGGCGAGGGCGAGACCGAGCTGCTGCGCGCCGCCCAACTCAGCCGCCTCGGGCCCCGGGTCGGCGACCTCGTCTGGGACATCGGCTGCGGCTCCGGCGCGTTCGCCGTCGAGGCGGCGCGCGCCGGCGCCGCCGTCATCGCCGTCGACCGCGACCCGGCCGCCTGCGCCCGCACCGACGCCGCCTCCCGCCGCTACGGAGTCCAGCTCCAGGTGGTGCACGGCAGCGCCCCGCACGTCCTGGAGGACCTGCCCGAACCCGATGTGGTCCGGGTCGGCGGCGGGGGAGCGGCCGTGGTCTCGGCGGTCGCCGACCGGCGCCCGCAGCGCATCGTCGCCCACGCCGCGACCCGCGATGCGGCCGAACTCGTCGGCCGCGACCTGACCGAGCACGGATACCGCGTCGAGTGCGCCCTGCTCCAGTCCGTCGAACTCGACACCCGGGCCTGGCGGGAGACCGAACGGAACGTCGCGTTCCTGCTCAGCGGCGTACTGTCCGATCGCCCCGTGATCCGGTAGTCGTACCGCGCGCGGTAGGCTGGCCGATCGTTGTACCGCACCGGTGGCCCGGAACTTCGTTCGCCAATGTCCGGAACGCACGCCCGTTTTGGGTCGGGGTGGTACGGCGAACCCGTGGACGCGCAACGTGGCGTAGTCCACAGCGGCCTGTCGCGGATCATGCTGTCGCGACGGCGCAACGACCGGGACAATGCCACTGAATGGCTTTGTCGCCTTTTCCGGCGGGTCGTTCGTGCCGCTGGGCACGGACGCTCGTTCTTCACTATGGGGCGGTCGGTGTGCCGTTCCGGGTGAGCTGGTCGTAGAAGCACTAACCGATGGGGCGAGGGGTACGCATGACCGACACCGGCCAGGTCCCGAGCGAGGGACAGCCGGAGAGCGCAGGCATGGTGGAGCAGCCGGGCGTCACCGCGCACGGCGCGTACACCTACCTCTCCGAGGCCCCCGCCGAGGACGAAGACCTGCTGCTGCCGGGCGCCCAGGGCGCATGGGGCAACGAAGTGCCGCCGCCCGCTCCGGAGCCGGTGGTCGAGACCCTGCACGAGGCCTCCGGCCACGACACGGGCTCCGTGGACCTGGGCGGCGTCCGCCTCCCGTCCGCGCAGGAGACCTCGGCGCCGCGCCGCCCGCTGCACCTCGGCCCGCTCATCCCCGACGCCTCCGCGGGACCGGTCCGCTCCCTCGCCGACCGCGGTCCCGAGTACCTCGACGCCCAGCCCCTCCGGGAGATGGGCCCGCAGAGCGCGGCCCCCTGGGGCGCGGCTCCGGCGGGTACGGCCGTGGCCGCGCCGGTCATCGGCCAGGTACCGGGCGAGGCGGAGACCGCCCCGGACGCCGCCCAGGCGCCGGGCGTGGCGGAGACCGGACAGGTCGCCGTCCAGGTGATCGGTGTGCCGGTGGCCGCCGTGGAGGCCGTGCCGGTCCCCGTCGAGGCGCCGGAGCAGGTCGCCGACGCGGCCGCCGATGCCGAGGCGCCGGGCGTGGCGCCGGACGCGGTCGTCGCCGTTCCCGGGGTGCCGGGTGCGGAGGCCGAGCCGGTCGCCGCGGAAGCGCCGCAGGCGCCGGTCGCCGAAACGGTTGACCCGGCGCTCGTCGGGACGCCGGAGGCCGCCGGTGAGGTCGCCGCGCAGGTGACCGCCGTGCCCGCCCCCGAGCAGGTCGTACAGGACCACGACGGTCCGCGGCCCGTCGACAGTCAGGACGGCGTGCCGGCGCCGCAGGTTCCGCAGGGACCCGAGGTTTCCCAGCAGGTGGTGGCCGAGGGCGCGGAGAGCGTGCCGGTGCCGGACGCCCCGGTGGTCGAGGTCGCGGAAGCGGCCGTTCCCGCGCAGCAGGTCCAGGAGGCCCAGGCCGTCGAGGCGGCGGCTCCCGCGGAGGGTGCGCCGCAGGCCGCCGCGCCCGTGCAGGCCGAGGCCCAGGTTCCCGGTGCCGCCGCGCCGGTCGCCGAGGCCGTCCAGCCGGTTGCCGTCGAGTCGGTCGCCGTCGAGCCCGTCCAGGTGACCGAGCCGGTCGAGGCGGTCCAGCAGGTTCCCGGAGCCGTGGCTCCTGGCGTCGAGGCCGCCGAGCAGGCCGAGCCGGTCACGGCTGAGGCCGTCGAGGCCGTGCAGGTCATCGAGCCGGTCGAGCCCGTCGCCGTCGAAGCGGTCGCCGTCGAGCCCGTCCAGGTGCTCCAGCCGGTCGAGCCCGTCGCCGCCGAGGCGGCTCAGTCCGCGCAGCCCGTCGAGCCCGTGGCCGTCCCGGTCGAGCAGGCCCAGCCGGTCGAGGCCGTCGAGGTGGCCGCCGCTCCGGACGCCCAGCAGGTCCAGGCCCCGCAGCCGGTGGAGCCCGTCGTCCAGGAAGCCCCGGCCGTGCCCGGCGTCCCGCAGCAGCCGGAGCCCCAGTCGGAGGCGCAGGAGCAGGCGCAGCCGGTGGCCCAGGCGGCTCCCGTCGCCGAGCCCGTTCCGGCCGGCGACCCCGCCGTACCCGCGCCCCAGCAGCCCACGGACGTCACCCCGGCGCCCGTCGCCGCCGTAGCCGCGGACCCGCAGGCAGACGTGGTCACCGTGGCGGCCGAGGCCGCGCAGCCGCACGCCGTCGCCGAACCGGCACCCGTCGCCCCGGCCGCTCCCGAGCAGCCGCAGGCCGTACCGGCACCCGTCGAAGCCCCGATGCCCGCCCCGGTCGAGATGCCCGCCGAGGACCCGGCCCAGCAGAGCCCCGTGCCGACGGAGGGTCTCGTGCCGACGGACGCCCCCGTACAGCCCGCTCCCGCCGAGCAGTTGCCCGGAGCTCTCCCGGAGCCGGCTCCCGAGCCGCCGCTCGGGGAGTTCGTGCCGGTGGAGGGGCAGGTGCCGAGCGCGCCGCATCTCGCGCCGACCCCGCCGCACCCCCTCGTCCTGCCCGCCCAGGGACCCGCGTCCGGGGCCACCGTGCCCGCGCCCCGGGAGGCCGAGGTCCTGCCGCCCGCGGAGACCCTGCCGCACGCCGAGGCCCCGGAGCCCGTCGCCGAGCAGGGGGAGACCCCGGCCGAGGAGGCACCCGCGCCCACCGGGCCCGCCGCCCCCGGCTACGACGACGCCGAGCGCGAGGCCGTGCTCAAGGTGATGCGCGAGCGCCGCGACATCCGCAACGGCTTCCGTAGCGACCCCATCCCGCACGAAGTGCTGCTCCGCGTCCTGGAGGCCGCGCACACCGCGCCCTCCGTCGGCCACTCGCAGCCCTGGGACTTCGTCGTCATCCGGTCCGCCGACACCCGCAACACCATGCACGAACTGGCCATGCGCCAGCGCGAGGCGTACGCGAAGTCGCTGCCCAAGGGCCGGGCGAAGCAGTTCAAGGAACTGAAGATCGAGGCCATCCTCGACACCCCGGTGAACATCGTCGTCACCGCCGACCCCACCCGCGGCGGCCGGCACACCCTGGGCCGGTACACCCAGCCCCAGATGGCGCCGTACTCCGCCGCGCTCGCCGTCGAGAACCTCTGGCTCGCCGCCCGCGCCGAGGGGTTGGGCGTAGGCTGGGTCAGCTTCTTCGACGAGCGCGAGATGGTGCGTGCCCTCGGCCTGCCCGAGCACCTGGAGGTCATCGCCTACCTGTGCGTCGGGTACGTCGACGAATTCCCGGACGAGCCCGAGCTGATGCAGGCCGGCTGGTCCAAGCGACGCCCCCTGTCCTGGGTGGTGCACGAAGAGACGTACGGCCGCCGCGCCCTGCCCGGAGAGGAACCCCACGACCTGCTTGCCGAGACCGTCGCCCAGATCCGCCCGCTCGACGCCAAGGCCCTCGGTGAGGCCTGGGAGCGACAGAAGCGCATGACCAAGCCGGCCGGCGCGCTCGGCATGCTGGAGATCATCTCCGCGCAGCTGTCGGGCCTGTCCCGGCAGTGCCCCCCGCCCATCCCGGAGCCCGCGGCCGTCGCCATCTTCGCGGGCGACCACGGTGTGCACGCCCAGGGCGTCACCCCCTGGCCCCAGGAGGTCACCGGCCAGATGGTGGCCAACTTCCTGGGCGGGGGCGCGGTCTGCAACGCCTTCGCCGCCCAGGTCGGCGCCGAGGTGTGCGTCGTGGACGTCGGCGTCGCCACCGACCTGCCCGCCACCCCCGGACTGCTGCCCCGCAAGATCCGCGGCGGCACCTCCGACATGACCGCGGGGCCCGCGATGAGCCGCGAGGAGGCCAAGGCCGCCATCGAGGTCGGCATCGAGACCGCCCGCGATCTGGTCGCGGCCGGCAACAAGGCGCTGCTCACCGGCGAGATGGGCATCGCCAACACCACCGCGTCCGCCGCGCTGATCTCCGTCTTCACCGGCACCGACCCGGCCGAGGTCACCGGCCGCGGCACCGGCATCAACGACGAGACGCTGGCCCGCAAGACCGAGGTGGTCCGCCGCGCCCTGGACCTCCACCAGCCGGACCCGTCCGACCCCATCGGCGTCCTCGCGGCCCTTGGCGGCTTCGAGCACGCGGCGATGGTCGGCCTGCTGCTCGGCGGCGCGTCCCTGCGCACCCCGGTCATCCTGGACGGCGTGAGCGCCGGTGCCGCGGCCCTGGTGGCCCGCGCCATCGCGCCCGAGGTCCTCGCGGCCTGCATCGCCGGGCACCGCAGCGCCGAGCCGGGCCATGTCGCGGCCCTCAACAAGCTGGGCCTGCGCCCCTTGGTCGACCTCGACCTGCGCCTCGGCGAGGGCACCGGCGCCCTGCTCGCCCTGCCGCTGGTGCAGAGCGCGGCGAGAGCGATGCACGAGGTGGCGACGTTCGACTCGGCGGGCGTCACGGAGAAGTAGGCACGCGGCGGGAGGGGAGGGCCTCGGCAGGGTGGCGCGGGTCGCCGCCCCGCCCCGCCGGGTCCGAACCGGTCCCGCCGCCCCGCCGGGACCGGTATCCGCCCCCTGCGCCCGGCCGCCCCTGCCCAACCCCCGGACACCCGTCCCGCCACCGCCCTCCGTCACCGTAAAATCCGCACGTCAGGGCCACCACAACGCCCCCGGAGGAGCCATGGCCGAACACCCCGCCTACCCCGTAGGTCTGCGCCTCTCCGGCCGCCGCGTGGTCGTCCTCGGCGCCGGGCAGGTCGCCCAGCGCCGGCTGCCCGCCCTGATCGCGGCCGGTGCGGACATCGTCCTCGTCTCTCCGGAGGCGACCCCCTCCGTCGAGGCGATGGCGGACACGGGCGAGCTCATCTGGCACCGGCGGCGCTACGCGGACGGCGACCTCGCCGACGCCTGGTACGCGCTCATCGCCACCAGCGACCCCGACGCCAACGCCGCCGCCTCCGCCGAGGCCGAGCGGCACCGCGTCTGGTGCGTCCGCTCCGACGACGCCGACCTGGCCACCGCCTGGACCCCCGCCACCGGCACCAGCGAGGGCGTCACCGTCGCCGTCCTCACCACGGACGCCCGCGGCCGCGACCCCCGGCACACCGCCGCCATCCGCGACGCGGTCGTCGAGGGCCTGCGCGACGGCACCCTGGTCGCCCCCCACCACCGCACCCGCGCCCCGGGCGTCGCGCTGGTCGGCGGCGGCCCCGGCGACCCCGACCTGATCACGGTCCGCGGCCGCCGGCTGCTCGCCGAGGCGGACGTCGTCATCGCCGACCGGCTCGGCCCCCGCGACCTGCTCGCCGAACTCCCGCCGCATGTCGAGGTGATCGACGCGGCGAAGATCCCGTACGGCCGCTACATGGCCCAGGAGGCCATCAACAACGCGCTGATCGAGCACGCCAAGCAGGGCAAGTCGGTGGTACGGCTCAAGGGCGGCGACCCCTTCGTCTTCGGGCGCGGGATGGAGGAGGTCCAGGCGCTCGCCGAGGCCGGCATCCCCTGCACCGTCGTCCCGGGCATCTCCAGCTCCATCTCGGTGCCGGGCGCGGCCGGCATCCCGGTCACCCACCGGGGCGTCGCCCATGAGTTCACGGTCGTCAGCGGCCATGTCGCCCCCGACGACGCGCGTTCGCTGGTCGACTGGCCCTCGCTGGCCAAGCTCACCGGCACCCTGGTGATCCTGATGGGCGTCGACAAGATCGGGAAGATCGCCGAGACGCTCGTCGCGCACGGCAAGTCCCCGAAGACCCCGGTCGCCCTGGTGCAGGAGGGCACGACGGCCGCGCAGCGCCGGGTCGACGCCACCCTCGCCACGGTCGCCGAGACCGTCCGCACCGAGGACGTGAAGCCCCCGGCGGTCATCGTGATCGGCGCGGTCGTGACGGAGGGCCCCGATCGGGCCGTCTGACCGAATACCCCCTTGATCACGCGTAACCTCGGGTAACGCACCTCTACCCAGCCGTTGGCACCACACCCAGGACAAGGCAGTATCACCCTGTGGCCGATCTCATCACCGTCGAGGATCCCGACGACCCGCGCCTCGCCGACTACACGGACCTGACCGACGTCGAGCTGCGCCGCAAGCGCGAGCCCGCCGAGGGCCTGTTCATCGCCGAGGGCGAGAAAGTCATCCGCCGCGCGAAGGAAGCCGGCTACGAGATGCGCTCCATGCTGCTCTCGGCCAAGTGGATCGACGTCATGCGCGACGTCATCGACGAACTTCCCGCCCCCGTCTACGCCGTGAGCCCCGAACTCGCCGAGCGCGTCACCGGCTACCACGTGCACCGCGGCGCCCTCGCCTCCATGCAGCGCAAGCCGCTGCCCACCGCCGCCGAACTGCTCGGCTCCGCCCGCCGCGTGGTGGTCATGGAGTCGGTCAACGACCACACCAACATCGGCGCCATCTTCCGCTCAGCGGCCGCCCTCGGCATGGACGCCGTGCTGCTCTCGCCCGACTGCGCCGACCCGCTGTACCGGCGCAGCGTCAAGGTGTCGATGGGCGCCGTGTTCTCGGTGCCGTACGCCCGCCTGGAGAACTGGCCGAAGGGCCTGGAGCAGGTCCGCGAGGCCGGCTTCACCCTGCTCGCCCTCACCCCGGACGAGAAGGCTCGCAGCCTGGACGAGGCCGCCCCGCACACCATGGACAGGGTCGCGCTGATGCTGGGCGCCGAGGGCGGCGGCCTGTCCAGGCAGGCACTGGTCGCCGCCGACGAATGGGTCCGCATCCCGATGTCCCACGGCGTCGACTCGCTCAACGTGGGCGCCGCTGCCGCGGTCGCCTTCTACGCGGTGGCGACGGGACGACCCCGGTCCTGACCGGGACTCTCCGGCGCTCCGGCGCCGCGCCAGGTGGGGGAGGACCCGTACGGGTCGCCGTACGACCCCTCGCCGCCGGCCGCCCGCGCGTGGTCGGCAGGCAGCTGCCGTGACTGCCGTACGCCCGTCCCGGCGCTCCCGCCGGACGCGCCCCCGGACCCGTCGCCCAGACCCCGGGCCGGGCCCTGGCAGCCCTGGGCCAGGGCGATACCGAGGGCCACGAGCAGGGTCACCACGAAGAACACGGTGAGGCGCTGACGCAGCAGGCGGGGGTTGGCGGGGCGCAGCCCGGTCCTCGTGGTGCGCGGCGCCGGACGCCGGGCACCGCCGCGGCTGCCACCGGTGGACCGGGGGCCGCCGCTGCCCCGCTGCTCGGGGGCGGGCCGCGCCGCACCCTGACGCGAGGGAGTACCGCCACCGCGTGAACCGCCCCGCGAGGGCACCCCGTTCCGGGGGGCCGCACCGCCCGGCAACGGTGTGCCGGGGGCCTGGCGGCGCGCGGCACGCTGCGGTTCGGGGTAGGTGTCGACGAGCCGCCCGGTGGGCCGGTCCGCCTCCGCCGCGCGCGGGGACGGCGGTCGTGCCTCGCTCAGACCCTGGGCCTCGCGGGCCGCGATCTCCTTGAGCCGCAGCGACAGCTGGAGGGTGCTGGGCCGGTCCTCGGGGTTCTTGGCGAGACAGGCCCGGATCAGCGGGGCGAGCGCGTCGGGCACACCGTGCAGATGCGGCTCCTCGTGCACCACCCGGTACAGCATCACCTCCGAACTGCCGTGTCCGAAGGGGGAGTCGCCGGTCGAGGCGTAGGCGAGGGTCGCGCCCAGCGAGAAGACGTCGGTGGCCGGGGTGACGGCCGCGCCGCGCACCTGCTCGGGCGCGAGGAAGCCCGGGGAGCCCACGGCGGTGCCCACATGGGTGAGGGTGGAGGCGCCGGTGGACCAGGCGATGCCGAAGTCGATGATCCGCGGCCCCTTGGGGGACAGCAGGATGTTGGAGGGCTTCAGGTCCCGGTGGACCACTCCCGCCTCGTGCACCGCGACCAGACCCTCGGACAGTGCCGCGCCGATCGCCGCCGCGTCGGCCGCGAGCAGCGCTCCCTCGTCGGCGACCCGGTCGTGCAGCGAGGGCCCGGGGACGTACTGGGTGGCGAACCAGGGGCGGTCGGCCTCCAGGTCGGCGGCCACCAGCCGGGCCGTGCAACCACCCCGGATCCGACGGGCCGCGGAGACCTCGCGCGCGAAACGCGAGCGGAACTCCTGGTCCTCGGCGAGATCGGGCCGGATCACCTTCAGCGCGACCCGCTGGCCCTTCTTGTCGGAGCCGAGGTAGACCACGCCCATCCCGCCCGCGCCGAGCCGTCGGTGAAGCCTGAACGAGCCGACGACGCGCGGGTCCTCGCGCCTCAGGCGCATCATCGCCATGTTCATCCCCGCTGCCCGGTCCCTCTGACGTGGCACAGCTTACGTTTCCCGGGCCGCCCGCGCGCAGAGGCCGCGCCCTCTCGGCGCGACGGATTGTGCGCGCCACGCCGGTGAGGTGAGGCGGGGTCAGGACGGCAGCCCCCATTGCCCTCTTGACCGGCCGTCACCGTCAACCGGGCGCGACCAAGGGGACGTTGACCCCGCCGCGACCAGGGGCCCCCTCCCTTCCCGCCCTTCCCGCGAGCCACCGGGGACGCCCCGCCCCACCCGTCGCCGACCGGCGCCCGAAGCCCGCCCGGCAGCCACCCCATGACCGTCCCGAGTGATCGAAGTCACGCGTTCCGGGGCGCCGCCCGCATCCGACATGCCCGACACGGGGGGCGACACCTCAGGGATGACCCCGAGACCGGGGACCGGCTCTCCACCCTGGGGAGTACACCGCGGCCGGGGGCTCATCCTCCGGGAGGCCAGCCAATCGGTACGAGGGCATGACGCCCGGTTCGGGCCCCGCGCCTAGATTTGAGGTCAAGCGGCGGGTGCAGCGCTCGTCCCCCGAGGTCGGACACCCGCCGCTGTGAAGACAGCAGCTGTAGAGACGACAGCTGCGAAGACAACACGAGACGGTCAGGAGAGGGACCATGACCCACCCGGCACCGCGACGTCCCACGTTCGCACCCCGCCGCGCGGGTCGCCGCCACCCCTTGGTGGCGACACTCATGGCCCTTCCCCTGGCGGCCCTGCTCCTGCTCGTCTTCGACGGCTGGGAGACGGTGGCCACACAGGCGTCGTCCGTGGGTGCGATGCTGGGGCGCTGAGCGGCGACCCCAGGCCCGAAAGAGCGGTTCGGGCGGGGACATCCATCCATGAAACCCCGTGGGGACGGGGGTGCGGCGGACGGCACATATGCCGGCGCAGCTGGGGAGCTGCGCCGGCATCGCCGTTTTCCGGGTGCGGTTCGACGCCGGGCGCGGGCCCCGATGGCCGCTCGCGCGGTTCCCCGCACCCCTTCAGGGCGCCTCCGTACGGGAACCGGCACCCTCCACTCCACCGTCGTACCCCTCACTTCACCCCGACCACCCGAGGCCCCGTGACCATCCTCCCCGCGCTCACGGCACACATCCGCGCCGCAGGCACCCCCGCCGGTACTCCCACCGCCCCCACCACCCTCGCCGACCGCCCCGACGCCACCGTCCTCCGCCTCGGGGACACCGTCGTCAAGGCCCACGCCCCCGGCACCGACCCCGCCCGGCTGACCCGGCGCCTCGAAACGGCCGCCGCACTGCCCGGCGTCCTGCTGCCCCCGCTCACCACCACCGCGGAGGAACTGCACGACCGCCTGATCACCTCCTGGCCGTACGGCACCCCCGTGGACCCCGACACCCCCGCCGCCGCCCCCTGGGCAGCCGTGGCCACCCTCCTCGCCCTGCTGCACCGCAGCACCCCCCACCCGGCGCTGCCCCCGATGCGCGGCCCCGCCAAGGCCGCCCGTGCCGTCACCCGGCTCCGCGCCGCCGTCCACGCGCACCCGCACCCCGCCGCCCGCCCCGTCCTCCACGCCTGGGCCGCCCTCCCCGCCTGGGCCCGCGCCGAGGCCCCGATGCCCGGGCCCGCCCTCCTCTGCCACGGCGACCTCCACCTCGGCCAACTCGTCCGGCACCCCGCCCCCGACGGCCCCTGGCGGCTGATCGACGTGGACGACCTGGGACTCGGCGTCCCCGCCTGGGACCTCGCCCGCCCCGCCGCCTGGTACGCCTGCGGACTCCTCCCGCCCGACGACTGGACCCGCTTCCTGACCGCCTACCAGGAGGCGAACGGCCCCGCCGTGCCCGCGACCGGTGACCCCTGGCCCGCCCTGGACGTCCCGGCCCGCGCCCTCACCGTCCAGACGGCCGCCCTGGCGATCACCAAGGCGCTCGCGGCGGACCGCCCGCTGGACGAGATCGAACAGGCCGTCGTCGACGCCTGTGCCCGTATGCCCGCAGGCTGAACAGCGCGGGCCGGGGTCCTCCGCGAAGACATTGCAACCACGCGAGGTGAAACGGAGTCTGTGCTGGAGAACCGCCAAGCAGTACCGACCGGCGAGGAGTTGAGCCGACGATGCAGTGTCCGAAGTGCCACGCACCCATGCAGACGTACAACCGCAGCGGCGTCCAGATCGAGCAGTGCAGCGGGTGCCGCGGCATCTTCCTCGACTACGGCGAGCTGGAGGCGCTGACCCAGGTGGAGTCCCAGTGGGTCAAGCCCGTCCCGCCGGCCCCGCCCGCCGCCCCCGGGGGGTACCCGGCCCCGACCGCGCCCGCCTGGGGCGCCCCGTACGGCGGCCATGGCGGCGGTCACGGCGGTGGGCACTACGAGCACGGGCATCACGGGCATCATGGCCACCACGATCGCCACCACCGGAGCTTCACGCACATGCTGTTCTCCAGCTGAGGCCCACGCAGAAGCCCCCGGCCGTGGAAACGGCCGGGGGCTTCTCGGTGTGTGGACGATACTGGGATTGAACCAGTGACCTCTTCCGTGTCAGGGAAGCGCTCTCCCGCTGAGCTAATCGTCCGCGGACGGTGATCCGGGGATCACGGTCAGTGCGCGATACTGGGATTGAACCAGTGACCTCTTCCGTGTCAGGGAAGCGCTCTCCCGCTGAGCTAATCGCGCGGGGTGGATCTTCGAGAGACCCGGGATCCCCGGACGGACCGGGGATCCAGTGGACGATACTGGGATTGAACCAGTGACCTCTTCCGTGTCAGGGAAGCGCTCTCCCGCTGAGCTAATCGTCCTTGGAGGTGGAGACGGGATTTGAACCCGTGTAGACGGCTTTGCAGGCCGTTGCCTCGCCTCTCGGCCACTCCACCAGGAGTGTAGGGGATCAGGATGACCCCTTCTTCCTTCGAGCGGACGACGAGGCTCGAACTCGCGACCTCAACCTTGGCAAGGTTGCGCTCTACCAACTGAGCTACGTCCGCCTGTCGTTTCGGTCCGCTTCCGCGTCCCGGCGACGTGTTGAACTCTAGCGGATTCCCGGGCCAGTACAAAAACGCGTTTGCGCAGCGTGCTGCGGTGCACCCGGCGGACCCGATGGTCAGGGGCCCCTCCGGGACATCCCCGGGTCACCTCCGGGACACCCACCTAGACTCGGGCATGTGCTCCACCATGCTCCTGGCCTTCCCCCGCTGGCCCGCTTCGGCGACCGCCTCGCCACCGGCCTCCTCGATGTCACCAGCGATCCCGCCGCCCTGGAGTCCACGGGCTTCTGGGCCGTGTGCGCGGACTTCGAGGGCCGTCTGACCTGCGCACGCTTCGCGGACGTACGACATGCCCCGGTGCCCGCCCCGGTGCCCGGCGGCTGGCAGGGCCCCGCGGTGGGGGACTGGGCCACCTCCCTGGACCGCGCCGCCTACACCGCGGCCGTGCGCCGTATCCGCGCCCACATAGCGGCCGGCGAGGTTTACCAGGCCAATCTCTGCCGAGTGCTCAGCGCGCCGATCGCCCCCGACGCCGACGTGGACGCCCTGGCCGCCCTGCTGGCCCGCGGCAACCCGGCGCCGTACGCGGGAACGATCCGGCTGCCCGCGCACGGCGTGGAGATCGCCACCGCCTCCCCGGAACTGTTCCTGCGCCGCTTTGGCCGCACCGTGGAGTCGGGCCCCATCAAGGGCACCGGCCGCACCGAGGCGGACCTGCTGGAGAAGGACTACGCCGAGAACGTGATGATCGTGGACCTGGTCCGCAACGATATCGGGCGCGTCTGCGCCACCGGCAGCGTCACCGTCCCCGACCTGTGCGTCGTGGAGAAGCACCCCGGGCTCGTCCACCTCGTCTCCGCCGTCCGCGGCGAGCTGCGCGCCGACGCCGGCTGGCCCGAGCTGCTCGGCGCCGCCTTCCCGCCCGGCTCCGTCACCGGCGCGCCCAAGTCCAGCGCCCTGCGGATCATCGAGGCCCTGGAGCCGGTACCGCGCGGCCCCTACTGCGGCGGCATCGGCTGGGTGGACGCCGATCGAGGCACCGCCGAGCTGGCCGTGGGCATCCGCACCTTCTGGATCGACCGAGCCGAGGGCGTCCTGCGTTTCGGCTCCGGCGCCGGGATCACCTGGGGGTCGGACCCGGAGGGGGAGTGGCGGGAGACCGAACTGAAGGCGTCCCGGCTGCTCGCGGTAGCGTCGGGGGCGTACGAGGCGAGTGGAGAGGCGTGCGTATGAAGATCTGGCTGGACGGCGGGCTGCGGGACGCGGATTCCGCCCGGGTGTCCGTGTTCGACCACGGGCTGACCGTCGGCGACGGCATCTTCGAGACGGTCAAGGCGGCCGAGGGGCGTACCTTCGCGCTCACCCGGCACCTCGACCGGCTGACCCGCTCGGCCCGGGGCCTCGGGCTGCCCGACCCCGACCACGACGAGATCCGCGAGGCGTGCGCCGCCGTGCTCGCGGCCAACCCGATGCCGCTCGGCCGGCTGCGGATCACCTACACCGGCGGCCACGGCCCGCTCGGCTCCGACCGCGGCGAGCACGGCCCGACCCTGGTGGTCGCCCTCGGCGAGACCGCCCGCCGGCCCGACAGCACGGCCGTGATCACCGTGCCCTGGACCCGTAACGAGCGCGGCGCCCTGACCGGCCTGAAGACCACCTCGTACGCCGAGAACGTCGTCGCCCTCGCCCGCGCCCACGAACGGGGCGCCTCCGAGGCCCTGTTCGCCAACACGGTCGACCAACTGTGCGAGGGCACCGGCTCGAACGTCTTCGTCGTCCTGAACGGCGAGATCCACACCCCGCCGGTCTCCTCCGGCTGCCTCCCCGGCATCACCCGCGCCCTCGCCGTCGAATGGACCGGCGCCACGGAGACCGACCTCCCGCTCGACGTGCTGGACCGCGCCGACGAGATCTTCCTGACCTCCACCCTGCGCGACATCCAGGCCGTGCACCGGGTGGACGACCGCGAACTCCCGGGCGCGCCGGGCCCGGTGACCGCCAAGGCGATGCGGATCTTCGAGGAGCGCTCGGGGCAGGACCTCGACCCGCGCTGACGCGCCGCCCGTTTCACCGGCCCGGGCCGCACCCCGCTGCCCGGGCCGCGCCCTGTCGGCTGGGCCGCCCTCCGTCGCCCGGGTCGGCACCCGGCGAACCGGCCGAACCGGCTGACCCGGCCCGTGCCGTGGGCGGAACGCGTGGGTAGAACAGGGGTGATGACCACGACCCTGCGGCCGGCCGAGCCGCTTCAGCAGCATCCCGACGGCACGCGCTCGCGCCGCTACCAGGTGTGCGTGAACAGCCGTCCCGTCGGCGAGATCCGCCTCGGCACCTCGCCGACCCTCGGGGACACGGTGGGCCGCATCGACGAGCTGACGATCGCCGACGGGGACCGCCGCCGCGGCCGGGGGACGGTCGCCGCGCTCGCCGCGGAGGAGGTGGCGCGCGGCTGGGGCTGCCGGCAGATCGAGACCGTGGTGCCCGCGGCCGCAGCGGACGGCGCGCTACGGCTCTTCGACGCCCTCGGCTACACCCTTCGCAACCGGGGCATGACGAAACGCCTCGGCACCGCCCCGCCCGCGCTGCCGCCGGAGATCCGCGAACGGCCCATGACCGAGGCCGAGTTCACGCACTGGCGGGCCCGCGAGCGCGAGCGGTACACCCGCAACTGGTCCGAGCGGGGCGTGCCCGAGACCGTCGCCCGCGCCAAGGCCCACGACGACCAGGCCCGGCTGCTGCCGCACGGCCTCGCGACCGAGGGCATGCTCCTCAGCGTCCTGGAGCGGGCGGGAACCCTGGTCGGCACCCTGTGGCTGGCCCTGCGGGAGGACAGGGCGTACGTGTACGACGTCGAGACCGTCGCGGCCGAGCGCGGCCGGGGATACGGCAGGGCCCTGATGCTCCTCGCGGAACGCCAGGCACTGGCGTCCGGCCGCCCGCTCCTCGGTCTCAACGTGTTCGCGGGCAACACCCCGGCGGAGCGGCTGTACGAGTCGCTCGGCTACGAGACGGTGACGTACTCCTTGTCGAAGCCGCTGCTGTAGGCGGGGCGGCGCCGCATGATGCCGCCCGACCCGCGGGACCCGGCGGCCTCAGCCCTCCTGCTCGCCCAGCAGCCGGTCCGCGATCTCCTCGATCCGGGAGCGCAGCCCCTCCTGGCTCTTGCCGCCGTCCAGTCGCTCGCCGCCGATGACGTACGTCGGGGTGCCGGTCACACCGATCGCCTTGCCCTCGGCCTGGTCGGCGTCGACGATCAGGATGTGCCGGCCGTCGATCAGCGCGGTGTCGAATTCCTCGGCGTCCAGGCCGAGTTCACGGGCCACCTCGACCAGCAGGGGTTCTCCCGTACGGCCCAGCTCGTCGACCCGCGCCAGGACGGCCTCCACGTACGGCCAGCCGTCGCCCTGCGCCAGCGCCTCCTCGACGGCCTGCGCGGCGGCGAAGGCGTGCTGGTGCCGCTCCAGCGGGAAGTGCCGCAGCCGTACGTCCAGCCGGTCGCCGTAACGGGCACGCAGGGCGCGCACGTCGTCGAGGGCGGTACGGCAGTCGGGGCACTGGAGTTCGCACCAGACGTCGAGGACGACGGCGTCGGGGCGCACGGGGGAGGAGTCGCTCATACGCCCCAGTCTTCCAGGCCGGCCACGACCACCCCAATCCGGACCTGCCCCGGGTCCGCGGCGCCCTGTAGGGGTTCGGCGTCGCCGCCCCCTTCGCGTGCCCCGCCGCCGGCACCCGAGGAGGAGACGACCCGGAGATCACCCTGATCTGTGGCCGGGACCATGGCCCCGCACGGGCCGGGCGGTGCAGGATGGAAGGGACGAAGCGCACGTCGGCGGTGCCGCGGTGCCGCTTCCGCGGTGTGTGCCCGCCACCCGACCGAGCCCGCCTGGAGGACCGGATGATCGCCGAGACAGTCTGCTCCGCCGTGTCCGCGGCGGGCCTGGGAATCGCGGTGGTCACGGCCTACCGCAGACGCTTCCTGGCGGCGGCCCGCATCGCGGCCTACTCGCTGGTGCCGGTCGGCCTGGTGATGACCGGCGTCGTGGGCTGGCTCTCGGACACCGCCCTCAGCCCCACCGCCTGGGCCGGCTTCGGCGTGCTGGCCGGGGCCTGGCTGCTGTTCGCCACCACCCGCGCGGTGGAGCGCCGCAGGACCGGCGCGGGCGCGGACGCGGCGACCGACACCGGGTCGATACGCCCGGGCACCACCGCACCCGCCTCCTCCACCCCGGCCCTGCGCCAGAGTCAGGGCAAGGGACAGGGACAACAGGGCAAGCGCCCGGCGTCCGGCGACGACTTCAGCGACATCGAGGCGATCCTCAAGAAGCACGGCATATGACAGTCACATGACTTGCCGGATCGTCACAGTGAGTCCGCGGACGTCCTGATTCGTTCACCAGCCGAAGCGAGCCGGAAGCAAGATCATGGGATTCGGCGAACTCTCGCAAGATCGTGCGTCTTGATCGCTTACGGGGTTCCCGGTAGGCCATCATCAGCCGCGAGATGCTGGATACGACACAGAGCGAGGCCGCGCCGCCGAAGGACGAGCCGCGCGGGTGCCTCTTCGCCCTCTCCCAGCCACCGCTGATGATCTTCCTTGCGGTGATTGGGTGTCTGATCCTCATGGCGGCGCTGCACGATCTGCTGTTGCTGTGAGCCGTACACGTCCGTCCCGGCGCCACCCGCCGGGACCGACGTCGCCCGCGGACCGCGACCGCCGTCCACAGGGGCGCCGGCCCGGCCGGATTCACCCGCCCGGACCACAGAGGTCAGCCGGTCGCTTCCTTCCGGCGCGCCCGGTAGGCGGCCACGTGCAGACGGTTGCCGCAGGTGCGGCTGTCGCAGTAGCGGCGGGAGCGATTGCGGGAGAGGTCCACGAAGGCGCGGCGGCAGTCCGGGGCCTCGCAGCGGCGCAGCCGCTCCTCCTCACCGGCGACGACGAAGAAGGCCAGGGCCATCCCGCAGTCGGCCGCGAGGTGGTCGGCCACGGAGGAACCCGGGGCGTAGTAGTGGACATGCCAGTCGTAGCCGTCGTGATCGGTCAGCCGCGGGGTGGTGCTCGCCGCCGCGACCAGCTCGTTGATCAGCCCGGCGGCGCTTCTGGCGTCCGGGGCCGCGAAGATCGCCGCGAACCGCGCCCGGACCGCCCGCACGGCCGAGAGATCGGCGGAGGACACCACGCCGACATCGCTGACCTCGTGGTTTCGTACGAATTCCGCGAGGGCCGGGACATCGGGCAGCCCCTCCGGCGCCGTCTCGTCCTCCGGCGCGGTGTTCACCAGGTCCACCACGGTGTCGAGGGCGCACCGGGTGTCATGGGTGATCAGCACGTTTCGCTCCCTGGCCTGGGGGTCGGGCAGGCGCCCGCCGATGCTGGCCGATGGTAGCGACAACGCGCCCGCCGCACGGGCCTTGTCCAGCCCCGACTGCCGGTGGAACGCCGCCGGGGCCCCGGGGGTTCCCGGAAGTCGCCGTACGCCCGCTCCGGGCCGCCGGGGCGCGGTACGCGCAGGCGCGCGGACGGACCGACGCCGTTCCGTGAGCGCTCACGGTGACGGCGCCGGCCCGTGCCGTATGCGGTTGTCCTGGCCCGCGCCGTCTCCCCGAGTGGACGGCGCCGGGCTGCTCAGAAGGGCGGGCTAGCTTTCCGCCAGGATGTGGGAGAGCTCCTGGTCCAGATCGAAGTGCCGGTGCTCCGTGCCGGGCGGCACGGCGGCGTCGGTTCGCTTCAGGAAGGACTCGAGGGCCCGTGCGGGCGCCTCGAGCAGGGCCTCCCCCTCAGGGGAGCTGAGGGCGATGCAGACAACGCCCTGACCGTGGCTGCGGGACGGCCAGACGCGGACGTCTCCGGTTCCGGTGGGCCTATGCAGCCCCTCGGCGAGAAGGTCGCGGGCGAACACCCACTCGACGGTCTCCTCGGCTCCGGTGTGGAAGGTGGCGTGCACGGCGTAGGGGTCGGCCGTGTCGTACCGCAGGCCTGCGGGGACAGGCAGGGAGGACTCGCTCGACACAACGAGGCGCAGGTGCAGCTCGCAGCTGACCGTGGTGTTCATAAGCGCCAGGGCCTTTCGCTCAGTGTGCGCTCGGGGATTCGCACGTCGGCGAAATCGACATGCCACCTACGGTGCCGTTGTAAACCCCTCTGAGGGTTTTGCGTATGTTTACGACACTCTTCCGGCCGAGAACTCGTACCGGATCTACGACCATTCCAGTGATGTGAATCACTCGGGTAGCGTTGTCGGTATGAATACGGGGAGTGACCACTCTGGGCTCGGGTCCCGCGCGCCGGAATTCATCAAGGCGCGCAGCCTGCTGCACCGCGGCTGGCAGGCCGGCGTCTTCGTGATCGGCCTCGCGGTCGTGATCGCCGGCGTCGCCATGCTCGCGCTGCCCGGACCGGGCTGGGTGGTGATCTTCGCGGGCATGGCGATCTGGGCGACCGAGTTCGTCTGGGCCCAGGTCGTGCTCCGCTGGACCAAACGCAAGGTCACCGAGGCGGCACAGCGCGCCCTGGATCCCGAGGTGCGCCGCCGCAACATCGCCCTGACCGTGACCGGAGCGGTGATCATCGTGGTGCTGTGCACGATCTATCTGTGGCGGTTCGGACTCGTGCCGCCCTGGAAGATCAAGGGCCGGTGAGCCGCTCGTACCGCCCCGCGCGGGCACCGGCGGGCCGCTGGTCGAAGGCACCGCCTGACATGGGGTAATCTTCTTCCTGTGCCCGGGCGATTAGCTCAGTGGGAGAGCGCTTCGTTCACACCGAAGAGGTCACTGGTTCGAACCCAGTATCGCCCACCCCGGACCGACGGCCCATCCGCGAAAGAGCGGATGGGCCGTCGTCGTATTCGTCGGCCGTGACGAACCGTCACCCGGCGGAAGAAGTTCCGGTCACACACAACTGGCCGAAACTATCCGGGATTTCCGGAAAGCTGCGGACTTTTCCGCGCGGCGCACCTGGAGCGGGGAATTCCGTGTTGTCCCAACACCGGTATGCGGTAAGCGATCTGAGCCCTCCTCAGTGTCCGGCGCGGCCGGCCGCCCGGGGGCGGGCAGACTCGGCGCATGGACTGGAACCACTACCGCTTCCGCAGCCCATGGCACCTGCCCATGCCGCCGGCCGCCGTCTTCGCCGTACTGGAACGACCCGAGGACTACCCCCACTGGTGGCCCCAGGTGCGCTCGGTGACCCGGCTCGACGACGCCACCGGCATCCTCACCATTCGCTCGGCGTTGCCGTACGCCATGACCTTCACCGCGCACGAGCGGCGCCGCGATCCGGCCGCCGGGATCCTGGAGATCGCCATGAGCGGCGACATCGAGGGCTGGGCCCGCTGGACGGTCACCGCCGCGGGCTCCGGGACGCTCGCCGTCTACGAGCAGGAGGTCGACGTCCGCAAGCCCCTGCTCCGGCGGCTGGCCGTGCCGGGCCGCGCGGTCTTCCGTGCCAACCACCGCCTGATGATGCGTGCCGGACGGCGCGGACTGCTGCGGCGGCTGCGAGCGGTTTGAAGGATCGGCGTCGGGACCTGTATTGTTCAGTGCGTTCCCGGGCGATTAGCTCAGTGGGAGAGCGCTTCGTTCACACCGAAGAGGTCACTGGTTCGAACCCAGTATCGCCCACCGGGAAAGAGCCGGTCCGCAGCAGCGGACCGGCTCTTTTTGCTGTCGAGGAGGGGCGGCCCGGACAACTGGGCGGCCGGGCACCGGTGATGCGCCGACGGGACCACCCGTCGCCCCCGGTACCGGGGGACGGCAGGATGCCGGAGTGACTCATCCGCTCCGGCTCCGCGACTTCCGGCTGCTCTTCGCCAGCCGCACCATGTCCACGCTCAGCGACGCCCTGGTGCCCACCGCTCTGAGCCTCGCCGTGATCGAGGTGACCGGCTCGGCGACCGCTCTGGCCGTGGTGCTCGGCTGCGCCCTGGGCGCCCGGCTGCTCGCGCTGCCCGTGGCCGGCGTCGTGGCCGACCGGTACAACACCCGCTGGGTGGCCTTCGGCGCCGACCTCACCCGGGTCGCCACCCAGGCCCTCGTCGCCGTCCAACTGATCGGCGGCCACCCCTCGATCCCGCTGATCGCCACCGCCCAGGCCGTGGCGGGGGTGGCCTCGGCCGTCAGCCTCCCCAACCTCGCACCGCTCGTCACCCGGGCCGTACCCGGCCCCGGACCGGAGCGGCAGGAGGCCAACTCACTGATGGGCGTGGCCAAGAGCATCTCCCAACTGGCAGGACCCGCCCTCGCCGGCGCGCTGATCTGGGCGCTCGGCATCGGCTGGGTCTTCGTCCTCGACTCCGCCGCCTTCGCCGTCAGCGCCACCATGCTGCTCCTCGTCCGCCTGAACCGGGACGGGCCGCCGCCCGGCGCCCGCCGCGCGATCCTCGCCGGACTGGTCGAGGGCTGGGCCGAGGTGCGCGCCCGGGACTGGTACTGGATCAGCCTGATCGCACACGCCACCTGGAACTTCGCCGCCAACATCCTGCTCACCCTCGGCCCGCTCGTCGCGGTCACCCGGCTCGGCGGACAGGGCACCTGGATCGCGGTGACACAGGCCGGCGGCATCGGCCTGCTGGCCGGCTCGCTACTGGCCGGACGCGCCCGCCCCCGGCGCCCG
Organism: Streptomyces griseofuscus; assembly: GCF_014673495.1. Lineage (GTDB taxonomy): Bacteria > Actinomycetota > Actinomycetes > Streptomycetales > Streptomycetaceae > Streptomyces > Streptomyces murinus. The sequence continues at coordinate 6,824,266 of NZ_CP051006.1, forward strand.
ATCCTCGCCGGCAACCTGGTCCTGGCCAGCTACGCCGTGCCCCTGACCCTCTTCGCGATCGGGGCCCCGGTGCCCGTGCTCGTGGCCGGGTACGGCGTCGCCATGGCCGGCCTCGGCTTCCTGAACCCCACCTGGCAGACCACGGTGCAGACGGCCGTCCCGCAGCGCGTGCTCGCCCGGGTCAGCTCCTATGACTGGCTGGTCTCGCTCGCCGCACAGCCCCTCGGCGTCATCCTTGCCCCGATCGCGCTGCACGCCTGGGGCGCCAGACTGCCCTTCGCGCTCACGGCCGTCCTGGTCGCCACCGTCTGCGTCGCTGCCGCACTGGCGCCCGGCGTGCGCAATCTGCGCCTCGAACAGCCCGCGGACACACCGGTCGACGGCCCCCGCTCCCTGTGCGAGCCCGCGCCGGACAAGGCGACGGGCACGGCCTGACCCCTTGTCCGGGGGCCTCGCACACAGGGCGCGACACGGCCCCCGCGGTGCTCACACCACGCACACCGGCGCCGACGACACGGCCGGACTCACGCGTCGAAGCACCGAAGGCCCTGGGGTCTTTCGTCTGGATCGGCCCGGCGTGATCCACACAAGAGGCCCTACGCCGCCGCCGGCATCTCCGGCCGCAGCGGCCACTCCGTGCTGACCGTCTCGTCCGAGCCGTTGCGGGCGAACCAGGACTGGAGGCCGCGGGCCTGGGCGGCATGCCAGTTGGCCTGGAGGGTGTGCAGCTCGGCGGGGGAGAGGCGTTCGAGGCGGGTGGCGAAGCGGCGGCCCAGCGCGCGCACCACCTCCAGCGCGGCCAGCGCGTCCGCCGCCGCGTCGTGCGCCCCCTCCAGTTCCACGCCGTAATGCGCGCACAGATCCGTCAGCGTGCGGCGCCCCTTGCGATAGCGGTCCAGATGCTTGTCCAGCACCCGCGGATCCAGCACCCGCAGCGGCACCGAAGGGAACCACCGCTCCAGCGACGACGCCCGGTGCCGGCGCAACTCCCGGTCCAGCAGCGTCAGATCGAACGGCGCGTTCATCACCACCAGCGGGCGCCCCCGCGCCGCGTGCTCCGCCAGCTGCTCGGCTATCTCGAACATCACCGGCGCCGGCCAGCGCCCGTTGCGCTGGAGGTGCTCCTCCGTCAGCCCGTGCACCGCTATCGCCCCCGCCGGCACCGGAACCCCCGGGTTCACCAGCCAGCGCGAGACGCGGGGCAGCGTCTCCGGTGCGTCCTGGACGACGACGGCGGCCGACACGATCCGGTCGGTCTCGACGTCCACACCCGTGGTCTCCGTGTCGAAGGCGGCCAACGGCCCCTCGTACCAGTACGTCATCCCACCCAACTCCTCGTTCACCCACGGCAGATGACGTACCGTCTTCTGCCAGTTTGGTGATACCCGGGCCGTTTGCGCCGTACGCCGGACGGAGACAACAGGAGTACGGGTCTTTGCAGTTCAGCAGCCCGCAGCGGGGAAACTCTTGGCTCGGAAGGCTGTTGGTCATGGCCACTTTGCAGCCCGAGCGCGGCGGGCTGCTGCCCGAGCGCACGGGCACCGTCCGCGGCTCGCTCGCCACCACCGCCTGCATGGAGACACTCCAGGTCGGCTATCTGCACGCGGTCGCCGCCGCGGCCGGCTGCTCGCTGTCCCAGCCCTTCCCGGACAACGGCATCGACTGGCACGTCAGCCACAGCGCGCCCGGCCACACCGTCGACGACGAGGTCACCATCAAGGTCCAGCTCAAGGCCACGTACCAGATACCGCCCCACCCCCCGGGCCGCACCTTCTCCTTCACGCTCGACAACGACCATCTGCGCAAGCTCGCCCGCACACCCGTCTCGGTGCACAAGATCCTCGTCGTGATGCTGGTCCCGCGCGCCCAGGACGACTGGCTGCGCGCCGGCCACGACCGGCTCGACCTGAGGCACTGCTGCTACTGGGTCAACCTGGCCGGCCACCCGCTCACCGGCCGGACCCGGACCACCGTGCGGATACCGACCACACGCATCTTCGACGACCGGGCGCTGTGCGAGATCATGACCCGCGTCGGGACGGGAGGCAGACCATGAGGATCCGTCCCGACGAGGAGCAGGTGCCGCCGCGGCCGCGCCCGGGCGCCCTCCCCTGGCACCGCCCCCCGAGCCCCGCCGACGTCGACCCCGCCGTCCTCGCCGCCCTGCTGCGCCGGCACGGCTGGCAGCGCCGCGGCGGGGCCGCCGGACGCTACGGCCGCTGGACCCCGCCAGGACCGAGCGGCGCCGGGACCAGCCTGCTGGTCCCCGAGAGCCGCGCCTACCCCGACAGCGACGACCTCCTCACCGAGGCCCTGGACGCCCTCGCCCGCAGCGACACCCCCGCCGCCCGCGAGGTGCTGATCTGCCTCGCCGTGCCCAGCGACGAGATCCGCTGGTGGCGCGACACCCCGAGCGGCCCGGCCGGCGCCGCCTCCTGGGGCCACGAGGAGCAACTGCGCGACGCCGGACGCCAGTTGCTGCTCGCCGCGGCCCTCGCCACCCGCGCCAGGGCCGGCTACCACGGCGCCCGCCACCGCCGCGCCGCCACCGCCCTCCTCGACGACGTCCTCGTCGGACCCGCCACCGAGGACGGCCGGCTGACCGCCTTCGCGCCCGTCGCCGTCGCCCGCCCCCTCGCCGTCCGCCTCCACCAGGCCCTGTACGCCGCCCGCGAGGCCATCGACTACCGGCGCGCCACCGGCGGCATGGACGCCTTCGACGGCGCCGTCGAAGCCGGCGTCAGCCGCGAGCTGACCGAGGCCATCGGCGCGCTGGTGCGGGGCACCGAGGGCGCCGGGGTCGCCGTCGCCTGGGCACCCGCCGCCGGCGTCCCCGAGGGCTGCGCCCCGGGCGCCGAATCCGTCGAGTTCTCCCCCGGCGACCTGCCCGTGCTGCGCGAGGCCGCGGCCCGCTATCTGCATGAGGAACCCTCCGAGGCCGTGCGGATCACCGGCGCGGTGGTGCGGCTGCGCCGCTCCGGCCCGCGCGGCGAGGGCACCGTACGACTGCGTGTCCTCGCGGGCGCCGAGGTGCCGCACGTCCGCGTGACCCTGGACGAGGAGGACTACCGGATCGCGGGCCACGCCCATCTCGTCGGCCTCCCGGTGCGGGTGCACGGCCGGCTGGAGCGGCGCGGCGGCTTCCGCAGGCTCACCGGCGCCTCCGGGGTCGTACCCGTACAGGTGGACGAGGCGGAGCGGGACCGGCTGATGAAATCCCTCCAGGAGAACCTGGACTTCTTCGAGGAGGCCTGCGGGGAGGCGTGAGGGGCCGGGGACCGACCGTAACCGTTTCGCGGTCGGTGCCCTCGGGTCGGTACGATCGCCTGTGCGCGCGCTCCTGGTATGGCGCCGCACCCACCTTCAGTCAGGAGAGACCGGTGTCAGACGTCCGTGTGATCATCCAACGCGATTCCGAGCGGGAAGAACGCGTGGTGACGACGGGCACTACGGCCGCCGACCTCTTCGCGGGCGAGCGCTCGATCATCGCCGCGCGCGTGGCCGGCGAGCTGAAGGACCTCGCGTACGAACTGTCCGACGGCGACGAGGTCGAGGCCGTCGAGATCGCCTCCGAGGACGGCCTGAACATCCTGCGCCACTCCACCGCGCATGTCATGGCGCAGGCCGTGCAGGAGCTGTTCCCCGAGGCCAAGCTCGGCATCGGCCCGCCGGTCAAGGACGGTTTCTACTACGACTTCGACGTCGAGAAGCCGTTCACGCCCGAGGATCTCAAGGCCATCGAGAAGAAGATGCAGGAGATCCAGAAGCGCGGGCAGAAGTTCGCCCGTCGCGTCGTCACCGACGAGGCCGCCCGCGAGGAGCTGGCCGACGAGCCGTACAAGCTGGAGCTGATCGGCCTCAAGGGTTCCGCGTCGCACGACGACGGCGCGGACGTCGAGGTCGGCGTCGGCGAGCTGACGATCTACGACAACCTGGACGCCAAGACCGGCGAGCTGTGCTGGAAGGACCTCTGCCGCGGTCCCCATCTGCCCTCCACCCGCCTCATCCCGGCGTTCAAGCTGATGCGCAACGCGGCCGCCTACTGGCGCGGCAGCGAGAAGAACCCGATGCTCCAGCGCATCTACGGCACCGCCTGGCCGTCCAAGGACGAGCTGAAGGCGCACCTGGAGTTCCTCGCCGAGGCCGAGAAGCGCGACCACCGCAAGCTCGGCGCCGAGCTGGACCTCTTCTCCATCCCCGAGCAGATCGGCTCCGGCCTCGCCGTCTTCCACCCCAAGGGCGGCATCATCCGCCGCACCATGGAGGACTACTCGCGGCGCCGCCACGAGGAGGAGGGCTACGAGTTCGTCTACACCCCGCACGCGACGAAGGGGAAGCTCTTCGAGACCTCGGGCCACCTGGACTGGTACGCCGACGGCATGTACCCGCCCATGCAGCTCGACGAGGGCGTGGACTACTACCTCAAGCCCATGAACTGCCCGATGCACAACCTGATCTTCGACGCGCGCGGCCGCTCCTACCGCGAACTGCCGCTGCGCCTCTTCGAGTTCGGAACCGTGTACCGGTACGAGAAGTCGGGCGTCGTGCACGGCCTCACCCGCGCCCGCGGCTTCACGCAGGACGACGCGCACATCTACTGCACCCGTGAGCAGATGTCCGAGGAGCTGGACAAGACGCTCACCTTCGTCCTCGGCCTGCTGCGGGACTACGGTCTGACCGACTTCTACCTGGAGCTGTCCACCAAGGATCCGGAGAAGTTCGTCGGCTCCGACGAGGTCTGGGAGGAGGCGACCGAGACCCTGCGCCAGGTCGCCGAGAAGCAGGGCCTGCCCCTGGTCCCGGACCCGGGCGGCGCCGCGTTCTACGGCCCGAAGATCTCCGTCCAGGCCAAGGACGCCATCGGCCGCACCTGGCAGATGTCGACGATCCAGCTCGACTTCAACCTGCCCGAGCGGTTCAACCTGGAGTTCACCGGCTCCGACGGCACCAAGCAGCGCCCGGTCATGATCCACCGCGCGCTGTTCGGCTCCATCGAGCGGTTCTTCGCGGTGCTCCTGGAGCACTACGCGGGCGCGTTCCCGGCGTGGCTGGCCCCGGTGCAGGCGCTCGGCATCCCGATCGGCGACGGTCATGTCGAGTACCTGGAGAAGTTCGCCGCGGCGGCCCGCAAGCAGGGCCTGCGCGTCGAGGTGGACTCCTCCTCGGACCGTATGCAGAAGAAGATCCGCAACGCCCAGAAGCAGAAGGTGCCCTTCATGGTCATCGCGGGCGACGAGGACATGTCGAACGGCTCGGTTTCCTTCCGCTACCGCGACGGCTCCCAGGAGAACGGCATCCCGGTCGACGAGGCCATCGCCAAGATCGCCAAGATCGTGGCGGAGCGGGCCCAGGTCTGACCCTGGCCGAGAAGGGCCCCCGGCGGACTTCGGTCTCCGGGGGCCCTGGCCTGTACGGGGGCCTTACGCCATATGCTGCGTAGCATGACGAGTGAGCCGGAGCAGCAGATCGGCGTGGGGACGCAGGACGCGTTCCAGCGCCTGTGGACGCCTCATCGGATGGCCTACATCCAGGGCGAGAACAAGCCGAGCGGCCCGGAGGCCGGAGACGGCTGTCCCTTCTGCTCGATCCCGGCCAAGTCGGACGAGGACGGGCTGATCATCCGCCGCGGCGAGCATGTCTACGCCGTCCTCAACCTGTATCCGTACAACGGCGGCCATCTGATGACCGTGCCCTACCGGCATGTCGCCGACTACACGGAGCTCACCGGGCCCGAGACCGCCGAGCTGGCGGAGCTGACCAAGCAGGCGATGACCGCCCTGCGTACCGCGTCCGGGGCGCACGGCTTCAACATCGGCATGAACCAGGGTGCGGTGGCGGGCGCCGGCATCGCCGCCCACCTGCACCAGCATGTGGTGCCCCGCTGGGGCGGCGACACCAACTTCATGCCGGTCGTCGGCCACACCAAGGTCCTCCCGCAGCTTCTCGCCGACACCCGCGAGATGCTGGCGGACGCCTGGCCCGCGTAGGCCGGTACGTCGCACGGAAGAGGGCGCCTCCCCGAACGGGGAGGCGCCCTCTTCGGGTTCCGGACGCGCTACGCGTCGTACAGGTCCGCCTTGCGCGGCGACGGGTCCTGGATCGCTCCGCTGAGCACCGAGGAGCGGTTGCCGAACTTCTCCGTGTCGACGCCGTGATCCTTGAGGACCTTGAGCGCGGCCGAGTGCACCACCCGCAGCACCGGAGTGGCCGCGCGCAGCGCGTCGTCGGCCATGAAGCGGTGCTTCCACGGCTGGTCGGCCCAGGCGTGCCGCAGACCGAACGGCTCGGGCAGGCCCAGTGAGCCGCCGAGCCAGTTGAGCAGCGGCGGGTACCAGGCCAGCGGGGCGCGCACGGCGAGCCGTACGACCTCGTCCGTGGTCATCAAGGGCAGGTTGATCTTGCGGGTCTCCCAGAACTTGAAGGTCTTGGTGACCTCCTTGGTGCGCCCCTCCGGCTTGCTCCAGAACAGGCCGCTGACGGGGCCGAGCGCATGGCCGGTGACCTCGATGCGCAGCGTCTCGTGCAGCACGGTGACGGTGATCATCATGGTGATCACCAGCTGGCCGTCCCACAGCGTCCACTGCACGCCCAGGTAGTGCCGGTCGCCCTTGCCGAACTGCTGCTTGTTGCAGATTTCCTGTATGGCGTGCGGCTTGACCTGGAAGGCCTCCACGTCGGCGCCCTCGGGCCGGGACACCGCGCCCGCGCCCTCCGGGATGGGGGTGACGATCCAGTGCTTGACCGACGGCTTGGGGAAGCCCCCGGTGTTCAGCGGGCCGCGCTCCAGCAGGGCCAGCTGGTCATGGATCGCGCGGATGACGTCCCAGCTGCGGAACGGGTGGATCTCCCGGCCGGGGTCGTCGGACACCAGCTCCTCGGCGAGCTGCCAGGAGCCCCAGCGGGTGCCCATGCCGAGTATGCCCTTGGGGCCCGCGTAGAAGACCGAGTTGGACTGCTGCTCGGCGGTGAGCCGGGCCAGGGCCTCGCGCAGCGCGTCGGCCGCGGTCTGGTCCGGGCCGCGCGGCACCGCCTCGGGCACCTTGATGCCGACGCTGCTGCCGGACAGCAGGCCGTCCCAGCGGGAGCGCAGGTCCTGGGCGGTGCGTTCGCAGATCCGCTTGGCCAGGTACCAGCCGACGACGGGCAGCACCACGGCCGCCCGTGCGTACCATCCCCAGAAGCCGCCGAAGGGCATCTTCACCAGGAACAGCACGGCCAGCAGGCCCACGCCGAGGAGCAGCGTGGTGGCCAGGGTGCCGGCCCGTTTGTCGTCCCGCTTGGCGACGAAGGCGCGCAGCTGGAAGACGAGCAGCCAGCCGATCAGGCCCGGCAGGAAGAGCACGCCGCACAGGACGGTCACGAGCGTCAGCCGGTTGTCGCGCTCCCGGCGGATGTTGTTGGCCGCCAGGCAGTGCTCGACCACGAACTGGGGTTCGGAGCCGAAGGACTGGATGAGCGGCTTGCGGCCGGCGCCGAGCATGCGATCCACGACGGCACGCGAGAACGCCTCGCCGAGGTTGGGCCTGAACAGGGCGATCCTGCCGCCCTTGACGGTGGACTGATGCCACTCGTTGTCCGCGTCCTTGATCTTTTCGACCGGGCCGTCCCGGTAGGCCGCGGAGGCCAGGGCGGCCGTCGCCGCCTGCTGGCCGTCGCCGGAGACGGGCACCTGGGGCCCGTCCCACTCCGTTCCAAACGACATTCCCGCCCCCATCGCCGCCGGTGTCGCTCCTGCGGCCTTCCCGACTTCCCTGCCCCGCACACCTGTTGGGCGCGTCGTCGTACCGGAATCGGACGGCCGGCGCGGGACGTGCCCAGGTGATCAGCGTATCGGCCGGCACCGACAAGCGGAGGGCGGACGGCCGAAGCCGTCCGCCCCGGTGCCCGGGAACTACCCGTCGTCCCCGCCCTGTTCGCGGATGCGTTCGGCGATCTGCGCCGGCATCGGCTCGTGCCGCGCGTACGCCCGGTCGAAGCGGGCCGTGCCGTGGGAGAGCGAGCGCAGGTCGACGGCGTAGCGGCCGATCTCGAACTCGGGGACCTCGGCCCGGATCAAGGTGCGTCCGGTGCCCAGCTGTTCGGTGCCGAGCACCCGGCCGCGGCGGCTCGACAGGTCGCTCATCACGGCGCCCACGTAGTCGTCGGGGACCAGGACGCTCACCTCGGCGACCGGCTCCAGCAGATGGATCCTGGCGTCGGCGGCGGCCTCGCGCAGGGCGAGGGCGCCCGCGGTCTGGAAGGCGGCGTCGGAGGAGTCCACCGAGTGCGCCTTGCCGTCGAGCAGGGTGACCCGGACGTCCACGAGCGGATGTCCGGCGGCGACGCCCTTGGCGGCCTGGGCGCGGATCCCCTTCTCCACGGACGGGATGAACTGGCGCGGCACCGCCCCGCCGACCACCTTGTCCACGAACTCGATGCCCGAGCCGCCGGGCAGCGGTTCGACCTCGATCTCGCAGATGGCGTACTGGCCGTGCCCACCGGACTGCTTGACGTGCCGGCCGCGCCCGCTCGCCCGGTTCGCGAACGTCTCCCGCAGGGAGACCTTGTGCGGTACGACGTCGACCTGGACGCCGTAGCGGCTGCGCAGCCGTTCCAGCGCGACGTCCGCGTGCGCCTCGCCCATGCACCACAGCACCACCTGGTGGGTGTCCTTGTTCTGCTCCAGGCGCATCGTCGGGTCCTCGGCGACCAGTCGGGACAGCCCTTGGGAGAGTTTGTCCTCGTCGGCCTTGCTGTGCGCCTGGATGGCGATCGGGAGCAGCGGGTCCGGCATCTGCCAGGGCTCCATCAGCAGCGGGTCGTCCTTGGCGGAGAGCGTGTCCCCGGTCTCGGCGCGGGCGAGCTTGGCCACGCTCACCAGGTCGCCCGCGACGGCCTGGGTGAGGGGCCGCTGCTGCTTGCCGAAGGGCATGGACAGGGCGCCGATCTTCTCGTCGACGTCATGGTCCTCGTGGCCCCGGTCGGTCAGGCCGTGCCCGGAGACGTGCACCGTCTGGTCGGGGCGCAGGGTGCCGGAGAAGACGCGGACCAGGGAGATGCGGCCGACGTAGGGGTCGGAGGCGGTCTTGACGACCTCGGCGGCCAGCGGCCCTTCGGTGTCGCACGGTGTGAGCTCGCGGGCCTTTCCGTCGGGGGTGGTCACGCCGGGCACCGGGTGTTCGAACGGGGTCGGGAAGCCGCCCGTGATCAGGTCGAGCAGTTCCACGGTGCCCAGGCCCTGGCGGGCGCCCTCGGCGGCGGGGGCGGCCGCGAGCACCGGGAAGAAGCGGCCGCGGGCCACGGCCCGCTCCAGGTCCTGGATCAGGGTCTTGATCTCGACCTGTTCGCCGCCGAGGTAGCGGTCCATGAGGGTCTCGTCCTCGCTCTCGGCGATGATCCCCTCGATGAGCCGGTTGCGGGCCTCGTCCAGGTCGGGCAGCTGGTCCGCGCCGGGTTCGGACTCCTTGCGCTCGCCGGTGGAGTAGTCGAACAGTTTGCGGGTGAGCAGCCCCACCAGGCCGGTGACGGGCGCGTGTCCGTCGGGGCCCTCGGCGCCGCGCAGCGGCAGGTAGAGGGGCAGGACGGCGTCCGGGTCGTCGTCGCCGAAGGCCTCCGCGCAGATCCGGGTGGTCTCCTCGAAGTCGGCGCGGGCCGCCTCCAGGTGGGTGATCACGATCGCCCGTGGCATTCCGACGGCCGCGCACTCCTCCCAGACCATGCGGGTGGAGCCGTCCACGCCGTCGGAGGCCGAGACGACGAAGAGGGCCGCGTCCGCGGCGCGCAGACCGGCCCGCAGTTCTCCGACGAAGTCGGCGTATCCGGGGGTGTCCAGGATGTTGATCTTGATGCCGTCCCAGGCGACCGGCACCAGCGACAGCTGGACGGAGCGCTGCTGGCGGTGCTCGATCTCGTCGTAGTCGGAGACGGAGCCGCCGTCCTCCACGCGGCCCGCCCGGTTCACCGCCCCGGCGGTCAGCGCGAGGGCCTCCACCAGGGTCGTCTTGCCCGACCCGGAGTGGCCGACCAGCACCACATTCCGTATGGACGCGGGCCGGTCGGCCGTCAGAGCCCTGCCGGCGGCCCCGGGGTGTGTCTGAGTCTTGTCGCCCATGATCCTGCCTCCCGTGCACGGTGAGGTCATCGGGGCGCGGACACGCGAACCGCGTGCTGCGGCGGCTTCGGCGACGCCCGCGGTTATTCGAGCTTTCCACTCCCGTCACGTCGCGTCCATACGACGGACCCCGCGACGGACCCGATCCCGCTGCCGGCGCCCGGGGCAGGGGCCGTACGGTGCCCCGCTCGGGGCGCCGCGCGGGGTCGTACGCACCGCCGCGCGGGGGTCGTACGCACGCTCCCGGGCGGCTTCGCGCGAGCCCGGCGCACCACCTCGGCGCACGGGCCGCGGGTGCCCGCCCGCCACGCGTACGCGCGCGTGGCTACGATGGGCCAGCCGGCGGCCATCAGGGCCGCGGCGACACCGACCGTCGGGAAGGCCATGCTGAACAAGTACGCGCGTGCATTTTTCACGCGTGTCCTCACACCGTTCGCCGCGTTTCTCATCCGGCGGGGGGTGAGCCCCGACACGGTCACGCTGCTCGGCACGGCGGGCGTGGTGGCGGGCGCGCTGGTCTTCTACCCCCGGGGCGAGTTCTTCTGGGGCACGGTCGTGATCACCCTGTTCGTCTTCTCCGACCTGGTCGACGGCAACATGGCCCGCCAGCTGGGCCGCTCCAGCCGCTGGGGCGCCTTCTTGGACTCCACCCTGGACCGGGTCGCCGACGGCGCGATCTTCGGTGGCTTCGCGCTCTGGTACGCGGGGCAGGGCGACGACAACATGATGTGCGCGGTCTCGATCTTCTGCCTGGCCAGCGGCCAGGTGGTGTCGTACACCAAGGCGCGCGGCGAGTCGATCGGGCTGCCGGTCGCCGTCAACGGGCTGGTCGAGCGTGCCGAGCGGCTGGTGATCTCGCTGGTCGCGGCCGGATTCGCGGGTCTGCACAAATTCGGTGTGCCGGGCATCCAGTGGCTGCTGCCGATCGCCCTGTGGATCGTCGCCGCGGGCAGCCTGGTCACGCTGATCCAGCGGGTCGTCACCGTGCGCCGTGAGTCGGCGGAGGCCGAGGCGGCCGCGCGGGACGCGAGCGGGGCGGCGAAGTGAGCGTCTCGGACCGGCTCTCCGACGCGCTGTACGGCGCGGGCTGGAGCACCGTCAAGAAGCTCCCGGAGCCCGCCGCGGCCCGCCTGGGGCGAGCCGTCGCGGACCTCGCCTGGAAGAAGCGCGGCAAGGGCGTGCTGCGCCTGGAGGCGAACTACGCGCGTGTCGTGCCCGGCGCCAGCCCGGCGCGCCTCGCGGAGCTCTCCCGCAAGGGGATGCGCTCCTATCTGCGCTACTGGATGGAGTCCTTCCGGCTGCCCGCCTGGAGCCCCGAGCGGATCAGGACGGGCTTCGACCCCAAGGACATACACCACCTGACCGAGGGCCTGGACGCGGGCAAGGGCGTGATCCTCGCCCTGCCGCACCTGGCCAACTGGGACCTGGCCGGCGCCTGGGTCACCACCGAGCTGCGCACCCCGTTCACCACGGTCGCCGAACGCCTCAAGCCCGAGACGCTCTACGACCGCTTCGTCGCCTACCGCGAGGGCCTCGGCATGGAGGTGCTGCCGCACAGCGGCGGCTCCGCCTTCGGCACCCTGGCCCGCAGGCTCCGTGACGGCGGTCTGGTCTGCCTGGTCGCCGACCGCGATCTGTCCGCCTCCGGCGTCGAGGTCGACTTCTTCGGCGAGAAGGCCCGGATGCCCGCTGGCCCCGCCCTGCTCGCCCAGCACACCGGCGCCCTGCTGCTGCCGGTCACCCTCTGGTACGACGACTCGCCCGTCATGCGGGGCCAGGTGCACCCGCCGATCGAGGTGCCCGGGTCAGGCACCCGGGCCGAGAAGGCGTCTGTCATGACACAGGCCCTGGCCGACGCCTTCGCCACCGGGATCGCCGAGCACCCGGAGGACTGGCACATGCTCCAGCGGCTGTGGCTCGCCGACCTCGACCCCGCGAAGGGACCCTCGTGAGAATCGGGATCGTCTGCCCGTACTCCTGGGACGTGCCCGGGGGCGTCCAGTTCCACATCCGCGACCTCGCCGAGTACTTCATCCGCCTCGGCCACGAGGTCTCGGTGCTGGCCCCGGCCGACGACGACACCCCGCTGCCGCCGTACGTCGTCTCGGCGGGCCGCGCGGTCCCGGTGCCGTACAACGGCTCGGTGGCCCGGCTGAACTTCGGCTTCCTGTCGGCCGCGCGGGTACGGCGCTGGCTGCACGACGGCGCCTTCGACGTGGTGCACATCCACGAGCCGACCTCGCCCTCGCTCGGCCTGCTCACCTGCTGGGCGGCGCAGGGCCCGATCGTGGCCACCTTCCACACCTCCAACCCGCGCTCGCGGGCGATGATCGCCGCGTACTCGATCCTCCAGGCCGCCCTGGAGAAGATCAGCGCCCGGATCGCGGTCAGCGAGTACGCCCGGCGCACCCTGGTCGAGCATCTGGGCGGGGACGCGGTGGTCATCCCGAACGGCGTCGACGTCGACTTCTTCGCCGGGGCCGAGCCCAAACCCGAGTGGCAGGGGGAGACGATCGGCTTCATCGGCCGGATCGACGAGCCCCGCAAGGGCCTGCCGGTGCTGATGAAGGCCCTGCCGAAGATCATGGCCGCCCGGCCCACCGCGCGGCTGCTGGTCGCGGGCCGCGGCGACGAGGAGGCGGCCGTCGAGCACCTGCCCGCGGAGCTGCGCTCCCGGGTGGAGTTCCTCGGCATGATCAGCGACGAGGACAAGGCCCGGCTGCTGCGCAGCGTGGACGTGTACGTGGCGCCCAACACCGGCGGCGAGAGCTTCGGCATCATCCTGGTCGAGGCCATGTCCGCGGGCGCCCCCGTGCTCGCCTCCGACCTCGACGCCTTCGTCCAGGTCCTCGACCAGGGCCGGGCGGGCGAGATCTTCGCCAACGAGGACGCCGACGCGCTCGCCGACGCCGCCGTACGGCTGCTGGCCGACCCGGAACGCCGGGCCGCACTGCGCGAGCACGGCAGCGCCCATGTGCGGCGCTTCGACTGGTCCACGGTCGGCGCGGACATCCTCTCCGTCTACGAGACGGTCACGGACGGCACCACGGCGGTCGCGGCGGACGAGCGGTCGACGGGGCTGCGGGCGCGGTTCGGGCTGGCGCGGGACTGAGACCCGGATGCGCTGAGACCTCGTCCGGGATCAGAACCTCGTGCGGGAGTGAGAGCCTCGCGCGGCAGTGAGACAGGTGCCTTCCGGGCGCGTGTCCGCTGGGCCGAAGGGGTGCCGATAGCCTTCCCGCGTGACCGCAACCCTCATCTGGATCCTCGTCGCCCTCCTCGCGATCGGCGTCTACCTGAGCTGGACCGCAGGACGCCTGGACCGGCTGCACGTACGGATGGACGCCGCCCGCGCCGCGCTCGACGCCCAGCTGCTGCGCCGCGCCTCCGTGGCCCAGGAACTCGCCACCTCCGGCGTGCTCGACCCGGCCGCCTCGATCGTGCTGTACGAGGCCGCGCACGCCGCCCGGCAGGCCGAGGAGGAGCAGCGGGAGGTCGCCGAGAGCGAGTTGAGCCAGGCCCTGCGCGCGGTGTTCGCGGAACCGGCCCAGGTGGAGGCGCTGCGTGAGGCGCCCGGCGGCGAGGACGCGGCCCATGAGCTGGCCGAGGCCGTGCGCCGGGTCCCGATGGCCCGCCGCTTCCACAACGACGCCGTGGGCGCCGCCCGCAGGCTGCGCGAGCACCGCAAGGTCCGCTGGTTCCGGCTGGCAGGCCACGCCCCCTTCCCGCTGGCCTTCGAGATGGACGACGAACCCCCCGCCGCCCTGGTGGAACGGGTCGCCTGACCGCCCCTCACCTGGCATTCCCAGCGAAAACGAGCCACGGGCTTTCCATTGGCCCTTGCTGTGGCCTGGTCCACTCGCGTTTCCTCGGTGCAGCAGAGAACCCTCTTTCCCTTCAGTGAGGTCGCCCGTGTCCACCACCGAGAACCAGGCTCCCGAGACCGGTACCGCCCGCGTGAAGCGCGGCATGGCCGAGCAGCTCAAGGGCGGCGTCATCATGGACGTCGTCACCCCGGAGCAGGCGAAGATCGCCGAGGACGCGGGCGCCGTCGCCGTCATGGCCCTGGAGCGGGTCCCGGCCGACATCCGCAAGGACGGCGGCGTGGCCCGGATGTCCGACCCGGACATGATCGAGGGCATCATCGACGCCGTCTCGATCCCGGTCATGGCCAAGTCCCGCATCGGCCACTTCGTCGAGGCCCAGGTCCTCCAGTCCCTCGGCGTGGACTACATCGACGAGTCCGAGGTCCTCACCCCGGCCGACGAGGTCAACCACTCGGACAAGTGGGCGTTCACCACCCCGTTCGTGTGCGGTGCCACCAACCTGGGCGAGGCCCTGCGCCGCATCGCCGAGGGCGCCGCGATGATCCGCTCCAAGGGCGAGGCCGGCACCGGCAACGTCGTGGAGGCCGTGCGCCACCTGCGCCAGATCAAGGGCGAGATCGCCAAGCTGCGCGGCTGCGACAACAACGAGCTGTACGCCGCCGCCAAGGAGCTGCGCGCCCCCTACGAGCTGGTCAAGGAGGTCGCCGAGCTGGGCAAGCTCCCCGTGGTGCTGTTCTCCGCCGGCGGCGTGGCCACCCCGGCCGACGCGGCCCTGATGCGCCAGCTCGGCGCCGAGGGCGTGTTCGTCGGCTCCGGCATCTTCAAGTCCGGCGACCCGGCCAAGCGCGCCGCCGCCATCGTGAAGGCGACCACCTTCTACGACGACCCGAAGATCATCGCGGACGCGTCGCGCAACCTCGGCGAGGCCATGGTCGGCATCAACTGCGACACCCTCCCCGAGACCGAGCGCTACGCGAACCGCGGCTGGTAAGCACAGGCCCACAGGTATCCACATCCCATGAACACTCCTGTCATCGGTGTCCTGGCGCTCCAGGGCGACGTACGGGAGCACCTCATCGCCCTGGCCGCGGCGGACGCCGTGGCCAGGCCGGTGCGGCGCCCCGAGGAACTCGCCGAGGTCGACGCGCTCGTCCTGCCCGGCGGCGAGTCCACCACCATCTCCAAACTCGCCGTGCTCTTCGGCGTGATGGAGCCCCTGCGCGCCCGGGTGCGCGCCGGTATGCCCGTCTACGGCACCTGCGCGGGCATGATCATGCTGGCCGACAAGATCCTCGACCCGCGCTCCGGCCAGGAGACCATCGGCGGCATCGACATGATCGTGCGCCGTAACGCCTTCGGACGTCAGAACGAGTCCTTCGAGGCCGCGATCGACGTGCGCGGCGTCGCTGGCGAGCCTGTGGAGGGCGTCTTCATCCGCGCCCCCTGGGTGGAGTCCGTGGGCGCGGACACCGAGGTGCTCGCCGAGCACGGCGGCCATATCGTCGCCGTCCGCCAGGGCAACGCGCTCGCCACGTCGTTCCACCCGGAACTGACCGGCGACCACCGGGTGCACGCCCTGTTCGTCGACATGGTGCGCGCCAACACCGGCTCGGAGTCCTTGTAGGATCTCAGGCGTTCGTTCATAGATGGGTAACGCGAAGGAGACAGGCAGATGTCCGGCCACTCTAAATGGGCTACGACGAAGCACAAGAAGGCCGTGATCGACGCCAAGCGCGGCAAGCTCTTCGCGAAGCTGATCAAGAACATCGAGGTCGCCGCCCGTATGGGCGGTGTCGACCTCGAAGGTAACCCGACGCTCTACGACGCCGTCCAGAAGGCCAAGAAGCAGTCGGTCCCGAACAAGAACATCGACTCCGCGATCAAGCGCGGTGGCGGTCTTGAGGCCGGCGGCGCCGACTACGAGACGATCATGTACGAGGGCTACGGTCCGAACGGCGTCGCGGTGCTCATCGAGTGCCTCACCGACAACCGCAACCGCGCCGCCTCCGACGTGCGCGTGGCCATGACCCGCAACGGCGGCAACATGGCCGACCCGGGCTCGGTGTCGTACCTCTTCAACCGCAAAGGCGTCGTCATCGTCCCCAAGGGCGAGCTGAGCGAGGACGACGTGCTCGGCGCCGTCCTGGACGCCGGTGCCGAGGAGGTCAACGACCTCGGTGAGTCCTTCGAGGTGCTCAGCGAGGCCACCGACCTGGTCGCGGTCCGCACCGCCCTCCAGGAGGCCGGCATCGACTACGACTCCGCCGAGGCCAACTTCGTCCCGACCATGCAGGTCGAGCTGGACGAGGAGGGCGCCAGGAAGATCTTCAAGCTGATCGACGCCCTGGAGGACAGCGACGACGTGCAGAACGTCTTCGCCAACTTCGACGTGAGCGACGAGGTCATGGAGAAGGTCGACGCGTAACGCGTACGGCTGACCGACCGGGCCGACGGGACACACCCCGTCGGCCCGTCGCGTTGTCGGGTACCGGCGGGGACGCCGACGGGGGCGTTGGTGCGCGGCGTTGTCAGTGCCACCCGATAGCCTGCACAAACAGGTGATCGAGCGGTCGGAGGGAGGGGCCCGTGCGGGTACTGGGGGTGGACCCGGGACTGACCCGGTGCGGGGTCGGCGTGGTCGAGGGGGTCGCCGGACGCCCGCTCACCATGATCGGCGTCGGTGTCGTGCGCACCCCCGCGGACGCCGAGCTGAGCCGCCGACTGCTCGCCGTCGAGCAGGGCATCGAGGCGTGGCTGGACGAACACCGGCCCGAGTTCGTGGCCGTCGAGCGCGTCTTCAGCCAGCACAATGTGCGCACCGTGATGGGCACCGCCCAGGCCAGCGCCGTCGCCATGCTGTGCGCCGCCCGCCGCGGCATCCCCGTCGCGCTGCACACCCCCAGCGAGGTCAAGGCCGCCGTCACCGGCTCGGGCCGCGCGGACAAGGCCCAGGTCGGCGCCATGGTCACCCGGCTGCTCCGGCTCGCCGCGCCCCCGAAACCCGCCGACGCGGCCGACGCCCTCGCCCTCGCCATCTGCCACATCTGGCGCGCCCCCGCCCAGAACCGCCTCCAGCAGGCCGTCGCCCTGCACACCGCCCACGCAACGAAAGGCCGTACGGCATGATCGCCTTCGTCAGCGGCACGGTCGCCGCGCTCGCCCCCGACGCCGCGGTGGTGGAGGTCGGCGGTGTCGGCATGTCCGTCCAGTGCACCCCGGACACGCTCTCCACGCTCCGCCTCGGACAGCCCGCCAAACTGCACACCTCCCTGGTCGTGCGCGAGGACTCGCTGACCCTGTACGGCTTCGCGGACGACGACGCCCGCCAGGTCTTCGTCCTGCTCCAGACCGCCAGCGGCGTCGGCCCCCGCCTCGCCCAGGCCATGCTCGCCGTGCACTCCCCGGACGCGCTGCGCCGCGCCGTCGCCACCGGTGACGAGAAGGCCCTCACCGCGGTCCCCGGCATCGGCAAGAAGGGCGCCCAGAAACTGCTCCTGGAACTGAAGGACCGCCTCGGCGCCCCCGTCGGCACCGCCCCCGCCGTCGGCGCCCCGGTCACCCAGGGCTGGCGCGACCAGCTGCACGCGGCCCTCATCGGGCTCGGCTACGCCACCCGCGAGGCCGAGGAGGCCGTGACCGCCGTGGCCCCGCAGGCCGAGGCGGCGGCCGGCACCCCGCAGGTCGGCCCGCTCCTGAAGGCCGCCCTCCAGACCCTGAACCGCGCCCGCTGACCCCCACCCCTGTTGAGGCACACCACATGAACTGGGACGACACGGCCGACACCGGCGACACGCCCGCCGCCGAGCGACTGGTGGGCTCCGCCGCCGACCGCGAGGACCAGGCCGTCGAGGCCGCCCTGCGCCCCAAGGACCTCGGTGAGTTCATCGGCCAGGAGAAGGTCCGCGAACAGCTCGACCTGGTGCTGCGGGCGGCCCGCGCGCGCGGCGCCACCGCCGACCACGTCCTGCTCTCCGGCGCCCCCGGCCTCGGCAAGACCACCCTCTCGATGATCATCGCCGCCGAGATGGGCGCCCCCATCCGCATCACCTCGGGCCCCGCCATCCAGCACGCCGGCGACCTCGCCGCGATCCTCTCCTCCCTCCAGGAGGGCGAGGTGCTCTTCCTGGACGAGATCCACCGCATGTCCCGGCCCGCCGAGGAGATGCTCTACATGGCGATGGAGGACTTCCGCGTCGACGTCATCGTCGGCAAGGGCCCCGGAGCCACCGCCATCCCCCTCGAACTGCCCCCGTTCACCCTGGTCGGCGCCACCACCCGGGCCGGACTGCTGCCGCCCCCGCTGCGCGACCGCTTCGGCTTCACCGCGCACATGGAGTTCTACGAGCCCCGCGAACTGGAGCGCGTCGTGCACCGCTCCGCGCAGCTCCTGGACGTCGGCATCGACACGGACGGCGCCGCCGAGATCGCCGGCCGCTCCCGCGGCACCCCCCGTATCGCCAACCGCCTGCTGCGCCGCGTCCGCGACTACGCGCAGGTCAAGGCGGACGGCGCGATCACCAGGGACATCGCCGCGGCCGCCCTCGCCGTCTACGAGGTCGACGCACGCGGCCTCGACCGGCTGGACCGCGCCGTCCTGGAGGCTTTGCTGAAGCTTTTCGCCGGCGGCCCCGTCGGTCTGTCCACCCTGGCCGTCGCGGTGGGGGAGGAGCGCGAGACCGTCGAGGAGGTCGCCGAGCCCTTCCTGGTCCGTGAGGGACTGCTGGCCCGTACCCCGCGCGGCCGCGTCGCCACGCCCGCCGCCTGGACGCACCTCGGTCTCACCCCGCCCGGCTCCAGTACGGCGGGAAACGGACAACCGGACCTGTTCGGGACGTGACGCCACCGCCCCTGGGCGCCCCTCCGCTTCGGCAGTGGCCCGGTGCGGAACCCAGGTGCCATGCTGGGCGTTGTTCCATGTGTGCGGACTCGCTTAGACTCCGCCGATGCCGCCCTTGTGGGCGGCGCCGACACACCCCCATCCCCGAAAAGGCCGCTCTCCGTCGCGGTCGCGCGAAGGAAATCCCGTCCCGTGAATCCGTATACCCTTCTCCCGTTCATCGTGCTCATCGCGGCCATGTTCCTGATGACGCGCTCTGCCAAGAAGAAGCAGACTCAGGCCGCGCAGATGCGCAATGAGATGCAGCCCGGCTCCGGTGTCCGCACGATCGGGGGAATGTACGCGACGGTCAAGGAGGTCAATGAGGACACCGTCCTCCTGGACGCCGCTCCCGGCGTCGACCTCCTCTTCGCCAAGAACTCGATCGGCGCCGTCCTCACCGACGACGAGTACAACCGCATCGTGCACGGCATCGAGCACGACCTGAAGTCCGACGCCGAGATCGTCCCGGACGACGCCTCCTCCCTCACCGAGACCGACGAGACCGACGGATCTGCCGCCGCTGCCGCCGCCTCCGACGACAAGATCGACCTCGGTAAGAAGGACGCAGACGAGGACACCGCCGACGGGTCCGAGGCCGTGACGGAGGACAAGCCGAAGAAGTCCGACGGCGATTCCGACGCGAAGTAGTCACGCCCCGGTGGTGCGCGAGACGGCATAATCACGCCCCGCGCACCACCGGGCGCGTCTGTTTCCCGTACGGGGAGCCCGACACCATGTCATGGCCGCCGAGCGCCGACCGGGCGCCGGAGCGGCCCGAGAGGGAGTACGAGAAGGTGGCAGCACCTAAGAAGGGCCGGAGCGCGAGCGCCCAGAGCAAACCAGGGCGCTCACTGGCCCTGATCCTGATCGCCATCGTGGCGCTCACCGGAGGGATGTTCGCCTCCGGGCACACCACCCCGCGTCTCGGTATCGACCTCGCCGGTGGTACGAGCATCACGCTCAAGGCGAAGGCCGACCAGGGGTCCGCGGTCAACAAGGCCAACATGGACACCGCGGTCGAGATCATGAACCGCCGTGTCAACGGCCTCGGCGTCTCCGAGGCGGAGGTGCAGACCCAGGGAACCGACAACATCATCGTCAACATCCCGCGGGGCACCAACTCCAAGGAGGCCCAGCAGCAGGTCGGCACCACCGCCAAGCTCTACTTCCGGCCGGTTCTGGCCAGCGAGCCCAGCGGTGCCGCGGCCAGCCCCTCGCCGAGTGGCTCCCCGTCCGCCGGCTCCTCGCCCAAGCCGGGCTCCAGCTCCTCCCCGAGCGCCTCCTCCTCGCAGAAGGCCTCCTCCTCGTCGAGCACGTCCCCGACCTCCTCCGCGACCACGCAGGGCCGTGCGGTCACCGACGCGCTCAAGGCCGGCTCCAGCCCCTCGCCGAGCGCGACGCCCACCGGTGGTCCCTCCCCGAAGCCGACCCCCTCGGCCTCCGGCGGCACGGACACGGCCAAGCTCCAGGCCGCGTACACCGCCCTGGACTGCTCCAACCAGGACGACCGCGCCAAGGCCGGCAACAACGCCAAGCCGGGCGACCCCACCATCGCCTGCGGCAAGGTCGGCAAGGGCTACTACAAGTACCTGCTCGGCCCGGCCGGCGTGGACGGCACCGAGGTGAAGAAGGCCCAGGCCATCTTCGACACCCAGGGCGCCTCCGGCTGGCAGGTCCAGATGACCTTCAACTCCACGGGCGCCAAGAAGTTCGCCGACATCACCGGTGAGCTGGCCAAGAACCAGGCCCCGCAGAACGAGTTCGGCATCGTCCTGGACGGCGAGGTCGTCTCCAGCCCTTACGTCAGCCAGGCCATCACCGGCGGCCAGGCGGAGATCTCCGGCAGCTTCACGCAGCAGGAGGCGCAGAGCCTCGCCAACATGCTGTCGTACGGCGCGCTGCCGCTCTCCTTCCAGGAGCAGTCCGTCACCACCGTGACCGCCGCGCTCGGTGGTCAGCAGCTGCACGCCGGTCTGCTCGCCGGCGCCATCGGCCTCGCGCTGGTCGTGCTCTACCTGGTGGTCTACTACCGCGGCCTGTCGCTCGTCGCCATGGCCTCGCTGGTCGTCTCGGCGATCCTCACCTACGTGATCATGTCGCTGCTCGGCCCGGCCATCCATTTCGCACTGAACCTGCCGGCCGTCTGTGGCGCCATCGTCGCCATCGGTATCACCGCCGACTCGTTCATCGTGTACTTCGAACGCATCAGGGACGAGATCCGCGAGGGCCGCTCGCTGCGACCCGCCGTCGAGCGGGCCTGGCCGCGCGCCCGGCGCACCGTCCTGGTCTCCGACTTCGTGTCGTTCCTCGCCGCCGCCGTGCTGTTCATCGTGACCGTCGGCAAGGTCCAGGGCTTCGCGTTCACGCTGGGTCTGACCACCGTGCTCGACGTGGTCGTCGTCTTCCTGTTCACCAAGCCGCTGATGACCCTGCTCGCCCGCCGCAAGTTCTTCGGCAACGGCCACAAGTGGTCCGGCCTCGACCCGAAGAGCCTCGGTGGCAAGCCGCCGCTGCGCCGCACCCGCCGTCCCGCCGGCCCCGCCGCCGGCCCTGTCGACCCGAAGGAGGCGTGAGCGATGTCGAAACTCGGCTCCATCGGCGCCCGGCTGCACCGCGGTGAGATCAGCTACGACTTCATCGGCAAGCGCAAGATCTGGTACGGCGTCTCCATCCTGATCACCATCACGGCCATCCTCGGCCTGGCGGTGCGCGGCCTGAACATGAGCATCGACTTCCAGGGCGGCGCCGTCTTCACGACGCCGACCAACATGAGCACCTCGATCGCTCAGGCGGAGTCGTACGCCAAGGACGCCTCCGGCCATGAGGCCGTCGTGCAGAAGCTCGGCAACGGCAGCCTGCGCATCCAGGTCGCCGGCCTGGACACGGCCAAGTCCGACCAGGTCAAGGAGAGCCTGGCCAAGGACCTGAAGCTCAACCCCGAGAAGCTCGCCGCCGACCTGGTCGGCCCGAGCTGGGGCCAGGAGATCGCCAACAAGGCCTGGGAGGGCCTGGCGATCTTCATGGTGCTCGTCGTGATCTACCTGGCCATCGCCTTCGAATGGCGCATGGCCGTCGCGGCCCTGGTCGCGCTGATCCACGACATCACCATCACGACCGGTATCTACGCCCTGGTCGGCTTCGAGGTCTCGCCCGGCACGATCATCGGTCTGCTGACCATCCTCGGTTACTCGCTCTACGACACGGTCGTCGTCTTCGACAGCCTCAAGGAGCAGACGAAGGACATCACCAAGCAGACCCGCTTCACCTACAGCGAGATCGCCAACCGGTCGATCAACGGCACCCTGGTCCGCTCCATCAACACCACGGTCGTCGCCCTGCTGCCGGTCGCCGGTCTGCTCTTCATCGGCGGCGGCTTCCTCGGCGCCGGTGACCTCAACGACATCTCGCTGTCGCTGTTCGTCGGCCTCGCGGCCGGTGCGTACTCCTCGATCTTCATCGCCACCCCGCTGGTCGCCGACCTCAAGGAGCGCGAGCCCGCGATGAAGGCGCTCACCAAGCGGATCATGGCCAAGCGCGCCCAGGCCGCCTCGGAGGACGGTCCCGTCACCGCCGGTGGCGACGACGCCGAGGACGCCACGCCCGCCGTCGTCGGCCCGCGCAACCAGCCCTCCTCCCGCGGCCGTGGCCGCGGCCGGCAGGCGGGCAAGCGCCGATGACCGACATCCAGGAGCTGCTGCTCAGCCGCATCCGAGACGTCGCGGACTACCCGGAGCCGGGAGTGATGTTCAAGGACATCACCCCGCTCCTGGCGGACCCCGCCGCGTTCACCGCCCTGACCGACACGCTCGCCGGTATCGCCACCGCCACCGGCGCCACCAAGATCGTCGGTCTGGAGGCCCGGGGCTTCATCCTCGGCGCCCCGGTCGCCGTCCGCGCGGGCCTGGGCTTCATCCCGGTCCGCAAGGCCGGCAAGCTGCCCGGTGCCACCCTGCGCCAGGCCTACGACCTGGAGTACGGCTCGGCCGAGATCGAGGTGCACGCCGAGGACCTGACCTCGGGCGATCGCGTCCTGATCGTGGACGACGTGCTGGCCACCGGTGGCACCGCCGAGGCGGCCATCCACCTCATCCAGCGCGCCGGTGCCGAGGTCGCGGGCCTCGCGGTCCTGATGGAGCTGGGCTTCCTCGGCGCCCGCACCCGACTGGAACCGACCCTCGCCGGAGCCCCCCTGGAAGCCCTCCTCCAGGTCTGACCAGGCTCCGGTCAGCAGCAACGCCGTACGGCCGCCCCGGCACCCCGCCGAGGCGGCCGTACGGCGTTCCCGGCCAGGACCTCCCGGCGCTGCCGCGTCCTCCGCAGCACCGCCCGGCCACCTCCAGGAATCCCAGGTGCACCTCTGGCGTTACCGGGGTAGTCGGTCCCTACGATCCGCCTGAAGGCGATCCGTGGCGGTGGGATCGCTACCATGGGGTCTCCGGAGCCTGACCGGGGGACCCGGAACGTGCACGAGGAGCCCTCTTGCCAGACGAGGCCCAGAGACTGACCGCCGCCAAGCCCGAGCCCGCCTCGGCGCCCGCGGCAAAGCCCGCGCCCACTGTGTCGACCGCCAAGAACGACACCCACGGGGCGGTCGAGCACGCCCCGGCCGCGCCCGTCGAGAAGTCCGCGGAGTCCTCGCGTCCCAAACCGGCGACCCCCGCCGAGCGCCCCGCCCAGCCCCCCGTCGTGCGCCCGCCCGCGGTGCAGAACGGCCGCTCCGGCTCCTCCAACCGCGTCCGCGCCCGCCTGGCCCGGCTCGGCGTCCAGCGCGCGAACCCGTACAACCCGGTCCTGGAGCCGCTGCTGCGGATAGTGCGCAGCAATGACCCGAAGATCGAGAACTCCACCCTCCGCCAGATCGAGCGCGCCTACCAGGTTGCCGAACGCTGGCACCGCGGCCAGAAGCGCAAGAGCGGCGACCCGTACATCACGCACCCGCTCGCGGTCACCACCATCCTCGCCGAGCTGGGCATGGACCCGGCCACGCTGATGGCGGGCCTGCTGCACGACACCGTCGAGGACACCGAGTACGGCCTGGAGGACCTGCGCCGTGACTTCGGCGACGTGGTCGCCCTGCTCGTCGACGGCGTCACCAAGCTGGACAAGGTCAAGTTCGGCGAGGCCGCGCAGGCCGAGACCGTGCGCAAGATGGTCGTCGCCATGGCCAAGGACCCCCGCGTCCTGGTCATCAAGCTCGCCGACCGCCTGCACAACATGCGCACCATGCGCTACCTCAAGCGCGAGAAGCAGGAGAAGAAGGCGCGCGAGACCCTGGAGATCTACGCGCCGCTCGCCCACCGCCTGGGCATGAACACCATCAAGTGGGAACTGGAGGACCTCGCCTTCGCGATCCTCTACCCCAAGATGTACGACGAGATCGTCCGGCTGGTGGCCGAACGGGCGCCCAAGCGCGACGAGTACCTCGCCATAGTGACCGACGAGGTCCAGTCCGACCTGCGCGCCGCCCGTATCAAGGCGACCGTCACCGGCCGCCCGAAGCACTACTACAGCGTCTACCAGAAGATGATCGTCCGCGGCCGCGACTTCGCGGAGATCTACGACCTGGTGGGCATCCGTGTCCTGGTCGACACGGTCCGCGACTGCTATGCCGCCCTCGGCACCGTGCACGCGCGATGGAACCCGGTCCCCGGCCGGTTCAAGGACTACATCGCGATGCCCAAGTTCAACATGTACCAGTCACTGCACACCACGGTGATCGGCCCCAACGGCAAGCCCGTCGAACTCCAGATCCGCACCTTCGACATGCACCGCCGCGCCGAGTACGGCATCGCCGCGCACTGGAAGTACAAGCAGGAGGCCGTCGCCGGCGCCTCCAAGGTGCGCACCGACGCGCCCAAGGCGGTCGGCAAGGACAAGGACGCCATCAACGACATGGCGTGGCTGCGGCAGTTGCTCGACTGGCAGAAGGAGACCGAGGACCCGGGCGAGTTCCTGGAGTCGCTGCGCTTCGACCTGTCCCGCAACGAGGTCTTCGTCTTCACGCCCAAGGGCGACGTCATAGCGCTCCCGGCCGGCGCCACCCCGGTGGACTTCGCCTACGCCGTGCACACCGAGGTCGGCCACCGCACCATAGGAGCGCGGGTCAACGGCCGCCTCGTACCGCTGGAATCCACCCTGGACAACGGCGACCTGGTCGAGGTCTTCACCTCCAAGGCGCCCGGCGCCGGACCCTCCCGGGACTGGCTCGGCTTCGTCAAGTCGCCCCGGGCGCGCAACAAGATCCGCGCCTGGTTCTCCAAGGAGCGCAGGGACGAGGCGATCGAGCAGGGCAAGGACGCCATCGTGCGGGCCATGCGCAAGCAGAACCTGCCGATCCAGCGCATCCTGAACGGCGACTCCCTGATCACCCTCGCGCACGAGATGCGCTACTCCGACATCTCCGCGCTGTACGCGGCGATAGGCGAGGGCCATGTCTCCGCGCAGAACATCGTGCAGAAGCTGGTGCAGGCCCTCGGCGGCGAGGAGGCCGCCACCGAGGAGATCGACGAGACGGTCCCGCCGTCCCGCAGCCGCCGCAAGCGCCGCTCCAGCGCCGACCCCGGTGTCGTGGTCAAGGGCGTCGACGACGTGTGGGTGAAGCTGGCCCGCTGCTGCACGCCCGTGCCCGGCGACCCGATCATCGGCTTCGTCACCCGCGGCAGCGGTGTCTCCGTGCACCGCAGCGACTGCGTCAACGTGGATTCGCTGTCCCGGGAGCCGGAGCGCATCCTCGACGTCGAGTGGGCGCCCACCCAGTCCTCGGTCTTCCTGGTCGCCATCCAGGTCGAGGCCCTGGACCGCTCCCGCCTTCTGTCGGACGTCACGCGGGTGCTGTCCGACCAGCACGTCAACATCCTCTCGGCCGCCGTCCAGACCTCCCGCGACCGCGTCGCCACCTCCCGCTTCACCTTCGAGATGGGCGACCCCAAGCACCTGGGCCACGTCCTGAAGGCCGTACGGGGCGTGGAGGGCGTGTACGACGTCTACCGGGTCACCTCGGGACGCCAGAAGCACTAGCGGGCTCTGAGCACAGCGAAAGGGCGGGCCGGGCAGTGACTGCCCGGCCCGCCTTGTCTTTCAGTGCCTCTTCCAGGCCCTGAGACCCAGGACGCCCGGAAAGCGGTCGGGGCGGCAACCATTACGGTCACCGCCCCATCAGGTGCGTGCTGTCGCCGGCAGGTCAGCCGCCGAACTCCTGGAGGCCCTTCAGAGCCTGGTCCAGGAGTGCCTGGCGGCCCTCCAGCTCCTTCTGGAGCTTGTCGGCCCTGGAGTTGTTGCCCTGGGCGCGGGCCTGCTCGATCTGCGCCCCGAGCTTGTCCACGGCGGCCTGGAGCTGACCGGTCAGACCCTCGGCACGCGCCCGCGCCTCCGGGTTCGTCCGGCGCCACTCGGCCTCCTCGGCCTCCTGGATCGCCCGCTCGACCGTGTGCATCCGGCCCTCGACCTTCGGACGCGCGTCCCGCGGGACATGGCCGATGGCCTCCCAGCGCTCGTTGATCGAACGGAACGCGGCACGGGCGGCCTTCAGCTCACCGATCGGCAGCAGCTTCTCGGCCTCCTCGGCCAGCTCCTCCTTGAGCTTGAGGTTCTCCGCCTGCTCCGCGTCCCGCTCGGCGAACACCGAGCTGCGCGCCGCGAAGAACACGTCCTGGGCGCCGCGGAAGCGGTTCCACAGGTCGTCCTCGTGCTCGCGCTGGGCGCGGCCCGCGGCCTTCCACTCCGACATCAGATCGCGGTAACGGGCCGCCGTCGGACCCCAGTCCGTGGAACCCGACAGCGACTCGGCCTCGGCGACCAGCCGTTCCTTGATCCGGCGGGCGTCCTCGCGCTGCGCGTCCAGCTGCGCGAAGTGCGCCTTGCGGCGCTTGGAGAACGCCGACCGGGCGTGCGAGAAGCGGTGCCACAGCTCGTCGTCGGACTTGCGGTCCAGCCGCGGCAGCCCCTTCCAGGTGTCCACCAGCGCCCGCAGCCGCTCACCCGCGGCCCGCCACTGGTCGGACTGCGCCAGCTGCTCCGCCTCGGCGACCAGGTCCTCCTTGGCCTTGCGGGCCTCGTCGGACTGCTTGGCCCGCTGGACCTTGCGCTCCTCGCGGCGCGCCTCGACCGTCTCCACGAGCTTGTCCAGCCGACCGCGCAGCGCGGCCAGATCGCCGACCGCGTGATGCGCGTCCACCTGCTCGCGCAGATGGTCGATGGCGGCCTGGGCGTCCTTCGCCGACAGGTCGGTGGTCCGCACTCGCTTCTCGAGGAGGCCGATCTCGACAACCAGGCCCTCGTACTTGCGCTCGAAGTAGGCCAGCGCCTCCTCAGGGGAGCCGGCCGCCCAGGATCCGACGACCTGCTCGCCGTCGGCCGTACGCACGTACACGGTCCCCGTCTCGTCGACGCGGCCCCACGGGTCGCTGCTCACAGCGCCTCCTCCACATGATGCCTCGGGGCGCCTCAGCGCCCCCGGGCATCGACCACAGTTTCGTCACGGCCAACATAGGCGACCAGCGGGTTCCCTGTCCGCATCCAGCGCGACCGAAATTCCGCCGACGGCCCTGCCCGGCCTCAGGACTTGGTGACCGTCGCCTTATTGATCACCACGGTCGCGTTCGGGGCACCGTCTCCCCGGCCGGTGCTCTCGCCCGCCGCCGCGATCTTGTTCAGCACCTTCATGCCGGACGCCGAGATCGTGCCGAACGGCGTGTACTGCGGCGGCAGCGGGCTGTCCTTGTAGACCAGGAAGAACTGGCTGCCGCCGGTGTGCTTCTGGCCGGTGTTGGCCATCGCCACCGTGCCCGCCGGGTAGGTGTTCTTCTTCAGGCTGGCGTCCTTCAGGTTCTCGTCCGGCAGCGTGTAGCCGGGACCGCCCATGCCGGTGCCCTGCGGGTCGCCGCACTGGAGCACGTAGATGCCCTGTGTGGTCAGCCGGTGGCACTTGGTGTGGTCGAAGTAGCCCTTGCCCGCGAGGAAGTCGAACGAGTTGGCCGTGTGCGGGGCCGCCGACGTCTTCAGCGAGATCGGGATGTCACCGCACGTCGTGGAGAGGTCCATCGTGTACTTCGCCGACGTGTCGATCGACATCGCCGGCTCCTTCTTCCAGCTGAGCTTCTTCACCGAGCCCGCCGCCGGCTTCTGGCACGGGTCCGGCGCCTTGCTCGGCTGCGTGGACGCGCTCGGCTTCGTCTTGGCGCCGGCGTCGGTCTTCTTGTCGTCGCCCCCCAGCACATGGGTCGTGTAGAGCGCCACACTGCCGATCACGATCACGCCGAGTACCGACGCGATCGCGGAGTTGCGCACGCGGGCCTTGCGCCGCGACTCGGTGCGTCGCTGCTGCTGCCGCAAGAACTTCTCCCGGGCGAGCTGACGCCGCCGCTGCTCCTGGCTGACCACCGGGTTCTCTCCTCATGCGTGTCGTGTGTCGAGCGGTACGCGTGCGTCCTCGTGGGCCGACCACTGCGTGTAGCCCCGTACCGTATATGGGTTCGCTGAGGAAACGGCAGCGCCGGTAGGCTCTGACTGCGGCCGAGGCCGCCTTGTCACCACCTGCACACCGATGAAACGAAGGACGATCGTGCTCATTGCCGGGTTCCCCGCCGGGGCCTGGGGGACGAACTGCTACCTCGTCGCCCCCGCCGCCGGTGAGGAGTGCGTGATCATCGACCCGGGCCACCAGGCCACCGAGGGAGTCGAGGAAGCGCTGAAGAAGCATCGGCTCAAGCCCGTCGCCGTCGTCCTCACCCACGGCCATATCGACCATGTGGCCTCGGTCGTCCCCGTGTGCGGCGCCCATGACGTGCCCGCCTGGATCCACCCCGAGGACCGCTTCATGATGAGCGACCCGGAGAAGGCGCTCGGCCGCTCGATCGGCATGCCCCTGATGGGCGAGCTGACCGTGGGCGAGCCCGACGACGTCCGGGAGCTGGCGGACGGCGCGCAGCTGGACCTGGCCGGCCTGGAGTTCTCCGTCGCGCACGCGCCGGGCCATACCAAGGGGTCGGTGACCTTCCGGATGCCCGAGAGCGCCGACGTGCCGTCGGTGTTCTTCTCCGGGGATCTGCTGTTCGCCGGCTCCATCGGACGCACCGATCTGCCGGGCGGATCCATGGCGGACATGTTCGGGTCGCTGGCACGGGTGTGCCTGCCGCTCGACGACTCCACCGTGGTCCTGTCCGGCCACGGCCCCCAGACGACCATCGGCCGCGAGCGCGCCACCAACCCCTATCTGCGGGAAGTGGCAGCCGGCCAGGGAGCCCCCGCGGCTCCCCGACGAGGAATGTGACGAGAGAGCTTCCGTGAGCACCTTCCAGGCCCCCAAGGGCACCTACGACCTGATCCCGCCGGACTCCGCGACGTACCTGGCGGTCCGCGAGGCGATCGCCGCCCCGCTGCGCAACTCCGGCTACGGCTACATCGAGACCCCCGGCTTCGAGAACGTCGAGCTGTTCGCACGCGGTGTCGGCGAGTCCACCGACATCGTCACCAAGGAGATGTACGCCTTCGAGACCAAGGGCGGCAACAAGCTCGCCCTGCGCCCCGAGGGCACGGCCTCCGTGCTGCGCGCGGCCCTGGAGGCCAATCTGCACAAGACCGGCAACCTCCCGGTCAAGCTCTGGTACTCGGGCTCGTACTACCGCTACGAACGCCCGCAGAAGGGCCGCTACCGCCACTTCTCCCAGGTCGGTGCCGAGGCGATCGGCGCGGAGGACCCGGCACTGGACGCCGAGCTGATCATCCTGGCCGACCAGGCGTACCGCTCGCTGGGCCTGCGCAATTTCCGCATCCTGCTCAACAGCCTGGGCGACAAGGAGTGCCGGCCCGTGTACCGGGCCGCGCTCCAGGACTTCCTGCGCGGCCTTGACCTCGACGAGGACACGCTGCGGCGCGCCGAGATCAACCCGCTGCGCGTCCTGGACGACAAGCGCGAGTCGGTCCAGAAGCAGCTCACCGGCGCCCCGCTGCTGCGCGACTACCTGTGCGACGCCTGCAAGGCGTACCACGAGGAGGTCCGTGAGCTGATCACGGCGGCGGGCGTGGCCTTCGAGGACGACCCGAAGCTGGTCCGCGGCCTGGACTACTACACCCGCACCACCTTCGAGTTCGTGCACGACGGCCTCGGCTCGCAGTCCGCGGTGGGCGGCGGCGGCCGCTACGACGGCCTGTCCGAGATGATCGGCGGCCCCGCGCTGCCCTCCGTCGGCTGGGCCCTGGGCGTCGACCGCACGGTCCTCGCCCTGGAGGCCGAGGGCGTGGCGCTGGACCTCCCGTCCACCACGTCCGTGTACGCCGTCCCGCTCGGCGAGGAAGCCCGCCGCGTCCTGTTCGCCAAGGTCACCGAGCTGCGCAAGGTGGGCATCGCGGCGGACTTCGCGTACGGCGGCAAGGGCCTCAAGGGGGCCATGAAGAACGCCAACCGCAGCGGCGCGCGCTTCACCCTGGTCGCCGGCGAACGCGACCTGGCCGAGGGCGTCGTCCAGCTGAAGGACATGGAGTCCGGCGAGCAGAGCGCGATCGGTGTCAACGAGATCGTGGCGGAGCTGGAGTCGCGACTCGGCTAGCAGCCGACAGTTTGCGTGCGGAAGGGGCGCCGGGGAAGTCCCCGGCGCCCCCTGCGCACCGCGCCGGCAGCGTCCGCCGTCAACCCGGTGGCTGCCGATTCGTCCTGCCAGAGGAACCCGAACATCTCACCGCGCCGGACGCCGGGATCCGGGCCGGACACCGCGGCCACGTCCCCGTACCGCTCGCACGACCCCGTGCATTCACCGCGAATTCGCTCGCGTGTGCTGTCATGGTCTTGATGCTCCGGCCGAAACCATACGGTCCGTGACCGCCGGGCGGCCTTCCTTATGTCCGTCGAACGGTGGACACACAGAAGGGTGCGGCACAATGGCCGGTGCCCGAAGATGGTCCAACTCTCAAGTGACGGAATCGGCGTGATGAGCAAGACGACAGTCAACGACGTCTCCGCGGTGTCCGGTCCCGACCGTCCCGCCGACGGCCGCACCGTGGGCGGCAGCCGCGCCTTCGCCCTGCTGCTGGTCATCACCGGTGCGGCCGGACTGCTGGCCGCGTGGGTGATCACGCTCGACAAGTTCAAGATCCTCGAGTACAAGGTCGCGGGCAAGACCTTCACGCCCGGTTGCAGCGTGAACCCGGTGGTCTCCTGCGGCAGCGTGATGGAGAGCAAGCAGGCCGCCGCCTTCGGCTTCCCCAACCCGATGCTCGGCCTGGTCTGCTACGGCATCGTGATCTGCGTCGGCATGAGCCTGCTGACCCGCGCCCGCTTCCCGCGCTGGTACTGGCTGACCTTCAACTTCGGCACCCTCTTCGGCGTCTGCTTCGTCACCTGGCTCCAGTTCGAGTCCCTGTACCGGATCAACGCCCTGTGCCTGTGGTGCTCGCTGGCCTGGGTCGCCACGATCACCATGTTCTGGTACGTCACCTCGTTCAACGTCCGCCACGCCTTCCTGCCCGCCCCGCGCTGGCTGCGCTCCTTCCTCGGCGAGTTCACCTGGGTGCTGCCGGTCACCCACTGCGGCATCATCGCCATGCTGGTCCTGACCCGCTGGGGCAGCGCCCTCTGGGCCTGAGCCCCCCGCCCGCGGCCCGGTCCCCGCATGGGTCCGGGCCGCATTGTCAGTGCCGTGACTTAGGGTTTCAGCGTGGAACCCGACCTCTTCACCGCCGCAGCAGAAGAACGCCAGGAGAAGGACCCGGCGGCCAGCCCCCTGGCGGTGCGCATGCGCCCGCGCACCCTCGACGAGGTCGTGGGCCAGCAGCACCTGCTCAAGCCCGGCTCGCCCCTGCGCCGCCTGGTCGGCGAGGGCTCCGGCGGCCCCGCCGGACCGTCCTCGGTGATCCTCTGGGGCCCTCCCGGCACCGGCAAGACCACCCTCGCGTATGTCGTCTCCAAGGCCACCAACAAGCGTTTCGTGGAGCTGTCCGCGATCACCGCGGGCGTCAAGGAGGTGCGCGCGGTCATCGACGGCGCCCGCCGCGCCACCGGCGGCTTCGGCACCGAGACCGTCCTCTTCCTGGACGAGATCCATCGCTTCAGCAAGGCCCAGCAGGACTCCCTGCTCCCCGCCGTCGAGAACCGCTGGGTGACCCTGATCGCGGCCACCACCGAGAACCCCTACTTCTCGGTGATCTCACCGCTGCTGTCCCGCTCCCTGCTGCTCACCCTCGAACCCCTCACCGACGACGACATCCGCGGCCTGCTGCGGCGCGCCCTGGACGCCGAGCGCGGTCTGAAGGGCGCGGTCACCCTCCCCGAGGACACCGAGGAGCACCTGCTGCGCATCGCGGGCGGCGACGCCCGCCGCGCCCTGACCGCCCTGGAGGCCGCCGCCGGAGCCGCCCTCGACCAGGACGAGCGGGAGATCACCCTCGCCACACTGGAGCAGACCGTGGACCGGGCGGCGGTCAAGTACGACCGTGACGGCGACCAGCACTACGACGTCGCCAGCGCGCTCATCAAATCCATCCGCGGCTCCGACGTGGACGCGGCCCTGCACTACCTCGCCCGCATGATCGAGGCCGGCGAGGACCCCCGGTTCATCGCGCGGCGCCTGATGATCTCCGCCAGCGAGGACATCGGCCTGGCCGACCCGAACGCGCTGCCCATCGCGGTCGCCGCCGCCCAGGCCGTCGCCATGATCGGCTTCCCCGAGGCGGCCCTCACCCTCAGCCACGCCACCATCGCCCTCGCGCTCGCCCCCAAGTCCAACTCCGCGACGACCGCGATAGGCGCCGCCCTGGAGGACGTCCGCAAGGGCCTGGCGGGCAGCGTCCCGGCGCATCTGCGCGACGGCCACTACAAGGGCGCCGCCAAACTCGGCCACGCGCAGGGGTATGTGTATCCGCACGACCTGCCCGAGGGCATCGCCGAGCAGCAGTACGCCCCGGACACGATCAAGGACCGCGAGTACTACGCGCCGACCCGGCACGGCGCCGAGGCGCGCTACGCGGACGCGGTCGACTGGACCCGCAGGCACCTCGGTCGCAGGCGGCCCTGAGCAGCCTGTAGAATGCTCCGAAGTGCCCAGTCCCGTGCCGTCAGAGCGGGACAACGGGCCGGAGACCCGTCCCTGTGGGGCCGGACTCCAGGAGCGTCGCGCACCGTCGAACGGTGTCGCGGGCAGCCCACCACCACCGGGAGTCCCGGAGCGGTCGGTGGGCCACTCGCGTGCTGCACGTATGTGCCCAGATCAGGGAAGCGGCTGCCCAGCGGGTCCCCAGTGGACCGGCGGGTCTTCCCGGCTGCGGATGCGACCTCCCGAAACCTCTGGCAAGCCGAACACTACGAAACGAGATTGAGACAGTGGCGAACCAGTCCCGCCCCAAGGTCAAGAAGTCGCGTGCCCTCGGCATCGCGCTGACCCCGAAGGCCGTCAAGTACTTCGAGGCCCGCCCCTACCCGCCGGGTGAGCACGGCCGCGGCCGCAAGCAGAACTCGGACTACAAGGTCCGTCTGCTGGAGAAGCAGCGCCTGCGCGCTCAGTACGACATCTCCGAGCGTCAGCTCGTCCGCGCCTACGAGCGTGCCTCCAAGGTCCAGGGCAAGACCGGTGAGGCCCTGATCGTGGAGCTGGAGCGCCGCCTCGACGCGCTGGTCCTGCGTTCGGGTCTCGCCCGCACGATCTACCAGGCCCGCCAGATGGTCGTCCACGGCCACATCCAGGTCAACGGCCAGAAGGTCGACAAGCCGTCCTTCCGTGTCCGTCCGGACGACGTCGTGCAGGTCCGCGACCGCTCCAAGGACAAGACGCTCTTCCAGATCTCCCGTGAGGGTGGCTTCGCCGCCGACGGCGAGACCCCGCGTTACCTCCAGGTGAACCTCAAGGCCCTGGCGTTCCGCCTGGACCGTGAGCCGAACCGCAAGGAGATCCCGGTGATCTGCGACGAGCAGCTCGTCGTCGAGTACTACGCCCGCTGATCCCAGCCCCGGCGCAGCACCGCACTCCGGACCGCCGTCCTCCCCGTCCCGCTGGGCGGGGGAGGCGGCGGTTCCGCGTTTCCGGGCCGGGTGGTGCGGCGGCCCCGGCGTTCCCCCGGCCTACCGGCCCTGCCCCGCCTCGCAGCCCCCGCCGGTGCGCACCGCGTTCCACCGTGCCGCCCCGCGCGGCGCCGGTACCGCGGCCGGCGGCCGGTTCCCCTCCCGGCCCAGCACCCGGCTCACCGCGGCCTCCCGGTCCAGGCGCCCTCCGCGTCGTACGCACTCCTCGTAGCGGGCGTCTCCGAGCGCTCCGCGGGCGGCCGACTCGCACTGCGCGTGCGGGGCGTTGTAGTGCGCCGAACCGAAGAGGGGCAGGCCCACCGAGGGCCATAGACGGGCGGCCGCGCCCTGGAGGACGGCCGCCTCCGCCAGATCGCCCTCGGTCGCCGTCACCAGGGCGAGCAGTTCGAGGGCCAGCACCGAGCCCAGCAGATCGTCGAAGGCATGGGTGTTGCGCAGACACTCGGTCAGCAGCTCCCGCGCCCGCCCCGGAACGCCCTCCCGGCAGGCCGCGTACGCCAGGACGTACAGCGCGTACGACCGCGCCCAGCGCTCCCCGTGCTCCTCGCACACCCGGCGCACGTCCTCGCACAGCCGTACCGCGTCCGGCAGATCCCCCTGGAAGGCGCGCGCCATCGCCAGCTCGACGCGCCCCATGAGCACGTTGCTGTTCAGCTCGCCGGTCTCCGCATAGCGCGCCAGCGCCGAGCGCAGCAGCGTTTCTGCACGCGGCAGATCGTCCGTGACCAGCGCCAGACAGCCGGTGCGATGCTCCGCGTACGCCAGCGCCGACGCGTCCGCCGCCCGCTCCGCCCGCTCCCGGCACATCCGCAAGGTCTGCCCCGCGGGCCCGCTGTCGCCCTGGAGCACCGCCACGTACCCGAGCACCCACAGCGCCTTCAGCCGGGACCGCTCGTAGCCCGACTCCAGCGCCACGCTCCGCTCCAGCCAGCGCCGCCCCTCCGCCAGCCGCCCGCAGCCCACCCAGCAGAACCACAGCGACCCCGCGAGGTACTGCCCCAGATGCGCCTCCGCGGGCTCGGTCAGGCAGAACTCCAGGGCGGCCCGCAGGCTGGGCAGCTCCACCGCCATCCGCGCGGCCACCTCCCGCTGCCGGGGCGAGAACCACTCCAGTTCGCACCAGGTCGCCAGGCCCAGGTACCAGTCCCGGTGCCGCCGCCGCAGTCGTACCGCGTCCCCGGCCGCCTCCAGCCAGCCGGCGCCGTAGGCCCGCACGGTGTCCAGCATCCGGTAGCGCGAGCCCGCCGCGGTCTCCTCGCGGGCGATCACCGACTGGGCCAGCAGCTCCGAGAGCACATCGAGGATCTCCGTGTCGGGCAGCCCGTCCCCGCTGCACACGTACTCGACCGCCTCCAGGTCGAAGGTCCCCGCGAACACCGTGAGCCGCGCCCACAGCAGCCGCTCGGGCGGGGTGCACAGCTCATGGCTCCAGCCGATCGCCGTGCGCAGCGTCTGATGGCGGGGGAGCGCGTAGCGGCCGCCGCCGGTCAGCAGCCGGAACCGGTCGTCAAGCCGGTCCAGCAGCTGCGTGGGGGACAGGGCCCGCAGTCGCGCCGCCGCCAGCTCCAGCGCCAGCGGGATGCCGTCGAGCCGGGCGCACAGCTCGCGCACCTCGGGATCGTCGGACACCGTGACGCCCTGCTCCCGGGCCCGGTCCCTGAGCAGCTGCACCGCCTCGTCCGCGCCGAGCGGCGCCAGCGGGAACAGCCGCTCGCCGGCGAGACCCAGCGGCCGCCGGCCCACCGCGAGCACCCGCAGTCGAGGCAGCTTGCGCAGCAGCTGCGCGACCAGCTCGGCGGTGGCCGCCACCAGATGCTCGAACCCGTCGAGGACCAGCAGCGTGGGGCGCGCGGCCAGCTGTTCCAGCACCGTCTCGCGCGGCGTCCGGGTGGTGTGGTCGGTCAGCCCGAGGGCCTCCGCCACCTCGTACTCCACGAACTCCGGGTCGTGCGCCGACGCCAGCTCGACCCAGCCGTGCGCCGTCTCCCAGTCCGCCACGACCCGCGCGGCCAGCCGCGACTTGCCCACTCCGCCGGCCCCGGTCACCGTCACCAGCCGGGCCGACCGCAACGCCGCGGCGAGCCCCGCCGCCTCCGCCGTACGTCCGACGAATCCGGTCAGTTCAAGGGGCGGCTCGCCGTCGGCGAAAGGTTCTGGGCACTGAGGACCTCGCATGGGACACGGAGCGTACTGAACCGTGTTCATTCCGTACAATCGCTTCCCGTAACTCCACCGTTCCCGCCGGTAATCCGGTACGGAGCGTCCGCCCCGGCGCGATAGGCTCGGGACACGACTTTTCCGATGCTCAGGCACGTTTCAGGGAGCGGGTGCGCACAGTGTCCGGTGGCGAGGTGGCCGGGATCCTGGTGGCCGTCTTCTGGGCGATCCTGGTCTCCTTCCTCGCGGTGGCCCTCGCGAGGGTGGCCCAGACGCTCAAGGCGACCACCAAGCTCGTGGCGGACGTGACCGACCAGGCCGTCCCGCTGCTCGCGGACGCCTCCCAGGCGGTGCGCTCCGCGCAGACCCAGATCGACCGGGTCGACGCGATCGCCACCGACGTCCAGGAGGTCACCTCCAACGCCTCCGCGCTGTCCACCACCGTCGCCTCCACCTTCGGCGGCCCGCTGGTCAAGGTCGCGGCCTTCGGCTACGGCGTCCGCAGGGCGCTCGGCGGCCGCAAGGAGGAGGACGTGCCGGGGAATTCGGCCCGGCGTACGGTGATCGTGGGCCGCACGGTCCCCGCCGCACGACGCAAGCGCAACCTCCGCGGGAAGAGGGACTGAGACCGAGCCATGTTCCGTCGTACCTTCTGGTTCACCACCGGC
The DNA here is from genome assembly GCF_014673495.1 of Streptomyces griseofuscus. Classification (GTDB taxonomy): domain Bacteria; phylum Actinomycetota; class Actinomycetes; order Streptomycetales; family Streptomycetaceae; genus Streptomyces; species Streptomyces murinus. Next base: position 6,860,891 of record NZ_CP051006.1, read on the forward strand.
GTCGCCGCCGGCGTCTGGGCCACCACCAAGGTCAACCGCAAGCTGCGGCAGCTGACCCCCGAGAGCTTGGCCGCGACCGCCGCCAACAAGGCTCTGGAGACCGGTCAGCGCCTGAAGGACCGCGCGGTCGGCTTCGCGCTCGACGTCCGCGACAACATGGCTCAGCGGGAGGACGAGCTCCAGGAGGCCCTCGGCATCCAGGACGACGCGCTCCCGGCGCCCCGGCGGCTCACCGCCATCGAGTACACCCCGAGCACCGACCGCACCAACCCGAAGTACATCGAATCCCCGATGCACTCGTACAACCGGAATGAGGACCACTGATGGAGTCGGCCGAGATTCGCCGCCGCTGGCTGAGCTTCTACGAGGAGCGCGGTCACACCGTCGTCCCTTCGGCGTCGCTCATCGCGGACGACCCGACTCTGCTCCTCGTCCCCGCCGGCATGGTGCCCTTCAAGCCCTACTTCCTGGGTGAGGTCAAGCCCCCCTTCCAGCGCGCCACCAGCGTGCAGAAGTGCGTGCGCACGCCTGACATCGAAGAGGTCGGCAAGACCACCCGCCACGGCACGTTCTTCCAGATGTGCGGCAACTTCTCCTTCGGCGACTACTTCAAGGAAGGCGCCATCAAGTACGCCTGGGAGCTGCTCACCAGCGACCGGGACAAGGGCGGTTACGGCCTCGACCCCGAGCGCCTGTGGATCACCGTCTACCTGGACGACGACGAGGCCGAGCGGATCTGGCACGAGGTCGTCGGCGTGCCCAAGGAGCGCATCCAGCGCCTGGGCAAGAAGGACAACTTCTGGTCCATGGGCGTCCCCGGACCCTGCGGCCCCTGCTCCGAGATCAACTACGACCGAGGCCCCGAGTTCGGCGTCGAGGGCGGCCCGGCCGTCAACGACGAGCGGTACGTGGAGATCTGGAACCTCGTCTTCATGCAGTACGAGCGGGGCGAGGGCACCGGCAAGGACGACTTCGAGATCCTCGGCGACCTGCCCAGCAAGAACATCGACACCGGCCTCGGTCTGGAACGCCTCGCCATGATTCTGCAAGGCGTGCAGAACATGTACGAGATCGACACCTCGATGGCGGTCATCGAGAAGGCCACCGAGCTGACCGGTGTCCGCTACGGCGACGCCCAGGACTCGGACGTCTCCCTGCGCGTGGTCACCGACCACATGCGCACGTCGGTGATGCTCATCGGTGACGGCGTCACCCCGGGCAACGAGGGCCGCGGCTATGTGCTGCGCCGCATCATGCGCCGCGCGATCCGCAACATGCGGCTGCTGGGCGCCACCGGGCCGGTCGTCAAGAACCTGGTCGACACCGTGATCGCCATGATGGGCCAGCAGTACCCGGAGCTGGTCACCGACCGCGAGCGCATCGAGAAGGTCGCCGTCGCCGAGGAGAACGCCTTCCTCAAGACGCTGAAGGCCGGCACCAACATCCTGGACACCGCCGTCACCGAGACCAAGCAGTCCGGCGGCAGCGTCCTGTCCGGAGAGAAGGCCTTCCTGCTCCACGACACCTGGGGCTTCCCGATCGACCTCACCCTGGAGATGGCCGCCGAACAGGGCCTCGCCGTGGACGAGGAGGGCTTCCGCCGCCTGATGAAGGAGCAGCGGGAGCGCGCCAAGGCCGACGCCCAGGCCAAGAAGACCGGCCACGCCGATCTCGGCGCCTACCGCGAGATCGCCGACAGCGCCGGCGCCACCGACTTCATCGGGTACGCCGACACCGAGGGCGAGTCCACCATCGTGGGCCTCCTGGTCGACGGCGTCTCCTCGCCCGCCGCCTCCGAGGGCGACGAGGTCGAGGTCGTCCTGGACCGCACCCCGTTCTACGCCGAGGGCGGCGGCCAGATCGGCGACACCGGCCGGATCAAGGTCGACTCCGGTGCCGTGATCGAGATCCGCGACTGCCAGAAGCCGGTCCCGGGTGTGTATGTGCACAAGGGCGTCGTCCAGGTCGGCGAGGTGACCGTCGGTGCCAAGGCCCAGGCCTCCATCGACGTGCGCCGCCGCAAGGCCATCGCCCGCGCCCACTCGGCCACCCACCTCACCCACCAGGCCCTGCGCGACGCCCTCGGCCCGACGGCCGCCCAGGCCGGTTCCGAGAACCAGCCGGGCCGCTTCCGCTTCGACTTCGGCTCGCCGGCTGCCGTACCGACGGCCGTGATGACCGACGTCGAGCAGAAGATCAACGAGGTCCTCGCCCGCGACCTCGATGTGCACGCCGAGGTCATGGGCATCGACGAGGCCAAGAAGCAGGGTGCCATCGCCGAGTTCGGCGAGAAGTACGGCGAGCGGGTCCGTGTGGTCACCATCGGCGACTTCTCCAAGGAGCTGTGCGGCGGCACGCATGTGCACAACACCGCCCAGCTGGGCCTGGTGAAGCTGCTCGGCGAGTCCTCCATCGGCTCCGGTGTGCGCCGTATCGAGGCCCTGGTCGGCGTGGACGCCTACAACTTCCTCGCCCGTGAGCACACGGTCGTCAACCAGCTGACCGAGCTGCTCAAGGGCCGCTCCGAGGAGCTGCCGGAGAAGGTCTCCGCCATGCTCGGCAAGCTGAAGGACGCCGAGAAGGAGATCGAGAAGTTCCGCGCCGAGAAGGTGCTCCAGGCCGCCGGCGGGCTCGCCGACTCGGCCAAGGACGTACGGGGCATCGCCCTGGTCACCGGGCAGGTGCCGGACGGCACCACGCCGGACGACCTGCGCAAGCTGGTCCTCGATGTGCGCGGTCGCATCCAGGGCGGCCGGGCCGCCGTGGTCGCCCTGTTCACGGTGAACAACGGCAAGCCGCTGACGGTCATCGCCACCAACGAGGCCGCCCGCGAGCGTGGTCTGAAGGCCGGTGACCTGGTGCGCACGGCCGCCAAGACCCTCGGTGGCGGCGGTGGCGGCAAGCCGGACGTCGCACAGGGCGGCGGTCAGAACCCGGCCGCCGTCGGCGAGGCCGTCGAGGCCGTCGAGCGTCTCGTCGCCGAGACCGCCAAGTGATATCCGAGTAAGGAAACGGTCGGAAATGCGCAGAGGACGTCGGCTTTCGATCGACGTCGGGGACGCCCGGATCGGGGTCGCCTCGTGCGACCCCGACGGGATCCTCGCCACCCCGGTGGAGACGGTCCCCGGCCGGGACATCCCCGCCGCCCACCGCCGGTTGCGTCAACTGGTGGCGGAGTATGAGCCGATCGAGGTAGTCGTCGGTCTCCCTCGCTCCCTCAAGGGGGGCGAGGGCCCGGCCGCCGTCAAGGTCCGCGCGTTCACCCAGGAACTGGCCAAGGGCATCAAGCCGGTGCCGGTCCGCCTCGTGGACGAGCGGATGACCACGGTGACGGCCTCGCAGGGACTGCGCGCCTCGGGCGTGAAGTCCAAGAAGGGCCGGTCCGTCATCGACCAGGCCGCGGCCGTGATCATCCTCCAGCAGGCCCTCGAATCCGAACGGGTGTCAGGTAAGCCACCCGGCGAGGGCGTCGAAGTGGTCATCTGATCGCGATACGGTAACGTTCCGCGCGATGCGGCGGCGTTCGAACAGCCGCCGCACAGCAAGAGGCGGAGCGGAAGCCGGCCCCAGAGCCGCGTGACCGTCGGCCTCGCGGCTCTAGGGGATCGATGACTGAGTATGGCCGGGGCCCAGGCTCCGAACCGTGGCATCCGCAGGACCCGTTGTACGGGGACGGCGGATGGGAAGGGCAGCAGGCGTACGCCGGGCATCAGGCTGCCTACGGCGGCCAGTCGCAGCAGCAGTACCCGCAGCAGCAGCCGCAGCAGTACGGCGGCGAGTGGGCCCAGGGCCCCCAGCCCGGGCACGACGGCCGGCAGTACCCGTACTACGGCGACCAGGGCCATCCCCAGTACGACCCCCAGTACCAGGGCCAGTATCCGCAGCACCCGCAGCAGCCGGGCGATCCGCAGCAGCCCGGACACCACCAGGGCGGCTGGGACGCGACCGGTACCCACGGCCAGTTGCCCTACGCGGCCGACCCCGGCGATCCCTACGGGCAGCAGCCCGTGGCGTACGGCGCCGAGCAGCCCGACCTCTACGGCACCGAGGACGCCTACCCCCCGCCGGAGCCCCCCGGCCGCAGACGTCCCGAGGCCGAACCCGATCCGGAGGCCCCCGCCGAGGACGAGGAGGAACACGCCTTCTTCGCGGGCGGCGGGGACGACGACGAGGACGGCGAGGAGCACGAGCTGGCCGGCCGCAGGGAGCGGCGCGCCGGCAAAGGCCGAAAGCCAGTCAAGAGCAAGAAGCGCCGCACCGGCTGCGCCTGCATGGTCGTCGTCCTGGTCTTCGGCGGCGGCCTCGGCGGAGTGGGTTACTACGGCTACAAGTTCTACCAAAATCGTTTCGCCCCGGCCCCGGACTACGCGGGCGACGGCACCGGCGAGACGGTGACCGTCGAGATCCCCAAGGGCGCGGGCGGCTGGGACATCGGCCGGCGGCTGAAAGAGGCCGGTGTCGTCAAGAGCGCCGACGCGTTCGTGCACGCCCAGGGCACGACACCGGGCGGCGACTCGATCCAGGCCGGCGCCTATCTCCTGAAGAAGGAGATGTCCGCCGCGAGCGCGGTGCGCATGATGCTCGACCCGAAGAGCCAGAACAATGTGATGGTGACGCCGGGCGAGCGTAATTCCGCCGTCTACCAGGCCATCGACAAGAAGCTCGAAATGCCCGCCGGCAGTACCGAGAAGATCGCGAAGAAGGGCTACAGCAGCTTCGGGGCCCCGGCCTGGGTGCAGAAGAACTCCGAGATGAAGGACCCGCTGGAGGGCTTCCTCTTCCCGGGCACGTACCCGGCCGCCAAGGGTATGAAGCCGGACACGATCCTCAAGCAGATGGTGGCCCAGGCCAAGGAGCGGTACGCCGCCTACGGACTGGACGCGAAGGCCAAGTCCCTCGGTCTGCATGACGCGTTCGAGCTGGTCACGGTCGCGAGCCTGGTCCAGGCAGAGGGCAAGACACACGAGGACTTCCGCAAGATGGCCGAGGTGGTCTACAACCGCCTGAAGCCCACCAACACCGAGACGAACCAGCTGCTCCAGTTCGACTCGACGTACAACTACGCCAAGGGCACCAGCAACATCCATATCTCCGAGAAGGAGATCAACAGCAACCAGAGCCCGTACAACACGTACACCCACAAGGGCTTGCCGCCCGGTCCGATCGGAAACCCCGGAGAGGACGCGATCAAGGCGGCGCTGAATCCGACCCACGACGGCTGGATCTATTTCGTGGCGACCGACGGTACGACCAATACCGAATTCGCCAAGACGTACGAAGAATTCCAGCAACTCAAGGACAAGTTCAATGCCAGCTCGGGCAACTGACGCCCGCCGGGCCGCCGTGCTCGGAAAGCCCATCGCCCACTCGCTCTCCCCGGTGCTGCACCGGGCCGCCTACGCCGAACTCGGCCTCACCGGCTGGTCGTACGACCGGTTCGAGGTCGACGAGGCGGAGCTGCCGGGCTTCTTCGAGAAGCTCGGGCCCGAGTGGGCGGGGCTGTCGCTGACCATGCCGCTGAAGCGGGCGGTCATTCCGCTGCTGGACGAGATCAGCGAGACCGCCGCCTCGGTGGACGCCGTCAACACGGTCGTGTTCGGCGCGGACGGCCGCAAACGCGGCGACAACACCGACATCCCCGGCATGGTGGCCGCGCTGCGCGAACACGGCATCGAAGAGGTCGAGTCCGCCGCGATCCTCGGCGCCGGCGCCACCGCGTCCTCCGCGCTCGCCGCCCTCTCCCGTGTCTGCACCGGCGAGGTCGTCGCCTATGTGCGCAGCGAGTCCCGCGCCGCCGAGATGCGCCAGTGGGGCCGCCGCCTCGACGTGGACGTCCGTACGGCCGACTGGTCGGAGGCGGCCGAGGCGCTGCGTGCCCCGTTGGTGATCGCCACCACCCCGGCCGGCGCCACGGACGCCCTCGCCGCAGCCGTGCCCGAGCGCCCCGCCACCCTCTTCGACGTGCTCTACGAGCCCTGGCCCACCGAGCTGGCCGCCCGCTGGTCCATGTACGGCGGCGCCGTGGTCGGCGGCCTCGACCTGCTGGTCCACCAGGCCGTCCTCCAGGTCGAGCAGATGACCGGACACACCCCGGCGCCCCTGGACGCCATGCGCCGGGCCGGAGAACAGGCACTCGCCGCCCGCTGACCGCCTCGCGTCCGGCCCGCTGGCGGCCCGTATCCCGTCCGCTTGCTGGACCGGACACCGGACACCCGCCGCGGACGTGGGAGGATCGGACATGGCGGACCGGGGTCGCGCATCCGGTCACTCCGTCGGCGCCCGCGAAAGTCGCGTGGGCCGGGCAGTACCGGGCGCGAACACTGAGGAGCACCGTTGAGCAGGCTGCGTTGGCTGACCGCGGGGGAGTCCCACGGTCCCGCACTTGTGGCGACGCTGGAGGGCCTTCCCGCCGGCGTACCGATCACCACGGAGATGGTGGCGGATCACCTCGCGCGGCGGCGGCTCGGCTATGGCCGCGGTGCGCGGATGAAGTTCGAGCGGGACGAGGTCACCTTTCTGGGTGGTGTCCGGCACGGGCTGACCCTCGGCTCCCCGGTCGCGGTCATGGTGGGCAACACCGAATGGCCGAAGTGGGAGCAGGTCATGTCGGCCGACCCGGTCGACTCCGAGATCCTCGACGGGCTCGCCCGTAACGCGCCGCTGACCCGGCCGCGGCCCGGTCACGCGGACCTCGCGGGCATGCAGAAGTACGACTTCGAGGAGGCCCGCCCGATCCTGGAGCGCGCCTCCGCCCGGGAGACGGCCGCCAGGGTGGCGCTGGGCGCGGTGGCCCGGTCGTACCTGAAGGAGACGGCCGGGATCGAGATCGTCTCCCATGTGGTCGAGCTGTGCTCGGTGAAGGCCCCGGCCGGGGTGTACCCGACGCCGGCCGATGTGGAGAAGCTGGACGCGGACCCGCTGCGCTGCCTGGACGCGGACGCGTCGCGGGCGATGGTCGAGGAGGTCGACCAGGCCCACAAGGACGGCGACACCCTCGGTGGCGTCGTCGAGGTGCTGGCGTACGGTGTGCCGGTGGGTCTGGGCTCGCATGTGCACTGGGACCGCAAGCTGGACGCGCGGCTCGCCGGTGCCCTGATGGGCATCCAGGCGATCAAGGGTGTGGAGATCGGCGACGGCTTCGAGCTGGCCCGGGTGCCGGGCTCGCATGCGCACGACGAGATCGTCAGCACCCCGGAGGGCATCCGGCGGGTCTCCGGGCGCGCGGGCGGCACCGAGGGCGGCCTGTCCACGGGTGAGCTGCTGCGGGTGCGGGCCGCGATGAAGCCGATCGCGACCGTGCCGCGCGCGCTGCGGACCGTGGACGTGACCACCGGCGAGGCCGCGCAGGCGCACCACCAGCGCTCGGACGTCTCCGCGGTGCCCGCCGCGGGCATCGTGGCCGAGGCCATGGTCGCGCTGGTCCTGGCCGACGCGGTCGCCGAGAAGTTCGGCGGCGACTCGGTGGGCGAGACCCGTCGAAACGTCCGTTCGTACCTCGACCACCTGCGGATCCGATGAGCGGGCCGCGTCTCGTCCTCGTCGGCCCGATGGGCGTCGGCAAGTCCACCGTGGGCCGGCTGCTGGCCGAGCGGCTGGACGTCGGCTACCGGGACACCGACGACGACATCGTGGCCACCGAGGGCCGGGAGATCTCCGAGATCTTCGTGGACGAGGGCGAGGAGCACTTCCGGGCGCTGGAGAAGGCGGCCGTGGCCACCGCGCTCGCCGAGCACCGGGGCGTCCTCGCGCTCGGCGGCGGCGCGGTCCTCGACGCGGACACCCGGGCGCTGCTCGCCCCGCACCCGGTGGTCTACCTCTCCATGGACGTGGAGGAGGCGGTCCGCCGCACCGGTCTGAACGTGGCCCGTCCGCTGCTTGCGGTCAATCCGCGCAAGCAGTGGCGCGAGCTGATGGAGGCCCGGCGCCACCTGTACGAGGAGGTCGCCACCGCCGTCGTCACCACCGATGGGCGCACCCCCGAAGAGGTCACCCAAGCAGCGCTGGACGCACTGGAGTTGAAGAAGGCATGAGCGAGGCAGTCACCCGGATCCAGATCGCGGGCAGCGCGGGCACCGACCCGTACGAGGTGCTGGTCGGTCGTCAACTCCTGGGCGAACTGGCCGGGTTGATCGGCCCCAAGGCCAAGCGGGTCGCGGTGATCCACCCGGAGGCGCTGGCCGAGACGGGGGACGCGCTCCGCGCCGACCTGGCCGACCAGGGCTACGAGGCGGTCGCCATCCAGGTGCCCAACGCCGAGGAGGCCAAGACCGCCGAGGTCGCCGCCTACTGCTGGAAGGCGCTCGGCCAGTCCAACTTCACCCGCACCGACGTCATCGTCGGCGTGGGCGGCGGCGCGACCACCGACCTGGCCGGGTTCGTGGCCGCGACCTGGCTGCGCGGGGTGCGCTGGATCGCCGTGCCGACCACCGTGCTCGCCATGGTGGACGCGGCGGTCGGCGGCAAGACGGGCATCAACACCGCCGAGGGCAAGAACCTGGTCGGTGCCTTCCACCCGCCGGCCGGGGTGCTGTGCGACCTGGCCGCGCTGGACTCGCTGCCGGTCAACGACTACGTCTCCGGGCTCGCCGAGATCATCAAGGCCGGTTTCATCGCCGACCCGGTGATCCTCGACCTGATCGAGGCCGACACCGAGGCCGCGCGGGGTCCGCAGGGCCCGCACACGGCCGAACTGATCGAGCGCTCGATCCGGGTGAAGGCCGAGGTCGTCTCCTCGGACCTGAAGGAGTCCGGCCGCCGCGAGATCCTCAACTACGGCCACACGCTCGGCCACGCCATCGAGAAGAACGAGCGCTACAAGTGGCGGCACGGCGCCGCGGTCGCGGTCGGCATGCACTTCGCCGCCGAACTCGGCCGTCTCGCGGGCCGGTTGGACGACGCGACCGCCGACCGGCACCGCGCGATCCTCGAAGCCGTCGGCCTTCCGCTGCACTACCGCTACGACCAGTGGCCCAAGTTGGTCGAGAACATGAAGGTCGACAAGAAGTCCCGCGGCGATCTGCTGCGCTTCATCGTCCTCGACGGGCTGGCCAAGCCGACCGTCCTGGAGGGCCCGGACCCGGCCGTCCTGTTGGCCGCCTACGGGGAAGTCGGCGAGTAGCTCCGCGTTCTCGCAGGTTGCGCCATCTTTCTCGGCGCATCGGGCACTTCGGATCGTCCCCGGCCGTTTCACCGAACGACGGCCGGGGACGGTACCGTTCGGAGAGGGGCGGGGCCCACCCCCGCCGCCTGCACCCCCAACTGCCTGTACGAGACGGAGTGGCAACGGATGCAGCACGCAGTGGGATCTCCGCTGCCGCCGCCCCATCAGCCGGGGCACCGGCCGCACACTGGCTGGCCGTCGGCCGCACAGCCCCCGGGCGAACCCCCCGCGCAGGGCTCCGCCGCCCCGCCCCCGGCCTTCCCGCCGCCGTCGCCGCAGGTCCCGCCTGGCGGGCAGCAGCCGCCGTCGCGGGGGATCCCTGGGGGGCACCGGCCCCCGCAGGCCCCTCCGGGGCCGCTTCCGCCCGCACCGGCACCGTCGGGGCACCCGCAGCCGCACCCGCCTGCACAGCCCCCGGCTTCCACCCCTCCGGTCACCCCGGCGCAGCCGCGGCCCCCGGCCCCCGGGAGCCCCGTGCCGCCGGGGGCACCCGCCGGGCAGTACCGGGCCGCGCCGCCGCCCCCCGACGGCACCGGCCATGTGCACCTGCCGCCGGGCGCCCCCTTCGGTGTGCCGACCCCGGCGCCGACCGCCACCGCGGTGCCCGATCCGACGACCACCACGCTGGCGGTCCTGCTGATCGGTCCCGCGGGCGCGGGCAAGACCAGCGTGGCGAAGTACTGGGCGGACCACCGGCGCGTGCCCACGGCCCACATCAGCCTGGACGACGTCCGCGAGTGGGTGCGCTCCGGCTTCGCCGACCCGCAGTCCGGGTGGAACGACCACTCCGAGGCCCAGTACCGCCTGGCCCGCCGCACCTGCGGCTTCGCCGCGCGCAACTTCCTGGCCAACGGCATCTCCTGCATCCTGGACGACGCGGTCTTCCCGGACCGCCCGGTCGTCGGCCTCGGCGGCTGGAAGCGCCATGTCGGCCCCGGCCTGCTCCCGGTCGTCCTGCTGCCCGGCCTGGACATCGTCCTGGAGCGCAACGCCGAACGCTCCGGCAACCGCCGCCTCACCGACGAGGAGGTCGCCCGCATCCACGGCCGGATGGCCGGCTGGTACGGCTCGGGCCTCCCGATCATCGACAACTCCCAGCTGGACGTCCCGGGCACGGCCCGGGTCCTGGACGAGGTCCTGGCGAGGGCGATAGCGAGCCCCCCGAACTGGTGATCACGGGGTCCTGGTCCCAACCCAGGGGCGCGAGGAACCGCGCGACCAGCCACGACGGTCCCGCACCCGGCGCCGGGGACAAGACCCCCCAACCCCACTCGGCCCTCCTGAATCGGCACAAACGGCATAAAACTCCTACGCTCATCTCATGTCAGAGGTGTACGCGAACCGCCGATCCCGCCTGCGGGACCACTTCAACGCGGCCGGCACCGCGGCAGCGCTCGTCACCCGCCCCGCCAACGTGCGCTACCTCGCGGCCGCCGCCCCGCACGGCGCCGTCCTGCTCCTCGGCGGCAGCGAGGACCTCCTGGTGTGCGCGGTCCCGCCCGACGACCGCCCCTTCGAGGGCCGCCCGGACGAGGCCCTGCGGGTACAGGTCCTGCCCGCGCGGGGCGGCGACACCGCCGTGACCGCGGCCGACCTCGCCCGGAGTCAGGGCGCGGACTCCCTCGCCGTCGAGGAGCACCATCTGACGGTCGCCCGGCACCGGGCCATCGCCGCCGTCGCCCCGGCCCTGCGCCTGGCCGACGTCGGCCGCGCCGTGGAGCAGCTCAGGGTCGTCAAGGACGAGGAGGAGATCTCCTGTCTGCGCATCGGCGCCGAGATCGCCGACCAGGCCCTCGGCGAGCTGCTGGAGTCCATCCTCGTCGGCCGCACCGAACGGCACCTCGCCCTGGAGCTGGAGCGCCGCCTGGTCGACCACGGCGCCGACGGCCCGGCCTTCCCCACCTCCGTCGCCACCGGACCGAACTCCGGCCGGCGCGGCCACCGGCCCACCGACCGGCGCGTGGAGGAGGGCGATTTCCTCTCCGTGTGCCTCGGCGCGACCTACCGCGGCTACCGCTGCGAGATCGGCCGTACGTTCGTCATCGGCACCTCTCCGGCGGACTGGCAGATCCAGCTGTACGACCTGGTCTTCTCCGCCCAGCGCGCCGGACGCGAGGCGCTCGCCCCCGGTGCCGCCTACCGTGATGTGGACCGCGCGGCACGCCATGTGCTGGACTCCGCGGGCTACGCGGAGGCCCTGCCGCCGCTCACCGGGCACGGTGTCGGACTCGAAATCGACGAGGACCCGCAGTTGTCCCCCGCGGCCATGGGTAAACTGGACGCTTGCGTGCCGGTCACCGTCGAACCGGGGGTCCACCTCCCGGGCCGGGGCGGTGTCCGGATCGATGACACGCTCGTCGTACGCCCCGAGGCGGACGGCGGACCCGAGCTACTCACCATCACGACCAAGGAGCTGCTCGCGCTGTAGCGCGTGACCCGGGGTCGTACGTCAGTCCAGGAGATTCCGCAACCGTGGCTTCCACGAACGACCTCAAGAACGGCCTGGTGCTCAAGCTCGAAGGCGGCCAGCTCTGGTCCGTCGTCGAGTTCCAGCACGTCAAGCCCGGCAAGGGCCCGGCCTTCGTGCGCACCAAGCTCAAGAACGTGCTCTCCGGCAAGGTCGTCGACAAGACCTTCAACGCCGGTGTCAAGGTCGAGACCGCCACTGTCGACAAGCGCGACATGCAGTTCTCGTACATGGACGGCGACTACTTCGTCTTCATGGACATGGAGACCTACGACCAGCTGATGGTCGACCGCAAGGCCGTCGGCGACGCCGCCAACTTCCTCATCGAGGGCTTCACCGCCACCGTGGCCCAGCACGAGGGCGAGGTGCTCTTCGTGGAGCTGCCCGCCGCCGTCGAGCTGGTCATCCAGGAGACCGAGCCGGGCGTCCAGGGCGACCGCTCCACCGGTGGCACCAAGCCCGCCACCCTGGAGACCGGTCACCAGATCCAGGTCCCGCTCTTCATCACCACCGGTGAGAAGATCAAGGTCGACACCCGTACGAGCGACTACCTCGGCCGGGTGAACAGCTAACCGTGGCTGCCCGCAACACGGCCCGCAAGCGCGCCTTCCAGATCCTCTTCGAGGGCGACCAGCGCGGCGCCGACGTCCTGACGGTCCTCGCCGACTGGGTTCGGCTGTCCCGGTCCGACACCCGGCAGCCGCCGGTCAGCGAGTACACGATGCAGCTGGTCGAGGGCTACGCCGAGCACGCCCGGCGCATCGACGAACTGATCGCCCAGTACGCGGTCGGGTGGACGCTCGACCGGATGCCCGTCGTGGACCGCAACATCCTGCGGCTGGGCGCGTACGAGCTGATCTGGGTGGACGAGACCCCGGACGCCGTCGTGCTGGACGAGATGGTGCAGCTGGCGAAGGAGTTCTCGACCGATGAGTCGCCCTCGTTCGTCAACGGCCTCCTGGGGCGGTTCAAGGAGCTGAAGCCTTCGCTCCGCCGGGCCTAGCCCCTAGCGGACCGCCTGGAGGGGCGCCGGGTGACTGTGGGACGCGGCTGCGGGCATGCCCGTGGCGCGTCGCGCGGTGCCTCGCGTCCCTCAGGCATGTCCGCGGTCACCGGCGTCGAGAAGCCGGCCCGGACGGCCGTACAAACCGGCCCGGACAGTCGTATGAAAACGCCGCCGGGGTGGCTGGAACCGTCTGGTTCCGGCCACCCCGGCGACACGTTTCTGCTTGTCTGTCCGCCAAGACCTAGGGGGTCACGCCTCTTCGTGCGTGGCCACCGCGCGGCGGGCGTCCGCGTCCAGGACGCCCCAGCTGATCAGCTGCTCGGTGAGGACCGAGGGGGACTGGTCGTAGATGACGGCGAGTGTGCGCAGGTCGTCCTGGCGGATGGAGAGCACCTTGCCGTTGTAGTCGCCGCGCTGGGACTGGATCGTCGCCGCGTAGCGCTGGAGGGGGCCCGCCTTCTCGGCCGGCACCGTGGCCAGCCGCTCCAGGTCGAGGACCAGCTTCGGCGGCGGCTCGGCGGCACCGCCGGGCGTGGTGCCCGGCAGAAGCTCCTGCACCGGGACGCCATAGAAATCGGCCAGCTCGGCAAGGCGCTGCACGGTCACGGCACGGTCGCCGCGCTCGTACGAACCCACCACCACGGCCTTCCAGCGACCCTGGGACTTCTCCTCGACACCGTGGAGGGAAAGGCCCTGCTGGGTGCGGATGGCCCGGAGCTTGGCCCCGAGCTGTTTGGCGTATTCGCTGGACATATAGCTCCCCGGACACTGTGTCGACGCGGTCGGCTGTCTTCCCGCCGCGCGTTTTGGTAACTCACTGTGAGGTTACGCAGCGTGATTCTTCTGCGTCAAGCCGAATGGGCCACCCCGACGCTTCCGTGGTAGTGCTGACGCGTTGGGCCAAGGGGGTGAATCGAAGCGGTCCCCGCGACCTGCTACCGTAGATGGCGCAATTCCGACGTCCTTTAAGGTCCGTCCCGTGAGGCGGAGAAGGAGGTCCGTTTTTTATGGACACGAACGCCCATCTGTCGGCAACCGATGCCCGGCCCGTTCTCGAAGGCCCCGACATCGCGCGGGTACTGACCCGTATCGCCCACGAGATCGTCGAGCGCGCCAAGGGCGCCGACGACGTGGTGCTCCTCGGCATTCCCACCCGGGGCGTCTTCCTCGCCCAGCGGCTGGCCGCCAAGCTGGAGCAGATCACCGACCGCGCCATCCCGGTCGGCTCCCTCGACATCACCATGTACCGCGACGACCTGCGGATGCACCCGCCGCGTGCGCTGGCCCGCACCGAGATCCCCGGTGACGGCCTCGACGGCAAGCTGGTCGTCCTCGTGGACGATGTGCTCTTCTCCGGCCGCACCATCCGCGCCGCCCTCGACGCCCTGAACGACCTCGGGCGCCCGCGCGCGGTCCAGCTCGCGGTCCTGGTCGACCGCGGCCACCGGGAACTGCCGATCCGCGCCGACTACGTCGGCAAGAACCTCCCCACGTCGCTGCGGGAGACGGTCAAGGTCCAGCTCGCCGAGGAGGACGGTCGCGACACCGTGCTGCTCGGTGTGAAGCCGGCCGACCAGTAGCAAGTCAGGCGCGCGAGGGTCGCTTCGGCGTACCCACCCGCGCCGGGTTTGCCCCAATCCTCCCGAACTGCCTTACGGAGCCTGACAGATGCAGCGTCATCTCATCTCGGCCGCCGACCTCTCCCGCGACGACGCCGTCCTGATCCTCGACACCGCCGAGGAGATGGCCCGGGTCGCCGACCGGCCGATCAAGAAACTGCCGACCCTGCGCGGCCGTACCGTCGTGAACCTCTTCTTCGAGGACTCCACGCGCACCCGGATCTCCTTCGAGGCCGCCGAGAAGCGCCTGTCCGCGGACGTCATCAACTTCTCCGCCAAGGGTTCGAGCGTGTCCAAGGGCGAGTCCCTGAAGGACACCGCCCAGACCCTGGAGGCGATGGGCGTCGACGCCGTCGTCATCCGGCACGGCGCCTCCGGCGCGCCCTACCGCCTCGCCACCTCCGGCTGGATCGACGCCGCCGTGATCAACGCGGGCGACGGCACCCACCAGCATCCCACTCAGGCCCTCCTGGACGCCTTCACCATGCGCCGCCGCCTGGTCGGCCGCGACGCCGGCCTCGGCCGGGACCTGGCCGGCAAGCGCGTCACCCTCGTCGGCGACGTCCTGCACAGCCGGGTCGCCCGCTCCAACGTCGACCTGCTGCATACCCTCGGCGCCGAGGTCACTCTGGTCGCCCCGCCCACCCTGATCCCGGTCGGCGTCGAGTCCTGGCCCTGCGAGGTGTCGTACGACCTCGACAGCACGCTGCCCAAGTGCGACGCGGTGATGATGCTGCGCGTGCAGCGGGAGCGGATGAACGCCGCCTTCTTCCCGACCGAGCGCGAGTACTCCCGGCGCTACGGCCTCGACGGCGACCGCATGGCCAAGCTGCCCGAGCACGCCATCGTGATGCACCCCGGTCCGATGGTGCGCGGCATGGAGATCACCGCCGAGGTCGCCGACTCCGACCGCTGCACCGCCGTGGAGCAGGTCGCCAACGGCGTGTCCATCCGGATGGCCGTCCTGTACCTGCTGCTCGGCGGCAACGAGCCCGCCGCCGCCCCCCTTCGCGCTGAGGAGAAGTAAGAACATGAGCAAGATCCTGATCCGCGGTGCGAAGGTGCTCGGCGGCGAGCAGCAGGACGTGCTGATCGACGGCGAGACCATCGCCGCGGTGGGCACCGGACTGTCCGCCGAGGGCGCCGAGGTGATCGAGGCCGAGGGCAAGGTGCTGCTGCCGGGCCTGGTCGACCTGCACACCCATCTGCGCGAGCCCGGCCGCGAGGACTCCGAGACCGTCCTCACCGGCACCCGCGCGGCCGCGAGCGGCGGCTACACCGCCGTGTTCGCCATGGCCAACACCTTCCCCGTCGCCGACACCGCGGGCGTCGTCGAGCAGGTCTGGCGGCTCGGCAAGGAGCACGGCTACTGCGACGTCCAGCCCATCGGCGCCGTCACCGTCGGCCTGGAGGGCAGGAAGCTCGCCGAACTCGGCGCCATGCACGAGTCCGCCGCCGGGGTCACCGTCTTCTCCGACGACGGCAAGTGCGTGGACGACGCGGTGATCATGCGCCGCGCCCTGGAGTACGTGAAGGCGTTCGGCGGCATCGTCGCCCAGCACGCCCAGGAGCCGCGGCTGACCGAGGGCGCCCAGATGAACGAGGGCGTCGTCTCCGCCGAACTCGGCCTGGGCGGCTGGCCGGCCGTCGCCGAGGAGTCGATCATCGCCCGCGACGTCCTGCTCGCCGAGCACGTCGGCTCCCGCGTCCACATCTGCCACCTGTCGACCGCCGGCTCCGTCGAGATCGTCCGCTGGGCCAAGTCCCGCGGCATCCAGGTCACCGCCGAGGTCACCCCGCACCACCTGCTGCTCACCGACGAGCTGGTGCGCACCTACAACCCCGTCTACAAGGTCAACCCGCCGCTGCGCACCGAGCGCGACGTCATGGCGCTGCGCGAGGCCCTCGCCGACGGCACGATCGACATCGTCGCCACCGACCACGCCCCGCACCCGCACGAGGACAAGGACTGCGAGTGGGCCGCGGCCGCCATGGGCATGGTGGGCCTGGAGACCGCGCTGTCGGTGGTGCAGGAGACCATGGTCGACACGGGTCTGCTGGACTGGGCCGGCGTCGCCGACCGGATGTCCGCCAAGCCCGCGCAGATCGGACAGGCCACCGGACACGGCCGTCCCGTCTCGGCCGGTGAGCCTGCCAACCTCACCCTGGTCGACACGGCATACCGTGGCCAGGTGGACCCCGCGGGCTTCGCCTCGCGCAGCCGCAACACCCCCTACCAGGGGCGCGAGCTGCCGGGCCGTGTGACGCACACGTGGCTGCGGGGCAAGGCCACGCTCGTCGACGGGAAGCTCACGTGACACCTGTAATCCTCCTGGCCGAGGCAGAGAAGTCGGCCCCGGTCACCGACTGGCCGGCGCGCATCGGCTGGCTCGTCGGACTCCTGCTCTTCATCGCGCTCGTCTACTGGCTGATGCGCGAGGGCTGGAAATGGCGCGCCACGCTCCAGAGCGACATCCCGGAGCTGCCCGCCGCGCCCGAGGACACCGGCCCGGTGAAACTGACCATGAGCGGCCGCTACCACGGCTCCACCACCGCCGGGCAGTGGCTGGACCGCATCGTGGCCCACGGCCTGGGCACCCGGAGCCTGGCCGAGCTCACGCTCACCGACGCGGGCCTCGAGGTCGAACGCCCCGGCGCGGACGACTTCTTCATCCCGGCCGCCGCGCTGCGCGAGGCCCGGCTCGACAAGGGCATCGCGGGCAAGGTCCTCACCGAGGGCGGACTGCTGGTGGTGACCTGGGCGCACGGCGACAAACTGATCGACTCCGGCTTCCGCTCCGACCGCGCGGCCGAGCACCCCGCATGGGTCGACACGCTCAACCACATGACCAACGACACGGAAGGCGCACGATGACGACCTCCACCAGGGGAGCCGCGAAGACTCCCGCCGTACTCGTCCTGGAGGACGGCCGCACCTTCCGCGGTCGCGCCTACGGGGCCGTGGGGGAGACCTTCGGCGAGGCCGTGTTCTCCACCGGGATGACCGGCTACCAGGAGACCCTGACCGACCCGTCGTACGACCGCCAGATCGTCGTCGCCACCGCCCCGCAGATCGGCAACACCGGCTGGAACGACGAGGACGACGAGTCGGGCCGCATCTGGGTCTCCGGCTATGTGGTCCGCGACCCCGCGCGGGTGCCGTCCAACTGGCGGGCCAAGCGCTCCCTGGACGACGAGCTGGAGCGCCAGGGCGTCGTCGGCATCTCCGGCATCGACACCCGCGCCCTGACCCGCCATCTGCGCGAGCGCGGCTCCATGCGCGCCGGCATCTTCTCCGGCGAGTCCGTCGCCGCCGAGCCGGAGCTGCTGGCCCGGGTGCAGGCCCAGCCGCACATGAAGGGCGCGAGCCTCTACGAGGAGGTCGCCACCAAGGAGGCGTACGTCGTCCCCGCGGTCGGCGAGAAGAAGTTCACCGTCGCCGCCGTCGACCTCGGCATCAAGGGCATGACCCCGCACCGGATGGCCGAGCGCGGCATCGAGGTGCATGTGCTGCCCGCCACCGCCACCGCCGACGACATCTACGCCGTCAACCCCGACGGCGTGTTCTTCTCCAACGGCCCCGGCGACCCCGCCACCGCGGACGGCCCGGTCGCCCTGATGACCGCCGTCCTGGAGCGCAGGACGCCGCTGTTCGGCATCTGCTTCGGCAACCAGATCCTCGGCCGCGCCCTCGGCTTCGGCACCTACAAGCTGAAGTACGGCCACCGGGGCATCAACCAGCCGGTCCAGGACCGTACGACCGGCAAGGTCGAGGTCACCGCGCACAACCACGGCTTCGCCGTCGACGCGCCGCTCGACCGGGTCAGCGACACCAAATTCGGCCGCGCCGAGGTCTCGCACGTCTGTCTGAACGACGACGTCGTGGAGGGGCTCCAGCTGCTCGACCAGCCCGCCTTCTCCGTCCAGTACCACCCCGAAGCGGCGGCCGGCCCGCACGACGCCGCCTACCTGTTCGACCGCTTCGTTTCCCTGATGGAGGGCCAGCGTGCCTAAGCGCACCGATATCCAGTCCGTCCTGGTCATCGGCTCCGGCCCGATCGTCATCGGCCAGGCCGCCGAGTTCGACTACTCCGGCACCCAGGCATGCCGCGTGCTCAAGGCCGAGGGCCTGCGCGTCATCCTCGTCAACTCCAACCCGGCGACGATCATGACCGACCCGGAGATCGCCGACGCCACGTACGTCGAGCCGATCACCCCCGAGTTCGTCGAGAAGATCATCGCCAAGGAGCGCCCCGACACCCTGCTGCCCACCCTGGGCGGCCAGACGGCCCTGAACACCGCCATCTCGCTGCACGAGAACGGCGTTCTGGCCAAGTACGGCGTCGAGCTGATCGGCGCCAAGCCCGAGGCCATCCACAAGGGTGAGGACCGCGACCTCTTCAAGGGCGTCGTGGAGGAGGTCCGCCGCAAGACCGGGCACGGCGAGTCCGCCCGCTCGGTGATCTGCCACACCATGGACGACGTCCTCAAGGGCGTCGAGACGCTCGGCGGCTACCCGGTCGTCGTGCGCCCCTCCTTCACCATGGGCGGCGCCGGCTCCGGCTTCGCGCACGACGAGGAGGAGCTGCGCCGCATCGCCGGCCAGGGCCTCACCCTCTCGCCGACCACCGAGGTACTCCTGGAGGAGTCCATCCTCGGCTGGAAGGAGTACGAGCTGGAGCTGATGCGCGACAAGAACGACAACGTCGTGGTCGTCTGCTCCATCGAGAACTTCGACCCCATGGGCGTGCACACCGGTGACTCCATCACCGTGGCGCCCGCCATGACGCTCACCGACCGCGAGTACCAGATCCTGCGCGACATCGGCATCGCCGTGATCCGCGAGGTCGGCGTCGACACCGGCGGCTGCAACATCCAGTTCGCGGTCGACCCCGTGGACGGCCGCGTGATCGTCATCGAGATGAACCCGCGCGTGTCGCGCTCCTCGGCCCTCGCGTCCAAGGCGACCGGCTTCCCGATCGCGAAGATCGCCGCCAAGCTGGCCGTCGGCTACACCCTGGACGAGATCCCGAACGACATCACGCAGGAGACCCCGGCCTCCTTCGAGCCCACGCTCGACTATGTCGTCGTCAAGGCGCCCCGGTTCGCGTTCGAGAAGTTCCCGCAGGCCGACTCCACGCTGACCACCACCATGAAGTCGGTCGGCGAGGCCATGGCCATCGGCCGCAACTTCCCCGAGGCCTTCCAGAAGGCGCTGCGCTCGCTGGAGAAGAAGGGCAGCCAGTTCACCTTCGTCGGCGAGCCCGGCGACAAGGAGGCGCTACTGCGCGAGTCGGTGCGGCCCACCGACGGCCGGATCAACACCGTCATGCAGGCCATCCGTGCCGGCGCCACCCCGGAGGAGATCTTCGAGTACACGAAGATCGACCCCTGGTTCGTGGACCAGCTCTTCCTGATCAAGGAGATCGCGGACGAGCTGGCCGAGGCCGCCGAACTCACCGGCGAACTGCTCGGCGAGGCCAAGCGGCACGGCTTCTCCGACCACCAGATCGCCGAGATCCGCGGCCTGCGCGAGGACGTCGTCCGCGAGGTCCGGCACGCGCTCGGCATCCGCCCGGTCTACAAGACGGTCGACACCTGCGCCGCCGAGTTCGCCGCCCGCACGCCGTACTTCTACTCCGCCTACGACGAGGAGTCGGAGGTCGCCCCGCGCGAGAAGCCGGCCGTCATCATCCTCGGCTCCGGCCCCAACCGCATCGGCCAGGGCATCGAGTTCGACTACTCCTGCGTCCACGCCTCCTTCGCGCTGTCCGACGCCGGGTACGAGACCGTGATGGTCAACTGCAACCCGGAGACCGTCTCCACCGACTACGACACCTCCGACCGGCTGTACTTCGAGCCGCTCACCCTGGAGGACGTCCTGGAGATCGTGCACGCCGAGCAGCAGGCGGGCCCGGTCGCCGGTGTGATCGTCCAGCTCGGCGGCCAGACCCCGCTCGGCCTCTCGCAGGCACTCAAGGACAACGGCGTGCCGGTCGTGGGCACCTCCCCGGAGGCCATCCACGCCGCCGAGGACCGCGGCGCCTTCGGCCGCGTCCTCGCCGAGGCCGGCCTGCCCGCCCCCAAGCACGGCACCGCCACCACCTTCGCGGGCGCCAAGGCCATCGCCGACGAGATCGGCTACCCGGTCCTGGTCCGGCCCTCGTACGTGCTCGGCGGGCGCGGCATGGAGATCGTCTACGACGAGACCCGCCTGGCCGCCTACATCGCCGAGTCCACCGAGATCAGCCCGTCCCGGCCGGTCCTCGTCGACCGCTTCCTGGACGACGCCATCGAGATCGACGTCGACGCGCTCTACGACGGCGAGGAGCTGTACCTCGGCGGCGTCATGGAGCACATCGAGGAGGCCGGCATCCACTCCGGCGACTCGGCGTGCGCCCTGCCCCCGATCACCCTCGGCGGCTTCGACATCAAGCGGCTGCGCGCCTCCACCGAGGCCATCGCCAAGGGCGTCGGCGTGCGCGGTCTGATCAACATCCAGTTCGCGATGGCCGGCGACATCCTCTACGTCCTGGAGGCCAACCCGCGCGCCTCCCGTACGGTCCCCTTCACCTCGAAGGCGACCGCGGTGCCGCTCGCCAAGGCCGCCGCCCGGATCTCGCTGGGCGCGACCGTCGCCGAGCTGCGCGCCGAGGGACTGCTGCCCCGGCACGGCGACGGCGGCGAGCTGCCGCTGGACGCGCCGATCTCCGTCAAGGAGGCCGTGATGCCCTGGTCGCGCTTCCGCGACATCCAGGGCCGCGGCGTGGACACCGTCCTCGGCCCGGAGATGCGCTCCACCGGCGAGGTCATGGGCATCGACTCCGTCTTCGGCACGGCCTACGCCAAGTCGCAGGCGGGCGCCTACGGCCCGCTGCCCACCAAGGGCCGCGCGTTCATCTCGGTCGCCAACCGCGACAAGCGTTCGATGATCTTCCCGGCCCGCGAGCTGGTCGCCCACGGCTTCGAGCTGCTGGCCACCTCCGGCACCGCCGAGGTCCTCAAGCGCAACGGCATCAACGCCACCGTGGTGCGCAAGCAGTCCGAGGGCACCGGACCGAACGGCGAGAAGACCATCGTCCAGCTCATCCACGACGGCGAGGTCGACCTCATCGTCAACACGCCGTACGGCACCGGCGGCCGCCTCGACGGCTACGACATCCGTACGGCCGCCGTCGCCCGCTCCGTGCCGTGCCTGACGACCGTCCAGGCGCTCGCCGCGGCCGTCCAGGGCATCGACGCCCTCAACCACGGCGACGTGGGCGTCCGCTCGCTCCAGGAACACGCGGAACACCTGACCGCGTCCCGCGACTAGCAGCCCCGAGGGGGACACCGGAAACGGTGTCCCCCTCTGCGTGAGGGCCCCTCGGCCCTCATGCGGACACCAGAGGACTTCCCCACGATGTACAAGCTGTTCTTCCGTCTGGTCTTCAAACGGATGGACCCCGAGAAGGCCCACCACCTCGCCTTCCGCTGGATCCGGCTCGCCGTGCGCGTCCCGGTGCTGCGCACCTTCGTCGCGGCCGCCCTCGCGCCCCGCCACAAGGAGCTGCGCACCGAGGCGCTCGGGCTGCGGATGCACGGCCCGTTCGGGCTCGCGGCCGGTTTCGACAAGAACGCCGTGGCGGTCGACGGGATGTCGATGCTGGGCTTCGACCATGTCGAGATCGGCACGGTCACCGGCGAGCCGCAGCCCGGCAACCCCAAGAAGCGCCTGTTCCGCCTTGTCGCGGACCGCGCGCTGATCAACCGCATGGGCTTCAACAACGACGGCTCGCTGACCGTGGCGGCCCGTCTGGCCACCCGTGAGCCCGTCTTCAGGACGGTCGTCGGCGTCAACATCGGCAAGACCAAGGTCGTCCCGGAGGCGGAGGCCGTCGCCGACTACGTGAAGTCCGCCGAGCGCCTCGCGCCGTACGCCGACTACCTGGTCGTCAACGTCTCCTCGCCGAACACGCCCGGCCTGCGCAACCTCCAGGCCGTCGACCACCTGCGCCCGCTGCTGACCGCCGTCCGTGAGGCCGCCGACCGCGTGGCCGCCAACCGACGCGTCCCGCTCCTGGTGAAGATCGCCCCGGACCTCGCCGACGAGGACGTGGACGCCGTCGCCGACCTGGCCGTGGAGCTGGGCCTGGACGGCATCATCGCCACCAACACCACCATCGCCCGCGACAGCCTCGGCCTGAAGTCGCCCGCCGCCCTGGTGGGGGAGACCGGCGGCCTGTCCGGCGCGCCCCTCAAGGCGCGCTCCCTGGAGGTCCTGCGCCGCCTGTACGCCCGCGTGGGTGACCGGATCACCCTGGTGGGCGTCGGCGGCGTCGAGACCGCCGAGGACGCCTGGCAGCGCATCCTGGCCGGTGCCACGCTGGTCCAGGGCTACAGCGCCTTCATCTACGAGGGCCCCTTCTGGTGCCGCGCGATCCACAAGGGCCTCGCCGCCCGGCTGCGCACCAGCCCGTACGCCACCCTCGCCGACGCGGTCGGCGCCGATGTGAGGAAGCCCGCATGACTTCGCTGGAGCCCTTCGGCGCCCGGCTGCGCCGCGCCATGGACGAGCGCGGCCCGCTGTGCGTCGGCATCGACCCGCACGCCTCCCTGCTCGCCGACTGGGGCCTCGCCGACGATGTGGCGGGCCTGGAGCGGTTCAGCCGCACTGTCGTCGAGGCCCTGGCCGGCAAGGTGGCCGTGCTCAAGCCGCAGAGCGCGTTCTTCGAGCGGTTCGGCTCGCGCGGCGTCGCCGTCCTGGAGAGGTCGGTCCAGGAGGCGCGCGAAGCCGGCGCCCTGGTCGTGATGGACGCCAAGCGCGGCGACATCGGCTCGACCATGGCCGCCTACGCAGAGGCGTTCCTGCGCAAGGACGCCCCGCTGTTCTCCGACGCGCTGACCGTCTCCCCGTACCTCGGCTACGGCTCGCTGAGCCCGGCCGTGAAGCTGGCCGAGGAGAACGGCGCCGGGCTGTTCGTGCTGGCGCTGACCTCCAACCCGGAGGGCGGCGAGGTGCAGCACGCGGTGCGCGCCGACGGCCGGGGCGTGGGCGCGACCATGCTGGCCCACCTGGCGGCCGAGAACGCGGGAGCGGAGCCGCTGGGCTCCTTCGGCGCGGTCGTCGGCGCCACGCTCGGCGACCTGTCCGCGTACGACCTGGACATCAACGGACCGCTCCTCGCGCCCGGTATCGGCGCCCAGGGCGCGACCCCGGCCGACCTCCCAGGGGTCTTCGGGGCGGCCGTACGCAATGTCGTGCCGAACGTCAGCCGGGGCGTGCTGCGGCACGGACCCGACGTCGGGGCGCTGCGCGCGGCGGCCGAACGCTTCGCGGAGGAGATCAGGACGGCCGTCGCCGGAGGCTGAGACACCTCTTCGGGTGCTCGGTTGAGCGGACCGGCGCCGACTTGAGTGTGAATACATCCTCAAATCAAGGGCAGTATGTCTGAAATGTCTGGCCTGGCGCAGGCTGACCAGGACTTTTCCGCTGTTCTCGCTGACTCTGGCGGACTTGGCCGCTAGTCTCCGAGCGAGGGTGAACGGGCAAGCGTGTTGCTCGTGGCTCCCCAGGTGTGGGGCGACTAGGTTCCTCACCGGTCCGTATCCGACAGTTCGACATCCGAGGTGACGTAGGCGTGGCTCTTCCGCCCCTTACCCCTGAACAGCGCGCAGCCGCGCTCGAAAAGGCCGCCGCGGCTCGCCGGGAGCGGGCCGAGGTCAAGAATCGACTCAAGCACTCCGGCGCCTCCCTGCACGAGGTGATCAAGCAGGGCCAGGAGAACGACGTCATCGGCAAGATGAAGGTCTCCGCGCTGCTGGAGTCCATGCCTGGCGTGGGCAAGGTCCGCGCCAAGCAGATCATGGAGCGTCTGGGCATCTCCGAGAGCCGCCGTGTGCGGGGTCTCGGTTCCAACCAGATCGCCTCCCTGGAGCGTGAGTTCGGCAGCACCGGCGCCTGAGTCCGGCCTCGCACCGGACCGGGAGTCCCGGGCACCCCGGGATTGCTGGAATAATCGCTGCATGGCTGCAACATTCCGGGGGACGACCCCCGAGCCCCCGGACGTACGTCCGCGGCTGACCGTGCTCTCCGGCCCCTCGGGGGTCGGCAAGAGCACGGTCGTCGCTCATATGCGCAAGGAACACCCCGAGGTCTGGCTCTCGGTGTCGGCGACGACCCGTAAGCCGCGCCCCGGTGAACAGCACGGAGTCCACTACTTCTTCGTCACCGACGACGAGATGGACAAGCTGATCGCCAACGGCGAGCTGCTGGAGTGGGCCGAATTCGCCGGCAACCGGTACGGCACGCCCCGCGCGGCCGTCCTGGAGCGGCTGGAGAAGGGCGAGCCCGTCCTGCTGGAGATCGACCTCCAGGGCGCCCGCCAGGTCCGTGAGTCGATGTCCGACGCACGGCTGGTGTTCCTGGCCCCGCCCTCCTGGGAGGAGCTGGTGCGCAGGCTGACCGGCCGGGGCACCGAGTCGCCCGAGGTCATCGAGCGCCGGCTGGCTGCGGCCAGGACCGAACTGGCGGCCGAGCCGGAGTTCGACGAGACCCTGGTCAACACCTCCGTCGAGGACGTGGCCCGTGAGCTGCTAGCCTTGATGGACGTTGTGTAATCGTGACTCTGATCACGATCATTGATTCTTTTCCATCCATCGGAAGGTAGAGCGTGTCCTCTTCCATCACCGCGCCCGAGGGCATCATCAACCCGCCGATCGACGAGCTCCTCGAGGCAACCGACTCGAAGTACAGCCTCGTGATCTACGCGGCCAAGCGTGCTCGCCAGATCAACGCGTACTACTCGCAGCTCGGTGAGGGCCTCCTCGAGTACGTGGGTCCGCTCGTCGACACCCACGTCCACGAGAAGCCGCTCTCGATCGCCCTGCGCGAGATCAACGCCGGTCTGCTGACCTCCGAGGCCATTGAGGGCCCCGCGCAGTAGTACGTTCAGACCGCAGGTGGTTTTATCCACAGGCCCGGCAGCCACGCTGTCGGGCCTGTGGTGTGTCATGGGTGTTGCAGGTTTTCCAGACCGAGGAGACATGGTGGACAAGCCGAGGGTGGTACTGGGGGTCAGCGGTGGCATCGCCGCCTACAAGGCCTGTGAGCTGCTGAGAAGGTTCACCGAATCGGGCCACGACGTCCGTGTGGTGCCGACCGCGTCCGCGCTGCACTTCGTCGGCGCCGCCACCTTCTCCGCCCTGTCCGGCAACCCCGTCGGCACCGAGGTCTGGGACTCCGTGCACGAGGTCCCGCACGTCCGCATCGGCCAGCACGCCGACCTCGTCGTGGTCGCCCCCGCCACCGCCGACCTGCTCGCCAAGGCCGCCCACGGCCTCGCCGACGACCTGCTCACCAACACCCTCCTGACGGCCCGCTGCCCCGTGGTCTTCGCCCCGGCCATGCACACCGAGATGTGGGAGCACCCCGCCACCCAGGAGAACGTGGCCACGCTGCGCCGCCGCGGCGCCGTCGTGATCGAACCCGCCGTCGGCCGCCTCACCGGCGTCGACACCGGCAAGGGCCGGCTGCCCGACCCGGGCGAGATCTTCGAGGTCTGCCGGCGCGTCCTCGCCCGCGGCGTCCAGGAGCCCGACCTGCGCGGCCGCCATGTGGTGGTCTCCGCGGGCGGCACCCGAGAGCCCCTGGACCCGGTGCGCTTCCTCGGCAACCGCTCCTCCGGCAAGCAGGGCTACGCCCTCGCCCGCACCGCCGCCGCCCGCGGCGCCCGGGTGACGCTGATCGCGGCCAACACCCAGCTGCCCGACCCCGCGGGCGTGGACGTCGTCCAGGTCGACACCGCCGTCCAGCTGCGCGAGGCCGTGCTGAAGGCCGCGGCCGACGCCGACGCCGTGGTCATGGCCGCGGCCGTCGCCGACTTCCGCCCCAGCGCCTACGCCACCGGCAAGATCAAGAAAAAGGACGACAAGGAGCCCGAGCCCATCGTCCTGGTCCGCAACCCGGACATCCTCGCCGAGGTCTCCGCCGAACGGGCCAGGGCCGGACAGGTGATCGTGGGCTTCGCCGCCGAGACCGACGACGTCCTCGCCAACGGCCGCGCCAAGCTCACCCGCAAGGGCTGCGACCTGCTCGTCGTCAACGAGGTGGGGGAGCGCAAGACCTTCGGCTCCGAGGAGAACGAAGCCGTCGTACTGGGCGCCGACGGCAGCGAGAACCCCGTGCCGCACGGGCCCAAGGAGGCCCTCGCCGACATCGTCTGGGACCTCGTCGTGGACCGCCTCGACTGACCCCCGCGCGTCCGGCCGGGCGAATCCGAAGACGGATTCAGGCCATGCTCACGTCCGGGACCGTTACCCTGGCCAAGGCCGTCGGGCATTGTGCACAATGCCCGTGCCGCAGGTCACAGCGCTCCCGAGAGGCGAGACAGTGGCCCATCGGCCGAGCGCGACCGATAAACTGTTGAAGGTCGACCGGGCGCAGCCCCGCGTCGACTGCAAATGATCAGCCAGCAGCCGCTGCAACCACAGGGAGCGTTGTGTCCCGTCGCCTGTTCACCTCGGAGTCCGTGACCGAGGGTCACCCCGACAAGATCGCTGACCAGATCAGCGACACCATTCTCGACGCGCTTCTGCGCGAGGACCCGTCCTCCCGGGTCGCCGTGGAGACGCTCATCACCACCGGCCTGGTGCACGTGGCCGGCGAGGTGACCACCAAGGCGTACGCGGACATCGCGACCCTGGTCCGCGGAAAGATCCTGGAGATCGGCTACGACTCCTCGAAGAAGGGCTTCGACGGCGCCTCCTGCGGCGTGTCGGTGTCCATCGGCGCCCAGTCCCCGGACATCGCGCAGGGCGTCGACACGGCGTACGAGTCCCGTGTCGAGGGCGACGAGGACGAGCTGGACAAGCAGGGCGCGGGCGACCAGGGCCTGATGTTCGGCTACGCGTCCGACGAGACGCCGACCCTGATGCCGCTGCCCGTCTTCCTGGCGCACCGCCTGTCGAAGCGGCTGTCGGACGTCCGCAAGAACGGCACCATCCCCTACCTGCGCCCCGACGGCAAGACCCAGGTCACCATCGAGTACGACGGCGACAAGGCCGTCCGCCTCGACACCGTCGTCGTCTCCTCGCAGCACGCCTCCGACATCGACCTCGAATCGCTGCTGGCCCCCGACATCCGCGAGTTCGTCGTGGAGCCGGAGCTGAAGGCGCTGCTGGAGGACGGCATCAAGCTGGACACCGAGAACTACCGTCTCCTGGTCAACCCCACGGGCCGGTTCGAGATCGGTGGCCCGATGGGTGACGCGGGCCTGACCGGCCGCAAGATCATCATCGACACCTACGGCGGCATGGCCCGCCACGGTGGCGGCGCCTTCTCCGGCAAGGACCCGTCCAAGGTGGACCGCTCGGCCGCCTACGCGATGCGCTGGGTCGCCAAGAACGTCGTGGCCGCCGGCCTGGCCTCGCGCTGCGAGGTGCAGGTGGCGTACGCGATCGGCAAGGCCGAGCCGGTGGGTCTGTTCGTGGAGACCTTCGGCACGCACAAGGTCGACACCGACCGGATCGAGAAGGCCATCGACGAGGTCTTCGACCTGCGTCCGGCCGCGATCATCCGCGACCTCGACCTGCTCCGCCCGATCTACGCCCAGACCGCGGCGTACGGCCACTTCGGCCGTGAGCTCCCCGACTTCACCTGGGAGCGCACGGACCGCGTGGACGCCCTGCGCAAGGCCGCGGGCGTCTGATCCCACACGGCGCGCCTAGGCCCGGCTTCCCTTCGGGGGGCCGGGCCTCGGCGTTCCCACGGGCCTCGTTGCTCTTCCGGACCTCGTTGTCCTACCGGGCCGGGGATCAGTCCGCGAGCCCCAGCCGGATGCGGCGCCGCGCCCGGTCGACCTCCAGGACCCTGACCCGAAGCTCCTGCCCCTCCTCGGTGCTCCGCCCGTCCAGCTCGTCGGAGTGCACCAGGCCCTCCACACACTCGTTCACACGCACGAAGACCCCGAAGGGGATGACCTTGGTCACCGGCCCGGCCAGGACATCCCCGGCGGCCACGGCCAACTCGTCCCAGGGATCACCCTGAAGCGCCTTGAGGGACAGCGCGACCTGGCCCCTGCGGGTGTCCGGGGCAAGCACCTCGACGCGGATCCGCTGCCCCGGCGCCACCACCTCCGCCGGATCCTCGAACCGGGACCACGACAGCTGGGGGACATTGATGAACCCGGTCCCCGCGTACACCGGATGCCCGGGCTCACCGTCGATCCGCACGAAGACCCCGAAGCGGTGCACGGAGGACACCGTCCCCGCGACGACGGCCCCGCGCCCGAGACCCCGAAGGAAGCCGTACAACGCCTCGTCCTCGCACGCCCGCGCGGACAGCAGCGTCCGGCCGTCGTGCCCGCCGCGCATCGTCACCTCCGCGCGGATCCGCTGCCCCACCGTGAGCACGTCCGACGGATCCCGGACATCGCGCCAGGTCAGTTCGTGCCGAGGGACCCGACCGGAGGGGAGCCCCGGCGCGTCGCCGTCCAGCAGCACCAGCACATCGCCCCCCTCGAAACCGGCGACGGCGCCCGTCACCAACTCCCCGGGAGCGACGAGGCGCTCTCTCAGACATTCCAGCGGGTCAGCTGTCGGCCCGGTCATGGTCGGTTCGGTCATGGGGGCGAGCGTAGGCACCCCGGGACGTTGTCAGTGGGATTTGGTAAGAATGCAAGCGTGAGCAGCGAGAACGGGGGGCCCCGGACGGACGGGGAAGGCGGGGCCGAAGGGGCGCCGCCGGAGCAGCTTGCGCTCATCCGGGAGAGCGTGCGCAAGGCCAGGACGCCCCGGGCCAAACCGCGGACCTGGCGGGGCGCCGCCCTCGCGGAGCGGCTGCCCGTCGCCCGCGTGCTGGTCGACAAGGGCGTACTCCACCTCGACCGCTACTTCGACTACGCGGTCCCCGCCGAACTGGACGAAGCGGCACAGCCCGGCGTACGGGTCCGCGTGCGCTTCGGCGCCGGACGGCACCGGGTGCGCGAGGGCCGCCGCGAGGGCGGCGGCCTCATCGACGGCTTCCTCATCGAACGGCGGGCCGAGTCCGACTACTCCGGCCCCCTCGCCGCACTCGCCCAGGTCGTGTCCCCCGAGCCCGTGCTCAGCGACGAACTGCTCGGCCTCGCCCGCGCCGTCGCCGACCGGTACGCGGGCAGCCTCGCCGACGTCCTCCAACTCGCCGTACCGCCCCGCAGCGCCCGCGCCGAACAGCGGACCTCGCCCGCACCCCTGCCACCCCCCGAGGCACCCGACCCCGGCTCCTGGACACGATACGAACAGGGCGACGCCTTCCTGCGGACACTGGCCGACGGCGGCGCCCCCCGGGCCGTGTGGCACGCCCTGCCGGGACCGCGCTGGAGCGAGGAACTGGCCCGCGCCGTCGCCGCCACCCTCGCCTCGGGACGCGGCGCGCTCGTGGTCGTACCCGACGGGCGCGCCGCCGCCCGCGTCGACGCCGCCCTGACCACCCTGCTCGGCAAGGGCCACCACGCCCTGCTCACCGCCGACGCCGGACCCGAGAAGCGGTACGCGCAGTGGCTCGCGGTACGACGCGGATCCGTGCGCGCCGTCGTCGGAACCCGGGCCGCCATGTTCGCGCCCGTACGAAACCTCGGACTCGTCGCGATCTGGGACGACGGCGACGACAGCCACAGCGAGCAGCACGCCCCCCAGCCGCACGCCCGCGACGTCCTGCTGCTGCGCGCCACCCTCGACAAGTGCGCCTTCCTGCTCGGCGGCTTCTCCTGCACCGTGGAGGCGGCCCAGCT
The DNA here is from genome assembly GCF_014673495.1 of Streptomyces griseofuscus. Taxonomy (GTDB): domain Bacteria; phylum Actinomycetota; class Actinomycetes; order Streptomycetales; family Streptomycetaceae; genus Streptomyces; species Streptomyces murinus. Next base: position 6,890,892 of record NZ_CP051006.1, read on the forward strand.
GGTCGAGACCGGCTGGGCGCGCCCCCTGATCGCCGGGCGGGAACAGATACGGCGGTCCGCGCCCCTCGTCCGCACCGTCGGGGACCAGGACCTCGCCCGCGACGAGGCCGCCCGCGCCGCCCGGCTGCCCACCCTCGCCTGGCAGACGGCCCGCGAGGGGCTGCGGCACGGGCCGGTGCTGGTCCAGGTGCCACGCCGCGGATACGCCCCGCGCATGGCCTGCGACCGGTGCCGGGCACCCGCCCGCTGCGTGCACTGCTCCGGGCCGCTCCAGGGCCAGGACGCGGGCGTGCTGCGCTGCGGCTGGTGCGGGCGCGCCGAGGGCAACTGGCACTGCCCCGAGTGCGGCGGCTTCCGGCTGCGCGCCCAGGTGGTGGGTGCCCGGCGCACCGCCGAGGAACTGGGCCGCGCCTTCCCCGCCGTACCGGTGCGCACCTCGGGGCGCGAACACGTACTGGACACCGTGCCGTCCGCGCCCGCGCTGGTGGTGAGCACCCCGGGCGCCGAACCGGTCGCCGAGGGCGGCTACGCGGCGGCGCTGCTGCTCGACGGCTGGGCCATGCTCGTACGACCCGATCTGCGGGCCGGAGAGGACGCGCTGCGCCGGTGGATCGCGGCGGGGGCGCTGGTCCGGCCGCAGAGCGAGGGCGGCACCGTGGTCGTGGTGGCCGAGCCGACCCTGCGGCCCGTGCAGGCGCTGGTGCGCTGGGACCCCGTGGGGCATGCCCTGCGGGAGCTGTCCGAGCGGGCCGAGCTGGGCTTTCCGCCGGTGTCCAGGATGGCGGCCGTGTCGGGGACTCCGGAGGCCCTCGCCGAGTTCCTGGCCGCTGCCCAACTGCCTTCGGGCGCCGAGGTGTTGGGACCGGTGCCGGTGCCGCCCGCCCCGCCGGCCGGACCGCGCAGGCCCGGGGCGGCGCCGCCCGGCGAGCACTGGGAGCGGGCCCTCGTACGGGTCCCTCCGGGCAGCGGCTCGGCACTGGCCTCCGCCCTGAAGACCGCTCAGGCCGCGCGGATGGCGCGGGGGAGCGGGGAGGCTGCGCGGGTGCGGGTGCGGATCGATCCGCCGGACATCGGATGACGGCGGGGAGCCCGGGCAGCGCGGGACGGTGAGCGGGTCCGGCCCCTCCCGGAAGGCTCCCCGAGGTCCAGGGAGGGCGGGGCCGGCAGCTGTCGCGCCGGGGAGCCGGTCAGCCGTTGCGCGGGCCCGGGAAGGCCGTCGGGCGGGCGTCCTCCCGGAACGCGGGACTGCCCGAGGTCGGCTGGGTGGGCATGGAGCGGGCGGCGGGGACCGTCGGCACCGGCATCGTGGGCAGGCCGGCGTTCACATTGAGCGTGCGGGTGCCGGACGGCTCCGGGGTCCGCTCGGCCTCGGCGGCCGCCTGGGTCGCGGCGCGGCGGGCGCCGTAACGGCGGTGCACCGCCTGCTTGGTGACCCCGAGCGCCGAACCCACCGCGTCCCAGGAGAAGCCGAGCGAGCGGTCGAAGTCCACGGCGGCCGTGACCAGGGTCTCGACACTGTCGCGGAGTTCCTGGGCGAGGCGGACCGTCGGTGCGGGGGCGCGTCCGTAGACGACGAAGCCCGTGGACGGGCCGGTGCGGCGCGGACGGTAGACGTTGCCCAACTGGGCGGTGAGCGTGCGCAGTGCGTCCACCTGCCGGCGGACCCGCTCGATGTCCCGCACCAGCAAGTGCAGGCTGGCCCGCGCCTGGGCGTCGTGGGTTGCATGGTCGGCCATGAACAAGCCTCTCGAACCGGCGTTGAAAGGAAACGGGCGGCCGAAGCGGCCCTATGTGGTCAACTCTTTCTTGACCAACGCGTATGCGCTCCGCTGGTCACGGGGTGGGGGCGTGCGGAAATACACGTACGCCGTCAGTCCACCCGTGCGCCGCCCGTTTCCAGTTGACGCGCGCGCCGGGCGAGTTGATCGGCGCCGTGCTCCGCGCGGTGCCGGTTCCCCGGCGGCCATAGACTGGTGCGCTGCCCGACCGATCCCCGCCCGAGAGGCCCGATCCCGCCCATGAAGCTCGTCTTCGCCGGTACCCCCGAGGTCGCCGTTCCCGCCCTGGACGCCCTGCTCGCCTCCGGGCGGCACGAGGTGGCCGCCGTCGTCACCCGGCCCGACGCCCCCGCGGGCCGTGGCCGCAGGCTGGTCGCGTCGCCCGTGGCCGAGCGGGCGGAGGAGGCCGGCATCGAGGTGCTCAAGCCGGCCAAGCCGCGGGACCCCGAGTTCCTGGCGCGGCTCACCGAGATCGCCCCGGACTGCTGCCCGGTCGTCGCCTACGGCGCGCTGCTGCCCCGCGTCGCCCTCGACATCCCGGCCCACGGCTGGGTCAACCTGCACTTCTCGCTGCTGCCCGCCTGGCGCGGCGCGGCGCCCGTGCAGCACGCGCTGATGGCGGGCGACGAGATCACGGGCGCCTCCACCTTCCTCATCGAGGAGGGCCTGGACTCCGGGCCGGTGTACGGGACGGTGACCGAGGAGATCCGGCCCACCGACACCAGCGGCGACCTGCTCACCCGGCTGGCCTTCGCCGGGGCGGGGCTGCTCGCGGCGACCATGGACGGCATCGAGGACGGCACCCTGAAGGCCGTACCGCAGCCGGGCGAGGGCATCACCCTCGCGCCGAAGATCAACGTCGAGGACGCCGAGGTGGACTGGGCGGCGCCGGCGCTGCGCGTCGACCGGGTCGTGCGCGGGTGCACCCCGGCGCCCGGCGCCTGGACCACCTTCCGCGGCGAACGGCTCAAGCTCATCCAGACCGCCCCCGTCCCCGACCGGACCGACCTCGCCCCGGGCCACCTCGCCGCGGGCAAGAACAGCGTCCACGTCGGCACCGGCTCCTACGCCGTCGAACTCCTCTGGGTCCAGGCCCAGGGCAAAAAGCCGATGCGCGCGGCGGACTGGGCCCGGGGAGCACGAATCGGCGCGGGCGAGACCTTGGGGGACTGAGTCCGATGGGGCTTGGGCGAGCCCGTCCCGACTGGGTCCGGCTGGGTCGGGCCGGGTCCGGCAGAGTTCGACCGGGTACGCCTGGCCGGCGCGGGGCGCGCTTGTTCGTGAGGGGCGGCTGAGCGCTCAGGGCTGGGCTGCGTCGAGCGGCAGGACGCGTTGGAAGACGACCATGGCTCGGCCGGGGCCGTTGTAGTCATCGACGATCTCCGCGTCGAAACCGAGGCGCCGATGGAACGCGATCGACCCGGTGTTGCCGAGTGAGGTGACCGCCTTCAGCCGCAGCGCGCCCTGGTGATGCGCGGCATCGGCGAACGCCCGGTACAGACGGCGTCCGAGACCGGTGCCGCGCGCGTCGTCCCGAGTCGCGATCAGATGTACGTAGCCGGTGCCGGCCGGGGTGACGAACCCGATGACGTATCCATGGATTCCGTCCTCGGCCCGAGCGACCAGACAGGTCTCGCCGAACTCCTGCACCAGCGCCAGAAGGTGCAGGGACCGAAGGTCGCGCTCTCCCCAGTAGCGGTGGTGATCAGCGAGGACCTGGTGGAGGTCGGTCGTGACGGCCGGGGTGATCTGTGAGCGCATGGCATGGAGCATGGCAGGCGCCTTGTTCGTCCGGGAGAACGGAACTCCGTACCCTGGGGCCCTCCCCCCGCCCCCTCCCCCCTCCCACCCCCGGTCACCCCCCTCGACGTAGGCTTGGCCGCATACCCCTTTTCACCTCCGGAGCACCTTTTTCGTGAGCGAGCAGTCGCGGCGCGGTCATAAGCCCGCCAAGCCCTATCGGCGTCCCAAGAAGGACCCCGTCCGCATCCTGGCCTTCGAGGCGCTGCGGGCGGTGGACGAGCGGGACGCGTACGCCAATCTCGTGTTGCCCCCGCTGCTGCGGAAGGCGCGGGAGAAGGACGACTTCGACGCGCGGGACGCCGCGCTCGCGACCGAGCTGGTGTACGGGACGCTGCGCAGGCAGGGCACGTACGACGCCGTGATCGCCGCGTGTGTGGACCGGCCGCTGCGCGAGGTCGACCCGCCGGTGCTGGACGTGCTGAGCCTCGGCGCGCACCAGCTGCTCGGGACCCGGATCCCGACGCACGCCGCGGTGTCCGCCACCGTGGAACTCGCCCGTGTCGTGCTGGGCGACGGGCGGGCCAAGTTCGTCAACGCGGTGCTGCGCAAGATCGCCCAGAACGATCTCGACGGCTGGATCGAGAAGGTCGCGCCGCCCTACGACGAGGACCCCGAGGACCACCTCGCCGTCGTGCACTCCCACCCCCGCTGGGTCGTCTCCGCGCTGTGGGACTCCCTGGGCGGCGGGCGCGCCGGTATCGAGGAGCTGCTCGCGGCCGACAACGAGCGGCCCCGGGTGACGCTGGTCGCGCGGCCGGGCCGGGCCACCTCGCAGGAGCTGCTGCGCGAGGAGGCCGCGGAGGCCGGGCGCTGGTCGCCGTACGCCGTACGGCTGGCCGAGGGCGGCGAGCCGGGCGCGGTCGAGGCGGTGCGCGAGGGCCGTGCCGGGGTGCAGGACGAGGGCAGCCAGCTGGTCGCCCTCGCGCTGGCCAACGCTCCCCTGGAGGGGCCGGACACCAAGTGGCTCGACGGCTGCGCGGGACCTGGCGGCAAGGCCGCTCTGCTGGGGGCGCTCGCCGCCGAACGCGGTGCGACGCTCCTCGCCTCGGAGAAGCAGCCGCACCGGGCCGGTCTGGTGGCCAAGGCGCTGGCCGGCAACCCGGGGCCGTACCAGGTCATCGCGGCGGACGGCACGCGGCCGCCGTGGCGTCCGGGCAGTTTCGACCGGGTGCTGGTGGACGTGCCCTGTACCGGACTCGGCGCGCTGCGCCGGCGGCCCGAGGCGCGCTGGCGCCGGCGTCCCGAGGACCTGGACAATTTCGCTCCCCTCCAGCGCGCCCTGCTGCGCACTGCGCTCGACTCGGTGCGCGTCGGTGGCGTGGTCGGCTATGCCACCTGCTCTCCGCACCTCGCCGAGACCCGGGTGGTCGTCGCCGATGTGCTCAAGCAGTACCCGGACGCCGAACTCGTCGACGCCCGGCCGCTGCTGCCCGGGGTCCCCGCGCTCGGGGACGGCCCGGACATCCAGCTGTGGCCGCATGTGCACGGCACTGACGCGATGTACCTCGCGCTGATCCGCAGGACGGCCGGCTGACGGTCGCGAAGAGCGGCTGCGCGGTTCTCATTTCACCGCATGCGTCGGCTTCGTTGCTGTCGGTTATCCACAGGCACGGGTGGATCATCCGATGAACAGCGGATCAGTATGATGAACGGTCTCGCCTGTGGACAGGCGCGAACATCAGTGCCTCGGACATGGCAGTCTTGGGGCATGGCCGCGCAGATCAACCCCAGCATCCTGTCCGCCGACTTCGCACGCCTCGCGGAGGAGGCCAAGGCTGTCCAGGGCGCCGACTATCTCCACGTCGACGTCATGGACAACCATTTCGTCCCCAACCTCACCCTCGGCGTGCCGGTGGTGGAGTCCCTGGCCCGTGCGACGGACACCCCGCTGGACTGCCACCTGATGATCGAGGACCCCGACCGCTGGGCTCCGCAGTACGTGGAGGCGGGCGCCTCGTCCGTCACCTTCCATGTGGAGGCGGCCGCCGCCCCGGTCCGCCTCGCCCGCGAGATCCGCGCCAAGGGTGCGCGCGCCTCCATGGCGCTCAAACCCGCGACACCGATCGAGCCGTACGAGGACCTGCTGCCGGAACTCGACATGCTGCTGATCATGACCGTCGAGCCGGGCTTCGGTGGCCAGGCCTTTCTCGACATCATGCTGCCGAAGATCCGCCGTACCCGCGAGCTGATCGTCAAGCACGACCTCCAGCTCTGGCTCCAGGTCGACGGCGGCGTCTCGGCGTCCACGATCGAGCGGTGCGCCGAGGCGGGCGCCGATGTGTTCGTGGCCGGCTCGGCGGTCTACGGGGCGCAGGACCCGGCGGAGGCGGTGCGTGCCCTGCGCGCCCAGGCGGAGACGGCCACCGCCAAGGCGTCCTGGGCATGCGACCACTGAGCCACGGCTACGTGAACGGTTGAGAGAACGCCGCCCATCAGGGCGGATCAGTTGCGCCGAATCTGCAAGGATGAACGGCGAATCCAGAGTGTGAACAGCAGTGAGGAGATCGCCGTGTCGGGTATGTCGGCGGGCCGGTCAGCCATGCGGATGGGACCCGCTGAGCTGGTCCAGGCGGCGGCCATGGCCCGCCGCTTCTACCTTGAGGGCAAGTCCAAGATCCAGATCGCGGAGGAGTTCGGCGTCAGCCGCTTCAAGGTGGCCCGGGTCCTGGAGACCGCTCTCGAACGGGATCTCGTACGCATCGAGATCCGCGTACCGGCCGAGCTGGACGCCGAGCGCTCCGACGCGCTCCGCGCCCGGTACGGCCTGCGGCACGCCGTCGTGGTCGAGTCCCCGGCCGAGGCCGAGGAGACCCCCGATCCCGAGAACCTCGGCGAGGTCGCCGCGGACCTGCTCGGCGAACTGGTCAACGAGGGGGACGTGCTCGGGATGGCCTGGGGCCGGTCCACCATCCATATGGCGGCCGCGCTCGACCGGCTGCCGCCGTGCACGGTGGTGCAGCTGACGGGTGTCTACGACGCCGGTACCTCCGAGCGCGGCTCGGTCGAGGCCGTGCGCCGTGCCGCGCAGGTGTCGGGCGGCGACGCCCACCCGATCTACGCGCCGATGCTGCTGCCGGACGCCGCCACCGCGGCGGCCCTGCGCAACCAGACCGGGATCGCCCGCGCCTTCGAGTACTTCGACAAGGTCACGGTCGCCTGCGTCTCCATCGGTTCCTGGGAGCCGGGCATCTCGACGGTGCACGACATGCTTAGCGACGAGGAGCGGGCGCACTACGCCTCGCTCGGTGTCGCCGCCGAGATGGCCGCGCATCTCTTCGACGCCGAGGGGCGCCGGATCGGGCGGGACCTCGGGGAGCGGTGCATCACCGTCAAGGCCGACCAGCTGCGCCGTATCCCCGAGGTCGTCGCGATCGCCGGTGGCCAGCGCAAGGCGTCCGCGATCGACGCGGTGCTCCGCTCCGGGCTGGTCACCAGCCTGGTCACGGACACCTCGGCCGCGGACTACCTGATGACGGCGGGCCCGACCCCGAAGCCCGCGCTGAGCCGCCAGGACCCCGACGGGCAGTAAGGGGACCCGAGGCGGCCCCTGAACGCCGTAGGCCGTCGGCCCGCAGAGACCGGGCCGACGGTACGACCGCGATGCCGCCGGTTCGGTGACAGGGCCCCGCGATGGCCCCGCGATGCCCCGGGCCGGGCGTGTCGGTCGGGGGCATCGTCCTGTCGTCGTACCCGCGGCCGCCATGACAGCATCGTCCGCATGTTGTCGTCGTTCCGCTCCGTCCCCCCACCGTCCGAACGGTCCCGTCCCCGGGCGCCGGGCGGGTCTCCGTCCCGGTCTCTGTCCCTGCCTCAGCTCTTCGCGGGGCTGCTCGTCGTCCTCGCCGTTCTGCTCGCCGGGTGTTCCCCGACGGCGACGACCGGCAACGGCACGACGGGAACGCGTACCCGTGCGTCCTCCGGAACCGTCGCCACGCCCGGCTGGGCCAAGGGCATGGCGACCGTGCCCGCGTCGCGGTTGCCGGCCGAGGCGCGGCGGACGCTGGCGCTCATCGACCGCGGCGGCCCCTACCCCTACTCACGGGACGGGATCGTCTTCGGGAACTTCGAGCGGCATCTGCCGAAGCACCAGCGCGGCTACTACCACGAGTACACCGTGCGGACACCGGGCTCACGGGACCGCGGGGCGCGGCGCATCATCACCGGGCAGGGCGGGGAGTTCTACTACACCGATGATCACTACAACTCGTTCCGGGCGGTACTGAGATGACCGACAACCTCATGGACCGCCGGGTCGTCACCCTGGACCTCACCGGGGTCACGGACAAGTCCGGCCTGATGGACGCCGTGGCACGCGCCCTGCACCTGCCCGACTGGTTCGGCCGGAACTGGGACGCCCTCCTCGACAGCCTCTCCGACCCCTCGGTCTGGACGCCCGAGGCCGCGGAACGCGGGCTGCTGCTCGTCGTCACGGGATGGGAACCGTACGCACAGGCCCGGCCCGACGAGTGGCGGGTGGCCCGCGAGGTCTTCACCGAGGCGAGCGAGCGCACGGCATCGCTGACGGTGGCTCTCGCCCTGGCCTGACGTCTCCGCACCGGCCTCCGCACCGGCCGCCGTGCCGTGCCCGACGACACCCGTCCGGCCGACACCCGCACAGCACGGCATGCCAACTCCCCTTTGCCGATAGGCTCGTGGTGATGCCGAGCGATGCGGGACGGGGGCCAGTCAGACGTGGTGTATCAGGTTCCGGCGGAGCCGGCGCACTTTGTGGACCGTGAGCGGGAGCAGGCGCGCGCCCGGCAGCTGGTCATGGAGCGGCGGCCCGCCGAGGACGGCGGCACCCGCCCACTGTGCCTGCTGCTGCGCGGCCGCGCCGGCACCGGCAAGACCGAACTGGCCTTCCGCCTCGCCCGCGCCCTGCACCAGCAGCACCCGGACGGCGTGCTCTACGTCGATCTGGACGAGGTGCGCCGCGACGGCGCCGTGGAGGTCGCCGACATCCTCGGCGAGCTGCTGCGCGCCCTCGGCGCGGAGTGGATCGCGCCCGTGTTCCGGGAGCGGGCCCGCCAGTACTGGTCCCTCACCCACGGCAAGCGGCTCCTGCTCGTCATCGACAACGCCCGCCACGGCACCGAGGTGGAACCGCTGCTGCCCGCCTCGGGCGACAGCCTGGTGATCGTCACCAGCCATGGGCCGCTGTACGACCTCCAGGCGGGCGCGGCCACCGAGTTCCCGCTGGCGCCGCTCGACCCCGCCGACGCCCTGGAACTGCTGGAACGGGTCACCAAGGACGCCCGCCTCGCCGTCGACCCGGAGGAGACGCGCCGACTGCTCGACCTGTGCTCGGGGCTTCCGGCCGCGCTGCACATCGCCGGGAACTGGCTGCGCCGCCACCAGGAGCCGCCGCTGGCCCGGCTCCTGGACCGGCTCGGCACCGAACTGAGGGAGAGGGGCATCCCCGTGGTCGAACAGGTGTGGGACGCGGCCTACGACAGCCTCGGCCCCGCCGCGGCCCGCCTCTACCGGCTGCTCGGCCACTTCCCCGGCCCCTCCTTCACCCTCGCCGCCGCCGACGTCCTGCTCGGCCGGGACCTCGACACCACCGAGGACGCGCTCGCCGAACTGCGCGCCGCCGGACTGCTGGACGGCCGGGGCACCGACGGCCGTGAACGCCTCCCGGAACTACAGCGCGCCCACGCCCGCCGCCGCGCGGAGACGTGCGGCGACCAGGGCGAGCGCGAGGAGGCGCTGCGGCGGCTCGTGCGCTGGTATCTGCGCCAGGCCCAGCGCGCGGACCTGACCGCGGCCGGACCGCGTCTGCGGACGGCGGCCGAGGCGCCGCCGGTGCCCGGCACCCGTGATGTCCTCTTCGAACAGCCCGGGGACGCCCGGGGCGAGGCGGCGGCCCGCGCCTACCACTGGCTGGAGGCCGAACGGCACGCCCTGTTCGGCTGCGTCCGCCTCGCCCACACCGTCGGCACCGCCGGGGACACGGACTGGGGCCTTCTGGAGGCCGCCGCGCTCTGCGAACCCCTGTGGACCCACTTCCTCAACCATCCGCACTACGGCGACCACATCGACGCGTTCCGCAGGGGCGTGGCCGCCGCGCAGCAGGCCGGTGATCTTCCGCTGCTGGTCCGGATGCGCTGCCAGCTGGCCCGGCCGCTGTGGGAGCAGGGGGAGTTCGAGGAGGCGGAGCGGCAGCTGAACCAGGCGTGGTCGACGGTCCAGGGCGCCTTCGGCACCTCGCCGAAGGAGCGCAAACTGGCCGCCTCCACCCGCGAGTTCCTGGGCATGCTCGGCTCGGCACGCGGCAACTGGGCGGACGCGGCCCGGGAGTTCGAGGCATCCGGGGCGGTGCACCAGGAGATCGACAACGCCTACGGCGTCACCCTCCAGCGGTACCGGCTTGGCGAGGCCCTCGCGCACCTCGGTGAACTGGAGCGCGCGGCCGAGCTGTTGGAGCGGGCCCGGGACGAGTTCGCCGCCGACGGCCGCACCCGTCTCACCGGGCGCGCGGAGTTCGCCCTCGGCGGGGTGTACGCCAGGCTCGGCCGCGGCGAGGAGGCCGGTGCGCGGTACCGGGCGGCGCTGGAGGGAGCCCGTGCCGTGCGGGGCGTGCGCGATGAGGCCCGGGTGCTGGACGCCCTCGCGGAACTCGCCGCAAGCCTCGGTGAGGAGCGCGAGGCGGAGGAACACCGCACGGCGGCCCGGGAGTTGTGGGAGCGGCTCGGGCTGGCCGGAGCCGGGTCAGACCGGTAGGGCGGCCTCTTCGGCGGTGGCCGGGGCGAGGTGGGCCACCACCTTGTGGGGGCCCACCGAGCAGACCAGCGGGGTGCCCGGGTCGCCCCGTCCCGCGAGCAGCGCGGCATGCACGGCCGACAGGACGGCCACCGGATCGACGGGCGCGGCCCGGTGTGCGCCGTCGCCGGGGTCCAGCCGCACGGACAGCAGCGGGCCCGAGCGGGCGCGCAGCAGGCAGTGGGTGGGGGAGAGGACGATCGCGGCGGTGCGGTGGCCGCCGGGGTGGTCCGCCAGGGTGCGCAGGGTCCACTCGCCGGCCGGTTCCGTCCAGGCCCCGGGGTGCTCGCCCGCGCGGCGGTGCAGCAGGGCCGCGCTCTGGGTGAACCGGCGGTGCGCGGTGCCCACTTCGGCGGACAGGTGGTGCGCGGGCGCGGGCGGTACGAGATGCGCCGGGTGCCGCAGGACCCGCGGGCTCCCCTGGTCGTCGTACTCGATACGGACCGCGAAGGCGGCGGGTGCGAGCGGTGCCGGTGCCGGGTCGGGGAGGAGGCGGGGCAGCACGGGGCGGTCGGGCGGGGTGAGGTCCAGCAGGTCGTACAGGGTCTCCCGCAGCCGGTCGAGGGCCCGGCCCTGTTCGGCGAAGGCCGGTGCGGCGAGGGTGCGGCTGCTGCCCGGGCGGTGGGCGCGGACCGCCGTGGCCAGGTGGGACGCCGTGTCGGTGCCGGGGAGGTGCGACGGGAGGTGGGGGACGCCGGTGAGCAGGGCCGACATCGGGCTGTCGGGAAGGAGTTCACGGCCGCCGTCGTAGGCGCCGATCAGGGGGCGGTCGAGGGCGGCCGGGTAGAGGGCCGCCGAGCCGTGGTCGGTGATCAGGAGGTCCGCCGCGACGGCGACCGACGCCCATTCCTCGTGCACCGCGGGCAGGATCAGACCGGCCTGGCGGGCGGGGTCCAGGTACTCGGCGAGGTCGAGCGTCCCGCGCCGGGCACGCTCGTTCGGGTGCAGGACCAGGGCGAGCTGGTACTCGTCGTGGGGGAGGGCCGCGGCCAGTTCGGCGGGCAGGCCCGGGCGGCGGCCGATCAGGGACTCCGGGCCCCAGGTGGAGAGCAGCACGACGAGGGTGCGGGCGCCGGTGCGCAGGGCGGCGCGATAGCGGTCGCGGCGGTCCTGGGACTCCAGAAACCGCTCCAGCAGCGGGTCGCCGACGACCGTCGAACGGGCCGCCACCGAGGGGCTGAGCGGCGCCAGCCGGGCGATCTGGCTCGGGTGGGAGAACAGATAGCGGGTGGCGAGCGGGGCGCCGTCGGGCCGCAGCAGATGGGCGGGGTCCAGGCCGGAGGCGGAGTCCTCGGTGCCCTCGCCCGGCACCGACTTGTTGAACCCGGCGCCGTGCGGGAGCAGCACGCGGGGGCCGTGCAGGGCGTGCAGATCGCCCTTGGGGCTGGCGGCGAGGATCAGTGCGAAGGTCTGTTCGACGGCCTCGGCCCAGGGGACGGTGCGGCCGCCCGCGCGGTCGATGGCGCTCAGCGCGTCCAGGGAGAACGCGGAGCCCGGGACGAGGGTGAAGCAGCGGTGCACCCGGTCGTCGCCCGCGAAGACGGGGAGCGTGTCGAGCAGCCGGTGCAGGGCGTTCTGCGACCGCGCGGCGAACAGGACGGCACGCTCGTGGCCCGTCGCCCGCCCGTCCTTCACCCGACTCTCCCGTCCACTCGGCCCGCTCGTCTCCCACCGGGCGCCGGTGGCGCGCCGGGCCGGCCAGGTGATCGTACCGAGGACGGCCGAATCGGCCCTGCTCCATGCCGTGTCCATGCAGAATGCACCTCATGAACGAGTGGCTCATCGCCCTGCTGGCCGCGCTCATCGGCGCCGGTGCCGCGCTCGGCGGCAGCGTCATATCGGCGCGCTCCACCCGGGAGGCCGGGGAACGCCAGGCGGCGGCCGCCCTGGAGGCGCTGCGGCTGAGCACCGCCGAGCAGTGGGCGGCGCGCGTCCACGACCAGCGGCGGCAGGCGTACGTCCGGTTCCTCGAAGCGGTGGGCGCCGTCGCCGAGACCCGGCGGACCGGCGAGGGGCGGCCCGGGGACCGTACGGACCTCCAGCGGGCCCATGACCTGGTACTTCTGGAAGGACCCGGCGAGGTGGCGACCGCGGCCACCGCGCTCCTGGAGCAGGTACGGCGCGACGCCCGCCCGGACGCGCTGGACCGGGCCCGCGAGGCGTTCCTGGAGCAGGCGCGCACCGCGCTGCACTGACCGGGAGGGGCTTCGGCGGATCATCCGAAGCCGGACCGGTCACCCTGGAGGTTCCGCCCGGGGACGCGCGGGCCCGGGTCATGGGAGAATGAAGTACGTGCTCTTTTCCCCCTGGCGCACCCGTCGGGGGGTCACCTCTGAACGACTGGGATGTGCAGCACGTGCGTTTCCTCAACGACATCCGGCCCACGTACGACCTGACGTACGACGACGTGTTCATGGTGCCGAGCCGCTCCGCCGTGGGCTCCCGGCAGGGCGTGGACCTCAGTTCGCCGGACGGCACGGGAACGACCATCCCGCTCGTCGTCGCCAACATGACCGCCATCGCCGGCCGCCGTATGGCCGAGACCGTGGCCCGCCGCGGCGGCCTCGTGGTCATCCCGCAGGACATCCCGAACGATGTGATCATCGACGTGGTCTCCTGGGTGAAGAGCCGCCACCTGGTGCTGGACACCCCCATCGTGCTGGCCCCGCACCAGACCGTCGCCGACGCCCTCGCGCTGCTGCCCAAGCGGGCGCACAACGCGGGCGTGGTCGTGGACGGCGAGCGGCGGCCCATCGGCGTCGTCACCGACGAGGACCTCTCCGGCGTGGACCGCTTCACCCAGCTCGAAGTGGTCATGTCCAAGGACCTGCTGCTGCTGGACGCGGACATCGACCCGCGCGAGGCCTTCAACACCCTCGACACCCACAACCGGCGCTACGCCCCGGCCGTGGACAAGGAAGGCCGGCTGGCCGGCATCCTCACCCGTAAGGGCGCCCTGCGCGCCACCCTGTACACCCCGGCCGTGGACGCGAACGGCAGGCTGCGCATCGCCGCCGCCGTCGGCATCAACGGCGATGTGGCGGGCAAGGCCAAGGAACTGCTGGACGCGGGCGTGGACACCCTCGTCATCGATACCGCGCACGGCCACCAGGAGTCTATGATCAACGCGATCAAGGTGGTGCGGGCCCTCGACCCGCAGGTGCCGATCGTCGCGGGCAACATCGTCTCCGCCGAGGGCGTCAAGGATCTGATCGACGCGGGCGCGGACATCATCAAGGTCGGGGTCGGCCCCGGCGCCATGTGCACCACCCGGATGATGACCGGCGTGGGCCGCCCGCAGTTCTCCGCGGTCCTGGAGTGCGCCGCCGAGGCGAAGAAGTACGGCAAGCACGTCTGGGCCGACGGCGGTGTCCGCCACCCGCGCGATGTGGCCATGGCGCTCGCCGCCGGCGCCTCGAACGTGATGGTGGGCTCCTGGTTCGCCGGTACGTACGAGTCCCCGGGCGACCTCCAGCACGACGCGAACGGCCGCCCCTACAAGGAGTCGTTCGGCATGGCGTCCGCGCGCGCGGTGCGCAACCGCACGTCGGAGGAGTCCTCGTACGACCGCGCCCGCAAGGCGCTCTTCGAGGAGGGCATCTCCACCTCGCGGATGTTCCTCGACACGGCCCGTCCGGGCGTCGAGGACCTGATCGACTCGATCATCGCGGGTGTCCGCTCCTCCTGCACCTACGCCGGCGCCGACTCGCTGGAGGAGTTCGCCGAGCGGGCCATCGTCGGCATCCAGAGCGCGGCCGGATACGCCGAGGGCAAGCCGCTGCACGCCAGCTGGAGCTGAGCCCGCGCCCGTCGGCCCCCGCCGCGACCGGCGGGGGCCGAAGGGCGTCCGGCGACCGGAGCGCGGCGTTCCGGCACCTGACGTACCGTGGATGCGATGATCACGCGTCAGCAGCCGTCCGCGGGCCCCGGTGCGCGCCTGATGCGCCGCAAGCCCGTGGAACTCCTGGTCGCCGAGGGCGGCCACGGCGAGGGCGGAACGCTGCGGCGCTCGCTCGGGCTGTGGCAGCTGACCATGATCAGCATCGGGGCCACGCTCGGCACCGGCATCTTCGTGGTCCTCGGCGAGGCCGTCCCCAAGGCGGGCCCCGCCGTCATCCTGTCCTTCGTGCTCGCCGGCTTCACCGCGCTGTTCTCGGCCCTGTCCTACGCCGAACTCGCGGGCACCATCCCGGTCGCCGGCTCCTCCTACTCGTACGCCTACGCCACGCTGGGCGAGCTGATCGCCTGGGTCTGCGGCTGGTGCCTGCTGCTGGAGTACGGCGTCTCGGTCGCCGCCGTCGCGGTCGGCTGGGGCCAGTATCTGAACGAGCTGCTGGACGGCACCGTCGGCTTCACCTTCCCGGCCGCCCTGTCCGCCCCACCGGGCCACGGCGGCGTCTTCAACCTGCCCGCCCTGATCGTCGTCCTGCTCGCCATGGCGTTACTGCTCGGCGGCGCCAAGGAGTCCGCGCGGGTCAACACCGTGATGGTGTGCGTGAAGATCGCCGCGCTGATCCTGTTCTGCGCGGTCGGCCTCATGGGGGTCCGGGCCGGGAACTACACGCCCTTCATGCCGCTCGGCATGGCCGGGGTCAGCGCGGCCGGCGGCACGCTGTTCTTCTCGTACATCGGCTTCGACGCGGCCTCCACCGCGGGCGAGGAGGCGAAGGACGCGGCGCGTGACCTGCCCCGCGCGATCATGCTGTCGCTGGTCATCGTGACGGCCCTGTACGTGCTGGTCGCGGCCGTCGCGGTCGGCGCCAGGCCGTGGCGCTCCTTCAGCGGCTCCGAGGCGGCGCTGGCCCAGATCATGCGGGACGTCACCGGACAGCGGTTCTGGGCGACCCTGCTGGCCTTCTGCGCGGTCATCGCCATCGCCAGCGTGGTGCTGACCGTGCTCTACGGCCAGACGCGCATCCTGTTCGCCATGTCCCGCGACGGCCTCATGCCGAGGATCTTCGAGCGGGTGCACCCGAGGAGCGGCACCCCGCGGGCCAACACCGTCATCGTGTCCCTGTTCTGCGGCGTCCTCGCGGCGGCGGTCCCGCTCGGGCAGCTGGCCGACGCCACCAGCATCGGCACGCTGTTCGCCTTCGCGCTCGTCAATGTGGCGGTCGTGGTGCTGCGGCGGACGCGGCCGGGAATGCGGCGCACCTTCCGGGTGCCGCTGTCGCCGCTGCTGCCCGCGCTCGGCTTCTTCTTCTGCGTGTGGCTCATGGGGAGCCTGTCCAGCGTGACCTGGACGGTGTTCGGTGTCTGGCTGGCGGTCGGGCTCGTGTTCTACTTCGTATACGGCTTTCGCCGGTCCCGTCTCGCGAAAAAGTAAGTGAACCACCCGCTGTGTTGAACGATCTCGACGAACGCATCGTGCACGCCCTCGCCGAGGACGCCCGCCGCTCCTACGCGGACATCGGGCAACTGGTCGGACTGTCCGCGCCCGCGGTGAAACGGCGGGTGGACCGCTTGCGGGCCACCGGAGCGATCACCGGATTCACCGTGCGGGTGGATCCCGCGGCGCTCGGCTGGGAGACCGAGGGGTACATCGAGATCTACTGCCGCCGCAACACCTCGCCGGAGACGATCCTGCGGGGCCTGGAGCGCTACCAGGAGGTCGTGGCGGCGTCGACGGTCACCGGGGAGGCGGACGCGATCGCGCAGGTCTTCGCCTCCGACATGCGGCACTTCGAACGGGTCCTGGAACGGATCGCGGGCGAACCGTTCGTGGAACGGACGAAGTCCGTACTGGTGCTGTCACCCCTGCTGCGAAGGTTCTCCTCGGGCGCGCCGGGGTGAGCGGCGCGGGCGGAATCCGGCTCGGGCCTGTCTGACAATTCCCGTCGTCGCCCGGAGCGCGGCAGACGGGAATTGTCAGACAGGCCCGAGGGGGTGCTGTCGCTCCCCGAGACCTACTCCGCCGTCTTCCGCGACAGCGCGTTGTTGCCGATGGAGTTGTGCACGCTGAACGTCACCGCGTCCGGGCGGTAGCGGTCGTCCGACCACTCCACCGGGCGGCCCTCCCGGGTCGTCGTCACGCGGCGCACCCGCAACAGCGGGCTCGTGCGGCGGACATGGAGCAGTTCGGCCTCGCGCGCTCCGCAGGCGACCGCGTCGATGATGTGCTCGCCGTAGGCGAAGACCAGCCCGGTGTCGTCGTACAGGCGCTGGGTGACCGAGGCGCAGTCGGGCTCGATGGACTCGACGGCGGGGGAGATCCAGTCGGCGTAGACCGTGCGTTCGAGCAGGACCGGGTCGCCGTCCAGGCCACGCAGCCGAAGAACGTGCAACACCGGTGTGCGCAGCGGGATCTGGAGGCGGACGGCGTCCTCGTGGGTGGCCGGGCGGTAGGTCTGCTCGACCACCCGGCCGGTCGCCTCGCGGCCCATCGCACGGGCCCACTGGGCGAAGCTGCGCAGCTCCTCGAAGCTCTGGCTGCGGCGGCTCGCGAGGACCACGCGGCGGGCGCCCTGACGGGAGCCGATCAGCCCCTCGGCGGTGAGCGCGGCGACGGCCTGGCGGACCGTGCCGCGCGAGACGCCGTAGTGGGCGGCCAGCTCCGACTCCGAGGGCAGCCGGCTGCCGACCGTGTACTGCTCGCGGTCGATCGCGCGGCGCAGCTCGTCGGCGATCTCCTCGTGTCGCGCCGTCATGCTTCCCCTCTGCGTAGGCGGCTGTGCACAGCGTGACCAGCCTAATCGACGTTTCACCGCGTGCTGGGCGAGCCGTAACTGTGCAGGGAAACAGCGGCTGATGTTCCCTCCGTGTTTACGAACGGGACACCGAAGCCGGGCGTACTGAGGCCGACTTGTTCAGACAAGTTTGTCGAGCGGGTCTACAAACCCTCGTAGCGCCTCGCCCCCGTGCTTCCCCTGGAGAGACCGTGAAGTTGTCCCTGCCGAGAAACGCCGTGCTCGGCGGCTCCCTCGCCGTCGTCGCCGCGCTCGGGCTGAGTGCCTGCGGCGCCGCCCCCGACAACGCGTCGACCACCACCAAGGACGGCAAGAGCGCCGCCACCGCCGCCTCCGCGGCCGACTTCGGCGGCATGGACGCCCTCGTCAAGGCGGCCAAGAAGGAGGGCTCGCTGCACATCATCGCGGTGCCCCGCGACTGGGCGAACTACGGCGCGATCATCGACGCCTTCCAGAAGAAGTACGGCATCAAGATCCAGGACGAGAGCCCCGACGGCTCCAGCCAG
Organism: Streptomyces griseofuscus; assembly: GCF_014673495.1. Classification (GTDB taxonomy): domain Bacteria; phylum Actinomycetota; class Actinomycetes; order Streptomycetales; family Streptomycetaceae; genus Streptomyces; species Streptomyces murinus. The sequence goes on from NZ_CP051006.1 coordinate 6,908,427, forward strand.
GACGAGATCAACGCGGTCACCTCCCGCAAGGGCCAGGACCGCGCCCCCGACGTCCTCGACCTCGGCAGCTCCTTCGCCCTCAGCGCCGCCCAGCAGGGCCTGCTCGCCCCCTACAAGGTGTCCTCCTTCGGCGACATCCCGGCCGGTCAGAGGGACCCGCAGGCGCGCTGGTACAACGACTACGGCGGCTACATCTCCATCGGCTGCGACGCAGGGCGCGTCAAGGAGTGCCCGACCACCTTCAAGGACCTGCTCAAGCCCCAGTACAAGGGCCAGGTCGCGCTCAACGGCAACCCGACCAAGTCCGGCTCGGCCTTCGGCGGTGTCTACGCGGCGGCGCTCGCGAACGGCGGCTCCTTCGGCGACATCCAGCCCGGCCTGGACTTCTTCGCCAAGCTGAAGAAGAACGGCAACTACACGCCGGTCGAGTCCACCCCGGCCACCGTGGAGAAGGGCGAGACCCCGATCTCCATCGACTGGGACTACCTGAACGCCGGTTACGCCGACGAGTTCAGGTCCAAGGGCCTCGACTGGAAGGTCGTCGTCCCGAGCGACGGCCAGTACGCCCAGTACTACTCCCAGGCCATCACCAAGGACGCCCCGCACCCCGCGGCCGCCCGCCTGTGGCAGGAGTTCCTGTACAGCACCGAGGGACAGAACCTGTGGCTCAAGGGCTACGCCCGCCCGGCCCTGATGACCTCCATGGAGTCGGCCGGCACCCTCGACAAGACGGCCGCCGCCAAGCTGCCCCAGGTCACCGGGTCGGCGTCCTTCCCGACCGAGGCCGAGCAGAGCAAGGCCAAGACGGTCATCGCGCAGGGCTGGGGTAAGGCCGTCTCCGGATGACCACCGCTCTGACGCGCTCGGACGTGGCGCCCGTCGCTTCGGCGAAGCGACGGCGCCGCGCCCCGGGCTGGCTGGCCGTACTGCCGCTGCTGGTCTTCACCGCCATCGCCTTCGGCCTGCCCGCCCTCGCGATCCTCGACGGCGCCTTCACCACGAAGGACGCCACCACCGGCGCCACCTCCTACACCGGCGCCAACATGACGGCCTCGCTGCACGGCGCGTACCTCACCGCCCTGCTCGGCAGCGTCAGACTGTCCGCGATCTCCGCGGTGCTCGGCGCCCTGTTCGGACTGCCGCTCGCCCAGGCCGTCGCCGGTTCCCGCTCCCGCGCGCTGCGCGAGGCCGTGCTGACCGCCTCCGGTGTGCTCGCCAACTTCGGCGGCGTCCCGCTGGCCTTCGCCTTCGTGGCCACCCTCGGCAACGCGGGCGTGCTCACCCTGCACCTCGGCCTGAAGGACAGCGGCTGGGACCTGTACAGCTTCTGGGGCCTGGTCCTCGTCTACCTGTACTTCCTCATCCCGCTGATGGTCCTCACCATCACCCCCGCCCTCGACGGGCTGCGCGCCCAGTGGCGGGAGGCCGCGCTGAACAACGGCGCCACCGGCGTGCAGTACTGGCGGCACGTGGCCCTGCCCGTGCTCGCGCCCTCCCTGCTCGGCGGATTCGTGCTGCTGTTCGGCAGCGCCTTCGCCGCCTACGCCACCGCCGCCGCGATGGTCGGCAGCGCGGTCCCGCTGGTCACCCTCCAGATCGCCGACGCCCTGTCCGGCAACGTCCTGGTCGGGCAGGAGAACGTCGCCCTCGCCCTCAGCCTCGACATGGTCCTGGTGGCCGGCCTGGTGATGGCCGTGTACCTGCCCCTGCAACGCCGGAGCGCCCGATGGCTCGACGCCTGACCCCCTGGCGGTGGGCCGTCCTCGGCCTCGCCGCCCTGTACTTCCTGGTCCCGCTCGCCGCCTCCGTGGTCTTCACGGTGGACGACCCCGACGGCATCAGCTTCGACGCCTACACCAAGATCCTCTCCGCCGGCGGCTTCGTCTCCAGCCTGCTGCTGTCGCTGGAGCTGGCCGTGACCACCATCGTGGTCGTGCTGCTGCTGATGGTGCCCGCCGTGGTCGCCCTGCGGCTCGGCGCGCCCCGGCTGCGCCCGGTGGTCGAGGTGGTCTGCTCGCTGCCGCTGGTGGTGCCGCCGATCGCGTTCGTCGCGGGCATCGTCAGCGTGCTCAAGTGGGGCCCGGACCATTTGTCCAGGACCCCGCTGTTCCAGACCTTCGTGGCGATCCAGAACCCCAGCTTCCCCGTCGTCCTGGTCCTCGCCTACGTCGTGATGGCGCTGCCCTTCGTGTACCGGGCGCTGGACGCCGGCCTGCGCGCCATCGACGTACGCACCCTGGTGGAGGCCGCCCGCAGCTGCGGCGCCTCCTGGCCGCAGGCGCTGGTGCGGGCCGTACTGCCCAATCTGCGCGGGGCGCTGCTGAACGCGGCCTTCCTCACGCTGGCGCTGGTCCTCGGCGAGTTCACCGTCGCCCAGCTGCTCGGCTACCAGCCCTTCGCCGTATGGATCTACAACGTCGGCAGCGACCAGGCCCAGATGTCCGTCGCCGTGTCCGTGCTCAGCCTGCTCGTCACCTGGGCCCTGCTCCTCGCGCTCGCCGGTGCCGGCGGCGGACGCAACCGAACCGCTCCTTCCCGGGGATGACAACACACCATGACCGCCACCACACTTGAGAAGGCCGCCACCGAGCAGGCCGCGACCGTCGAATTCCGCGGTCTGCGCCGCGAGTTCGGTGCCACCGTCGCCCTCGACGGGCTCGACCTCACCGTCCGCCCGGGCGAGTTCCTGGCCCTGCTCGGCCCCTCCGGCTGCGGCAAGACCACCGCCCTGCGCATGCTCGCCGGGTTCGAACACCCCGACTCCGGCGCGGTACTGGTGGACGGCCGGGACATCACCCAGGTGCCGGCCCACCGCCGCGACGCCGGGATGGTCTTCCAGTCGTACAGCCTCTTCCCGCATCTGAACGCCGTCGACAACGTGGCCTTCGGGCTGCGCATGCGGGGCGTACGCGCGGTCGAACGACGTTCCAGGGCAGCCGAGTTGCTGGAACTGGTCGGCCTCGGCGACAAGGGGGAGCGGTTCCCGCACCAGCTCTCCGGCGGCCAGCAGCAGCGCATCGCGCTCGCCCGCGCCCTCGCCCTGCGCCCCCGCGTCCTGCTGCTCGACGAGCCGCTGTCCGCGCTGGACGCCAAGGTGCGGCTGAGCCTGCGCGAGGAGATCCGCCGGCTCCAGCAGGAACTCGGCATCACCACCCTGTTCGTCACCCACGACCAGGAGGAGGCCCTGTCGATCGCCGACCGGGTCGCCGTGATGCGTGCCGGACGGCTCGAACAGTGCGCCGAACCCGCCGAGTTGTACGGCCGCCCCGCCACCGCCTTCGTCGCCGAGTTCGTCGGCACCATGAGCCGGATCCCCGGCGAGCTGAAGGACGGCACCGTCGAGGTGCTCGGACAGCGGCTGCCCGCCGACGGCGAGGCGGCGGACGGCGCGGTGGACGTCCTGGTACGGCCCGAGAACCTGCGGGTGCGGGCCGACGAGCAGGGCGGCGCCCGGGTCGTCGCCACCGCCTTCCTCGGCGCGGTCGTCCGGCTGACCGTACGGCTCGCCGACGGCACCGAGGCCAAGGCCGACCTGCCCGCGCACGAGGCCGCGGGGCTGGGCGCCGGAGCCGCCGCCACCGCATCGCTGCCGGAGCGCGCCGTGCTCGTGGCCGCCCGCACCGAGAACTGAGGACAGACACCCACGTGACCACCCCCCACAACCCCCGACTCCCGCTCCAGGCAGTCCTGTTCGACATGGACGGCACGCTCGTGGACACCGAGCACCTGTGGTGGGAGGCGGTCGAGGCCGTCGCCGGCCGGCCGCTGACCGAGGCCGACCAGCCGGACGTGCTCGGCCGCCCGGTGGAACACACCGCCCACTGGCTCGCCGACACCACCGGGCGGTCCGCCCACGACCTCGCCGCCGGACTCCACCGCGAGTTCGCCGACCGGGTCCGCGCCGGGATCGTGCCCCGCCCCGGCGCCCTCGCCCTGCTGGACGCGCTCGCCGCCCGGGGCGTCCCGACGGCACTGGTCACCGCGTCCCCGCGCGCGGTCGCCGACGTCGTCATCGAGGCCCTCGGCGCCCACCGGTTCGCCCACTCCGTCACGGCCGACGACACCCCCCGCACCAAGCCCGAACCCGACCCCTACCTCGCCGCCTGCCGCGCCCTCGGCGTCGAGCCGGCCGCCTGCGTGGCCGTCGAGGACACCGTGACCGGCGTGGCCTCGGCCGAGGCAGCCGGGTGCGCGGTGCTCGCCGTGCCCTCGCTCGCCCCGATCGGCACCGCGCCCGGCCGCACCGTGCGTGACAGCCTGGCGGGAGTCACCGTCGAGGAGCTGAGTGGCATGGCCGGGCCCGCACTGACCGTCCTGAGCTGGAACCTCTGGCTCGGCGGCGCGAAGGTCGACGACCACCGGGCCAAGCAGATCAAGGTGATCCTGGACAGCGGCGCCGATGTCGTCGGGCTCCAGGAGACCGCGGGCACCGCCGCCCAGGAGCTGGCCGAGGCCCTCGGCTGGCACCATCACCGGGCGGGCGAGAACCTCGGCGTCATCAGCCGCCACCCGATCACCGCCCGCTTCGGCGACCCGGACGTCGGCTTCTACGGCGCCACCGGCGTCCGCGTCCAGGCCGCCCCCGGCCGCGCCGTCGACGTATGGACCGCGCATCTGCACTACACGCCGTACGGGCCCTACGAGTCGGCCTTCGACGGATTGCCGGCGGCCGAGCTGATCGCCCATGAGGAGGTCCGGCTCGCCCAGATGCGCGAGGCGCTGGAACGGATCGAGAAGGCGTCCGAGGAGGGCGTCCCCGTGATCCTCACCGGCGACTTCAACTGTCCCTCGCACCTGGACCGGCCCGAGGTGGCCTGGCCCGTGACGAAGGCCGCCGAGGACGCGGGGCTCACCGACTCCTACCGCCAGGCCCACCCCGTCCCCGCCGCGGCCCCCGGGCACACCTGGTCGCCGATCCACCCGGTGCACGAGGACGGCAGCGGCCGGCCCGAGCCGCAGGACCGGATCGACTACGTCCTGCACCGGGGCCTGACCGTCCGAGGCGCGCGCACCGTGGTCACCGGGGACCCTCGCCCCTGGCCGGACGTGGCCGAAAACGAATGGCCCTCCGACCATGCCGCGGTCCTCGCCTCCTTTGCGTTTCCTGTGAGCTGACCTGGGGTTATCGGAGGTCACCGTTGCTATTCGAGGTGACCGTCCCGTAAGTTGTGCGAGCTCTCTACTGACTGGTAACACCGGTAGGTCTTTCATGCGCTGGCCCCTCGGCCGTCCCACCACCGTCCGCACCCGGATCGTGGCGCTCGCGCTCGCACCGGCCGTCGCCCTGATGGCCCTGTGGGGCTTCGCCATGATGTCCGTCACCGCGGAGCTGCGCGCGCTGATCCGGGTCCAGGGGGTGTACGACGACTTCGGCACCCCCGTGGACACCGCGGTCGGGCAGATCCAGATCGAGCGCCGGATGTCCGCCGCCTATCTGGGCGCCGGCGGCCGGGACGCCGCGGGGGCGGGCCGGCTGCTCGGTCAGCAGCGCCGTACCGACCAGGTGGTCGACGCCATGCGGCAGGCGATCCGCGGCGGCGACCGGAGCCGGCTCACGGCGCGCCAGCGGCAGTCGCTGGACGCGATGCTCACGGCCACCGACCGGCTGGACGGGCTGCGGCAGCGGGTGCTCACCCGGAAGATCGGCTGGGACCAGGCGGTCGAGCAGTACAGCGCGTTGATCGAGCCCACCTTCGATGTGCAGTCCACGCTGACCGCGCTCCAGGCCGGGCAGCTCGCCAGGGAGACCGGGACCGTCTTCGAGCTGGTCCGGGTGCGCGAGTTCGTCTCCCGCGAGGACGCGCTGGTCGCCGGTGCGCGGGCGGCGGGTACGGCGCTGACCCCGGGCCAGTACGACGCGCTCACCCAGACCATCGAGGACCGGCGCGTCTTCCAGCAGACCTATGTGCCCGATCTGCCCGCCGACTCCCGGGCGCTTTTCGAGAAGTTCCAGGACGGCGCGCTGTACCGCTCGCTGAACCAGGGCGAGGACGCGCTGCTGCGGGCCGGGGCCGGCGGGGCGTCCCAGGCGGTCGCGGCGGACAGCTGGCGCTCGACCGTCGACCGGACCGTCAAGCAGTACCGCGATCTGTGCACCGAGGCCGGTGACAACTCGGCCGCGCGCGGGCGGGCGTTCGCCTACCGGGAGCTGACCAAGGCGGCGATCGCCGGCGTCGCCGGGCTGATCGTCGCCGGGCTGTCGCTGTGGTTCGCGGTGCGCGGCGCGCGGCGTATCTCGCGTCGCCTCGAAGCCCTGCGGGACGCCGCCGATGTGCTCGCCGAGCGGCAACTCCCTGATGTGATGCGCCGGTTGGGCGCCGGTGAGGAGGTGGACGCGGTGGCCGAGGCGCCGCCGCTCGCCGCCGCCGGGGACCGCGACGACGAGATCGGGCAGGTCGGCCGGTCCTTCAACACGGCGCGGCTGGCCGCGGTCGAGGCCGCGGTGAAGCAGGCGACGCTGCGCCGGGGCCTGTTCGCGGTGCTGCTCAACATCGCGCGCCGCAACCAGGCGCTGGTGCACCGGCAGTTGAAGCTGGTGGACACGCTGGAGCGGCGCACCGAGGACCCCGATGTGCTGCGTGAGCTGTTCCGCATCGACCATCTCACCACCCGTATGCGGCGGCACGCGGAGAGCCTGATCATCCTCTCCGGCTCGGCGCCCGGCCGCCGTTGGCGCCGGCCCGTGCCCATCGCACAGGTCGTCTCCTCGGCGGTCGGCGAGATCGAGGACTACGCGCGGGTGGTGGTGCCGCCGATGCCGGACACCGGGATCGCGGCGGACGCGGTCGCCGACGTGGTCCATCTCTTCGCCGAACTCCTGGAGAACGCCACGGTGTTCTCGCCGCCGCACACCCAGGTGACGCTGCGCACCGGCCGGGTCGGCGGCGGCTTCGTGCTGGAGATCGACGACCGCGGGCTGGGCCTCGACGCCGAGGCGCACGCACACGCCGAGCGCACCCTCACCGACCCCGACGCCTTCGACCCCACCCGCCACGACCGCCTCGGCCTCTACGTCGTCGGCCGCCTCGCCGCCCGCCACGGCATCGACGTCAGCCTCCGGGACTCCCCGTACGGGGGCACGACCGCGGTGGTCCTCCTCCCGGAATCGATCCTGGCGGAGCCCGGCGGGACGGACACCCCGCAGGACACCGAGCCGCCGGAGGCACGACCCGAGCACGGGGGAGCGCGCGTGCCGCTGCCGCCTGAGCAACACGGCGAGGTACGACCGCTGCCATCACGACGCAGGAACGATCCTGCGGGGTCCGAGCCGCCGGGTGCGTCCGGGATCGGCGCCGGGTGGCCGACGCCGCCTGGGCGGACGGGTGCGCGTGAGTCCGGGGCCGGGGCCGCTTTCGGGTCCGGCGACGCGTCGCACGCGCATGCCCAGCCCGGCCCCTTGCCCGCGAGGCGTCCCGGCGCCTTCGAGCCCGCCGCCCCCTGGGAGTCCGCGCCCGCCCCCCGACCCGGCACCACCGAAGGCACCCCCCTACCCTCGCCCCTCCCCAGCAGGCGCCCCGATACCGGCGAGGGCGGCACACCGGCCGGGCTTCCGCGTACCGGCGCACCCGGGAACACTCCACTCCCGCCCCTCCCCACCAGGCGCCCTGATACCGGCGAGGGCGGCACACCGGCCGGGCTTCCGCGCACCGGCACCTCCGCGAGCACCCCACCCCCGGCCCTCCCCAGCAGGCGCCCCACCAGGCGCCCCAGCACCTCCGAGCCCGGCGCCCCGGAGACCGGCGCCCCGGACGCGTCCACGGTCGTACCCGCTCTCCCCACCCGTGTCCGCCAGGCCTCTCTCGCGCGGCAGTTGCGGGATGAGCCGCAGGAGCAGGCGGAGGGTGGGCGGCGGGAGGTCGATGCCGAGGAGATGAGGGCGATCTTCGGGGCGTTCCAGCGTGGGCTCGATCAGGGGCGCAAGGGGATGCCCGCGCGGCCCGGGGCCACCGAGGGCGACACCGTGAACACCCACGTCGACGAAGGGACGGACACCGACGATGCACGGTGACGACCAGACCCGCAACCAGCCCGCCGCACCCGCCGGACCACCCGGCACGGACCTCGGCTGGCTGCTGGACGACCTCGTGGCGCGCACCGACCACGTCCGCCAGGCCGTGCTGCTGACCGCCGACGGCCTCGCGCTGAGCAGTTCCGAGGGCATGCCCCAGCAGGACATCGAGCACCTGGCCGCCGTCTGCTCCGGCTTCCACGGCCTCGCCCGTTCCGCCGGGGAGCGATTCGCCGCCGGAGCGGTGCGCCAGACCATGGTGATGCTCGACGAGGCCTACCTGTTCATCACACCGGCAGGCCACGGCAGCCGACTCGCCGTGCTCAGCGAGGCCAACACCGACGTCGGCCAGCTCGCCCACGAGATGGCCCTGTTGGTCCGCCGTCTCGGCAGTCATCTGGACGCGGCAGCCCGTGCCACCCCATGATCCCGCCGTGAGCGACGAGCACTGGTACGAGGACGAGACCGGGTCGATGGTGCGGCCCTACACCGTGACCCGGGGCCGTACCCGGCCCTCGGACCGGCATTCCATCGACCTGATGTCCCGGGTCACCGCCCTGGAGACGGCCGACGCCGCCCAGGCCGGTGTCGACCACGCGAGCGCCGCCCTGCTGGAACTGGTACGACGCGGCCCGCGCCCGGTCGCCGAACTGGCCGCCGACGCCGATCTGCCCCTGACCGTGGTGCGGGTGCTGCTCGGCGATCTGGCCGAGGCCGGCCTCGTCCGCATCGCCGCGCCCCGCCGCGACCCGGCGGGCGGCCCCACCGCCGACCCCGGGCTGCTGCGGGAGATCGTCGACCGACTGCGCGAAATCTAGTGTTTGTAACAGCCACGTAGGGGACCGGTGTCGACCGGAACCCCTGATCCACCCCGGTTGTCTCAGGGAACAGCACGTCAGCCGTACCTCTTAAGGGGAATCATGCGCGTCCAGAAGATCTCGCTGCTCGCCGTCGCCGTCGCCGCGGGCCTGTCGCTCACCGCCTGCGGAAGCAGCGACAACAACTCCGGCGGTGGCGACTCCTCCTCGCCGAGCGGCGCCGCCTCGGACACCTCGGGCACCCAGGGCTCCGGCGGCTCGACGGGCTCCACCGGTTCCACCGGGTCCACGGGATCCGGCGCCACCGGCTCCACCGGCCAGAACGGCGGCCAGTCGAGCGGCGCCCACGGCCCCACCGGCTCCGGCCGCGCCTCCGGTGCCGGCTGCACCACCGCCCACCTCTCCTTCAGCACCTCCGGCGGCATGGGCGAGGGCGAGCTGATCGTCAACATGAAGAACACCGGCTCGGCCAACTGCACCCTGCACGGCTTCCCGGGCGTCGACCTGAAGAGCAAGGACGGCACGGTCAGCGCCTCCCGCAGCAAGCTCACCGCCCCCACCGTCACCCTCCAGCCGGGCGCCGAGACCCGCTTCACCCTGCACTACCCGCCGAACAACTCCGGCGGCTCCGGCGAGACCTTCACCCAGCTCGTCGTCACCCCGCCGAACGAGACCCACTCCACGACCCTGAACGCCGGCATCAACGTCCCCGTCACCGACGGCAGCGGCCCCGGCATCACCGTCGACCCGGTCGGCACCGGCAAGTAACACGGGCCCCGAAGCGCACGGGGGCGCCCGCACAGCGCCCCCAGGTGGCACCCGGGCGCGGGCGCGCAACGAATCGCCGCCCCGCCTCCCTCGCACGCAACGAACCGCGCACCGGCGCGCAACGGCTGCTCCTTGTCCGGCCGAGCGCGCCGACCGTACCGTCTACCTGACCCCGAACCCCCTCCGTGACCGGTGAGGTAGACGCATGCGCACCGCCCTGCTCCAGAGCTCCGGCCACCCCGGCTCCGTCGCCGAGAACCTCCGGGTTCTGGACGAGGCCGCGGGCCGGGCCGCCGCCGCGGGCGCCGCGCTGCTGACCGCGCCCGAGATGTTCCTCACCGGCTACGCGATCGGCGATGAGATCGGCCGCCTCGCCGAGCCCGCCGACGGCGCCTCGGCCGCCGCGATCGCCGGGATCGCCGCCCGGCACGGCCTCGCCGTCGCCTACGGCTACCCCGAGCGCGACGGCGACACCGTCCACAACTCCGCCCAGCTGATCTCCGCCGACGGCACCCGGCTCGCGAACTACCGCAAGACCCACCTCTTCGGCTGCTTCGAGCGCGACCACTTCACCCCGGGCGACCACCAGGTCGTACAGGCCGAGCTGAACGGCCTCACCGTCGGCCTGCTGATCTGCTACGACGTCGAGTTCCCGGAGAACGTCCGGGCCCACGCCCTCGCCGGCACCGACCTGCTGCTGGTCCCGACCGCGCAGATGCACCCGTACCAGTTCGTCGCCGAGTCGATGATCCCGGTGCGCGCCTTCGAGAACCAGATGTACGTCGCGTACGTCAACCGGGTCGGCCAGGAAGGGGAGTTCGAGTTCGTCGGCCTCTCCGTGCTCGCCGGACCCGACGGCGTCCCGCGGACCCGTGCGGGCCGCGCCGAGCAGCTGGTGTTCGCCGACGCCGACCCGGCCTTCCTCGCCGCCTCCCGCGCGGCCAACCCCTACCTGAAGGACCGTCGACCGGGCCTGTACGGCTCCCTGAGCTGACCCGCCGCCCCCTCGACCCGCTCTTCACCTCTCTCAGTTCTTTCGCGCAAGGAGTCCGTACCCCATGACGTCCACGGTGCCCAACGCCGTCGAGCACACCGACGGGCAGCAGCCGCCGATCACCATGTTCGGCCCGGACTTCCCCTACGCCTACGACGACTACCTCGCCCACCCGGCGGGCATCGGCCAGATCCCGGCGACCGAGCACGGCACCGAGGTCGCCGTCATCGGCGGTGGTCTCTCCGGTGTCATCGCCGCCTACGAGCTGATGAAGATGGGCCTCAAGCCCGTCGTCTACGAGGCCGACCAGCTCGGCGGCCGACTGCGCACCGTCGGCTTCGAGGGCTGCGACGAGGAGCTGAACTGCGAGCTGGGCGCGATGCGCTTCCCGCCCTCCTCCACCGCCCTCCAGCACTACATCGACCTGGTCGGCCTCACCACCCGGCCCTTCCCCAACCCGCTGGCCGAGGCGACTCCGTCGACCGTCGTGGACCTCAAGGGCGAGTCGCACTACGCCGTCACCGTGGACGACCTGCCCCAGGTGTACCGGGAAGTCGCCGAGGCCTGGAACAAGTGCCTCGAGGAGGGTGCCGACTTCTCCGACATGAACCGCGCGATGCGCGAGCGGGACGTGCCGCGCATCCGCGAGATCTGGGCGAAGCTGGTCGAGAAGCTCGACAACCAGACCTTCTACGGCTTCCTGTGCGACTCCGAGGCCTTCAAGTCCTTCCGGCACCGCGAGATCTTCGGCCAGGTCGGCTTCGGCACCGGCGGCTGGGACACCGACTTCCCCAACTCCATCCTGGAGATCCTGCGCGTCGTCTACACCGAGGCCGACGACCACCACCGCGGCATCGTCGGCGGCTCCCAGCAGCTGCCGCTGCGCCTGTGGGAGCGCGAGCCCGCGAAGATCGTGCACTGGCCGTACGGCACCTCGCTCGCCTCCCTGCATCCGAACGGCGAGCCCCGCCCGGCCGTGACCCGGCTGCACCGCACCGCGGGCAACCAGATCACCGTGACCGACGCGAACGGCGACATCCGTACGTACCAGGCGGCGATCTTCACCGCCCAGTCCTGGATGCTGCTGTCCAAGATCGCCTGCGACGACTCGCTGTTCCCGATCGACCACTGGACGGCGATCGAGCGCACCCACTACATGGAGTCCAGCAAGCTCTTCGTCCCCGTCGACCGGCCGTTCTGGCTGGACAAGGCCGTCGACGACAGGGGAAATCCGACGGGGCGCGACGTCATGTCGATGACCCTCACCGACCGTATGACGCGCGGTACGTACCTCCTGGACGACGGCCCCGACAAGCCGGCCGTCATCTGCCTGTCGTACACCTGGTGCGACGACAGCCTGAAGTGGCTGCCGCTGTCCGCGAACGAGCGGATGGAGGTCATGCTGAAGTCGCTCGGCGAGATCTACCCGAAGGTCGACATCAGGAAGCACATCATCGGCAACCCGGTGACCGTCTCCTGGGAGAACGAGCCCTACTTCATGGGCGCGTTCAAGGCCAACCTGCCCGGCCACTACCGCTACCAGCGGCGCCTGTTCACGCACTTCATGCAGGACCGGCTGCCCGCCGACAAGCGGGGCATCTTCCTCGCCGGCGACGACATCTCCTGGACGGCCGGCTGGGCCGAGGGCGCCGTCCAGACCGCGCTGAACGCGGTCTGGGGCGTCATGCACCACTTCGGCGGCGAGACCGACGCGACCAACCCCGGCCCGGGCGACGTCTTCGACGAGATCGCGCCCGTGGAGCTGCCGGAGGACTGACCGGGCACCGGCCCGGGGGGCAGTGCGGCGGGGGCGCGGGCCGGTCAGACCCCGGCCGCCCGCGCCTTCTCGAACACCTCGGCGGCGACGTCCGTCAGCTCCGCCGCGTCCCGCGCGGTGCCCTGGAGGTCGAGCAGGATCTCCTCCAGACCGATCTCCGCGTACTCCTCCAGGTCCCGCACGATCTGGTCGACGCCGCCCTGGAAGGGCCGGCGGCCGGAGCCCTCGTACCCCGCGCGCCGGAACTCGGCGTTCACCCGCAGCACCGTACGGATCGGCTCCGTACGGCCCCGCTCCTCGGCCAGTTCGCGCAGCTGCCGCCACTGGTCGGCGACCCGTGTGCCGCCCATGGCCACCGGCAGCCAGCCGTCGGCCCTGTCGACCAGGCGCCGCCAGGAGCGCCGGTTGCCCGCGGCCAGCAGGATCGGGATCGGGCGCGCGGGCTTGGGTCCGACGACGGCCGGGGCGATCTTCGTCAGGGGGCCGTCATGGGCGACCGGATCGGGGCCCCACACCGCGCGGCACACGTCGATGATCTCGTCCAGCACCGCGCCGCGCTCCTCGAAGGGCCGGACGCCCGCGGCCGCGTACTCGTCCAGGGACCAGCCGGTGCCGAGGCCCGCCAGCACCCGGCCGCCGCTCGCCGCGTCGAGCGAGGCCAGCGCCCTGGCCAGCTGGAACGGCAGATGCAGCGGCGCCACCAGCACACTGGTGCCCAGCTCCGCGCGCTCGGTGGCCGCCGCGGCCAGGGTGAGGGTGACCAGCGGTTCCGCCACCGACCGGTACTGGTCGGGCCAGGGCAGGCCGTCGATGCCGTACAGCCCCTGGGTGGCGGGCTCCGGGAACAGGGCCCGTTCGAAGACCCACAGGCTGTCGTAGCCGATGTCCTCGGCGGCGCGGGCCACCGCCGGGACGTCCTCGCCGATCGAGTACTGCCGCATCTGGGGAAGACCGAGACCGAGCCGGGTCGTCATGCCAACGCTCCTTCGCCATCGGGTTCTTTGCCGAGCAGGGGGTTTCACGCACGCGCGATTTTCAGCACGCGAGCGGCGTCAGCAGCAGCCTGCCCGCGAACCCCACCGCCGCGTCCAGCCGTGCGGCGAACTCCTCGGCGATGTCCGGGCTGTGCCGCAGCGCCCACAGGGCCCGGGCCGCCCCCCAGGCCGCGTCCCGGGCGCGCTCCAGGCTCCAGGCGCCCAGGAGATGGGTGAGCGGATCGGCGAGCTGGAGGAGGTCGGGGCCGGGCATCAGCTCCTCGCGGACCTGTTCCTCCAGGGCGGTGAGGATCTCGCCGACATGGTCGAACTCGTCGGCCAGATCGGCGGGTTCGCAGCCGACCGTGCGGCAGGCGTCCACCACGGCGAGGGCCAGGTCGTGCCCGATGTGCGCGTTGACACCGGCCAGCGCGAACTGGAGCGGCCGTACGTGCGGATGGTGGCGCAGCTGGAACAGCGGCCGCCAGCAGGCGGGCGGTCTCAGGCCGGCCTCGGCGGCGTCGATCGAGGCGAGGTACCGCTCGGCGAAGCGCACGTCCAGCGCCGCGGCCGCCCGGGGATCGGGGAACTCCCCGGCGCCCAGGCGGCGGTCGAGGTCCTCGGTGACGGTGAGGTACACGCGGTTGAAGACGGCGACGCCGTCCCGCTCGGGCAGGACGGCGGCCAGTGCCCGCATCCGGGAGACCACGGCGCCGACGGCGCCGGTGGTGCCGGCGGGGCCGATGACGGGGGACGACTGCGACATGGAGGAAGGGTCGCAGCCCGGGCCCGGCCGAGGTGCCGACCGGCCCGGTGCGTCGCCGGAACGGGGGAACGGGTCCTTACGAGTCCGGGGAGTTCGGGTCGTAGCTGGAGGTGCCCTCGTCCAGCAGCGGCGCCTGCTGCTTGAGGTGGGCCGGGGCGAAGGCGCGCAGCGCGTGGTAGCCGGTGATGACGACCAGGGTGCCCAGCGCGATACCGCTGAGCGAGAAGTTGCTGGTGAACTTCATGCTGACGTTGCCCACGCCGATGATGATGCCCGCGGCGGCCGGCACCAGGTTCAGCGGGTTGCGCAGGTCCACCTTGGCGTTGAGCCAGATCTGCGCGCCGAGCAGGCCGATCATGCCGTACAGGATGACCGTGATGCCGCCGAGCACACCGCCCGGGATGGCGGCCACGATCGCGCCGAACTTCGGGCACAGGCCGAACAGCAGGGCGAAGCAGGCGGCCGCCCAGTACGCGGCGGTGGAGTAGACGCGGGTCGCGGCCATCACACCGATGTTCTCGGAGTAAGTGGTGTTCGGGGGGCCGCCCACCGCGGTGGACAGGACGGAGGCGACGCCGTCGGCCGAGATCGCCGTGCCCAGCTTGTCGTCCAGCGGGTCGCCGGTCATCTCGCCGACCGCCTTGACATGACCCGCGTTCTCCGCGACCAGCGCGATGACGACCGGCAGCGCGACCAGGATCGCCGACCACTGGAAGGACGGGCCGTGGAAGTGCGGCAGACCGATCCAGTCGGCCTTGGACACGCCCGAGAGGTCCAGGCGCCAGTGGTCGGTCAGCCTGCCGTCGCCGCCCACGGAGTGGATCTTGCCGAAGACCCGGTCGAAGACCCAGGAGATGCCGTAGCCGAAGATCAGCCCGAGGAAGATCGCGATCCGGGACCAGAAGCCGCGCAGACAGACCACCGCGAGCCCGGTGAACAGCATCACCAGCAGCGCCGTCCACTGGTCCTGCGGCCAGTAGGTGGAGGCGGTCACCGGGGCCAGGTTGAAGCCGATCAGCATCACGACCGCGCCGGTCACGATGGGCGGCATGGCCGCGTGGATGATCCGCGCCCCGAACCTCTGCACCGCGAGGCCCACCAGGAACAGCACCACACCGACGGCGAGGGTCGCGCCGGTCACCGTGGCGCTCGTACCGCCCTGCGCGCGGATGACGGCGGCCACGCCCACGAAGGACAGCGAGCAGCCGAGGTAGCTGGGCACCCGGCCGCGGGTGGCGAGCAGGAAGATGACCGTGGCGACGCCGGACATCATGATCGCCAGGTTGGGGTCCAGGCCCATCAGTACCGGCGCCACGAAGGAGGCGCCGAACATCGCGACCACGTGCTGGGCGCCGAGGCCCACCGTCCGGGGCCAGGAGAGCCGTTCGTCGGGCCGTACCACTGCTCCGGGCGCGGGCGTCTTCCCGTCACCGTGCAGTTTCCAGCGCACGCCGAGGTCCATGGTGGGGTTTCGCTTTCTGTGGTGCGTCGTTGCGTCCTCGTGTCCGGGCAGCCCGGAGGGCCGGGGGACAGGGGGGTGTCCGCACCATTGTCGCTGGTCGTCGGCGCGGTCCGCGCACACCGTCCGCGCGGGGGCGTGCCGGGGGCGTGCGCCGGGGGTGTGCCCGGGGTGTCCCGGAGTGCGTGCTGAGCGGTCGCTTAGTATGGATGACCGTACGTCCCGGGGGCCACCCCCGACCGCCTTGTCCAGGAGCCCCGCCGTGACCGTCGAAGCCCCCTCCGCCCCCGCCGTCTCGTACGGCCGGCTGATCCCCGTCACCGTCCACTTCGACGACCTCGACGCGCTCGGCCTGCTGCACAACGCCCGCTATCCGCTGCTGGTCGAGCGCGCCTGGACCGAGCTGTGGCACGAGCACGGCATCCGCTTCGACGGCGACTGGGTGGCGGCCGGGGACGCCTGCAACGCGGTGCGCGAACTGCGCATCGGCTACGAGGCCCCGGTCACCAGCCCCGGCCGCTACGCCGTGCACCTGTGGCTGGAGCGGCTCGGCACCACCGGGCTGACCTACGGCTTCCGGTTCTGCTCGGCGGACGGCGCCGAGACCTACGCCCGGGGCACCCGGGTGCTGGTGCGGCTGGACGCGACCACCCTGCGCCCGGCGCCGTGGAGCGACGGCTTCAGGGCCGTGGCCCGGGAACTGCTGCGGCCCGCGGACTGACCTCCCGCTCGGCGCCGCGCTCGGCGGAGCGCAGCACGCCCGCGCACACCGCGAGCCCGCACGCGAGCGCCGTCACCACACCGAACGAGACCACCAGGCTGGTCGCCTGCGCCACTCCGCCGATCAGACTGGGCGCGATCAGCCCCGAGGTGTAGGTGATGGTCGCCACGCCGGCGATGGCCTGGCTGGGGTTCGGCCCGGCGTGCCCTGCGGCGGCGAAGCACAGCGGTACGACGACCGCGATACCGAGCCCCATCAGGGCGAAGCCGCCCATCGCCACCGCGGGCTGCCCGGCGAGGACGACCAGCAGACCGCCGAGGACGGCCAGCACGCCGCCGGCCCGGACCGTGCGGACCGCGCCGAACCGGTTCACCACCGCGTCCCCGACGATCCGGGCCACGGCCATCGTCAGCATGAAGGCGGTGGTCGAGGCCGCCGCGAGACCGGCCGAGCTGTCCAGCCGGTCCCGCAGGAACACCGCCGACCAGTCGAGGCTCGCGCCCTCCGCGAACACCGCGCAGAAGCCGACCATGCCGATCAGCAGCGCGGAGCGGGGCGGCAGCGCGAACCGGGGCGGGGGCTCCTCGTCCGCGGCGGGCTGTATGTCCAGCACCCAGGTGCAGGAGAGCACACCGAGCACGGTCAGGACGGCCGCGGCCAGCAGGAAGTGGATGCGCGCGTCGGCGCCGAGATGGGCGGCGAGGGTGCCGGCGGCCGAGCCGACCAGGGCGCCCGCGCTCCACATCCCGTGCAGGCCGGACATCACCGACCTGCCGAGCCGCCGTTCCACCTCGACGCCGAGCGCGTTCATCGCCACGTCCGCCATGCCCGCGCAGGCGCCGTAGGTGAACATCGCGAGGCACAGGGCGGGCAGGTTCGGCGCGAGGGACGGCAGGACGAGGGACAGCGTCCACAGGGCGATCAGCCCGCGCAGGGCGTTACGGCTGCCGAAGCGATGGCTGATCCGGCCCGCGAGCGGCATCGCGCAGGAGGCGCCGAGCGCGGTGAAGGCGAGCGCGAAGCCCAGCCGGCCCGCGCCGAGCGAGGCATGGTCCTGGATCCAGGGCACCCGGGTCGCGAAGGAGCCGGTCACGGCGCCATGGACGGCGAACACGGCCGCGACGGCGTACCGCGCGCGGCGCACCCCGCTCATGTCCTCCATGTCTGCTCTCCTCCCCGTCGATCGGTGCGCCGTAAACTATCAGGGACCCTGCCTGATAGATAGCGCTTATCGCGCCGCGATGCGGACCGGGCGGGCGTGCCGGGCCCGACCGGTCCCGGCGCGCCGTTGTGGAAGGATCCCCGCCATGCCCGCATCACCGAGCACCGCCAGGGCCATCAACGACCGGTTGGCCCTGGGACTCCTTCAGGACCGAGGCCCGCTGACGGCAGGGCAGTTGAAGCAGCTGACGGGGCTGTCCCGGCCGACGGTCGCCGATCTCGTCGAACGGCTCGGCGCGGCCGGGCTGATCACCGTGGTGGGGGAGTCCGGCGCGGCCCGCCGGGGGCCGAACGCCCGGCTCTACGGCATCGCCGCCGACCGCGCCCATCTGGCGGCGCTCGATGTGCGCACCGAGGGGGTGGCCGTGCTGGTCGCCGATCTGGTGGGGCGGGTGCTCGCGGAGGCGTCCGTGCCGATCGAGGGGGACACCGGGACCGGGCCCGCGGTGCAGCGGGTGGTGGCGGCGGTGGCGGGGGCCGTCGGGCGGGCCGGCGTCGAGGGGCCGCACACGGTCGGCATCGGCGCGCCGGGCCTCATCGACCCGGCCACGGGTGATCTGCGCGACTCCGCGGGGCTGCCCGCGTGGCACCGCAGCCTGTCCGCCGCCCTCCAGGAACGGCTGCCCGGGGCCCGTGTCACGGTGGAGAACGAGACCAACCTCGCCGCCCTCGCCGAACAGCGCGAGGGCGCCGCCCGCGACCGCGACACCTTCGTCCTCCTCTGGCTCGGCCACGGCACCGGCGCGGCGGTCGTCCTCGACGGCACCCTCCGCCGCGGCGCCTCCGGCGGCACCGGCGAAATCGGCTTCCTCCCGGTCCCGGGCACCCCCGCCCTCCCCTCCGCCACGGACTGCTCGGGCGGCTTCCACACCCTGGCGGGCGCGGCGGCCGTCGTGTCCCTGGGAGCGGAACACGGCCTGCCGGCACCTGCGACGACGGACGGGCCGGGGGCGGCGGGGATGGTCCGCGGAGCGGTGGAGCGGGTGCTCGCGGCGCGGGAGCCTGCCGGGGCTGGAGGGGCGGAGGAAGAGTCGGGCGCGGAGGAGCGGCCGGGGGGAGGAGGCGCGGTGGCCTCGGCGGTGGGGGAGACGGTCGGGGCGGCGGGGGAGCATGAGCCGGGCGACCGGTCGGCCGGAGTGGCGGCGGGGGAGCCGGTCGCGACGTGGGGTGCGGCCGCGGGTCGGCCAGGGGGGCGTAAGTCTCGACCGGTGGCGGAGGGGCGGCCGGTCGTGAGGGGCGGGGCTTGGGAGGAGCCTCCGGCGGCGGAGGAGCCGGTCATGGCGCGGGGTGCGGACGCGGGTGCCGCGGTGGGGCGGGAAGCGTCGGGGGGCGGCCCGCGGGAGACACGCGGCGGTGAAGAACCCCCTGCGGTGGACGAACCCACAGGCCGGGAGCCCGACACTGCGGCTGACCCGGCCGGGACGGCGGCCGGCGCCGATGAGCGCTTCCTCTCCGCCCTCGCCGACCGCGTCGCCATCGGTGCCGCCTCCGTCGTCGCCGTGCTCGACCCCGGTTGCGTGGTCCTCGGCGGGGAGATCGGCCACGCCGGCGGCGACGTACTCGCCGGACTCGTGGCGCAGCGGCTGCGCCGGATGTCCCCGCTGCCCACCGAGGTCCGCGCGGGCGCCCTCGGCGGCTCCGCAGTCCTGCGCGGCGCCCTGCTGACCGCCCGCGACCGGGCCCAGGACACCCTGTGGTCCGACCCGTCGCGGTCACCGGTCCCGTCGTGGTCGTCGCCTATCCGAACCGCCTCCCCAGATACTCCTCGAACGTCCCCTTCCCCACCGCCCGTTCCGGTGCGAGGTGCTCGCCCGAGCGGAAGGCGCGGTACGTCGGGCCGAAGAGGGGAAGGCCGGTGATCGCGCGGCGGCGGCCCGTGGCGCGGAGGTAGGCGCGGGCCAAGGAGGGGAGGGAGCGGACCTCGGGGCCGCCCAGGTCGGGGACGCGGCCCGACGGGGCGCTGAGGGCCAACTCGGCCAGTCGGGCGGCGACTTCGGTCACCTCCACCGGCTGGTCGAAGACGCGCGCCGGCAGTGGCATCACCGGTGACCTGGCGAGGGTGCCGAAGAGCGACACCAGCAGATCGTGGAACTGGGTCGTGCGCAGGATCGTGAAACCGAGCCCGGAGCGTTCGATCCGCCGCTCCACCGCGTACTTGGCCCGGTAGTAGCCGTACGGCACCCGGTCCACCCCCACGATGGAGATGTACACCAGATGCCCCACCCCGGCCCGCCGCGCCGCCGCCAGCAGATGCTCGGCCGCCTCCTCGTCACCGCCCCGGGGACTGCTCGCACAGTGCACCACCGTCCGCACCCCCGCGAGCGCCGCGTCCAGTTCCGGCCCGCCCGCGCGCAGATCGACGCCGTACGGCCGGGCGTGCCGGCTGAGCACCCGCACCTCGTGCCCGTCCGTGCGCAGCCGCTCGGCGACCTGCCGGCCGAGCGTGCCCGTGCCGCCGGTGACCAGGATCGTGGTCATGCTGTTTCCGCCCCTTGGGACCGGACGCCCCCCGTCGGGACGCCCTTGCGCCGAGAAGACCGGACAGCCGCCCGGAAATGTGACATCGCCCCGGTTCCGGACCGCTGGCGACCCGGCGGCGGGCAAGGGCCGTCGTCACCGCCGCCGGGCCCGATCGGCACCCTAAAAGGACTAGACCATTACGGTCAATGGGAGGGGAGGGGCCAACCTGCGCCGAAGGGGGAGGAGTTGACGGTGGGCGTCGTGGTGCCCGTACGCGAGGACACGGACTGTGAGCGAGCCCACACGGACCCCCTGTCGGCGCGACCGCCCGGCGTGGCACACTGGCCGTGTACCAGAAGCAGCGCACTCCGGGGTCGGTGAAAGTCCGAACCGGCGGTTACAGTCCGCGACCCGGTCGCCTCCAGCGACCGGTTGACCAGGTGAAATTCCTGGACCGACGGTTAAAGTCCGGATGGGAGGCAGTGCGCGGCGGGCGGGCATGCGTTCCGTGTGCGCGCCGCCGTATCCGGTCTCGTCCGTATCCGGACGGGCCCTTGTCGGCGACGCCCCGAGTGTGTGCTCACCCGTAGATTCTGTCGTCCGTCGACAGGCCCCGGAGTCCGTGCCCCATGAGGCAGGAGGACCCGGGAAGTGTTCACCGGAATCGTCGAAGAGCTGGGTGAGGTCACCGCCGTCGAGAATCTCGGCGACGCCTCCCGTTTCCGGCTTCGCGGCCCCGTCGTCACCGACGGCGCCCGGCATGGCGACTCCATCGCCGTGAACGGGGTCTGTCTCACCGTCGTCGACCACGAGGGCGACGAGTTCACCGCCGACGTCATGGCCGAGACCCTGAAGCGCTCCAGCCTGGGCGCGCTCACCACCGGCTCCCGCGTCAACCTCGAACGCCCCACCGCCGTCGGCGCCCGCCTCGGCGGACACATCGTGCAGGGCCATGTCGACGGCACCGGCGAGATCCTGGAGCGCACGCCCTCCGAGCACTGGGAGATCGTGAAGATCTCCCTGCCCGCCGGCCTCGCCCGCTACGTGGTCGAGAAGGGCTCCATCACCGTCGACGGCATCAGCCTCACCGTCGTGGACGCCGGCGCCGACCACTTCACCGTCAGCCTCATCCCCACCACCCTCGCCCTGACCACGCTCGGCGTGAAGCAGCCGGGTGACCCGGTGAACCTTGAGGTGGACGTCATCGCCAAGTACGTCGAGCGGCTCCTCACGGCGGGCCCCGCCGACGGGAGCGGACAGGAGGCCGGCCGGTGAACTCGCTCAACACCGAGGCGTTCACCCTCTTCGGACAGCACATCCTGTGGTCCGACATGACCGGCAACATCCTCGGCCTGATCGGACTCGTCCTCGGCTGGCGCCGCTCCCTGTGGAGCTGGCCGGTGCAGTTCGTCTCCGGCATGGTCCTCTTCGCCGCCTTCTACGGCCACCTCACCGGCAGCGCCGGCAAGCAGGCCGTCGTCATGGTGGTCGCCCTCTACGGCTTCTGGCAGTGGAACCGCGGCCGGGGCGGGGCCGGCGACGGCCATATCTCCCCCCGGTTCGCCAGCTGGCGCGAGCGCGCCGCCCTGGTCGGCGCCGCCGCGATCGGCACCGTCGCCGTCGCCCTGCTGTTCACCGCGTTCCCCGAGCTGTCCTGGGACCCCTGGCCGGACGCCTACATCTTCGTCGGCACGGTCGTCGCGATGTACGCCCAGGCCAAGGGCATGGTCGAGTTCTGGTTCGCCTGGCTGCTCGTCGACCTCGTCGGCGTCCCCCTCAACTTCGCCAACGGCTACGCCTTCTCCGGCTTCGTCTACGTCATCTACGGCGCACTCGTCCTGTGGGGCATGCGCGACTGGTGGCTGCGCTCCCG
This sequence comes from Streptomyces griseofuscus, assembly GCF_014673495.1. GTDB lineage: Bacteria > Actinomycetota > Actinomycetes > Streptomycetales > Streptomycetaceae > Streptomyces > Streptomyces murinus. The sequence continues at coordinate 6,930,266 of NZ_CP051006.1, forward strand.
CAAGAGCCCGCGGCCCGTTCTGGAAGGAGCACCGGCATGACACCGGCCACCCCGCTCTACGACCCCTACTCCTACTCCTACGACGGCGACAGCATCGAGGAGTTCACCCTCGACCCCGTCGAGCAGGCCGTCGCCGACATCGCCGCCGGGCGCCCCGTGATCGTCGTCGACGACGAGGACCGGGAGAACGAGGGCGACCTCGTCATCGCCGCCGAGAAGGTGACCCCCGAGATCGTCGCCTTCATGATGAGCGAGTGCCGGGGCCTGGTCTGCGCCCCCATGGAGGCCGCGGAACTCGACCGGCTGCGGCTGCCGCAGATGGTCGAGGACAACACCGAGTCGATGAAGACCGCCTTCACCGTCTCCGTGGACGCCTCCGGCGCGCACGGCGTGACCACCGGCATCTCCGCCGCCGACCGCGCCACCACGCTCCAGCTGCTCGCGAGCGGCACCGCGGGACCCGCCGACTTCGTGCGCCCCGGGCATGTCTTCCCGCTGCGCGCCCGGCCCGGCGGCGTCCTGGAGCGCAACGGCCACACCGAGGCCGCCGTCGACCTCGCCCGGCTCGCGGGGCTGCGCCCGGCCGGCGCCATCGTGGAGATCGCCGGCGAGGACGGCCGGATGCTGCGGCTGCCCGAGCTGATCCCGTTCGCCCGCAAGCACGGTCTGACGATCATCTCCATCGAGGACCTGATCGCCCACCGCCGCGGCACCGAACCCACCGTCCGCCGCGAGGCCGAGACCCGGCTGCCCACCCGGCACGGCACCTTCACCGCGCACGGCTACCGCTCCACCGTCGACGGCGTCGAGCACGTCGCCCTCGTCCACGGCGAGATCGGCACCGGCGAGGACGTCCTGGTCCGTGTGCACTCCGAGTGCCTGACCGGCGATGTCTTCGGCTCGCTGCGCTGCGACTGCGGCCCCCAGCTGGACAGTTCCCTCGCCCGTATCCAGGAGGAGGGCCGCGGCGTCGTGGTCTACCTGCGCGGGCACGAGGGCCGCGGCATCGGCCTGCTGTCCAAGCTGCGCGCCTACGAGCTCCAGGAGCAGGGCCGCGACACGCTCGACGCCAACCTGGAACTGGGCCTGCCCGCCGACGCCCGCGACTACGGGGCCGGCGCCCAGATCCTCGCCGACCTCGGCGTGCGCAGCGTCCGGCTGATGACCAACAACCCCGACAAGGCCGACGCGCTGGAGCGCCACGGCGTGCGGGTCGCCGGGCGCGAGCCGATGCCGGTCCAGGCGGGCGAGCACAATCTTCGCTATCTGCGCACCAAGCGGGACCGGATGGGCCACGACCTGCCCTGGCTGGACACCCCGGCCACCTGCCCGAACCAGTAGAACCGGTAGACAAGCAACACCAGCAACACCAGTCGAGCAAGAAGGCATTTAGGAGAGACGTGAGCGGCAAGGGTGCACCGGAACTGTCCGTACGCAACGCCGGCGACCTCAGGGTCGCCGTGATCGCGGCGCAGTGGCACGAGAAGGTGATGGACGGTCTGGTGAACGGCGCCCTGCGCGCCCTCGGCGACCTGGGGATCGACGAGCCGACCCTGATCCGGGTCCCGGGCAGCTTCGAGCTCCCGGTCGCCGCCAAGGTGCTGGCCGCGCGCGGCTATGACGCGGTGGTCGCCCTCGGCGTCGTCATCCGCGGCGGCACCCCCCACTTCGACTACGTGTGCCAGGGCGTCACCCAGGGCCTCACCCAGGTCTCCGTGGAGACCGGCGTCCCGGTCGGCTTCGGCGTGCTCACCTGCGACACCGAGGAGCAGGCCCTGGACCGGGCCGGCATCGAGGGCTCCAGCGAGGACAAGGGCCACGAGGCGGTGATCGCGGCGGTCTCGACGGCCGCGACGCTGCGTTCGGTATCCGAACCCTGGCACTGAGGCGCCGGTCGGAGCGCGTAGGGTAAGGACCACCATGTCCAAGAAGACGTTCGAGGAGCTCTTCACCGAGCTCCAGCACAAGGCCGCCCACGGCGATCCCGCCACCTCCCGCACCGCCGAACTGGTCGGCAAGGGGGTCCATGCCATCGGCAAGAAGGTCGTCGAAGAGGCCGCCGAGGTCTGGATGGCCGCCGAGTACGAGGGCAAGGAGGCGGCAGCCGAGGAGATCTCCCAGCTGCTGTACCACGTCCAGGTGATGATGGTCGCCCGCGGGATCTCCCTGGACGACGTCTACGCCCACCTCTGACCGAACCGCCGCGCTCCATCGCGGCACACCGCGCCAACCCCCTTCACCGCAAAGGAAGCCGTCCTCATGCTGCGCATCGCCGTCCCCAACAAGGGTTCCCTGTCCGGCCCTGCGGCGGACATGCTGCATGAGGCCGGCTACCGGCAGCGCCGGGAGTCCAAGGAGCTGCGGATCGTCGACCCGGGCAACGAGGTCGAGTTCTTCTACCTCCGCCCCCGCGACATCGCGATCTACGTCTCCTCCGGCCGCCTCGACATCGGCATCACCGGGCGCGACCTGCTGGTCGACTCCGGCGCGGACGCCGAGGAGATCCTCCCGCTGGGCTTCGCCCGCTCCACCTTCCGCTTCGCCGGGAAGCCGGGCACCGCGAACGGCGTGGCGGACCTGAAGGGCCGTACGGTCGCCACCTCCTACGAGGGCATCGTCGCCCGGCACCTCGCCGACAGCGGCGTCGACGCCTCCGTCGTCCACCTGGACGGCGCCGTGGAGACCGCGATCGAGCTGGGCGTCGCCGAGGTCATCGCCGACGTCGTGGAGACCGGCACCAGCCTGCGCAACGCGGGCCTGGAGGTCTTCGGCGAGCCGATCATGAAGTCCGAGGCCATCGTGATCCGCCGCACCGGCGCGGACGCGGAGGAGGCCGCCGAGCCGAAGGTCCAGCAGTTCCTGCGCCGCCTCCAGGGCGTCCTGGTCGCCCGCACGTACGTGATGATGGACTACGACTGCCGGGTCGAGCAGCTGGAGAAGGCAGTCGCCCTCACCCCCGGCCTGGAGTCCCCGACCGTCTCCCCGCTGCACAACGAGGGCTGGGTCGCGGTCCGCGCCATGGTCCCCGCCAAGGACGCGCAGCGGATCATGGACGACCTCTACGCCATCGGCGCCCGCGCCATCCTGACCACGGCCATCCACGCCTGCCGCCTCTGAGGGGTATGTGATGTCCGACCTGCCGGCCCTGCCCGGCCTCCCCGTCACCTTCCGGCCGGGCCACACCCGGGCCATCCTGCTCACCGCCGCCGTGGCGATCTTCCTCACCATCTCGGGGGTCGCCCTGCTCCTGGAGGGCCTCGGCCCGGGGGAGCGGATGAGCTTCGTGGTCACCGGGGCGCTGATCTTCTGGGTGCTCGCCCAGCTGGCCCGGATCAAGGTCGTCGCCGACGAGAGCGGTGTCACCGTCGTGAACATCGCCAGCAGCCGGCGCCTGGCCTGGGCGGAGATCCTTCAGGTGAACCTCCGTCCGGGCGATCCCTGGGTGTTCCTCAACCTCAGCGACGGCACCAGCCTGCCCGCGCTCGGCATCCAGCCGGGCATCGCCAGGCAGCGGGCGATCGCCGACGCCAAGGCACTGCGGGCGCTCGCCGAGGCCCACTCGGCCGTCCGCCCCGGGGAAGATCAGGGCTGACTCGGGGCCGACTCCGGGTCGCCCACCCTGCCCGCCCGGCCCGCGTCTTGATTAACCTGGTGGGCGGAGGCCGCGCCGATCGCGCCTCCGCCCCTGTGCGCCGCCCGGTGCCAGGGGTTCCTGCGACCCGAGGAGTGAATCCCTCCGGCGATGGACGGATCGTCCTGTAGTACCTGCGCCGCCCCCACCCGACATGCCGGGGAGGCGGCGGCATCGTGACCACCCCCCTGCTGCTTCTCGCAGCCGCGTTCCTGCTGATTCTGGCCAACGGATTCTTCGTGGCGGCCGAATTCGGCCTGGTGACGGTCGAACGCCCCGAGGCCGAGAAGGCCGCCGCCGACGGCGACAAGCGCGCCCGTACGGTCGTGGACGCGCTGAAGGAACTCTCCTTCCAGCTCTCCGGCACCCAGCTCGGCATCACCATCACCTCCCTGGTCGTCGGCATGCTCGCCGAACCGGCCCTGGGCCGGCTGCTGGCCACCCCGTTCGGCGCGCTCGGCCTGCCCGACGGTGTCGCCTCCGGTGCCGCCGTGCTCGTCGGCATGCTGCTGGCCTCCGCGATCCAGATGGTGATCGGTGAGCTGGTGCCCAAGAACTGGGCGGTCTCCCGGCCGCTCCAGGTCGCGCGCTTCGTCGCGGGCCCCCAGCACCACTTCTCCCGGCTGTTCCGGCCGGTGATCGCCGCGCTCAACACGGTCGCCAACCGGCTGGTCCGCGCCCTCGGCGTCGAACCCGCCGACGAACTGGCCTCCGCCCGCACCCCCGGCGAACTGGTCTCCCTGGCCCGGCACTCCGCGCAGGCCGGCGCACTGGAGCAGGACACCGCCGACCTGTTCGTGCGCACCCTCTCGCTGGGCGAGCTGACCGCGCAGCACGTCATGACCCCGCGGGTGAAGGTCAGCGCGCTCCAGGACTCGGCCACCGCCGAGGACGTGGTCAACCTCACCCGGGCCACCGGACTGTCCCGCTTCCCCGTCTACCGGGAGAAGATCGACGAGATCGTGGGCATGGCCCACCTCAAGGACGCCCTCGCCGTCCCGGCGCGCGACCGGTTGCGCACCCCTGTGGGCCGCATCGCCCGCCCCGCGCTGCTGGTCCCCGAGACCCTGCCCGTCCAGCCCCTGCTGGCCCGGCTGCGCAGCGAACAGCCCATCGCGGTCGTGGTGGACGAGTACGGCGGCACGGCCGGCGTGGTCACCCTGGAGGACATCGTCGAGGAACTGGTCGGCGAGGTCCGCGACGAGCACGACGCCAAGGACGTGCCCGAACTGGCCGCCGCCCCGCCCGAGGACGGCAGGCCCGCCTGGGACGTGGCCGGCAGCTGCCGGGTCGACATCCTCCAGCGGATAGGCCTGGACGTGCCCGAGGGGCCGTACGAGACCGTCGCCGGACTGGTCGCCGACCTGCTCGGCCGGATCCCGGCTCCCGGCGACCGGGCCGAACTGCCCGGCTGGCGGCTCGCGGTCCGCCAGGTCGGCCACTACCGCGCCGAACGGGTCCGCCTGGTCAGGACGGCCCCGGCGGCGAGCATCGCGGAGGCCGCCCGATGAGCGTGCTCCAACTGGTCCTCGCCGCCCTGCTGGTGCTGGCGAACGGCTTCTTCGTCGGCGCCGAGTTCGCCCTCGTGTCCGTGCGCCGCAGCCAGATCGAACCGCTCGGCACCACCCAGGCCCGGCAGGTGCTGTACGGCCTGGAGCGGCTGCCGCAGATGATGGCCGCCGCGCAGTTCGGGATCACCATGTGCTCCCTGACGCTCGGCGCGGTCGCCGAACCGACCGTCGCGCGGCTGCTGGAGCCGGTGTTCGAGGCGATCCACCTCCCGGACGGCGTGATCCATCCGCTCGGCTATGTCATCGCGCTGGCCGCGGTGGTCTTCTTCCACCTGGTCATCGGCGAGATGGTGCCGAAGAACCTCGCGATGGCGGCGCCCGAGAAGGCGGCGCTGTGGCTCAGCCCCGGCCTGGTCTGGTTCGCCCGGGTGTGCAAGCCGATCACGGTGTCGCTGGGCGCCGTCGCCCAGGCCGTGCTGCGGCTGTTCCGGGTGGAGCCCAGGGACGAGGTCGAGGCGGTCGTCACCAGCGAGCAGCTCAACCGGCTCCTGGAGGACTCCGGACAGGCGGGCCTGCTCGACCCGGAGGAGATGGAACGCCTGGAGGACGCCCTGGAACTGGGCTCCCGCCCGGTCACCGACGTCCTGCTGCGCCGTGAGTCCCTGGTCACGGTGACACCCGCGGTCACCCCGGGGGAGATCGTGCGGCTCACCGCCCGCACGGGATACTCCCGCTTCCCGGTCGCGGCGACGGAACAGGGCGCCTTCATGGGGTACGTCCACGTCAAGGACGTACTCGACCTGGAGGACTCCGAACGGGCGGTGCCGCAGAACATCTGGCGCCCCATGACGACCCTGCGGGCCGAGCTCCCCCTGGACGACGCCCTCACGGTGATGCGCCGCGCCGCCACGCACCTGGCCCAGGTGGCCGACGCGTCCGGCAAGGTGCTCGGTCTGGTGGCGCTGGAGGACGTCCTGGAGATGCTGGTGGGCGAGGTCCGCGACCCCGCGCACCGGGAGATCCCCGACTTCCCGGAGCAGGCGCTCGCCACGTAGGCGCTCGCCGCTCAAGGGGGGCGGTGCGGGGGCTGTGCGGGTGCGGCTCGGTGGTGGGTCGCTCGCGCAGTTCCCCGCGCCCCTTCGGGGCGCCTACGTGGGCGACGGGTCCTGCGGGCCCCTGCCCGACAGGACCTCGCCGTACGCCTGCATCAGGTCGGCGAGGCGCAGGGTCGCCAGGTCGTCGCGGGTCAGTGATCCGGCGTACGTGGACAGCCGCAGATCCCGGTACGCGCAGCTCTTCTCGTACAGCGTGCGCAGGAACCGCCCGTTGCCCAGCTCGTCGATCCAGCCCTGGTCGACCACGTGCCCGGCGATCGACCGCAGCTCCTCCAGCGCCTCCTCGTCCCACTGGTCCCCGTTCTCCGCGGCCAGCACCTTCCCGATCTCGGTGAGTTCCCCGGGCCGGTAGGAAGGGAAGTCGACCCGGCTGGTGAAGCGGGACGACAGCCCCGGGTTCGCCGCGAGCAGCCGGTCCATCCCCTCGGGATACCCCGCGAGGATCACCACGAGATGGTCCCGGTTGTCCTCGGCCCGCTTCAGCAGCACCTGGAGCGCCTCGTCCCCGTACGCGTCCCCCTTGCCGTACCCGGAGTTGGAGAGCGAGTACGCCTCGTCCACGAACAGCACCCCGCCGATCGCGGAGTCGATCAGCTCATTGGCCTTCACCGCGGTCTGCCCGAGGTACTCGCCGACCAGATCGGCCCGCTGCGCCTCGACGAGATGGTCCCCGCCGAGCAGCCCGAGGGCGTAGAACACCCGTCCGAGGATGCGCGCCACCGTCGTCTTGCCGGTCCCGGACGGCCCGGAGAAGACGAAGTGCCGCTTCGGCGGCTGCACGGGCAGCCCCTGACCGGCCCGCAGCCGCGCCATGTTCAACTGCGCGGACAGCGCCTTCACCTGGCGCTTGACCGGTTCGAGCCCGACCATCCGCTCCAGTTCGGCGAGCGCCTGTTCGAGCAGCGCGGGATCGGTCGGCCCGGTGGGCAGCGGCGAGCCGGGCACCCCGCCCCGGTCGCGGACCCCCGGCTCGGCGACGGCCGGCAGCGGCCCGGTCGGCAGCTCAGGTTCCGGCAGCCGCAGATCCCGCCCCTCGGTGCCGAAGAACGGATCGAACCCGTCGGGGCCGTCCACCGTGTCCCCGGCGCCGGTCAGGGTGATCGCGGCGAGATCGGCCGCGTCGTCGTACCCGTCCCCCTCGGAGATCGCCGCGAGCCGCGCCGAGGTGTCCATGAAGGCGGGGTCCACCCGGTGCACGGCCCGGTAGAGGGGGAGCGCGGCGGCGGAGCGGCCGGTGCCCTCGTGCGCGCGCGCGAGCCAGTAGCGCAGCTCCTTGCGCTGCGGCTGCTCGCTGCGGCACCGCATCAGCGCCGCCGACAGCAGGGGTTCCGCCTGGCCGTACATCTCCAGGCGGACCCGGGCCATGCCGCCGAACAGCCCCGCCTCTATGCCGAGCAGGGGATCGTCCAGCAGCGGATCGGTGTGCCGTACCAACTGCTCCCAGTCCTTGACCAGGTAGGAGCGGCAGGCGTGCAGAAAGCGGACCTGGGGATCGGTGTCGACCGGGGGCAGCCCGGCCAGCGCCCGGTCCAGCTCGGGCACATGCCGGCCGTCCAGCCAGTGCGAGGCGTGCGCCAGCAGCAGATCGCGCGGGCTCTCCAGCACCGGCTGCACCCACCAGCCCAGCCAGTACCAGGAGTTGATCGTACGGCGATGCCGGGCGCGCTGTTCGCCGAAGCGCTCGCGGTGCCGGAACATCCGCAGCAGCGCGGTGGTGGTGTCGGCCCGGAGCGCGTGCAGCCCGAGCCAGCCGTCCGCCATGCCCGGGTCCATCCGCACCGCGGCCCGGAACTCCTCCTCCGCCTGCGGATAGGCGCCCATGGTGTAGGCGTCGACCCCGCGCAGCCAGGCGAGGTCGGCCGGGGCCTCGGGGCCCTGCGTGCCGAAGTCCATCACGTCCCCCACAGACCGTGCCCCGTGGTTCACCGCCGGACGGTCGCCCGGCGGCCGCCGCGGCCGAACCGCCGTGCCGCGGACCGGAGTTGCAGGTGCGCGAGGCTGCCGCCGAAGGTCGCACCAAGGGCATCGTACCCGCGTGGGTACCGGGTGCCGAAGGGTGCGGTACAGGCCGTTCGGTGCGGGGATCGCGGACGGAACGGGGGCGCCTCAGTGACCGAGGGTGATCGGATCGGCGCGGAATGGGCCCGGAAAGCGATACACGGGCAGAACGAAGCCCCCGATCACGGGGGAACAATCGGGGGCTTCGCGTCTTCGGGCGGCTTCGAATCGCCGCACATTGAGAACGTAAGACCTGTACGGCCCCCCGGTCAAGCGAAGTTGGGGCGCTTCAGGAAGTTGGCCGACAAGAGCCTTCACAGTTTCACCACATGGGGGTGGAGTCATCACTGTGGGTCACTCCTTGGCCCGATCCCTGGGGGCGCTCGGGCCCCGGCAGCACCTCGTACCCCTGGTCGGTCTGGCGCACCAGAAGCCCGGCGTGGGGGCGGGTGGGGTCGGCGGCGAAGTGCGCGCGCTCGGCCTCGACCCAGCCGTCCCAGAACTCCCGCTGTGCCGCACCGTCCCGCCGCCGGCCGCGCGCCCAGGACTCCTCGCGGGGCAGTTCCATCCACAGCAGTTCGGCCAGAAACGGCCGCAGCGCGCGGCGGCCCGCGCCGACGCCCTCCAGCAGGACCACCGGCGCGGGCGGCAGCGGGCGCGCCGGGCCGAACGCGCGGGCGTTCCAGTCGTAGGGGAGGTAGGCCCCGGCCTCGCCCCGGGACAGCGGCTCGATCACCTGCGTCAGCAGCCGGTCGGTCCAGTCGAACAGCCGCTCATGGCTGGCGATGTCGTCGAGATGGAGCACCGGCGCCCCGTCCAGCGCGGCGGCCAGCCGCCCGGCGAAGGTCGACTTCCCCGAGCCCGCGTGCCCGTCGACGGCGATCAGCCGGACCGGTCCGAGGGACGGCGGGAGCCCGTGCAGCCGGGCGGCGAGGTGCTGAATGACGATTCCCGAAGGTGTGGTGCGGTGTGGGGGGTTTTCCGGAAAGAGTCTAGTAGCGGCGCATAGCGGCCGGGCCGACGAGGGTGCCCCACGAAAGAAGGTTACTCTTGAACTATCGCTCGTCGGCGTCCCCCCGCGCATTTCTATGAACATTCTCGAATCGCTGACCGATATGTCGAATTCGGCGTTCCGGGGCTCCGCCGTGCTGAGTAAGGTGCCTCCTGCGCTACCGCGAGAAGCGGTGGCCGGGGACACGGTACGGGGACAAGGCAGGGGACATGGCCGCGGAGTTATTCGAAGGGCAGTATGTGTGGCACCCGGCGGCCGACGACCGAGTCCTGGCCGGCGTTTGCGTCGATGTCCGCGCCGGCCGATATCGGCATGCGTACGAGGCACTGGCGGAGACACGTCATGACTTCGCGCTGCGCGCCCATCGCTCCCTGGTCCTCGCCTCCGAGGCGGCCGGCACCGACCTGGTCGAACGCTGGCTGGACGAGGAGCCCTCGCCCGAGGCGGCCCTCATGTGGGCCCGCGTCGCCGTCCAGCGCGCCCTGCGCGCCGCCGACGGCAACGACGACCGGGCGGAGGCCCTGGAGCGCATAGCGCTCGCCGCCTGCGAACGGGCCGCGGTCCTGGCCCCGCGGGACCCCACCCCCTGGGTCGCCAAGCTCGCCATGGCCCGGCTGCACCGGCTGCGCGACCCCGCCCCGCAGGGCCTGCTCACCGCGCCGCCCGGCCCCTGGCGCCTGTTCGCGCACATCCTCAGCCTGGACCCCTGGCACCGCGAGGCCCACCACCGCTTCCTCTCCGCCTTCTTCGCCCGGCACGGCGGCTCGGTCAACGCCGCCTGGGACGTGGCCGCCTTCCTCAGTCAGCGCGCGCCCGCCGACTCCGCGCTGCGCCTGCTGCCCCTGGTCGCCCTGGTGGAGAGCTACAACCCGACCCAGCTGCTCGCCGACCGGGTCTGGGAGCAGCCCCAGTGGCGTGCCACCGCGCTCGCCATCTACCACAACTGGCTTCCGGCGGTGGCCAGTTACCGCTTCACGCCGGTGCTCGACCTGGCCTACCTCGCACACGCGCTGGTCATGGGCCAGCGCGAGTTCGAGGCCCGCGCGGTCTTCACGGCGATGGGCCCCTACGCCTCACGCATGCCCTGGAGTGCCTTCGGTGACCCCGCCGAACAGCTCTCCCGGGCGCGCCGGGCCTGCGGGCTGCCCGTCCCCGGGCCCGCCTGACCCTCCTTTGCTCGTCACCCGTCCTCCCTCATCGAGTGCCGCTCCGAGCGCTCGAGAGGCACGAGAGAAAGGCCGATCTGTGTCAGAACGGATGTCTGCTCCCCGGGCCAAGGCCCGCGCCGGAGAAGACGCGGTCGTGCTCGACGACGACGCGACCCTGCATGCGATGGGTTATCCGCGGAAACTCACCCGCCGGTTCAAGGCGTTCGACAATTTCGCGATCTCCTTCACCATCATCAATATTCTTTCGGGCATCTTCTCGTCCTTCGGATTCGGTATGAACGCGGGCGGACCCCGCATTCTCGTATTCGGTTGGATCGGTGTCTCGATCATGGTGCTGCTCATCGGCGCGGCCATGGGAGAGGTCGCCTCCGCGTATCCGACGAGCGGTGCCCTCTATTTCTCCGCCGGTAAGCTCGCCAAGCGCCACAAGGGCGCCTGGTCCTGGTACACGGGCTGGTTGAATTTCGTCGGACAGATCGGCGGCACCGCCGCGACCGGCTATGCGGCGGCCACCTTCATCCAGGCCTTCGTGCAGCTCCAGTGGCCCTCCTACCAGCCGACCGTCCATCAGACGGTGCTGATCACGGCCTTGATCATCGTGCTCCAGGGGCTCGCCAACACCTACACGGTCCAGCTCGTCGCCGTCCTCAACCGCATTTCCGTATGGTGGCTGCTCATCGGACTCGTCGTGATCGTGGGCGCACTCATAGTGATACCGGATCACCATCAGTCGGCGTCGTTCGTCACGCATTTCGAGAACAACACCGGCTTCACGAGCGGACTTTACGGCGGCATGCTCGGCCTGCTGGTCACCAGCTGGACGTTCACCGGCTTCGACGGCAGCTTCCACATGTCCGAGGAAACGGTGCAAGCCACGGTCAACGCGCCCAAGGGGATCACCCGCGCCATCGGCTATTCGGCGATCACCGGTCTCATCCTGATGCTGGCACTGGTCTACAGCATTAAGGACTACGCCAAGGAGGCCGCCAACGGCGCGCCGCCCGTGCAGATCCTGATCGACGGCCTCGGCCTGACCACCGCCAAGGTCATGCTCCTCATCGTCATCGGCGCGATGCTCTTCTGCGGCCTCGCCAACCTCACCAGCAACACCCGGCAGATCTTCGCCTTCTCCCGCGACGGTGCCATGCCCGGCTCCCGGCTGTGGCACTCGGTCTCGCCGCGCACCCGTACGCCCGTCAAGGCGGTCTGGCTCGCGGTGGCCTGCTCGCTCGCCCTGATCGTGCCCGGCTGGTGGTCGCACACCGCCTTCACCGCGATCGTCAGCGTCAACGTGGTCGGCCTGTTCCTCGCCTACGCCGTCCCGATCTTCCTGCGGCTGCGGCTCGGTGACGCCTTCGAGTCCGGCCCGTGGAACCTGGGCCGCTGGAGCAAGCCGGTCGGCTGGCTCGCCGTGATCTGGATCGCGCTGAGCAGCGTCCTGTTCATGCTGCCGCAGGCGTCCCCGATCACCGTGGACTCCTTCAACTACGCGCCGATCGCGCTCGTCGTCGTCCTGCTCGTGGCCACCGTCTGGTGGTTCGCCACCGCGCGCCGCCGCTTCCAGGGCCCGATCAGCTACGGCCGCCCCGACGAGATCGCGGCCATGGACCTCGTCTGATCCGTACGGACCCAGGCGCGTCCCCGCGCCTCCAGGCCCCGGCCCCGGCACCGCCTCCGCGGTCCGGGGCCGGGGCCTTTGTCCCCCTGCGCCCGCACCGCCACCGGATCAGACCAATATTCATGGCGCGGCATCCGCCCAAGTGCTGGCAGGGGCCCTGCGGCTGCTTCATAGTTGGCGCACGACGTGCACATGATCCAGCCATGACTCCGGACACCTGGGGGTAATCGCGCCCATGAGCAGAGCCCAACAGCCTTCCCGCAGAACGGTTCTGACCGTCGCGGTCGCCGCCGCGGTGGCCGGCGCCGCCACGCCCGCCGCGGCCGCCGCCCAGCGCGGGACCGCGACCGCCCGGGCGGTCGCCGCCGACCAGCCCGGCCGGGCGGGGGCCCGCCCCGTCGACTACCACGCCTGGACCACCTACAGCGAGTGGCGCACCGGCACCGCCCGGGGTGCCCGCGCGGTCTCCGGCCCCCGCCCCGGTGTGGAGATCGGCGCCCCCGCGGGCACCGTCGACTACACCGACCCGCACACCGGCACCACCGCGACCTGGGAGTACGCCACCTGGACCGCTCCGCGGTACCGGCTCACGGTCCCGGCCACCGAGGTCGTCTCCTCCTGGAACGCGCACACCCCCGACGGCACCTGGATCCAGGTGGAGTTGAGCGGGACGTACTCGGACGGCGGCGACACGCCCTGGTACGTGATGGGCCGCTGGGCGGCCGGCGACCAGGACATCAAGCGGACCTCGGTGGACGGCCAGAGCGACGGCAGGAGCAGCATCTGGACCGACACCTTCGCCATCGACGACGCGAGCACCGGACTGCGCCTCGTGTCGTACCGGCTGCGCCTGACCCTCTACCGCAGGCCGGGCACGCGGCTCACCCCGACCGTGTGGCGGCTCGGCGCGATGGGCTCCGACATCCCCGACCGCTTCACCGTCCCGGCCTCCACGCCCGGCCTCGCGCAGGAACTGGTGGTGCCGCGCTACTCGCAGGAGATCCACAAGGGCCAGTACCCGCAGTACGACAACGGCGGCGAGGCGTGGTGCAGTCCGACCTCCTCGCAGATGATCGTGGAGTACTGGGGCGGCCGGCTCACGGCCGAGCAGCTGTCCTGGATCGACCCGTCCTACGCCGATCCACAGGTCGACGCGGCCGCGCGCTTCACCTACGACTACCAGTACGAGGGCTGCGGCAACTGGCCGTTCAACGCGGCCTACGCGGCGACCTTCGCCGACCTCCAGGGCGTCGTCACCCGGCTCGTCTCGCTGACGGATCTGGAGACGCTGGTGGCGGCCGGCATCCCGGCCATAACGTCCCAGTCGTTCCTGAGCACCGAGCTGACCGGGGCGGGTTACGGCACGTCCGGACACCTCATGACGGTGATCGGCTTCACCGCGGACGGCGATGTGATCGCCAACGATCCGGCCTCGCCGGGGGACGACGCGGTACGACGGGTGTACAAGCGCCGGGAGTTCGAGAACATCTGGCTGAGGACGAAGCGGTACAACGCCACCGGCGCAGTCTCCTCCGGCACCGGCGGGGTCTGCTACCTCTACTTCCCGGCCCGCCCCAGCGCCCACCAGCGCAAGGCCCTGGCCGCGGTGGGGGTGCGCTGACCATGTGAGCAAGCTCATCGCCGCGTACGCCGTCGCGGGTGGCAAGGTGGACGGACGGGTGGGGGAGACCGCTCTGTACGTCCGACCTCTGTGAGTACCAGCATGACCGCACACTCCGCCACCGCCACCCGCGCCCGCACCGGCGGTCCCCGCGACAACGGGCCCAAGATCCTCGAACATGTGCTGGGCTGGGTGCTCGTCGTGGTCACCGCGATGCTGGTCACCCAGTTGGGCCTGCTCTGAATCCGGCGCCTACTCCAGGGACTTGATCAACCCCGGGGCATCGCCGTGCGGGAGGGCCCCGGCCCGGTCCCCGCTGACGGCTCCCGCCCCCAGGAGCAGTCCGGCGCCGATCACGGCCGCACACACCGCCGAGACCAGCGTCCGCATCCGAAGCCGCTGAGAATGCCGCATCGTGCCTCCTCGCATCCGTGAGAGAAACACCCGCACGCGCTGACGCGCCGGTCATGGACCGTAGGAGGACTAGACCAGTAGGTCAACGCCGGGGGAGCGGTTTCCGGCCGCACGGGTCGCGCGCCGGACCTACGGCGTCCGCTCCCGGAACCAGTGCCGCACCGCGAACCCGCGCCCCGACCCTCGCGGCGGCCCGCTGCGGGCCCACGCCTTCCGGCCGCGGCCACCCGGGCTCCTGACCTGGGGTCTCCCGGCCTCCCGCCCGCCGCTTCCGGCCAGCGCGCCCCGGAGCCGACACGCCCCACTCCGCCGAGCCCACTCACCCGACTCCGCTCCCGCCTGCCACCTGAACCCCGTGCGACCCAGCCACGGGGCCTTACGGCGCGTCGGGCCGTGGGGCTTTCGACCGCGATCGCCTGGACATGTGGGTCGCCAGACGCCCGGGGGCTGAGACGCCACACCTACTCATGCTCCGGCCGCCGACTGTCCCGCATCCCCAGCACCTCGCGTCCGGCCCCGGCCGCTTTGGTACTCCAGGCTCGGCCGGCGGGCTTCCGGCTGCGGTTGCGTCGGCAGGTCAGCCCCCGGAAGCCCCGGGGGGGGCTAACGCGTCGCACTTCGTCATGCTTTGGCCGTCGACTGTCGCGCATCCCGAGTGCCTCACGTCCGGCCCCGGCCGCTCCGGTACTTCAGGCTCGGCCGGCGGGCTTCTGGCCGCGGTTGTGCCGACGGGTCAGCCCCCCGGAAGCCCCGGGGGGCTAACGCGTCGCACCGTCATGCTTTGGCCGTCGACCGTCCCGCGTCCCGAGCGCCTCACGCCCGGGCCCGGCCTCTCTTGGCCTCCCGGCCTGCCTTGGCCTTCGGCCCCGTCGCTTTGGTACTCCAGGCCCGGTCGGCGGGCTTCCGGTTGTGAGCGTCTCGGGAGGTCGGACTCCGGATGTCCGGGTGGCTGGGGCGTTGCGCTTGCTCGTGCCTCGGCTGCTGATCGCTCCGGATTGCGGGTGTTCCGCGTCCGGGGTCGGCCTGTCCCGGCGCCCCGGTCCGGCTCGGCACTCCGACCCGCTCCATTCCGGTACTCCAGCTCCGGCGGAATCCCGGTCGTGGCCGGCCCCGGATTCCGGTTTGCCGGTGGCCGTGATGTCGGCTCCTGTGGTGGTCTCAGCCGTCCCGGAGACCTCCCCGCGACACCCCCGTCCCGCGCCCGGCTGGAATGTTTGAGTGAGCGGTCGTTAACTGGTGACGGGAGTCCGATGTTCGGGCATACTCAGCGCAGCCGCTGGTCAGCGGGCTTCCGTGATCCGGGAGTACGCGCCGTGGCCGTAACGGAACGATCAGGCGGAGCCGCCCTGACCCGTGGGCCGTGCCGCCGGTTCCCCATCAGGGAGGAGACCGACGCCATGTCCGACCGCGACCCGCAGCCGGTGGAGCGTCAATTGCCGACGGACGAGGCGAGGGACCTGCTCACCCTCGTCCGGGAGATAGCCCGGCGGGAGATCGCCCCGAGGGCCGCCGAGGAGGAGGACGCGGGCCGTTTCCCGCGCGAGGTCTTCACCCTGCTCTCCGAATCCGGCCTGCTCGGCCTGCCGTACGACGCGGAGCACGGCGGCGGCGACCAGCCGTACGAGGTCTACCTCCAGGTACTTGAGGAGCTCGCCGCGGCCCGGCTCACCGTCGGCCTCGGCCTCAGCGTGCACACCCTCGCCACCTACGCGCTCGCCACCCACGGCACCAAGCAGCAGCAGGTCGAACACCTCCCCGCGATGCTCGGCGGCGGACTCCTCGGCGCCTACTGCCTGTCCGAACCCGCCTCCGGCTCCGACGCCGCCTCCCTGCGCACCAGGGCCGTACGGGACGGCGACGACTGGGTGATCACCGGCACCAAGGCCTGGATCACCCACGGCGGCATCGCCGACTTCTACACCGTGATGGCCCGCACCGGCGAGGACGGCCCCCGCGGCATCACCGCCTTCCTCGTGCCCGGCGACACCCCCGGCCTCAGCGCGGCCGCCCCCGAGAAGAAGATGGGCATGAAGGGCTCGCCCACCGCCCAGGTCCACTTCGACGGTGTCCGCGTCGACGACGACCGCCGCATCGGCGAGGAGGGCCAGGGCTTCGCCATCGCCCTGTCCGCCCTCGACTCCGGCCGCCTCGGCATCGCCGCCTGCGCCATCGGCGTCGCCCAGGCCGCACTGGACGAAGCGGTCGGCTACGCCACCGGACGACGGCAGTTCGGCCACCCCATCGCCGACTTCCAGGGCCTGCGCTTCATGATCGCCGACATGGCCACCCAGATCGAGGCGGGCCGCGCCCTCTACCTCGCCGCGGCCCGGCTGCGCGACGCCGGCAAGCCGTTCGCCAAGCAGGCCGCCATGGCCAAGCTGCACTGCACCGACACCGCCATGAAGGTCACCACGGACGCCGTACAGATCCTCGGCGGATACGGCTACACCGCCGACTTCCCGGCCGAGCGCTACATGCGCGAGGCCAAGGTGCTCCAGATCGTCGAGGGCACCAACCAGATCCAGCGGATGGTCATCGCCCGTCACGTGGCGGGACCCGAAGCCCGCTGAACCGGTCCGCGCCGAACTGACCCGTACGCACCGTCGGCGCCGCCAGCCGCACCCACTCGGGGTCCTGGCGGCCCGGCAGGGTACGGCCGCGATCGGCCCAGGCACGCAGCAGATCGCGGTAGATGGGCGGGTCCTGCGAGGCGGCGGACCGGTCCGGCACCGCGGGGTGCGGGACGAAGATACGGCGCTGACGCCCGGTGACCGGGTGCAGGGATGTCATACCCGTGAGAACGCGACACCCGGCACACAGGTCACCGCCCGCCCGAATCGAGCGTCAGTCCAGGGGCGTCCGGCGCCGGACCGGCTCCGGTGCGCGGGACTCAGGCGGCCCGCTGGCGCATCTCCGGCACCCGCATCGGGCGCGAGCCCGGACCGCCGACGTGCGAGAAGGGCTGCGTCCGCCAGTCCAGGCCCTGGGGGAGCGTCAGCAGCAGCGCGGTGTCCTGCTCCTGCGGCGTGACGGACTCGTCCGCGGGACGGGCGTCGGTGGCCGAACGGCCCGTACCCGCGCACACGGTGAGCCCGAACGGGTTCCACGGCGAGGCGCACAGCGCGTGCTCCGGCAGGATCTCCTCGTCCGCCAGCAGCGCGATCGGCTGCGCGCAGTCCGGGCAGATCACCCGGTACATCTCCAAGGTGTCGTAGGCGTCCAGCTCGTCCTCGAAGGCGTCGGGTTCGACGCCCTCCGGCTCGGGCTCGACCAGCGGCTGCTGCCGCTTGGACGCGGATCGACCAGGGCGCTTGACACTCTGCATGGGATTCTCCCCCTAAGGCTGGGCCGTGAAAGGCTCGGCGGCCACGACCACAGCAAGCACTTCCCGTCCGCTCTCGGCGGTAATCACGAGAACATCACGGAGCCTGTTCGAACGGTGTGTCGTTCGTCACATGCCGCGCGCAGATGACCGTACCGGCATCCGAGGAGGGCCGTCGGCTGTCCGAGAAGATCGAACGCCCTGTAGGTTTTGGCGCCATGGAGGAGCTGGACCGTCAGATCGTGCAGCTGCTCGTCAAGGACGGGCGGATGAGCTACACAGACCTGGGCAAGGCCACGGGCCTGTCCACGTCGGCCGTGCACCAGCGGGTGCGCCGGCTCGAACAGCGTGGCGTCATCCGCGGCTATGCCGCGGTGGTCGACCCGGAGGCCGTCGGGTTGCCCCTCACCGCGTTCATCTCGGTGAAACCGTTCGACCCCAGCGCCCCCGACGACATCGCCGACCGCCTCGCCGGCGTGCCCGAGATCGAGGCGTGCCACAGCGTCGCCGGCGACGAGAACTACATCCTCAAGGTCCGCGTGGCGACCCCGCACGAACTGGAGGAGCTGCTGGCCCGGCTCCGGGGCCTGGCGGGTGTGTCCACCCGTACGACGGTGGTCCTCTCGACCCCGTACGAGGCCCGTCCACCGCTCATCTGACGACGCCCTGTCCGCCATGGGTGCCCCGCCGCACCGGTACCCACCGCCCCAGATGCACCACCCCGCGCGGTCCGAGAGAAACTGTCGCCTATGAGCGACCGCACCCTCCTTCTCCGCAACGGCGATGTCCACAGTCCCGCCGATCCCTTCGCCACCGCGATGGTCGTGGAGGCCGGCCATATCGCCTGGGTCGGGTCGGAGGGCGCCGCGGACGCGTTCGCCGACGGCGTGGGGGAGGTGATCGATCTCGACGGCGCCCTGGTCACTCCGGCCTTCACGGACGCCCATGTGCACACCACGGCCACCGGTCTCGCGCTGACCGGTCTCGATCTGAGCGCCGCGCCCTCCCTGGCGGCCGCGCTGGAACTGGTCCGGGAGTTCGCCGCCGCCCGGCCCGGTGACCGAGTGCTGCTGGGCCATGGCTGGGACGCCGCCCGCTGGCCCGGTGGCCGGCCGCCGACGCGCGCGGAGCTGGACGAGGCCACCGGCGGGCGCCCGCTGTACCTCTCCCGCATCGACGTGCACTCGGCCGTCGTCACCACCGCCCTGCTTGACATGGTCGGCGGCGACCTGCCCCGCACCGACGCGCCCCTGACCCGGGACGCCCATCACGCCGTACGCAAGGCCGCCTTCGCCGCCATCACCCCCGCCCAGCGCGCGGAGGCCCAGCGCACCGCGCTGACGCACGCCGCCTCCCTCGGCATCGGCTCGGTGCACGAGTGCGGCGGACCGCAGATCTCCTCCGAGGACGACTTCACCGGACTGCTGGAGCTCGCCGCCACCCTGCCCGGCCCCCGGGTCCTCGGCTACTGGGCCGAGCGGGACGTCGACAAGGCCCGCGAGCTGGGCGCGATCGGCGCCGCGGGCGACCTCTTCGCCGACGGCGCCCTCGGCTCGCACACCGCGTGCCTGCACGAGCCGTACGCCGACGCGGACCACACCGGCACCGCCTACCTGGACACCGACACCATCGCCGCCCATGTGATCGCCTGCACCGAGGCGGGCCTCCAGGCGGGCTTCCACGCCATCGGCGACGCCGCCGTGTCGTCCGTGGTCGACGGGGTGCGCGCGGCCGCCGAGAAGGTCGGCCTCGCCCGGATCCGGGCCGCCCGGCACCGCGTCGAACACGCCGAGATGCTGACCCCGGAGACCGTGGCCGGCTTCGCCGAGCTGGGCCTGATCGCCTCCGTGCAGCCCGCCTTCGACGCGCTGTGGGGCGGTGCGGACGGCATGTACGCCCGCCGCCTCGGCGCCGAGCGGGCCCGCACCCTCAACCCGTACGCCGCCCTGCTGCGCTCCGGTGTCCCGCTGGCCTTCGGCTCCGACAGCCCCGTCACCCCGCTCGACCCCTGGGGCACGGTCCGCGCCGCCGCCTTCCACCACACCCCCGAGCACCGGGTCTCCGTGCGCGCCGCGTTCACCGCGCACACCCGGGGCGGCTGGCGGGCGATCGGCCGGGACGACGCGGGCGTCCTGGTGCCCGGTGCACCCGCCGACTTCGCCGTCTGGCGCACCGGCGAGCTGGTGGTGCAGGCCCCCGACGACCGGGTGGCCCGCTGGTCGACCGACCCGCGCTCCGGCACCCCCGGCCTGCCCGACCTCACCCCGGGCGGCGAGCTGCCGCGCTGTCTGCGCACCGTGGTGGGCGGCCGGACGGTCTTCGTACGGCCGGGCGAGTGATCTCCGGGGGTGGCGCGGCGGCCGCCCCTCGCCCCGGGCGCCTCGCGCGACCTGCGCATCCTCCGCACCGTTCCCGGGCGGCACGGAGGACGCCCAGGCCAGGGGTCTGTTGACAGTCGGGAGCTGAGGGCCGGTAGGTTCGTGCGAGTCCACCACCGGACGCCCGACCGGGAAGCGTTCGCGCCCCTCCCCGCCGCGCCGCTGGGTCAGGGACGGCGCCCCCGCACCGGGGCACCGCCACTGGCAGCCAGGCTCAGCGCCCGCGCCGGCGGGGAAGCGTTCCAGCCGGTCGGCCAGGTGTGACCCGGGTGGGGCCCGGCCTCAGTAGACAACGGCTTTCGGTCGATCCGCAGCCAGCGGGTCCCAGGTCGGCCCGAAGGGCGCCGGGCCCCCATCCGTAGCACGGGGGAGGCAACCCACCCGGGCGGGGAATCATCCGAACAGTCGGAAGAGGAAAAGAACGTGCCGCGAACAGATCGGGAACATCCCGAAAAGCGCGTTCTTACCCCTCTCTTGTGCAATCGACACCACCATACGTACCAGCTGTCACGTCCACCCAGGCGGCGGCCACTATGGTGGACGCCTGCGTACGACCAGAAGGGGCAGCAGTGAACGACGGCGACGGGACCCTCGCGGCCAAGGCCCAGGGGAGGCAGTTCGGTCCGCTCGGCACGGCCTTGGTGATCATCCCGACCTACAACGAGGCGGAGAACATCAAGACCATCGTCGGCCGGGTGCGCAAGGCCGTCCCCGAGGCCCACGTGCTGATCGCGGACGACAACAGCCCCGACGGCACCGGCAAGCTCGCCGACGAGCTGGCCGCCGAGGACGACAACGTCCAGGTGATGCACCGCAAGGGCAAGGAAGGCCTGGGCGCCGCTTATCTCGCGGGCTTCCGCTGGGGCCTGGAGCACGACTACGGCGTGCTGGTCGAGATGGACGCCGACGGCTCCCACCAGCCCGAGGAGCTGCCCCGGCTGCTCACCGCCCTCAAGAGCGCCGACCTGGTGCTCGGCTCCCGCTGGGTGCCCGGCGGCCGGGTGGTCAACTGGCCCAAGTCCCGTGAGTTCATCTCCCGCGGCGGCAGCCTCTACTCCCGGCTCGCCCTCGATCTGCCGCTGCGCGACATCACCGGCGGCTACCGCGCCTTCCGCGCGGAGACACTCAAGGGCCTGGGCCTGGACGAGGTCGCCTCGCAGGGCTACTGCTTCCAGGTCGACCTCGCCCGCCGCGCGGTCAAGGCCGGCTACCACGTGATCGAGGTGCCGATCACCTTCGTGGAGCGCGAGCTGGGCGACTCCAAGATGAGCAAGGACATCCTGGTCGAGGCGCTGTGGCGGGTCACCGCCTGGGGCGCGGGGGATCGCGTCGCCAAGCTCACCGGCAAGGACAAGCGCACCCCGTAACCCCTTATCCGGCGCTGAGCCGGAGCCAGGCACACTGGGGGTATGACGACTGGCGCTCCGACCACCCCGTACACCGACCGGCCCCGGCGCTCCCGGCTGCGCAGGTATCTGCCGCTGGGGCTCGCCGGGTGGCTGGTGCTGGAGATCTGGCTGCTGACCCTGGTCGCCGGCGCGGCGGGCGGTATGACCGTTTTCCTGCTGCTCGTGGCCGGGGTGGTGGCCGGTTCCGTGGTGATCAAGCGGGCGGGCCGCCGGGCCTTCCAGAACCTGAACGAAGCGCTCCAGCAGGGCGGCTCCCCCAAGCGCGGCGGGGGCAACGGGCTGACCATGCTCGGCGGCCTGCTGCTGATCATCCCTGGCATGATCTCCGACCTCTTGGGCCTGCTCCTGCTGCTGCCCCCGGTGCAGAAGGCCGTGAGCCGGCTCGCGGAGAACACCTTCGAGAAGCGGCTGCGCGCCGCCGCCCCGGGCAGCCTGGGCGACGCCTTCCAGCAGGCCCGTATGCACCGCCCCGACGGCAAGGTCGTCCAGGGCGAGGTCATCCACGAGGACCGCGCCGACCGCCCGGGACCGGACGAGCGGCGACCGCCGCTGACCCGCTAGCCCGGAAGCATGACAGACCGCGGGCGCCGTACGTCCTGAAGAACGTACGGCGCCCGCGGTCTCGTGTATGTGCGCTGTGCGGCTTGCCCGCTATGCCGACTTGCGGCTGTCCCGGGGATGTACGGCGATGTTCATCGCCCCCGAACGCAGCACCGCCAGGCGCTCCTCAAGGACCTCTTCGAGTTCCTCACGGGTGCGCCGCTCCATCAGCATGTCCCAATGGGTACGCGCGGGCTTGGCCTTCTTCTCCTCAGGGCCGTCGCCGTCCACCAGGAGTGCCGGGGCCCCGCAGACCTTGCACTCCCACTCCGGCGGGATCTCCGCCTCGACCGAGAAGGGCATCTCGAAGCGATGCCCCTTCTCACATGCGTACTCCACGGCCTGGCGCGGGGCCAGGTCGATGCCGCGGTCCGTCTCGTAGCTGGTCACCACGAGGCGCGTACCGCGAAGAGCTCGCTCACTCATGAATCGTGCCTCCCGGGCTTGTCGCCCACAGGACAGGTGTCGCTGTCGTCGTCATCCGGTCAACGTCCGGTCGGCGGTAAAGATTCCCGTTCCGAGTCCCGTTCCGGGTCATGCGTCGCCGTCGTAGCCGCCCCTTGTTCTACCCACAGGCGCCCGGTTTGTCACATCTGCTAGCAGATGTCACCCAGCGTTTCGGCATCTTTGACGCGCAGTAACGGTACGCCTGGCAGGCCAAACGCGTACACTACCGCCCTTTCGTGCCGAGCGCTAAATCGGCGCTAGATCTTCTCGGGCACCGGGTTGCCCGCGGCGGCGATCGCCCGCCGTACCGGGACCCGGGCGAGCAGGGCGAATCCGATGATGAAGAAGGCCACCAGGGAGATGATCGCGGACCGGTAGCTACCGGTCAGCTGGTACGTCACACCGAACAGCATCGGGCCCAGCCAGCTCATCCCGCGGTCGCTGAGCTCGTACGCCGAGAAGTA
Source organism: Streptomyces griseofuscus (assembly GCF_014673495.1). GTDB lineage: Bacteria > Actinomycetota > Actinomycetes > Streptomycetales > Streptomycetaceae > Streptomyces > Streptomyces murinus. The sequence continues at coordinate 6,952,975 of NZ_CP051006.1, forward strand.
CTCGGCCTCCTTGCCAGGCGGCACCAGATGGGAGAAGAGCGAGCGGGACAGCGCCTGGCTGCCGCCGAGGACCATGCCGATCCCGGCGGCCAGCAGGAAGAAGTACACCGGCGCCTTCGCGGGCAGGAAGTACCCGGCGGCGAGCGTGATCGTCCAGGCCACCAGCGAGCCGAGGATGGTGCGCTGGGCGCCGTACGTCCGCGCGAGGCGTCCCATCGCCAGCGCGCCCGCCACGGCCAGCACCTGCACCAGCAGCACCGCCACGATCAGCGTGGACTGCCCGAGCCCCAGCTCCTGGGAGCCGTAGACCGAGGCCTGGGAGATGACGGTCTGGATGCCGTCGTTGTAGATCAGGTAGGCCAGCAGGAAGGACAGCGTCAGCGGGTGCCGGCGCATGTCCCGCACCGTCGCCGCCAGCTGCCGCAGCCCCGTCGACGGGACCCCCTCCGGCGCGGCCTCGCCCGCCGCCCGCGCCCGCCGGTCGCGCAGCAGCCGCAGCGGTACGAGGGTGAAGGCGCCCCACCACAGACCCGCCGAGGCCAGACAGATGCGCACCGCCTGGCCCTGGCTCAGGCCGAAGGAGTCGTGGGCCGAGTACAGGACCAGGTTGGCGACCAGGACCATGGCGCCCGCGCCGTAGCCGAAGGCCCAGCCGCGGGAAGAGACCGCGTCGCGCTCCTCGGGCGGGGCGATCTGCGGCAGATAGGAGTTGTAGAGCATCCCGCCGACGGCCGCCGCGGCATTGGCCACGACGAGCAGCACCCCGCCCAGCAGATACCGGTCGCCGTCCAGGAAGAACATGCCCGTGGTCGCCGCCGCGCCGGTGTACGCGGCCGTGGCCAGCAGCGGCTTCTTACGGCCCGTACGGTCGGCCGCGCTGCCCACCAGCGGCATCGCCACGACGGCCAGGATCACCGACAGGGACACCGAGTAGGCGAAGTACGACCCCGCCCGCACCGGTATGCCCAGCGGGTGCACATAGCCGCCGGAATCCGCCGCGTGCTCGGCGATCGAGGTGAGATAGGGACCGATGAAAACGGTCAGGACGCTCGCCGAATAGACCGAGTACGCCCAGTCGTAGAAGTACCAGCCTCTTTGCTGGCGCCGGAGATCGGCGGTCTCGTCCGCCACCCCCGCGCGCACGGTGTCGATCCCCATCGTGCCCTCGCTTCCGCTCCCCTGCGAAGGCAAGGGCGGCCGGTGCCGGGTCGGTTCAGACCCAGACCCCGCGCTCCTCCATGACCTTGCGCAACGTGTCGATGTGATCGGTCATGATGCCATCCACACCCAGGTCCAGCAGCCGGTGCATGCGTTCCGGTTCGTTGATCGTCCAGACGTGGACGTGCAGCCCGCGCGCGTGGGCGGCGCGGACGAAGCGGGCGTCGACCACCGGGACGCCCGACTGGGCCTCCGGCACCTGTGCCGCCACCGCCGAGCGGCGCACCGCGGCCGGCAGCCCCCAGGAGCGCAGCCGCAGGCTCAGCACCCCGCGGGTGCCGAAGGAGGTGGCGAGGCGGGGCCCGGCCAGCCGCTGGGCGCGCAGCACCCGTGCCTCGGAGAACGAGCCCACGCAGACCCGGTCCCAGGCGCCCGTGCGCTCCAGCAGGTCGAGCAGCGGCCGCAGCGCCGGCTCCGCCTTGATGTCGATGTTCCAGCGGACCTCGGGGAAGGTCTCCAGCAACTCCTCGAACAGCGGCACCGGTTCACGGCCGCCGACCCGCGCCCGCCGGACCTCGGACCAGGGCAGGTCGGCGATGCGGCCCGCGCCGTCGGTGACCCGGTCCAGGGTCGTGTCGTGGAAGGCCACGAGCCGGCCGTCCGCCGTGGCGTGCACATCGGTCTCGATGTAGCGGTAGCCCAGCTCCACGGCGCGGCGGAACTGCGCCGCGGTGTTCTCCACCCCGTCGGCGGCTCCGCCGCGATGGGCGAAGGCGAGGGGGCCCGGGTGGTCGAGGTAGGGGTGGCGTATCGCGGTGGTCACCGACGCAGTATCGCTCCGCGGGGTGTCCTTTCGGCAACGATCGTGCTGCTGCTCGATGCCGGGGGCAGGGCGAAGACCCGCAGGAAGAACTGGGCCAGCGGACCGATGGACAGGGCGTACAGCACGGTGCCCACACCGATGGTGCCGCCCAGCACGAACCCGGTGGCCACGACCGTCACTTCGATGATCGTGCGCATCAGCCGGATCGAGCGCCCGGTGCGCTGGTGCAGACCCGTCATCAGCCCGTCGCGCGGGCCCGGTCCGAAGCGCGCCGCGATGTACAGGCCGGTGGCCGCGCCGTTGAGCAGCACCCCGGCGAGCATCAGCGGGACGCGGGCGAGCAGCGAGTGCGCCGGGGGCAGCAGCGCGAGCGTCCCGTCCAGGGCCAGGCCGATGAGGAAGACATTGGAGACGGTGCCGAGCCCGGGGCGCAGCCGCAGCGGGATCCACAGCAGCAGCACCGCAGCCCCCACTGCGATGGACACCTCGCCGATGCTCAGCCCGGTGCGCCGTGCGAGCCCCTGGTGCAGCACCCCCCAGGGCTCCAGGCCCAGGCCCGAGGCGACGAGCAGCGCGGAACTCACGCCGTAGAGCGTGAGTCCGACGTAGAGCTGGACCAATCGGCGTCCTATATGTCCGGAAGTGGACACAGCATACCCCCCTGGGTAGTGGTAGTGGCCTGACGCATGTCACTCTGTGGCTTGGGAGGAAACTCCATCCATGGCCAATCCGGGGAAGGTGGACTGATCGCATGGCGCAGTGGACCTCGGCGGTGGGGGCCGCGCAGCTCGCCCGGCTGCTCAACTCCCAGCAGGAACGGCCGGCCGGGCCCGGCAGCCGCCGCCCGCCCGCCTACCGGGCGCTGGCCGACGGCATCCGGCTGCTGGTCCTGGAGGGGCGCGTCCCGGTCGCCGCGCGGCTGCCCGCCGAACGCGAACTGGCCCTCTCCCTCTCGGTGAGCCGCACCACCGTCGCGGCCGCCTACGAGGCGCTGCGCGGCGAGGGCTTCCTGGAGTCCCGGCGCGGCGCGGGCAGTTGGACCGCGGTACCGGCCGGCAATCCGGTGCCCGCACGGGGTCTTGAGCCGCTGCCCCCTGAGGCCCTCGGCTCGGTGATCGACCTGGGCTGCGCCTCGCTGCCCGCCCCCGAGCCCTGGCTCACCCGCGCCGTGCAGGGGGCGCTGGAGGAACTGCCGCCGTACGCGCACACGCACGGCGACTATCCGGCCGGACTGCCCGCCCTGCGCGCGATGATCGCCGAGCGCTACACCGCGCGCGGGATCCCGACGATGCCCGAGCAGATCATGGTGACGACCGGCGCGATGGGTGCCATCGACGCTATCTGCCATCTCTTCGCGGGCCGCGGCGAGCGCATCGCCGTGGAGTCCCCCTCCTACGCCAACATCCTCCAGCTGATGCGGGAGGCGGGCGCACGGCTGGTGCCGGTCGCGATGGCCGAGGGGCTCGCCGGGTGGGACATGGACCGCTGGCGCCAGGTCCTGCGGGAGGCCGCGCCTCGGCTCGCCTATGTGGTCGCCGACTTCCACAACCCCACGGGGGCGCTGGCCGACGAGGACCAGCGGCGCCGCCTGGTGGACGCGGCCCGCGCGGCGGGCACGGTGCTCGTCGCCGACGAGACGATGAGCGAGCTGTGGCTGGAGGAGGAGGTGAGGGCCGCGGGGATGCCGCGCCGGGTCTGCGCGTTCGACCCCGCGGGCTCCACGGTGATCACGGTCGGCTCGGCCAGCAAGGCCTTCTGGGCCGGGATGCGGATCGGCTGGGTGCGGGCCGCGCCGGACATCGTCCGCAGCCTGGTCGCGGCCCGGGCGTACGCCGACCTGGGCACGCCGGTGCTGGAGCAGCTGGCCGTCAACTGGCTTTTCAGCACGGGGGGTTGGGAGCAGGCGGTGGCACTGCGGCGGGCACAGGCCCGGGAGAACCGGGACGCCCTGGTCACCGCCCTGCGCAGGGAGCTGCCGGACTGGGAGTTCTCCGTCCCCCAGGGCGGTCTGACCCTCTGGGTCCGCGCGGGCGGCCTCTCCGGCTCCCGCCTCGCGGAAATGGGCGAACGCACGGGCGTCCGCGTCCCCTCCGGCCCGCGCTTCGGCGTCGACGGCGCGTTCGAGGGGTACGTCCGGCTGCCGTTCACCGTGGGGGGAGCGGTGGCAGAGGAGGCGGCGGTACGACTGGCCGCGGCGGCCCGGCTGGTGGAGACCGGGGGCACGGGGGCGGCGGCGGAATCACCGCGGACGTTCGTGGCGTAGAGCGCCCCGAAGGGGCGCGGGGAACCGCGCGACCGGCCGCTACGCACCCGCGCCCGAAGACCTACTCCGCCGCCACGGGCTCCGCGGCCGCGGGCTCCGCGGGAACCGGCTGCGCGGTAACCCCCTCCGCGGCGACCCCCTTGGTCAGGTCGATCGGCCGCGCCGCCTGCGCGACCCGCGGCGGCAACAGGTCCAGCACCGCCCGCCGATCCCCCTCACTCGTCGCGTCGTCGTACGGATCGGGCGTCCTCGGCACCTGGAGCCGGTGCACCGGACCGTGCCCCAGGCGGGCGTACCCCCGCCCCGGCGGCATCTGCGCCGGCGGTGTCGTCCGCGGCGCCGCCCCCAGCACCGCCTCCACCTGCCGTGCCGCCGCGGACCCGAGGGCGACCCGGGCCCGGGTGTGCTGCCGTACCGCGTCGCCGAGCGCGTCGAGGCCGTCGTACTGCTCGGCGACGACGACCGTCACATTCGCCGCCCGCCCGTGCCGCAGCGGCACCTGGAGCAGGTCCTGCGGGTCCTCGCGGCCGTCCACCTGCGCGAGGTGCGCGAAGACGCTCGGCCGGTCGAGGAGGATCCACAGCGGGCGCCGGGTGTCGGCCGGGGGCGGGTCGCCCGCCTGCCGGGCCAGGTTGATCGCGACCAGCCGCCGTTCCGTCTCGCGCGCCGCCCAGTCCAGGCTGGCCAGCGCCCCCGGCAGCGCGCACTCCACGGCCAGCACCCCGTCCCGGCCGGTCAGGCACGCGTACTCGCCGGTGCCCCCGCCGTCCACGATGAGGACATCGCCGTACTGAAGGGCTTGCAGGGCGAGGGAGCGCAGCAGGGTGGACGTGCCGCTGCCGGGCTGGCCGACCGCCAGCAGATGCGGCTCGGTGGAACGGGTGCCGGTGCGCCAGACGACGGGCGGGACATCGCGCTGCTCGTCGTAGGAGTCCCCGTAGTCCCCGAAGGAGAGGGGAAGCGTGCGCTGCACCTCGCTCGGGTCGGTGAAGCCGAGCACGCTCTCGCCGGGCGCGGTCACGAACCGCTGGGCCACGATGTCGGCGGGCAGCGGCGGCAGGACGCTCACGGTGAGCTGGTTGCCCACCTCGTCCCAGCCGAATCGGTACTCCCGCCCGCGCCCCGCCTTCGCGGTGAGCACCTGCTCGACCCGCGCGCGGGCCTCGGGCTCGCCGTCCGGGAAGTACGCGGGGTAGCGGAGCAGCAGCTGCCCGACGCGCCCCGCCTCGTCGAACTCGTGCGCGGGGAAGGCCTTCTCCCAGTCCCCGCCGTGCGCGTACAGCGGGGCGGGGTCCTCGGGGACGGAGAAGTACGGCACCAGCGCCTCGTACAGCGCCCGGAGCCGCTCGGTCTGGGACTCGTCGGGCCCCTCGGGCTCGGGCGCGGTGCGGTCGCGGCCCAGCCAGGCCGCAGCCGCCATCACCGTGACGACGGCGAGCAGCGGCCCGTACGGTGCCAGCGCCACCACCAGGACCACGCAGGCCACCAGGAACAGCAGCGGCCCGCGCCGGTCCTTGGGGGTGGCGGTCCATCTGCGCCGCCCCGCCGCGGCCAGCAGCCGCAGCCCGCGGGAGAGGGTGATCAGCGGATGGAGGACGTCGGTGGCGCTGTCGGCCGCCGTCCGGGCCAGCTCCCGGCTCCGGGCCAGCTGCGTCCGCGCGAGCTGCGCGCCGTCCTTGCTCAGAATGCGGGGGAGTGGGCGCCGGGCCACTGCTGTCTCCTGGTGGTGCGTGCGGGCGGGGCGTCGTGCGGTACCGGCCTCAGAACTTGATGCCGCCCAGGAGGCTGGCCAGGCTCTCCCCGCCGGCCTTGATGCTCGGCGCGATGGCCGTGCTCGACAGGTAGAACCCGAACAGGGTCGAGGCGCAGGCGTGCGAGCCCTTCAGGCCGTCCTTGCGGAAGTAGAGGAACACGACGGTGCCGAGCAGGACGACGCCTGACATGGAGAGGATCATTGGGGGCCTCCTGGTGTCGAGGGGGACAGTCACCATCAGTACTTCCAGGATCACAGCATGTGTCTATACGATAAAGAGCGCAACTGGGTAAATATCGTGACTATTCGCCCGTATGGTGGAGCCGATACGGCACCGCTGAGCAGGGCACTTGCGGCCGGCCCCGCCCGTAGCGATCTTTACGTCGGGCACAACGGGTCATGTGAGGCACGAGCCAGTACCCTTGCGGTTCACCTGAACGGTTGTAATGAGAGGCGGTCCGGCCGATGAGCGAAGCCCCCGACCCGGAGGTCGTGGAGCTGGCGACCAAGATCTTCGATCTGGCCCGGCAGGGACAGACCGAGGCACTCGTGGCGTACATCGACGCGGGCGTTCCGGCCAACCTCACCAACGACCGCGGGGACTCCCTCGTGATGCTCGCCGCGTACCACGGGCACGCCGGCGCGGTGCGCGCGCTGCTCGCCCGCGGCGCCGAGGCGAACCGGGTCAACGACCGGGGCCAGACCCCGATCGCGGGCGCGGTCTTCAAGGGGGAGACGGAGGTCGTCAAGGCCCTCCTGGAGGGCGGCGCCGACCCCGCCGAGGGCACGCCGTCGGCCGTCGACACCGCCCGGATGTTCGGTCGGGCCGATGTGCTCGAACTGTTCGGTGTCAGCTGACGCCGGGCTTCTGACCAGCTAAGACACAGAAAACGGGGGAGGCGGTACAGGGCCGCCGGAAATACGGTCGCGGCAGCACGCACCGCGGGTCATCATGACGACGTGATTCACGGACGCGATGGCTGGGCAGGTGTTGCCGCACCGCGCGGACCGTGATGCGGTCCGCATGGGCCACCGACGAGAGGCAGAGAGAAATGGGCTACAGCAAGCAAGAGACGGCGGGCGCTCCGACGTTGTGTCACGCGGCCAGGTAGTGCGTGTTCCCCGGTTGCGTCGACGCTTGATGTGAGGCTGTTTCCCATGTTCGATCCGGTCATAGCGCCCAGCGGTACGCTGCTCGGCCTGCTTCAGCGGGGCCGCGGCGACGGCACGCTGCACGCGCTCACCGCCCCCCGCGCGGAAGCGCTCGCGGCCCTGAACCACTGTGTGCTGCGCGATCCCCGCCACGACTGGCAGGTGGAGAACCGCTCCCTGTACTACGCCCGGCTCTTCCTCGACCTGAACGGCGAGCTGGACGCCGTCGAGGCACACCTCTTCGACCCCGAGGACCACCTGGAGACGGACGAGTCCCGCACCGGCCTGGCCCTCGCGGTGCTCGGCCATCTCGCCTCGTACGGCCGCCGGGACGCCCTCGACCTGCTGCGCCGGTACGCCGCCCAGGGCGCCAACTGGGCCTGGGCGCTGGACGAACTGGCGCTGCGCGACGACGACGCGGGGCTGCGCGCCCTCGCCGCCCCCGTGCTCGCCCGTTTCCCCGCCGACCCCGAGGGCGAGGCCGAGCTGGCCACCGTCGTGCGCGACGCCTTCGAACCCCGGCCCTGGCGGCTGTGGGCCGAGGATCCGCGCGACGGCATCGGCGCCCGGGTGCGGGCCGCCCACGAGGCCGGATGTTTCGACCGCTGGCAGCGGCAGATGCGGCCGACCGGGCCCCGCCCCGGCTGGAGTGTGAGCGCCGTCTTCGAGTGGGCCCAGCAGGGCCTCGACCGGGGCGCCGCCCTCCATGTGCCCGCCGCCCGCTGTCTGGTCGCCGTGGCCGGACCCGAGGACCGGCCGGAGATCCTGCTGGCCGCCCGCGCCGGCACCGACGGGGCCCGCTGCACCGCCCTGCGCTATCTCGCGGACGGCAATGATCCCGAGGCGCTCGATCTGATCGAGGCCGCGGTCGCCGACGGCACCTCGGTCGTCGTGGAGGCGGCCGTCGACGCCTTCGAACGGATGCGCAGTGTCGCGGCCGTGGACCGCGCCCGCGGCTGGGCCCAGCGCCCCGATGTGCTCGGCGCCGCCGCCGGCCGGGTCCTCGCCTGCCGCGGCGGTGCCCAGGACAGCCCGCTCGTGCTCGGCGCCCTGCGCGAGGCCGTGCGCGGCGAGGGCCCCGACGCGCCCACGCTGTGGACCCTGGTCGACGGCGCGGGACGCCTCGGCATCGCCTGCGCGGCGCCGGTGCTGCGCCATGTCTACCGCGAGACCGCCTCCTCCCACCTCCGCGGCCGCGCCGCCCGCGCCCTCGCCGCCACGGATCCCTCCTTCGCCACCGGCTTCGCCGTCGAATGCCTCTGGGACTGCGAGGAGACCACCCGCGAACTCGCCGCCCGCCACGCCGAGACCGGCGACACCCGGGTCGTCGAACGCCTCCGCCGCCTCGCCGCCGACCCGGCCGAGGAGGACGAGGTCCAGACGGCGGTCCGCAGCCGCTTCGGGCCGGACATGTCCGCGGGCTGAGGCCGACGCGGAGGCCGGGCCGGGCCCGCGTACATCATCGGGACGGGCTCGCGTACGACGCCACGGCCTCCGTACGCCGCGAGGGGCCTGCGTAGTCGACGTGCCGTGTGACAGGTCCGCGTACTCGACGCGCGCCGGCGCACACCACCGGCGCGTCCGCCCTCGGTACGAACACCGAAGGCCCTGGACGCGAACGCCGCCGGGCCCCTGCCCGAGCACCAGGCCCCGCGTGAACACCGGGTTCCCGGGTGAACGCCGAGTGACCCTCGGACCAGCGCCCCATGGCGTCGTCCGATCCTTCCGCCCGTGGCGTACAACGCTCACGGGACGTTCCCCGGGCGGAAAGATCGACGTTGACGCGGCCACGTCCGGTGCGGCGACAACACCCGTATGCGTGTCGTCATCGTGACCGAATCCTTCCCCCCCGATGTGAACGGCGTGGCCCACTGCGCGCTTCAGACCGCCCGGCACCTCGTAGATCGCGGTCACCACCCGCTCGTCGTCGCCCCCGCCCCCGCACCCGGCACCGCCCCCGACACGGACGCCCCGTGTCCGGTCGTCCGGATCCCCTCCCTCCCGCTCCCCGGCTACCCCCAGGTCCGCGTCGCCCTGCCCAGCCGGCGTCTGGCCGCGGCCCTGGTGACACACCGGCCCGATGTGGCGCACCTCGCCAGCCCCTTCGTCCTCGGCGCGCGCGGGATGGCGGTGGCCGCCCGGCTCGGTCTGCCCGCGGTGGCCGTCTACCAGACCGACCTCGCCGGTTACGCCCGCACCTACATGGGCGCCGGGGAGGCCGCCGCCTGGCGCAGGATCCGCTCCGTGCACGCCGCCGCCGACCGCACCCTCGCCCCCTCCAGCGCCGCCCTGGGCGATCTGGAGACGCACGGGGTGCCCCGGGTGCGGCTGTGGCCGCGCGGCGTGGACACCGTACGTTTTCGGCCGGACCGGCGGGACGAGGAGCTGCGCCGGGAACTCGCTCCGAACGGTGAGCTGATCGTCGGCTATGTCGGCCGGCTCGCCCCCGAGAAGCACGTCGAACTGCTCGCCGGTGTCTGCGCTCTGGACGGCGTCCGGCTCGTGGTCGTCGGCGACGGACCCAGCCACGCCCACCTGACCGAGGCGCTGCCCGGTGCCGTCTTCCTGGGCCGCCGTACCGGCGACGACCTGGCGCGGATCTTCGCCTCGCTGGACGTGTTCGCGCACACAGGCCCGTTCGAGACCTTCTGCCAGACCGTGCAGGAGGCCATGGCCAGCGGCGTCCCCGTCGTCGCGCCGGCCGTCGGCGGACCGCTCGACCTGGTGGACCACGGCCGTACCGGACTGCTGGTGCCGCCGCGCGACGCCGAGGCCGTTCAGGGCGCCGTGCGCTCCCTGGCCGAGGACCCCGCGCGCCGGAACGCGTTCGGCGCCGCCGCCCGCACCCTGGTCGAGGGCCGTACCTGGGCCGCCGTGGGCGACCGGCTGATCGGACACTACGAGGACGTGCTCGCCGGGCGCCGGACGGCGGTGGCGGCATGAGCGCCCGGCCGCTGCGCATCGTCCGGCTCGCCAACTTCGTCGCGCCCGCCTCCGGTGGTCTGCGCACCGCCCTGCGCGAACTGGGCAAGGGCTTCCTGGCGGCGGGACATGAACCGGTGCTGATCGTGCCCGGTGCACGGCACACCGACACCGACACCGAGCAGGGCCGTGTCATCACCCTGCCCGGACCGCTGCTCCCCGGCACCGGCGGCTACCGCGTGCTGACCGACCGGCGCCGCCTCACCGCCCTCCTGGAGGACCTCGGCCCCGACCGGCTGGAGGTCTCCGACCGGACCACCCTGCGCTGGACCGGGCGCTGGGCCCGCCGGGCGCGGGTGCCCGCCGTGATGGTGTCCCACGAGACCGCCGACGGTGTGCTGCGCACCTGGGGCCTGCCCGAACACCTGTCGAAGCGGGCCGCGGACGCCCTCAACACCCGTACCGCGCATGTCTATTCACGCGTGGTGTGCACCACCGAGTACGCCGAGCGCGAGTTCGTCCGCATCGGCGCGCGCAATGTCATACGCGCCCCCCTGGGCGTCGATCTGACCGCCCGCCACCCCGCGCTGCGCGACCCCGGCGTGCGCACACGACACGCGCGCGGGGGAGAGGCACTGCTGGTGATGTGCTCCCGGCTGTCCGTGGAGAAGCGCCCCGGCACCGCGCTCGACACCCTGGAGGCGTTGATACGACGCGGCCGGCCGGCGGTGCTGGTGGTCGCGGGGGACGGGCCGCTGCGGGCCCGCCTTGAGCAGCGCGCCCGGGAACGGGGGCTGCCGGTGACCTTCCTCGGGCACCTCTCCGACCGGGCCGCGCTCGGCGCGCTCCAGGCCACCGCCGATCTCGCGCTCGCCCCCGGGCCCGCCGAGACCTTCGGGCTCGCCGCCCTGGAGGCGATGGCCTGCGGCACGCCCGTGGTGGCCAGCGCCTCCTCCGCGCTGCCCGAGGTCATCGGGTCGGCCGGGGCGACCGCGGCCGACCACGGAGAGGCGTTCGCCGACGCCGTCGAACTGCTCCTGGACCGGCCCGAGTCCGAGCGCCGGGAGGCGGCACGCGCGCGGGCCGAGTGCTTCGGCTGGGGCACGGCGGTCGAGGCGTTCCTCGCCGCCCACGACACGGAGGTGCTGGATCGCGCCGCGGGGCGTACGGGCGGCCGGGACGGCACCCGCCGGGGCGTCCCGGAGGGCGTGGCATGAGACCCGTCCGCTTCGTCGCCCTCGGGGACTCGCTGACCGAGGGCGTGGGCGACCTCACCGAGGACGGCCCGCGGGGCTGGGCCGCGCTGCTCGCGCCCTCGCTCGGCGCGGGCACGGAGTTCACCAACCTCGCGGTCAGCGGCGCGCAGACCCGGGACGTGCTGGAACGGCAGACCCCGGCCGCCCTCGCGCTGCGCCCCGATCTGGTCGCGGTGGTCGTCGGCGTCAACGACACCCTGCGCCACACCTTCGACATCCACGCGGTGGCCGCCCGCCTCGACCAGGTCTACGCGGCCTGTGCCCGCGAGGGCGCCACCCTGCTCACCGCCTGCCTGCCCGACCCCGGCGCGATGCTCGGCCTGCCGAGCGCCCTGGCCGCCCCGCTGGCCCGGCGCCAGCGGGCGGTCAACGCGGTCGTACACGCCCTGTCCGAACGGTACGGCGCCCTGCATCTGGACGCGTCCGACGGCGGCTGGATCGCCGACCGGGCCCTGTGGAGCGCGGACCGGCTGCACCCCGGCGAACGCGGCCACCGGCGGCTGGCCGCCCGCTTCCACACGCTGCTCACCGCCGCGGGCCACGCTACGGGCCGGCCCCCGTCCCTGGAACCGGAGTCCCCCGCCCCGACCCGCGCCGCGAGCCTGCTGTGGCTGGCCACCGCGGGCACCGCCTGGGTGGCCCGGCGCTGCCGCGATCTGCTGCCCCAGCTGCTGCGACTCGCCCTGGAGGAACTGCGCCACAGTGCCCGTGGCACCGGCGCCGACCTCGACGTGGCCGCCTCGGCCGCGGTCGCCGCCGCGCTGGCCGCGCTTTCGGAGCGGCGCCCGGCCCGGACGCCGGCCGGGGCGCACGCCCCGACCGGACTCCCGTCGCGCGCCGTACTGCCCGGATCCGGGCCGCTCGACCTGGAGGTCGGTATCAGCTGACCTCGGCTCCGGCCGCCGGGCGGGTGCCGTCCGGCTCGGCCGGGGTCAGCGAACGCGGGATCAGGGACAGGCCGTGCGCGACCCCCGCCGGCTCTCCCGCTTCGGCAATGCCACCCGGCAGGCGGAGACCTACCGGCGCGGCCGGGTGCTACTGGCCGGGGACGCCGCCCATATGCACTTCCCGGCGGGCGGCCCCGGACTGAATGTGGGGGTGCAGGACGCCACCAACCTCGGCTGGAAGCTGGCCGCCGTCCTCCGGGGCACCGCCACGGACGGCCTCCTGGACAGCTACCACGGCGAGCGCCATCCGGTCGGCGCCGAGCTGCTGCTCAACACCCGCGCGCAGACCGCCCTGATGACCACCTACGCCCCGGAGGGGCAGGCACTCCGCGGGCTGCTCGGCGAATTCATCGCCACGGTCCCGGAGTTCAGCCAGGCCCTCGCCGAGCGGATGTCGGGTCTCTCCGTGGTCTACCCCCCGGCCGAGGGCGCCTCGGCCCATCCGCTGACCGGCCGCCGGGCGCCCGACCTCCGGTTCGCGGACGGGCGGCGGCTGTTCGAGCTGCTGCGCGGTGGCGGCCGGGTCCTGCTGGACCTGACCGGCGGGGCGGCGGCAGGACTGCCCGGGCGAACACCGGACACCGTCGTGCACACCGCACCGCTCGCCCCGCACGACCGGGACGCCTGGCGGCGGGTGACCGCGGCACTGGTACGCCCCGACGGCCATGTGGCCTGGGCCGCCGAGGAGACCGACCCGGAGACGCTCACCCGGTCCATGTCCGGGGCTCTCACCGCGATGGCGGGTCAGGGGGCGGCCGCTGTGCGGTGACACGGTGCCGGGATGTGGGGTGACTCTCTCGTCCGGTCTCAGTGTCGTCCCACCGGTACGAAGCGGACCGGTGTGCCCGGAGGGGCCTGCGCGGCGGCCGGGAGGTCGGGGGGGTGGACGACGGCGATCACCGGATAGCCCCCGGTGGTCGGATGGTCGGCCAGAAAGACCACCGGGCGGCCGTCCGGCGGTACCTGTACGGCGCCCAGCACCATCCCCTCGCTGGGCAGTTCGCCCTCGCGGGCGCGTTCCAGCGCGGGGCCCTCGGTGCGCAGGCCGATGCGGTTGCTCGCCGGGGAGACCCGGTAGGCGCGCGCGGTCAGGTCGTCGCGTCCGCGCGCGGTGAACCAGTCCGCGCGCGGGCCCGGCGCCACCCGGAGCACGAGTTCGGCCGGCGGGCCCGGCTGCGGGGCGGTGTCCACGCGCGCGGGCGCTCCCGCCGGACGGCCGAGGGGCAGCACCGTGCCCTCGGCGAGCGGGGCCGGGCCGAGGCCGGACAGCAGGTCGGTGGCGCGGCTGCCGAGCACCGGCTCGACGGCGATGCCGCCGCGCACGGCGACGTAGCCGCGCACTCCCGCCGACACCGCCCCCACCTCCAGGAGTTCACCGGCGGGCACCACCACGGGCGCGCCCCAGGCCGCCGGGCGGCCGCCGACCGTCACCGGGCAGGGCGCCCCGCCGACCGCCACGGTCACCGTCGAACGGGGGCGCAGCGCACATCCGTCGAGTGTCGTCTCCAGCACCGCGGCGTCCGGCCCGTTCCCGGCCAGCCGGTTGACCAGCGCCGCCGCGGGCGGATCCAGCGCCCCCGACCGGGGCACCCCGAGATGCGCGTACCCGGGCCGCCCGAGGTCCTGCACGGTGGTCAGCATCCCCGGTCGTACGACGACGAGCGCACGGTCGGTCATGGGCCCTCCACCGGCAGAACACGCACGGATACGACGTCCCGGCCCCCGCTCACGGCCCCTCCACCGGCACGAAGCGCACCCGCGTGCCCGGCGACAGCAGCGCGGCCGGGTCGCGGGTGTGGTCCCAGAGCACCGCGTCGGTGGCGCCGATCAACTGCCAGCCGCCCGGCGAGGTGCGCGGGTACACGCCGGTGTACGGCCCCGCGAGCGCCACCGCGCCGGGCGGGACCGCCGTGCGCGGAGTGGCCCGGCGCGGGACGTCGTAGCGGGCCGGGAGCCCGGTGAGATAGCCGAAGCCGGGTGCGAAACCGCAGAAGGCCACCGTGAACTCGGTGCCCGCGTGGATACGGACCACCTCACGCTCGGACACCCCCCAGTGCGCGGCGACGGCGGCGAGGTCGGGCCCGTCGTAGCGCACCGGGAGCTCGACCGGGGAGCATGTCGAGGGCGCGGGCGGCTCTCCCTCCAGCGCGGTCAGTTCGGGGATCCAGCGGGCCGGGTCGGGCAGTCCGTCCAGCAGGACCGTGCGCGCGGCCGGCACGATCTCGCGCACGGTCAGCGTGCCCTCCGCGCGGCGCCGCAGCAGCGCCGTGTGCAGGGCCCCCGCCTCCTCGGCCGAGTCCACCTCGATGAGCAGCGCCTCCTGGCCGACCGGCAGCGCCCTCATGCGAAGGCCTCCAGCCGCACGCCCGTCGCGACCAGCCGCGCCCGCACCTGCCGGGCCAGCTCCACCGCGCCGGGCGTATCGCCGTGCAGACACAGCGAGCGGGCGCGCACCCGCACCCGCGCGCCGGAGTGCGCGATGACAGTGCCGGAGCGGACAAGTCCGACCGAGCGCCGTACGACCGCCTCCGGATCGCTCACCACCGCGCCGCCCTGGCCACGCGGCAGCAGCGTGCCCTCGTCGGTGTACGCGCGGTCCGCGAACGCCTCAGGGACGGCCGGCAGGCCCGCCTTCTCGGCCAGCGCCAGCAGCCGGGAGCCGGGCAGGCCGAGGACCGGCAGCGCGGGGTCGGCGAGGAGTACCCCGTCGATCACCGCGCCCGCCTGCTCCTCGTCGTGCACGACCCGGTTGTAGAGCGCGCCGTGCGGTTTGACGTACGCCACCCGGGCCCCGGCGGCGCGTGCGAACACCTCCAACGCTCCGATCTGGTAGGCGACCTCGGCCGTCAGCTCGGCTGCCGGCACCTCCATCGCGCGCCGCCCGAACCCGGCGAGGTCCCGGTAGGAGACCTGGGCGCCGATCGTCACCCCGCGTGCGACGGCCAGCTCGCACACCCGGCGCATGGTGGCCGCGTCCCCGGCGTGGAAGCCGCAGGCCACGTTGGCGCTGGTGACGACGGACAGCAGCTGTTCGTCCTCGGTGAGCCGCCAGCGGCCGAAGCCTTCCCCGAGGTCGGCGTTCAGATCGATCGTGGTCATGGTCGTCCCGTGTCTCCGGTTCGTGGGGTTCATCGGTTTGTCGGTTCGTTGATGAGTGGTTCTGTCGATGTGCCGGTGTCAGTCGACGCCGACCAGCCGGTACTGCTCGTCGCGGGCGTCGGTCAGGAACATCTGGCCCGGGGCGTGGGTGATGGCGAAGGGCGGCCGGGAGGCCGTCACCGCCGCCTGCGGGGTCACACCGCACGCCCAGAACACCGGGATGTCGCCCTCCTGGAGGGTCACCGGGTCGCCGAAATCCGGCCGGTCCAGGTCCACGATGCCGAGCCCCGCCGGGTCCCCGCAGTGCACGGGCCCGCCGTGCACGGCCGGCAGCAGACTGCTCTCCCGGATCGCGGCCCCGAGCCGCTCGGGCGGCACCGGCCGCATGGACACCACCATCGGCCCGCTCAGCCGGCCCGCCGGGCGGCACGGGCGCCCGGTGACGTACATCGGCACATTGCGGCCCTGTTCGACATGGCGGATCGGCACGCCCGCCCGGCTCAGCGCCCATTCGAAGGTGAAACTGCATCCGAGCAGGAACGCCACCAGGTCCCCGCGCCAGTGGGGCCGCGCGTCGGTCGGCTCCGCGACCAGCTCGCCGTCCTGCCACACCCGGTAGCGCGGCAGATCGGTGCGCAGATCGGCGCCTTCGGCGAGCACCGTCGTCGGGGAGCCGGCGTCGGTGACGTCGAGCACCGGGCAGGGCCGGGGGTTGCGCTGGCAGAACAGCAGCATGTCGTAGGCCCAGTCGGCGGGCACCGCGATCAGATTGGCCTGGGTGTGCCCGGCCGCGACCCCGGCCGTGGGGCCGGCGAGACCCGCGCGGAACCGGGCCCGCGCGGTCCGCGGGCTCCAGGCGGGCGCCCGCTCGTCGAGGGTGGTGACGGGACGGTCCGCGGTGCGCTGCACCCATGTCATGACAGCTCCTTCCCGCGCGTCTCGGGCAGCCCGAGCAGCGCCAGTGCCGCGATCCCGTAGCCGACCGCGCCGAAGACCAGCGCGCCGCCGACGCCCCAGCTGTCGGCCAGGAAGCCGACCAGGGTGGGGAAGACCGCGCCCACCGCGCGGCCCGTGTTGTAGGTGAAGCCCTGTCCCGTACCGCGCACCGCCGTCGGATACAGCTCGCTGAGGTAGGAGCCGAAGCCGCTGAAGATGGCCGACATGCAGAACCCCAGCGGGAAACCCAGCACGAGAAGCACGGTGTCGGCACCTTGCGGGATGTGCGCGTACGCCAGCACGCACACCGCCGACAGCAGCGCGAACAGCCAGATGGTGGCGCGCCGGCCGAGCCGGTCGGTGAGGTGGCCGCCGGTCAGATAGCCGAGGAACGCGCCGGAGATGAGGAAGGCGAGATAGCCGCCGGTGCCGACGACCGACAGACCGCGGTCGGACTTCAGATAGGTGGGCACCCAGGTGGCCAGCGTGTAGTAGCCGCCCTGCACGCCCGTGGACAGCAGGCTCGCCAGCAGCGTGGTGCGCAGCAGGCCCGGGGCGCCGGCCCGGCCCGGCCGGAAGATCGCGGTGAACGAGCCGCGCCGCGGGTCCTGTTCACGGGCGGCGAGGGCCACCGGCGCGTCGTGCACCCGGCGGCGCAGCCACAGCACCAGCAGCGCGGGCAGCGCGCCGGTCCAGAACATCACCCGCCAGGCCAGGTCGTCGCCCGCGAAGGAGAAGACCAGCGTGTAGACGACGGCGGCCAGCGCCCAGCCGACCGCCCAGGAGCTCTGGACCGCGCCGAGGGTACGGCCCCGGTGGCGGGCGGAGGCGTACTCGGCCACCAGGATCGCGCCGACCGCCCACTCCCCGCCGAAGCCGAGGCCCTGGAGCGCGCGGAAGACCAGCAGCGTCTCGAAGTCCGGCGCGAAGCCGCAGGCCACGGTGAACACCGCGTAGGTGAGCACCGTGATCACCAGCGCCCGCACCCGGCCCACCCGGTCGGCGAACACACCCGCCAGGGCGCCGCCGACCGCCGAGACCACCAGGGTGACGGTGGTGAACAGGCCGGTCTGGCCGCTGTCCAGGCCGAAGTACGCGGAGAGCGCCACCATGCTCAGCGGCAGCGTGAAGTAGTCGTAGGAGTCCAGGGCATATCCACCGAAAGCCCCGGCGAACGCGCGCCGCCCGTGCGGGCCGAGATCGCGCAGCCAGCCGAACGCGCCGTCCTGGGCGGTGTGTTCGAGCGCGGGGGCGGTGGCGGGGGGAGGAGGGGTCGTGCTCATGGGCACCTCGCAGAAGGGGACGGAGGGTGCGGTGAAGTGAGCCGTGCCGAGCACCGTAGAGGATTGTTCAACGATCCTTCAATACCCCTGTTGTCTCGTCCCGATGTCTGCGATTGAATTCCGGGCATGGCAGAGCAGCTGGCGGGACTGGCCGACGACCGCGCCCTCCTGGGCCGCACGAGCACCGCGGAGAGGGTTTCGGACATCCTCAGGAGCCGTGTCGCGGACGGGTACTTCCCGCCCGGCACCCGGCTGTCCGAGGACAGCATCGGCGGCGCGCTCGGCGTCTCCCGCAACACCCTGCGCGAGGCGTTCCGGCTGCTCACCCATGAACGGCTCCTCGTCCACGAGCTCAACAGGGGTGTGTTCGTACGGGTCCTGACCGTCGAGGACGTCGAGGACATCTACCGCACCCGCGCCCTTGTCGAGTGCGCCGTCGTGCGCGGTCTCGGTGAGGCGCCGTACCCCCTGCGGGGGCTCGCCGACGCGGTCGCCGCGGGCGAGACGGCGGCCGCCGAGGATGACTGGAAAGCGGTGGGTACCGCCAATATCCACTTCCACCAGGAACTCGTCACCCTCGCCCGCAGCGCCCGCACCGACGAACTGATGCGCAGCGTCTTCGCCGAACTCCGCCTCGCCTTCCACCTGGTGGACGACCCGCGCCGGCTGTACGAGCCGTACCTGACGCGCAACAGGGAGATCCTGGGCGCGCTGGAGGCGGGGGAGCGGGGCGCGGCGGAGGGGCTGCTGGAGAGGTACCTGGCGGACTCGCTGGAGCGGGTGGTGGAGGTCTATCGGCGCAGAGTCGGTGAGGAACACGCTCCGTAGGGCGCGGGGCTGTATCGATCTGCGGCTCCGCCGCGGGGCGCGACCAACTGCGACGGACCGGCAGTCGAAATGCGATGATCTGTACTCCGGCGGCTTCCCGTTTGGGTAGATGTCAGACCGAGGACCTACTCTGTGCACCGTGACTTCCGAGACCGCTCCGCCCCAGCTCAGCGCAGCGCAGCGCCCGGCGCCCGGGCCCGCAGCCGACGAGGGCCTCGCCCGTCGGCTGCGCGCCCTCGCGTGCACCGCGCCGCTGCACGACCTGGACGCCCGCAAGGGCAGCCTCGCGGGCGAGTACTCGGTGTACGGAATGGCCGAGGTGGCCCTCGCCGCCATCGACCTGGTCACGCTGAACATGGACTTCGACACCGGCGCCGACCATGAGCAGATCGTCGCCCGGCTGATCCCCCGCATCGCCGCCCAGGCCCCGCACCGCCCCACCGCCGAGCACGAGCGCGTGGCCCGCTGGGTCCTGGAGAACCTGATCAACGTCGGCAGCGTGGACCGCGGCTTCCGCGCCGTCTACGGCACCTTCGCCGCGGACGGCACCTATGTCCGCCGCGACTACGACTTCAAGCTGATCGAAGAGGTCCCAGGCCCCGGCGGCACGGTGTATCTGCGCACCACCGACGAGGCGGTCAACGTCCTGGTCGGCGCCCTCGACACCGACGTCACCAGCGCCCAGATCGCCGCCGAGGTCAAGCTGGAGGTGCTGATCAACCGGGGCCGGCTCGCCGACGCCCAGCTCGCCGCCGAGCAGGCCCGCTACCGCACGGTGCAGTACTCCGAGACCCTGCGCCGCGCCCTGGACGCCACCCGGCGCAACGTGCGCGCGGTCGACTGGCTCAACGCCGTCCCCGACATGATCGCCGAGGCCCTGGAGCACGTGGCCGACCGCTACCGGCACGAGAACGCGATCCTCACCAACATCCGCAAGGCCCGCGACGAGACCGAGGAGCCCGAGCACAAGCGGCGCGCCGCCGAGCTGGTCGACATCGTCAAGGACTGCATCCGCCGGCACACCCAGCTCCAGTCCCGGCTGCTGGAGGCGGGCCCGCTGTTCCGCGCGGAACAGGACCGGCAGGCCTTCGCCACGCCCACGAGCACCGCGGGGATAGACCTGTACGGCCATCTGGTCGCCCCGGTACTCACCCTCCCCGTCGAGCGGGCCACCCGGGTCACGGACGCCTTCTTCGCCCGCGGCACCGGCCTGCGCACCCCCGTCTCGGTGCGGGTCGCCGACCTCGTGGACATCCTGCTTACCCCGCCCGTGGAGCGCGAGCACCTGGGCGCGGAGATGCCCGAGCCGGACCTGATCGCGACGCCGGACGACAGCCGTTTCAGCGAGGAGCAGCTGGCCACCGCCATGGAGCTGCTCGACCTGCCCGCCGATGCCCCGCGCAGGCTCTCCGGGCTGCTCGCCGAGGCCCGGCGCACCGGCGACTCCGATCTCGCCTACCTCGTCGCCCTCCTCGCGGTGCACGCGGCCAGCCCCGCCGTCGGCACCGCCTACCGGCAGGGCGAGGAGAAGCTGCTGTTCGCCGTGGACGACGGCACCGAGCTGGACGACCACGAGTTCGGCGGCGCCGATCTGATCGTCGGCATGGCGCTGCTGGACGCGGCCGGCATGGCGGCGGACCGGGCGGCGTGAGCGGCCCGTATGCGACACCAGCGGGCCATATATGACATTTGCGGACCATGGTCGAGAGGTCCGGAAGCAGCATGAGCAAGTCAGAGAGCGACAAGGAGTCAAAGCCGTGAGCGAGCACGTCGAGTGGAGTGACACCGAGGCCCCGGCCCCGTCGGCCACCGCCGCCGTCACCCCCGCCGACGCCGCCGACGCGGCGCGGCTCGTCGCCTACGGGCTCCAGCCCAAGCTCCAGCCCGCCCGCGACCAGGACTACACCGAACTGCTGCGCCGCTACCGCGAGGACCCGGCGTTCGCACGGCTCGCCGACGCCGTCGCCACCGGCCTCGGGCTCATCGTCCTGGAGGTGTCCCCGCGCGCCGGCATGGCCGTGACAGCCGCTGAGGACTCGGTCTTCGCCGTCCGCATGGGCGACTACGCGCGTCGCACCACCGCCGACTCCGGCGACCGCTTCCTGCACGGCCTCGCCCATCTCGCCGTCGCCGCCCTCGCGTTCCCGCGCCCCGAGGACCTGGCCGACGACGGCTACATCGGCCGGGTCACGGTCAACGGCGTCGACGCGTTCGTCCGCCAGGCCTGCCGCCGCCTGGAGGAACGCGCCGAGGAACAGGGCGAGAACACCGACCCGGCCACCGACGCGCCCGGCCTGGAGGCCGCCTGGCGGATCTGGGCCAGACGCAGCGCCACCGGCGCCACCAAGGACGCCCGCAGGCCCGCCTCCTCCACCACCGGCATCGTCGCCAAGGCCCTCGCCTTCCTCACCGACTCCGGCTTCCTCCAGCGCACCGGCGACGAAGGCGGCGGCACCTACCGCACCACCGCCCGCTACCAGCTCCAGGTCCGCGACATGGCCGGCACCGCCGCCATGGCCGAACTGATCGAGCTGGGCGTGGTCCCGGTGACCGACGGCACCGCCAGCCTGCTGCCCGCCGAGGACACCGACGACCTGGAGCTGGTGGCCGACGCGGGCCTCCCCTTCCACTCCTGAAGCACTGAGGGCCGATCCTGAAGCACTGAAGGGCTGACGCGCCCCGCGCCCCCGAACGACCGCACCTTTCACCAGACTTACGAGAGTCCGCCATGTACGAGCTGTCCCGGGTCCGCCTCTACTCCATCGGGCCCGCCGGTGCGCGCTATGCCGACACCGTGCTTGACCTGCGGGGCGTGGGCGAGCCCGTGCCCGATCCGGCGCCCACCCAGGCGGAGTTCTTCGCGGAGGAGCCGTCCGGCCCGCCGCGCCGCCCCGCGCCCGCGGGCGTGCTGTTCCTGGAGAACGGCGGCGGCAAGTCCGTCCTGCTCAAGCTGATCTTCTCGGTGATGCTCCCCGGCCACCGCAACACCCTCGGCGGCGCCAGTTCCGGCGTGCTGCGCAAGTTCCTGCTCGCCGACGACTGCGGCCATGTGGCCCTTGAGTGGCAGCATGTGCAGACCGGTGAGTGCGTGGTCGTCGGCAAGGTCAGCGAGTGGCGCGGCCGCCAGGTCTCCAACGACCCGCGCAAGTTCGCCGAGGCCTGGTACTCCTTCCGGCCCGGCCCCGGACTCAGCCTGGACAACCTCCCGGTGGCCGAGTCCACCGCCGTACGCCCGGCCGCCGAGGGCGCGTCCGGCGCCCAGGGCCGCCGCCGCACCATGAAGGGCTTCCGCGACGCCCTCACCGAGGGCGGCAAGGCGTACCCGCACCTGGAGGTGCACTGGGAGGAGATCCACGAGCGCTGGACCGAGCACCTCGGCGACCTCGGCCTCGACCCCGAACTCTTCCGCTACCAGCGGGAGATGAACGCCGACGAGGGCGAGGCGGCCGGCCTCTTCGCGGTCAAGAAGGACTCCGACTTCACCGACCTGCTGCTGCGCGCGGTCACCGACACCCGGGACACCGACGGCCTCGCCGACCTGGTCAGCGGCTTCGGCAACAAGCTCGGCCGGCGCGCCGAGCTGATCGCCGAGCGCGACTTCACGGCCGGCTCGGTGGACCTGCTCGGCCGGATCGTGGAGGCCGCCGACACCCGCGGCCGCGCCCGGGACATCCACGCCGGCGCCGAGCGCCGCACCCGTACCCTCGCCCGGCGGCTGTCCGCACGCGCCGTACAGGAACGCATCCGGGCCGCCGACCTCGCCCAGCGGGTCACCGCCGCCGCGTACGCCGTCACCCACTCCGAGGGCGCCCGCGAACGCAGCTCCCTGGTCGCCGCCGAACTCGCCTACCGGCACGCCTCGCTGGCCCTCGCCGCCGCCGAGAAGGCCGCCGCCGCACAGAAGCGCGAGCTGGCCGACGCCCGTACCCTGCACTCCGCCTGGCAGGCCGCCGAGGCCGTGCTGCGCCACCGTGCCGCCGCCGACCGCGTCGCCCGGGTCTCCGCCGCCATCCAGGAGGCCGAGCGGGACGCGGCCCCCGCCCTCGCCGCCCGCGCCAAGGCCGCCGTGGAACTCGTCCGCGCCCTGCACGCGGCCGCCGGGAGCGCCGAGGACCTGGCCAACGAGGGGGAGGAGCGCTCCGCCGCCCTCCAGGAGGCCGGTGACGCCGCCCACCGCGACTCCACCGCCGCCGCCACCGAGGCCCAGCGCGCCCGCAGCGAGGCCGGCCATCTGCGCCAGCGGCTCAGCGAGGTCGAGCAGGAGACCGCCGAGGCGGTCCGCGCCGGCTGGCTGGACGACAGCGCCCCCGACGCCGACCCGGCCCGCGCCGCGCTCGCCGCCTCGGACGCCGAGAAGACCACCGTCGCCGCCTGGGACACCGCCCGCGAGGCCGCCCGCGCGGCCACCGAGCACGCCCGTGAGACGGCCGCCGCCGAGTCCCGCGCCGAACTGACCGCGGCCCGCGCCGCCGACGCCGCGGCCGCCGCCGAACGCTCCCACGAGGCCGAACGCCGCCTCGCGGACGCGCTGGCCGCCGAGGAACGCCTCGCCGAACTCCTCGGCCTGCCCGGTACGGCACCCCGCGCGGGCCTGCCCGCCCAGCGCACCGACGACACCGACGGCGCCCCGCGCGCCGACCAGGACGGCCTGCCCGCCGGCCCGCTCACGGCCGCCGAACTCGACCGCTGCGCCGATGAGTTGCGGAGCCTCCTCGACAACGCGGTGACTACCGCCGAACGCCAGCTCTTCGACCTGCGCACGGCCGCCGCCGACGACTCCCGCATCCTCGGCGCGCTCGGCGACGGCGGACTGCTGCCGCCCGGCCCGGACGTCCTCGCCACCGTCGAGTTCCTCGGCGAGCACGGCATCCCCGCGCTGCCCGGCTGGCGCTATCTCGCCCAGGCCGTCGACCCCGCCGACCACGCCCGGGTGCTCGCCGCCCGGCCCGAACTGGTCGACGGCGTCATCATCACCGACCCCGACACCCACGCCCGGGCCCGCGAGGCACTGGCCGACGCCGCCCTGCTGCCGCGCTCCGCCGTGGCCGTCGGCACCGCGGCCGCGCTGCTCGCCCCGACCCCCGCCGAAGGCACCGCCCCGGACGGCGTGTTCCTGGTGCCGCCGAACCCGGCCATGCACGACGAGCACGCCGCCGACGAGGAACGCCAGACCCTGCGCGCCCGCGCCACCGAGCGCGACGAGGAGATCCGGACCCTGGCCGCCCGGCTCGGCAAGGACCGCGAACTCGCCGCCCGGCTCACCTCCTGGCGCACCGGCTGCCCCGCGGGCCGCCTGGCCGAACTGGCCCGCGCCGCCGAGGAGGCCCGCGCCTTCGCCGAGGAGTCCGAGGCCGAACTCGCCGAGGCCCGCACCCTGCGCGCCGAGGCCGAGGAGAGCGCCGCCGAGGCCGTACGGCTGCGCGACGAACGCCAGGAGGCCGCGCAGAAGGCCCGGCGCGCCGCCGACGCCCTCGCCGGACTCGCCTTCCGGCTGCGCGAACGCGCCGGCTGGCAGGCCCGGCTACGCGAACTCGCCGACGAGGCAACCGAGTCCGAGGCCCGCGCCCAGACCTGTCTGGAGCGCGCCCGCGCCGCCGACGAGGACCGCCGCGCCGCCCAGCGCGCCGCGGACGACGCCCGCCGCACCGCCCGCGCGCTGCGCGCCGAGCGCGCGGAGATCGCCGGCGCCCCCGACGACGTACCGGTCGCGGAGACCGACACGCCCAAGGCGTCGCTGCCCGCCCTGCGCGAGGCGTACCGGGCCGCGTCCCAGGTGTACGAGAAGGTCGGCGTCGGCGCCGATCTGCGCGCCGAGCAGGCCCGCGCCGAGAGCGACGAGAGCGCCGCCCGTGCCGAACTGGACCGGCTCAGCAACAAGGTCCGCACCCGCGCCGAGCAGCTCCTCCAGTCGCCCGACGGCTCCGACGGGCCCTCCCGGCAGGCGGCCGCCGCCCGCGCCGAGGAACTGGTGCAGCTCCTGGAGACCCGGATGTCCACCGCGAGCGAGCAGCTCGGCCGGCTGCGCGGCGAGGCCGAGCGGCACGCCCCCGAGGACGGCGAGGCGCACACCGAGCTGCCCGCGGACCAGGTGCCGCGCGACGCCGAGCACGCCCAGGTCCTGCTGCGCACCGCGACCACCGAACTGGCCGCCCGTACCGAGGCGTTGGCGCAGGCCCGCGACGCGCACGGCGAACTGCTGGCCGCCCATCGCGCCGCCGAGGACGCGGCCGGCGGCTTCGACGAGATCGCCGCGATGCTCCGCGACCTGCTGCGCGAACAGGCCGGCGAGGAGGAGCCGGAGGAGACCGAGCCCTACCCCGGCGATCTGGAGGAGGCACGGCAGTCCGCGGCCGAGGCCCGCCGCTCGCTGCGCGGCTGCGCCGCCGACCTGTCCGCCGCCGAGGCCGGTGTGCGCGAGGCGAGCGATGTACTGGTCCGGCACGCCAACTCCACGCGTTACGAGCAGGTCCGCACCCCCGCCCGGCAGCAGATCCGCGAGCTGCCCGCCGCCGCGCTGCCCGAGCACGCGCAGAAGTGGGCGGACGCCTTCGCGCCCCGGCTGCGGGTCCTCACCGACGAGCTGGCCCAGCTGGAGCGCAATCGCGACTCGATCGTGGACCGGCTGCGCGGCCTCGTGGAGTCGGCCCTGGCCACCCTGCGCTCCGCCCAGCGGCTCTCCCGGCTCCCCGAGGGACTCGGCGAGTGGTCGGGTCAGGAGTTCCTGCGCATCCGCTTCGAGGAACCCGACCAGGCCACGCTCACCGAACGGCTCGGGGAGGTCATCGACGAGGCCACCCGCGCCGCCGTCAAGAAGAACTCCGACATGCGGCGCGACGGCATGTCCCTGCTGCTGCGCGGGGTCGCGTCGGCCCTGGAGCCCAAGGGCGTGGCCGTCGAGATCCTCAAGCCCGACGCGGTGCTGCGCGCCGAGCGGGTCCCCGTCGGGCAGATGGGCGACGTCTTCTCCGGCGGCCAGCTGCTCACCGCGGCCATCGCCCTGTACTGCACCATGGCCGCGCTGCGCTCGAACGACCGGGGCCGCGACAAGCACCGGCACGCGGGCACGCTGTTCCTGGACAACCCCATCGGCCGCGCCAACGCGACCTACCTCCTGGAACTCCAGCGAGCCGTCTCCGACGCCCTCGGCGTCCAGCTCCTGTACACCACGGGCCTGTTCGACACCACGGCCCTGGCCGAGTTCCCGCTGGTCATCCGGTTGCGCAATGACGCGGACCTGCGGGCGGGGCTGAAGTACATCAGCGTCGAGGAACACCTGCGCCCCGGCCTGCCCCAGCAGCCGCAGGCGGGGGAGACGGTGCACAGCGAGATCACCGCCACCAGGATGTTCAAGAAGCCGGCGGTCAACGCGTAGTGGCGCGGGGGGCCGCCCGGCCGGCCCGCAGCGCGCGGGCAGCCTCCCGGTGGCCGCAGCTCAGAAGCCGTACCCCATGCGGCGGGACAGCTCCGTGCCCGCCGCGACCGTGCGCCGGGCCACCTCCGTCAGCCGGTCCCGGTTCAGCCGGTACACCGGGCCGGAGACGCTGATCGCCGCGATCACCTCGCCGTCGTGCGCCCGCACCGGCGCGGCCACCGCGGCGAGGCCCGGCTCCAGCTCCTCGACCGTCACGCCGTGGCCCCGCTCCACCACGCGGTCCAGCTCGGCCCGCAGCGTCCCGGCGTCGGTGACGGTGCGTTCGGTGAACCGGGGCAGGGGCCGCGCGAGCAGGCTCTCGCGCGCGGCGGGCGGCAGATGCGCGAGCAGCACCTTGCCGCTGGAGGTGGCGTGCAGCGGGGTGCGCCGGCCCAGCCAGTTCTGCGCGGCCACCGAGGCCGTGCCCCGGGCCTGCATGATGTTGACGGCGGCGTCCTCGTCCAGCACCGCGAGATTCACGGTCTCCCCCAGCTCGTCGGCGACCTCGCGGCAGATCGGGACGCCCTCCTGGGAGATGTCCAGCCGCACCGCGGCCGCCCCGGCCAGCCGCAGCACACCGGCGCCCAGGTAGTACTTGCCGCGATCCTTCGCCTGCGCCACCAGCCCCCGGTGCTCCAGCACACCGAGCAGCCGGAACGCCGTGGACTTGTGCACCGCCAGCTCGGTGGCGATCTCGGTGACGCCCGCCTCGCCGTCCCGGGCGAGGATCTCCAGCACGCTCACGGCGCGGTCCACCGACTGCACCGCGCCGGCCGACTGCTGCTTCTGCGCGTGGGCCATGGCTGGGCTCCCACCACCTGTCGGCCGGTCCGGAATCTGTTGCGCACGCCGCTCATGTCCGCGCCATACGAAACATCATCGTAGCGAAGTGGCCGATTCCAGCCGGTGGCCGAGCGGATTCCGACTCGCGGTGCGACTCGCGTCCCGGCTCGCGGTTCGGCTCAGGGGTGCGACAGCTGCCCCGCGCCGCCCCGCCGCCGTATCCGCTCCTGCTCCCGCAGCGCCCGCCGCTCCGCACGCCGGCGCGCCCGCCGCTCCCGGCGCAGCGCGCGAGCCGTGCTGCTGGGCTCGGAGAGCACGCCGTACCGCTGGTTCCACACCTGGCGGGTCACCCAGACGTCGACCACGGCCCAGGTGGCCACCACGGTGCTCACCACGCTGCTGATCACCATCGGGAAGGCGGGCCAGGACTCCGCCATGGTGCACAGGAACGCCACCATCGCCTCTATCAGCGTGACCGAGATGATGATCAGCGCCCGCACCGCCGCCGTCCGCACCGGATCGGGCAGCGGATGCCGCCGCGCGGGCTCCTCGACCCACAAGGGCCGGTGTTCGCGCTGTATCCCGTACCGCTCCGCAGTGCCCTTCACCGTGTCACTCACTCCCCACCGCCCGAGGGCCCCTCGCCCCGAAGCCCCGACTCCCCAGTAGCTGCCCGGCTTGCGCGGATTTACGCGGCCGGGACGCGGGACGGGGCTTCCGCGGCCCAATCCGCCCCCAACTCCCGTAGAGAAGGACGAACAAGACCCCGCGAAGATTCCCGCCTTGGGAAAAATTCCAGCCAACCGCCATTCCCCGCCATGGTGTCCGGCTCCGGGGTACCCGCCGGATCGCGGTGGCAATCTCCCGCAATGCCCGGACAACTCGCCCCGTACCGCCGCCGCTGAGGAAGTTCACCTTCCGGACATGCCTTCGAGTTACCTGTATGGCGGTAGTAGGCTCGCGCCGTTTGTTGACGCACATGCGCACCCCCGGCCCGCGGGGGTCGAGCTGGGGGAGGCCATGCGCTTTCGCGGGAAGTCGATCCGCCGGAAGATCGTGGCGCTGCTTCTCGTGCCGCTGCTGTCCCTGACCGCCATCTGGGGTTTCGCGACGGTGGTCACGGGCCGTGACGTGGCCCAGCTCTTCCGGGTCTCCGATGT
The DNA here is from genome assembly GCF_014673495.1 of Streptomyces griseofuscus. Lineage (GTDB taxonomy): Bacteria > Actinomycetota > Actinomycetes > Streptomycetales > Streptomycetaceae > Streptomyces > Streptomyces murinus. The sequence continues at coordinate 6,980,749 of NZ_CP051006.1, forward strand.
CATGCAGAACATCGGCTATCCCACCGAGGACACCGTCCGCGTGCTCGAACAGGAGCGCCGCCAGACCCTCGTCTACCTCGCCGACCCGCGCGCCGCCGACTCCCTGTCGGCGCTCCAGCGCACCCGCACGGCCAGCGACCGTGCGATCGCGAAGGTCCGCGAGAACGCGCGGAAGCGCCATCTGCGCAACGGCCTCGGCGCCCAGGGCAGCGAACACCTCACCGCCGTCCTGAACGCCTTCAGCGGCCTGGACTCGCTGCGCCACAGCGTCGAGGGCGGCACCATCAGCCGCGCCCAGGCACTCGACCTCTACAACCGCCTGATCGACCCCTGCTACTCGCTGCTCGCCGGGCTCGACGGCATCGACGACGTCGAGATGGACAAGCAGTCGCACGCCCTGGTCAACCTCACCCGCGCCCGTGAACTGCTCTCCCGGGAGGACGCCCTGCTCGGCTCCTCCCTGGTGGTGGGCCGCCTCACCCGCGAGGAGATCCGCGAGATCTCCGACCTCGTCGCCCAGCGCACCCTGCTGTACGACATCAGCCTCCCGCAGCTGCCCGCCTCCGAACGCGAGCGCTACGAACGGTTCTGGGACAACGCCGGTACCGCCCCGCTGCGTTCGGCCGAGCAGTCCGTCATCGAGCACGGCTCCGGCACCCCCGACGGTGTCACCGCCAAGAGCTGGGACTCCGCCGCGGGCAACGCCCTGGCCGACCTCGGCACCCTGGATGACCGGGCGGGCGACCGCTTCCAGGACCGTATGCACCCCGTCGCCATGCGGGTCATCGCCCAGGGCGCCGTCGCGGGACTGCTCGGACTGCTCGCCCTGCTCTTCTCCCTCGTCCTGTCCGTCCGGATCGGCCGCGGCCTCATCCGCGACCTGCGCCGGCTGCGCCTGGAGGCGCACGAGGCGTCCGGCGTCCGGCTGCCCGGCCTGATGCGCCGCCTGTCGGTCGGCGAACAGATCGACGTGGAGACCGAGGTGCCGCGCCTGGAGTACGACCAGAACGAGATCGGCGAGGTCGGACAGGCCCTCAACACCCTCCAGCGGGCCGCCGTCGAGGCCGCCGTCAAACAGTCCGAGCTGCGCGCCGGAGTCTCCGAGGTCTTCGTCAACCTCGCCCGCCGCAGCCAGGTGCTGCTGCACAAGCAGCTCACCCTCCTCGACACCATGGAACGCCGCACCGAGGACACCGACGAACTCGCCGACCTCTTCCGCCTGGACCACCTCACCACCCGGATGCGCCGGCACGCCGAGGGCCTGGTGATCCTCTCCGGCGCGGCGCCCTCCCGGCAGTGGCGCCGCCCCGTGCAGCTGATGGACGTGGTCCGCGCCGCCGTCGCCGAGGTCGAGGACTACGAACGGGTCGAGGTACGACGCCTGCCGCGGGTCGCCGTGACCGGCCCGGCCGTCGCCGACCTCACCCATCTCGTGGCCGAACTCCTGGAGAACGCCACGGTGTTCTCGCCGCCGCACACCGCCGTCCAGGTCATCGGCGAGCGGGTCGCCAACGGCTTCACCCTGGAGATACACGACCGGGGACTCGGCATGACCCCCGAGGCGCTGCTGGACAACAACCTGCGCCTGGCCGAGACCCCCGAGTTCGAACTCTCCGACACCGACCGGCTCGGCCTGTTCGTGGTCAGCCGGCTCGCCCAGCGCCAGAACGTGCGCGTCTCCCTCCAGCCCTCGCCCTACGGCGGCACCACCGCGATCGTGTTCATCCCCGACGCGCTGCTCAGCGACGAGGTCCCGGACACCAACGGCATCGGCTTCCGGCTCGACCGCGAGCGCACCGCGAAGAACTCCGGGCGCGCCGCCGGCGGCTCCCGGGCCCCGCTGCCGCTCTCCGGCCTGTCCACCACCGTCCTGGACGGCCCCGTGGAACTGGAGGCGCCCGTCGACCTCGACGCTCTGGACGACTTCCCCGGCGCCCTGCCGGACGAGGACAGCGAGCGCGGCGGCCTCTTCCGCCACCGCCGCGCCCTGACCCGGGGCGGGGACGACGGCCCCGCGCAGGAGCCGGGCGACGACCGTCCGGCGGACCGCCCGGCGGGGGAGGAGACCGGCGAGCACGGACTCGTACCGCTGCCGCGCCGCCAGCCGCCCAAGCTGGTCAGCTCGCACGGCAAACCGGTCACCGATCAGCGCGCCCACCGCTCCGAGCCCGGCCGTCGCAACCCGACGGACCCGGCCGACCGCGCGACCGGGGAGTCGTACGGCTCCGACACGGACGCGTCCGGCACCGCCGAGGACGCGTACGGCGCCGACCTGGACACCCACGGCACCGATCGCGAGGCGCAGCGCGCCGACCGCGAGCCGCACCGGGGCGGGCCGGTGGCCCTGCCGCGCCGGGCGATCACCGCCCCGCGCCCGGCGGAACCGGCCGACCGCCTCGGGGAGGCCGGGACGGCACCGGCCGACGGCCCCGGTACGGCCGCCCGCCCCGGCATCCCCTCGCTGCCCCGGCGCACCCGCCCCGCGGCGAGCGCCCCCGGCGGCCCGGGTATCCCCGGCGGCCCCGCCCGCGCACCCCGCGAAGGCGACGGCGCCGCCGAAGCCGGCGACAGCGCCCTGCCCCGCCGGGTGCGGCAGGCCAGTCTCGCCCCTCAGCTCAGGCAGGACCCCGAACGGCGACCCGGGCGCGGCGACGCGCCCACCGACCGGGACGCCGACGAGGTCCGCAGCCGGATGGCCTCGCTCCAGCGCGGCTGGCAGCGCGGCCGGGAGGAGAATGCCACGGGCGAGACTGCCCGCACCGACACAGCACAAGGAACCACTAAGGGGGACGGTCGATGACCGCACCGAAGGCGACCGACCACACGGCGACGGGCAACGGGGAGCTGAACTGGCTCCTGGACGACCTGGTCGACCGCGTCGCCAGCATCCGCAAGGCCGTCATCCTCTCCGGCGACGGACTGGCCACCGGCGTGTCCAAGGACCTGACCAGGGAGGACGGCGAGCACCTGGCCGCCGTGGCATCCGGCTTCCACAGCCTCGCCAAGGGCGTGGGCCGCCACTTCGACGCGGGCGGCGTCCGTCAGACGGTCGTCGAGCTGGACGACGCCTTCCTGTTCGTCTCCGCCGCGGGCGACGGCAGCTGTCTGGCCGTCCTGTCCGACGCCGACTCCGATGTCGGCCAGGTCGCCTACGAGATGACGCTCCTGGTCAAGCGGGTGGGTGTGCACCTGGGCACCGCCCCGCGCACGGGCCTGCCCGCGGGCGGGTAGTGGGATGACATGAGCGAAGACGGTCAGGTGAGCAGCCACTGGTTCGACGACGACGCCGGACCGGTCGTCCGTCCGTACGCCATGACGCGCGGCCGTACCACCAGTACGGCCCAGCACCGCCTCGATCTGATCGCGGTGGTCGTCACGGAGCCCGCGGCCGGGGACCCGGAGACGGATCCGACGCTCTCCCCCGAGCACGTGGACATCGTGGGCCTGTGCCGCAGCGCCCCGCAGTCGGTCGCCGAGCTGGCCGCGGAACTCGACCTGCCCATCGGCGTCGTGCGGGTTCTCGTCGGCGACCTCGTGCACGCGGAACTCGTCCATGTCACCCGGCCGGTGCCCCCGGCCGAGCTGCCGGACGAGAGTATTCTGCGCGACGTGATCAACGGCCTGCGGGCACTGTGACCGGCGCGGAAGCGGAGTACTGACGTGACAGGCTGGCAGTTCTGGGTCGACCGAGGCGGCACCTTCACCGATATCGTCGCGCGTCGCCCGGACGGCCGCCTGCTCACGCACAAGGTGCTCTCCGACAACCCGGCCCGCCCCCACCCCGAGCCCGGCCCGGACACCGCCCCCGCCACCCGGGGCGACGCTCCCGGCATTCAGGGCGCAGGCCACCGCCCCACCCCCGACGCCGCCGTCACCGGCATCCGCGCCCTCCTCGGCGACTCCCCGGAGCCCGTCGAGGCCGTCCGCATGGGCACCACCGTCGCCACCAACGCCCTCCTGGAGCGCGCCGGCGAACCCACCCTCCTGGTCATCACCCGCGGCTTCCGCGACGCCCTGCGCATCGCCTACCAGAACCGGCCGCGCATCTTCGCCCGCCGTATCGAGCTGCCCGAGGCGCTCTACACCCGGGTGATCGAGGCCGACGAACGCATCGCCGCCGACGGCACCGTGCTGCGCGCCCCCGACCTGGACGCGCTCGCGCCCGCGCTCCAAGAGGCGTACGACGACGGGATCCGCGCCGTCGCCGTCGTCTGCCTGCACAGCCATCTGCACCCCGCCCACGAACGCGCCATCGGTGACCTCGCGGCCCGCACCGGCTTCCCGCAGATCTCCCTGTCCAGCGAGGTCAGTCCGCTGATGAAGCTGGTCCCGCGCGGCGACACCGCCGTGGCCGACGCCTACCTCTCACCGGTGCTGCACCGCCACGTCCGCCAGGTGGCCGACGAACTGCGCGGGGTGCGGCTGATGTTCATGCAGTCCAACGGCGGCCTCACCGAGGCGGGGCAGTTCCGCGGCAAGGACGCCATCCTGTCCGGACCGGCCGGGGGCATCGTCGGCATGGCCCGGATGTCCCAGCGCGCGGGCTTCGACCGGGTCATCGGCTTCGACATGGGCGGCACCTCCACCGATGTCTCGCACTTCGCCGGTGCCTATGAGCGGGTCTTCGACACCCAGGTCGCGGGCGTACGGCTGCGCGCCCCGATGCTCGACATCCACACCGTGGCCGCGGGCGGCGGCTCCGTGCTCCACTTCGACGGCTCCCGCTACCGCGTGGGCCCCGATTCGGCGGGTGCCACCCCCGGCCCCGCCTGCTACCGGGCCGGCGGCCCGCTCACCGTCACCGACGCCAATGTGATGCTCGGCCGGATCCAACCCGCCCACTTCCCGGCCGTGTTCGGGCCCGACGGCGACCAGCGACTGGACGCTGGGCTCGTCACCGACCGGTTCACCGCACTCGCCCGCGAGATCCACCGGGCCACCGGGGACGACCGCACCCCCGAACAGGTGGCCGAGGGCTATCTGGACATCGCCGTCGCCAACATCGCCAACGCGATCAAGCGGATCTCCGTCCAGCAGGGCCACGACGTGACCCGCTACGCGCTGACCACCTTCGGCGGCGCGGGCGGTCAGCACGCCTGCCGGGTCGCCGAGTCGCTCGGCATCCGCACCGTGCTCGTACCCCCCATGGCCGGGGTCCTCTCCGCGCTCGGCATCGGCCTCGCCGACACCACCGCCATGCGCGAACAGTCCGTCGAGGCGCCCCTGGAGCCGGCCGCCATGCCCGGCATCCGCGCGGCCGCCGCCGACCTGGAGGCCGCCGCCCGCGCCGAACTCACGGCCGAGGACATCCCCGAGGACCGCGTCCGGGTCACCCACCGCGCCCAGCTCCGCTACGACGGCACCGACACCGCGCTCACCGTCGGACTGGCCGAACCCGACGCCATGCGCGGCGCGTTCGAGCAGCGCCATCGCGCCACCTACTCCTTCACCCTCGACCGCCCGATCGTCGTGGAAGCCCTCTCCGTCGAGGCCACCGGCATCACCCCACCCCCCGATCTGACCGCCCTCGCCCCGTACGAGGGACGGCCCGCCGCACCCGAGACCGTCCGCCTGCACACCGGCGGCTCCTGGCGCGACGTACCCCTGCACCGCCGCGAGGCCCTTCCTCCCGGCGAGACCGTCACCGGCCCGGCGATCATCACCGAGGCCGGCGCGACGACCGTGGTGGACGACGGCTGGCGGGCCGCGGCCACCGACGACGGACATCTGCTCATGGAACGCACCGCGGTCACCCGGGGTTCCCGGCCGAGCACGGAAGCCGATCCGGTTCTCCTTGAGGTCTTCAACAACCTCTTCATGTCGATCGCCGAACAGATGGGCGCCCGGCTGGAGTCCACCGCCCAGTCCGTCAACATCAAGGAACGCCTGGACTTCTCCTGCGCCCTGTTCGACCCGGACGGCAACCTGGTGGCCAACGCCCCCCACATCCCCGTCCACCTGGGCTCCATGGGCACGAGCGTCAAGGAGGTCATCCGCCGCCGGGGCGACTCCATGCGGCCGGGCGACACCTACGCCGTCAACGACCCGTACCACGGCGGCACCCATCTGCCCGATGTCACCGTGATCACCCCGGTGTTCGACACGGAGACCCCCGACGCCGGTGCTCCGGCGGCCCCGGAGACCCGGCGGCCCCGGCTCCTCTTCTACGTCGCCTCCCGCGGCCACCACGCCGAGATCGGCGGCATCGCCCCCGGCTCCATGCCCGCCCACAGCCGCACCATCGAGGAGGAGGGCGTCCTGTTCGACAACTGGCCGCTCGCCGAGGGCGGCCGCTTCCGCGAGGAGGAGACCCGGCGTCTGCTCACCGAGGCCCGCCACCCCTCCCGCAACCCCCGCACCAACCTCGCCGACCTGCGCGCCCAGATCGCCGCCAACCAGAAGGGCGTCGACGAAGTCCGCCGCATGATCGGCGAGTTCGGCCTCGATGTCGTACAGGCCTATATGCGGCACGTCCAGGACAACGCCGAGGAAGCGGTCCGCCGCGTCATCGACGCCCTGGACGACGGCGAGTACGCCTACGAGACCGACGCGGGCGCCGTCATCCACGTCCGGGTCCGGGTCGAGCGGGCCGAGCGCCGGGCCACCATCGACTTCACCGGCACCTCCGGGCAGCTCCCCACCAACTTCAACGCCCCCTTCGCCGTCGTCAACGCGGCCGTCCTGTACGTCTTCCGCACCCTGGTGGCCGACGACATCCCGCTCAATGACGGCTGCCTGCGTCCCCTGGACATCGTCGTACCGCCCGGCTCCCTGCTCGCGCCGAAGCCCCCGGCCGCCGTCGTCGCGGGCAACGTGGAGACCTCCCAGGCCATCACCGGCGCCCTGTACGCGGCGCTCGGCGTCCAGGCCGAGGGCTCCGGCACGATGAACAACGTCACCTTCGGCAACGAACGCCACCAGTACTACGAGACCGTCGCGTCCGGCTCCGGCGCGGGCGACGGCTTCCCCGGGGCCGATGTCGTACAGACCCATATGACCAACTCCCGGCTCACCGACCCCGAGATCCTGGAGTGGCGACTGCCCGTCCGCCTGGAGGAGTTCGCCGTACGGCACGGGAGCGGCGGCGCCGGCACCTGGCGCGGCGGCGACGGCGCGGTGCGCCGCATCCGGTTCCTGGAGCCCATGACCGTCTCCACCCTCTCCCAGCACCGCCGAGTGCCCCCGTACGGCATGGCGGGCGGCGCCCCCGGAGCGCTCGGCACCAACCGGGTCGAACGGGCCGACGGCGGTGTCACCGATCTCGGCGGCAGCGGTTCCACCGAGGTCGGCCCCGGCGACGTACTGGTCATCAAAACCCCCGGTGGCGGCGGCTACGGCCGGCCGTCGCCCGAACCCCAGCAAGCAGGAGAAGTGAACGATGGTCCTCGGGCGTTCTGAGCACGGCAATTTCCCGGTCGAGCCCGTCACGCTCAAGATCCTGGTGGCGGGCGGCTTCGGCGTGGGCAAGACCACCCTGGTCGGCGCGATCAGCGAGATCCGCCCGCTGCGCACCGAGGAGCAGCTCACCGAGGCCGGGCGCCCGGTCGACGACACCAGCGGGGTGGAGGCCAAGAACACCACCACCGTGGCCATGGACTTCGGCCGGATCACCCTGCGCGAGGACCTGGTCCTGTACTTGTTCGGCACGCCCGGGCAGGAGCGGTTCTGGTTCATGTGGGACGAGCTGTCCGAGGGCGCGCTCGGCGCCGTGGTACTCGCCGACACCCGCCGTCTGGAGGACTCCTTCGCCGCCGTCGACTACTTCGAGCGGCGCTCCATCCCCTTCCTGGTCGCCGTCAACTGCTTCGACGGCGCCGCCCGTTACCCCTCCGACTCGGTCCGCCAGGCGCTCGATCTGGACCCCGGGGTGCCCGTGGTGCTGTGCGACGCCCGCGACCGGCAATCGGCCAAGGACGTCCTCATCGACCTCATCGAACACGCCATGCGCTACACGGCCGACCACCGCCAGCCGGTGGGCAGCTGAGGGGAACAGGTCTCAAGTCACTTACATATGGGGGCCGTTCACCACTGAGGCTCGGCGGCGGCCGCCCGTACCGGGGTCACCGCCCCGCCACCCCGCCGTACCTCATGTCCGGTCAGGCCCGCGCGGCCGAGTACCCAGCTCGCCCCGCCGAGCGCCTTGGCCGCCTGCTTCAGCGGGGCGAGCTGGGCGGCGGCCTGACGGTGGTCGTGCACGCTGCCCGGCCCGCACACCACGGTCGCCAGCGACAGCGTGACCGGCCGCCCACCCGCCGACCAGGGGGCGTCCAGCACCGCCGCGGCCAGCGGGCCGAGCGTCTCCTCGTCGGCCAGCACCAGGAAGTCGTCCCCGCCGATGTGCCCCACCCGCCCCTGCCCGGCGATCGCCTGTGTCAGCACCCGCCCCACCGAGCGGATCAGCTCGTCGCCCGCGGCGAAACCGGCACCGTCGTTCACCTTCTTGAAGTGGTCGATGTCCAGCCAGCTCAGCGCGAACGGCCGCCCGTCCGCGATCCGCCGGTCCACCTCACCGGTGATCGCGTCCGAACCCGGCAACCGGGTCAGCGGATTGAGCCCGGCCGCCTCCTCCACCCGGCTCTCGGCCAGCGCCCGCACCAGGTCCGCGAGCCGTACGACACCCACGCACCGCCCGTGCGCGTCCAGCACCGCCACATCGTCGCTGGTCCGGTCCCGGCCGCCGATCGCCACCACGTCCAGCACCTCCCAGGCGGTGGCGTCCATCCCGACCGTGCGCGGTGCGTCCCCGAGCCGCGCGGCGGGACGGTCGGCGTACAGGGCGTGCCCGTAGCGGCCGGACATCGACAGCAGGAAGCGCGAGCGGTGCACCGACCGCACGGGTCTGCCCGCCTGGTCCACCAGCAGCACCCCGGAGACGTCCGGCGAACCGGTCAGCAGGGCCCGCACCTGCCCGGCCGAGGCCGTCACCGGCAGCACGGCGGCCGGGCGCACGAACTCCCGTACCGACGGCCCGGTCCTGGGCACGACCGGGGCGGCGGGGGAGAAGGACGGCACATAGACGTCCGCCACCGGGATCCGGGCGGGCGGCGCGAACAGCTCGCCCTGAGCCAGCTGCGCCCCCGCCGACACCGCCGCCGCGTACTGCCCCTCGGTCTCCACCCCCTCCACGGCGACCAGGGCGTCCAGCTCCTCGCACAGGGTCCGCATCGCCCGTACCGCGGCGGGCCTGGCCAGCAGCGAGGCGTCCAGCTTGACCAGATCGGGGGAGAGGTCGGTGAGCAGCCGCAGCGGCACATCGCCGTCCCCGACCCCGTCCGCGCTGATCCGGAACCCCTGCTCCCGCAGCGCGGCCACCGCCTCCAGCAGCGCCCGGTGCGGCACATGCGTGTACGGCGGTACGACGTCCAGCGTCACCTCCCAGGGCCCCCGCCCCTCCGCCCGCACCGCGTCATGCAGCGGGGTGAGACCCCCGAGGTCGGCGAGGGTGCCCGCGAACACGTTCACATGCAGCGGCAGCAGCCGCTCCCTGCGCATGGCCGAGCGCAGCGCCAACACGACCAGCGCGCCGTCCAGTTCCGGGTCACGGCGGGCCTCGGCCAGGATGTCGCCGGTCTCCGGGCGGGCGAACGCCTCCAGCGCGGCGACCGCGCCCGTCCTCAGGTTCACCAGCGGCTGGAAGGCGAAGCGGAGAGAGTCCGTCCAGGAGTGCACGGCAGCATGATGGCGCCGCGCGTGGGCACCCAGGGTCAGTTCATGAGACGTTCACACAGGATTCCGGGACGATCGCACAGCGTGACAATCGACCTGTATGCCCAATGAACGCCCCTTGGACGCCCCACTGGCCGCCCCTCACCGCACCGCCACCACCGACGAACCATGCCCGAACAGCCCCTGATTGGCGGTGACGCCCACTCGCGCACCCTCGATCTGCCGCTCGCCCGCCGCGCCCCGCAACTGCCAGGTCAGCTCGCAGACCTGGGCGATGGCCTGGGCCGGGACGGCCTCACCGAAGGAGGCGAGCCCGCCGCTGGCGTTGACCGGTGTCCGGCCGCCCGGTGCCGTCACGCCCTCCCGCAGCAGCTTCGCCCCCTCGCCCGCGCCGCACAGCCCCAGATCCTCGTACCACTGCAACTCCAGCGCGGTGGACAGGTCGTACACCTCGGCCAGATCCAGGTCCCCGGGGCCGAGGCCGGCCTCCTCGTAGGCGGCGCGGGCGATGGAGGCGCGGAAGGTCTCCTCCGGAGGCCGCGCCGCGACCGCCGGGTCGGTGGCGATGTCCGGCAGGTCGAGCACCGGGTTCGGGAAGCGGGGCGTCACCGTGGAGACCGCGCGGATCCGCACCGGCCGCGCGGCGCCGTGCCGGCGGGCGAACTCCATGGAGGACAGCACCAGGGCGGCGCCGCCGTCGGAGGTGGCGCAGATGTCCAGCAGCCGCAGCGGATCGGCGACCACCGCGGAGGCGGCGACCTCCTCGGCGGTGACCCGCTTGCGGTAGCGGGCGTACGGATTCAGCGCCCCCATCGCGGCGTTCTTCACCTTGACCAGCGCGAAGTCCTCCGGTGTGTCGCCGTGCACCGCCATCCGCCGGCGCGCGTACAGCCCGAAGTACGCCGGGTTGGTGGCGCCCAGCAGCCGGAAGCGGAGCCAGTCGGGGTCGTCGGGCCGGTCGCCGCCCGCCGGCCGGAAGAAGCCCTTGGGCGCCGCGTCCGCGCCCACCACGAGCACCACGTCGGCGAGGCGGGCGAGGATCTGCGCCCGCGCCGCGGCGATCGCCTGCGCCCCCGACGCGCAGGCCGCGTACACACTGGTGACCCGGGCGCCCTGCCAGCCCAGCGCCCTGGCGTACGACGCCCCCGCCACGAACCCCGGGTAGCCGCCCCGCACCGTGTCCGCGCCGACGACGGAGCCCACGTCCCGCCAGTCGACACCGGCGTCCGCGAGTGCCGCGCGGGCCGCCGCCGCGCCGTACTCCACGAAGCCGCGCCCCCACTTGCCCCAGGGGTGCATGCCCGCGCCGAGCACGGCGACGTCTCCCGTCATGACATCGCCCCCGTCGGCCGCCAGTTCCACGTCGCCGTCGTCTCCGTCTCGCCGACGCCGTGGAGCACGCCTTCGACGGCCTCCGCCTCCATCCCCACCGCGAGATCGGCGACGGTGATCCCGGGGGCCGCCTGTCCCAGCACCACGATCCGCTCGGCCGCCAGCTCCACCGCGATCAACGCGTACGGCTCCCAGGGGAGTTCGGCATCGCTCACATAGGGGGACGGCGGGCGGTACCGGGTGTCGGTGTACGACCAGACGCGTCCCGTCCGGGACAGCGGGGTCTCCTCCAGGGTGCCGCCCGCGCAGTGCGGATTGCGGCAGTGGACGTCCTCGCGCGGGAAGAAGACCGAGGCGCAGGACGCGCAGCGGGTGCCGAGGAGACGGAAACCGTCGCCCTCGCCGGTGAACCAGCCGGTGATCACGGGTGTCCTGGTGTGCGGCAAAACCCCTCCCGTCACAGCGGATCCGGTATATCTGACGACACGTCAGGAGTCTGGCACGTCCGACGGGAAATGGGCAGAGCGTGTCCGTACCGGACAACACCACTTACGGAAGACGTCGTTCCCGTGATCGGATACAGTCCGCGCGTGTCCGAGAATCAGCAACCCATCGCCAACTCCGCACCGGGATCGCACTGTTCCGCCTGCGGGGTGCCCTATGGAGAGGGCGTCACCGGCTGGCCGCGCACCTGCCCGTCCTGCGGCACGGTCGCCTACCGCAACCCGCTGCCCGTGGCGATCGCGCTCCAGCCCGTGTACGACACCGAGGGCACCGCCCTGGTCGTCATCACCCGCACCATCGCCCCCGCCCGCGGCGGCACGGCCCTGCCCGGCGGCTACGTGGACGACCGCGAGGACTGGAAGCAGGCCGTCGTCCGCGAACTCAAGGAGGAGACCGGCATCGACGCCGCCGCCCGCGACGTCCGCCTCGTCGACGCCATGAGCTCCCCCGACGGGCATCTCCTCCTGTTCGGCCTCCTCCCCGAACGCCCCGCCGACGTCCTCCCGCCGCCCGCCCCCACCCCCGAGACGGAGGGCTGGCACCTCCTGCGCCGTCCCGAGGACCTCGCCTTCCCCCTCCACAGCGTCGCGGTCCGAGCATTCTTCGAGGGCCGCTACATCTGACCCCCGCCCGGCTGCTCAGTGGCAACGCCCCTTACCGCAAAGGGGCGTTGGCCATACCGTGAGGCTTCGTGGGAAGACATTGGACGTCACCCTGGCCGCGGTCGGGGCCGTTCTGCCGGCAGCCGGGGAGTACGAGGAGGGAGTACGGACCCACGGTTCGGCGGCCCCGTCGTGTGCCGCGTCCCGACCCGCGGCGGAAGTCCTCGTCGACGAGTGGACGAAGCAGGGAGCTGCATACGGATGACGCGCAGCGGCTCCTCAAGGCGCGGGCGGTGGCCGACGCCGTCCTCCAGAACCCCCACTGCTTCACCCCCGAGGTCGACGCCCGGGCACAGGCCGCCGCACAGCAGCTCGGCCAGAGCGGCATCACGGACGATGTGCGGCTCGCCGCGGGCGAGTTCGTCTGCGAGGCGCTCGGCAGATCACCGTACGACCGCCAGGCGTGAGCGCCCCCACCGGCGATGCGGACCCGCGAGCCGAGCCCGGCTCACCGAAGTCCCCGTACCCGCACCGGCCACTCCGGCTCGCTCACCCCGTCCTCGCCCTCCCGGGTGACCGCCACTCTCCCGCCCTGGCGGCGGGACACATAGCGTTCCATCTCCGGTACGTCCCAGCCGTCGCCCGCGTCCCGTATCACCAGGCCGCCGCCGGTCCGGCCGGGCGCCGGGGCCCAGGTCTCCAGTTCCAGGCCGGTGTCGCCGCGCACCGGCAGCACCGCGCCCGCCCGTGCGAACACCGGTATCCGGGAAAGCGGCGCGTCCACCAGGACCTGGCCGGGGCCCTCGTAGGCCCGTTCCGTCGTGGTCTCGTACCAGCGCCCCCGCGGCAGCCGCACCACGCGCCGGTCCGCGCCCGCCTCCAGCACCGGCGCCACCAGCAGACTGTCGCCCAGCAGAAACGTGTCCTCGCAGTCGCGCAGGGCCCGGTCCTCCGGTGCGTTCCACCACACCGGCCGCACATAGGGCCCGCCGGTGCGCCGGGCCAGATGGGAGAGCGTCACGAAGTACGGCAGCAGCCGCCGGCGTTCGAGCAGTGCCGCCCGCGCGTGCTCCAGCACCTCCGACCCGAACTCCCACGGCTCACGCCGCCCGGCCCGGGTACTCGCGTGCGTGCGGAACAGCGGGAGATACGCGCCGAGTTGGAACCACCGCAGATACAACTCCGGTGACGGACTGCCGTCGAAGCCACCGACATCCGGGCCCGAGTACGGCACCCCGCACAGCCCGAGCCCCAGCACCAGCGACAGCGAGGCCCGCAACCCGGGCCAGCCCGTCGCCACATCGCCCGACCATGTGCCGCCGTACCGCTGCATCCCCGCCCAGCCCGACCGCGTGAACAGGAACGGCCGCTCCTGGGGCGCCAGTTCGCGCAGCCCCTCGTACCCCGCGCGCGCCATGCACAGCCCGTACACGTTGTGCGCCTCGCGATGGTCCCCGCCGCGCCCCTCCAGCGCGTGCCTGGCCGAGCGCGGCAGCGTCGGCTCGCCGAAGGCGTTGAAGGACACCGGCTCGTTCATGTCATGCCAGAACCCGGCGAACCCCTGCTCAAGACGCTCCTCGTACAGTCCGCCCCACCACTGACGCACCCGCGGATGCGTGAAGTCCGGGTACACCGACTCGCCGGCCCACACCACCCCCCGCACCGGCCGCCCCGAGGCATCCCGCACGAACGCGTCCACCGCCATGCCGCCGTCGTACACCGGGTCCCCCGGCGCCGCCTTCACCGCCGGATCCACGACCGAGACCAGCCGGATCCCGTCCCGCCGCAGCTCCTCCGCGAGCACCGGCAGCTTCGGGAACCGCTCCCGGTCCACGGTGAAGACCCGGTGGTCGTCGTAGTGGTCGATGTCCAGATGAACGGCGTCCAGCGGCAGCCCGCGCTCCTGATAGCCCGCGACGATCCGGCGCACCTCCTGCTCGCTGCCGAACCCCCACCGCGCGTGCTGATGACCGAGCGCCCAGGCCGGCGGCAGCGCGGGCGCCCCCGTCAGCGAGGCCCAGGTGAGCAGCACCCGCGCCGGCGGCCCCACCATCACCCAGCAGCGCAGCGGCCCGCCGTCCATCCGCAGCTCGCAGCGCCCCGCCCGGTCGTGCCCGGAGCCCGCGCCCTCCTCGCCCTCGCGCAGCACCACCGTGCCGTCCCACGTGGTGTCGTAGAACATCAGATGCGTCCCCGCGTCCGCCACCACCAGCTGCACCGGCATGGTCAGATACAGCGGATCGTCACCCGGTGCGAACGAACCGCCGGGATCGGTGTTCCACAGCCGGTACGACCCGTCCCGCAGCCGCGGCCCGGACGCGCGCCCGCCGAGCCCGAAGAACCGCGCGTCCGCCGCCACCTCCGCACGCTGCATCCACCGCCCGACGCCCCCCTCGACCGGCTCCCACCAGCGCGGCGGCAGCTCCCGGCGCAGCACCACACCACCCGGCGTGCACACCTCCACCGCGCCGTGCCGCGAGACGACGACCGTCACCCGCTCGGCCACCACCCGCCAGCCGCCGTCCTTGTCCGGCTCCAGGACCGCCCGCGGATCCGGCTCGGGCCCGCTCCCCGCCAACGCGTACGACGGCCCCGGCGTTGCCCCGTCCCAGCCCCAGAACACCGCGCCGTTCACCGCGACCATGATCCGCAGCTCCGACCGGCTGAACCGGATCACCCCACCGCCGGGCCCCGGTTCGGCACGCTCCACCTGCCCGGGCACCCGCGCCCGCTCCGGCCCCCGCCGGGGCAGCCCGGCGGCGTCGATCCGCCGTCTGCGCCACGCCGCCCGCACCCCCCTCGCAGCTCGTCCCGAACCGATCACACGCACCGAACGCACCAGGTCACGACCGTCCATGCTGCTCACCCTGCCACCGAGCGGCCCCCGCGCGCGTGCCGTTCAATTTCCGTTCACCTCTGCCCGACCCGCCGTTTCACCAGCCGGATGAGTTTCGCCAGCCGGATGATATGAAGCTCACCCTGGTGCGGAAGTCGATCACATGGCATCGTCCCTGTCAGCCGCGTCACGCGCACACCCAGCCGTGCGCGGACCGACGCACACGACGCGTACAGTCCGGGAGCCGCCCCATGTCGACCGCGAACCCCCAGCCGCTCTGGCAGCCCGATCCCGCGCGGATCGCCCAGGCACGCATCACCGCGTTCCAGGCGTGGGCCGCCGCCCATCACGGGGCTCCGGCCGACGGCGGCTACGCCGCACTGCACCGCTGGTCCGTCGACCATCTGGACGCCTTCTGGAAGGCCGTCACCGAGTGGTTCGACATTCGCTTCTCCACCCCGTACACCCAGGTCCTCGGCGCCCGCGCGATGCCCGGCGCCCAGTGGTTCCCCGGCGCCACCCTCAACTACGCCGAACACGCCCTGCGCGCGGCCGAGGACCGCCCCGACGAGCCCGCGCTGCTGTACGTGGACGAGACCCACGAGCCGCGCCCCGTCACCTGGGCCGAACTGCGCGGCCAGGTCGGCTCGCTCGCCGCCGAGCTGCGCGCCCTCGGCGTACGCCCCGGCGACCGCGTCAGCGGCTACCTGCCCAACATCCCGCAGGCCGTCGCCGCCCTCCTGGCCACCGCTTCCGTCGGCGCCGTATGGACCTCCTGCGCCCCCGACTTCGGCGCCCGCTCCGTCCTCGACCGCTTCCAGCAGGTCGAACCCGTCGTCCTGTTCACCGTCGACGGCTACCGCTACGGCGGCAAGGAGCACGACCGCCGCGAGACCGTCGCCGAACTGCGCCGCGAACTGCCCACCCTGCGGGCCGTCGTGCACATCCCGCTGCTCGGCACCGAGGCACCCGAGGGCGCCCTCGAATGGTCCGCCGTGGCCTCCGGCGACACCGCTCCCGTCTTCGAACAGGTCCCCTTCGACCACCCGCTGTGGGTGCTCTACTCCTCCGGTACGACCGGCCTGCCCAAGGCCATCGTCCAGTCCCAGGGCGGCATCCTGGTCGAACACCTCAAGCAGCTGGGCCTGCACTGCGACCTCGGCCCCGAGGACCGCTTCTTCTGGTACACCTCGACCGGCTGGATGATGTGGAACTTCCTCGTCTCCGGCCTGCTCACGGGTACGACGATCGTCCTGTACGACGGCAGCCCCGGCTACCCCGACACCGGCGCCCAGTGGAAGGTCGCCGAACGCACCGGAGCCACCCTCTACGGCACCTCCGCCGCCTACGTCATGGCCTGCCGCAAGGCCGGCGTCCATCCGTCGCGCGACTACGACATCTCCGCCGTCAAGTGCGTCGCCACCACCGGCTCCCCGCTGCCGCCCGACGGCTTCCGCTGGCTGCACGACGAGGTCGGCGAGGACCTCTGGATCGCCTCCGTCAGCGGCGGCACCGACGTCTGCTCCTGCTTCGCGGGCGGCGTGCCCACCCTGCCCGTGTACACCGGCGAACTCCAGGCCCCCGCCCTCGGCACCGACCTCCAGGCCTGGGACCCCGCGGGCGAGCCCCTCGTGGACGAGGTGGGCGAACTCGTCGTCACCCAGCCCATGCCGTCCATGCCGATCCGCTTCTGGAACGACCCCGACGGCAGCCGGTACCACGACAGCTACTTCGACACCTACCCCGGCGTCTGGCGCCACGGCGACTGGATCACCCTCACCGGGCGCGGCACCGTGATCATCCACGGCCGCTCCGACTCCACCCTCAACCGGCAGGGCGTCCGCATGGGCTCCGCCGACATCTACGAGGTGGTCGAGCGCCTGCCCGAGATCAAGGAATCCCTGGTCATCGGCATCGAACAGCCCGACGGCGGCTACTGGATGCCGCTCTTCGTGCACCTCGCCCCGGGCGCCAGCCTGGACGACACGCTCCTCGACAAGGTCAAGCGGGCCATCCGCGAACACCTCTCGCCGCGCCATGTCCCCGACGAGATCATCGAGGTGCCCGGCGTCCCGCACACCCTCACCGGCAAGCGCATCGAGGTCCCGGTCAAGCGCCTCCTCCAGGGCACCCCGCTGGAGAAGGCGGTCAACCCCGGCTCCATCGACGACCTCACGCTGCTCGCCTTCTACGAGGAACTGGCCCGCAAACGCGGCTGACACCCGCCCCCGTGTGCGGACGGCCCCGGCCCCACCGAGTGTGACGGTGAGCCCGGGGCCGCCTCCTGCCCGGGAAAGCCGCAGGTCAGAGTGGTCGCACCGGGCATTGTCAGTGCCGAAGGTTACGGTGAGTGAGCATTGATCGACCGCGCACACATGGGGGAAACATGGCGCACACCGACCACCGGACCATGCGCAGCGTCCTGCGCCGCGAGATCGCCGGCACCATCGGCCTGCTCGCCGACGAACACGACTTCCGCGCCATGCGGCGCTACCGCAGCTTCACCTTCGACGACCACCCGACCTACCTCCGCCAGGTCGAGGACGTCCTGAAGGACCGCGCCGCGCACGGCGGTCACACCACCCTCGCCCTGTTCGACCCCGAGGACTACGCCGCCTACTGCGCCGAGACCGGCCTGGACCCCGACCTGCCCGCCACCCGCACCCGCTTCACCGCGGAACTCGCCGGCACCGGCCCCACCGTCCCTTACGACGGCGGCCCGCTCGCCGCGCTCGTCCCCACCCTCGTCGACGCGGCCGTACGCCGGGCCACCTGGGAGTACGCCACCACCCTGCTGACCCGCCTCGGCCCCTGCCCCACCTGCGGCGAGGACATCGGCCGGGCCGCCTTCACCCGCGCCTCCGACCTCGTGGTCCGCATCCTCGACACCGCGCCGCCCGGCGACCGGCATCTCGTGTGCACCGTGATGGGCGCACCCGAGACCCTCGTCTCCGTGCTGCACGGGGACGAGGACACCCACGGCGCCACCCGCCTGGACGAGGCCGAGGCCCTGGAGTTCACCAGCGTCCTCGCCCTGGGCCTCGCCACCCGCAGCCCCGGCGGACTGGTCCTGCGCACCAGCGCCCCCGGCACCGCGGACCGCGTCCACGGCTGGCGGCTGCGCGCCGGCACCCTCGAACCGCTCACCGCGGCCGAGGTGTTCGACGCGTACTGCACCGACGCCGATTCCGGTGACCTCATCGCGCCGGAACCCGGCGTCGACTACTGCGCACCACCGGACCTGGGGGAGGGGAACACCGCACCGGACCACCACCACTGACCGGACACGCCGAGGACGCACCGAAGGACACATCCGGAACGCGCCAGGGGCGCCCCACCCGAAGGCGGGACGCCCCTGGACCACACGACCGACACGGTCACCGGGCGGCCCGGCCCGTCGGCTACTCGCCGGACAGCACGCCCTGAGCAGCGCTGCGCGCCTCCTCGGCACTGTCCGCGGCCCGCGCCGCGGCCGCGGCCCGCTCACACTGCGCCAGCGTGAACTTCGCCAGCGTCGCCCTGACATAGGGCAGCGACGCCGCACCCATGGACAGGGAGGTGACACCCAGACCGGTCAGCACACAGGCCAGCAGCGGATCGGACGCCGCCTCACCGCACACCCCGCAGCTCTTGCCCTCGGCACGGGCCGCCTCCGCGGACAGCGCGACCAGGTCCAGCAGCGCCGGCTGCCACGGATCCTGCAACCGCGACACCGCGCCGACCTGCCGGTCCGCCGCGAACGTGTACTGCGCGAGGTCATTGGTGCCAAGCGACAGGAACTCGACCTCCCGGAGGATCGACCGCGCCCGCAGCGCCGCCGACGGGATCTCCACCATGGCCCCGAACTTCGCCCGCAGCCCCGCCGCACGACAGGCGTCCGCGAACGCCCTCGCGTCCGCGCGATCCGCCACCATCGGCGCCATCACCTCAAGGTGGACCGGCAGCCCCTCGGCGGCCTTCGCCAGCGCGGTCAGCTGGGTACGCAGGACGTCCGGATGGTCGAGCAGCGTCCGCAGCCCCCGCACGCCCAGCGCCGGGTTCGGCTCGTCCGCCGGAGTCAGGAAGGCCAGCGGCTTGTCCGCGCCCGCGTCCAGCACCCGTACGACCACCCGGCCCTCGGGGAACGCCTCCAGCACCTGCCGGTAGGCCGCGATCTGCTTCTCCTCGGAAGGAGCGCGCTCACTGTCGTCAAGGAAAAGGAACTCGGTACGGAACAGACCGACACCCTCGGCCCCGGCCGCCACCGCCGCCGGCACATCCGCGGGACCGCCCACATTGGCCAGCAACGGCACCTTGTGCCCGTCCGCCGTCG